>NZ_JAMGBD010000001.1:0-1615000 GCF_023516555.1 Sphingomonas alba
ACCGCCGCCGCCGCCGCCGGAGCCGGAACGCGGGTAAGGCGACAGGGAGCCTAAAAGGACCGGCCCGGGCGCAATCCCGGGCCGTTTCTTTTTGCGCTTAGGGTTTGCGGTCTTGCCTGGTGGCGTCGGCGACATCGCGGTCGATGCCGCTCTTGTCGCTGAAGAATGCCGCGGCGAAGAGGCCACAGCCAAGCAGAACAGAGAAAAAGACGCCGAGCACGGTCGCAACAACCGTGTGCACAGAAAGGGCGCCGGTCCAGTGAAGGTAGAAGAGGGCGCCGGCGACCATCAAGACGGCAGCCAGCACAATCCACTTCAGGATGCTGATAAACTCCGCTTTGGCCTGGTCGCGATCCGTCGTCATGGCGACGATATAGGAATCGCTACAGGCGATTAAAGCGGTCCCGGCACTACAGCCGGCCCATCAGCAGCAATATGACGATGACGATGAGCACCAGGCCGAGGATGCCCGACGGGCCGTAGCCCCAGTTGGCGCTATGGCCCCAACGCGGCAGCGCGCCGACCAGCATCAGGATGAGCAGGATGACAAGGATGGTCCAAAGCACAGGAATCCTCCCTTTTGTTGTTGTCGGGAGGAGTAACGAGCCGTTGGCCGGAGGGTTGCGCCCGATCAGTACTGCCGGCGCTGCGCTGCGATCAGCATTCTGAGCAGCATCGCCACTGGACGCGGCACGCCAACCTTGCCTTCGAGCCACAGGCTGACCGTGGAACGACTAACGCCGATCGCGCCCGCCAAATCGCCCTGAGTCCGATAACCGAGCGTCCGCATCGCTGTCTTCAACTCGTCCGGTGACATGGAGGCGAGGCGGGGGTCGGTCGCGGTCGCCATGGCCTATATGGCGTCCGCCCCACGGTCGCCCGTGCGGATTCTTACGGCTTGTTCGACCGGCATGACGAAAATCTTGCCATCGCCGATGCGACCGGTGCGCGCCGCGATCTCGATCGCCTCAACCACGCGGTCAACCTGGTCGTCTTCGACCACTGCCTCGACCTTCACCTTGGGAAGGAAGTCGACGACATATTCGGCACCGCGATACAGTTCGGTATGGCCCTTCTGCCGACCGAAGCCCTTGACCTCGGTAACAGTTATTCCGCTGACGCCGGCATCGTGAAGGGCGTCCTTCACATCATCCAGCTTGAAGGGTTTGATGACCGCCTCGACCTTTTTCATGTCCACTGCCTTAGCCGTTGACACATGCCTGCCGCAATTGGTGGGCAGTGGCCCATCGCAATGAAAGCCATCATCCTATCCGCAGGGCAGGGCTCGAGGCTCGGTCACCTGACCGATGATCGCCCCAAGTGCCTGATCGAATTCAACGGGCGCTCCTTGCTCGATCGCCAGCTGGACGCGCTGGAAGCGAACGGCGTTCCGGAAGCAATCGTCGTCACCGGCTTCCATGACGAGCTGGTCAACGCCGCCATCGAGCAGCGCCGGCAGGAGGGCCGCGGCCCCTCTGTTCGTACCGTCTTCAATCCGTTCTTCAAGGTGGCCGACAACCTAGGGTCGCTGTTCATGGTCCGCGAGGAACTGAAGGGCGACTGCCTGGTGTGGAACGGAGATACTTTGGTATCGGATGCACTCATGGCCCATGTGGTCGGCAACGACCGGCCGGGGATCTGCGTCACCATCGACCGCAAGGACGGCTATGACGAAGATGACATGAAGGTGATCCGCGACGATGCCGATGGCCGCCTGCGTGCAATCGGCAAGCGGATCAGCGAGGGCGTCAACGCCGAATCCATTGGCCTACTTGCGTTCCGCGCCGGCGGCGCCGAGCAGTTTCGCGAGGCCATCGACAAGGCCATGCGCACCAGCGAAGGTACGACCATCTGGTACCTCAGAGTGATCCATCACATCGCGCAGAACGGCGAGGTCTGGACCCTCGATATCAAGGGCGAGGAATGGGGCGAGGTCGACTTCCCCGAGGACGTCGAAAACGCCGAAGCCCTGGTGAAGCGTTGGGACGAGAGCCGGAAGGCTCAAGCCGCCTAATAGGGCGGGTGATCCAGCCCGGCGGGGCTCTTCGTAAAGATCTCGCAGCCGTCATCGGTAATGCCGATCGAATGCTCGAACTGCGCTGAGAGGGATCGGTCGCGGGTGACCGCGGTCCAGCCATCGTCAAGCAATTTGCAGTCCGGTCGGCCGATATTGATCATCGGTTCGATGGTGAAGATCATGCCCGGCCGAAGCTCTGGCCCGCTGTCGGGGCGGCCGGCGTGGACGACTTCCGGCGAATCATGGAACGTGCGGCCGACGCCGTGGCCGCAGAAATCGCGGACGACGCCGTAACGCTGCGCCTCGGCATGGCGCTGGATGGCATAGCCGATGTCGCCAATGGTGTTGCCGGGCTTTGCCTGCTCGATGCCGAGCATGAGGCATTCATAAGTCACGTCGACCAGTTTGCGTGCCTTCAGCGGCACATCGCCGACCAGGTACATGCGGCTTGTGTCGCCATGCCATCCGTCGACGATCGGCGTCACGTCGATGTTGATGATGTCGCCGTCCTTGAGGACCCGGTCCGACGGAATGCCGTGGCAGACCACATGGTTGATCGAGGTGCAGCAGCTCTTGGTGTAGCCGCGATAGCCGAGCGTCGCCGGAAGCGCGCCCGCCTCCAGCGTCAGCCGATGGACGATGTCGTCGATTTCCTCGGTCGTCACGCCGGGGACCACATGCGGCACCAGCGCATCGAGGATGGACGCCGCGAGGCGACCGGCGGCGCGCATGCCCGCGAAGCCTTCCGGCCCATGCAGCTTGATGACGCCGTTGCGGGCTTCGGTTCGATCCTCTGCCGAGACGGTAATATATTCGGTCATTGCGACTAAATAGGATTAGATGGCCGCAAAGTCGAATGGAGGTCGGCGAGTTGGGTGAGTCTCGGGTCTGGACGGCGGCGCTTGTAGTCATCGGGGACGAGATCCTCTCAGGCCGCACCCAGGACAGGAATATCGCGCAGGTCGCGACCTGGCTGAACGTGCAGGGAATCAGGCTTGCCGAGGTGCGGGTGGTGCCGGATGTCGAAGACCGCATCGCCGAAGCCATCGCTGCATTGCGAAGCGCACACGACTATCTGTTCACGACCGGCGGCATCGGCCCGACGCACGACGACATTACGGTGGACTCGATCGCCAAGGCGCTTGGAGTAGGCGTCGTCGTCCACCCCGAGGCGTGGGCGATCCTTGAGAAATATTATGCGGACAAGGGCGGCGTCACCGATGCTCGGCTGCGAATGGCGCGCGTCCCCGAGGGCGCCGAGCTTATTCGCAATTACTTGTCAGGCGCCCCGGGCATCCGGCTGGGCAACATCTTCATCCTCGCCGGTGTGCCTCACATCTGTGCGGGCATGCTCGATGCACTGACCGGAACGCTCGAAGGTGGCAGGCCGTTGGTGTCAGTTACCGTCGGTGCATGGGCTCCCGAAAGCGAGGTCGCGGACCTGCTGCGTCAGGCTGAGCGGGCCAATGAAGGCGTGGCGATCGGCAGCTACCCCTTTTTCAAGCAGGGAAAGGTCGGCGCCAATTTCGTCGTTCGCTCGGAAGAAGAGCAATTGGCTCGCAAGGTCGCCGGCGATCTTGAAAATGCATTGGCGTCGGCGGGTTACGACCCGGTCGAAGGCGGGATCTAGCAACTTTTGGCAAGGGTCGCTTTCGCCCCTCGGGTTCGCCTTGGGCGATCCAGGTCGCCCCAGCCAAAAGCCCGGGCGCTCCAAAATTCAATCGCGCCCCGCGCGATCGAGTTTTGGAGCGGGTAGCGGGAATCGAACCCGCGCGTTCAGCTTGGGAAGCTGACAGGCTACCATTACATCATACCCGCCTGCGTGAGCGCTGAGTTAGGTCGCGTCCGTCTCACCGTCAACAAAAGGGAACGGCGCCGCCCCCGAGGGGACGACGCCGCATCCGACCGGCGTTGGGCCGGATCTTAGAACGAAATGCTCAGCGAGCCGGAAACAGTACGCGGAGCGCCGATCTGGACGAACGGCGGGTTGCCCCACGTCTGTACAGTTGTCGACGTGCCGCACGCCGGGAACGACGTCGCGTTGCAGGTCCGGCTGGACAGGGCCTGCGACAGGCCACCGCCAAACCCGCCGACATAGAACTTGTCGAACAGGTTGTAGACGTTGAGCTGGAAGTAGGTCTCCTTGAGGCCAGTGAACTTCAAGTTCAGGCGAGCATCGAGGTTGAACAGCCAGTAGGCCGGCGCCGTCGCGTCATAGACCTGGAACTGTTCAAGGCGGCCAGCCGTCGGCGTGGTTACGGCGAGGTCGCCCGCAAAGACTGCGCGGTTGTCGTCGAAAATATACCGCGGACCAGTGCGCTTGGCGGTGATGCCAAGGTCGAGGATTCCGATCGAGCCACTGGCCGAGAAGCCATAGCTGTACTTCGGCGCTCCCGACTCGCGATTGCCGGCCGTGAAGGCGCAACTCCTGATCGCCTGCAGGGCATTGCCGGGTGCAGACAGGTCAATGTTATCGCAGGTCGTGCCCGCCGGGTTGGTTGCGGAAATCGGAATCGTGCCGATCTGGATGTTGTCCTTGATCTTGGAGTCCATCCATGAGCCGAAGGCGTAGAGAGTCAGCTGCTTGAGTGGCGACCACGCAACCGAGGCATCAACGCCCCACTTGTCGACGGTTCCGAGGTTACGGAAGACGGTCTGGTTGAGTTCCGGATCGAAAGCCGATGCCGAACGGTCGTGGAAAATGGTTTTCCACAGACCGAGCTGCGCCTGGATAGTCGTCGTACGGTACCGAACGCCGCCGTCGAAGCTGTCGGTAGTCTCCGGATCCGGCTTCGCCTGTTCCGTGCCTTCAGGGAAGAAGAAGGCGTTGTAAAGGTTGTCCGTGCTCGGGACCGACAAGCCCTTGCCGTAGTTGGCGAAGACGCTGACCTGTGGCGTCACATCGAAGATGAAACCGAGGTTCGGCAGGATGTCATGGTACTTCAGGACGCGGTGCCCCGGAGGCGCCCAGCCAGTCACCGCACCGGTCGTTTCATTGAACGTGTACGGGTTGTTGGCCGCCGCGATCGCGTTGAGATCGGCATTCTGGCCGGTGCACTCGACGAAGCCCGACGCGGAGCTTGTGAAGCAGTAGTTGGTCAGGTCGCGCTTGAAGAAAGGCGCGCGAAGGCCAAGGTTCACCGTCAGTCGATCGTCGAAGAACTCGCCGCGATATTCGGCCGAGACCTGGTTGAGGATCGCCTTCGAGCGGCGGTCGCGCTTCTGCAACGTCTCATTGGCGCCGTTGAACTGGATCGTCAGCGGGTCATTGACCGGGAAGACGTCGAAGGGTTCGCCATTGTTCTTGAGCAGGCCGACTTCGCCGGACTGGCGATGGTGCGCGTCGTCGAACGTATAGGTCAGGCGGACCTGATGGTTGTCGTTGATTACGTAACGAAGGCCGGAGATGACACCGAAACGGTCGGTCTGGGTCTGGCTGGGAGCCAGGAGGAGGACCTGGTCCTTGATGTCGCCGTCGCCGTTGAGGTCGACACCGCCAAAATAGGGGTTGCCGCCGAAATAGCCCGGAACGCAGACGACGTTCGGACCCGGCGCCGCCGTGCGGCAGTCGGCACGGTTGCCGGCGGGATTTGGGTTGATGTCGAAGCCGTATTCACGGGCGATCACTGTACCGCCACCATTCGCTTTCACGTACTGGTAGCTGGGATCAACCGTCAGCGTCAGATCGTCGGTAAGCGTCCAGCGGGACTGAATACGGATGTTGCCGGTGTTCGACGGATTGTAGCGGCGATCGAACTCAGTACCGCAGGCCGCGTAATCGTCATTGGGGTCGGCACCCGGGGCGTCCGGGCCCGTCGAGCTGCTCGGGGAATCTTGGCCGGCGGTGCCTGCGGCATTGCTCGGGGTATCGACCGTGCAAGGATAGTTGATGTTGTAGAAGCGGTCATCGCGGCTGTCGGGATAACGATTGCCGGCATTCGGGCCGACGATGCGCGGAACCGTCGTCCAGATCGGCACCGCAGAAGTGCCCAGGTTCACAACCTTTGTCTTGTCCGTGCGCAGTGGCAGCGATCCAAAGAAGTTGTTGCGGTTCTGGTTGTAGTGGCCGGCGACCGAGATGTAGTCACCATTGCTGCCGATCGGCTGGTAGATCTTGGCGTTGTACTGCTGCTTGTCGACGACGCCATAGTTGTTGAACGGGTTGTCGTTCTTGGCGGTTGAGGCCGAGAAATAGGCGCGTGTGCCCCAGGGGCCGACTTCGCCAGTGTCAATTACCGCGAAAATGCGCCGGAAGTCGTCTTCACCGAGCGAGCCGACGACGCGGCCGCCGAACGTCTTGTACGGGTTGCGGGTACGCAGGTTGACGGTGCCGCCGACGGCCGAGGCGGTGGGGCTGTCGACGTCGGTCGTGCCGAGGTTGACGTTGACCTGCTCGATCAGTTCGGGGTCGATCTGCTGGTTCGAGAAAATGGCGTAGTTGCCCGAATCGTTCAGCTGGATGCCGTCGAAGGTCAGGCTGATGCGCGAGCTGTCGAAGCCGCGGATGGTCAGCGTGCCGCCCGACGAGCCGTAGGCGTCGTTGTTCTGGAAGCTGACGCCCGGCACGGCGTTGATCGTGTCGAGGATCGTCTGGCCCGGGTTCTGGCGGGCGATATATTCCTGCGTCAGGACGGCCTTCGCCTTGGTCGAGTCAGGCGTGACGACGCCGCCGACCTGCTGCTGGCGGGTTGCGGTGACGACGATGGCTTCGCTCTTCTTGTCGAAGTCTTGCGAGCTGGAAGATTGGGCGAAAGCGGCGGTCGGCAGGACAGCAGCCGTCGTGCAGAGAAGGATAAGCTTTTTCACTAAGGGACCCCCCACGGGCATGGACACAAATTGCGCGGAAAAATCTCGAATCGCAGGTTCCGGCTATAGTCCGATTGCGACAGTAGAATGACGATTCGTTCAGCTTCGCCTATGATATTTTTGATAGCGTTGCAGCGAAGACACGCATTTGCGGCGAGCCGTTGCAAGCGGCCGTGCTAAATCATTCAAAGCATTGAAATTCAAGCGTTCGCGGGAGTGTCCAGTCGCTTACCAACTGCGACAAAAACATAGATTAAGGGTGGAACCAGGATCACCGACAGGACGACCTTGGCAATCATTTGCCCAAGGAGAAGTTCACCGATGGGGAATACGCCGTAGAAGGCGACCGAAATGAAGATCAGTGTGTCAACGATCTGGCTGAGCGCGCTCGCGACCGCCGACCTCAGCCACAACAATCTGGCGCCTTCGCTGGCCTTCAGCTTGCTGAAAATCGTTACGTTGAGGAACGTCGAAATCCCGTAGGCCAGGATGCCTCCGAGCCAGATGCGCGGAGTCCCGCCCATGATCGTCTCGAACGCTGACAAGCGCTGCGGGTCCATATCCTGGGCCGCCGGAACCGCCAGGACGGCGATGCTGAGAAGCAGCGAGAAGATCAGCGGCACGAAGCCGATCAGCACAAGCTTGTTGGCGGTTTCCCGACCGTGCAACTCGGCGACCGAACTTGAGGTCACGACCAGCATCAAAAATGCGAAGATGCCTGCCTCGACAGCGAGCGGGCCAAGTCCGAACGCCGGGCCAATCGCCGACAAGGGCCCAAGCGCCACCTGCTTGTTGCCAAGAACGCCGGCAATACAGACCATGCCACCGTAAAAGATGGCGAAGGCAAAGAGCGAGGGAGAGATAGCGCGGCGCGCAGCTGAATCGTTCGTCATCGGCGGCAAGGGGTAGCGGCTTCCTTTTGACGGGCAAGGGTTTTGTTGACCGCTCCGGCCAGACGCGGCTAGGCGCGCATTCCCGTGAGCCAGCCTTCCCTAGACATTGTTGCGATCGGCGACGCCATCGTCGACGTTATCGCCACTTGCGATGATGCGTTCCTGGTCGAGCATGCGCTGCCCAAGGGCCAGATGCAGCTGCTCGATACGGATCATGCCAACCGCCTCTACGCGGCGATGGGCAATGCGCGGGAGACCAGCGGTGGGTCGGCGGCCAACAGCATGGCGGGCATTGCGGCCATGGGCGGCAAAGCGGCCTTCATTGGCCAGATCGCCAAGGACCAACTGGGCGAAATCTTCCGTCACGACATGCGCGCGCTCGGCGTGCAGTTCGATACGCCCGCGCTGAACAGCGGCAGCGAACATCCGACCGGGCGCTGCCTGATCCTGGTGACGCCGGACGCGCAGCGGACGATGAACACATGTCCCGGCGCTTCGCACCAGTTGAAGGCGGAAGCACTCGATGAGGCGCTCATCGCATCGGCCTCGATCCTGATGCTCGAAGGCTATCTCTGGGGCCCGGAATTGCCGCGCAAAGCTATGTATCGTGCGATCGAAATCGCGCGCGCGGCGGGCCGGAAAGTCGCCTTCACCTTGTCGGAGAGCGTCTGCCTTGAAGGCCGCAGCGAGGTCTTCGCCAAGATGATTGAGGACGGCGGTATCGACCTCCTTTTCGCCAACGACCATGAGGCCATGCAACTCGCTGCCGCGCCGAGCCTGGGGGAAGCCCTGGCAGTCCTGGCCGAGAAAGTGCCGACCCTTGTGATCACGCGCGGGGCTGAAGGTGCGCTCGGCCTGCAAGACGGCGTCGGTGTCGAAATCCCCGCCATCCCGGTCGCGGAAATCGTCGATACCACGGGCGCGGGGGACCTGTTCGCCGCAGGTTTCCTGACGGCGCATTGCCGTGGCCACGACTTACGCAAATGCCTTGAAACGGGCGCCATCGCCGCCGCGGAAATCATCTCGCATTTTGGCGCCCGGCCGGAAGCCGACCTCAAGGCGCTCGTCCAGCTATGAACATCAAGCGTCTCGCGGTTTATTGCGGCTCGGCAGCCGGTTCCGATCCGCGCTTTGCGGATGCAGCGCGCGAGATGGGCGAGGCCATCGTCGAACGCGGGCTGGAGCTCGTGTACGGCGGCGGTCGACTGGGGCTGATGGGGATTGTCGCCGACACGGTGATCAATGCCGGGGGCGTCGCCTATGGCGTGATCCCGCGAGCGCTGGTCGATAAGGAGGTCGCCCATACCGGCCTCACCGACCTCTACACCGTCACGACGATGCACGAGCGCAAGGCCATGATGACGGAGCTCTGCGACGCCTTCGTCTGCCTACCCGGCGGCATTGGCACACTCGATGAGCTGTATGAAGCCTGGACCTGGAACGCGCTTGGGTATCACGCTCAGCCGTTCGCGCTTCTCAACACCGCCGGTTTCTGGACGCCATTCGTGAAGATGATGGAGCATATTTCCGAATCCGGCTTCCTGTCGAAATCGCGGCTCGACCAGATGATCGTCGCCGACACGCCGAACGAAGCCATTAATTTGCTGGACGAAGCCGCGGCGGGCGCTACCCAAGGCATGGTCTGGTGAGGCCGGGGAGGGCCTCGCGTACATGAACCAGTTTTCCGGTGTCCTCGGCATCGTCGCCATCCTGGCGATCGCCTGGCTATTTTCCGCCAACCGCAAATCCATCCGGCTGCGCATTGTAGCTGCCGCTTTCGCACTGCAGGCGGTCATCGCGTTTTTGGTCCTAAAGACCACAGGAGGACGTGCCGTCATTCAGGGCATGTCGGAGGGCGTCGCGGCGTTGCTGGGTTACGCCGGCGAGGGAACGAAGTTTCTGTTCGGCGCGCTGGCGGGCGACAAGCTTGGCCAGAATTTCGCATTGCTGGCGCTGCCGGTGATCGTGTTCTTCGCGTCGCTGGTGTCGATCCTTTACTACCTCGGCGTCATGCAGCGGATCGTCCGTTGGGTAGGCGGCGCAATCGGCTGGGTAACGGGCATCAGCCGGGTCGAAAGCCTGGGTGCCGCAGCTAATATATTCGTTGGTCAATCCGAGAGCCCACTGGTCGTCCGGCCTTACTTGCCGGCGCTTCCTCCGAGCCACCTGTTCACGCTGATGACAGTCGGAATGGCGGGCGTCGCTGGGACAATCCTTGCCGCCTACGCTGGTCTGCTTGGGGAGCGGTACCTGCCGTTCCTGCTGGCAGCCGCCTTCATGTCAGCGCCTGGCGGCATCCTCATGGCCAAGATGATCATGCCGGACGAGATCGCGCCGAAGGGTGAATTGCCGCTCGAAGGCGGGGCAGTCGATACCGCGCCGGAGGACCATATCGAAGTTCATGGCTTCGAAGAAGGCGAACAGCCGGTGAACATCATCCAGGCGGCCGGGCAAGGCGCCCAAACGGGCGTCAAGCTCGCCGTCGCCGTCGGCGCCATGGTCCTGGCCTTCGTGGCGTTGGTGGCGCTCCTCAATGGCATCATCGGCGGGATCGGCCACTTGTTCCACCAGGATGGCTGGAGCTTGCAGGCAGGCCTTGGCGCGATCTTCGCCCCTGTCATGTACCTTATGGGCATCCCGTGGCAGGAAGCGGGGACTGCCGGCGGCCTCTTCGGCACCAAGATCGTTCTCAACGAATTCGTGGCCTTCATTAATTTGGGCGACCCTGCCAATATTGCCGCCACGCTGAGCGACCGCAGCCGCGCAATTGTGATCTTCGCGCTCTGCGGATTTGCAAACTTCAGCTCGATCGCGATCCAGTTGGCCGTTGTCGGCAACCTTGCACCCAACCAGCGTCCAGTCATCGCGCGCCTCGGACTAAGGGCCCTTCTTGCCGGCTCGCTCGCCAATTTGATGAGCGCAGCGCTGGCAGGATTGATGATTCCAGCTTAAATCAACGCCATGACCACGATGACCGCCGATCATATCGCATCGGTCAGCCTCAAAGAGGCCGACCGCGACCCAGACGCCTTTGCCCAGAAGCTTGGCCGCAGCTTCGAGGAATATGGCTTTGCCATTATTGCCGACCACGGCATTCCTGACGAGCTGATCCACAGGGCCGAGGAGAAGTCGAAGCAGTTCTTCGCTCTCCCGGAAGAGGCCAAGCGCAAATATCTCATCGAGGGGAAGGGCGGCGCCCGCGGCTACACGCCATTCGGGATCGAGACCGCCAAGGGCCACAAGGCGCATGACCTGAAGGAATTCTGGCACGTCGGCCGCGACCTGCCGGAAGGCCACAAGTTCAGTGCGCACATGCCGAACAACCTCTGGCCGTCCGAGGTGCCGAGTTTCCGGGACACGTTCGAGGAGCTGTTCACCACCTTCGACCGCACGGGCCTCAAGGTGTTGAGCGCGATCGCCCGTTACCTCGGCCTTGGCGAAGATTACTTCGTCGACACGGTGCACGAGGGCAATTCGGTCCTGCGCCTTTTGCATTATCCGCCACAGAGCGAGCCGACTGGCGAACACATCCGGGCCGGCGCCCATGAGGACATCAACACGATCACTCTGCTGCTCGGCGCTGAAGAAGCGGGACTTGAGCTCCTGACAAAGGACGGCCGCTGGATTCCGGTATCGCCCAAGCCCGGTGAACTGGTGATCAACATCGGTGACATGCTGCAGCGATTGACCAACGGACGCCTGCGGTCGACCTCACACCGTGTGGTCAATCCCACGCCGGATCGGGCATCGAACGCGCGTTATTCCATGCCTTTCTTCCTGCACTTCCGCTCCGATTTCCTGATCGAAGCGCTGCCGGGCACGGTGCCCGCGGGCGAGAAGCCGAAATGGGCGCCGATTACGGCGGACGGCTATCTCCAGGAGCGGCTCCGCGAGATCAAGCTGAAGTAGGGCGTCCGGGGGACGTCCGTGCTGAAGCTTGCTGAAGTAGGTTTCATCCTGAGTTCATGACCGCATGTCTAGGCGCAACCCTATGACAAAGCTGCCTTTCCTGGGGCTGGCCGTGCTTGCACTTGCTTCGTCTGCGAGCGCCGATCCGCGCGAGACCAGTCCCAACGACAAATCGTGCGACAGTCCGTCGCTGCCGACGATGACCGTGCATGTGACCGGCCTCAAGAGCGGGGCCGGCTCGGTGCGTGTGCAGGCCTATGGCGCGTCGGGTTTCCTTTCCAAGGGCAAATGGATCCGGCGGGTCGACATGCCGCTGAACGGACGCCGTTCCGTTGACGTCTGCGTGCCTTTGCCCAAAGCCGGCCAATATGCCTTCGTGGTCCGTCACGATGCCAATGTGAACCGCAAGTCGGACTGGAACGACGGCGGCGGTTTCTCCCGCAACCCGAAGTTGTCGCTAATGGGCAAGCCGAGTTTCGGCCAAACCGCAATTTCGGTCAGCGGGCGCGAGCGGACCAGCGTCGTGATGAACTATCGCAGCGGCCTGTCGGTCAGGCCGATCGGCTAAGCCGCGTCGCCGAGGTTGGCCGGCCCGAAGCCATGCGGAATGAGTTCCGAGATTCGGTGGTTTTCCACCTGGTCGCCGTTGCCGTTGGCGCAAATGATCTCGACATCGTTACCCGACAATTGCGCCGCTTCCAGAATCGCCTGTCGGCAACCGCCACAGGGCGTGCAGACTATGTTGCCTGAGAGGCTGGCGCCCGACCCGTCGCCGCCGGCGACGGCAATGCGCGCGACCTTGTCGAGCCCGAATGCGTGCTGGGCTGCGGTGAGCGTGCTCTGCTCGGCGCAAAGGCCAAGACGGTAGCAGGCGTTCTCCATATTGGCGCCTGTCACGACCTCGCCATCGACCGATTCTATCGCGCAGCCGACCGAAAAGCCGGAATAGGGAGCGTAAGCGCGTAGTGCGGCCTCTCGGGCCTTTTCGATCAGTTGCCGGTCGTACATGAGGTGCGACCATAGAAGCTGCGCTGCGATGAGCGAAGGAAAAGTAATGCGTTGGAAGATTGCCCTTGCACCGATGCTGGCATTGGCCGCCTGTACGACCACGCCCCGGCCGATTGCGTCCGTCGCTCAAGGACCGGTCGAGGTGCAGATTCTCGCCTTCAACGACTTCCACGGCAATATCGAGACCCCGCCCGCGGTTGAGGTGACGAACCTTGACGGGACCAAGCAGAAGATCGTCACTGGCGGCGCGGCGAACCTTGCGGGAGCGCTGGCTCAGGCCCGGACTGGCCAGCCCCACACCGTCACCGTCTCGGCCGGCGACACGATCGGCGCATCCCCGTTGATTTCCGCCAATTATCTAGACGAGCCGACGATTGCCGCGATGAACTTGCTGGGCCTTGAGTTCAATTCCGTCGGCAACCACGAATTCGACAAGGGCGGCGACGAGCTCAAGCGCATGCAGAACGGCGGCTGCGCCAAGTTTACTCGCCGCCAGCCTTGCGCGGTGGATCCTTTTGCCGGCGCCAAGTTCCGCTACCTCGCCGCCAACGTCATCGGCCCCGACGGCCAGACGTTGTTTCCCGCAACCGGCATCAAGCGCTTTGGCAGCGGCACCGGCGCTGTCACCATCGGGTTCATCGGTATGACGCTCCGGGGAACCGCCAACATCGTCACGCCGTCCGGCGTCAAGGGCCTGACTTTCGCCGATGAAGCCGCCACGGCAAATGCGTTGGTGCCTGGCTTGAAGGCACAGGGAGCAGACGCCATCGTCTTGCTGGTCCACCAGGGCGGGAAGACCAAGGCTTTCACGACCGGCAATGACTGCAACGGCCTCGATGGCGCGATCTTGCCGATCCTCGCCAAGCTCGACCCGGCCATCACGACCGTCGTTTCTGGTCACACGCACTGGGCCTATGTCTGCCAGAATGGCGAAGGCGGCACGGCCGGCGGCCGGCTGCTCACGAGCGCCGGCAAGAACGGCTATTTCTTCACCGATATTCGCCTCGATTTCGATCCCGCCACCCATCGGCTGATCAGTCAACGAGCATCGAACTTGACGGTCGGGACTGGTGAGCGCGGGCAGGCGCCGGCGGTCGAAGCGCTAGTCGCCCGTTACGCCACGGCAGTCGCTCCAGTCGCCAACCGCATCATCGGTCACCTGACGGCGACGGCAACTCGCGACGAGAACGACTGGGAAAGCGCTGCGTCCGACCTCATCGCCGATTCCATGCTGGCCGCCACCAAGGCGCTCGACATGGGTGGTGCCCAGCTTGCCTTGGTGAACGTCACGGGCGTTCGCGTCGCCATTCCGGCGGGCGATGTCCGCTACGCCGATGCGTTTTCGATGATGCCGTTCGGGAACAACCTCCTAGTCATGACCCTGACAGGTGCCCAGTTGAAGCATGTCATCGAACAGCAGTTCGCAGGTTCGAACCGCGCAAACGGCCGTCCCGCCGCGCTCGGCCCGTCGTCCGGCTTCAACTACACCGTCGATCTCAGCCGCCCGAGCGGAGAACGCGTCGTCGCGATGACGTTGAACGGGAAGTCCGTCGTGCCGACCGGCCGCTACCGCGTGGTGGTAAACAACTATTTGGCTTCCGGCGGTGATGGCCTGTCAGGCTTTACTGAGGGCACCGACATCACTGACAAAGGCATGGTCGACCTTGATGCACTCGTCGACTGGATCGCGAAGGGACAGACGCCACCCAAGCCGGATCGGGTGGGCGTTCGCAGCTAGCGCAGCGGCGGTTCGTCGAAGCTGCGCAGCTTCCGGCTGTGGAGGTCGTCGCCCTCGCGCTTGAGCAGGGTCAGCGTCTCGATGCCGATCTTCAAATGCTGGCTGATCGCGCGCTCGTAGAAGGCATTGGCCTGGCCCGGGAGTTTCAGCTCCCCGTGTAACGGCTTGTCTGAGACGCAAAGCAGCGTGCCGTAGGGCACTCGGAACCGGTAACCCTGCGCGGCGACCGTCGCCGATTCCATGTCGATGCCGACTGCCCGACTCTGGTTGAAGCGCAGCGCCGAGAGTGTGTAGCGCAGCTCCCAGTTGCGATCGTCGGTGGTGACGACGGTCCCGGTGCGCAGGCGGCGCTTGACGCTGTCTTCATCTTCGCCGGTGACCAGCACCGCCGCATCGAACAGCGCCTTCTGCACTTCGGCGATGGCGGGGAGCGGCACTTCCGGCGGCAGCACATCGTCGAGGACATGGTCGTCGCGCAAATAAGCGTGGGCGAGCACGTAGTCGCCGATCGTCTGGCTGGGGCGGAGGCCGCCGCAGTGGCCGATCATGAGCCAGGCTTCCGGCCGCAGCACCGCAATATGGTCGCAAATCGTCTTGGCGTTGCTTGGCCCCACGCCGATATTGACGAGGGTCACGCCGTCGCCGTCCGCCGTCATCAGGTGGTAGGCCGGCATTTGGTGCCGCCGCCAGACACCGGCAGCGATCTGTGCCTCCGCGTCGGCGAGGCCGCCTGCCTCATAAACGCCGCCCGGAACCGACAGTCCGATGAACGGGCTGTCGGGCTGGCGGAGAGCGTCGATTGCGAAGCGAACGAACTCGTCGACGTAGCGGACGTAGTTGGTGAAGAGGACGAAATGCTGGAAATGCTCCGCCGGCGTCCCGCTATAGTGACGGAGCCGTGCCAGGCTAAAGTCGGTGCGCGGCCCATCGAACAGGGCAAGCGGGCGAATGCCTTGCGATGTGTCATAGACGCCGTCGGCAATCTCGTCGCCGATGTGGACCAGCTCGGTTGAGGGGAACCAGCGCGACAGTTCGGCGGTGCTCATGCCGCCGAGTTCCAGCTCGGCGCCGTCGATCACATAGGGGTAGCTGATCTCGCTGGCCGATCGGCCGACCGTGACGTCGACGCCATAATCGCGGATCAAATGGCCTAGCTGTTCGGCCAAGTAGGCGCGGAACAGTTGGGGCCGTGCAATCGAGCTAACATAGATGCCCGGTTGGTTGAGCCGGGCGAAGGCGCGCGCTGAGCTGGGAGGCGGTCCTTCGGGCTCGTAGGCGATTCGCAGTTCAGGATACGCAAAGGCGCCAACGTCCCTGGCGTTGCGGTCGGGACGAACCCCATCGCGGGCATAAGCGTTTAGGGCAGCGCGCAAATTGGCGACGGAGCTGTCGTAGATGGCCTCCAGTTCGTCGAGGATGGCCGGAATCTGGTCAATCGATGTCATGCGCCATTCGCTTGGCCGGACTGCTCAGCGGATGCAAGAAGCAGGTTGATTTAATAAGCACACTTATTATATGCAGGCGCATGGAAACACTTCCGTTTGAGATTGCCGAGACCGCGCATGCGTTGCGGCGGGCCTTCGATCGCCGGGCCGCGACGCTGGGCGTGACGCGAGCGCAGTGGAAGGTGCTGTTCCGGGTGGACCGGCAGCCTGGGCTTCGTCAGGTCGAGCTTGCGGACATCCTCGATGTCGAGCCGATTACACTTTGCCGCATTGTCGATCGGCTGGAGGAGGCTGGCCTCGTCGAGCGTCAGCGCGACCCCGCAGATCGCCGCGCCTGGCGCCTGGAAGTGACCGGCCAGGCCGCGCCGCTGATCGCCAAACTCAGGGCTTTGGCCGACGACCTCATGGCTGAAGCATTCGCCGGTCTTTCGGAACCGGAGCTGGAGTTGATGCGGACCAAACTCACCAAGATCCGCAACAATCTGACCGCAAATCCCCAGGGCAGGATGACCGCATGAACAAGATGCAGGCTGTGACCGTCGAAGAGGCGGAGGCCGCGCCGGCGCCTAAGAAGCGGAAGCGGATTGCCGTCCGGAAGACGCGCTGGGGCGTGATGCTGGCCATCCCGCTGATCATCCTCGCCGTCCTCGCTTATTGGTGGATGACGAGCGGATCGACGGTCAGCACCGACAATGCGGCGGTGAAGCAGGACATCGTCTCCGTCGCGCCGCAGATCAACGGCCCGCTGATCGAGGTCGACGTCAAGAACGGCGACAACGTCAAGCAAGGCCAGGTGCTCTACCGCATCGATCCGGAGCCCTTCCGGGTCGCGCTGCTCGATGCGGAAGCGAAACTCGCCGCGGCGCAATTGCAAACGAGCCAGCTGAGGACGCAGGCCGCCGGAACCAGCGGCGACATTGCCGGTGCGCAAGCGAACTTGTCGATCAAGCAGAACGCGCTTGGCCGGCAGCAGGCGCTGCTGAAGCGCGGGTTCACAACCAAAGCCGACTACGAGGACGCGCTCAACGAGGTGAAGGCGGCCGAGACGCAACTCTCCGATGCGCGTGCCCGTTCAGCCAATGCATCGGCCGCGATCGCTACAGGTGAGCAGCCCTCGATTGCAGCGGCGCTGGCGGCCGTTGCCAAGGCGAAGCTCGATCTAAAGCGAACAACCGTCGTCGCGCCAATGGCCGGACAAATCGCCAATGCCGATCGCGTGCAGGTCGGCAATATGGCCGTGATCGGGGTCGGAATGCTTTCGCTGGTCCGTAGCAAGGGCGCCTGGGTCGATGCCAATTTCAAGGAAAAGGACGTCGGCCGGATCGTCCCGGGCCAGAAGGTCAAGATCAAGATCGACGCCTACCCGGGAACCGCCTTCCAAGGGCATGTCCAGAGCATTGGCGCCGGTACCGGCAGCGAGTTCTCGATCCTTCCGGCCCAAAATGCCAATGGCAATTGGGTGAAGGTCACGCAGCGCGTCCCAGTCCGCATCGCTTTCGACGGCAAGACCGACAAGCCGCTGATTGCCGGCCTTTCGGCTGACGTCACCGTCTACCTCGACGACTAGTGGCGCAGCCCCCCGGCCAGATGGAAGCGCATCCCTTGCCGCGGGGGGAGCGGATCATCGTCACGATCGGCGTGATGATGGCGGTGCTCCTCCAGGTACTCGACACGACCATCGCCAACGTCGCGCTGCCGCATATGGCCGCCGACCTCAGCGCCACGCAGGAACAGATCAACTGGGTCCTGACGAGCTATATCGTCGCTTCGGCAATTGCTCTGCCAATCAGCGGCTGGCTGGCCGATCGCGTCGGCCGGAAGAGATTGCTGCTGATTTCGGTCGTCGGTTTCACGGTGAGTTCCGTGCTTTGCGCCTCAGCCGTATCACTGACCGAGATGGTCGTTTTCCGGGCCCTGCAAGGTGTCAGCGGCGCTTTCATCGTTCCGTTGGCGCAGGCCACCCTGTTCGACATCAATCCCCGCGAAAAGCACGGGCAGGCCATGGCCCTGTTCGGTGGTGGCGTGATGATCGGCCCGATCATGGGCCCGGTGTTGGGCGGCTGGCTCACAGATAATTACAACTGGCGCTGGGTGTTCCTGGTCAACCTCCCGGTCGGCATCATTTGCGCGCTGGTGATGCTCAGGTTCATGCCGAAGACCGAGACGCATCGCCGCAGATTTGACCTGTTCGGCTTTGCCCTACTGGCCATTGCGCTTGGGGCACTGCAGATGTTCCTCGATCGCGGAGAACAGAAGGACTGGCTGCAAAGCTGGGAAATCATCATCGAGCTTGGCCTCGCCATCGCCGCGGCCTGGATGTTCGTGGTCCACATCGTCACGGCAAAAAACCCGTTGTTCGATCGCCAAATGTTTGCCGACCGCAATTTCTCGACCGGATTAGTGTTCATGGCGGTGACTGGCGTCCTGCTGCTTGCAGGGCTCGCGCTGCTGCCGCCGCTGCTCCAGAATCTCTACGGCTATTCGGTCCTGCAATCGGGGTTCCTGACGGCGCCACGCGGCGTCGGGACGCTCATTTCCATGCTCGCGGCCGGCCGTCTGGTCGGCAAGGTCGACTCTCGAATACTTGTTGGGCTCGGCGTAACCTTGATGGCGGTTTCGCTCTACCTGATGACGGGATTCGCCATCGATCAACCGTCAAAGCCCGTCATCATCAGCGGCGTTGTTCAGGGCCTCGGTCTGGGACTCATCTTCGTACCCCTTCAGAGCCTGGCGTTCGAGACGCTGGGGCCGCGCATGCGGACCACGGCGGCGTCGCTGCTCAACCTGTCGCGCAATATCGGTGGCTCGGTCGGCATTTCGGTCGTTAGCGCGCAGCTCGTTCGGATGACGCAGGTCGCGCACGCCGATCTCGCCAGCGCCGTCACCCAACAGTCCATTCCGACGGCAAGCCCTGAAATCCTGCAGACAATTGGGCCGTCCTACGGTCCCGTGGCGATGGCGCTTCTCAACGCCGAGATTACCCGCCAAGCGCTGTTCATCGCCTATCTCGACGACTTCAAGCTGATGATGATCGTTACGCTCGCCGTCCTGCCGCTGCTGCTCCTCATGAAGCGCGGCAGGAAGGTCGGGACGGGCGACGCCCAACATCATTTGGCGATGGATTGAGCTCAATCCTCGCCATCCGCGTCACCCCGCGCTCGGCGAAGCCCGGCCTTGGCGAGTGGAAGACCGATCCCGGGCGCCGCCCCTTCCTGGAAGTCCGCGTCGCTGCCGCGCCCGCCGACGGATCGGCGAATGAAGAGGTGATCAAGCTGATCGCAAATGCACTCGGTGTGCCGAAAAGCGAGGTGCGGATCGTTAGTGGAGCGACTGCCCGCCTGAAACGGCTCGAGGTGCCTCTGAGCGATGAGGATTGCCGCGCGCGGCTGACCTAATCGGCGATGAGGCTCATGCAGGTGCCGCCGGCTTCCGCTTTCTGAAGTTCCGACAGGTCAAGCTCGACGACATCGAAGCCTCGCTCGCGGAGGCGGGCCGCGGTCGCCGGGCTGCCCTTTGCATAAATTAGCCGGTCGCCGGCGAGCACGGCATTCGCGCCGAATGGCTCGCCATCCGCGACTTCGACGATCGCGGCATTGCCAAAGACGGCCGGGTCGACCCATTCCGGATTTGCAAGCAGCACCGGTTGGTTTCCATCCCATCCCGCCAAGGTGACCGCCGTCTTGAGATGCAGGCATCGGCCGAGTTCGACCGGAACCACGCTGTAGCCAAGTGGATTCACAACCTTTGCCAGCGCTTCCGTGCCTTCGGCGTCAGTGCGGTTCGATTGGCCGACATAGAGCGTGCTGCCGACCTTGAGCACATCGCCGCCATCGAGGTTCCCGGAAGCCAGCCGGTGCACCGTAAAGTAGGGCGCGAGGCCACGGGCCGTTGAGTCCACCTCGTCCCGGCGCGAGGCCGTTCCGGGACGCGTGATGACGGCTTGGTTCCCCAGGAGGAGCGCGGTGTCCTCGACAAACACCGCGTCCGGGTCTTCGGCTAGATACTCCAGCCGATGGACTGTGAAGCCGGTATCGCTGAGTGCCCGTTCGTAGCTTTCATGCTGCTCCACAGCGCGCACGGGATCGATCGCCTGGCGCTCAAGATGGGTAAGAGCGCAGTCGACAATCCTTGGGCTGACTGCGCGGGTGAAAGCTAGCAGCATGCCCTTACCCCGTCCGGAACTGCAGCTTCACCGGGATCGGCACTGGCAGACGAAGTGCCGGAATCCTGGCCGCGAAGGGTGCAAGCCGTTCCGCCTGCGCGTTGCGATCGCTATTGTACTCATTCTGCCCAACATGTTCGCGGCCGCCTGGCGTGGGTGTCGGGAAAGGTTGGGCGCGGTGGGCCGGGAAGCAACGGTCGTGGACCATCACTTGATCTCGGATCGCCGGCCAGACCTGGTCGCGCAGGAAATACTGGTCCCAGTTGGTGCTCTGAGGCTTTTCGCCGATGAACTTCTCAATGCATCCGGTCATGTCCGGGAAGACACCGGCGATCCCGCCCCACAGGCCAGCAAGCATTGGGTCGGTATGCGTCCACCAGTCGCGCATAGTGTGGAAGGGCAGGCCGGATTCGATCCATTCGCTGACGGCCGCTGCCTCACGCGGATTGACGACGCTGTCGCAGTCCCGGACCATGAAACGCCCGACCTTTGGGTCGTCGGCAACCAGGAACCTGCGCGTCAGCAGGTGGCGGGTGTCGCGATTGCCGCTGCCGTCGCGAATGACCTCGGCGCCTTCCTCTTCGAGTACTCCGAGGAAAGTCTCATCGACGCTGTCGTCGACATAAAAGCGGCAGATCCAGCCAGGATAGAGATCTCGAGCTATCAGGACGTTATCGAGCGCTCCGCGCAGGTACCGCGGATCCGAGCCGAATAAGGTGAAGGCGATGACCTGTTTCTTCTTGCCCGGCTTCTTCGCCTTGAGCTTCGGCTGGCCAAATCGATCCGCGACGAGCTTGTCCTTTTCCTGGAGAGCGAGAGTGCCGAACAGCTTGGCCTTGATGAGGTCGCCGGTCTCGGCGTGGCTGGAAGCGAGGGCGTCATAGGCGCTGGCATCGGAAAAGCCGATGGCGATGAAGCGTTCGAGGAAGGGGAGGGCCTGCTGATGATGCCGCGCGCGATTATGGGCGCTGCCGAGGCTCAGGAGTACCATCGGGTGATTCGGATATCGCTCGAGAGCGCGGTTCAATATGCTTACCGCCTCGTCGAAGCGGTCGAGTTGGAAGAGGTAGAAACCCGGCTGGATGAAGGCGTCGGGGTCAGGCTGCGCCATCTGCTCCAGCGTCTCCAGCGACTTAGCGAGCGCTGCGTCCCTCAGCCCCGCCTTCCACAGCAGCGAGGCCTCCTTGTCCCAACGTTCCGGCTTGTGGACGAAGCTTCCCATGGCCGAAAGCTAGCAGGAGAGTGCCTTTCGAAGAAGCGTCGCCGTGAGAGTGTCCCGAAACGAAAAAGGCGGCCAGGTTACCCTGACCGCCCTTCGCGTGACGATATGTCGAAATTCTAGCGCTTCGAGAACTGGAAGCTGCGGCGAGCCTTGGCCCGGCCGTACTTCTTGCGCTCGACGACGCGGCTGTCGCGGGTCAGGAACCCGGCGCGCTTGACGGTCGTGCGCAGCGCCGGCTCGTAGCGCGAAAGCGCTTGGGCGATGCCGTGCAGCACCGCACCGGCCTGGCCCGACAAACCGCCGCCCTTGACAGTGGCGATCACGTCGTACTGGCCCGCGCGGTCGGTAAGGCCGAACGGCTGGTTGATGACGAGGCGCAGCGACGGGCGGGCGAAATAAACTTCCTGCTCGCGGCCGTTGATGACGATCTTGCCCGAGCCCGGCTTCAGCCAGACGCGCGCAACGGCATCCTTGCGGCGGCCGGTCGCATAAGCGCGGCCATGCTTGTCGAGCTGCTGCTCGCGAAGCGGGGCTTCGGCCTGGACCGGAGCCTGCGGGGCCGGAGCCTCGGCGACATCGGCGGCAGGAGCTTCGGCGGCGGCGGGAACCTCGGCGGCTTCTGGAGCCGGAGCCGGGGTTTCGGCGGCCTGCTGGGTCAGTGCACCCAGGTCGGAAAGGGACTTCTTGTCGGCCATGTTATGCGCCCACCTTGTTCTTGCGGTTCATCGAGGCGACGTCGAGCACCTGCGGGTCCTGGCCCGCATGCGGGTGCTCGGTGCCGTTATAGAGGTGCAGGGCGCGCATTTGATCGCGGCCCAGCGGCCCGCGCGGGATCATCCGCTCGACGGCCTTTTCCAGCACGCGCTCGGGAAAGCGTCCCTCGAGCACTTTGCCAGCGGTCACTTCCTTGAGGCCGCCAGCATAGCCGGTGTGCTTGTAATAGGTCTTCTGCGCCAGCTTGCGGCCGGTGAAGCGTACCTTGTCGGCGTTGATGACGACGACATGATCGCCGCAATCCACGTGCGGGGTGAAGCTCGGCTTGTGCTTGCCGCGCAGGATATTGGCGATGATCGTCGCGACACGGCCGACAACCAGCCCGTCCGCATCGATCAGATGCCACTTCTTCTCGACCTCGGCCGGCTTCGCCGACTTGGTGGTCTTCATCAGCGCCTTCATGGGCTGCTTTCCTTCATTAGAAACAGGAAAACGCCGCCTCGCGGGCAGCGTCTGTGAGCGCGATAATCGCGGCGAGGCGCAAAAAAGTCAAGCAAAAGCGGGCGTTTCTCGACGGGTAAAATATTACCCGGACACATTTTCCTCGACCCAGTCGGCAAAAGCGAAGGGCAATTTTGTGATCGGCCAGATGACGAGTGCGGGATTGGCGTAGCTGTGCAGTTCGGTGATCCGCTCGATAATCCGATCGGCGACTTCCAGTGTAGTCTTGAAGAGCGCCGGTACCTCGCTCGCGGTCTCGATGGCGCCTTCCCAGCGGTAAATGGACCGGCAGGGCTGGAGGATGTTGACGCAGGCGGCGAGCTGTTCCTCGACCATCTGCCGGCCGATCCTCTGAGCTTCGGCCATGTCAGCGAAGACGGCGTAGAGGGTGACGGCGGTCATTTCCGCCGTCCTACCACATGCGAGCCCCAGGTGGTCGAGGCGAGAACCAGCGCGCCGACGGCCTGGTGGAGCACCGCGAGGACAATGTTAACGCCGCTCATGACCGTGGCGATGCCGAGGATGATTTGCGTGCCGAAGGCGCTTTGGATCGCGATCGAAGCCTTGCGGTCGCGCGGTTTCACCTGCCGGGCGAAGATCACCAGCGCTGCGACCACGACCCAGGCCCACCAGCGATGCATGAAATGGATGAGATAGGGGTCGTAGGTCAGGGCATGCAGCACGCCCTGCGACCAGTCGACGCCGTCGGGATAGAGCTTGCCCTGCATGGTCGGCCAGTCGCTGGCGATGTAACCGGCGTTAAGGCCTGCCACCCAAGCGCCGAGCATCAGCTGGATAAAGACGATGATGAGTGTCCAGACGGCCGCGCCCGTGAGCCTGGCAGGGCGCTCGCCCGCTACGGCCAGCCGGCGGAAGTCGAACGCGGTCCAGATCAGCGCCGCGAAAAGGAACAGGGCCAGAAGCAAATGCGCTGATAGTCGCAGGTGACTGACGTCAGTTCGAACCGAAAGACCGGAAACAACCATGTACCAGCCGAGAGCACCCTGAGCGCCACCAAGCAGGAAGATGGCGACCAAGCGGGTGCCATAGCCCTTGGGGATCGCCCGTTTCCACGCGAACCAGACCAGTGGAAGGAATACGGCAAGGCCGATGATGCGGCCGAGAAGGCGATGCACCCATTCCCAAAAAAAGATGAATTTGAATCCGGCAAGGGTCATTCCCGCCGGGCCGTTGATTTCCCGAAACTCAGGCGTCTGCCGGTAGAGGTCGAAGGCGTGCTGCCAGTCGGCTTGCGTCAGGGGCGGGATGGCGCCGCTGATCGGTTTCCATTCCGTGATCGACAGGCCGCTCTCCGTCAGCCGGGTAATGCCGCCGACGACGACCATGCAGAAGACGAGGCCGGCAATAATGAGCAGCCAGCGGGATAGTGCCATCGGGCGGGCGGGAGAGGTCGAATCCATGGCGCGCCTATGGAGGCGGGAACGCCATGTGCCAAGGCGGGGCAAAATACCGCTGATGTGATGTTGTAACTTCAATCATGTTACGCTATCTCATCGCTACCCGATGAATGTGATGCGCGTCTCGACCGGCCGGCTCGACCGGATTGCCATGGGCCTTTCCGGCCTGTGCCTGGTGCACTGCCTAGCGACCGCTGTCCTTCTGGCGCTGGTCAGCGCCGCCGGCGGGATCCTCGGCGAGCCCATTTTTCATGAGGTGGGGCTTGGCCTCGCCATGATCTTGGGCGCGATTGCCCTTGTTCGCGGGATTGTGGAGCATGGTTTCGCAATGCCGAGCGCCATCGGCGGCCTCGGCCTTGGCGTGATGGCTGGGGCGCTGACATTTCCTGAAGGTGGCGGCGAGGCGCTCTATACCGTGATTGGTGTCGGCATTCTTGCTCTGGGCCACAGGCTGAACGCCATCGCCGCCGAGTAAACTTGTTGCGGAAGCTCACACGGCCTATCTGATTCCCGTGGCCCGTCACGATCATCATCTTCATGAAGGCGAGTCGCTCCGCAGTGCCGCGAAGGCGCGCCTGCAGGGGCGCGGCGAGCAATGGACGGATATGCGCCAGGCGGTGTTCGATGCCTTGGCCAATTTTGAGAAGCCGGCGTCCGCCTATGACATTGCCGAAGAGGTATCGAAAAGGCAGGGCCGACGCGTCGCCGCCAATAGTGTTTACCGCATCCTCGACCTGTTCGTATCGTCCAACCTCGCAATGCGGGTCGAGAGCGCCAATGCTTATGTCGCCAATCAGCATCCGGGCTGCCTGCACGACTGCATCTTCCTGATCTGTGACAGTTGCGGTCAGACGACGCACCTCGACGACGACAAATTGTCTGGCGGCGTCCGCGAAGCCGCAGCCAATGCCGGTTTCGCCGCCACGCGCCCGGTGATCGAGGTTCGCGGCAAGTGCGGGGACTGTTCCTAGGCAATGCCTGGCTTGTCTGCGTAGCTTGATCTGATGGGGGGCATCGAAATCGCGGCGGCGCTGCTTGGCGTCATCAACATCATATTGGTCGTCCGCCGATCGATCTGGAATTACCCGTTCGGCATCGCCATGGTGGCGCTCTACTTCTTCGTTTTCTGGGACGCGAAGCTCTACTCAGACGCGCTCCTGCAAATTTTCTTCCTGTTGATCCAGTTTTACGGCTGGTGGGCCTGGTTGAAGTCGCCCCAGGTCGACCATGGCGTGGCCGTCGAGTGGATGCGGTGGCCACAGCGGATACGCTGGCTTGTCGTCACCATGATCTTCGCGATCGCCTGGGGCGCGGTGATGGCAAGGTACACGGATGCTGCCGCACCTTTCGCTGACGCAACCGTCGCCGGTCTGAGCGTCGCCGCCCAGATCCTGCAGTCGCTCCGGCGGGTCGAAAGCTGGGTCTTGTGGATCACCGTCGATGCCTTCGCGGTCGGCCTCTATCTTTGGCGCGGCCTCAACGTCACATCCGGCCTCTACGCTTTGTTCTTCGTCCTCGCGGTTGTTGGCCTGCGCGAGTGGGCCCAGAAGGCGAAGGCATGAAGCGCGGCTTCATCCTCGGCAAGTTCCTGCCGCCCCACGCAGGCCACGTCACGCTGATCCAGGCGGCCCGTGCGTTGGTCGACGAGCTGACGATCCTGGTCTGCTCGACCCCCGGGGACACGATTCCGGGCGAGGAACGTGTGCAATGGTTGCGGCAGCTTTTCCCCACCTGCACCATTGCCTGGCACAATGAGGAACTGCCGCGCCATAGCTCGGACAGCCCCGACTTCTGGAAGATTTGGCGCGGTCTCATTACCGAGACGCATCCCAAGCGGATCGACTATTTCTTCGGTGGAGAAGCTTATGGGGCGGACCTGGCGCGCGAATTCCATGCCTTTTTCGTGCCGCTTGGCGCCCGGGTGCTCGAGGCCGACCAGTCGGCGCTGGGCGGCCTGTCGGGAGAAAAGATTCGCGCTGATCCGTGGAAGCATTGGGATTTCCTGCCAGGGCCGGTCCGCAGTCATTATGCAATGACGATTTGCCTTCACGGCGTGGAAAGTGTCGGCAAATCCATGCTCGCCGAGCGGTTGGCGCAGCATTATCGAACACTCGTTGTACCTGAATATGGGCGTACGCATTGCGAAACCCACGGTACGGATTGCCGAGAGCTCGACCTTTTGCTGATCGGTGAAGCCCAGCAGGCCATGATTGAAGCCGCACGGCCGTGGTGCAACCGTCTGCTGATCGCGGATACGGACGCGCTGATGACGGCCGCCTGGTCGCAGATGATGATCGGCTACATGCCCGATCAGCTCATCTGTCATCGCAAGGCCGACCTGTATCTGGTCCTCGGTACCGACGCACCATTCATCGACGATGGAACCCGGATCTATGGCGAACCCGAAACGCGGGCCCGCTTTGATCGCGTTGCACGTGATGTGCTTCGGATCGCGCAGTCCAATATCGTCGAGATTTCTGGTAACTGGGACGAGCGTTTCCATGCATCGTGCGCCGCCATCGAAGGGCTGATTGCAGCGAGGGGACTGAGCATTTCCTGAGGAATTGCTGAAAACGTCCTTGATAAGGTTGCAGATTGATGACTTGGCCGCCTCTTGGCGTTAAGGCCCGCGGCGATGTCAGACCGTCCTGAAACACCGCTGCTCGACAGCGTTAAGTATCCCGCGGACATCCGCGCACTCGACAAGTCCCAGCTGCCGCAGCTAGCCGACGAGCTTCGTGCCGAGATGATCTCGGCCGTGTCGCAATCGGGAGGGCATCTGGGCTCAGGCCTCGGCGTCGTCGAGCTGACCGTGGCGGTCCATTACGTGTTCGACACCCCCAAAGACAAATTGATCTGGGATGTCGGCCACCAGGCCTATCCGCACAAGATCGTCACGGGCCGCCGCGACCGCATTCGCACCTTGCGGCAGGGAGGCGGCCTCAGCGGCTTCACCCGCCGCAGCGAGAGCGAATATGACCCGTTCGGCGCTGCCCACAGCTCGACCAGCATCTCCGCGGCGCTCGGCTTTGCGATCGCCAACAAGCTGGCGGGCGAGTCCGGCAGGGCGATCGCCGTCATCGGCGACGGCGCGCTTAGCGCCGGCATGGCCTATGAGGCGATGAACAATGCCGAGGCGGCGGGCAACCGGCTGATCGTCATCTTGAACGACAATGACATGTCGATCGCGCCGCCGGTCGGGTCGCTCCGCAACAGTCTCGCGCGGCTGGTGAGCTCCAGCAAATATCTGACGCCGCGCCGCCTGGCGCAGAAGCTCGCCCGCGCGATGCCGGAACCGCTCCATGCGGCGGCTCGGAAAGCCGAGGAATATACCCGCGGCTGGATGACCGGCGGCACGCTCTTCGAGGAGCTCGGTTTCTACTATGTCGGCCCGATCGACGGCCACAATGTCGAGGCGCTGGTCGAGGTCTTGGAGAATGTCCGCGACGCCGCCGAGGGCCCGATGCTCGTCCACGTCGTCACCAAGAAGGGCAAGGGTTACGCGCCGGCCGAGAACGCGGCCGACAAGTATCACGGCGTCGTCAAGTTCGACGTCGTTTCCGGCAAGCAGGACAAGGGTCCAGGTGGCGGCCCGCCGACTTACACCGCTGTCTTTGCCAAAGCTCTGACAGCCGAGATGGAGCGCGACGAAAGGATAGTCGCCATCACGGCCGCGATGCCGTCGGGCACTGGCCTGGACAAGGTTGGGGAGGCCTTTCCCGACCGGACTTTCGATGTCGGAATCGCCGAACAGCATGCCGTGACCTTCGCCGCCGGACTGGCCGCTCAAGGCTACCGGCCGTTCGCGACGATTTATTCGACATTCCTGCAGCGCGCCTACGACCAAGTCGTCCACGACGTCGCGATCCAGAATTTGCCGGTCCGCTTTGCGATGGACCGCGCCGGGCTGGTCGGAGCCGACGGATCGACGCACGCAGGCTCCTTCGACCTGGCTTACCTCTGCACCTTGCCGAATTTCGTGGTGATGGCGGCCGCCGATGAGGCCGAGCTTTGCCACATGGTCCACACCATGGCGGTGCACGACAGCGGGCCGACGGCCGTTCGCTATCCGCGCGGCGAGGGGGTGGGGGTACCGCTTCCGGAAAATCCGCAGGTTCTGGAGATCGGCAAGGGCCGGATGATCCGGGAAGGCAGACAAGTCGCGATCCTGTCGCTCGGAACGCGGCTGGAGGAAGCCAAGAAGGCCGCAGACCAGCTTGACGCCAAGGGACTGTCGACGAGCGTCGCCGACCTACGCTTTGCCAAGCCGCTGGACGATGCACTCATCCGCAGGCTGCTGACGACGCACGAAGTCGCGATCACGATCGAGGAGGCGGCGGTCGGCGGCTTGGGCGCCCATGTCCTGACGCTGGCCAGCGACGAGGGCCTCACCGACGGCGGCCTTAAGATCCGCACTATGCGCCTGCCTGATCGTTTCCAGGAGCATGACAAGCCCGAGAAGCAATATGCGGAGGCAGGCCTCGATGCCGCCGGCATCGTCGAAACGGCGCTCAAGGCCCTGCGCGTCAACAGCGCCGGCGTCGAAGAGGTGCGCGCCTGAGCGGCTGGGTCGCTGTAGGTATCGTTTTGGCGGCACTCGTCGTCTTAACAATCGCTTGGAACGTTCAAGAGCGCCGGCCTCAGCGGCGCATGGCTGCGCATCGCGAGCCACTCAGCGAGTCCGACTTCATTTCACAAATGATTGCGGCTGGTATTTGCGGAGAAACTGCGAGGTTCATCTGGGGCGAGGCCGTTCGTTACTACATCAAGCCGCTGAGACCAGATCCGTCCGATCGTTGGGAATCCACAATGCGGATCGACCCAGAAGACCTTGAAGACATCACCGCGAGCTTTTGGAGGCGACAGGGGTGGGCAGAAACGAACCGCAAAGAGCCAGTAATTCTTCCGGCTGATCCCACGCTCCAAGAATACGGACTTTGGTTGGGTCAACAGCGGCAACTCCAAAAATGAGCAAATCCCGCGCAGACCAGATGCTCGTCGCCCGCGGGCTGGCGGATAGCCGGACGCGGGCCCAGGCTTTGATCATGGCGGGGACGGTGTTCAGCGGCGAGAAAAAGATCACCAAGGCCGGCGACATGCTTGCCGAGGATGCTGCGCTGGAGGTGCGAGGCAAGGATCATCCATGGGTGTCGCGCGGCGGACTCAAGCTCGATCATGGACTGACCCACTTCGGCTTCAACGTAACCGGCGCGGTGGCGCTCGACGTCGGCTCCTCGACGGGCGGGTTCACCGACGTGCTGCTCAGCCGCGGCGCGACCAAGGTTTACGCCGTCGATGTCGGCACCAACCAGCTGGCCTGGAAGCTTCGGCAGGACCCACGAGTCATCGTCCACGAGCAGACGAACGCTCGCAACCTCGCAGCCGAAATCGTCCCTGAGCCGGTTGACATCGTCGTCTGCGACGCCAGCTTCATCAGCCTGGCGAAGGTGCTTCCAGCGGCGCTCGGGCTTGCCAGGCAAGGGGCGAAACTGGTCGCATTGGTGAAGCCCCAATTCGAGGCGGGGCGCGAGGAAGTGGGAAAGGGCGGCGTGATCCGGGACGAGGCCGTTCACCGCCGTGTCTGCGACGAAGCCGCCGAATGGGTCGCTTCGCAGGGATGGCGCGTTCTCGGGCTGACCGAGAGTCCGATCACCGGGCCGGAAGGGAACAGGGAGTTCCTGCTCGGCGCGATTAAGGAGTTGTGAGCGTGCAAGAGGCCAGAACAGAAAGCTACTGGCGGTTTGCCATTCCGGCGGCTCTGGTCATCGTCGCCCTCGGCAGCCTGTCCGGCTATCTGTCGAACAGCGGCTATTCGAACGGCTGGTTCTCCGGCTTGCAGAAGCCGTCCTTCATGCCGCCCGGCTGGGTCTTCGGGGTCGCCTGGACGACACTCTATACATTGATGGGGCTCGCTTTCGCGTTCGTGTGGCTGGCCTGGCCGTCTCGCCTGCGCCGTAACGCGCTGCGGCTCTTCCATGCCCAGCTCCTGGTCAATCTTGCCTGGTCGCCGATCTTCTTTGGCTGGCACATGATCGACATCGGGCTGTTGACCATCATCGTTCTGTTCATCCTTGTCGCCCTGTCGGCATGGCACTTCGCACGCATCGAACCACTGGCGGGATGGCTGCTGGTTCCCTATCTGGCTTGGTTGTGCCTGGCGACCGCGCTCAACTTCGAGATCGGCCGCCTCAACCCGGGTGCAGACGCAATGAACCTGGGCCTGTTCGGAGGTTAAGAAATGCAGTCCGAAAACAAGATGTTCGACGACTTTGTTCGCATGATGAACGGCGTTGCCGGGACGGTCGCCGGCATGGGCCGCGAAGCAGAATCCTCGGCGCGCGAAAAAATGCGCGAATGGGTCGGCGGCATGGATTTCGTCAGCCGTGACGAGTTTGAGGCGGTGAAGGCGATGGCGGCTGCAGCCCGTGACGAAAACGAGGCGCTGAAGGCCCGCGTGGCTGCGCTCGAAGGCAAGGCACCGGCCAAGCCTAAGGCGGCTCCCAAGGCCAAGGGCGCTTAAGCTGGCCGACGACGTCGAAACCGACGAGCGCGACGACGGCTTGCCGATCGAGGTGCTCGAACAATATTTCGAGGCGCGCGGCTGGGCGTGCGAGCGGACCGGAGAGGGCGAGATCGTCGCTTCCGCGAGCGGCAGCTGGGCGCAGTATGAGTTGCGCGGGGTATGGCGGAACGAGGACCAGGTTCTCCAATTCCTCGCATTTCCGGACATCAAGGTCGCGACCGAGAAGCGCGCTGCAATTTATGAGGCGCTGGGCCTCATCAACGAACAGCTCTGGTTGGGCCATTTCGAGATGTGGTCCGGTTCGGGCCTGATCGTTTTCCGCCACGCTGCAATGGTCGGGGAGGCCGACAGCCTGAGCTTCGAGCAGGCCGAGGCAATTGCCGAAGCCGCGCTGGAGGAATGCGAGCGCTTCTACCCTGTTTTCCAGTTCGTCCTGTGGGGCGGCAAGTCGCCCGGCGAGGCCATCTCTGCGGCACTGATCGAGACGGCCGGGGAGGCCTGATTGCCGATCCCGCTTCCGCCAATCTGGTTTGTCGGCTGCGGCAATATGGCCGGCGCACTGATAGCCGGTTGGCGTTCCGCTGACGTTGATTTCTCCAATGCAATTGCGATCCGGCCGAGCGGCAAGCAAGTCGACGGCGTCACGACCATCACCGAGCTTCCCGACGGCCCGCCGCCGCTGCGCTGCGTGCTCGGATTCAAGCCGCAGAAGCTTTCCGAAATTGCGCCGGAGCTTGCGCCGAGATTGTCGGAAGAGACAATCCTCGTATCGATGCTTGCCGGGGTCGAAGCCGAGACCCTGCGCAAACTGTTCCCGAACGTCCAGGCAGTGGTCCGGATCATGCCGAACCTCGCGGTCGAGGACCGAAAGGGGGTTACTGCTCTCTACAGTGCCGATGACCTGCCCGACCATCGCCAGAGGCTGCAATTCCTGTTCGGCCTGCTGGGCAGCGCGATCTGGTGCGAAACCGAGGCCGAACTCGCAGCTGTAGGGTCAGTTGCTGGTGCGGGCCCCGCCTACGTCGCGCGTTTCATTGCCGCCTTGGCGAAGGCCGGCGAGGGACGCGGGCTGGCGCCGGACGTTGCCGGCCAAATTGCCCTCCAGACTGTCCTGGGCACTGCCATTATGGCGGAGCGGCGAGCAGAAACGCTGGACGAGCTGGCCCGTCGCGTAGCGAGCCCGAAAGGCACTACCGAAGCCGGCCTCGCCGTGCTCGATGCGGATGGCGCACTGGATCGTCTCGTCGCTGAAACGATTGCGGCTGCCGCAAGGCGCGGAGCGGAACTTGCCGCAGAGGCCCGCAAGCCCTAGGCGCCGAGCCTGAGAGGATTAAGAACAAATGGCCGAGCCGACGACTTACGACGACCGCGACGGATGGATTTGGTTCGACGGCAAGCTGGTGCCGTGGCGTGAGGCCAACGTCCATGTCCTGACGCACGGCCTGCATTATGCGTCGTCCGTTTTCGAAGGCCAGCGCGCCTATAACGGCACGATCTTCAAGCTGACCGAGCATAGCGAGCGCCTGCGCCGCAGCGCGGCGCTCCTCGGTTTCGAATTGCCCTGGAGCACCGCGGAGATCGACGCAGCCTGCAAGGAAGTCCTGTCCGCTAATGGCATGACCGACGCGTATATGCGCCCAGTCGCTTGGCTGGGCTCCGAAAAGATGGGCGTGTCGCCGACGGGCGCCAAGCCGCACCTCGCCATAGCCGCCTGGGAATGGGGCAAATACTATCCGCCGGAAAAGGCCGAGCAGGGCATTCGCCTAACCATCGCGCCCTGGCGGCGTCCGGCCCCCTATACGGCGCCGACCGAGTCCAAGGCGGCCGGCCTCTATATGATCTGCATGATGTCGAAAAAGCATGCCGAGACTAGCGGTTACGACGATGCGCTGATGTTCGATTGGCGCGGACGGGTTGCCGAAGCCACGGGCGCCAACATCTTCTTCGTCCGTGACAACGCCGTGCACACGCCGGTTCCGGACTGCTTCCTCGATGGCATTACCCGCCGCACGGTCATGGACCTTGCGCGCAATCGCGGAGTCGAGGTCCAGGAGCGCGAAATCTGGCCGGATGAGCTCGAATCGTTCGAACAGTGCTTCCTTACCGGCACTGCCGCGGAGGTCACTCCGGTCGGCTCGATCGGACCGTGGGATTTCAAGGTCGGGGACCTGACTCGCCAGCTCGTCAAGGATTATGACGACTTGGTCTATGGCCGCCTGCCGAACGACTGAGAATTTCCTTCACATTTAGTTTGCTTTTAGTCCTTAATGGCAAAAGGTCTGGGGCAGCGGCGCGGAGCGTTAGCGGGTGATCGGAGTTGAGATTTTCCAGGCGTTTCGTCCGCGCGAGGGCGAGGCTGGAAGCATTCCCACGAACGACAGCCTGCGCGACCTCCTGACTCTTCGGGAGCCGACCGACGTTGTCGGTCGGGCGGTTCGCTCCGCCCAGCTTGATGCGCTCGTCAGGATGGTTCCGGTCACTGTCGCCGCGCAACTGGTGGCTGCCGGGCTGGTTGCCTGGTCGCTGCGCGGCATGGTTGCCGACATCTGGCTGCAAACCTGGTTCGGCGGTGCGCTGGCTCTGTGCTCGTCTCGCGGCTATCGCGCAATTCGGCTCCGCCGCGACCGCGATTACGCGATGAGAAAGCCGCCAAACCTCAAGGTCATCATGACTATCGTCTCCCTGCTTGGGACGATGTGGCTGATCCCTCCGCTGTTCTGGTACAGGCACGCGGATACCGAGCACAGGATGATGCTCGGCGTGCTCCTGATCGGGTTGATGAGCGCGGCCGGCGTCAGCCTGGCGACCGTGCCGCAGGCATGTCTCGTCTACCTTGCCATTCTGACGCTGGGCGGCGTCGTGATGACGTCGCAGTCCGCCGGCTTGGTACCCACAGGCCTCATGCTGATTTTCGCGTTCGCGGTGACTTTCGCGGCAATCGTCAGTGCCCGGCGGTTCGTCGGCCATGTCCGTACCCAGTTCGAGCTCCAGGAACAGAGCGCGTTGATTGGGCTGCTTCGCGAGTTCGAAGCGAGCGGTTCTGACTGGTTGTGGCAGCTCGACGAAAATCTGAAGCTTACATACATGTCGCGCGCTATGGCCGAAGCGATCGGCAAGCCATTGTCCAAGCTCATTGGCATCCACGCCCGTTTCATCCTCGATCCCGATGGCAATGCCGTGCAGCTGTCCACTGGCATGCGCCGGCTGATGCACCATGCCGCCGAGCGCACCGCCTTCCGCGATATCGCCATTCCAATCGACCACGGCCGTCGCTGGTGGTCGATCTCCGCCAAGCCTTTGATCGATGCGGAAGGGCGCTTCCAAGGGTGGCGAGGCGTCGGATCGGACATCACCGACACCCGCCTGAGCGGCAGCGATTCCGTCCGTGCGGCACGACTGGATCCGCTGACCGGCGTCGCCAACCGCCTGCTCCTTCGTGAGCAGCTGGAAGAGGTGCTGTTGCGCCAGCTCGGCGGCGATTGCGACTGCGCGTTGCTGCTCGTGGACCTCGACCGGTTCAAGCTGGTCAACGACACGCTTGGTCATTCAGTCGGCGACCAACTCCTCTGTGAGGTCGCGCGGCGACTTGAGAATTGTGCGGGTCACGACGGTGTCGTCGGCCGCCTCGGCGGCGACGAGTTCGCCATCGTTTGGCGCGGCGAAGGCGATGAGGAGACGCTTGGCCGCCTCGCCGAAAGAGTCATCGCCGAGCTCACTCGCACGGTCACCATTGGTGCCGCTGATCTCCACGTCGGCGCGACCATCGGCATCTCCCGGGCGCCGCGAGACGGCAATCGAGAAGAGGTCCTAATCCGCTGCGCCGACCTCGCCCTCTACAGCGGCAAGGAAGCGGGCAGAGGCGGCTATGCCTTTTTCGAGCAGCAGATGTATGTCGATGCCGAGGATTATCGGAGCCTCGAAAACGACGTTCGCAATGCATTGTCGAGCGATGGGCTGGCGTTGCATTACCAGCCGATCATCGACTCTCGGACGGGGAAGCTGGTCGGCCGCGAGGCCCTGCTGCGCTGGAGCCATCCGGTACGCGGGCCAATCCCGCCCGATCAGTTCGTCCCGATCATCGAGGACGCGGGCCTGATCCACCAGATCGGCGACTGGGTCATTCGTGAAGCCTGTTCCGAGGCCATTCACTGGCCCGGTGAGATGCGGGTCGCGGTCAACGTTTCCGCAGCCCAACTTTCCGGGCCTGGCATCGCCGAGACGGTGCTCGGCGCGCTCGCGTCGACCGGCTTGGCGCCCGGCCGGCTTGAGCTTGAAGTGACGGAGAGCATCTTCATCGGCGACGATGTCAGCACATTGGCCGCGCTCGAGCGGCTGCGCGCCATCGGGGTGCGCCTCGTGCTGGACGATTTCGGCAAGGGATATTCGTCCTTCGGTTATTTGAGCCGCGCCCATTTCTCGAAGATCAAGATCGACCGCAGTTTCGTCCACGGCGCCGCAGAGGGCGAGCGCGACTGCAGCGCCATCGTCCGCGCTATCCTTGCCCTTGCTCGCGGACTGAGTGTCGAGACCACCGCAGAGGGCGTCGAGAACGAGCGCGAGGCGGCCGTCATGCGGGCGCTCGGCTGCGACCAGCTACAGGGCTATCTATTCGGCCGTCCGGTTCCCGCCACCGATCTGATCGACGAGCAGGACTTGGTCGACCTCCACCCCTTTTCACGAGCCGCGCGGGCGCTATAAGCCGCCGCTCTCCCGGCGCGCCTATGTGAGCGCCGACGCCTGCTGGGGCGTCGCCAAGTGGTAAGGCACCGGTTTTTGGTACCGGCATTCGCAGGTTCGAATCCTGCCGCCCCAGCCAAAGCTTGCTCATCTGACAGGTTGAAGGGCATCACAGCCGCATGGCGGGACCGCTTGCAGGGTTTAATATCGTCGAAATGGCCGGAATTGGGCCGGGACCATTTGCGGCGATGATGCTTGCCGACCATGGCGCCGAAGTGATCAGGGTGGAACGGCCGGGCAACCTGGCGGTCCCCAACGACCCGCTGACCAGGTCTCGGCGGAGCATCGCACTGGACCTTCGAACCGAAGAGGGCGCAGCAATCGTTCGCCAGTTGGCGAAGCGAGCGGACGGACTCATCGAAGGCTATCGGCCCGGAGTGATGGAACGGCTCGACCTTGCGCCCGACACGCTACTTCTGGACAATCCCAAGCTCGTTTACGGCAGGGTGACCGGCTGGGGGCAGGAGGGGCCGCTTGCCTCCGAGGCCGGTCACGACATCAACTATCTTGCCATTACTGGCCTGCTTTCAGGCATCGGGCCCAAGGCAGGGCCGTTGGCGCCATCCAACTACCTGGCCGACTTCGCTGGCGGCGGCATGATGCTCGCCTTTGCGATGGTATCGGCGCTCCTGGCGGTGCAGCGGGGCGGGGAGGGGCAGGTGATCGACGCGGCAATGACCGATGGCGCAGCCCTGGTCGGCGCTTTGACTTACGGAATGCGCGCGGCGGGCATGTGGAGCGACGATCGCGAGGCGAACCTGTTGGATGGCGGCGACCCGTTCTACGGCTGCTACAAATGTGCCGACGGCAAATATTTGGCTCTGGGTGCAATCGAGCCCCAGTTCCGTGATGCGCTCGCCGAGGGCCTGGGTGTCACCGAAGTAACCAAGATCAACGTCACCAAGGCAGTCGCCCGAAAAACCCGCGATCAGTGGGTGTCCCAGTTTGCCGGCAGGGATGCCTGCGTCGCGCCGGTCTTGTCCCTGAGCGAGGCACCGGCGCACCTGCACAATCGGGCTCGGGGCACATTTCTCGATGTCGGCGGAGTCCTGCAGCCGGGACCGGCGCCGCGCTATTCGCGTACCGAATGCGATCCGCCTGAAGCGCCACGCCGGGAAGGCGCCGATGGCGATAGCATCCTGGCGGAACTCGGCTATGGATCGGCCGAAATTGCCGGCCTCAGGTCCCGAGGAGTGCTTGCTTGAACCCGCTGTACGAGCAGATGGAAACCAGCGTCTTCGAACGCATGAGTTTGGCGGCCGCGCGCCACAATGCGGTGAACCTGGGGCAGGGCTTTCCCGACTTCGGCTGGCCCGACGAGATCCTCGAGGCGGCGGCAAAGGCGGTTACCGAAGGCTCAAACCAATATGCGCCATCGCGCGGCCTGCCGGTGCTACGTGAGGCGGTTGCCGCGCATTACAATCGCCATCACGGCCTTGATCTAAAAGCCGAGCATGTCTGCGTGACGTCGGGTGCAACTGAGGCGCTGGCCGCCGCGATCCTTGCAGCACTCTCGCCCGGCGATGAAGCGATCATTTTCACGCCCGCCTACGATGCCTATGCGCCGTTGATCAGGCGCGCAGGGGCCAGTGTCCGAGAGGTTGCGCTGCAGCCGCCCGAATGGAAAATCGATCGCGACAGGTTGGCCGCTGCCGTCGGCCCCCAGACACGGGCCATCATCTTCAACAACCCGCACAATCCGACCGGCCGGTTATTCGATGCAGACGAGCTGGAATCCGTCGCCTCCGTCGCGCGCGAGCATGATTTGGTCGTCATCAGCGATGAAGTCTGGGAACATATCCTGCTCGACGGGCAGCGCTTCGCCCCGCTTGCGTCGCTTCCGGACATGGCCGACCGGGTCATAAAATGCGGCTCAGCCGGCAAGATTTTCTCGCTGACCGGTTGGAAGATCGGCTGGACCGTTGCGGCGCCGGAGATGGCGACGCTTGCTGCGCGCGCGCATCAGTTTCTGACCTTCGCCAGTGCGCCGAACTTGCAGGCGGCGGTCGCATTCGGCCTCAACGACGGCGATGCCTGGATCGCCCCGATGCGCGAGCGTTTTGCACGCGCTCGCGACCGTATGACGGAGGGCCTGCGCTCGGCAGGGTATGTAGTACTCGACAGCGCCGCCAGCTATTTTCTGTGCGTCGATCTTGAGGCGTCGGGGATCGGCCTCGACGATGAGAGCTTCGCCAGATTGGCGGTCGAACAGGCCGGTGTCGCTGTCGTGCCCCTGTCGGCGTTCGCCGAGCAGAATCCGCCGACGCACATGATCCGCCTTTGCTTTGCCAAAAGGGATGAAACGGTTGAGGCCGGTGTCGCCGCACTCGCCAAGGCGCGGGAGCTGGCGCGATGAGCCCCGCGGAGGAAGCCCGGCAAATTCTCACGACGCTAGGCGTTAGCACGTCGGGCCCGCTCGAAAGCCGGTCACCGATCGACGGACAGGCTATTGGTTCGGTTGGCCCCGCCGCCATCGAAGACGTCGCTGTCGCTTGTGCCAAGGGCCATGAAGCCTTCCTGCAGTGGCGCAAAGTGCCGGCACCCCGCCGCGGCGAGCTCGTTCGCCTCATTGGCGAGGAATTGCGAGCGGCAAAGGAGCCGCTGGCACGGCTCGTGACGCTGGAGGCAGGCAAGATCACCTCCGAAGGCCTCGGCGAGGTCCAGGAGATGATCGACATCTGCGATTTCGCGGTCGGACTCTCCCGGCAGCTCTATGGCCTGACCATTGCCAGCGAGCGGCCGAACCACCGCATGATCGAACAGTGGCATCCGCTCGGCGTCGTCTGCGTCATCACCGCCTTCAACTTCCCGGTCGCGGTCTGGGCCTGGAATGCATGCCTCGCATTGGTCTGTGGCGACCCTGTGATCTGGAAGCCGAGCGAGAAGACGCCACTGACCGCCGAAGCAGTCATGGCGATCGCGCGAAAAGCGCTGTCGAAGTTCGGCGACGCCCCTGACGGCCTGTTGCAGGTCGTTCACGGCCATCGCGATGTTGGCGAAGCGCTGGTCGACGATTCTCGCGTTGCGCTCGTCAGCGCGACGGGATCGACGGCGATGGGCCGGGAAGTCGGTCCGCGTGTCGCCCGCCGGTTCGGGCGCTCGCTGCTGGAGCTTGGTGGCAACAATGCGATGATCGTCGCGCCATCGGCTGACTTAAAGCTCGCTGAGAGAGCAATCCTGTTCTCGGCGGCCGGAACGGCGGGCCAGCGCTGCACATCGCTTCGGCGATTGATTGTTCACGAAAGCGTGGCCGACGAGTTGGTCGCGCGCCTTCGCGGCCTATTTGACCAGATTAGGATTGGGGATCCGCGCGATGCCGGTACCCTCGTCGGTCCGCTGATCGATGAGGCCGCGCTCGAAGGCATGCAGCGCGCCCTTCAGGGCAAAGCTGAGCTTGTCGAGGCAGTCCATGGCGGCGTCTATGTCCGCCCGGCGATTGTCGAGGTAGACGCACAGGAAGGCGTCGTCCTCCAGGAGACGTTTGCGCCGATCCTCTATGTCCTTCGCTATCGCGAGCTGGGTGAGGCGCTCGCTCTGAATAATTCGGTCGTCCAAGGTCTGTCCTCGTCAATCTTCACGAACGACCTCAGGGAGGCCGAGCTTTTCCTGTCTTCAACGGGGTCCGACTGCGGCATCGCCAACGTCAACATCGGTCCTTCGGGCGCCGAGATCGGCGGTGCCTTTGGCGGCGAGAAGGAAACCGGGGGAGGGCGCGAGAGCGGATCCGATAGCTGGCGCGCCTACATGCGGCGCAGCACCAACACGATCAATTATGGCAGCGACCTGCCATTGGCGCAGGGGGTCAAATTCGAAGTGTCTGGGGGACACTCCGACATTTGACCCCTTCGCTTCGATGTTGGCTGATTAGTTCAAGGCCTGCCGCGGAGGCGGCTTGCCGGCCTTTCGCTCGCCGGTCGCCTTGGTCCAGCGTTTGGCGAATTCCTTTTCCCAGACACCGAGCTTTTCGGGCTCCAAAGGCTGGGCGATCCAATAGCCCTGGCCGACGTCGCAGCCGATTTCGCGCAGCAGCATCGCCTGGGCTTCGGTCTCGATGCCTTCGGCCGTTGCCGTCATGCCAAGCCCGTGAGCGAGGTCGATCGTAGCTTTCACAATAAGCAGGGAGTCGTTCGACGTCGTCATGTCGCGCACGAAGAATCGGTCGATTTTGACTTCGGTGAACGGCAGTTGGCGAAGCTGCATTAGCGAAGAAAAGCCGGTACCGAAGTCGTCGAGCGCGAGGCCGATGCCCTTGATGCGGAAACGGGTCAGCGTGTCCATCAACTTAACGAGCGGCTGCGTCGCGCCTTCGGTCAATTCCAGCACCAGGCGGTCGGGCGGCACAGCCAATGCGCGGCACATGCGTTCGACCAGGTCGGGGAAATCGAGGTGCTGCAGCGACAATGCGGAGATGTTGAACGCGATATGCGTATCGCGGCCCTTCTCGCGCCACTTCAACCATTGGCGAAGCGTCGTCCTGAGGCCCCATTGGGTCAGCGGGTCGATCAGCCCATGGCGCTCAGCGAGGGGAACGAAGCGCGAAGGCGCCACGGCGCCGAACACTGGGTCGTCCCAGCGTACGAGGGCCTCGACGCGCTGCAGGCTGCCGTCGGCCAGCGCCACCTTGGGCTGGTAGACCATATGCAGGCGATTGTTGATCAGAGCCCGCTCGAAGCCGTCGAGGAGGCCAAGGTCAGCCGCGCCGATCATGGTGTCGGCGCCGGTCGGTGCTCGCGGAGAATGGACTCGAGCGCGTCGAGGCGTGCCGGCTTCTCCAGCGGCCCTACCATCTTGAGACCAAGCGCCTCACCGAGCCGGAAAGCGCTCTCCAGCACGCGGCGATCAAACCCGCTGATGATCAGGACCGGCCCATCGAATGATTCCGCCGACAGGAAGCGCAGCAGTTCGACTCCGTCCATGCCGGGCATGCCCAGGTCCAGCGCGACCATCGCCGGCGCTTGGCTGTGGAATTCGTCACGGAACAAGCTGTCGTTGTCGGTGACGACAGGGTCGAACCCGCTCATCGCCGCGGCGTCCGCGACAAAGGTCGCGAGCGCGGGCTCGTCGTCAATCAACAGCAGCCGTGGCCGCACCATCGCGCCTGCTCTCCCGTTCAGTGCGCCCGGCATTGACCCTGCGCACTTTTCCGAGCTCAGGTCAAACGCCCGAAACCTTAAAAATCCTGCAATTCGCCCCATTTTACCCTGTCCTTGTAACCAAGGTTAGTTCAGGCCCGGGACGCAACAGGGGCCTGCCCCTTGAACGCAAAAAGGAATCGATCCGCCGGCAGGGACCAGACGGATCGATTCCAGTGCCGACTCCAAAGGGGAAGGGTCGACATGACACGTTGCCGATGTTAAGGCTACAAATGTTGCATTAGGGGATTGGCGGCATGGCGTCAAGCCGAATTGAACCTGTTTTCAACTCCGATGGAGCCGCGGCCCGCTCGCGACCAGGGGGACGCACCGCCGATATCACTCGGCGCATCCACGATGCGGTGCTGGAATTGATCATCTCCGGCGGTGAGGAGAAATGCACATTTCAGAACGTTGCGCGCCGGGCGAACATCGAGCGCTCGACATTGTACCGCCGCTATCCAACCCGCTGGGCGATGATGAGCGACGCCTTTGCGGCGGCCTACACCAATGACCTGTCGTTCGAGCCTACCGGGAGCTTCCGAGGCGACTTGATCTGCCATCTCTCCCGCGTCGCCCACACCCTAAGCTCACCGCTCGGCATGGCGATGCTCGCGGCAGGCGCCGTCGCCCGGCTTGATCCCGCTTCACGGCCCGCCGCGGGCGGCTTCTGGGAGTTTCGGAAGCAGCAGCAGGAGCCATTCATACGGGCGGCAATTGAGCGGGGAGAACTGCGCCCGGAAGTCAGTCTTGATGAATTGTTCGCCGCCGCCGACGGACCCCTCTATTTCCGCTTGCTCATCATTGGCCAGCCAATCGACCAGCAGTGGGTGGAAACCACTGTTGACCAGGTCTGCAGGGCCTTCTCGCCCTGATCGTCGCAGCGTAGGTTGGAAACGCCTTCTTAACCCAATTTATACTAGGGCTAAGCGCTTGATGTGTTTGGTCTCGACTGGGGATGAGGGATGTTCGGCTCGCTGATCAGGCGTAAACCGGGAATGACGCTCGACCAGGGCGACCCGGCGTTCGATTCCACGACATTCTCGCTGTCGACTACCGTACCGCGGCCATTGGAGCGGCGGGGCGACGATCGAGTTCTACCGACGCTCTGCATCGTCAAGCTCAGCAGCGACAGGGGCGACCAGCTGATGCGTGCCCGCAATGTCTCGGCGGGCGGTATGATGTGCGAGGTTGGCCGCGAAGTTTCAGTCGGCGACAAGGTCGAAATCGAGTTCAACTCCCAGAAGATTCCGTCGACCGTTATCTGGACGCGCGACACCACTGCGGGATTCAAATTCGATGCCGATATCGACCTTGGCGAAATGCTGGCCGGTCGCAAGCCGCGCCACGGTTTCCGCGCCCGCCCGCCGCGCCTGGACGTGCAGTGCAAGGCCAATGTCCGGGTCGGCAAAACCTACTACAATTGCGATGTCCATGACATCTCGCTTGGCGGAATGAAGATCGAGCCGATCGAGGAATATTGCCTGGGCAAGCAAGTCGTTGTTGTTGTCGAGAGCCTGCGTCCTATCAAGGGCGAGGTTCGTTGGTTCAATGAACGCAAGGCGGGTATCGTATTCGACGACCCGCTGACCTTCGAGGAACTGGCCGAGTGGGTGGGCAAGCGCCTGGAGCTCGCGACGCTTAAGGCCGCCTACAAGCGCTAATCGGGCGAGCCTTTTCAACAGACATCGCCGTTCCTATCTCCGGCCCAAGGCAAAGGAGATGGACATGGCCGACCAAGTCGCGGTTCTCGCGGGCGGATGTTTCTGGTGCACTGAAGCGGTGTTCCTCGACCTCGTCGGAGTGAAGAAGGTCGAAAGCGGCTATACAGGCGGCTCCACCGTCAATCCGACCTACAAGCAGGTTTGCGGCGGAGATACCGGCCACGCCGAAGCGATCCGCGTGACTTTCGATCCCGACCAATTGTCCTACGCGGACCTGCTCGACATCTTTTTCGCGACCCACGACCCGACCCAGCTCAATCGGCAGGGCAACGACATCGGCACGCAATACCGTTCCGCGATCTTCCCACAGGATGAGGGGCAGGAAGCCGAGGCGCGGGCCGCAATCACTCGCAACCAGGAAGGGCTCGACCAGCCGATCGTGACAACAATCGAGCCGAAAGCTGAATGGTATCCCGCCGAGGATTATCATCAGGATTATTGGGCCGGCGAAGGGCAGAGCAATCCCTATTGCCTCGCGGTCATCCCGCCGAAGCTGCAGAAGCTGAGGAAAAGCTTCCTGTCCAGGACTAAGAGCGCGGCGCCGCAGCCCTCTTAAGCCGGTCGCGGATCGCGGCGGCGAGCCCGTCTCCCGGAATCGGTGCGACCGCAATCCGCGGCTGCGAGGCGGCGTCGGCCTGATGGAGCAGGTCGAAGAGTCGCGCAGCGGCTTCGACCAGGCTGCTTGATGCACTGAGGGTGGCGTCTCCCGCGACCTGTCCAAAGCCGATGAGGAATTCGCCGGCTTCGCCGCTGGTCGCGTCAAGGCGCAGCGGCTTCGAGGGCGCGTAATGGCTGGCCATCATGCCCGGCGCCTCAATCGCCCCTGACGCTTCCGGAGCGTTAATTTGCACAGGTCCTCGCCGCAGCAAGCGCAGGGGTCCCCCGGTCGCTGCCACGATGGTCGATTCAATTCCCCGCTCGGCCGATCCGCCATCGATGATCAGTGGAATGCGACTATCCAGGCTTGCGAGCACGTGCTCTGCCTTGGTCGGGCTGATCCGCCCGCTGGCATTTGCCGAGGGCGCCGCAAGCGGTTTTCCAACGGCCTTCAGGAGCGCTTGCATGGCTGGATGGGCCGGCACCCGCAATGCAATCGTCGGCAATCCAGCGGTAACAAGCGACGCAATTTGCGCCTCGCGCTTGAGAGGGACGACCAGGGTCAGCGGCCCCGGCCAATATGCCTTCGCCAGTGCTCGCGCAGCTTCATTGAAATCTCCGAGTTGCTCGGCGGCGGCAACGTCCGGCACGTGCACGATCAATGGATTGAAGCTCGGCCGGCCCTTGGCTTCGTAAATGCGCGCGACCGCTTCCGGGTTGGTCGCATCGGCGGCGAGGCCATAGACTGTCTCGGTCGGCACAGCGACCGGTTCGCCCGCCAGCACCAGCCGAGCCGCCTCGGCGATGGCGTCATTTGAAAAGGCGATGACGCGGGTGCGCGTTGGCTTGGCCATGGTGACGCCGCTATGGGAAGCCGCGCGACGCATCAAGGGAAACACGAATGAGCTTCAAATGCCCGGTTACCGACCAACGCTTCGTCCTTGACCATGTGGTCGGCATCGGAGACCTCACCAACGACCTGGAAATCGTCGACGCCGTGCTGGAGGGCGCCGCGGCGCTGGCTGAGGGCGAATTCGCTCCGTTGAACCGGGTCGGCGATGAACAGCCTTCGCGGTGGAACGAGGGTGAAGTCACAACGCCCCCGGGCTTCAAGGGCGCCTGGCGCTCCTTCGTCGAGGGCGGCTGGATGGGGTTGTCGGCGCCCGAATATGCGGGCGGGCAGGGCCTGCCGTTGATCTTGTCAGCGGCACTGATGGAGGACCTGAATGGCGCGAACCTCGGCTTCGCGCTTTGTCCGATGTTGAGTTTCGCCGGCATCGAGGCGCTGGATCGCCACGGCAGCGACGAACTGAAGCGCGACTATCTGCCGAAGATCGTCAGCGGCGAATGGCCGGCAACCATGAACCTCACAGAGCCGCAGGCCGGCAGCGATGTCGGCGCATTGAAGACTCGAGCCGAACCCAATGGCGACGGCAGCTGGAGGCTCAAGGGCACCAAGATCTTCATCACCTACGGCGAGCATGATCTTAGCGAGAACATCATTCATCTCGTCCTCGCTCGCACCCCCGGCGCGCCGGGAGGCACTAGCGGTATCTCCTTGTTCCTCGTGCCGAAGATCCTGCCCGACGGCACCCGCAATGACCTTCGTTGCGTCTCGATCGAACATAAGCTCGGCATCCATGCATCGCCGACCTGTGTCCTAAGCTTTGGTGACGATGATGGCGCCATCGGCTGGCTGGTCGGGCCGGAGATGGGCGGGATGCGCGCAATGTTCACGATGATGAACAACGCCCGCCTCAACGTTGGCTTGCAGGGCGTCGGCATTGCCGAGGCAGCCACCCAGCGCGCGGTCGCTTATGCGCAGGAGCGCCGCCAAGGCGGAAAAGCGATTTCGGATTATCCCGACGTGCGCCGAATGCTGCTGCGGATGAGGGCGCTGACTTCTGGCGCACGTAGTCTTGTTTATTACGCTTTCGGCCAAGCCGATCGTGGCCATCGTGGAGACGAGGGCGCGGCCTTGCGGGCCGACGTGCTGACCCCTCTGGCCAAGGCCTGGGGCACAGACGTCGGCTGCGACATCGCCAGCCTCGGAATCCAGGTGCATGGCGGCATGGGCTTCATCGAAGAGACTGGCGCCGCCCAACACCTCCGCGACGCGCGTATCGCCCCGATCTACGAAGGGACGAACGGCATCCAAGCCGCCGACCTCGTCGGCCGCAAGCTTGGTCTCATCGGTGGAGCGGCGTTCGACCTGCTTCTTGCGGACATCCGCGCCGAGGCCGCCGACCCGCGTCTCATTGCGCTGGTGGATGCGGTCGAGATCGCCGCGACGACTTTCCGCCAGTCGCCGTCCGAAGATCGTCTGGCCGGCAGCTACCCGTTCCTGACCATGTGCTCGATTCTGGTTGCCGGCTGGCTCCTGGAGCGCCAGGCCAACATCCTCGGCGACGGCGCCTTCCATGATGCCAAGCGCGCTTCCGCCGATTACTTCCTCAGCGTCATCGTACCGGAAGCTCTGGGACTGGCGGCCGGCGCTCAATCGGGCGCCAGCCTGCTCTATTCGGTGGCGGTGGAGGCCCTGGCCTAGGCGCTTTCGCGCTTCATCAACTCGTCGGCGTCGATCCCCAGCCGGCTCATCCGCTCGCGGATTGCTGGCCATTCGTCGCGAAGGAAGATCGTACGCTCGGAATCGCGGAGGCGTGAGCGCGCGCCAGACGCGACGAACATGCCGACGCCGCGCTTGACGACGATCAAGCCCTCGTCCTGAAAACCCTGATAGGCTTTCGCGACTGTCAGCGGGTTGGCACCTTGCTCGGCAGCGAGTGCGCGGACCGAGGGCAGGGGGTCGCCGTCGCCGTAACGCCCGGCCATGATCGCATCGGCGATCACTTCGCGAAGGCGGACGTAGACAGGCTTTTCGTGGGCGGTTCGAAGCGTCATGCTGTGGTAATACAGCACGGCGGAAAATGTTTCAACCCTCTGAGATATTTGGCGGCGACCACCGCCTGGCGACGTCGGCAAGGGCGGGGCGTGGGCGCTCTTCAAGTTCGCGGTCCGGCTTTCCGATGAAGATGAAGCCCGCGATCCGCTCGCCGTCGCCGCAGAATGCCGAGCGCACCCGCTCATTGTAGGCGCGCCAGCCGGTAATCCACCCGCCGACAAAGCCCAGCGCATGCGCTGCCAGCAGTAGGTTCATGCCCGCCGCGCCGCATGACAGTTCCTGCTCCCACACCGGAATCTTGTGACCCTGGACAGGCGCCGAAACGAGCACGACCAGTGCCGGCGCCTGCTGCGCGAACTCGTCTTCCTTCTCGTGATGAGCGGCCGTCGCACACGGATCGTGCTCATTGAGCGCGAGATGGAGGAGGACGGCAAGGTCGTCGCGCTGGTCGCGGCCGACCGTTACGAAGCGCCACGGGTTGAGCTTGCCGTGATCGGGCGTCCGGGCAGCAATGGCGAGGATTTGCTGCAATTCATCGTCGGTCGGGCCGGGGCCGGCCATCTCTCGCGGCTTACCGGAACGGCGGGTTTCGAGGAGGGCGAGCGTGCTGGAAAGATCGTTGAGCATTGCCCGTCCGTCTAGCCGGGCGGCCCTTCCGCAACAATGCGCTTCACAAGAGGATTTTCGCCGTTAGGGTGCCGCCAAATTTCAATCGCGGCCGCACGCGACGGCCGACCGTCAGGTGAGGAGTAAATTGCATGGTGGACACGCCGACGGCTGACAGCCCGGTCGAGCCCGATATCAGCCACGAGAACCCGGCGAGCAAGGCCGAGTGGTTCGGCCACCCCCGGCAACTTGCCCGCTTGTTCACCACCGAAATGTGGGAGCGCTTCGGCTATTACGGCATGCGCGCCTTGCTGACGCTGTATCTCACCAAGCACTTCCTCTTCTCCGACCAGACGACCAACGGCCTCTACGGCGGTTTCACCGCGCTGGTTTACTTGACGCCCTTGATCGGCGGACTGCTGGCCGACCGTTTCCTCGGCCACAAGCGCTCCGTAAAATTCGGTGCGGTGCTGATGAGCCTTGGCTATTTCATCCTGTGCTTCGGCGGCGAGACCGCCAAGCCGGTCGCGACGATCGCCGGTCACACCTACGAAGTTCAGGTCGAAAACGCGGTCGACCGTCCGACGTCGACCGGCGACGAGGTCCGCTACATTGTCGCGGGCGACGAGAAGCTGAAGGTCCAGGGCAACGAGGACGGCACCGTCTCGCTGCTGCGCGCCGACAACAGCGTGGCCCAGCAAGTGCCCGGCGACCAGTTTAAGGCCGACGGCCACCGTAACCCGTTCTTCGTCATGCTTATGCTGATCGGCCTTTCCATGGTCACCATCGGCAACGGCTTCTTCAAGCCGAACATCTCGACGGTAGTCGGCCAGCTCTATGAAAGCGGCGATCGTCGGCGCGACGCCGGTTTCACCATCTTCTACATGGGCATCAACCTCGGCTCGCTCTTCTCGCAGCTGCTCTGCCCGTGGCTGGCCGATACGGTCGGCTGGTGGGCCGGCTTCGGCCTCGCCGCGCTCGGCATGCTGTTCAGTTGGAGCCTGATCCAGTTCGATGGCGGCAAGCTCGACGGTTATGGCGAGCGCCCGGAAGGCGCCGACGCCGGGAAGGATTGGTTTATCTACGGCGGCGCCCTGGTCGCCGTGCCAATCGCCTATTTCCTGTTCACCAACCTGATGAACGCGACACCGCCGGCAGAAGGATCAGGCCTCGTCGGCTACCTCCTGTCCTTGCCGCTCATGGGCAAGTTGCTGTTCGGCACCTTCATCCTGTCGGTCCCGGGCATTCTCGGCTGGGCGTTCTTCAACGGCGACCGCAAGGAATTCCAGATGATGGTCGCCGCGATGGTCCTCATCGTCTTCAACGTCGTCTTCTGGACACTGTTCGAGCAGGCGGGATCCTCTCTGACGCTCTTCGCCGACCGCAATACCGACCTGCACGTCACGTCGGGCTTCGCAATCTCGGCCGGCCAGACGCAGTTCTTCAACGCCTTCTTCATCGTCGTCCTGGCGCCCTTGTTCTCGATGCTTTGGAACGGCATGGCCAAGCGCGGGCTGGAGCCGTCGATCCCGGTCAAGTTCGGCATTGCTTTGATGGGCGTCGGCGCGGGCTTCCTGTTCCTGGTCTGGGGCTCGAACTTTGCCGGGCCTGACTTCAAGGTCGCTTTGTGGTGGCTCGCGGGTCTCTACCTGATCCACTCGATCGCCGAGCTTTGCATCTCGCCGGTCGGTCTCAGCATGATCACCAAGCTGTCGATCGCGCGGATCATCGGCTTCATGATGGGCGTCTGGTTCCTGTCGATCGCCTGCGCCCAGTATGTCGCCGGCATCGTCGCCCAGTTCGCCAGCGTCGAAACCGTTGGCGGACAGGTCACCAACCTCAAAGTCAGTCTCGACACCTACGTTGGCACGTTCACCACGATCGCCTGGATCGCCATCGGTGTCGGTGTCGGCCTCCTGGTACTGAGCTGGCCGCTCAAGAAGCTGATGCATGGAGTGAAGTGATATGATCCGGGGGGCAATTGCTTCACTCGCGTTGCTGGCGCTCGTCGGCTGCGCCAACAACCCGCCGCCGAAGAAGAAGGCCGCGCCGGTGCGGATCAATGAGGATCCGTACCCTTCGACGTATCACGCCTATCCGGGGACGCTCACGGTCATCCGTGGCGCGACCATCTTCGACGGTGAAGGCGGGCAGATCGACAATGGCACGATCGTTCTTGCCGACGGCGCCATCCAGGCGGTCGGCGGGGCCGATACGCCGGTTCCGGCCGGCGCCTATGAGGTTGACGGCCATGGCAAGTGGGTGACCCCGGGCGTCATCGACGTCCACAGCCACCTGGGCGATTATCCTTCGCCGGGGACATCGTCTTTGTCCGACGGCAACGAAGCGACCGGGCCCGTCCGGCCGGAAGTCTGGGCCGAGCATAGCGTCTGGCCGCAGGACGCAGGTTTCAGCCGGGCCCTGGCCAACGGCGGCATCACGACGCTGCAGGTCCTTCCCGGGTCGGCGAACCTGTTCGGCGGCCGCTCGGTCGTCCTCAAGAACGTACCGGCCCGCACTGTGCAGGGCATGAAGTTCCCCGGCGCGCCCTACGGCCTGAAGATGGCCTGCGGCGAGAACCCAAAACGCGTCTATGGCCAGAAGGGCGGACCGCAGACCCGCATGGGCAATATCGCTGTTACCCGCGCGACCTGGCTCAAGGCGCAATCATACAAGCGCAAATGGGAAAAATATGAGCGCGACGGCGGTGACATGCCGGAGCGTGACCTCGCGATGGACACGCTTCGTGGCGTGCTCGACGGCAAGATCCTCGTTCACAACCACTGTTACCGTGCCGACGAAATGGCCATCATGATCGATCTCAGCCACGAGATGGGCTACAAGATCACGGCCTTTCACCACGCCGTCGAAGCCTACAAGATCGCCGACCTCCTGCAGAAGGAAGGCATTTGCGCGGCGATGTGGGCCGACTGGTGGGGCTTCAAGATGGAAGCATACGACGGCATCAAGGAGAACATCCCGTTCGTCGACAAGGCGGGTGCCTGCGCCATCGTCCATTCCGACGATCCCAACGGGATCCAGCATTTGAACCAGGAGGCGGCCAAGGCGCTCGCTGATGGCCGGCGCGCCGGCTACAACATCACCGATGCCTCCGCATGGCGCTGGCTGGCGATCAATCCGGCCAAGGCACTGGGCATCGCCGACAAGACCGGCAGTCTGAAGCAAGGCAAGATGGCCGATGTCGTCCTGTGGAACGGCAATCCGCTCAGCACCTACACCCGGCCTGACAAGGTCTGGATCGACGGGGCGATGATGTACGACGCCGAAAACCCGCGCATCCGTCCGGTGAGCGACTTCGAGCTTGGCCAGCCTGGCGAGGGAGACGTGAAATGATCCGCTCCGCACTTGCCGCATTGCTCATCACCGCCGCTGCGCCGCTGTCGGCGCAGTCCGTCGCCATTGTCGGCGGCACGGTTGCCCTCGGCGATGGGTCGGAGCCGATCCAGAACGCCAATGTCGTCATCCGCAACGGCAAGATCGTCGGCGCGGGCTATAATTACCCCGTTCCCCGCGACGCCGAGATCATCGACGCCCGCGGGAAGTGGGTGACGCCTGGCATCGTTGCGGGGTTCTCGCGTCTCGGGCTCGCTGAAGTCGACCTGTCGATGCACGAGGAAGAGGGTGCGGGCGGATCCCAGGATACTGCCGGCAGTGCCGATGATTCGACCCCGAACGGCCCGTTCAGCGCCGCCATTGACGTCGTTCCCGCCATCAATCCGTTGAACACAACGATCGCGGTCAATCGTGCCGATGGCGTGACGCGCGCGGTCGTTGCGCCCAACGCTGGTCGCAGCATCTTTGCCGGCCAGGGTGCGGTCATAGACTTGGGCGCCGACATGGACCCGGTGACGGCCCGTCGCCGCTTCCAGTTCGTCGAACTGGGCCAGGCCGGCGCCGAACATGCAGGCGGTTCTCGCGCCTCGGCGCACGTCCTGTTCCGCAATGCCCTTCGCGAGGCCTCCGAACTTCAGCGCTACGCCGTGTCCGTCTCGTCCAATGCGATTCCGGAGCAGGGCGAAGACCCGGTCATCAAGGATCCCAATGAGTCCCGCCTGATTGGCCCCAATGCCAAGCGCAGCGAGGACGTCATGCTGACGCGCTTCGATGCGGCTGCGCTCGTCCCGGTGTTGCAGGGCAAGCAGTATCTGCTCGTCCACGTCGAACGGGCCAGCGACATCCTCCAGGTCCTTCGGCTCAAGCGCGAGTTTCCCAACCTGAAACTGGTGATCGTCGGCGCCACCGAGGGCTGGACGGTGGCCGACAAGATCGCGGCCTCCGGCATTCCGGTCATCGCTTCGGCGGCCAACGACCTGCCGGCCAGCTTCGAACAATTGGCGGCGACCTGGTCGAACGTCGGCCGGATGCGCAACGCAGGGGTCAAGGTGTCGATCGGCATGATCGACGACAATGACACGCGCTATTTGTTCAACGAGCGCCAATATGCGGGCAATCTGGTCGGATTGGCCCGCGTGCCGGGCGCGACTGCGGTCAGCTGGGGCGATGCGATGGCAATGCTGACATCGGCGCCTGCCGCCGCGGTCGGACTTGAGGGGCAGATCGGAAGCCTCAAGGCAGGCCGGCGCGGCGATGTCGTGATCTGGAACGGCGATCCGCTGGAAATGACCAGCAATGTCGATGCCGTCTGGATCGACGGCGTGAAGCAGCCTCTGGAAACGCGCCAGACCAAGCTTCGCGACCGGTACCGCGATTTGACGCCCAATACCTTGCCGGAGGCGTACCGGCGGTGACGCTGCAGATGGGCCTCGTCCTGTCTGCAATCGCCTTCCTCGGCACGCATTTCCTGATGTCCCACCCGCTCCGCGCGCCGCTTGTGCGCGCAATGGGTGAGGGACCGTTCCGCGTTGTCTATTCGCTGGTCGCGATCCTGACCTTCGGGGCGATGATTTATTTCTACGGCAAGATCGGCCGCGAGCCGCCCTTGTGGGATGTCGGGGAAGCGGGATGGATCGCCGGCACCTTGCTGATGTGGCTTGGCTCGATCCTGTTTGTCGGGTCTTTCGTTGGCAATCCGGCCTTACCGGGCATGCGCGGTCCTTCCGGCGCGCCGCCGCGCGGTGTCTTCGCCATCACCCGCCATCCGATGATGTGGGGCTTCGCGTTGTGGGGAATCGTGCACCTGGCCCTGGTTGCCATACCGAAGGCGCTGTTCCTTGACGGCTCTATCATCCTGCTCGCCTTGGCCGGGGCCGCGGGTCAGGACCGCAAGAAGGAAAAGCTGCTGGGTGATCGCTGGTACGCCTGGGTTGCCCACACCTCTTTCATCCCCTTCGCGCGGGGCATCCGGTCCCCCGGCGCCCTGGCGTTCGTCGGCGGGACAGTGCTTTGGCTCGGCGCGACCTGGTTGCATCCTGGCCATGCCGCCGGCGTGTGGCGCTGGATAGGCTGAGGCCGCGGCGCTAGAGCGGGCCGATGACGCGCAAATTCTTTGGGACCGATGGCATTCGCGGCCTGACCAACAGCCCGCCGATGACGGCCGAGACCGCCCTCAAGGTCGGACAGGCCGCCGGGACCTATTTCCTGCGCGGCGACCATCGCCACCGCGTGGTGATCGGCAAGGACACCCGTCTCAGCGGCTACATGATGGAATCGGCGCTGGTCGCCGGTTTCGCGTCAGTCGGTATGGACGTCGTTTTGCTTGGACCGATGCCGACACCGGCCGTCGCGATGCTGACCAAATCGATGCGCGCCGATCTGGGTGTGATGATCTCTGCCAGCCACAATCCGTTTTATGACAATGGCATCAAGCTCTTTGGGCCGGATGGCTACAAGCTCAGCGACGAAGCCGAGCGTGCGATCGAGCGCCTGCTCGAGAAAGAGCCGAGGCTCGCGAAATCGGAAATGATCGGCCGCGCCAAGCGCATCGACGATGCCCGCGGCCGCTACGTCCATTTTGCTAAATCGACGTTCCCCGATCGCTTGCGTCTGGATGGTCTCAAGATTGTCGTGGATTGCGCCAACGGCGCGGCCTACCACGTCGCGCCCGATGCGCTGTGGGAGCTCGGTGCCGACGTCATCCCGCTGGGTGTGAAGCCGAACGGTCTCAACATCAACGACGCGTGCGGGTCGACCCACCCGGAATTGCTGCGCGAAACGGTTGTCGCCAGCGGCGCCGACATCGGCTTGGCGCTGGACGGGGACGCGGACCGCCTGATCGTTGTCGACGAGAAAGGGAAAGTGATCGACGGCGACCAGCTGATGGCGCTGGTCGGCACCGGCTACGCGCGCCGCGGCGACTTGAAGGGCGGGGCGGTCGTTGCGACCGTCATGTCGAACCTCGGTCTTGAGCAACGCCTGGCCAAGGACAAGATCGGCCTGAAACGCACGGCCGTCGGCGACCGCTATGTGCTTGAGGAGATGCGGACATCAGGCTGCAATGTCGGCGGCGAGCAGTCGGGCCACATCATTCTCAGCGACCATGCGACGACCGGCGATGGCCTGGTCGCGGGCCTGCAAGTCTTGGCCGCCCTGGTCGAGGAGCAGAAACCGGCGAGCGAGGTCCTGCATCAGTTCGACCCCGTCCCGCAGCTGCTGAAAAACGTTCGGTTCAACGGCGGCGAGCCTTTGGCCCGCAAGCACGTCAAGGACGCCATCGCCGCGGCCGAAGCGGAACTGGGCAAGAAGGGGCGCCTCGTCATCCGCAAGTCCGGAACCGAGCCCTTGATCCGTGTCATGGCCGAAGGAAATGACGCCGCCCAGGTCGAGCGACTCGTGGACGAAATCTGCGCGGCGGTTGCAGCTGATTAACTATTGTAGGCCTATCTAACGGGCGTTTTGAAGCTGACCCACAATGAATTCGACTCGAAACGGACGGGATCGGAGAGCGGATCCGTGATTGCGCGCGTCCTCGTCATAGCCGGGTCGGACAGCGGCGGCGGCGCGGGAATCCAGGCCGATATCAAGACCATAACGATGCTTGGTGGCCATGCGATGACGGCCATCACGGCGATTACCGCGCAGAACACGCAGGGCGTCAGCGGCGTCCACCCCGTGCCAGCCGAGATGGTCCTCGCTCAAATTGACGCCGTCACGGCCGACATTGGCATCGATGCGGTGAAGATCGGTATGATCGGCAGCGCCTTTGCCGCCGAGGTCATCGCCGAGCGGCTCAAACAGTTCGAGAATGTACCGATCGTCTTCGACCCGGTCATGGTCGCTACCAGCGGTGCATCGCTGGCGGACGAAGCTACCATCGCTGCTTTCGGCAAGCTGATGGACATTGCGACAATCGCCACGCCTAACCTGCCGGAACTGCGTAGCCTCACGGGCGAGGATGACCCGGTTTCAGGCGCTTTGAACCTTGTCGGCAAGCATGGTTGCTCCGTCCTCATCAAAGGCGGGCATGAGGAGGGCGACGCGCTCGCAGATGTCCTTATCGAAACCGACAATATCACGACCTGGCAGGGCCAGCGGATCGATACGACGTCAACGCACGGCACCGGCTGCACGCTGGCCAGTGCCATTGCTGTCTATCTCGCCAACGGCGCGAGATTGACCGATGCGGTGGCCAACGCCCGCGAATTCGTGCGTGTCGCGCTTTATGCGGCGCCGGGGCTTGGCGAGGGCGCGGGGCCGTTGGGCCAGGGCGATGTCCGCCTCGACGTTGGCCCTCCAGGCGCGCCGCGGCTCAACCAGGTCACGGTCACGGTCAACGACTATGCCAAGTCTGTGCAGTTCTACCGCGCGCTCGGCATTCGACAGATCGTCGATAGCCCCGAGAACGGCTACGCTCGCTTCGAGACCGGCGGTGGCGCAACCCTGTCGATACAGGCGGATCCCGAAGAGACGATCGCTGCGACGACCGCTGTCTATCTCGAATGTGCCGACCTTGACGCTTTGGTCGACAAGCTGGCGCGGCTCGGCATTGCCTTCGAGCATGGCCCGCGCAACCAGCCCTGGATGTGGCGCGAGGCGCGGCTGCGCGACCCGTCGGGCAACACCATCTTCCTCTACAAGGCCGGCGAAGCCCGCCGCTTCCCGCCTTGGCGGATGGACGACAAGGGCCTATAATCCACAAAAATTTCAGTGACCTGCTGGCGGCGGCGCAAATCGCGGCCTAGCCTTGCCGGTTCATGGCTCGTCCCTGCTTCAAGCTCGAACGCGACTTCCCGATGCCGCTGGCCGGCGTCGATGAAGCAGGTTGCGCGCCATTGGCTGGCCCGGTCGTCGCCGCCGCCGTCATCCTCGACCGCGAGAAATTCCCGCGCGGCATAGATGACAGCAAGAAGCTGGACCTTGAAACCCGCGAAGCCATTTTCGGTCGCTTGCAGAAAGTCGCGATCATCGGCGTCGGCATTTGCAGCCCGCAGGAGATCGACCAGCTCAACATTTACTGGGCACGGATGTTGGCCATGACTCGCGCCGTTGCGGCCTTGCCCCAGGAGCCAGTGTTTGTGCTCGTCGACGGCAACGCCACGCCGCGCTGGGAGCGGCCATCGAAGGCCATCGTCGCCGGCGATGCGAAGTGCCGCTCGATCGCCGCCGCCTCAATCGTCGCCAAAGTTACCCGCGACCGCATCATGGCGGACTATGCTCGCGAATATCCCGGCTACGGCTGGGAAAGGAACCGCGGCTACCCAACGCCGGAGCATATCCGCGCCCTGGACGCGCTCGGACTAACCCCCATCCACCGCCGGACCTTCTCCAAAGTCCGCGACAAGCTCGAGGCCACTGTGCCTCTTCCGCTAGAAATGCCGGGGGCGAGTCTTTCGAGTCACACCGCTATTAGTTGAGTCTATCGGACCCCGCGGGACTCAACATCTTGTGGTCGCGAATCTTCGGACTCCTTTCGTTCGCACCGCCTCGAATCCGGCGTTAACCTCTCTTCGCTTGACCGCGACTCCGGCCTGACTCACCCTTTCATGAAAGGGGGCGATCCGCATGAATTTGCTGTCTCGTATCGAGGAGAGTGGGGCCGTTTTGCGCCCGCGCACCAGTAGCAAGGCGCGTGAACTGCCGCTGGACACCATCCTCATGGGCGACTGCATCGCCGAGATGGCGAAGCTCCCCGACAAGTCGGTCGACATGATTTTCGCCGATCCGCCCTACAATTTGCAGCTTGGCGGCGACCTGTTCCGGCCCGAGGGCGGCAAGGTCGATGCCTGCGACGACGAATGGGACAAGTTCGACAGCCTCGCTGTCTATGACGACTTTACGCGTGAATGGCTCGACCAGGCGCGCCGCATCCTCAAGGACAATGGCACGATCTGGGTCATCGGCAGCTATCACAACATCTACCGTGTCGGTTCGCTGCTGCAGGACGCCGACTTCTGGATCCTGAACGACATCGTCTGGCGCAAGGCCAATCCGATGCCCAACTTCCGCGGCACGCGCTTCACTAATGCCCACGAGACGTTGTTGTGGTGCGCCAAGGATGAGAAGGCGCGTTACACCTTCAACTATCGCGCCATGAAGGCACTGAACGACGATCTGCAGATGCGTTCCGACTGGGTGCTGCCGATCTGCAGCGGCGGCGAGCGGGTCAAGGACGCTGCCGGCGAAAAGGCCCACCCGACGCAGAAGCCGGAAGCCTTGCTATACCGAATCCTGCTCGCCTGCACGAAGCCGGGTGACGTCGTCCTCGACCCCTTTTTCGGCACCGGCACGACGGGCGCCGTCGCTCGTCGCCTGGGCCGCAAGTGGATCGGTATCGAGCGCGAGCCTGCCTATGTGAAGGTCGCGCGCGATCGCATCGCCTCCACCCTTCCGCTCGACGAAAGCGCTATGGAGACCGTGCCCGACAAGCGCGGCCAGCCGCGCGTCGCCTTTGGCCTGCTCGTTGAAAGCGGCATGGTCCCGGCCGGAGCGCTCTTGACGGACAGCAAGCGCCGCTGGTCGGCCCGCGTGCGCGCTGATGGATCGATCGAGTGCGAAGGCCACAGCGGATCGATTCACAAAGTCGGTGCCGCCTTGCAGGTCGCGCCGTCCTGCAATGGCTGGACCTTTTGGCATGTAGAACAAGAGGGCGCGCTCACCTTGATCGACAACCTGCGACAGAAGCACCTGTCCACGCTCGCTTAAGGCTTGCGCCGGACTGTTTCGGCGTGGTGATATCGCCGCTGTGATGCGCCGCCTGGCCCTCGTTGCTTTTGCCTGCCTTGCGCTTGGCCATGCCTCCGCGCAGGTGTTGCAACCGGCCGCCGACGATCCACGCTTGAATGCGGCGCTTGCGGCCCTGAAGCCGCAAAGGCCGGGCGCGGTCGATGCCTATGTGATCGTTGCCGCGCTCGACACGGATCCGGTCTTCAATCGCGAGGCAAGGGAGGCCGGCCGGGTTCTGGCTGAGCGTTTTGGTGCCGAAGGCCGCGTGATTACGCTCGCCGAAGACGAAGGCGACGACCGTGCCGCCGCAGCCGGAACTCCCGCGGACCTCGCCGCAGCGCTGGCGCGGGCCGGAGCCTTGATGGACAGGAATGAGGACGTGCTGGTGCTCTACACCACTAGCCACGGTTCGCCTCATTCGGGGCTCAGCTACGACAATGGCGCCCGCGGCAGCGGCATCGTCAAGCCTCAGGACCTGACCGCAATGCTTGCGGGCAACGGCGCCCAGAACCGGCTGATCATCCTCCAGGCCTGCTTTTCGGGCCAGTTCGTGCCGGCTCTGGCAGGCCCCCGCTCCGTCGTTGTGACGGCCGCTTCGTCGATGAAATCTTCGTTCGGCTGTTCGGCCAGCAATGATTGGACTTTCTTCGGCCACGCCTTGATCAATCAGGCGATGCGTACCCCCGACACCCTGGCTCGACAGATCCGTCGGGCCTTCGTGACGATCATCGGTTGGGAGCAGAAGCTCGGCATCGAATCGTCCAATCCCCAGGTCAGCGTCGGTGCGGATACGGGGCCGTGGCTGGCCGCGCTTGACGCAGAGGCTCGCCCTGTGCCGCCAACGCCGGTCGGCAAGCCGCCTTCGGAACTCGGAAATTAGGACCTCGATGCGCAAACTCATTCGCCCTACCGGCTTCGTCGATTCGCCGTTCGGGCATGACGGCAAAGTAGCGCGCCTTGCCTGTGGCCTCACCTGGTTCGCCTCGGTCGAGTTGCTGACCGTCGAGGATGGGAGGCGTACCTCGACCGAGTTGCTTGCCGTCGAAGGTCTCGAATCCCGCTTTGACGACGATCTTGGCGCGCAATGGCAAGCGCTGACGGCCACGCGCCCCCCGATGCAGCTTGGCGAGCGGACCGTTCGCCTCGATCAGCCGCAAGTCATGGGCATCGTTAACGTGACCCCGGACAGCTTTTCCGATGGCGGCCAGTTCGGCGATGCGGTGTCAGCCGCGGACGCGGGAGCCCGCATGTCTTCGGCGGGCGCTGCGATCATCGATGTCGGCGGCGAATCCACCCGCCCGGGCGCCTCTCTCGTCTGGGAAGGCGATGAAGCCGAGCGCGTGGTTCCCGTCATCCGCCAGCTTGCCGGCGGCGGCTGCGCGGTATCGGTCGACACACGCAAGGCGGCGGTAATCGAAGCGGCGCTTGGGGCAGGGGCGAGGATGGTCAACGACGTGTCGGCGCTGACCTTTGACCAGCGCTCGGCGGAGGCCGTCGCCGCTTCGGGTGTGCCGGTGGTGCTGATGCATCATCAGGGCGATCCGCAGACGATGCAGGACAACCCTCGCTACGGGGACGTGCTGATTGAGGTCTACGAGTGGTTGGAAGGCCGCATTGCCGCCGCCGAGGAGGCCGGGATTTCCCGTGACAAGATTCTCATCGATCCCGGCTTTGGCTTCGGCAAATCGGTCGCGCACAACCTTGAGCTCATGAATGGCCTCGCACTGCTGCATTCACTGGGATGCCCGATCGTCCTCGGCGCCAGCCGCAAACGTACCATCGGCGCCCTGTCCAACGAAGCGCCCTCAGGTCAACGCCTGGCCGGCTCACTGGCCTTTGCGCTGAAGGCTGTGGAGCAGGGCGCGCAGATTGTCCGCGTCCACGATGTCCCCGAAACCGTCCAGGCCCTCAAGGTTTGGCGGGGCCTCCGCGACCAGGCTTTGACGCCTCGGGCTTGAAGGCAACTACGATAGGCCCAAGTTCCGAATGGCTGTCCTGCCGGCCATTCGCCGGATCCCACAGCGAACTGACCGACCCATCAAAATAGAGCGCGTCCGGCGTCTTCAATTCGTCGCGAAAGAATCGCGCGAATTTGCCGAGTGACACGGCGCTCTTTGAAATGACGAAAACGGCCTTCCCATCGCGAACCCCGACGCCATTGCGGATCAGCCGCGACTGTCCGTCCGCCTGCAGCTTGGGGTGCAGCTTGCCCTGGATGACCAGCATGGGGCCTGATTGAGTCATCAGGTGAGGCGCGCAACGGAAGGCGGGAATCGCGTCACTCGGAGAGATCATCGCCCCGCCGCCACATCCGACGATGAAGACTCCATTCGGTTTCAGGTGAAAATTGCCTGGGCCATCCCTCAGGTTGAGCTTGTGCAGTTCCCGGCCGTCCGCAACCGCATAACCGATTGGTCGTCCCTGCTCGTCGAACATCCCCGCGTTCATTGCAAAGGCGACGCGGGTCGGGTCCACCTTGCGCATTAGGTCTGAAAAGCTGCGGGCCGGAACCTCGTTCTTCCCGGCTGCGAACAGCTTCACCTCGCCGCCCTTGTTGTCGCAAACCGTGAAATGCGATGTTTCGAACACCTGCTCATGGCAGAAGGATTGTGGCGCCTTGTCTGGCTTCGCCTGCGCGCAATCTGCCGTGAATAAGAATAAAGGAAGCAACCAGATACGCATGCGGGCAGGCTAGGGCTTTTGCTGGTCAGACACCACGCTCAGCAGCCTTACGGTCGGCACGCCGCTTCCGCATACCACGGCGCCAATCGTCCTCAAGTTCCGGGTGGCGGTCGAGAAACTCGTTGTGAAGCCGGTCCCGTATCTCGAAATATTCGGGACGGATGAGCGTGATTTGCGCTGGCGCGCCAATCGCCGAAGCGAGCAATTGGGCCGCAATCTCCGCTGCCTCTGGATCGAATAAAGGACGCTCACCCGGCCTTCGCTGGTACTTCAGTTCCTGCTCCATCCGTGCTTCTTGATGCCCGCTATCATGGCCCGCCGTCGGGAGGCTCCAGGTTGTGCCGTCGGGCAAGTTTAGCTGAAGTCCCCCGCATCCGTCACGATCCCAACGCCCTTCGAGGGCTGCCCCGAGACTAGGGCTGCGAAACCGCCATCCGCCTCGCGACCGCGGTCCAGGTGGCTCACGGATGGCGTCTGGGAGTGGCTCGGCCGGGCCGATTGTGACCTTGCCCAACTCACGCAAGAGCCGGCCGCCCGGCCCATCGTGGGAGAAATAGTCGCGGACGGCCTGGTCACGAGCTCGCGACAATTCCTGATCGCGCAGAGTCTCCTCGCGACGCTTGGCCTGCTTCTCCATTTCCCTGCGCAGGCGTTCCCGCCCTTCAGGCGAGTTCTGCATTCTTGCGGCGAGGGGAAGGAGCGCGACGCTGGCGAGCGCCATGCCCGCAGTGACGATTGGATTGCCGAAGAAGCGCCTTAGCCCCTCGAAGACTTCATCGTTACGCTCGGACATGCTTTGCGAGGTCTATGCGGCAGTGTCGATGCCGAGTTCGCCCAGTTTGCGGTAAAGTGTCGAGCGCCCAATGCCGAGGCGACGCGCTACTTCCGTCATGCGCCCGCGATAATGGCCGATCGCGAGGCGAATGATGTCCGCTTCCAGCTCTTCGATCGACCGGATGTGACCGTCGGGGCGATAGAGCGTTAGTTGTGGGCCGCCCATGGCCGCGTCCGCGCTCGCCTTGGTGATGTCGGGCAAATGGTCGCTACGGCGGCCGCTGAAGCGCGACTGGATGGCGATGTGGGGGAAATGGTCGGCGGTCAGCGAGCTACCTTCGCACTGCAGTGCGGCCCGGAACAGGACGCCGGCCAGCTGGCGGACGTTGCCCGGCCAGCCGTAACGCATCAGCACGGCCAAAGCGTCATTGCCGATCGACAGCGGCTTCAGGCCGCGGTGCTCGGCGATCCGGCCAAGCAGGTGCCGGGCGAGGGTCGGGATGTCGCTGGCGCGGTCGCGGAGCGCTGGAATGACCACGCTTGTGGCGCCGATGCGCTCGGCCAGATTGCCGTCAAAACCGTCCGGGAGCGGCCGGCTGGAGGTTGCGATGACCCGGACATCGACCGAGTTGGACCCGTTGCAGCCGACCGGACGCACTTCGCCGGTTGCTAGCACGCGATCGAGCCGCTGCTGGGTCTCGGGTGGCAGTTCGCCGATTTCGTCGAGCAGCAGGGTGCCCCCGTCCGCCTGGACGATGGCACCAACCTTTTCGGAGAATGCGCCCGGAAAGGCTCCGGCGACATGACCGAACAAAGTGCTGTCGATGATGTTCGCAGCAACCGCCTTGCAGTCGACCTGGATCATCGGGCCCTTGGCGCGCAGCGAGGCCGCGTGGATGGCACGAGCAAAGGTCTCTTTGCCGGTTCCTGGCTCACCGATAATCAGGATCGGCAGGCGGTTGCGGGCCGCCTTGGCGGCTACGGCCAGGGCTGCGCGGAAATCAGGAGCGGCGCCAACCAGCTCTTCAAGCGCCAGGTCCGGCGCTAGTTTCTCTGACAAAGGAGCTAGCTCACCAGACGCGCGACGGCGGTCGCGGTGAGCGCTCAAAGCCTCGAGCAGGCGCTCCGGAGCGACCGGCTTGGCCAGGAAATCGCTGGCGCCGGCGCGCATCGCATCGACCGCAAGGTCGATCGAACCGCCATCCGCCAAGACGATGACCGGAAGGTCGGGGCGAACCTTGCGCATGGCGGCGATCAGGCCGGGTCCGCTCTCGCTATCCCAACTGGACAGGAGGGACGCGCGCACTTCGCGGCCGTGGGGTCCTTGCAGCAGGCCTGCGGCGGTTTCCGGATCGGCAGCGCTGACGACGCTCCAGCCGGCGCGCGACGCCGTCGCGGAGACGATGCGCCGCTCGCCGGGATCGGCGTCGACCAATAGCAATGAGCGTAGGACTTCTTCGCGCATGTGTGCCTCAGCTTGCCACGTGCGCGCGACAATAGACTCTCAACGGTAAAGGTCGGCTTAAAGGGCTTGGGACAATGCGGATCGGTTGGTAAGACCCTTGCCGAAACTCATCCTCTCAGGGGTCAAATATGGTCAATTTTCCAGACGCTGAAGGCGGGCACGATTCCAACTTCCCGGTACACGTGCGCAATTACCTCGGCTTTATGAACCTCGTGAAGTGGACCATCGTCGTTGTCGCGATCATCGCGGCCGTCGTCATCTACGTCATCGCAAACTAGGCTGGAGCGGCCATGAAGATCGCGGTCCTTAGAGAAGCGGACGGCGAAACCAGGGTCGCCGCCATTCCCGAGACGGTGAAGAAATTCATCGGCCTCGGAGCTCAAGTCGCCGTCGAATCCGGTGCCGGCGAAAAGGCCGGGATCAGCGATTCCGACTATAAGGACGCGGGCGCCAGCGTCGCCGGCCGAGCCGCGGCGCTGAAGGACGCCGGCATCATCCTCTGCATCGCCGGGCCGGATCCGGCGACTCTGAAAGGCGCGGCCAAGGGCGCCATGCTGGCGGGCGCGCTCGATCCAGCCCACCGCGCGGGCGACATTGCCGCCTACGCCAAGGCGGGGATTGAGCCGCTGGCGATGGAGAAAATGCCGCGGATCACGCGCGCGCAGTCGATGGACATCCTGTCCTCGCAGTCGAACCTTGCCGGTTACAAGGCCGTCGTCGATGCCGCCGCCGTTTATGGCCGGGCCTTGCCGATGATGATGACTGCGGCCGGGACGGTCAGCGCCGCCAAGGTCTTCGTCATGGGAGTCGGCGTGGCTGGCCTTCAGGCAATTGCAACCGCGCGCCGGCTCGGCGCCCAGGTGAGCGCCACCGACGTCCGTTCGGCGACGAAGGAGCAGATCCTTTCGCTCGGCGCCAAGCCGATCTTCGTCGAGGGTGTTGCCGGCATAGAAGGCGAAGGGCAGGGCGGTTACGCAAGCGAGACCAGCCCCGAATACCAAAAAGCGCAGGCTGAGCTGGTATCGGGTCACATCGCCAAGCAGGATATCGTCATCACCACGGCATTGATCCCGGGGCGCCCTGCGCCGCGCCTGATCAGCGACGCGCAGCTGGCCTCCATGCGGCCGGGCAGCGTCATCGTCGATTTGGCTGCTGAGGCAGGCGGGAATGTGGAAGGTACTAGCCCCGGAAAGACCGTCGTTCGCCACGGCGTCACCATCGTCGGCGCGGTCCAGCTGGCGCGCACTTTGCCAGCGGATTCATCCGCGCTCTTCGCCCGCAACCTTTATAATTTCCTCAGCGCGTTCTGGGACAAAGAGGCGGGGAAGGTCGATCTTCCGGCCGATGACGAAATCGGCAAGGCGCTCCGAGTCGCAGTGACTGAAGACGCAGTCGGCTAAGACTGCCTGACCAGGCGGCGGCGCCGCCCGCTTTACCCCAAAAGAAAAGACCGGCCAGTCTTCCTGGGCCGGTCTAATCTATAAAAAACTCAATGGTTTGGGCGGATCAACCGCCGCTGCCGGCGTTGCTCCAGCCACCGCCAAAGAGCCAGCTCCAGAAGCCCTTCACGGGCGGACGCTTCTTCATGGGACAACTCCCCCTTTGTTACGTGCGAATCACGTCGGCACGTCGGGGATATTAACCCTAATGGATATGGTTATCAAACGATTAACTATTTCACCTCAGATCGGGCCGCAAAGCACATGGCCGGTGCCTCAAAGCACAGCGCTGACTCTGCCGCGATCAAGCAACCGCGAACGAGTATTTGTTAACTATTTGGGGAATGGCGCCTATATTGGCGCTTTGACTTAAGCCGCTGTGCGGCGGCGCTCGACGAGCAGGCGACGGACGATCTCTTCGTAGCTCATCGGCCGACCGACGATGAAGCCTTGGGCGATGTCGCATTTCAGCATCGTCAGCTGCTCGAGGCTTTGCGGGTCCTCGACGCCTTCGGCGACGACGGTCCGCCCAAGCGAATGGGCGAGGGCGATCGTCGACTGCACCATGATGAGGTCGCTGCGGTTGTCGCGCATCGATTTGACGAAGCTCTGGTCGATCTTGATCTCGCTCGCGGGAATCTTCTTCAAATACTCCAGCGTCGACAGGCCAGTGCCGTAATCGTCGATGGCAATCTTGACTCCCAACTCACGCAAGCCCGCCAGCAGCTCAATGCCATAGCCGGTGCCCGACACGGCAGCCGTCTCGGTCAGCTCGAGCGTCAGCTTGCCGGGCTCCAGCCCATGCTTGTCGAGGACCGCCGCGACCCTTGCCGGCAGGCGCCGGTCAGTCAGCATGCGTGCTGACAGGTTGACGGCGATTTCGAATTCGATGCCGCGCTTGCCGATGTTTGCCGCGGCCTCGACCGCTTTATCGAGGACGAAGTCGGTCAGCGGCTCGATGCGGTCATGCTGCTCGGCGGCGGAAATGAATTCCACCGGGCTGATCGGGCCCTTTTCAGGGTGAGTCCATCGCGCCAGCGCCTCGGCGCCGATCGTCCGCCGCGTCGCCAGGTCCAGCTTGGGCTGGTAGGCGAGCCAGACCTCCCCATTCTCGATCGCCTTGTCGAGCTGGGACAGGAGGGAAAGCCGCCACGGCACGTCTTCAAGCCGGGCGGGATCGTGGAATTTCCACTTGAGCGATTCCGTGTCGGCATCGTCGGCGGCGACCAGGGCGCTGCCGAGACGGCTCGTCGGCGAGCGGCTGCTGCCAAGCTCGACACCGAAGCTGAGCACGGCATCGATGCTGGTTCCGCCGACCCGGACCGGGCTACGAAACAAGGCGTGCAGCGCATCCAGGTGCGATGCGAAAGGCGTGCCCTTGGGAGCGAACCATGCAAAAATTCCCTCGTCGCCCTGGTAGATGCGGCGATTTTCCTGGCCCAAGGTCAGGCGGGCCACGATTTGTTCGATGAACTGCCGCTCGCCGGCGGCATCGAGTGTCGATGCAATCTCCGCATAATTGTGCACGCGGACTGCGACCAGCGGCAGATCCTTGCCGCTGCTGTCGGCGGCCAGCGCCGCGAGATTGGGTAGGCCCGTCAACGAATTGACCAGGCCCTTCGATCGCGACTGCATCCAGCCAAGCCGGGCGGCGACTGTGCCGACGAGGAAGAGGGCCGGGGTAATGTCGATCCAGATGCGCAGGCTTTCCGTCGCCAGCGGCAATACGAAGATGACGCCCGCGGCGACGGCGAGGACGCTGTGGCGCCGCTTGCGCACAGCCACAACCGTCGCGCCGAGCGCGATCAGCAGTGCCGGCACCCAACCCAAGTCGTGAGAAGCGCCCTTCTTGAGCGTCTCCGCGGCGAGCAGGTGGATGAATACCCCGCCGCGCTTGCCCCGCCCCGGAATGAAATATTGATCGCCGATGCGGGTGGAATTGGTCCCCACCATCACGGTTTTGCCGGCAATTTGCGACCGCTCGACTCGCCCGCTCAGCAGGTCGGCGGCACTGATCCGCGGGACGCTGTTCGGATCCAGCGCGTAATCGATCAGGAACTCGCTGCCGAGAGGACCGCTGACGCCGGCGGCACTTGCCGCCAGCGACGGGAGCGCGCGGCCCCCGACATCGGCGGCATAGGGAACCCGCCACGCGGAGTTTTGCCAATTGTAGCTGACACTGATCGCGGCGAGTTTGGCATGCTTGGCGAACATCGACAGGGGCATGCCGGTGTCCTGCTTGCCGCCCTGGTCCCCGACCCGGTTCTGCACGGCCAGGATGACCTTGCCCGAGCGCGAGATTGCTCGAGCCAATGCGGCGTCCTCCGCCGGTGAACTCGGATTGGCGTAGAGAATGTCCATGACGATTTTCTTGGCGCCGAGCCGATCGATTTCGCTGACGATCTTGGCTTGCTTCGATCGCGCCCATGGCCAGCTACCCACTTCGCGCAAGCTGGCGTCGTCGACATCGACCAGGACGATATCGCCACTCACGGCATGGCTGCGCACACCGTCGCGGGCAATTCGGAGGGCATCTTCCAGCACTTCGCCAAAGCCGATCAGGCCGAAGACGATCGCCGCAAGCACGGGCCACAGAAGCAAGCGCAGCCCCGTGTCCCTTGTGGCTTCAGTCTTCTTTGGCGATGCCGAGCGCATCTCGTCTCCAACGGGAAATGACCCCGCGCGCACCTATGCGCGTGCAAAGGTTAACAACCTGGAAACCCCGTCTTGTTTAACGTCAGGACGCCCCGGGCAACTTGCAGATATCCACCCAGCGGTCGCCGACCAGCTCAAACAGACGGTCCACCGATACCCGCACCGAGGTGTTAAGCGATCCACCGGCCGGATAGACGGTTCCAAGTGGTCGCAGCGAAACGTCCAGATAGATCGGCAGCCCTTCCGGCAGATCGAAGGGACAGACGCCGCCGACGGGGTGGCCGGTAACCTTGTATGTTTCATCAGGCCCCAACATCCGTGGCCTGCCGCCGAGTTCGCTCTTGGCTTTCGTATTGTCGAGGCGGGCGATTCCACTCGTCACAAGCAGGAAGACCTCATCGCCGACGCGTACGGTTAGGGATTTGGCTATTTGTGCAGGTTCGACACCCAGGGCTTCGGCAGCCTCCAGGACCGTCGCGGTGCTGGCTTGGACCTCGATGAACTCAAGATCCGGTGCGTACTTCTGTAGCCAGGCATGGACGGATTCGGCACTCATCTTTGCTGGTCCTCACGCATCGGGGAGATTGCCTCTGTCCTATCGCCCGTATCCTGTGCAATGCTGTGCTTCATGCACCGGGCGCCGCGCAGCAATCGTTCATTTCATCTCTCACCCGTTATGCAGTCTTGGGGGTCACGAAAATTGGTCGTTGATCCCAAGACTTTTGTGACTTTTGCGACCTTAAGAGGCTGATGGGGGGCTAATGGACTTCATCTCAATCCTGTCGATTTTCGTGCTGGCCTGTTTCGTCGGTTATTTCGTCGTCTGGTCGGTAACGCCGGCCCTGCACACGCCGCTGATGAGCGTCACCAACGCCATTTCCTCGGTCATCGTCGTCGGGGCACTGATCGCCTCAGCGGCGGCCGGAAGCCCATATTCGAAGTGGCTTGGGTTGGTCGCGGTCGCGCTAGCGAGCGTCAACATTTTCGGCGGCTTCGCGGTCACGCACCGCATGCTGGCGATGTACAAGAAGAAGGAGCGCCAGGCCCCGCAGGGAGACAAGACTCATGCATGAGGCCGCCGCCATTCCTTCCTGGGTACTGCTAGCCTACCTCGTAGCGGGCGTCTGCTTCATCATGGCGCTACGCGGGCTGTCGAGCCCGGAAAGCAGCCGCCGCGGCAATCGCATGGGCATCATCGGCATGACGATTGCCGTGGCGACAACGCTTGCGACCCACGAAATCGCGACCCTCTGGGAAATCGCCATCGCCATCTTGATTGGCGGAGGCGTCGGGCTGGTTATCGCCCGCCGGATCCAGATGACGGCAATGCCGCAGCTGGTTGCCGCCTTCCACTCGCTGGTGGGCATGGCGGCGGTGCTGGTCGGCGCGGCAGCCTACCTCAACCCTGGCGCCTTCGGCATCCTCGGCCCGGACGGCATTCATCAGGTCAGCCGCATCGAAATGGGGCTTGGCGTCGCCATCGGCGCTATCACCTTCTCTGGTTCTGTCATCGCCTTCCTCAAGCTCAACGGCAATATGAGCGGCAAGCCGATCATCCTGCCGCTACGGCACGTCATCAACCTTGGCACGCTCGTCGCCATCCTCGGCCTGATCGCCTATTTCACGCAGGACCAGGCACCCTGGATCTTCTGGACGGTCACGGCGCTCAGCTTCGCCATCGGCTTCCTGCTGATCATCCCGATCGGCGGCGCCGACATGCCGGTCGTGATCTCGATGCTGAACAGCTATTCCGGCTGGGCGGCGGCGGCGATGGGCTTCACGCTGCACAACAGCGCCATGATCATCACCGGCGCGCTGGTCGGCAGTTCGGGCGCCATCCTCAGCTACATCATGTGCAGGGCCATGAACCGCAGCTTCGTCTCGGTGATCGCAGGGGGCTTTGGCGGCGACGCGGTGGCGGGCGGCGACGCGGTGGCGATTGACCGACCCTACAAACGCGGTTCGGCCGAAGACGCGGCCTTCCTGATGAGCCAGTCGGACCAAGTCATCATCGTCCCGGGCTACGGCATGGCAGTCGCCCAAGCCCAGCATGCGCTGCGCGAGATGGCCGATCTCCTCAAGAAGGCTGGGGTGAAGGTCAAATATGCGATTCACCCGGTCGCCGGCCGAATGCCCGGGCACATGAACGTCCTGCTCGCCGAGGCGAATGTACCCTACGACGAGGTCTTCGAGCTGGAGGACATCAACAATGAGTTCGCGCAGACCGACGTCGCCTTCGTCATTGGCGCCAACGACGTCACCAACCCTGCCGCCAAGACCGACAAGTCGTCACCGATTTACGGCATGCCGGTCCTGGACGTGGAAAAGGCCCGCACCGTCCTGTTCGTGAAAAGATCGATGGGCGGCGTGGGTTACGCCGGTGTCGACAATGAATTATTCTATCGCGACAACACGATGATGCTGCTTGCCGACGCCAAGAAAATGGTGGAGGAAATCAACAAGGCCCTCGGCTAAGCCACGGCCATACAAGCGTTTCTGGGTTAAAGCCCCCAGCCGGATCGCCCCGGTTGGGGCAGAGTCGGGAAGGGGTCGGCAACGTGCGCAAACTGGGAATCATCGGCGGCACCAGCTGGGCGTCGACGGCGCTTTATTATGAGCATCTCAACCGAGGAATCTCCGCTCGCCTCGGCGGTCTCCACAGCGCTCTGCTCTGCATCGAAAGCCTCGACATGGCCCCCTTTGTCGCCATGCAGCAGTCCGGCGACTGGGACGGCGTCGCACATGTCGCCGTCGAAGCCGGCCGCCGTCTCAAGGCGTCGGGCGCGGAGGGCTTGCTGATCGCCTCGAACACCGGCCACAAGGTCGAGGGCGCGATCACGGCGGAAACCGGGCTTCCGGTGCTGCACATCGCCGAAGCCACCGCCGATCGCCTCGTCGCCGACAGCCGGACGCGGGTTGCTTTGCTCGGCACCCGCTTCACCATGACCGAGCCCTACATCCGCGATCGATTTGAATCGCGTGGCATCTCCCTCGCGTCCATCGACGCCAGCTGGACCCGGGAAGTGGACCGCATCATCTATGAGGAGCTCGCCGCCGGCCGCGTCGTCCGCGACAGCCAGCGCAAGCTCAAGACGCTGATCACCGAGCTCGCCAAGCAGAAGGTCCAGGCGATCGTTCTCGGCTGCACCGAGCTGGTGCTCGCGGTCGACACCCGCGCCAATGTCCTGCCGGTCTATGACACGACCGCCATCCACGCGCGCTTCGCCGTCGATTGGATGCTGAGCGAGGAAGAGCAGGCGAGGGCGGCCGCCTAGCGGGAATCCGCTTCGCGCCCTACATCGTCGGAGTGAGCAAAGCCGATCGCCCCGACCAGCCTGGAGCCGCCGAGCGTTTCAACGAAGAGACGGCGACCTATGCGGTGCGCGGCTCAGATGTGCCCGACCTCGAAGCAGGCGTGGCAGCGATCCGCAATGTCCTGAAGACCCTGCCGGTCCGGCCAGGTGTCTATCGCATGCAGGACGCGCGGGGCGACGTACTCTACGTCGGCAAGGCGCGGGCGCTGAAGAACCGCGTCACTAGTTACACGCAAGTCGCCAAGCTGCCGAAGCGCCTGCAGCGCATGGTCGCTCAGACCCGGTCGATGACCATCGTCACGACCCGGACCGAGGCTGAGGCGCTGTTGTTGGAAGCTCAACTGATCAAGCGGTTCCGGCCTGCTTACAACGTCCTGCTGCGCGACGACAAAAGCTTCCCGTTCATACTTCTGCGCGAGGACCACGAATTCCCGCGTGTCCAAAAGCACCGAGGTGCGCGGCGCATCAAGGGGCAGTATTATGGGCCGTTCGCCAGCGCCGGGTCGGTGACGAGAACGCTCAATGCACTGCAGAAACTATTCCTCTTGAGGAGCTGTTCTGACAGCTTTTTCGCCAACCGTTCGCGACCATGCCTGCTTTACCAGATCAAGCGCTGCTCGGCGCCGTGCGTGGACCGCATCGACCGCAAGGATTACGCTGACCTTGTCGCCGATGCGAAGAGCTTCCTCGCGGGCAAATCGACCAACGTGCAGACGCGCCTGTCGAGATCGATGGCGGAAGCGGCCGAGGCACAGGATTACGAACTCGCGGCCGTCTACCGGGACCGACTGAGGGCCCTGACCTACATTCAGGGCAGCCAGACCGTGCACGCCGAGGGGCTTGGAGATGCAGACATCTTTGCTCTCGCCTGCAAAGCCGGGTCGATGTGCATACAGGCCTTCTTCATCCGCGGCGGCCAGAATTGGGGGCACCGGGCTTTCTTCCCGGCGCACACCGCCGACGTGCCTGAAGCAGAGGTCCTGTCGAGCTTTCTCGTCCAGTTCTACGACGACATGCCGCCCCCGCGGCGCATCCTCGTTGATCGCGAACTTGCCGACGGCGAACTCCTGACTGAGGCGCTGACAGCCCGGGCCGAGCGCAAGATCGTCATCGAGCGCCCTCAGCGCGGCGACCGCCGCAAAGTGATGGAGCAGGCTCGCCGCAATGCCGAAGAGGCGCTGGATCGCCGGATGGCCGAAGCGACGACACAGGGTAAACTGCTCCGCGAGCTGGCCGACATGTTCGAGCTGGCTGAGCCGCCGAAGCGGATCGAGGTTTACGATAACAGTCACATCATGGGGACCAACGCCACGGGCGCTATGATCGTCGCCGGCCCGGAGGGCTTCCGCAAGAACAATTACCGCAAGTTCAACATCAAGTCAGGCGTTACTCCCGGCGATGACTTCGGAATGATGCGGGAAGTCCTGCAGCGCCGTTTCGCCCGACTTGAGAAGGATGACCCCGACCGCGCCAGTGGCGAATGGCCTGACCTTCTCCTTATCGACGGGGGCAAAGGACAATTGTCCGCGGTGTGCGATGTCTTGGAGGACGCGGGTGTTCATGACGTGCCGGTGGTCGGTGTCGCCAAGGGCCCACATCATGGCCGCGAGGGTCGGGAGGTGTTCCATCTGCCCGGCGGCCGTGAAATCACCCTGCCGCCAAACTCGGCCCTGCTCTTCTACATCCAGCGTTTACGAGATGAGGCTCACCGTTTCGCGATCGGCACACATCGTCAGAAGCGCGCAAAGAGCCTGACAACGTCGACTCTCGACGACGTTCCCGGCATCGGCCCTAATCGCAAGCGGGCACTGCTCATGCATTTTGGCACCGCTCGGGCGGTGAAGGGCGCCGCGCTTGAAGACCTTGAGCGCGCCCCGGGAATCAGCAGCGCGATGGCGCGCCAGCTCTACGATTTCTTCCATCCGGCGGGATGAGGATCGAGACCCAAGCGATCGTTTGCGCCCTGCTTGTCCACGGCGAGCACGGCGCCATCGTCCGCTTGATGACCCCGCAGGATGGCCTGCAGGCGGCCTATGTCCGCGGTGCTCGCGGACGGAGGATGCGACCGGTGCTTATCCCAGGAAACCAGGTTCAGGCTCGCCTGTCCTCGCGCACCGAGGCGCAGCTTGCACAGGCTGAAATTGAACTGATGCACAGCCGGGGGCCATTGCTCGGCGAGCCATTACCCGCCGCGGCAATCGAATGGGCAACGGCCTTGACCGCAACTGCCTTGCCGGAAGCGCAGCCTTATCCACCTCTCTATCAGGCGTTGGACGGGCTGCTGGCGGCGATCGAGGCCGCACCGGCCGCAAGCGGTTGGGGCTCGGCGCTGGTCCGCTACGAACTGCTCCTTCTCGCCGAACTTGGCTTTGGGCTGGACCTGCAGACTTGCGCAGTGACTGGCTCCAACGATGCGCTAGTCGCCGTCAGCCCCAGGTCGGGGAGAGCGGTCAGCGCTGCCGAAGCCGACCCGTATCGCGACAGGTTGCTGCCCTTGCCCAATTTCCTCCTGGACGGCGGCACGGCATCATGGCCAGAGATCATCGACGGCCTTCGCCTCACCGGCCATTTCCTGACGCGCGATGTATTGACCGACCGAGCCGCGTCATTGCTTGAGGGTCGTGAAAGACTTGTCGACCGCTTGCGCCGCGCCGCCGGAGTGGCATAGCGTTGCAGCATGAGCGGAGGATCCAGCTTCGATACCATGGCGATGCTGTTCCCGCATGTCGCGACTACAGGCGACATCCACGTCCGTGTCGCGGTTTCCTATCTTCCGGAACAAAGCGCGCCGAAAGCCGGGCGCTGGTTTTGGTCCTACCATGTCCGGATCGAGAACGAGGGTGAGCGGTCGGTCCAGCTGTTGTCGCGGCATTGGCATATCCTGGATGGGCGCGGCACCGAGCATGAGGTGAAGGGCGAAGGTGTGGTTGGCGAGATGCCGCTCATCCCGCCGGGCGGTAGTTACGATTATGTATCAGGCTGCCCGCTCGCTACTCCGTCGGGAGCCATGCACGGCAGCTATCGGCTCGTGGATGAAGACGGATCGACCTTCGATGTAACCATCCCGAACTTCCAGTTGCTGAGCCCAGTCGAATAGGATCGCCGCGGCCTCTGCAACTTTGATCCTCCGAATTGGTTTTCCAATTTGGCCCGAGTCACGGCCAGCCAGTTTGTCGAGGAGGGTGTGAGATGACGAAGCCCAGCTTTGCCGTAGCGCTAGCAGGTACTGCCATGTTGATTGCGCCAGTCGCAGCTCAGGCGCAGTGGGTGCCGGGATCCGAAATTGTCGGCCAGACGCTGCAGGTACAGAAGAATGGCGTCACTAACAGCGTGTTCCTTGGGCCAGGCGGCCAGGCGCAGATCACGACGCCTGGCGGGTCGGTCATCCCGGCGTCCTGGACGGCGGCCAACGGCCAATTGTGCCTGAACACGGGCGCAGCGCAGGAATGTTGGGGTTATGCAAACGCCTTCCAAGCTGGCCAGCCCATGACCTTGACCAGCAATTGCGGTACGGCCTCATGGCTTGCCAATTCGACCAACGCTCCGCCGCCGCCAGTACAGCAACCTGCGGGCGAAAGGGGTTAGGGTACCCTGCGCCCATCGATGTTTCCGGCAGGCGCATACCGGCAGACAAGGAAATCGGCGTGGGCATTGCTTGCAACCGCGCAGCCGACCCGCGTGGTCGTAGGCCAGATCATCTGGCTGTAATGGCCGACGTCAGCCCAGTTGCCGGTCGTGCTGACGGAAGGAAATAGACCGCGCCGGAAGTAGCGCTTCTCCGCGGACCAACTCCCCATCATCTGTGAGAGGGCATAGTGCCCGCGCGTCCCCATCCAGAGATTTTCGCCCTGTCCGGGACGCGACTGTCGCGGCGAGTGGCGCAGAACTCCGGAGGCAGCCAATTGTCCGGCATACAAAGCGGCGGCCTGAGCCAGGCTTGGATCCCAGCTTATCGGCAGGGCACCGACCGGCGATCGTTCACGATTGTGGGCAGCGATAGCCTCCGCGGAAATCTCGATCGGTCGAGCCGGTACGGGAGCACGCTGAACCAGCGACGGCTCGGCCACGCAGCTGCTGACTGCCACGACCGCGATGAGCATCGGAGTGCACATCAAGCGAAAACGCGGAACGGGGATTCCCGCTCCCCAGATATGAAAATGGCCGCCAGCGGCGGCCATGATCAATTGGCCTCGACAGTCCTTAGTCGGGACTGGCCGGCGAATGGCTGTCGTGGTTCTGGCTGGCGATCAGCGCGGCAAGCGCGGCGATGCCGAGAAGGCCCAGAATCACCGGCGAGATACCAAATCCATAGTGAGCCGGAGGCGGCACAGCCTCAGCCGCAGGCGGGGGCGGTGGCACGTCCGTCGCGGGAAGTACGCAGCCAGTCTGGCCCTGGACCGCTGTCGAACCCGCCGCCGCGGCGGCGGAGGCCGCTTCGGTGCAAACCGCCTGAGCAGATGCCTGCGTGCCAAATACGCTGACCGCCACGAGGGGGCTAATCGATTGAACGGGAGCCGCAGTGGCGGCGGCAGCCATGGTCGGGCTCGCGCATAGGGCGATAGCCACGGCAATTCCGACACCGGACTTGAAACGCGCCAGCTGCATCATGGTCTCCTACGCCTAGTCGGGCCTATACATAGGTCACCGCTCATTGTTAAGGGTGCACGAATAACTTTCGTTAAACGGTCAACCCGGTGCGAAGTTGCGCAGAAAATTGGGCCAACCGACTGAATGCCGGCCATGTGTGGAGAAAATGTGACTCTCACCCACCGACCGGCCTCACCGATCGCCGTTATCGCCGCCAATAGCGCTTGGAATATCGCCAATTTCCGGGCTCCACTGATCACGGCTCTCCGCAACGACGGTTGGCATGTCGTCGCACTTGCACCCGGAGACGGCAGCATCGCCGCGCTTGAAACACTTGGCGCAGAGTTCGTGCCAATCGGAATCGAGAGCTCGGGTACCTCTCCAGTCGGAGACGCGCGACTGCTGGCCAGCTATTTGCGGGTTCTACGACGACTGCGTCCGAAGCTATTCCTGGGCTTCACCATCAAGCCGAACGTCTATGGATCGATTGCCGCGCACCTGCTCGGGATCAGGGTCGTCAATAATATTAGCGGGCTGGGAACCGCATTCATGAAACCTGGCCCCCTCAACTGGCTGGTCACGAGGCTCTACAAGCTGTCGCTCCGCGGTTCGGTGCGTGTCTTCTTTCAGAACCCCCATGACCGTGATCTTTTCGTATCCGGCGGGCTCGTCCAGGCGGATCAGGCGACGGTGATTCCAGGTTCGGGCATCGATCTTGAACGGTTCAAGCCGCCTTCCCGGGCGCGCCAGCAGAACCTTCCATTCCGTTTTCTGTTCATCGGCCGACTACTCCGCGACAAGGGCCTCGTCGAATATGCCGAGGCTGCGCGGCTGCTTCGTCCTTCCTGGCCGAATGTCGAGTTCGCGGTGCTCGGGTTTGCGGGTAGTGATAATCCGTCCGCGGTTCCCATGTCGGAGGTCAGGCGTTGGGAGGGCGAGAATTTGGTGTCCTACCTTGGAGAAACCGACGACGTGCGTCCTTTGATCACTGACAGCGACTGCATTGTCCTGCCTTCCTATCGAGAGGGCCTGCCGCGCTCGCTGCTGGAGGCGGCGGCGATGGCCCGGCCGATGATCGCAACAGACGTTCCAGGATGCCGCGATGTTGTCGTGAACGGTGAGAATGGTTTCCTGTGTGAGCCGCGCTCAGCATCGTCGTTGGCTTCGGCAATGGAGGCCATGCTTCGCCTCGGTCCAGACGAGCGTCAGGCCTGGGGCCTCAAGGCTAGAACAATGGTTGAATCGAAATTCGATCAGCAATTGGTTGTTGATGCCTATTTGCAGGCAGCGAATTGATGTTTGCTCGCTTCTTCGGCGGGCGGGCCAAAGCTTCGCAGCCGCATGTACCGGCGGGCTACCGAGTATACGCGATCGGCGATGTTCACGGCCGCGACGACCTGCTCGAGCAACTGCTCGCTCGTATAGAGGAAGATCACGCGGCGCGGGGCCATGCTCGCCCGGTCATCGTCTTCCTCGGCGACCTTATAGATCGTGGCCCGGCCTCATCCGGAGTAATTGAGCGCCTGCGGACCTATCGGCCTGCCCAGGGACGGCTCGTGTTTCTTTCCGGTAATCATGAGGAAGTCCTGCTCCGGATCATCGACGGCGAGGCGCGGCTGGTGCCCGACTGGCTGCGCTTTGGCGGTGCGGAATGCCTTCGCAGTTACGACGTCGATGCAGAACGTGTGCGGGTGATGTCGCCGGCGCGAGCGATCGCGACAGTCAGGGAGGCAATTCCGGCGGCGCACATCGAGTTCATTCGGTCGTTCGAAGACACGTTTCGGGCCGGCGACTACTTGTTCGTACATGCCGGATTACGTCCCGGCATACCGCTGGAAGAGCAGGCGCGAACCGACTTACGATGGATCCGGGAGCCTTTCCTCGGCGATCGCGCTGACCATGGATTCATCGTCGTTCACGGGCATACGGTGCGCGAGGAGATTGAGGAAATGCCGAACCGGATCGGCATCGACACGGGCGCCTACCGATATGGCGTCCTTACTGCCATCGCCCTTGAGGCGGACAAACGCTGGTTCATTCAAGCCAGCTTGCAGCCCGAAAATTGATGGGCCCTCAAATGGAACTGTGCAATTCCATCCGCATTGGATGCAGTTAGTGGCCAGTCTGGATAGGTCTTGCTAAGGGGCTGCCGGCTGCATTCCGGGTTAGGAGCGTCACTTTGTCTGAATTGCAGTTCTCCAAGGGCGTCGCCCGCGCTTTCATCATCGTCGCGGCGGCCATCGGCCTTGTGTCCTGCGCGGACAGCCGGGGCGGACCGATCCCATATAATGTCCAGACTTTCGGGCTTCCCGACGCACCCAAGGTCGTGCCGCTGGAAGAAAATTACCGCATCGCACCGCTGGACGTCATCAGTGTACGCGTCTTCAAGATGGCGGATCTCACCGGTGATTACGAAGTCGATCTCACTGGCAAGATATCCATGCCACTGATCGGTGAGGTATCCGCCATCGATTTGACCACCGCTCAGCTCGATCAGCGCCTGACAGCCAAGCTTGGCGAGAAATACCTCGAGAATCCGGACGTCAGCGTAGGCATCAAGTCGTCCACTCGCCGCAGCGTCACAGTGGACGGCTCGGTCGGCAAGTCAGGAACCTATGCCATCAACGGCCCGACCACACTGATCCAGGCAATCGCCGGTGCGGGCGGTGTCAGCGAAAACGGCAATCCGCGTCGCGTTGCTATCTTCCGCCAGATCAGCGGGCAGCGGCAAGCGGCCGCATTCGATCTCACCAGCATCCGCCGCGGCGAGGCCCCGGATCCGCCAATCTATGCGGGTGACATCATTGTCGTCGACGGCTCGGCGACGAAGGCAGCGCAGCGCCAGATTCTGAACGCGCTGCCCATCCTGTCGCTTTTCCAGCCGTTCTAGCGAGGCAAGGCAGAATGATGCGTCGATCAGGAATGGCCCATGGGTAACGATGTTGCCCTGACGCCCGGCGAGCGCCAGGCGCTCGTCGACCCGTTCTCGCCGACCCGCGGTCATGGCCTGCACTGGCAGCCGGCGCAGTCGGAGCGTTCGCTCGATTTCGCATCCATTGTCAGGATTCTGCGGGAACATCGTTGGTTGATTCTCGGCGCCGTTGTTGCCGGCCTGGTCTTCGCCGTGATCGTGACCCTGATGACCAAGCCGCTCTACCGGGCGGACGTTATCCTTGAAGTGAATCCGCCCAACGTCGAGGTAATGGACGAGAACAAGCGGGAGAACGCCGGTCCGTCCACCGATAGCTGGGACATCCTCAACACCCAGGTGGGGTTGATCCGAAGCCGAAGCCTGGCCGAGCGCGTTGCCCAGGACCTCAACCTCGCCGCCGATCCCAACGTCGTCGGCACCCAGGGAGACGCCGCGACGCGGATGAAGATCGCCGCCACGGTTGTCCAAAGCGGCCTGAAAGTGGAAGTCCCGGAGAGTGGGCAATTGGTCAGTTACAGCTATGTGTCGCCGTCGCCTCAGTTGGCCGCACGGATCGCCAACGGAATTGCCGACAGCTTCATCGATTCCGGGTTACAGCGACGGTACGATGCATCCGCCTATGCACGGCGATTCCTGCAGCAACAGATCGCCAAGACTCGTGGCGATCTCGAGAAGTCCGAGCGTGAACTGGTCGCCTATGCCCAGGCGGAGGGTATTATCAACACGGCGACTGGCGAGCCTGGCTCAGCTGGCGGCGATGCCTCGTCGCTTCAGGGCGAATCCCTTGTCAGCCTGAACAAGGCACTCGCGGATGCGACGGCTCGGCGCGTCTTGGCCGAGGGCAACTATCGACAGGCGCAAATCGCGGGCGCCGCCGACGCCGCGCAGGATACGAGCGCCCTTCGCCAGGCACGCGCCTCGCTCGAGGCCGAATACCAGGAGAAGAGAACGCTGATGAAGCCGGATCATCCGGATATGCTCAGCCTTCGCTCCCGCATCGACGAGCTTGACCGACAGATTGCGCGTGAGGGCGGGGTCGCCGCGGGTGGACGTGCCAATACGCTTCTTGCCGAGTATCGCGCCGCCGCGTCCGCCGAGCGGGCGCTCCAGGGCAGGGTCGCTTCGCTCAAGGGCTCAGTGCTCGATCTGCGCGGCCGCAGCATTCGCTACAACATTTTGCAACGCGACGTGGACACCAACCGGGGTCTCTATGACGCGCTGCTGCAGCGCTATAAGCAGATTGGCGTCGCCGGCGGCGTTGGCGCATCCCCCGTTTCAATCGTCGACCGGGCTGAAGTTCCACCTGGGCCATTCAAGCCCAACCTTCTCTACAACCTTTTGGCGGGACTGGGGCTCGGCCTGCTTGCGGGGGTCGCGGGAGCCCTCGGCCTCGAATTCCTCCACGACACCATCAAGACCCGCGAGGATGTCCGCTCCAAGCTTGACCTCGCCTGCCTCGGCGTCGTCCCGCGCCAGCGCGGCAAGGGCAGCGTTGTCGAGGACCTCAAGGATCCCGCCTCACCGGTCTCGGAAGCCTATTCCGCGATCTTGGCCGCACTTCGGTTCAGTACGGAGCATGGTGCTCCGAAATCGATGCTCATTACGAGTACCGAGCCCGCTGAGGGCAAGTCTTCTTCGGCCTTCGCACTTGCGCAGAATTACTCTCGCCGCGGCGAATCTGTCTTGCTGATCGATGCCGACCTGCGGCGCCCAGCGTTCCGTGGTGCTTCCGATCGCCAGGGCCTGACCAAATTGCTCACCAACGATGAGCCGGTCCGTGGCCATATCCTTGAGACCCAGTTCGAGAATCTCTGGCTGCTGCCGTGCGGGCCGACTCCACCCAACCCAGCGGACCTCCTTGCAACCGGCAGGTTCAAGGAAGTCTTGCGCGAGGCCAGCGAGCACTTCGATCGGATCGTCATTGATGGGCCGCCGGTCATAGGCCTCGCGGATGCGACGCTGCTCGCGGCCGTCGTGGGCGATGTCATGATGGTCGTTGAATCCGGCAGGACGAAAACTCGCGCCGCGCGTGACGCGGCCGATCGGGTGCAGGCATCAGGCGCCAAGATCGTCGGCGTCGCACTCACAAAGTCGACGGACGAAGGCAGCCACTACGGTTATCGTTCCTATCGTTACGGCTACAAGCGTATCGATGAGCCGAAGAACGAGATCGTCATGATCTCGCACCAGCCGGAGAGTTGATGGCGGCGCGGGGGGGCAGAAAGCCAAGGGGCGCGGCGGCAATCGCCGCAGTAGCGGTGTGTGCAGCCTTATTGTCCTTCCAGATTATCAGAAATGCCGCCGCCGCTGAGCATGAGCGGTATCCCGCTCTGGCTCAGAAGCTATGGCCTTCGCATCCTGCCGTTGTGACGGACCGGGTTCTATTCGATATCGCCGTGGCCGCTGCACATGGTCGACTCCCCCCTGCAAGTGTCATTGAAGACGCTCGGCAAATTGCGACCCGCGCACCTTTGTCGCCAGATCCGTTCGTTATCCGTGGTGCGATCGCTGAAACCCAGGGACGAGGAGCCGTCTCCGAAACATTCCTGACTGAAGCGCGGTCCCGCGATCCCCGCTCGCGCGCTTCCCGCTTCCTGTTGGCAGATCGCTATTTCCGCACGGGTCGAATGACCCAGGGACTGATTGAAATGCAGGTGCTCGTCGGCCTGCAGTCGCGAGGCCTTGAGGCCTTCCTTCCGGCGTTGGTGGCTTATGCAAAAACACCGGGCGCCATACCGCAGATGCGCGATTATTTCCGGTTGCGGCCGCAAACCGAAGCGCCGGTACTGTCCATTCTGGCAGTCGATCCCGCCAATGCTGACCTGGTGATGGCACTGGCAACCAATCTTCGCCGCCCCGAGCCCGACTGGCGCGAAACCCTTCTAACCCGCCTCACTGCGACGGGCCAATATGCGAAGGCCTATGTGAGTTGGAGCCGCTTGACGGGAGTTCCGATGCGCTCCGGGTTGTACAATGCGGCTTTCGCGAAATTGCCGGCGCCTGCACCATTCAATTGGAGCTACGCGGAAACGCCCGAGGGCGTGGCCGAAGCCGACGGCAAAGGCGGGCTCGACCTTCTCTATTACGGCCGCGCCCCTGCAACTCTTGTTCACCAGATCATGCTGCTGCGTCCAGCGACCTACAAACTGGCGATGAAAGTAAACGTGGATAGCGGCGATGCGACAGCAATACGCTGGGCGGTTCGGTGTTTGCCGGGTGAGACGGCCCTCGCCGAAGTTCCTTTAAAGCCCGGTCCGGTTGAGGTGATATTTGCCGTTCCGGAAACCTGCCTGGCGGCAAGGCTCGAACTCGCGGGCGTTGCCGGAGATGTTCCGCGAACGACGGAAGTGATCATTTCTGGTCTGCGTCTGGATGCTGAGGCTCCGCGGTGAGCAGGCTGAAGTTCGCCATTCTTCCGTCCTACCTTTTCCTCTGCCTCCTGCTCGGCGGCAGTTCTCGCGGCGTTTGGGCAAACGCCTTGTTGCAGCTCTCGGCAGTCGGTCTCCTTGTTTGGGCTTTCTTGTCGCGCGATCCGCCTGCAATTCAGCCTGCTGGCCGGCGTCTGTTGCTTATCGTCGCGGTTCTCGGAGCGCTGTTCGCCATTCAGCTGGTTCCGATGCCGCCGGACTTATGGACGAAGATCCCGGGACGCGAACTCGTCGCGCGTGGGTTCGACCTCCTCGGAATGCAGCAACCGTGGATGCCTTTGAGCCTGTCGCCTTATGATACCATCGCTGCCGCGCTGACCCTGCTGCCCCCGTTGTCCCTTCTTATTGCCATGCTGCGATTACGCGCCTGGCGGGCAGAAACGATGTTCATGGCGTTACTGGCTGGAGCCGCGACTTCGATTTTGCTGGGCCTCCTCCAGGTCCGAAGCGGCACCGAATGGTACTTCTATGAGGTGACCAACCTCGGTGTCGCTGTGGGTGCCTTCGCCAACGCCAATCATTTTGCGACATTGCTGCTTGTCGCCATCCCGATATTCAGCGCAGTCGCTATTGGCAGATGGCGCGCCGCCAAGGACCGCCAACAACGATCGGCGATTTTTCTCGTCTCAGCTGCGGCCGCCGCAGTGCTGCTGGTCGGCATTCTCATGTGCCAATCTGCAGCCTTCCTCCTGCTGGGCCCGCCCGTTCTGGCGGCAACCATCTTGATTCCAATGCGCCTCGGCAAGACCCGCATTCGCCAAGGATTTCTGGCCATCTTCGCTTTGATTGTAATCGCTGCAGGTACTTTGGTCGTCGCGGGCGACCGGCTGCCTGGATGGGGAACCAGTGCGTCGGTCGAGACTCGGAAACAGTTTTGGGCGACGAGCGCGGCCGCAGTCCAAGGTCAGGCGCTGACAGGCTGGGGATTCGGCACTTTCCAGGAAGCTTATCGTCGCTACGAAGATGCCGGGTCAGTTGACCGTTTTTACGTCAACCATGCCCATAATGACTATCTTGAGATCGCTGTCGAAGGCGGCGTTCCGGCACTCTTGCTGGTCGTGGCCTTCCTCATCTGGTGGGCAAATCGTTCCCGCGAAGCGTGGATGTCATCGGGCGCAACTATCGAACAGAAAGCGGCTTCGATCGCTTCGGCGGCAATCCTGCTACATAGCCTGTTCGATTTCCCGTTGCGGACTTCGGCGATCACTGCGGTCCTTGCCGTGTGCCTTGCCCTCCTGGCCGGAGCCCGGGGAACGATCCGCTCTGCCGATGTCGAAAAGCCAAGGCACGCAACTCTCTGAGAGTTCGGGCGCGGAAACCGCCGGCCCGATCCATCGTTCAGCCTCAAGCGGTGAATTTGGATGGAGTGTGTCGCGGATGACGAAGCTGCCGTTCATGAGGGTGTTCCAGGCCTGATGGTCAGGACGCTTGGCACAATCCTGGTCACGGCGGTGCTGACCAGCGCCTTCTGGATCTTCTATTATAATGTCAGCAACGCGCCGCTGGTCGCACTTGCGGGTGAGAAAACGACGGTCGATCCTGCGAAAGAGCCCCCGGTCACAATCGCCGAGGGAGTGACCGTCGGCCCGGCCGGCCTCGCGCTTCCGGTCGTCGGCGTGAAGCCGGGCGAGCTAACCGACACATACACCCAGGCGCGGGCCGGCGGCGCCCGTAGCCACGACGCGATCGACATCATGGCCCCCGAAGGCCGGCCGGTCGTTTCAGCTGCACCAGGAACTGTTGAGAAGCTGTTCTTCAGCAACGGCGGCGGCGGTACGACCGTCTATGTCCGCTCCGAAGACCGCCGCTGGATGTATTATTATGCTCACCTCAGCGCGTACGCGCCCGGCCTTCATGAGGGGCAGCACCTGCTGCGCGGTGCCCCAGTGGGTTTCGTAGGTCATTCCGGCAACGCCAATCCCGATGGCCCGCATCTGCATTTCGCCATCAACCGGATGGAGCCGGGCGAGCGCTGGTGGCAGGGGACAGCGATCAATCCCTATCCGCTCCTTGCCGCCAAACCGGTCAGCCGCTAAGGCCGCGCCGGCTTTTTCTCACATTCCATAGGTTTCCAATGAAGATCAGCGGCGTGGACATCCGTCCCGGCAACATCATCGAATATGAAGGCGGCATCTGGCGGGCGGTGAAGATCCAGCACACGCAGCCGGGCAAGGGCGGCGCCTATATGCAGGTCGAGCTCAAGAATCTGATCGACGGCCGCAAGAACAACGTCCGTTTCCGTTCCGCCGAGACGGTTGAGCGCATCCGTCTCGACACCAAGGACTTCCAGTTCCTCTACCATGATGGCGACATGCTCGTGTTCATGGACAAGGAAACCTACGAGCAGGTCTCGCTTCCCGAAGATCTGATCGGCGAACCCGCCGCCTTCCTTCAGGACGGCATGGACGTCATCATGGAGCTTCACGAGGAGCGTCCGATCTCGGTCCAGCTTCCCGACACGATCGAAGCGACCATCGTCGAGGCGGATGCCGTCGTGAAGGGCCAGACTGCAAGCTCGTCCTACAAGCCGGCCATGCTCGACAATGGCGTTCGCGTCATGGTGCCGCCGCACATCACCAGCGGCACGCGCATCGTCGTGGACGTCTACGAAAAAACCTACGTCCGCCGCGCCGACTAATGGTCTCCCACTCCGGCCTCATCACCGTCATGCAGCGCGCCGTCCGCAAGGCGGCGCCGCGCCTTCGCCGCGACTTCGGCGAGGTCGAGCAGCTACAGGTGTCGAAGAAGGGGCCGGGCGACTTCGTCTCGATGGCGGACAAGCGCGCCGAGGCGACAATCGTCGAGGAATTGCGAAATGCGCGGCCGGATTGGGGCCTGCTGCTGGAAGAAGGCGGCGAGGTTGCCGGCGATCCGAACAAGCCGCGCTGGATCGTCGATCCGATCGACGGCACGACCAACTTCCTGCACGGCATCCCGCACTTCGCTGTCTCGATCGCGGTCGAGGAGAGGAAGCCCGATGGCCGCGGCGAGATCAGCCATGGCATGGTCTACCAGCCGCTGACGGACGAGACCTATTGGGCGGAAAAGGGCAGGGGCGCCTGGCTTCAGGACCGCCGCCTGCGCGTCTCCTCGCGGCGCTATCTCGACGAGGCCTTGATCGGCACCGGCATGCCGCACCTTGGCCGCGGCAAAAGCGAGAGCTGGGCGAAGATCTACAACGCCATCGCGCCGGAAGTTGCGGGTGTCCGCCGCTTCGGTGCCGCGACGCTCGACCTTGCCTGGGTCGCCGCCGGCCGCATCGACGGATTCTGGGAAGACGACCTCGACCCCTGGGACACGGCGGCGGGCCTTATCCTCGTCAAGGAAGCGGGCGGCTTCATCACCGATTACCGCGGTTCCGACCGCAGCTTCGAACGCCGCGAATATCTCGCGGCCAACGGCGAATTGCACAGCAAATTGCACAAGCTGGTGGCAGGCGCCCTGAGATAGGGCCAATTCGCCCTTTCAGGTGGTTGCGAGCCTCACTTCCCTGTCCTAAAGCCCCGCCATCTTTCGCCCCGTTGGGAGTTCTCCTTTGGCCAGCGTTGCCGCCGGATACCTGCCGATCCTCATGTTCATCGCCATCGCATTGGCGTTGTCGACGGCGTTCGTCGTGTTGCCCATGCTGGTCAGTCGGTTGACGGGCACGCACCGGCCTGACCCGGCGAAGCTTGCCGAATATGAATGCGGCTTCCCGGCGTTCGAGGACAGCCGCAGCCAGTTCGACGTCCGCTTCTACCTGGTCGCCATCCTCTTCATCGTCTTCGACCTTGAGGCGGCGTTCCTGTTCCCGTGGGCGGTGTCGCTCAAGGAAACCGGTTGGACCGGCTGGATCGCCATGGTCGTGTTCCTCGCCGAACTCGCGCTTGGCCTTGCCTATGCCTGGAAGAAGGGTGCGCTCGAATGGGAGTGATGCTGGATCCCAAGGCGAATCCGGCGCCGACAGAGGAGGAGCTCGCCCGCGCCGCCGGCCTCGTGCCCGGCGGGCCGGAGATGCAGCGCTTCGAGGAGATGCGCCGCGAGCTCGATGAAAAGGGCTTCCTGGTCACGACCACCGAGGATCTTTTCACCTGGGCGCGCACCGGCTCGCTTTGGTGGATGACCTTCGGCCTTGCCTGCTGCGCGGTCGAGATGATCCACGTCAACATGCCGCGCTACGACCTGGAGCGTTTCGGGGCCGCGCCGCGCGCATCGCCGCGCCAGTCGGACGTGATGATCGTCGCCGGCACGCTCTGCAACAAGATGGCCCCGGCGCTGCGGACGGTTTACGACCAGATGTCGGAACCGCGCTACGTCATCTCCATGGGCAGCTGCGCCAATGGCGGCGGCTACTATCATTACAGCTATTCGGTGGTTCGCGGCTGCGACCGCATTGTGCCCGTCGACATCTATGTCCCCGGCTGCCCGCCGACCGCCGAAGCCCTGCTCTACGGCATCATGCAGCTTCAGCGGAAAATCCGCCGCGAAGGGACGATCGAGCGCTGATGGCCGTCTCCCTCGCCAACCATGTCCCGACCTATGCGGACGAGCCGGCATCGCTGGCGAACCTTTCGCGCGCCCGTCGTCATGAGGGCGTCGAAACGGCGTTCGACGTAGACCGCGACGATTTGGTCGAGGTCATGCGCTCGCTCCGCGATGAGCATGAGTATCAGCAGCTCATGGAGATTGCCGGGGTCGACTACCCTGAGCGTCCGGAGCGGTTCGAGGTGGTCTACTGCCTCCTGTCGCTGACCAAGAACCACCGCCTGCACATCCACGTCTCGACCGACGAGAAGACGCCGGTGCCGAGCGTCACTGGCCTGTGGCCGGTCGCCGGCTGGCTGGAGCGCGAAGTTTACGACATGTACGGCGTCGGCTTCGCCGGCAATCCGGACCTGCGCCGCATCCTCACAGATTACGGTTTCGAGGGCTTCCCTCAGCGCAAGGACTTCCCGCTGACGGGCTATGTCGAGCTGCGTTACTCGGAGGCCGAGAAGCGTGTCGTCTATGAACCCGTGAGCCTGGCCCAGGACTTCCGCACCTTCGACTTCCTGATGCCGTGGGAAGGCGCGGAATATCGCTTGCCGGGCGACGAGAAGGCGACCCCGGAAGAACCGGGCGCGCCGTCGCCGGTTAAGGCGAACGTGGGGGCTAGGACGCCCAACTCGAAGACGCCGGCGGAGACGCCGAAGACCACCGAGAAGCCCGCTGACACTGGTGCGGGCGCAGAGGCCAACAAGGCGGCCGCGAAGAAGAGCAAGGCCGCGCCCAAGGCTAAGGCGCCGACGAAGCCGAGGGCCAAGAAATGACCCAGACCCTCGATGTCATGGTCGGCGGCGCGCCGGGCGACAAGCCAACCGCTGGCGACCAGACGGTCAGCAACTACACGATCAACTTCGGCCCGCAGCACCCGGCCGCCCACGGCGTGCTGCGCCTGATCATGGAACTGGACGGCGAGATCGTCGAGCGCGTCGACCCGCATGTCGGCCTGCTCCATCGCGGCACCGAAAAGCTGATCGAGTACAAGACCTACGCCCAGGCGCTGCCTTACTTCGACCGGCTCGATTACTGCTCGCCGATGTGCATGGAGCATAGCTACGTGCTCGCGGTCGAAAAGCTGATGGGCCTCGAGGTGCCGATCCGCGCCCAGTACATCCGCACATTGATGGCGGAGCTGACGCGCATCTCCAACCACATGCTGAACCTCGGCAGCCACATCATGGACGTTGGCGCCATGACGCCGAACCTGTGGCTGTTCGAAGTCCGCGAAGACACTCTGGTCTTCTACGAACGCGTGTCCGGCGCCCGCATGCACGCCAATTACTTCCGCGTCGGCGGTGTCCACCAGGACATCCCGGAAAAGGTGCTGGCAGACATGGGCGACTGGCTCGACAACCGCCTGCACCTGGTCGAGGACGCGATCAGCCTCGTCGCCGACAACCGCATCTTCAAGCAGCGCAACGTCGATATCGGCACCGTCACCAGGGAAGACGCCATCGCCTGGGGCTTCTCCGGCCCGATGATCCGCGCCGCGGGCGTGCCGTGGGACATCCGCCGCTCGCAGCCGTACGAAGTCTATGACCGGATGGATTTCGACATCCCGGTCGGCACCAAGGGCGATTGCTACGACCGCTTCATGGTCCGCGTCGAAGAGGTTCGGCAGTCGGCGAAGATCATGCGCCAGTGCCTGAAGGAAATGCCGTCAGGCCCGATCGGCACGCTCGACCGCAAGGTCTTCCCGCCTTCGCGCGGCGAGATGAAGCAGTCGATGGAAGCGCTGATCCACCACTTCAAGCTTTACACCGAGGGCTATCACGTGCCCGCCGGCGAGGTTTACGTCGCGACGGAAAGCCCCAAGGGCGAGTTCGGCGTCTATCTCGTCGCCGACGGCACCAACAAGCCCTACCGCTGCAAGATCCGCCCGACCGCTTTCTCGCATCTGCAGGCCATGGATTTCATGATGAAGGGCCACATGCTGGCCGACACCACCGCCGTCCTCTCCGCCATCGACGTCGTCTTCGGGGAGTGTGATCGGTGAAGGCGATCCTTCGAAGCTTGCCGGATTGGCTCATCGGCATGGCAGCCGGGTTGATGCTCGCCGTCTTCATGTTGCGCGATGCGGGGGTAGACGCGATTGCGGACGATATGCGTGACGGTGGTCTAGTCTTGGTTATTGCGAGTCTGGCATCCCGTTGGCTCGCTTCTAAAGCCACCAAAACTGAATTTGTTAGGGACAGCCAGAATGGCTGAGCGCCTCCTCCATCCCGACACGCCGGAGCTGCGCGAGCGCTGGGGCGGTTTCGCCTGGACCGAGGCGAACGCCAAGGCGGCCGCCGCGGCCATCGCCAAATATCCGGAAGGCCGCCAGCAGTCGGCAGTCATCCCCCTGCTCGACCTCGCCCAGCGCCAGGTTGGCGAAGAGACGGGCACGCAGGGCTGGCTGCCGATTCCGGTGCAGGAATTCATCGCCCGCGAACTGAAGATGCCGCCGGTCGCGGTGACCGAGGTCGCGACTTTCTACACGATGTTCAACCTGGCTCCGGTCGGGAAATTCCACGTCCAGGTGTGCGGCACGACGCCCTGCATGCTGCGCGGTTCGGACGACGTGCTGTCCGCCTGTTACAAGCGCGGCCTCAAGAAGGGCCACACGACCAAGGACGGCCTCTTCACTTTGACCGAGGTCGAGTGCCTCGGCGTCTGCGCCAATGCGCCAATGGTCCAGATCAACGACGACAATTTCGAGGACCTGACCGAGGCGAGCATGGGCGCGATCCTCGACGCGCTGGCCGAGGGCAAACAGCCCAAACCCGGCCCGCAGATCGAGCGCCAGACCAGCGCCCCCGAAGGCGGCCCGACCACGCTCAAGAAAATGGCCGAGCGCAATTACGACTATCGGGGGCAGTGGTGACCAGCATGCAGAGCCATAACCTCGCTCGTCCTGAGCTCGGCCTCTCGGATTGCCCCCAGCAATCCGTTCGTCCTGAGCTTGTCGAAGGGCGCATGCTCGACGGCCGTGCAGCGCGCTTCGACTTCGCTCAGCACGAGCGGATGCTTGGGGAGGCTGCCCGATGAAGGACATCCTCAAAGCCGTCGTGGCGATCATCATCATCCTCATCGCCATCAAGATCATCGGCGCAATCCTCGGCCTGCTGGTCGGCCTCGCAGTTGCCGGGCTCGTTGTCTATGGCGGCGTCAAGCTTCTGGAGGGGCCGCGCAATGGGTAGCGTCACGCCCCTCAGCGACAAGGATCGCATCTTCACCAACGTCTACGGCTATCAGTCGGCAGACCTGAAGGCGGCGCAAGCGCGCGGCGATTGGGACAAGACCGCCGATTTGATGAAGATCGGCCAGGACCAGATCATCGAGATCATCAAGGCGTCCGGGCTTCGCGGCCGCGGCGGCGCCGGTTTCCCGACGGGCCTCAAGTGGAGCTTTATGCCCAGGGAGCCCAAGCCCGGCAAACCAAACTTCCTGGTCATCAACGCCGACGAGTCCGAACCGGGAAGCTGCAAGGATCGCGAGATCCTGCGCCACGACCCGCACAAATTGGTCGAAGGCGCGCTGATCGCCGGTTTCGCCATGCGCGCCCGCGCCGGCTACATTTATGTGCGCGGCGAGTTCATCCGCGAGACTCAGGCGCTCGAGAAAGCGGTCGCCGAGGCCTATTCCGCCGGCCTACTCGGCAAGAACGCGGCCGGTTCCGGCTACGACTTCGACCTCTTCGTCCACCGCGGCGCCGGCGCTTATATCTGCGGCGAAGAGACGGCGATGCTCGAAAGCCTGGAGGGCAAGCAGGGCAAGCCGCGCCTGAAGCCGCCGTTCCCGGCCGGCGCCGGCCTCTATGGCTGCCCGACCACAGTCAACAATGTCGAGAGTATCGCCGTCGTCCCGACCATCCTGCGCCGTGGCGCGGCCTGGTTCGCCGGCTTCGGGCGCGAGAAGAACGAGGGTACCAAGCTCTTCCAGATCAGCGGCCACGTGAACAAGCCGTGCGTCGTTGAAGAGAGCATGTCGATCAGCTTCCGCGAGCTCATCGACATCCACGCCGGCGGCATCCGCGGCGGATGGGACAACCTCCTCGCCGTCATCCCCGGCGGCTCCTCGGTACCGCTGGTTCCGGCGGCGCAAATCATGGACGCGCCGATGGACTTCGACGGCTTGAAGGAGCTCGGCTCCGGCCTCGGCACCGCCGCCGTCATCGTCATGGACAAGTCGACCGACATCGTCCGCGCGATCAGCCGCATTTCGTATTTCTACAAGCACGAGAGCTGCGGCCAGTGCACGCCGTGCCGCGAAGGCACCGGCTGGATGTGGCGCACCATGGAGCGCCTCCGCGAAGGCGATGCGACGTCCGCGACGATCGATCGCCTGCTCGACGTTACCAAGCAAGTCGAAGGCCACACGATCTGCGCATTGGGCGACGCCGCCGCCTGGCCGATCCAGGGCCTGATCCGCCACTTCCGCCCCGAACTCGAGCGCCGCATCGCGGAGCGTGGCAATGAAACTCTCGAGGCAGCCGAATAATGCCTAAAGTCACCGTCGACGGCGTCGAGATCGAGGTCCCGCAGGGCGCGACCGTCCTCCAGGCTTGCGAACTGGCGGGGAAGGAAATCCCGCGCTTCTGCTACCACGAGCGGCTGAGCATCGCCGGCAATTGCCGCATGTGCCTGGTCGAGGTCGCGCCGGGGCCGCCCAAGCCGCAGGCGAGCTGCGCGCTGCCGGCCGCCGACGGCCAGACGATCAAGACCGACACGGCCATGGTCAAGAAGGCACGCGAAGGGGTGATGGAGTTCCTGCTCATCAACCACCCGCTCGATTGCCCGATCTGCGACCAGGGCGGCGAGTGCGACCTGCAGGACCAGGCCATGGCCTATGGCCGCAGCTATTCCCGCTACGACGAGAACAAGCGCGCGGTCGAAGACAAATATATGGGCCCGGTCATCAAGACCTCGATGACCCGCTGCATCCAGTGCACGCGCTGCATCCGCTTCGCCGACGAAGTCGCCGGCACGCCGGAAATCGGCATGCTGTACCGTGGCGAGGACAGCCAGATCACGAGCTACCTGGAGCGCGCTTTGACCAGCGAGCTTTCGGGCAACCTCGCCGACATCTGCCCGGTCGGCGCCTTGCTGCAGCGGCCGCAGAGCTTCGAGAGCCGCCCATGGGAGCTCCGCAAGGTGCCCGCGATCGACGTCATGGATGCGGTCGGTTCCAACATCCGTCTCGACGTTCGCCAGCGCCAGGTGATGCGCATCCTGCCGCGCACCAATGACGCGGTGAACGAGGAGTGGATCCACGACAAGACTCGGCACCACGTCGACGCGCTCGTCCGTAACCGGCTCGACCGGCCGTGGATTCGCGAGAATGGCAAGCTCCGCGCCGCCACCTGGAACGAGGCGCTGGAAGCCTTTGCCAAGCAATTGAAATCGGCGGGCAAGAAGGTCGCGGCCATCGCCGGCGACCTGCTCGACGCCGAGACCATGTATGCGGCCAAGAAGCTGCTGGCGGGGCAGGGGTCTAAATTGCTCGAAGGTCGCCAGACCGGCCTCGACTATGACGTCTCCAGCCTGTCGGCATTGCGCTTCAACACGCCGATCGCCGACCTGGAAAATGCCGATGCGATCCTGCTGGTGGGCTCCAACCCGCGCTGGGAAGCGCCGCTGGTCAACACGCGCCTCCGCAAGGCGGCGCGCAAGGGCGCCAAGGTCTTCGCCATCGGCCCGGTCGCCGACCTCGCCTTCCCGGTCACCTGGCTCGGCGACGATCTGAAGCTGATCGGCAAACTGCCGAAGGAGGCCGCCGACGCCATCGCCAAGGCCGAGCGGCCGGTGATGATCGTCGGCCCCGGCGCCCTGGGCAAAGGGGCACTCGGGGCGGCGCTGAAGGCCTCAGGTCCGTTCATCAAGACCGGGTGGAACGGCTTCAATACGCTGCATATTTCGGCGGCGCGCATGGCTGGCCTGATCCTCGGCTACGCCCAGAAGGGCGGCATCGCCGATATCGAGGCCGCCAAGCCCGAGCTCGTCCTGCTGCTCGGTGCCGATGAGGTTCCGGACGGCAAGTTCGACAAGGCTTTCAAAGTCTATGTCGGCCACCATGGCGACAAGGGCGCCAAGCAGGCCGATCTCGTCCTCCCGGCCGCCGCCTGGAGCGAGAAGCACGGCACCTACGTCAATATCGAGGGCCGGGTGCAGCGCGGCGAGCGCGCCACCTTCCCGCCGGGCGACGCCCGCGAGGACTGGACGATCTTCCGCGCCGTTTCCGACCTCACCGGCAAGCCGCTGCCGTTCGACCGCTTTGACCAGTTGCGCGCCGCGATGGTCGCCGATCATCCCGAACTGGGCACCGACGGCGTCATCGACTGGAAGTGGAGCGCCCCGAAGCTCGACGCCAAGGCGGAAGGTCCGGTCGGTTACGCGATCAAGGACTTCTACCTGACCAACGCCATCTGCCGCGCCAGCCCGACCATGCAGCGTTGCTCTGAAGAGCTGGTGCACGGTCAGTCATTCCTGGAGGCCGCCGAATGACGGCGCTCTTCCAGTCCTGGGGCGCAACTCACGAATGGGCGTGGTTCTTCTCCATGCTCATTGGCATCCTCGTCATCGCTTTGCCGCTGATGCTGGCGGTGGCGATGATCATCTATGCCGACCGCAAGATCTGGGCAGCCATCGCGTTGCGTCGCGGCCCCAATGTCGTCGGGCCGTGGGGTTTGCTGCAAAGCTTCGCCGACGGCCTGAAGGTCTTCCTCAAGGAAACCATCATCCCGAGCAGCGCCAACAAGGCGATGTTCCTGATCGCACCGATCATCACTTTCACGGTGGCGCTGATCGTCTGGGCGGTGGTGCCGTTCGACATCGGCGTCGTCCTCGCCGACATCAACGTCGGCATGCTCTATGTCCTCGCGGCGTCGTCGCTCGGCGTTTACGGCGTCATCCTCGCCGGCTGGTCGTCCAACTCCAAATACCCGTTCTTCGCTGCCATTCGCGCGGCCGCGCAGATGGTCAGTTACGAAGTCTCAATCGGCTTCGTCCTGATCTGCGTCGTTCTCTACGCCAACAGCTTCAACCTGACCGACATCGTCATGGCCCAGAAGGGCAATGTCCTCGGCATTTTCAGCGGCTACGGGTTCAACCCCCTGCTGTTCCCGATGGCGGTGGTCTTCTTCATCAGCTCGATGGCCGAAACCTTCCGCACGCCGTTCGACCTGGTCGAGGCGGAGAGCGAGCTCGTCGCCGGCCACCAGACCGAATATTCGTCGATGAGCTTCGCGCTCTTCTGGCTCGGCGAATATGGCAACGTCATCCTGATGTGCGCGCTGAACGCCATCCTCTTCTGGGGCGGGTTCCTGCCGCCACTCGACATCGGCTTCCTCTACTGGATCCCGGGCATCCTCTGGCTGTTCCTCAAGATGGGCTTCTTCTTCTTCTGCTTCAGCTGGGTGAAGGCGACCGTACCGAGGTACCGCTACGACCAGCTGATGCGGCTCGGCTGGAAGATCTTCCTGCCGCTCAGCCTGCTGTTCGTTGTCCTCATCTCGGGCTGGCTGATGTTCTGGCGCTATGGAGCCGCCGCATGATCGCGCGCACAATCAAGGCCTTCACCCTGTGGGAATTCGTCAAGGCGCATGCGCTGACCTTGAAGTATTTCTTCAAGCCCAAGGCGACCATCAATTACCCGTTCGAGAAGGCGCCGACCTCGCCCCGCTTCCGCGGTGAGCATGCGCTCCGCCGTTATCCGAACGGTGAAGAGCGCTGCATCGCCTGCAAGCTGTGCGAAGCCATCTGCCCGGCGCAGGCCATCACCATCGAGGCGGAGCCGCGCGAGGACGGGTCGCGCCGCACCACGCGCTACGACATCGACATGGTGAAGTGCATCTATTGCGGCCTGTGCCAGGAAGCCTGCCCGGTCGACGCCATCGTCGAAGGGCCGAACCTGGAATTCGCGACCGAAACGCGGGAGGAATTGCTCTACGACAAGGCGAAACTGCTGGCCAACGGCGACCGCTGGGAACAGGCAATTGCCGCTTCCCTTGCCGCCGATGCGGCGTATCGCTAGGCGCCCCGCATCCCATGATCGCAGTCATCTCCTTCTACCTCTTCGCGGCCATGACCATCGCCTCGGCGGTGCTCGTCATTTTCGCCCGCAACCCGGTGCACAGCGTGCTCTGGCTGATCGTGTCCTTCTTCAGCGCGTCGGGCCTGATGTTGATGACGGGGGCGGAGTTCATCGCCCTGCTTTTGGTCATCGTCTATGTCGGCGCGGTCGCAGTGCTGTTCCTGTTCGTCGTCATGATGCTCGACATCGACTTCGCCCAGCTGCGCTCCGGCTTCACCAGGAACCTGCCGTTCGGCCTCTTGATCGCGCTGGTATTGCTGGCGGAGATCATCGTCGCCGCCAATGCGCGCGGCGCTGGCTCGATCATCGCCGACAAGCCGCCCGAAGCCGCCCAGCCGAACATCGTCGCGCTCGGCGAGGCGATGTACAGCCGCTTCCTGTTCCCGTTCGAAATCGCCGGCCTGATCCTGCTCGTCGCGATGATCGGCGCCATCGTCCTGACGCACCGCAGCCGCGGTGACGTTCGCGGCCAGAAGATTTCGAAGCAGGTCGACCGCCGCCCGCAGGATGCCATCCAGAACAAGCAGCCGGCCGTGGGGCAGGGGGTGAAGCTGTGATCGGCCTCGACCATTACCTGACCGTGGCGGCGATCCTGTTCACGATCGGCGTGCTCGGCATCTTCCTCAATCGCCGCAATATCATCCTGATGCTGATGGCGATCGAGCTGATCCTGCTCGCCGTGAACATCAACCTCGTCGCGTTCAGCGCCTTCCTCGGTGATCTGACCGGCCAGGTCTTCGCCATGTTCGTCCTGACCGTCGCCGCCGCAGAAGCGGCCATCGGCCTCGCGATCCTCGTCATTTTCTTCCGCCGCCGCGGCTCGATCGCGGTTGACGACGCCGACCGGATGAGAGGCTGACATGCAACTCCAGCTCCAGCTCATCGTCTTCCTGCCCTTGCTGGCGGCGATCATCGCGGGCCTCGGTGGGCGTGTCATCGGCCAGACTGCTTCAAAGGTCGTCACGACGGGCGCGCTGATGATCGGGGCGGTCCTATCCTGGCCGATCTTCATCCAGTTCCTCGGCGCGCATGCCCAGCCGCAGGTCGTCGACGTCCTTAAGTTCATCCAGTCAGGCGATCTCGATGTGAACTGGGCGCTGCGCGTCGACGCGTTGACGGCCGTAATGTTGGTCGTGGTGACGACCGTCTCGTCGCTCGTCCACCTCTACAGCTGGGGCTATATGTCCGAAGACCCCAGCCAGCCGCGCTTCTTCGCTTACTTGTCGCTGTTCAGCTTCGCGATGTTGATGCTGGTGACCGCCGACAGCTTGGTGCAGATGTTCTTCGGCTGGGAAGGCGTCGGCCTCGCCTCCTACCTGCTCATCGGCTTCTGGTACCATAAGCCCTCGGCCAATGCGGCGGCGCTGAAGGCGTTCGTCGTCAACCGCGTCGGCGATTTCGGCTTCAGCCTCGGCATCTTCGGCACGTTCCTGGTGTTCGGTACCGTCTCGATCCCGGCAATCCTGGCCGCCGCGCCCGGCATGGCCGGATCGACCATCGGTTTTGCCGGCATGCGGGTCGACACCATGACCCTGCTTTGCTTGCTGCTGTTCGTCGGCGCCTGCGGCAAGTCGGCCCAACTCGGCCTCCACACCTGGCTTCCGGACGCGATGGAAGGCCCGACCCCGGTTAGCGCGCTCATCCATGCCGCAACCATGGTCACCGCCGGCGTCTTCATGGTGTGCCGCCTGTCGCCGATGTTCGAGACTAGCCACACGGCGATGACCGTCGTCACCTATGTCGGCGCGGCGACCTGCTTGTTCGCGGCAACCGTCGGAACGGTGCAGAACGACATCAAGCGGGTCATCGCTTATTCGACCTGCTCGCAGCTCGGCTACATGTTCTTCGCCGCGGGCGTCGGCGCTTACGGCGCGGCCATGTTCCACCTCTTCACGCACGCCTTCTTCAAGGCCCTGCTGTTCCTCGGCGCAGGCTCGGTCATCCATGCCATGCACCATGAGCAGGACATGCGGTTCTACGGCGCGCTAAGGAAGGAAATCCCGATCACCTTCTGGGCGATGGTCGCGGGCACGCTGGCAATCACCGGGGTCGGCATTTTCGGGATCGGTTTCGCCGGCTTCTGGTCGAAGGACGCGATCCTCGAATCCAGTTTCGCCAGCGGTTCGGTTCACGGCACCGTCGCCTTCTACCTCGGCGCGTTCGCCGCGCTGCTGACCAGCTTCTACAGCTGGCGGCTCATCTTCCTGACCTTTTTCGGCAAGCCGCGCTGGGCGGGCAGCGAGCATATCCAGCACGCGGTCCACCACGTTCATGAAGAGCAGAGCGAGATGGCGTCCGACCACGACAGCGCCCACGATCACGAGGTGCACGCCAAGACCGGCACTGCCGGCTATCACCCGCACGAAAGCCCGTGGACGATCCTCGTGCCTTTGGTCCTGCTGTCACTCGGTGCGGTATTCGCCGGCCAGATCTTCCACGAATATTTCGTCGGTGCTGAAGGCGGTGAGGGCTTCTGGCGCGGCAGCGTCGCGTTCAGCGAGCATCTCGCCCATGCCAGCCACGAAGTTCCCTTCTGGGTGACTTACACGCCGCTGGCCGTGATGCTGATCGGCCTCGCCATCGCCTACCGCAACTACATCGCCAAGCCCGATGCGCCGGCGGCCTTCGTCGCGCAATTCCCGAGCCTGCACCGGTTCTTGATCCACAAATGGTATTTCGACGAGCTCTATGACGCCATCTTCGTCCGTCCGGCCATGTGGCTCGGCAATCTTCTCTGGAAGAAGGGCGACGAGGGAACGATCGACCGCTTCGGCCCGCACGGCGCGGCCGTGGCCGTCGGTGTCGGCAACAAGCTCACGACCCGCCTGCAGTCGGGCTATGTCTACAGCTACGCGTTGGTCATGTTGCTCGGCCTGATCGGCGCGGCGAGCTGGGTCTTCTGGTGGGTGCGTTGATGGGCCTGCCGATCCTGACCATTTTGATCGCGGTGCCGCTGATCGCCGGCGCGCTCTGCCTGTTCGTCAACGCGAGCAGCGCGCGCTGGATCGCACTCATCGCCACCCTGATCGACCTCGCCATAGGCATCTACCTCTGGACGGCTTTCGATCCGTCAGGTGCGCAATGGCAATTCACCGAGCTTGTGAAGTTCGGCGCCGGCGGCATCACTCCGTCATGGGCTCTGGGCATCGACGGCATCGCCTTGATGCTGATCATCCTGTCGGTCTTCCTGATGCCGATCTGCATCGGCGCCAGCTGGGTCGCGATCGAGAAGCGGGTGCCCGAATATATGGCCGCCTTCCTGCTGATGGAGGCGCTGATGCTCGGCGTCTTCTGTGCGCAGGACCTGATGCTGTTCTACATCTTCTTCGAGGGCGGCCTCATCCCGATGTTCCTGATCATTGGCATCTGGGGCGGCGCGGAGCGGATCAAGGCCAGCTACAAGTTCTTCCTCTACACCTTCTTCGGCTCGGTGCTGATGCTGATCGCCATGATCTACATGGTCAGCACGGCGGGGACGACCTCGATCCCGAAGCTGATGGCCTACGACTTCCCGTTCGACGCGCAGAAATGGCTATGGCTCGCCTTCTTCGCCAGCTTCGCGGTGAAGATGCCGATGTGGCCGGTCCACACCTGGCTTCCCGATGCGCACGTCCAGGCGCCGACCGCGGGCTCGGTCATCCTGGCCGGCGTGTTGCTGAAGATGGGCGGCTACGGCTTCATCCGCTTCTCGCTGCCGATGTTCCCTGAAGCGTCCGAATATTACATCCCGCTCGTCTTCATCCTGAGCGGTGTCGCGGTGGTCTACACCTCGCTCGTCGCTTTGGCGCAGCGCGACATGAAGAAGCTGATAGCTTACTCGTCCGTCGCGCACATGGCATTCGTGACCTTCGGCCTGTTCGCCTTCAACCGGCAGGGCCTCGAAGGCGCGATGATGGTCATGCTCGGCCACGGCCTTGTGTCGGGCGCGCTCTTCCTCTGCGTCGGCGTCATCTACGACCGCCTGCACACCCGCGAGATCGCGCGCTACGGCGGCCTTTCCGACAATATGCCGGCCTATGCCTTGCTGTTCATGGTTTTCACCATGGCCAGCGTCGGCCTGCCGGGCACCAGCAATTTCGTCGGCGAGTTCCTGGCGTTGGTCGGCACCTACAAGGTGTCGAGCTGGGCGGCGATCGTCGCCACTACCGGCATCATCCTTGGCGCCGCCTACATGCTCTACCTCTACTGGCGCATTTGCTACGGCAAGCTGGTTCACGCCGACGCGGCCGCGATGCCCGACCTCAGCGCCCGCGAATGGTGGTTGCTCGGTCCGATTGCGGCATCCGTCTTCTGGATGGGCATCTATCCAGAGAGCTTTCTGAAGCCGATGCGCGCCGACATCGGCCGCCTGCTGGAACGCGTCGAGCGCGCTACGCCGCCAGGCGATGCGCTGCTCACCGCCGGCAAGCCAGCGGCCGCAACCGCGCATGAAGGGGCGGCGCACTAATGAACCTGGCTGCCATCCTTCCCGAACTGATCCTGACCGTCAGCGCCATTGTGCTGATGATGGTTGCGGCGCTCGGCCGCCGCATGACCCCTGTCACGACCTGGGCTTCGGTCGCGGCCCTGATCGCGGCCTGTTTCGCGCTGCTCGGACAGCCGCAGAGTGCCGGCGCCTTGTTCGGCGGCCTGATCGTCGCCGACGGCTTCGGCGCCTTCGGCAAACTCATCTGCTTCGTGTCCGCGGCGGTGGCCATCGTTGCCGCCCATGGCTGGTTTGAGCGCGGCTCCGAGCACGGCGCCGAATATCCAGTGCTCATCCTCTTTGCCTCGGTCGGCATGGCGGTGATGGTCTCCTCGACGAGCCTGATGACGCTCTATGTCGGCCTCGAACTGTCGAGCCTCGCCAGCTACGTCCTCGCCTCCTACCGCCGCACGGACGAGCGCTCGGCGGAAGCGGGCCTCAAATATTTCGTTCTCGGCGCTCTGGCCTCCGGCATCCTGCTTTACGGCATTTCACTGCTTTACGGCTTCACCGGCACGACCGGGTTCGCCGGTGTCGCCGCAGCATTCGCGCGCGATGCGACGCCGTCGATCGGGCTCCTCTTCGGCCTGGTGTTCACGCTCGCGGGCCTTGCCTTCAAGATCAGCGCAGTGCCTTTCCACATGTGGACTCCGGACGTCTACGAAGGCGCACCGACGCCGGTCACCGCCTTTTTCGCGTCGGCGCCGAAGGCAGCGGCAGTCTTGCTCTCTACCCGCGTCTGCCTGGAAGCCATGGCTCCGGCGACGGATGCCTGGCGCCAGATCGTCATCTTCGCGGCTTTGGCTTCGATCTTCCTCGGCGCCATCGCGGCTTACGGCCAGACCAACATCAAGCGGCTGCTGGCTTACTCGTCGATCAACAATGTCGGCTTCGCGCTGATCGGCCTCGCCGCCGGAACTGCGACCGGTGCTTCGGCCATCCTGTTCTACATGGCGATCTATGTCGTCATGACGCTCGGAGCGTTCCTCTGCGTTCTGCGCATGCGCACCGCTGATGGTCAGCCCGTCGAAACGCTCGCCTCACTGTCCGGCCTATCGCAGACCCGCCCGGCTCTCGCCTGGGCGATCGCCTTCTTCATGTTCAGCTTGGCCGGCATCCCGCCCTTCTTCGGCTTCTGGCCGAAGCTGCTGGTTTTCTGGGCAGCGGTTGGCGCCGGCTACTACCCGCTGGCGGTCGTCGGCATCCTCGGTGCCGTGATCGGCGCTTATTATTACCTGAAGATCGTCAAGATCATGTTCTTCGACGCGCCGGCTGAACCCTATGGCAAGGTTCGTGCCCCGCTCGAAACCGCCCTGATCTTCCTGTCGGCGCTGGTCATCAGCCCCGTCGGCTATTTCCTGATCGGTCCGCTTGGCCGCCTGGCCGACAACGCCGCTGGAAGCCTCTTCTGAGCCGCATCCGCATTGTCGAGCGGACTGGCTCGACCAATTCCGACCTGCTGGCCGACATCGGTGCCATCGAGGGCGACTGGCTGGTCGCACTTGCGCAGGATGCGGGGAAGGGCCGGCAGGGGCGGGAGTGGCAGTCGCTCGAAGGCAATTTCTTCGGCTCGACACTGATCCGACTGCGCAGTTCAGATCCTCCAGCGCCGTCGCTGGCATTGGCCGCCGGCCTCGCCCTGATCGAAGCCGTCGACACTGCAGCAGAGGGTCGCGATCTCGCGCTTAAGTGGCCGAACGACCTCATGTCTCGCGACGCAAAGCTGGCGGGCATCTTGCTCGAGCGATCCGGCGAGCGCGTCGTCGCCGGTTTCGGAGTCAATCTCGCGATGGCACCGCAGATCGAGGGCAGGGCGACGGCCGACCTTGGCGGAGCAGTCGCGCCGAAAGCCTTTGCGCCGCTTCTCGCAGCCAGCTTCGCCCGAATGCTCGACGCCTGGCGCTCAGCCGAACCCGATGCATTCGCCCGCGCCTGGCTCGCCCGAGCCCATCCACTCGGAACGCCGCTAAAGGTGCATTTGAATGGCGACGCTTATGTGTCGGGCACGTTCGCGGGCATCGAGCCGGATGGCGCGCTCCGCCTTGACGTCGGTGGCGAAATCCAGCTCATTCGGGCCGGCGACGTGCATTTGCGTTGAGCCGTTGAGTCGGCGTCTCGCCGCCGTCACGGACTGTTGGTAAGGCCCGTCTCGTTTCGCGACCGAGTCGATGCATTTCGGGCGAGGAAGTACGGCTCGCCCTTCGGCGCCTTCATGAGACCGCAGCGCCGGTCCTGCTGGCCGGCACCCCCGCATGCGGAGCAGAGCCATGCCCTTCATCACTGCAAGAGACGGAGCCCAGATCTTCTACAAGGATTGGGGCCCCAAGGATGCGCAACCGATCCATTTTCATCACGGCTGGCCGCTCAGCGCCGACGATTGGGATGCACAGATGCTGTTCTTCCTCGGTAAGGGTTTCCGTGTCGTCGCCCATGATCGCCGCGGTCACGGCCGCTCCGAGCAGACCCCCGCGGGCAACGAAATGGACACCTATGCGTCCGACGTTGAAGATCTGGTCGCTGCTCTCGACCTCAAGAATGCTATCCATGTCGGTCACTCGACTGGTGGCGGCGAGGTCGCCCACTACACCGCTCGGGCTGAACCGGGCAGGGTCGCCAAGGCCGTCCTGCTCGATGCCGTCCCACCAGTAATGGTGAAGAAGGAGTCAAACCCCGGCGGAACGCCGATCGAAGTGTTCGACGGTTTCCGCGCGGCGCTGGCCGCCAATCGCGCGCAATTCTACCTCGATATCCCGACGGGGCCGTTCTACGGCTTCAACCGGCCGGGAGCGAAGGTTAGCCAAGGCCTCATCGACAATTGGTGGCGCCAGGGCATGATGGGCAGCGCGTTGGCGGGTTATGAGTGCATCAAGGCCTTCTCGGAAACCGACTTCACTGAGGATTTGAAGTCGATCGAGCAACCGGTGCTCGTAATCCACAGCGAGGACGACCAGATCGTCCCCTATGCGGATTCCGGGCCGCTTTCAGCCAAGCTGCTGAAGAATGGCACGCTCAAGACCTACAAGGATCTTCCGCACGGGTGCCACGGGACGCATCCGGACCTCATCAACACGGATATTCTCAATTTCATCCGCGGCGAGTTCCAGCCGGACGAGCAGAAGGTGGAAGTCCAGATCCTGGAGACGACCGTTCAAGCGTAAGCGGGATGGCCGGGTCGCCTCGAGGCGGCCCGGCATCCTCGACCGGGGAGATTGAAATGCCTGGCAAGCCCAGAATGAACGTCGCGGCGGTGGCGCCGGAAGTCTATCGCCACCTGATGCAGCTCGAAGAGCTGGTCGCCGCCAAGCTAGACCCGAAGCTTCTCCATCTCCTCAAGCTCAGGGCATCGCAGATTAACGGCTGTGCCTATTGCATAGGCATGCACACGGACGAGGCCTTGCGTGACGGCGAAACGACGGAGCGGCTGACGCTGCTCGACGCGTGGCCGGAGTCCTCGCGCTACACTGAGAAGGAGCGTGCGGCCCTGGCATGGATCGAGGAAGTCACCTTGATCGCCGATACCGGCGCGTCGGACGAGGCCTTTGATGGGCTGAAGCCCCATTTCAATGAAGACGAGATCGTCTGGCTCACGACGGCAGGGACGCTGATCAACGCGTGGAACCGCATCGCCATCTCGTCCCGCATCGAATATCAATCGCCACACCGTGCACGTGCGCAACCAGTTCCCGAGGTGACCATTGGGTGACATCCCGCAAGCGTCTGTTCTGGACACTCGTTCCGACCAGATGTTCCCGAAGCTGACGGCGGAAGAGATTGATCGCCTCTGTCGTTTCGGTCAGCTCAAATCGTACAAGGCGGGCGACGCGATTGTGCGGGTCGGCGAGACGGGTCCAGGCCTTGCCCTCGTCCTCAGCGGTGAGATCGAAGCAACTCAGCGCGACCAGGCAGGTCACACGCGAGTGATCGTAACGCACAAGCGCGGCAATTTCATGGGCGAGCTCGCCCAGCTGTCCGGGCGGCCATATTTAGTCGACGAAATCGCCGTCACCGATGCCGAGATCATGGCAATCGCGCCCGATCGCCTACGCGCTTTGCTGATTGCTGAAGCCTCGCTGGGCGAGCGCATCATGCGCGCGCTGATCCTCCGCCGCGTCGGCCTGCTCGAAACCGGCGCGGGGCCGATCGTCATTGGCGAGGAAGGCGATGCAGATGTCCTCCGCCTCACGAATTTCCTGCGCCGAAATGGTCATCCGCACCAAAGGCTCGACCCGGTAGACGATCAATGCGGACGGACGCTGATACAGCGCTTCTCGATTGCCCCGGAGGAGCTACCGATCGTGTTGTGCACGAACGGCAAGATCCTCCGCAATCCAAGCGAGGGCCAACTCGCCCGCTGCGTCGGCCTGCTCAACCAGCTGGATGAGACACGCCTATTCGATGTCGTCATCATCGGGTCCGGCCCTGCGGGCCTCGCGACCGCAGTCTATGCGGCTTCCGAGGGACTGTCCGTGCTCATGCTCGATTGCCGCTCCTTCGGCGGCCAGGCGGGGGCATCGGCACGGATCGAGAATTACCTTGGTTTCCCGACCGGCATTTCCGGCATCGCGCTCATGGCCCGTGCTTTCAACCAGGCGCAGAAGTTCGGTGTCGAGGTGGCAATTCCCGACGAAGCGGTGAAGCTCGAATGCGGCAATGACCCGTGCCGCATCGATCTTGCCACGGGTGAGCGCATCCAGGCTCGGTCGATCGTGATTGCTACCGGCGCGCGATACCGCCGGCTGGAGGTCGAAGGTCTTGAGGATTTCGAGGGCGCCTCGGTCCATTATTGGGCGTCGCCGCTCGAAGCGGACCTCTGCAAGAACGAGGATGTCGGCCTCGTCGGCGGCGGCAATTCCGCTGGGCAAGCGTGCGTCTATCTTGCGGAGCATGCCCGGAGCGTGACGCTCATCGCCCGCCGCCCTTTGCGCGACACCATGTCGCAATATCTGGTCGAGCGGATCGAAGGCCTATCCAACGTGACCATCGTCATCGGCGCGGAAGTCGCTGAGTTGAAGGGTGAGCAGGGCGCGCTCCAGGCCGTGCTCCTCCGCGATCGCAAGACCGGCGAGGTGAATTGGCACGAGATGCGGCGCCTGTTCTCCTTCATCGGCGCCGAACCCAACACCGACTGGCTGGCGGCATCGGGCCTCAAGCTGGACAACCGTGGCTTCCTGCTTGCGGGAGAGGAGGGCCGCTTCCCGCTCGAAACAAGCCGCGATGGCGTCTTCGCGGTCGGCGACGTTCGCTCTGGCTCGGTCAAAAGGGTCGCCGCGGCCGTGGGTGACGGAGCGCAATGCGTCGCGGCCATTCATGCCTATCTCGGTAAGCAGCGAGAGGCTGAAGCCGGCCAAAAGGCAGAGTTGGTCGTTACGGCAGTCTGACGGCTTTTCGGGTTCGCACTTCTCGCCTAAGGCCGCTCCATGCTTCTCGCTATCGATGCCGGCAATACCAACGTCGTCTTCGCGCTCGTCGACGACGGGGAGATCCGCGCCCGCTGGCGGATCGCCACCGACCCGCGCCGGACTGCGGATGAATATGTCGTTTGGCTCAAGGAACTGTTGGAGCTTGAAGGCCTAGGCCGTGAGGCCGTGACCGCTGTAATTATCGGCACGGTCGTCCCCCGGGCGCTTCACAACCTGTCGGTGCTCGCGACCAAATATTTCGGCGTCGAGCCGCTGGTGGCTGGGCAGGGGAAGGCCGAATGGCCGATCGCGCTCGACGTTGACGAGCCGCAGAATGTCGGCGCCGACCGGGCGCTCAACGCCATTGCCGGGCACGCCAATCACAAGGGCGACCTGATCCTCATCGATTTCGGGACGGCGACCACCTTCGACGTCGTCGACTTCTCCGGCGCCTACAAAGGCGGGATCATCGCTCCTGGTCTCAACCTTTCCCTGGACGCGCTCGTCGGTGCCGCTGCCAAGCTGCCTCGCATCGCCATCGAAGCGCCGGAGGATATCAGTGTCATCGGCCGCACGACGACCAGCCAGATGCTGACGGGCGTCTATTGGGGCTATGTTGCAATGATCGAGGGGCTGGTTGCGCGCCTGAAAGCCGAAATTGGCCGGCCAGTCACGGTGATCGCCACCGGCGGCCTCGCATCTCTGTTCGAACGGCACGGCAAATTGTTCGATGCAGTGGAACCCGATTTGACGATCCAGGGGTTGAGCTTGCTGTACAAACAGGTGGCGGCGCACTGACCAGATGACGCGCACGTAATGACCCCCGGCGACGAACTCCTCTTCCTGGCCCTCGGCGGCTCGGGTGAAATCGGCATGAACGTCAACCTCTACGGTTGCCGCGGCAAATGGCTGATGGCCGACCTTGGCCTAACATTCGCTGACCCCGATTACCCCGGCATCGATTTGATCCTGCCCGACCTCGAGTTCATCGAGGAGCGGCGCGACGACCTCGTAGGGATCGTCCTTACTCACGGCCATGAAGACCATATCGGCGCGATCCCTTATCTCGCCGCAGACCTGAAGGTGCCGCTCTATGCAACGCCGTTCACGGCGGGACTGATTGCCGGCAAGCTGGAGGAGGAGGGCCTCACCGGGCAGGTTGAGCTCAACATCATCGAGCGCGACGGCTGGATCGACCTCGATCCCTTCCGTGTCGAGTTCGTCGCGCTGGCCCACTCGATTCCCGAAGGCAACGGCCTGCTCATCGAGACACCCCATGGCCGTATCTTCCACACGGGCGACTGGAAGATCGACGAAACCCCGGTGCTCGGGGAGCCATCGAGCGTCGAGACGCTGAAGAAGATCGGCGACGACGGCGTCCTGGCGCTCGTCTGCGACTCCACCAACGTCTTCCAGGACCAGCCGTCCGGTTCGGAAATGGGCGTCCACGACGGCCTGCTTGGTGCAGTCCAGGCGGCGCGAGGTCGTGTCATTGTCACGACTTTCGCCTCCAACGCCGCCCGGCTGGAGACCATCGGCCGAGTCGCCAACGAAACCGGCCGCAAGGTATGCGTCGCCGGCCGTTCGCTGGACCGTATCCTTCGTGTCGCCAAAGCCAACGGCTACCTCCTCGACTTCCCGGACCCGGTTCGCTTCGACGAAGCAATGCTTCTTCCTCGGCATGAGGTGTTGATCATCGCCACCGGCGGGCAGGGGGAGCAACGAGCGGCGCTGGCGCGGATTGCCTTCGGCCAGCATGAATTGAAGGTCAGTGAGGGCGACACGGTCATTTTCTCGTCCAAGATCATCCCCGGCAACGAAATGCCGATCGGCCGCATCATGAATGCGCTGAGCGATGCCGGCGTGATCATCGTCACCGACAGGCAGGTCCATATTCACGTTTCCGGACATCCCGGACGCCCCGAACTGGCCGAAATGTACAAGTGGATCCGACCTCAGATTGTCGTGCCGGTTCATGGCGAGGCCCGCCACATGTCCGAGCAGGCGCGGTTCGCGCTGAAGCAGGGCGTGCCGCAGGCGATCTACCAGAAGAACGGCGACGTCATTCGCCTCGCCCCCGACGGACCTGAAAAGGTCGGCGACGAGCGCACGGGCCGCCTCGTTCTCGACGGCGACGTAATCCTGCCTGCCGACGGTTCGACGGTGAACGAGCGGCGCAAACTCTCGATCAACGGCTTCATTGCCGTCGCCGTGCCGGTCGACGCGCGTGGACGCCTGGCAGGCGACATTGTCATCCGGCCGCTCGGCGTGCCGATCGAGCAGGATCGCGACGATTTCATCATCGATGCCACCGACGCTGCCCGCCGTGCGGTCACTGAAGGCGTGGATGAGGAAAAGGTACGCGAGGCGGTGCGCCTTGCCGTTCGCCGCTGTGCGACGCTCTGGACGGGCAAGAAGCCGGTCGTCGAGGTAATGCTGGCCCGGGTCGGGACATGAAGCCTGGCTCGATCCTGGCGATCTATTTCCTGTTTTGGGTCGCCAGCGCCTTCCTCCTGCTGCCGTTCGGCGTCAGGACCGACGAGGAAATGGGGACGACGAAAATCCCCGGCCAGGCGGACAGCGCCCCGCACAAGTTCGATATTCCGAGGCATCTGGCGAGGGCAACGGTCCTTGGGACTGTCCTGTTCGCTCTATATTACGCCAATTGGTATTTCGGCTGGATCGGCGTCGACGATCTCGACTTCTATCACTGATTAGCGGGCAATCGCCTGCGACAGCGCCACATAGAGTTTACCCATGTCGGACGACATGAGCGTCACGGCCAGCAACCCGCCATCGCGTTCGGCATGGACCCGGCGGAGCATCGCTTCGAAATCGTGCACGTAGCGATTGGCAGAATCATGAAATTCGTGGTCGGTGTCGTAATGCGAGGCGATGGCCTTGGCTTCGGTGCCGCCGATCAGGCGTGAGGCACGTCGCGTGAAGACACCGCGATCGCCCTTCATGTAAGACGCCCAGGCCCGATCATCGACTTCGTCCGACAGGATCTTGCCGACGTCGATGGAGGCCGAGTGCATGGAATCGATCAGCAGCGAGACGCGCTTGGCGAAATTCTCGCTGTCATGCTGGCGCTGTGCTTCGGTGGTTTCCTGCAGGTGTGCGTCGAGCGCAGCGGCGCTCTGGCCGATGTTGATCATCTGCGCGGTAAGACGTTCGGAAACTCCGCGAGCGGCTTCGAGGGCGCGAGCGGCGGTCGTTTCGACCTCTGAGAGCTGGCGAGCGACGGTCTCGCGCACGACCTGCTCCAAGGCCAAACGGGTCGCCTCGGATAGGTTTCCGGCGCTTTCCGGAATGACGGCGCTGATTGATTCGCGGGCGCGCTCGGCGGCGTGGGCAGCCGCTTCCTTGACCTGGAGAAGCGAGGCAACGAGCGCGGGGCCGGTCTCGGCCGACAGACGCGACGCCTCCGCATCCGCCGCGCGGACTGCTTCGGCAAGTTCCGCCAGTCTCTTCTCGGCGCCGCCGACACCGGTGTCGACCGCCGCAAGCAAAGCGGCCAGCCGATCATGCTGCGCTTCGATTGCGCCAGCGCCGGCCTCCAGGCGGCTGCCGGCCTCCAGCGAAGCTTGATGCGCCCATTCGATTTCCGGACGGGCTTGCTGTGCAACGACGAGCACGCGCTCCGCACCTGATTGCGCGGCGCCGATTTCCGTAGCCAGTTGCTCGACCGACTGCCGCAGGACCGAAGTGCGCTCAGCCAGCCCGTCGATGCTACCTTCATGGGCACCGGATTGTTGCGACAGGCCCTCAAGTTCAGTCCGCATGCGGTTGAGAGCATTGACGATGGACGCGGCGCGAGTCTCGCCATTTGCTGCCATCTGGACGAACTGCTCATCGAGCGTGGCAACACCCATGCCGATGTCCGCGACCATGCGCTGCGACGTCCGTTCCTGCTCGGCGATTCGCGCGGTCAGGTTGTCCAGAGAGCCTGAAGCCGACTCCAGTTTCTTGCCCAGCGCATCCGCTGCCTCAACTCCAACCCGGCCGAGCCCGGCCGTGGCCTGCTCCAGAAGCGCCGCAACGGCAGCCGCCTGCAAATCGATTCCGCTACGGATTTCTTCCAGCGCTTCGGCGGCACGCTGCAACAGCGCGTCCATGGTCGTACCCGAAAGGCTCGCACTTGCCGAAATCTGGGCGCTGGCCGCTGCCCCGGCGGATTGGATATCCGCGACCTGCGCGAGCAGGCGCTGGGCTGCCTCGCCGACCACGGTATCGGCTTCGCGCGCCCGCTCGGTCAGCGATCCGACCTGCACTTCGAACTTTGCGGCCTTTTCCGATGCTTCGTTGCCGGTCGCCCTGAGCGCGGCCGCCATTGCCTGCGCGCTCGCTTCGGCTCGCGGCAAGTCTTCCAGCAGCACGCCAATGTCGACGCGGGCGGTATTCGCGGCCTTGTCGAGCGCTTCGCCATGTTGAGCCAGTCGTTGAGATCCGGCCTCAAGGTCGCGGGTGACGGTGCCCAAACGAGTCGCTGCTTCGTCGCCCAGGCCCATCAGCTGGTTGGCCATCACGTTGAGCGAGGCATGATTCTCGTCGATCCGCTGAGAGAGCACTCCAAGCAGGGCCTCCAGCGACCGCGCCTCGCTGCGCATGGTGATGACGGACCGCGTGAACGCTTCGGCCTCCCGGCGCCGGGTCCGGCCGAAGATCAGCCAAGCAAGGCCAAGCAGGGCCAACGGCCCCGCCGCAACCGCCACCCACTGGGCAATCGCCGGCGATGTCAGCGGCTGGTTGGCGAGTTCGCGTCCGGCGGACCAGGCCGTGTAAGCCAGCCACAGGGCTGCCAGCAGGCCAAGGGCCCAACCGAGCACGGCGCGTCCGCCAGCCCCGCGCGTTTGAGGCTCTTCTTGCGGAGCCAGCCATTCGGCGTCCTGCGCGGAATAATCCTGATGCTCCGCCATGGCCTCGATCGGCGCGTCCTCGGCGGGTTGCGGAATCGGTTCGGCGCGGTGCGGGGTGGCGGTCATGACGGGTAATTTACCAGTTTTATCAAAGCGCGAAAGCATGTTCGCGGCCGGACTGGAAACGCGGTGCCGGACTGGCCTACAGTCGGTTCCGCGGGCGGAGCGAAAGGTGGGGACGGAATGGCGCTCGGCGCCCTCATTTCGGCATATCAGGAGGATGATCGGGGCGGCTTGAGAGCCCTGTTCCCGCTCGCCGGCCAAACCTTGGTTGAATATCAGGTGCGCTGCGCGGCCGCAGTGGGCGCAGCCCCGATCGTCATCATGGTCGAACGCATTCCGGCCATGCTGAACGAGGCCTTCGAGCGACTTCGGGACGAGGGGATTGCGGTCGTCCCGGTTAGCGACGGTGCCGAGGCGGCAAGCCGTTTCGAGGCAGGGGCCCTGATCCTGCAAATCGCCGACGGCTTGGCGCCAGACCTGCCGCTGCTTTCGAAGCTCGCAGAATTGGCGGAGCCTGCAGTAGCCACGGTTCCCGACGACGAGCAGCACCAGAATTTCGAGCGGATCGACGGCATCAGCCGCTGGGCCGGCGCGTCGCTTGTCGAAGGTCACGTGCTTAGCTCAACTGCCGCCATGCTTGGTGACTGGGATTTGCAATCGACCCTCCTGCGCCGGACCGTGCAGGACGGCGCGCGGCATGTTGCCGCGGGAGGGGCGGGCGTCCTGCTAGCCGATAAGCCCGACGACCTCGCCGATTACGAACGTCGGCTACTGGTCGCGACGCGAGGCGAGCGCAGCGACTGGAGTAGCCGCTACATCCTGCCCATCGTCGAGGAATTCGCCACCGAGCGACTGATGGAAGGCGCGCTCAAACCGTCGTACCTGGTTGTCGGAGGCCTCCTCCTCACTTTTGCCGCCGCATTCTGCTTCTCTCGCGGCTGGCTGTGGGAAGCGTTGGCCTTGCTGGTTCTGTCGACGCCCCTGGACCTCATTGGGTCGCGTCTCGCCAGCCTTCGCCTTCAGCCGCTACCACCACGCCACCTCGCCAAGCGCCTCCTGTGGCCCGCAGCCGGCCTGGCCTTGCTTGCGCTCGGCTGGTGGGCAAGCCGGCACGGTGGCGGCTGGGGAGCATTGTTCGCGGCTCTTACGGCGTGCGCGTTCGCCGAAGCCATGCGCATCGAGAAATCGGGTTCGGAATTGCCGGCTCAGCCCTGGCTCTTCTCGCGACGCAACGCGATTTTCCTGGGCATCCCCTTCGCGATCGGCGGTTGGTGGATCCCCTATCTCATCCTGCTCGCCACCTATGCGGCGGTTTCCTTTTTCGTCTTGCAGCATTTCCGTCACCGCATTGCTCGCGATTGACGACGCGTTAACCCCAATCGTCTAACGTTAAATCCGATGGTGCCCGAGGAATGGCCGCTCGCTGCATTGGCAGCCGACCCCCCGGTCGAATCCGCGCGCACGCGCGGAAGCCGGCGCTTGGCCAGCGTTCGCCGCGATTTCTTCCTCGACCCCGCCTACCGCCTGACCGAGCAGGAGCGGGCGCTGATGACCGCCATGCTCCATGATTTGGTCGGCACGGTCGCAGCTGAAATTCTTGCGGCGGCCCCCGGCAAAGGCGAACCGGCGCCCGATGGAACCGCCTTGGCGTCCCGCCTGCATTCTGCCGGTCTGCTCGACCGCGAAGCGCTGGTGGCCATGCTTCTCCGCCGGGCCGACGAGCACCGCATCGGGGCAGCCTTTGCCGGACGGGCCGGACCTCGCAAACTGCCGCTGCTTCCGCGGTTGGTCGGTGACAGCGACGCAGGCGTTGCGGCCGCCGCCATGACCCTTGTTGTCGCCCGCGGTCGCCGTCGCGACGCATTCGGCCAACCACGTATCGAACTTGCCGATTTGCCTCGATTGGAAGCGACGAGCCTCGCTTTTGCCGTGGCCGCTACGCTTGGCGATGATTTTGCGGAGGCTGCCCAGGCCGCGGTTGCAGGTCATCTCCCCGACGAAGCGCTCGACGCTGCCGTCGCCGCACTGGCGGACGCGCTGGAGGCGGCGGGCCGTCTTGACGACAGGATGATCGAGGCCGCCGCTGAAGACGGCGAAGCCAGCTTGCTAGCCGGTTTGCTCGCCCGCCGGGCTTCCATCTCGGCCGATACGGCCTGGGGCTATCTGGTTGGCGGGCAGGAAGACGGCCTGGCGCTGCTCGGCCGCTTGGCCGGCCTGTCCCGGCCGACGGCTGCACGGCTGATTGCCGAGTTCGGCCTGCTGTCGGGAGCTTCTGTGGAGGATGAAATCGGTCGCTTCGACAGCCTGGCCGATAAGGACGTCTCTGCCGCCCGCCATTGGTGGGGCCTGCCTGCCGGCTACCGCGCCGCGCGTACCGCACTGGGGCTTGGCCGTGGCTAGCGCCGCCCAAACTCCGCCGCCGGTCACTGGTCGCGTCGATGCGCTTGGCCGCTTGGTAGAGGCTGATACCCTGTTGCTCGACCTGCAACTCGAGGCGGGATCGGAGCTTGGGGGTAAACTGGCACTACCGCAGCTCGCTGCTGTTGCACGCCTGGTCCGCAAGCTCGGCATCGCCGTGTCACGGCCGGCAGTCGTGGCCGGGCAGGATCATGATGTCGAAATGTGGGTCCGAGCGGAACCGCAGGGCGAAGATGTTGTCCTGACCATCGAGAAATGGCGCAAGCGGGCCCCTTCGCCGTCGAGGCTGGAAGTGGCCGCCAGCGACGACGATCTGATTGGCAAGGCCGTGCGCAACAGCTGGGCGACCGACGCTGAGCTTCGCTTTACCACTGTTTCGGACGAACTCGCCCAGCTCGTCGGCGTCAGTGCCTCCGAAGCAGCTGGCCAGCCACTCACCCGCCTTCTCCGCCTCGAGGAGGGCGAAGACGGAGCCATGCCCTTGTTGAGCGCACTTGCTTCCCGATCGGCCTTCTCCGGCCAGGCAGCGGTGGCCAGGAGCGGCAACGGCCAGCGCATCATGCTGAGTGGGGAGCCCGTCCGTGGCGACGACGGTAAGTTTGCCGGCTTCCGTGGCCGTGCGCTTGCCGACCATGTGCCGGTGCCCGAAGCCGCGAACGAGCCCGGCGGCGCCGCTGCCACCATCGATCCCGCGCTGGACCAGGCTCTGCGATCGCCCTTGGCGCGCATCATCTCCGCCGCGGAGGGCATCGTCGAGCGATCGGATGGTCCGCTGAGGAGCGACTATGCCGCTTATGCCGGCGACATTGCCGCCGCGGCCCGCCACCTCCTTTCGGTCATTCGCTCCATGGTCGACCAGCCCGGCGAGACCGCGGACACCATCGACCTTGCCGCGCTTGCCGGCGATGCCGTCGCTCTCGTCCAGCCGCAGGCTGACGAACGCAACGTCGTCCTGGTCATGACCGGCGAAGCCACCATCCACGTCCATGGTGATCGTCGCGGCGTCATCCAGGTGCTGGTGAACCTGCTAGGCAATGCCGTTCGCCATTCGCCCGAAGGCGGAAGTGTGACTGTCGACCTGAGCCGCAGTGGCAACACGGGCGACGTTGCCATCGCCGATCAGGGCAAGGGTATTGCCCCTGAAGACCAGGAACGCATCTTCGAAAAGTTCGAAAGGCTCGAAGACGGCGGCGGAGCAGGGCTAGGCCTCGCCATCGCTCGCCGGCTCGCCCGCTCCATGGGCGGTGAAATCTCGTTGCAAAGCACGCCCGGCGAGGGCGCGCGCTTTACCGTCTCACTGCCGCTGGCCTAGCCTCTAACGCTGGTCGAGCGGGACATAGTCCCGGGCCGTCGCGCCGACATAGAGCTGGCGCGGGCGGCCGATTTTCTGCTCCGGGTCCGAAATCATTTCGTTCCACTGCGCCACCCAGCCGACGGTGCGGGCAAGGGCGAACAGCGCCGTGAACATCTCCGTCGGGAAGCCGATCGCATTGAGGATGACGCCTGAGTAGAAGTCGACGTTCGGATAGAGCTTTTTCTCGACAAAATATTCGTCGTGGAGCGCGATATGCTCCAGTTCCTTGGCGACATCGAGCACTGGATCGGAGATGTTGAGCTCCTTCAGCACCTCATCGGCCGTCTGCTGCATGACCTTCGCCCGTGGGTCGTAATTCTTGTAGACGCGGTGGCCGAAGCCCATCAGCCGGAACGGGTCGTTCTTGTCCTTGGCGCGGGCGATATATTCCGGGATGCGCTTCACATTGCCGATCTCGCGCAGCATGTTGAGCGCTGCCTCATTGGCGCCGCCATGCGCCGGGCCCCACAGGCAAGCGATGCCGGCCGCGATGCATGCGAATGGATTGGCGCCCGACGAACCGGCCAGGCGGACGGTCGAGGTCGACGCATTCTGCTCATGGTCAGCGTGCAGGATGAAGATCCGCCGCATGGCGTTTTCGATGATCGGATTGACCTCATACGGCTCGGCCGGCACGCCGAAGGTCATGCGCAAGAAATTGCCGGTGTAGCTGAGACTGTTGTCCGGATAGAGGAACGGCTGCCCGACCGAATATTTGTGCGCCATCGCCGCGATCGTTGGCATCTTGGCGATCAGCCGGTGCGAAGCGATCAGCCGCTGCTGCGGATCGGTGATGTCCGTGCTGTCATGGTAGAAGGCGCTGAGCGCACCAACGACGCCGCACATGATCGCCATCGGGTGCGCGTCGCGCCGGAACCCGCGATAGAAGGTCGCGAGCTGCTCGTGCAGCATCGTATGGCGCGAAATCGTATAGTCGAACTCGCTGAGCTCTGCCTGGTTCGGCAGGTCGCCGTGCAATAGCAAATAGGCGACTTCCATGAAGGTCGACTGTTCGGCCAGCTGGTCGATCGGGTAACCGCGGTGGAGAAGGATGCCCTTGTCGCCGTCGATAAACGTGATCGCGCTCTGGCAACTTGCCGTAGACGTGAAGCCCGGATCGTAGGTGAACAGCCCGGTGTCGCCGTAAAACTTGCGGATATCGACGACGTCCGGCCCGACCGAGCCTTCCATCACGGGATAGGTGCGGTCGCTTCCATCGATTCCGAAGCTGGCGGTCTTGTCGGTCATGCGGTCACTTCTTTCATCTGGTCGGCGATGCGCGCCAGGCTCTCGGATTGCCCGAGGAGAAGCAGCACATCGAAGATCCCCGGCGAGGTCGTCTTGCCGGTCAACGCGGCACGTAACGGCTGTGCGAGCTTGCCGAGTTTCACCCCGGCATCCTCGGCGACTTTCCGCACCGCAGAATCGAGCGCCTCATGTTCCCAATCCGGCAATTGTGCAAGTGCAGCATGAGCCCGTTCGAGCAGGGAACGCGTGTCGTCGCCGAGAAGGTCCGCAGCTGCCGGTTCTATAGTTAGCGGCCGGGTTGCGAACAGGAAGGCGGCGCCGTCTGACAGCTGATTTAGCGTTGCCGCACGGGCCTTCAATTCCGGCATGGCGCGGACCAGCTGACTCTTCTGGTCGGCATCGATTCCCAGTCGCGGAGCGACCAGCTCGGCCAGGCGGCCATCGTCGGCCTCGCGAATGTAATGGCCGTTGAGATTTTCCAGCTTCTTGAAGTCGAATCGCGACGGAGATTTGCCGACATGGTCGAGGTCGAACCACTCGACAGCCTGTTCGCGGCTGATGATTTCGTCATCGCCGTGGCCCCAACCGAGCCGCAACAGGTAATTGGTCAGCGCCTCGGGCAGGATGCCGAGCTCGTCACGATAGGCGTCGACCCCGAGCGCACCGTGCCGCTTCGACAATTTGGCGCCGTCTGAGCCGTGGATCAGCGGGATGTGCGCATAGGTCGGCTCGGGCCAATTCATGGCGCGAATGATCCCCAGCTGGCGGAAGGCGTTGTTCAAATGGTCGTCGCCCCGGACGATATGAGTCACGCCCATGTCGTGGTCGTCGACCACCACCGCCAGCATGTAAGTCGGGGTTCCGTCGGAACGCAGGAGCACGAAGTCGTCGAGCTCGGCGTTGGCGACGGCGACGCGGCCCTGGACCAGGTCCTCGATGACGGTCTCGCCCTCGCGCGCCGCCTTGATGCGAATGACGTAGGGCTGGCCCTCCGGCTGGTCGTTGCGGTCGCGCCATTCGCTGTCGATCCTGAACGGCCGGCGCTCGGCCTGCGCCTGCTCGCGGCGCGCCTGCAGCTCTTCCGGCGTCAGGTAGCAGCGATAGGCCGCGCCCTTGGCGAGCAGGTCGTGCGCGACCTCGGCATGGCGCGTTTCAAACTCTGACTGGAAATAGGGTTGGCCGTCGCCGCTGATCCCGAGCCAGTCGAGACCGTCGAGGATGGCATCGATCGCTTCCTTCGTCGAACGCGCCTTGTCCGTGTCCTCGATCCTTAAAAGGTATCGGCCACCGTGATGGCGGGCGAACAGCCAGTTGAAGAGCGCCGTCCGCGCGCCGCCAATATGAAGAAAGCCGGTCGGGGAGGGCGCAAAGCGCGTAACAACTGCCGGATTTTTGCCGCTTGCGCTCAAGCCCGCTTTCCTTTGTGTTTCTGGCCTGATGGATTGGGTGAGCGCCCCTAACATAGAGCATCCGGCACTGCCACAGGGGCGAATCGCTCATTTGTCGGTGCGGCTAACCGCGCTTCGTGCGCGTCTCGAAGCCTTCCTCGAAGCCGAGCGAGGTCAACTCCCGATCTGGGCCATTGCCGCCTTCGGCGCCGGCATTGCCTTGTGGTTCGCGCTGCCCGATCCGCAACAGTGGTCAGGCCTGCTGTTCCTGGCAGCGGGCGTCTCCTTGTTGGGCTTCACCTTGGTAGGGGGCAGGGTGGGAGCGGCTCTCGGCTGGTTCGGCCTCGCAATGGCCGCCGGCTGTGTGCTGGTCTGGTGGCGATCCGAGCAGGTGGCGACGATCCGTCTCGAACACCCGCGCATCGTCGAGCTGACGGCCAAAGTCGCCAGGGTCGAGGAACTGGCTGCCAAGGGCGACATCCGCCTGACGCTGGCGCCGTCCGACAAGAACCTCCCGCCGCAGGTTCGGGTTTCAATCCCTGCGGACGAGGCCAGGCCCGGGCTCGCGGCCGGTGCCGTCATCGCCATGCGCGCGCGCCTTACCGCGCCGCCTCCGATGGCGCTGCCGGGGAGCCATGATTTCGCCCGCGACGCCTGGTTCCGCGGCGACGGTGCGTCCGGGCGTTCGATGGGCCCTGTGGAGATCAAGGTGCCAGCAGAAGCGAGCGGGCTCGACGACCTCCGCGCGCGCCTCGATCATCATGTCCGCACGCAGCTGCCGGGCGCCAGCGGCGGCATCGCGACGACTTTGGTCTCCGGCGACCAGAACGCGCTTGGAGAGGAAGACGCGGACGCCATGCGGCGATCGGGCCTCACGCACCTCCTGTCGGTCAGCGGCCTTCATCTCGCGGCCGTCGTCGGCGGCGTCATGTTCCTGACATTGCGCCTGCTCGCGCTCAGCCGCTTCCTGGCTCTGCGTTTCAACCTTGTCCTGGTGGGCGCTGGTGCCGGGGCGCTCGCGGGTATTGGCTACACTCTCCTGACAGGGTTGCAGGTTCCGACGGTTCGTAGCTGCGTGGCTGCACTCCTCGTCCTTGGCGGCATGGCCCTCGGCAGGGAAGCGATCAGCATGCGACTGGTCGCCGTCGGAGCCCTGATTGTGCTCTTGCTCTGGCCGGAGTCAGTCGCCGGCGCGAGCTTCCAATTTAGCTTTGCGGCCGTGACCGCCATTGTCACGCTTCACAGCATGTCAGCCGTTCGCCGCTGGCTGCGGCCCCGTGACGAAGGTCTAGCGATGCGAACAGTCCGGGGCTTCGGCTCGCTTCTTCTGACCGGCCTCGTCGTTGAATTGGCCCTGGTGCCCTTCGCGCTTTTCCACTTCCATCGCACGGGCCTTTACAGCGTCTTCGCCAACCTTTTCGCCATCCCCTGGACGACTTTTGTAGTCATGCCGCTAGAGGCCACGGCGTTGTTTCTCGACCTGGGCGGTTTTGGTGCGCCATTCTGGACCGCTACCGGTTGGGCAATCGACCAGCTGCTGGCGCTTGCCCATTGGGTGGCGGGCATGAAGGGCGCCGTCGCAACCCTACCGACCATGCCGGTCGCGGCCTTCTCGACCATGGTGGCCGGCGGCCTCTGGCTCTGCCTGTGGAACGCCCGCGTTCGACTGCTTGGCTTGGTGCCGATTGCGCTTGGAGCGGCGGGCGCGATAGCCGCTCCCGCTCCGGACCTACTCATCACCGGCGACGGTCGGCATCTCGCCGTGGTCGGGGCAGACGGGCGTCCGGCCATGCTCCGCGAGAAGAGCGGTGATTTCGTTATGAGCCTGATGAGCGAGAATAGTGGGTTCGATGGTGACCCGCTGGCTCTCAGTGACATGCCCGGAGCGGCCTGCTCACGCGATTCCTGCATTGCCGACATTAAACGGGGCGGGCGAACCTGGCGCGTGCTGGCGACGCGTTCCGGACAAAAGCTCGACTGGCAGCCGCTGACGACCGCTTGCGCCTCCGCCGATATCGTCGTGTCGGAACGTTGGCTGCCGCGCGGCTGCCATCCGCGCTGGCTGAAGCTCGACCGCGACGCGCTCGAAGCCACCGGAGGTCTCGCAATCTACCTCAAGGATTCGCCACGCGTCGCCACCGTCGCTGAGCGCGTCGGCAGCCATCCATGGAAAACCCCCGGGCCTTAATGACCTTCAGCCGATTGCCAGACGGCGAGTTCGTTGCCGCCCGGGTCGATGAAATGGAAGCGGCGCCCGCCCGGGAAGGAGAAGATCGCCTTTGCAATCACTCCACCGGCCTTGGTCACCGCCTCGAAAGCGGCATCCAGATCATCGACCCGGACCACAGGCAGCGGCGCCGAGATTCCGTCCGACGGGTCGCCCTGCAGGCCAAGATCGACATCGCCGGTCACGGTCGCCGAATAGTCCGGGGCGAAATCGGTGAACGCCCATCCAAATGCCTTGGCATAGAAGGCGCGGGTCAACTCGTGCGCCGTTGCACTCGGCAGTTCGACATAATCGATGCGGGCCATGGCGATCAATATCGGCGGATGAGGCCGGCAAGGCGTCCCTGGATGCGCACCCTGTCTTCCGAATAGCGTTGCGGTTCATAGGAACGGTTTGCAGGGTCGAGGCGGATCATCTGACCTTCACGGCGATAGGTCTTCAGCGTCGCTTCCTCGCCATCGATCAGCGCCACGACAATTTCACCGTCGCGCGCATTGTCCACCTTGCGGATCAAGGCGAAGTCGCCGTCGAGAATGCCCTCCTCAACCATCGAATCGCCCGATACCTCGAGCGCATAATGCTCACCCGCGCCGAGCAAGGCGGCGGGAACGGCAAAGCTCTCGGTGCCCTGCAGTGCCTCGATCGGCGTGCCGGCGGCAATGCGGCCGTGCAGCGGGATCTCCAGCGTGTCATTGGCAGCGGCAGGCACCACCGCCTTGGTCGCCAGCGCCGCGGCGGTGATCGGCGTAACCACTTCCGGCACCTTCAGCACTTCCAGAGCCCGCGCCCGGTTGGGCAGGCGGCGGATAAACTGCCGCTCTTCCAATGCCGAGATCAGGCGATGGACGCCGGACTTGGATTTGAGGTCGAGCGCCTCGCGCATTTCGTCGAAGCTCGGGCTGATGCCATCGGCCTTCAGCCGTTCATCGATGAACTGAAGGAGTTCACGCTGCTTGGCGGTGAGCATCTCCGGCAATCCCCTTTGCGGTTCCATTTGGAACGAATGGGGAACGTGTATCGAACAAGCGATTCGCCGTCAAGCACACAGCTTGAGGAACGCGCCGAGCATCGCATGGCCATGTTCGGACCCGATGCTTTCCGGATGAAACTGGATTCCATGCGCCGGCGCCTCGGCATGGCGCATGGCCATTACCAGACCGTCTCCGCTCCAGGCATTTGCGATCAGCGGCGGCTGCGGGTCCGGCACCGCGAGTGAGTGATAGCGGGTGGCGTCAAGCGGCGAAGTCAGGCCTGCAAAAAGTCCGGTGCCGTCATGCCGCACGTTGTTCACCTTGCCATGCACCGGCGCGACACGCTCGACTGCCGAGCCGCAAGCCACGGCCATCGCCTGATGTCCAAGGCAAATGCCAAGCAGCGGCTTCTTCGCCGTCATGCAAGCGCTCGCCAAAGCGACCGATATGCCGGCATCCTCGGGCTTTCCCGGGCCCGGCGATACCAGGACGCCGTCGAATGGCCCGGCCAGCGCTTCATCAACACCGATCGTGTCATTCTTCTCGACCTTCACTGACGCTCCCAGCGTCAGCAGGTAATCGACCAGCGTGAAGGTGAAGCTGTCGTAATTGTCGATGGCGAGGATGGCCGCCATAGCCGCCTTATTCGGCCGCGCCGCCGCCGGTGATCCGCCGCTTTGCGTCCGCAATCGCCGAATCGTTGCGTTTGACGCCGACGTCCGCGGCGATCGCCCGGCCCATCTGCTCGGCATATTCGTCCGGCACGGCCTGCTGGAACTCGCTCTGCGTCCGCGAGATCAGGCCCGGCTGCAACGAGGCATTGCCGGGCACAATCTTGGTCACCTTGATGACGATGAAGCCATGGCCGCCCGGATCGGCAACCATCCGGCTGCGGCCCTGCGCCAGGCTGAACATCATGCCCAGCGCCGGCGGTACTTTGCCGTTGGCGGCGGCCAGTTCGATGCGGCGCTTGGCGATCTTCTGCGGAGCCGGCAGCTTGACGCCGCTCGAGTCGACGGCGGCTTTCATGTCCGCGCCCTTGGAGGTCTTGCCTGCGATCGCCGCTGCGATGGCGCGGGCCTTGTCCTGCGCCTGCTTGACCCGCCAGTCGTTGGCGACCTGCTCACGGATCGAAGCGAGCGGGGCGGGGGCGGCGGGAACGATGTCATCCAGGCCGACCAGCGCATAGCCCGCATCGCCAGGCAGCGTTTCAACCACGGGTTCGTCACCCTCGCCAAGGTCGAAGCCGGATTTCACCGCCGGTGCCAATTCCGGCGCCAGCTTGTAGCCGGGCTGCGAACGGGCAACGCCGCCCGCCGTGATTGCCGGCGTCTTCATGACCTGCAGGCCCGCGGCCTTCGCGGCCTCGGCCAGGCTGGCTCCGTCAGCCAAGCTATCCTCGATCTTGCCGACCAGGTCCGTCAGCGCTTCCTTGCGCTTGTCGGCGGTGACCTTAGTGGCGATTTCACCGCGGACGGCAGCCAGCGGCTTGCCGCTGGCGGCGTTGACAGCATCGACCTTGATTACGACCCAGCCGAGGTCGGAGTGGATCGGGCCAACGACGTCTCCCACCTTGGCACCGAACGCCGCATTGGCGACGGCCTCGCCCGCGATGTCGGCCAGCTTCGCCTTGTCGACGGCCTTGAGGCTGGCCCCGGTGAGAGAGCCGCCGCGTGCCTTTTGCGCCAAGGCCCGCGCTTCGCCTTCCGACTGGACGATGGCCTGGGTAAGCGTGCGGCTCTCGGTGCCGCCATAGGTCTGCTGGTTGGCCTTGTAATAGGCTTCGATGTCCTGGTCGGTCGCCGCAATCTTGGCCACCTGCTCTGGGCCGATTGGTGCAATGCTCAGAACGCGCTGCTCCGGCACCATGTATCGGGCTGAATTCTGCTTGTAGAAAGCCTGGATGTCGGCGTCCGTCGCAGCCGGGATTCCCGCCGCGAACAGGCCGACCGGCACGATCGCGATTTCCGCCTCGCGGGCCTCCAGCATCATCGAGGCATAAGGCGTGGCGACGCCGACCGGCACGCGCGCATTGGCCGCGATCGGCGCGAGCAGCAGGCGGGTGGCGAGGGCCGTCGAAATCGTGTCTCGGACTTCCTTGTCGGTCAGTCGCTGCTGCTGAAGAAATGCCTGGTAAGCCTGGTCGCTGAACTGGCCGTTGAGACCCTTGGTGCCAGGGATCTTGAGGATTTCGGCATCGACCATGCGCTTCGAAATCAGGACGTCATGGTCGTGCGCGAATTCCAGGATGGCCCGGCTCTGGACGAGGGAATCGAAGATTTTCGGGAAATCGCCGGCCATGCTCGAATAATCGGCATTGGGGTTCTGCTGGCGGAGCTCGTTCAGCCGCCGCTGCATGAGGCTGCTGAGTTCGCGCTCCGTAACCTGGCCGTCGCCGACCTTGGCAAGCGTGCCCGGATTGAACCCGAGCGAGCCGGAGCCGACGCTGCGGATATCCTGCAGCGCGAAGCCGGCAAGGATCGCCACCAGGAAAATGACCGAAAGGGTAATGCCGATGACCGACTTGGACAGACGGCGGAACCAGGAAATCATGGACACGCACTCGCGCTTTGAAAAACTTTGGCGCCGCTTTAGGGGCGCTTCCTGAAGTCGGCAAGCAAAGGAAGGGGACGCAATGGCCTTGAAGAAACTGGTGGCGGGCAATTGGAAGATGCACGGCACCGGCGCCGATCTGGCCGAAGTCACCTCCATATCCCTGGCGGCCGAAACTGCCGCCTGCGACGTGGCCCTGTGCCTGCCGGCGACGCTCGTCGAGCGCGGCGTCCGCGCTGCGCCCGGCTTTGCGATTGGAGGGCAGGATTGCCATGCCGCCGACAAGGGCGCGCATACCGGCGACATCAGCGCGGCCATGCTGAAGGATGCGGGCGCCACTTTGACCATCGTCGGTCACAGCGAGCGCCGCGAAGCTCACGGCGAAACCGACGCAGACGTCCGTGCCAAGGCGGAGGCGGCGCTTGCCGCAGGTCTTCAGGTCATCCTGTGCATCGGCGAGAGCCTCGAAATCCGCGAAGCCGGGCAAGCCGTGAATGTCGTCTCGGCTCAGGTGGATGCCTCGCTTCCCGCTTCCAGTGAAAATCTCGCCATTGCCTACGAACCCATCTGGGCAATCGGCACCGGCAAGATCCCGTCAATGGACGACATCGCCGAAATGCACGGTGCGCTTCGCCAGCGGCTCGTGGCTGCCTATGGCGATGCGGGCAACCTGGTCCGCATTCTCTACGGCGGGTCTGTGAAGGGTTCGAATGCGGCCGAGATCTTCGCGGTGCCCAACGTCGATGGGGCACTGGTGGGCGGCGCCAGCCTCAAGGCGGCCGATTTCCTGCCGATCATCGCCGCCGCGCATTGAAAGCTTGGGGCGCGGTCGCTAAGTGCCGCGCAATTCCCGAGAATCCTGAAAGCCGCCGAATGTATACCTTCCTGCTGATCGTCCAGACCCTGATCGCTGCCAGCCTCGTTGCCGTCATCCTGATGCAGCGCTCGGAAGGCGGTGGCCTCGGCGTCGGCGGTTCTTCATCCGGCTTCATGACCGCGCGCGGCGCAGCCGACTTCCTGACCCGCTCGACGGCCGTCTTGGGCGGTGCCTTCATCATCCTGTCGATCGTCCTTGCAGCCGTTGCCGGCGCCAGCGCCAAGCCGACGAAGATCGATGCCTCGCTGGCGACGCAGCAGCCGGCGCCGATCACACAGCCGGTCACTCAGCCGACGACGAACCAAGCGGCCCCGGCCAACGATCAGGCTCCGGCCGTTCCGCTCCAGCAGTAACCTTTTTTCGCACTTTTCTGATTCTGCCGCTTGCCTAATCGGTCAGGCGGCCCCTAAGGCTCGACTCCCATGGCGCGGTATATTTTTGTCACCGGCGGCGTGGTCTCCTCGCTCGGTAAAGGTCTTCTCTCGGCTTCCCTTGGGGCGCTCCTGCAGGCGCGCGGCTACAAGGTCCGAATCCGCAAGTTCGACCCCTATCTGAACGTCGATCCGGGGACGATGAGCCCCTATCAGCACGGCGAAGTCTACGTCACCGACGATGGGGCGGAGACCGATCTCGACCTTGGCCATTACGAGCGTTTCACCGGCGTCTCGTCCCGCCAGTCGGACAATGTCACCACCGGCCGCATCTATCGCGACATCATCGCACGCGAGCGGCGGGGCGATTATCTGGGCGCGACCGTGCAGGTCATTCCGCACGTCACCAACGCCATCAAGGAATTCGCGCTGTCGGAGACCGACGGCTGCGATTTCATCATTTGCGAAATCGGCGGGACGGTCGGCGACATCGAAAGCCTGCCCTTCGTCGAAGCGATCCGGCAGCTGCGCAATGACCTTGGCCGCGACAATACCGTCAGTGTCCACACGACTCTCGTCCCGTGGATCAAAGCAGCCGGCGAACTGAAGACCAAGCCGACGCAGCACAGCGTCCGCGAAATCGCCAGCCTTGGCGTCCAGCCCGACGTCCTGCTCTGCCGCTGCGAGAAGCCGATCCCCGAAAGCGAGCGTGAGAAGATCGCGCTCTTCTGCAACGTCCCCAAGTCCGCGGTTATCCAGGCGCTGGATGCGCGCTCCATCTACGACGTGCCGCTGCAATATCATTCGGAAGGGCTGGACGACGAAGTCCTGCGCGCCTTCCGCATCGACGATGCGCCGCAGCCCGACCTTGCCCGCTGGCACGACATCATGGACCGGCTGGAGCATTACGACAGCGAGGTCACGATCGGCGTTGTCGGCAAATATGTTGGACTTCCCGACGCCTACAAGAGCCTCAACGAAGCCTTGGTTCACGGCGGCATCGCCAACCGGACCAAGGTCAACATCCGCTGGCTCGACGCCGAGCTGTTCGAGCATCCCGAAGCGGATTTCGAAGGCGAACTGGAGCCGCTTCACGGCATCCTCGTCCCCGGGGGCTTCGGTGAGCGCGGCAGCGAGGGCAAGATCGCCAGCGTCCGCTTCGCCCGCGAACAGAACATTCCCTTCTTCGGCATCTGCCTCGGCATGCAGATGGCCTGCATCGAAGGCGCGCGGAACCTCGCCGGCATCAGTGAAGCCTCGACTACCGAGTTCGGCGACACGTCCGAACCCGTCGTCGGCCTCATCACCGAGTGGATGAGCGAGGAGGGCCTGCAGAAGCGCGCAGCCGACGGCGACCTCGGCGGTACAATGCGGCTCGGTGCCTATGAGGCCAAGCTGGCCGCCAACAGCCACGTCGCCACCGTCTACGGCTCGACCGATATCAGCGAACGCCACCGCCACCGTTACGAGGTCAACGTCCATTACCGCGACGCCCTCGAAAAGGGCGGCCTGATCTTCTCGGGCATGTCGCCGGACGGCGCGCTTCCCGAAATCGTCGAGCGGCCCGACCACCCCTGGTTCATCGGCGTCCAGTTCCATCCCGAGCTTAAGAGCCGCCCGTTCGAGCCGCACCCACTCTTCGCCGGCTTCATCGGCGCGGCGCTGAAGCAGTCGCGGTTGGTTTGACCATTACGTAACTTTTCGGGTTGCCGCTGCCGGCGAGGGATCGCAGTTAAGGCGCATGCGATTGTGGCTCATTCTGATGAGCGCTCTAGCGCTGCTTGTCGTGCAGTTAGCCGCGCCCGCAGCGGCCATGCCGCTTCGGCTTGACGATTGTAGCTTGGAAATGGGGATGGCCCAGCATCAGCACCGCGGCGCCGTTCAGCATGACAATGCGCAAATGGGTTGCTGCGTCGTAGCTCCCGCGGTTCTTCCATTTGTCGAGGCGATAGAACCACCCGCGCGCGGCAAGATGTTGAGAGTGTCATTCGCTTCGCCGAGGCTCAACGGCATAGTCCTGGACGGAGACGAGCCGCCACCCCGACCCGCGTGAAAGCATCATCTGACACACTTTCACACGGAGAATTCGAAGTGAAAAAGCTTTTGACCGCGATCGCACTCTCGATCGCTCTGCCCGCCGTTGCTCACGCCCAGGCCGCGCCTGCTCCAGAAAAGCAGGACTGCTGTGAGAAAATGAAGGCGGAAGGCAAGGAATGCTGCTGCAAGGAAATGGACAAGATGGGCCATGACCAGCACGGCAAGCAGGGTGAGGAAACCACCCAGCACAAGCATTAGGTCGTAAGGGGAGCGGCTCGCCGAGAGACGGGCCGCTTCCTACTTCGAGAGCCCCGACCCGTTGCCGGCTCGCGATCCTAGAGTCGTACCGCTCGTAGTCGCAGCGAATTGGCGATCACGCTGACCGAGCTAAGCGCCATCGCCGCGCCCGCGATCATCGGGTTCAAGAGGAGGCCGAGCGCCGGATACAGAACGCCGGCCGCGATCGGCACGCCCGAAGCATTGTAGGCGAATGACAGGAACAAATTCTGCCGGATATTGCGCATCGTCGCGTGACTTAGCCGCCGTGCCCTGACGATGCCTGCCAGGTCGCCTTTGACCAGCGTCACATGCGCGCTCTCCATCGCTACGTCTGTCCCGGTGCCCATAGCGATGCCGACGTCGGCGGCGGCTAGCGCAGGGGCGTCGTTGATCCCGTCACCCGCCATCGCGACGCGCCGGCCCGCCTTGCGTAGCTCGGCGACCTTTGCCTGCTTCTGTTCGGGCAGTACTTCCGCGAGCACCTCGTCGATCCCGACTTGCCGCGCCACCGCCTCAGCCGTGCGGCGATTGTCGCCGGTCATCATGACGACGTGGATGCCAACACCCTTCAGGGCAGAGACAGCATCGAAAGCGCCGTCCTTGACGGGATCGGCGACCACGACCAACCCCGCCAGCTTTCGGTCGATCGCAAGGAACATGGCACCTTCCCCTCGCGAGCGATGCTCGTCAGCCGCGGACTGGAGCGGCGTCGTGTCGACGCCGAGGTCGGCGAGAATTGCCCTGTTTCCGAGCGCCACGTTGCGGCCCTGGACCTTCCCGGACACGCCTTTCCCCGTGTGGGACGCGAAGTCGGCAGCATCCGGGACTTGAATGTTGCGGTCGGATGCACCTGCCAGGATTGCCGCAGCGAGTGGGTGCTCGCTTCCTTTTTCGAGCGCAGCGGCCATTGCCAGGACCTCATTTTCGCTCGCGCCCGGCACCGTCTCAACGGCAACCAGCTTCGGCTTGCCGAGCGTTAGCGTGCCCGTCTTGTCGACAACCAAGGTGTCGATCTTCTCTATTAGCTCAAGCGCTTCGGCGTTTTTCACCAGTACTCCGGCGGTCGCCCCACGACCGGTACCGACCATGATCGACATTGGTGTCGCCAGGCCGAGCGCGCAGGGACAGGCGATGATCAGGACAGCGATAGCGTTGACCAATGCATGGCTCAATCGGGGTTCAGGACCAACCAGCGCCCAGACGATGAAGGTTGCGACGGACACGAGAACCACCGCCGGAACGAACCAGCCGGAAACCTGGTCTGCCAGTTTCTGGATCGGCGCCCGGGAGCGCTGGGCCTCTGCAACCATGCGGACGATCTGGGAGAGCATCGTGTCGCGGCCGACGCGCTCCGCCCGCATCAGCAGGCTGCCGGTACCATTGACTGTCGCGCCTGTGACTTTTTCTCCGGTCGTCTTTTCAACCGCGACGGGTTCGCCGCTGACCATGGATTCATCAACTGAACTGTGACCTTCGGCGACGACGCCATCGACCGGTATTTTTTCGCCCGGCCGGATGCGAAGCAGGTCACCCACATGGACGTGCTCCAGAGGAATATCTTCTTCGCTCCCGTCCGCATTCACGCGTCGCGCGGTTTTCGGTGCAAGGCCGAGCAATGCACGGATGGCTTTGCCGGTCGCGGACCGTGCCCGCAGTTCCAGCACCTGACCCAGCAGGACAAGCGTGGTGATGACCGCTGCCGCTTCGTAATAGACCGGAACGAGGCCGCCCATCGTCCGTAACGAGAGCGGAAACGCCTGTGGCCTCAGCGTCGCGACCAGGCTGCATCCATAGGCAACGCCAACCCCGAGTCCGATGAGCGTGAACATGTTTAGGTTGCGGCTCTTGAGCGACGCCCAGAACCTCTCGAAAAACGGCCAACCGCCCCACAGCACGACCGGCGTGGCAAGCGTCAGCTGCAGCCAGATGGAAGTCTGCATTGGCAGTAACCCGATGCCAAGAACCTCAGCGCCGAAGGTCAGCAGCATCAAAGGAATCGAAAGCGCCGCGCTGATCCAAAATCGGCGGCTCATGTCGATCAGCTCGGGATTTGGACCGTCCTCGAGGCTCGGCTCCAGGGGCTCAAGCGCCATGCCGCAAATCGGGCAGTTGCCGGGGTGGTCCTGGCGGATCTGCGGATGCATGGGGCAGGTCCAGATCGTTCCTTCGGCGACGGTCGCGGGATCGACCGGGGGGCCGGCGCGATCCTGGTGGCTGTGGTGATGGCAGTTGTGGTTGTTTTCCATGCAGCAACCCTTGTGTTTGCGGACTTCCCGTTATACCCCCATTAGGTATATTGCAAGATACCCACATGGGGTATATGAGGTAGGCATGACAGACCATGACCCGAAACTATTGAACCGCCTGCGTCGAATAGAGGGGCAGGTTCGCGGCATTAGCCGCATGGTTGAGGAAGGCCGGTATTGCGTGGATATTTTGACTCAGTTGCAGGCGATCCGAGCCGCGCTCGGCAAGGTCGAAGGCGCAATCCTGCAGGACCACCTCAATAAATGTATCGAGGGCGCGATCACGAGCGGCGACACCGCCGACCAGCGCGCCAAGGTGAATGAACTCATTCAATTGTTGGAGCGTAGCCGGTGAAGTTGTTCGCGTTGAATTCGACCGTCGCTTTTCTCGCATTGGTCACCGGCACCACTGCTTTCGCACAGCATGAGGGGCACGGCATGTCGATGCCCATGCCGGCTGAGCCGACGAAGCCGGAGACGGCGACCGCGCCCACGCCGGACCCGCATGCCGGGCATGACATGGGCGGCATGGAGATGCCCGCTGAGCCCGCGGAGGAAAGCCCGCCCGCCCATGACATGGCGACCATGCCGGGGATGGATCATTCCTCTCATGGCGGCGCGATGAAAGGTGCGCTCGGCTCCTATGGAATGACCCGGGAGGCGTCCGGCACCTCATGGCAGCCCGATTCGTCGATGCATGACGGCATCCATTTGGCGAGCGGCGACTGGACCTTCATGATCCACGGGAATCTCGACCTGGTTTATGACTGGCAGGAGGGGCCGCGCGGCGATTCCAAGACCTTTGTCGCGGGTATGCTGATGGGCATGGCGCGCCGTCCTGTCGGCGACGGATTACTCCAGTTCCGGGCGATGGTCAGCCCCGACCCGCTGATGGGCAAGAAGGGCTATCCGCTCCTGCTCGCCAGTGGCGAAACCGCCAATGGCACCGATCCTCTCGTCGACCGCCAGCACCCGCATGACTTTTTCATGGAACTGTCGGCGAGCCTGTCCCAGCCGCTCTCCCGCAACACCAGCGTCTTCATCTACGGCGGCTTGCCGGGAGAGCCGGCTTTCGGCCCGCCCGCCTTCATGCATCGACAGTCGATCAGCACCTCGCCGGAGGCCCCGATCAGTCACCACTGGCTCGATTCAACCCACATCACGTTCGGCGTCCTCACCGCCGGACTGGTCCACAACAATTTCAAGCTCGAGGTTTCACGCTTCAACGGTCGCGAACCCGACCAGCATCGCTGGGACATCGAGACCGGTCCCCTCGATTCGACGTCGGTCCGCCTCTCGTGGAACCCGACGCACACGCTGTCCCTGCAAGGCAGCTGGGCCCATCTCGAAGAGCCGGAGCAGCTCGAGCCGGGCGTCAACCAGCGCCGCTGGTCGGCAAGCGCCATCTACACGCGGCCGATCGCCAACGGCTGGTGGTCGACGACCTTGGCCTGGGGCCGCAAGAGCTTGGAGGGCCTGAATTTGGATGCCGTTGCGCTCGAAAGCTCCGTCAACTGGAAGGACTGGACCCTGTTCGGCCGCGGCGAGATGACCGAGAATAACGAGCTGACCACCGATCATCACGACAGCTTTCGCGTCGGCAAGATCAGCCTCGGGCTCATCAAGGATTTTGCGATCGCCAGGCATCTGAAGTTCGGCCTCGGCGGTCTTTACGCCTTCAATTTCGTCCCGAATTCGCTTGAAGACGCCTATGGCGGCGACCCCCAAGGCGCCATGGCTTTCGCCCGTTTGAAGATCGACTGAATCGACCCTAAGTGAGCGCCATGACCAACATCGTTTCCACTCGAATGCTGATTCTCGGTTCCGGCCCGGCCGGAATGACAGCAGCCATTTATGCCGCGCGCGCCGGCCTCGCGCCGGTCGTTGTCCAGGGCATCCAGCCCGGCGGCCAATTGACCACGACAACCGACGTAGAAAATTACCCGGGCTTCCGCAGCGTCATCCAGGGTCCCTGGCTGATGGAGGAGATGCAGGCCCAGGCCGAGCATGTCGGCACCAAAATGGTCTGGGACCATATCAGCAGCGTCGATCTGTCGCGTCGGCCGTTCGTCGTGAAGGGCGACGGCGGCACGGAATATCATGCCGATACCCTCGTCATCGCTACCGGCGCCCAGGCCAAATGGCTGAACCTGCCGAGCGAAGAACATATGAAGGGCCGGGGCGCGTCGGCGTGCGCGACCTGCGACGGCTTTTTCTACCGCGGCAAGAAGGTCGCGGTGATCGGCGGCGGCAACACCGCTGTCGAAGAAGCGATCTACATGACCAACCACAGCCAGAACGTGACCCTGATCCATCGCCGCGATTCGCTCCGCGCCGAGAAGATCCTGCAGGACCGGCTGTTCGCCAATCCGCACATCAACATCATCTGGAATGCCGAGGTCGCCGAATTCCTCTCCGGCGGCATGCCCGAGGCGCTCACCGGCCTCCGCCTCCGCGACACCCAGAACGGCTCTCTGCGCGATATCGAAGTCGAGGGCGCGTTCGTCGCTATCGGCCATGCTCCAGCGACCGAGCTTTTCGGTGGCCAGCTGGAGCTCGACGATGACGGCTACCTAAAGGTCGAAATCGGCTCGACCCGCACCAACATCCCCGGCGTGTTCGCCTGCGGCGACGTCATGGACAAGATCTACCGCCAGGCGGTCACGGCTGCCGGCACCGGCTGCATGGCAGCTTTGGATGCAGAGAAGTTCCTTGCGGCGCAGGAGTATGAAGCGCTCGCCGCGGAGTAGCGGCTAGGCGACTTTCCGCCTCACGAAATGCAGCAAGCGGCCATAGGTCATGAAGTCCTCGGCCTCGACCTCGTCATCCTCGATCAGGATACCGAGCCGCTCCTCCATCTCCGTGAGGAAATTGGCGACGGCCATCGAATCGAACTCGGGCAGGGACCCGAACAGCCCGGTTGAAGCATTGAAGGCCGCGACCAGGCTCTCCGGCAGGCCCAGCACATCGCTCAACAGCCCGCGCAGCGCCGTATCGGCGGCATCGGCTGTTTCGCTGGGTCTCTGAGCGGGCTGCTGCATCGGACGCGCCCCTAGGGCCTGTTACGCGAGGCGGCAAGCTTTGCTAGGCGGAGAGTATGGCGGGGCCTGATCCGACACCATATCCCCTGGACCACCTCGCCCTGCGCGGCGAGGCGGAGGCACCGGCGCTGATCACGGACGGCCAGGCCATCACCTTTTCCGAAATGAACGAGCAAGTCGGTCGGATTGCGTCCGCATTGCTCGGCCATGGCCTGAAACCTGGCGATCGCGTCGCCAGCTGGATGGGCAAGACCCGCCTGGCCTGCCTCCTGCCGCTAGCCGCAGCGCGAGCGGGGCTTGTCCACGTCCCGGTCAATCCCATTCTCCGCCGGGCCCAAGCCGGGCACATCCTCGCCGACAGCGGCGCGCGGCTGTTAATCGCCAACCAGGCGAGGCTCGATAGCCTGACCGCCGAAGACCGAGCCGATGCGGCGACAATCGCATTGGAGGGCTGGCAAGACGGTTCAGTGGCGCTGCCGGCGTCGGCCCAAGACCCAACGAGCCTTGCTGCGCTCTTCTACACGTCCGGCTCTACCGGCCGCCCCAAAGGCGTGATGCTGAGCCACGCCAATCTCTGGCTCGGTGCGATTAGCGTTGCCCACTATCTCGGCCTGTCCGCCGACGACCGCACTCTCTGCGTGTTGCCGCTCGCTTTCGACTACGGCCAGAACCAGCTGCTATCGACCTGGGCGGCCGGGGGCTGCGCCATCGCCTTCGATTACCTTCTTCCCAGAGACGTCGCCCGCGCGGTTCGGCGTCATGACGTCAGCGTGCTCGCCGGCGTGCCGCCGCTGTGGCATCAGCTCGCCGAGGCCGACTGGTCGGGTGGGGAGGGCGCCAGCCTCCGTACGCTCACCAATAGCGGCGGTCATTTGCCGCTGCCGCTTGTGCAAAAGCTGCGAGACCTGTTCCCGCGGGCGAACCTCCACCTCATGTACGGCCTTACCGAGGCCTTCCGCTCAACCAGCCTCGATCCGGCTCTCGTCGACGAACACCCCGAATCCGTCGGCACCGCCATTCCCTTCGCCGAAGTCATGATCGTCCGCCCTGATGGCACCGAAGCCGCTCCTGGCGAGGAAGGCGAACTCGTTCACGCGGGCCCGCTCGTCGCTCAAGGCTACTGGCGCGACGACGAGCGGACGGCCCAGCGTTTCCGTGCCGCGCCAGCCTTCTCGAAACTCGGCGGCCCAGCCGTTTGGTCCGGCGACACCGCCCTCAAGGGCGCGGACGGCCTGATTCGCTTCCGCGGCCGCGCCGACGCCATGATCAAGACCAGCGGCAATCGCGTCAGCCCGACCGAGATCGAGGAAGCAGCGCTGGCTTCCGGCGCCGTCGCCCAGTGCGCCGCGTTTGGGATCCCCGACGCCGAACTAGGGCAGGCGATCCTGCTGGTCGCCGAGCCCAAGGGCGAAGATCCTGAAAACAGGCTGAAAAACCATTTCGCCGCCGAACTGCCGGCCTTCATGCGGCCCAAGCACATCGTCTGGCGGGACAAGCTTCCCGTCGGACCCAATGGCAAGCTGGACCGGACCGCGATACAGCACGCCATCGAGGAGGAGCTTCCATGAAGGGGATGGGGCCGATTCCGCCCGGTTTTGACGTCAGCCAGCAGGGGCGGCTGGCGATCGGGGGCTATGATTGCGAGGAGCTGGTCGCCGAAGCGCGCGGCACACCGCTGTTCGTCTATGACAATAATCTCGTTGGCGCCAAGATCGCCCGCTTCCGGCACTGCATGCCGGCCGGCGTCCTTCTGCATTATGCTGTTAAAGCAAATCCTTATCCGCCATTGTTGGAATGGCTCTGCAGGTATGTCGATGGCTTCGACGTTGCATCCGTGGGGGAACTACTGGCGCTGGAGAAAGCAGGCGCCGATGTCGTCGCCGTCAGCTTCGCCGGGCCCGGCAAATCCAATAATGAGCTGAAGGTCGCGATCAAGGACGGCGCCACCATCCACCTCGAAAGCGAAGGCGAGGCCCGCCGCGCGCTCGATATCGCCGGCCAACTCGGCAAGCGTCCTCGTCTGTCGGTCCGCGTCAATCCGCCCTTTGCCCTCAAGGGCGCCGGGATGAAGATGGGCGGTTACGCGTCCCAGTTCGGCGTCGACCATGACCGCGTGCCCGATCTTGTCCGCGGCATCATCGACGCAGGCGCAGAATGGCGGGGCCTTCACCTGTTCGCCGGTTCGCAATGCTTGGATTGGACGGCGATTGCTGAGACCTACCGCCAGGCGCTGCAGCTCGCCGGAGACATTTCTGACGCGGTCGGTGTCCATCCAACCGAGGTCAATCTCGGCGGCGGCCTTGGCATTCCCTATTTCGAGGGTGACGAGGAGGTCGACCTCGATTGCCTTGGACGGGCCTTGGGAGACCAGCTGGCCGACGGGCCACCGGCATTGGCGACGACGCAGATCATCGTCGAGCTTGGCCGCTGGCTGGTCGGGGAGGCGGGAGTCTATCTGACGCGGATCGTGGATCGCACCACCAGTCGCGGCAAGACCTTCCTCGTCACCGATGGTGGTCTTCACCATATGCTCGCCGCCAGCGGGAATTTCGGCCAGCTGCTGCGGCGCAATTTCCCGGTCGCCATCGCCTCGCGCTTCGGCGAGGCCGCGACCGAGGAGGCCAGCATCGTCGGTTGCCTGTGCACGCCCCTCGACATGCTGGCTGACGAGGTGGCGCTTCCCAATGCGGACGTCGGCGATTTGGTCGCCATCTTCTGCGCCGGCGCCTACGGCCTCTCGGCTAGCCCGCAGGCGTTCCTCAACCAGGCCCATGCCCAGGAAATGCTCATCTAGTCAGGGATAGACCGCCTCGACGAAGTAGAGGCCGTCAGGCGGCGCATTCAGGCCCAGCGCGGCCCGGTCCTTGGCCTCCAGCGCCTTGCGCATGTCCTCGGGCTCCCAGCGCCCCAGGCCGACCATGGCGAGGCAGCCGGTCATCGACCGCACCTGATGGTGCAGGAAGCTGCGCGCCTCCGCACGGATGTGGATCTCCTCGTCCTCGCGCTCGACCGAAAGCACATCCAGCGTCTTCACCGGGCTATCCGATTGGCAATGCACGGACCGGAATGTCGTGAAGTCATGACGTCCGACGAGATAAGACGCGCCCTCGCGCATTGCGCCAACGTCGAGGTGCGGCCCGATCCGCCACGCCTTGCCCGCTTCCAGCGTCAGCGGCGCGCGGCGGTTGGCGATTCGATAGAGATAGCGCCGGCCGATACACGAAAAGCGCGCGTGCCAGTCGTCGGCCACCCTTTCGACCCGCAGCACGGCAACCGGATCGGGCCGCAACAAAGCGTTCAACCCTTCTCGCAGCCGGTGCTCGGTCACATCCTTGGCTAGGTCGATATGCACTGCCATCGCCAGTGCATGCACCCCCGCATCCGTCCGCCCCGCCGCATGCGCCGTCACCGTCTCGCCGGTCATCTGGAACGCCGCCCGCTCGACAGAGGCCTGCACGGACGGCCCATGGTCCTGCCGCTGCCAGCCCATGAACGGCGCCCCATCCCACTCCAGGATAAGCTTCCACCGCGTCACGGCAGGATCGTGCCTTTCGAAACCGGGAACCCGCGCAAGAGTTCGTCCGGCGTCATTGCGCCCTTGCCGGCGCGCTGGACGAGCAGTGGCCGCAATGCAGCTTCACCGCAGGCGATGGTGAGGCCGTCGTCCAGCACTTCGCCCGCTTTGCCATCCCCGTCGACGACTTGGGCGTCGAGCAATTTCACCCTCTCGCCATTGGCCTCGAACCAGGCGCCGGGGAAGGGCGCCAGCCCGCGCACTTGGTGCAACACCTGCAGTGCCGGGAAGGCCCAGTCGATCCGGGCCTCTTCCTTGCGGATCTTGGCCGCATAGGTGACGCCCTCCTCGGGCTGGGCGACGTGCGGGTAGGAGTCGAAGTCCGAAAGCACCTGCATCATCAGCTGCGCGCCAATTACACTCAGTTCCTTAGTGACTTCGCCAGCATTCCTGTTACCGATTGCGAACTCTTGTGCGGCCAGCATCGGTCCCGTGTCGAGCCCGGCCTCCATCTCCATGATGGTCACGCCGGTGATGGCGTCGCCGGCCATGATCGCCCGCTGCACCGGCGCCGCGCCCCGCCAGCGCGGCAGGAGCGAGCCGTGGACGTTCAGGCAACCTAGCTTCGGCGCAGCCAGGATCGGCTTCGGCAGGATCAGCCCATAGGCCGCCACCACCGCAAACTCGGCGCGCAAGGCCTCGAACTCTTCCTGCTCGGCCGCGCCCTTCAGGCTCACCGGCGAATGGACCGGTATCCCCATCAATTCGGCCGCCCGCTGCACCGGCGTCGGCTGGATCGCCTTGCCGCGTCCGGCGGCCCGCGGCGGCTGGCAATAGACCGCCGCCACCTCATGCTTCGCCGCCTGCAACGCATAGAGCGTCGGCACCGCAAAGTCCGGGGAACCCATGAAGATTACGCGCATCGGCAGCGCCTATGGCCTAGGCGCGGCGAAATTCCTATCAGGCGGGCGATGGCAAGCCACGAAATCGAAGCTCTGAGCCAAGCCCTGGCGCGCCTGCCGGGCCTCGGGCCGCGTTCGGCGCGGCGCGCGGTGCTGCACCTGATGAAAAAGCGCGAGGCGGCGCTGCAGCCGCTACTGGCGGCGCTCAAGCAAGTCTCGGACAAGCTCTCCACCTGCTCGATCTGCGGCAATGTCGACACCAGCGACCCTTGCGGCATCTGCTCGGACCCGCGCCGCGACCTGAAGAGCCTGTGCGTGGTCGAGGAAGTGTCCGACCTCTGGGCGCTCGACCGCTCGCGCCTTTTTCCGGGCCGCTACCACGTCCTCGGCGGCCGTCTTTCAGCCCTCGAAGGCGTCCGCCCCGAAGACCTCAGCATCGACAAGCTGGTGAAGCGCGTCGCCGAGGGTGGCATTGACGAGGTCATCCTCGCCATGAATGCCACGCTTGAAGGCCAAACGACCGCTCATTACCTCGCGGAAAGGCTGGAGAAATTCCCCATTCGCCTGACCCAGCTCGCCCATGGCCTGCCGGTCGGCGGTGAGCTTGATTATCTCGACGAAGGCACGCTCGCCCAGGCCCTGCGCGCCCGCCGCCCCGTCGCTTGAACGCCCCCTCCTGAAAGACTAAATCCTCACCATGGCCATTCGCCCGATTTTCGAGACCCCTGATCCCGTCCTCCGGCAGATTTCCAAGCCGGTGGAAGTGTTCGACGACGAGTTGAAGACTCTCATCTCCGACATGTTCGAAACCATGTACCACGCGCCCGGCATCGGACTTGCGGCGGTGCAGGTGGGCGAGCCCGTCCGCCTGCTCGTCATGGACCTCCAGGAGAATGAGGATCCGGACGATCCGGAAAGCCCGATCGTCAAGGATCCGCGCGTTTTCATCAACCCGGAGATTCTGTCCCATTCGGACCATGAGGTGCCCTACACCGAAGGCTGCCTGTCCGTGCCGGACCAATATGCCGAGGTGATGCGCCCTGACCGCATCAAGGCACGCTGGCTGGACGAGAAGGGCAAGAGCCATGAGCAGGATCTCGACGGACTGCTCGCCGTCTGCCTCCAGCATGAGATGGACCACCTCGAAGGCGTGCTCTTCATCGACCATTTGTCGAAGCTGAAGCGTGACATGGTGCTGAAAAAGCTCGCCAAGCAGCGCAAAGAGCGCTCACTCAGGGCCGCATGAGCGACGCGCCCTATCACGCCCATATCTATTACTCGGAAGAGCAGGGGCCGGCCGCGCGCGCCCTTCGCGACCGCTTCATCGGCGCTCAGCCCCGTGTTCTCTTCGTTGGGGGCATGACCGATCGGCCGGTCGGCCCACATCCCATCCCACAGTTCGAGGTGCATTTCCGCGAGGACAACCTTGCTGAAGTCTTGACCGTCATCGAGGCCTCGGGCCTCCGCGCGCTCGTCCATCCGCTGACCGAGGACGATCTCGCCGATCACACGACGCTCGCTTACTGGATCGGTGATCCGGTGGAGCTGGACGTCGAAGTCCTCGACCCGCCCGGCATGAACCAGGGCGTCGAGCGCTTCGGCAAGACGGATTTCTAAGCCGGCTCCAGCACCGACGCTTCGGCATTGCGACAATCCGCCGCGCACTCCGGGCAAATCTGTGCGCACAGCCTGCAATGCTCGTGATCATGCTTCTCGCACTCCGCCGCGCAGGCGTCGCAGGTGCGGGCGCAGAGCTCCAGCAATTCCCTGACCACCGCCTCGTTCTGGCCGGTTTGGCGCAGCGCCACCCGCGCCGTCGTGTCGCAAATGTCCGAACAGTCCAGGCAGACGCGGATGCACTGGGTCATATCCATCTGCTCGGCAAGACAGGCATCGGCGCAGCTCGCGCACATCTTCGCGCAATACATCAGGTGATGCACCGCATCGCCGAGCGCCTGGTTGACATGCTCGCGGCCGTTCGGGTGAAGCCCGATCATCTTGCGAATGGACATTTTGCCTCTCCTTCGAAGGGAACAACCATCGACTTGCCCGGACGCTCCGGCACGCGTAGGTTCGCTTTTCGTTCCGCGTAAGGGTCAGGGGCAATGGACGCGACTGTTTCGATCATACTCGCACTTATCGTCGGCGTCGCCCTGGGCGCGCTGATCGGCTGGCTTTATGCAAGCCGAACGTCCGCCGCCGATGCCGCGCGGGCGGGCCGGGCGGACGAGCTGCAGAAGCTACTCGACGCCGTCACTGCCGAGCGAGATGGCGCCCTGCAGGAACGTGCAACGCTGCAGGCAGACGCCCGCAATTTCGAAACCCGCATGGCCGACCTGCAAAAGTCGCGGGATGAGCTGATCAACCAGTTCCGCGAGATTGGCGACAAGCTGCTGGAGAAAGCCCACCAGGACTTCCTTGCCAAGGCCGGTGAGCGCTTTTCGGAGGCCGACAAGGCCAGCGAGACCAAGCTCAAAGCGCTGCTTCAGCCTGTTGAGGCTACGCTAAAGCGCTACGAGGAAGGGTTGCAGCGGGTCGAAAAGGAGCGCGTCGACCATTATGCCGGCTTGCGCGAGGCCGTTGAACTGGTGCGCGCCGGCCAGGGTCAGGTTCGTGACGAGACCCGCAATCTGGTCAACGCCCTCCGTTCCAGCCCCAAGGCGCGCGGCCGCTGGGGCGAGCAAAGCCTTCGCAATGTTTTGGAACAAGCCGGCCTAAGCCCTTACGCCGATTTCCGTTCCGAGGTTTCCGTGGAAGGCGAGGAGGGGCGCCTGCGCCCCGACGTGGTGGTTCGCCTTCCCGGCGGACGGCAGCTGATCATCGACGCGAAATGCTCGCTCAACGCCTATCTCGATGCCTGCGACGAGGTTGACGATGACAAGCGCGAGGCTTGCTTTCGCGCGCACCTGGCGTCGATCCGCAACCATGCCCAGCAACTGGGATCCAAAGCCTATTGGGCGCAGTTCGGCGACGCCGCCGACTATGTCGTCATGTACATTCCCGGCGAGCATTTCCTGACTGCGGCGCTGGAGCGCGACGATGGCCTGTGGGATTGGGCCTTCGAACGGCGCGTGCTGCTTGCGACTCCGACCAACCTCGTGGCCATCGCCCGTACCGTCGCCAGCGTCTGGCAACAGGAAAAATTGGCCGAAGCCGCCGGCGAAATCGCTGCGTTGGGCAAGGAATTGCACTCGCGCCTTGCGACCATGGCGCAGCATATGGAGCGCGTCGGCAAAAACCTGTCGACGGCCAATTCCGCCTACAACCAGATGGTCGGCAGCTTCGAAAGCCAGGTGCTGACGCAGGCGCGGCGGTTCGAAACGCTTGGCGCCGGCAGCGCCAAGGAGGTGCCCATGCCACCGATGATCGAAGCCAGTCCGCGTCCGCTGACCAAGAGTGTCGGCAAGGCGCCCTCCAACGAGGACGACGCCGCGGCCTAGCGCCGCCGGATCAGTTCGATCGTCCCGCCGCTGCCCGACAAGGTGATGCGATTCGGGTCTAGCATCGTCACCTGCAAACCCGGCTTCAGCACCGCCGAGCCTTGGGTCTCCCAGCTCATGTCCGGGCATGCCATGCGCGTCGCCGCGACCGGCCCGAGGTCGAGAGCATTGCCGTTCTGCGTGTAGGTGCCGTTTAGGCTGTTGCAGCCCAGGCGTGCGCTGATGCGGCCATTGTCGAATTCGACCGAATAGTCGCCGTTCGGCGGCACCGGGCGCCCGTTGATCGCCAGCACCGTCCAGCGAGTCCGGTCCAAGGGTGGCGCCGCCATGCCCGGCACGCCGGCCTGTGGCGGATAATTCTGGGGCGGGTAACCGTAATTGGGCCCGCCTTGCGGGTAGCGGCCCTGCGGCGGGTAGGGTGCCGGCGCGGCGGTTCCGGGCGCGATCGGCGCCAGCGGGTCATTTGCGCCCGCCGTGTCGACGGCGCCTTCGCCGCAGCCGCGATACAGCTTGCCGTCGACATAGACTTGCACTGTGTCCGGGTAGGTGCGGTCGCTCATCCCGTCATGGCAGGCGGCATGGACAATGTTCACTTCCACCCGCTGGGTCCTGTAAATCTCTCCCGCGGTGCCGACCGTTACCTTGGGCGTCGCCTCGCTGACGGTCTGGCCGGTGCCGCGGTCGTTGAAGACCATGTCGCGGCCGATGCTGATGTCCCAGAAGGGCTCGGTGCCTTGGGCATGATAATCGCCTGCGCCCGGCGGAGCCGGATAGCCGTAATTCGGACCATTCTGCGGGTAGCCCGGCTGCGGATAGCCATAGTTCGGCCCATTCTGCGGATAGCCTTGCGGCGGGTAGGGCTGCGGATAGCCTTGAGGCGGATAGCCTTGGCCATAAGGCCCCTGCGGCGGGTAGCCGCTTTGCCCGTAAGGATCGCCATAAGGGGTCATGCAGGCGCCGAGCGCCAGGACCAGCGGCAGGGTTGCAAGCATCTTCCTCATACGCGGAAAACTCCCTCTCGAACCAATAGCTTAGCCTTGCTTCAACTCGATAGTGCCTGCTTCGCTGACCAGCCGCAAGCCGGTGGCGGTCTTCTCCACCCGGAGGTTACCGCGCAACGCCATTGAGCCCTCGCGTTCCAGGCTCATCGCCGGCTCGGGGCAGGCCATTTGCGTCCCGATCAAATTGCCGACGGTCAGGTGGTCGCCGTTGATCCGGTAATCGCCGCCGATCGAGTTGCAGCCGAATTTCGCGCTCACCTGCTTGTCGCTGAAGCGGATGTAATAATTGTCCGGCGTCGGGGCCGGCTTGCCGTTGACTGCGACCACGACCCAATTCGTGCCCGCCAACATGTTGGAAGCGATGGTCCCGCCGCCGCAGCCGCTGACGGTCCGGCCGTCGGCGATAACCTGCACGGTCTGGCGGTACATCGTGTCGCTCATGCCGTCGCTGCAGGGCCCGGGCGAAATCTTCACGATAAGCTTGCCGCTGCGATACGTGCCTTGCGCGGAGCGGAAATCGGGCGGCGTCGGCTCGGCGATATTCTCCTGACCATAATCGCCCGAATAATCCATTCGCGCCGGTCGCACCGTCAGGGTCCAGCCGGGCTCCGTTCCCAGCGCCTTGTACAGGACCGCGCCCGCATCCTCCGGATCGGGCAAATCGGACGCGCCAGTGATCGTCTCGCTTTCGACATTGCCGTTGTCGAGCACCGCCGGCGTCTGCGCGACCGACGCGTCCGCATCGGACAGCTTGTCCTGCGGGTCGCCCCCACATCCGGCGAGCAGAAGGGCGGAGGCGCAAATGGCGGCAATTGTCTTCATCGTCACAATCCTGCCAGCTTCCAGCTTGCTCGCACATGAAAGGCCATGACGGCCGCCGCGACGGCGGCGTTGAGACTGTCGGCGCGGCCGAGCATCGGCATCTTCACCAGCAGGTCGCACGCCGCCTCATAGTCCGCGGGCAGGCCCTGGCTCTCATTGCCGATCAGCAGGAAGCAAGGTTGCTGGTAATCGGCCCCTAGATAGTCGGTGTCGGTCTTTAGGCTGGTGCCCACCAGCTGGCCGGTGCCGGATCGCAGCCAGGGGAGGAATTCGTCCCAGCGCGCCATCGCCACCTTCTGCGTGAAGATCGCACCCATTGAAGCCCTAACCGCTTCGACGGAATAAGGGTCCGCGCTGTCGTCGATCAGGATCAGGCCGCCGGCCGCCACGGCGTCACCGGTCCTCAGGATCGTCCCGATATTGCCGGGATCGCGAAGGGACTGGGCCACGATCCACAAAGGCGCCGAGTTGCGGTTGATGGCCGCAAGCCCCGTCGACGGCGGGCGGAAAGCGCCAAGCAGCATCTGCGGATTGTCCTTGCCGCTCATCTTGCTCAGCAAATCGGCGGGCACTTCGATCGCCTCCGCGCCCTGGGCCTCGGCGGCTTCGATGATTTCGGCCGCAAGCGGATGCGCCGCGCCTTGCCGCGAGAAGGCCAGGATCTCCGGCAGCATGCCGCTGTCCCGGGCTTCGGTGATGATCCTCAAGCCCTCGGCGAGGAACAGCCCTTCCTCGCGCCGCGTCTTCTTGTCGCGCAGAGAGCGGATCCGCTTGACCGTCGTATTGGAAAAGGCCGTGACCTCGCGGGGCATTACTCTTCCCCGAACCGATCCTCGATCATTTGCACGAGCTGGGCCAGCGCGCTCTCCGCGGCGACGCCTGAAACGTGGATGATGACATCGTCACCCATGGCGGCGCCCAGCATCATCAGGCCCATGATCGATGTGCCGCAGACCTTGTTGCCATCCTTCTCGACTTCGATGGACGCGTCGAGCTGGCTGGCGAGGTTGACGAACTTGGCGCTGGCGCGGGCGTGCAGCCCCCGCTTGTTGTTGATTCGGACCGTGCGGCTCAGCGGACTCAAGCCGCTGCTTCCCCAAGGATTTCGGAAGCGACGGAGATATATTTGCGTCCGGCCTCGCGGGCGGCGGCGACGGCGGCGCGGACGCCCATCACCTTGCGGGCACCTTCGAGGCGGATCAGCATCGGCAGGTTAACGCCGGCGATGACCTCGATATCTTCGCTCTTCATCAGGCTGATGGCGAGGTTCGACGGCGTACCGCCGAACAGGTCGGTCAGGATGATGACGCCCTTGCCGCGGTCGACGCGCGAAATCGCCGCGGCGATATCCGCGCGGCGGGCTTCCATATCGTCGTCGGCATCGATGCAAATGCCCTCAACCGCTTCTTGCGGTCCAACGACATGCTCCATTGCCGTGATGAACTCGGCCGCGAGACGGCCGTGGGTCACCAGCACTAGTCCGATCATTCACTCACCAACTGCTACTCGCCCTTGTCGGGACGAATGTCTTCGACGCTATCGCTCGGCGTCGAGGCGAGGTCGCGGTGGCGGATATTCGCCGGAAAGCCGGCTTCACGCAACCGTCCTGCCATCTCCACCGCTGCTGCAACCGACCGGTGCCGTCCCCCAGTGCATCCAAACGCCACGGTCAGGTAGGTTTTGCCGGCGGCCCAATAGCGGGGAATGAGGTCCTTTAGAAGAGCCTCGATATGACCCATCGCCTGGCCCCACGCCGGGTCCTCGGCGCAGTAGTCCTGCACGGCCGGGTCCAGCCCGGTCTGCGGCCTCAACTCCTCGACCCAGTGTGGGTTGGCAATGAAGCGCATGTCGAACATCAGGTCCGCGGTCCGCGACACCCCGCGCGAATAACCGAAAGAAGCGATGGTGATGACCGGCTGGTCGCGGTCTTCGCCATAGCGGCGGCGAAGCTCTTCGCGCAGCTCGGCGGGCGTCAGGTCGGTGGTGTCGAGGATGCTGTCGGCGGCGGTGCGCAATTGCGCCGTAATGCCACGTTCCCGGGCAATGCCGTCCTCGGCCGGGCGATCTCCGGCCAGCGGATGGCGGCGGCGGGTCTCGTCGAAGCGGCGCGCCAGCTCGGCGCCTGAGCAGTCGAGGTACAGGATTTCCGGCCGGAAGCCTGCCATCGACCGGACGATTTCCGGCAGTTTCTCGGCGTCGAAGCCCCGGCTTCGGGCATCCATGCCGACGGCGATCGGTTTCCTGGCGACGCCTTCCTCGGCTTTTGCAAATTCCTTCAACAGTCCGACCGGCAGGTTGTCGACACAGTCCCAGCCCATGTCCTCCAGCGTGTCCAGCACGGTGGACTTGCCGGCACCCGACATGCCCGTGACCAGCAGCAGGCGAGGGGACTGGCCGCCGGCTTGCCCCTCTTTGCTCATCGGAGTTTGAGGCCCAGCCGGTCCAAGCCGACTGCAACTTTCGACGGTGCCGAGGCGGTCATGGCATCGACAGTGATGAGCGGAATCCGCGCATCGAGGATGAGCCGCTCGCGGCTGTCATCGGGAAGCCTTTGCATGTCGCTGGTCAGTTCGACGAATAACGCGACGGGGACATCCATCACGCTCTCCATATCAACGATGCCGATCCCGCGAATCTCGAGCTTTCCCCGGATCGTTGGAGGCGAAGAGGCAATCAACCTGCCCTCATCATCCATTCGGAGATAGGTCTGGTCGTCGCTCACCAGCTTGAACCCACGACCCAGCAGCCGAAGCGCTAGGTCCGACTTGCCCGACCCCGAAGGGCCGGAAATCACCACGGCCCGGCCATCGATCGCGACGGTGCTGGCGTGGAGCGTCTCCGACGACAGGCGCATCACGACAGATCGGCCGCGGGCAGGATGATGGTGAAACGGGCGCCCGAGGGCGCGTCGTCACGGTCGGCCACGTCAATTTCTCCGTCATGGCCTTCGACAATCGCCCGTGCGATCGCCAGTCCGAGGCCTGAATGGCGACCGAAATGCTCGGTTAGCGGCCGTACTGAATGGAAGCGGTTAAAAATGGCTTCGCGCTGTTCGGACGGGACGCCGGGGCCCTCGTCGTCGATGCGGATCAGGATCCTGTCATCGACATGGATGGCGGCGATCTCGACCAGCCCGCCGGCCGGTGAGAAGCTGATGGCATTGTCGATGATGTTGTCGATAGCGCGGGCAAGACGGCCCGGTTCGCCCATGACGATGGTGCTTTCGCGACGCGGGCGGGCAAAAGCGAGGCGGACATTGCCGGTCTCGCGCCGCGTCTCCCAACTCGAGACGAGGGTCTCGATTAAAGGTCCCAGATCGACCGGCTCGAAGCGGGCGCGGGCGAGCTCGGCATCGGTCCGCGCCGCCTCGCTGACATCGTTGATCAGCCGGTCGAGCCGGACCACGTCCTGGCGAACGACATCGAGCAGCCGCTTGCGCACCTCCAGGTCTTCAACCCGTTCCAGGCTGTCGACCGCACTCCGCAAGGAAGCGAGCGGGTTCTTCAGTTCGTGGGTCACGTCGGCGGCAAAGGCCTCGATATTGTCGATCCGGTGCCTCAGCGACTGGCTCATGTCCGACACAGCGCGAGCCAGCGAGCCGATTTCGTCCCGCCTCGACGGTAGTCGCGGCACTTTCACCTCGCGTGCGCGGCCCAGCCGCACCCGATGAGCGGCAAGCGCGATCCGCCGCAACGGCCGGACAATCGTGCGCGCCAGGAAGAAAGAGAGCAGGGCGCTCGCTAGCACCGCAATGGCCATGGCGATGGTCAGGGATCCGCGCTCCTTGCGCACCGTCTTGGTGAAATTGCGGTCGTTGACGGTCAGCAGCAACTGGCTGCCGTCGCCGATGGGCGTTGCCGCGGAAAACACGGGCGTGAGATCCGGCGCATTTCGGACCGCATGGGCAATTTTGCCGCTCCGCTTCGCTTCCCCAACCTCGTGCCAAGCGGATGCCTGGTCCTTGGCGGGCTCAACGAAATCGTCGAGTTGCGTGGCACCGACCAGCGCGTTGAAGCCGCGATCCAGAGCGCGCGCCACGTCCTTCTTCCACTTTTCGTTTTCCGGATCGCGGAAGTGGTAAGTCTGCCCGGTGATGCTCCAGCTGTCGGCCGCGCGCTTGCCGCCGGCATCGTATATCCTGGCGCGTGTCTGGCCTGCCATCTTGCCGAGGAGCGCCTCGCGATCCGCCGGCGGGATGGACGACAGAGCCGCGGCCTCGACCTCTGCTTCCCTTGAAAGCCGGTCGATCCGCTCTTCCTGCAGCTGGTTCCGGAACGCGTCGAGGTAGAGAACCAGGACCGCGAAGACGATCACGATCAGCAGGTTGAGCGCCAGGATCCTGTGCGCGATGGTCCAGTGCCCCTCCCAGGGCCGGAACCGGCGCGCCTTATTCTTCGCCGAATTTGTAGCCGACGCCATAAAGGGTCTCGATTGCATCGAATTCGGGGTCCACGCTGCGGAACTTGCGGCGCACGCGCTTGATGTGGCTGTCGATGGTCCGGTCATCGACATAGACGTCGTCCTGATAGGCGATGTCCAGCAACTGGTTGCGGGATTTCACCACGCCCGGGCGCTGCGCAAGCGCCTCCAGGATCAGGAATTCGGTGACGGTCAGGGTCACGTCCTTGCCGTCCCAAAGGACCTTGTGCCGCGCCGAATCCATGACCAGCCGTCCGCGTTCGATCAGCGGCTCTTCCGGGTCATCCTCGTTCGGCTCGGCGGCACCGCGCTCCAGTTCCTGGCGCCTGAGGATGGCGCGGATGCGGGCGATCAGCAGGCGCTGGGAGAAGGGCTTGGAGATATAATCGTCCGCGCCCATCGCGAGGCCAAGCGCTTCGTCCAGCTCGTCATCCTTGGACGTCAGGAAGATGACCGGCATGGCGCCGATCGCGCCGCCCATCTCGCGGACACGGCGCAGCAATTCCATCCCGTCCATCTGGGGCATTTTGATATCGAAGACGGCGAGGTCGGGCGGATTGTCACCGAACGCTTTCAAGGCCGTCGCGCCATCCGAATAGACACGCGTCACGAACCCCTCTGCCTGGAGGGCTATGGAAACCGACGTAAGGATGTTGCGGTCGTCGTCGACGAGCGCGATCACCTGGCTCATTCGCTCCCCTTGGCTACCGTTCATCGGGATTAGCCACCGGCTGTTGCAGGGGCAAGCGCTGGAAGGCTAGACCCGCAGCATTCTTGGCTGCTCGGAGTAAGGCGTGAAAGGGATCATCCTCGCGGGCGGAAGCGGCAGCCGGCTCTACCCGGCGACGCTCGCCGTCTCCAAGCAATTGCTCCCGGTCTTCGACAAGCCGATGATCTACTATCCGCTTGGCGTGCTGATGCTTGCCGGCATCCGCGAGGTGCTGGTCATCTCGACGCCTACCGATCTCCCACGCTTCGAGGCGATGCTCGGTGACGGCAGCGACTACGGCATATCGCTCTCCTATGCCGAACAGGCAGCACCGAACGGCCTTGCCGAGGCCTTCCTCATCGGCCGCGATTTCGTCGGCGACGGCCCGGTGGCGCTGATCCTCGGCGACAATATTTTCTACGGCGCGGGCCTCGTGGAATTGCTGCGCCAGGCGGCTGCGCGAGATAGTGGCGCCACCGTCTTCGCTTATTCCGTTGAGGACCCTGAGCGCTACGGCGTCGTCGGCTTCGACGCGCAGGGCATCGCCACGTCGATCGAGGAAAAGCCCGCCGACCCCAAGTCCAACTGGGCGGTCACCGGCCTCTATTTCTACGACAATGACGTCCTCGACATCGCCGCCGGCCTGAAGCCCTCCGCGCGCGGCGAATTGGAAATCACCGACGTCAACCGCGCCTACCTCGACCGCGGCGACCTCCACGTCACCCGGCTCGGCCGTGGCTTTGCCTGGCTCGACACCGGCACCCACGACAGCCTCCACGACGCCGGTTCCTATGTGCGGACGATCGAGAAAAGGCAGGGCCTCAAGGTCATGTGCCTCGAAGAGATCGCGCTCGAGCTCGGCTACTTGACGCCTGACCAGGTCCGCCGCCGCGCCGACCAGCTCGGCAAGACCGATTATGCCGATTACCTCCGCCGCCGCGCGAGCGAGATCGGCCTTGCTTGAGGTCCGTCCTCTCGGCCTCGACGGCGTCGTGGAAATTCGCCCTGTCCGACATGGCGACGACCGCGGCTTTTTCTCCGAAGTCTGGAACCAGCGCGACTTCGCCGCTGCCGGAATCGACGTCGCATTCGTTCAGGACAATCATTCGCTGTCACGCGAGCCCGGCGTGCTTCGCGGCCTGCATTATCAGGCGCCGCCATTCGCCCAGGACAAGCTGATTCGTGTCTCGCGCGGCGCGGTCTTCGATGTCGCCGTCGATATCCGCAAAGGCTCACAGACTTTCGGCCAATGGGCCTCGATCATCCTTTCCGCCGCTGAATGGAACCAGATGTTCGTGCCCGCCGGTTTCGCCCACGGTTTCCTCGCGCTCGAGCCGGACACGGAGGTTCAATACAAGGTGTCGGCGCCCTACAGCCGCGAGCATGACCGGGCGATCCGGTTCGACGATCCCGCCATCGGCATCGAATGGCCGATCGACCGGGCGGCGTTGATCCTTTCAGACAAAGACCGCGCCGCGCCCTTGCTGGCTGAAATCGAGACGGGGTCCTGATGGAACGCGTGCTTGTCACCGGCGGCGCGGGGTTCATCGGCAGCGCGGTTGTGCGCCTGCTCGCCGGACAGGGCATCCGTGTCGTCAACGTCGACAAGCTGACCTACGCCGGCAATCTCGCGTCACTCCGCGACGTCGCCAACCGCCTCAACTATCGCTTCGTTGAGGCCGATATCGCCGACGCGCCGCGCATGCTCGCCTTGATGCAGGAAGAGCAGGTCGACGCGGTCATGCATCTCGCGGCGGAAAGCCATGTCGACCGCTCGATCGATGCGCCGGGCGTCTTCGCCGAAACCAATGTCGTCGGCACCGTCCGGCTGCTCGATGCCGCGCTCGCTTACTGGCGCGACTTGCCTGACGAGGGACGGGCCGCCTTCCGTTTCCATCACATCTCTACCGACGAGGTCTTCGGCGACCTGCCATTCGACAGCGGCCTGTTCACCGAGGAAACCGCTTACGCACCGTCCTCGCCTTATTCGGCGTCCAAGGCGGCGGCGGACCATTTCGTCCGCGCATGGCACGAGACCTACGGCCTGCCGGTCGTTCTCTCCAACTGCTCAAACAATTACGGACCCTATCATTTCCCCGAGAAGCTGATCCCGCTGACCATCCTCAATGCCATCGAGGAGAAGCCGCTGCCGGTGTACGGACGCGGCGAGAATGTCCGCGACTGGCTGCATGTCGAGGATCACGCCCGCGCGCTCGTCACGATCGTCACCGGCGGCCGGATTGGCGAAAGCTATAATGTCGGCGCCCGGTCGGAGCGAACCAACCTCCAGGTCGTCGAGGCGATCTGCGATCTCGTCGACGAGCGTCTCATTGGCGGCCCGCGCCGCGACCTCATCACCTTTGTCGAGGATCGCCCCGGTCACGATCGCCGCTACGCCATCGATCCCGCCAAGATCGAGCGCGAGCTCGGCTGGCGGCCGCAACACAGCTTCGAAGCCGGTCTGGCCACCACCGTCGACTGGTTCATCGCCAATGACTGGTGGTGGCGACCCATCCGCGAGAAGACCTACGGCGGCGATCGCCTGGGTGTCGCCGGATGAGAATTCTGGTCCTCGGCCGCGAGGGCCAGCTGGCGCAAAGCCTCGCCGAGCGCGCCGCTGAGTTCCCGGACCTCCAGCTCGCTTTCACCTCGCGCTCCGACGTGGATTTGTCTTCCTCGGGCAGCGCGGCGCGGTTCATTGTCGCGGCGAAGCCGGACCTCGTCATCAACGCCGCCGCCTACACCGCCGTCGATAGGGCAGAGGAGGAGCCCGCGCTCGCCTTCCGTACGAACGGCGAAGGGGCAGGGGAGGCCGCCGCCGCCGCGCGTCAGGTGGGTGCCGCGATCATCCATGTTTCGACCGATTACGTCTTCGACGGCGCTTCCTCGTCGCCTTACGATGAGGAGGCCGAGCCCAATCCGCTCAACGTCTACGGCAGGTCCAAGCTGGCGGGAGAGGAGGCAGTTCGCGCCGCCAATCCGCACCACCTCATCTTGCGCACCGCCTGGGTCTACAGCCCGTTCGGACGCAATTTTGTGAAGACCATGGTCCGGGCGGCGCAGGATCGGGACGAGCTCAGCGTCGTTTCCGACCAGCACGGCTGCCCCACGAACGCGCTCGATCTGGCCGCGGCGCTCCTGCGCATTTCCCGGGACTGCGAAGGCTTCGGCGAGACCTATCACCTCGCCGGGTCGGGTAGCGCCAGCTGGTCCGACCTCGCCTCGGAAGTCATGGCCAATTGCAAGCGAACAGGCCTGCCCGCCGCCAAGATTCGGCCAATCACCGCTGCCGAATGGCCGACGAAAGCGGTCCGCCCCGCCAGCACGATCCTGGATTGCGGGAAAATCGAGCGCACGCTCGACATCCGGCTCCCCGACTGGCGGGAGTCGGTCGCCGCGACCGTCGAACGCCTCGCCGCACAAATCTTGGCCTAGGCGATGGCGCGCATCACCCCTAGGGCCGCTTCATGAGCAGCAATTGCACCGTCCTCGTGACCGGCGGCGCCGGCTTCGTCGGCTCCCACGCCTGCAAGGCGCTGAGCCGCCGCGGCTTCACGCCCGTCGTCTACGACAATCTCTCCTATGGGCACGAGGACGCGGTACGCTGGGGCCCACTGGAACGCGGCGACATCCTCGACCGCACCCGCCTCGACGAAGTCATCGCTACCCACCATCCGGCGGCGATCATGCATTTCGCCGCCTTCATCGCCGTCGGCGAGTCTGTCACCGATCCCGGCAAATATTACCGCAACAATGTCGCCGGCTCGCTCGGTCTGATGGAAGCCGCGCGCGATCACGGCATCTCTGCCTTCGTCTTCTCCAGCACTGCTGCCGTCTACGGCTTGCCCGAAGTCGTGCCGATCCCGGAAAGCGCACCGAAGCTACCAATCAATCCCTACGGTCATTCGAAATGGATGGTCGAATGTATGCTGCGCGACTTCGGCGAAGCGCATGGCCTGAAGTCGATGGCCCTTCGCTACTTCAACGCCGCGGGCGCCGACCCCGACTGCGAGACCGGCGAGCGCCACGATCCCGAGACGCACCTCATCCCGCTGGCGCTCGATGCGGCGGCTGGTGTCGGCAAGCCGCTGACCGTCTTCGGTGAGGATTACGACACGCCCGACGGCACCTGCATCCGCGATTACATTCACGTTGCCGATCTCGCCGAAGCCCATGTCGCCGCGCTCCAGGCGCTGCTCGGAGGGGCGGACAGCAACGCCTACAATCTCGGCACCGGGAACGGTTTCACCGTCCGCCAGGTTATCGACGCGGTCGAAAAGGTCACCGGCCGCGCCGTGCCGCACAGCATCGGCCCGCGCCGACCCGGCGACCCGGCAGCGCTCGTCGCCGATCCGTCCGCAGCCAATCGCGATCTCGGTTGGCGGCCACGCATCAGCGACCTCGATTCCATCGTTGCAACCGCTTGGGCCTGGCATCAGAAGGTCAACGGCTAAAGACGGAGGGGCGCATGGCCGGAGCCACGACGATGCAGGGCGGTTGCGCTTGCGGAAAGGTGCGTTTCGAGGCCGATGTCGACAATGACGAGGCCTATCTCTGCCATTGCCGCATGTGCCAGCGCGCCACCGGCAGCATCTCCATCGCCTTCAAGAATATGCCGCAAGCCAAGGTCCGCTGGATGAGCGGCCCCGACTGGTACAAAAGCTCACCGATCGCGCAGCGGCCTTACTGCCGGGAATGCGGCACCTCGCTCGGCTTCCAATTCAAGGAAGGCAGCCAGAACCTCGACCTAACCGTCGCCGCCTTCGACGACCCGTCGCGCTTCAAGCCCAAGCATCACTTCGGCGCCGAGAGCATTCACCGCGCCTGGCTCAACACCGACGGCCTGCCCGAACAACGCACCGAGGATTATCAGAAGCTCGTCGACAAATGGGTCGACGCGACCGGCAGTTTTCCGGGCTGAAATGAATAGACCCGGCACCCCGATCGATCGCCGGTTGACGGTAGCGGGAGCCACTCTCGGCGGACTCGCAGTGATGCTCGGCGCATTCGGCGCCCATGCGCTGAAGTCACGGCTCGACCCGGAAGAGCTGGGCTGGTGGCAGACCGCGGTTCAATATCAGATGTGGCACGCGCTTGCAGTGCTCGCAGTCGGCTTTTCCGGGCTGGCTTGGGCACGACTTCCGGCCCTGATGATGGCAGGAGGAGCCCTGGTTTTCTCGAGCACCCTGTTCGCGATGGCACTCGGCGCCCCTCACTGGCTGGGGGCCGTGACTCCGATCGGCGGCGCGGCGATGATCCTTGGCTGGGCTGTCCTTGCGTGGCGGGCAACCCGCGGATGAGGCGCTTCCACCATCCCGCCGTTCCGATCGTCCTGATGATCCTGCTTCTGGATTCGATCGGTTTCGGCATCGTCCTGCCGGTGTTGCCCGGCCTCGTCGTTCACCTCGGCCACGTTTCGCTCACGGAGGCGACGCGGATCGCCGGCTACATGCTGGTGGCCTATGCCATCGCGCAGTTCTTCGCTGGCCCGATCCTCGGCAATCTCGGCGACAAATATGGCCGCCGCCCGATCCTGCTTTTCTGCGTCATCGGTTTCGGCATCGATTATCTGCTGATGGCGGCCGCGCCGACGCTCGCCTGGCTGTTCGTTGGGCGTACGATCGCCGGCATCGCCGGAGCGACCTACGGTCCCGCCAATGCCGTGCTCGCCGACGTCACGCCGCCGGAAAAGCGCGGCGCCACCTTCGGTCTGATGGGCGCCGCCTTCGGCTTGGGCTTCATCATCGGACCAGCGCTTGGCGGCCTGCTTGCAGGATTCGGCACGCGCACGCCATTCGTCGTCGCCGCCGCGCTCGCCGGGGTGAACGCCATCTGGATTGCGATGCAGCTGCCCGAGACGCTGAGCGCGGAGAAGCGCCGCCAATTCCGCTGGCGCGAAGCCAATATCATCGGCACCTTCAAGCCATTGTTCCATGCCGGCGGCGCCACGCCGTTGCTGGTCGCGGCCCTGCTCTGGCAGCTCGGCCACTTCGTCTATCCCGCCACCTGGGCCTTCTGGGCAGAGCTCGCCCACGGTTGGACCGCGGCGCAAATCGGCTGGTCACTGGCCGCTGCCGGCCTAGCCATGGCGATCGTGCAGGCGGGGCTCACCGGGAAAATCATCGCCCGCGTCGGCGAAGCGAAAGCGGTGCTCATCGGCATGACGGTCGGAGGCCTGAGTTTCCTCGCCTACGTCTTCGCCGAGCAGAACTGGACCATCTACACCATCATCTTCGTGTCGGCGCTGCAGGGCCTTGTCTGGCCTTCGCTCAACGCCTTGCTGTCGCGCATGACCGACGCCTCGCACCAAGGCGCCTTGCAAGGCGGCATGGCGAGCATTTCCAGCATCGCGAGCATCATCGGGCCGCTGGCAATGACCCAGGCGCTGGCGTTCGGCGCGGAACGCGGCCAACCGGGCGGCGCTTTCCTGCTCGCGTTCACATTGGTCCTGATTGCCCTTTTGACCGTTGTTTTCGGCGTGGTTCGCAAAGTCCAAGCTGCACCGGAGCCGGCATGACCGACGTCACCTTCTTCACCTCCTCAGACGGCATTCAGCTTGCGTGGCGCGAAGTCGGGCAGGGGCGGCCCATCATCCTGCTCCACGGCCTTTTTTCCGACAGCAACGTCAACTGGGTGAAGTTCGGCACGGCCGAACGCATCGCCCGCGAAGGCTATCGTGTCATTGCCCCCGACCTCCGCGCGCACGGCCAGAGCGGTAAGCCGCATGAAGCCGTTCATTACCCGCAGCTCATCCTCGTCCGCGACCTCCGCGAGTTGATCGAGCACCTTGGCCTCGACGATTTCGACCTCGGCGGCTTTTCCTTGGGCGCCCGCACCACCATCGAGGCGGTGCTCAGCGGCCTTAAGCCGAAGCGCGCCATCCTCGCCGGCACTGGCCTCGACGTGTTCACGAACTGGGAAAAGCGCAGCCATTTCTACGTCCACGCCATCGACTTGTTCGGCAAGGTCCAGCGTGGCGATCCCCACTGGCTCGCCATCCAGTTCATGAAGACCATGAACATCGACCGGGAGGCGGCCAAGCTGCTGCTCGGCACGATGCGCGACCGGGAATCCAAGGCAGCCCTTGCCGAGGCATTCTCCATGCCGACGCTCGTCGTTTGCGGCGACAAGGACGACGACAATGGTTCGGCGATCGAGCTCGCCAACGCGCTTCCCAATGCCGACTATGCCGAGATTCCCGGCACGCACATGAACTCCGTCACCCGGCCTGAGCTTGGCGAGGCGATTGCCCGCTTCCTCGGGAAGGGGGGACGCTAAGCAGCGCCCCCTCCTAAATCAGGAATAAGCCTTGGCGCCGGCCTTGGCCTCCTGGTTGCTCTCGGCGATACCGGCCTTGATGTCCTGCTGCGCGATTGGGCCTCGCGACCCCTTCGACTTCCTGCCGGTCTCCTTCAGCGTCATCGCCTCTTCGGCAATGTCGCTCTGGTCGCGATTTTCTTCACCGTCCCAGCGCTCGGCCTTCAGCTGCTCGAGCTTCTCCATGCCGCTGTCGATCGCCTCGCCGATCTGGCTGCGCTTCGACCAGAGGAAGGCGCTCGCCGCCGCGACTCCGGCGACGCCCGCGGCGACGCCCGCCGCCGCATAAGGGCGGTCCTTCAGCGCGCCCAAGAAGCTGCCGTCGTTGTTGGTTCGTGAATTGCTCGTGCTGCTCGTGCTTGAGCTACGGCTGCGGCCTCCGCCGCCGCGGCTGGATTGGGTACGTGCCATTTCGCTCTCCTTGTTACGCAAGTTCCCCCACCCGGTGAACGAACGTCTCATCGCGCCGGCCGTTGCGCTAGAACGGCCAGCGGAGAGGAAAAATCGGCGGCTCGTGAAGCCTAGAGCTGTTCTAGCATATATTCGGCGCTGGAGGCACGATATTCGCCCGGCGCCTCGACGTTCAGCTGCTCGACAACGCCGTCATTGACGACCATCGAATAACGCTGGCTGCGCTGGCCCATTCCGAACTTCGAAGCGTCCATCTCAAGGCCAACCGCATGCGCGAACAGGCCGTTGCCGTCGGCGATCATGGTGATGTCCTGGCTGCCCTGCGCCTGGTTCCAGGCCCCCATGACGAAGGCGTCGTTGACGGATGTGCAGGCGATCTCGTCGACGCCCTTGGCCTTCAGTTCCCCGGCCTTTTCGACGAAGCTCGGCAGGTGCCGCGCGGAGCAGGTCGGCGTGTAGGCGCCCGGAACCGCGAACAGCGCCACCTTCTTGCCGGCGAAATAATCGCTGCTGGTCGTCGCTTCGGGCCCATCGGCCGTTGCAATGGTCAAGGGCACGTCGGGAATGCGGTCGCCAACCTGGATCGTCATTGGGAATTCTCCTTTTGTCGCGTGGCGGCGACATAGGGCCGCAGGGTGACTGTCTCAAGCCTGCGCTGAGCTTGTCGAAGTGGCTTGCTCCCTTTTCATGCGCGGAGCATTTTGATGCCTGAGATGGAGCAACCGCCTTTCCTGTCCGGACGACTGCTGCTGGCCATGCCCGGCATGTCCGACCCGCGTTTCGACCATGCCGTCATTGCGCTCGCCGTCCATGATGAAAATGGCGCGGTCGGCATCGGCATCGGCCACAAGCGCGCCGGCATCCGCTTCCGTTCGCTCCTGAAGCAGCTCGGCCTCGATCCCGGCGAGGCGCCGGATCGCGCCGTCCTCCATGGCGGGCCGGTCGAGCCGGGCAGGGGCTTCGTCCTCCACAGCGAGGATTGGGGCGGCCAGGACACGGTCCATGTCGCCGGGCCGAACGGCAATTTTGCGCTGACCGGGACGATCGATGTCCTGAAAGCCATCGCCGAGGGCAAGGGCCCGTCGCAATGGCTGATCGCGCTCGGCTATGCCGGCTGGGGCGAAGGTCAGCTCGAAGAGGAAATGACACGCCACGGCTGGTATCCGGCGGCCGGCAACAACGCGATCCTGTTCGACACGCCGTCCGACGAGCGCTGGGTCACGGCCTTCCAGGCCGAAGGTATCGATCCGCGCCTGCTAGTCGGCGAAACGGGCGCCGCCTGACATATAAAGAATTCTTTATATTTGCCTTCCGGCGCGCTCGGCGCTAGGGCGCCCGCGACTTCTAACACCGGAGAACTGCACAGTGGCCGACACCGCTACCCTGACCCGCGACTATGTCATCAAGGACATTTCCCTCGCCGATTTCGGCCGCAAGGAGATCGAGATCGCCGAGACCGAAATGCCGGGCCTGATGGCGCTGCGCGACGAGTTCGGCGCATCGAAGCCGCTGAAGGGCGCGCGCATCACTGGTTCGCTGCACATGACCATCCAGACGGCCGTGTTGATCGAGACGCTGAAGGTCCTTGGCGCCGACGTCCGTTGGGCCTCGTGCAACATTTTCTCGACCCAGGACCATGCTGCCGCCGCCATCGCCGCCGGCGGCACGCCCGTCTTCGCCGTCAAGGGAGAGACGCTCGAAGAATATTGGGACTACGTCGTCCGCATCTTCGACTGGGGCCAGGACACGACCTGCAACATGATCCTCGACGACGGTGGCGACGCCACCATGTTCGCGCTCTGGGGCGCACGCGTCGAAGGCGGTGAGGCTCTCTTCACTCCGTCGAACGAAGAAGAGGAAATCTTCGCGGCGACGCTGAAGCGCTTCCTCGCGGAGCGTCCGGGCTATCTCACCAAGACCGTCGAAGCCATCAAGGGCGTCTCGGAAGAAACCACCACCGGCGTCCACCGCCTTTATGACCTCGCCAAGAAGGGCAAGCTCCCGTTCCCGGCGATCAACGTCAACGACAGCGTCACCAAGTCGAAGTTCGACAACCTCTACGGCTGCAAGGAGTCGCTGGTCGACGCCATCCGCCGCGCGACGGACGTCATGCTCGCCGGCAAGGTCGCCTGCGTCGCCGGCTTCGGCGATGTCGGCAAGGGCTCGGCCGCCTCGCTCCGCAACGGCGGTGCACGTGTCCTCGTCACCGAAATCGACCCGATCTGCGCGCTGCAGGCGGCGATGGAGGGTTATGAGGTCGTGACGATGGAAGAGGCGACGAAGCGCGCCGACATCTTCGTTACCGCGACCGGCAACATGGACGTGATCACGCTCGATCACATGCGGGCGATGAAGAACATGGCGATCGTCTGCAACATCGGTCACTTCGACAGCGAGATCCAGATTGGTGCGCTCGCCAACTACAAGTGGACCGAAATCAAGCCGCAGGTCGACGAGGTCGAATTCCCCGACGCCAAGAAAATCATCGTCCTCTCGAAGGGCCGCCTCGTGAACCTCGGCAACGCCACCGGCCACCCGAGCTTCGTGATGAGCTCCAGCTTCACCAACCAGGTGCTGGCGCAGATCGAGCTTTGGACCAAGAGCGACCAGTACGGAAACGACGTCTACGTGCTGCCCAAGCACCTCGACGAGAAGGTCGCCCGTTTGCATCTCGGCAAGCTGGGGGTGCACTTGACGGAGCTGAGCAAGACCCAGGCCGACTACATTGGGGTCAAGCAGGAAGGTCCGTTCAAGCCGGATCATTATCGTTACTGAGCGAAGCACCGAGGCTAGCGAAGAAATTGCGCAGCGATTTCTAGCTGGTCGAGAGATGCGAAGCTCCGGCCGGCCTGCCGCGTAGCGGTCAGGACCGACGTCACGTGGTAAGCGTCAGCGATGCAGGAGCATCGCGAGAGCGAGCCTCAAGTGACTGCCAGTCAAAAACAGGGCGGTGCCATCGCGGTGCCGCCCTTTTTCTTTGTGCAGCCGCGCCTTATGACCCATTCATGGCGGGTGGGCTCAAGCAGCGGCGATCATGAGTAGCAGCACGGCGATGGTCGTCATCATCCTTGCCGCCTTCTGGCTGGCGATCGCGGCGCTCATCCTCATCATGGCGACGCGGCGCATCGCCCGCGCCAATGCCGTTCTCGCCAGTGCCCGCACGACTGCGGCCTTGCTGCGCTCTGCGCCTGCGCGGGCCTTGCTCATCCACACGAACGGCAAGGTCGAGATCGATTCCCATCTCCAGCGCGACCTCGGCCTCAAGGACGAGCCGAAGACGCTCGACCAGCTGACCGGAAACGACAGCGGCATCCGCGCCGAGGACCTTGAAGTCCTGCGTGGCGACATCGCCTCGGCGGCCATTGGCGGCCCGCCCATCGAGCGGCAGGTCCGCATTGCCGGTTCGGAACGCGTTCTTGAGGTGCGGGGAGGGCCCGCAGGCGCACCGCATCCGCACGGCACCCTCTTGCTCTGGCTGTTCGACACCAGCGGCGCAGAGGCGGAGCGGCTGAAGCTGACGACGCAGCTCCACCAGACGGAACTCGCCCTCGACAGCCTGACCCACCTCATCGAAAGCGCGCCATTCCCCATGTGGTACCGCGGGCCGGACATGAGCCTCGGCCTGGTCAACAGCGCTTTCGTTGCAGCCGTCGAGGCACGCGACGCCGCCGAGGTCATCGCCCGCGGCAGCGAGCTGATCGACAGCCCCGGCGACGACAGCGCTCGTGCCGGCGCGCTTGCGGCGCTGGAGGCTGGGCGGCCGTACGTCCGCACCGAGCCCGCCACCATCGGCGGCGAGCGGAGAATGCTGAAGCTGGTCGACGTCCCGCTGCCCACCGGTGCCGTCGCCGGCTTCGCCATCGACATCCAGGACCTTGAGGACGCACGTTTCGAACTGGCCCAGCATGTCGAATCCCAACGCGAGCTGGCCGACCGCATGACCGCCGGCGTCGTCCAGTTCGACGCAGACCGGACCTTGGGCTTCTTCAACCAGCCGTTCGCCGTCATGGCGCAGATTGAGCCCGAATGGCTGGCCGAAAAGCCGGAGTTCGACCGGCTGCTGGAGCGCATGCGCGAGAATGCCCGCCTCCCGGAAGTCCGCGACTTTCCGGCATGGAAGGCCGAGCGGCGCGAGTGGTTCATCTCCACGGACGAGGTGATTTCCGAGGACTGGATCCTCGCCAGCGGCGACCACTGGCGGATCGTCGCCCAGCCGCTGCCCGACGGCGGCGTCCGCATGATCGTCGAGGACCGGACCGAGCAGGTGCGTCTGGCCTCGGCTCGCGACACCCTGCTTCGCGTCCGCACGGCGACCTTCGACAACCTCTTCGAAGCGATCAGCGTCTTCGCCAGCGACGGACGCCTCTACCTCTGGAACAAGCGTTTCAGCGAGGTGTGGGAGCTGGACGAGCAATGGCTGTCCGAGCACCCGCGCGTCGACGAATTGGTGCCGGCCATGGCCCGCCGCCTGGTCAATCCGACCGCCGCCGCCCAGGTTCGCGAAATGGTCCGCTCGACGACCAGCGGCCGCCGCTCAGGCACCGGCCGCGTCTCGATGACCGACGGCCGCCACTTCGAGTTCGCCGCCGTGCCGCTTCCTGACGGCAACGCGCTCTTCACCATGATCGACGTCACGGACTCCACGCGCATTGAGGCGGCATTGCGCGAGCGCGCCACCGGTCTTGAAGAAGCCGACCGCATCAAAACCGACTTCGTCGCCAACATGAGCTACGAACTGCGTACGCCGCTGACCTCGATCGGCGGTTTCGCGGAGATGCTGGCGGCAGGTTACGCGGGCAAGCTTGCGCCGGCGGCAGCCGATTACGTCTCGGCAATCCTCGAATCCGTCGAGCGCCTCGCCAAGCTCATCGACGACGTGCTCGATCTAACCCAGGGCGACCGCAAGGGCGTGGTGCTGGAGAAAGAGCGGATCGACATGGCCGGCCTCGTCCGGACCGCGATCGATGCTCTCACGCCGCGCGCCGCCGAGAAAAAGCAGAAGCTGGATCTTTCCGTCGACGGCTCGACCGGCGTCGTCGTGGGCGACAGCCGCAGACTCCGTGAATCCATCGAGCATGTCCTGCGCAACGCGGTCAGCTACACGCCCGATCGCGGCAAGATCAAAGTCTCGGCCGGCGGTGACGAGGAATGCGTCACCATCAGCGTCACCGACAACGGACCGGGCATCTCGCCGGAGGACCAGGAACAGGTCTTCACCCGCTTCCATCGTGTCGGCGGCAATGCCCGTGGCGACGCTGCATTCGGCCTCGGCCTGCCGCTGACCCAGCAATTCGTCGAAGCGCACGGCGGCAAGGTCGAACTCGAATCCGCGCTCGGCAAGGGCACGACGATCACACTGAAGATCCCGCGGGCGCCGCAATGATTCTCGAAGACGAGGCGGCGACGGTCGCTGTCGGCAAAGCGCTGGCCAGCCAACTGCGGCCCGGCGACGTGGTCGCGATGACCGGCGACCTCGGCGCCGGCAAGACGACGCTCGTGCGCGGCCTGCTCCACGCGCTCGGTCATGACGGCGAGGTGCCGAGCCCAAGCTTCGCCATCGTCCAGCCCTACGAGGATCTGGATCCGCCGGTCTGGCACGCCGACCTCTACCGCGTCGAAAATCCGGCGGAACTGGCCGAGCTCGGGCTGGATTCGCTCGGTGACGGCATATTGATTGTCGAATGGCCGGAGCGGGTAGGCGAGGGCGCTTGGCCCGATGCGCTGCGCCTGTCGCTCGAAATCCTCGATCCCCAGCGCCGCCGCTTGACAGCCGAGGTCCCGGCGGCATGGGAAGGGCGATGGCCTCCCCAATGATTCCGCCCGAATCCGCTGACGATTTCCTTGCCGGTTGCGGCTGGGCAGGGGCGCGGATCGAGCCGCTTGCCGGCGATGCCAGCTTCCGCCGCTATTTCCGTGTGTTCCAGGACGACCGCCAGGCCGTCCTCATGGACGCGCCGCCCCCGCACGAGGATCCGCGGCCCTTCATCTCGGTCGCCGAATGGCTGTTGTCCGTCGGTTTGAGCGCCCCCGAAATCCTCGCCCGCGACCTCGATCGCGGCCTCTTGTTGCTCGACGACTTCGGCAACGACCGCCTGCGGGAGACGCTCGACACATCGCCGGACCGTGAGCGCGAGCTCTACGAGATGGCGACTGACGTCCTCGTCCATCTCCACGAACATGCGCCGATGGGCAGCCTGCCGCCGCATGGCCTGGCGCAATGGCTCGACGAGCTGATGCTCTTCACCGACTGGTATTGCCCGGCGGTCGGCCTCGATGTCGACAAAGGCAGCTACCGCGCCGCCTGGACCGAAGTCCTTGGACCCGTCGCCAACGACGGCCTCGGCCCGGTCACCGTTCTTCGCGACTACCATGCCGAGAACATCATGCTGGTCCACGGCCGCGACGGCGTTGCCCATTTCGGCCTGTTGGATTTCCAGGACGCGCTCGCCGGCCACCCGGCCTACGACCTCTGCTCGGTCCTCGAAGACGCCCGCCGCGACGTCCCCGAAGAGCTCGAACGCGCGATGCTCGACCGCTACATCGCCGCCACCGGTCACGGAGAAGTCTTCGAACGCGCTTATTGGGCCCTCGCTGCACAGCGCAACACGAGGATCCTCGGAGTGTTCACAAGGCTTTGGAAACGCGACGGAAAACCCGGATATCGCCGCTTCCAGCCGCGCATGTGGGGCCTGTTGGAACGCGATCTTTCGAAACCGCTGCTGAGTCCGGTTCGCGACTGGTTCGACGCTAACATCCCGGTCTCGGCCCGCCGCGCGCCCTGGTTGGAGGCCGCCTGATGCCGGCCCGCCGCTCGCTTCGCCTCCGGCCCGAGATAGCCACGGCTATCCCCGACACGGCGATGGTCATGGCGGCGGGGCTCGGCAAGCGCATGCGGCCGCTGACCGCGACGCGCCCCAAGCCGCTAATCGAGGTCAACGGCAAGCCGCTGATCGATCATGTCTTCGACCACCTCCGCGCCGCCGGCATCACCAAGGCCGTCGTCAACGTCCACTATCTCGCCGGCGCCCTGGAGGCCCATCTCCAGAACCAGAAGGACGTCGAGGTCAGCTTCTCCGACGAGCGCGACCTGCTGCTGGAAACTGGTGGCGGCATGGTCAAGGCTGAGCCGCTGATCCACTGCGACCCCTTCTTCGCCATCAACAGCGACAATTATTGGGTCGATGGTCCGACTGACACCCTGCGCCTCCTCGCATCGCAATGGGACGGCGACGCGATGGACGCGCTGCTCCTCCTCGTCCCTCACGCTCGGGCCTACAACCATCGCGCGCTCGGCGATTTCCACATGGACCGCTTCGGCCGCCTCCAGCGTCGCAACCGTTCCAAGGTTGCCCCCTACGTCTACACCGGCATCCAGCTGGTCTCGAAGCGCCTCCTGAGGGACGCGCCGGAGGGGGCGTTCTCGACCAACATCTTCTGGGATCGGGCCATTGCCGAGGGCCGCTGTTTCGGCGCTGTCCACCAGGGCCTGTGGTTCGACGTCGGCACGCCTTCCGCAATCCGCCAGACGGAGGCCACCCTCGTCGATGCTTGAGGAGCGCGAGCGCGCGGCGCGCCCCTCGGTTTACACGATCCCCTCGCATCGCAGCTTTGCGGACAGCCTGGTCGCCGGCCTGATGCGCCGGCACGGCAATGAGCCGATGTCCTTGGCCAATGGCCGCATCCTGCTCCCCAATAACCGCGCGGTCCGGACCGTGACCGAGGCATTCGTCCGCGCGAGCGGCGGCGGCCTTATTCTCCCGCGCCTCATCGCGGTCGGCGATCCGGACCTAGATGATCGTGTTGGTGGCGCACTCGACCCCGCCGACAGTTCCGAACTATTGCCTCCGGCGATCGAGCCTCTGGCCCGCGAACTTGCACTGGCGGGGATCATCCGGGCGGAGGGCGAGGGAGCGGCAGAGGTCGTCCGGATCGCCGTCGAGCTTGGCCGCACCCTTGACGCGCTGACAATCGAGGAAGTGCCCGCTTCCCGCCTCGCGGAAATCCCGATCGACGATCCGGAAGTCGCCGGCCACTGGCACGCCTCGCTGCAGCGCCTGCGGGCGATCATCCATGCCTGGCCCGCGGAATTGCAACGGCGGGGTCTCACGGACCTGGCGGAGCGTCGCAACCGCTTACTGCGCGCCACGGCTGCACGGTGGTTGGAGCGCCCGCCAGTAGGCTTCACAGTCGCTGCCGGCATCACGACCGCGGCCCCGGCGGTCGCCGCCTTGCTGGCCGCTGTCTCACGACTACCGAAGGGCTTGATTGTCCTGCCCGGCCTGGCGCTTGCCCGCAGCTTGCCCGATGAAGAATGGGACGCACTCGGCCCTGACGAGAAGGGCCGCGGCGAGGAATCTCATCCGCAATACCACTTGAAGCTGCTGCTCAACCGCATCGGCGTGGCCCGTGGTGAAGTCGAGGAATGGCGGGGCGCAGGCCGGGCCTCGTCTCCGGCGGCGCGGGGCCGCGCCATCGCCAATGCCATGACCGCCGCCGATTTCAGCGACAAATGGAGCCGCCTGTACCCGGCCGAGCGACGGCTGACGGGAATCCGATCCGTCGAGCTCGCGGATCCCTCCTCCGAAGCCACCGCGATTGCATTGGCATTGCGCCAGTCCGTCGAGACGGAAGGCCAGACCGCCGCGCTTGTGACTCCCGACCGCACGCTCGCCGCCCGGGTTTCGGCATTGCTCGCCCGCTGGGGCATTGAAGCCGACGACAGCGCCGGTCGAGCTTTGTCGCAATGGCCGGCCGGCACGCTCCTGCTCAGTATTGCTTCCGCCGCCGCCGAGAGCCTCGCGCCCGTCGCGTTACTGGCACTGTTGAAGCATCCGCTTGTCGGCGGCGAGGGCGAAGAGCGCCTGCGTTGGCTCGACGAAATACGAATCCTCGACGAGAAATTGCGAGGCCCACGCCCCGCGGCGGGAATCGAGGGCCTCGACCGACACTTTGCCGACAAGGCCGCAACCAATTGGGCCAACCTCAGGCCGCTCCTTGCCATGATGGAGCAAAGGTTCGCGACCTCGCTCACCCTGTCGGACCTTGCCGCTGCCCTGCGCGAGATGGCGACCCTATTGTGCGGCGATCGCGCGTGGACGGGACCCGACGGCCGCATGGCCGGGGAATTGGTCGCCGAACTGGAAGCCTCCACCGATGCCAGCACCTTGCGGCTCGACCCGGAGGAATGGGTGCCCCTTCTCCGGCAGATGCTCGACGCCCGGCCGGTTCGCCCGCCTTACGGCGGCCATCCGCGCGTCTCGATCTGGGGCGTCCTGGAAGCGCGACTGCAAAAGGCGGACCTGCTGATCCTCGGTGGTCTCAATGAAGGCGTCTGGCCGGCACTGCCTGCGCCGGACCCCTGGCTAGCGCCGAAGATCCGGTCGGAGCTCGGCCTTCCCGGGCTCGAATTCCGCATAGGGCTGGCGGCTCACGATTTCGCCAGCGCACTCGGTGCGCCGAAGGTGCTGCTGACTCGCGCCCGCCGCGATGCCAAGTCACCGACGGTCGCTTCGCGCTTCTGGTTGAGGCTGGAGGCGATGACCGGTGGCATCGCCCGCGACCACAAGCTGGAACGGTTGGTACGGGCGCTCGACGATCCGGGCGCGCTGAAACCGGTGGACCGGCCCGAGCCGAATCCACCGGCCGAGCAGCGGCCAGATCGAATTTCTGTCACCTCTGTCGACCGGCTCAAAGCGGATCCCTTCGCCTTCTACGCGCAGGCGATCCTCAAACTGCGCGCGCTCGAGCCCGTCGACGCCGACCATACTGCCGCCTGGAAGGGCAGCGCCGTTCACGACGCCTTCCAGCAATGGCTGCAGCTCGACGATTGCGACCCGGACAAGCTGCGGCCGCGCGCCGAACAATTGCTGCAGGACGCGGCCCTTCATCCCATGCTCCGCGCCCTATGGGCGCCGCGCCTGCTTGAGGCGATCGACTGGATCGCCGACCTCGAACGCGCCAATCAGGCCGAGGGGCGCCGCCCGCTGGCTGCAGAGGCCACTGGCGAGACGCCGCTCTCGGGCATCACCGTCCACGGCCGCGTCGACCGGATCGATCGGCTCGCGGACGAGGGCCTCGCGATCATCGACTACAAGACGGGAGCGCCGCCGACGCAAAAGGCGGTGGATGCCGGCTTTGCGCTTCAGCTCGGGCTGCTCGGCCTGATCGGCCGCGCCGGCGGTTTCGAGCATGTGCGCGGCGATCCAGAGGCTTTCGAATATTGGTCGCTACAGCGGCACAATGGAAAATTCGGACGGCTGATGCGACCCGACAAGGACATGGCGCCGGGAGACTTCCTCAAGCACGCCTCCGACAATTTCGCAGAGGCTGCGGCGCGCTGGCTCACCGGCGACGAGCCTTTCACGGCCAAGCTCAACCCGGCCTACGCACCCTATGGCGACTATGATCAGCTGATGCGGCTGGAAGAATGGTACGGCCGCAAATGAGCCGCTCAGCGCTTCTTTTTCTTGACCTTCGACGCATAGAGCAGCGCCGCGACGATCGCCGCCGAGCCGATGCCGACGGCGACGCCTGCCTTCACAAGCTTGGCACGGCGCTCTTCATTTCCCTTGTCGAATTCGTCGTTCTGATCGGTCATGGCGCTTTCTCTATTTCCTCCCGCTTGAGTTGGAAAGCCGCATGAGCGCGCGCTTCAAGACCCTGCCGCAGCTGAAGGGCGAGCAGGCATTGGCGTCGGACCCGGCGGTTCATGCGGCGCTGTCCGCTTCCGCCGGCACCGGCAAGACCCAGGTCCTGACCGCGCGAGTCCTGCGCCTCCTGCTGAAGGGTGCAAGACCGGAATCGATCCTCTGCCTGACCTTCACCAAGGCGGCCGCGGCGGAAATGGCCAACCGCATCGGCGCGCGGTTGGCCGCCTGGGTCCGGCTCAAGGACATCGAACTGGCGGCAGACCTCGAGGCGCTCGGTGAGGATAGCGGCGAGCGAATGCGTGACCGCGCCCGCCGGCTTTTCGCAAAGGTGCTGGACTGCCCCGGCGGACTCAAAATCCAGACCATTCACAGTTTCGCGCAGTCGCTCCTTGCCGCCTTCCCCGAAGAGGCCGGCATTGCCCCCGGCTTCCGCCCGATCGAAGGCCGGGCCGAGCAGGAACTGGTGCGGCTGACCCTGGCCGACCTGATGGCCGATGCCGAAGGCACTGGCGACGACAGCCTGATCCGCGACGTCCAATGCCTCAGCCGCCGGCTCGGAGAGGCGGGCGCAATCGAATATCTGCAGGCATCCTCCCGCCGCGCCGACGCTCTCAAGGAATTCGGCCCGCGGGACACAATCGAGCCAGCTGTTCGCAAGCTGGTCGGCCTGCCGGAAGGCTCGGTCGACGAGTATCTGGCGCTGAGCTGCGCCGACGACGGCTTCGATTGCGACCTGCTGAGAGCAATCGCCAGCGCCAACAGGGCGTGGGCCGCGGCGACGGGCGCCAAGATCGTCGAGACGATCGAGGCTTGGCTTGCAATGGCTCCGACTGCCCGCGCCGCAGCACTGCCGGACCTGGCGTCGATCGTCTTCACCGCCAAGGGTGAACTCAAGAAGGTCCAGAAGGGCCAGCTCTCGGCTGACCCGGATTATGAGCACCATGCGGAGCGGCTTGCGGCAAAGGTCGGGGATCTGCTTCGGGTCCAGCGCAGCGCACGTCTCGCTGCCGACATTGCCGCCGGTTTGCGAGCCGGGCAGGCATTCGCCAAGACTTATACTCAGGCGAAACGCGCCGCCGGCGTCGCCGACTTCAACGACCTCATCGAATGGACGCGCCATTTGCTTCGGCAACCGGGCATGGGGGATTGGGTACGGTATAAGCTCGATCGCCAGGTCGACCACGTGCTGGTCGACGAGGCCCAGGACACCAATGCCGCGCAGTGGCAAATCGTCGGGGATTTGGTGGAGGAATTCTTCAGCGGCCGCAGCGAAAGCGAGGAACGGCACCGGACTCTGTTCATGGTCGGCGACCTCAAGCAGGCGATCTACGGTTTCCAGGGAACCGATCCGAAGCGGTTCGAAGAGGCCCGCAAGGTCTTCAGGACCCGCGCCGAAGATCTCAGCGAGTCAGACTTTCCGACCGAGTTCCGCGACCTGTCCATCGCCGCCAGCTTCCGTTCTGCGCAGCCCGTGCTGGATGTCGTCAATTCGGTCATAGACACGGTCGGCCATGAGGCATTGGCGCTGGACGAAGCACCGCCGGCTCATCGCGCGCATCATTCCGACAGGCAGGGCATGGTCGAACTCTGGCACCCCTTCGCCGTCGAGCAATCTCCCGACGATTCGGACGAGGGGGAGGAGCGCTGGGTCAGCGTCCGCGACCGTCACTATGCAACCGCGCTGGCCGATCGGATCCGGCAGATGGTCGACGATGCGCCTGTCCTCGCCTCGACGGGTCGCCCGCTCACCCCCGGCGACATCCTTGTCCTTGTCCGCAGCCGCGGCGAACTGGCCTCGCTAATCGTCGCCCGGCTGTTCTCCGCCGGGGTGCCGGTGGCCGGCGTCGACCGCTTGCACCTGCACGAACCGCTCGCCGTCCAGGACCTGCTGGCCGCCGTGAAATTCGTGGTGCAGCCGCACGACGACCTCAGCCTGGCCTGCCTGCTGGTCTCGCCGCTCATCGGCTGGGATCAGGACCAGCTTCGCGACCTCGCCTTTGGCCGCAAGGTGAGCCTCTGGCGCGAACTTCGCCGCAGGGCAGGGGAAAGCCACCTCTTCGGCACCGCCCATGAGGCTCTGTCGGCATTGCTCGACATGGCGGACTTCACCACGCCGTCGCGCTTCCTCGAAACGATCCTGACGGGCCCCATGCAAGGCCGCCGCAAGCTCTACTCCCGGCTTGGCCTGGCTGCTCGCGACGCCATCGACGAACTGATGAACAGTGCGCTGGAATTCGAGCGCAACGAGATCGCCTCCCTCGACCGTTTCCTCGCCTGGTTCTCGCGCGGGACGGTCGACGTTCAGCGTGACCCGGGGCAGGCCGGCAGCGAAGTCCGGGTCATGACCGTTCATGGCGCCAAGGGATTGGAAGCCCCGGTCGTCATCCTCGCCGACGCGACAGGCGATCCGGCGAAACTCGGCCGGACGCCGCTTACTGTGGACCTAGACATCGCGGGTATCGGCACCGCGCCATTTCTACGCCCGAAAAAGGATGAGCGTTGCTCGCCCTTCACAGAGATCATCGAAGCGCAAGAGACGCGAGACACGCAGGAGCATTTGCGGCTGCTTTACGTCGCCCTCACCCGCGCCGCCGATCATCTCATCGTCAGCGGCGTCCGGCCGAAGGAGAAGAAGGACGGCTCCGACCCAAGGCCCGCCAATTGCTGGCACCTGATCGTCGAACAGGCGATGTCAGCAATGGGCGCGCTCCTTGGCGATGGGCACACGGCGCTTCATCACAGCGGAGGAGAGCCAGCAAAAGCTCGAAAGGCGAAGGCAAAAGTCGCCCAGCCTCGGATAGAGATTCCGGAATGGGCGGAGTTGCCCGCGCCCGTCGAGGCCCGCCCGCCGCGTCCCTTGGCTCCGTCCGCGATCCTCGACGACGGCCAGCCCGCGCCGCCGCCGAGCCCTGCGCAAGTGGAATCAGGCCAGCGCGGTACATTGCTGCACAGCCTCTTCGAGCGGTTGCCCGGAGTTGAAGCCAGTCACCGTCACGACGCGGCCCTTGCCTGGCTCGAGCGTTCGGCCTGCGCATCCGACTTGGCCCGCCGCCGGGAGATTGCTGACGCCGCCTGCAGAATTATCGGCAATCCCTCGTTCGCCGACCTTTTCGGCCCGGACTCTTTCGCCGAAGCTCCGCTCGCGGCCACATTGTCCGACGGACGCGTCATCGCCGGCACCGTCGACCGGCTGCTCGTCGGAGAGGGCAAAGTTCGCGTTATCGACTTCAAGACCGGCAACCGGGTGCCGTCATCGGCGGCCGATGTTCCGCGCGGCCATGCCGCACAGATGCGGGCCTATGCCGAAGCACTGAGAGTCATATTTCCCGGCCGTACGGTGGAGGCAGCGCTCCTCTACACTGCCGGACCGGCTCTCATTGCACTCGAGGTTTGACCATCCCATATGACCGGCAACACTTATTAGGAGAATTGCTCATGGCCACCCGCAGCGTCACCGATCAGAGCTTTCAAACCGACGTTTTGGGCTCGGAAAAGCCGGTGCTGGTCGATTTTTGGGCGGAGTGGTGCGGACCCTGCCGCATGATCGCTCCGGCGCTTGAGGAAATCGCCGGTGACATCGGCGACAAGGTCGAGATCGTGAAGCTCAACATCGACGAGAATCCCGACACGCCGGGCAAATACGGCGTCCGCGGCATCCCCACCATGCTGCTGTTTAAGGGCGGCCAGCCAGTTGCGCAGAAGGTTGGCGCGGCGCCGCGCAGCAATATCCAGCAATGGTTGGAAGGTGAGCTTGCGGGGCAAGCTTGACCTGACAGCCATGTGGAAGGTGAACTCGGCTAAGTCGGCGGTTCCGTTGAATTCAGGCCCGGCGTTTCCGGCCTGAACCTCTCATATTTCGGCAAATCGTCGCCGGGTTCGAACCAGGCGACCTTGCTCGACCAGAAAATGTGGAATCCCGGCGCAACCGCGTCGGGATCGTCCAGCGTCGCGATGCTGAAATCGACGGTTTCAGGCTGGTGATCGACCTTCATGTAGAGCGGCGTCCCGCACTTCCCGCAAAAGCCGCGATGGCCGAAGCCGCTAGACTTCACCATGCGCACCGATTCCGCGCCTGAAATCGCCACCCAATCGCCGGCCCTCACGCTCGCGAAAGCCATTGCCGGCGCTCCGGAATTAAGCTGGCATGTCCGGCAGTGGCACCAGCCGGCATCTAAAGGCTCGCTTTTCAGTTCGAAACGCACGGTTCCACAAAGGCATCCGCCGGTCCGGTTCAATTGACTTGCCATAGGCCCAACCCTACATCGCCCGCGACTTTTCGCCATAGCGAGCCGCCACGCACAAAAGACGCTGAAGGGCTCCTTCGCTTGACTGGGATTTTCGAATGATCGCCGCACTGGCCAAGACCATCTTTGGATCGGCTAACGACCGCTATGTCCGTTCTCTGGGCAAGCATGTCGACGCCACCAATGCCTTCGAACCGACGATCAGCGCACTCACCGACGAAGAGCTGCGCAACCAGACCCAGGTATTCCGCCAGCGCCTCGCCGAGGGCACCAAGCTCGACGACCTTCTCCCCGAAGCGTTCGCGACCGTCCGCGAGGCGGCAAAGCGCACGCTCGGCCAGCGTCACTATGACGTGCAGCTGATCGGCGGCATCGCCCTTCATCGTGGCGAAATTGCCGAAATGAAGACCGGCGAGGGCAAGACCCTGGTTGCGACGCTCGCGACCTATTTGAATGCCTTGCCCGCCAAGGGCGTCCATGTCGTCACCGTCAACGATTACCTCGCCAAGCGCGACGCCGACTGGATGGGCCAGATCTATCGCTTCCTCGGCCTGACGGTCGGCGTGATCGTTCCCGGCCTCACCGATGACGAGCGGCGCGAGGCCTATAACGCCGACATCACCTACGCGACCAATAACGAGCTCGGCTTCGACTACCTGCGCGACAATATGAAGTACACGCGGGCACAGATGGTCCAGCGGCCCTTCGCCTACGCCATCGTCGATGAAGTGGACTCGATCCTCATCGACGAAGCTCGCACGCCACTGATCATCTCGGGCCCGACCGACGACAAGTCTGAGCTGTACGCAGGCGTTGACGCCATCGTGAAGCAGTTCGTCGAAGCCGATTACGAGATGGACGAGAAGCAGAAGAGCATCGTCCTTACCGAGGACGGCACCGAAAAGGCCGAGCGGATGCTCGAGGCGGCGGGCCTGATCGAGGGGCAGAACCTCTACGACATCGCCAACACCCAGACGGTCCATCACCTGAACCAGGCCCTCAAGGCCAACAAGATGTTCAAGCGGGACATCGATTACATCGTCAAGGACGACAAGGTCGTCATCATCGACGAGTTCACCGGCCGCATGATGGATGGCCGCCGCTGGTCCGATGGCCTCCACCAGGCTGTGGAAGCCAAGGAAGGCGTTCGCGTCGAGCCGGAGAACCAGACGCTCGCCTCCATCACCTTCCAGAACTATTTCCGCATGTATCCGAAGCTCGCGGGCATGACCGGCACGGCGCTGACCGAGGCACCGGAATTCTTCGACATCTACAAGATGAACGTCGTCTCGATTCCGACCAACGTACCGGTCCAGCGCGTCGATGAGGACGACGAGTTCTACAAGAACATCAACGACAAGTTCGGCGCCATCGCCAAGGAAATCCGCGCACGACAGGAAAAGGGTCAGCCGGTCCTGGTCGGTACCGTCTCGATCGAGAAGTCGGAAATGCTTTCCGAATATCTCGAGAAAGAGAAGATCCGGCACTCCGTGCTCAACGCCCGCTTCCACGAGAGCGAGGCGCATATCGTCGCCCAGGCCGGCCGCATCGGCGCGGTCACCATCGCCACCAATATGGCAGGTCGCGGCACAGACATTCAGCTTGGCGGCAACCTAGAGTTCCGCATGCAGGACGAGTTCCCCGACCTCGTCGCCGGCACCCCGGAATATGAGGCTCGCGCCGAAAAGATCCGCGAGGAGATCATCGCCGAGAAACGGCACGTGCTCGAAATCGGCGGCCTTTTCGTGCTCGGTACCGAGCGTCACGAGAGCCGGCGTATCGACAACCAGCTCCGTGGCCGTTCAGGCCGTCAGGGCGATCCCGGCCTCAGCCGCTTCTACCTCAGCCTCGACGATGATCTGTTGCGTATCTTCGGCCCGCAGACCGCATTCGCACGCCTGATGAACAAGAACCTCGAGGACGGAGAGGCAATCGTCAGCCCGTGGATCTCCAAGGCGATCGAGACCGCGCAAAGGAAGGTCGAAGCGCGCAACTACGACATCCGCAAGCAGGTCGTCGAATTCGACGACGTCATGAATGACCAGCGCAAGGTCATCTACGAACAGCGCGCCGAGATCATGGAAGCCGAACATGTCAGCGACGTCATCGCCGACATGCGCACGGAAACCGTGGCTTCTTTGGTGGCCGCGCACTGCCCGCCGGGCACTTTCCCGGAGCAATGGGATGTCGCGGGCTTAAAGGAAAGCATCGACGCCGTTCTTGGCCTCCAGCCGCCGATCGACGATTGGCTCCAGGAAGAAGCGGTCGACCAGGAATTGTTCGTCGAGCGCATTCAGCAGATGGCGGACGATGTCATGGCCGAGAAGGTCAAGGGCGCCGACCCCGAACGCTGGATCGAGATCGAAAAGAGCCTGCTGCTCCAGAACCTCGACCATTTCTGGAAGGAGCATCTCGCCACCCTCGATGCCCTGCGCCAGGTCATCCACCTGCGCAGCTTCGCCCAGAAGAAGCCCATCGATGAGTATAAGCAGGAGGCCTTCCTGCTGTTCGAGCGGCTGCTGATCGCCATCCGCGAGGAAGTGACCCGGACGCTGATGCGTGCGCATATCCAGATCCAGGACGTCCCGCCGCCGCCGATGGAGCTGCCGGACTTCATTACGACCCACTTCGACCCGCTGTCGGGCGATGACGATACGGCGGATTTCGACCTCGCGGCGATCACGGGCTCCGGCGAAAACGGCCCGCCCGCAATGCCCCTGCCGCCGATGCCTGAGGGTGCCGGCGTTCCCGAGAGCCGTAATGCGCCTTGCCCGTGCGGGTCGGGCCGCAAGTTCAAGCATTGCCACGGCGCCCTGGCCTGATCGCTCAGATGGTCGACCGCTCCGCGCTGCGCCGCGCTTACCGGCCCGATGAAAATGCCATTGTCGAACAGAGGCTTGCCGAAGCCGAGCTGACGGCGTCGCAGGCCAAGGAAGCCGCGGCGATTGCCCGCTCCCTGTCGAAGTCCGTCCGCGCCCACAAGCCGACGGGCATTGACGCGTTCATGGCCGCCTATGGCCTTGGCAGCGATGAAGGTATCGCCCTCATGTGCCTTGCCGAGGCACTGCTGCGCATTCCGGATGCCGAGACCGCCGACGACCTCATCGCCGACAAGCTTTCCGGACCCAATTGGGCGGACAAGCTCGGCGAATCCTCTTCGCCCTTCGTCAATGCGGCGACCTTCTCGCTGCTTTTGACCGGCAAGGTCCTCGACAACGCCAAGGATTCGACGGAGGGCTGGACCGCCGCTCTAGGCCGAGCCGTCGGCCGCCTCGGCGAGCCGGTGATCCGCGCCGCCGTCAGCCAGGCGATGAAGATTCTGGGCAAGCAGTTCGTTTTCGGCCGCACCATCGATGAAGCGATGAAGCGCGCAGCGCCGGAGCGCCGGCAGGGCCTCAGTCACAGTTTCGACATGCTCGGCGAGGCTGCAAAGACCCACGCCGACGCAGCGCGCTATGCCAAGGCCTATTCGTCGGCACTCGACCGCATTGCCAAGGAAGCGAAAGACGGCTTCCGCAAGTCGCCCGGCATCTCGGTTAAGCTCTCGGCGCTGCACCCGCGTTACGAGTGGAGCCATATCGAGGAAGCCAAGGCGGCCATGCTGCCGGTCCTGCGCGACCTGGCGCTGAAAGCCTCGCGGGCGGATGTCCACTTCACGATCGATGCCGAGGAAGCTGATCGGCTCGAACCATCGCTCGACATCATCGAAGCGCTGGCCGCCGACGATGAGTTGTTCGCCAATGGTTGGGGCGGCTTCGGCCTCGCCATTCAGGCCTATCAAAAGCGCGCCGTGCCCCTTTGCGATTGGGTCGCCGAGCTGGCCCGCAAGCACAACCGTCGCTTCATGGTGCGCTTGGTCAAGGGCGCCTATTGGGACACTGAGGTGAAGGCGGCGCAGGTCGCGGGCCTCGACGATTACCCGGTCTACACGCGCAAGATCGCGACCGACGTCTCCTACATCGCCTGCGCCAAGCGCCTGCTCGCGGCGAGCGATGTGATTTACCCGGCCTTCGCGACGCACAACGCCAACACCATCGGCGTCATCAAATCGCTGGGCGGCAGCGGAGAGTTCGAGTTCCAGCGCCTGCACGGGATGGGCGAGGGCCTCTACGAGGAACTGGCGAAGCTTGAGAAGGGCATTGGCGAAGACCGCACCCCAGTTCGCATCTACGCGCCGGTCGGCAGTCATGAGGACCTGCTCGCCTATTTGGTCCGCCGCCTGCTCGAAAACGGCGCCAACAGCAGTTTCGTGAATCGCATTGCAGACGAGCAGGTGTCGCTCGACGAACTGGTTCGGGACCCGGTCGCGGAACTTCAGGCACTCGAACCGAAGCGCAATCCGAGAATCGTCGTGCCCGCCGGCCTCTTCGGAGCGAAGCGCCGCAACAGCGCCGGCGTCGACCTCAGCGACCCGCTGGTCCGCGAGCCATTGCTTGAACGCCTGAAGGCGCTCGAGGCCCGCAGCTGGACCGCGAAGCCCGGTCTTGGAAAAGGTGAGGCAAGGTCCATCGTCTCCCCGCATGACCATCGGATCACCGTGGGGACGACATTCGAGGCGACAGCCGCCGATGTCGACCGAATGGTTCGTGCCGCGTCTGACGCGCAGATAGCCTGGGATTCGCTCGGCGGCGAGAAGCGTGCCCGGCTGCTGGAGCGGGCCGCCGACCTGTACGAGGAGCATGCGGAGGAGTTCTTCTCCCTATGCACCCGCGAAGCCGGGAAGACCCTGGTCGACGGAGTGCTGGAAGTGCGCGAGGCAGTGGACTTCCTGCGCTTCTACGCGTCGGAAGCGCGGCGCCAGTTCACCAGGCCGCTGCCGCTGCCCGGTCCAACGGGCGAACAGAATGAGCTGAGGTTGCATGGCCGCGGCGTGATCGCCGCCATTGCCCCCTGGAATTTCCCGCTCGCGATCTTCACCGGGCTTGTTTCCGCGCCTCTGGCTGCCGGCAATGCCGTGATTGCCAAGCCGGCCGGGCAGACGCCGTTGGTTGCCGCGCTTGCAATCGAACTCATGCATAAAGCCGGTATCCCCCGGGACATCGTGCAGCTTGCGCCTGGCTCCGGCAGGGTGGTGGGCGGTACGCTCACCGCGCATCCTTTGCTCTCGGGCGTCGTATTCACCGGCTCCACCGAAACCGCCCGCATGATCAACCGCACCTTGGCCGAGCGCGATGGCCCGATCATCCCGTTCGTCGCCGAAACCGGCGGTCAGAATGCGATGATCGTCGATAGCTCGGCGCTGCCCGAGCAGGTGACTCGCGACGTCATTTCCTCGGCGTTCCAGAGCGCCGGCCAACGCTGCTCGGCGTTGCGCGTGCTGTTCGTCCAGGAAGACGTTGCCGACAGCATGATCTCCATGATCTCCGGTGCGATGGAGGCTCTCACGGTTGGCGATCCGGGCGATCTCAAGACGGACGTCGGACCGGTGATCGACGAGGCAGCGAAGAAAGTGCTCGATGACCACATCGAGTGGCTCGACAAGAATGCCAGGAAGATCTGCCGCTTGGACGAACCGAAGGAGGCTACGAACGGCACCTTCGTTTCTCCCGCCTTCTACGAGATCGAATCGCCGAGCCAATTGAACCAGGAAAACTTCGGCGCCATCCTCCATGTCGTCCGCTTCGGCAACGACGAGCTCGACAAGGTGGTCGAGGCGATTAACACGACGGGCTATGGCCTGACCCTCGGCCTGCACAGCCGCATCGACACGGTCCGCGACTATGTCGAGGCGCATGCCCGGGTTGGCAACTTCTATGTCAACCGCAACCAGATTGGCGCCGTGGTCGAAAGTCAGCCATTCGGTGGCGAGGGCCTTTCCGGGACGGGACCCAAGGCCGGTGGCCCGCATTATGTCGCGCGCTTCGCGACCGAGCGCGTAACCTGCATCGACACGACGGCCGCGGGTGGAAACGCATCCTTGATGGCGGCCCTCGAAGGTTAGGGCGAGAAGACCGAAAGTTCCGTCTTTCGACGATTCTGACCTCTATTTTCGACCAACTACCTCACCTTAGTTATCCATGCGGGTTTGTACCGATGTTGATAACTTATGATAACCGGCCTATCTGGGACATTACTTAGGGGATTACCGCCCGAGTCTGCGTATGTGGGGCTAGCACGCGGGGCTTTTATGGAGTTTGGACCGGAACCTCCGGTAGTATTGGGGCATCACCCCAAGGATTCTCCCCATCTGGCCTTTGAGCTTTCTCAGGCCCCCGCCGTAACTTCATTCACCTCGTCCAGCCGGCATGAATTCGTTGCCACTTTCCGCCAGATCATCAGCGGGCTTCCCGAGCAGATCGCACTCGTCGACGAACATTGGCAGATCCTCGCGGTCAACCCGGCCTGGATCAAGACCGCCGCCATGTACGGCTATGATTCCCTCACGCCGGGGACCGATTATCTCGCCTTTTGCGATGCGCGCGCCCGTGACGGGCACCGCCCGGCGGCGATTGCCGTCGACGGCATCCGGGCGATGGAGCGCAATGGCGATCCGTCGTTCCGCTTCACTTATCACGGCAAGGATCGCTGGGAGGGATTCGCCTTCCAGTTGTGCGTGAACCGGATCGAGGTCGGCGGACGGGTCATGCACACCATTACGCGCTACGACGTGACGGAGCTCGTCAACCTCCGCCAACTGCGCGAGGAGTTCAGCCATTCGCTGATCGAGCACCAGGCCGAAGAACGGCGTCGTATCGCGCGAGAGGTCCATGATTCGACCATGCAGCTCCTGGCCGGGCTTGGACTGTCGATCGCGCATCTCAAGGAAACCAAGCGCAAGCCGAAGATCGAAATCCAGATCGTCGACGAGATGGAGCAACTCCTCGGCGAAGCCCAGCGCGAGCTCCGCGCCATTTCTTTCCTCGCCCACCCGCCGATGGTGAGTGAGCTTGGCCTGGCCACGGCGATCCGCCAGCTCGCCGGCGGCTTCGCAAAGCGGACCGGCCTCAAGATTACGACGAACGCCGAAGGAGACATCCACATGTCGCCGGCAGCGGAGGTCGCGGTCTACCGTATGGTCCAGGAGGCTTTGTCGAACGTCCACCGCCATGCGCGCGCCAGCGACGTCGCCGTCGGCGTCTACCTGCGCCGCTCGATGCTGCACATCGCGATCGTCGACAATGGCATCGGCATGCCGGAAAAGGTCCGCAAGGGCGTCGGCCTGTCCAGTATGCGCGAGCGGATCGACGAGATCGGCGGGCGCCTGATGATCCGCCACGGCAAGCCGGGGACGATCATCATCGCCAGCGTGCCGACGCACCCCGAGATCCGGCACAAAGGCGACCTCGCGATCGCCTGCTGATTTCCCTCCTGATTTCTGGGAAAAATGGCTCCCCGGGCCTGATTCGAACAGGCGGCCGTCCGATTAACAGTCGGATGCTCTACCGCTGAGCTACCGGGGAGCGGTCCCGTGGGACACGGCGCGCTAAATAGCGAAGCAGGCTCCAAACGCAAGCGGCTAAGCGATCCGGTTGACGGATCGCGACCACAAATATCACGTCGCGAATTGCTCCATCGCGATCCGCTCGTCGAGTGCATGCTCAGGATCGAACAACAAGGTCATCGACCGTTCCTTGTCGAGCCTGACATCGACCGTGCGTACCTCGCGGACCTCGAACTGGTCGGCAACGGCGGAAACCGGGCGATTTTCGGCCTCGAGCACACGGAATCGGACGGCGACGTCGTCGGGAAGGATGGCTCCGGACCAGCGCCGAGGCCGGAAGGCGGCAATCGGCGTCAGCGCCAGGACCTTTGATGCCAACGGCAGGATCGGTCCGCGTGCGGAATAGTTATAGGCGGTAGAACCCGCGGGCGTCGCCACCAGCACACCGTCGCAGACCAGTTCGGGCATGACGACGCGGCCATTGACGCTCAGTTCGATCTTCGCCGTCTGGCGGGTTTCACGGAGCAGGGACACCTCGTTGATCGCGGAATGGCGATGAACCTCGCCGCTGACCGTAGTCGCCTCCATGTCCAAGGGCGCCACCCTGATCGCCTTGGCTCCCGCGATCCGCTCGGGCAGGCGGTCCAGGCGCCACTCGTTCATCAGGAAGCCGACCGTGCCCCGGTTCATTCCGAACACGGGCTTGGGATCGCCGCCCTCCATCATGCTGTGCAGCGTCTGCAACATGAACCCGTCGCCGCCCAGGGCAACGAAGGTTTCGGCTTTGTCCGTGTCCGCCCATTGATAGCGCCGGCGCAGCATCTTTTCCGCCGCCTGGGCGGCCTCGGTCGGGGAGGCGAGCAGGCCGATTCCAGCCGCGGCTAGGTCGCGGTTACCGTTCTCGGGCCGGGGCGCTTCGGCGGTCACGCTGCGGAACATAGGGATTTCTGGTGCCTGCGCCACTGTCCCGTTGTGGGGCTGGCGCTAACGCGTGCTGGAGCAGGCCACTACGAAGGCGTAGCCGCACTCTGATGAGTAAACAGCGTGCCACGAACAAGCAGCGCGCCTCGGACCGGCTGCAGAAGCTGGTCGTGCGCCGCCGCGACCCTGTGCTCGAGGATGCGATCGAGCAGGACCGTATCGCCATCCATTTCCAGCCGCAGATCGAGCCGGCGACCGGCCGCATCGTTGCGGTCGAGGCCCTGGCGCGCTGGGACGGTGAACCTTCGGCCTCCGAGCTCTTCCAGCGCGCACGGCGCGGCGGTCTCAAGGAGCGGCTCTCCCGCTTCGCCCAGCGCAAGGCGCTCAGGATGGCGGGCGCCTGGCCTGCTCCGCTTTCCGATCTCAGGATTTCCATCAACCTCCTCGCCGAAGACCTAGGGCGGGACGGCTACGACCAATGGCTGCTGGAAGAGATCGCGCTGGCCGGCCTCGCGCCTGACCGTGTGACGGTCGAGATCACGGAGGACAGCCTGCTTGCGGACGGCCGGTTGATTGCGGAGCGCCTGGGCCGCCTGCGCGAAGCCGGTATCCAAATTGCCGTCGACGATTTCGGCACGGGCTATGCCAACCTTGCCTATCTCACGAGCTTGCCGCTCGACACGCTGAAGATCGATCGCGGGCTTATCACCGACCTTGCCGAAGAGAAGCGCGGCCGCATCGTCGTCCGCGCCATGATCGATATGGCCCGCCAGCTCGACCTCAAGGTCGTCGTCGAAGGCGTCGAAACGCCTGAGCAATTGGCGCTGATCGCCGACTGGGGCTGCGATTTGTACCAGGGCTTCCTCGGCTCCGGCGCACTGGCCGAACAGGATCTCGCCGAACTGATTCAAGCCGCAGCCGCTTAAGCCGGTTCCAGCTCTTGCTTCTCGCCGGCGGCCACGACCCGCGCCAGCCCTCGCGACAATTGAAGCGCGCCGTTCAGCCGGGCTTCGCCGGTCGCCCAGTCGCGGCTTACTATCAGCTTGCTGTCAGGTCTCAGCCTGGCGGCACCCTTCAGGCGATCGACATAGCCCAATAGTCCGGCAAGGTCGGGGAAGCCGCTTTCGATGAAGGTCACAACCGCACCCTTCGCGCCGACATCCAGCTTTGCGATGCTGGCGGCGCGGCAATTGATCTTAGTCTCGACGATCCGCAGCAAATTTTCGGTTTCCGGCGGCAGCGGGCCGAAACGGTCGATCAGCTCGGCGCCAAAGGCCTCGACGCTTTGCCTGTCTTCCAGCTCGCCCAAGCGCCGATACAGGCCCATGCGAAGATCGAGGTCCGGAACATAAAGCTCGGGAATCAGGATCGGCGCATCGACGCTGATCTGCGGCGAGAACTCCTCACGGCGTTCGCTGCCTCCCGACTTCATTTCCAAAATCGCGTCTTCCAGCATCGACTGGTAGAGCTCGAAGCCGACTTCCTTGATGTGCCCCGACTGCTCGTCGCCCAGCAAATTGCCGGCGCCGCGAATGTCGAGGTCATGGCTTGCCAGCTGGAAGCCCGCGCCGAGGCTGTCGAGGTTGGCCAGCACTTGAAGGCGTTTTTCCGCGCCCTCCGTCATTTGCCGATCCGCAGCCGTCGTCAGATAAGCGTAGGCACGGGTCTTCGATCGTCCGACGCGTCCGCGCAACTGATAGAGCTGCGCCAATCCAAAGCGGTCGGCGCGGTGGACCACCAATGTGTTGGCCGACGGAATATCTAGGCCGCTCTCGACGATCGTCGTCGACAGAAGCACGTCGTATTTGCGGTCGTAGAAGGCGCTCATGCGTTCTTCGACCTCGGATGCGCTCATCTGGCCGTGGGCGGTGATGGCCTTCACCTCCGGCACTTCCTCACGCAGCCATTCCTCCATGTCGGGCAAATCGGCGATGCGCGGGACGACGAAGAAGCTTTGGCCGCCGCGATAATGCTCGCGGAGCAAGGCTTCGCGGACGACAACCGGGTCCCAGGGCGTGATGTAAGTGCGGACCGCAAGCCGATCGACGGGTGGCGTCTGGATCACCGACAACTCGCGCAGGCCCGACATCGCCATCTGCAGCGTCCGCGGGATCGGCGTGGCGGTCAGCGTCAACACGTGGACGTCGGCTCGCAGCGCCTTCAGCCGCTCCTTGTGGGCAACCCCGAAATGCTGCTCCTCGTCGACAATGACGAGCCCCAACTTCTTGAATTTGATGGTCTTCGCCAACAGCGCATGCGTACCGATGACGATGTCGACCGTGCCCTTTTCAAGCCCTTCCTTGGTCTTCTTGGCCTCGGCTGCAGGGACCAGCCGCGACAGGCGGCCGATCTCGATCGGGAAGCCCTGAAAGCGCTCGACGAAATTCTTGAAATGCTGGCGAGCGAGGAGGGTGGTCGGGCAGACCAACGCCACCTGATAACCCGCCATGGCGGCGACGAAGGCCGCCCGCAGCGCCACCTCGGTCTTGCCAAAACCGACATCGCCGCAAACCAGCCGGTCCATCGGCCGTCCCGCCGACAAATCTTCCAGAACCTCCCCGATCGCACGGTCCTGGTCCTCGGTTTCCTCATAGGGGAAGCGGTTGATGAATTCCGGGAAGGCGGAATCGGCTTCCGCCACCTGCCCGGCGCGGGTTGCGCGCACGGCGGCGGTCTTAATGAGTTCGCCGGCAATCTCGCGGATGCGCTCCTTCATCCGCGACTTGCGACGCTGCCAGGCCTCTCCCCCCAGCCGGTCGAGCCCGGCATGGTCGCCCGCGCCGCCGTAGCGCGTCAGGACATCGATATTCTCGACCGGGACATAGAGCTTGTCGCCGCCCGCATATTCCAGCGCGACGCAATCGTGCGGCGCCTTGCCGACCTGGATCGACGTCAAGCCTTCGTAACGGGCGATCCCGTGGTCGGCGTGGACAACAAGGTCCCCGGGCGAGAGGGCCGCGAGCTCGGCAAGGAAGGCATCAGCGCTCTTGCGGCGCTTCTTGCGGCGGACCAGCCGGTCGCCGAGCATGTCCTGCTCGGTCAGCACAGCGACTTCCGGGCTGGTGAAGCCGTGGTCGAGCGGCAGGACCATCAGCGCCGCATCGGATTTCGCTCCCAGGGCTTCCTGCCAGGTGCGAACCTGCTTGACCGACTTTAGGCCATGATCCTCAAGCAACCCGGTCAGGCGCTCGCGAGCGCCGGCGCTATAGCTTGCAAGCACAATCTTGTGCTTGTCTTTCCGTAGCTTGCCGATGTGTTTGACGACTTCTTCGTAGATGTTGCTGTTCTGCGCCCGCTCCGGTGCAAAGTCGCGGGCCGGGTCGACGCCAAAGTCGATGACGCGGTCGCTCTCGGGCTCGTGGAAGGGCGAGGTGAGGTGAATGGTCCGCGCCTTGAGAGCATCGCGCCATTCGTTCGAGCTTAGGTACAATGCAGTGGGAGCCAGTGGACGGTAGCTGCCGGGCTCGGACACCATCGCCCGCTCACGATTGGCGAAATAATCCTGGATCGCCTCCTGCCGCGATTCCAGCGCGCCATCGGTGCCGCTGTCGCGCAGGATGACGTCATGATCGCCAAGATGGTCGAAGAGGGTTGCGAGCTTGTCCTCGAAGAGGGGCAGCCAGTGCTCCATCCCTGCAAGGCGCCGCCCCTCCGAAACCGCTTGGTAGAGGGGATCGCCGGTCGCGGTGGCGCCAAATTCCTCGCGATAGCGGGCGCGGAATCGCTTGACGCTGTCCTCGTCGATCAACGCTTCGGACGCAGGCATCAAAGTGAAGGCCTCGGCTGGGCCGGTGGTGCGCTGGTCGGCGGGTTCGAAGCGTCGCATCGTCTCGATTTCGTCACCGAAAAAGTCGAGACGGATCGGACTGGGCTCGCCCGCTGGGTACAGGTCGACGATCGAACCGCGCACGGCATATTCGCCCGCATCGTGAACCGCGTCCGTGCGCTGGTAACCGTTGGCGGTCAGCAGCTTCACCAGGGATTCGCGCTCGATCCGTTCGCCTTCCGCCAGCCGCCGGGTCAATTGCCGGACCCGGAACGGCGTCACGAGCCGCTGCGCCGCCGCATTGGCGGTCACGATCAGCAGTTGCGGGCCTTTACGGGGCGCCTGGAGCGCATGCAGCGTCGCCATACGCTCCGCCATCACGCGCAAAGCCGGAGAGCTGCGGTCGTAGGGCAGGCAGTCCCAGGCCGGGAGTGTCAGCACCTCGACGTCGGGCGCGAAAATCGGGGCCGTCTCGGCCAGCGCCCGCATCGCGGCCTCATCTGCTGCAATCACGACCGCACGACCGCCGGCGCCCGTTCCGTGCGCCGCGCGGGCCAGGTCGGCCGCCAGCCCCGGCAGGAAACCCGCGGGGACGCCGCTAAGGGTGAGCGGCTGTCTTGCCTTAAGGATGCGTTGCAGGGCGTCGCTCACTTTGGCGCTTTCAGGTAATCGAGGCGCTGCATCGCCTGCATCATCGGTCCCTGGAAGCGCGCCGGCGGTTCGGCGGCGCCGATGGCCCAGGCCATGATGTCGACGTCCTGTTCCTGCAGCAGGCCGGAGAACCAGTCGCGTTCCTGCGAACCCCATTGCTCACGGTGAGCATCGAAGAATCCCCCGATCATCAGGTCGGCCTCGCGAGTGCCGCGATGCCACGCGCGCCACTGCAGCGCCTTCAGTTCGTCATCCATCGGGGGCATGGCGGCCATGTAGGGCGAGGGGAGCCATATTGCGAGCGGGGAATGACCCGCTAAACCTTCGTCATGCGGCCGGACATCCTCAATCCCCTGTTTGCCGAGGTAGAAGCGCTGCCCGGCGTTGGCCCGCAGGTCGCCAAGTCCCTGAAACGGCTCGATATCACCCGCGCCATCGATCTAGCCTTCCATTTGCCGACCGGAACGATTGAGCGCGTCCGGGCGCCCGAGGCCAGCGCCGCTTTGATTGGCCGCATCGTTGTCCTGGAATTGACCCCGTTCGAGACCCGGCAGGGCGGGCGCGGGCCCATGCGGGTCTTCACCAGCGACCGCGACGGCAACACCATAACGCTTGTTTATTTCAACAACCCAGGCTGGGCGAAGAAGCAGCTGCCGCTCGGTGAGACGAAGACCGTTGCCGGTAGGCTCGATGCCTATGGCGACGAATGGCAGATCGTGCACCCCGAAGTCCTGGGTGCCGGCAAGGCGGCCGACTTGCCGCTCCGCGAGCCGGTCTATCCACTGACGGAAGGGATCGCCAACCGCCGGATGCGCGAGCTGGCGATTGCGGGCGTCGATCGTGCTCCGGATTTGCCCGAATGGATCGAACCGTCCGTGCTCTCGCGCCATGGTTGGCGCGATTGGCGCTCGTCCTTGGCCGAGGCACATTCAGAACCATTGGCAAACGACGTCCGTAACCGGTTGGCATATGACGAGATATTCGCAAATCAGCTGGTGCTGTTGCTGCTCCGGCAGGCCAGCCGTCGCAAGCGCACCAAGCCACTGCAGGGCGATGGCCGCCTGACCGGCAAGCTCCAACTGCCATACAGCCTCACCGGTGCCCAGCGCCGGGTCACAGAGGAAATCCGCGGCGACATGGCCCAGTCCTCACCGATGTTGCGCCTGCTCCAGGGCGATGTCGGATCCGGCAAGACGCTCGTCGCCCTGCTGGCGATGCTCTCTGCCGTCGAAGCCGGCGCCCAGGCCGCCTTGCTCGCACCAACCGAGATTCTTGCCCGCCAGCACCATGCGACGCTGCTGAATCAGGTCGACAGCCTCGGCGTGCGCGTCGCCATCCTCACCGGCCGTGAGAAGGGCAAGGCGCGCGAAAGCGTCCTCATGGGCCTCGCCGACGGCTCGATCGACATCCTCGTCGGCACTCACGCCATTTTCCAGGAGAAGGTCGGTTACAAGAACCTCGGCCTCGCCGTGATCGACGAGCAGCATCGGTTCGGCGTTTCGCAGCGGCTGCTGCTCTCGTCGAAGGCCGAACACCCGCCGCACTTGCTCGTCATGACGGCGACACCCATCCCGCGCACCCTGACCCTCACGCAATATGGCGAAATGGACGTCAGCCGGATCGATGAAATGCCGCCGGGCCGCACGCCTATCGAGACCCGAGTGATTTCGGACGAGCGCGTCGGCGACGTAGTCGATGGCCTCGCCCGCCACATCGCGTCCGGCGGCCAGGCCTATTGGGTCTGCCCGCTCGTGGAAGAGAGCGAGAAATCCGACGCCGCGGCGGCCGAAGCCCGCGCCGCCGTCCTTCGCCAGCGCTTTGGCTCCGACAAGGTCGGCCTCGTCCATGGCCGCATGAAAGGGCCCGAAAAGGATGACGTCATGGCGTCATTCGCGTCCGGTAAGCTCGCCTTGCTCGTCGCCACGACCGTCATCGAGGTCGGCGTCGACGTCCCCAACGCGACCCTCATGATCATCGAAGGCGCCGAGCGCTTCGGCCTCGCCCAGCTTCATCAGCTTCGCGGCCGTGTCGGGCGCGGGGAGGGCAAGAGCACCTGCCTCCTCCTCCGCGGCCAGCAACTCTCGGAGACGGGCAGGGCCCGCCTCGCCCTGATGCGCGAGACCAATGACGGCTTCCGCATCGCCGAGGAGGATCTGCGGCTGCGCGGCCCCGGCGAAATCCTCGGTACCCGCCAGTCGGGCGAAGTCGGCTTCCGGCTCGCCACGCCAGAACAGGTCGCCGAGCTTGCCCCGATCGCCACCAGCGACGCGCAATTGCTGCTCGACCGCGACGGCGGCCTCGACGGCCCGCGCGGCCAGGCGGCTCGCGTCTGCCTCTACCTTTTCGAACGGGATGCGGCAGTCGGCTTGCTCAGGAGCGGGTAAGCAGCCCGTGCTTCTTCTTGCCTAGGCTGATCTTCACCGGCTCCTCGGCTGTCGCCACCACTGCCATCGGATCCTTCACGACCTCGCCGTTCACCCGAACCGCGCCTTCGTCGATCTTGCGGCGGGCCTCGCCCTTGGAATCGACGAAACCAAGCCCGATCAGGATGGAGACGATCGGCAAGTCCGCATCGTCGGTCTCCAGCGTCGGCAAGTCCGCTCCGACGCCGCCACCCGCGAACGTCGCCTTCGCCGTCTCCTCGGCCGCCCGCGCGGCCTCTTCACCATGCAGCATCGCCGTCGCAGCGGTCGCCAGCGTCACCTTGGCGTCATTGATCGCCGCCCCGCCGGCACTGACCAGCGCCGCAATCTCGCCGAGTGGCAAATCGGTAAAGAGCTTCAGGAACCGCTCGACATCGGCGTCCTGCGTGTTCCGCCAGAATTGCCAGTAATCATAGGGGCTCAATTGCTCGGCATTCAGCCAGACCGCGCCCCTCGCGGTCTTGCCCATCTTGGCGCCGTCGGCGGTCGTCACCAGCGGCGTCGTGACGCCATAGACCTCCGTCCCGTCGATCCGCCGCGATAGCTCGATGCCGTTGACGATATTCCCCCACTGGTCCGACCCGCCCATCTGCAGGCGGCACCCGGAGCGTCGGGAAAGCTCGAGGAAATCATAGGCCTGGAGGATCATGTAATTGAATTCCAGGAACGTCAGCGGCTGCTCGCGATCCAGACGCAGCTTGACGCTGTCGAAGGTCAGCATGCGGTTGATCGTGAAATGCCGGCCGACATCCCGCAGGAACGGGACATATTCCAGCTTCGACAGCCATTCGTCATTGTCGACCATGATCGCGTCGGTCGGGCCGTCGCCGAAGGTCAGGAAGCGCTCGAACACCCTGCGAATGCCGGCGATATTGGTCTGAATGGTTTCGTGGCTGAGCAGCTGGCGGCCTTCGTCCTTACCGCTGGGATCGCCCACCTTGGTCGTCCCGCCGCCCATCAGCACGATCGGCTTGTGCCCGGCCTGCTGCAGCCGCCGAAGCTGCATGATTTGCACCAGGCTGCCGACATGGAGCGACGGCGCAGTGGCATCGAAGCCGATATAGCCAGGCACCACCTGCTTCGACGCCAGCGCATCCAGCGCCTCGGCATCGGTGACCTGGTGAATATAACCACGCTCGTCGAGCAGCTTCAGGAGGGAGGATTGGTAACCGGACATAGCTCTTCGGTTAGACGACCGAGTTCAAACCAACAACCGTTCGTCCTGAGCTTGTCGAAGGACTGTCCTTCTGCCTACCAAAGAGCATGACCTTCTGGGCTTACATGTTGCATTGCCGCGGCGGCTATTTCTACGCCGGTCATACCGAAGACTTGGAGTTGCGTGTCGCCCAGCATGAATCCGGCATGTTGCCGGGGTTTGCATCCGACCACTTGCCGGTCCACTTGGTCTGGTCTCAGGAATTCCCCACTCGCTACGAGGCCTTGGCCGTCGAGAGGCAGATCAAAGGGTGGAGTCGAGCCAAGAAACTGGCCCTCATCCAAGGCGACTGGCTGAAAATCTCTGCGCTGGCCAAAGGGAATGGCAGTCCTTCGACAAGCTCAGGACGAACGGATGTTGCGGAGACATCGGACGAGGGCCAGTGCAGCTAAATCTCTCGCCCCATCCACAAACGCCCCCGGAGGACCCCGACTTCAAAGTCTGGGCAAGTGCCGAGCTTGCGGCGGCCTTCGGTGCGGCGGCGACGCTAAACATCTGGTTCTGCGTGGGGGCACCTGCATCCCGCTTCCTGCTTCCAGAAGCTACGGAGGAGGGGCGAGCGGACGAGCTCTGGAAGACGACCTGCTTCGAGGCATTTCTCCGCGCCGACGGCGATTCCGCCTACCGTGAATGGAATTTCGCGCCTTCCGGGCAGTGGGCCGCCTATGACTTCACTGCACCGCGCGAAGGCATGACCAATGCTGACGTCGGCGCTCCGCCTTATGTGCGCGTGGAGGACAATCTGACCTGGTGGACGCTCGGCGCGACCATCGCCGTCGATGCGGGCCAAAGCTGGAACCTGGGCTTGAGCGCGGTGATTGAGGAGAAAGACGGCACCAAATCTTATTGGGCCCTGGCTCATTCGTCGGAGAGGCCGGACTTTCATCATCCCGATTGCTTCGTCGCCCAGCTTGCCTAGACAGCGCACATGACCCTGTTCGGCATCGACCGGCTGCTCGCCGATCCTGAGCTTCGCAAACCCCTCGAAGGCAAGCGCGTCGCGCTCCTCGCGCATCCCGCCAGCGTCACGAAGGACCTGACCCACAGCCTCGACGCCTTGGTCGCGGCGGGCGTGAACATCTCGGCGGTCTTCGGCCCGCAGCACGGCGTCCGTGGTGACCTCCAGGACAATATGATGGAGTCCCCGGACTTCACCGATCCCAAGTACGACGTCCCGGTCTTCAGCCTCTACGGAGAAGTCCGCCGCCCGACCGGCCAGTCGATGGGCACCTTCGACGTCATCCTGATCGACCTGCAGGACCTCGGCTGCCGCATCTACACCTACGTCACGACCTTGCTGTATATCCTCGAAGCAGCGGCCGAGCACGGCAAGACCGTCTGGGTGCTCGACCGCCCCAATCCCGCCGGCCGCCCCGTAGAAGGCACGGCCTTGCTTCCGGGCTGGGAAAGCTTCGTCGGCGCCGGTCCGATGGTCATGCGCCATGGCCTGACCCTGGGCGAAATGGGCCACTGGTTCATCCGCCACTTCAACCTCGACGTCGATTATCGCGTCATCGAGATGCACGGTTGGCGGCCCGACAACGGTCCCGGCTTCGGCTGGCCCGAGGACCGCATCTGGATCAACCCATCCCCCAACGCCGCCAATCTCAACATGGCCCGGGCCTATGCCGGCACCGTCATGCTGGAAGGCGCGACCTTGAGCGAGGGCAGGGGCACCACCCGCCCGCTGGAGCTGTTCGGCGCACCCGACATCGATGCGCTGGCAGTCATCAACGAAATGCACCGCCTCGCGCCCGATTGGCTCACCGGTTGCAAGCTCCGCGACATCTGGTTCCAGCCGACCTTCCACAAGCATGTCGGCCAGCTCTGCAACGGTGTCCACATCCACGCCGAGGGCGGTTTCTACGACCACGCCGCCTTCCGCCCGTGGCGGCTGCAGGCCCTGGCCTTCAAGGCCATCCGCAACCTCCAGCCCGATTACGATCTCTGGCGCGATTTCGCTTACGAATATGTCTTCGACAAGCTGGCCATCGACGTCATCAACGGCGGCCCTGCGCTGCGTGAGTGGGTGGACGATGCCAACGCCGCGCCCGGCGACCTCGACGCGCAGGCCAGCGCCGACGAAACGGCTTGGATCGTCCAGACCAAGGACCTCCGCCTTTACTAACCGTCACCCTGAACTTGTTTCAGGGTCCATTGCGACGAGGGCACTGCGGATCGAAAATGGATGCTGAAACAAGTTCAGCATGACATACAGCGCTTATCTATGACCACGACCAAGACTCTTCCCGGCGGCGTCGTCCATGACCTTCCTGACGATTTGCAGGACGCGCTGATCCGCGATCCGGCAGCACTCGCGACCTGGCAGGACATCACCCCGCTCGCCCGCAACGAATGGATCTGCTGGGTCGAATCCGCGAAGAAATCAGAGACCCGAAGCAAGCGCATCACCTGGGGCTGCGAAAGCCTAAGCGAAGGCAAGCGCCGCCCCTGCTGTTGGCCGGGCTGCAAGCACCGCTGAGAACCGAAAGGCTAATGTCCGCTTTCCACCCAAAGCGGACATTAGATTTCTCTGTCCTACAGCGCGCCGCCTGTGCCACCGAGCCGATGGCTCATTCGCATCGTTATGATCTGCTGCCCTCGCGTGCGCGCCCACGCGCGTGCGTTGGGGAGCGACCTTAGCGACCTTTCGGCACCTTAGCGCTTCCGGCTGAGCTCGCGCATTGCGTCGTCCAGCCCTTCGAGCGTCAGCGGATACATGCGGTCGTGCATCAGCTGCTTTATCAGCTGGGTCGAATAGCTGTGGCCCCAATATTGCTCGGCCGTCGGGTTGAGCCACACCGCGGCGGGATAGGTGGTGGTCAGCCGGTCGATCCAAACCGCGCCGGCCTCTTCGTTCATATGCTCGACCGACCCGCCTGCATGGGTGATCTCATAGGGGCTCATCGCCGCGTCGCCGACGATCACGAGCTTATGGTCGTGGCCGAACTTGTGCATGACGTCGAAGGTCGGCGTCCGCTCGGCGAACCGCCGCCGGTTCTCCTTCCACACGCCCTCGTAAATGCAATTGTGGAAGTAGAAATGCTCGAGATGCTTGAACTCGGTCTTGGCGGCCGAGAACAATTCCTCGCAGAGCCGGACGTGCCCGTCCATCGAACCGCCGATGTCGAGGAAAAGCAGCACCTTCACCGCATTGTGCCGCTCCGGCCGCATATGGACGTCGAGCCAGCCCTGCCGCGCGGTGCCGTCGATGGTCGCGTCGAGGTCGAGCTCATCCGCCGCGCCCTCGCGGGCGAAGCGCCTTAGCCGCCGCAGCGCCACCTTGATGTTGCGCGTCCCGATCTCGCGGCTTGAGTCTAGGTCCTTGAACTCGCGCTTTTCCCAGACCTTGAGCGCCCGGCCGTGCTTGCCCGGACCGCCGATCCGAACGCCTTCCGGATTATAGCCGCCATGGCCGAAGGGGGAGGTGCCGCCGGTGCCGATCCACTTCGATCCGCCCTGGTGCCGGCCCTGCTGCTCCTCCAGCCGCTGCTTCAGGGCCTCCATAATCTCGTCCCAGGAGCCGAGCGACTTGATCGCCTCCATCTGCTCGGGCGTCAGGTAGAGTTCGGCCACCAGTTTCAGCCAATCTTCGGGGATCGCCTTGGCCGGGTCCTCCATCTCCTGGAGCACGCCCTTGAACACTTCGCCGAAGATACGGTCGAAGCGGTCGAGCATCGTCTCGTCGTGAACGAAGACGGAGCGGGCGAGATAATAGAATTGCTCGGGCTCAGCGGCGATGACCTCGGCATCCATCGCTTCGAGCAGCAGCAAATGCTCCTTCAGCGACGCGGGAATGCCGCCTTTGCGCAAAGCCTCGACGAAGGAGATGAACATTGAGGCTCTCACCGTCACCCCGGACTTGATCCGGGGTCTGCCTTTCTTTCGCGCTTCAAGAAGAAGGCGGATGCCGGGTCAAGCTCGGCATGACGAAAGGGTGCCGAGCTTGGTTAACCGGCTGGTGACAATTTCTCCCTACACCCACTGCGACCGAGAGTTGAGGAAGTGAGAGTTATGGCGACGGCCGGCATCGAGGAAGTGACCGAAAACGCGATCCGCGCGGTGGCGCGAGACTGCGGCTCTTTGTCGATCGAATGCAGCGACGTCGCGGGTTACGTCCAGGACGTCGCCGAGCGCATCAGCGTCCACCTGAACTCGCTCGACGATCTTGAGGAGGTCACGACCCGCCTGCTCACCGACCAGGCCCGCGTTTCCGACAGCACCGACGAAGCCCGCCTCCTGTCTGAGCAGGCCAAGGCCAAGCTGGATGCAGGCCGTGAGGCGATCGAGCAGACCATCGCCGGGTTCAAGGGCCTGACCGAGCTGGTCGTCCAGCTTGGCGAGCGCATGGCCGGATTCGCGACGGCAATGAACCAGGTCCAGACCGTCTCTTCGACCATCGAGACCATCGCCCGCAAGACCAACATGTTGGCATTGAACGCCACCATCGAGGCCGCCCGCGCCGGTGACGCGGGCCGCAGCTTCGCGGTCGTCGCCGCCGAAGTGAAGAAGCTGGCCCACGACACACGCTCGGCCACCAGCCAGATCGCCACCACCATCGGCGAGCTGACCCGGGAGGCCAGCGCCGTCACCACCGAGATCAAGACCGGCGTTGATCGCAGCCGCGCCGCCCAGCTGGGCTTCGCGCAGATCAACGACACCGTGAAGGAAGTCAGCGAGATCGTCGGCATGGTTGATCGCCAGACCGAAGGCATCGCCCACTCGACCAGCATGATCCAAACCAGCGTCGACCGCGTGAAGGCCGGCCTGACCGCCTTCGCCGGCGATGCCCGCGACAATGGCGGCCAGCTGATCAAGGCCCAGAAGCGCCTCACGCACCTCGAGCTTCTGTCGAACACCATGCTCGACACGCTCGCCAATTCCGGCGCCGAGATCGACGACACGCCGTTCATCTCCCTGGCTCAGGACGCGATGCGCGCCATCCAGCAGGCCGTCGAAGCCGGCATCGCTCGCGGCGAGATCGACGAGGACGCCGTCTTCGACCGCGACTATGTCCAGATCGAGGGCACAAACCCGCCGCAGTACAACAACGGCTTCGCCGACTTCGCCGACGTGCATGTCCGCACCGTGCTCGACCGCTTCAAGGCGCGCGACGGCCGCATCATCGGCTCTGCGATCACCAACATGGACGGCTATCTCCCGACCCACTTGTCGGAACGCTGCCATACGCCTGGCCCGGATCCGGTGTGGAACGACGAACATTGCCGCAACCGTCGCATTTTCATGGACGAGACGACGCGCAACGCCTGCAACAGCGACAAGCCGGCGATGCTCGCGACCTACCGCATGGAGCTCGGCGACAAATATATCCCGGTGAAAAACGTCTTCGTGCCGCTGTCATTCAACGGCCGCCGCTGGGGCAATTTCGAGCTAGCTTACCGGGACGATCGTTGAGCGCAGCTAGTGCGGGGCACTAGCGAGCACAGCGATGCGAAGCCTGTAAGGGTCAGCCGTTCCGCCGCGCCATGAAGGCGAGGCGTTCGAATAGCATCACATCCTGCTCGTTCTTGAGAAGCGCACCGTGCAGCGGCGGGATCGCCTTGGTCGGATCCCGGTTCTGCAGCACGTCCAGCGGCAGGTCTTCGTGCAGAAGCAGCTTCAGCCAATCGAGCAATTCGCTGGTCGAAGGCTTCTTCTTCAAGCCCGGCACATCCCGGACTTCATAGAAGATATCGAGCGCGCGGCTGACCAGGATCTTCTGGATGCCGGGAAAGTGGACGTCGACGATTCGCTCCATCGTCTCGCGGTCCGGGAACGAGATGTAATGGAAGAAGCACCGGCGCAGGAACGCGTCGGGCAGTTCCTTCTCGTTGTTCGATGTGATGACGACCACCGGTCGCTCCGCTGCCCGGACCGTCTCGCCGGTCTCGTAGACGTGGAATTCCATGCGATCGAGCTCCTGGAGGAGGTCGTTCGGGAATTCGATGTCGGCCTTGTCGATCTCATCGATCAGCAGCACCGGAAGCTCGGGACTGGTGAAGGCGTCCCACAGCTTTCCGCGCTTGATGTAGTTGGCGATATCGTGGACCCGCTCATCGCCGAGCTGTCCGTCGCGAAGCCTAGCCACCGCATCATATTCATACAGGCCCTGGATCGCGCGGGTCGTCGACTTGATGTGCCACTCAATCAGCGGCGCGCCGATCGCCCCGGCGATTTCATGGGCGAGAACCGTCTTGCCGGTGCCGGGTTCGCCTTTGACGAGCAGCGGCCGCCGCAACTTGACGGCGGCATTGACCGCGACCTTCAGGTCATCGGTGGCGACGTAATTGGAAGTGCCTTCGAAGCGCATGAGGCCGCACTAAGCGGCGATGGCTAGTCCTGTCGAGCCTCGGCACGCGCTTCGAGTAGGTCGAACAGGGCACGGTGCTGGAGCAGGAGCTGCTCGGAGCCGAAGGCCAATGCGCGCTCGGCGCCCGGAGTATCGGCGCCTGCCGTGATGGCCTGAGCGACCGATTCCTCATCGGGGAGAGTGCACGCCGGAATGTCGATGCCGGCGCGATTGGCGGCGCGGTCGAGCAGGCGGCGAAGCGAACGCCAGTCTTCAACGAGCGCAGTTGCGGCGCCCAGGGCGCAACCTTTGCGCTCGGAGGTCGCAAGGGTTTCCAGTGCGTGGCGTTGAGCAGCGATCGCCGATTCGGTTTGCGCCGAGCCGGCCGTCGAGGGTTGCGGGCCGACAGCGGCGGTCAGGCGGACGAGATAGAGACGTTCCCGCTCGAACGATTCGGCAGCGTCCTTGACCCAATTGGCGGCACCGCCGGCGGTCCCCGACTGTACGACGAGGTCGGTCAGGCCCGGATGGCGGCCGTAGAGATGACAAAGGAGGTGAACGGCGTCGGCAAGGTCGCGCGCGGACGAAGGGCCCGATGCGGCGAGGAGCGAAGCCAGCTGCGGATGGCGCGCGGTCCCAGCATTGGCGACGCGTGCAAACTGCGCCTCCACGACACCGGGCTGGTTGCGATCGACTGCCGCGTTTGCCGCCATTTTCTTCACTCTCCCTGCCACATGGCTGGACACTATCGACCGGCTTGTAATGGAAGGGCGTAAAGACACGGTTTCCGTCGCCTTCATGATTTGGTGAGCGAGGTTAAATTCTGCCTCGAAACGGGACGGAATCAGCGCCATTCGACGCTGACAAAGCGATTGTCAGGTTTGGCCGAGGTTTTTTGAGCGGCATTGCGAATCTGGATCCGGCCGCGATCGATGCCGTTCTTGGCCAAAACGGATGCCACATTGGAAGCCCTGACCGCGCTGAGTCTCGTCTGTTCGTCAGGGTCGGCATGGCCGATGACGGTGGCGCGGGCCGACGGGCATGCCTCGAGGGTGGCGACGGCGAGGAGCACCTGCCCGACGGCGTCGAGGTCAAGTTGCGTCCTGCCCGGAGAGAATCGGACGAAGACTCCATCCTTGCAGGACTTCACCGGTTCGGCTGGCAGGGCGCAGGAGCTCAACAACATCGGCACGCCGGCAACAGCGAGAAGCCCCCCAATTCGCATTTCCCAGTCCTCGGCAGCACTGACAGAGCGGGACGCAACAAGGCAATTGTTTCAACCAGTGCAGCCGGAGAGGTCAAGCGGGTTAAATGATAAATTAACAAGGAGGGCGGGGCGTCGCTGAGGAAGCTGCGACGCCCCCGGGGGTGGAGGTTGAAGGCTTAAGCGGCGATCAATTCCGGTTCGCGATCCCCTGTGACATCCATCGCTTTGGCTTCGACCAAGTGAGTGGCGGCCGGCGCGGCCTTGCCGATGTCGGCGCGCTTGTCCGGGAAGGCGAAGCGGATGGCGGCGACGAGAATGCCGAGGCCCAGATAGGTGCCCATGACCAGTGCCGGGTTCCAGAACATCGGGATGCAGAAAGCGACCCTCAGCCAGTTCGGGTTGAACCCAAAGTCCTGGCCAATCGCCTCGCAGACGCCAAGGATGGTGTCGTTGCGGAGCATGAGGTTGGTCGTCTTGGCGGTCATCTGGTCAGGTCCTTCATTTGCCTTTGCGGAGCGGCGGTGCCGCCCGATGCAAATCAATAAGCAAGGGCCGTGCCAGATTAGTAAGTATTTGATTTACAAGACATTGCTGCGTCGCAGCGCATGGTGAAATTTGCCAATTCGTGCTTCAGGTTGGCGAAATCCGCCAAGCTTGAGGGTTAGAAGCCCGCGTAAGCCTGCCAGTCTTCGGCGCCCAGTTGGTCCTCGCGGCTCACTCCATCCATGGCCACGGTGCGGCCGCGGCTCTGGAAGGTTGCGAGCTGGCGGTCGCTGAGCGGCGCATCGAAGACGATCCCGCAATTATGGCCGCGGACCCAGCGGACAATCCCGAAGATCTGGACGTCGGAAACCTTCAGCCAGACTTCCTGCCCGCGGTACATCGGCTCTGGCATGGTCATCTTGGCACCGGTGTTGGAGACGTCGAGCAGGGTCACGGGTCGCGAACAGTTCAGCGCCTGCAGCGAGGCCGACAGGCGCACGGCGCTGCGTCCGGCCTTGCGCTGACCGCCAGGAACATCGAGTCTTTTGCCGAATGCCATGTTGCCCTTGGACCCGCGCTTCAAACCAACCCCCTCACATCCAGGGGTCTTTTGCCAAGAATGGGTTAAGGGCCGTTTATCCCGACTGGTTAACAGGGCGCGCTGCGACCTCGAAATCGTTCGCCGGTTCCCCATTCACCAAACGTCCGAATGCGTCGTCATATCCAGCTTCGATCGCCCGGGCGAAGCGCGGCGCGTCGAACAGGGGCGAGCTGTCAATTGTCGCCCTGAGCTTGCCGCGGATAGCGGCGAGTTGCTCGGGATTGCGCGCCAGGTTCAGGGCCATCGCTTCGTAATCCGTTTCGCTCGTCGTGATCAGTTCAGCCATCCCGGCGGCCGTGAGTATGATCGCCGCCACGCGTGCCGCGAAACCGTCTCCCAGCTTCGTTACCAGCGGTAGCCCCGCCGCCAGCGCATCGCTCGCCGTCGTGTGAGCATTGTACGCAAATGTGTCGAGGAACAGGTCGGCCAGTGCCTGACGGTCAAGATGGTCCGGAACCGACGCGGGCGGCGCGAAAACGAGGCGGTCGGCGGATACGCCGCGTCGCTCGGCCTGGACCCTAAGGTTACGCTCAACGTCCGGCGTTGGTGCAAGGAGCCAAAGGACGCTGCCGTCGACGGCCTTCAGCAGCCGCATCCAGATGTCGAACTCTGGTGGTCCGATTTTGTAGCTGTTGTTGAAGCAACAGAAGACAAAGCCATCTTCCGGAAGCCCAGCCTCGGTGCGGGTTGGTACTTGCTTCGCAAGGCTGCGGCGGCCGTTGGGCTGGTAGCAATCCGGCAGCAGAATGAGCTTTTCCGAATAGGCGTCCCGCCATTGGGGCGGGCAGACGATCGGGTCGGCGATCATGTAATCCATGAACGGCGCGCCGGTGGTGCCTGGATAGCCGAGAAAGGTCATCTGCAATGGCGCGGCGCGATGGGCAAAAATGCCGAGACGGGAGCCCTCTGTGTAGCCTTGCAGGTCGACGGCGATGTCGATGCCGGCCTTGCGGGAGGCAGCGGCGATGGCCGCGTCCGACAGGGTGGAGACGTCGGTGAAGCGGTCGAATGCCGCCTCCAGCCGGCGCCGCATCGGATTGTCCTTCGGCGGCCCGTAAGAGAAGGCATGGAGTTCGAACCTGTCACGGTCATGGGCCTCGAACAGTCCGACGGCGAGCTGCATCACCGCATGCTCGGTATAGTCGAAAGAGAAATAGCCGATCTTGAGCCGCTCGGGCCGGGTCGTGGGCGCGGCAAGCGGTGGCGCGACCTTCGCGAAGGTCTGGGCAGCGAAACGCCGGGAGCGCTCCAGGTGCCGCATCGGCGCATCTTCGAGGCCGAGGACTGCGAAGGGCGGGATGATGCCTCCCTCAACGCCGAGCCGGGGCAGCAGCTTCATGTCCGCCTCCAGCGCATCCCAATCACATTTGCGGGCCAGGAAATGCATACGCTGGGCCCGGGCGAGGGCATTGCCGGGATCGACCTCCAGCGCCCGGCTGAAGCTGGCGATGGCTTCGTCCCGGCGGCGCAGGCTGGCGAGGGCGACGCCGAGGTTGAGATGCGCCAGCGCAAAGCCGGGCCTCAAGGCGGTGGCCTGTTTCAGGCACTGCACTGCCTGTTCCATCTGGCCGAGAGTCACGAGCAAGGTACCAAGATTGTACCAGGCTTCGACGTATGTCGGCTGCAGCTCCACGGCCTTGCGGTGACAGGCGATGGCGTCGTCGTTGCGGCCCAGGTCGCGATAGGCGTTGCCAAGATTGCTGATCGCCTGTGCGGAGGCGGGATCCTGCTGCATGGCGCGGTGGAAATCCGCCACCGCATCCTGCGCGCGGCGGAGGTCGAGCAAGGCGATGCCGCGATTATTGTAGCAATCGGGAAACGTCGGCTGCGCCTCCAGCGCCTGGTCGAACCAGCCCAGTGCCTCTTCCTGGCGGCCGCAGTTGCGGCAGACGAGGCCCATGTTGTGCAGCGCCTGCGAGTCCGCGGAATTAAGGCGCAGGGCCTCGCTCAGCGGCTGTTCGGCCTCGGCGAACTTGCCGAGATGGACCAGCGCCGCGCCCAGGTTGTTCTGCGCCGGCGCCAGGTCCGGGTCGAGCTCGACCGCGCGGCGAAAGCAGGCCGCCGCCTCCTCGAACTTGCCGGCACTGACCATGCCAAGGCCAATACCGTTCCAATCCACGGCTTTCGCCGACCGCTCGCTCATGGGGCGAGCCTTAGCAGCGGTTATCGCCGCCGCTAGAGGCCAAAAGTCGCAAGAGCTGCAGCGAAATCGCCCTTAGGCCACCGGCTCCGCGGCGGCGGCAGCCTCGGCGGCTTTCGCCGCGTCGCTGGCCTTGGCGACTTCATGCGCGACCCGCATCTTCTCCGTGCGCTCGGCGCGCTCGGCCATCACCGTCCAGGCAGATTCGGCGCGCAGGCAGCGCTCACGGACGTTGGCGAGCGTCGCCTTGTCCGCATCGGCGCGGGCTTCGGCGGCGCGCTGGAGGTAGATGTCACGGTCTTTCATTCAACATTCCTTCCCGCCGGGGCCGTCACGGGAGTGAATCCCGTGACGTCAGTCCTGACCGCTCGCGCGGCAGGCTGGCCGGCTTTCGCGAGCTCTTCGCGCCGCGCCGCCGGCGTTTCACGCCGGCGTCGCTGCGCTCGGTTGCTTAGCTGGCGTCCTGAAGGTTGACGGCGCGAGCCTTGCCACGCTGGTCGGTCTCGACGTCGTAGGTGACCTTCTGGTTGTTGCTCAGCGTGCGGAGGCCCGCGCGCTCGACATCGGTAATGTGGACGAAGCTGTCGGTGCCGCCATCATCCGGCGAGATGAAGCCGTAGCCCTTGGTTTCGTTGAAGAATTTTACGGTGCCTGTCGGCATGGGAGATTTTCCTTTCACTTGCGAGGACCGCCAATCGGTCCCCGGGCGCTAGGAGTAGCGAAGCGAAGGAATGAGGAGCCGCAAAGCGCCTGTAGACCGTCAATTTGCGACTAGTAGCTGCATCCCATGTAGGGCGTCCGACCCGAAATAGCGAATCCGGGGCTTTTCTCCCGACCCGCCAATGCTGCTAAGCTCGGCGGAAAGGGGGCAGGGTCATGGCGCTCAACTTGCGACCGGCGCACGGATGGAGGGCATTTGCCGGCGAGGTCGGAGTGATCGTCCTCGGCGTCCTGATCGCTCTGGGTGCACAACAAGCGGCCGAAGCCTTGAACCAGCGGAGCGAGGCGGCGGAAACCCGGACCGCGCTCACCAACGAGATCGAGGAATCGCTCGGCACCCTGGAGCTGCGGCGTGCGGCCCAGCCGTGCATCGACAAGCGCCTGAAGGAACTGCGCGGGCTCGTCGATGAATGGGGCCGCACCGGCAGCTACAAGACGCCGCGCTGGGTCAGCCAGGCGACCTGGTTCGCGATCGGGACCCAGCGTTTCGACGCCGCGGAATCCGCGGGGCGGCTCGCACTGCTGCCAGCGGAAGAGCAATATCGGCTGGGCTTCATTCACGGCGCGCTGGTCAATTATCGGGCGGTCCAGGACCGGGAGAGCGAGGCCTGGGGAAGCCTGAGGATGCTGCAAAGCGGCGCCGACACATTGTCGCCGACCGATCGGACGGCGATCCGGCAGGCGCTGCAGGAAGCCTCGACCCTCAATTACTTCATCAAGATCCGGGTGGGCCAGAGCCTGGAGCAGGCGGCCAAATATGGCTGGAAGCCCGACATGCGACGCGCGAAGGACACGATGAGGCTGGCATGGAAGGACGGCAAGTTCGTGCCGTCGGTCTGCCTTCCCATCGACACGCCGCCCGAGGTGGCGAACCGCCAGGCGAACCAGAGGTATGATCTGCCGGAATAAGCGAGCTGCCGAGTGCAGGGGAGGGATTGCATAGCAATCGCGAGGCAGCACGAAGAGACAGTGAGCCTCGGCCAGCCTGCCGCGAAGCGGACCGGACTGACGTCACGAAGTGAGCGGCAGCCATGCGCCAGCATGGCGAGAGCGAGCGGATGTGGCGGGGGCGTTGTTTCAGCGAAGTTCGCAGCCCGATGCGGCGCGAGGGTAACACCAAACCCTACCAAAACGGGGGGTTGTTACCTGCGTTACCTTTGCTGCTGCGGGCGACACGGTGACACCCCAAGCCTGTGAAAACGGGGGGTCGTCAACTTCGTCAACTTTGCCCCGTCGCGGGGCGGGTGGTTGAGGCCCGGATTCGACAATCTGAAAGAGCAAAGGGACGCTGGCACAGGGGACGCCCTGTAGGACAGCGAAATCGTGTGGTTGGGGCGGCGGGTCGGGGAATTGAGTGAGCTGTCGTCGTAATTCCCGTAATTTCTTTCACCGTAATTGCGCTTTGGCATCCAACCAATCAATCATATGCATGAAGAAGTTGCGATTGCTATTGTCGATAAAAGTATTGAGCCTAGTCATTAAGACGACTGTGCCGATTACTACCGCTGCGTAATCCCACCCACTCAAATGCCGTGCCAAGAAAGCTACGGCAGCGAACACCACTAGATCCATTACCTGGATCTGTCGGTGATCTCTTTTATAGTCGCGCTGGAGCGCTTCATAGACCCCTTGTCGATCCGCATACGCGAACAGATTCTTGTGCACGGCATCACTCCCTTCAAGGCTAGGGTACCTTACCGAAATAGTCCAATTATACTGTCGAGTGCCTTCCGAATACGTCGCCATGCTGGCTGGAGAGAATCAATTGGATCGCTCTTCGCACTTCGGAATCTGCGCTCCTTCGCCGCGGCGTCTTGAACTTCCTCATTTGACCAAGTGCGGCTGGGAATGACCCGCCCATCCCTTATCCAATAGTGTGATCGACAGGGCAGATTCCAATTGCCTATCGAAGGATAGAGGGAAGGCCCTCGGCTCGATTCATCCAAGCTCCAATCGATGTTGCCGATTGGGGTGATCACCCGTTCTCCGCAGCCGCAAGCGCACAAGTGCGCCGCAACCCTAAACCGCTCGCTGAAGTAGATAATGCCAGGTTCCAAAACCTTCGGCAGGCGTTCGACGCGTTCTAATTCCAGGCGGTCTAACACGGATATCTTATCGTGGAGCCGGTTTGGACCGTGAGCAGGCTCTGCCATGTTTGTGGCATCTCCGCGTAGTAACCAGCATATTTCTTGAACATCATCACCGCCGTCGCCGCATTTAGCGCATTCAGGTCTGCGGTCTGAATATTCGTATGATAGATATTCTCGGCCACCTCGTGCGCGGGGGTCGTGAATTCGGCTTCTATCATGGGGCGAGATTCGGGACGGCTCAATGTAGTCCGAACCATTCCAGTTAAGCCGGCGGCGCTGCGATCCAGACCCATTCCGGTGTCGATGAATGGAATGTCTTTCTCGAGCAGCAAAGTTGCGAGTTCTCTTCGGACCCCTTCTTTGTCCACACACACGAACACGAACGTGAGTCCTTCCAGCAGCTCGGCATTCGCCGGACTCACAGCCACGTTGTGGTGTTCCACCCTCTTGTGAGATCGAAGATATCGATGCGCCAACAGTTCTGCCTTTGGCCGCCCTAAATCCTCTCGGATCGCGGGCCCTGGGCTGCGAAAGGTGTTGTGAACTTTCAAAATGTCAGGATCGAACACGACAATCTTATTTACGGGAGACTTGCTTAGTAAGTCGACGATGAAGCTGCCAGTTCCACCAACCCCGATCACTCCGACTCTATGAGCCAAGAGATTTTCTCGTAAATCCATCACAGCAGCTCTGGCCGAGTGTTCATCATTAAAAACAAAAGGATTGTTGTCGTCCTCGACCGAAAGCACGTTTACAAACGGCTTAAGTTCGACATCAGGATATAGATGGCGGACAGGTGCAGTTATAGCGTCGAAGTGGTGTCGAAACTTCTCGTAGAAATCAACATAGTCCCGAGCTTGTCCATTTTCAGTTTTTTTGAATGACCAGAACCAATCGGCATTCACATTGTCAAAAATTAGTCTGTTGTCGGGACCGCCACCAAGTACCAATTGAGTACCATCAATGTTACTCGGGGTCCCACCGGAGAAGAGGAACTGATGCAGAAACGGGGATTGCCCTGCCACGCCACCCGCTTCCTCCGAAATCGCGTCGATTAGGAGGCCATGTTGAACGGTCAGGTTGGCATCCAAAAAAGGTACGCGACCCACGATGAAGGCTCCGTGCCGATACAGCGTGAAACCTTCATCCAGGAGCCTTTGGAAGCTGTCGTTATGAGAAGGCGGTAAGAGAGACATTGAAGATCATGCCCTTGTGGATCTCAACTTCACCCTTCTTGGGCAGATCTTTGTCCTCTCCGCTTTGCCCCGCTTGGTAGGTAACCTTATAGCCGGCGTTCAAATCTGCTCCTTCACCAAAAGCGAGCTGGACGAGCCGATCAAACGTGATCTTTCCCTTGGGCTCGTTGTGGCTGTCGGTGTTGACAAATATCTCTACAAGATGTTCGTGGTCGTTCATCTCTTGTTCTCCTCACAAGATAAATGAGACACGTTTTGTTCCGCGTCAAGATCGCGTGACTCAGACGTAAGAAGGGGCTGATTTTTTGAGACGTGCCTCGTCGCCCTCCATCAAGAGGCGTTCGGCACAGGCCCACTATAGCGTCTCAATTTCCGACGCGCGAGTATGCAAGAACGACTGTCACGCGAGTGAATTGTGGAGTCAGTCGAGTTCACCTTGCGCTGACCCGCCGGCCGGCTTTCGCGTCCCCGCCACACAAAGGAAAAGGGGGCCGCGAACGGCCCCCGATCCATCCTCGTTCCAGAGTCACTTGGAGGCCATGAAGGCCTTCTGGTTAAAGCCGTCCCCGAGCGTCACGCCCTTGGGAAGCTCGATCGACCTGGCGGCACTGGCGACGGCCTCCGACAGCGACTTGCGCAGATGCTCGTTGGCGAGGTGGCCGATGCCCTCGTTGATTATCGCGAGAATATCGAGGTCGTCGAACAGGCGGAATTTCGGATCGGGATCCGGTTTCTTCCAATGCACGATCTCGCGGTAACGCGGTAGGCACAGCTCCGTGCCGTTGTCCAACCTGACGGTGTATCCGGCGCATGACATAGTGACGTCCCTTTCCATTGAAGGTCGTCCGAGGCGGTCGAAGCGGCGAATAAAAAAGCTCGCCTGAGCGCCTTTGGGCGACTCAACCGAGCGGGGGTCTATTTAATCTAAATTAAGGGACTGGGGAAGGGCGAGCAGTGGCCGAATCTCGCGCGGTGGGATAAGTCTCTGCCGGTCGGGAGTGATTCCATTCGGGCAACGCTCTTGTGGGCGCCCCTCGGCCGAAAGGCTGGCTCCCGGCACGCAGAATTCAGGTCGTCCGAATCTCGTTTTCAACAAGCGGGGTTCCCGCTTTCGCGGGAATGACGAAAGAAAGGTTCGCGGGAATGACGATCAGTGAGGCGGCAGCCTCACTGATCGAGAAAGGAGCGCATCTTCCGCGACCGCGACGGATGCTTCAGCTTCCGCAAAGCCTTTGCCTCGATCTGACGGATGCGTTCGCGGGTGACGCTGAACTGCTGGCCGACTTCTTCCAGCGTGTGATCGGTGTTCATGCCGATGCCGAAGCGCATGCGGAGCACGCGTTCTTCGCGTGGGGTTAGGCTCGCCAGCACGCGGGTGACGGTTTCCTTGAGGTTGGCCTGGATCGCCGCATCGACGGGGATGACGGCGTTCTTGTCCTCGATGAAATCGCCCAGGTGGCTGTCTTCCTCGTCGCCGATCGGCGTTTCGAGGCTGATCGGCTCCTTGGCGATCTTCATCACCTTGCGGACCTTCTCCAGCGGCATGGAGAGGCGCTCGGCCAGCTCTTCCGGCGTCGGCTCACGGCCGCATTCGTGGAGGAACTGGCGCGAGGTGCGGACCAACTTGTTGATCGTTTCGATCATGTGGACCGGGATACGGATGGTGCGTGCCTGGTCGGCGATCGAGCGGGTGATCGCCTGCCGGATCCACCAGGTGGCGTAGGTCGAGAATTTATAGCCGCGGCGGTACTCGAACTTGTCGACCGCCTTCATCAGGCCGATGTTGCCTTCCTGGATGAGGTCCAGGAACTGCAGGCCGCGGTTGGTGTATTTCTTGGCGATGGAGATGACGAGGCGGAGGTTCGCCTCGACCATTTCCTTCTTGGCGATGCGGGCTTCGCGTTCGCCTTTCTGGATCTGGTTGACGATGCGGCGGAACTCGGCGAGCGCCATGCCGGTCGACTGGGCGATCTCGCTGATTTCGCCGCGGATGCGCTCGACCGTGTCGCCCTCGGCGTCGGCGAAGGCGGCCCACTTCTTGTCGGTGGCGGACGCGCGCTTCAGCCATTTGTCGTCGAGCTCATTGCCCATGTAGCTGTCGAGGAAGGCCTTGCGCGGCACGCGGTGACGCTCGGCGAGGCGGAGCATCTGGCCACCGAGCGCGGTCAGGCGGCGGTTGTAGCTGTAGAGCTGGTCGACGAGATATTCGATCTTCGACGCGTGGAACTGGACGCTCTCGACGAGGGCGGTCAGCTCTTCCGACAGCTTCTGGTACTTCTTCTCGTCGGCGGGGGCGAAGGCCTGTGCGTTGCCGAAGGCCTCGAGCCGGGCCTGCTGCACCTTGGAGAATTTCTTGTAGGTCGCCGTGATCTGCGCGAACCGCTCAAGCGCCAGCGGTTTCAGCTGCTCTTCCATCTGGGCGAGGGAGAGGGTGTTGTCCTCGTCCTCTTCCTCCGTGGGGCGCGGCGTGCGGCGTTCGGTGAGCTCGTCCTCCTCGTCCTCGGCGGCGGGCTCTTCCTCGACGTCTTCCTCTTCCTTGATGGTCGGGCCGGCGGTCTTCTCGCTGATTTCGCCGTCGCCTTCGCCGTCCTCATTCTCGGACTCGCTGATCTGCTCGGCCGTCGGGCCCTTGGAGACCATGGCGTCGAGGTCGAGGATCTCGCGGAGCTGCATGCTGCCTTCGTTCAGCATGTTCGACCATTCGATGATGGCGTTGAAGGTGATGGGGGATTCGCAGAGGCCCCAGATCATGGTGTCGCGGCCGGCCTCGATGCGCTTGGCGATGGCGATCTCGCCTTCGCGGCTGAGCAGCTCCACCGCGCCCATCTCGCGCAGGTACATGCGGACCGGGTCGTCGGTGCGGTCGACGGCTTCCTTCTTGACCGCGGCGGCAGGGCGGGGGCCGCCATCGTCGAGGGGATCGACCTCGTCTTCCTGGGGTTCGTCCTCTTTCTCGTCCTCGTCGTCCGAATCCTCGGCGCTCTCGACGATGTTGACGCCCATCTCGCTGATCGCGGACATGATGTCCTCGATCTGCTCGGACGACATCTGGTCCTGCGGCAGGGCTTCGTTGAGCTCGTCATAAGTGATGACGCCGCGTTTCTTGGCACGGGCGATCAGCTTCTTGATCTGAGCATCGTTGAGGTCGATCAGCGGGGCATCGCCGCCTTCGGCCTCGATTTCGGGGGTTTCGTTTTTCGCCATATTAATTCGCCGCTTACTCACTGCTGGCGAGGGACGCCAGCCTGTTATCCACATCACGGATCGCCGCACGCAAATGCGCCTGCTTGGCAAGCCGTTCTTCGGTGATTTCCGCCTTCAGTTCGTCCGTCGCCTGGTTGAAGGCGTTTTCCAATAATCCCTTGTCCACCAGCATCATCAAAACGCCTTCGAACTCGCGATATGCGCGCGCTGGATCGGCGTCCTTCTGGTTGAAAGAGAAGCTTGTGCGATCGGGACGCAGCAACTTCGCCGCCAAAGGCTGATGTTCGCTGTCCCTTAATGTGGTTTCCAGCAGGGCCGAATCAAGGCTGGGGTGTGAAAGCGCGAATTCGACCAGGAAGTCGCGGAGCGCCGCCAGCGGTTTGTCGGCGATGCGGAAGAGCGAGACCTGCTCGACATGGTCGTGCAGCACGCTCGGGTGGCGGATGCAGCCGGCGACCACCGCCGCCGCCATCGCCGGGGCGACGCCGATCTGTGAAATGGCGCGGGCAGCTTGGCCGACCGGGGGGGTCGGGGGCGTAAACTTGCCCCGCTTCCACTCGCCGCGGCGGGTGAAGGCCTGGCCCTGCTGCTGGGTCTGCTGGCTGCGGAACTGGCTATCGAACCGGCCCAGCCATTCGTCGCGGTAGAGCTGGCGGACGTTGGGGTCGGCGATGGCCTGCGTGTGGTCGAGCAGCCGCTTGCGGAGGCCGGCACGGGCTTCTGGCGTGTCGAGCGGCGCGGCATCGACTTCGGCTCGCCACAGTCGATCGACGAGCGGCTCGGAGAGTTCGAGCAAGGCCTCGAATGCCGCCTTGCCGCCGGAGCGGACGACATCGTCGGGATCCTGGCCCGCGGGCAAGGCGACGAAACGCAGGGTACGGTCGGGGCTGAGGTGCGGAAGGGCGCGCAAGGCGGCTCGGACGGCGGCCTTCTGTCCGGCGGCATCGCCATCGAAGCAGCAGATCGGCGCCGGCTCCAGCCGCCACAGCCGCTCCAGCTGGTGCTCGGTCAGTGCGGTGCCGAGCGGCGCGACGACTTCGCCGATGCCCGCCTGGTCGAGCGCGATGACGTCCATCTGCCCTTCGACGATGAGGACTCGGCCCGCCTTGCGGCTGGCGGGGCCGGCGAGGTCGAGGTTGAACAGGGTGCGGCCCTTGTCGAAGAGCGGCGTGTCCGGGCTGTTGAGATATTTGGGCTCGCCGTCGCCGAGGATGCGGGCGGAAAAGGCTACGACGCGGCCACGCGGGTCGCGGATCGGGAAGGTCAGGCGGCCGCGGAACCGGTCGTAAGGTTCCTTCTTGTCCTCATGCTGGATGAGGAGGCCGGCTTCGACCAGCTTGTCGTTGCCGAAGGTCTCCAGCGCCTTCTTCAGTTTGCCGCGCGAATCCGGGGCGAGGCCGAAGCCGAACTTCTTCTTCGTCGCGTCCGAGATGCCGCGCTGCTTGAGATATTTGCGGGCGTCTCCCCCCTCGACCCCATCCAGCTGCTCGACGAACCAGCGCTGCGCGGCTTCCGTGACGTCGTAGAGACCGGCGGAGCGCTCGGCCTGCTCCTTTGCGCGCGGGTCCATGGCCGGGACTTCCATGCCGGCCTTGCCCGCCAGTTCCTTGACGGCGTCCATGAAAGGTAGGCCCCGCGCGTCGGTTAGAAAGCGGATGGCGTCGCCATGCGCCCCGCAGCCGAAGCAGTGATAAAAGTGCTTCTCGTCATTGACGTAGAAGCTCGGTGTCTTCTCGTTGTGGAACGGGCAGCACGCCTTGAACTCGCGCCCCGCCTTGATGAGCTTCACCGACGGCGCAAGTATCGCGGACAGCAAGGTCCGCGAGCGCAATTCGTCCAGCCATTGCGGGGAAAGGGTCACATCACCAGCGATAATGACTCGGGCCGGACTGCTCAACCGAGTCGGTAATTTTGCCCAACTACTAATAGGCGAAATTCCGGCAGTGGCCCCAACATGTTGAATCAGAAAGATTCATTCCATCCTGTGGATAAGTGTTTTTGGGGTTAACCTGTTCCCGTTCCGTAACAAGGCGGCGCAAGATCGCTTCGACGGAATTCTTAGGGGAGGGGTTTCCTATGTTGAACATGGTCAGCGGGCTTGCCCGCACACTCTACATCATCGTCGCCATCGTTACGGGGTTCGTGGCCCTGCCGATGGTGGTTGTTCCGGTGTGGCTGGTCTTCCTGGGCCTGGTTGCCGGCATAACCTTGCCGCAGGACCGCTATGTTACCGCCGGTGTCACGGTCATCGCCTTGCCGATCCTCGGCGCGGCCATCGCCAATATTCCGGCAATCGGCGCGCAGCTCGCCGCGATCTGCGGCAATTTGCAGCTCGGCATGGCCGGCGCCCTCTTCACCGCAATGGCGATCCGTCTTTATGGCCTGGCGGTCGAAGGCATCCCGGGCCTTGGAGCAATGATGCCGGGCGGCAAAAGAGCCACCGCATAAGTTCCAGCATTCGGGAAATTGGGCTCCGCCGTCGCCGACGGCGGGGCCTTTTTTATGCCAAAGCGGCTTTGACCAAAGCGCTGGCGCGGGCGGGCTCAATGGCGCTGGCGTGGCGTTCTTTCACCAGAGCCATGACTCGGCCCATGTCCCTCATCGAGGAGGCGCCGGTTTCGGCGATGATCGCCTGGATCGCGGCATTGGCTGCGGCCTCGTCCATCTGGGCCGGCAGGAAGCGCTCGATCACGGCGATCTCGGCCTCCTCGTTGGCGGCCAGCTCCTCGCGGTTGCCCTTGCGGTAGAGCTCGACCGATTCGCGGCGCTGCTTGATCATTTTTTGAAGCACCTCGGTGACGAGCAGATCGTCGTCCGGAGCCTTGTCGGACGTGCGCAGTTCGATGTCGCGGTTCTTGATCGCCGACTGGATCAGCCGGATCGTCGAGGTCCCCGCCTTGTCGCCGCCCTTCATCGCCGCGACAAGCGCAGCCTTGATGTCATCGCGAATCATCGCCCGATGTTCTCCATCCGCCGGAAAAAGCCAGATGTAGCGATGGTTTTGCGCGATTTACAGCGGTTGACCTGACAGGCCCAAACGCTCAAAGGCTGTGGCTTAGCAACATCGCCGAAAACCAACCTCAAGGAGCCTGTCTTGGCCGATCCTGCCGCTACGCCTGCGCAAGTCCCCGAGGGGGCAACAGGTGTTGTGGTTTTCGCGGACGGCAGGCTGGCCTGGGGTCAGGGTTTCGGGGCCGAGGGCGAAGCGGTCGGGGAGCTGTGCTTCAACACCGCCATGACCGGCTACCAGGAGGTCATGACCGACCCGAGCTATGCCCGGCAAGTTGTCGCCTTCACATTTCCCCACATCGGCAATGTCGGCGCGAATGCCGAGGACGTCGAAGCGCATGATCCGCATGCGCTCGGCTGCCTCGTCCGCGAAGCGGTGACGGGCCCGTCGAGCTTCCGCGCGGAAGTGGATTTCCCGACATGGATGCGGGACAATGGCCGCATCGGCATCGCCGGGCTGGATACGCGGGCGCTGACGCGCCTCGTCCGCAAGGAAGGGCCGCCGACCATCGTTATCGCCCACCGCGCCGACGGCCAGTTCGACATCGCGGCGCTGCAGAAGATGGCGGAGGATTGGCCGGGCCTTGAAGGCATGGATCTGGCCAAGGACGTCAGCCGAGAGCAGCTCGAGGAATGGAGCGGCGGCAAGTGGGAGCTTGGCGCCGGTTATCGCATCGGCGGCGACGATCCCGACCGGCCGCATGTCGTCGCCATCGACTATGGCGCCAAGCGCAACATCTTCCGTAACCTGGTCGAGGCCGGTGCGAAGGTGACGATCCTGCCCGCCACCGCCGGGTTCGACGAGGTCATGGCGCACGAACCCGACGGCTTCTTCCTGTCGAACGGCCCGGGCGATCCGGCGGCAACCGGCGAATATGCGGTACCCGTCATCCAGCAGATGCTGGAGACGAAGAAGCCGCTCTTCGGCATTTGCCTTGGCCACCAGATGCTGGCGCTCGCCGTCGGCGGCAAGACGAGCAAGATGTTCCAGGGCCATCGCGGCGCCAACCATCCGGTGAAACGGCTCGCGGACGGCGCCGTCGAGATCACCAGCATGAACCACGGGTTCGCCGTCGAGCGCACCGGCCTGCCCGACAATGTCCGCGAGACCCATGTCAGCCTGTTCGACGGCTCCAACTGCGGAATTGAACTGACTGACCGCCCCGCCTTCAGCGTCCAATACCATCCCGAGGCCAGCCCCGGCCCGCAGGACAGCTTCTATCTGTTCGAGCGGTTCGTGGCCCGGATGAAGGAGGAGGCACGATGCGCAAACGACTGAATGCCCTTGCCGCTTTGACGCTCATCACATCGCCCGCTGGCTCTCAGGAAATCGTCAAGGTGAAGGCAAGCGAGGCCAATGTCGCGCGGCCTGACGACATCTTCAGCCTGCCCGCCGGGCAATGGTATGTCGCCAAGGCCGTGACGCAGGGCACGGAGGCCTGCACGATTGAAGCCTGCGAGGCCGGTTTCAACACCGGCGACCTAGTGATCAGCGTCGAGCACGCCAACGAATATACCCGCGTCATTGCCGGTTTCCGCGGTTGCGAGGCGGTGGCGTTCCAGGAAGCGCAGACCGGCATCAAGCCGAGCTCGTCGCAGCGCGGCGAAGTGTCCCACTTGCTAAAAAAGGTGGTCAAGGCCGCCGAGAAGTCGTGCGGTGTCAAGGCGCCCTCGGTGCCCAAGCTGGACGTGAAATCGCTCTATCCGGCGAAAAGCGGATGAGGGGAGGGCGCCCGATCCAGATCGGTGTCGGCGCCCTGATGCTTTCCGGCTGCGTTACGGCCCGGATGCACAGCCCGGAAGAATTGAATGTGGTGGCGAATGCATGCGGGCTGGCGCTTGGGCAGGTCGCGCAGGACGAAGAGGAAAAGAGACTGCTGTTCGTGATGCAGGACAAACCGACGCCGCCGCAACGTGCCTGCGTCCACCATTGGGCGCGCCGCAACCATTTGAATGCCGTCTTCATCGAGGGCGTGGAGTTCACTCAATAATGCCCAAGCGTACCGACATTTCCTCGATCCTCATTATCGGCGCCGGCCCGATCGTCATCGGCCAGGCGGCGGAGTTCGACTATTCGGGATCGCAGGCCGTGAAGGCCCTGAAAGAAGAGGGCTATCGCGTCATCGTCGTCAATTCGAACCCGGCGACAATCATGACCGATCCCGAGCTCGCCGACGCCACCTATGTCGAGCCGATCACCCCGGCGGTCGTCGCCAAAATCATCGAGTTGGAGAAGCCGGACGCGCTGTTGCCGACCATGGGCGGGCAGACCGGCCTCAATACCGCGATGGCGCTGCACAATGATGGCACGCTGGAACGGCTGGGCGTCAAGCTGATCGGCGCCAATGCCGAGGCGATCGAAAAAGCGGAAGACCGTCAGAAATTCCGCGACGCCATGGACCGCATCGGCCTCGAAAGCCCGAAATCGGCGGTTGTGCATAGCGTCGAAGAGGCCATTGCCGTGCTCGATACGGTCGGCCTGCCCGCCGTCATCAGGCCCAGCTACACGCTGGGCGGAACCGGCGGCGGCATCGCCTACAACCGCGAGGAATATGAAAGGATCGTCCGCACCGGCCTGGAAGCCAGCCCGACGACCGAGGTGTTGATCGACGAGAGCCTGGTCGGCTGGAAAGAATTCGAGATGGAGGTGGTCCGCGACAAGGCGGACAATGCCATCATCATCTGCTCCATCGAGAATATCGACCCGATGGGAGTCCACACCGGCGACAGCATCACCGTCGCCCCGGCGCTGACCCTCACCGACAAGGAATATCAGCGCATGCGTTCGGCCTCGATCGCCGTGCTGCGCGAGATCGGCGTCGAGACCGGCGGATCCAACGTCCAGTTCGCCATCCAGCCGACGACGGGCCGCATGGTCGTCATTGAGATGAACCCGCGCGTGTCGCGCTCTTCGGCGCTGGCGTCCAAGGCGACCGGCTTTCCGATTGCCAAGGTCGCAGCCAAGCTTGCGGTCGGCTACACGCTCGACGAGATTGCCAACGACATCACCGGCGGCGCGACCCCGGCGAGTTTCGAGCCGACCATCGACTATATCGTCACCAAAATTCCGCGCTTCGCCTTCGAGAAGTTCCGCGGCCATGAAGGCACGCTGACGACGGCGATGAAGTCGGTTGGCGAGGTGATGGCGATCGGCCGCAACTTTGCCGAGAGCCTGCAAAAGGCGCTGCGCGGGCTGGAGGTTGGCCTTTGCGGTCTCGACCGCGTGCAGAGCTTGATGAACGTCGATCCGAGCGAGATCGAGAATGCGCTGAGTACGCCGACGCCGGACCGGTTGCTGGTCGCGGCCGAGGCGCTGCGGCAGGGCTTCACCATCGAGCGGATCCAGCAGCTGGCGGGCTTCGACCCCTGGTTCCTGGGGCGGTTGGCGGAAATCGTCGCCGCCGAGGAGCGGCTGCGGGACGAGGGCCTGCCGCGCGACGCCGCCGGCATGCGCCGCCTGAAGGCGATGGGCTTTTCCGACGCACGCCTGTCGCAGCTGGCGCTCAGGGCGGCCAATGTCGATCGCGAGATGAGCGAAGCGGCGGCGCGGGGTTCGGGCATCGTCCACGACGCGCTGCGCGGACTGACGGGTGGGGTTACGGAGGAGGAGGTGCGGACGCACCGGCTCCGCCTGGGTGTCCGGCCCGTGTTCAAGCGGATCGACAGCTGCGCGGCGGAGTTCGATGCAGCAACGCCTTACCTCTACTCAACCTATGAAGCGCCCTTGTTCGGCGAGCCCGAGGACGAGGCGGATATTTCCGACCGTCGCAAGGTGGTTATCCTCGGCGGCGGGCCGAACCGGATCGGCCAGGGGATCGAGTTCGACTATTGCTGCTGCCACGCCGCATTCGCGCTGCGCGATGCGGGGTTCGAGACCATCATGGTCAATTGCAACCCGGAGACGGTTTCGACCGACCCGGACACGAGCGACCGCCTGTATTTCGAGCCGTTGACGCATGAGGACGTCCTCGAAATCGTCAGCCGTGAGGCCGAAAAGGGTGAATTGGCGGGTGTCATCGTCCAGCTTGGCGGGCAGACCCCGCTGAAGCTGGCCGAAGGGCTACAGGCGGCGGGCGTACCGATCCTCGGGACATCGCCGGACAGCATCGACCTTGCAGAAGACCGCGAGCGGTTCGCGCGGTTGGTCACCAAGCTCGGCCTGCTGCAGCCGTCCAATGGCATCGCGCGGAGCCGCGACGAGGCGCTGACCGTTGCCGACCGCATTGGCTACCCGGTGCTGATCCGCCCGTCCTACGTGCTTGGGGGCAGGGCGATGGAGGTCGTCGACGGGCCCGCCCAGCTCGACAATTACATCGCGAACGCTGTGGCGGTGTCAGGAACCTCTCCCGTGCTGATCGACCGCTATTTGCGCGATGCGGTCGAGGTCGATGTCGACGCGATCTGCGACGGCTCGGATGTCGCGGTTGCGGGCATCCTCCAGCATATCGAGGAAGCGGGGGTGCATTCGGGCGACAGCGCCTGCTCGATCCCCCCCTATAGCCTGCCCGCCGACATCATCGCCGAAATCGAACGCCAGACGGAGGCGCTGGCACTGGCGCTGAAGGTCAAGGGCCTGATGAACATCCAGTTCGCGGTGAAGGACGGCAAGGTTTACCTCATCGAGGTCAATCCGCGCGCCAGCCGTACCGTGCCGTTCGTTGCCAAGTCGATCGGTCGGCCCATCGCCAAGATCGCAGCCCGCGTGATGGCCGGCGAGAAACTGTCGGCCTTCGACCCCATTTCCCGCGACATTCGGCATATCGCCGTCAAGGAATCGGTCTTCCCGTTTGCACGCTTCCCTGGCACCGATCCTGTCTTGGGACCGGAAATGAAGAGTACCGGAGAAGTTATGGGAATTTCAGGCGATTTCGATATTGCCTTCGCCAAATCGCAACTCGGTGGCGGCATCGAGTTGCCCGATGGCGGCACGGCCTTCGTCTCGGTCAAGGACAGCGACAAGGGCAATATCCTGCCGGCGGCACAGCTTCTCGTGAAGCTTGGCTTCAAGATCATCGCGACTGGCGGCACGGCGAGCTTCCTCGAAGAGCAGGGCCTGCCGGTCGAGCGCGTCAACAAGGTGGCACAGGGACGCCCCCATATCGTCGACAAGCTGACCGACGGCCAGGTGCAATTGGTCTTCAACACGACCGAGGGCTGGCAGTCGCTGAAGGACAGTTTTTCGATCCGGGCGACGGCACTTAATCGCAAGGTGCCCTATTTCACGACGGCGGCGGCCAGTTTGGCGGCAGTCAGGTCAATCGGGGCGCTGAGGGGGCACGAGCTTGAAGTTCGGTCGCTCCAATCCTATTATTCCGCCGCCGAGCGATAGAATTTCCAGCCATTCCGGACCGCATCAGCGCCGCACTTGAGACGGCGCCGGGACGAGGCTTTGAGTTGAAGGGATTGATAAGATGGCGAGCGAAAAGGTGCCGATGCTGGCCGAGGGCCACCGCCACCTCAACGATGAGCTGCGGCGCCTCAAGGTCGAGGAACGCCCCGCCATCATCGAGGCGATCGAAGAGGCGCGCGCGCATGGCGATCTCAGCGAGAATGCCGAATATCATGCCGCCAAGGAGCGCCAGGGCCAGATCGAGGCGACCATCGCCGACCTCGAGGACCGTCTCAGCCGCGCCATGGTCATCGATCCGACGACGCTTTCGGGCGACAAGATCGTGTTCGGCGCGACGGTGACGTTGCTCGACGAGGACGACAAGAAGGTGAAGTACCAGCTGGTCGGCCAGACCGAGGCGGATGCCCGCGTCGGCCGCATCAGCTACAACTCGCCGCTCGGCCGCGCCCTTATCGGCCGCGAGAAGGGCGACGAGGTTGAGGTGACCACCCCGTCCGGCGACAAATATTACGAAGTGGCCAAGATCGAGTTCGTCTGAGCCCGGTTGTGAAGGGGCGGCTGACCGCGACCTGGGCGCTGGCGGCGGTCACTGCCGTCGCGTTCATCCTCATTCTGCTGAGCGGGCAGGCCGAACAGGCCTATCTGCAGCTCGGTTTCATTCCGCTGCGGCTGCATCTGGCCGCTCCCGGCGCATGGTTGCCGGTCTGGCTAACGCCGCTGACTGCGACCCTTGTCCATGGCGGTGTACTACATTTGGCGACCAACATGCTGCTCCTCGTCTGGTGCGGGCGCGAAGTTGAGCGTGTGCTTGGGCCGGCCTCGGTGGTCACCCTCTATCTGGTGGGCGCCTATCTCGCAGCTGCAGGCCAATATGTGCTCGACCCGACGTCGGAGCTCCCGATGGTCGGCGCCAGCGGGGCGATCAGTGCGCTGGTCGGCGCCTTCGCACTGAGCTTTAGCCGGCCGAAGCCGCTGGTCCGTAATTTCCGCATCAACCGGGCGCTCAACACCCTTTGGATCCTGGTCGCCTGGGTCGTGCTGCAGTGGATGACCGGCCTCTTGATGGGCATGTCGGGCATCGGCGTCGCCACCGGCGCTCACGTCGGCGGATTCATCGCCGGCGTGCTGCTCCAGAAACCGCTGCTGCTCTGGCGCTACCGCAAAGCGTAGCTAGGCGTTTGCCTTGGGTCGGTTGATGCCATCGGCGTCGGGCTCGAGCAGCCGGTGTAGGTGGACGACGACATATTTCATCTCGGCATCGTCGACCGTGCGCTGGGCTGCGGCGCGCCAGGCTTCCTCCGCCGCCGCGTAGCTGTCGTAGAGACCGACGAGGTCCATTTTGTTCAGGTCGACGAATTCCAGGCCCTGCGGATCCTTGACCCGCCCGCCGAATACCAAATGAAGCTTGCTCATGGCCGGCTCGCTAGCAGCAAATGCGACCGGTGCGAACCGGCCAAAACCCTCAGTTCTCAGTGCCACGAATGCTGGCGACCGCCGCCTCGGCGGAAGCCTTGAACGCATCCCCCGCACCTTCGACGATCGAGCGCAGGGCGTCGGTGCCCTTGTCGCGGGTCAGACCCAGTTCGTCGAGCCGCGCCTGGCCGGCGTCCTTCGCTGCTTCCACGGCATCGCTGGCGCGGTCCTTGATGCGATCCGCAACCGGGCCAAGCAATTCGCGTTCCTTGCGCGAGGCCGGGATGAGGGCAGCCAGCACCGCGCCCGCCGCCAAGCCGCCCGCCAACGCCAGCAGCGGCGAATCCTCGATCCCGCCCGCAGCCTTGCGACGGGCGCTGTCATAAGCCTCGATCGCTCGGGTGCGCGACGTCTGGTTTCCCGAACTGCCGGTCTGCTTCGTAACCATTACTCGTCCTCCAATATTCTACTTCGCCGTTGCCGGCTTTCTCGGCGCTCGCGGTTTGGCGGCAGGTTTTGCCGGCGCCTTGGCCGAGGGTTTCTTCTTTGACGTCATGGCGTCAGTCAGCTTGCCGAACAGGTCCATGATCGGCTCGCGGGCGATAAACAAAGCGAGTGCAGCAACCGCCCCGCTGGCGGCATATGGCCGCTTGCGGACCGCATCGACGGCGTCCTCGGCCAGATCGGCGCCCTTTTCCTTGGCGCTTTCCCAGGCGTCGCGCGTGAGCTTGCCCGGTTGCAGCCGCTGCTGAAGCACCTTTGCGGTGCCAAGCATTTCGGCTTTCGACCGCTCGACCTCGATCCGAGCCGCTTCGACCTTGGGGTCCGTCATTTGACCCCCTGCAGGCGCTTCACAGCCAGCCAAGCCAATAGCCCGGCAGCGCCGCCAGCCAGCAATACGCCGACCACCCCACCACCGACGATCCCGATGAAGGGCTCAAGCCCCAGAGCCACCGTGATCGCCAGCACGGTCACCGCCGCCTGGGCGAACAGCAAAGCGCCGAACAGGAAGACCGCCGGGAGCTTGAACTCGGCGAGCTTGGCCAGGGCCTGTGCTTTCGCCAGCTCGACCTCGGCCTTGGCATAGGCCTTGCCCTGTTCGACGAGGTCGGAAACGACCTCGCCGATCGACTGCTCGTCGTCAGGTTCCTGCGATGGATCGCCGCGCTTCAGCATCAATCCTCGCCGTCGCGGTTGCGGCCGCGAGCATCGTCGAGGCCGCTCTTCACCAGCCGTGCAAGCGCGAAGCCGACGATCGCTGCACCGGCGAGCGCAATGCCCGGGCTCTTGCGGACGAAGTTGCGGGTGTCCTCGATCAATTCGTCCGGGTTCTTGGACGCGAGGCTGTTGGCGACATCGTCGATCGCCGTCGCCGCCTTGCGGGCATAGTCGCCATATTCCTCGCCGAGGCGCTCATCGAGCCCGGCGGCGGTGTCGCCGACCAGCTTGGAAACGTTGGCGAGCGCCTCGCTCGACCTTTCCAGTCCCTGGCCAACCAGTCCGCGGGTCTTGTCGGCGGCCTGGCCGGCGAGCTTGCCGCGGCCGTCGCGCACTTTCTCCAGCATCCGGTCACGCGTCGTTGGTTCGCGCACGATCAGCGCCTCCTCATTCTCGTTTTTCACTGCGGCCCCTGAAATCACGGTATCGGTGCCCTCGGGTAGTTCTTTGGGATCGGCCATACGTCCTCCTTGCTCTCACCCCCGATGAACCCCGAATGCCGCGCCACGTTCCTGCGGTCTGGCCGGAAAGTTGCGCGGTTCGGCCCGCGCCGATAGAGCGCGTGCCTCACCTCAATAACACGGAACCGGAACGACTCCCATGACCGCGATTGTCGATATTCACGCCCGAACCATCCTCGACAGCCGCGGCAATCCGACGGTCGAAGTCGACGTCACGCTGGAAGACGGCTCGATGGGCCGCGCCGCCGTGCCGTCAGGCGCTTCGACCGGGGCGCATGAGGCGGTCGAGCTGCGTGACGGCGACAAGAGCCGGTGGGGCGGGAAGGGCGTCGACAAGGCCGTGCAGGCGGTGAACGGCGAGATCGCGGATTCAATCGTCGGCTTCGAAGCCGAGGACCAGGCCGAGATCGATGCGGCGATGATCGACCTCGACGGGACGGAGAACAAGGGCCGGCTTGGCGCCAATGCCATCCTCGGGGTCAGCCTGGCGGTGGCGAAGGCGGCGGCCGATGCCCGCAGCCTGCCGCTCTACCGCTATATCGGCGGGGTCGATTCCAACCTGCTGCCCGTGCCGATGATGAACATCCTCAACGGCGGCGCGCATGCCGACAATCCGATCGACTTCCAGGAATTCATGGTGATGCCAGTCGGCGCCCCAACCTTTTCCGAGGCGTTGCGCTGCGGCGCGGAGATCTTCCACGCATTGAAGAGCGCTTTGCACGCCAAGGGCCTGTCGACGGCAGTCGGGGACGAAGGCGGGTTTGCTCCAAACATCGCTTCGGCCCGCGCGGCGCTCGATTTCATCGGCGAGGCGACAGCGGCTGCCGGCTACAAGCTTGGCGATGACGTCATGATCGCGCTCGACTGCGCCGCCACCGAATATTTCAAGGGCGGGTCCTACGTCATGGAAGGCGAGGGGAAGAGCTTCTCGTCTGCCGAAAACGCCGAATTCCTGGCGTCGCTAGCGGCCGATTATCCGATCGTGTCCATCGAGGATGGCATGGCCGAGGACGACATGGCCGGCTGGAAAGCACTGACCGACAAGCTCGGCTCGCAGGTCCAGCTCGTCGGCGACGATCTATTCGTGACCAATGTGAAGCGCCTCGAGAAGGGCATCGACGACGGCATCGCCAATTCGATCCTGGTCAAGGTCAACCAGATCGGCACCTTGACCGAGACCATCGACGCGGTTCGCATGGCGCAGTCGTCGGCTTACACCGCCGTCATGTCGCACCGTTCCGGCGAGACGGAGGATTCGACCATCGCCGACCTCGCAGTCGCGCTCCACTGCGGGCAGATCAAGACCGGCAGCTTGGCGCGGTCCGACCGTACCGCGAAATACAACCAGCTGCTGCGGATCGAGGAAGAATTGGGCGAAGCGGCGCAATATGCGGGCCGCGAGGCGTTGCGCCAGTAGGGCGGTTCATCACATCGCGATGTGAATCGATGTGACGCCGGAATTTGCCCGATCCACAACTTTCTCCGGCAAATCATTCTTTTTGCTTGCCTTCATGGCGGCTTCGTGATTCTCCTGTCTGTGCCATGGGGGGACGCAAACAAAGCCTCAGTTTGATCCGGCGCTCGGTATTTCCGGCGTTGGCGCTTGTCGTGGTCGGGACATTTGCAGGCCATGCGGTCGCGGGGCCCAACGGATTGCTGGCCTGGGGCGGCTATCATCACGACCTGCAGAAGCGCCAGGTCGAACTCGCGAGCCTCATTGAGCAGCGCGACCAGCTTCGCCATCGTTCGGCCCTGCTGAACCCGAAGAAGGCCGATCCCGATCTTGCCGACGAGATGGTCCGCAAGGACCTCGGCCTCGTCCGCTCCGACGAAGTCATTCTTCCGCTTAACTAGGGCTTTGTCCGGTTGCCGCTTGGCGCCAGCAATCCTATAGGCGCGCCAACAACAGATAAGACATCGGAGAGGCCTGTGGCGCGAACCGCCAAGAAAGCCGCCGCCAAGACCGCGGCGCAGCTCAAATCTAACCGTGAGCGCCCGGCAGAGCCAAGCCGCTACAAGGCGACGAAGGACGAGCTTCTCGACTTCTACAAGCAGATGCTGCTCATCCGCCGCTTCGAGGAGCGCGCGGGCCAGCTCTACGGCCTCGGCCTGATCGGCGGTTTCTGCCACCTCTACATCGGGCAGGAGGCGGTCGCCGTCGGCCTGCAGTCGGCGATGAAGGTCGGTCGCGACAGCGTCATCACCGGTTATCGCGATCACGGCCATATGCTGGCCTATGGCATTGACCCCAAGGTCATCATGGCCGAACTGACGGGGCGCGCCGCCGGCATTTCCAAGGGCAAGGGCGGATCGATGCACATGTTCAGTGTCGATCATGGCTTCTACGGCGGCCACGGCATCGTCGGTGCACAGGTGGCGCTCGGCACCGGTCTGGCCTTCAAACATCAATATGCCGGTGATGCCGGCACCTGTCTCGCCTATTTCGGCGACGGCGCGGCCAACCAGGGGCAGGTCTACGAGAGCTTCAACATGGCGAAGCTGTGGGACTTGCCGGTCATCTACGCGATCGAGAACAACCGCTACGCCATGGGCACGGCGGTCGAGCGCTCCGCATCCGAGCCGGAATTCTACAAGCGTGGCGAGAGCTTCCGCATCCCGGGCATACAGGTCGACGGCATGGACGTACTGGCGGTGCGCGGGGCGGCCGAGGAAGCCATGGCCTGGACCCAGGCAGGGAAGGGCCCGATCATCCTCGAACTTCTGACCTATCGCTATCGCGGTCATTCCATGTCCGACCCGGCCAAGTATCGGACGAAGGAAGAGGTGCAGGATTATCGCGAGCACCACGACCCAATCGACCATGCCGCCAGCGAGCTCGAAAAGCTCGGCGTCAAGGAAGATGAATTGAAGGCAATCGACAAGCAAATCAAGGAGATCGTCGTCGAAGCTGCGAAGTTCAGTGAAGAAGCGCCAGAGCCCGCGCCAAGCGAACTCTATACCGACGTGCTGGTGGAGACCTACTGATGGCGATCGAGCTGAAGATGCCGGCCCTGTCGCCGACCATGGAAGAGGGCACGCTGGCCAAGTGGCTGGTGAAAGAGGGCGACGAGGTGAAGTCCGGCGACATCCTCGCCGAGATCGAAACCGACAAGGCGACGATGGAGTTCGAGGCGGTCGACGAAGGCACGATCTCGAAGATCCTGGTCCCTGAAGGGACTGACGGAGTGAAGGTCGGTGCGCCGATCGCGCTGCTGGCTGGCGATGGGGAAAGCGCCGAGCCTGCGCCCAAGGCCGACGAGCCGAAATCCTCCGCTCCCGAGCCGAAGGCCGCCGCGCCTGTACCGGCGCCGGAGAGCGGCGCAGCGCCGACGCCGCACCAGATGGAAACGGCGGCCCGCGACCTGGTCGCCGATGTCGCGAAGACCCACGATGCGCCGGAAGTGCCTGACGGCACGCCGCTGACCAGCGTCACCGTTCGCGAGGCCCTCCGCGACGCCATGGCCGAGGAAATGAGGCTGGACGACCGCGTCTTCGTCATGGGCGAGGAAGTCGCGCAGTATCAGGGCGCCTATAAGGTGACGCAGGGCCTGCTCGACGAGTTCGGGCCGAAGCGCGTCGTGGATACGCCGATCACCGAATATGGCTTTGCCGGTTTGGGGTCGGGCGCGGCGATGGGTGGTTTGAAGCCCATCATCGAGTTCATGACCTTCAACTTCGCCATGCAGGCGATCGACCACATCATCAATTCGGCAGCCAAGACCAATTACATGTCGGGCGGCCAGATGCGCTGCCCGATCGTCTTCCGCGGCCCGAACGGCGCCGCTGCCCGCGTCGGCGCCCAACACAGCCAGAATTACGGTCCCTGGTACGCGAGCGTACCCGGCCTGATCGTCATCGCGCCCTACAGCGCGGCCGATGCCAAGGGTCTGCTGAAGGCGGCGATCCGTAGCGAAGATCCGGTTGTATTCCTCGAGAACGAGCTGCTTTACGGTCAGCATTTCGACGTGCCCGACATGGATGACTACGTCCTGCCGATCGGCAAGGCGCGGATCGTGCGCCCGGGTACTGACGTCACGCTGGTGACCTATTCGATCGGCGTCGGCGTCGCGCTGGAAGCCGCGCAGGAACTGATGGCTGAAGGCATCAATGCCGAAGTCATCGACCTTCGCACCTTGCGCCCGCTCGACAAGGCGACGGTACTGGAGAGCCTGAAGCGGACGAACCGCATGGTCGTGGTCGAGGAAGGCTGGCCGACCTGCTCCATCGCCAGCGAAATCATCGCCATCGCCATGACCGAAGGCTTCGACGACCTCGACGCGCCCGTCCTGCGCGTGAACAACGTCGACGTGCCGCTGCCTTATGCCGCGAACCTCGAGAAGCTGGCGCTGATCAAGGCGGCGGACGTGGTCAAGGCGGCCAAGGAAGTCTGCTATCGCTGACCCGACCGACCGCGGTCTTGTCCGGCTCTACTGGCCGGTCGATTTGCGGGGGGCTTTCGACGCGTTGTTCGCGATCGATGATGCCATGGGCGACGTCGTCGCGAAGGCGACCGAACCGGCTTTGGCGGCGATCAAGCTCGCCTGGTGGCGGGAGCGGCTCGAAGAGCTGGATGCCGGGAAGGTGCCCGCCGAGCCGCGATTGCAGGCGGCCGCAGTTGAGTTGCTGACCCGGAGCATCGCCGGAGCATCCCTGGCAGAGCTGGAGGATGGCTGGGCGGCGCTGCTGGATGCCGACCCCGACCCCGAACGAGTCGCCAGTCGCGGGGCCAAATTGTTCGACATGGCCTCGAGCTTGGTCGGCGTCGTCGATCCAATGACCGGAATGGCGGGCCGCCTCTACGTTCTCGCGCGCCTGGGTCATCGACCGAAAGTGCCGCTGGAGCTGGCGGGGCACCGGTTCCCCAAGCCATTGCGCCCATTGACCGGCCTCGCAGCATTGGCAGCGAGAGATGCGATGCGCACCAGCCCCGAGCCAGAGGGAACGCCGGGCCGGGCGCTGGCCCTCCTTCGCCATCGCCTGACCGGCCGCATCGGCTGATTGCAATTCCGCGCGTACCGCAATAGCGTCCGCCGCGCCGGATCGCCCTCTTCGGGAGGTGCCCCGTGGCGCGTACCTTGGCTGCAATCGTTTCCGGACTCTTCCTCATCATTGGCGCGGTACTTCTCTGGCAAGGCAGGCCAGAGAAGGCAGAAGCGGTCACGCTGCCTCCACCCCCTCAGGCCGATCAAAGTCGTGCACCGCTCGTCAGTGCGCCGGAAGCCACCCCGAAGTCCCGCGAGGAAAGGCGTTTCTCCCGCGCCGACAAGGACAAGAACGGCAAGATCAGCGCCGAGGAGCTCTATGGACCGCGCCGCAAGGCGTTCGCCAAGCTCGACACCAACGGCAACGGCAGCCTCAGCTTCGAGGAGTGGGCGGCGAAGACGATCGACAAGTTCGAAGGCGCGGACAAGGACAAGTCGGGCTGGCTGACGGCCGCGGAATACGCCACGACCGCCCCGCCGCCGCCCAAGAAGAAACCGCGTTGCGGCTGTTAGGCGGGCTCTAGCTCCGCTGACGTCAGCCATTCGCCGAGGGCCACCCGCGCCCGCTCAGTGTAGAGTTTCTTGCGGTCGGCTTTCTTGGTTTTTGGGCCGGTAAGCGGCGGCATCAGCCCGAAATTGACGTTCATCGGCTGATAGGTCTCGGCATCGGCGCCACCCGTGATGTGGTTGAGCAGCGCGCCCAGCGCCGTCTCGACCGGCGGCGGGGGTAGGGTATGGCCTTCGCGCTCGGCAGCGGCGAAGCGGGCGGCGAGAATGCCGACCGCGGCGCTCTCGACATAACCCTCGCAGCCCGTGATCTGCCCGGCAAAACGGATGTTCGGCTTCGATTTCAGCCGCAGCTGCCCGTCGAGCAGTTCCGGCGAGCGGATGAAGCTGTTGCGGTGAATCCCGCCGAGCCGCGCGAACTCGGCATTTTCGAGGCCCGGGATGGTGCGGAAGATGCGGACCTGCTCGCCATGCTTCAGCTTGGTCTGGAAACCGACCATGTTCCACAAGGTGCCGAGCGCATTGTCCTGGCGCAGCTGGACGCAGGCATAGGGCCAACGGCCCGTCTTCGGATCGTCGAGCCCAACACCCTTCATCGGGCCATAGCGCAGTGTCTCAACGCCGCGCGCCGCCATCACTTCGATCGGCATGCAGCCTTCAAAGTAGGGCGTGTCCTTCTCCCACTCCTTGAACTCGGTCTTCTCGCCCGCGTTCAGCGCGGCGACGAAGGCGTCATACTGCTCCTTGGTCATCGGGCAGTTGATATAGTCCTTGCCGCCCTTGTCCCACCGCGCGGCCATCCAGCAGACCGACATGTCGATGCTGTCGCGGTGGACGATGGGCGCAATGGCATCGAAGAAGGCGAGGGCGTCGCTGCCGGTTTCCTTCGCGATCGCCTCCGCCAGAGCCGAGCCCGTCAGCGGGCCGGTGGCGATGATCGTCGGGTGATCCGGCAGGACGTCGATGCGCTCGCGGACGACCGTGATGTTGGGATGGCCCCCGATGGCCGCCGTAACCTCGGCGGCAAAAGCTTCGCGGTCCACCGCCAGCGCCGAGCCCGCCGGCACCTTGTGCTTGTCGGCCGCGCGCATGATCAGCGAGCCCAGCGCGCGCATCTCCTGGTGCAGCAGGCCGACGGCGTTGTTTTCGGCATCGTCGGAGCGGAAGCTGTTCGAGCAAACCATTTCGGCCAGCCGGTCGGTCTCGTGTGCCGGGGTCATGTCGCCGCCGCCGCGCATTTCCGAAAGGCGGACCTTTACGCCGGCCTCGGCGAGCTGCCAGGCGGCCTCCGAACCGGCGAGCCCGCCACCGACAATCTGTATCCCAAAGGCCATGTGCGCGCGAATAGACATTGGATGCCGCGCGAGCAAACCGCTGAACGAGCGCCTGGCACCACCAAATAGGGGACGACGATGAAATCACGAATGATGTTGGGCCTGCTGGCGAGCATGCTGGCTGCTGCGCCGGTTTCGGCCGCTCCCCCGCCGCCTGAGGTGCAATCTCTAGGTAACGGCCTGTCGGTCCTCATCGGTTCGAGCTGCAACGTGTTGATACTGCCCGGTGACACCGGAGTGCTGATCGTCGACGACCAGCGTCGCTCGACTTTCGATGAAACCATGGCCGGCATACGCTCGGTTTCGGACCTGCCCGTGCGCTATGTGGTTGATACGCACTGGCACCTGGACCATTCGGGCGGGAACGGCTCGTTCACAAAGGCCGGGGCGGTCATCGTCGCCCAGCGCAATGTTCTCGTTCGTCGGTCAGCAGAGCAATATATGGCGCCTTACAAGCAGCATATTCCGGCGGACCCCCAGGAGTCCCGGCCCGTGATCATCTTCGATGACAGCCTGGACTTGCGGCTCGGAGCGGAAACGGTCGAACTTCGCCATGTCGCCATCGCCCACACGGACGGCGACACGCTCGTCCATTTCCGGAATGCGAACGTGGTTGCGATGGGTGACGTCTTCTTCAACCACATCTTCCCCTTCATCGACCGCAGCAGCGGGGGCAGCATCCAAGGCATGATCAAGGGCGTCGAGACGGCCTTGGCAATGACCGACGAGAAGAGCCGCATCGTACCCGCTCACGGGCCTGTTGCGACCCGTGCCGAGCTCAGCGCCTATCACGACATGCTGCTGGACGTGGCGCGCCAGGTGCAGACCGCGAAACGCAAAGGCCGGACCCTGGAGCAAGTCGTCGCTTCGCATCCCGCCGCCGCATATCGCGAGGGCATGGAAGGCGAGGAAGACAGGTTCGTCGAAGCAATCTATGACAGCTTCGGCCATGCGGATCTTCACCATCGGATATGAAGGCGCGACGATGGGCGAATTCCTGTCGGCGCTGCAGAACGCCAAGGTCGAGCGGATCATCGACGTTCGCGCTGTGCCGAATTCGCGCCGCCCGGGATTTTCCAAGACGCCACTGAAAAATGCTCTGGCGGAGGTGGGGATCGACTACGTCCACCTGCGCGCACTCGGCACTCCGGCCGCCGGGCGCGAGGCGGCGAGGGCAGGGCGCAAGGCCGAGCTGGAGGAAATCTACGCCGGGCAGCTGGAAACGCCGCAGGCGATGGCCGAGGGCGCCCAGATGCTCGACCTCGCGGCAGAGAAACCAAGCGCCTTGCTCTGTTACGAGCGTGATCCCGCATGCTGCCACCGCACCCTGCTGTGGCAGGCGCTGGCCGAGGACGCGGAGATCATCGACCTCTACGCCTAGGCGGGCGGAGAGCCTTCGCCGATCAACAGATCTTCAATGTCCGGGATCGGGCGATCGGTCATTTCCTTGTTGAAGGTCGCGACGACCCGCCGTTCGACTTCCTTGTGCAATTCCTTTCGGAGCACGCCCAACGCCTTCGGCGGCGCGACGATCGCCAGCGCGTCAAAATCGTTACGCAAGGCGCGGTCCTTCAGCTTGACGGCGGCATCCTTCACCCAGCGGTCTTGCTCCTGCTGGTGGAAGTCGGTCTCCCCCAGCGCCGGGCGGCCCCATCCAAAGCTTTGTTTGGAAGAGCCCGCGGCATCGGTCTTGATCTCGTGATCCTTCCGATCCGCCCGCTCATCATGAGCTTCGGTGCGCAGGTCGATCTGGTTCTCGTCGCCATGATTGCGAAGGAACAACGACTTGCGGCCGTCGGTAACGAAGACAAGGGCTTGGTTGGGAAGCGGCATAGGTCCTCCAATTACTGGTCCATAAGCCAACGAGCGTTTCCGCTGCCCCGTTCCTTACTCCTCGCGCCCTGAATCGACGAACGGTTTGTTGCGTCCGTCCGTCACTCGATTTCGGGGTCGGCGGGCTTGTCGAGTTCCTGCTCGCCCGTCGCCGCGCCGGTATCCGGAGCGAGTTCGTCGCCGCCCTCGATCTCGATCTCCTCTTCCTCGCTCTCGTCGATCTTGGCGACGCTGACCACATGCTCGTTGTCGGCGACGCGGAAGATCGTCACCCCCTGTGTGTTGCGGCCCATGATGCGAATGTCGGCGACGGTCGTGCGGATGATCTTCGCCTGGTCGGTGACCAGCATCAATTGCTCGCCGGGCTTCACCGGGAAGCTGGCAACCACGCCGCCATTGCGTTCGGAGGTGTCGATGTTGGTAATGCCCTGGCCGCCGCGATTGGTGCGGCGATATTCGTAGGTTGAGCTCCTTTTGCCATAGCCGTTCTCGGTAATGGTGAGCAGGAACTGTTCTTTTTCCGCCAGCTCGGCGTAACGGTCCTCCGGCAGCGTGGAGTCGACGTCCTTCTCGCGCCAGGCCGGGCACTTCAGATAGGCCTCGCGCTCTTCCTGCGAGGTGCCGATGCGGCGCAGGATCGACATGGAGATGACTTCGTCGCCGTCCTTGAGCCGGATGCCGCGGACGCCAGTCGACGAGCGGCTCTGGAATTCGCGGACGTCAGTAGACTTGAAGCGGATAGCCTTGCCCTGGCGGGTGGCGAGAAGGACGTCGTCATCCTCGGTCAGTAATTCTACGCCAATCATCCGATCTGTGGGGTCGCCGTCGCCTTCAGCCTCGTCTTCGCTCTCGCTCACGCCGAACTTCATCGCGATCTTGCCGGCGGTGGGGATGTTGGTGAAGGCCGCCATGCTGTTGCGCCGCACGGTGCCATGGGCGGTGGCGAACATGATGTGCAGGCCGCCCCAGGTCTCTTCATCTTCCGGCAGCGGCAGGACGGTCGAAATCGTCTCGCCCTCGCTCAAGGGCAGGAGATTGATCATTGGCCGACCCTTGGCATTCGGTCCGCCCTCGGGAAGGCGCCAGACCTTCATGCGATAGACGCGGCCGAGGTTGGAGAAGAACAGCACCGGATTGTGCGTCGAGGTGACGAACAGCTCTGTGACGGCATCCTCGTCCTTCGTGGACATGCCCGAGCGGCCCTTGCCACCGCGCTTCTGCTCGCGGAACAAGGCTAGCGGGGTGCGTTTGATGTAGCCGGTGAGGGTCACGGTCACGACCATGTCCTCGCGCTCGATCAGGTCCTCATCTTCGATGCCGTCGGCGGCAGCGCCGATTTCGGTCACTCGCGGCGTTGAGAAGTCGGCATCGACCTCGTCGAACTCCTCACGCATCACTTCATAGAGGCGCACGCGATTACCAAGGATTTCAAGCAATTCACCGATGTTCTTGGCAAGGCCTTCGAGCTCGTTACCGATCTCGTCGCGGCCGAGCGCCGTCAGGCGATGGAGGCGAAGCTCTAGGATTGCTTTCACCTGCGCTTCGGACAGGCGGTAGGCCGCGCCGGCCTTTTGCGGTTCGACGGCCTCGACCAGCTGGATGTAGGGGCGGATTTGCTCGCCCGGCCATTCGCGGGCCAGCAGCTTCTCGCGGGCCTCGGCGGGACTGGACGATCCGCGGATCAACTTCACGACCTCGTCGAGATTGGTGACCGCCACGACCAGGCCCAGCAAGATGTGGGCGCGCTCGCGGGCCTTCAAAAGCTCGAACTTGGTGCGGCGGGTGATGACCTCTTCGCGGAACTTGACAAAGCTCTCGATGATATCTCGCAGCGTCAGCGTTTCCGGCCGTCCGCCGCGGATGGCGAGCATGTTGGCAGAGAATGACCCCTGCGCTGGCGTGTGCCGCCAGAGCTGGTTCAGCACGACCTCCGGAGTGGCATCGCGCTTCAGGTCGATGACGATGCGGACGCCTTCGCGGTTGGATTCGTCGCGGATGTCGGAAATGCCCTCGACGCGCTTGTCCTTGGCGGCTTCGGCGATCTTCTCGACCAGCGCGTTCTTGCCCTGCTGGTAAGGGATTTCGGTCAGGACGATCGAGCGGCGGTCGTTGCGGCCTTCCTCGACGTGATGGCGCGATCGGAGCAGGATCGAGCCGCGGCCAGTCGTGTAGGCGCTGCGGAGACCCGTCTGACCGAGGATGATGGCTCCGGTCGGGAAGTCGGGGCCTTTCACATGCTCCATCAGGCCTTCGGTGGTGATCGCCGGATCGTCGAGGAAGGCGCGGCATGCGGCCAGCACTTCGCCGAGGTTATGCGGCGGGATGTTGGTTGCCATGCCGACGGCGATGCCGCCGGCGCCGTTGACAAGCAGGTTCGGGAAGCGGGCAGGAAGGACCTGCGGTTCGCTCTCCGACGCGTCGTAATTCGGCTGGAAGTTGACGGTGTCCTTGTCGATGTCGCCGAGCAGGAAGTTGGCGACCTTGGCGAGGCGGGCTTCCGTGTAACGCATGGCCGCGGGCGGATCCGGGTCCATAGAGCCGAAATTGCCCTGGCCGTCGATCAACGGCACGCGCATCGACCAGCTCTGGGTCATCCGGGCGAGGGCGTCGTAAATCGCGCTGTCGCCGTGCGGGTGATACTTACCCATGACGTCACCGACGATGCGGCTCGATTTGCGGTAAGGCCGTCCGGCGACATAACCGGCTTCCTGGCAGGCATGGAGAATGCGGCGGTGAACGGGCTTCAGGCCGTCGCGCACGTCCGGCAGCGCGCGGCTGACGATGACGCTCATCGCATAGTCGAGGTATGAGGTCTTCATCTCATCGACGATGGAGATGGGGGCGATGTCGCTTCCGCCGGACGGCGGTTGTTGATCGTCAGTCGGACGGTCGTCGACGGGGGGCGTCGTGGCCAAGGTTGTTCCTGCTCTTTTGGTGACAATTGGACGCGCGGGATCGGCTGACCGCCCCCGCGAATCCGGCCTAGCCGATTGCAGGACGGAGCGCCACCCCGCGTGCGTGCACGCGCGTGCGCGAGAGTTTTAAGCTAAGTCATTGGTTCAATTGGGGTTAAGGCGACTTTATCCAATATCGTTGGCACTCGCGCACAACGGGTCTATGCCCCGCGCGCATTCCTTAGCATTGCATGAGAAGCCCTTTGGGGCGGGAGAGGAAAGAGATGAGGATTTCCACCTACGCACTGGCGAGCGCGCTCGCTGCTTTGACCCTGGCTGCCCCTGCAACGGCACAGCGAGTGGAGCAGAGCAAGAATACGCAGACCTCGATCCGCGGCCAGTCTGGCGGCGCCGCCAGCAAGAGCGAGGAGAAAGCCGAGGAGCAGCAAAGCGCCGACAAGCTCAGCACCGGCCGCAAGCTGGACATCTCCAAGAAGGCGCGGCCCGCGATCATTGAGTTGCAGAACGCCGTCATTGCCAATGACACGGCGAACATCCCGGCGAAGCTCGCCGCGGCCCAGGCTGTCGCCCAATCCGCCGATGACAAGTACGCGATCGCCATCAATCAGATCAAAGCTGCCACCAACGCCAATGATTTAGCGGGCATGAAGGCCGGGATCGACGCGCTGAAGGCGTCAAGTGGCGCCGAACCGGCTGATCTGGCTTCGCGCTACAACAATCTCGGCAAGCGTTACTACGATGCCAAGCAACTGGATCCGGCTGTTGCCGCATTCGAATCGACGCTGGCGGTGGACGCCAACAATTCGGACGCGCTAAAAATGCTCGCCAGTGTCCGCAACGACCAAGGCCGGCCCGCCGATGCCGCGTCGCTGATGGGCAAGAGCCTGGCCGCCATGAAGGCGGCAGGCCACAAGCCGAGCGAGAACGACTACAAATTCGCGGCGAAGGTGGCATTTGCCTCCAAGTCGCCAGCGTCTGACGACATTACGCGTGGCCTGCTGACCGACTATCCGACACAGGGCAACTGGCGGACGGTGCTGGGGATCTACCGCGATGCCAACCGCCTGCAGGGCGATTCCAAGGTGGACGTCCTGCGCCTGGCCAGTGCCGCCAATGCGCTGCAGGGCGACGGCGACTATTTCGCTTACGTCAATGAGTTGGTGATGCTCGGATATCTCAACGAAGCCAAGACGGTCGTCGACCAGGCCAGTGCTGCCAAGGCGATCGACCCCAACAAGCAGGTGTTCAAGCAGTTTGCGGCCAAGCTCGCGACGGCGCCTTCGCGTGCGACGATCGACTCGGTCGCCAAGACAGCACTTGCCGGCCCGCCCCAGAAGGCGATGGATGCCGGAAACGCCCTCTACGGCGTTGGCGCCTATGCCGAGGCGGCTCCCTACTACAAGGCGGTTGCGGCCAAGGGGGGCGCCGCGGCAAACGAGGCCAACCTTCGCCTGGGCATGGCGCTCGCGCGTTCGGGCGACAAGGTCGGCGCGGCGGCGGCGCTGAATGCCGTTACGGGGTCGCAAGCCGGCATCGCCAAGTTCTGGCTAATCTGGCTGAACTCACAAGGGTAAGTAGTTGTAATTCTGAAATATCATCAGGGCGTCGGAGCATTTCCGGCGCCCTTTCTTTGAAACCGCTGCTGTGTCCCAAAGCAGGACGGTTAACGCTCGGGCGCTATCGCGCGCGTGGGGTCTGGATACAGGCTCAGCCAAATTTCTGGCGGGAGTAGTTCCACTAGTGCGTTTCGACGATCGCTTGGCCACGGTGCTAGCGCAGCCGGTGGAATCCGCGCGCGACCGCGCGATCCGGTGGCGGCAGCTCGTCGACCTCGTCGCCCGATCCGGCGGCGATGGCGATCCTTTTGTCCTGGGCAAGGCTATCGATGCCATCCGCGAGGACGGCCCTGAAGTCGGGGAACAGGTCCGGGCGGCGACGGCGCGCGCGATCGCTGGCAAGCCGGTCCCGCTCGGACTGCTAGAGGTATTTGCCGGCGACAGGCTGGCGATTGCGGCACCCCTGTTGGCCGCGGCCCAGCTGGATCCGGCCAGCGTCCAGGCTCTTCACTCCGTGGCGTCCGACGAGGTGAAGCCTTTCCTGGCATCTTTGGCGCCGCCCCTCGCTGACACGGCGCCCACAACACTGCGCCCCCAAGCGGAAACGCCTGCTGAACCTGCTCATCAGCCGGCAAAGGCCGAACCGGTGCCCTCCATCAGCGATGTGGTGGCGAGGATCGAGCGGTTGCGCTCGAGCCGCGAACGTGGCGAGCGGCCCCCTGCCGCCGTCGCCGGTCCGCCGATGTCGTCACCCTCGCTATTCCGGTGGGAATGCGGACCGAGCGGCGAGATCGACTGGGTGGAAGGCGCACCGCGCGGAGCCATGGTAGGCCGATCGATTGCCGCTGCCGATATCGAAGAGGGGGTCGACGATTGCGTTGAGCGAGCGTTCGAAGTTCGTGCGCCGTTTCGCGATTGCGTATTGGAGCTTGGCGACGAGGGGCCGCTGGCTGGCCATTGGATCATCAGCGGTGTGCCGGCTTTCAATCCGAGCGATGGGAGGTTCATCGGATATCGCGGCGTCGCCCGGCGCGACGAGGTTGAGGAAGAAGGACCCGTCGAGGCTGCCGCCAAGGCCGCGACCGTGGGGCCGGTCGACCATGATTCCCTGCGCGAAATGATCCACGAAATCAAAACGCCCCTGAATGCCATCATCGGCTTCGCGGAAATCATCGATGGCCAGTATTTCGGGCCAGCCCACAGCCGTTACCGCGAACGTGCCGCAGAGATTGTCGCAAATGCCCGCTCGTTGCTCGAGGCGGCGGAAGACCTGGACTTCGCGGCCCGGCTGCAGTCGGCCCGGGCAAGGCCAGGCGAAGGCACGGAAATGAGTGCATTCCTGCCGGCATTTGCAGAGACGCTGCAGGCGCGGGCGGCCCGTCATGGCGTGGCCATCGACATGAACGCGGCGTTGGGCCTCGGGCGCAGCGCCCTGGACCCTGAGTTGATGGAGCGGCTCCTGCGTCGATTTACCGATGCGGTGCTGAGCGCCACGGCGAGTGGGGAGCAATTGAAGCTGAATGTCAGGCCGGCCGGCAAGGCTTTGGCCTTCGACATCACCCGGCCGGGCGCGACAATGATGGCGGGCAAAGAGGAGCTGCTCGACCCGGAGTTCACGATTGGCGATGCCGACCGGGCGCTGCTCGGCCTCGGCTTCTCGCTGCGACTGGTGAACGGCCTTGTTGGAATTGCCGGCGGCTCACTGGAGATCGGCGAGAGCCAGTTCACGCTCAGCGTGCCGCTGGCGAAAGCCTGATTGGCCGGACGGGATTGGTGGGCCCGGCAGGACTCGAACCTACAACCAAGCCGTTATGAGCGGCCAGCTCTACCATTGAGCTACAGGCCCCACCAACCTGGCCAAGCCGTCACGGAGTAAATCCGTGACGTCGATCGACACCGCATCGCGGGTCGTCGGCCGGCTTTCGCCTTTTCTGGCGCAAGCATTGGATTGTTCCAATCCATGCGCTTGCGCTTCGGGCTCAAGCAATGGTCGGGGAGACAGGATTCGAACCTGCGACCCTCTGCTCCCAAAGCAGATGCGCTACCAGGCTGCGCTACTCCCCGACGACGGCGCCTCTAACAGCGCCCGCCGGGGGCGCAAACTCAATTCGAGTTGGCCGTCTTGTTATTGTCGGCTTTGTTCGTGTCGACGTTGACGTCCACGTCGACATTCTTGACCTTGTCGGCCGCGTCGCTGGCGCTGTTCGAGATTGCGGCGCCAGCATCCTTCGCGCCATTGACGACATCGGCGGCGGCATTCTCGGCGACATCCTGGTTGTACTGGACCGTCAACTGGTTGTTGCCCTTGTCCTCGGTCACCTGGCAGGCGCCGAGCGCAACAATCGGAAGCAAATAGAGCATGCGCATGGAAATTCTCCCTTTCGGAGAGCCTAACGCCGCTTGCCCCGCGATGGTTTCGGTACCGGTTCAATACCACCGGACAGGACGGCTAAAGTCGCCGTCCAGGCAGCAACATTCTGTCGCAGCTGGGCGGGATCGATCTTGTCGAGAGTATCGTTCGACGTGTGGTGCAGGTCGAAATAGCGCGTGCCGTCCTGACTGAGCCCAATGGCCGGCTGCCCGTCCTCGATCATCGGTCCGATGTCGCTGCCGTCGGCTGCGTCGAACTTGCCGGTGACGACGCCGAGAGGCGCCAGGGCCGCGCCGATCATCCGCGCCTCGTCCTTGCGGGCATCGCCGAGTTTGCTGTCTACCTTGTAAATCTTGTCGGCGCCGAAGTCGCTTTCCAGCATCGCGTAATGGGGCAGCTTGCCATAGCGCTTGCGATAATCCTCACCGCCGAACAGGCCGATCTCTTCCGACCCAAACCAAACGATCCGGATTGTGCGGAGGGGTTGGCCGGCGTCCATGATTCGCTTGGCGGCAGCGGTCGCGATCGCGACACCGCTGGCGTCGTCGATGGCGCCGGTGCCCATGTCCCAGCTGTCCAGATGCCCTCCGACGAGGATCGGCGGCAGCGACGGGTCGCGACCGGGAACCTCGGCGATTACGTTTCCTGAAGTGCCCTCGAACGGGGTGCTTTCGAGCACCAAGCGCATCGACACTGGCTTGCCGCGCTTCAGGATGCGCACGAGTTGCTCCGCGTCGGGAACGCTGAGCGCGCCGGCGGGAATGGCCTTGGCGCCATTGGCGAAGGACATCACGCCGGTATGTGGCGTGCGATTATGGTCGGTGCCGATCGACCGTATCACGAGACCTACGGCGCCTTTTAAGCTGGCGACGGTCGGCCCCTGGCGACGTGGGGCGCCGAACTGGCCGTAGCCGGAGCCGTCCTGATTTGCAGGCATGTGGTGGTCGATAAAAACGATCTTGCCGCGCACCGCCGAATCCGGCGCCAGACGCAAAGCATCGACGCTGTCGAACCCGACGACATCGGCGGTGATGCCGGTCGGGCCGGTTGAGGCGCTGTTGCCGAGCGCATTGACCACGAGTTTCTGAGGGAAGGGCGCCAGAATCTCCGCGGACTCCAGGCCTCGCACCTGGTTCTGGACCGGAAATTCCTCAACGCGAACATTGGCGAACCCCAATTGCCTGAGCTTGGCGGCAGCCCAGACGCGAGCGCGCGCCTCAGCCTCGGTACCGGCCTTGCGCTGGCCGACCTCGGTGGTCAGGCCTTCGGTGATGTCCCAGGCGTAATCGTCGTTCAGCGCGGCATCGCGGAGCGCGACGACCTTCGGATCGACCGCGATCGGTGGCGGCGGGGCATTTTGGGCGAGGAGGGGAAGGGGAGCGGCGGCAGCGAACAGGAACGCAACGACGAGCTTTTTCATGGGCACCACCTAACCGTCAGTTTGGCGCCTGTCATCGGTCAGTTCGACGAACAGTCAAAACAGCCGCATTTGTGCGCCCTCGGGCGGCGTGAACAGGTCGCGGCGAAGCGGGAATCTGGTCTGTCTCAGGCCGTAACGCTTAACCGCCTTTTCAAAACGGGTGCGCAGCAGGTCGGCCCAAGGGCCCTGGCCGCGCATCCTGGAGAAGAAATTGGGATCATTGTCGCGGCCGCCGCGGAGCGATTGGATCGTCGCCATGACTTTGGCGGCACGGTCCGGAAAATGCTCGTCCAGCCAAGCCCGGAAGAGCGGTGCGACCTCGTGCGGCAGGCGCACGGGCAAATAGAAGGCGCCGGCCGCCTTCGCTTCGACGGCAGCCTCCACGATATGCTCAAGTTCATGGTCGGTGATCTGCGGGACCACCGGCGCAATGGCGACATGACAGGGCACGCCGGCCTCATTGAGCAGCCGGATCGCTTCGATCCTTTTGCGGCCTGAGGGCGCGCGCGGCTCCATCGTCCGGGATATCTTTGGGTCGAGCGAAGTCACCGAAATGGCGACCGAGGCGATGCCAAGCTTCGCCGCTGGGACAAGCAGGTCCAGCTCGCGAAGGACACGGTTCGATTTGGTGGTGATCGTGAAGGGGTGGCGCGTTTCCAGCAGCACCTCGATCACCGACCGCGTCACCTGCCAGGTCTCCTCGATCGGCTGATAGGGATCGGTGTTCGTTCCCATGGCGATCGGCGCGCATTCATAGCCGGGTCGTGATAAGGCACTGTGCAGGAGCTTGGCGGCGTCCGGCTTGACGAAAAGCCGACTCTCGAAATCCACGCCCGGCGACAGGTCATGATAGGCGTGGGTCGGTCGCGCGAAGCAGTAGATGCAGCCATGCTCGCAGCCGCGATAGGCGTTGATCGAGCGATCGAAGCCAATGTCCGGTGAGCTGTTACGCGTCAGGATGGACTTGGGCTTTTCGATAGTGACGGAGGTTCGCCGCGAGGAAACGCCGTCCAGAGCCTCGACCTGGTCTAGCCAATCACCTTCCGCCATCCGCTCTTGAAGGTTGAAGCGAGTCGGCGTTGCATTGCGCGTCGCCCCGCGCCCGTGGATCGACTCGACCGGCATGAGCGCATGATGCGCTCACGACAAGAACAAAACAAGAACGATTAGCGTGCTTGGTCTAAAATAAGATGACCAGAAGGATGATTAGAAGGATCAGTCCGCCAATGCCAATATACATCACAGCCTCCTCAACCCCGTTCGGATCACGAACCCGCGGTGATGGCGAGCGTTCCGTCCGTTTCGGAGACGTAAGGCTCTAGCGCGCCTTGGTTGGGAAGGTGGGCCACTGGTGCTCGGCCATCGCCTTCAGGCTCGGCTGCTGCGTTCCCTCTAGCTCCTGATAGACCCACAGGTTCCGCATGATCGCAGGGACGTAGTAACGCGTTTCCCAATAGGGCAGGCTCTCGATCCACAGCAGGGGGTCGCCCTTGGCGTTGATATAGTTCCAACGAGCGACCGGCAGAGGCCCCGCATTGTAAGCGGCAATGACCTTGAGGAGCTGACCCTGCGTTTCCGGCTTGGAGCGCATGAGCTCGATGAAGCTTTGGCCAAACTCCAGGTTCGTTGGCGGATGGGTCAGATCGCCAACAGCCGTTCCGCGGGAGCGGGCGAAATCGCCTGCGGTGCCGGGGCGGACCTGCATCAAGCCGACGGCGCCGGCCGGACTGACCGCGCCGCGGCGGAAGTCGCTTTCCTGCCGGGTGTGCGCATAGGCGAGCGCAGGATCGATCCGCCAGCCGGTGGCGGGCTGCCAGCGGGGCAGCGGAAAGCGAGCCTCTCCAGGCACGCGCGTCCCTGCCGGGCCGTTATGGGCGAGGAAATATTGGACGCCCGAGAAGTCGATCCGTTGTGCCAGCGCGATCAAGGCGAGGTGATCCGAAGTCGGGCCTATGGCGGCCTGATGGCGGATCATGTCCTCGGCCAAACGATATTCGCCGATCTCGGCCAGCTTCAGGGCTCGGCGCACATTTGGCAGGCTCTCGACGCGTCCGGGGGCCGGTAATTGCCCACCAAGGCCCTTGTCCATGCCAAGCGTCTCGCGGGCCAGGAGGCCGTAGAAACTCTCTGGTGAGCGCGAAGCGGCGCGGAGCAGCGGCTCCACGGCCTGCGGCCTGCGGCAGGCCTGCTCGGAACGCGCGGCCCAATAGGCACCGGCGGCTGCCAGCTCCGTCTCGGCGCGGCCATAAGCGACCGAGCGGAAATGCCGTGAGGCGGCTTCGCAATCGTTCATCCGCCAGGAGGCGAGACCGGCGATCCAATTCGCCTGGGTCACCCAATCGCCCGCGCCATCGCTGGCGGTTTCGGCGATTCGGCGGGCGTCGGCGTCGCGGCCCACGACGTAGTAGATCCAGGCGACGCGTTGCGCGGCCTCGGCGCGCCCTTCCGGCGTCAGGGTCGGCAGCGCTTGCTGGTACAGGGCTTCGGCCTCGTCAGGAGAATCGGTCTTCACCAGCGGATCGAGCGCCAGCCGCAAGGCATCGGCCGCCGGATCTCCTTGGACCGGCTGGGAACGATGTCGGCGAGGGGCGCTGGCCAGCGGTACCATGCGGCGCTCGGCGGGGACCGTGGGCAATAAAGTGATGTCGGCGCCGCGAGTCTGCGCGAGGCGCAAAAGTTGGGCGGATTTGGGCAGTTCGGGTGCCTCGGTAACCAACGCGATCAGCGAAGGCAGGTCGACCTTGGGCGAATTTGCAGCTGTGTAAAGTTCGGCCTTGGCGACCGCCTTCAGGCCGTCATCGGGAAGCGTGGCAATGCCGGCCTGGGCGCCGGGCCAATCGCCATTGCGGATTGCAGCGAACACCCCCCGCCAATCCTTCGGGACGACGACAGGCTTGATGACGGGCGTTGCGGGCTGGGCGGGCACTGTGACGGGTGCGGCGTCTGGTTCCGGCGGGGCGGTATCTTCGGTTTCCGGCGGGAGGGGCGACAGAGGATCGTCCTGGCCAAGAGCGGGGGATGCGATCGCCGCGAGCAAGAGTGCGGCCGCAGTCAAACGGATCAAACGTCATCCTCCATCAACAACAGCAAATCGGCCCATGCTTTCGATTTATGGTTCGGTTGTTGCAAGAGCATGCGCGGGTGGAAGGTGGCGATCGTGCGAACGCCGTCCACCTTGTGTGCCCGGCCCCGGGCAGAGACCATTTTCTCACCCAACAGGGCACGGCAAGGGCCGTCGCCGAACAAGAGCAAGTGCTTGGGCCTGGCGAGGGCGATGTGTTTGCGGGCGAGCTCACCGCAAGCCGCGAGGTCGGTTTCGCTCACTCGGCCTGTCGCGGACGCAAAGCAGGAGAGGGACGCGCTATAAGCGTCTTCGGGCTCGATACCGATCGCCCTCAACATCTTGATCGTCAGCGTCCAGGCCTCGCCTCCGATCGGTTGGCCGCTGGCCAAGTCCTCCAGTGCCGGCGCGTCGCTGAGCAGCATGACCGCCGCGTTTTCCGGTCCGTGCGGGAGAATGCGATTCGCGCTTGCCGCCGCGAGCGGCGCCTGGAGGCTGCTGGACAGCCAATTGCGCAGGTCGCCAAGCGTTTCGTGACTCGGCTCGGCGACATTAGCTGTTCGCGCTGGCTCTGTCGTCGGCGTCTCGGCCGGTTTCAGCCAGTCGCGCGCCTCTTCCTGCACGGCGACATCGACTCCGGCCTCAACCCACCATTCCAGCAGGCCGGCCAGCTCGCGCGCCGTGAAATCCCTCTCCCCGTCCATTGCCCTACCTTCGTCGAAGGTTGACGGAGCGGTCAAGGAATTGGCACTGCTGTCACCGGTGAAACGCTCCGCGGGAGCGACAGAAGGGCCGGCTGATGAGCGACCGCGAGTCCATGGAATATGATGTCGTGGTTGTCGGCGCGGGGCCAGCCGGGCTGGCGACGGCCATCCGACTGAAGCAATTGGCCGCCGAGAAGGGCAGCGATGTTTCCGTCTGCATCCTCGAAAAGGGCAGCGAGGTTGGCGCGCATATCCTTTCGGGCGCCGTTATTGACCCGAAGGGGCTGACCGAGCTCATCCCGGACTGGAAGGACAAGGGCGCGCCGGTCGGCGTCGCCGTGAGCGACAACCAGCACTGGTTCCTGTCCGCCCACCGCAAATGGTCTTTGCCGCATTGGGCGATGCCGCCGTTCCTGTCGAACGAAGGCAATTACACGTGCAGCCTCGGCAACCTGACGCGCTGGCTCGCAAGCCAGGCGGAGGAATTGGGTGTCGAAATTTTCCCCGGCTTCCCGGCGGCCGAGATTCTCTACAACGACGATGGCTCAGTGAAGGGCGTCGCAACCGGGGACATGGGCATTGCCCGCGATGGCACGCATCGCGGCGATTACCAGCCGGGCATGGAACTGCACGCCAAATATACCGTCTTCGGCGAGGGCGCGCGCGGACATTTGACCAAGCGGCTCACCGAGCTGTTCAATCTTCGCAAGGATTCCGGGCCCCAGGTTTACGGGCTTGGTATCAAGGAATTGTGGGACGTTCCTGCCGAGCAGCACGAGCCCGGTAAGGTCGTTCATACTCAGGGTTGGCCGCTTGACGACGCCTGGGGTGGGGGGTTTCTCTACCACCAGGAGAATGGCCAGGTCGCCTTGGGCTTCGTCGTCGCGCTCGACTACAAGAACCCCTACCTGTCTCCGTTTGAGGAATTCCAGCGCTGGAAGACCCATCCCTCGATCCGGGCGGAGGTCGAGGGCGGCAAGCGTGTCTCTTACGGCGCCCGCGCTATTAACGAGGGCGGCTGGCAGTCCATCCCCAAGCTGGCATTCCCGGGCGGCGTGCTGGTCGGTTGCGCAGCCGGGTTCGTTAACGTGCCGCGTATCAAGGGCAGCCACACTGCGATCAAGTCGGGCATGCTGGCAGCCGAAGCGCTCTACCAAGCGATCGGCGGCGGGCGTCGCAATGACGTAGTCGAGAGCTATGAACCTGCGTTGCGCTCAAGCTGGATCGCCAAGGAGCTAAAGTCGGTCCGCAACGCACAGCCAGCGGTCGCGAAGTGGGGATCGACCGTCGGCACAGTCTATGCGGGCATCGACATGTGGATGAATTTCTTCCGCATTGGCTTGCCTTGGACTCTGAAGCACCATGCCGACCATACGAGCATCCGTCGCAAGGATCAGACTGCGCCGATTGTCTATCCCAAGGCCGACGGCGTCCTGACGTTCGACCGGCTCTCGTCGGTGTTCATTTCGAACACCAATCACGAGGAAGACCAGCCGGTTCATCTGACGCTCAAGGACGCACAGGTACCGATCAGCGTGAACCTCGCGCTCTACGACGCGCCCGAGCAGCGTTATTGCCCGGCAGGCGTCTATGAGATTGTCGAGGAAAGCGGAGCGCCGCGCCTTCAAATCAACGCCCAGAATTGCGTCCATTGTAAAACCTGCGACATCAAGGACCCCACCCAGAACATCAACTGGGTGACACCGGAAGGCGGAGGAGGCCCCAATTACCCGAACATGTAGGATGAAGGCCGCCCTGCTCGCTGGCTTTGCCGCGTTTTCCGCGCCGGTTTCGGCCTCTGTTCCGGGATCCAGCGCCGACCAGCTTTCCACCTATGTGACCGCGCGAGCGGCCGATGCGCTCGGAGATCCGGCAAAGGCGGCCGTCCTATACGCCAACTTATCACGCGAACGCCCTGACGACATGAGCATCCGGCGCCGAGCGGTCATCGGCGCGATCGCCGCTGGCGATACGAAATTGGCGCTGGACCTGTCGCGCGGCATGCCGATTGCCAACACGCCGCTCGACCTTCGCATGCTGATGGTCGCGAACGAGCTACGCGCGGGGCACAACAAGGAAGCGATCGACATCCTGCGCACCAAACAGGGTCTGATCGACTCCAGTTTCCTGGCGCCCTTTGTCGAGGCCTGGGCGCTGGCCGAAAAGCGCAACGCAAAGGCAATCGACGCACTGGCACCGGTCCAGGAAGGAAGCGCGCTTGCTTCCCAGCTGAATGAACAGAAGGCGCTCATCCTGCTGAAGCTGAAGCGACCTGCGGAGGCCCTGCCTTTGGCTCAATCGGCGCTCGAATCCGCCGGCGGCAGGGCAGATCGATTGCGCCTGGCATTTGCCGACGGTTTCCTTGCTGCTGGCGATCGCAACAATGCGCTGTCGATGTTGCCGGACGAAAGCCCCGCCTTGACCGAAGGGCGCGCTCGGATCGCAGCGGGCGAATCGACGGGCCTTGCCATCGACAATGCCCAGAAAGGCTTTGGCGAATTGATGATCGGCCTGTCGCTGGCGCTCGGTCGAATGCAGGACAAGGGCTTGCCAATCGCCTTCGCGCAGGTCGCGCGTTACGCCAACCCTTCGAACAGCGCCGGCGCGATCCTCTTGGCGCTACTGCTTGAGGACGACGACCGCCCCACGGACGCGCTCGATATCCTCTACAAGATTCCGCCGGGCGATCCCTTCGCCAACCAGGCGGAAGACGCCGAAATCCGCATGCTGATCGATTCCAACCGGCAACAGGAGGCGTTGCGACGGGCGCAGGAGATCATCGCATCCAATCCGGGCCCCGATGCCTATGCGCGCCTTGGTGTCGTCCATATCGAGATGAAGAATTATGCAGCCGCGGCGGACGCGTACGGCCGGGCGCTTCAGCTCTCGGCCAATGCACCCAGTTCAGACGAGCCGTGGACGCTCCGCCTCTATCGAGCCAGCGCACTCGAAGATGCCGGGCGTTGGGAAGAGGCAAAGTCGGAGCTGGCGCTGGCGCTCAAGGACAAGCCGGACAACCCGCTGCTTCTCAACTTCCTCGGTTACGGCAAGCTGGAGCGGGGCGAGGACATGGAGGCGGCGGAGGCCATGGTGCGCAAGGCCAGCGCGCTTCGTCCGGACGACGCGTCGATCACGGATTCGCTCGGCTGGGCGGAGTTCAAGCGCGGCAAGGTGTCGGAGGCGATTGCGACGCTGCAGCGCGCCGCTGAAGCCGACCCCGGCCAGGCGGAGATCCAGGAGCATCTGGGTGACGCCCTTTATTCCGCAGGCCGCCGATACGAGGCGAGCTTCGCCTGGCGAGCGGCGATGGCCAATGCCGAGGACGAGGACAAGAGCAGGCTTCAATCCAAGATCGATTTCGGCGTCGCCACGACGACGGCGGCGCATTGATCTACAGCGAGCCGGCGCCGGCCAAGCTCAACCTCGCTCTGCACGTTCGCGGAAAACTCCCGGATGGTCGGCACCGTCTGGAGACGGTCTTCGCATTCTGCACTGACGGCGACCTGGTTGCGGCGGAAGAGGCCGATGGGCTTTCGCTGTCGAGCTCCGGGCCTTTCGCTCCGGGACTTTCGACAGGGGAAGATAATCTGGTTCTTCGAGCTGCCGCGCTGCTTCAGAAGGCTGCCGGTACAGATCAGGGCGCCACCCTGTCGCTGCAAAAGAACTTGCCGGTGGCCTCAGGCATCGGTGGCGGATCTGCCGATGCGGCCGCCGCGCTGCGACTGCTCACGAGGCTGTGGAAGATCGATCCGGCACATGCCGCCGCCGTTGCGCCCGAACTCGGTAGCGACGTACCGGCTTGCCTGCTGAGCATGAGTGCCCGTGGCGTGGGGGCGGGGGACGAGCTTGAGCTCTTAAATGATCCAGGGGTTTCCGGAACGGCGGTTCTGCTGGTCAATCCACTGGCGCCGCTCTCGACTGGAGAGGTCTTCGCGCATTGGGACGGAGAGGATCGCGGTCCGCTCGATGATTGGCGCGAAGGCCGCAACGATCTGGAGAGCCCTGCGGTAGGCCTTGTTTCTGAGATTGGCGAAGTGTTGAGTTGGCTGAAAGCGCGGCCCGGCGCCGCTTTCGTTCGGATGTCGGGCTCCGGCGCGACGTGCTTTGCCTTTTTTGATGACGAGAGCACGCGCGATGAGGCCGCACGCGCGGTGCCGGAGAGTTGGTGGCATCTGGCGACCTACTTGCGCTAGGGGATCGGCCATGACCGGCCGACCGATCCTGACTGCTGAAGCCATGCGCACCGCCGAAAAGGCCGCGATCGATTCGGGCACGAGCGTCGAAACGCTGATGGAGCGGGCAGGGGCCGCGCTGGCGGAAGCCGTCTTGCGCTTTGCCGGCAATCGCCCGGTGCTGGTGGTTTGCGGGCCGGGCAACAATGGCGGCGACGGCTATGTTGCCGCCCGGCATTTACAGGCGCGCGGGGTACCAGTCCGGGTGGCCGCGCTCTCCGAGCCAGCCACCGATGCCGCAAGATGGGCGCGAAAAGGGTGGGACGGTCCAACCGGCGAATTCAAAGGAGCCGAGCCCGCGGCGGTCCTGGTCGACTGCCTGTTCGGAACGGGACTGAAGCGAGGATTGGACGAGAGCGTCGCTGGGCAGCTGCGCGACCTGGCAGGCCGTTCGCAGATTCGGGTGGCTTGTGACCTGCCGAGCGGGGTCGATGCGGACAGCGGCGCGCTCTTGTCGGCGATTCCTGACTTCGATCTCACAGTCGCGTTCGGCGCATTGAAGCCCGCTCACCGACTGATGCCCGCAATGGCGCACATGGGCCGGGTTGTATCCGCCGATATCGGGATCGACGCAGTTGGCGACTGGCACGAAATCGGCGTGCCAACCTTGCCCGCGCTCGCAGCCGATGCCCACAAATATAGCCGCGGCCTTGTCCACGCATTGGCCGGAGAGATGCCCGGCGCCATTGCTTTGGCGGCCAATGCGGCTGCGCGTGCGGGTGCGGGTTACGTGCGCGTCAGCACTTCGCGCAGCATCGACAATTTGCCCGCGGCGATCGTCCAGACGGACACTGCCACGCTCAACGATCCCCGCATCGGCTGCGTGCTCGTCGGTCCTGGCATGGGCGATATTCCGCAGGTCCTGACGCTCGCGCTGACGTCGAAAGCGCCGATCGTGATCGATGCCGATGCGCTGGGGCAGATCGGAGAACCGGAACGCCTGCGCGGACAGGATGCGATCGTTACCCCGCACGAAGGCGAGTTCGTGCGCCTCTTCGGCGAAATTGTCGGCAGCAAGCCCGAGCGGGCAGCGGCCGCGGCAAAGCAGTCCGGGGCGGTCGTCGTCTACAAGGGGCCGGATACGTTGGTGGCCGCACCGGATGGGCGCCTCGGCTTTGCGCCGCCCGCACCGGCCTGGCTCGCGAGCGCTGGGACCGGTGACGTGCTGGCGGGAATGATTGCCGGGCTTCGGGCTCAGGCGATGGACGGCTTCGAGGCTGCCTGCGCGGCCGTATGGCTGCATGGCCGAGCGGCCGAGATTGCCGGCCCGGCTATGATCGCAGACGAACTGATCGAGGCATTGCCGCATGCACTCGTTCTTTGCCGGTGAGCGAACCGATCGTCCGCATTGCCGCTAGGGGTGACGGAGTCACCGACAGCGGCCGCTATGCGGCACTGGCAGCGCCGGGTGATATGTTGTTGGCAGATGGCACGGTCGAGCCAGGTCCGAACCATCAGCAGCCACCGTGCCGTCATTTTCCAGAATGTGGCGGCTGCCAGCTGCAACACGTCGCGGACGATGCCTACCGCGACTATCTGAAGGACCGCGTTGCCGGCGCGCTGACCCAGCATGGGCTGGCGACCGAGATCCGCGATCCGCACCTGTCGCCGCCGAATAGCCGCCGGCGGGCAACGCTGCGAGCGCTAAGGGCGGGGAAGAGTCTCGTCATCGGCTTCAACGCGGAACGGTCCAACCGCATCGTCGACATGCGGGAATGCCATATTCTTCGGCCTGAATTGTTCGAACTAATCGATCCACTGCGCCACTTGCTTGCGACTTTGTTACCGCTGCGCCGGACCGGCGAGGTGCATTTGACGCTAGCGGATCAGGGGGTCGATGTCGCACTCAAGGGCGTCGAGGCCGAAGGCTATGAGGCAGCCGAGGCCTTGACGGCCTTTGGTGACGCGAACGGCCTCGCCAGGCTGAGCCTGGATGAAGGCCACGGACCCGAAGTTCGATACGAGCCAGAACCCGCCACGATCACTCTTTCGGGCATGGCAGTGGCTTTGCCGATCGGCGCGTTCCTGCAGGCGACTGGAGACGGCGAAGCCGCGCTTGTGGAAGGGGTTCGCGAAGCTTGCGGCGGCGCCAGCCGCATCGCGGATCTCTTCGGGGGCCTGGGCACCTTCGCTTTTGCTCTTGGCGGCGAAATCGTTGCGGCCGAAGCAGCCCGCGACGCTGTGCTGGCCCTTCAATCCGCAGCGAGGCGAGCTGGGCGCCCGATCACGGCCGATCACCGCGACCTCTACCGCCGGCCTTACGACGTGAAGGAATTGGCAGGATTCGATGCCGTGGTTCTCGATCCCCCGCGCGCCGGTGCCGAGGAGCAGGTGAAACAGCTAGCGGCCTCGGCGGTGCCCCGCATCGCCTATGTCAGCTGCAATCCGGCAACATTCGCTCGCGATGCGGCCATCCTCGCTGCTGGCGATTACAAGCTCGATTGGGTGCGGCCAGTCGGGCAGTTCCGCTGGTCGACGCACATCGAATTGGCGGCCAGCTTCAGTCGCTAGTGCATCATCCAATGCCAGCCGAGGCAGTCGTGCAGGATGCGCGCACCGGCATGCACTGTCAGGCCGAGCAAACAAAGTGTTGCCAACCCGAAAATCGGTAACCGGATGGCGACGACGTTCACCGTGCATTGCACGAGGCTGTGGAGGATCCGGAAGCCAACATAGCCCCAGGCCAGCCAATAGTTGATGCCGCCACCGAAACCCATCAGCGCCAGCGTGATCGCAATGGCGTAGAAGATGGTCGGCTGTTCCATCAAATGGTTGTAATTGTGGGACTTCCACTGCGCCTTGGGATCGGCCCGGCCTTCAAGGTCGACGCCGCGCGAGCCAGGGGGAACCTTGTCGACCTTTACCCCGAGCCGTTTGAATTCGGAAAATCGGCTGACAAACATCCAGAGCATGACGAGCAGCGTCCACGCCACAAGCGCGACGACTGGCACTAGGATTGGGCTGTATTCCATGAACTGGCTCCCCCCGAAGATCAGGGGGAGACTGCGTCAGAACGTTGCGGGCCGCAACCTATTCGAACAGCTTGGCGAAGGCGCGCTTGGCGCGGGTCTTCCAATGGCCGCGATGATAGGCGTCGCTGGCGATCAGCGGCAGGACCGAGGTCGCCTCCGCGAACACCATCTGCTCCAGCGCGGTCGAGACCTTGCCCCAGCTCGCCGCTTCCTGAAGCGTCGATGACGAGCAGGCGCCGTCGCGGACGTCGGCGACGGTGATCTGCACGGCGTACTTGTGGACTTCGACATCGTCATGGCCGAGGATTTCGGCGCAGACCACCGTGTCCTGGGTGAAGTTCTTCGGAACGCCGCCGCCGATCATCAACAGGCCCGTCGTGCCCGCCTTGATCTTGATGTCCGTCAGTTCGCGGAAGTCGGCGATGGCGTCGAGCACCATGTAGTGGCCGCCGCGCTTCATGGCATCGACCTGGTGCTTCACTAAGCCGAAGCCCGCCGAGGAATCGACGAACGCCGGGCAGAAGATCGGCACGTCATGCTCATAGGCGGCCTGGACGAGGCTGTTCGCCTTCTTGGCGTTGCCGTCGGCGAGCCACTTGCCCATTTCCTTGATGAACTCACGGCTCGAATAGGGCCGCGGCTCAAGGCTGTCGGCGATCTTGCCGATGGTGTGGTCGCAGTCCTGCAGCGCTACTTCGTCGATGTAGGTATCGTAGATGCGATCGATGTAGAGCGAGCGCAGGGTGTCGTCGTCGGGGATTTCGAGCGCCTGATAATGCTTGTGACCGAGCGCTTCGAAGAAATCCATGTCGACGATGGTGGCGCCGGTGGCGACGATGGCGTCGACCATGTTGGACTTCACCAGCTGGGTGTAGAGGTCCATGCAGCCGCCGGCCGAGGTCGAGCCGGCGATGACGAGAATGACCGAGCATTCGGGGTCCGACAGCATCTGGTTGTAGAGGTCCGCGGCGCGCGCGGTGTCGCGGCTCGTGAAGCTCATCTTGCCCATGGCCTCGACGATCGGCCTCGCGTCGAACGAGGTGATGTCGATATGTTCGACCTGCTTGGACAGCAGCTCCGCCTTGCGGGTGTCGTTGACCAGGGTCTCGGTGTCCTGGACCTTGTTCAGCGTGTCGGTGGTCATTTCAAAACTCCAATCATCCCCCTCCCGCGTGCGGGAGGGGCTAGGGGAGGGAATGTAGTTTCGGTCGCCAATAGGAGGGGCAGGCCCTCCCCTCAATCCCTTCCCGCAGGCGGGAGGGGAGGCACTACAGCTTTACGACGTTGGAACGCGCCGCTTCCCGGCTTTCCCCGCCATAGAGCGACGCCATGGGCTCGTCGTCGACAATGACCCGGTCTTCGACCCCAAAGCCATTGAACCCGGTGCGCATGGCACAGCCATAGGCGCCCAGCATGCCGACTTCGATGTAATCGCCGGGCTGGACGTCGGCGGGCAGCTCGAAGGGGCCCGCCATATGGTCGAGGTCGTCGCAGGTCGGGCCGTAGAAGCTGAACCCCATCGGCTTGGTGTCCGACTCCGGCTCGCGGAGAAGCTTCACCGGATAACGCCAGCCGATGTGCGCCGCATCGAACAGCGCACCATAGGCGCCGTCGTTGATGTAAAGCTCGGCCCCGCGGCGCTTCTCGACGCGAACGAGAACGCTTGCATATTCGGCACACAGGGCGCGGCCCGGCTCACACCAAAGCTCCGCCGAATAGGAGATCGGCAGGGCTTCGAAGGTGTTGTGAATGACCTCGAAATAGGTCTCGAGTGGCGGAGGCTCCATGCCGGGATAGGTCGATGGGAATCCGCCACCGACGTCGACGATGTCGACGGTGACCGCCGCATCGACGATCGATTCGCGAACGCGCTCCATCGCATCGGCATAAGCCGCCGGGCTCATCGCCTGGCTGCCGACGTGGAAGCAGATGCCGAGCGCGTCTGATGCCTGGCGGGCAGCCTGGAGCAGGGCCTTCACTTCCATCGGCTCGGCACCGAACTTGGCGGCGAGGCTCAGCTTGGAATGGTCGGAGCTGACGCGCAGCCGCACAAGCAGGTTGAGGTCGGTCGCTTCCTTGGTGGCGCGCACGATCTTCTCGAGCTCGTCGAGCGTGTCGAGGCTGAAGGTCTTCACGCCGTGCGTGAAATAGGCCTCGGCAATCGCTTCTTCAGCCTTGACCGGGTGCATGAAGCAGAGCGTCGCTTCCGGAAGCGTGTTCGCGACCAGCCGGACTTCGCCCAGCGAGGCGACGTCGTAGTGGGTGACGCCCGATTCCCACAGGATCTGCAGCAGTTCCGGCGAGGGATTGGCCTTCACGGCATAGAGCGACTTGCCCGGAAACTTCTCCACGAAGAAGCGGGCGGCGCGCCGTGCAGCGTGCGGACGAAGAAGCGTGACCGGTTCGACCGGTCGAAGGGCGGCAGCTAGCCCCAGCGCGCTATGATGCTTGTGCAACTCAAGGGACCTCCAACAGGTATTGTTCGACAGTTAAGCTGCCTTGCGGTTGGAAGTCCCATGGGGCAGCGGGGCGCGATATATGTGTGGGGGTCCCCGCTGTAAAGAATTTTTGGGGTCACTGACGCAGTTCCGGAGCAATTTGTCGCCATGCAGCAACGCTTTGGCGAAAGCATAGGATAATCAAGGAGTTGCCCTTGTCCGCCATTGTCACTCGCGAAGATGTTGTCGCCGCCGCCGCCCGTATCGATGAAGACGTCGAGCATACGCCGCTGATCGCGTCGCACATCGATGGGGTGCGAATCTGGCTAAAATGCGAGTGCCTTCAGACCGGAGGGGCCTTTAAGTTGCGGGGGGCGACCAATCGGCTGATGCAGCTGACGCCGGACGAGCGGAAAGCGGGGGTGGTGGCCTTTTCGTCGGGCAATCACGCGCAAGGGGTGGCTATCGCCGCCAAACGGCTTGGCATTCCGGCAACCATCGTCATGCCAGCCGATGCACCGGCAATCAAAATCGACAGCACGCGGAGCCATGGGGCGGAAATCGTCTTCTACGACCGTCGCGCCGAGAGCCGCGAAGAGATTTCCGCGAGGCTGGCCGCCGAGAAAGGCGCCGTCGTCGTTCCCAGTTTCGACGATCCGAGTATCGTTGCTGGACAGGGGACGGCGGGACTTGAAGTCATGAAGCAGCTGGAGGAACTCGGAGAAGCACCGCCACCGGCTATCGCCATTCCGGTAGGTGGCGGCGGGCTAGCGTCTGGAATCGCCCTGGCGTGCCCGGATGCCGATATTATCGGGGCCGAACCCGATGGCTGGGATGACATGCGTCGATCGCTTCAGGGTGGTGAGATTGTTCCAGTCGCCAAGGACGCGCCGCCAACCCTGTGCGATGCACTACAGACCCCGCGCGTTTCCCCGATTACCTTTGGCATCCTTCAGGCGCGGAAGGCCCAAGTGATCCCAGTGTCCGAGGACGAGGTCGCCAATGCGGTCAAATGGGCCTGGCAGCATCATGAACTTATCGTCGAGCCCGGTGGGGCGGCGGCGCTTGCAGCCGTGCTGTCCGGCAAAGCACCGGCCCGCGAGGGCATGGTGATCATATTGTCAGGCGGGAATATTGACCCTGAGCTGCACGAGCGCCTGGTAAACTAAGCGACGGCGGTCCGATATTCGCCTGGCTCGACATGGGCCGGGCTGGAGCGTTCTACGGCCTGGGTGAGCTCTTCGAGCTCAGCCGCGAGGGTCTGGAGTTCAGCCGCAAGCGCTTTCGGGTCGGTTTCGGCAATGCCGGCCGAGGCGTCGAGCAGGGTTTCGAGCATCATGGCGATGCACGGCAGGATCGTTTCCTCGATCCGCTCGAATGCCTCTTCGAGGCGAGCCTGCTGCTGGTCGGCGTTCATGGAAAACGATAGTTGCTCAAACCAGGTTAAGTTTGAGTGAAAGCTTTACGGAATGGGAACGATTTCCTCTGTCGCGCCCGCGATCGCCATGCTCGCAGCGATATTGCTGGTGCTTGGCGGTATTCGGATGATCCGCCGCGGCGAAAACCGCAAGCAGGGTTGGCTGATGATCGTTGCTGCAGCGGTGGTCGTCGGAAACGTTCTGATTCTGACGCTCTAGCGCTTGAGATCCTTCTCGAGGCGCATGTCGAGATAATCATCGACGCTCTTCATCATCAGGTCGAGCTCGTTGGCGAAGAAGTGGTTCGCGCCCGGGATCGTGTCGTGATGAATGGTGATGTGCCGCTGGGTCCGCAGCTTGTCGACGAGCTTTTGGACAGCGCTTGGAGTGACGACCTCGTCTGCCTCGCCCTGGATGATGATGCCCGACGAGGGGCAGGGTGCCAGAAAGCTGAAATCATACATGTTGGCAGGCGGGGCGATCGAGATGAAGCCCTTGATCTCCGGGCGACGCATCAGAAGCTGCATGCCGATCCAGGCGCCGAAGCTGACGCCTGCGACCCAGGTCGTCTGCGCTTCAGGATGGATCTGCTGCACCCAGTCCAGGGCCGAAGCGGCATCGGACAGTTCGCCAATGCCATTGTCGAACGTGCCCTGACTCTTGCCGACGCCACGGAAGTTGAAGCGCAGGGTCGCGAAACCGCGGTTGACGAACGTCTTGTAGAGCAGCTGGACGATCTTATTGTTCATCGTCCCGCCCGCCTGCGGGTGTGAGTGCAGGATCAGGGCGACAGGCGCCCGCGCCGGTGCCGGATGAAAACGGCCTTCGAGACGGCCTTCGGGACCGGGAAAAATGACTTCAGGCATGCTGGCTCGCGAATGGAGGGTGGGCGGAAACTGGCTGCGGCGTATATAGGCCCGAAGCAGACAATCGCAATTGGCAGATGAGCGCCGAAAAATGACCCAACGCATCTATTTCGACCATGCGGCGACGACGCCTGTCCTTCCTGAGGCGAGGGAGGCGATGGCGCTGGCGCTGGACGTATGGGCCAATCCGTCTTCGCCGCACGGCGAGGGACGGGACTCGCGCAAGGCGCTGGAGGAGGCGCGGCAGACGCTCGCTGAAGTGCTCGATTGGCGTCATGACGTCATTTTTACGAGCGGAGCCAGCGAGGCCGTCAGCATCGCTGGCAGGCGGGCGGCCGTGCCCGGCCGGGCCTATGGAGCGACGGAGCATGATATCGTTCCCGCATCGATGGGTGAGCGCGCGAAAGTGCTGCCTGTCGATGGCAACGGTCTTGTTGACATGGAGGCGCTGGGCGAAGTGCTGTCGGGCGAGCCAGCGCTGGTTGCCATCCAGCAGGCCAATAACGAGACCGGTGTCATCCAGCCGATGGATGCAATCGCGAGCAGGGTGCGCGAAGCCGGTTCGCTCCTCCTGGCCGACTGCGCCCAGTCGGCTGGCAAGATGCCGCTACCCGATGCTGACTTCATCGCCATCTCGGCACACAAGTTCGGCGGACCGCCGGGGACCGGCGCCTTACTGGTCAAGGACCTGGCGACGCTGGAGGCGAGCGGTGGCCAGGAGAAAGGGTACCGCCGCGGGACTCAGAACCTGCCCGGTGCAATGGGAATGGCTGCGGCGCTGCAATCCAGGGCTTTCGAGCATGCCATGCCGCGCCTCGTGGAGTTGCGGCGGCGGCTCGACGATGGCGTCAAGGCAGCAGGCGGGGTGGTGATCGCCGAGGATGCCGAGCGGATCGCCAATATCGGCGCGATCGCGATGCCCGGCGGACAGAGCAGTGGATTGTTAGTTCAGTTCGATCTTGCCGGCTTCGCGGTATCGATGGGGAGCGCTTGCGGTAGCGGTTCGATGAAAGAAAGCCGTGTTTTGAAGGCGATGCATGTCAATCCTGAGATCGCTTCTGGCTTTTTGAGGATCAGCTTCGGGCCCTCGACCAGCGAGGCGGATGTCGATGCGTTTTTGGCCGAATGGCAACGGATCGTGTCCCGCCAGAAAGCGGCATGATCTACCTCGATTACCAGGCGACGACTCCGGTGGCGTCGGAAGTCGCCGAGGCGATGCGGCCATGGATCGAGGAGAAATTCGCCAATCCCCATTCGCCGTCGCGCTGGGGACGGGAGGCCGCCGCGGCGATCGAGGTGGCCAGAAACCAGGTCGGCGCGCATTTTCCGGCGGGTACGGTGGTTTTCACGTCGGGAGCGACGGAAGCGCTCAATTGGGCGTTGAAGGGCACGTTCGAACTGTCCGATCGACGCAAGCTGGTGACCGTGGCGACGGAGCATGCAGCGGTGCTCGACACGGCGGAATGGCTGCAAGGCGAGGGCGTCGATCTGATCGTGCTCCCGGTCGGGAGTGACGGCCTGGTCGATCTCGATCAGGCGAATGACGTCATCGACGAGAAGACGGCGCTGGTCGCGGCGATGCTGGTCAACAACGAAATGGGCGCTATTCAGCCGATCGCCGAGATCGCCAGGCTGGTGCACGCCAAGGGCGCGCTGATGCTCTGCGACGCGGTCCAGGGCTTCGGGCGCATGGCTTTGCCGGAGGGGCCGGACCTGTTCGCTGTTTCGAGCCACAAGATCCACGGCCCCAAGGGCGTTGGTGCCCTCTGGATTCGCGACGGCGTGACGCCACCGGCTCCGCTCCTGCATGGAGGCGGGCAGGAGCAGGGACTGCGCTCGGGCACCTTGTCCCCCGCACTCTGCGTCGGCTTTGGCGCGGCCGCGAAACTGGCGTCAGAGCGTCAGAATGCGGACCAAGCGCATATCTCGCGCCTGTGGGACCGGGCGATGGAAGTCTTTGGACCGGGCTGGAGCGTCAACGGCTCGCTCACCCAGCGTTACAAGGGGAATCTCAACATTCGCCGGGATGGATTGGATGGCGCGCGGCTCATTGGCGAGCTGAGGGACATCGCCTTTTCGCTGGGCAGCGCCTGCGCCAGCGGATCGGGGCGTCCTAGCCACGTCCTACGGGCATTGGGCCTCAGCGATCGTGAAGCCAGGAGCAGCATTCGTCTCGGTTTCGGCCGCTATACATCGGAAGACGAATTGCTGGACGCCTGCCGGCGGATCGATGCAGCTGCCCGGGCCCAGGAAAGTTTCGCGGCGTGACCAAGGTTCGTTTCCTGAAGGTCGATGGCGAACTGGACGCCGAGGTCGAAGCGCCAGCTGGAGCAGTGCTGCTGGATGTTGCCCAACAGGCCGGGCAGCCGCTGGAGGGCGCGTGCGAGGGACAGATGGCCTGTTCGACCTGCCACATAATTGTCGATCCCAAGGATTTCGAGCGCCTGCCGCCGGCGAGCGAAGAGGAGGACGATTTGCTCGACCTTGCGTGGGGCGTCATGCGGACGTCGCGGCTGGCCTGTCAGATCACGCTCACCGACGAGTTGGATGTGCTGACGGTGAAGATGCCTGGCGGGTTTCACAACTGGCAGGGGCGCTAGTTCCCTTCAGGGAGTGGCAGTCCAACGCGCTGGTCGCGGCCATCGTCGTCGGGGAATTTGCGGAGCTTTTTCCCTTTGGGCCGCGTCGGCAGGAGAGGCTCGAGGTCCTGTATCGCGAGCCTGCCCGCATGCTTGCTGTCGAGCAGCTGGAACCGTTGGGCCGCGGCGCGACGGAATTCTTCTAGCGTGATGCTCCGGTTGAAATCGGCATCGGCGCCGGCGACGGGTTCGGGGATGTTGAGCAGCCCGTACCTTGCGGCTCCCTGCAGCCCGTACAATTGGTAGCCGTCAATGCCATTGTCTTCCGGGCCCCAGGCGCCCGGCCTGTGACTACGGCGGTGCCTCGACGGCTCAGGCGCCTTCGCCTCCGCTGGCTTCGCTTCCGCCAGCTCCTGGCGGGAGCGCTTCCACTTTGAATCGACCTGAACTTCGGTCGTGACCTCAGTCTCGTAGACGTTGATTTCCTCCGGATCGATCTGGCCGTCGTGATTGTCGTCGAGCGTGCGGAAGAAGCGGTCCGCATCCGCCTGCATTTCATCGAGCGTCAAAATGCCGTCGGCGTTACGGTCTGCCTGATGAAACCAGCGCGCGAACGGGTCGTCGTTGGTATCCGTGGCGCGGAACGGTTCGCCCATCGGGCTGATGAACGGCGCCCAGGGGCGGCCGACGACCATGATCGGCGCCTCGACCTTGGGCTGGTCCGCCAAGGCGAGGGCGGCAACAATCATCAGAAAGGGCATTCACGGCCTCCCGCTTGGCCCGCCCGCATCATCCAGCCTGCGTGAACGGTCAATGAAGAAGCGCGCTTGCCAGCGTGGCGAACCTTCCCCATATGCGCCCCCGGAAGTCGGCGGACGGCGCTGTCGCCAACCTGGTCAGATCCGGAAGGAAGCAGCCACAACGATTTCGTGCCGGGTCGTCGGCTTCCACCTTCCCAGACCGTCAAAGCGCCTTCGCAAGTGGCGCGCCCGCGCCTACACAGGTGACGATGTCCGATTCACCCGAACCGTCCGAAGAACCCGGCCTCGGCCTGGACCTGCCTGAAGTGCCTCAGAAGCCCATTTCCGCTTCCCCCTATCGCGTGCTCGCCCGCAAATATCGGCCGCGCGATTTCTCCGAGCTGATCGGGCAGGATGCGATGGTCCAGACCATCGGCAATGCCATCGAACGCGGCCGGATTGCCCATGCCTTCCTGCTGACCGGCGTTCGCGGTGTCGGCAAGACGTCGACGGCTCGGCTCATCGCCAAGGCGCTCAACTGCATCGGCCCGGATGGAAAGGGCGGCCCCACCATTAATCCCTGCGGCGTCTGCGAGCCGTGCGTCGCCATTGCCGAGGGCCGGCATATCGACGTGGTCGAGATGGACGCTGCGTCCCACACCGGCGTTGATGACGTACGCGAGATCATCGAGGCGGTCCGTTATGCGTCCGTGTCGGCGCGCTTCAAGATCTATATCATCGACGAAGTCCACATGCTTTCCAAGAATGCTTTCAACGCTTTGTTGAAGACACTTGAGGAGCCGCCTGAACATGTAAAATTCCTGTTCGCGACGACAGAAGTCGACAAGGTGCCGGTGACGGTCCTGTCGCGCTGCCAACGCTTCGACCTGCGCCGCATTCCCTCGGACAAATTGGCGGCGCATTTTGCGCGAGTGGCAGAGGCCGAGCAGGTCGACGTCGAGCCGGAAGCATTGAACGTCATTGCCCGCGCCGCCGAGGGCTCGGCGCGTGACGGGCTGTCGCTGCTCGACCAGGCGATTGCCCATGGCGAGGGGCATGTGACGGCCGCCGAGGTGCGGACGATGCTGGGGTTGGCCGACCGGGGGCGGATTCGCCGCCTGCTTGAGAGCATCCTGAGTGGCGACGCAGCGGCGATGCTGGCGCAGCTGGATGAGGCGCACGACCTCGGCATCGATCCGACCTCTTTGATCCGCGGCCTCATGGATTCGCTGCACACCGTGACTCGCGCCAAAGCGGGGGCGAGCCGGGACGCGTTGCAATCCGAAGAGGAACGGGACGCCGCCGCTCAATGGGCTTCCAGCCTTAACTGGGCCGGCATCCACCGGCTTTGGCAGATGCTGCTGAAGGGCCTGAACGACGTCGGCCAGGCGCCGGACCCGCAGGAAGCGGCCACCATGGCGCTGCTGCGGCTCATCCATGCCGCGGATTTGCCCGACCCGGCCTCGCTGGTCGCGAAGCTGTCGGGAAGCGACGCTGGAGCGGCCGCCGCAGCACCGGCGGCGGCACCGGCCAAGCCTGCAGGCCCGCGCAGCTACCGCGAATTGATTGACGCGCTGCACGGGGCCGGCAAGCGCATCCTTTCGCAGGAGCTGCACGACCAGGTAGGCCTGGTGAGTTTTTCCGAGGGCGAGCTGGTGCTGAAGCCGCTTCGCCCGCTCGGCGCGGACTGGACCCGCGACCTTGCCGCCGCGTTAAAAGACGTCACGGGCACCAAGTGGATCGTCAGCTTCACCGACCAGGGCGGCGAGCCCTCGCTGCAACAGCAGGAGCAGATCGCCGAGGAGACAATGCGCTCCGCCGTGCTTGACGAACCCAATGTCCGTGCGGTCTTGGAGAGCTTCCCCGAAGCGAGCCTCGACTCGTTCGGCCCCGCCCAAGCAACGAGAGACTGACCATGCCCGACCTCGACCTCGATAAGATCATGCAGATGGCGCAGAATGCGCAGGCCGAGTTGCAGAAGGCCCAGGACAATCTCGACAATGTCGAGGTGGAAGGCGCGAGCGGCGGGGGGCTTGTCAAAATCCAGGCCTCGGCAAAGGGCCGCATCATCGCCGTGAACATCGACGAGAGCCTGATGCAGCCGAGCGAGAAGAGCATGCTGGAAGACCTGATCGCTGCGGCGTTGAACGATGCCCGCGCCAAAGCCGACCAGGCGGCCGCCGCGGAAATGGAGAAGATGAGTTCCGGCCTGCCGCTGCCACCGGGATTCAAATTACCCTTCTAAGCCTGTCGCGCTTTCGCAAACGGCGGTCGTTCGCCCATAAAAATGTAGCGCTTGCCTGCCCCTAATTCCGCCGCCACATTGGTCGATACGCGGCCGGAGGGGACTGAACGGTGCGACTGGGGCAAATGCAGGACTGGCCACTGCGCGTCATGCGCCTGGTCGATCATGCCGAGCGCGAGCACGGCAATCAGGAAATTGTCGGCGCGACGGGCGAGGAAATCGTTCGGACGACCTGGGGGCAGGTCGCCCGCGACGGTCGCCGCATGGCCCAGGGCCTGGAGCGCATGGGGCTGAAGCCCGGCGACCGCATCGCCACGCTGGCCATGAACAGCATCCGGCACCTGACGTCATGGTACGGCGCGATCGGCATGGGCGGCGTGCTCCACACCATCAACCCGCGCCTGTTTGACGAGCAGCTCGCTTACATCGGCAACCATGCCGAGGACCGGGTGCTCCTCTATGACAAGGCATTCAAGCCGATCGTCGAACGCCTGAAGCCGGAGTGGAAGACCATCGAGCAGTACATCTGCTTCGAGGAGGACTTCGACAGCTGGGTGGCGAGCGAGGATGGCGATTATCGCTGGGTCGAAGGCGACGAGCGCGACCCCTGCGGCCTCTGCTACACCAGCGGGACGACCGGCAATCCCAAGGGCGTGCTCTACGAGCATCGTTCGACCATGCTTCACACCTATGCCGAGGTGTCGCCCGACTGCTTCGATTTGTCGGCGCAGGCGGTGGTGCTGCCGATCGTGCCGATGTTCCACGCCAATGCCTGGGGCATTCCGTGGGCGGCGCCCATGACGGGCTGCAAGCTGGTGCTGAGCTCCGATTATCGCCCAGCACAGATGTGCAATCTGTTCCACGAAGAGAAGGTCAGCCATTCGGCGGGCGTGCCGACTGTCTGGCTTGGCATGATCGAGCATATCGAAAAGACCGGTGAGGATCTGGGCGCACTCAAGACCGTCACCATTGGCGGATCGGCCGCTCCGCGCGCGATGATCGAATGGTTCCGGGGCAAGGGAATCAAGGTCGGGCACGCCTGGGGCATGACCGAATTGTCGCCCATCGGCACAGTCGGCTCGCCGCCGGCGCGCTGGGAGGAAATGAGCGACGAGGAGCAGCTGGACTATTGCTGCAAGCAGGGACGGTCGCTGTTCGGCGTCGAGCTGAAGATCGTCGACGACGACGGCAATGAGCTGCCGCGCGACGGCGTTGCTTCGGGGCGGTTGCTGACCCGCGGCTATTGGGTGGTGAAGCGCTACTTCAAGGCGGAAGAAGACGCGGTCGACGAGGATTGCTGGTTCGACACCGGTGACGTCGCCGCCATCCATCCCGACGGCACGCTGCAGATCACCGACCGGTCGAAGGACGTCATCAAGTCGGGCGGTGAGTGGATCAGTTCGATCGAGCTTGAAAACGCCGCGGTCGGCTGTCCTGGCGTGCTCGAAGCGGCGGCAATCGGCATTGCCCATCCCAAGTGGGACGAAAGGCCGCTGCTGGTCTGCGTGCGCGACGAGGGCAGCAATGTCTGTGCCGACGAGGTTCGCGACTTCCTGGTCGCCCATGTCGCCAAATGGTGGCTTCCGGATGCCGTCGAGTTCGTCGATGAACTGCCGCATTCCGCCACCGGCAAACTGAGCAAGAAAACGCTGCGGGAGCAGTTCAAGGACTATCGTTTCGCCGACGCCGTGCAGATGGTGGGGCGCGACTAGACCCTAGGCCGCGCTTCTTCTAAACGCGCCGGCAAATCCCGTATTTGAAGGAAGAGACGCGACCCCATGGCCGCCCAATATGCATTCGTCATGAAGGACATGACCAAGTCCTTCCCCGGCGCGCAGAAGCCGGTGCTGAACCACATCAATTTGCAATTCTATCACGGCGCCAAGATCGGCATCGTCGGCCCGAACGGCGCCGGCAAGTCGACGCTGATGAAGATCATGGCCGGCATCGACAAGGACTTCCAGGGTGAGGCCTGGCCGGGCGAGAACGTTACCGTCGGCTATTTGCCGCAGGAGCCGCAGCTCGACCCCAGCAAGAACGTATTGGAGAACGTCAAGGACGGCGCCCGCGACGTCGCCGACATGGTCGACCGCTTCAATGCAATCTCGGCCGAGATGGGCGATCCCAAGGACGACACCGACTTCGACGCGCTGATGGAGGAGATGGGCGATCTCCAGGGCAAGATTGACGCGGTCGACGGCTGGACGCTCGACAACCAACTGGAAGTGGCGATGGAGGCCCTGCGCTGTCCGCCGTCCGACTGGCCGGTCGAGAATTTGTCAGGCGGCGAAAAGCGCCGCATCGCGCTGACCCGCCTGCTGATCCAGAAGCCGTCGATCCTGCTGCTCGACGAGCCGACCAACCACCTCGACGCCGAAAGCGTCCAGTGGCTGGAGCAGCATCTCGCCGAATATGCGGGCGCGGTGCTGATGATTACCCACGACCGCTACTTCCTCGACAATGTCGTCAGCTGGATCCTGGAAATCGATCGTGGGAAATATTTCCCGTACGAGGGCAATTACTCGACCTATTTGGAGAAGAAGGCCAAGCGTCTTGAGCAGGAGGACCGCGAGGAGTCCGGCCGCCAGAAGGCGATCAAGGACGAGCTCGAGTGGATCCGGCAGGGCGCCAAGGCCCGTCAGACAAAGTCCAAGGCCCGTATCGCCAAGTTCGACCAGCTCGTGGCCTCGCAGGAGAAGCGGATCCCGGGCAAGGCGGAAATCCTCATCCAGGTGCCGGAGCGCCTCGGCGGCAAGGTCATCGAGGTCAGCAACATCTCCAAGGCCTATGGCGACAAATTGCTGTTCGAGGATTTGAGCTTCACGTTGCCGCCGGGCGGGATTGTCGGCGTCATCGGCCCGAACGGCGCCGGCAAGTCGACTTTGTTCAAGTTGATCACTGGCCAGGAGCAGCCGGACACGGGCAATGTCGACATCGGCCCGACCGTGCACCTGGGCTATGTCGACCAGAGCCGCGACCACCTCAACGACAAGAACAATGTCTGGGAGGAGATTTCCGACGGCCTCGACTATATGAAGGTCAACGGCCACGATCAGTCGACGCGCGCTTATGTCGGCGCCTTCAACTTCAAGGGCCCGGACCAGCAGAAGAACGTCGGCAAGCTGTCGGGCGGCGAGCGCAATCGAGTCAACATCGCCAAGATGTTGAAGCGCGGCGGCAATGTCCTGCTGCTCGACGAGCCGACCAACGATCTCGATGTCGAGACACTGGGCGCCCTGGAAGAAGCCATCGAGAATTTCGCCGGTTGCGCCGTGGTCATCAGCCACGACCGCTTCTTCCTCGATCGCCTGGCGACGCACATCCTGGCGTTCGAAGGCGACAGCCACGTCGAATGGTTCGAGGGCAATTTCGAAGCCTATGAGGAGGACAAGGTCCGCCGCCTGGGGGAGGAAGCGACCCGTCCGCACCGGACCAGCTACCGGAAGATGACACGCTAAGGCATGGACCGGGGGGCCGCTGGACATGACCATGAGCTGGTCGTCAGCGGCATCCTCTGCCGTATTGGATCAGGGCTGAGCTTCTCGATCATGGGCGCCATGCTGAAGCTGGCGTCCACCCGCGGCTTCAACGCGCCCGAGCTGGTCTTCTACCGGTCGGTGTTCAGCCTGCCGGTCGTGCTGTTCTGGGTCTTGAAGCGCGAGAACCTTCGCATCCTGCGGCCGAACCGTCCTATGGCGCACGTCTGGCGGGGGTTGATGGGCATCGTGTCCATGGGCCTGACGTTCCAGGCCCTGATCCTGCTGCCGCTTGCCGAGGCGACGGCGATCAATTTCACCGCGCCAATTTTCGCGACGATCCTGTCGTTCCTGGTGCTGCGCGAAGAAGTCGGCATTCATCGCTGGTCAGCCGTGATTTTGGGCTTCATCGGCGTCCTCGTTGTCGCGCAGCCTACGGGCACGAGCCTGCCGCTGCTGGGAGTTGCCGTCGCGCTCGGAGCGGCATTCGGGCAGGCGTCGGTGACGACGACACTTCGGCATCTCCAGCGCTCCGAGCATATTTCCACGATCGTCTTCTGGTTCGCGGTCTCCGGGATCGTGGCGGGCGGACTGGCAATGCCATTCTTCGGCCAGTGGCATGATGCGGTAGGCTATGCCTTCGTCATTGCCGGCGGGCTGGCAGGCGGCATCGGCCAGTTGTTCATGACGAGCTCTCTGAGAGCGCCGGTCGCCGTCATCGCGCCCTTCGATTACCTGCAAATCGTCGCCGCGACCGCATTCGGCTGGCTGCTATTCTCGGACGTGCCAAACCTGTCGACGATTACCGGTGCCGGCCTGATTGCCGCCAGCGGGATCTACACGGCTTGGCGCGAACATGTGCGCCGCCGCCGGCTTCGGCTTGAGGTGGGGACGGTCCCGGCCGTTTAGCTCCTGACCGCCTCGCGGACCGACTCGCGAACCTCATCGCGGATTTGCTTGCGGGTCTCGTCGCCACGAGCGCGGGCGGCCTCTTTCTGAGCGATCATTTCCGCCTTGATCTGCTCCATCTCGGTACGAGCCTTGTCGCGGTCGTCCGTGGCGGCATTCACCTCGTCGTCGCTGCCGCTGATCTTGACCGCCGCGAGGTTGGCCTCCGTCTTGACCAGCTGGCCGATTGCCCTGGCCATGGCGTCTTTCTGGGCTTCCGTGACAGGATATTCGCGGCCGTCGATGGTCACCACGTCCGAATCGTCCCAGGCACTGTCGACGGCGCGGCTGACCTCGGCTTCGATCTTGGCCGACCGGTCGGTGTCGTGGGTCCAGGAGAAGATGTGGCCGCCATCCTGCACAACCATGCCGGTGACAAGGGCCGCACCCGCCAACAATACCCACATGACACGACTGCCCATCATTCGCCTCTTCTAGCTGTGTCGCCGATATAATACAGTCGGCAGCGTCCTGCAAAGGCAGGAATCGCGGCGGCGATTAGTTCGGATTATGGCTCGGAAAAGAGGGGATGGCGATGCTCGAAGGCCTCAACGCCAAATGATTGTAGTCGAGGCACCCCTGTGGCTCTGGTCGAGCGAGGGCGGCAGTTGGCACTTCATTACGATTCCCGCCGAAGAGGCCCTCGAGATCAGGTTGGAGAGCGCCGCTTCAGGGCTCCGGCGCGGATTCGGCTCCGTGCGCGTTCAGGCAAGCATCAATGGCGTGGACTGGAAGACGTCGATCTTCCCGCAGAAATCCGGCGGCTACCTGCTGCCTGTAAAAGCAAGCGTCCGCCGCGATGCCGGGATCGCGGCGGACGACATTGTCACCGTAAAGGTGGAGTTGGTCTGACTTATTCGTCGAGGTCGGAACGCTCGCCGCCGGGAGCGGCATAGCCCCAGACGTGAGAGCGCTTGCCGGCGAGGATCTTGTCGATGCTCCAATTGCCGGCGCCGATCACGGCCAGCGCCAGGAAGATGAAGCAGAACAGGATCGCGGCTTCGCCCTTGTTGACCAGCGGGAAGGCCGAAACCTTGGCGTGGATCATGAAGTAGCCGACCGCCATTTCGCCGGCGAGCAGGATACCGATCCAGCGAGTCCACAGGCCGACGAGCAGCAGCGCGCCGCCCACGAGCTCGAACCAGCCGGCGATCCAGTACATCGACCAAGGCGAAGGAAAGGCGATTTGCGGGACGTCGGGGAAACCGAGAAGCTTGGCGGTGCCATGCTCGATGAAAAGAAGCGCGGTCACGATTCGCAGGATGGCGATAACGGTCGGGGCCCAGCGCTCGCTGAATTCGTCAGGTTGATCAATGAACATCTAAAAACACCCCCATTAAGGCGGCCGGGAACAGGCACGCATTACACGCCGCCATATGCACCTTACCCCTTCGTGAGGCTAGCGACGCGCTCCTCATAGCCGATGGCCTTGGCGTCGAGAACCCTGCTTGCGGGCCAAAAACGCCGGTTTTGTGCCTTAACGGAGGCGTTTCACGGCCAGGCGGCCGTCTTCGCCCGTTTTCACTTCGAAATTGGGGACAGCTCGAATGAGATCGGACAGGCGCGTGAACCCATAGTTGCGAACCGCGAAGCTGGAGACCGCCTTGGCGCGCTGGCCAAGCTCGGAGAGTGGCGCATAACCGTCGTCGTCGCGCTTCGAAGCCTTGTAGGCGGCGCCGAGCACGTTGAGCAGGTCCTCGTCGATGGGATTGTCGCTGGTGTCGTTGTTCGAGTCTGCAAGGGCGGCGACGTCGAAGAAGCGCGAGCAGGCCTGCTGGAAACTCTGCGGCGTCTTGGCGGTGCCGAAACCATAGACCTGGAGCCCGTCTTCCCGGATGCGCTGCGCCAGCGGCAGGAAGTCGCTGTCGCTCGACATGATGCCAAAGCCGTCGACGTGGCCGCGGTAGAGGAGATCCATCGCGTCGATGGTCATCCGCATGTCCGTGGCGCTCTTGCCCTTGACGACGTCAAACTGCTGAATGGGGATGATCGAGTGCTTGCCGGTCAGCGTTCCCCAGTTCTTGAGCGCCGGCTTCTGCCAATTGCCGTAGGCCCGGCGGATATTGATGGTGCCGAGCTCGCCCAGGACCAGCAGGACTTCGTCGAGATGATCGGGGGACGCATTGTCGGCATCGATCAGCAAGGCGATGTTGAGTTCCTGTTCAGGTTCCTGCCGTTCAACCATCGTCATTTTGCTCCTGTTCAGCCCACATAACGCATCGCAGGCGGAACGAAACCGTCCAGCAGGTGGTTTTGTTTGTGCATGAGCGTCGGGGTTTGTTCGAGGGAAGGTGAGGACAATGAAAAAGTTAGTTCTAGCCGCCGCAGCCGGTACGCTGTCGCTGTCGGCCTGTGCTACGAATCCGTACGGCTACAATGATGGTTATTATGGCGATCGCACAGCTTCGCGCGCCGCAACCGGGGCCGCCATCGGTGCCGCCGGCGGCGCCGCGGTTGGCGCTGTCGTACATGGCGTGAACCCGGTCGAAGGCGCACTTGCCGGCGCAGTGCTCGGCGGAGTCCTGGGCGCAGTGGTCAAGGGCAAGCAATATTATCGCGACACCCGCGGTTATTGCTATTACGTCGACCAGTACGGCCGCCCGGTGTACGATTATAACGTTCGCTGCTAGTTCAGTAGCTTAAGTTAATCTGTTGTGACGGGGCGGAAGGTATCTTCCGCCTCGTCCAGCAAATACAACTGCCCTTCCGAAATCGAGAAATGACAACCGAGGAGCACGAGTTCCCCGGCGTCTTCGCGTTCCTTCACGAAAGGGAAGCTGCGAAGGTTTGCCAGGCTCTGCCGGATGGCGACCTCCTCCAGTTCGCGGGCTGCTTCTGGGCCTGTGCCGCGGCTTTGCGCGATCTCGTTCGCCGGTTCCTCGATCTGTGACATCCAGCGATGCACGAATCCGCCTTCGCCGGCGGCCGCGCCATGGAAGCAGCCTGTCAGGGCCGCCTGGATGCCGCCGCACCTTTCGTGGCCCATGACGACGATTTCCGGCACTTTCAGCTGGGTGACGGCGAACTCGAGCGCCGCGGAGACACCGTGGCGGCCGCCATTGGCCTCGAACGGCGGCACGAGATTGGCGACGTTGCGAACGACAAAGATCTCACCGGGATCTGTGTCGAAGATGGTGGCCGGGTCGGCGCGGCTGTCGGAGCAAGCGATGACGACGGCGCGGGGGGACTGTCCCTCGGCCAGGTCCTTCCACATGCCCCGCTCGGTCTCATAGCGATTGGTGCGAAAGCGGCGATAGCCTTCGAGGAGATTGCCGAAACCCTTCATGGCGCGCTGCCTAACGGGGCGGGGAAGGGGTGGCAAGGCGGGCCAAGCATCGCTATCTGGCCCGCATGAACGCTCCGCTCCCCGTTCCGCCGAAGCAGCGCAAGCCGGACTGGATCCGCGTCAAGGCGCCTACCAGCCACGGCTATAACGAGACGCGCAAGCTGATGCGCTCGCTGAACCTCGCGACGGTCTGCGAGGAAGCGGCCTGCCCGAACATCGGCGAATGCTGGACGAAGAAGCATGCGACGGTGATGATCCTGGGCGACACCTGCACGCGCGCCTGCGCCTTCTGCAACGTCAAGACCGGCATGCCGCGGGCGGTCGATCCGCTGGAGCCGGAGCATGTGGCGACCGCAGCGGCGGAATTGGGGCTCGAGCATATCGTCGTCACCTCGGTCGACCGCGACGATCTGCCGGACGGCGGCGCGAGCCAGTTCGTGAAGGTCATCGAGGCGCTGCGCCGCAACACGCCGCAGACCACGATCGAGATTTTGACGCCGGACTTCCGCAACAAGTCGGAAGCGGCGGTCGAGGCAATTATCGCCGCCGGGCCGGACGTCTACAATCACAACCTGGAGACCGTGCCGAGGCTCTATCCGACCATCCGTCCGGGTGCGCGTTACTATGCGTCGCTGCGCCTCCTGGAGAGCGTGAAGCGGCATGCGCCCCATATCTTCACCAAGTCCGGCGTCATGGTCGGGCTCGGCGAGGAGCGGCTTGAGGTCCATCAGGTGATGGACGACATGCGCTCGGCCGACATCGATTTCCTGACCATGGGCCAGTACCTGCAGCCGACGCCGCGCCATGCGAAAGTCGAGGAATTCGTCACGCCGGACGCGTTCAAGGCCTATGCGGCGATTGCCCGGGCCAAGGGATTCCTGCTGGTTGCGGCCTCGCCGCTGACGCGATCGAGCTATCATGCGGGCGACGACTTCCGGAAGATGCAGGAGGCGAGGGCTAAGCAGCTTGCGCCAAAAGGAGCTTCGGGAGCCGGCGCCTGATGCCTCGCCATAGCGAGACCCGCCATCTTCCTTACACACCCGAACAATTGTTCGACCTCGTCTCGGACGTGGCGCGCTATGACGAATTCCTGCCATGGGTCGTGGCGGTTCGAATCCGATCGAGTTCCGAGGAAGAGACGGTTGCCGACCTCGTCGTCGGATTCAATGCCTTCAAGGAGCGCTTCACGTCGCGGGTTCATAAAGAACGGCCAGGCCGCGTCTGCGTCGATTATATCGAGGGGCCGCTGAAATACCTGCACAACGAATGGAAGTTCGAACCGGCCGATGACGGCGGCACCAATGTCCATTTCTCGGTCGATTTCGCCTTCAAGTCGCGGATTTTCGAGACTCTGGCGGGCCAGATGTTCGACCGGGCGCTGCGGCGGATGATCGGCGCTTTCGAAACGCGCGCCGCGGCGCTTTACGGCATGAGCAGGTCAAGCGCGCAGAGCGCCGCCTGAAGCCGGACTCCGGCGCGGTTCTCATTCTCGAACAATTTCTGGTCCGCAGTGACCTCGTCGGGGCCGGGAAGGCGCTCGGCGCGGGCGAAGACGACGGTGCCGACCGGCTTGCCGGGACTGCCGCCGCCGGGGCCGGCGATGCCGGTGATGGCGACGGCGATATCCGCATTGGATGATTCCAGGGCGCCCTGGGCCATCGCCCAGGCCGTGGCGACGCTGACGGCGCCGAAGGTTTCGACGACATCGGCGGAAACATGCAAATCGGCCGCCTTGGCCTCGTTAGAATAGGTGATGTAGCCGGCGTCGAGCACTTCGGATGAGCCGGGGATTTCGGTCAAGGCCGCGCAAACGAGGCCGCCGGTGCAGCTTTCGGCGACGGCGACGGTGCGGCCCGCCTTGCTGTTCGCCTCGACCACGGCCCGGGCCTTTTCGACCAGTTCGGTGGGAAGCAGATATTCCCTCATGCTTGCCGCTCCATACGGACGGAGGCGACTGCCTGGGCGGCAATGCCTTCGCGCCTGCCGGTAAAACCCAGCCGCTCGGTGGTGGTTGCCTTGATGCTGACCGAAGTTTCCGGAAGGTCGAGGATACGGGCGACGTTGGCGCGCATGGCAGCGCGATATGGGCCGACCCTGGGCTCTTCGCAAATCACGGTGCAGTCGACATGGTCGATCATCCCGCCGGCAGAGCGGATCAGGGTGGCGGCGTGTATCAGGAAAATGTCCGACGAAGCGCCTTTCCATTGCGGATCGGAAGGCGGGAAGTGCTGGCCGATATCGCCGAGGCCGGCAGCGCCGAGCAGCGCGTCGGTGATGGCGTGGAGGACGACGTCGGCGTCGCTGTGGCCGGCGAGGCCGCGCTCATGAGGGACGGCGATGCCGCCCATCATCACCGGACCCTCGCCGGCGAAGGCGTGGACGTCATAGCCGAGGCCGGTGCGCGGGGTGAGACGCGCCGTCAGCATCTGCTCGGCGCGGGCGAAGTCGGCGGCGGTGGTCAGCTTCTCAAGGGCCGGGTCCCCATCGACCAAGGCCACCTTGAAACCCGCACCGCGCACAACCGTCGATTCGTCTGTGGGACTGGGGCCGCTCCACCGCGAATAAGCGTCGATCAGGCTGGGGAGGCGGAATGCTTGGGGGGTCTGCACCCGGATGAGGCTGGAGCGATCGACTGGCTCGCCAAGATCAGCGCCAGCAATCGCCAGCGTGTCGGCGACCGGCAGGGTGGGGACAGCGGCAACCTCGTCCCCGAGTGCGATGAGCAATCGATCGACGACCGATGGCGGGCAGAATGGCCGGGCCGCGTCGTGGACGAGGACGGCATCGCCTTGGATGGCGGCGAGGCCCGCGCGCACGCTGTCGGCGCGCTCCGCTCCGCCGACGATCAGCGATCCGACGTCCCGCCCTGAGAGCGCCGTCTCGGCCAGTTGTTCCTGGCCCTTTCCGATCACGACACAGACGGAACCAATGCGAGGGTGTGCCGCAAGAGCGTCGACGGCATGGGCGAGCACGGACTTGCCACCCAACGGTCGATATTGCTTGGGCAGGCCATCGCCCATGCGGGAGCCCGATCCGGCGGCAACGATGAGGGCGGTGACATGCATGGGCGCGCGCCTTGCTCACATCACGGCCCTCCTGTAAAGGCGCGCCTTCCCATGAGCCTTGTGAAGCCCATCCACGTCGGTCCCGTGACCATCGACGCGCCGGTCATCCTGGCGCCGATGACTGGCGTCACCGATTTGCCGTTCCGCAAGATCGTCAAGCGCTACGGCGCGGGCCTTACCGTCAGCGAGATGATCGCCAGCCAGGCGATGATCCGCGAGACGCGCCAGTCTCTGCAGAAAGCGGCCTGGGACCCGGTCGAGGAGCCGGTGTCCCTGCAGCTCGCCGGCTGCACGCCGTTCGAGATGGGTGAGGCGGCGCGACTCAACGAACAGCGAGGCGCGGCGATCATCGACATCAACATGGGCTGCCCGGTGAAGAAGGTCGTCAATGGCGATGCAGGTTCGGCGCTGATGCGCGACCTGCCGCTCGCCGCCAGCATCATCGACGCAACCGTCAAGGCCGTGAAGGTGCCGGTGACGCTGAAAATGCGCATGGGCTGGGACCATTCGAGCCTCAATGCGCCCGAGCTGGCACGAATCGCAGAGGACCTCGGCGTTCACATGATCACGGTCCACGGGCGCACGCGCTGCCAGATGTACAAGGGCAGCGCCGACTGGAGCTTCATCCGCAAGGTCAAGGAAGCGACGAAGCTGCCGGTCATCGCCAACGGCGACATCTGCAGCCTCGAGGATGCGCGGACGGCGCTCGAGCAGTCCGGCGCCGACGGCGTCATGATCGGCCGCGGCGCCTATGGCCGCCCGTGGCTGCTGGCGCAAGTCATGAGCGACCTGACGGGCGGCGGTCACAGGCTGGACCCGTCGATGGACGAGCAGCTTGAGGTCATCCTCGAGCAATATGACGCCATGCAGTCACTCTATGGCCGCCAGACCGGCGTGAATCTCGCCCGCAAACATATCGGCTGGTACACCAAGGGCCTCACCGGATCGGCCGAATTCCGCAACAGCGTCAACCAGCAGGACGATCCGGCGGTAGTCGTTGAAATGCTGCGGGAATTCTATTCGCCGTGGCTGTCGCGCGCCGCTGCCTGAGACGCCCAAGCAACTGTGTTTTTTATGCAACGCAACCGTGCTAGGGCGGTTGCTTGATGGACGCCCAAGCCACGGATTCCGACTTGCAGCCCGCCTCTGAAGGGTGGTTGGCTTGGCTCGCCCGCGAGCGCGCCAGCGGCCGCTTCTATCGCTGGGCGACAATCGGCACGGCCGTCGTCCTGGCGGCGATCCTGATCTCGCTGGTTCCGATCCTCGTTCGGTCTGGCGATCCCGGGTCCTTGTTGTCACCGCCCCTGATCGCACTCTCCCTGGTCGCCATCCTGATCCCGGCAATTGCGCTGATGGTGCTGCTGTCGCGCCGTTTCGCTCAGACGCGGGCGAGGGAGGGGGGCCTGGAAGGCGGCACGCTGCATACTCGCCTCGTCGCCTTGTTCTCGGTCATCGCCGCCGTCCCGACCGTTCTCGTCGCCATTTTCGCGTCGCTCCTGTTCCAGTCCGGCCTGGAGTTCTGGTTTTCCGGCAAGGCGCGAGGGATGATCGAAAATACGGTCGCGGTCGCCCAAAGAACCTATACGAACGAAGTGGAGCGCGTATCGCTCGAGACGCTGACCATGAGCGGCGACCTGTCGGGCTACCTTCGTGCTGTCCCCTACGATGATCCGCGGTTTGCCGAGGGTTTTGGGCGCCAGGTTCTGAACCGCAATCTGAGCGAAGCGATCATCGTCAACGTCGGCCGCGACGGCGTGCTGCGCTCGATAGCCTTGGTCAATCCTTATGATCGGCCGCTCGAAAAGGTGATCACCAAGGCAAAGCTGGCCGAACTTGCCAGTAAGGAATCGGTGGCAATCACCAGCAGCGATCGCATCGGAGCGCTGGTCAAACTGGATTACGCCTCGGGAACATATCTCTACGCAGCGCGCGTGTTCGATCCGCAGTTCCAGCAGCAGATTTCGCGTGCTGGAGAGGTCCAGTCCACCTACCGCGAGTTGCTGGACCGCTCCCGGCTCTATCAGCTGCGCTTCAATGCAGCCTTGCTGCTCGGCGCGTTGATCATTGTGGGCTTGTCGATCTTCATCGCCTTGAGGATCGCCGATCGCCTTGTGCGGCCTGTCGGTCAGTTGGTCGATGCCGCCGGTCGGATCGAGGGCGGCGATTTCTCGGTTCGGGTGCCAGTGGCGCCGAAGACCGACGAAATCGGCATGCTGTCGTCGGCCTTCAACAGGATGACCGGTCGCCTTCAGGAGCAGACCGGGGCGTTGGTCGCCGCCAACGAGCAGCTGGACACACGCCGGGCCTTTATCGAGGCCGTGCTCTCCAGCGTTACAGCCGGTGTTATTGCTCTCGACGACAAACGCCGCGTCCTGCTGATCAATCGCTCCGCCGAAGGGCTGCTTCGGCCCGATGGCGAGCAGGTTGAAGGGCGAACCATCGATGTGGTTTCGGAAGATCTGGCCGAGTTCCTGAGCACCGAGGCGCGCGAAGCCAACGTCATTGTCGCCGCCGAGGGTGAGCAGCGGACACTGGCGGTCAAGCGCCTGCGCTATTCCGACGGCACCGTGCTGACCTTCGACGACATTACCGAGCAGTTGAGCGATCAACGCCGTGCAGCCTGGTCGGACATCGCCCGGCGCATTGCGCATGAGATCAAGAACCCGCTGACTCCGATCCAGCTGGCTGCGGAACGGCTGCAACGGCGCTACGGCAAGGAAGTGACGACCGAGCCAGAGACGTTCGAGCGCCTGACGGGGACCATTGTCCGCCAAGTCGGCGACCTCAGGAGGATGGTCGATGAATTCTCCAACTTCGCGCGCATGCCGAAACCAGTGTTCCGCGAAGAGAATGTCCACGAGATTGCCCGGGCCGCCCTGTTCCTGCACGAAGTCGCGCATCCCGGCATGACTTTCTCCATCGACCCCCCGCATGCCGACATCCGTCTTGTCTGTGACCGCCGCCAGCTGGCGCAAGCGCTCACGAATGTCGTCAAGAATGCGGTGGAAGCCATTGAAGCCAGACGGAATCGCGGCGATGTCAGCTTCGAAGGCGACAAGGTCGAACTCAAGGTTCGCGAGACCGAGGAGCAGGTGGTCATCGATGTGATGGACACGGGTGTCGGCCTGCCCGAAGAGCGCGAGCGGTTGACCGAACCCTATATGACGACCCGCGTGAGAGGGACCGGTCTCGGCCTCGCGATCGTCAAGAAGATCGTCGAAGAACATATGGGCGAAATCGCCTTTCTCGACCGTGCGGGCGGAGGCACGCATGTCCGCATTGCCTTCGACGTCCACCGCCTGGCGGTGTTGGCGGGAGAGGACACAGCCGAAACCGGCGAAGATGCTGGGCCGCGCCGCGGCGATGACGGCGAATATGATGAGGAGGACCAGGGCTGATGGCGCTCGAAGTGTTGGTAGTGGACGATGAGGCCGATATCCGGGAACTGGTCGCCGGGGTCCTGGAAGACGAAGGTTATACCGTCCGCACCGCCGCCGACAGCACAAGCGCGCTGGACGCCGTCGAGGACCGCCGGCCGAGCCTCGTCCTGCTGGATGTCTGGCTACAGGGCTCCCGCCTCGATGGCCTTCAGCTCCTGGAGGCGATGAAGAGCCGCGACCCGACGCTGCCGGTGATCATGATTTCCGGCCACGGCAATCTCGACACGGCCGTCGCCGCCATCCGTGAGGGCGCCGTCGACTTTATCGAAAAGCCGTTCGAAGCTGGGAAGTTGCTGCATCTTGTCGGGCGGGCGACAGAAACCGACCGTCTGCGGCGGGAAAATGCGGCCTTTCGCCAGCAATTCGCCACCGACGATTATCTTGGCGGCAGTTCGGTCAGCATCAACACGGTGCGCGCCACGCTGAAGAGGGTGGCGCCGACGGGAAGCCGCGTGCTGATCACCGGGCCTGCCGGCGTCGGCAAGGAAATCGCCGCGCGCATGATCCACAATTGGAGCCCGCGCGCATCGGCGCCTTTCATCACCGTTTCGGCGGCTATGATGAGCCCGGAACGGATGGAAGAAGAGCTCTTCGGCTCCGAGAACGAGGGCGTCGCCCGGCCGGGCCTGCTGGAGCAGGCGCACGGCGGCACGCTTTTCCTCGACGAGATTGCGGACATGCCTCTGACGACCCAGGCGAAGATGCTGCGGGTGTTGACCGACCAGAGCTACACCCGGGTTGGCGGGCAGAGGCCGGTCAAGGTCGACGTGCGCGTCCTCAGCGCAACCTCTCGCGACCTGCAGGACGAAATCGCCGCCGGACGCTTCCGTGAGGACCTCTATTACCGCCTCAACGTCGTACCGGTCCGCATTCCGTCGGTCCGGGAGCGCCGTGAAGACATCCCCGACCTGGTGAACCAGTTCCTGACCCGCTTCGCCGCCGAGCGCCGCATTGTTCCTCCGAGCATTTCCGAGGAAGCGATTGCCGCGCTGCAGGCCCATGACTGGCCTGGCAACGTCCGCCAGCTGAAGAATATCATCGAACGGACGCTCATCCTGGCGCCGAGCGACCGCGTGGAGTGTATCGAGATTGACCTGTTGCCGCCGGAAATCGTCGAGGGGCAGGGGGCGGGGAGTATCAACACCACGTCCATCGCCATCATGGGATCGCCGCTGCGCGAGGCGCGTGAGAGCTTCGAACGTGAATATCTGCGCATCCAGATCCGCCGCTTCTCGGGCAATATCTCGCGCACCGCCTCGTTCATCGGTATGGAGCGCTCGGCTCTCCACCGGAAGCTGAAAGCGTTGGGCCTTGGGGACAAGCGCGACTTCGACGAATAGGAGATCAAGGTGGCCGACAAGGCGATGAGCCTGCAGGACCAGTTCCTCAACAGCGTCCGGCGTTCAAAGACGCCGGTGACGATCTTCCTGATGAAGGGCGTCAAGCTGCAGGGCATCATCACCTGGTTCGACGCTTTTTCGATGCTGCTTCGCCGTGATGGTGGGGCGCAGTTGCTCTACAAGCATGCCATTTCGACCATCATGCCGACGTCCGTGCCAGAAGGATTGCCGCAGCCTACGGTAGCGGAAGGCAAGAAGCCGGCGTTGCAGGATGTGTTCCTCGCCGCCGCGCATCGCCAGAAGGAACCGATGACGATCTTCCTCGTCAATGGCGTGATGCTGCAAGGGACCGTCCAGGGCTTCGACCAATTTTCCATCCTGCTGGAGCGCGGCGGGCAGGTGCAGATCGTCTACAAGCATGCCGTCTCAACCCTGCAGCCGGCGCATCCGCTCGATTTGGCGGGCCATGGCGGCGAGGGAGAAGGCGAAGGGGACACCGCCTGAGCGTCTTCAACCGTAGCGACGAAGCCGGAATCACCCGCGGCGAGCGCGCCGTGCTTGCCCTTCCCGATGACGGATCCGCGAAGAATCTGCGCAGCGCCGAGGCGCGGCTCGATGAGGCTGCCGGCCTTGCCGAGGCGATCGGCATCGATGTTGTCGACCGTCGGGCGTTCCGCCTGCGTGCGGCGCGGCCCGCGACGCTGTTCGGAAAAGGGCAGGCCGAGGCCATCGCCGAGATGGTCGAGGAGAACGAAGCGGGACTGTTGATTGTCGACGCGGCCCTTTCTCCGGTACAGCAGAAGAGCCTGGAGGACGTCACCAAGGCGAAGGTGATCGATCGGACGGGCCTGATCCTGGAAATTTTCGGCGAGCGGGCAGCGACGGCGGAAGGGCGGCTGCAGGTGGAACTGGCCCACCTCGACTACCAGGCCGGGCGCCTGGTGCGGAGCTGGACCCACCTCGAGCGCCAGCGCGGCGGATTCGGCTTCCTTGGCGGTCCGGGTGAAACGCAGATCGAGGCCGACAGGCGCCTGATACGCGATCGGATGGCCAAGATCCGGCGCGAGCTGGAGCAAGTGAAGCGGACACGCGGGCTGCACCGCGACCGGCGGCAACGGGCGCCATGGCCGGTGATTGCCCTGGTCGGCTATACGAACGCCGGTAAATCCACCCTTTTCAACCGGATGACGCGGGCCACGGTAATGGCGGAAGACCTCCTGTTCGCGACGCTCGATCCGACCTTGCGCGAAATCCGCCTGCCGGGGTTCGACAAGGCGATCCTGTCGGACACGGTCGGCTTCGTATCGGACCTGCCAACGGAGCTGGTCGCAGCATTCCGCGCGACGCTGGAAGAGGTGGTCGCCGCGGATCTCATCCTTCACGTCCGCGACCTGGCGCATCCGGATAGCGATGCGCAGGCGGCGGATGTCGAGGCGGTGCTGGAGACATTGGGCCTGGCCGGACAGAATGCGCCCCCACGGCTTGAGGTATGGAACAAGATCGACGCCTTGGAGCCGGCCGCGCGTGAGGCGATGCTCAATGAGGTCGCCCGCCGCGAGGATGTCGTCGCCATCTCAGCACTGACGGGAGAGGGGCTGGACAGGCTTCGCGACGCCATTTCCGAGCGCCTGCAGGCGGGATCGGAAGTGCATCGGCTGACGTTGCCGGTCACCGATGGTGAGCGGCTGGCATGGCTGCATTCGCGCGGTGAGGTGCTCGATCAACAAGTCAGTGATGACGTGATGCAGGTGGCGGTGCGTTTGTCGCCCGACAATTGGGCACGATTTCAGGCGCTCTGAGCCGCTTTTGCCTTCACCCAGAGTTCTTCCATCTGATCGAGATCCATGTCGTTGAAGCCAGGCTCGGCCTCGATGGTGCGGAAGCGGCGTTCGAACTTGCGATTGGCTTCGCGCAGCGCCGCTTCCGGTTCAATGTTGAGATGGCGTGCGAGATTGACGACGGCGAATAGAAGGTCGCCCATTTCCTCCAGCTTGCGGTCATGGCTTGTCTCCGCCTCGAGCTCGGCCAGTTCCTCATCGATCTTGGCGCGTGGGCCGCTGGCGTCGGGCCAGTCGAAGCCGGTGCGCGCAGCGCGGCGCTGCAGTTTGGCGGCCCGTTCGAGGGCCGGCAACGCAAGGGCAACGCCGGCCAAAGCGCTCTTGTCGGGGTCTTGCGCGCGTTCCTCGGCCTTGATGATCTCCCAGAGGTGATGGCCGCCTTCGGCCGCGTTGCCGAAGATGTGCGGGTGGCGGCGCTCCATCTTGGAGCAAATGCGGTCGACGACGTCGTCCAGCGTGAAGTAGCCGGCTTCTTCGGCCATGCGGGCATGGAAGACGACCTGGAGCTGTAGATCGCCGAGTTCGTCTGCGAGCGCATCCATGTCGTCGCGGGCGATGGCGTCGGCGACTTCGTAGGCTTCCTCGATCGTGTAGGGCGCGATGGTCGCGAAAGTCTGCACGCTGTCCCATTCACAACCGGTCTTCGGATCGCGAAGCCGCCGCATGATCTCGATGAGCCGCTCAAGAGGCACGAAGAGGCCCTTTCTCTCTATAATCTGTAAGTCTGATAATATGCATTATGTAAAGTGTAGAGGCACTCAGAGGGGGTTTGCGGCGAATCATGGCTGCAGCACCAGCCACCGGCCCTCGACGCCCCACCGCTGCAATGACGACAGGAAGTTCATGCCAAGCACATTCAAATCGTCGTCCTGCGTGACGTGGAGCTGCATCCCCTGGCGAACGATTGGCCCAATCTCGACGGTTTCGGCGGACCCGCTGGCCACGCGGACCATGCCGTTGCCTGTGCGGACGAGCTGATCGCGGCCAGAATCGACGGATACGTTCGCATCCCGGGCGGTCTTCATCCCGATCGTGGTCATCGTCGCGCCGCTATCGACCAGGAATTTGACGTCATGGCCGTTGATCCGGGCCGTGACCCAGAAATGCCCGTCGATCGCCATTGGGATGCGCAGGGTCTGGCCGACTTCGACTGGCGTGCCCGTGGCTTCGGCACGGAGACGCTGCGCAACCCAACCGAGATTGTCGCGAAACGTGAAAAGCACGAAGCCGCCGGCGAAGATCGCCACCCAGGCCAGCCCCATGACGGCCAGCTTTGCCAAGGGCTCCCGGCGTGACATCAGCCCGCCGAGGACCAGCATGGCGGCCATCAGGAGATAAAGCCCTCCGAGCATGACGTCATTGGTCATGCCAGAACGACCTCCTGCCCGTCATAGGCGGGTGCGGCCCAATCGGGCAGTTCCGCTGATAACGTCTTGTAATCCATGCTGTTATCGAGGTGCGTGAGGAGCAATTGTCCGACGCCAAGGTCCTTGGCCCAACCGATGACCGCGTCGAGGTGGGCATGGGTCGGATGCGGTGCGCGGCGCAGGCAATCGCAGATCCACAGGTCGAGGCCGCGGTACATGCCGAACATCTCATCCGTCATTTCATGGAAATCAATGGCGTAGCCGGCGCTATAGCCGCCCTCGTCCGCCCGCATGCCGAGCGACGTGATGCCTCCGTGTGGCTGATCGACGAACCGCAATATCGCCTCGCCCACGCTCAGATCGCCCTGGATTGGCGTTGCTTGCATGACCGGACGGTAGAAACGCGTGTCGATGAAGATGTAGCGGAAACGTTGCTCCAGGCGGTCAAGGACGTCGGCACGCGCCAGTAGCGGCACCGGACCGCCCTTCGCCTGGGCGATTGGCCGCAAATCGTCGATGCCGTGACAATGGTCGGCGTGATCGTGGGTGACCAGAACCCGATCGATGCTTTCGACGCCAGCGGTCAACAGCTGTTCACGCAAGTCAGGCCCGCAATCGACAAGCAGGGTCTCGCCGCCGCTTTCGAGTAGGATTGAGGAGCGCAGACGCCGGTTCCTGGGCTCTTCGGGGTCGCACGCGCCCCAACCGGTTCCGAGCCGCGGCACGCCGGTCGACGTCCCGCAACCCAGGATGCGAATTTTCATGCCGCCCCTCGACCTCGCTCGGGGCAGGCTTTGCTGAAGAGTTTGAAGAAGTTGCCGGTAGTTTGCTCAGCAAGCGTCTCAACATCGACGCCGCGCAGGCCTGCCACGAAACGAGCGGTATCGGCCACGAATGCAGGCTCGCACTTCTTCCCACGATGCGGGACCGGCGCAAGGAACGGCGAATCCGTTTCGACCAGCAGCCGGTCATCCGGGATGATCTTCGCCGTTTCCTGAAGATCCTGCGCGTTCTTGAAGGTCACGATGCCGCTGAGCGAGATAAAGAAGCCGATATCCAGCGCCTTGCGGGCGAGTTCCTGGCTGCCGGTGAAGCAGTGCAGTACTCCCCTCACCCCGCCTGCGTTCACGGCTTGTTCCAGCATGTCGGCCGTGTCGTCCTCCGCATCGCGGGTGTGGACTACGAGCGGGAGACCGGTGGCTCTTGCGGCCTCGATGTGCGCCTGAAACCCCTCACGCTGTGCCTGGCGGTCGGATTTGTCGTAATAGTAATCGAGCCCGCATTCGCCGATCGCGATCACACGCTGATGTGATGCGGCGTCGACCAGCGCTTTGGCGCCGAGGTCCGGATGCGCGTCCGCCTCGTGCGGATGGACGCCGACCGTGGCCCAGACGTCCTCATTGGCCTCGGCAACGGCGATGACGTCATTCCACTCGCGCTGGCGCGTGGAGATGTTGAGAAAACCGGTGACGCCGGCGGCGCGGGCATTGGCCAAAACTTCGGGCTGGCGCTCAGCAAGGCCTTCGTAATTGAGGTGGCAATGGCTGTCGATCAGCCTCATGCGGCCTCTTCTTCCGGCAGTTCAAGGCGCGGGAAGATCGGCTGGGGCTGGGCAATCGGCTGTCCCCCTTGACCGCTATCGATCAGAGTGAGGAGCTTGTCAGCTGATGCCGGCACGATTGGCGCCACGGCGACCGCCAGCTGCCGAATGGCGACCACCAATGTCCCGAGTACATCCGTCATGCGGGCCGGATCCGTCTTGCGGAGCGCCCAGGGCGCGGCCGTGTCGACATAGGCATTGCAGGCGAAAACCGCGTTCATCCAGGCCTCAAGTCCGGCCGAGAAGGCGAAACCGTGAAATTCGTCCGTCAGCTTGTTGCAGGCCTGTTCGACCACATCGAGGAGAGCCCGGTCTTCGTCAGCATGACCGGCAGCAGGGATGACGCCGTCCAAATTCTTGAAAATCATAGACAAGGTACGCTGGGCGAGGTTGCCGAAGCTGTTGGCGAGCTCGGAATTGACGCGATTGACGATGGCTTCGGCGCTGTAGCTGCCGTCCTGGCCGAACGTGACCTCGCGTAGGAGGAAATAGCGCAGGGCGTCGACGCCAAAGCGCTCGGCCAGTTCGATGGGGTCGACGACATTGCCGACGCTCTTCGACATCTTCTCGCCGCCGCGGGCGAGCAGGAAGCCGTGGCCGTAGACCGTCTTCGGCAGCGCAATGTCCGCCGACATCAGGAAGGCCGGCCAGTAGACGGCGTGGAAGCGAACGACGTCCTTGCCAATCAGGTGAACGTTGGCCGGCCAGTAGCGCTTCCAGAGCTCGGTCTCGTCCGGATAGCCGAGGCCGGTGATGTAATTGGTGAGCGCATCCAGCCAGACGTACATGACATGGTTGTCGCTGCCCGGCACCGGCACGCCCCAGTCGAAGCTGGTGCGCGAAATGCTGAGATCCTTGAGCCCGCCTTCGACGAAGCGCACGACTTCGTTGCGGCGGCTTTCCGGTTGGATGAAGTCTGGATTGGCAGCATAGAGGTCCAAAAGCGGCTGCTGGTACTTCGACAAGCGGAAGAACCAGCTTTCTTCGACGGTCCATTCAACCGGCGTGCCCTGCGGCGACAGCTTGCTGCCGTCCTCCGCGTCGGTCAGCTCCTCGGCTTCGTAATAGGCTTCGTCGCGGACCGAGTACCAACCCTCGTAGCGGTCGAGGTAGAGGTCTCCCCTCTCCGCCATCGCCTTCCAGATCGCCTGGCTGGCGCGATAATGGTCGGCCTCCGACGTGCGAATAAAACGGTCATATGACACATTAAGAGTATCGCACATCTCTTGGAAAAGCGGCGACATTTCGTCAGCAAAGGCGCGCGGCTCGATGCCCTTGTTGCGAGCGCCCTGGGCCATTTTCAGGCCATGCTCGTCCGTGCCGGTCTGGAACCGCACGTCGCGACCCTGGGCACGCTGGAAGCGGGCGATGACGTCGGCGGCAATCGCCTCATAAGCGTGGCCGATATGCGGCTTGCCGTTGGGGTAGCTGATCGCGGTGGTGATGTAGAAGGGCTCGGCCATTGCCGAAGCCACTAGCCGCGCCCTGCAGAAGGGGCAACCGAGGCGAGGATGCTTCCCAGCTGGAAGACTGTGGCCGCCGCGTCCAGCGAGAGGCGCGGGGCAATACGGCTGGTTTCGGAGGCGCGCTCATAGGCATCGAGCGCGCGGCGGCGAGCCGCTCCGTCGAGGCTGCGGGCTTCGCGAGCAATCAGGGTCGGCGCCATCTCGAGGAATGCGTGATAGCGTTCCGCTGCAGCCTTGCCGGAGAGGGACTGGGCAAGCTTGGAGCGCTTGGCGTTGTCGCGATCGCCCTCACGAAGGATCGCCAGCGCCTGGCTTTCGAGCGGGGCCAGGTCGAGCGCTGCGTAAGCGAGCGCCTTGCTGACCGAACCGTCCGCCAGAGGAATGAGCTTTTCGCGCTCGGCGGCGCTCAATCCGGGCAACTCCGCTTCCAGAATTGACGTCATGGCGTCATCGCCAAGCGGTTGAAAATCAAGGCGACGGCAGCGCGAACGGATGGTCGGCAGCAGCCTGCCCGGCACATGGCTGACGAGCAGGAATAGGCAGTTTGCCGGCGGCTCTTCCAACATCTTGAGCAGGGCGTTGGCGCCGGAAGCCTCAAGCTCGTCGACCGTGTCGATCACGACTACGCGCCAAGGCGACAAAGCCGGTGTCACCGTGAATAGCTCACCAAGCTCGCGGACCTGGTCGACGCTGATATTGCGGGCAAGCCCGGTGCCGCTCTTGTTTTCGATACGCTCGAGCAGGCGAAAATCGGGGTGGCTGCCGGCGGCGACCAGGCGGCCGACGGGGTGATCCTCTGGAGTTTCGATCCCCGGTGCGTCGAATGGTGGCCCCGCGGCTTCAGCGAGGACGCGCTCGGCGGCGGCCAGAGCGAAACTGGCCTTGCCGACGCCACGAGGGCCCGTAAGCAGCCAGGCATGGTGCATGGCGCCCGATTTCCAGGCGCTGAAAAATTGATCGACAGCCTTTTCCTGCCCCAGGATCACGGCAGCAGGTCCGCGACCGCCTCAAGTAGGCGCCCAGTCACCTCGTCGGGCTCACCCGATGCGTCGATGATCCGCACACGTTCAGGCTCTTCGGCGGCGATCTCGCGAAAGCCCAGGTCTACCTTCTGATGATAATTCTCCGGACGGCCGCCGATGCGGTCTCCGACGTGGTTGTCTCGTGCGCGTGCGCGAGCGCCGCCTTCGGCGAGGGCCAGAACCAGGGTGCGGTCAGGGAAGCAGTCATCGATCCCGAAGGCATTGATGGCGCGAACCGCATCGATGCCGAGGCCGCCAGCGCCGCCCTGATAGGCAAGCGAACTGTCGATGAAGCGATCGGAAATCACCCATTGCCCCGCCTCGAGTGCCGGCCGGATGGTCTTGTCGACGTGATCAGCTCGCGCAGCGGCGAACAGGAGTGCCTCTGCCCGCGGCCCCCATCGTTCCTCGGAGCCGGTCAGGAGAAGTTCACGGATCTTCTCCGCACCCTCGCTGCCGCCCGGCTCGCGGGTCTCGACGACTTCGAGGCCCCGTTTGCGAAGCTCGTTGGCGAGGGCCTTGAGCTGGGTCGACTTCCCGGCCCCCTCCCCGCCTTCGAGGCTGATGAACCGCCCCCTCGGCAAGGGTCAGGCCATTCCGAAGAGCTGTTTCAACCCGATCCAGATACGGGCGAAGAAGCCGGCTTCGCCGACATCGTTGGCGGCGACGAGCGGCATCACCTGCTCCCCAGAGTCCGAGGTCATGACGACGAGATCTGCAATATGCTGGCCCTTGGCGATCGGCGCTTTCACGGGTCCGTTGTAGCGGACCTTCATGCCCTGCACCTTGGAGAGCACGCCGGCGGGGATGGTGATGGCCAGGTCGCGGGGGGCGACGAGGTCGACCTCGCCGGACCCGGCCATCTGGACCTTGGCGGTGCCGAGAACTGTGTCCTTTTTGAACAAAGGTTGGGCCTGCCACGCGTTGAAGCCCCACTGCATCATGCGAACCGATTCCTCGATCCGGCCATTGTAAGAGTCGAGCCCGGCTACGACCATGATCAGGCGGCGGCCATTCTGGACCGCTGAGCCAGTGAAGCCGTACCCCGCTTCGTCGGTGTGACCGGTCTTGAGGCCATCGGCGCCAGGCACGCGGCCCAGCAGCGGGTTGCGGTTGGCCTGGGTAATGTCGGCCCCCGAGCCCAATGTCTTGCCGTGAGTGTAGGAGACCAGGCTGTAATATTTCTTGTAGAGGTCGGGATAGTTTTCGATCTCGGCGCGGGCCAGGGTGGCGAGGTCGCGAGCGGTCACATAGGTCCGCCCCTCATCCGGCCAGCCGTTCGCGGTGCCGAAATGGCTGTTTGTGAGGCCGAGGCGCTTGGCGTTCTCGTTCATCACATTGGTGAAAGCGTCTTCGGTCCCGGCGATGCACTCGGCGAGCACGACCGAGGCGTCGTTGCCCGACAGGGTAATGATGCCCTTCAGCAGTTCATCGACGCTGACCTGCTCTCCGGGCGAGAGGAACATGGTCGAGCCGGCCTGCGGGCCGTGCCATTTCTGCCATGTTTCCGGCCGCACGGTGCACATCTTGTCGGCCTTGAGGTCGCCCTTGCGGATGAGCTCGAACGCGACATTCGTGGTCATCATCTTAGCCATCGATGCCGGCGGCATGCGAACGTCGGCATTCTTCGACAGCAAAACCGCGCCTGACGACAGGTCAATCAGATAGGCGACCTTGGCCGGAGTATCGAAAGGCGGTGCCTTGGCTGGCGCGGAGCCTGCGAGAAGCGAAACGGAAACGGCGGCAAGCAGCGAAGCGCGGATCATGGATGAGGCTCGAATCCCTTGGAGGCGTGGACTCGAAGAGCTTTAGCGGCCGACGATAGCGTTTGCGAGCAAACCCACGGACAAAGCGTAGAAATTCGAACAATTATATTTGAGGATCGCCTTGTAGTTGCCGGTCAGCAGGTAAGCGGTCTGTCCCCGCCCGTCCGGCTCCAGTAGCGTCGCGGTTTCGTTATCGGGGATGCTCTGGCTGTATGGCGTCACGCCGAGCGCCCGCCACTGGGCCATGGTCATCGGGCGGCTGTGACGAGCATGGACGCGCGGGCATTCGGTCGCGGCCACGGTATTGCGGATGGAATTGCGATCGAGGATCGACGGTACTCTGACAGGGATTCCCCAGGGAACGCCCGCTTTCCAGCCAGCGTCCTTGAGGTAGTTGGCGATCGAGGCGAGGCCATCGACCTGGTTCGACCAGATTTCCGCCTTGCCGTCGCCATCCCCGTCGGCCCGCAGGCGTATGACGGTAGAAGGCATGAACTGCGGGTAGCCGGTTGCGCCGGCATAGCTGCCCTTCAGGCGCCAGCGCGGGATGCCCATGTCGATCAGCTTCAGGCCCGCGACGAATTCGCTTTCAAACAAAGGTCGGCGCCTGCCCTCATATGCGAGGCTCGCCAGCGCTTCGATGATGTCGAAGCCGCCGGTGACGCTGCCGTAGCTGGTCTCATGGCCGTAGATCGCCATCATCACCGAGGCCGGGACGCCGGTGCGCTGTTCGACGCGAGAGAGCCAGGGCCAAAGGTCCCGGTACCGGCTCTGCCCCCTGTTGATCAGGTCGGAGGTCACATGCTCGCGGCGATAGGGCGCGAAGGGCGGGGTGTAGCTTGTGTTGCCGACGGCGCCGGGCTGTCCGCGGTCGAGCCGGATCACGCGGTTGTTGAGCTGGAGGTACGGCACGATGGCGGCAATCGTCGCTTCGCTGATGCCGCCGCTGCGGGCGATGTAGGTCAGGCGCTGCCTATAGGCTTCGAAACCCGTCGAAACCTGAGGGGCGAGGCTTGTCGCGACGGGCACCACCGGTACCAGTTGTTGGGTCGGCGGAGACCTGGACTCGGGCAAGGGCGCCAAAGGGTCCAGCTGCGCAGAGGCAGTCATTCCAATGGATGAGCCCACGACAGCCAATACGCCACGCAACAACAAGGTCCCGACCCGCTTCATTATTCAGTCTGCTAGCCTTTCAACGCGGTTCTTCGCCAATTGGTTCGCCGCACGCCTTGCACGGCCCGCCCCGACAAGCGATAGGCCCAAAATGATGAACCGCGGGTTGGCACTTCTTTTTTGCCTTCCCGCCCGGAGAGGTGGCCGAGTGGTTTAAGGCAGCGGTCTTGAAAACCGCCGTGGGTTTACGCTCACCGTGGGTTCGAATCCCACCCTCTCCGCCATCACCCAATCCGTCCAGTGGGGGAATTGCCGAGCAATTCTCCGCTTCATCGGCATCGCAGGTCTTCAGGCAGAACCGTTCGTCGGTTGGTCGAAGACTACTAGTGTAATCGTACACGCCGCCTTAGTGTCTTAGGCGAACAATACAGGGGCAAATTCCGATGAAAACGTACCGGGCTCGTACCAGCCTGTTCGCACTGGCCGCCGTAATGGCCACTCCCGCTTTTGCGCAAGCGTCGGGCGATGCCCCTGCCCCCGCGACGACATCCTCCTCATCGCGGACCACCGTCTATCCGGCGAGTTTCTTCGCCCAATATGCGCCGCGTAACGCGCTCGATATCGCGAGGCAGGTCCCCGGCTTCCAGATCGACTTCGGCGACCAGTCGATCCGCGGGTTCAGCGGGGCGGCGGGCAATGTCGTCATCAACGGCCAGCGCCCGAGCTCGAAGTCGGAGAATCTCAACGACATCCTGCAGAAAATCCCCGCCAGCAGGGTTGTCCGCGTCGAGGTCGGCCCCGGCGATCTCTATGGTGCCGATTATTCGACCAGGAACCAGGTCCTGAACGTCATCCTGTCGGCAGAAGGCGGGATCGACGGCAATATCACCGGCTCGCTCCGGCGGCTCTACACCGGCGCGGTCAATCCGGACGGATCGGTTTCGGCGCTGATCCGGCGCGGAGCTTCGACCATCAACCTGTCGGCGGGCTTCAACAACAACGTCAATCATGAAGAAGGCACGGACACGATCCGCGACATCACGCCGCCGCTCGTGACCGGTGACCTTCTTGAGCACCGCCGCAAGTTCAACAGCTATCACGACTTCAACCCATATATATCGGCCAGCTGGGCCCTCGAACGGGCGGCGGACAAGTCGATCCACGTCAACGCACGCTGGTCGCCGGGCCAGTTCGACCTTTATCAGCGCAACCGCGTCACCGTGACTGGCGAGGACCCACGCGACGACAATCTCATCCAGGATTATGACCAGGGTTCCTTCGAGCTTGGCGGTGACATTACGCGGCCGCTGGCGGGTGGCGCGATCAAGCTGCTCGGCCTGGCAACCCGCCGGAACGTGGATAATTTCGACAGTTACATCCTGCGGAATGGCTTGGTGGAGGATGGCGCGGTTCGTGTCGGAGGATTCGAGCAGACCCAAGTCGCTGACCGCAACGAGACCATCGGTCGCCTCACCTGGTCGCGGCAGAATCTTGCAGGATTCTCGTTCGAGACAGGCTTTGAGGCGGCCCTCAACACGCTCGACAACACGACCGAGTTGTTCGATGTCGAGGAAGACGGCACCCTAACGCCGCACCCGCTTCCGGTCACCAGCGCTACCGTGAAGGAAAAGCGAGGCGAGGCCTTCGTCAACATCGGCAAGCAGCTTAATCCGAACCTGCGCGTCGATGGCGGCGTCCGCTACGAATTCTCGCACCTGACAGTGAATGGCGATGCCGAGGCCGACCGCAGGCTCCAGTTCTGGAAGCCCAGCCTGACGATCGACTGGAAGCCGGGCGGCAAGTGGCACACGCAATTCTCGGTCAAGCGCACTGTCGCCCAGCTCAACTTCTTCGATTTCGTCACCGCGGCGGAGCTCTCAACCGACCGCGTCAACGCCGGCAACGCCAATCTGGAGCCGCAGCGCACCTGGGAATTTCGCGCGACCGCTGACCATCCTTTGCTTGGCGATGGGCAGGTCAAGATCGATCTCGGCTACGACAACATCAGCATGTTCCAGGATCGCGTGCTGATCTGCGACCCCGATCATCCGGGTGACGCGTCATTCTGTTTCGACGCGCCGGGCAACATCGGTACCGGCAAGAGGGCCTTCGCGGCACTGACGGTCGATGCCCCGCTCGACAAGTTGATTGGCCTGTCCGGAACTCGGCTGAAGGTCTTCGCGCAGGTGCAGAAGACACGGGTCGAAGACCCGATTTCCGGCGACAAAAGGAACTTCAGCGATTTCTACCCCGAGTGGCAGTGGAGCGTCTCGATCCGCCGGGACAAAGGCTCATGGTCCTACGGCTTCGACCTATCCGATCGCGATCGCTTTACCTTCTATCGAACGGACGAGTTCGACACGAACTTCAACACCCAGCCCTATGCATCGGCGTTCGTCGAGTACCGGCCGGACAAGCGCACCTCCATCACGTTCGACATCGACAATGCGATCAACACGCATGGCGCGCGCGACCGGCAGATCTACTTCCCGAACAGGGCGGACTCGAACCCGTTCATTGTCGATGAGTTCCGGGAGCGGAATCGGCACCTGAACCTCGGCCTGACCATCAAGCGGACTTTCGGTGGCGCGGGTGCGCAGGCGAGCGCAGGCCAAGGCAATTGAGGCTCGTCTAGCCGCGTAACGAATTGCCCGCTAAAGGCCGCGAAATCCATTCATACGCGGGAGTTACGGGCAAGTGGGCGAACCACAGATCAGGCCATTCGACTGGGCAGACCCCTTCGCCATCGACGACCAGCTCGACGATCACGAGCGGCTGGTCCGGGATACCGCGGAGTCTTACGCCCAGGAGAAGCTGCAGCCGCGTGTCACCGAGGCGTATCTCAACGAGAATTTCGACCGCGAGATCCTGCGCGAAATGGGCGGGCTTGGCCTTCTCGGCGCGACGATCCCACATGAATATGGCGGCGCCGGTCTAGGCTATGTCAGCTATGGCCTGATTGCCCGCGCAGTTGAGCGCGTCGACAGCGGCTATCGCTCGGCCATGTCGGTCCAGTCCAGCCTCGTTATGTATCCGATCTATGCTTACGGTTCGGAGGAGCAGCGAAAGAAGTACCTGCCGGGCCTTGCAGCGGGCGAACTGGTCGGTTGCTTCGGCCTGACGGAGCCCGACGCCGGCTCCGATCCGGGCGGCATGCGTACCAAGGCGGTGAAGACGACCAACGGCTACCGCATCTCCGGCTCGAAGATGTGGATCACCAACTCGCCGATCGCCGATGTCTTCGTCGTCTGGGCGAAATCCGAAGAGCATGGCGGCCAAATCCGCGGCTTCGTGCTTGAGAAGGGCATGAAGGGGCTCAGCGCGCCGAAGATTAAGGAGAAGCTGTCGCTTCGCGCTTCGATCACCGGCGAGATCGTGATGGACGAGGTCGAAGTTGGCGAGGATGCCCTCCTGCCCAACGTCTCCGGCCTGAAGGGACCGTTCGGTTGCTTGAACCGCGCCCGTTACGGCATCGGCTGGGGATCCATGGGCGCTGCCGAGGCCTGTTATGCGGCCGCGCGCCAATATACGCTCGACCGCAGGCAGTTCGACCGGCCCCTCGCCTCCAACCAGATCGTCCAGCTCAAGCTCGCCAACATGATCACAGAGATCACGCTTGGCCTGCAGGCAGCGCTGCGCATCGGCCGCCGGCTTGAGGCGGGCGAGTTGATCCCGGAGACGATCAGCCTCCTAAAGCGCAACAATTGCGGCAAGGCTCTCGATATCGCCCGCGTCGCCCGCGACATGCACGGCGGCAACGGCATCAGCGCCGAGTTCCAGGTCATGCGCCACGCGGCAAACCTTGAGACGGTCAACACCTACGAAGGCACGCACGACGTCCACGCCCTGATTCTTGGGCGCGCGATCACCGGCATATCCGCTTTCTAGATCAGGCCCAGGCGGGGCGTTTCAGGATCACGGTCGGATCGCCGTGATAGTCATCCTCGTGCAGCCTCTCGAAGCCAAGCTTCTCTGCGAGCTTTAGCGAGGGCTCGTTCGCCGGTGCGATGATTGCCCACCAGGGCGTCGGCCGAAGATTGGCCTCGCCCCAATCGACCACGGCTCGGCAGGCTTCCGAGGCCAAACCCTGCCCGTGCGTCTCCGCCGCGAAGATCCAACCCATTTCCGGCTCCTCGCCGAATTCGGGGTCGAGCCCGCGCCAGGCGTTGAACAGGCCGACGTTGCCCACGAGCTTGCCGTCGGATTTGCGCTCGACCGCCCAGGTGCCGAAGCCGAGCAACTGCCAGCCGCCTATGGCCGCGGCAAGGCGGCGCCAGATATCTTCAAGACCTGACGGATTGGGCCCGAAATGCTTGTGCACTTCAGGATGCTGCATGATTTCGAACCAGGGCCGGAAATCGGCCTTGGCCCAGGCGCGCAGAATCAACCGCTCGGTCTCGATGGTCGGAGCCGAGCGGATCACTGTTTAGACTGGATTATTTCTTGCCGAGGGTAAGACCACCGAAGCGCTTGTTGAACTGCGCAACGCGGCCGCCTTCCTGAACCTGGCGAGTGCCGCCGGTCCAGGCCGGGTGGACCTTGGGGTCGATCTCAAGGTGCATCGTGTCACCTTCCTTGCCCCAGGTCGAACGAGTCTGGAACTTGGTGCCGTCGGTCATTTCGACGGTGATCATGTGGTAATCGGGGTGGGTACCGGACTTCATTGCAGTTTCCTCGTGAGATGGCTGGTTCCGACCAGCCTCGAAGTGTCGGGCGCCCCTAGCGGAAGCGGGCTTGCTTGACAAGTTTGGCAGCTCCGATCTAGCCCGCACACCAGGACCTGGGATTTCAGGAAACCGGTGCGAAACCGGTGCTGTGCCCGCAACTGTAAGCCGCTGCCCTCGAGTAGTGGACAAGTCAGATACTGGCCTTGGTCCGTCGTCCGTTCCTTCTGCCGGGGTCAGCGGTGGGGCGTGGGGCACGTCCGATTCCCGGTCAGGCATCCCTCCGTGACGACAGTCATGGACAGGAGATGCAAATGTTAGATTATCAACCGATCAACACAACCGACCAGGCGGTCATCGTCACGGCTTCCCGAAACGACCAGGCCCAATCCGACACGGCGGCCAGCACAAATGTTATCGATAGTGCGACTATCGAGCGGATCGGTGAGCCGCTGACGCTCGACTTCTTACGGTTGACGCCTTCTGCCTCAGTGTCCGTCAGTGGCACCGATGGTTCGCAGGCCCAGGTGCGAATTCGCGGCGCCGAGGCCAACCATACATTGCTGTTCATCGATGGCATCCGTGCCAACGACCCCGCGGCCGCCAATGAACCACGCTTCGAATTGCTGAATGCCGATTTGGCTTCGCGGATCGAAATCGTGCGCGGGCCGCAATCGGCCCTGTGGGGGTCGGAAGCGATCGGCGGCGTCGTTGCAGTGGACGGCAGCGCCGACCCCGCAACCGAGGGGGTGGCCGAGTACGGTAGCAATCAGTTCACCCGCGCCGCCGGCAATGGCGGGTTTAAGACCGGCGAGCTTACCGTGGCCCTGGGCGCGGGTGTTCAGGGATCCGAAGGCATCGACGCCTTTGATACGCCGGGCGATGGCGATCGCGATGGCTATTGGAACGTCACTCTTCGGGGCCGGGCCGCGTTGGCGCTCCGTGGCGGAAACGAGGTCGGCGTCAACGGCTTCGCTGTCCGTGCCGGCAACCAGTTCGATGGCTTCAATTCCCAGACCTTTTCCCACGACGACACGCTCGACAACACCAAGAACCGCCTTGCCGCCGGGCGGGTCTGGCTCTCCCACAAGGATCGGGTTTGGGACGCGCGCCTTGCCGTCTCGCTCCTCGGCTCGACCAATCGCAACCTCCTCGACGACACGTTCCTGAACGAGACCGAAGCCAAGCGCTGGACCTTGAGCGGACAGGTCTCGCGATCCTTCGACGCCGGCGCTCTGCGCAACCGCGTGACTCTGGCGGCGGAGGGCGAAAAGGAAGACTATCGTGCCTCCGACGAAGCCTTCTTCGGCGCCACGAACCAGCACCGGACGCGCAGTCACACCGCCTTGACCGGCGAGTGGCAGACCGAACTCAGCCGATGGCTGGTGACCGATCTTGCCCTGCGGCATGATGCCTTCAACCGGTTCAAGAATGCGACCACGGCGCGGGCGTCCGCCCTTTTCAAAATTGGCGGCCGCTTTGGCATCGCGGCGTCCTGGGGCGAAGGCATCGCCCAGCCCAGCTTTACCGACCTCTACGGCTTTTTCCCCAACGGCTATGCCGGCAATCCGGAGGTGAAGCCGGAGCGGTCAAAGGGTTGGGAAGTCTCGGCGCGCTATGGCCAGGGGCCCGTCCGGGCGTCGCTGACCTATTTCCGCCAGAAGCTGGAAGACGAGATCGTCGAAAACGCGACCTTTACCAGCGTGCTCAACGCCGACGGAACCAGCAAACGGCAGGGCGTTGAGGCGGAAATGCATTGGTCGCCTGGAGCTTGGCTGAACTTGTCGCTTGGCTATGCCTGGCTGGACGCCACGCAGCAGGTCATCGCCGGCCAGCCCGAGCAACGCGAGTTCCGCCGTCCCAAACACAGCGGTTTCGTCTCCGCCGATGGTCAGCGAGGCCGTCTCAGCTATGGCGCATCGCTGGCCTACACGGGAAAGCATCTCGACCGGCGGGACAGTTTCCCGTTCGAGCTCGAGAGTCTCGATAGCTACTGGCTCGCCACGGCTCGGATTGGGTGGCGAATTGACAAGAGGTTGGAACTGTTCGGCCGCATCCACAATGCATTCGATGCCGACTATCAGGATGCGGTCGGCTACCAGACCGAAGGGAGGAGCGTTTTTGGCGGGCTTCGCGTCGCTTTTGGTCGCTAGCGCCGGCCTTCGGGTCGCATCGCTGAACCTGTGCACCGACGAGCTCTTGCTTGCGCTTGCTGAGCCGGGACAGATCGTGTCGGTGACACACCTCGCCCAGCAGCCATCCGAATATGCCGATTGGAAGCAGGCTCGCCGTTATCCCAAGAATGACGGCAGCCTGCTCTCAGTGGTCGGCCAACATCCTGAACTGGTGTTGACCATGGGCGGAGGCGCTCGCGACCAGGCGCATATCGCGCGCAAACTCGGTATCCGGGTGATCGATTTGCCCTATCCACAGGCTATGTCCGACATGGAGGCTGCTATCGCGAAGGTTGCAGCCGCAGTCGGCCATCCGGCGAAAGGGCAACGGCTGAACGCCAGGATAGAGGCACTCAAGCGAACCAGGCCGGCAACCCTTCCCGATACCATTTGGCTGGGCGGCGGTGGGCGAAGCGTCGCATCCACCGGCCTGGCTGCGGAATGGATGGCGCTGGCGGGCTTCCGGCAGCGCCCGTTGGTGGGCGATCGCGTCACCCTCGAGCAACTCCTCGTTAGTCCGCCTACCATCCTGCTTCGAAGCGACTATCGGGCCGGTCAATATTCCGGTGAGCAGCGCTGGATGATGCACCCCCTGGCCAAGGGCACCAACAAGTCCAGGACGATCCCCACCGACGGGCGTGCCTGGACCTGCATGGGACCGCCCATGATCGATGAGGTCAATGGCCTGAGGCGGTTCGCGCCGTGAAAACCTGGCTAGCCTTGGCCGCGCTTCTTATGGCGGCAGCCCTGCTGTCCCTGGTGCTGCCGTGGGATGCGCTCGGCGATTTGTTTGCCAGGGATCGTCAACTTGGCTGGGCGGTCCTCGTCGAGTTGCGGCTGCCGCGAATGCTATTGGCGCTGACGTACGGAGCAATGCTGGGTGCGGCGGGCGCGGCGGTGCAGGCCCTGTTCGCCAACCCCCTTGCCTCGCCCGACCTTACCGGCACGACCAGCGGCGCAGCGCTCGGCGCGGTGGTGACCGCCTATCTCCTGGGCTTCTCGGCGCCGATCGCACTGTCGATTGGCTCCGTGATCGGCGCCCTGTCCGCATTGTTGCTTCTCCTCGTCTTGGCCGGCCCACGAGCCGAAACCGGGACGCTCCTGCTCGCGGGGCTGGCGATCAGCGCGCTCGCGGGGGCACTGACGACGCTCGCCCTTGCGCTCGCCCCCTCCCCGTTCGCTTTCTACGACGCCTACGACTGGTTGCTGGGGTCGCTGGTGGACCGCAGCCTGAACCAGGCGGCATTCGCGGCAATTCCCGCGGTCGTCGTCATTCTGCTGCTTTCGCGGCTGCGAGGCGCACTCGACAGCCTGACGCTTGGCGATGAGGTCGCACAGTCCCTCGGCCATGACGTCGCCCGGCTGCGGATTTGGGTGGTAGTGCTTACGGCCATCGGCGTCGGCGCCTGCGTAGCCATCGCCGGCGCGATTGGATTCATCGGCCTCGTCGCGCCGACTTTCGCGCGGCGGCTTACAGGCGGCCATCCCGGTCAGGCCATCATCCCCGCGGCACTGATCGGCGGCGCATTGCTTCTTGCAGCCGATCTCATGGTACGCCTTGCCCCGCTTGGCCGGACACTTCCCATCGGGGTCGTGACAGCGCTACTCGGCGCACCATTTTTCCTATGGCTGGTGGTGCACATGCGGTGGAGGCTCGGCCGATGAGCCGCCTTGTAGCCAGCAACCTCTGCATTCCGGGCCGCCTCGAGCAAACCTCGCTCGAAGTCGATGCCGGAACCCTGACCTGCCTCATCGGCCCCAATGGCAGTGGCAAGACGAGCTTGCTGCACGCTATCGCCGGCATTGGAACCCGCGATGGCGGGGTTAGGATCGACGGCGTTGATCCGTGGCGCGCGCCGCCGTCCGTCCGTCCACGGCTGATCACTTTTTTCCCGGCTTCCCGCGACGTCAAATGGCCGCTGACCGCGTCAGACGTGATCCGCCTTGGCGGCGAAGGTGAAATCGGGCCGGTTATCGCGGACCTGGATCTGGAAGCCTTTGCCAACCGACGCATCGACCAATTATCGACTGGCGAGCGGACTCGTGTCCTGATCGCGCGGGCCTTGGCGCCGCGGCCCAGAGTAGCCTTGCTCGATGAACCGGTCGCCAACCTCGACCCGCTCTGGCAGCTGAAGCTGATGGAGCACTTGCGGACGTTGGCCAGCGAAAGCGGCCAGACGGTCATTATTGCGGCACATGATCTCGACCTCGCCGGACGGTTTGCCGACCGGTTGATCATGATGAGCAGTGGCAGGATCGTGGCCGATGGCGGTCGCGACCTTCTGGAAAGCGGCGTTATCGGTGAAATATTCGGTGTGGAGCGCCGCGACGGCGCCTGGCAGCCGCTCGCCTAGGCTGCTGGCGGATCCGCGATCATCGCCGTGAAATTGGCCTCGGCGGCGAGCTTGCCATCGACCAAGGCACGGCCGGCAAACTTGCAGACAGTGGCTCGTTTCTGAACGAACTCGACCTCCAGTGTCAGCAGTACACCCGGCTCTACCGGCTGGCGGAATTTGGCACCGTCGATGGCCATGAAATAGACGAGCTTTCCCGAGCCTGCGAGGCCGAGGGATTCAACCGCGAGGACGCCGGCTGCCTGTGCCAGTGCTTCGACGATCAGAACGCCCGGCATGATCGGACGGTCGGGAAAATGACCTTGGAAGAACCCTTCGTTGATCGTCACCGCCTTGGTCGCGGTGATCGATACGTCGGGGATGATGCGCTCGACGCGATCGACGAGCAGCATCGGGTAACGATGTGGCAGCGCCGCCATCACCCGCCGGACATCCAGCGGGCCGATGGCGGTCGCGACCTGTTCGTTTTGACTCACCGGCCCTGCGGCTTCGTCTGCGGAGTCTGCTGAGCCTGCGGCATGGGCGTAACGCTGACAGCAGGCAGCTGCTGGTTAAGGGCGGCCAGCGCCTCGCTGGTGATGTCGATGCTGGTGTCGCTGGCCAAAGTGCCACCCTTCGAAACGACGATCGAGGCGCCACGGCGGGCACGAATCTGTTCGACGACCTGAAGGAGCTTGCCGGCAATCTGCTGGTTGACGTTGGCGAGGATCGACTGATGCGTGCGCTGCGCGTTTTGCATTTCCGTGTTCGCGTTGCGCTCCTTGGTCTGGAAGGCCGTGATCCGCGTCGTAAGCGCAGCATCAGGCTGCTTGCCACCAAGCGCGTCCAGCGCATCCTGGATCGGCTTGCCTTCCGTCTGAAGCTGCGTGCGCAGCTGCTGGGCACGGGAAGCGAGCGCCGCTTCCTTTTGCTGGATCTGGGCCGCGGCTGCTTTGCAAGCGCTACATGTGTTTCCGATGCTCTCTGTATCGACGACCAGGACTACCGGGCGCTGCTGGGCAACAGCTGGGCCTGCCACGGCAAGGGTGCTCACCGCGGCAGCGAGGGAAAGGGCAATTTTTTTCATTAGAATTGGGTTCCTACGTTGAATGAGAAGAGTTTCGTTTCATCACCTTCCTGCTTGAGGATGGCTTTGGCGATATCGATACGCAGTGGACCAAACGGCGATACCCAGTTGACGCCGACGCCAATGGACAGGCGCGGCTTCCACGAGTCACCGAGGTAGTATTCCTTGAAGCCCGGTTGCGGGGCGCGATAGTCAATGATCTGAGCTTCCGGACCACCCGGTTCAGGAATGTCAGCTGGGCAAGTTAAGTCGGCATCACCATTGCGCCGGAAGACCACGGGTAGCCCGGCCTTGTTCGGGTTGCAGACAACCCGGATGTCTTCAAGGTTCGGCTTGGTCAGGTTGAAGACTGAGCCAACATCGATAAACGCCGAAGGACGGAGGCCGAGGCTCTTGATATTGCTGCTGACCGGAATTTCGAGCTCAAGTCGGCCCATGTAATAAGCGCGACCGCCGATCGCGTCAGTGCCCCGAACTTCATCGCCCAAGGTGCCGGTAAGATCGGCGTAAGCGACGCGTTGCACGCGCGGGCCAATTCCGCGGATGTCGAAGCCGCGCATCTGCGGCCCGAAGAAACGGTCGCTCAGGCGGATAGCGTCGACGCCCGGTTCGGGATCGCTCTTGAGCGGGTGAATGTAACCGCCCTCGCCGTGCACGGACAGGATGAAGCTCTTCGGCAGCCTGAAGAACTTGGTCGCGTCCGCGCGGGTCCGGATGTATTTCGCGTCGCCGCCGAGGCCCGCGAAATCCTGGCTGAAAACGAACCGCTGGCCACGCGTCGCGCGGATACCATTCCGATTATCGAAAATCAGCGAATAGCCCACGACGGAACTCAGGGTCGTTCCGAGCTGGTCGCAAAGATAGCGGCCCGCCAGAACCGTCGAGCATTCCTTAACACCATCGCCATCCTCGTCGAGGAAGTAGGTGCTCTCGTCGAGCGTGATCTTGTCGTTCACGAGCGAGTAGCGGGTGCCGAAGCTTATGAACTCGTTCACCGGGAAGCCAAGCCGCAGGCCGCCGCCCGTGCTCTGCTGCGAATAAGTGTTGTTGCGACTATCCGTCGAGGTTTGGCGATAGCTGTTATACTCGCGACGGTAGATCTCGCCGCCGAGAAGCACGTTCTTGTCGAAAAGATAGGGTTCGGTGAAGCTGAGGTTCACCGAGCGTGAATATCGCGACCAATTGACCCCGGCGCCGACTTCCTGGCCCTTCCCCATGAAGTTACGCTGCTGGATCGAGGCTGCGACGATGAATTTCTCGAGGCTCGAGTAGCCTGCCGAAAGCTGCAGTTCACCCGTCGATTTTTCTTCCAGGTCAGTGCTCAGGATAACCCTGTCAGGCGCCGAGCCCTGAGTCTGCTTTACCTCAAGCTTTTCCTGGAAAAAACCGAGCGACTGGAGGCGGTCTTGCGAGCGCTTAACCTTCAGCGCGTTGAAGGCATCGCCTTCGTTGATGCGAAACTCGCGCCGGATGACCTTGTCACGAGTGGTCGTGTTGCCCCTGATGTCGATGCGCTCGACGTAAACTCGCGGCGTCTCGTTCACCTTGAAGCGGATGCTCATGATGTGGTTTTCGGCATCACGATCGTAGGTCGGCGAAATGTCAGCGAAGGCGTAGCCTTGTGCCCCGGCGATCTCGTTGAGCGAGGTAACGACGTCCTCGACTGCCTTGGCGTTAAACCAGTCGCCCTGACGCAGCCTGATGAATTTTTGCAAGGTGTCCGAGGAAAGGTCCCGGAGGGAGCTTTCCGTATCGATCGTGCCGAACTTATAGCGCGGCCCCTCCTCGACGACGTAGGTAATGACGAAGTCCTTACGGTCCGGCGTGAGTTCGGCGAGCGCGGAAACAACACGAAAATCGGCGTAGCCCTCGGTCAGGTAGAAGGCACGCAGCTTCTGCTGGTCGGCGGCGAGGCGATCCGGGTCGTAGCTGTCGTTGGAGCGGAAAAAGCCGAGGATGCCGCCGGCTTCGCGCGTGTACATTTCCTTGCGGAGACGGCCGTCGCCATAATGGTCATTGCCGATAATGTTGATCGCGCGGACCTTGGAGACAGGACCCTCAACGATTTCGAAAACCAGGTCGACGCGGTTCTGGTCGAGTTGGACGATCTTCGGCTCGACCGTCGCGGCGAAACGGCCGGAGCGTTTGTAGAGCTCGATGATGCGATCGACGTCGGAACGAACCTTGGAACGAGTGAAAATCTGACGCGGAGCAAGCCGGATTTCCGGCATGATCTTGTCTTCCTTGATGCGCTTGTTGCCCTCAAGGATGATGCGGTTGATGACCGGGTTTTCCTTGACGGTGATGACAAGGTTTCCGGTATCGGCGCCGGTGATGACTACGTCGGCGAACAACTCCGTCGCGTAAAGGTCTTTCAGCGCGGTATCGAGGACTTCGGCGGTGTAGTCCTGCCCGGGCGTCAGGTTCGAGTAGGAAATGACCGTCGCCGGCTCGAGACGCTCAGCGCCGCGGACCGATATCGAACGGATGGTGCCTGGCGTTGCCGGCGGAGCGACAGGGGCGGGTTGAGCGACAACCGGAGCCGGGGCAGCTTCCGTCGCCTCCTGTGCGAGGAGCGGGGCAGACCAGCCGCCGAGGATCGTACCGACCAGAAGCACAGCACCCGTGCGCCGGGTCATTGCCTTACTGCTTGAAACCACGCGTTCCCGCCCTTTTGCTGAATGCGCCCGCTCTAGATACGCGACGCGGAAAAAATGACCGCCAAGCCCTGCCCCAAGCCCGCTAACCAATCAAGCGCCCAACGCTCTCCCAAAGCCCAAATGATCCCAAATCGTTGAGCGTTGTGAAGATGAGCAGGGCCAGGAGGAATGCGAGCCCGCTGCGGAACGCCCATTCCTGCGCGCGCAGGCTGACCGGGCGGCGCTGAACCGCCTCGACCGTGTAGAGTGCAAGATGTCCGCCATCGAGCATGGGGACTGGCAGCAAATTGATGAACCCCAGATTTATCGAGAACAGGGCAATCAAATAGACGAAATCGGACCAGCCCAGGCTCGCGCGCTGGCCTGCAACCTGGGCCATTCGAAGCGGACCTCCGAGCTCTTTCGGTGACCGCTCTCCCGTTACGATCTGGCCGATGATTTCGACCATCATCTTGGTGACGTTGGCTGTCGCTCCGCAGGCTGCAGGGACAGCCTCGAACACCGATAGGCGCTTGTAGACCAACTGGGGCGGCCTCACCCCAAGCAACCCAACCACATATTTCTGGCCGAACTCGTCCAGCCTTTGCTCCGAGCCAAGGCGGACCGGCACGCGCCGAAGCTGGCTACCGCGCTCGTAGACCAGGTCGACACTGTAGTTCGGCCGAAGGGATGTGACCGCCTGAATATCCTGGAAATAGCGTGTGGCCGACCCGTTGATGCTTATGATTCGGTCGCCGGCCTTGAGTCCGGCGTGATCCGCGGCACTATTTGCGATGACTGGACCAATGACCGCAGGAGTCTCTGGCCTTCCATAGGCCACGTAGAAGGTTGCAAAGATCAGGATGGCCAGCAGAAAATTGGCGGCCGGACCGGCGAGCACGATAAGAAAGCGTTGCCATACGGGCCGGCAATGGAACGCCCGCCTCCGTTGCTCGACACTGAGATCTTCCTTTTCTTCTCCCGGCATGCTGACCGGGTTAAGATCTCCGACAAATTTCACGTAGCCGCCCAGCGGCAACCAGCCCACTTTCCACCGTGTTCCGCGCTTGTCCGTCCACCCGGCAACTTCACGGCCAAACCCGATCGAAAAGCTCTCAGCGCCAACGCCAAAGACACGCGCCACGACATAGTGGCCTAGCTCGTGGAAGAAGACGAGCGGCCCCAGCGCGGCAATGAACGCGATAAGGATGAACCAGACAGGCGGCTGGGAAAGCATCAGTTGGCAGGCAGGGGCATGATTTCGTGCGCCTTTTCGCGCACTTCGCGATCAATGTCGATGACATCGGCGATGGATTGTGGCGGCTGCGGGGTGATCGTTTCCAACGCCCGCTGAACCGTGCTGGCGATGTCGGTGAATCCGATGCGGCGATCGAGGAAGGCGGCGACCGCGATCTCATTGGCGGCGTTGAGGACGATCGGCGCCGCGGTGCCATCCGCGAGTGCTTCTCGAGCCAATCGCAAGGCAGGAAACCGGGCCTCGTCCGGCTGCTCAAAATCAAGCGACCGAATGCGAGCAAGGTCGAGGCGCTCTGCCGGGGTCGGCATCCGCTCCGGCCAGGCCAAGGCATGGGCGATGGGGATGCGCATGTCCGGCGAGCCTAGCTGCGCGATGACGGAACCATCGACATATTCGACCAGTGAGTGGATCACCGATTGTGGGTGAACGAGGATGTCTATGCGCTCTGGCGCGAGGCCGAAGAGGTGATGAGCCTCGATGAGCTCAAGGCCCTTGTTGATCATTGTCGCTGAATCGACCGATATTTTCGCCCCCATGGACCAATTGGGGTGCGCGACCGCCTGTTCCGGCGTGGCTTTAGCCATGTCTTCAGCGCTGGCGTTGCGGAACGGACCGCCGCTCGCTGTCAGGATCAATCTCGCGACGTCAACAGAGCGATTCCCGGCAAGGCACTGAAATATCGCATTGTGCTCGCTGTCGACGGGCAGGATCGTCGCCCCTGCCCGGCGCGCGGCTTCGGTCATCAGCGAGCCGGCGGTAACCAGCGCTTCCTTGTTCGCGAGCGCGACCGTTCGCCCGGCTTCGACACCGGCCATAACGGGCTCCAAGCCCGCGCAACCCACGATCGCCGCCATCACGAGCTCCGCTTCGTCGGAAGCGGCCTCGATCAGGGCCTCGCGGCCGGTAGCGGCGCGGCAGCGCGTGCCGGCAAGGGCACCCTGAAGTTCCGGCAAGCGGGTCTCGTCGGCAATAACCGCAAGGCGTGCGCCGGTGCGCCGCGCCGCTTCGGCCAGTGAGGCCACATTCGTAGCAGCAGTGAGCGCAACGACTTCAAAGCGGTCTGGCGACCGGGTGACGAGGTCCAGGGTCGAGCCGCCGACCGAGCCTGTGGCGCCGAGGATCGAAATCTTGCGTCTCACCTCAGCATCCCCGCGAGGTGCGCAGCGGCGGTCAAGGTCGCGACGACAACGAGCCCGTCGAGACGATCGAGCGCGCCGCCATGGCCGGGAAGCCAGTTGCCACTGTCCTTGACCCCTGCCCGGCGCTTCAGCCAGCTTTCGAACAGATCGCCAGCCTGTGCGGCCACGGCGAGCAGCGGCGCCATCCAGAACAGGGCACCGGACAGGCTGAAAGCGTCTGCCCAGGCGTAGCCGGCCAATGTAGCGCTGATCACACCTCCAGCGAGCCCGGCGATGGTCTTGTTAGGGCTTATCCGCGGCGCAAGTTTCGGTCCGCCGATCGCCCGCCCCGCAAAATAGGCGCCGATGTCGGTCGACCAGGTAACAATGAACACCCAGATCAGCAGCTCCAGCCCCTGTGGCGCGCGATCGCGGATCCACAGCAAGGACAATGCCGGTACCAGCGCATAGACAAAGCCGGCGACCTTCCAGCCAAAGCCCCAGCCGGCGACGATGCGCCGCCATTCGTAGAAGATCATTACTGATGCCGCCGCGACAAAGATCGCGAAGAAGTAGTCGCCCTTGTAGGCGGCGAAGAGCGCCAGAGCGATGAGGACGAGCCCAGCGGCGCTGCGGACGGCAAGCTCTTTCATCGGCCGCCAAAGCGCCTCTGGCGGCCCGCGAACTGCGAAATCGCGTCGTTGAATGCCTTTGCGTCGAAATCAGGCCAGAGCGTGTCGACGAACAAAAGCTCGGCATAGGCCGCCTGCCAGAGGAGGAAGTTGGAGAGCCTCACCTCTCCAGAGGTGCGGATGAGCAGGTCAAGCTCCGGCAGGTCCGCAGTGTCAAGCGCCGCGCCGATGGCCTGCTCGTCGATCGAGGCGATATCGCGGCTGCCTTCAACCGCTTCCTCGGCGAGTTTGCGGGCCGCATTGGCGATTTCGGCACGCGATCCGTAATTCAGTGCCACCACGAGCGTCAGCCGCTTGTTGCCGGCTGTCTTTTCAACCGCACGGTGAAGGCGCTCCATCAGATGCGGTCCAAACGGCTTTGGATCACCGATCAGAAGCAGCCTGACCCCTTCGCGGTGAAGCGTCTCCAGTTCCTTTTCGACATAATAGGCCAGCAGGCCCTTAAGGTCGGTGACCTCCTCCTCCGACCGCCGCCAGTTCTCTGAAGAGAATGCATAGAGAGTAAGCACCTCCACACCAGCATCTGCAGCAGCGCGCAATGTGGCGCGAACCGCTTCTGCTCCTGCGCGATGCCCGGCGGCACGCGGTAGCCCGCGCTTCGCAGCCCAGCGGCCGTTGCCGTCCATGATGATCGCGACGTGGCGCGGGATTGCGCCGCCGCCGGTGGCAGCAGGCTCAGCCCCCTCCCGTGCGGCGGGGCTGGATGTCACTTGCCGAGAATTTCCTGTTCCTTGGAATGAGCGGCGGCATCGATCTCCTTGATCGTGTCGTCGGTCAGCTTCTGAACCTCGGTTTCGAGGCGTTTGTGCTCGTCCTCGCTGATCTCGTGCTTTTTCTCATCGGTCTTGAGGTGGTCCATGCCGTCGCGGCGAACGTTGCGTACGGCGACGCGCGCTTTCTCGGCATATTGACCGACGAGCTTGGCGAGTTCCTTGCGGCGCTCCTCGGTCATGTCGGGGATGGGCAGCCGGATAAGTTGGCCGTCGGTAATCGGGTTTAGGCCGAGGTTGGCCGACCGGATGGCCTTCTCGACGGGTTGGATATTCGAGCGATCCCAAACCTGGACCGAAAGCATGCGCGGCTCCGGCACGGAGACGGTCGCAACCTGATTAAGCGGCATGTTGGCGCCGTAGACCTCTACCTGGATCGGATCGAGCAGCGCCGTCGAGGCGCGGCCAGTCCGCAGGCCGCCGAGGTCGTGCTTCAGGGCTTCGACCGCACCATGCATCCGGCGCTGGATGTCGGATTTGTCATAGGTCGGCATTCTTCACTCCTCGTTCTTGACGATGGTCGCCTTGCCCCGGCCCGCCAGCACATCCGTGAGATTGCCCGGCTGGCGGATATTGAAGACGACGATCGGGATGTTGTTGTCACGACAAAGGGCGACTGCCGCAGCGTCCATGATCTTCAGGTCGTCCGCGAGCACACGGTCGAAACCAATGTTTTCATAGCGCGTCGCACCGGAGACCTTTTTGGGGTCGGCGGTGTAGACGCCGTCGACGCTCGTTCCCTTGAAGAGCGCATCGCACTTCATCTCGGCGGCCCGCAACGCGGCGCCGGTATCCGTGGTGAAATAGGGGCTACCGGTGCCTGCGGCGAAAATCACCACCCTGCCCTTCGCCAGATGGCGCTCGGCGCGGCGGCGGATAACCGGCTCGCAGACCTGATCCATTTTGATCGCGGACTGGACGCGGGTCTCGACACCAAGCTGTTCCAGGGCATTCTGCATCGCGAGCGCGTTCATGACCGTCGCCAGCATGCCCATGTAATCGGCCTGGGCCCGATCCATACCCTTGGCGGCGCCGGCCATGCCCCGGAAAATGTTGCCGCCACCGACGACAAGGCACACTTCGAAGCCCGCCGAGCGCGCTGCGGCGATTTCGGCGGCCAGTCCTGCCACGGTCTCGGTGTCTATGCCGAACTGGCCCTGGCCCATCAAAGCCTCACCGGAGAGCTTGAGCAGGATCCTTTTGAACTTGGGTCGGGTCATCTCTCGGGCTTGTCCTCAAAGACAGCTTGGGGCTGCGTCTCGGGAAAGCGCTTCTATGGCCGCCCTCGCGGCTTGCCAACCGCCTTAATGCAGCAGCCAACTTGCACATAGGCCGGTTTAGACGCACCTAGACGTGCAGACGGGGGCATGGATGGCGCAAGTCTTCCTCAGCTACGATCGCGAAGACGGCGGCAAGGCGCGAGTGATCGCCCAAGCCCTGGAACGCGCGGGCCATTTCGTCTGGTGGGACATGCACATCAAGGGCGGCGCCGAATACGGCCGCGAAATCGAGGCGGCACTCGAAAAATCGGACGCTGTGATTGTGCTGTGGTCGGAGCGCTCGATCGCTTCTGCCTGGGTCCGTGACGAGGCCGCCGCAGGACGGGATCGAGGCTGTTTGGTGCCGGTGCTGATTGAACCGGTCAGCCCGCCAATGGGATTTCGCCAATACCAAAACCTGGATTTCAGCAACTGGAAAGGGCGCGGCAAGCCACCACGCATGGCAGAGCTGCTGGACAGCATCGGGAACAGCACGCCCAAGGATACGCTGCCCAAAGAGCCTCAAAAGCCAGCAGCCCGCACAAGAACGTCCCGAGTGGAAGGCTTGTCGCCGCTTCTCAAATGGTCGCTGATGGGCGGCGCCGTCATCCTGGCGCTTCTCATCCTCGGCCCCGCCATCGGCCTCCTCACTGGCGGCGGCAAGGACAAGCACGGCGTCTATACGGTTGCGGTCACCGCAGCCGATCCCTCTGCCGCACATCTTGCAAGAGACCTCGCCGTGAGCCTTGGTCAGTTGCAGTCGGCGACGACGGGATCATTGAGGCTCGTCAGCGGCGCCGAAGGGTCCTCTAAGGCGGACCTTTATCTCGAAGCCGGCAGCGAGGAAGGAAGCGATAAAGCCAGCGCTAGCCTTGTCATGATGAATGGCAAAGACCGTTCCATCCTCTGGTCCGAGCACTTCGATCAACCATCCGGAAAGCTTGCCGATCTGCAGCAGCAAATGTCGTTCACCGCAGCGCGAGTGCTCACCTGCGCGCTTGACGGTCTCGCCGCCCCGGAAGGCGGCCTCAAGCCGCAGACATTCAAGCTTTATCTCACCGGCTGCGCCCAAGTTGCGGAGGTTGCCAGCGTCGATCCAACGTCAGTGATTGCGACCATGGAAAAGGTTGTCGCGGCGTCGCCGAGGTTCAAGCCTGCGTGGCAGACCTTGCTGCTGACCCAAGGGTCGATCACCGGAACGTCTTTTGATGAGGCGGAGAATAGACCGGGAATCGAGAAGCTATCCCAATTCATTCGTCAGGCGCGCAAAGTTGACCCGGACATGGCTGAAGCGACGCTGGCGGAGACCTGGCTGCTGCCCGCCTCTAACTACGGCAAAGCGATAGAGCTTGTAGAAAGGGCTTACCGGCAATCCCCGGACAATCCGGATGTTCTCAGTATGGCGGCGTATCAGTTACGTCGGGTGGGCCAAATGCGAGAGGCGGTCGACGACGCAAGATTCGCGGCCGAGCACGATCCGCTGTCTCCATTCGCTCTCAACAATTATATTTCCGCCTTGTTCTATGCTGGGCGCTTCGACTCTGCCCGCGAAGAACTGGCCAAAGCCGAGCAGCTTTGGCCCGGGACCGATACGGTCAAGGAAGTCTCTTTCCGCTTCAACCTTCGTTACGGAGACCCAAACGAGGCCCTGAAATTCGTCCAGGCCGAGGGCATGGAGGCTGGGATGGCTCAATTCCTGCGGGCGCGAATCGACCGAAATCCAGCGGATCTGGCATTCCTCCGGAAAACGATAAACGCACGGATAAAAGACAGGGGCGCCGAAGGTCTAAGTTATTTCATTCAAACAGCTGGTGAGTTCGGCTGGGAGGATGATGTCTTCAAACTCTTGCTCGGTTGGCCAAAGGCTAGCGAGCTCGCGACAATTTCGGAAATCTACTTTCGGCCTCAGATGAAGAAATTCCGTAGCGACCCGCGTTTCATGATCGTTGCCGAGCGTGCCGGTTTGATCACGTATTGGCAAAAGAGTGGGAAATGGCCGGACTTCTGCTCGGACCCGGATTTGCCATACGACTGCAAGAAAGAAGCCGCGAAGCTTCACTGATACGAAAAGGGCGGAGCCTTCCGGCCCCGCCCTCAACGCTTACTCGTCCGGATCGCCGTTCAGGCGACCGGCTCGTCCTTTTTTACGCCGGCGGCAGCCGCGACCTCCGCCGCGAAGTCGTCCTGCTTCTTCTCAATGCCCTCGCCCAGCTGGAAGCGGACGAAGCCCTTGAGGGCGATCGGCGAACCGGCATCCTTGCCGGCGGCCGCGACGACGTCGGAGACCGGCGTCTTGTTGTCCATGACGAACAGCTGGCTGACCAGGCTGTGCTCCTTGCGGAACTTGGCCATCGAGCCTTCGACCATCTTCTCGACGATGTTGGCCGGCTTGCCGCTTTCGTTGGCCTTCTCGACGGCGATCGCCTTCTCACGCTCCAGGAGAGCGGGATCGAGGTCCTCGGCGTTGAGCGCCAGCGGGTTGGCGGCAGCGATGTGCATCGCGAGCTGCTTGCCGAGCGCCTGGAGCGCACCGGCATCGGCAGCGCTCTCGAGAGCAACCAGCACGCCGATCTTGCCGAGGCCTGGGCCCGCGGCATTGTGGACGTAGCTGACAACGACGCCTTCGCTGACTTCCAGCAAGGCAGCACGACGCAGCGACTGGTTTTCGCCGATGGTGGCGATGTTGTCGGTCAGCTTCTCCTCGACGGTACCGCCGGCAGGATAAGCCGCGCCCTTCAACGCCTCGATGTCGCTTCCGGTATTGAGAACGATTTCAGAAACGTTCTTAACGAAGTCCTGGAACTGCTCGTTCTTGGCAACGAAATCGGTTTCCGAATTGACTTCGACGACAGCGCCTTTGGTGCCTTCGACGGCGACGCCGACGAGGCCCTCGGCAGCAGTGCGGCCAGCCTTTTTGGCGGCAGCAGCAAGGCCCTTGGCACGCAGCCAATCGACTGACGCTTCCATCTCGCCGTTGTTCTCGGCCAGCGCCTTCTTGCAATCCATCATGCCGGCGCCAGTGCGCTCGCGCAGTTCCTTCACCGAAGCAGCGGTGATTTCAGCCATGTCTTGGCTCCTTGTACTGGGGTGTTACGCTTCGAGGGCGGCTTCGGCAGGCGGCTCAGCCATCGCGCCGAGATCTTCGCCGCGGGCAGCAGCGCCGCCCGACTTGCCGGTATTCGCGGCATTGGCGACCGCCTCGCAATAGAGGCGGATGGCGCGGCTGGCGTCGTCGTTGCCCGGAACCGGGAAAGCGATGCCCTGCGGGTTCGAGTTCGAATCGAGGATCGCGACGACCGGAATGCCAAGGACGTTGGCTTCCTTGATCGCCAGCTCTTCCTTGTTGGTGTCGACGACGAACATGACGTCCGGCAGGCCGCCCATGTCGCGGATGCCGCCCAGCGACTTCTCGAGCTTGTCGCGCTCGCGGGTCTGCTGAAGGACTTCCTTCTTGGTGAGGCCGGTCGTGTCGCCCGACAGCTGCTCTTCAAGGCTCTTGAGGCGCTTGATCGAGTTCGAGACGGTCTTCCAGTTGGTCAGCATGCCGCCAAGCCAACGGTGGTTGACGAAATGCTGGCCCGAAGCCTGGGCGGCCTCGGCGACCGCGTCCTGCGCCTGGCGCTTGGTGCCGACGAACAGCACCTTGCCGCCGCGGGCAGCAGTCTGCTGGACGAAGTCGAGGGCGCGCGCGAACAGCGGAACGCTCTGCGACAAATCGATGATGTGAACGCCGTTACGGTCGCCGAAAATATACGGCTTCATCCGCGGGTTCCAACGATGGGTCTGGTGGCCGAAATGCGCTCCGGCCTCAAGCAATTGCTGCATGGTGACGACGTTAGCCGCCATGGTCTTTCTCCTTCCGGTTTTACCTCGGTGAGAGCAAGTCACCAGCCTTTCGGCTGGCACCGGTATGTGCGCTCCACCTGTGGAATGGCGGCGCCCCTAGCCGAAGGCGCCACAGGAAGCAACCCCATGGCAGGGGTTGACACAATGAGAACAAATAGGGAACATATCGATCCAACAGGAGACCAGACATGTTCGCATTCGTCAGCTCGATTGCCTTTGCCGGTGCAGCCTATCTCGCCGGAAGCTCCGTTCTCAGCACATACTCGGAAAGCCGCCGTCGGATTGGCGATGCGCTTCGTGGCCGGCCGCTGACGCGTATCAACCCTGTGCTGAACGGCGCCGCCTAACCCTTGCATAGGAGGCCATGCTAAACGGGATCAGCGCGAGGTATATCGTGCTGATGGCCAGTAGGGTCAGCCAGGGTTCGGTGATCAGGGCAGCGACCAGCAGACCAACACCTGCCAAGGCGAGCAGCCGGTAAGATCGGCGAAGTCGTAGCGAGCCCCAACTGTAGGTTGCGACGCTGGAGATCATCAGCAAAGCGATGAATACGAGCCAGGGCATGGTCAGGTACCAGGCGCGAAAGAGCTCGTTCCCTGTGATCAGCCACAGATAGACCGGGACAAAGGCAAGGCCAGCCCCTGCCGGCGCCGGAATGCCGGTCAGGAATCCGGCCGATTTGTGCGGTTGCTCGTCGGCATCCATGCGAGAGTTGAAACGAGCCAGCCGGAGCGCGCAGCAGACCGCCAGCGCCAAGGCGGCCGTCCAGCCGAACTTGGGAGCATGCTGCAGCGACCAAAGGAACATGATCAGGGTAGGCGCAACGCCGAACGCGGTGACGTCGGACAGGCTGTCCAGCTCGGCCCCGAAGCGGCTGTTGGCGCGCAAGAGCCGGGCTATGCGTCCATCCATGCCGTCGAGCACGCCAGCGAACACGACGGAAGCAAGGGCCTTTTCCCAATCGCCTTTGATCGCGAACAGCACACCACTGAGGCCGAAGCAGAGCGCGAGCGCGGTGACGGCATTGGGTGGGATTGCCCGCAGCGGGATGCCCCCGGCTCGGCGCCTCTCAGTCACTGGCTGATGCCGCCGAGCCCCGGATCGACACCTAATGTGCCGAGGACCGTCTCACCCGCAATGGTTCGCTGGCCAAGCAGAACCTGGCTCCCCGTGCCGGCAGGCAAGTAGACGTCGACACGGCTGCCGAAGCGAATGAGGCCGATGCGCTCCCCGGCTCCGACCGTGTCGCCCTCTTTCACGAAAGCGAGAATGCGGCGAGCAACGAGCCCGGCAATCTGGGTGAAACCAATGGCGACGCCATCCTCACGCTCGACGAGAAAATGCTGCCGCTCATTGTCCTCGCTTGCCTTGTCGAGGTCGGCGTTGAGAAACTTGCCTGGCACGTAGGCAATCTTGCTCACCCTACCGGCGATCGGCGAGCGATTGATGTGCACATCGAAGACACTCATGAAAATCGAGACCCGCGTGAACTCGCCAATCAATCCTCCGTCGGCCGCCAACTCTGGCGGAGGACCGGTGCGAACGATCATCGTGACCAGGCCGTCTGCGGGCGCGACAATCAGCTTTGGGTCCCTGGGTGTTGTCCGGATCGGATCGCGGAAGAAGGCCGCCACCCAGATTGTCAGACCGACGAGCAACCAGCCCACGGCATCCGGCAGCAGGCTGAAGCTCAGCAGTGTCGCGAATGCGGCGATGAGAACATATTTGCGGCCCTCGGGATGAACGGAGGGAAAACGCCATTTGACCGCGGTCAGGTGGCTGTCGGGCTTCTCGATAATGGCCATGGCGCCTCCTTAGAGAGGCTGAAACGCAGGCACAATGACCGCAGTTGCCTTGGCATTGGCGGAGCCGTAAGGCGCGCCCCGACCACGAAATTTCAGGAACGGACCATGGCCAAGATCAAGGTGAAGAACCCGGTCGTCGAGCTCGACGGCGACGAAATGACCCGAATCATCTGGCAGTGGATCCGTGAACGGCTCATCCAGCCCTATCTCGACATCGACCTTCTCTACTACGATCTGTCGGTCGAGAATCGCGACGCGACCGAGGACAAAGTCACCGTCGAAGCGGCCGAGGCGATCAAGAAGCACGGCGTCGGGGTGAAGTGCGCCACCATCACTCCGGATGAGGCCCGCGTCGAGGAATTCGGGCTCAAGAAGATGTGGAAGTCGCCCAATGGCACGATCCGCAACATCCTTGGCGGCGTGGTCTTCCGCGAGCCGATCGTCATTTCCAACGTTCCGAGGTTGATCCCAGGCTGGACGGACCCGATCGTCGTCGGCCGTCACGCGTTCGGCGACCAGTATAAGGCGACCGACTTCCGCGTCCCCGGCAAGGGCAAGCTGACCATCAAGTGGACCGGCGAGAACGGCGAAGTCATCGAGCACGAAGTGTTCGAATTCCCTGACGCCGGCGTCGCCATGGGCATGTACAATCTGGACGAATCCATCCGCGACTTCGCTCACGCCTGCCTGAACTATGGCCTCAACCGCGGATGGCCGGTGTATCTCAGCACCAAGAACACGATCCTCAAGGCCTATGACGGCCGCTTCAAGGACATTTTCCAGGAAGTTTACGAGGCCGAGTACAAGGCGAAGTTCCAGGAAGCCGGCATCGTCTATGAGCACCGCCTGATCGACGACATGGTCGCCTCGGCGCTCAAGTGGAGCGGCAAGTTCGTCTGGGCCTGCAAAAACTATGACGGCGACGTCCAATCCGACCAGGTCGCCCAGGGCTTTGGATCGTTGGGCCTGATGACTTCGGTGCTGACCACGCCTGACGGCAAGACCGTCGAGGCGGAAGCCGCCCACGGCACCGTCACCCGCCACTATCGCATGCACCAGCAGGGCAAGGCGACCTCGACCAATCCGATCGCCTCGATCTTCGCCTGGACCGGCGGCCTCAAGTATCGCGGCAAATTCGACGACACGCCCGAGGTGGTGAAATTCGCCGAGACGCTGGAGCGTGTCTGCGTCGAGACGGTCGAGAACGGCCAGATGACCAAGGACCTCGCCATCCTTGTCGGCCCCGAACAGCCGTGGATGACGACCGAGCAATTCTTCGAAGCGATCCGGACGAACCTTGAAGCGGCGATGGAAACGGAAACCGTCAGCGCTTAGGCGCTAGCGGGGATCGCACCCTTTCCCGCCGCACACCAAGGCCGATGATCCGGCCCGGGATGCGGCGGAGGACCGGATAACGGTCGAGCAGCCGGACGAACAACGGCGCCTCGGTGATTGGCTTGTCGATCTGCAGGATGCGGCCGATCAGCCGATCCTGGGCCGCTTTCTGGCCGGCCTGAATGACCTTGGTCGGCCACATGCGCCGATCCTGCACGCGGCTCAGCAGGCCATCGACGTCGTCGCCCCGGCTCAAAGGGCCGGCGAGGATGTTGGCAGTCGCAACTGCGTCCTGGATGGCAAGATTGATCCCGATTCCGCCGATCGGAGACATGGCGTGGGCGGCGTCGCCGATCGCCAGAAGGCAGGGCCGGTGCCAGCGCTCGAGGCGGTCAAGCTTTACCGTGAGCAGGTGCAGGTCACTGATGTCGTCGAGATCCTTGAGATCGAGGCCCGGGGGTGCGGCCTTCGCCACTTCCTCGCGGATGACCTCGATGCCCCGGTCGAGATAGGCTTGGGCAGCGCCCTTGGGGATGAGGAAGGCGCACTGCCAATAATCCCCGCGATCGATCATCACGAGCAGCCGGCCTGGCTCGACATTGCCCCTCAGCGCCCCTTCCTGAGCTTCGGACTTGCCCAGGCGGAACCAGAAGACATCCATCGGCGCGCCGAGATCTTCCACCGGCAGCAGAGCGCGGGCGATGGATGTTCGGCCGTCGGCGGCGATGATCAGCTTTGCCTTGAGGGTCTCGCCGTTCTCGAGCCTGACGCCGGTTATGCGGCCGCTCTCTTCGACGAAGGCTTCGACGGGCCTTTCCATCTCCAGGTTGAAGCCCGGATAGGGGGCCGCGTGATCACGCAGGAAGTCGAGGAAATCCCACTGCGGCATCATCGCGATGAAGGGCGCCGGCGTATCGAGGTGCGAGAGATCGCCAATGGTCCAGTCGCGGCCCGCGACGCGAAGCTGCGCCTTGTCGAGGCGATTGTGCGGCCGTTGCAGGAAATCCTTCAGCAATCCCAGCTGGTCGAGGATCTCCATCGTCGACGGGTGAACCGTGTCCCCGCGGAAATCGCGGAAGAAGTCCTTGTGCTTCTCCAGGATTCGGACCTGACAGCCGGCGCGAGCGAACAATAGTCCTGCCATGACCCCGGCAGGCCCGCCGCCGACGATGATCAGGTCATCACTCATCCTCTTACGTTCCCAAAAGTCACTAAAGTCTCGGGATGAGCGACCAAAATGGGCGAACCCGCGCCTCGCCCAGGCATGCCGGGTTTCATCACGCTGGCAGCTCGTGGCGTCATGACGTCAGGCTGGCACAGCAATTCCTATTTGGGAAGCGGAGCCGAGGGTGACAGGCAGCCCCCGCCCTGCTTAATGAGAGCATGGCGGGATCACATAGCTTTGGCGGTCAGGGCCTTTCCGATGCCCTCGTCATTCTGGGCGCCGCCGGAATCGTCATTCCTGCCTTCGCGCGCCTGAAAATCTCGCCGATCATCGGGTTCATCCTGGTGGGTATCATTGCCGGGCCTTCCGGCCTTGGCGCCCTGGTGCCGGATTATCCCTGGCTCAATGCCGTCACCATCACCAATCGGGACGCGATCGAACCGTTCGCCGAGTTCGGCATCATCCTGCTTCTGTTCTCGATCGGCCTGGAACTCAGCTTCCGAAGGCTGATGGCTATGCGGAAGACGATTTTTCGGGTCGGCGCAGCCGAGTTGCTCGGTGGCGCCTTGCTGATCGGCGGCGGCCTGATCGCCATGGGCAACAGCCTGACGGCAGCGGCGCTACTCGGCCTCGCCCTCGCCATGTCGTCGACGGCGCTAGTCCTGCCGATCGCGGGGACCAGTTCGCCGGTCGGCAAGGCCGCCTTCGCCATGCTGCTGTTCGAGGACCTGGCACTGGTGCCATTGCTCTTCGTCTTTGCAAGTCTAGGCGGATCGGGCGGCTGGGCGGAGATCGCCGAAGTCGCGTGGAAGTCGGTTGTCGTCATCGGCGCCATGCTGGTTGCCGGGCGCTTCCTTTTGCCGCCGCTCTTCGCGCAGGCAGCGCGCACTAAGAATCCGGAAATTTTCCAAGCCGTTAGCCTCCTGACGGTGATCCTGGCGAGCATGGCTACCAGCGCGATCGGGCTTTCCCCGATCGTCGGCGCGCTGATTGCCGGGGTTCTCATCGCCGAGACCGAATATCACACCGAGGTCGAGGCCATGACCGCGCCGCTGCGCGGCCTGGCGCTGGGCGTCTTCCTGATTACCGTCGGCATGAGCCTCGACATCGCAACTCTTCTGAACAACTGGTCGCAAGTCCTTGCTGGGCTTGTGCTTGTCCTGTTGGCGAAGACATTGGTCACAAGCCTGTTGTTGCGGCTCAGCGGAATGCGGCCCGGCATTGCCGCCCAGACCGGCCTGTTGATGTCCAGCCCGTCGGAAACGACGCTGATCCTGCTTGGTACGGGCGCCGCCGCCGGGCTCATCAATCCCGAAGCAGCCAGCTTCTGGGTCGTCGTGACCGCCCTCGGCCTGACGGTCACACCGCTTCTCGATGTCCTTGGCCGTAGAATCGCCCGCCGTGTGGACCGGGGAAGCATCGAAGCTGGCGACACCGTCGCCAACAAGACCGTGGTCTTCGGTTTCGGCCGCGTCGGCAGGATGGTCGCCGACATGCTGGTGGAGCATGACCGCGACTATATGGCTGTCGAAAGCGACATCGATCACGTCATCGCTGCCCGGTCCGACGGCTACAACGTCCTCTTCGGCGACGTCGGACGCGCAGGAATGCTGGACCGCCTGGAAATCGGCAGCGCCAAGGCGGTTGTCCTGACCATGGACGATCCGGTGCTTGTGGTCCGCATCGCCAAGGCGATCCGCGAGGATTTTCCCGACCTGCCGATCATCGCTCGGGCCCGCGACACCGACCACGCGGCCCGCCTCTATCGAGCCGGGGTCACCGATGCGGTGCCGGAAGCGCTGGAGGCCTCCCTTCAGCTTTCAGAGGCGGTCCTCGTCGATATCGGGGTCGCGATGGGTCCCGTCATTGCCAGCATTCACGAGAAGCGCGCCCAGCTCCGAGCCCAGATCATGGACGAAGGACATCTGGCCGAAGAGCCGACGCTCGGCCGCCGTCGGCTGCGCGATGCGGTGCCGCCGGCCTAGCTGGCGTCCTGATCGATCACCGTCTGCGCACGTCCCGGGCTGCCTGACTTCAGGCTTTCGGGCGTGACGATGATGACGCTTCCCAGCTTGAGCGATGCCGCGACCGCCTTGCGGAAGGCGTAGGGCGTGTCGAATTGGTCCTTTTCGGCCTGGCTGACGTCCATCGCCTCGCCGCCCCCGGAGAATTGCAGCTTCAGCCAATGTTGGCCGCTGTTATCCCAGGCGCGCAGGATATAGGCCATGCCGCCGTTCAACTTGCCCCTGAAATGCACCGGCGCGGACCCGATCTGGACGCCGTCACGGAAGACCAGGGCGCGCTGGTCCGCGGTGCTGACGATCACCGACGTCATGCCCTTGGGCGCCTTTTCCGGCTTCCATTCGTAGGTGGCGTTGGTGAGCGCTGCTTTCCCGGCAGCGGGCGTCGCTGCCGCGGAAATGGTTGGGGCACCGGAATCCCGCGGTAGAACTGCGAGACTGGTGATGACGACCGTCATGCCGAGAGCGGTCTGACCGAACAGCAGTTCCGAAAATTTCAGCGGCAAGCGAACACAACCGTGCGATGCGGGATAACCGGGCAGCTTGCCGGCGTGGAGGGCGATGCCTTTCCAGGTCAGCCGCTGCATGTTGGGCATGGGCGCGTTGTTGTATGTCCTGGAATAATGGTCCTTGTTCTTCTGCAGGATTGTGAAGACGCCGGTCGGCGTCTCTGTCCCCTTGGCGCCGCTGGAAATGGTGCTCGCCGCAATCGGCAGTCCGTTACGGAACAGAATGGCGCGCTGAGTGGCCAGGTTGACGACGACTAGCGCCGGGCCATCCGGGCTTCGCTCCGGCGCCCATACGAACTCGCCGTTCTTGAGGTCCCGTGCTGCCTCCAGAACGGTCCTGTTGCCAATTTCCACGCGCTGGGCGGACGCCGAGCCGGCGAGAAGGAGGGCCGAGGATGCGACCAAAATGCTGTATCGGATGTTCATGCGGGTCATGATGGTTCCGCGATTACACCATGGGCATAGGGTGATTCCCCGACCGTCTTGGCGACGCCGTAATCAGTGCTAGGCTGAGCCGCGTGCCCTTCGGGTTTTCCCCAATGCATCACGCATCGTCGGAACGGCTATGCCACCGTTCCTGCAGCGGCGTGAGCAAACGGAGCGATCGTGTGATGAGTTTTCGGTCAGCTGCGATCCTCGTGTCGCTAAGCCTCGCTTCACCCTGCTTTGCCGCTTCAAGCCAAAGCGATCCGCTGCGCTTCTTCGAAGGCAAGACCGAGAGCGTCGGCACAATCAAGATCGCCATGAAGAAGCCGTTCCGCACCAAAGCGACTGGCGTGGGCCAGATCGGCCCCGACGGCACCCTCACACTCGTTCAGCGCATCGAGGACGAAGGGCAGCTCCCAAAGGAGCGCCGCTGGAAGATGCGGAAAGTGGGACCGGGCAAATATTCCGGCACCATGAACGAAGCCAAAGGGCCGGTGACCGTCGATGAAGTGAACGGCAAGTACCGCTTCCTTTTTCGGATGGAAGGCAGCGTTTCGATCGAGCAGTGGCTGAACCCGACACCGGATGGCCGTTCGGCGACCAGCACTGTGACCATTCGCAAATACGGAGTGACCGTCGGCCATTCCGACGCGATCGTCCGCAAGCTGGATTAGCTCTCGCTCGCCGGTTCGAAGCGAAGAATCCCCGCAGAATAAGTGCGATGTTCGGCATTGTCGGCCGGATGGCGTTGGCCATCAAGCACCTTCACCTCACGGAAATCGAAGGGTGACACGCTCTCAAGGCAGGCGGCGTTGACGCCAAGTTGATTGGGGTTCGAGCGGCGCTTGTGGTGCGTGTAAATGCCGCAGGTCTTGCAGAAGTGATGCTCGGCCGTGTTCGTATTGAAGCTGTAGGTAGCAAGCTGGTCTTCACCTTGGGTAATGTGGAAGTCGGCCGACGTTGAAGTGAGCGCGACTGCCCCGCGCATGCGGCAGAGTGAGCATGTGCACCGTCGTGCCGAAGCGAAGCCTTCCGTCAGGGTGACGGTAAACCGGACAGCGCCGCAGTGGCAGGCGCCGTTGAGCGTGACGGGGTTGCGCGAAGACGCGTCAATCACGCCGCCACCTTCTCCAGTGCTTCCTTGACCGCGGCGAGGGCTTCTTGCGCCTTGTCGCCATCCGGGCCGCCGCCCTGGGCCATGTCGGGACGGCCGCCGCCGCCCTGGCCGCCCAAGGCCGCAACCGCTGCCTTGACGAGGTCGACGGCGCTGACCTGGCCTGCAAGGTCATCGGTGACGCCGACGGCCACGCTGCCGCGGCCTTCGTTGACGGCGATGAGGGCGGCGACGCCAGATCCGACCCGCTGCTTCAGGGCGTCGATCTCGCTGCGGAGGCTCTTGGGATCGAGGCCATCAACAATCTGGCCGAGGAAGGCGTGGCCGCCCACCTGTTCGGGGCCCGCGGCTTCAGATTTATTGCCGCGGCCAAGAGCAAGCGCTTTCTTGGTATCGGAAAGCTCCTTTTCAAGGCGTTTGCGCTCTTCGACCAGGGCGGCAACGCGGGCCGGGACTTCGTCCGGCGACGCCTTAAGCGTAGCGGCGGCCTCGCGCAGGCGCTGGTCGCGTTCGCCGAGCCACTGTCGGGCGGCTTCGCCGGTCAGAGCCTCGATGCGACGGACGCCCGATGAGACCGCGCTTTCCGATATGATTTTCAGGATCTGAATGTCGCCGAGTGCACGGACATGCGTGCCGCCGCAAAGCTCGACCGAATAATCCCCCTCGTCGAACTGGCCCATGGACAGGACGCGGACCTCGTCGCCGTATTTTTCGCCGAACAGGGCCATGGCGCCGGCGGCAATGGCGTCGTCGGGCGTCATCAGGCGGGTCGTCACCGGCTCGTTGGAGCGGATCTGGGCGTTCACCTCGGCTTCGACCGCCTCGATCTCCTCGCGGGTCATGGCCTTGGGATGCGAAAAATCGAACCGGAAATAGTCCGGAGCTACGAGGCTGCCCTTCTGGGTGACATGGGTACCGAGATGGCGGCGCAGGGCGGCGTGCAGGAGGTGCGTAGCGCTGTGGTTGGCACGGACACGGTCGCGGCGATCGGCATCGACCTTCTGGTGAACGGTTTCGCCGAGATTCAATTCTCCAGCGGTGACCTTGGTCAGCAGCGCGTGAAGCTTCCCAAGCGGTTTCGATGTCTCGGAAACTTCGCCTGAGAAGCCTTTAAGAGTATTGAGTTTCCCGGCATCACCGATTTGCCCGCCGCTCTCGCCATAAAATGGCGTCTGGTTGAGGAGCAGCTGAACCTCATCGCCGATTTCTGCCCGATCGACACGGGCGCCATCCTTGACGATGGCCAGGGCAACGCCTTCGCCTTCGGTGCCGGAATAACCGGTGAACTCGGTCGAACCGAACTCCTCGGCCAAATCGAACCAGAGTTCGTCAGAGCCCTTGTCGCCAGACCCCTTCCAGGCGGCGCGGGCCTGGGCCTTCTGCTCGGCCATGGCGGCATCATAGCCGGTGCGGTCGACCGCGATCCCGCGTGGACGCAGGGCATCCTCGGTCAAATCGTAGGGGAAGCCGTAGGTGTCATAGAGCTTGAAGGCCGTTTCGCCTGGCAGCGTGCCGCCCTTGGCCATGTCCGAGGTCGCCTCGTCGAGCAGCTTGAGGCCGTTTGCCAGCGTTTGGCGGAAGCGGGTCTCCTCCTGGGCCAGCGTCGCTTCGATCAGAGGCTGGGCGCGAACCAGTTCGGGATAGGCCGCGCCCATCTCCGCGACGAGCGCCGGCACCAGCCGGTGCATCAGCGGCTCCTTGGCGCCGAGGAGGTGCGCATGCCGCATGGCGCGGCGCATGATGCGGCGGAGGACATAGCCCCTGCCCTCATTGGCCGGCAGCACGCCGTCGGAAACGAGGAACCCCGAAGCACGCAGGTGATCGGCGATCACGCGGTGCGAAGCTTTCTGTTCGCCCTCGGCGCGCGTCTTGGTCAGCTCTTCGCTGGCGTGAATCAGCGCCTTGAACGTGTCCGTCTCGTAATTGTCGGTCGTGCCCTGGAGGACGGCGGCAATACGTTCGAGGCCCATGCCGGTGTCGATCGATTTCTTCGGCAGCTCGGAGACGATCTCGCCCGCTGCCTGCTCGAACTGCATGAAGACGAGGTTCCAGACTTCCACGAAGCGGTCGCCGTCCTCGTCCGGCGAGCCCGGCGGACCACCCGGAATATGGTCGCCATGGTCGAAGAAGATTTCCGAGCAAGGTCCGCACGGGCCATCGTCACCCATCGCCCAGAAATTGTCTTTGGTCGGGATGCGGATGATGCGGCTTTCGGGCAGGCCGCTGATCTTCTTCCAGAGATCATAGGCTTCGTCGTCGGTGTGATAGACGGTCGCGGTCAGGCGATCCGGCGCAATGCCCCATTCCTTGGTGAGCAGGTTCCACGCCAGCTCGATCGCACGATCCTTGAAATAATCGCCGAAGGAGAAATTCCCCAGCATCTCGAAGAAGGTGTGGTGCCGGACGGTGTAGCCGACATTATCAAGATCGTTGTGCTTGCCGCCGGCGCGGACGCACTTCTGGCTGCTGGTCGCGCGGTCGTAGGGGCGGCTTTCGAGCCCCGTGAAGACGTTCTTGAACGGCACCATGCCGGCGTTGACGAACATCAAGGTCGGGTCGTTCTGTGGCACCAGCGGCGCGGATGTCACCGGCGCGTGCTGGTGACCCGCGAAATAATCGAGGAAGGACCGGCGGATATCGTTCGTCGACGTCATGCACGCGCAGATATGGGACTTGCTGCGACGCGGCAAGCGCGGCTAGCCCTTGCGCATGGCCCGGCGACCCAAGTCCACGATTCCGACCTACAAGCGCAAACGCCGCTCGAAGCGCGGCCTGCCGGCGAGGATCTTCTTCGGGTTAGTGAAGCTGGTCGTCGCGTTCGTGGTGATTTCGGTGCTGTGGGTTGGCCTCTACCGCTTTGTGCCGCCGCCGACGACGGCAACGATGATCGGCGACATGATTGCCGGCAATGGCGCACGCCGCGACTGGATGCCGATCAGCCAGATCGACCGCGACATGGTCCGCGCCGCTATCGCCGCCGAGGACAGCAAATTCTGCAGCCATAACGGCTTCGACCTCGACGCCATCGAGGCGGCGATGCAGCGCAACGCGTCGGGCGGCCGCATCCGGGGTGGATCTACGATCAGCCAGCAGACGGCGAAGAACGCCTTCCTGTGGCAGGGCGGCGGCTATTTCCGCAAAGGCGTCGAAGCCTATTTCACGTTCCTGATCGAGCATTTGTGGGGCAAGCGCCGGATCATGGAGGTTTATTTGAACCTCGCCGAGACCGGCATCGGCACCTACGGGGTCAACGCCGGCTCACAGCGTTATTACGGCCATGACGCCGACGCGATGAGCGCGACCGAAGCTGCCCGCATCGCAGCGATCCTGCCGCTCCCGAAGAAGCGTGGCGCAATCGCGCCAAAAGGCTTCACTCGCCGTTATGGCAATACGATCGCCGCCCGGATTGGAGTTGTCGGTCGGGACGGGCTGGATGCCTGCGTCTACAAGGGCACGACGGCGCCGGCCAACAAGACCCCGCCGGCATCGAAGAAACCCGCGAAGCTACCCGGCGAGGAATATGAAACCGCCGCCCCGCCACCGCCCGCCCACGACGTGAATTCGGCTCCGGTGGAAGTTGCGCCCGAAGCGAATGCGGTAGTGCCGGAGGCGCCGGTAGGTGTGGAGCCGGCGCCCGCGCCCGAACCGCCAGCCGAAAACGAAACTGTGCCGACCAACCAGGGCTAGCCGACGAGCGCGAGCCTCGGCGGTTCCTGTACGGAGAGGCTCACTGCACCATCGCCGGCGATGCGCTCGAGCCTGGCGGCCAGTTCAGCATCGAGGTTGAAGTCGCGGCCGATCAGGACAATTGCCTCGCGGCCGCCGCTGATCGCGACGACGAAACGGACAACCCCGTTGCCACCGCGCGCGCTTTCCAATTCGCGGGCCAGCGACGGCGCGAGCGCCGGATCGCTTAGCCGCACCTCCATCTGGAGGCGGCTCGCCTTGGCCAGCTGCTCCAGTGGCTGGAAACGCTTGATCGTGACGCGGGGGGCATCGTCGCCCTCGCGTCGGTCGAGCTCGACGGTCAGCAGTCCGCAGCTTCCCGACTTGGCCGCGGCCTCCATGTCGGCCGTGGCTTCATCGTCGAACACCATTGCTTCGAATTGACCTGAGGCATCGGAGAGGCTGGCCATCATATAGCGGCGACCCCGCGCCGAGACCCGCCAGCGCACGCCTTCGACGAGGCCCGCCATCGAAGCCGACGCGCGCGATCCCTCCGAAACCGAGACTTCGCCAAGGTCCGAGTAAGTCTTGACCCGGTGAGCGGCGAGCAAATGCTTGTGATGGTCGACTGGATGCGCCGAGAAATAGAAACCAAACGCTTCACGCTCGGCCGCCATGCGTTCAGCCAGCGTCCACTGCGCGTCCTTTGGCAGGCGAATGGGCGGCACACCACTATCCGATCCGCCCCCGAACAGGCCATGCTGGCCGCTGTTGCGCTGATCTGCGGCGCTCGAAGCATGGGCCAGGATGGTTTCGGCCGCGGCGAAGGCGGCCGCCCGATCACTCGCCAGGCTGTCGAAGGCACCTGCGCCCGCAAGGCTTTCGATCTGCCTGCGGTTCAAAAGGCGAGGATCGATGCGCTCCGCGAAGTCATCGAGGCTCTTGAATGGGCCATTCGCCTCGCGCTCGGCGACCAGCGATTCCATCGCCTTCTCGCCGACACCCTTGAGCGCACCCAAGGCGTAGCGCACCTTCCCATCTTCGACGGAGAAGTCCGCGCAGCTCGCATTGACGTCAGGGGGCAGGAGCTCGACGCCGGCCCTCCGTACGTCTTCGGAGAACAGCGCCAGCTTGTCTGTCTGCGCCATGTCGAAGCTCATCGATGCTGCGAAGAACTCCGGCGCGTGATGCGCCTTCAGCCAAGCCGTGTGATAGGCGACGAGCGCGTAAGCGGCGGCATGGCTCTTGTTGAAGCCGTACCCGGCAAATTTGTCGATCAAGTCGAACAGCTCGTTGGCTTTGGCGGGGCCGATGTCGTTTTTCGCCGCCCCCTCGATGAAACGCGCGCGCTGGGCGTCCATCTCCGACTGGATCTTCTTGCCCATGGCGCGGCGCAGGAGGTCGGCTTCACCCAGCGAGTAGCCGGCAAGCACCTGCGCCGCCTGCATGACTTGTTCCTGGTAGACGAAGATGCCGTAAGTTTCCTTCAGCACTTCCTCGAGCATCGGGTGCGGGTAAGCGAGCGGGACGCGGCCGTTCTTGCGGTCGCCGAACAACGGGATGTTGTCCATCGGGCCCGGGCGATAGAGCGAGACGAGCGCGATGATGTCGCCAAAGCTGGTTGGCCGAACCTGGGCCAGCGTCCGCCGCATCCCTTCGGATTCCAGCTGGAACACGCCGACGGTGTCGCCGCGCTGCAGCAGTGCGTAGACGGCGGGATCGTCCCACGCGAGACCCGCAAAATCGACCTCGATCGCGCGCTGGGCGAGCAGTCGCTGGCCTTCCTTCAACACCGACAGTGTCTTGAGGCCAAGGAAGTCGAACTTCACCAGCCCCGCCGCTTCGACATATTTCATGTCGAACTGCGTGACCGGCATGTCCGAACGCGGGTCGCGATAGAGCGGGACCAGCTGGTCGAGCGGGCGGTCGCCGATGACGACGCCGGCAGCGTGCGTCGAGCTGTGACGCGGCAGGCCTTCCAGCTTCATCGCCAGGTCGAACAGGCGCTTCACGTCCTTGTCGGCGCGATATTCGGACTGCAGCTCCGGCACGCCCTGCATCGGCCCACCGTCCTTGTCGCGGGCGCGCCCAAGGCTGCGTTCCAGCGTCCACGGGTCGGTCGGGTGGTTCGGGACTAGCTTCGCGAGACGGTCCACCTGGCCATAGGGCATCTGGAGGACACGCCCCGTGTCTTTCAGCACTGCACGGGCCTTCAGGCGGCCGAAGGTGATGATCTGAGCGACCCGATCGCGGCCGTACTTACCCTGGACGTAGGTTATGACCTTGTCGCGGTGGGTTTCGCAGAAGTCGATGTCGAAGTCGGGCATCGACACGCGTTCGGGGTTGAGGAAGCGCTCGAACAGCAGGTTGAGCGCGATAGGGTCGAGGTCGGTGATGGTCAGCGACCAAGCAACCACGGACCCAGCGCCCGACCCGCGGCCCGGGCCGACCGGGATGTCGTTCGCCTTAGCCCATTGGATGAAGTCGGCGACGATCAGGAAGTAGCCGGCAAACCCCATGCGAATGATGACGTCGAGCTCGAAGTCGAGGCGCTCCGCGTAACCCGCTTTCTCTTCCTCGCTGCGCCCTTCAAGGCGGCGGGCGAGACCTGCGTGTGCTTCCCGGCGGAGCTCATCGTCCTCGTGCTCGGACAGGCGCGGCAGGATCGGCTTGCGGCTTGGCGCGGCGACGGCGCAGCGCTGGGCGATAACGGAGGTGTTGGCGATGGCCTCCGGCAGGTCGGCGAACAAGGCGATCATCTCGCCGCCGCCCTTTAGCCAGGCTTCCGGCGAGGAGGTCGGCCGCTCGGCATTTTCGACGTAGGTCGAATTGGCGATGCAGAGCATAGCGTCATGCGCCGCGTGAAAGCTCGGCTCGGCATATTGCGCGGGGTTTGTGGCGACCAGCGGCAGGTCCATCGCATAAGCGAGATCGATGAGGGCAACCTCTGACGCTTCCTCGATCGGATCGCCACGCCGGCTGATCTCGATGTAGAGGCGATCAGGGAACAAGGCCTTGAGCCTGCCGGCATAGCTGCCCGCCTTGTCCGCCTGCCCGTCGGCGAAGAGGCGGGCAATGGCCCCCTCGCCACCCGCCGTCATGGCAATCAGACCGTCAGTCTGCCCCTCGAGTGCCTCGAACGGCACATGCGGGTCCTCATGCGCCGGTCGGTCGAGGTGCGCTGCCGAGACCAGTTTGCAGAGATTGTCGTAGCCGATTTCGTCCTTGGCGAGCAGGGCCAGCCAGTCGATCTTGCCCGTAGGGCCGATGTCGGCAGGCCGTGCTACCGCCAGCAACGTGCCGATGATCGGCTGAATGCCCTCCGCCTTGGCCGCGTCGGAAAAGCCCATGACGCCGTAGAGGCCATTGCGGTCGACGATGGCTACCGCCGGGGAACCGAGCTTCTTGACCTGTTTGGCGATCGCCTTCGGCTCGATCGCGCCTTCGAGCATCGTGTAACTGGAAAAGACTCGCAGAGGTACGAAAGGCGCAACCGACATCGCGAAACTATGGGCCTTTGAGGCCGGACTTCAAAGCTTCGCAAAGCGCTTTTTCCACAACTATTTGAAGTCGGGTAGCGTCGCTCTCCGGTAATAGAAATCGAACGCCGGCTGCCAGCTCTTGCCACCGTCGGTCGAATTCTCGGCCCACTGCCGGACTTCGCCATTCGGCATCAGCTGGTAATGCATAGAGACCAAAGCGTCCTTCGCGGGTCCGGCATAGTTCGCCCAGTTCCCGGTGATCGTCATGACGCCATCCTTGAACCCGCCGTCAAGATCGACGCGCGTGCCGCTGCTGTCGATCCACACCTGGCGCCATTGTTTCAGCTTGGAGTCGTAGAAGCTCAGCGAACCGCCGCCGCCCGCAACCTCCTTGCCGACCGGCATCCAGTTCTCCCGGATGGCACAACCGGTATAGCGCTTTTCGATCAGCGAATGGGCGATGACCTGGTCAGCGCCCTTGGGACGTACCTCCCAGGAACCAACCCAGAAGTCCCATTGATGCGATTCAGGGCTGTTGCACCCCGGTGGGGCCGGCGGCGGCGCAGCAGCCTGAAGAGCAAGGACCAGAAGAAGCATTGGCGTTCCTCCTCGCCCACCAGACTAGGCCGGCGGGACAACCCCTCAACCACGATTCGACGAATGGCCTAGAGGACAGCCTCGATGTCGCGCTGCATATCTTCCGGCTTTGTCTGCGGTGCATAGCGCTTCAGCACCTTGCCGGTGCGGTCGACCAGGAACTTGGTGAAGTTCCACTTGATGACTTCGGAACCAAGCAGACCGGGCGCGTCCTGCTTAAGCTGCTTGTAGATCGGAGCGGCATTGGGACCATTGACGTTGATCTTGCCCATCAATGGGAAGCTGACGTCGTAGGTCAGCTTGCAAAAATTGGCGATTTCCTCGGCATTGCCGGGCTCCTGCGCGCCGAACTGGTTGCAGGGAAAGCCGACGACGGTGAAGCCCCGGTCCTCATATTTCCGCTGCAGCGCCTCCAGGCCTTCGTACTGCGGCGTGAACCCGCATTTCGAGGCGACGTTCACGATCAGCAGGGCCTTGCCCTTGTAGGCTGACAAATCGGTCTCCGAACCGTTTGCAGCGGTAACGGGAATGTCGGTGATCGCGGTCATTCCAGCACTCCTTCATGCAATCGTACCACGCGGTCCATCTTGCGGGCGAGGCGCTCGTTATGAGTCGCGACCAGGGCCGCACTGCCCTCCCCTCTGACAAGCCTGAGGAATTCAGCGAGGACCGTATCGGCGGTATGCTCGTCGAGGTTGCCGGTCGGCTCGTCGGCAAGAATGAGCGGCGGCCGGTTGGCGAGCGCGCGGGCGACGGCCACGCGCTGTTGCTCGCCGCCAGACAGTTTTGACGGACGGTGGTCCAGCCTTGCGCCAAGCCCGAGTTGGCCGAGCAATTCCTCGGCGCGGGACTTGGCGGCTTCGGGCTCGGCGCCGTGGATGACCTGCGGCAGGATGACGTTCTCCCGCGCGTCGAAGTCGGGCAGCAAATGGTGGAACTGGTAGACGAAGCCGAGCGCGTCCCGGCGCAGGTCGGTGCGGCCATCATCGTCAAGTTTCGATGCTTCCTTGCCGAGCAGCTTGATCGAGCCCGAGAAGCCGCCTTCGAGCAGGCCGACAGCCTGCAAGAGCGTCGATTTGCCGGAGCCTGATGGCCCCAGCAGGGCAACGATCTCGCCGGGCTGAACGGCAAGGTCGATGCCGCGCAGCACCTCTATGGTGACGTCGCCCTGGGTGAAGCTGCGCTTTAGGCCGGTAGTCTGGAGGACCGCATCACTCATAACGCAGCACCTGCACGGGATCGGTGCTCGCCGCCTTCCAGGCCGGATAGAGCGTGGCGAGGAACGACAGCACCAGAGCCAACAGCACGACCGTCAGCACCTCGAACGGGTCGGTCTTGGCCGGCAGCTCGGTCAGGAAGCGCACCGAGGGGTCCCAGAGGTTGGCGCCGGTCAAGAACTGGAAGGCATTCACGATCCCCTGGCGGAAGAAGAGGAACAGAGCACCTATGATAATGCCCAGCACGATGCCCAGCGAGCCGATGGTCACACCCACCGTCATGAACACCTTCATCAGGCCGCGGCGGCTGGCGCCCATAGTGCGGAGGATGGCGATGTCGCGGGTCTTGGCGCGGACCAGCATGATCAGCGACGACAGGATGTTGAAGACGGCAACGAGGACGATGAGCGACAGGACGACGAACATCGCCACCCGTTCGATCTCCAGGGCCTCGAAGAGGGCCGAATTCATCTGCCGCCAGTCGGTGATAATGGCGCGGTCCTTTGCCAAGGGCTGCAGCGGCGCCAGAATCTGGCCGACCTTATCGGGATTGGTCACCTGCACCTCGACCATGCCGACATCGTCGCCGAGCATCAGCAGGTTCTGTGCGTCCTGGATGGGCATGACGACGAAGGCATTGTCGTAATCGTACACGCCGACTTCAAAGATCGCGCCGACCTTGTAGCTGACAATGCGTGGGACGGTGCCAATCGGGGTCGCCCGGCCTTCCGGGCTGATCAGCGAGATTTCACTACCCGGATAGGCGCCAAGCGCCTCGGCGAGGCGCGAACCGATGGCGATATTGCCACTGCCGGGCGTGACCGTCTTCATGTCGCCCGACTTGACGTTTTCGTTCATCGTCTTGTTCGTGCGAATGTCTTCGGGGCGAACGCCGCGAACCAGGACGCCTTCGACGCGGCCATTGGCTGATGCCATGAGCGGCTGCTCGATAAGGGGAGTCGCGGAGAGGACCCCGGGCGTTTTCTTGGCCGCGACCGCAATCTGTTCCCAGTTCGACAGGCGACCGTCGTAGCCCTGGATAACGGCATGACCGTTCAATCCGACGATCTTGTCAAAGAGTTCGGCACGGAAGCCGTTCATGACACTCATGACGATAATCAGGGCCGCAACGCCCAAAGCGACCGCGCCAAGGCTGATGGCGGCGACCAGGAAGATGAACCCCTCGCCCTTTCCGGGGAGCAAGTATCTTTTCGCGATCATCCGCTCATAGCGGTTCAATATCATGCGCTAAGCCTCGTAAGCGCAGATTCAATGGAAAGTTCTTCGCGGTCCCCGGTGCGGCGATTCTTGAGTTCGACGACGCCCGACGCCAGCCCCCGCGGGCCTATGATGACCTGCCAGGGCAAGCCCATCAGGTCCATTCCGGCAAGCTTGGCCCCTCCCCGCTCGTCTCGGTCGTCGTAAAGGACTTCGACGCCCGCGTCATGAAGTGCGGCGTGAATCTTCTCGGCAGCACCGGCGCTGGCATCGTCATCCTGCCGCATGGTGACGATGCCGACTTTCCAGGGTGCGACTGCATCCGGCCAGACGATGCCGTTGTCGTCGTGGCTCGCCTCGATGATCGCGCCGACGAGTCGGGACACGCCGACGCCGTAGCTGCCCATCATCGGCGTCACCATGCCGCCATCGGGACCTGTGACCTTCAGGCCCATGGCCTTGCTGTACTTGTCGCCGAACGAAAAGATGTGGCCGACCTCGATGCCGCGGCCGGTGCGACGGCGTTCCTCGGCGACCTCCGACCAGCGGGCCTCGTCATGGGTCTCGTCGGTGGCCGCGTAGGTCGAGCTTACTTCGTCGAACATCGCTTGGAGGCCGGCCTTGTCGCCGTAGTCCAGCCCTGCGCGGTCAAGATCGATGGCCTCGAACGCGGCGTCATAGAAGACCTTACTTTCGCCCGTCGGCGCGAGGACGATGAATTCATGGCTGAGATCGCCACCGATCGGGCCGGTCGCGGCCTTCATGGGCACTGCCTGGATCCCCAGGCGCTTGAAGGTGCGCAGATAGGCAAGCAGCTGCATATTGTAGCTGTGGCGGGCGCCCGCTTCGTCCACGTCGAAGCTGTAGGCGTCCTTCATCAGGAACTCGCGACCGCGCATGACGCCAAAACGCGGGCGCACCTCGTCCCGGAACTTCCACTGGATGTGGTACAGCGTGCGCGGCAGGTCGCGGTAGCTCTTCATGTCATCGCGGACCAGCGCGGTCAGCATTTCCTCGTTGGTCGGGCCGTAGAGCATCTCGCGGTCGTGCCGGTCCTTGATGCGAAGCATTTCGGGGCCGTAGGCATCGTAACGGCCGCTTTCGCGCCATAGGTCGGCCGACTGGATGGTCGGCATCAGCATTTCGATGGCGCCGGCGCGGTCCTGTTCCTCGCGGACGATCTGCTCGATCTTCTTGAGTACGCGGAATCCCAGCGGCAGCCAGGCATAGATGCCAGCGGCGGTCTGCCGGACGAGGCCGGCGCGGAGCATCAGTTTGTGGCTGACGATCTGGGCGTCGGCGGGGCTTTCCTTGAGGACGGGCAGATAGGCTTTGGAGAGGCGCATGGGCATGCGCTCTACTGAGGGCACCGGCGGCTGGCAATGCGGCGGCGATTGTGGCGGCGACGCCACAGGGTTGGCGCAAAAGCCGCTGTACTGTTGTTTAACAATGGTCAAGCGCCGCGAACCGGCTTAGCCAAGGCTCTACCGAGCGCCGGCCGGTCCGGAGGTTCGGGGAGGATGCCGGTCTTTTTGGCAGGCGCTTCAAGACTCCAAGGGGGCTGACGAGCAATCGTCACGCAGGACGCCCGGATCGCCAGACGGTCCGGGCGTTTGCATTTGGCCGGGCGTTTGCATTTGGATTGTCTAACCTAGGTTACCCTGGCGGAACGATCTGCGCACTTCGGGCTTGACCGAAGCGTGACCGTCAACATCGATCTGCTCATCCGCAAGCTTCAGGCCCGCCATGACCTCTCACGCGAAGAGGAAAGTGCCTTGCGCTCCATCCACTGGATCGAGCGCTCGTTCGAACGCAACCAGGTGATGGTCAGAGGGTCCGACGAGCTTCATCACAGCATGCTGCTTCTCAGCGGATTCGTTCTGCGCTCAAAGATCGCAGCCGACGGGTCGAGGCAAATTGTCGAAACGAACGTCGCAGGCGATTTTGTCGACCTGCACGGATTCATCCTCAAGCGCCTTGAGCATGAGATCAGCGCTGCGAGCCCCTGTGACGTCGCGCTCGCGCCCCACGACGACCTGCGCCGCATCACCAACGCCTTTCCTCGCTTGACACGGGTGCTCTGGTTCCAGACGCTGGTCGATGCCTCCATCCATCGCGAATGGATGCTGGTTCTGGGAAAGAAACGGAGCCGTTCGCGCATCGCGCAGTTCTTCTGTGAGATGCAGGCCCGTCTGAAGATTGTCGGCCTCGCAGACGCGAACGGATATGACCTTCCCTTTTTCCAGCAGGAACTGGCTGACATCACAGGCATGAGCCCGGTTCATCTCAATCGCTGTCTGAAAGAGCTGCGCGACGGTGGGCTCGTCACCTACCGCGCGGGCAGGGTAGAGATTCACGAACTTGCCAAATTGGGACGCGACGCTCAGTTCGACCCCGCTTACCTGCACATCGGCCACCACGAAATCTAGCCGCCTCGGCGCTCCTTTGGCAGCACGAGCGAAATCGTGCGATCCGCGAAATCGATGGCGACCTGGTCAAACCCGCTCAGCGCGTTCATGCCGAGCAGGATGGCGGGCTTCCGGTCGAGGCCAAGCAGGCGGAACGTATGCGCATCTGCGAACATCATTTTCAGACCCTCGAGCCGCGCCCCGCCAATTTCCAGCGCCTGAGCCGTGGCAAGTTCGCCTGGCAGCGACTGTCCCGTGACGGACACCAGGCTTGTGGGTTCCGACTGGCCAAGGCGTCCATGGCGGGCGAGGCGCTCCCGGAGCGCCAAATTACCGACGGTCAGGGAAGATCCGGTGTCGAGGATCACGCTCACCCGTTCGCCGTCGACGATCGCATCGGTAATCACGAGACGCCCCTGTCGCGCCTTGGCACGGACGATGATCGCATCATCTTCAAGCTCCGCCCTGTCATTGCCTGAAAGAATGAGTAGGCGCTTCTGGCCAAAATCGAAGACGACTTGCTGGGATCGCAGCGAGTCGATGCCGAGGATACCGTCGGCGCCGATATTCGAGGCGTTGAGCATCGGCGCGCTGATATTCTTGACAGACCGCCGGCTCATTCGGAGCTCGGGCAGCAAGGCCATGCTGACCTGGCTCGCCCCGGTAGCGCTGTGCAGGATCGCCTTCGGCCGTTCGGAGAGTTTCAACTCACTCACCAGTTCACGCGAAACGGACGTGCGTCCTGAACCCGTATCGACAAGAAACTGAAACGGCCGTGATTGGCCGAGCCTGACCGGCACGGTCATCCGGTCGTAGTGATCCGAGGCCATGGCCAGGTCGGTCTCGTCACCGGTGATCGCGCCCGGTGGAGCCGGCACGGCCTCGTAATGCATGACGGGCGGCGGCTCCTGGCCGGCCAGGACCGGCGCGGCAAAAAGCATCCAGAGAGTCATGCATTTCATCGCAAGCGACGATGATACTATAGATTGGCGAAGCCCGGCAAAGGGATGGTAGCGGAGGAGGGACTTGAACCCCCGACACGCGGATTATGATTCCGCTGCTCTAACCAGCTGAGCTACTCCGCCCCAAAGGGCCGGTAAGCGTTTGGGAACGCTCCGAAGGCGCGCGATATAGCAGCCAATCCGCGCCGGTCAACGCGAGTGGCCCAGTGCGTAAGTTACGGGAACCGCCGCCTTTAACCCTCGTTAAGCGAGGCGGATTGGAGAGAGCTTCGAATGGACCCCCTCACCCCCCTCGACACCTTGTGCCGGATCATCCTGCGTGCGCGGGAATATGAGGCGCAGACGCCGACCGACTATGACGGCGGCGAGGCGGCCGAAAACGTCGATGGCGCCGATGAGGAAGCGCTTTCGGTCCTCGACGATTCGATCAACGATAGCGTCGAGGAAGAACTGAAGGCTGCCTTCGAAGACCTTGGCGAGGATCAGCTGGCGGAAGTCCTGGCGTTTTGCTGGGTCGGGCAGGGTACTTATGAAGCCGCGGATTGGGACGAGGCGATGGAAGAGGCCCAGTCGATCGTCAGCGACGGCGCCGACGGCGCGATCGACGAACTGATGGAGCAGCCGATGCTGGCCTCCGTGCTCGAATCGGGTCTAGCCGCCTTCGACCTTAGCTGCGACGGGATCGGCGATCTTTCCTAGTGATGGAAGCTCCAGGTCTGGAGCGTTTCCCAAGGGCCGCCCAAATAACGATGCAGGCCAAGCCCCGAAATGCCGAGCGGGCGCGGATGGAAACCGGCCTCCAGCGCTTCCAGCAGCAGGCGTGATTCGCGATTGGGAACCTTGTTCTGGATGGTGACGTGCGGTCGCCAGCCACCGCTGTCTTGGGCGCTGAGCATGCCGTGAAAAGCGTCGGACAGGGCATTGCGGATAGCGTCGAGGTCGTCGGAAACGACCCGAAAGGCAACGCCGCCGCCAAGGTCCATGATGCCCGCCACCGAGGCTCGCGGCGGCCTGGCGTTCACAGCCATCGCCAAACGATGCCGCGCTTCACTTTCCAGTGACGGCGGCAAAGCGTGAAACATGGTGAGATGGGCCGGAAGCTGGTTGCGCTCGGCCGGATAGTGGGCGCGTCGCAGCCGGTCGAGCCAGGCGAGGTCGGCCGGCGCGAGCTCGGCAGTCACGATCAGCGCCCCGGCCATTCGTCCTTCTCGACCTCCTCAAGCCTTTGGGCGTGATCAGCGATCAATCGCTCACCGCTCATGCGGGCATCGCGCCACGGCAGTTTGAATAGCCTCTCACCGACGCCCGCAACACCGCCTTCCGTGACGACGACGTAAGCGATGCGGCCGCTGCTCTCGCCGGCCATGGCATCGACGCAGGTTCCCGCGTCCCTGCCGCCGACGAGCACCTCCGCGCGGGACAGCAGCGAGACTGGAAAAAGCGCCTCGCCCGGTGTGTGCTCGCTCGCCTGAGCTGCCGCCTTTCCGCCCTCCTCCACTTTTGCCTGCCGTCCCAGCCAGCGCCAGATGCCGAATAGGTTGAGGAAGGTGAGAACGATATTCGTCCACAACAGCGCCTCCTGTCCCGTCATCAGGCTAACGCCGATCCAGCTCAACGACCCGAACAGGAAGACGATGAAGCCGGTGCCGGTGATTCGCGCGCCGAGGTTGGACGCGGTCAGCAGCGCACCGCCGATGGTGGCGGCGGTCGCCACCCAGGAAAGCATGTTGTCCATGGACGCGCCAACCAGCGGGCCGGCGGGAGGTTCAAATCTCGACCTGGCTACCCAACTCGATGACGCGGTTGGTCGGCAGCTTGAAGAATTCCATTGCGCTTTCCGCGTTGCGCAACATCCAGGCGAACAGCCGCTCGCGCCAGATAGCCATGCCGGGCCGGGCCGACGGCAACAAAGTCTGCCGGGCAAGGAAGAAGCTGGTGTCCATCATCTTGCACTGCGAGCCGACGCCTTTGATCTCGGCCAATGCCGACGGAACGTTGATTTCGTCCATGAAGCCGTAGCGCAGGACGACGCGGAAGAAGCCGGCGCCATAGTCCTTTGTCTCGGCGCGCTTTTCCTCGGGCACGAACGGGACGTCCTCGATCCGGACCGTGAGTAGCATCACCCTCTCGTGAAGCACTTTATTATGCTTGAGATTGTGCAGCAGCGCATGCGGCACGCCGCTCATTGCGGTGGTCATGAAGACCGCCGTCCCCGGCACGCGCGCGGCGCTGGCGGATGCCGACTTGATGAAAACTTCCATTGGCAGCGCCGCTTCGTTCATCCGGTCGATCATCAGCTTGCGGCCCCGCGCCCAAGTGGTGAGCAGCGTGAATGCGAAGGCGCCGACCAACAGCGGGAACCAGCCACCATCCGGCACCTTGAGCAGGTTCGCCGAGAAGTAGAGCAGGTCGATGAACAGGAAGAGTGCCAGCACCGCGCTCGCCGCCAGCTTGTTCCAGTGCCACAGGCTCACCAGCACGACGCCGATGAGAATGCTGTCGATCATCATCGCGCCGGTGACGGCGATGCCATATGCGGCCGCGAGGTTGGACGAGGACTGGAAGGTCACGACGAGCGCAATCACCATCACCATCAGCGCCCAGTTGACGATGGGGATGTAGATTTGTCCGCGCGCCTTTTCGCTGGTGTGCGTGATACGCAGGCGCGGAATGAAGCCGAGTTGGATCGCCTGCTGGGTGACCGAGAATGCCCCGGAGATCACCGCCTGGCTGGCGATGATGGTCGCGGCAGTCGCGAGGAGAACGAGCGGCAGGCGGAAGGCTTCCGGTGCAAGAAGGAAGAACGGATTCTTCACCGTCTCCAGCGCCTGCGCGGGGCTCTCGCTCAGCAGCATGGCGCCCTGGCCCATATAGTTGAGAAGCAGTGCCGGGAGCACGAACACCAGCCACGACACGCGAATCGGGTTGCGGCCGAAATGCCCCATGTCGGCGTAGAGCGCTTCCGCGCCAGTGACCGACAGCACGACGGAGCCCATGGCGATGAAGGCGGGCAGAGGTTGATGGAGGTAAAACTCAACGGCGTTCAGGGGGTTGAGCATCTGATAGATGACCGCCGGATGCTTCATGATGTGAGTGACGCCTAGGAAGGCGATTGCACTGAAGTAGATGAGCATGATCGGCGCGAACATCAGGCCGACCTTGCCGCTGCCGCGGCTCTGGATGGCGAACAGCCCGACCAGGATGCCGATGGCGATGGGCACGACATATTCGCCGAGCCCGGGATTGACGGTCTTCAGACCTTCCACCGCCGACAGGACGGAGATGGCAGGAGTGATCATGCTGTCGCCGTAGAAAAGCGCGGTCGCGAAAACGCCAAGGAGGACGATTCCCCCCGTCCATTTCTTGCGCCCTCGTTCGCCGCCCATCGAGCGGTTGATGAGCGCCAGCAGGGCCAGGCTGCCACCCTCGCCCTTGTTGTCCGCCCGCATGATGATGGTCACATATTTGATCGTGACGATGACCATCATCGACCAGAAGATGAGGCTCAGCACACCGTAAATATGCAGTGTGTCCGGAACCAGCTTATGGTGGCCGGCGAACGTCTCGCGGAAGGCGTAGATCGGCGACGTACCGATGTCGCCGTAAACAATGCCGATGGCGCCGATCGCCAGCTTGGCAAGCGAGCCTTGCGGATGGTGCCCGTCATGGGACTCTGCGGGCGGCTCTGTGACTGCGGCGCCCGTGGCTGTGATGTTCATTCGTGCCCTGCGCCGCTCATACTTTGCGGTCCGCGGCACTAGCACCGGCAAAAAGGCGCTGCAATCGTTGGCGCTCGCGTCTATAGGCCCGCGCAAATCCCATATTGGAGCGAACGAACGATGCGCATCGGAGTGCCGAAAGAAATCAAGGTGCATGAATACCGGGTCGGCCTGACCCCGGCCTCTGTGGCCGAACTGGTCGCCGCCGGGCACGAAGTCGTGGTCGAGACTACTGCCGGCAACGGCATCGACTGCCCAGACAAGGCCTATGAAAAGGCCGGCGCCAAGATCCTCCCGGACGCCGCATCGGTGTTCAAAGCCGCGGATATGATCGTCAAGGTCAAGGAACCGCAGCAGCAGGAGATCGCCCTCCTCGAGCCGCGCCACATCCTCTTCACCTACCTTCACCTCGCCGCCGACAAGCCGCAAGCGGAAGGCCTGGTGAAGTCGGGCGCGACGTGCATCGCCTATGAGACGGTGACGTCGAATTCCGGCTCACTGCCCCTCCTGAAGCCGATGAGCGAAGTCGCTGGCCGCATGTCGGTCCAAGTCGGCGCCCATTATCTCGAAAAGGAACAGGGCGGCCGCGGCGTGCTGCTCGGCGGCGTTCCGGGCGTCGCCCCGGCCAAGGTGGCGATTCTCGGCGGCGGCGTCGCCGGCGTGAATGCTGCGCAGATGGCTACCGGCATGCGCGCCGACGTCACCATTTACGACATCAGCAACGAGCGTCTGGCCGAGCTCGACATGTTTTTCTCCAGCCAGATCAAGACCGCCTACGCGAGCCGCTCGGCGATCGCGCGTGCCGTCGAAGAGTCTGAGCTGGTGATCGGCGCGGTGCTAGTCCCCGGCGCCGCCGCGCCGAAGCTCGTCACCCGCGACATGCTGAAGACCATGAAACGCGGCTCGGTCCTCGTCGACATCGCCATCGACCAGGGCGGCTGCTTCGAAACCAGCCATGCGACGACCCATGCCGACCCGGTCTATGAAGTTGACGGCATCATTCACTATTGCGTCGCGAACATGCCGGGCGCCGTCGCGCGGACCAGCGCCTTCGCGCTCAACAATGCGACCCTGCCGTTCGCCCTGAAGATCGCCAGGCTGGGCGCCGAGGAAGCGATGAAGCAGGATCCGCATCTCGCGGCCGGCCTCAACGTGTCGGGCGGCAAGATCCGCCACCAGGCTGTCGCCGAGGCGCTCGACCTGCCCTACGAAGCGGCCTGACCCCGCTCCAGCATTGCTACTCCGTCCTCGACCAATGGCCGCCAACCGGCCTGGGCGGGGGCGGAGGCAAGCAAGGCTTTCCATTCCTTGAGTGCGGCATCGCGCTGTCCTGAGCGCAACATTCCGAGACCGTGGAAGAATTTCGGTGCCGGGCTCCACGGCGCCACCTTTTCCGCACGCGCGTAAGCGAACTCAGCTGCTGGCGTCATGACGCCGGCATGGTCGACCAGCGCATTCCCAAGCCCAACCCAGAGCGTATAATCGTCAGGGTGCGCGCGCAGGCCCGATTGGACCAGCACAACGGCTTCGTCGGTCTTGCCTCGCGAGGCAAAACTGTCAGCGATGATCATCCAATGTTCGGATCGGGTGAACTGGCCCATCAGGATGTGGCGGGCGCCAGCAACGTCCACGTAATGGCTGGCCGCGCTCCCCTTGGCGGGCGAACCCGCAAGCCCGGGGCTTCCCTGCAGGGCATAGCCGGCGCCGCCAAACATCAAGGCCGCCGCGGCAATCGTCAGCAGTGGGCCGCGGACCCGGAGCGCCCACAGACCCGCCAGCGAAAATACCCCGAGCAGGATAAGGAGAACCAGACCGGTCATGGTTTGCGCCTTTCAAACCGGGCACGGGCAATCCAGGCGCCAATAAGCAGGAGCACCAGCGGAGCGGCCCATAACGGCCATGTCGCGGGATCGATCGGGGGTTTGTAGCTCACCCAATTGCCGTAACGTTCAATCAGCCACCGCCGTACTTCAGCGGGCGATTGCCCCGCAGCGATCCGGGTCCGGACCATGTTGCGCATGTCACCGGCAAGGTCCGCATCGCTGTCGGCGATCGACTGGCCCTGGCAGACGAGGCACCGCAACTGCTCCATCAACGCCTTGGCCTCGGCCTCCTGCTTTGGGTCGGGCAACTGGCGGTCGGCCCATTGTGCGGGCGGAAGATTGGAATCCGCCATCGCGGGCGCAGCCAGGATCAGGAGGAAAGCGAAGAGTCGTCTCACTTCGCCTTCTCCAGTTCGGTCAGGATCAGGTCGAGGTCCTGCGGCATGATCGGGCCGACATGCTGGTAGCGGATGATGCCGCGGCCATCGACCACGAAGCTCTCGGGAACACCCGATGAGCCAAGTGCCATCTGGACATTGCTTTGCGCATCGGCGCCTATGCGCTGGTAAGGGTCGCCGTTCTCCTTAAGGAACTCGGCGATGTCCTCGGGACGATCCCGGACCGCGATCCCGTCGATGGCGACGCCCTTCGCCTTAAGTTCGCGGAGCACGGGTGCCTCGGCGATGCACGGCACGCACCAGCTGGCAAAGAAATTGACGATGCGTGGCTTGCCCGTGGCGAGGTCGGTGGATCCAAAGGTTGCGCGAGCCGGCAGAGCTTCTGGCAAGGCGAACGATGGCACCGGCTTGCCTTCCAGCTTCGACCGGATCGTTGTGTCCGCCGGCACGGTCAGTCGCCATGCGACAAACGCCAGGAATACGACCAGCAGCGCAATCGGAACGAAGCGGACGGGTCGGCTCATTCGGCCACCTGCCTGCCCCAGCGCCGCTCACGCCAAAGGCGCCCGACCAGCGCGATGAGACCGCCAATCCCGATCAGCACGCCGCCAAGCCAGATCAATGTCACGAACGGCTTCCACCACAGCCGGAGCTGCCAGCCCTCGTCGCGCTGGCGACCGATGACGGCGTAGAACTGGCCGTTCCAGGCGGTATGAATGGCCGTCTCGCTGGTCTCCGTGAACGGAGAAGTGAAGGTGCGTGCTTGCGGCCGCAGTGTCTCGGTACCGCCTCCGCGCGAGGCACGCAGATGCGCTTCGATCGCGGTCCAGTTCGGGCCCGCAACGGGCGCGATGCCGGCCAGTTCAATGAGCCAGGGTCCAACTTGCATCTTGTCGCCGGGCCTGGCGACGGTCAGTTTTTCCTGTGTGAAGGCGCTATCGCTGGCCATGCCGATCAGCGCCACGCCGACCCCGAGATGCGCAACGACCATGCCCCAGACGGCCAAAGGCGTGCGCTTCAGGCTGCGGCCGAACAGCGGCAGGATACTGGCCGGCAGCAGCGCAGTCCCGAAGGCAAGGCCGAACCTTGCCAACAGGCTCATTTCCGGCGCGAACGCAAAGCTGATCCCGACCACGACGAGTGCAATCAGCGCCGACGGCAAAACCCATTTCGCCAATGGCCTACGGTCGCTCCGCCAGCGCAGCAGCGGACCGACGAACAGCAAGGCACCCAGTATCAGAGCCAGCGGCCCGGCGACCGCGTTGAAATAAGGAGGGCCGACCGAGATTTTTTCGCCCGAAAGCGCCTCGGCGATGATGGGATAAAGCGTTCCGACGAACACGACTCCGAGGATGACGCTCAGCAGCAAATTGTTCACCACCAGCGCGCCTTCGCGGCTCACGGGCTTGAATGGTGCGCCCTCGCGGATGGTCGCGGCGCGCGCCGCAAACAAAATCAGCGCGGCGCCGACGTAAATGGCCAGCAGGGCAAGAATGAACGTCCCCCGCTGCGGGTCGACGGCAAAGGCATGAACCGACGTCAGGATCCCGGAGCGGACGAGAAAGGTGCCTACCATCGACATGGAGAAGGCGACGACGGCCAGCATCATGGTCCAGCTGCGCAGGCCTCCCCGCGCCGCGAGGACATTGACCGAATGCAGCAAGGCCGTCGCGGCCAGCCATGGCATCAAGGACGCATTTTCGACCGGGTCCCAGAACCACCAGCCGCCCCAACCAAGCTCATAATAGGCCCAGTAACTGCCAGCAGTGATGCCAAGCGTCAGGAAGATCCAGCTGGCCAGCACCCATGGCCGCATGGCTCGTGCGAGTGGCGCATCGACCTGGCGAGTCAGCATCGCTCCGACCGCCAGGCTGAAAGCGACCGAGAGACCGACATAACCGAGGTAGAGGGTGGGCGGATGGAAGGCCAAGCCCGGGTCTTGGAGGAGCGGATTTAACCCCCTGCCCTCCAGCGGCGCGGGATTGAGGCGAGCAAACGGGTTCGATGCGAACAGCAAGAAGGCATAGAAGCCTAGACCGAGCGCGGCCTGCGCCCCAAGGCTGGCGACCAGCATCTTCTCGTTGATGCGCTTTTCAAGCACAGCCAGCGCCGCCCCGGACACGGACAGCACCGCCACCCAAAGCAGCATCGAGCCTTCGTGATTGCCCCAGGTCCCGGCAAATTTGTAAAGCCACGGCTTGGCGCTGTGGCTGTTCTCGAAGACCAAAGCGACGCTGAGGTCAGTGCGCAGGAAGACGGCGATCAGCGATCCAAAGGCCAGCAGGGTCAGGATTGCCTGAAGCAAAGCCAGCGGCCGCGCCGCCTTCGCGCCGTCAGCTTTGGCGAAGCCCAAGGCCAGCAGCAGCTGCAGCAACGCCAGCGCCGCCGCCAGCCACAAGGCGGCAAGTCCGAGCTCGGCGATCACTGCTGGACGGTCTTCACCGCCGCATGCTCGGCGACTTCATTGCCCATCTGCGGCGGCATGTACCGTTCGTCATGCTTGGCGAGGATCGTGTCGGCGACGAAAGTCTTGCCGCGCATGCGCCCTTCCGCGACCACGCCGCTGCCTTCCTTGAACAGGTCAGGCGTAATGCCGCGATAAACAACCGGTACGTCATGGCTGCCGTCGGTGACAATGAAATCGATCGTGACGCCATCGGACCGCTGCCGGATCGATCCCTTTTTCACCATGCCCCCCAAGCGGATTGCAGCTCCTTGCTGAGCCTTGCCGATGGCGACTTCTGCGGGCGTGAAGAAATATGCGGCTCGGTCGCGCAGGCCCCACATGGCGAGCAACACGGCTGCAGCGACCGCAATGATCGCGAGCACGGCAAGCGTAAGGCGCTGGTGCTTAGGCTTCATGCGCGCCGCTTCAGGCTATCGGCCTGCGCTTCGGCGGCGCACATAGAGCGCCATGCCCACAGCAGTAGGGAAGCCGTGCCGCCGAGAGCGATCGCGTAGGCGGCAAAGACGAATGGCCAGGGGTTCATTCGGTAGAAGTCCTGCGAAGGCGCGCTTCGAACTTGGCCGCCGCCAGTTCGGCGCGCATGCGCATCAGCACGACTGCACCGAAGAGGAGGCTGAACCCCACCAAGGTCAGCGGCAACGGCCAAAGCAATTCCGGAGCAATGGACGACCCGCCCGTGATGCTGATCGACTGTCCCTGGTGCAGCGTGCGCCACCACATCACCGAATAGTGGATGATGGGCAGGTTGATAGCGCCGACCAAGCCGAACAACGCCGCCATCCGACCATCACCGCCGCGCTCGCGTTCGGCCCAGGCCAAGGCAATGTAGCCGAGATAGAGGAAGAATAGGATCAGCATCGACGTCAATCGACCGTCCCATTCCCACCAGGTGCCCCAGGTCGGGCGCCCCCAGATGGAGCCCGTGGCAAGGCAGATGGCTGCAAAAGTCGCGCCGGCTGGCGCAACAGCCCGACCCGCAATGGCCGACAATGGATGTCGCCAGACAATCTGTGCGAGGCTTGCCGCAGCAATACCCGCCCAGCCCGCCATTCCCAGCCAGGCCGCAGGGACGTGAATGTAGAGGATGCGGACGGTCTCGCCCTGCAGGTAATCGGGCGGCGTGACGAAGAGGCCGCCGAGGATGCCTGGCGCAAGCAGCAGCAGTCCGATCCAAAGGAACCACCCGGTGGCAGGCCGCGCGAACTTCAGGAAGCGGGCAGGATTAGCGTAGCCGTGCATCTGGCCGAGCCTTAGCCTGTCCGCCCGTCCCTAGCCAATCAGCCGCGGCCGATCAGCTTCCGCGCCATGGCATCGGCGACGTCGGCCGGATCGCGCGACGTGCCCTCGCTCTCTGCCCAGATCTGTTCGAGGCGGTGCGGGATCGCCTCGATGCGCGAGCGGACGAGCTCCGGCCCGCCATCGCCGAGATATTCGGTAGAGACATTGATGATACCGCCGGCGTTGATGACGTAGTCGGGCGCGTAAAGAATGCCGCGCGCATGCAGCCGGTCACCGTCCTCGCGCGTCGCCAGCTGGTTGTTGGCGCCGCCGGCCACGATCGGGACATTGAGCGCCGCGATCGACTGCTCGGTCAGGATCGCGCCGAGCGCGCACGGGCTAAGGACATCGGCCTCCAGCGTCATGATGGCCGCCGGATCAACGACGGTTGCGCCGGTAACCTTGGCAAGCTCGTTGACTCGGGCTGCGTCGACGTCGGCGATCGAGAGCCTGGCGCCCTCGGCCGCCGCGTGACGGGCGACGCCGCCTGCAACGCTACCCGCGCCTTGCAGGGCGATATGCAGTCCGCTCACGCTGTCCTTGCCGAGCTTGCGCTTCACGGCCGCCTTGATACCGAGAAAAACGCCCAGCGACGTGTGCGGGCCCGGGTCGCCGCCCACCTGCCCCTCTTCGACGGGCAGGCCGGCAATGAATTTCGTATGGCGCGCGACTTCGATCATGTCATCGACGCTGATGCCGACGTCTTCCGCGGTGACGTACTTGCCGCCAAGCGAATCCACCGCTTCGCCGAAGGCAGCGAGCATCTGAGGGGTCTTCGTGCGGTTCTTGTCGGCCAGGATGACCGCCTTGCCGCCGCCCAGCGGGAGGCCCGCCATCGCATTCTTGTAGCTCATTCCGCGCGACAGGCGCAGCGCATCGGTCAGCGCATCTGCATCGTCGGCATAATGCCAGAAGCGCGAACCGCCCGCGGCCGGCCCCAGGTGGGTCGAATGCATGGCGATGATCGCCCGGAGGCCTGAAGCCTCGTCCGTGACGAAATGCAGCGCTTCGTGCGCGTCGAAGTCGGGAAAGCCCCAGGGCGTGATCATGTGTTGCTTGGTCCAGCCGTATGCGAAACAAAATGGGGCGATCGACGGGACTTGAACCCGCGACCCCTGGTACCACAAACCAGTGCTCTAACCAGCTGAGCTACGATCGCCGTAACGCCTTGGATATGGCGCGCGCGCTCCTTAAGGGCGGGGCCTCCAGATGGCAAGCGAGGCCGCCATGATCAACCATACGATTGCGAAATTCGGTTACCCGGCAACGATGATCCGAGAGTATGTCCATTGGGTCGTCCTATTGCGGCCTGCGCAGGTCACCGCCGGGTCGCTCATTCTCGCTGCCAAAAGCGACGCCACCGCTTACGGGGATCTTCCAACGGCTGCGTTCGTCGAACAGGGCCGGGTCATTGCCGAAATCGAGGCGACGTTGAGGGTCGCTGTCGACTACCAGCGCATCAACTACCTGATGCTGATGATGGTCGATCCGAACGTCCACTTCCATGTGATCCCGCGCTACGAGGACAGCCGGTCATTTGCCGGCCTGGACCTTGCCGACGCGGGCTGGCCCGGGCCACCCGACCTCAAGTCGGCTGTCGCGCTGGATGACGACGCCATTGCCCGTATGAAAAACGAACTCGTCACGCTCTGGCATTCAGCAAGCACTAATGCGGGTTAAGGCACCATATCATATGGCTTGCGCAACGACCTGCGTAGGAGCAAGGCGAAGTTGGGAGGGTGCGCGCTGATGGCGAGTCGCGCCGAAAGCATCCAAGGGATGGCAAGCGTTTCCTTGAAGGAGACGTTGACGAAGGCCGGGCTCGCGCCCGAGCTTGCCGCTTTGCTTGAGCAAATGCCGCACCGAACGATCCAGGTCGATGCGCGCCGTCCCTTCCGCGAACCTGGCGTCCTCCGCAACGAAGTCATGTTCGTGAAGTCGGGCATACTTTCGAAGTACAAGCCCGACGGTGCCGGGCGCCGGCAGATCGTCGCCCTCCGCTTTCCGGGCGAAGGCATCCTGCCGCGCGAAGGCGCCGCGGGCTATGGCGTCCAGGCTATAGTCCGAAGCGAGGTCATGGTCGGCAAGGCAGACGACTTCGACCCTATCGTCGAGAAGAACCCCGAAATGGCCCGCTTCTTCTGGCGACTGGTTCAGAGAAACGAAGCCATCGGATATGAATGGCTGGTCAATTGCGGCCGCCGCGATTCAACGGCGCGTGTCGCCCATCTCTTGTGCGAAACTGCAACCCGAAGCGGCATCGACGTCGACCAAGAGGCATTGGTCAATCCGTTCACGCAGCAACAGATTGCCGACATTACGGGCCAGACTTCGGTCAACGTCAATCGTGTCTTCGCCGACCTTGAACGTCAGGGCCTGATCCGGCGCGAGGGCCGCGAGATCTTCTTCCAGGACTGGTCCGAAATGCGCCGCGTCGCAAGCTTCCAGGAAAGCTACCTGCAATAGGCCAAATCACGGTTGGCTGTCCGGAAGGTGAATCGATTCAACATTCGGTATCGCCGCCTGCCAGTCGGATTGCTGTCCACATTGCCACGCGTTGGTTGATCTGAGTGCCGCTGCATCGCTGTTCTGTGGTGCCGCCGAGGTGAACGGCCAGTCGAGTATCCGGCCGTACCGCGAAACTGCCTCGATCACGGACGGCTCCCGTTGGAGAGCGCGGATTTTGGTGTTCATCGCCTCCCGGAATTTGCTCTGGGCCGGCTGGTCCTTGAACGGCTGAACCCAGCGCAGAGCGTCCGCGCGCTCGTCTTCGCTGGACAGGGCGGCGATCAGCGCTGCCTGTGCCTCTGGCGCGCGATCGAGGCAGAGCAACACGAACAGACGCGGGGATATGTCCAGCAATGCCGGATCGTAAGTCACGGTTGCCGGGCGGCCGCCTCGGTATGCGGCGCAAGATTCAGCCCCCTGCAGCCACGCCAGCGCTTTTTCGTCCGTCTTCGATTTTGGCAAGGCGGCTGCCTTCAGAGACCGGCTCAGGAGGGCTTCCGCCTGCCCGAAATTACCCCGCTCCAGGAGGGTTGCGGCGTAGATTGCCGGCGACACGCCGCCCGAACGGCGAATGACGTCATCGGATTTAGCCCAGCGGCCAGCCCTTCCCAGGCTGTCTGCAAGGTCCGCTCCAATGGTTCTCGCCACCAGATCGGATGGGCAATTGTAGCCCTTTAGGAAGCGGGGCAAGAATGCATCGGCAAGCGCCTCATATTGGTTCGCTTGTTTAAGCGCCTCGACATAAGCGGCCGCGGAAATTGCATCACCACGGCTGACCCAATCTGTCCGGGCGCCTACCAGATAATCCTGCCAGGCGTGTTCAAGGTGTGAGCCTGCAATGCGTTCGACATCGACGCGCAATGGCGCGAGGCGTTCGTCGATCAGGAATTCGTGAAACGTCGCGGGACTCTTGATGACGACCAGTAAGGCGCGGGCGCGCTCGAGCCTGCCGGCGGCAAGCTCATTCCTGATCGCAGTCAGCGCAAGGAACGATCGCAAACTGGGCGAGCCGCGCGCCCAATTGCCGTATAGCAGCGCTTTGGCCAATGCCGCCGTCCGGTCTCGATCCGAAAGCGCATCCAACTCATCCGCGAGCTTGGATACCGCCGTCGGCGAAATCAGTTGGATGAGGGAGCCGGCATGCGCAGCTGCGGCGACCAAAGTGTCGGCGCTCCGCTGCGGATCATTATTCGCCAGCGCCGCCTCCGCCACCAGGAAAGCAGATGCGGGCGAACCGGGATGGCGGACCGCGAACGCCTCGGCCTCGGCAACGGACAAGCCATTGGGTTTGGTTTTGCCGCGAACCAGGGCACCCAACGCCTCGATCGCCACCTGCTGGTCAGGCGTAAGCGGCTGCGTTGCACCAACGCGATCGAGCCGCGACTGGATGAGATCGGCAGAACCGCCGGCGCTCATGATCGCCACGACTTTCTGCTCGAAGCTGGCTGCGGGTGGAAGCGCACCAGTCGGGGCAGCGGCAGTCAGTAACAGTCCAGCGAGGATCAGTCGGGTATCCATACGCGCCCGCCAAGCCAATGAAATACAATTGAGACTAGGCGCGCATAGTGAAGCAGCGCAAGTCGAATGGCATGGTGGGCGCGACAGGGATTGAACCTGTGACCCCACCCGTGTGAAGGGTGTGCTCTACCGCTGAGCTACGCGCCCATGCCAATCGGACGGCGGCTGTTAGAAGAGCCCGTCCCGCCTGTAAACTACTGAACCGCGTCCTTCAGGATCTTGCCGGGGCGGAATTTCGGCTGCGAGCTGGCCTTGATCTGCATCGGCTCGCCGGTGCGCGGGTTACGACCGGTCGAGGCCTTCCGCCGCGTCACGGAAAAATTGCCGAAGCCAACCAGCCGAACCTCATCGCCTCGCTTGAGGGCGGAGGTGATTACCTCCAGCATCGTTTCGACGGCGCGGGCGCTGTCATTCCGGCTAAGCCCTGCACGGTCGGCCACTTGCCCGATGAGATCCTGTTTGTTCATTCCCCACTCCCGAGCTTTGCCGCGGGACTCGCGGACGCACAAACCATGAGCTTAAGGCCCAAACCCTAACGCAAGTCAAAACCCTTAATGACGAACGGCAGGACTTTCCGACGAAGCGTGCGGATGAACGACGGGTTCAGCGGCATGTTCGTCCGCTTCGGTCCATTCGATTGCCTCCAGCTTCTCGGTCAAAGCGCGAGCCAAGACTTCATCGACGTGACTGACGGGGATGATCTCGAGATTGTCCTTCACGGATGCCGGAATCTCCGCGAGGTCCTTCTCGTTTTCGGCAGGGATCAATACGGTGCCGATGCCGCCACGAAGCGCCGCCAGCAGCTTCTCCTTCAGGCCGCCGATTGGCAGAACGCGCCCGCGCAGCGTCACCTCGCCGGTCATGGCGACGTCGCGACGCACCGGGATGCCGGTCAGCGTCGAAACCATGGCCGTGACCATACCGACTCCGGCGGACGGCCCGTCTTTGGGTACCGCGCCCTCGGGCAAGTGCACGTGAACGTCCTTGCGCGCGAAGATACTCGGCTTGACACCATACGCAGGCGCACGCGCCTTGATGAAGCTCCAGGCCGCCTGGACGGATTCCTGCATGACTTCGCCGAGCTTGCCCGTGGTCCTGATCTGGCCCTTGCCAGGTACTGTCACGGCTTCGATGGTCAGCAACTCGCCGCCGACTTCGGTCCAGGCGAGCCCGGTGACCGCGCCGATCTGGTCCTCTTCCTCGCCGACGCCGTAACGGAACTTACGAACGCCCAGGAAATCGGAGAGATTGGCCATCGTTAGCTCGACCTTCTCGGTCTTGCCCTCCAGTATCTGGCGTAAGGATTTCCGGGCGATCTTGGCCAATTCGCGTTCCAGTGTCCGGACGCCGGCTTCGCGGGTGTAGTGGCGAATGACGCCGCGCAGGCCCTCATCCGTGATGATGAGTTCACCGTCCTTCACCCCATGCGCTTCCAGCTGCTTCGGAATCAGGTGGCGCTTGGCGATCTCGACCTTCTCGTCCTCTGTGTAACCCTCGAGCCGGATGATCTCCATGCGGTCAAGCAAGGGCTGCGGCATGTCGAGCGAGTTGGCGGTCGTAACGAACATGACGTCGCTGAGGTCGTAATCCAGCTCCAAATAATGATCCTGGAAGCGGCTGTTCTGCTCGGGATCGAGCACCTCCAAAAGCGCCGAAGCCGGGTCGCCGCGGAAATCCGTGCCGAGCTTGTCGATCTCGTCGAGCAGGAACAGCGGATTGCTGGTGCCGGCCTTCTTGAGGTTGGCCATGATCTTGCCCGGCAGGGAGCCAATGTAGGTGCGGCGGTGGCCGCGAATCTCGGCTTCGTCGCGGACGCCGCCCAGCGACTGGCGGGCGAACTCGCGTCCCGTCGCCCGCGCGATAGAGCGACCTAGCGAGGTCTTGCCGACCCCCGGAGCACCGACGAGGCAGAGGATCGGCCCCTTGAGCTTGTTGGTCCGTGCCTGGACCGCGAGATATTCGACGATCCGGTCCTTGACCTTCTCAAGGCCGTAATGGTCCTCATCGAGCACGGCCTGCGCTTCGGCGATGTCGCGCTTCAGGCGGCTCTTCTTCCCCCATGGCAGGCCGAGCAGCACGTCGAGATAATTGCGGGCAACCGTCGCTTCCGCGCTCATCGGCGCCATGCCCTTGAGCTTCTTCAACTCTGCATTGGCGCGGACGCGGGCGTCCTTGGATAGGCGCGTCTTGCGGATCTTGGCGGCAAGCTCGACAAGCTCGTCGCCGCCCTCGCCTTCTTCATTGCCGAGCTCGCGCTGGATCGCCTTCAACTGCTCGTTCAAATAATATTCGCGCTGGGTCTTCTCCATCTGCCGCTTGACTCGGCTGCGGATCTTCTTCTCGACCTGCAGGACTCCAAGCTCGCCCTCCATGAATGCGAAAACCATTTCGAGCCGGCGCGCGGGATTGAGCTCGCCAAGCAACGCCTGTTTGTCGGCGACCTTGATCGACAGGCTCGAGGCGACCGCGTCCGCCAGGATCGATGGGTCATCAATCTCGGTCAGCTGGATGCTGGTTTCGGCGGGTAAGCGCTTGTTGAGCTTCGCGTAATTCTCGAACTGATCGATGACGGAGCGCATCAGCGCCTGCGCCTCCGGCCCTTCGGAATCCTCTTCGTCGACTTCCTCGACTTCGGCGGCGAGATAGTCGCCGCGCTGGACGAGGTTGGTGAGCTTCGCCCGCTTGGCACCCTCGACGAGCACGCGAACGGTGCCGTCGGGTAGCTTCAGAAGCTGCATGGCGCTGGCGATCACGCCAAGCTCATAAAGCGCGTCACGGTCGGGATCGTCCTCTGACGGATCGAGCTGGGCGACCAGGAATAATTCCTTGTCGGCGGCCATAGCGGCTTCCAACGCCGCGACCGATTTATCGCGCCCGACGAACAGAGGGACGATGCGATTCGGAAAAACGACGATGTCGCGGAGCGGAAGGATCGGAAGAGTACGGCTCATCAAGCCCATATGGGCGGCACTATCTGCAAGCGCAACTGAGGCTCATCCGTATTGCTTGACTAATACACTTGCTGTATTTGGGCGGGCATGACCTTGGCCTATCCCGTCGCGCCAATTGAAATGGCGATGTTCCAACTCCTGAGCGTCGTCTTCGGCACTCTCGTCATCGTCACGGCGATTCGACGCGGGCGCGAGAGTGGCCGGCAGCGACTGGATCCTCGCGCTCGTGTTGGGGTGGTCGTCCAGGTTGTCGGCATTTTCCTGGCCTGTATCGGACCGATTCATCCGGACATGAGATCGACAACGCCTGCCGCGATCATCGGAGCGGCCATAGTGGTGCTCTTCGGCGTTGGAGCCGTGTGGCTTTTCTATGCCAGCGCGCGGGCCTTGAACAAGAATTGGAGCATCGACGCGCGGATGCGGCCGGATCATGAGCTGGTCCGCGCGGGGCCCTACGCCCATTTGCGCCACCCGATCTATCTGGGCTTGCTGTTTTACATGCTCGCGCTCGCGATCGCGGCCGGCCATTATCTCCAGCTGATCGTGGCTATTCCCGTCTACCTGTGGGGAACGATCATCCGCACTCGCGTCGAGGATCGCTTGCTGTCCGAGACGTTCGGCGCATCGTTCGACGCCTATCGGCGTTCGACCCCCGCACTTTTCCCTAGGCTTGGTTGAACAGGATCCAGAGGGCGGGCCCCAGATTCTGCAAGGCGTGGACGCAAAAGACGATGCCGATGGCTGTCCATGCCGATCGCTGCCGCCAGGTAACGTAGAGCGTCGAGAAGATCAGGAACGGCCACCAGATCACCAAGCCCCAGGCCGGAGCCTCGAGGCTATGGGCGATGCCCCAGCCGAGTGCGCTCAAAACGATGGCAATCGGCGGCCGCACCAACCGCAGCAGAACCTCAATGACTCCCGCCATGATTAACGTTTCAACGAAGGGCGAGAAGACGACCAGCAGGAACAACAGGAGCGAACCGCGAGCATCGAAGCTGGGCTGCCCGGCAGAGGGCAACAGCCAGTTAACCAGCGCCGACAGCCCAAGGCTGATCGGGCAGGCAAGCAGCCAGCCGAAAGATATGGCCTTTAAGGGGTTTCGCGGCTCCGCGAGGGCCGCGGGAAGCCGAAACACTTAGGCGGCGTCGCCTGAAGTGGCCGCCGTCTTGTCCTTCTTGGCATAGACGCGGACCGGTTCCTTGCGGCCCTCGACCACGTCCTTGTCGATATGCACCTCGTCGACGCCGTCCATCGAGGGCAAATCGAACATGGTGTCGAGCAAGATGCCTTCGAGGATCGAGCGGAGGCCGCGCGCACCCGTCTTGCGGTCGATCGCCTTGCGGGCAACCGCGCCAAGCGCGTCGTCGGAGAAGCCAAGTTCGACTTCCTCCATGTCGAACAGCTTCTGGTACTGCTTCACCAGCGCGTTTTTCGGCTCGACCAGGATCTTGACCAAGGCCTCCTCGTCGAGATCCTCAAGCGTCGCGATGACCGGCAAACGGCCGATGAACTCGGGGATCAGCCCGAATTTCAACAGGTCTTCCGGCTCAGTGTGCTTCAAAGTCTCGCCGGTCCGCTTTTCTTCCGGGGCGGCGACATAAGCGCCGAAACCGATCGACTTGCCCTGGAGGCGATCGCCGATGATCTTTTCAAGGCCCGAGAAAGCGCCGCCGCAGATGAACAGGATGTTGGTCGTGTCGACCTGCAGGAATTCCTGTTGGGGGTGCTTGCGGCCGCCCTGCGGCGGGACGGAGGCGGTGGTGCCTTCCATCAGCTTCAGGAGGGCCTGCTGGACGCCTTCGCCTGACACGTCGCGAGTGATCGACGGATTGTCCGACTTGCGCGAAATCTTGTCGATTTCGTCGATGTAGACGATGCCGCGCTGCGCCTTTTCGACATTATAGTCGCTGGCCTGCAGCAACTTCAGGATGATGTTCTCGACGTCCTCACCGACATAGCCGGCCTCGGTCAGCGTCGTGGCGTCGGCCATGGTGAAGGGCACGTCGAGGATTCGCGCCAGCGTCTGCGCAAGCAGCGTCTTGCCGCAGCCGGTCGGGCCGATCAGCAGGATGTTCGACTTGGCGAGCTCGACCTCCGGGCCGGTCTTCGCGCCATGGCTCAAGCGCTTGTAATGGTTGTGGACCGCGACCGAGAGGACGCGCTTCGCCCGCGACTGGCCGATCACGTAATCGTCGAGGACCTTGCAGATTTCGGCGGGCGTCGGAACGCCGTCGCGCGTCTTCACGAGCGCGGACTTCGATTCCTCGCGGATGATGTCGTTACACAGTTCGACGCATTCATCGCAGATGAACACGGTCGGCCCGGCGATCAGCTTCCTGACCTCGTGCTGCGACTTACCGCAGAAGGAGCAGTAGAGCGTGCTCTTGCTGTCGCCGCCGGAAAGCTTCGTCATATTCTTCCTTGCCCAAGCCGGCCCAATGCTAGCCGGCCTTATTGCACAATCAAGCTGTTGAACGGGTTAACATCCAACCGGCCTGTTCGTTCTGTCCCAAATATGGAACGCATGGCGCATCGGGGCAAGGCCGGGAATGCCAACGGTTTGACGAACCGACGATTTTACCCGAATCAGCGCTGTCATGGGGGCACAGCCGCACATCCGCAGCTTCTTCGACGAAGCGACTAACACGGTAACCCACCTCGTCGCGGACCCGGCGACAGGCCAGGCGGCGGTGATCGATCCGGTGCTCGATTATGACCCGGCGGGCGGGCGGACTTCCACCAAATCGGTCGACGAAGTTTTGGCCGCAGCAAGGGCTGAAGGTTGGACGGTCGTCTGGAGTCTCGAGACCCACGCGCACGCCGATCACCTCTCCGGCGCGCCAATAATCAAGGAGCGCACCGGGGCACGCATCGGCATCGGCGAGCAAATTCGCGACGTAAGAGACGCCTTCGGGCCGATGCTGGGTATTGAGGGGTCCGACAGCGATTTCGACGAACTGTTCAGCGACGGCGAGCGATTCAGTATCGGCGAGCTTGAAGTCGAGGTGATCTCAACGCCCGGGCACACTCCCGCCTGCGTCTGTTACCGGATTGGCGACGCTGTGTTCGTCGGCGACACACTATTCATGCCCGACTATGGTACTGCCCGCTGCGACTTCCCGGGTGGCGACGCCCGCACGCTCTATCGGTCAATCATGCGACTGCTCTCGCTCCCGCCCGAGACCCGCCTCTTCATGTGCCACGATTACAAGGCGCCGGGCCGCGACCGGTTCGCGTGGGAGACGACCGTCGCCGAGGAGCGAGCGAAGAACCCGCACGTCCATGACGGGATCAGCGAAGACGAGTTCGTTGCCATGCGCGAAGGCCGCGACGCCACTTTGCCGGTCCCCAAGCTGCTGTATCCAGCCATCCAGGTGAACATCCGCGCAGGCAAGTTGCCGCCCGCCGAAGCGAACGGCCGCCGCTACATCAGGATTCCACTTAGCGCCTAAGAGGGCGTCACGTCGCTCTGGCCGGTAGCACCTTCCTCCCCCGCATCCGGCCGCTTGTCGAACACCTCGTCGATCAGGCCGAAGGCCTTGGCCTCGTCGGCTTCCAGGAACTTGTCGCGGTCCATCGCCTTTTCGATCTCCTCGATCGCCTGGCCAGTGTATTTTGCATAGAGCGAGTTGAGGCGTGTGCGCATGCGCAGAATCTCTCGCGCCTGGATTTCGATGTCCGAAGCCATGCCTTGGGCGCCACCCGACGGCTGGTGGACCATGATCCGGCTATTGGTGAGCGCGATTCGCATACCCGGCTCACCGGCTGCGAGCAGGAAGCTGCCCATGGATGCGGCCTGTCCGATGCAGACCGTGCCGATCTTGGGCCTGATGTACTGCATGGTATCGTGGATCGCGAGGCCTGCGGTGACCACGCCGCCAGGCGAGTTGATGTACATGAAGATGTCCTTCTTCGGGTTCTCGGACTCGAGGAAGAGCAACTGGGCGGTGATCAGCGAGGCCATGTGATCCTCGATGGCGCCGGTGATGAAGATGATGCGCTCGCGCAGGAGGCGCGAATAGATGTCGAAGCTGCGCTCACCGCGGTTCGACTGCTCGATGACGATGGGAACGAGCTGGCTGGCAATATCTTCATGGTCCATGGGAAGTCAGGCGTCCTTCTTGAATGTCGGAGGCTTACATCGGCGCTCGAACCGAAAGGTTCAATCCCCCGTCGGGCCGGGCTGCGCCAGATAGGCGAGCCGACGCATTTCCCGCCTGCCGCGCGTCACCGTGTCGAGGATCAGACCGGCGAAGAAACACAGGACCGCGACGATCACCATGCCGGTGACGAGGATCGCCGTCGGGAAGCGCGGGACCAGCCCGGTGTCGAGGTATGTCAGGATCAGCGGGATCGCGAGGAGGACGGCGGCGATAACCAGCAATGCGCCAATGGTACCGTAGAACAGCACAGGCCGCTCGACGCGGTAGAGCGTCCCGATGGTCTTCAGGATCCGCCAGCCGTCGCGATAGGTCGACAGTTTCGATTCCGAGCCCTCCGGCCTTGCTCCATAGGCCGTTGCTACCTCGCCGACCGGCATGCGCAATTCGAGCGCGTGGACCGACATTTCCGTCTCGATCTCGAAGCCTTCGGAAAGCACCGGAAAACTCTTTACGAACCGTCGTGAGAACGCCCGGTAACCGCTGAAAATGTCTGAGAAACTCCGGCCGAACAGCTTTGCAAGCAAGCCGGTGAAGACCCGATTCCCAAGCACATGCCCGCCGCGATACGCGTCCTTGGCTTCGTGCTGGCGGGTGCCGACGACCATGTCGAGTTGCTCTTCCAACAATTGCTTGACCATCGAAGGCGCGGCCTTGGGGTCATAGGTCAGATCGCCGTCGGCCATGACGTATACATCGGCGTCTATGTCGGCGAACATACGGCGGACGACGTGGCCCTTGCCCTGCATGCGCTCGGTGCGGACGATCGCACCAGCCTTCCTCGCCTTCTCGACTGTCTTGTCGCGGCTGTTGTTGTCGTAAACGTAGATGGCCGCGCCGGGCAGGGCCTTCTTGAAACCGGCGATGGTCTGCCCGATCGCCGCTTCCTCATTGTAACAGGGCAGCAGGACGGCAATGCGCGGTTGCGGGCTTGGCAAGTGATCCCCCTCGAAAGACTGGCCAGCCTATAAAGGCGAATGCTTAACAGCCGCTAGGCGGATTTCGCAGGTGAACCCGGAATCCGCTCCGGCATTTGCGCTGTAGTCACATGAAGCAGGCGGAAATCCGCCGACGCATCGGCGATTGCCCATGCTTCGCCCGGCTGAATGACGAACGCATCGGCAGGACCGAGCGCGGCGCCATCGCCGAAGTCCAGCCTGGCCGCGCCCTCCAGCACAAAGCCAAATACAAGCTCGCCGACGTGCGGCTCGAAGCGGGTAGCGGCGCTGACGATTCGGGCGTCCGCCAAACCGCCGGTAGCATCCATCAGCCCCGCGTCTCGATCGTCGATTGCCGAATGCAGGAAGTGCTGACCGGAAAACGTGCGGTCCTGCCCAATTCCGTTCGGCAATTGCATCTCATGGTCGCTGAACGTCTTGTGGAGCGCCGGGCAGCCGATCTCGATGACTTCCAGGCCCGGCGAACTCTCCAGAACGCGGTGGCGAATGTACGGAGGCTGCAGCACCATCTCCCCCGCGTGCATGACGAACGGCTCGCCCTGGTCTTCATAAACGACCCTCACCCAACCGCTGCGGACGAAGATCATCTGGAAGGCGACGCCGTGATAATGGACCCAGTCGTCGACCGGACCGCCTTCGGCGATCGTGATGTGGGAGGCGATGTAACGCCCTCCCAACCGGCTCGGGATGAGGTCGCGGTAGCGCATCCCCGCCCTGCCCTCGCCGCCATCCGCGGCCGAGCGGGTCAGGATGAACTCCGCTTGGAATGCTGGCAACCGATCGCTTGGCTCGCCCGCATCCGGCATGCTGGACAGGTGAGCGCTCTCGCCTGCCCTACTCAGGATCGCCGAATGCGGCTCGTCGGCCGGGTAGATCTCATCGACCCGCCAACCCTCGCCGCGCATGCGCGCAAAATCGCGCGCAAAATCGCTTGAGACGATCAGCCGGTCGGAAAAGCGCCCGTCCTGGTCGGGAAAGGCGCTTTCGCTCACTTCTTCTTCGCCGGAGCCTTTTTGGCGGGCGCCTTCTCGGCCTTTGCAGCCGCCTTCGCCGGAGCCTTGGCGGGCGCCGCGTCCTTCACCGGCTTGGCCGGCTTCGGCTTCGCCTCAGCTTTAGCGGGCTTGGCTTCAGCCTTGGCAGGCTTGGCTTCCGCCTTCGCAGGTTTTGCTTCGGTCTTGCCCTTGGCGCCCTTCTTGGCGGGTGCCTTGGCGGCCGGCACGTCATGGCCGCAACCCGGTCCGTGGACATGGCCTTCCTCGGCCTCGAGATCGGCTTCCAATTCGGCGCGAGTCGAAGCGCGTTCGCTAATGTCCGCCTTCGAGAAGAGGAAATCGACGACCTTATCCTCATATAGCGGCGCGCGCAGCTGGGCGGCGGCCATCGGGTCGTTCTGGACGTACTGGATGAACTTCTCGCGGTCAGCCGGCTGGTATTGCGCGGCGGCCTGGCCGATCAGTCGGTTCATTTCCTGCTGGCTGATCTCGACACCATTGGCGGCGCCGATTTCGCTGAGCAGCAGGCCCAGGCGCACGCGGCGCTCGGCGATCTTGCGGTAATCGTCGGCTTCGCTTTCGATCTCGGCCAGCGCGGCCTGCGGATCGGCCTCATGGCTCGCTTCATGGCGCAGCTGGGCCATGATGTTGGCGAACTCGGCATCGACCATCGACGGCGGCACGGCGAAGTCGTGCCGCTCGGCCAGCTGGTCGAGGAGGCGACGCTTCATGTGGGTGCGGGTCAGGCCGTTCAGTTCCTGCTGGAGCTGGTCCTTGATAAGACCCTTCAGCTGGTCGAGGCCGGTGAGGCCCAGCGACTTGGCGAAATCCTCGTCGACCTTGGTTTCGCCGGCGACTTTCACACCGGTCACTTTGACCGCGAACTGGGCTGGCTTGCCCTTCAGATTCTCGGCGGGATAGTCTTCGGGGAAGGTCACCTTGAGCTTGCGCTCGTCGCCGTCCTTGGCGCCGACCAGGCCATCCTCGAAGCCCGGAATCAGCGAGCCGGAGCCGATCTCGACCGACATACCCTCGCCGGTGCCGCCAGCGAATTCCTCGCCGTCGACAGTGCCGACATAATCCATGACGACCAAGTCGCCGGTCGAGGCCTTATGGCCCTTCTTGGCATCGGTCCAATTCTTCTGCGAGCTGGCGAGCGTCTTGATCTGGGCATCGACGGCAGAATCGTCGGCCTCGACGGTCAGGCGCTCGAGCGAGAGCTTGTCGATCTTCGGCGCGGGAACGTCCGGGAGCGTCTCGAGGCGAACCTTCACCTCGGCATCCTTGCCGTGCTCATAGCCTTCGCCGAGCTCGACCTCCGGTTGCATCGCCGGGCGGATCTTCTGCTCGGTGAGCAAAGCCTGCACGCCCTGCTGGACAGCAGACGACAGCGCTTCCTGTTGCAGGGACTCGCCATGCATCTTGCGGATGAGGTTCGGCGGCACCTTGCCTGGGCGGAAGCCGGGCATGCGCACTTGCGGAGCGATGCGCTTCACCTCCCGATCGACGTGCGCCTCGATATCCTTGGCGGGAATGGTCAGCATGAAGGCGCGCTTCAGGCCCTCGTTTTCCGTCTCGACCGTCTTCATCGTCACTTGTCCAAACCTCAAAATCTCAAATCGTCACAGGGCGCCTGTGCGATGCCCATGCTCAGCTACCCTTTAGGTGCCTCTGCATGCGCGTGGTGCGCGCGGAGGGAATCGAACCCCCACGTCTTTCGACACTGGAACCTAAATCCAGCGCGTCTACCAGTTCCGCCACGCGCGCGCGGACGCCCTGAAGGAGCGCGGCCTATAGCAAGGATGGGCCGTGGGGCAAGCCGCTGCGCCACGAGAAACTCCCGCAGGCCGAAGGCGTTGGGTGGGAAAGGAGCTTCTCGATGCAACAGGAACCCGCACCTGGCACGCCCCCGGCAACGCCAGAAACGCCCTCACCGATGCCGGAACTGCCGCCTTCGCCGCAACAGCCGCCCGCAACGCCTGCGCCGGCGCAACCTCCGCAGCCCGGCCAGCCATCACCCGCGCCGCCCGGTGCTCCACAGCCAGGACCGGATATTGACGTGCCATCGCCCGCGACACCGGGTACACAGCCGCCGACAACCCCCATTTCCCCGGTGAGCTGATATGGCCAGCACTCCGCCCGACCCGAAGCCGCCGCCCCTGCCGGACGAGCCGGAGGAGCCGCCACCCCCAGATCCTGTCTATGAGCGGAATCGCGCCGAATTCACGACCGCTTCGAAATCAGGCAGGGCCGCGTCGAAATAGTGCATGCGCGTGCCATCGAGCAGAATCAGGTAGAGCTTGCCGCCGATCACCGCGCCGACGACCCGTCCGCGCCGCCTGACCTCATCCGCGTCAAGATGCTCGAAATCCCATTGGAAGCCGGGGTAACCCATGAACTGGCGCGGCTGCAGCGAGGTGGTTGTTAGGTCCACGGATCCGGCGCGCACCCGGTAAAAGCTCTCCAACATCGCCGTGATTTCCGGCGCGGTCATGTCCGAGCGAAACTTCGGGACCTGCTGAGCATCGCGCTTGTTCTGGCGGATGATGTAGCGACCGCCCTTGAGCCCCGTAACGAAGCTCATGCTGTCGAGGTACGGCCCGTTCAGCGTCCAATCCTCGACCGCGCGTATGTCGTCGATCGCCCAGACGGTGCTGACGCGGTTCCACTCGCGCGGTGGCGTCACCATCATCGAACCATCGCCGACGTTCGTCGTACGTGGCCTGACTAGGGCGTATCCGCCACTACTGAAGCCGCCGCCGCCATCTCCCGTCGTGCAGGCGGTCAGCACCCCGACGGCAGCAATGATCATCATGCGTTTCATGGAACTCGGCCCCCTTACTGCTGGAGCTGCTGGCGGATGAACGGCGCGTCCGGCGCATTCGGCGCCATGGCGAGGTAGCGCTGGTAGGCGCCCTTCGCCTCCGCCGTGCGGCCGGTCTTCTGAAGCATGATGCCGTGCCAGCGCCAGGCGTCCGCAGGAGCATCCGGATACTGCACCGCCGCCGCATAACCTTGCGCCGCCCGCATGTCGTCGCCTTCACGGTTTCGCAGCCGCCAGATCTCGCCCTCATGGAAACGCAGCAGGCCATTCCAGCCATCCATGGCCAGCGTCTCGACAACGTATTGGCTTGCACCCGGATCGTTGAGCTTTACCTGATCGTCGAGCAGCATCGGCCGGATATTGGAAATGGCCTGGACGTAACGCCGGTGTCCGTCGTCGTAGACCCTTCCCGGCACCGTCACTTCGGCGGCGGAGATCTTGAGGTCGGCCCGACGCGTTTCGGGCAGCGGATGATTGGCGAACAGGGTGATCCCGCGGTCATGGTGTTTCTTGCGGCGGTAACGAGCGGAGGCATCGAGCTCGGCAATCAGCTGGTCCCAAGTTTCCGACATTGACATCGGCCGCAAACCTGCATCGGAAATCAGCCTGAGGCCCATGGCGTCCGCCTCGGCTTCCAGGTCGCGGCTATATTTCAGCAGGCTGAGAATCGTGCCGAACTGGGCAAGCTGGGCAAGATCGCCGGCATAGAAGCCAGCCGCCCCGCCGGCGACACCGCCGGCCATCGAGGCGATAGCCAGAATATCCGTTTTGCGGCGCATGTCGCGCCACTGCCGTATCTGGTGCTTGCGCAGGAAGTGCCCGCCCTCGTGGGCGATGACGCCGGCGAGTTGGGCCTCGTTCCGCATACGCAGCAGCAAGCCGGAGAAGACCACCGCAAACCCGGTCGGGAACATCACCGCGTTGAACTCGGGAATGCGCGCCAGGTAAATGCGCATGTCCTTGGCGGCCGGTCCGCCGACGCGGGCGAACAGACCTTGAAGGTAAGCGATGGTCTGCGGATCCTGGATCAAAAGGTTCGAGCCCGCGATCTCCTCCTCGACCCGCTCCATCTGCTGCCAGATGCCGATCTCGTCTTTGTCGGTCGGCCGATAACCGGCGCCGACCAGCGGAACCATATTGGCTGGCAGGATGCGGGCTGCCGCCGCTGTGCCCGTGATGCTGCTCGCCGCCAGCGCTCCGGCACCCGCCAGCATCGTGCGCCGGCTCAGGTTTAGGCAATTAATGCACATCGGAAGCCGCCTTCTCGCGCGCCCTCACGGCTTTGCCCGGCTTCATGCGGCCGAGAAGGCGGTCGACCATCTGCGCGGCGCCCTCTGGCTTGCGAATATCGCCCATGTTGACGCCTGCAACCTGGGTTCCGGCCTGTAGTACATTGAACCAGACGACACTTCCGGTGTGGAGATCGACGAGCGACGCGTAGGCAAACTGGCCGCCACCGCCGATATTCGGTGCGCAGAAACCGACGATGCAACCTGCGACGCCCAGCACCTGCAGGGCGACCCGGCCCGTGGACGCAAAGCTGTCCTCGGCGTGGAGGAACAAAGCATAATCCATGCCCGTCGCTTGGCCGAGCCGCACGGCGTCCTGACCTAGCGTCCAGTCGAGGCCCTTGCCGCGCTTTGTGGGCAAGTAATTGCCGTTGTAGCGATGAAGCGCGATCGACTGCGACACTGCGTAGTTAAGGCGCTCCAGCTCCGCGACGGTGTCCGGCGGAATGCCCGGAAGGCTATCGCGCCGCTCCAAAATCAGCGCATTGCCGCCGCGGCCGGCCTGTTGCGCCTTCAGCGCTGCAAGGACATTGGCGCGGGCGGTCTCGGTCCAGTCGGCGCGCTGCTCGACCATTCCGCCGGTCGTGACCGACCCGACGCTGACGTCCGGGCGCATGACCAGCAATTTGTAATCGCCTTGCGGCGGGGCGAATTCGACATCCGCATATTGTTTGGTCTGGACGCAGGCCGACAAAGCCAGCGCCGACGCGGCAGCGATCAATGAAAAGCGACGCACACAGCCTCCCTCCGGACCCCGCCGGCTGAACGAGCGTAGCGATTTATGCTTTATTTTCCGTAATTTGCAACAACCCTATCGCGGGCACCTGGCGCCCGCCGCTGCCAGGCATTTGCCGTCGATCGAACCCTTTGCGACCGGCAGTCCGATCATCGCCGCCAGCGTCGGCATGATATCGACCGTCTCGACCGGCTGTTCGGGCGCCGCAGGTGCGGCTCCCTTACGCCAGAAAATGATCGGCACGCGCCGATCATAGTCCCAAGGGCTGCCGTGGGTCGCCGTATAACCAACACTCGGCTTCGCCACCGCGCTGATGTTGGGCTTGAGCGCGACATAGAGATCGCCGGACCGCGTAGCGTCATAGGAGGCGCGGATACGCTGCGGCACGGTCCATGAAACCGGCGACCCCGACGGCATCGGCAGCGCCAGGATCTCGGCCTTGGTATAGACGCCATAAACCTGGGGATGCGCTTGGTAGCGTTCTTCCGCCGCCTTGATGACCTCTGCCTTCTTGGCCTCCGGGACCGACGCGTCGACCCAGATGTCACCCGCGATGCCAAGACCCTTGAGAACAGTGCCAGTGAGCCCGAGGCGCGGAGCCAATTGTTTGCCGACTTCGGCGGCGTCGAGGCCCGGATCGGCGCGCGCGGCGTCGGCGACACCATGATCGCGGAGCCGCTCGGGGATATCGAGCCCGCCATGGTCGGCGGTCAGGACAATTGCATAGTCGATGCCGCTACGGTCCATCAGCGCCAGGAAGTCGCCCAGGTCGCGGTCCAGCGCTGCCATTTGCAGGCACATTTCCATGCCGCCACGGCCGAAGGCATGGCCGACATAGTCCGTCGCCGACAGGCCGACGGACATGACGTCGGTCGCAGGGCCCTTGCCAAGCTGCATTTCCTGGATGAGTGCCGCCGACAAGGCCAGCACGGCTCCGTCGAACTCTGGCGTACGGAAGAAGCTGGAGGCATCGCCCGCGGCTCGGTCCATGCGCCAGGTACCGACCGACAGGGTTGGCGATACCTGATAGGCCTTGTCCCTGGCTTGGCAGAAGGCCGGCGGGTCCAGTGCCGGCCGAGCCTGCGCGATCGCATTGGTCAGCGCCTGGTTGGTCGAGGTCACGCTCCGCGGAACGGTGACGCCCTTAAGGTCAGTCGCAAAAGCAGTGCCTTGCCGATACCAGCGCTGGTCGAGATTGTGCCCACCCATCATGATCGCCGCTCGGTCCTTGCCGGCGACGGCGACGTTGCGACTGGCTGGCGAGACCGCTTTCAGCCGGTCGCCGAGCGTCGTTGCATTCAGATGCTTCACTGACACCGTGTAAGCGGTCGAGGTAGAGCCCGGAACGCTCTCATCCTCGGCACAATAGACAGTCTTGTCGGCGCGTGGCGCACCCCAGTCGACCCAGGTGTTGGCAATGATCCCGTTCGATCCCGGGCGTTTCGACGTCATGATGGTCGAATGGCCGGGACAGGTCTCCGTCGCGGCATGGCTCTGGTAACCGTTGTGGAAGACCGTTCCCCCGTCGATGAGCCGCTTGAGCCCGCCCGTGAATTGCCCGCGATATTCGTCGAACAGGTCCGCGGAAAACTGGTCGACCGAGATCGCTAGGATCAGCTTCGGCGCATCGGGCTTGAGCGGTTGAGCGGGCGCTACAGAGGGTGAACAGGCAGCCAGCGAGGCCGCAACGGCAAGACCAACCTTACGCACCCGCACTCTCCTCAATCCAGTTTGGCCCGCAGCCGCTCGTTGACGACGCCGGGGTTGGCCTTGCCAGCCATGGCCTTCATTACCTGCCCCACGAAGAAGCCGAAGAGCTGCACCTTGCCGCTTTTGTATTCCGCGACCTTGTCGGCGTTGGCGGCCAGGATCTTGTCGATCTCCGCGTCGATCGCGCCCGTGTCGCTGGTCTGCTTGAGCCCGCGTTCCTCGACGATCTTCGACGGCGCATCGCCGGTTTCGAGCATGATTTCGAACACCTGCTTGCCTAAAGTGCCGCTCAGCGTTCCGTCGGCGACCAACTTGAGCAGCTCCGCCGCCTCCTGCGGTGAGATCCCAGTCGTCGCCAGCGTCTCGCTCCGCCGGTTCAGCGCCCCGAACAGCTCGGCAACGACCCAGTTCGCACCCTGTTTCGGCTCCGCCCCGGCTTCCAGCAGCGCATCGAACCAGCGCGCCGTCTCGACCTCGGCGGTCAGCACGCTCGCGTTGTACGGGGTCACGCCGACGCCTTCGTAACGCTTGCGCTTGTCGTCGGGCAGTTCCGGCAGGCTCGCCTTGCAGTCGGCGATGAAATCCTCGGTCAGCTCCAGCGGCAGCAGGTCGGGGTCCGGGAAGTAACGATAATCGTGTGCGTCTTCCTTGGAGCGCAGCGAGCGCGTCGCGTTCTTGTCCGGATCGTAGAGCCGCGTCTCCTGGGCGACCTTGCCGCCCTCTTCGATCAGCTCGATCTGTCGGCGCGCTTCATGCTCGATCACCGCCATGACGAAGCGGACGCTATTGACGTTCTTGGTCTCCGTCCGGGTGCCGAACTCGTCGCCCGGCTTGCGCACGCTGACGTTGACGTCGGCACGCATGGAACCCTCTTCCATATTGCCGTCGCACGAACCGACATAGCGGAGGATCGATCTCAGCTTCCGAAGATAAGCTCCTGCTTCTGCGGGGGAACGCATATCCGGACGCGAGACAATTTCCATCAACGCCACGCCCGACCGGTTGAGGTCCACATAAGACATGGTCGGGTGCTGGTCGTGCATCAGCTTACCCGCGTCCTGTTCGACGTGGATGCGCTCGATGCCGATCTGCTTGACGCTGTTCTCGTCCTTGTCGTCGAGCAGGATCTCGACCTCGCCCGGTCCGACCAGCGGATGGTAGAGCTGCGAAATCTGATAGCCCTGCGGCAGGTCCGCGTAGAAGTAGTTCTTGCGGTCGAACCGGCTCCAGCGATTGATCACGGCGTCCAGCGCCAACCCCGTGCGCACCGCCTGGCGGATGCACTCCTTGTTCGGCACCGGCAGCATGCCCGGCATGGCCGCGTCGACAAGGCTCACCTGCGTGTTCGGCTCCGCCCCGAATGCCGTTGCGGCCCCAGAGAAAAGCTTGGCGTTGCTGACGACCTGGGCGTGGACCTCAAGGCCGATCACGACCTCCCATTCGCCGGTTTCGCCCTTGATGCGATATTCGCTCATCACCACCACCTCTGCGGGCGCGCGGTGAACCCAGCCCGTTCCTCGATCGCCAGCGCGGCATTGAGCACGCCCTGCTCGTCCAGTTCCTTGCCGATCAGGTGCAGGCCGAGCGGAAGCCCCTGCCCGTCCAGCCCGCCCGGCACCGACATGGCCGGCAGGCCCGCCAGGCTCGCCGGAACCGCGAAGACGTCGTTCAAATACATAGCCAGTGGGTCCGACATCTTCTCCTGCAACCCAAAGGCCGCCGAAGGCGCAGTCGGCGTCAGGATGAAATCGCACTCGGCGAATGCGTCGCGGAAGTCGCGCTTGATCAAGGTCCGGACTTTCTGCGCCTTGGTGAAATAGGCGTCGTAGAAGCCCGCGCTCAGCACATAAGTGCCGATCATGATTCGGCGGCGAACTTCCGCGCCGAAACCGGCGGCCCGCGTCGCCGCATACATCGCATCGAGATTGCCGCCCTCGGGCGCCTCGCGAAGTCCGTAACGAACGCCGTCATAGCGCGCGAGGTTCGAGGACGCCTCTGCCGGAGCAATGATGTAGTAAGTCGGCAGCGCATATTTGGTGTACGGCAGGCTGATCTTGACGGGCTCGGCGCCAGCATCGCGCAGCCACTCCACGCCCTTGTCCCATAGCGCATCGATCTCCGACGGCACCCCGTCGATTCGATATTCGATCGGAATGCCGACCTTCTTGCCCTTGAGATCGCTGGACAGTCCGGCTTCCCAGTTCGGCACCGGCAGATCGAGCGAGGTCGCGTCCTTGGGGTCGAACCCCGTCATCGCCTCGAGCAAGATAGCGCAATCGCGCACTGTCTTGGCCATCGGCCCCGCCTGGTCGAGCGAGCTCGCAAAGGCGACGATGCCCCACCGCGAACAGCGGCCGTAGGTCGGCTTGATCCCGCAAATGCCGGTGAAGGCCGCCGGCTGGCGGATTGAACCGCCCGTGTCGGTGCCGGTCACGCCCGCGGCCAGTCCCGCCGAAACCGCCGCCGCCGAACCTCCCGAAGACCCACCGGGGGTCAGCGCGGCGTTGCCACCATCATTCCGCTTCCAGGGCGAAATCACCGGCCCATAGGCGCTGGTCTCGTTCGACGAACCCATGGCGAACTCGTCCATGTTGAGCTTGCCAAGCATGCCGGCGCCCGCCGCCTTGAGCTTGCCCGAAACCGTGCTCTCGTAGGTCGGCTTGAACCCTTTGAGGATGTTGGATCCCGAAGTGCTGTCGACGCCCTCGGTCGCGAACAAATCCTTGATGCCGAGCGGCACGCCCGACAGCGGCTTCAGCTCGCCAGCGGCCCGTGCCTTGTCGGCGGCCTCGGCGGCGGCCAGCGCCAGTTCCGGCGTCTCCACCGTATAGGCATTGAGCGAACGGCCCGCGACGACCGCGGCATTGTAAGCCTCGGCCACCTCGCGAGCGGAGAAATCGCCCGCGCCGATCCCGTCGCGCAATTCAGCGATCGTCTTTGTCGTCAGCTCGGACACTATTCGATCACCTTCGGCACGGCGAAGAAGCCGTGCTGGGCCTCCGGCGCGTTCTTCAACACGTCGTCACGGCAATCGCCGTCGTTGACGACGTCGTCGCGTAGGCGAAGCTCATTGTCGATGACGGCAGTCAAAGGCTCGACGCCATCGGTGTCGACCTCGCCCAACTGTTCGACCCATTTCAGGATATTGTTGAATTCGGGCACCATTTTCTCAACTTCGGCATCGCTCATGGCGATGCGGGCGAGCTTGGCGACATGGCGCACCTGATCTGCGTTTACGGACATGGCGGGCGCGATAGCGGGGCCACGCGAACGCGGCAACCGGTTAGGTCAGCCCTCCTCCACCGCATAATCGTCGCCGTAGAATTTCGAGGTACTGCGTGTGTGGAAGGTTATGGCTTTGATCGGCTCGTAATGCGCCTCGCCAAGGCCAGGCAGGACCTCAAGCACCTCATCCTCCCAGACGTAGACAGCCATCGGGAAGGACACGCGCGCTTGGTCACGGTGGGATCCGTCGGCCGGCTTGCCGACCCGATGCGTCGTCGACGGCAGCAGGTCGTTACTGATCAGCTGCATGTAATCGCCGGTATTGATGATGATCGAGCCGTAGGGCGCATGCATCCTCACCCATTTACCGCTGCGATGATTCCAGACCTGGAGGCCCTCCACCCGCGTTGACGGCAAGATCGTGAACAGGTCCACGTCCTCATGACCCAGCAACCGCCCCGCGCCCGACCGATCCTGCTCAGCAGTCAGCGGCGGATAATAGTTCAGCCGAAGGCCGAAATTGGTCTTCGTCAGCCTTCGATCGAATAAGTGCGGGTCCGCGCCCAATCCCATGAGCATCGCCTGGGCAATTGGCTTGAACAGCGGCTCATGGGCCTCGACCAACTGGCGGAACAAGGGTTCAAAGGCCGCGTCCGGCCAATAGTTCTCCGCATGCGTCGGCTCGCCACCTCGCTGAGGGATATCAAATGCGCGGCGGCACCAGACCCATCCCTCCACCAAATCGGGATGGATCTCGCTTGTCTCCTCCAGCGGGAAATAGCCTTGACTGACTGATCCGTGCCGCGCCGCGCGAAATCGCATTTTCGTTTCAAGTGGCGTCGAAGTGAACAAGTCGAGCACACCCTCGTGCATCGCATCGTAAAGCGCAGGATCGACCCCATGTCCGGTTAGAACCGCGAACCCGATCTCCTTGAGCGCACGAACGAACTCCTCGGCAAACTGCGCCCTGTCGTCCGCATTCCCGCCCAGGAACCGCGAAAAATCGAGGACGGCAATCTCATAGTCCTCGTCGAACTCGTCACTTTCGCTCTCGGCTAACCGATAGGTGTGCGACTTGCGGACCTGGTCGTACTTCACGAAGTCCTTGTTCAACGCATCGCTCATAACGCTGCCGCCTGCGCAGTCGTGGCTTCCAGCCGGTGTTCGCGATGTCCCTTGACCGCAGCGCGCGCCATCACAACAGCTGTATAGAACACGACCACCGTGATCACCCAGCGCAGGACGTCAACGTCCATCTCCTTGACGATCAGCGCCGCGACCAGCACCGCCGGGATACCTCCCAGCGCCAGTCCGACGACAATCCTGAGGTCGATTTCCGGCACCTTCACGAACCGAACGCTCGAACCGGCGCCCATCAGCGATGCGCCCGACGCCATGATCGGGAAACAATAGTGCGGGTCCATGCCCATCAGGCTCAGCATCGCCAGCGTTGGGGCGTAATTGCCGACCCCGAAATTGGCGAGCAGCCCAAAGCCGAAGCTTGCCACGATAGCGACGATCGTAAGCCCCATCGGCAGGCCTGATGCCGTACCGCCCGCAGGAAGACTGCCGAGAATTGCTAGGAGGTTGGCGATGCCTGCCATCGCCAGGCCGATGGCGACCGTCATCTGCACGATCCAGGCGCGGGCACGAACAACCAGCGGCGCACCGACGATGCCGCCCACGAACGTCGCCATCGCGCCACCGAATAATAGGACGGGGTCGACGCGCACGCCGAGGAGGATCAGGAAAATAATGCTCTCGACCATCGCCGGCGGCGTTAGGCCCGCGATCATGGTCGGCGGAATCAGCCGGTCGGGGACCAGTTTGCGGAATTTGAACCAGGCGGTCGTCTGGGCGAACGAGCCGATCCCGAACGTATCGAAAAAATTGACCACCGCGCCGAGGGCGAGCGCTTCGGGGGTTGGCCAGGCGCGGCGTCCGATCGCCTCTCGTGCCAGCACGTACGCATAGACGAGGATTGCGAGGCCGAGCGGAATGAGGAGCGCTATCAGCAGCATTTCAAAGTCACTTTACGCATGAATTTCACCCAAAAACAGAAAAGCCCGCCGGGCGGCGGGCGGGCAGTCGATGATCGATTGAAAGGCCGATCAGTCGCGCCATCGCTCCGCATGCATACGACCGCGCCACCAGGTGCCGGTGGTCATTGCGTCAGCAGGGGCGCTCGGGTGGTTCATTGCGCCAGACTAGGTGCTGCTATCGAACCAGGTCAAGCTGCCATCTTGCCCGTGTGGACGCCCTCCCTTAACGCCGCCGCCCATGTGCGCGCGCCGCTTCCTGATTTTCGTTTTCTTCCTGATCCTGCTGGTCGTCGGCGGAGCCTTCGCGATTTACCAGTGGGGCGGTAACGTCCTGCTGACGCAGGCCACTCCCAAGGGCCATTTCGAAGCAAAGGCCGCGGGTGCCGGGCCCGATTATAGTTTGCCCGCGAACTGGGCTGCCCGGCCGGACATGGCGGTGGATTCCGATCCTTCGCGTTGGCTGCCGGATGCTTTTGCTGCGGCCACGCCGACGGAGAACAAGGCCGCGGTCTTCTTCATCCACCCTACGACCTATCTGCAGCGCGATCACTGGAATGCGCCTGTCGCAATCGACGGCGACACCGAAATGCGGACCCAGCTCTTCGTCCGCAGCCAGGCAAGCGCCTTCAATGGCGTCGGCAATGTCTGGGCGCCACGCTATCGCCAGGCAGCGTACGGCGCCTTCCTGCTGAAGAGCGAGGACGCCAACAAAGCGCTCGATTTAGCCTATGGCGACGTCCGCTCGGCCTTCGACGAATTCCTCGCCGCCAATCCATCCGGCCCTGTCATCCTCGCCGGGCATAGCCAGGGCTCGCTGCATCTCTTGCGCCTTCTCTCCGGCCGCAAGGACCAGCTGAAAAATCGCCTCGTTGCCGCCTATGTCGTCGGCTGGCCGGTTGGCATTCATTCCGACTTGCCCGCGACGGGGCTTTCGCCCTGCGCCCAGCCGGAACAGGCCGGGTGCATCCTCAGCTGGCAGAGCTTTGGCGAACCGGCGAATACCTCCCTAGTGGCCGACTCCTGGGTCGGCACGCGCGGGCTCGCCGGCATCAAACGCCAGCAGGCCGACATGCTCTGTGTCGATCCGGTTAGCGGCCGTCAGAATGGCAGGTCGCAGCCAGGCGAAAATCCAGGAACTCTGCTCCCGACGGCCGACCTTTCCTCGGCCACGCTCACCACCGGCCAGGTCGGCAGCCGCTGCGACAACGGCTTCCTGACGGTCGACGGCACAATTCCGCCGCTCGGGCCATTCGTCCTCCCCGGCAATAACTACCACGTCTATGATTACGCCCTCTTCTGGGGCGCGATCCGGCGCGATGCGGAGAGGAGGCTTGCGGCATGGAGCAAGCATTGATCACCGCCTCCGCCGCCGATTTCGCCGAGACGCTGCCGAACGCCGGCGTCCTCGCCGGCCTCGATGTCGGCACCAAAACGATCGGCCTCGCCCTTTGCGATGCCGGCTGGAGCTTTGCCGGACCGGCTGAGACCCTCCGACGCAGCAAGTTCACAAGGGACCTGGAAGCGCTGAAATCCTTTGTCGCCACTCACCGCGTCACCGGGCTGGTCGTCGGCCTGCCGCTCAACATGGACGGCAGCGACAGCCCCCGAACCCAGTCCGTGCGTGCTTTCGCCCGCAACCTTGCTCCGCTGGCACTGCCGGTACTCCTTTGGGACGAGCGCTGGTCGACCCAGGCCGTCGAGCGGGCGATGATCGATGCCGACGTCAGCCGCGCCAGGCGGGCCGAGGCCGTGGACAAGCTCGCCGCTGCCCATATCCTTCAGGGCGCCATCGACGCGCTGGCCAATTTGCCGCCAGCCCGTTAGGCCGTCATCTTCATGGACCTGATTTCGATCGACGATCTGACCGACGCCCAGATCGCCACGATTCTCGACGAGGGCGATCGCTGGTTCGCCTTCAACCGCCAGCCTCGGCGTAACGACCATCGGCTCGACGGCCTCACCATCCTCAATGCGTTTTTCGAGAATTCGACCCGCACCCTGCTGAGCTTCGAGATCGCCGCACAGCGGCTCGGCGCGCAAATGGTGACGATGCAGGTTGAGATGAGCTCGATCAAAAAGGGCGAGACTCTCGAGGATACGGCGCGGACATTGAACGCCATGCGCCCCGACGCGCTCGTGATCCGCCACGGCACCAGCGGCGCGCCGCGAAACGTCGCGGGCATTATGGATTGCCCCGTGATCAATGCGGGCGATGGCACCGGCGAGCATCCGACGCAGGCGCTGCTCGACGCCGCGACCATTCGCCGTCATTTCGGCCGCGTCGAAGGCCTCAGGGTCGCGATCTGCGGCGACCTCGCCCACAGCCGCGTCGCCCGTTCGAATGGCAAGCTCCTGTCCCGCCTGGGCGCGGATGTGCGTTTTGCAGGGCCGCCATCCCTGCTTCCGAAGGATTTCGATGGGTCAGGCTCGATCGACGAGGCCGTCCAGGGCGCGGATGTCGTGATGATGCTGCGGATCCAGCGTGAACGCCTTGACGAAGATCTGAATGATGGGCCGGGCGAATATCTCGCGCGCTATGGCCTGACTGCCGAACGATTGGCCAAGGCCGCGCCCAATGCCGTGGTTATGCACCCTGGCCCAATCAATCGCGGCGTCGAGATCGACGGCGCATTGGCCGACGACCCCGAACGGTCTTTGATCGTCACTCAGGTCGAAATGGGCGTGGCCGTGCGAATGGCCTGCCTGGACCTCCTCGCCGCCGAGCGCTTGGCCTAGAGCGAAGCGAGGCGGACCGGCGCGTCGCCCGCGGTGTCGCGGACGAAGCAGCTTCCCCCGGCGCTCTTCAGTGAAGCGCAGAAGTCGCGGGCCTGGGAATCGCTGGCAAAACCCTTGACCGACAGGCGGTAGACGGTGCCCTTGGCGCTCTCGAAGCGGGCCGTGCTGGGGTCATAACCGCGCAGCGCCGGGTACTTCTTCGAGATGTTGTTCCAGGCGACATGGACGAAGTTGCTCGACGAATAGGCGCCGAGCTGCACGACCGCATTGCTGTTGCCGCGAACCGGCTTGGCGAAGCTCGCCTTGCGGAACAGGTTGGAGGCACGCGGGCTGAGTCCCGGCTTTGCTTCTGCAAGGACCGTAGTGCGCTTGGCTTTCGCCTTTACCGCCTTCGCGGCCGGCGGCGGAGCGACCGGCGCGGGATCGGCAGCCGCAATGGCAACCGGTTCGGGTGCGACCTCGACCGGTGCGGCATATTCGACCGGAGCCGGGGCTGGCGCAGCGGCTTGCTGAACCATCGGCGGCGCAGCCTCAAAGGCCGGCGCGGGTGCCGGCGCGGCTTCAACCGCCGCAAGGCGCACGTCCTGCTGCGGTGCATTCAGCGCCAGGCGGACGGGCTGCCCCGGATCGGCAGCGGCAGGCGTGACGCCCGTGAGCGCGGCGACCTGGTCAAAGGCATGCGCCGGCTTGGCGAAGGCCATCCATTGCTGGATGCGCGCATCGACCTGGTCGGCCGGAATGTCTTGCGCGGCGACAGTCTTGGCGGCGGTCCATTCGCCCTGCAGCGCATAAGCGAGCGCAAGGTTCTGGCGGACGCGGGCATCAGCTCCGACCGCGCGGGCGGCAGTTTCCAGCACAGTGGCTGCCATCTGCGGCTGGCCGGCAAGCGCCAGCGCAAGGCCATAATCCGAAGGATCGAGCGAGTTGCGCGCCGAATCGAGCAACGCCATGGCCTGCTCGGACTTGCCCTGCGCGATCGTAACCAGCGCCAGCTTAAGGACGACCTGCGCCTGGCCGCCATTCAGCGTCAGCGAATCCTTGTAGGCGGCTTCCGCCGAGGCGAAGCGCCCGGCAGCGAAATAGGCATTGCCAAGAAGAGTCCGGAAATCCGCTTCGCCCGGCGTGCCGGCAACCGCCTGCTCCGCGAAATCTACAGCAGCGGCGCTATCGCCGCGCGCCAGCGCATCCTGGGCGCGAAGGGCGAGTCCGGCCTTGCTCGAGACAGGCGCAACGGCTGCAGTGTGCAGGTTGGCAGACGGGTGGGCGCAGGCGCTCAGGGCTCCGATCAGCCCCAGGGCGGTGAGTGCGGATCCGAAGTTCTTCACCATGTCATCACCTCTTTATGTGTCTCAGGCCCGCGCTTGTTTCTTGGGCGCGCGTTCGGCCATCGATTCCAGTTCGGGCATTTCGTTCAGCAGGCGGTCGACCGCGTCGGTTACCAATTGCTGGGCGGAACGACCGTTGACCGCGCAAGCCAGGCGCAGCTTCAAGTGCCGCGACGGGTCAAGCCGCAGCGTGAAGGCGGCCTTGCTGCCCGTTCCTGGTGCAGAACGCGGCTTCGGCTGGCGGCGCGGACGCGCAATTGCCTGCTGCTTGGCCGGCTCCGGCATGCGGACCACGGCCTCGACGTCCACCAGCTCGGCGGTTTCGTCGAAATCCTCGTCAGCTTCTTCTTCATGACCGACGTCCGGTTCCTCACCGACCAGGCGATCGACGATTTCCGCCTGCTGCTCGTGCACAGGCGAACCGACCGGAGTCAGGGCCGCCAGCGGATTACGGGTCGGATGCGGGGTCAGCTCTTCGCCGAACGCGTCATGCTCGTCATCGCGGGGTGCTTCGGCGGCCTTTGGCGGCTCGAAGCCCATGTCGTTCCAGCCGAGATCCTCAAGGCCGCTGCCGGTTTGGGCGCCGAACCCCTGAGGCCGCATCGCCGGGCGGGCAGCACCCTTGCGGGCCAGCAATCCGGAAGAGAGGGAGGCGAAAGGCTTGGGTTCACTATTCATGGTGATACGCGCCCCTTACTGGCCGACCACCCGGCGGCCGAAGCCGCCGACGGGACGTGGGCTGGCAGCGCCGATACCGGGCGCAGCATTCGGCGCCGCGAACACGGTGCGGCGGAAATTCTTTTCGAGGCGGTCGGAAATATACTCCCACAACTCGACGACTTCGCGAGCGGAGCGTCCGCCGGGGTCGACTTCCATTACCGTGCGGCCGTCGATCATCGAGGCTGCGAAATCGGTGCGGTGGTGGATGGTAACCGGCGCGACGGTGCCATGCTGCGACAGGGCAACCGCGGCTTCGTAAGTGATCTTGGCCTTGGGCGTCGCGGCGTTGACGACGAAAATCAGCGGCTTGCCGGCGCGGTCACACAGGTCGACCGTGGCGCCGACGGCGCGCAGGTCGTGCGGGCTCGGACGGGTCGGGATGACGATCAGCTCGGCAACGGCGATAACGCTCTGGATCGCCATGGTGATTGCCGGCGGCGTATCGATGACTGCCAGGCGGAAGCCCTGCTGGCGGAGCACTTCAAGGTCGGAGGCAAGTCGCGCGACGGTGGTTTGCGCGAAGGCGGGCATTTCGTCCTGCCGTTCGTTCCACCAATCGGCAAGGCTGCCCTGGGGATCGATGTCGATCAGGCAGACGGGGCCGGCACCGGCCATCTGCGCCTGCACCGCCAGATGCCCGGACAGGGTCGTCTTGCCCGATCCGCCTTTCTGCGATGCCATTGCCAGAACGCGCATTCTATTCCCCTCGCCTTATTTGACGCTGATCAGGCTGCCACCTGACAGGAAAGCCCCTAAATATTGGTTAATGCGGTCCCGACCTTGTTGCCGGGGCCAAGCCTTCTGTAAGCTACAACCAATCGGCTTGTTCGCGTGGGAGATCCCGTAAATGCGGTTAAGGATTGCGATCGCGAGCGTTGCGCTTGCCCTCGGCTCGTCGGTGACGGCCCAGGCCCCGACCGTGAAGTCGGGCGTCGAGGCGTGGCAGCGCGGCGACCACGCCGGCGCCGTCGCCATCTGGCGCAACCTTGCCGAAAAGGGGAATGTCGACGCCGCCTTCGATCTCGGCCAGGCCTATCGCCTCGGCAAGGGCGTCCCCGCCGACAGCTCGCAGGCCAAGCACTGGCTCGAAGTCGCTGCCAAGAAGGGACATACGGACGCCCAGGTCAGCCTCGGCCTTCTCCTGTTCGACAGCGGAGACCGCGCAACAGCCATGACTTGGCTCAAGCGGGCAGCCGAAAAAGGCGAACCCCGGGCATTGCTCGTGGTCGGAACGGCGCTGTTCAACGGCGACGGCCTGCCTCAGGACCCGGTGCTCGGCTACGCCTATGTCAGCCGCGCCGCTGCCCAAGGGCTGGCGCCGGCGAAATCGACCCTCACCGAAATGGACAAGCTCATGACGGTCGAGGAGCGGCAGAAGGGAGTCGCCATCGCGCTCGCCGCCGCCAAGGGCGGAGCACCGAAGTCGAACGAGAAGGGCTCGCCACCGCCAAAAGCCAAGGCCAAGGCGCCCCCTCCGATTGTCGCCGACGTCCCAGTCCAAAAGCCTCCCGCGAAATCCGAAACGGCCAAGGCTGTGCCAGCGAAAGGCAATTGGCGAGTTCAGCTTGGCGCATTCTCGACAAGGGGAGCGGCGGAGGGCCTGTATTGGAAGCTATCCGGCAACGGGGCGCTCTCGGGCCGGCAGGCCTTTTACATCCCGGTCGGCAAGATCACGCGCCTGCAGGCCGGGCCGTTCGAGAGCCGCGCAGCAGCAACATCCGCATGCGCTCGTTTGGCCCCGCAAGCCTGTTTCGCCGTGGAGGCTCGCTAGTCGGCCACCCAGTGGCGGCGGCCGATATCGGCCGCCCACAGCAAAGCGTCGAGCCCATGATGGTCGAGCCGTGCGTCGGCGACGTCGGCCAGGGCTGGCTTGGCACGATAGGCAACCCCCAGCCCCGCCTCTTCAACCATCGCGATGTCGTTAGCCCCGTCGCCGATCGCCAAAGTCATTTCGGGTTCGAGACCCAGGCTCTCGCGCGCTTCGACAAGCGTATCGCGCTTGACGGTAGAATCGACGATGCGTCCTTCGACCTCGCCGGTCAGCTTGCCGTCCCGAACGCCAAGCACATTGGCCTCGAAACGATTGAAGCCAACCGTCTTCGCGACTGGCTCAACGAAAGCTGTGAACCCGCCCGAAACAAGGATTGTCTCGACGGTATGCAGGCGCAAAGTTCGGATCAGGGTTTCGGCGCCAGGGTTGGGCCGGATACGCTCCGCCAAACAAAGCTCGATCGTCGACGCATCAAGTCCCGCCAGCAACGCGACCCGCTCCTTGAGGGCGGCCGCGAAATCCAGCTCGCCGCGCATTGCCCGTTCGGTGATGGCGGCGATTTGCGGCTTGATGCCGGCATAGTCGGCGAGTTCGTCGATGCACTCCTGCCCGATGATTGTTGAATCCATGTCGGCGACCAGCAACCGCTTGCGACGATGGCGGGCCGGCTGGACAACAAGATCGACGCCTTCCCACCCTTCGAGCGCCGCTCGCGTCCCGGCTGAATCGCCCACAGCGAGATCAGCGGCGTCGCCTTCATCGACCCATCCAAGGAAGCGCGCATCATCGAGCCGCTCCAGGCTGGCCTTCAGCAGCCTGTCATCCAGCCTTCCCGCTGCTATCAGCGTCGCAATGAGCAAGGCGCGTCCTCCTTTGGCCCTCATCGCCGGTCCGACCGCCAGCGGCAAGTCGGCGCTGGCGCTGGCGCTCGCCGAAGCCGAAAATGACATCGTCATCAATGCCGACAGCGCCCAGATCTACCGCGACGTCCCGATCCTCAGCGCCGCGCCGGGCGAAGCGGAGCGGGCGCGTGCGGAGCATCGCCTCTATGGCATCCGCGATGGCGCCCTCGCCTGCTCCGCGGCCGAATGGGCGGAACTCGCAAAAGCCGAAATCGCCCGCGCCCATGACCTCGGCAAGCTGCCCATTCTGGTTGGCGGCACCGGTCTCTATTTGCGGACTTTGCTCGATGGCATCGCGCCAGTACCGCCAATCGATCCCGAAGTTCGCAAAGCGGTGCGGCTAAAGGCCGTCGGTGACAATCTTGCCCAGCTTCAGCGCCTCGATCCCGAAGCGGCGGGCCGGCTCAATCCCGCCGACACGACACGCGTGGCGCGGGCCCTCGAAGTCGTAAAATCGACGGGTCGGAGCCTCAGGGATTGGCATTCCAAACACGAAGGAGGAATCGGTGGCCATGTGGACTTGCGGGCGCTGGTCCTGCTCCCGCCCCGCGATTGGCTCTACGCCCGCTGCGACGCGCGGTTCGAATCCATGATCGAACAGGGCGCCATCCAGGAAGTCGAACGCGTGCTTGCTCGCAATCTCGACGCCAATTTGCCAGTCATGCGCGCCATTGGGGTTCCGGAAATTGCCGCGTTCCTCCGCGGCCAAGTCGACCGTGAAACCATGATAGCGGCGGGTAGTCAGGCCACACGCCGCTACGCCAAGCGTCAGTACACGTGGTTCGCGCACCAGCCGCCGGTGGAGTGGCCGCGCTACGTCGATCCGGTCGATGACCCCGCGCAAGCGCTGGCGAACTTTACCCAAAAGCCGTAGCGCTCGGTCATGGACCTGATCCGCGAGCATGACATCGACCCCTCGCCGCTCGCCGGTAAGCGGGTCGCCGTCCTCGGCTTCGGCAATCAGGGCCGAGCCCAGTCCCTCAATCTCAATGATAGCGGGATCGATCTTGTCGTCGGTCTGCGCGACAATTCTCCGAGCGAGAATGCCGCGCGAGGCTCAGGGCTGGAGGTCGCGAGCCTGGAAGACGCCGTCACCGGTGCCGATGTCGTCATGATGCTCGCGCCCGACGAAATCCTCGGCAGCCTTTACCGGAAGATCGAGCCGCACTTGCGTGAAGGTGCGGCCCTCGGCTTCAGCCACGGCCTCGCCATCCACTTCAAGCAGATCCAGCCCCGCCCCGATCTCGACGTCTATCTCGTCGCGCCCAAGGGACCCGGTACGGCGCTGCGGTCACTCTACAGCGAAGGAAAGGGCATGCTGGCGCTCTGGGCCATCGACCAGGATGCGACCGGCAATGCCAAAGACATCGCCTTGGCCTATGGCCGCGCCATTGGCTGCGCCCGGGCCGGGCTAATGCAATCCAGCTTCGGCGAGGAATGCGAAGCCGATTTGTTCAACGAGGGCGCGGTCGTGTGGGGCGCCGTCCCGGAAATCCTCGTCGCGGGGTTCGACATCCTGGTAGAGGCCGGCGTCGCGTCTGAAATCGCCTACATGGAATGCGTGGGCGAGTTGAAGCTCATCGCCGAACTGATCGAAACGCGCGGCATCGCCGGCATGCGTGAAGCAATCAGCAATACGGCCGAGCTTGGCGCGGTGCTTGGCGGACCGCGCGTGGTCGATGACCATGTCCGCAAACGCATGCGCGAAGTGCTGGATGAGGTCCGCAGCGGCCGTTTCGCCAAAGCGCTCAGGGACGAAGCCGCCCGCGATTATCCATTGCTAAGGAGCGCCCGCATGCGCGCTCGCGCGCTCGCCGTAGAGCAGGCGCGACTGTCGCTTGAATCCTAGCCGATGACGTCGTGTTCGGCGTGCGGCCGTTCGCCGACGCTGGCGCGCTCAAGATAGGCGCGTTGCATCTTGCGATGGGCTTCGGCCGCCTGCGGATCGCCCGCTTCCGTTGCGAGTTTTTGCTCTTCGGCCGCGCGTCGCGCGAAATAGATGCGGTCGTGGTCGCTCATGAGACGCCCTCCCGTTAGAGGTCCCGGCGGTCACGATAACAGAGCACCGGCTTCCTGTCGATTTGACCGGCTCAGCGGCGGCCGAACAGCTTCTCGATGTCGGCATTGGCAAGCTTCACCCAGGTAGGGCGGCCGTGGTTGCACTGGCCGCTATGCGGCGTGACCTCCATCTCGCGCAGCAGGGCGTTCATCTCGGCAACGGACAGCACCCGTCCCGCTCGAACCGATCCGTGGCAGGCCATGGTCGCGGCGACATGGTCGAGGCGATCGCGGAGCGCGAGCGCCGTCCCAAGTTCGGCCAGCTCAGCGGCAAGGTCGGCAAGCAGTGCCTTTGCGTCGGTCTTTCCCAGGGGCGCGGGAGTCGCGCGCACCAGCATCGCGGACGGCCCAAACCGCTCCATTTCAAGGCCCAGCTCGCCCAGTTCGGCCGACGCCGCTTCGAGCCGATCGCAGTCCGGCTCGTCCAGCTCTACCACTTCAGGCAGGAGCAGTGCCTGACGAGCGACTTCCCCGCCCTCATTCGCGCGCCGCATCCGTTCCAGCACCAGCCTCTCATGCGCTGCATGCTGGTCGACGATGACCAGCCCGTCCTCTGCTTCGGCGACGATATAGGTGGCGGCGACCTGGCCGCGCGCGACGCCGAGCGGATAACGCGGCGCCTCCCGCGGGATGGGCTGCGCAGCTTCTGCCCGCCCCATTGGCGCCGCGAACTGCGCGGATCGTTCCATCACGGCGGCCGCCGGTTCTGATTGAGTCTCGAAAAGCGTGGCGAGTGCATCGACGGGCGGCGAAATGGGCATCACCGGCTCGGCTTGCCAATTCACGGCAGCCGCAAACTGCTCCCGCGCCGCGCTGCGGTGGCCTGCCTCATCCAACGCCGACCGCAAGCCGCCAACGATCAGCCCGCGAACGGCCGACGGATCGCGAAACCGAACCTCTGTCTTGGCCGGGTGGACGTTGATGTCGAGTTCGTCCGGCGGCACCTCGACGAACAAAGCCGCCACCGGGTGCCGGTCGCGGGCCAGCAGGTCGCGATAGGCCGCACGCAGCGCGCCAACTAGCAGCCTATCCTTCACCGGGCGGTTGTTGACGAACAGATATTGATGGTCGGCCATGCCGCGATTGAAGGTCGGAAGGCTCGTAACGCCCGCCATCCGCAAACCGTCCCGCACGCAATCGATGCCGAGCCCATGCCGTTCCAGCTCCCGATCGAGCAGCGCCGCGACGCGCGTCGGCGTATCAGATGGTTGAACCGACAGTATCTTTCGCCCGTCATGCTCCAGGCTGAACGCGACGTCGCTCCGGGCCATGGCGAGCCGCCGTACCGCATCCAGCGACGCTGCATATTCGGCGCGCGGGCTACGCAGGAATTTCCGCCTCGCCGGCACCTTGTCGAACAGTCCCTCGACCCGGACCCGTGTTCCGGGCGGCAGCGACGCCGGCCGCTCGCCTGCCGGCTCGCCATGATCGATGGTCAGCCGCCAGCCGTCGGCGCTCCTCACCCGGCTTTCCAGGGTCAGTCGTGCAACGCTGGCGATGGACGGCAAGGCCTCGCCCCGAAAGCCAAAGCTGGCGACCGCCTCGATGCGGTCGTCTGGCAGCTTCGACGTCGCGTGCCGCTCCAGCGCCAGGCGCATCTCGTCGGGCGCCATGCCGCAGCCATTGTCGGTGACTTCGATGAGGTCGAGCCCGCCCGCCGACAGCCTAACCGCAACGGTCGAAGCCCCTGCATCCAAAGCGTTTTCTACCAGTTCCTTGACTGCGCTCGCTGGCCGTTCGACCACCTCGCCAGCAGCGATCCGGTTGACGAGTTCGGAAGGCAGCCTTCTTATTGACATGTTAACTCTCGTAGCCCAATCCGAACCGGCCTGCGAAGCACTGAATTCGCACTAGAATTCATCTAGCTTTCACAAGGGTTTGGATAAGGAATCGTGAACTGGGGCGGCCGGGGTGGACGTCCTTCTTCCGGCAGCAAGCGAGAGACGGGTTAAGCATGTTCTGGAACCGCTGGTTCAAGTGGATGAGCCATGACATGGCCATCGATCTGGGTACCGCCAACACCTTGGTTTACGTGCGCGGACGGGGCATCGTCCTCAACGAGCCGTCGGTGGTCGCGATCGAGACCATCAATGGCGTCAAGAAGGTCAAGGCCGTCGGCGACGACGCCAAGCTGATGATGGGCAAGACGCCGGACCAGATCGAGGCAATCCGCCCGCTGCGCGACGGCGTCATCGCCGACATCGATGTCGCCGAGCAGATGATCAAACACTTCATCCACAAGGTGCACGGCGGCAAGATGCGCGCCTGGCGCTTCCCGGAAATCGTGATTTGCGTTCCTTCCGGATCGACTTCGGTCGAACGCCGCGCGATCCGCGACGCCGCGTCCAACGCCGGCGCTTCGGCAGTCTATTTGATCGAAGAGCCGATGGCCGCCGCGATCGGCGCTGACATGCCGGTGACTGAGCCGATCGGCTCGATGGTCGTCGACATTGGCGGCGGCACCACGGAGGTCGCCGTCCTGTCGCTGCGCGGCCTCGCCTACACCACGTCGGTCCGCGTCGGCGGCGACAAGATGGACGAAGCGATTTCCTCCTATGTTCGCCGCAACCACAACCTCCTCATCGGCGAAGCCACGGCCGAGCGCATCAAGCAGGAGGTCGGCATCGCCAAGCCGCCTGTCGACGGCATCGGCAAGACCGTCCACATCAAGGGCCGCGATCTCGTCAACGGCGTGCCGAAGGAAATCTCCATCAACCAGGGCCAGATCGCCGAGGCGCTGTCGGAACCGGTTGGTACGATCGTCGAGGGCGTTCGCATCGCGCTTGAGAATACGGCGCCGGAGCTGGCCGCGGACATCTGCGACCAGGGCATCGTCCTCACTGGCGGCGGCGCACTGCTGCAGGGCCTTGACGAAGTGCTGCGTGACGAGACCGGCCTGCCGGTCACGGTCGCCGAGGATCCGCTGACCTGCGTCGCGCTCGGCACCGGCCGGGCGCTCGAAGAAGAGCAGTTCCGCGGCGTCCTGCAGACGGCGTAACGGGTTATGGCCGCGCCGGCGGGACCGCGCCCCGGCTGGTCCAGGCGCGCGCAATATAGCCTGTTTTTTGGCTTCCTGGCGGCGGTGATCGGGCTGCTGGTCGGCATCTTCATGCTCGTCTTGTCGCTGGTGGCGCCGCAGACCTACTCGGCCGTGCGCGGCGCTGCGCTCGATGTCGCCTCACCGATCACCGGGCCGCTGGCGGAAGTCGGCGCGACCGCCAAGGGACTGGTCAGCGGCGCCGGTAATTACTGGGACGCGGCCAACCAGAATGCCAAGCTCAAGAAAGAACGCGCAGAACTGCGCCGCACGGCGGTTCGAGCCGCCGGAGTGTTCCAGGAAAACAAGCAGCTGAAGGCTGCCCTGGGCCTGCGCGAGCAAAGCAGTGCCGCCATCGCCACAGGCCGCATCGTCGGATCCAGCTTCGAGAGCCCGCGGCGCTTCGCCATAATCTCCGTCGGCCGCGGCGACGGCGTCCAGGTCGGCATGCCCGTTCGCACCGCCGACGGCCTTGTCGGCCGGATCATCGATGCCGGCCATATCGCCAGTCGCGTGCTGCTCGTCTCCGACCGTGCCAACACCGTCCCGGCCCGGATCCTGCGGACCGGAGCGCCGGTCATTGCCACTGGCCGGGGCGACGGCACGGTCGACATCCGCCCGCTCGAGGTGGGCCGCAACCCGTTCAGGCGGGGCGACATCATCGTCACCTCTGGCACCGGCGGCCTTTATCCGCCGCTCGTTCCCATCGCCCGCGTCATCCGCCTGGATGACGACGGCGCGCGCGGCATGCCGCTCGCCGATCCCACGCAGTCCAGCTTCGCCATCGTCGAAAAACCCTTCGAACCAGCCGCACTCGCCGCGGCGACGGAAGCGGAGGAACGCTGATGGTACGAGCCGCGCTCCAGCCACGCGGCCGCCTAAATCGCGGACCGCGCAAGGGCGTGACGGTTATCCCGGCGATCAGCGTCGTCCTGATGTCGTGCCTGGCGATGCTCCCGGTCGTCACCAATCGCGGCGGCTGGCCCGAGTTCGGCTTCCTGATGCTGGTCGCATGGCGACTGCTGCGCGCCGACGCCTGGCCTGCCTGGTGGGCGGCGCCTTTGGGCTTCGTCAACGACCTGCTGACCGGTGCGCCGATCGGCCTCTCGGTCGCGCTGTGGACCTTTGTCATGCTGCTGATGGACCTGGTCGACCGCCGGACGCAGTGGCGCGATTACTGGATCGAATGGGCGGTCGCGGCCGGCCTCATCATCCTTGCCGAAACGGCCGAATGGAAGGTCGCCGCCTGGGGCGGCGCGCCGGTGCCCTTCAAGGAAATGCTGCCGTCGATCGTGGTCTCGGTCCTCGCCTTCCCCCTCTTCGCTCACATCGCCTCCTCGCTCGATCGCTGGAGGCTTGGCCGGTGAGAGTGACCCCGGCCCACCAATCGCTCGCATTCTCACGCCGCATGCTTCTGGTCGGCAGCGCGCAGGTCGGCCTTGGCGCACTGCTGGTCGGGCGCCTTGGCTATCTCGGCATCAGCCAGAACGACCACTACCGGCTGCTGTCTGAAGACAATCGCGTCCAGTTGATCCCGGTGCCCCCGCGACGCGGCTGGATCATCGACCGTAACGGCAAGCCCATCGCGATCAATCGATCCAGCTTCCGCGTCGATATCATCCCCCAGCAGCTGTCGGACGGGCCGCGGGTGATCCGGGAACTTGCCCAGATCCTCGAACTATCCCCCGACGAGCTTCAGCGCGTCGCCGACGAACTCAAATCCTCCCGCGGCTTCCAGCCGGTCTCGGTCGCCGAAAATGTACCGTACGAGAAATATGCGGCGATCATGGTTCGCCTGACCGAACTGCCCGGCGTTGCCGCGGCTCGCGGCTTCAACCGTTACTATCCCGATGGCCCGGCGGTCGCCCATTTGGTCGGCTATGTGGGCACCGCGTCCGCCAAGGAGTATGAAAAAGAGAAGAACCCGCTCCTCATCATTCCAGGTTTCAAGATCGGCAAGGAAGGCCTCGAACGGTCACTGGAAACTTCCCTGCGGGGAGTGCCGGGCGGCCAGCGTGTGGAACTGACGGCTCGCGGGAAGTTGGTCCGCGAGCTCGATCCTAAACCTGACCGAAGCGGGAAAACCGTCCAGCTGACTATCGACCAGGGGCTGCAGCTGTATGCGGCCCGGCGAATGGGCGACCAATCGGGCGCACTCGTCGCCATGGACGTGGCGACCGGCGACATGCTCGCTTACGTGTCCATGCCGGCCTACGACCCCAACAGCTTCTCCGACGGCATCGGCCGGACCGAATGGCGGATGCTGTCCCAGGACGACCATATCCCCCTTCTCAACAAGGTCACGCTGGGCCTTTATCCGTCGGGATCGACCATCAAGCCGGCCATGGCGCTGGCGTTCCTGGAGCAGGGCATCGATCCCAAGAGACGGGTCTATTGCGCGGGTGGCTACCAGATCGGAAACCGCTACTTCCGCTGCGACGCTGTGCATGGATCGATGGACATGCACTCGGCCGTCGAGCGCAGCTGCAACACCTATTTCTGGGCGACCGGCCTGATCGCCGACCCGGCCAAGACGACCGAGATGGTCCACTATCTCGGCTACGGGGAGAAGTTCGACCTCCCCGTACCCAGCCAGCGCTTCGGCACCATGCCCAACCCCGACTGGCTGATGCAGAAGTACCACCGGAAATGGCAGGGTTATGATTCCGCCAACACTTCAATCGGCCAAGGCTATGTCCTGATCAATCCGATGCAATTGGCGGTCATGCCGGCGCGGCTGGCATCGGGTAAGCTGCTCAAGCCCCGCTTGTTGATGGCCGGCCCCCGGCAACCGGCGCCGGACGTCGCTGCCAAGCCCGAACATCTTGAAATCGTCCGCAGCGCGATGGCCGCCGTCGTCAACGGCAGCGGGACCGCTGTCGCATCGAAGCTTCCGCTCGACGGAATCCAGATGGCCGGCAAGACCGGCACCGCTCAGGTTTTCCGGCTGGAATCGCGCGGGCATCAGGGCAATTGGGCGCTCCGCGACCATGCGTTGTTCATCGCCTTCGCGCCGGCCGACAAGCCGCGCTACGCGATCGGCTGTATCATCGAGCACGGCGGCTTTGGTGCCTCCGCCGCTGCCCCAATCGTTCGCGACACCATGACGTATCTGTTCGACGAGCAGAAGGCGATGGATGCGCTCCTGCCGCTCGAGCAGCAATGGGGCGGGAGCCTGGCAGAGCGTAACGCCAGGAGGTCAGCGGCGTTCGAGGCGGCCGCCAAGTTCGTGCAATCCCAGGCCCAGGCCAAAGCGCCGCAGCCGCCGACCACATGATTTCCTCCGCCATCATCCCGCAGCCCCTCGCCCGCCTGCCCTGGCGGCTGATCTTCCTTGTCCTGTGCATCGCCGGCATCGGCCTCCTGACGCTCTATTCGGCCGCTGGAGGTTCGGCGCAGCCCTGGGCGCTGAAGCAGGCGCTGATCATCCTCGTTTTCCTCGGCGTCGCGGTCGGCATGTCGTGGATCAAGGAAAGCACGATCAAGGCTTTGGTCTTCCCGATCTACGGCGCCATCATCCTGATGCTGCTGCTGACCGACGCCATGGGCTTCGTCGGCAAGGGCGCCCAGCGCTGGCTCGACATCGGCTTTATCCGCCTGCAGCCCTCGGAATTCATGAAGCCGGCGATCGTCCTCGTGCTGGCCCGCTTCTACGAATTGCTCCCCGCCGGTTCGATCCGCCAGTGGCGCGCCATCTGGCCGGCTGCCCTGATGATCGGCGTCCCGTGGGCGTTGATCCTGGTCCAGCCGGACCTTGGCACCGCGACCATGGTGCTGCTGTCGGGCATCACGGTGATGTTCCTGGCCGGCGTGCCGATGTGGCTCTTTCTCGGCGGCGCAGGCCTGATCGCCGCCGCCCTGCCGATCGCCTTCACGATGATGCACGACTACCAACGCAAGCGGGTGCTCATCTTCATGGACCCGGAAAGCGATCCACTCGGCGCCGGCTACCACATCACCCAGTCGAAAATCGCCATCGGCTCGGGCGGTATCTGGGGCAAAGGCTACCTTCAGGGCAGCCAGAGCCACCTCGATTACCTCCCCGAAGGCCATACCGACTTCGTCTTCGCGACGATGGTCGAGGAATGGGGCTTCATTGGCGGGCTGGTGCTGATCCTCGCCTTCGCCTTCGTCGTCCGCTGGGGTATGAGGGTCGCGGCCAACAGCCGCACTCGCTTCGGCCAGCTGACCGCCGCCGGGCTGACCGTCACCATCTTCTTCTACGTGACCATCAACTTGATGATGGTCATGGGCCTCGCGCCCGTGGTCGGCGTGCCCTTGCCCCTCGTCAGTTTCGGCGGGTCGGCGGTGATGACGGTGATGCTCTGCCTCGGCGTCCTCATGTCCCTCGAACGCCAGCAGCGGACGAAATCCACGCTGGCCTAAGGCATCACGCGTTGCGGCCAGCCATGACTCCCCCCGTCTGCGCGAAGACGACGCAGGTGATCTACTATGCGTCCCCAAAGTGATTGAGCACGTCCGCATCAAATTCGCCATGCGCCACCGTCACGACCCTTCCCGACAGGATGACCTCGCATTGGCCTTGATCGGGTCCCTCGCGGACTTCGACTGTCATTTCGCTTGGCCTCCCGACGAACCGGCCCTGCCGCAGCACGATTCTTTGGCCCGTGTCGGCAAGACCGTGACGGACTAGCAGGCCGGCAACCGGGCCGGCGGCGGAACCTGTCGCGATATCCTCGACCGCCCCTGCATTGTCCCAGGTTCGGCCTTCACGCTCCTCGACATCAAAGACGTAAGCGAACTTGGCACCGACGCTGGCGAGCCGCTCCTCGAGCCCGTCCTCGGCAATCCGCGCACTGGCCAGGCCCTCGCTGGTCACGGGGATCACCAGATAGGGTAGCCCAGTCGAGGCAACGCAAACCGGCATCTTCCGACCAAGGTGCCTGGGCTCGAGACCGAAGCACTTGAGCCAACTCGCATGCTCACGCTCATCTATCTCCGCGCCAAAGCTGACGCGGCCCTGATTCATGGCGACCTCATACTTCAGTCCTTGGCGTCGGCTCTTCAGGGCCACCTGTCCGGCAGAGAGAAGCAGCGTGCATGCATATTCGTCGCCGCCAACTTGCTCATGAAGTACGGCGGCAGCGCCGATTGCTGGATGGCCCGCAAAGGGCAGCTCCTCTTCCATCGTGAAGATGCGGGCAGCAAAAACGTCCGGTTCCGGCGACGGCGTAAGGAAGATGGATTCGAACTGGCGTAATTCTCGCGTCAACGCCTGCATGGTGTTTGTCCCGAGCGGCTGCTCGGTAATGAAGACCGCCAGGCCGTTCCCGGCGAGCGGCTCTTCAGCGAAAACGTCGACTTGACGATAGCGTAGGATCGGTGCCGCCATGCGCGAAGCTATTGTGAGCGTTGAGCCGCGTCTGCAATGGGTCGAAACCTGCCACCAGCAATTCTTTTCGAGCGAGCAGTGTCTGGCGCGGACGACATAGCGCTGGCACGACAGTCAGCAGCCGCGACAGCGGCGCTCAGCCGCCGCGCAATCCGTTGTTGGTAGGGTGGAAAATGGTGGACGCACTAGGGCTCGAACCTAGGACCCGCTGATTAAGAGTCAGCTGCTCTACCAACTGAGCTATGCGTCCACTGCCTGTCAGGCGATGCGCCGGCTTTCAAAAAGCCGTCATGCGCGGCGCGCCGGTAGCAAATGCGATACTGGGGCGCAACCGCCTGAATTCAATAAAATGACCTGCGGCCTCAATCGCGCAGTTGCATGCCGATGGATTCGTCGAAATGCGTGGCCATCTGCCGCCGCGCTTCTTCGGGCTCGCCGTGTCAGCGGGCCCTAGCAGCATGCGGCGCGAAGGCAGCGTGGGCCGCTTCGCAGCGCGGCGCGAAGAGTTTGCAGCAAAACGCGGCCCCGAGCGTAATCGTGCCATGGTTCGGTTCGAGATCGAGGCCAGGGCCGATGCCGAGGCGACCGAGCTGCTGGTCAACGGCAAAGCCTATCGCATCGCCGGCGGTGATCCGGAGCACTATGCCGCATTCTATGCCGAGCTGAATCGGGACTTCGGGGTTCGCGATCCTTACCGGAGTGAGCAGTGGTTTCCTAAATCACCTGACCCAAGATGGAAGCCATTGATAACGAACAATATTCACCCGAGGATTCTGGCGGGTTACGGCGACCCTGCAGTCCTACAAACCGGTGAATCCTACGTGCTGGTGGCGACGTCGAACGATGCGCCGGATGCCTTTCCGATTTTGACGTCGGTAGACCTGGAGCACTGGGACCCGGCGGGGTTCGTGTTTCCGGAAGGCGAGGCGCCCGCCTGGACTTTGGCGGGGGTTCGGGTCGGGGACTTCTGGGCGCCGGAAATGGCGCGGGTCGGCGAGGAATATTGGCTGACCTACACGGCGCGCGACAAGGATCGGGTGCTGTCGATCGGCCTCGCCAAGGCCAAGCAGCCGACGGGGCCCTGGACCGACATCGGCAAGCCTTTGCTCAGCGGCGCGATGATCGACGCACATTTGTTCGTCGACGAGGTGGGGCCGGTGCTGTTCTGGAAGAAGGACAGCAACAGCCTGTGGCCGCGCCCCCTCGCCCGCCTGCTCCGCGAACGGCCCGAACTCATCGAGCGCCTGGTCGACAGCGAGCAGGACCGGACGACCGCGGCCTGGGCGGCGGCGATCCAGCCCTGGGCCGAGACGCGGCGGCCGATGGAGCGCTTCTTCCTGATGCAGCCGCTGATCCGCACGGCGATCGACAGCTGGGACAAGGTTCGCGCGGTGCTGCGCGCCAGCGGCTGCCCGGCGGACATGCTGGATGCGCTGCAAACGCCGATCTTTGCGCAGAGTCTGCACGCGAATGGCACGGAATTCGCCGGAAAACGCGTGCAGGTGCTCGCCAACGACATGGACTGGGAGGGGCACCTTATCGAGGGACCGTGGGTGACGAAGCAGCAGGGCCGCTACTGGCTCTTTTATGCCGGCAACGACTTCACCTCGCCGGCCTACGGGATCGGCGTCGCGGTCTCGGACGATGTGTTCGGCCCGTATGAGAAGATGGCGGAGCCGCTGCTGCAATCGACGACGGTATGGCTGGCGCCCGGACATGCCTCGGTTGCGCCGGGTCTGGATGGCGAGCCGCAATTGTTCTTCCACGCCTTCCACCCCGAGACCGGCGGCTACAATGTCTTCCGGGCGCTGCTGACGGCGAAGCTGAAATTCACCCGCGACGACGTCAGTCTGGCTTGACGTCGAGGCGCATGCTGAGCGTCATTTCCTCGCCGGGTTTGAGGACGCGCACGCCAAGTTCCGGCCATTCCTCCTCCGGCTCGTTGAGCGCGGCATTGGCATGGGTGACCGGCTCGGCGACGAACAGGCCGCCCTCCCTTGGCGAATAGAGCTGGAAGAAGTGCGCGTCGGGCGAGGACATCACGAGCTCGACCGGCCAATCGGTATCGCTGATCCGCGCCTCCCCGCCCCAGCCTGCGAAACCATGGTCCAGACCCTGCCCGCAGATGTGGCGGCCATCGAGGTCGAAACGGCCGATCGCCGGCCCCTTCGCCAGCGGCAGGACATTTTCGTCAATGTCCCAGACGTCGGTGACATGAGTGCCGAGGACCGTGTCCGGCCCGCAGTGGAAATAGGGATGCAGGCCAAGGCCGCAGGGCATGGGATCGGTCGACGTGTTGAAGCAGGACAGGCGAACCGTCAGTCCGCCCGCGTCGAGTGCGAAATGCTGGCGTGCCTCGTAGGTCCAGGGCCATTCGCCGGCCTGATGCTCGTAAGCCAACTCGGTCTCCGCCTCGTTGGCGAAGAGGATATTCCAGCGGCCGAGCCAGCCCTGACCGTGCAGCACGCTGGGGTCGCCTGCCATGTTCGGTTGCATCACGACCTCACGGCCGCGAAAGGTGAAACGGCTGCCGCGGATGCGGTTGACGAAGGGCACGAGCGGGAAGCAGGCGGCCTCCAACACATTTGTCGAGCCGCTGTGGCATCCGCGCATCAAGGGGAATGGATCGCTGCCTTCACCTGTCCAATCGAAGCGCGCGATACTGCCGCCAATGGAAGGGCTTAGCGCCAGTTCCAGATCACCGATGTGAAGTTTGACCTGTTCGTCGACCATTGCCCGTCCCTGTCCCGAAGCTGTCGACGGCATTCAGGCCGAAGCAACTTATCCACCGGCATTTTAAGCACTTAGGTTGCGGGACGGTTCCCGCGGACGCTATTTTTAGCTCGGGAGCTTGGGGAGGGTCAGGTGAGTCGAAGGGTCAAGGAGTTCATCGACATCGGCGACTTTTCGTCGCTGGACGACCTCATCGCCAAGCTGGTCACGGTCCGTGACGGATTGCCGAATTTTGCCGAGGCGGAAATGCGGCTGAAAGGCGACGAGATTTTCGGCCGCAAGCTGACGATCAGCTACATGCGCGAGCAGACCGCGGAAGAGGCCGCCTACGACGAGCGCTACGCCGACGCTATCCGCGGTGCCCAGCAGCAGATGCTGGGTCGGGTACAGGCGGAGCTTTCCGACATGCCGGCGGAAAGGAAGCGCCGGGCGGCATGAGTCGGCCCCGCGCCGGAATTTGCTTTCGATCCGGCAGTCTCCCCCAAGAAGGCAGCGGGATTCCCGCTTTCGCGGGAATGACGTGGAAGGGGGAATGTCCGCTTTCGACGGACACTGGCGCGAACCTAACCGCGACGGAGCCGGGCGACTTACCTCCCATAGAGGGTGGAAAGCAGCGCGGATCGTCATTTTGACGTGATGGCGGCAAGCCCAAAAGCTCGCCGCCCTATTCAGCCGTTAGGGATTAATCGTCATCGTCGGTGGCGTTGATGCCCGCCAGATATTCGCAGGTCGCTTCGGTCGTATCGCCCGCATAGTGGTAGTCGACGCCGGCGCCGGTGTAGCCGGTGTCCCCGTAAGTATAGATGTCGCTGATGCTGTCGGAACGCATTTCGAGGCGCATCGCAATCGACAATGGCAGATATTGGGCCTTGGCAACGCCGGTATCGGCCTGGCTGGCGGCGGCCGCTTCGGACACGAACGTCACAAGGCAGACCTTGGGGTCGTGCCCATAGGCTTTTCCAGCCGCGAAGGCCGGGACCGAGAACGTAGATCCGAATGCCAACGAAACTATTAACAATGTACGCATGGGGGACTCCTGTCCGCTTCTGACGAACGGGCAGGAAAGCCGTCGCCAAAGCCCCGCAAGAACGAACGGAAAGTTAATAGGGTCCGAGAGTCCGCTTTCCACCCAAACTTGCCGCGTCCGCTTTCGACCCATGGCGGAGATTCGGCGCAATTAGGCGACCTGGCCGTGGAAAGCTGTTAAAAGCACCTATCACGGGCGTACTTATTCCAAGCAGCTTGTGGCTGAGAGACATGCGCTCCCGCTTGCGGCTGGAGATCGAGCATGGCCACCACCAAACACGCCTCAATGGGCTCAACTGATCGCTGGGAAAATGACGGCGGCCGAATGCTGCCGGAGCGACCTTTGTTAGACGACCTCCAAATCGAGCTAAAGCGGCACGGGGTAGTACCCGTCCAGCTGATCATGTTCGATTGTGGCGGCTATCGTTATTCCAACGCCAGGGATGCGATCGCAGCGGCGAAGAGGCTTTCAAGGCCGGTCTCGGAATGATGCGACTTAGCGATCGAGCGGAAGCGCGAAACCTCGCGCTGGCGATCGTCGATACATTGCCGGAACCGTTCATGGTTTTGGACGAGAAGCTGCATCTTCTGGCCGCCTCACGCTGCTTTTACGAGGTGTACGGAGAGGATGCGGAGCACGCCCGCGGCCGTTCGCTCTTCGAGCTGTCGAACGGCCAATGGGATATTCCAGGCCTGCGCCAGTTGTTGCAGGCAGTGGTCCCGGACCATGTCAGCCTGGAAGGATTTGAATTCGAAGGGGCCTTCGGGGAGCTCGGCACGCGCACAATCCAGTTGAACGCCCTTCCGCTCAGGGAAGAGGACGGCAAGAGCAGGATGGTCCTGCTTGCAATCAAGGATATCACTGCAAGACGCGCAGCCGAGAATGAAAAGCAGCGCCTATTGGAGCACACCGAGGAGCTTCTCGAGCAGCAGGGCACCTTGCTGCGCGAGATGCGGCACCGGATCGCAAACAGCCTCCAGATCATCGCCAGTATCCTCCTGCTTAAGGCGGGTACGGTGACGTCCGAAGAAACCAAGAATGAGCTGCGGGCGGCTCACCAGAGAGTGATGTCGGTGGCGGCCGTTCAAAGCCACCTGCATGCATCCGACGGAATCGAGCAGATCGAGATCGGTCCGTACCTGACAAAGCTCGCCACCGGCTTGGCGTCTTCCATGGTCGGCCCGAAGCAGAAGATCGAGATTAAGGTGGTGGCCGACGCGGGAACGCTCCCCTCAAGCCACGCGGTCAGCATCGGCCTGATCGTGACCGAATTGATCATGAATGCCGTCAAATATGCATTTCCGAAGCCGCGATCCGCAGCGCGGATCCGGGTCACTTTCGAAAAGGCGGATTTGGATTGGAAATTGACGGTTTCGGACAATGGCGCAGGCCGCCGAGTGCCCGATGAACCCGCGAGTTCAACAGGCCTCGGAACTGCACTCGTCGCCGCGCTGGCGAAACAACTTGGCGCGTCGGTGTCGGAAGACTCTTCAAAGAGCGGCCTGACAGTCGACGTAACGCGCGCAACGTTCACTTCGCGCCTTTCCAATGCGGCGTAATTCAATGCGTAAGGCTTTGGCGCTCATCGCCAGTATCGCAGCGGCGTGCTGAGCGATGCATAATGCCAGCTATATTATCGCGCTGCTCGGAGCTCTCCTGCTCGCTATCGCTGGGTTGGCGCGGTGGCGGATTGCCAGGAAGCCGGACCAGGAGCCGCCGACAACCAAAGACAATAAGCGTTCAAACCTGGCCGCGATGGTCATCTTCGCCGCCGCCATTATCAGCGTGATTGCAGCCATTGTGGCGTTGCTTGCGCGGATGCTGAGGTGACTGAATCAATCGGAACTACCGGCCGAGCTCACCTTCCCAGACGTTCCCGCCTTTGATTTGCCGACCGCCCGCCTTCCACCCATTCCGGACTCTAGACTTGGGGCCGGGATGAATTGGGAGCTAAGCCAAGTCGTCTTGTTCTCTCCCATCCGCCAACGATGCGGCCGCGTGGAAAACGCGATTGATTGCATCCTGATGGGCAACGGCGACAGCGGCCAATCGTCCGGCGTCGTCCCTGTCCATGTTCAAGAGCGAGGTGAGATCGACGCTCGGAGGATCCTTCATTGCCGCCTCGACGGCGTCGCGCTGGTCCGGCGACATGCGGTGAACATATTTTGCCAGCAGGAACGCAATCATATGCTCGTGCGCGGTCAAAGTGGCCGCGATGACGCATTGCTCGTCTTCGGTCATAAATGCCTCCTCGGCAGTCGGCGAGGCAGCAAAATTGCCGTCGCCCAGACTCAATCACTCACCGGCTGGTTGCGCACGAAGCTGTTGGGCAGCCGCCCGCCGCAGTTGCGCGTCCCGCCTAAGCCCTCGGGCTCTTCGCTTGAGGTACGCGCGTTGCCCGATGCCCTTCGCAAACTGGACGTCGCCCTCGTAAGCGGCGGCATAAGCATCGGATAACCTAGCCATCCGATCATGATGGTCAGCCTGCGTCTTCCTCACCCGACAGGCTCGGCGAGCCGGCATGGATCGACAGGGCCATGGCCGGGCAAATTCGATCGCAAGGAAGTGTAGCCGGTCAAACTGGGTCTCTCAGACGAGGCGCTTCCGCGCAGGTTCGTTGGAAAGCGACACGGTGATTGTCGGGGTGGGACGAACTCGTTTCCAAAAGCCAACGAAGCCTGGATCATGTCGGTTCCTTGGCGCAATCAGTTAGGTCGGGGGACGTGGTTGTGCTAAGGGTAAGAAATCAGGCGACTTCCGGACAGTGAGCCGTCGCCTGGCTGAGAGACCATCGCGCTCCCGCTTGCATGTGGGAGTCTTCCGATATGGATCTCAATTACCTTTATCAGCGTCATCAGATTTCGGTATTCATGTCGGAAAATGCCGTGTGCGAGCGGTCGCGGAAGGCGCACCGTGGCCTGATGGATGCCTATGCATCGCTGATCGCCAGCGCTCGCCGTGGACGTACTGTAGTCGTTACCCAGTGACAGAGCCCGTTTCGCCCGTCGACGCTGCCATCAGCCTGCGCGAACAGGCTGCCTCCTACCGTCGCCTGGCCCTTCGGGCGAGGACCGCGGCAGGATCGGTCGCACTGCGAGCGGTCGCCGCCCAGTTCGATACGGACGCACGGCGGATCGACCCTCTCAGCTTGTTGCGCTGACCGGGCAAGCGAACGGCCACCGAGCAGCCGAACCAAGGAGCAACTATGGACCGATCCCTATATCTCGACATGCCAGAGGGCGAAGTCGTTACAAAATGCCTCAGCGCCAAGGTCGGCATATCCGTCATCGAGCGCCTTCCCGAGGGCGGCGTTCGGCTCGTTTGCGCAAGCATGGCGGGCGCTGACATCATGCGCCGAAAACTAAGATCGCGCCTCTTGAAAGGTGACGTCACGAGGACCGCGCTGCGTCCGGCGGGCCCGATTTGGTGAGCACCCCGGCGGATTGGCCCGGCTTCTCCGGCGCCGATGAAAGCCAAGGTCCGGACTAGACCCAAAGTTGCCGCGCCTGGGCTAGCTGGCCGGGCGCTTCCCTTATTTAAGCAGGCGGCTCGACGGTCGCGTCACCTGATTGATCAGCAAGCTCTCGATATCGCTCGGCCATGGCCAGATGGATTTGTCGGACCTTGTCCGAAACAGACTGTTCGGCCTGCTTGCGCTCTGCGCGTTCGCGGTTCCGGAAATAGCCTACAGAATTGGATGCCCCGTGCATGTCCAATCTCCCGTCGCTTGCGTCGCTCCTTCTTCGATCGACGGCGGGACAGGCCGTCCGCATTCAATCGCTTCGGCTCACGTAAAATACAAAAGGTCTCGATAGGTTTCACGCGGATTCTTGCGTCCGCTTTCCACCCAAAGCTGCCACTGGGTCGCTGCGTCCGTACTCACCCAATCCGGACACGAGGAACTGGCCATATGGTGATGGTAGGCAGCGCCAACCTGACGTTTTCTCCTAGGTCCCCATCCACGACTTCCCCGATTGGGGCGCCATTACCGTCACGCTAAAACGCGGTCCGCAGCCGGGGGCCTGTTCGGGGGAGAAAACCTGAACGAGACAATTGGTGAAACGGCTGATCGAATTGGGATTTCTGGCGTGCCTCACCGCCGCTGGCCATGCTTATGCGGGAACACGCGAGAAGCCTACCGTCATGGAAAGTGCAGACAGGCTTGGCCCCGGCCAATTCGTCTGGAGTCCGGACGCCGTTTCAACCGGACCTGTGCTCCTGGTGATTGATCTGACCAGGCAGCGGGTCCTGGTGTACCGCGGAGGCGTACCCGTTGCAGCCTCGACAATATCGAGCGGCAGCAAGGGACGCGAGACGCCGATTGGCGAGTTCACGATCCTCCAGAAAGAAGTTGTGCACCGGTCGCGCACCTATGACGACGCCCCCATGCCCTACATGCAGCGGCTCACCGAGAAGGGCGTCGCAATGCATGGCGGCAATTTGCCGGGCTATCCGGCGTCGCATGGTTGTATCCGGCTGCCCAGAGCCTTTGCCAAGCTGCTCTACGGTGTCACTGACCTCGGCACGCCGGTCGTGATCACCGACGCCGAGCAGGAGCAAAGGGTCGCCGAGTATCAGGCCGCCGTGGAAGATGTTGCCCAGAAACTCGCCGGACTCCATGCAGACGCCGAGCGTGCATTGGCCGAATCCCATCGGGCAATGGCCGAACACGAGGAGGCTTTGAAGCAGCACGACGCCAAGTTGGCGAAGTACAAGTCGGAAGTTGCTTCGAAATAGGCTTCTGTCCGCTCGTCCCACCCCTGCCGCCGGCCTAACGCCCGCCCTGCGCCTCCTCGGTCGGTACCAGTTCGAGGATCTGATCGCCGGCCTGGATGTCCGGCGGTCCCGGATCCCAGGGCGAAAGGGCTGTCCGCCCGCGATAGAGGCGAACGGCGCGGCCGTTGCTGACATCCTTCAAGGCTTGACCGACCTCGTCCGCGGTGGCCGCGCGCTCCTGCAGCCTGACGTCGCCGCGGGCGGTGGCAAGGTCGCGGAGGTATTCGGCAAGGTGCTCGCCGTGGCTGCTGGCGGCCAGCAGCAGGCCCGCGAAGCCGACCGGATTGATGACGATGTTGGCGCCCGCCTGCTGGGCGAGGTCCTCATTATCGGAATTGCGCACCGCCACCGCAATCCTGACTCCCGGCGCCATTTGGCGGGCCGTCAAGACCGCGAGGATCGATGTATCGTCGCGCCCGCAACTGACGATGAAGCTGGCCGCACGCTCGATATGGACGGCCTTCTGGACCTCGTCGCGGGTCGCGTCGCCGCGAATGGTTGCGACCCCCGCCCGCTTCGCGATCTCGATCGCTTCTTCATCCGCATCGACGACGACGATCTTGCCGACTTTCGTGCCGGCGGAGAGCAGCTCCGCCATCGCATTCTGGCCGGTACGGCCGAAGCCGGCGAGGACGACGTGCTCTCTCAGGGTGTTCTGGATTCTTTGCATGCGCCAGTTCTCCCAGCTGCGCTTGAGCAGGAACTCGGCGGCTGTGCCGAGGAAGATAAGCCACAGGAAAACGCGGATCGGCGTGATCAGGAAGGCATCGATCAGGCGGGCCCGCTCGCTGATCGGGACAATGTCGCCGTAGCCGACGGTCGTTACCGTGATCATGGTGAAATAGACGACGTCGGCGAAGCTGAGATGGCCGTCGATATTGTCGCGCAGGCCGAAGCGGTCGAACCAGAGGATCGCGAAGGCGAGGACGAGCAGCGAGATCGCGATGGCGACCCGCACCGCCAGGCCGTGCCAGTCGTGCAATGCCCGCCTCTGCAGCGGCTGGAGATCCGGCCTGCGGAACATCGGGCGCTCAGCCCCTCAGCACGGCGGAGAATGGTCTCTTTGCCATAGCGCGGCGCTGTTCCAGTTCCCGCGCGAAGTCAGTCAGTGGAAACACGGAGCCGGGGCGGCGGCGCGATCGCGGCCTTCGCACCGCCAACCCCCTCGGTCAGTCTCTAGGTCCGTCGAGGCCTCATGAGCCGGTACGCGAACAGAAGCACGAATGCGCCGGCGGTGGCGATCAGGATGTTGACGAAATTGCCGCCCCCGATGCCCAATTTGCTGGCGATGAACCCGCCGAGCAATCCACCGGCTATGCCGATCAGGATCGTGACGATGATTCCGCCTGGGTCGTCGCCAGGCATGATCCATTTGGCGAGTATGCCGGCAATCAAGCCGACCACGATCCAGCCGATGATCCCATATTCCATATCGCGCTCCTCAAGCGGCCCCCGCCCAGGCTGGCGGACTGCCGGTAATGCTGTTGAGGCGGCCCTCGTCGCTATCGGGGCAAACCTGAGCGCAGGGCCAGCATCCGTCGGGGAAAGCCCCTTGGGTCGATACCCCTAAGGCGACATCATATCTTGTTTGGATAGAGCAGCTTGGCCCGTCGGATATCATTGCGCGATGGAAACGAGGCTAGCTTTCTACCGGCGCCGTGCTTGCGAGGAATATCTTGCGCACAGCAACGCCATCCACCCGGAGCAGCAGGCTAGCCATCTTGGCATGGCCAGGCATTTCGACAAGCTGGCCAAGGCGGAGGCGGAAAAGCCGCAACCCGATGCACCGGAGCAGGACAGCCTGGAACTCGCCATCGAGCCGGCGGCTGAATGTTCCTGACGAACACGGCATCTGAACCTGCAATGCGCCCGCCAAGCGAAAGCCGGCGGGCGCACCGAGCGGCACGCTTTCAATCTGGGGACTAAAAAGCGTGCGTAGCCGCACGCTAATTCGGAAATCCGCCTGAGATTAGCGTACAGGCGACACGGGTTTGCGAATTTGCGGCATTCCACTGGAGCCTGCAGAGCGTAGCTGCGCCGCAACAGGCCGCGCGAAAATCGGCCGGCATACCAACTTTCACTCATGGCGGCGCACGGAACCCGCGACCATCGTCGCCGCCTTGTCTCGGGGGAATTATGGCTGTTCGACACTGGACCAACTTGGGGTTTTCCCGCTGTCTTGGATTGATGGTTGCCGCCGCATGGCCCAGCGCAGCTTTTGCGCAGGACGCGGCTCCGGCGCCCGCCACCGAGGCTGACGCCGCCCAATCGGCGGACGTCACGGTTGCCGAAGACCCGGCGCTGATCGACGACCACAAATGGCATTTTTCGACGATCGGCTATGCCTGGCTTGCAGGCGCCTGGGGCGAGACCGACGTCATCGGACCGGCCCCGCCGGTCGACCTGGACCTGCCCTTCGGCAAGGTGCTGAAGTCGTTCAAGTTCGCTTTCATGGGCGCCGCCGAAGCGCGCAAGGACAAGTTCGTCATCGTCGGCGACCTGACCTTCATCCACCTGAAAGCGGACCAGGGCATCGGTATTCGCGACCCGAATTTCCTCGAGGCGACGCTCGATTCAAGAACGGCGGAAATCACCCTCCTCGCAGGCTACCGGGTCGTCCAAAAGGAAGGCCTCAGGGTTGACCTGCTCGCCGGCGGCCGGATGAACTGGTTCAGGGCGGACCTGGAGCTGGAAGGACCCCGCAACAGCCTTGAGGGCACGAAGAAGGAAAACTGGTTCGATCCCATCATTGCCGCTCGCGGCGCCGTTCCGCTCGGCGGCAAATGGAGCGCGTCGGCCTATGGCGACATTGGGGGGATCGGAATCGGTTCCGACATCACCTGGCAGCTGGTCGGCGGCATCGACTACCGGCTCAACCACAAGATGACGCTGGGTGCCGGCTGGCGCTACTTCAAGGTCAATTACGACCACGGCGACTTCCTCTACAACGTCCACCAGAGCGGGCCGACGATCACGTTCCGGACGGAGATGTAGGGACCGCGCAACTACCCTTGTCGAAAGGCCGCGACTGCCGAGTCGATCGTCGGGTGGAAGCGGTTCTCCCCCAACTCGGCGAACAGGCCGAAGCGCTTGAGTTTGTCCTTCACCGGATCCTTGAGCTCGGCGAAATGTAGCTCGACCCCTTGCCGGGCCAGGGTTTGGGTGAGTTCGTGCAGGGCGTCGACGGCAGTGACGTCGACGCTGGTGATCGGAGCGGCGGACACGACGATCATCCGCGCCGGGGTCGGCGAGGCGGCGACGGCGTCGAGCACGCGGTCGCTGAACTGTTCGGCATTGGCGAAGAACAAAGGCGCGTCCCAGCGGAACAGCACCAGCCCCGGGATTCGGGACGCTTCGGGATAGCGGGCGATGTCGTGATAGCCCTCGACCTGGGGCGGATCGCCAAGGATCGCCCAGTGCGGGCGCCAACCATCCCACAGAAATTCAATCACCGCGAAGACGATTGCAATGCCGATCCCGGGGATTGCGCCGAACACGGCGACACCGACCGTGCAGAGGATCGACAGCCAGAACTCCCAACGCTGGATGCGATAGATGCGTGCAAGGTCGCCGAACTCGAACAGGCCGATGGCGGCGGCGATGACGACCCCGGCAAGCGCTGCATTGGGAAGGTTCCGGAACAAGCTGGGCGCGGCTATGATGACGAGCGCGACGATTGCGGCGCCGACAATGCCGGTCACCTGCGACTTCGATCCCGACGCCTCCGCAACCGGCGTGCGCGAGGAACTGCTGCTGATCGGGAAGCCCTGGAAGAAGCCGGCGGCGAGATTGGCGGCGCCTAGGCCGATCATTTCCTGGTTCGGGTCGACGCGCATATGGGTGCGCGCCGCATAGGTGCGCGAAAGGACGCTGGTGTCGGCGAAGGCGACAATGGCGACGGCGAAACCGCCGACAAGGATGCTGACGAGATCGCTCGCCGAGATGGCGGGAATGGTGAAGACCGGAAGACCCTGCGGCACTGTGCCGAGAACCTTTACGCCGCTGGTTTCGGCGAGGTTTAGCAGGCCCGTCGCCGCAGTCGCGCAAATCACCGCGAGGAGGATGCCGGGGAAGCGGGTGAAGCGCTTCATTAGCAGGATCGCCGCAAGCACCGCTCCGCCGATCGCGGCGCCGGTCCAATTGGCCTGGTTGCGTAGCAACGCCTGGACGATCGCCCAAAGGTCGCGGAGCGGTCCTGAGCTTTCGATCTTGAAGCCGAAGAGCTTGGGCAACTGGCTGATCAGAACGGCCAGCGCGATGCCGTTCATGTAGCCGTAGCGGATCGGCTTGGAGAGCAATTCGGTGACGAAGCCGAGGCGGAACAGGCCGGCGACGATACAAACGGCACCGGAGACTATAGCCATGGCGCCGCCGATGGCGACCGCGCGTGCGGGATCCCCAGCCGACAAGGCGACGACGACACTGAGGATGATGGGAGCCAGCGAAGAATCCGGGCCAAGGACGAGGATGCGGCTTGGCCCGAACAATGCGTAGGCGATCAGAGGAACGATGGTCGCGTAAAGACCGTAGATGGCAGGCAGGCCGGATGCGACGGAATAAGCGATGCCGACGGGCACGAGCATGGTCGAGAGGACGATGCCGGCGGTGATGTCATTCTTCAGCCATTCCGGCTGATATTCGCGCAGGACCCGAAGGCCGGGAATCCATTTGCGCCAGCCGGAGGACTGAACGGCGGAGCTGCTGCCTGCCGGCGTACTAGCCATGACGGTCGAACCACGGCGCGGCGGTCAGCAATTCAATAGACCTCCTTCACCAGGCGGACCTTCGTGACATCGAGCTTGTCATTGTAGCGGTGCTTGTTCGACCGCTTGGAAAGCTCGACCTTGTCGCGCTTGATGCGCTTGTACGGGATCTGCGAGAGGATGTGCTTGATGCCGTTCAGGCGGGCGCGCTTCTTGTCGTCGCTGACGATCACCCACCAGGGCGCCGCGTCGTGGCTGGTCGCGTCGAACATCGCATCCCTCGCGCGCGAATATTCATACCAGCGCGAATAGGATTTGAGGTCCATCGGGCTGAGCTTCCACTGCCTGAGCGGGTCTTCGATCCGCTTGGCGAACCTGCGGTCCTGCTCCTTCTTGCCGACCTCCAGCCAGAGCTTGATGAGGATGATTCCCTGCTCGACCAGCCATTGCTCGAAGTGCGGGACGTTCTTGAGGAAGTTCTCGACCTCCTTCTTGGTGGCATAGCCCATGACGCGCTCGACACCGGCGCGATTGTACCAGCTGCGATCGAAGATCACGACCTCGCCGGCCGACGGGAAGTGCGGGATATAGCGCTGCAGGTAGAGCATCGATTGCTCGCGCTCGGTCGGCGAGCTTAGTGCGACAATGCGGAAGGTCCGGGGGCTGACGCGCTCGGTCAGGCGCTTGATGAGCCCGCCCTTGCCGGCCGTGTCGCGTCCTTCGCAGACGATGACGACCCGGGCGCCGGTTTCGCGGACCCAGTCCTGCAAATAGCAAAGTTCGACCTGGAGCTTCTGGAGCTCCTTCTCATAATCCTTGTTCGAAAGTTTTTCCTGCCCGGCCGGCGGCTTCGCCCGTGGCGGCTTCGCTTCCCTTTTTGGAGCGCTCTTGCGGCCCGTGATCTTCTCGAACGGCTCATGTTTCTGGATATTCATTGTCTTTCCCCGACAAGCGTCGGAATGCCAACCAGACGTTGCGGGTTGTTTGCATCGGGGAATTCCCGCGATTTGGGCTGCTTCGTTGCCAGCTTTTGTTGCGCATGCGATTTGAGCGGGCATGGACATCCCCGCAGACATTTTCGCCGAGCCGGTCATCGATCCCGACACGCTGGCCAACCTCGGCCCGCTCAGGCGCCTGGCGGGGATTTGGGAAGGCAAGCGCGGGCACGACATCAACCCGAAGGGCGACGGGCCCGAGCACCGCGAGTTCACCGAGCGGATCGAGATGCAGCCGATCGACGGCCAGCCGAACGGGCCGCAGCTATTCTATGGCCTGCGCTACCACGTCCACATCAACACGCCGGAAGAGCAGATCACCTTCCACGACCAGGTCGGCTATTGGCTGTGGGAGCCGGCGACGGGGCTGATCCTGCAGACGGTGACGATCCCGCGCGGCCAGGTGGCTATCGCGGCCGGACATGCCGGGCTGGATGACAACAAACTGGTTCTCGCGGCGACGCGCGGCCAGACGGAGTATGGCATTTGCTCGACGACCTTCCTGGAACTCGCATTCAGGACCGACAGCTACAAGATCGAGGTCGAATTCCACGATGACGGGTCATGGTCTTATGTGCTCGACACCATGCTGCAGGTACACGGGCAAGCCGAGCCATTCTTGCACCAGGACCGCAACCGGCTGACCAAAGTTGCCGAGCCGACGCCGAACCCGCTGGCGCTGCTCAACCTTTCAGCCAGTCCCAATTATCGCCAGGCAGAGTGATTTCCGTGTCCGGGTGGGCACTTGGCCCGATTGTGCCTGGCGAATGGAAGCGGGTATATTGCGTTCGTGGGGGAGAAAAGCTGCTCGTAAGGAGTAGGTTATGAACCCCTGCGCAAAGACATTCGCCGCAGTCGCAGCCTCGCTTAGTCTTCTCCTCACCCCGACGATGGCGGCCGCCTCATCGCCGACTGCTACGCCCACGCAGTCCATCAATCCGCTCGCAGTGGTCAGCCTCTTTGGCTCGCGAGCGTCCGCGGCGGTCACCTATCCGCAAGTAGCGCCGGTCGCATCGGCGGCGCATTTGGCGGTCATGGCGCAGGCTTCCTCGGCCACCGACCCCGACGCGCGGCACTCGCCAGATTACGGCATCAACTGGCCGCTTCTGGCCCTCGGCACATTCTTCTTCCTCGCGGGCGTTTACACCCTGTTCGCCGACGACGATGACGATGGGCCGCACGTTCCAATCAGTCCCGATTGATCCTTACCACTCCGCGAAACTGCCGTCCTTGTTCCGCCAAATGGGGTTGCGCCAGCGGTGGCGGTCCTTGTGGAGGTCGCGGACGACGTCTTCGTCGATGTCGACGCCGAGGCCGGGGCCTTCGGGGATGGGCAGATAGCCGTCCTGCGGCTCCAGCTGCTCCTTGTGCTTGCAATAGGTGAAAAGGTCGGCGCCGACATTGTAGTGGATGCCGAGGCTCATCTCCTGGATAGCGACATTGGGCGTGCAGGCGGCGAGTTGCAGGCAGGAGGCGAGCGCCAGCGGTCCGAGAGGGCAATGCGGGGCGACGGCGACGTCATATGCCTCCGCCATGGCCGCGATCTTGCGGCATTCGAGGATGCCGCCGGCGTGGCTCAAGTCCGGCTGGATGATGTCGACCGCGCCGGCCTCGAAGAAGGGCTTATAGTCCCAGCGTGAGTACAGGCGCTCGCCAAGCGCGATGGGGGTCGAGACGAGCTCGGAAATCTGCCGCAGGCCTTCCGGGTTCTCTGACAGCAATGGCTCTTCGATGAAAAGCAGGCCGAGGGGTTCGAGGACCTTGGCGAGTTGCTTCGCCATCGGGCGGTGGACACGGCCGTGGAAGTCGAGGCCGACGTCCATGCCGGCCGCCTGCGCCGCCTTCACCCGGTCGATGACCTCGTCGAAGTGCCTAGGGGTGCCGATCCAGTCGAGCTCGGCCGTCGCGTTCATCTTGACGGCGGAAAAACCCTGCCCTGCCCGCGCCTCAGCGGCGTCGGCAATCTCATGCGGGCGGTCGCCGCCGATCCATGCGTAAGCGCGGATTTTGTCGCGGAGGCGCCCGCCGAGCATCTCCCACGCCGGCAGGCCGAGCGCCCTGCCCTTCAAATCCCACAAGGCCTGCTCGAACCCTGCGAGCGCGCTCATCAGCACGGGCCCACCGCGATAGAAGCCGCCGCGATAGGCAATCTGCCAAATGTCCTCGATGCGGTTGGCATCGTGGCCGATGAAACGGTCGCGCAACGGTTCGAAGGCACCTTCGACCGCCTCGGCATAGCCTTCGAGGCTCGGCTCGCCCCAGCCGACAGCGCCGTCCTCCGTCTCGACCCGGACAAACAGCCAGCGCGGCGGGACGTAGAAGGTCTCGATGCGGCCTATGATGAGCGGCTTGGCCATCAGGCGACCTCGGGATTGCCGGATTCCGCCGGCTTTTCGGTGCGGAGCCGCTCAGCCTGTGCGGCGTCGGGCCATTGCGAGCGAGAGGTCGGGACCAGCGGCACGGCAAGGCACATGGACGAGGCCGGAAGTACGTCGCGCCAGTCGCGGATCAACTGCTTATAGGCCTTGCCGACGTTCCGGATCTTGCGGTCCAGGTCATAGAGGCCGACCGGGTTGACGTTGCCGTTCTGGACGCGAAGCGCGGTGTCCCAGTCGACCTGGTCCGTCAGGCTGTACCAGGTGAAGCCGACAGTCGGGATACCAACGTTGCGGAGGCGAAGGACGTTCGCCCATTCCTTCCACAACCATTGCACCGCCTCCTGCCCGGTCTCTCCTTCGCGCAGGTTGGTTTCGGTGTGCATGATCGGGAGGCGGTAGCGGTTGTGATATTGCCGCGTGATCTCGCAATAGCCGAAGACCTCGCCCGCCGCTTCGGTGCGGCCGTCGGGGTGTACGCGATGCTCGTTGGTGCGGTAGTAATCGTTACCGAGGATGCAGTGCTGCTTCATCCTGGTGTGCAGGAAGAAGCGGTATTCGTCCCGAGTCATGCCATTATCCAAGAGGTATTCGTACATCTCGCTGTCGACGCGGCGGCCGTAGTTGAGGTCGAGGCTGAGGAAGCGGCGGGAATTGAGCGATTCCGCCGGGCCGATGGCGGCGGGGCTGTCGGCATGGAAATATTCGGAAGACTCACTCTGGATGAAGATGGCGTCGGCGCGATGTTTCAGGATTTCCATCATCGCCAGGACATTGGCGCGGACGAGGTGCTTCAGGGCGGTGACGAAGCCGCGGTCGGTCTGCAATTGCTCGTTCCACCAGCCGTATTTCGCGGAGAAGACCGCGCAAATGAACATCTCGTTGATCGGCGTGTAGAGCTGCACCCAGGGATAACGCTCGGCGAAGGCGCCGGCATAGGTCGCGAAGAGATGCGGGAAGTCCGGGTTCTGGAAATTGCCGAGCCAGTCCGGGACGCCGAAATGGCAGAGGTCGACGATCGGCGTGATGTCGCGCCTCAGGAGATCGTTCATCGTCAAATCGGCGAATTCCCAGTCATACTGGCCTGGGGCGAGGAACGTCTTGTGCAGCGGCGGGCCGAAGCGGAGGAAGGTGATGCCGAGATCCTCGACGCAGTCGAAGTCTTCCTTCCAGCGCCGGTAGTGGTCGCTCGCCTCCATCTGGTCGACGCGCGTGGAGCCGTTGTTGATCGTGGGGATGCTGTTTTCGATCCCCGTCGCAAACATGAAGTTGGCGATTGTGACTTCTCCCGGTTCAGCCCCTGAACGGCAGTTCGGCGATCCCCGAAACGCCGACATGGGCCGCAAACAGCCCACCCGCTAAAGGCTGGCGATCAAGATCGGTTCCCTGAAGGTCGCGGCTGGCGGAGGTGATGAAGAGGGTTTCGAGGCCCTCGCCGCCAAAGGCGACGCTGGTCGGGCGCTGGACGGGCGTATCGAGCTTCAGGAGCAGCTCGCCTGCCGGGGAAAAGCGGCGGACGCACCAACCATCCCAGAAGGCGATCCACAGACAGCCTTCGGCGTCGACGGTCATGCCGTCGGGATAGCCATCGCCCTTGCCGAACTGGATGAAGGTGCGGCGGTTGGAGGCGTTCCCGGCCTCGTCGAGGTCGAAGGCGTAAGTGAGCTGCAGAGAGCTGTCGCTTTCGTACATGGTGCAGCCGTCGGGACTGAAAGCCGGGCCGTTGGTGACTCGATAGCCTTTGTCGATTGCTGTGACAGAATGGTCGACGCCGACGCGATAGAGGCTTCCGGCCGCGCGACGCTCGCTGTCGTCCATCGTCCCCGCCCAGAAGCGGCCTTCACGGTCGGTCTTGCCGTCGTTGAAGCGGTTGCCGGGCAGTGCCTCTTCCGGGTTGGCGAAGACATTGAAGCGGTTGAAATCATGCGTGAAGGCGAGGCCCTGTTCCGTGCCGGCAATGAAACCGCCCTGCTCTCGCGGCCAGATGGAGCCGATCTTCATCGGCGTGTCCCAGGAAACCGTGTCGCCGTCGCGCAGGCGAAAGACCTTCATGCCGTTGATGTCGACCCAGTAGAGGGCATCGTCGCGCGCTACCCAGACGGGGCCTTCGCCGAGAATCGCCTTCACATCGGCGACGCAGCTTATTTCACCGCTTATTTCGGCTAATCGTGAACCCATGGCCGCCTCCCGTGGTTGTGAGGACGCATGCGCTGGGCAGAAGGTTTCATTGCCGTTGACTGGGGCACGACCAACCGCCGCGCCTGGCGGATTGCGAATGGCCGCCTAATTGAGGAGTTCGAGGACGCCAAGGGCGTGCTGTCGGTCGGGAAAAGCGAATTCCCCGCGGCGGTCGCGGAGATCCGGGAACGCTTGGGCGACTGGCCAATGCTGATGGCGGGCATGGTCGGATCGAACCGTGGCTGGGTCGAGGCGCCCTATGTGCCCTGCCCTGCCGGGCTGGATGAAGTCGCAGCGGCGCTGATTTGGGCGGAAGAAGAACGTACGGCAATCATCCCCGGCCTGTCCTGCGAACCGCCCGACGTCATGCGCGGCGAAGAAGTGCAGGTGCTGGGCGCGGTCGAGGCCGGGCTGGTGCCGGGAGACGCCTTGGTCTGCCACCCCGGCACGCACAACAAATGGGTGACTCTGAAGGGCGGACGGGTTGAGCGCTTCCGGACGGTAATGACCGGCGAGATGTTCAACCTGCTGCGTTCGCACAGCATCCTGTCGGACCTGCTGAAGGATGAAATGGCGGTCGACGACGCCTTTTGCGACGGCGTGCGGCGCGGGCTGGAGGGCGATGCTGTCACGGCGGAGTTGTTCTCGGTCCGCGCCGGCGTTTTGCTCGGACGGAGGCGGAAAGAGGACGCGACCGACTATACTAGCGGCCTGCTGATCGGCGCGGACGTTGGGTCGAGCATCCGGCATGGCGACGGCATGGTTTATGTGATGGGCCGGCCCGAGTTGACGCGGCTATATGCGGCGGCGCTGGGAGTCGCGGGCCGCGAGGCGAAGGAAATTGATGGCGAGGCGGCTTTCCTTGCCGGCATCCAGGCCATAGCAGGACGAATCTGATGCATCCGCTGTTCGACAAATATTTCGGCATGTGCCCGCTCGTCACCGTCATCCGCGGAGTCAGGCCCGGCGAGGCGGAAGCCGTGGGCGAGGCAATATTTGACAGCGGGATCCGCATCATTGAAGTGCCGATGAACTCGCCCGAGCCGCTGAAGAGCATCGAAAAGCTGGCAAAGCTGATGGGCGACCGCGCACTGATCGGCGCCGGGACGGTGCTGAACCGGCAGCAGGTTGCCGACGTGAAGGCGGCTGGCGGGCAGATCATCGTTTCGCCCAACACCAACACGGACGTCATCGCTGCGTCGGTCGAGGCCGGGCTGGTCTCCTGCCCCGGTTTCTTCACGCCGTCGGAGGGCTTTGCAGCGATCGAAGCAGGTGCGCATGCGCTGAAACTGTTCCCGGCGGAGGCCGCGACACCGGCTTACGTAAAGGCGCAGCGGGCGGTCCTGCCGAAGGAAATTTCGCTGCTGGTGGTCGGCAGCGTCAAGCCGGAGTTGATGGGTGCATGGATCGAGGCCGGCGCCAATGGCTTCGGGCTTGGGTCGGGCGTTTTCAAGCCGGGCAAGAGCGTCGATGAGGTGCGTGAGAGCGCCCGCGCATATGTGGCCGCTTTGCCGCGATGAAGCCGATAGGCATTGCGATCATCGGCTACGGCAAGATCGCTGCCGACCAGCATGTCCCGTCGATTGGGAAGAACGACCGGTTTGAGCTGCTTGCGACGTCGAGCCGGTCCGGACAGGGCGTGGCGCGGACTTTCACCGACTGGCGGCAAATGATCCGCGAGGTCGAAGGACTGGAAGCGGTGGCGATCACGACGCCGCCGGGACCGAGGCTGGAGATCGCGCAGGAGTGCGCGGCGGCAGGACTCCATATCCTGCTGGAAAAACCGCCTGCCGCGACGATCAGCGAGGCCGAGCTATTTCGCGTAATTGCTGCGCAACATGAGGTGACTCTCTTCGCGACCTGGCACGCCCGATATAATCCGGCGGTGTTCGCCGCCGCGGACCTCTTGAGCGGCAAGACGGTCTCGTCGCTTCGGATCATCTGGCACGAAGACGTCCACAAATGGCACCCGGGCCAGGACTGGATCTGGGAACCGGGCGGATTCGGGGTGTTCGATCCCGGCATCAATGCCCTGTCGATTGCGACCGCAATCATGCCGCAGCCTTTGTTCGTCAAATCGGCGGACCTGCAGGTGCCGGAAAACGCGCAGACGCCGATCGCGGCGGAGGTGAGCTTCGGCGGCAATCTCTCCGCCAGCCTCGACTGGCGGCGCAGTGAGGGCGAGGAATGGACGATCCACGTCGAGACCGACGACGGGTTGGTGGTAAGGCTTGAAAAGGGTGGCGCGGACCTCATCGTCAACGGCGTCGCCCAGCCTTCCGAAGGCATGGGCGAATATCCGTCCGTCTACACTCGCTTTGTTGACCTGATCGACAACCGCCGTAGCGACGTCGATCTGACGCCGCTCAGGCTGGTGGCAGATTGCCTGCTGGTCGGGCGCACGCATCGCACCGATCCTGTGGAGCGGACGTGACGCGCAGCTGGACGTTCGCGATCGACCGTGGGGGCACGTTCACCGACATCGTCGCCCACGCGTCGGATGGTACTGTGCGCGTCGGTAAATTGCTGTCCGAAAATCCCGGCCAATATGAGGATGCGGCGCTGGAGGGCATCGCCCGCATCCTTGCCGAAGAAGGCGGGACATTGCGCGAAGTGCGCATGGGCACGACGGTCGCCACCAACGCCTTGCTGGAGCGCAAGGGCGAAAAGCTGGCGTTGGCGATCACCAAGGGGTTCGGGGACGCGCTGCGGATTGGCTACCAGGCGCGGCCGGAGATTTTTGCGCGCAACATCATACTGCCCTCGATGCTGTACGAGGCGGTGATCGAGATCGATGAGCGGATCGGCGCGGACGGGGCGGTTATCCGCAAGCTCGACGATGACGCGGCGCGCAGCCAGCTACAGGCCCTTCGCGACGCCGGTTACGATGCTCTCGCTATCGTCCTCGTCCATGGCTGGAAGCACCGAAGTCACGAGGAGCGCCTCGCCCGCATGGCCCGCGAGCTCGGGTTCACGCAGGTTTCGGTCAGCTACGAAGTTGCGCCGCTGATCAAGCTGATTGGTCGCGGCGATACGACGGTGGTGGATGCCTATCTGTCACCGGTCCTGCGTCGTTACGTCGACCGGGTTGCGGCGGGTTTAGGCCCGGACGCGCGGCTCAATTTCATGCAGTCGAACGGCGGCCTGACCGATGCGTGGAGCTTCCGCGGCAAGGACGCGATCCTGTCCGGGCCCGCAGGCGGGGTCGTCGGCATGGTCGCGGCTAGCGCACCCCACGAAGCGGAGCATCTCATCGGCTTCGACATGGGCGGGACGTCAACCGACGTCTCGCACTACGGCGGGCATTTCGAGCTCGGCGACGAGAATATGGTCGCGGGCGTCCGAATCCGCGCGCCGATGATGCAGATCCACACGATCGCAGCCGGCGGCGGGTCGATCTGCCGCTTCGACGGCATGCGCTTCCGGGTCGGCCCGGAGTCCGCGGGCGCACGCCCCGGCCCCGCCTGTTACCGCGCTGGCGGGCCGCTGACCGTCACCGACTGCAACCTGTACCTGGGCCGCATCAGCCCGGCGCATTTCCCGCACGTCTTCGGACCGAACGGCGACGAGCCGCTGGATGCGGACGCGTCGCGAGCGCGGTTGCAGGAGGTGGCCGACGCGCTTGGCGATGGCCGCAGCCTGGAGGCAATTGCTGAAGGGTTCCTGGAGATTGCGGTCGACAATATGGCCGCGGCAATCCGGAAAATCTCGATCGCGCGCGGGCATGATGTGACGCGCTACACCCTGGCCTGTTTCGGCGGCGCGGGCGGTCAGCATGCCTGCCGGGTCGCCGACGAGCTCGGCATGGAGCGCATCCTGATCCACCCCTTCGCGGGCGTGTTGTCGGCCTATGGCATCGGGCTGGCCGAACTGAAGAGCATCCGCGACGCCAGCTGGCTGAAGCCATTGGGCGAGGATTTCGCGGTCGGGCTTGCCGCTCTGGAGCAGGTCGCAAGGCACGACCTGGTGGACCAGGGTGTCGAGGATACACGCATCGCCTTCCGTCGCCGCGCCAAGCTGCGTGCGCCGGGCAGCGACACGACCATCGAAGTCGATGTCGGCGAACCGGCCAGGATGCGCGAGACATTCGAGGCCCTGCACCGCAAGCGCTTCGGCTATGTCGAGGATGACGAACCGATCATCGAGACGCTGTCGGTCGAAGCGGTCGCCGGGACGGACACGGAATTCCTTGCTCCTTCCTCGCCCGGTGCGGGGGCGTCGCCGGTCGAGGCGGACGGCTGGATTGCTTACCAGCGGGATGAATTGGCGGCAGACCAGCGCGTCGACGGCCCAGCCCTGATCCTCGAGGTGGCATCGACGACGGTCGTCGAGCCGGGCTGGCAGGCGAAACGCGGAGCGGACGGGACCTTGATCCTGACGCGAACAGTACCGCTGCAGCGCGAACGGGCCATCGGCACGAGTGTCGACCCGGTGCGGCTGGAGATTTTCAACAACCTTTTCATGGCGATTGCCGAGGAGATGGGCGTCGCGCTGCAGTCCACAGCGACGAGCGTGAACATCAAGGAACGGCTCGATTTCTCCTGCGCAATTTTCGACGCGTCGGGCGCGCTGATCGCCAACGCACCGCACATTCCTGTGCACCTGGGTTCGATGGGCGAGAGCATCCGGACGATCATCGACACGCGCGGCGAGGCACGCGACGGACGCGGCATAAGGCGGGGCGACGCCTATGTGCTGAATGACCCCTATCGCGGCGGAACGCATTTGCCGGACGTCACGGTGATCGTGCCAGTCTTCTACGGCGACGAAGTCGAGCCGTCGGCGTTCGTCGCGGCGCGCGGACACCATTCCGACATCGGCGGGATCGCGCCGGGGTCGATGCCGCCGGACAGCCGGACGATCGGCGACGAAGGCGTGCTGATCGACAATGAATTGCTTGTCGACGAGGGCCATTTCCGAGAGAAGGAAATGCGGGCGCTTCTGGCGAGCGGCGAACATCCGGCGCGCAATCCGGACCGCAACATTTCCGACCTGAAGGCGCAGCTGGCGGCCTGTATCCGCGGCGCGGAAGGGCTGGTCGATACGGCGAAGGACTACGGATCGCAAGTCGTCGCCGCATATATGAGCCATGTCCTCGCCAATGCCGAGGAATCGGTGCGGCGGCTGCTGGGCCGGCTCGACGATGGCGAGTTCGCCTATGAAATGGACAATAAAGCGATTGTCCGCGTGCGCATCACCATCGACAAGGCGGCGCGGTCGGCGACCTTCGATTTTACCGGCACCAGCGACCAGCTCGGCGACAATTTCAACGCGCCATTCTCGATCGTGCGCGCGGCGTCGCTCTACGTCGTACGGACCTTGATCGACGATGTGATCCCGATGAATGACGGCTGCCTTAGACCGATCCAGATCATCGTGCCCGAGGGCTCGATGCTGAACCCCGCCTTCCCCGCCGCCGTCGTCGCCGGCAATGTCGAAACCAGCCAGGTCGTCACCGACACCTTGTTCGCGGCGACCGGACGGCTGGCGCCGAGCCAGGGAACGATGAACAATTTCACCTTCGGCAACGAGCGCTACCAATATTACGAGACGGTCTGCGGCGGCGCCGGTGCCGGCCCGGACTTCGACGGTGCGAGCGCGGTCCAAACGCATATGACCAACAGTCGGCTGACCGATCCTGAAATCTTGGAGGCGCGGCTGCCGGTGCGGTTGGAGGAATTCTCGATCCGCCGTGGTTCGGGAGGCAAAGGGGAGCACAAGGGCGGCGACGGCACGGTCCGAAGAGTCACATTCCTGGAGCCGATGCGCGCCAACATCCTAGCCGACCGCCGTCGCGTGCCGCCGAGCGGGTTGAAGGGCGGCGAGGACGCCCTCCCCGGCCGCAACTGGGTTGAGCGCACGGACGGTTCGACGCAGGTTCTCACGGCAACGGAATCGGCCGATGTCGGTGCCGGCGACCGCTTCGTCATCGAGACGCCCGGCGGCGGCGGGTTTGGGAGAGCGGGAGGATGATCGATTACTGGCCGCTGATCGGCATATTGCTGGTAGTCATCGGCTTTGCGCTGAAGTTCAACCCGATGCTGGTTGTAACGGTGTCGGCGATCGTCACCGGCCTGATCGCGGGCATGGGCCCGGTCGAAGTCGTCTCGACCTTCGGCAAGGCGTTCAACGACAACCGGATCATCGCCATCGTCTGGATCGTTCTGCCGGTCATTGGCCTGCTTGAACGATACGGCCTGCAGCAGCGCGCCGCCGCCCTGATCCGCAAGATGAAGGGCGCCACCGTCGGGCGATTACTGCTCTTTTACCTGATTTACCGGCAGGCGACGTCGGCCATCGGCCTGCAATCGACCGCTGGCCATCCGCAGACCGTGCGGCCTTTGGTGGCGCCAATGGCCCTCGCCGCCGCTGAGCAGCAGCATGGCGAATTGAGCGATGACGAGGCCGAGAGCGTGAAGGCCTATGCCGCCGCCACCGACAATGTCGGCCTGTTCTTCGGCGAAGACATCTTCATCGCCATCGGCTCGATCGTCCTGATCCAGCAGATCCTGTCGACTTACGGCTACAATCTGTCGCCACTGCATTTGGCCTTGTGGGCAATCCCGACGGCGATTTGCGCCTTCCTGATCCATGGCGCGCGGCTGCTGTTGTTCGACCGCCGGTTCGCGAGGCGCGGCCGATGATCACCATGCATTGGCTCTATTTGCTCGCGGGCGCGATGTTCGCCGTCTTCGCGCTCCTGTCCGCGCTGGACCGCAGCCATTCGAAGCGTTTCGGCAATGCAGCCTTCTGGGGCTTGATGGCGCTCAGCCTGCTGGCCGGCGACCTGATCGGCGATTTCGGCAACGGCCTGCTGGTGCTCGGCCTCGCCGGGCTCGCGGGCTTCGGATTCATCGGCCGCAGCTATCCGCCGACGACATCGGTCGAAGAACGGCAAGGCTGGTCCGAGAAACTCGGCAACAAGCTGTTCCTGCCCGCTCTTATCATTCCGGTCACGGCGTTGGTCGGTACCCTGATCTACAATTACACGCCGCTCGGCGGCGCGGGCTGGATCGAGGCGAAGCGCGAGACCTATGTCTTCCTGGCTCTCGGCGTCCTGCTGGCGCTCGGTACGATCTTTGTGTGGTTGAAGCCGCCGGCGATCGCCCCGTTCCAGGAGGGCCGCAGGCTGATCGATGCCATCGGCTGGGCGGCCGTACTGCCGCAGATGCTGGCGGCGCTGGGCGTATTGTTCGCCGCTGCGGGCGTGGGCGACGCCATTGGCGCGCTTAGCCGGATGGTGATCCCCGAGGGCAATGTCTTCCTGACCGTCGTCATCTTCGGGCTTGGAATGGCGATCTTCACCATGGTGATGGGCAACGCGTTTGCCGCCTTCCCGGTGATGGCGGCGGCGACCGGCGTGCCGTTGCTCATCCAGCATTATCACGGCGATCCTGCCGTGATTGGAGCGATCGGCATGCTCGCCGGTTTCTGCGGGACGTTGATGACCCCCATGGCCGCCAACTTCAACCTGGTGCCGGCGGCGCTGCTGGAATTGAAGGATCAATATGGCGTGATCCGCGCGCAGGTGGCGACGGCGCTGCCGCTGCTCGTCGTCAACATCCTCCTCATCTACCTCTTGGCGTTCCGATGAAGCTCGACCCGCAAATCGCCGGCGAATGGGCGCGCATCGCGCTCGGCCATGTGACGCGTGAATATCCGCACAAGCTCGACCAGGTGCTGCTTGGCGATGACGACCTCGCGCCGCCGCGCGTGCTGCACCCGATCTTCTTCGGCAGCTTCGACTGGCACAGTTGCGTTCATGGCTGGTGGAGCCTGCTGACGCTCAGGCGGCTGTTTCCCAACAGTGTGGAAGCCGCGCGGATCGCTTCGCTGGCCGACGACAGCTTCACGCCCGTAAAGGTCGCGGCTGAACTGGCCTTTCTCGACCGGCCTTATTCGGCGACCTTCGAACGGCCTTACGGCTGGGGCTGGCTGCTCTATCTTCACCTCGAAGCGACACGCCATGCCGATAGGCATTGGGCAGCGCTGATCGAGCCCTTGGCCCGCGCCTTTGCCGATCGGTTCAAGACGTACCTCCCGAAGCTCACCTATCCCATCCGCGTCGGCACCCATTTCAACACGGCTTTCGGGTTGGTCCTGGCGCTGGAATGGGCGGACCGGTTCGACGCCGGCCTCGCGGTGCTGATCCGGGACTGGGCAGCCGAGAAATATTCGAACGACCGGGATTGCCAGGCCTGGGAACCGGGCGGCGACGAGTTCCTGTCCTCGGCCCTGATCGAGGCCTTGTGCATGGCCCGCGCTTTGCCCGCCGATCGTTTCGGCGACTGGCTCGCGGCCTTCCTGCCGCGATTGTCCCAAGGTGAACCAATCTCGCTGTTCACCCCGGCCTTCGTCAGCGATCGCAGCGATGGCAAGATCGCACACCTAGACGGGGTCAATCTCAGCCGCTCATGGTGTTGGAGGATACTTGCCCAACATCTTGAAGGGGAAGCGAAAACTCGGGTCGAGAGCGCTTGCGAACAGCACTTGGCTGCGGCCCTGCCCCACCTCGCCGGCGACTATATGGGCGAGCACTGGCTCGTCAGTTTCGCGCTCCTCGCCATTCTCTAGGGAACATTCCTTAAGCACGACTGTTTGAAACAGGCGCGTAACGAGCGGGGGCCGGGAAATAATTGTATCTAGTCAATGGCTTGGCCTTTGCTATGTTGAGCGCTCCGGCAGCCGGGGGGCTGCCTTCATCCTGGGTGGGGGGAGAGTAGCTTAGCGAAGGATTCAGCCGGTGAACGCCAACCCCCCGCGTGAGTTCGTCGACCGTCGTCGGCTTGTGTCTGCGTTGCGCGCGCTCCGTCGCGGCGACTTCAGCGTCCGGCTGCCCGAGGACTCAGACGACGTCGACCAGGAAGTCGCGACCCTGTTCAACGAGGTCGTGACGCTCAACCAGCAGATCACGCAAGAATTTGAACGTCTCAGCCAGGTCGTCGGCAAGGAAGGCAAGATCGGCCAGCGCGCCCGCGTCCGCGGCGCCAGCGGCGGCTGGGAAACCAAACTGCGCGCCGTCAACGAGCTGATCGACGACATGGTGCAGCCGACGGCCGAAGTCGCGCGCGTCATCGGGGCGGTCGCCAAGGGCGACCTGTCGCAGTCCATGGTCGTGGAGATCGACGGGCGCCCATTGCGTGGCGAATTCCTGCGCATCGGCAAGATTGTGAATACGATGGTGGAGCAGCTCGGCTCCTTCGCATCCGAAGTGACCCGCGTGGCGCGCGAAGTCGGCACCGAGGGCAAGCTGGGCGGCCAGGCGAACGTGAAGGGCGTTGCCGGCACCTGGAAGGACCTCACCGACAACGTCAACGCCATGGCGACCAACCTCACCAGCCAGGTGCGCAACATCGCCGAGGTGACGACCGCCGTCGCCAGCGGCGACTTGTCCAAGAAAATCACGGTGGACGTGAAGGGCGAAATCCTCGAGCTCAAAAACACCATCAACACGATGGTGGACCAGTTGAACTCATTCGCATCCGAAGTGACCCGCGTGGCCCGCGAGGTCGGCACCGAAGGTAAATTGGGCGGCCAGGCGCGCGTCGAAGGCGTCGGCGGTACGTGGAAGGATCTGACCGATAACGTCAACTTGATGGCCGCGAACCTCACCGGCCAGGTGCGCAATATCGCCGAGGTGACGACCGCCGTGGCGCGCGGCGACTTGTCCAAGAAGATCACAGTGGACGTGCGCGGCGAAATTTTGGAGCTGAAAGACACCATCAACGTCATGGTGGACCAGCTCAACGGCTTCGCGTCGGAAGTGACGCGCGTTGCCCGCGAGGTCGGCACCGAAGGTAAATTGGGCGGCCAGGCGCAGGTTCCCGGCGTCGCAGGCACCTGGGCCGACTTGACCGATAATGTGAACCTCATGGCCGCGAACCTGACGGGCCAGGTCCGCAACATCGCCGAGGTGACGACCGCCGTCGCCAAGGGCGACTTGTCCAAGAAGATCACCGTCGACGTGAAGGGCGAAATCCTCGAGCTCAAGGACACCATCAACGTCATGGTGGACCAGCTGAACGGCTTCGCCTCCGAGGTGACGCGCGTTGCCCGCGAAGTGGGCTCGGAAGGCAAGCTCGGCGGCCAGGCGCAGGTGGAAGGCGTCGCCGGCACCTGGGCCGACTTGACGGACAGCGTGAACCTGATGGCCGGCAATCTGACCGGACAGGTCCGCAACATCGCCGAGGTGACCACCGCCGTGGCGCGCGGCGACTTGTCGAAGAAGATCACCGTCGACGTGAAGGGCGAGATCCTCGAGCTCAAAAACACGATCAATACGATGGTGGATCAGCTCAACGGCTTCGCATCCGAAGTGACCCGCGTTGCTCGCGAAGTCGGTACGGAAGGCAAGCTTGGCGGTCAGGCGCAGGTTGAGGGCGTCGCCGGCACCTGGGCCGATTTGACCGACAATGTGAACCTGATGGCCGCCAACTTGACCGGCCAGGTCCGCAACATCGCCGAAGTGACCACGGCGGTCGCCCGCGGCGACTTGTCGAAGAAGATCACCGTCGACGTGAAGGGCGAAATCCTTGAGCTCAAGGACACCATCAACGTCATGGTGGACCAGCTCAACTCCTTCGCATCCGAAGTGACCCGCGTGGCGCGCGAAGTGGGTTCGGAAGGCAAGCTAGGCGGTCAGGCGCAGGTGGAAGGCGTCGCCGGAACCTGGGCCGACTTGACCGACAACGTGAACCTCATGGCCGCGAACCTGACGGGTCAGGTCCGCAACATCGCCGAAGTGACGACTGCGGTGGCGTTGGGCGACCTTTCCAAGAAGATCACAGTCGACGTGAAAGGCGAAATCCTCGAGCTCAAAAACACCATCAATACGATGGTGGACCAGTTGAACTCATTCGCTTCCGAGGTGACGCGTGTTGCGCGCGAGGTCGGCACGGAAGGCAAGCTCGGCGGCCAGGCGCAGGTGCGCGGTGTTGCCGGCACGTGGAAGGACTTGACCGACAACGTCAACCTGATGGCCGACAATTTGACCGGCCAGGTCCGCAACATCGCCGACGTGACCACCGCCGTGGCGCGCGGCGACTTGTCGAAGAAGATCACCGTCGACGTGAAGGGCGAAATCCTCGCCCTCAAGAACACGATCAACACCATGGTCGACCAGCTCAACGGCTTCGCGTCGGAAGTGACGCGCGTCGCCCGCGAGGTCGGCACCGAGGGCAAGCTGGGCGGCCAGGCCAAGGTGCCGGGCGTCGGCGGCACGTGGAAGGATTTGACCGACAACGTCAACCTGATGGCGACCAACCTCACCAACCAGGTCCGCGGCATCGCCGAGGTCGTGACCGCGGTGGCGCAGGGCAACCTCCGTCGCAAGTTGACGCTGGACGCCAAGGGCGAAATCGCGGCGCTGGCCGAAACCATCAACTTCATGATCGAGACTTTGTCGACCTTCGGCGACCAGGTGACCAACATGGCCCGCGAAGTCGGCATCGAAGGTCGCCTCGGCGGACAGGCCCGCGTGCCGGGCGCCGCCGGCCTGTGGCGCGACCTTACCGACAACGTGAACCAGCTGGCCGCGAACCTGACCAACCAGGTCCGATCGATCGCCGAAGTGGCGACCGCGGTGACCAAGGGCGACCTCACCCGCTCCATCGCCGTCGAGGCGCAGGGCGAAATGGCGGCGCTCAAGGACAACATCAACGAGATGATCCGCAACCTGAAGGATCAGACTCTCAAAAATGCCGAGCAGGACTGGCTCAAGACCAACCTCGCCCGCTTCAGCCGCATGCTTCAGGGCGAACGCGACATGGCGACAGTGTCGAACCTCATCATGTCGGAACTCGCGCCGTTGGTCGGTGCGCAGTACGGCGTCTTCTACGTCACGCAGCGCGACGAAGACGATACCAAGCTGGAGCTGGTCGCGAGCTACGGCGCCGAGAGCCCCGACCAGCTGAAGCGTGAGTTCAAGCTTCGCGAAGGGCTGATCGGACAGTCCGCGGCCGACAAGAAACCGATCCTGCTGAAGGATGTCCCGCCCGACTTCCTGCGCATCGGATCAGGCCTTGGCGCTGCGACGCCGAGCAACGTCACTATCCTCCCCGCCTTGTTCGAGGATGAAGTGCGCGCGGTCATCGAGCTGGCCTCGTTCAACGAGTTCAATGAGACTCACCAGAGCTTCCTGAACCAGCTGATGGAATCGGTCGGCATCGTCTTGAACACGATTGCCGCGACGATGCGCACCGAAGGCCTGCTGACCCAGTCGCAGCTTCTCACCCAGGAGCTCCAGGCGCGACAGACCGAGCTCACGACCAAGCAGGAAGAACTGCACAACACCAATGAGGAGCTTCAGGAGAAAGCCCAGCTCCTCGAGAACGAGAAGAAGCAGGTCGAAGCCAAGAATATCGAAATCGAAATGGCCCGCCGCGCGGTCGAGGAGAAGGCGGAGCAGCTCGCCCTTACCTCCAAGTACAAGTCCGAGTTCCTGGCCAACATGTCCCACGAACTGAGGACGCCGCTCAATTCCCTGCTGATCCTGTCGAAGCTGCTGGCGGACAATCCGCAAGGCAACCTCAACGACAAGCAGACCGAATTCGCGCGGACGATCAACTCGGCGGGTTCGGACTTGCTGAGCCTCATCAACGACATCCTCGATCTGTCGAAGATCGAGTCCGGCACGGTGTCGATCGAGATCGGCGACATGCCGATGCGCAACCTGAAGCAGCACATGGAGCGCACGTTCCGCCAGCTGGCCACCGACAAGGCGCTCGACTTCCGTGTCGAGTTCGATGCCGACCTTCCGGACACCATCCGCACCGACGACAAGCGACTGCAGCAGGTCGTCCTCAATCTGCTATCCAACGCCTTCAAGTTCACCTCGCAAGGCAGCGTCACGCTCGGCGTGCACCTTGCGGCGAGCGGTTGGAGCCCAAGCCATCCGGTCTTGCGCACCGCGGAGCAGGCGATCGAAATCTCGGTCACCGACACCGGCATCGGCATTCCCGAGGACAAGCAGAAGCTCATCTTCGAGGCTTTCCAGCAGGCCGACGGTACGACCAGCCGCAAATATGGCGGCACCGGCCTTGGCCTCTCCATCAGCCGCGAAATCGCCCGCCTGATCGGCGGTGAGCTGAAGGTGAAATCGAAGCCGGGCGAAGGCTCGACCTTCTCCCTGTTCGTGCCGTTGCAGGTGGCGCCGGTACCGAACGCGGCGACGGCAGCGACCCCTGCCCGCTACGACAATAGCGGCGCGGTCGTGCCGACGGCGTTGCCGACCGGCTACGAAGTGAGCGACGACCGCGACGACCTCGGCAACGACGCGTTCGTGCTGATCGTCGAGGACGACCCGACCTTTGCTTCGATCCTGCTCGACCTCGCCCGAGAGGCAGGATTCAAGGGCGTGGTCTCCACCGCTGGCGCGGGCACCCTAACGATGGCGCGCAAGCTCCAGCCCAATGCCATCACCCTGGACCTCGGGCTCAGCGACATCGACGGCTTCGTGCTGCTCGATTTGCTGAAGCACGACCCGGAGACCAGCCACCTGCCGATCCACGTCATCTCCGGTGTCGACCGCATCGATTCCGTGCTCGAAATGGGCGCATTCGGAATCACGGAAAAGCCGGCCGACGACAAGGAACTGGCCGCGGTCTTCACCAAGCTCAAGGACCATGTCGCCAAGCAAAAGCCGCGCAAGCGCCGTCGCGAAACCGCGGCTGACGAAACGGCCACACCAGCTACGCACAATGTCCCTGAACTCGCCGGCGCCAAGATCCTCATCGTCGATGACGACATCCGCAACATCTATTCTTTGACCAGCGTGCTCGAGAGTTATGACGTCGAGGTGCTGCACGCAGAGCGCGGCAAGGACGGCATCCTCATCCTGGAGCAAACGCCTGGCATCCACGTTGCGCTGATCGACATCATGATGCCCGACATGGACGGTTACGAGACGATGCAGCAGATCCGCAGCCGCGAAGAACTGGCCGAGGTGCCGCTGATCGCCGTCACCGCCAAGGCGATGAAGGGAGACCGGCAGAAGTGTCTCGACGCCGGAGCGTCCGACTATATCGCGAAACCTGTCGACATCGACCTGCTGCTGGCCCTGCTCCGCGTCTGGGTCGGGCGGGCGCGGGAATCCGGCCCAAAGGCCGCCTTGGTCCCGGAGGCGGCCGAGTAACATGTTGGCGCAGCGTTCACGAACCAAGCCGGCAGGGTTGAAGCCGGACGAAGCAAGGGAAGATATCCCGCGCGTGCTGGTCGTCGATGACGACGAGAAGAACCTGCTCGCGATCAGCACCGTGCTCGAGGACATTGGCGAGGTCGTCACTGCCAAGTCGGGCGAGGAGGCGCTTCGTCAGCTGCTCAAGGGTGAGTTCGCGGTCATCCTGCTCGATGTCTACATGCCTGGCCTGGATGGATACGAGACCGCGCAGATCATCCGCGAGCGCGAGCAGAGCAAGCGCATCCCCATCGTCTTCCTGTCCGCGGTGAACAAGGAAACGGCGCACCTCATCCGCGGCTATTCGATGGGCGCGGTCGACTATGTCTTCAAGCCGGTCGACCCGGTCGTGCTTCGCTCCAAGGTCGCGGTGTTCGTCGATTTGTTCGCCAAGACCCAGGAGATCGAGCGCAAGGCCCAGCAGGAGCAGGCGCTGCTCGACGCCAACCTCAGGGCCAATGCCGAGCGACTCAAGGCCGAACAGGATTTGCGCAAGGCGGAGGCGCAGCTGTTCCACGCGCAGAAGATGGATGCGATCGGCAAGCTGACCGGTGGCGTCGCGCATGACTTCAACAATCTGCTGGCGGCGGTGATCGGCGGCCTGCGGCTGATCGAGCGTCGCGCCGAGTTGCCGGAGTCGGCCCAGGAAATCATGGTCATGACGCGCCGCGCCGCCGAGCAGGGCACGGACCTGGTACGCCGCCTCCTCGCCTTCGCCCGGCGACAGCAGCTGCAGCCTACCGATATCAACGTGAAGACCCTGTCCAATGCCGTGACCGGCCTGATGTCGCCGACGCTTGGCGGCCGCCACCAGCTCGACTGGCAGATCGGCGATGATCTTTGGCACGCATTCGCCGACCCGGCCCAGCTCGAGTTGGCGATCATGAACCTCATCATCAACGCCCGCGATGCGATGAGCGACGGTGGCACGATCCAGGTGACGGCGGAAAACAAGAGCGTCGCCCGATCCCGGGAGGACGAACTGGCCAAGGGCGATTACGTCGTCCTGGCCGTCGTCGACAGCGGTTGCGGGATTGCGGCCGAGATGATCGAAAAGGTGCTTGAGCCCTTCGTTACAACGAAAGAAGCCGGCAAAGGCACCGGCCTTGGCCTCAGCATGGTTTACGGTTTCGCCAGCCAGTCGAACGGCGCCTTCCGACTGACGAGCAAGGTCGGCAAGGGAACGCGCGCGGAAATCTGGTTGCCGCGCTCCATGGCGACGGTCGTCGAGGCGAGGGAAACCCAGCCGAGGATCCTGAAGGCCAGCCGCCCGCTGCGCGTCCTTCTGGTCGACGACCATGACGAGGTGCGCGCGACAACATTCGGCATGCTGGAAGAGCTGGGTCACAGCGTCCTCGATGCCGCCAATTATACCGATGCGATGCAATTATTGAGCGGCAAGCTCGCCGACTGGGACCTGCTCGTTACCGATTATGCGATGCCCCACCAGTCGGGGACCCAGTTGGTCGATGCGGTACGCAAACTTCGCCCGGAACTGCCGGCGCTGATCATCACCGGCTATGCCGAGAACGAGGCGATCGGGGAGCGGCCGGACGATGTCGCCATTCTCGCCAAGCCCTTCACTCTGGAGGACCTGGCGCACATGATCGCTGTTGTCGCTCCCGGCGATCCGACGCCTGCGGAAATAGGTTTGCCCGTCGTCTAGAATCGTTGCGGGGCCAAACCTATATGGGCGCCAGGAGATCTCTATATGCGCCGATTGCTCAGCCTTGCGTTCATTGCCATTGCCGCCTGCTCGTCCGCGAGCGCCACGGAACGCGTTGTTCCTGCCGCCCGGCTCGACCCGCCTGCCGCGGGCCAGCAAACGGCCGTCCTCGCCGGCGGCTGCTTCTGGGGGCTGGAGGCGGTTTTCGAGCGCGTGAAGGGCGTCAGCAATGTCGTTTCGGGCTATGCCGGGGGCAGCCGTGAAGACGCCAATTATGAGCGCGTCAGCAGCGAAGTCACGAAGCACGCCGAGGCCGTCCGCATCACCTACGATCCCAAGGTCGTCAGCTACGGCACGCTGCTGCGGGTCTATTTCTCGGTGGCGCACGACCCGACGCAGCTGAACCGCCAGGGGCCGGACGTCGGCACCAGCTATCGTTCAGCAATCTTCCCGCAGACCAAGGCGCAGGCGGACGTGGCGCGGGCCTATATCTCCCAGCTGACGTCGGCTCACGCCTTCGCCAGGCCGATCGTGACGAAACTGGAGAACGGCCCCTTCTTCGCCGCGGAGGCCTATCACCAGGACTTCATGCGCCGGAACCCGAACTATCCGTACATCGTCGCCCATGACGTTCCGAAGGTGCGTGCCCTGGCGCAGCTGATGCCGCAGCTGGTGAAGGGCTAGCGGAAGCGCTCGATATACCAGGGCAAGGCTTCTTCGATGCCCTGGCCGATGCTGTACGTCGGCTCATAGCCCAGCAGCCGCTCCGCCTTGCCGATATCGGCGAGCGAATGGCGCATGTCGCCGGGACGGAAGTCGGCGTGCGCCGGTTCGCGCGAATAATGGACCTGGTGCCGGCCCAGCCCCTCGCGGAGCAAGCCGAATAGCTGGTTGAGGCTGGTGCGTTCGCCGAATGCGACATTGTAGACCTCGCCTTGCGCCTCATCCGTCGCAAAGGCGGCACGGATATTGGCCTGCACCGCATTGGCGACGAAGCAGAAGTCGCGGCTGGTTTCGCCATCGCCGTTGATGACGACCTCCTCGTCGCGCAGCATCGCACTGACCCATTTGGGGATAACGGCGGCATAGGCGCTGTCCGGGTCCTGGCGCGGCCCGAAGACGTTGAAGTAGCGAAGGCCCGTCGCCTTGATGCCGAACGCCTTCGTGTAGGCGGCCGCGTAAACCTCGTTGATGCGCTTGGTCGCGGCATAAGGCGAGAGTGGATTGCCGATCCGATCCTCGACTTTCGGCAGGTCGGGCTCATCGCCATAGGTCGAGCTGGAAGCGGCATAGACGAACCGCCGCACCCCCGCCTGCCGCGCGGCGTCGAGCAGGTTGATGAAGCCGGTGACATTGACGTCGTGACTAGTCAGAGGGTCGGCCATTGAACGCGGCACCGAGCCCAGCGCTGCTTGGTGAAGAACGATATCGACGTCTTCGACCGCCGCCCGGCAGGCATCGCGGTCGCGGATGTCGGCGGTGATCATCCTCAGCTGCCCGTATCCGGCGCCGTCCGCGGCCTCATCGAGGTTTCGCTGGTGGCCGGTGGAGAAATTGTCGAAGCCGACGACGTCCTGGTTGGCGCTCAACAGGCATTGGACAATGTTGGAGCCGATAAAACCGGCGGCGCCGGTGACCAGCCAGCGCCGGGGCTCCGATCTTAGCTGATCGAACAGGTCGGCGCGCAGGAACTCCATGGCTGTTGCAGTGGTCAGCGCCCTCGCCTCTGTCAATCGCCCGCTTGCGTTCGATGAACCAGCAAGGCTAGCCCGGCGAAACGATCCATCGCCTGCGGGAGGGTTCCAAGTGCTCCAACCGAAGCCGCTGCCTGAAGTCCTCTCGCGCTTGCGCCTGCCTGTGGTCGGCGCACCCTTGTTCATCGTCTCCAACCCGAAACTGGTCATCGCCCAGTGCAAGGCGGGCATTGTCGGCAGCTTCCCAGCCCTGAACCCCCGGCCACAGAGCCAGCTCGACGAGTGGATTCACGAGATTACCGAAGCGCTTGCCGGGCATGACCGCGACCATCCCGACCGGCCATCGGCGCCGTTCGCGGTCAACCAGATCGTGCATCGCTCCAACGACCGCTTCGAAGCCGACATGCAGACTTGCGCCAAATGGAAAGTGCCGATCGTCATCACGTCCCTGGGAGCGCGCGAGGATTTGAACCATGCGGTTCATGACTGGGGCGGCATCACGCTCCACGACATTATCGACGACCGCTACGCCCGCAAGGCGATCGAAAAGGGCGCGGACGGAATCATCGCTGTCGCCGCCGGCGCGGGCGGTCACGCCGGGCGCTGGTCGCCTTTTGCCCTCGTCCAGGAAATCCGCCGCTGGTTCGACGGTCCTCTTTTGCTGTCCGGCGCGATCGCCAACGGGCGCGCCGTGCTGGCCGCCCAGGCCATGGGCGCGGACCTCGCCTATATCGGCTCGCCCTTCATCGCGACGCCCGAGGCGCGGGCCAGCGAGGAATATAAGCAAGGCATCGTCGATGCCTCGGCGGCCGATATCGTCAATTCGGCGCTCTTCACCGGCATCCACGGCAATTACCTGCGCGCATCGATTGTCGCTGCGGGTATGGATCCTGACAATCTGCCGCCGCCCGGCCCCAATGCGATGAACTTCGAATCTGCTAGCGGCGCCAAGGCGTGGCGCGACATCTGGGGATCGGGTCAGGGCATCGGCGCCGTTGATGCAGTGGTGCCGGCCGCGAGCCTCGTCGACCGCCTGGCGCGCGAATATGACGAGGCCAAGGCCGCGCTCTGCGGCTAGAGCAGGATTTCCAGCTTCGCCCGCCACTCCTGGGGCAACGGCTTGGGACGGCGGCTGGCCCGGTCGACGTAAACGTGGGTGAACTCACCTTCCGCCGCGGCAGCATCCGACCCTTCGGCGAATATGCCGAGGCGATAGGTAATGCTGCTCGACCCCAGGCGCTCGACGGCAATCCCGACATCGGCGCTTTCCGGGAAGCTTAAAGGCGCGAAGTAGCGGCAGCCGGTCTCGACGACGAGGCCGATCGGGTCGCCGTGCGCGATGTCGAGCAGCCCTGCCTCGACCAGCCACGCATTCACGGCCGTGTCGAACCAGGCGTAGTGGACGACATTGTTGACGTGCCCGTAGGCGTCATTGTCCGCCCAGCGTGTCGGGATTGTCCGCCACGCGCGATAGGCCGAGCGCGGGCGCGGCTCAGGCCTGCTCACCAGGCGGCCTCGTACAAACGCTGGGCGTCCGCTTCCTCGATCGCGCAGGGATTGTTCACCAGCAGGCGGGTCTGCTTCATCGCCTCCCGCGCCAGGGTCGGGATTTCGGCCTCCGGAATGCCATGGTCGCGGAGGCGCAGGCTGACGCCGGTGTCCGCCGCAAGTGTGCAGACATTGTCGATGAAACCCTTGGCCTGGGCCTGGCTGCCAACCTGTTCCAGCGCGGGATCGAGGATGGGGGCCAGCTCGGCGTAGAGTTCCCGCGCGGCTTCGGCATTATGCTCGAGCACCGGGCGGAGCATCAGCGCATTGCTGAGGCCATGCGGCAAATGGAACAGGCCGCCGAGCGGATAGGCCAAAGCATGCACGCCGCCGACCGGTGCGTTGGAAAAGGCGATACCGGCAAGGTGCGCCCCAAGCAGCATGGCCGATCGCGCATCGCGATTGGCGGGCTCGCGGCATGCTGTCAGCAGGTTTTCGGACAATAACCTCAGCGCCTCGCGCGCCAGGGCATCGGACAGCGGGTTCTTGAGGCGTGCCGAGGTGTAGGCCTCCACCGCATGGACGATGGCGTCGATGCCGGTCGCTGCCGTGACATGCGCCGGAAGTCCGACCGTCAAATCCGGATCGAGCAGCGCCCAGTCCGCCGTCAGAGGCCGCGCATTAACCGCGAGCTTTACGCCATTCTCGCAGGTGATGACCGATATGGGCGTCGCTTCGGATCCCGTGCCCGCGGTCGTCGGCACCAGCAGCAAAGGCAGCTTCCGGCCCTTGGCGATATCGACGCCCCAGATACTGTCGAGATCGTCGCCGGACCCGAGCAGGTAGGCGGCCAGCTTGGCGACATCCATCGGGCTACCGCCGCCAAAGCCAACCACCGAGGCCGCGCCGGCGGATCGGCCCGCATCGACGGCCGCAAGCAAGGTTTCCTTGGACGGGTCGGCCTCGACGCGGTCGAAGACCGAGGTCGGCCTTCCGCTCGCATTCAGCCCATCGATGAAACCATCAGCGAGCCCAAGCCCGCGCACACCGGCATCGGTCACGAGTAGGCACGGACCTTCCGGCAACAACTCGTGCAGCCGCTCGTGCAGGGAGTGACCGGCGATCAGGCGTGGGCCCGGGTGGAAGGTGAATGGCCGCATGATGCGACCATTAGGCGGTGATCAGGTGCGATTCCAGATGAGGTCGCGTTCCAGGCGTCCCATGAGCGCACGCGCGGGACTTGCGACCGGCTCATCCGCGAGCTGGCCTTCGTCGAGTCGCCGGATGCGCGCGTAAAGGTCGGCACTGGAATTGATCAGCCGCTGAGCGGACGGCGGCAATTGTTCGACGACTGCCGGGTCGCTTTCCGTCGCCTTGCCGAGCCGGCGCTCGGGGCGCCCGCCGTCGGCGCCGGTGATCTCGCCCGCCTCGACTGCGCGCTGGGTCAGCAGCCAGGCGACGATGTGCATGATCCGGGTCGTGACCTTCAGCGACTCGCAGGCGAAGCCGACCCGAACGAAAGGTTCGAGCGTCAGCCGTTCCTCGCGGCCCTCGTCGTCGAAATAGGCGCGCGCCTCATCGGCGAGGATCATCGCCTCGGTATAGAGCGACTCGATCAGCCGCGGCGTGATGCGGCTCTGCAGGTCGGGCGTGTCGTTCGAATCGGTCATAAAAGCCAAACTGCCAAATTCCCGGCGGTGTTGAAACGCACCAAAGTGGAAATCGCAAAGGCGGATCGACCGGCGTCCTCAATCGGGACGAACGCCAACGCTCCCTAGGCGATGATGTCTGGAATGATCCGGTCGCTCAGGACCTGGATTTCGTCCTTCAGCAGCAGCTTGCGCTTCTTCAGGCGCGCCAGCTCCAACTGGTCGGCGGCGCCAAGCTCGATCAGCCCGTTGATTTCATCGTCGAGACGGCGATGCTCGGCCTTCAAAAGCTCGACGACTTGCCGCGGATCATCGTCGTTCATCGCCATGACTTGTACCCGATTCCTCGCACCCCGTCACCGTGCCCGGCTCGACGGCACGCGCCATTCCAAAGGCAGGTCGAAACAAATGGACGCGACAAAGTTACGGATTCGTGATTTATTCACGGGCTGTCAGTCCAACCGATGAAAGGAATGACTCCGATGGATCAGAGCCAGGTCGCAGCCCTCGAGTCCAAGCATGCACAACTCGAGGCGCTGATCGACGAAGAGGAACATCGCCCACACCCAGACGATATCCGGCTTCACGAGCTCAAGAAGGAAAAGCTCAAGGTCAAGGATGAGATGGTCGGCCACTAAGGGCCGGCCTTTTTTATTGAGCCGCCGAGCGCACAGGTGAGCGATTGCGAAGCAATCGGGAGCCAGCGCGAAGAGACGGCGAAATTCGGACGGCCTGCGCGAATGGAATGAGCGACAGGACCGACGGCGCGGATTTACTCCGCGCCGGCCTGCCGAATCTTCCCAATGTTCACAGTGACGGAGCTGCATCGAAGCGGCTTTCCCCGGCTCAAAGTTCACTAAGGTCACCCTCACAGCGCGGGCGAGCACGGGCGCACGCATGCGTGCACGCAAAGGGACGATCATAACAATGCGAATGAGCCATTGGCCCGGTGGCACGGGCTGTGGGCTGTAGGACAGCAGATTCTCATGGCAGCTTTGGGAGGAAAGCGGACGCTAGCGCGCGCTTAAGACCCCGTCAGCCGCCAATGCATTTGTCAGCTCGTCGAAATTTACAACAACCATTCGCAAGGAGCGGCCATTGCGGACGAAGAGATGAGCCGCGACACGGACACGCACCGTTCGCTCCGACGTCTCTATCTCATCCTCGTCGATTTCCAGCGCGGAGCTGCCGGCGGGGAGCTCCCCATTGTCCTTATTGAGGGTAAACGAACGTTGAAACATTATTGTGGACAGAGTCGTGCGCACGAGTCACTCTTTCGATACCTGCAGCCACCTCAAGCTGATCGGGTAAGCCGCCTGGCTGCCGCAATGGCGTCACGAGCGTTGGAGTAGCGATAGCCGCCCCAATCGAATGCCATCAACGGGACAGGAGTGATGCCGTATCTGTGGAGTTCGACTTGTAGGTCGTCGCCACCGGGCAATTGCGGACCGCAGACATGGCCGCCTTCATTCTCCCAGCGGGCTATCGCGATTGGTGATCTTTTCGGTTCTGAGCTCATGTTGCACTCTCCTGGCCAAGCGGGAGCGCTTCAGCTCTCAGTCGCAAGCGGCTTGGAAACAAGAAGAGAGCTTGTGATGAGAAAATCATACCACGTTTAATTCCAAATAACCTCTAGTACTTTTTCGGTGCTACACTATATGTAAATTGCTACCAGTCGTAATCGACGGTTCTAGGCGCTAAGCCGCTCCTTTCTCCATCTTTGACGCCTCTTAGCCGCGAGACGGTCAATTTTGACTCCTCGGGTAAAGAAGGACCTTTCACCATGAAACTATTTGGAATCGTCAAGTCTTTCGACAAGACTCAGGGCTTCGGCTCGATCCAGCCTGAAGCCGGCGGCGATGCTCTGCGCTTCGAGAACAGCGCCATCAAGTGGGATCGCACCGATTCCCCGAAGGCCGAGCAGCGCCTGTCCTATGAGCTTGGCAGCAACAGCGAAGGCAAGCCCTGCGCCGTAAACCTTCATCAGATCTAATACGCGAGGGGTGAGCGGGGGCGGCAACGTCCCCGCTCGATCGCCCGCGCGCATTCAAAGGAAAATCTCATCTCAATGGCCGGTTCAATGGCAGACAAAGCCGGGGGCCAGCGTATCCTGGCCCTGTTCCTCACCATCACCACCATCGGAGGGGCGCTCTTTTTCGCTTTTTCGTGACCTCTCATGAGCAACCAAGGGGTTTAGCGATGAGCGACACTCAAAAAACCGCAGAGTTGCCGGCCCCGAAGCAACTTGGCCGCCGCGATCCCAATTCGTCCGCTTTCTGCACTGCAAAAGCGCTAGCTCTCCTCCAGACTGCGGTTCGCATGCCGAGCGGTATCGAGCGCACAGCGTTTGAGCGAGGCGCTGCTGGATGGAGTATGCGGGCGGAACAACTTCATCGGAACGAGACCAGGTTCGCACAGGACCAACTCGCGCCGCCCGGTGAGTCTCGGACGCAACTGAAGTCGAGGGTGATTGCCGTGGACCGATATAAATTGGCACTCTTTTTAATTTCGATCGGCGCGATCCCGCTTTTCTATATCAGCACCTGGCTTGGCTTGGCGGCGCTGATTGCAATTTATTCTCTCGCCGCGAGATTCGCAAACAAAGACCTTGACCGCCAATCTCTGGAAAAGCGCTAACTCGGAAACACCGCGGTCGATAATCTATGCTAGTGTCCGCATTGGGTCGAAAGCGGACATTAGCTGGCGCAGGTAAGTAAGGCGGGCCCCGGGGTGACGCACAACGTTAGTCGTCCCTTGAAACCCGCTCGATCCGCTCGTGCTTTTCCTGGGCTTCGAGCGTCATGGTCGCGATTGGCCGTGCTTCCAGCCGGGCCAGCGAAATCGGGTCGCCGGTGACTTCGCAATAGCCATATTCGCCTTCGTAAAGACGACGGATCGCGGAATCGATCTTGGCGATCAGCTTGCGCTGCCGGTCGCGGGTGCGAAGCTCGATCGACCAGTCGGTCTCGCTCGACGCGCGGTCGGCAATGTCGGGCTCGCGCAGCGAGTCGACCTGCAACTGGGCCATGGTTGCCCGCGATTCCTCGACAATCGCGTCCTTCCAGGCCTTCAGCTTGTTCAAGAAATAAGCGCGCTGGAGCGGGCTCATGAATTCTTCAGCGTCGGTCGGCAGGTAGCCGTCCGGCAAAATGATCTGGTCGAACGCGTTCGACCCGGTACCGTAGATGTCCTTAAGAGCGGTCGCCATTCATCCCTCCCCGCAACGCATCGCCAATCGCTTCCGCGACCGATGCCACCGATCGCGGCCGGATGGCGATTCCACTAGGCTTTACCGTGACTTGGCAGGCAAAGCCGGTGATCCCCAAGCGGGCCTATAGTTAAGCCTCCGGGGCTTAACAAGGACTGACCAGGGGCCGGTGAAATATTCTCGTGGATAGTTGCCGAATAAGCGCATCTGGGGCGTTACGATTGCTCCGGGCCGCCCTTTTCCCCATAGCCATCGGCCATGCGCATCCTGCTCACCAATGACGATGGAATCGACGCTCGCGGGCTGGCGCTGCTGGAAAAGGTGGCACGCACCCTGTCCGACGACATCTGGGTCGTCGCGCCGAGCGAAGAGCAGTCGGGCACCGGCCATTCGCTGACGCTGACCCAGCCGATCCGGCTTCGCCGGCATGGCGAGCAGCGCTTCTCGGTCAGCGGCACGCCGACCGATGCGGTCATGATCGCGCTTGCGCACATCATGAAGGATTCGCCGCCCGACCTCATCCTTTCGGGCATCAATCGCGGCGCCAATCTCGCCGAGGATGTTACCTATTCCGGCACGGTCTCGGCAGCGATGGAAGGCGCGCTGGCCGGGGTGCCGTCGATTGCCTTGAGCCAAGCCTACGCCCGCCAGGGACTCGGCGCCGGCGTTCCGTTCGCGGCAGCCGAAGCCTGGGCGGAGCGAGTCCTGAAGCCGCTGACCGAGCAAAGGATGGCGCCCAACACTTTGGTCAACGTCAATTTCCCGGCGATCGAGCCCGATGCGATCAAGGGCGTGCGCGTTTGCCGCCAGGGCCTCCGCGATTACGGACGCCTGAGGATCATCGAGCGCACCGATCCGCGCGGCTTCCCCTATTTCTGGTTCGGCCTGGCGCCCACGATCGAGACTCCGGGGCACAAGACCGACCTTGAAGCCATTGCCGACGGCTATGTGACCGTGACGCCGCTGCACCTCGACCTGACGTTCGAGCCGGCGATGAGCGACCTTGAGGGCCTGTTTGACTGATCCGGCCGGAGATCGGCTTGGCTTCCTTGGCGCGCTCCGTGCGCTCCTCGCCGCCGTCGATCCTCACCGGAAGGGCCAGCTGTCCTGGCTGACACTACTGGCAATCCTGAGCGGCGGCGCCGATTTGGCTGTCGTCGGATCGGCAATGAATTTCCTGCTGGCGTTGGCCGGCGACGCCCGCGCCTGGGTGCACCCGGTTGGCCAGGCGGCCTTGCTGTTCGCGGCCGCCGCGTTCTTCGCCAACCTGGTCCGCCTCACCTATCTGCGACGCAGCGAGACCTTCATCGCCGGGATCACGCATGAACTGACGGTCGAGGTGCAGCGCCGGGTCCTGGCCCAGCCCTTCGCCTACCACGCCCGCCACCACAGCAGCGAGACGATCGCGGCGCTGGAGAAGGCGGAGTCGCTGTCGTTCAACCTCATCCGCCAATGGCTTCAGGGCGCGGCGGCGCTGGCGAGCGGCCTTGGCGTGCTTGGCCTGCTAGCCAGCATCGCACCACTGGCGGCGTTCGCGGCCTTCACCGGGCTCGGCCTGCTTTACATCGGGATCGGCCGAAGCGCTTCGCGGCGGCTGGCGGGCAATTCGGCGGCGATGGCAGGCGCCTATGACGAACGCATCCGCAAGGTGCAGGAAGGCCTGGGTGCGATCCGCGACCTCAAGATCGACCATACGGAGCGCGCGCAGCTTGAGGATTTCCGCAAGGCGGATGCGCGCTACGCCGCCGCCCGCGCCAGCACCGCTTTCATTGCGGCAGCGCCCCGGTTCATGGTCGAAATTGGTGCGGTCTTCCTCGTCGCCGCGCTGGCCGCGATCATGTCGGCGCGCGGCTCGGCCAGTGCGCTCGCTTTCGTCGGCGGGCTTGGCCTCGGCGGGATGCGCGTGCTGCCGTTGCTGCAGAGCGCGTATCACAGCTGGGCCTATCTGAAGTCCAATCGTGGCATGGCGGACGATGTCATGGATTTGCTGGGCCTGCCGGTGCCAGCCGAGGAGGTGGGCGTGGCCTCGCCCCTCCCCTTCGATCAGTCACTGGTTCTGGAAGCGATCGCCTTTTCATACCCCGAGCGGTCGACCCCGGCCGTCGAAGGCATATCGTTAGAAATACCGCGCGGCATCCGACTGGCGCTGACCGGCGAGACCGGCTCCGGCAAGAGCACGCTGGCCGACCTCGTCATGGGGCTATTGTGGCCCGACGCCGGACGGATTCTCGTCGACGGCGCCGCCCTCGCCCCGGGCAACATCCGCGCCTGGCAGAGAAACGTCGCCCATGTCGCGCAGAGTATTTTCCTTGCTGACGCCAGCATCGCCTGGAACATTGCTTTCAGTGCTGTCGAAGCGCCGATCGACATGGACCGGGTCCGCAAGGCGGCGGCATCAGCGGGTATCGCTGGGTTCATCGACACGCTGCCCGAGGGCTTCGACACCGAGGTCGGCGAGCGCGGCGTTCGCCTGTCGGGCGGCCAGCGCCAGCGCATCGGCATTGCCCGCGCTTTGTACAAGGACGCGCCGTTGCTGGTCCTCGACGAGGCCACCAACGCGCTGGACGAGGCGATGGAGGAACAGGTGCTATCCAACCTATTCGCGGACAAGGAACGGACGATCATCGTCATCGCCCATCGCCTGTCCGCGCTGAAGCATTGCGATAAAGTGGTGACCTTATCGGGCGGCAGGCTCGCCTAGGCAGCCCGCTGGAGCCCAGCTTCCCGGCGGCAGTAATCGCGCTGGGTCAGCACCTCGATCCGGCCGGCATCGCGCAGCCGAGCGACCTCTGCCAGCGCCTGCTCGAGCACCTCGGCGGTGCCTGGCCCGGTGATCAAATTGTGCGGATGCAACCAGAGATGGACGACGCCACCCTCGCGGGCGCAGGTCTGCAGATGGTTGCGCCAACGGGCGACGGTTCGGGCTGGCGGCACCAGACGCCGCGCGCCGAAGCGCCAGTTGAAGAAATGCCCCGACGGAATGGCGACCAGGCCCGTCGTGCCGCCAATCGGCTGTTGCGGTTCGGTGCTGGTGGAAAACTCGCCGAGCAGCGCGGCGACACGGCCGCCTTTTCGGTTCAGCCTTTCGCGATAACCGAGATAGCCCGCGGCGCTGACCGCCTGCAGATTGCCGACCTCATTGCGGGGAAACACCAGGCTTTCGAGGACGACGCCCTTCAGCTTCGCCACCTTCGCCGCCTCGGCGAGCTCGGCGGCGACCGCGGTATCCGGAATGCCCGCGAGCGGCCGATGACAAAACCCGTGCGAGGCGATTTCGTGGCCGCCAGTCTTACGCACCAACTCGATCGTTTCCGGCACATGCCAGCCATCGTCCCGGCCAGCGTCAAGATCGCGCCAATAGTGGGCGAGCCATTCGTCGTCCGGGTCGCGAAGCTCCAGCACCGGAAAGCCCTTCCGCTCCTCCTCGCCCAGCGTGAAGGCCATGACGAAGGCGAACGTGGCGCTCAGGTCATGCCGCGCCAGCATTCCCAGCAGCTGCCGATAAGCGCCCGTAATCTTCGCTGTGGTCAATGTGTCGTGATGATAGGGCTTGAGCCTGTCCGCCATTCCCCATTTGCCCTCGCAATCGAGCGACATGATGAAGGTCGGCGGGCTGCCCATGGCGGTCAGCGTTTCGCCACCTTGCCGACGGCGATCAAATGGCCGGCGAAGGGCTGCGCCAGGCTGGCGCGATTGATGGCATCGTCGGCGCGTTCGACCTTGCTCGCCAGCCAACCGCCGAAGCGCTCGTTCAGCTTGTAGGCGATGCGCAGCGGCGCCAGCAGCTTGCCCTCGGTCCGTGCCTCATCGAACCCGGCCTGCTTGAGGTCCCGCTTGGCCGAGGCGGGCGTGTGGAACAGGCAGTAGGGATTGACGGCATCGAACTGCTTGCCCCGCACAAGCGATCGCGCCCGCTGCAGCACATAGAAACCGTCGAGCGCCCAACGGTTGACCAAGGTCACGAGTAACTGCCCACCCGGCTTCAGCACCCGCCGTGCTTCCTTCAGCGCCTTGTCCGTGTCGGCGCGGTCGAGGTAGCGCAGCACTTCGACCATGATCACGGCATCGAACTGGCCGTCCTTGAACGGCAGTTCCGTCGCCACGCCCTGCTTGATCTCTGCGTCCGGCACATTGCGGCGAGCAACCTCCAGCATCGCGGGGGCTGGTTCGACGCCGTAGGCCTTGAGGCCGGCCTTCAGCGCGCGCTGCAGATGCTCGCCGGTGCCGCAGCCGACATCGAGCACCTTACCGTCTTTGGGAAGCGAGCCGAACAACTCGCCGACCAAAGCGTCGATCTTGGATCGTCCGTAGGTGAAGGCATTGGAAAAGCGGCTGCGGTCGAGCGCGTGATACCATTCCTCAAACTTGCCGGCGTCGCGGTCATGGGAGTCGATGGCGGCCTGGCGGATTTCCTCGGTACGCACTGGGCTATGATCCTCGCTTGGCTCAGGCGGCCAGTTGGACGGGTTTCGATTGGCTGTCGAGCCACGCCTGGAACATCAGCACCGCCCAGATGGCATTGGTGGAGTTGCGGCGGCCGGTGAGATGATCGTCCCAGCGGCGACGGACGGCTTCGGCATTGAAGAAGCCCTCACCAGCAAGGCGCTGCGGACTCAGCAATTCCTCGGCCCATGGCCGCAGGGGCCCCTTGATCCAGTCGCCGACCGGGACCGCAAAACCCGCCTTGGGGCGCTCGAAATGGTGCCTGGGCACATGGCGGTAAAGCAATTGGCGAAGGATATGTTTCCCCTCGCCTCCGCGGATCTTCAGGCCGAGCGGGATTCGGGCGGCGATTTCAGCCACCCGATGATCGAGGAAAGGCACGCGCGTTTCCAGGCTGACGGCCATGGACGCGCGGTCGACCTTGCAGAGGATATCGTCGGGCAAATAGCTGACCGCATCGCAATACATGATGCGCAGCGGATCGGGCGCACCGCCCCCGAGGTCGAGGTCGAGCGCGCCCTGCCCGCCTTCCCAGCCCGAGACCGGCGAGGCTTCCCCGCTCCATTCATCGAGGAACGCTGCATAGACGTCGTCGAAACTGGCCGCGCTTCCCGCCAGCCGTAGCGCCTTGTTCGCCTTGCCGCCGAGATGGCGGTGGCGCGCGGGAAGCAGCCCGGCTGCGCCTTGCCAGAGGCTTTGGGGAAGCAGGCCGAGCGATGCGCCAGCGGCGGCACGCAGCGGTTTCGGCACCATCTTCAACCGCTGCCACAGGCGAGGCGCCTGGAAATGGCGGTTGTAGCCAGCGAAAAGCTCGTCGCCGCCATCGCCGGTCAGGGCGACGGTCACCTCCTCGCGAGCGAAGCGACTCACAAGGTAGGTCGGGATTTGCGAGCTGTCGGCGAAGGGCTCGTCGTAAATGGCGGGCAGCAAGGGGATGACATCGCGCGCTTCGCGTACGGTGACCAGATGCTCGCTATGCTCGGTGCCGAGATGCCGGGCAACTTCGCTGGCGTAGTCGGCCTCATTGAACGCGGCATCCTCGAACGCGATCGTGAAGGTGCGGATCTTGCGCTTCGAATGCCGCTGGTAAAGCGCGCAGACGGTCGAACTGTCGATGCCGCCGGAAAGAAAGGCGCCGACCGGCACGTCGGCCATCGACTGGCCGGCGATCGCCTGGTCAAGCGCCGCGTCGAGCACCTCCAGCGCTTCGTCTTCATCGGAGATCGGATTCGCCATGCCTCCGCGAACAACGTCGCGATAGGACCAATAAGGCTCGGACTTGAGCGGCTCCGTCGAGGGCTGAAGCGCGGCTTCCAGCGGCACCGACAGGATCGACGCCGGCTCCAGCTTGAAGATCCGGCGGTAGATCGACTTCGGCGCCGGCACGTAGGTTCGTGCCGCATAGGTGCCGAGGGCTTCGCGGTCGATCTCACCGTTGAAATCGGGGTGCAGGCGCAGCGCCTTCAGTTCCGACCCGAAAAGGAAATCGTTGCCGGCCCAGCCGTAATAGAGCGGCTTTTCGCCGAACCGGTCGCGGACCAGGCTCAGCACTCGTTCCTTCCGGTCCCACAATGCGAAGGCGAACATGCCGACCGACTGTTCGACCGCCGCCTTCAATCCCCAGCAAGCAATGGCCTGGAGCAGTGTCTCGGTGTCGCTGTGGCCCCGCCAGCCGCCTTCGGGCGCCTGGCCCTTCGCCTCCAGCGTCTTCCGCAGAGCGGCGTGGTTGTAGATTTCACCATTGTAATCGAGGACGAAGCGGCCGTCGGCGGACAGCATCGGCTGGTGGCCTTGCGGTGACAAATCGACGATCGATAGCCGGCGGTGGGCAAGGCCGACATTGGCCTCCGCGTCGACCCATAGGCCTTCATCGTCAGGACCGCGATGGGCGATGGCGCCGGCCATGCGCTGCAAAAGCCCGGAATCGATCCGGCGGCGACTGACAATGCCCGCGATGCCGCACATGGTCCCGCCCTAGCAGCCAGTTATTGCCGCCGCCACCTTGCGGCGGGCATTTCGGGCTGGTCTAAGCGGGCGGCGATGAGCAACGGCCCCATCTATGTCACGCGTCCCTCGCTGCCGCCGCTGGCCGAGTTGCTGCCGTTGCTCGAAGAGATGTGGGACAGCCGTGTCCTCACCAATAACGGCCCGTTCCACCAGAAGTTCGAAGCGGCGCTGACGGCCTTCCTCGAGGCCGAACACGTGTCGCTGGTGTCGAACGGCATGCTGGCGCTGGAAGCCGCAATCGACGCCGCGCAGCTGACGGGCGAGGTCGTCACGACGCCTTATTCGTTCGTCGCCACCACCCATGCGGTGCGGCGCGCCAACCTGCAGCCGGTGTTCGTCGATATCCGTCCGCATGACCTCAATATCGATCCCGACGCTGTCGAGGCGGCCATCACGGAAAAGACGAGCGCAATTGTCGCGGTCCACTGTTACGGCAATCCCTGCAACGTCGACGCGCTTCGGGCCATTGCGGAGCGCCACGGGCTCAAGCTGATCTATGACGCAGCACACGCCTTCGGAGTCCGACGCAACGGACAAAGCCTGCTCGCCCACGGCGATTTCTCGATCCTGAGCTTCCACGCCACCAAGGTGTTCAACACCTTCGAAGGCGGCGTTGTCATTGCCGCCAGCCAAGCCGGCAAGGCCGCGGTCGACAGCCTGCGTAACTTCGGCATCGCCAGCGAGACCAGCATCCCGAATACCGGCGGCAACGCCAAGATGAGCGAGTTCAATGCCGCGCTCGGCCTGCTCCAGCTCGATCGGTTCGCAGAGGCGCGCGAGGCTCGCCGGCAGGTCGACACGCGGTACCGAGAAGCGCTTACGAGCATCGAAGGTATCGAACCGCTGGCTCTTCCCGACGGCGTCGAGCCCAACTTCTCCTATTTCCCAGTGCTGGTCGGCGAGGATTATCCGATCTCGCGCGACGCGCTTTACGAGGCGCTGAAGGCGGAGAACATTTTCGCCCGGCGCTATTTCTATCCGCTGCTGTCCAGCCTTCCGATGTACCGAGACCTCGCCTCGGCCGATCCGGCGAACCTGCCGGTGGCGACCGAGGCCGCCAAGCAAATCCTCTGCCTGCCAATCTACGAAGGCCTCTCGGAAGCCGATCAGGATCGCGTCATCCGGGCCGTCCAGCGGCCATCATGACCCGGCGCGGCGTGCTCGGCGCTTCCGCGTGGAGCGGCATCGACGTCGTCGGACGGCAAGCAACCGCCTTCGTCTTCTCCATCGCCCTCGCTCGAATCCTCGGGCCCGCCGACTTCGGCACAGCCGCCCTGGCGATCATGTGTTCCGCGATCATTGTCGCGCTCGTGCAAACCGGGCTCGTCACCTGGCTCGTCAGCCGCGCCGAGACCGGCCATGACGAGGAGAATGCGGCCTTCTGGCTCTGCCTGCTCGTCAGCAGCGCCCTCGCCGCCTCACTGGCCGCGCTGGCCCCGGCCCTCGCCGCCTTTTTCGCAGTGCCGATCCTCGAGCCGCTGATCTGGGCGGCCGCGGCGCAAATCGTCTTCGCAGCTTTGGGCGCGGTCCAGACCGGCCTTCTCACCCGCGCGCTTGCCATGCGGAAGCTGACGGTCGCCGGCATCGTCTCCGGCCTGGTTTCCGGCGGCCTCAGCGTCGCCATGGCGCTCAGCGGACGCGGCGCGATCAGCATCGTCACCGGTCTCGCCGTCAACGCACTGGTCAACACGGTCATACTTTGGCTGCTCTGCCACTGGAGGCCCGGATTGCCGCGCGCGCTCGGCGCCATCCGCCCCCACTGGCATTTCCTGCGCAATCTAGGTGCATCGAACCTTCTTGAAGGTATTTACGGCAATATTTCCAATGCCTTGCTCGGCAAATTTCAGGGAGCGCACGAGCTCGGTCTCTACAACCGCGCCTTTGGGACGCAGCAGCTGCCGGGCAATATCATCGCCATGGCGGCGACGCGGGTCATGCTTCCCGTATTCGTCGACAGCCGCGAGCATCCCGAACGCCTGCGCAAAGACGTCGCCGCCGCCGTGCAGGTGTTGATGATGATCTCTTTGCCGGCGATGGCGGTACTGGCGGCTACCTCCGACCTCGTCATCGAGACGTTGTTCGGCGCCAAATGGCTTCCCGCGGCGCCTCTCCTGTCGATCCTCGCCATCGGCGGCGCGCTCCTGCCGCTGCACATCGTGAACTTGCAGTTCATGCTCGCCCAGGACCGGTCGGACGAATATCTCCGTGTCGAGACGATCAAGAAGGTGCTGGGCATCGGCTTGCTTTCGGTCGGCAGCCTTGGCGGCATTTATGGCGTCGCCATGGCCCAGGCGGCCTATTCGGTCCTCGCATTGCCGATCAACACCGGGCTGGCGAAGAAGACGATGGGCTATGGCGCGCTGAAGCAGCTCATCGACCTCGCCCCTGCCGCCGCGGCCGCCGCGCTCATGGGCCTCTCCGCGCTTTTCTTGAAACGCGAGCTCCAGCTCCAGGCCCCCGCCGAGCTCACCGTCATCCTCGCCGCCTGCGCGGCCCTCTTCCTCACCCTGGTCGCCGCCAGCGGCCCATGGCTGGAGGGTCGCGGCCACATCAACCTGCTCAGCATCGTCAGGGAGGCCCGCAGCCGTGCGCCCCACGCATGACCACGAGCAGTCGGATGCAGCGCTTCTCCCGGAGCAACCGCGCGTCAGCGTCCTCGTCATCACCTACAACCAGCAGGACTATGTCACCGAGGCGCTGAGCAGCGCTGCTTCCCAGCTTGCCGCATTCCCGTTCGAAATGGTGATCGGCGAGGATTGCTCGGCCGATGCAACGCGCTCGGTCTGCGCCGCATTCCAGCGGGCCCACCCCGACAAGGCCCGTCTCCTCTGGTCCGATCGCAATTTCGGCTTCCAGCACAATTTCGTCCGCACTCTCAGCGCCTGCCGCGGCGAATATGTCGCCCTACTCGAAGGCGACGACGCCTGGACCGACCCCGCCAAGCTCGAGCGGCAGGTCGCCGCGCTGGACGCCCATCCATCAATCAACGTCTGCATTACCCAGTCCCGCAAGCTGCTTCCCGACGGCACTCAGGCTTCGGCGCCGGAATGGGATCGCGGTGCTTCGCCCCGCCTCATCCCAACCGCCGAGCTCACCGCCAAAGACGGCATGATGGCGCCGACCGCCTCGATCCTCGCCCGCCGCGAGGCCCTGCTCGGATTGCCGGAATGGGTGGCAGAGGCACCGGTATTCGACAGCTTCCTCCTCCTCGGCCTCGCCGGGCGAAAGGGCGCCTGGTACCTGCCGGAGGAAACCAGTCTCTATCGCGTCTCCTCCGCCGGCTCCTGGTCGGAAAGTTTCGAGAACAAGCCGCGGGCGGACCGCGTCGCTTATTCACGCCGCATGCTCGCCGCCTACGACTCCGCCGTCCGCGATTTCGGCATCCCGGCTGCGTCGCTCCGCCGCCGCCTTAGCACCTTTCACTTGCTTCTCGCCCGCGACGCCTTCCGTCACGGCGCTTTGGGCCAAGCTCTTCGCCATTGCCTCAGACTCGATCCCCGTTACGTTGGCGAACGCGTGCGGCACCGGCTGGGCCGCGTTTAGGGGAGCGCGGCGTTGCAACAGCCATCGTACCGGCCCGATATCGACGGCCTGCGTGCCTTCGCCGTCCTTGCCGTCATCTTCTACCATTTCGGGCTAAGCGGATTTTCCGGCGGTTATGTCGGCGTCGACGTCTTCTTCGTCATCTCCGGCTTCCTGATCACCCAGATCCTGGTCCGCGAGCATGAGCTCGGCCGCTATTCGATCGTCAAATTCTACGAGCGCCGCGTCCGCCGGATCATCCCGGCACTGCTGGTCCTGCTCGCCCTAACTCTGGCCGCCGGCTGGATCTTCCTCGCGCCGGCCGAATATTCCGACCTCGGCAAGTCGACGCTCTCCGCCCTCGGCTTCGTCTCCAACATCAAGTTCTGGCGCGGCTCGGGCTATTTCGATCAGGCCGCAGTCCGGCCGATCCTCCATACCTGGTCGCTCGCCGTCGAAGAGCAATTTTACATCTTCTACCCGCTCCTCCTTGCCCTGCTCTACCGGCTCGGCAAACGCTGGATCGGGCCGGTGATCCTGACAGGTCTGGCGGTGTCGCTCCTGCTCTCGGCGGCCGGAGTCTTCCTCAGCCCGTCAGCGACCTTCTTCCTCATCCCGACCCGGGCGTGGGAGCTGATGGTCGGCGCCGTGCTGGCACTTGGGCTGGTGCCGGGCATCGCCCGCCGCGGCGCTGCCGAAATCCTCGCCATCGTCGGCACAATCATGCTCGCGGCCTCGGTGCTGCTCTACGACCAGCGGACCTTCTTCCCCGGCCTCGCGGCACTGCTGCCTTGCCTGGGCACAGCATTGCTCATCCATTCCGGCAGCGGCCAGGAAACGCGGGTCAAGGCGCTGCTTTCCTGGCGGCCAATCGTCGTCGTCGGCCTCATGTCCTATTCGCTCTACCTCTATCACTTCCCGATCCACATTTACGCAGTGCGGCTGCTGTCGAGGGAGCTGACGCCGACCGATGCGGCGATCGGGATCGCCCTGACCTTTGTCCTGGCCTTCCTGTCATGGCGCTATGTCGAGCGCCCATTCCGCCAGCGCGACCGCTTCACCCGACGCCAGATCTTCGCCTTCGGAGCACTGGGCTCGCTTGCCGTGGCGATACCGGCGGCGGCAGTGGTTGCCACGACTGGGGCGATACAGCGCTTTTCAGAGGCGGACCGCCAAATGGTCTCCGCCGCTTCCGATTTCTCACCGGACGGGCTGAGCTGCATCAATATGGATGTTCGGACCGCCATGCGCGCTTCGCAATGCCACGTTGGGGACGGCACGAATGCTGAGCGCGGCACGGGTGACGACCTGCTGGTTGTCGGCGACTCCCACGCGGCGGCAATTCTTCCAGCCGCTCGAAGCGCGGCCCAGAGCCTCCGCCTTTCGGGAACCATCCTCGCTTACAACAGCTGTGCGCCGTTGCTGGGTGCCGCCGCTCCGGCCTTATCGTGGAAGGACGCCAAGGGCTGTGCGGACCGCAACCGTGAATGGGTCCGGATCGTGCAGCATTCGAATATCGGAACGGTCGTCCTGGCGGGCTATTGGTCGTCGCACCTCCAATCCTGGGACAAATATGAAGGGGACGGCGGGCGACATATGGCCCGAGCTCTGAACCGCACGATGGACGCTCTGGCCGGCAAGCGGATCGTCATCCTTCTCGACGTCCCGCACGCGCGCCAGCCGATCTGGATTGACGCCATCTTTGCGCGCCGCTTCGGCCGGCCGAACCAGAAGCTGATATCCGGAGGCGACGACGAGGCCGCGCAAATCATTCGGAGAGTGGCCGCTGGAAGGGCCGAAGTGATCGACCTATCGGCTCCGTTCTGCACTGCAGGTCAGTGCGCCCTGTTCGATCGTCAAGGTCGCCCGATCCTGACCGACAGCAATCATGTGACTGCCAGCGTGTCGCGAGAAGTGCTGGCGCCTTTGCTTTACGCGGGGCTCGCTGCTCAGCCGCCGGTCACGAGCTCGAAATAGCGAGCTACGGAAGCGGAACCGGTCATCTCCAACGCGCGATTTCGCATCGTCTGAGGATCTGGAGTCCTGGCGAGCGCCCGGCGCATCGCTTCAGCTAAGGCCGCCTCATCATTGCAGGGTGCCAATTCGCCCAAACGACCACCATCCAACAATTCTGCGGGTCCACTAACACAGTCCGTGCTGGCGACATTGAGCCCCGCGTACATCGCTTCCGCGAGCGCTACGGGCGATCCCTCGTAATTGGAGGACAGGACAAACAGGTCGGCGGCCGCAAGGTAGGGCCAGGGGTCCACGACGAATCCTGGCATCACCACACGGTCGGCAATGCCAAGGTCCAGCGCCAGGGCCTCCAACCGTCCCCGCTCCGCTCCATCGCCCAGAATGACCAGCACCGCTTCGGGGTCGTCGAGCCGTGCGAAGGCCCGCAGCAGCAGCGCCTGGTTCTTCACCGGGTTCATGGACCCAATGTTGAGGATTTTCTTGGCTGCGCCGCGCCAAAGGGCTTCGGCTTCCTTTGTCTTGGCCAGCGTGCTTGGCGGGGAAATCGGGCTGTACACGACGTCGATATGGTCGCGCGGAATATGGGCCAGTCCGGCTAGGTCGTCCGCCGCCGCCGCCGAACAGGCAATGCGCACGTCGGCGAGCGGGTAAAACAGCCGGGTCGTCCAGCGAAAGTTACGCAGCTCCTTCCCGTGGCCGCTCTGCGCGAAATGCTGTGAATAATGGGTATGGTCGCTGACCGTCAGGCGCGCGCGCGATCGCGCGAGCCGATGAGCCAAGACAGCAATGATCGTGTTCGGCCACATGATGGCGTGAAGTGCGTCTGGCCGACGCTTCCGCAGGTATCGGATCAGCCGCGGCAACGAGGCAATGCGGCGCGGCGCCCGCAGCTCAATGACGCGGACCTTCGGTGATAACAAAGGCAAAAGTTCGCCGCCGCCGGTAATAAGAACAAGGTCGACGTCGTGACCCCGCGCAATCAAGTCGTTGGCGGATGTCAAAGCAACGCGTTCGGCGCCTCCCCCACCGAGATTCCAGACAAAAATCGCGACCAACATGCCTTGCGGTTTAGTGGCGCGCTCGACGGGCGCAACCGAGCTAGTAGCTATCGTGGTCGAACGGCGTGATTGACCATGAGGAAGGGCCGGTTGCGTCCGAATTGAACGTGATGAACGGAATCCGGTCGGAAGCTGGTCCCCGGCGGAACGGGTTGCGAACGAAGCCGTAACTTTTCAGGCGCCTCTCGAACGGCGTGTCCCGCTGGCAGATCGTCAGAATACCCTTGGACCGCGGCGACAGGCTCCTTCGACGCAAGGCGGACATAACGCTACGCCCCGCACCATCTCCTGCCTCCCAGAAATCAAACAGGAAGACGAAATCCCCTGACCGGTAGAAGATCGCGTAGGCATCCTCACCGTCCCGCAGGTAATTGTATTGCCTTCGGGGATTTGCCAGCCGCCATGCAACAAACGCGTGGCTGCGCTCTATGGAATTGGCCGCATTAAGGCCGCTGCGCTCGATCATGGCGAATAGCGGATCATCGGGCCTATCCAGCACGGCCAGCTCTGCTTTCCGCAATCCCAGGGAAGGAAAGGCAGTCAACGGATAGGGTTGGAACAGGTAGGGAATTTCAAACTCCACCTTCCATCCCATTTTCAAGAATCCAGGGGTCGAAGTCGGGCCGCCGAAGCCCAAAGCAAGAAAGCGGGAGTCAGCCTCCATGGCACGGTCGTAGGTCAGCCGTGCGAGCGACTGGAACAGGCCCCGTCGCCGATGGTGGGAATGAGTCATCGTATCGCAGGACTGATATATCCGGCGGACCATCCCATCGAAGCGATAGGATTCCGGGATCATTCCATAGAATGCCGCAATGGACCCGTCCTGCTCGCTTCTGGCGATGCAGCCGATCGCTTCACCGGCCGGGTTATCCAGATACTTCCACTGAAAGTAGCTCGGCGACACGGAATCCCCGAACGCGTCGAGCATCAAGGGTTGGAGTTCCGCAAAAATGTCGCGATTCAGCGGCTCGACCCGGTATCCTTCCTGCAAGGGAACCGGGTCCGCCACTCTAGTTCCTCACGAAACCCGTAGCGCGGTAACGCAGCTCTGCCGGGGTCTCGCCGTATATTCCGAAGCGCGGATGGGACTTAGCCGTCGGTTCGGAATAGTCCTCCCCGGTCAGAAGAATATGGTGATAACCGGCGTCGAACAAAATCTTGTCGATGCGAGAATCGCTACAGCCATTGGGAACGGCGTAAACATCGGTGCTGCAACCGAGTTTGTCGGAGAAATACTGCATGCACGACTCCGCATCGTGCCGGACGTACTCGTCATCCTCGCAAGTGAGTGTCGCATGTTCGAACGAATGCGCGCCGACTTCATGCTCGGCAACGATCGTGCGCGCTGTTCCAAGATCCATCATCGCCGTGGGCGTAAACCCGCTGGCCGTGAGAATCTGTGGTAGCAGGGCTTCCGCCAGTGCTTTCTGCTCACTCATCGGTCTGAAACGCACGAAATCAGAAAGCGCGCTCCCAAATCGCTGGCGGTCTGACCGGTCAGATGGGGCAAGTCCGGGAACGTCTAGGCGCCGCCACTCTCGGTCTGCGACGCGGCCAACGAAATCCTGGACCAGGACGCTCAATGGCGGATGACCCGACTCAATCGTCGCCGGGATAAGATTGATGTTACAGCGGACGCCATGCTTGCGCATGATCGGCACAGCGAATTCGGCGAAGTCTTGATAACCATCGTCGAACGAAATGATCAGCGGCGGCTTGGGGCCTTTCGAATGATATCGACGAAGATCGTCGAAGGTCAGGACATCAAAATGAGCCGAGCAGAACCGCATCGCCTCTTCGAACAAAGCTGGCGCGAGCGGCGGATAGGTGCTTCCATCCTCGGGAGCTACCCGATGAAAATTCAGGATCGTCAGGCGACCCTGTGATCGTAGCTTGTCTAACTTGCGGCGCACGGCAGGTGCACTGCTACCGGCCCGAAAAATAACGCGCTTCGCTATCGACTTTACGCTGCTCAGCATGAGGAAGTGGCTCTAGGACTCGTTCATCATGGAGTCGAGTTGCGTCGATTGAGATGGAAATATTGCGCTGTCCTACAAGCCGGGATTTGTGCCAGCGTCCGCGGATGAAGTTCCGCGTCGCCTCAAACCCAAAGGTAACAGGGGTAACGACCCCCCGTTTTCGTTGGATTTGGCGTTACCCTCCGCCATCCCCGGCGCATTGTGCATGACCGTTTCGGCTGCTTTCACCGACCCGAGGACTGGCGAGCCGCTGGGTGACGATGGCGACAGCCTCGTCGGCGGCGGGGCACGCTATCCGGTCGTCGCCGGCATCCCCCGCTTCTGCGAGATTGAGAATTACACCGCCAGCTTCGGCATGCAGTGGAACCTGTTCGAACGGACGCAGATCGACGGCGAAGGCGTCAGCCTGCCGATCAGCTCTTCGCGTCTCTTCGACGAGACCGCCTGGGAACCGGCGCAGCTTGCGGGCCTCGACATCCTCGAAGTCGGGTCCGGCGCCGGCCGCTTCAGCCGCGTCATCCTCAAAGAGACACAGGCCAACCTTTTCAGCATCGATTATTCATCGGCGGTCGAGGCCAATATGCGGAACAACGGCCGCTTCGGCGCCGGCCGTTTCCATCTTGCCCAGGCCAGCATTTACGAAATGCCCTTTCCCGATGGCCGCTTCGACAAGGTGCTTTGCCTTGGCGTGTTGCAGCACACGCCCGACTTCGAAGCCTCCGTCCATGCGCTCATCCGCAAGGCCAAGCCGGGTGCCGAGATCGTCGTCGATTTTTACCCGGTGCGCGGCTGGTGGACAAAGCTGCACGCCAAATATCTTTTGCGCCCCTTCACCCGCCGGATGCCGCGGGAGCGGCTGCTCCGCCTGATCGAGAGGAACATCGACCAGCTAATGTCGGCGTCACGGGCGCTTCGGCGTGCGGGCCTCGGTTCGTTAACGCGGTTCCTGCCCATCGTGGACATCCGCACTCTTCCGCTCGACATGACGCCGGCGGCGCGGCGCGAGACCGCAGTCTTGGACACCTTCGACATGTTCTCACCCGAGCACGATCACCCCCAGCGGATCGCGGATGTCGCGGCCATGTTCGAACGCGGCGGCGCCACGGTCACTTTCGCGGGGTTCGTCGAAATCGCGACCGGCCAGGCTGCGGTCGTCCGTGCCGTCCGCAAACCGGGTCAGAATGGATAAAAATGGTACGGCACCCAGAATCGGGCGTGGGTGGCGAAGTTCAGCCAGATGAACTGGACGGCGAAACTATAGGCGGCGACGAGCAGGACGCCGGTGCTGCGCTGGGTATAAACGAAGGGTATGCGGCTCAGGATCACAAGCTGCAGCGGCATCAGGTAGATTGAGAGGCGATCGACCGCGGTCGAAGAGGGCGTCAGGATCAAGGCGGCGAGCGCGCCGAACGAGGCGATCGAGAAATAGAACCAGAGCTTGTCTTCATGATCGGGGAATTCGAAGCGCTTGCGACGGAAGAGGAGCAGGCTGGCGGCCAGCACCTCCATGGCGATGCGGATGGCGGCGCCCTGCGAGCTGTACTTCGTCTTGATGTAATTATCGACGAAGGCGTCCATCGTGTCCTTGAGGAAGACGTCGTACAAAGCGACGCCCAGAGCCACGCCGCCAAGGATGTTGAGGAACCGGTTCCTCGGCCGCGAGAAGATGGCGAGCGGGAGGATGGCGACGGCCGTGCGGTGGAAGGTGGCGGCGAGGACGGCATAGACCGCGAACCGCGCCAGGGACCCGCCGCGGATCAGCGCCGACAGGCCGGCCATGATCAGCCCGAGCGCCGCCGCCTGGCGCGTATAATTGGAGACAACGATCACCATGTAGGGAACGGCGACCAGCACCGCGAGCCACGGATAGGGCTGCAACCTGGACAGGCGGAACAGGCCCCAGGTGAAGATGGCGGCGCAAATGAGGTTCACCAGCCAGATCTCGCCGCCGAGCTGGCCGACGGCCCAGTTCACCGCCTGGTAGCCGGGATCCCCGATGTCGAGTGCGCGGCTGAAGCTGACCTGGCTCGCGTACCGAAAGATGAACTCGTAGGTCTTCCAGTCGGCGCCGATCTTGTAGCGCAGGCCAACCATGATGAGGATCGCCAGCCCGCCTGCGATCCAGAAAGGCCGGCGGCGTTGGAAGTCGGGTTCGCGCCGGCTGTCGACGAAGGCGCCGAATGCGAAAAATCCGAACAGGGCCCAATAAACCAACATTCGCCCGGCTTGCCTCCCGTTACGCCCCCACCGTGCTCAGGCGAGCGACCGAAACAATTGGATAAGCCTTGGTTCCTGCGACGCCAGCGAAAAGCTCTTCACCGCCAGGCTGCGACCCGCCTCACCGAAGTGCTGGCGCATGTCCGCGTCGGCGATGAGCGCCGACAAAGCCCGGTGCCATTCCTCGTTCGTGGCAGTGAGGAAGCCATTGCGCCCTTCACTGACGATGTCGCTGTTGACCCCGATTGGCGAGGCGACAACGGGCAGGCCGCAGGCCATGTACTGGATGAGCTTGTAGCCGCTCTTGCCGCGCTCGAATGGCCGGTCGAGCAGCGGCATGATGCCGATGTCCATAGCCTGCACGTCGGCGATTTCGGTCGCCTCGTTCCAATCCTCCAGCTCCATGCCGGGGAAGACGTCGCCTTCCGCAGCATGGCCCGCACCGATGACCAGAAAGCGCGCCCGGTGCTCGGCCACTACCCGCTCCAGCACAGGCAGGATCGGGCGTACGCCGACCCACGTACTTGGAGATCCGATCCAGCCAATAGTGAGCGGCACGGAATCTCGCTTGGGAACCGGAAGATATCGCGCCGTGTCCACGACACTGGGGACGACGATGCTGTTGGGACAATGCTCGACGGCGAAATCGCGGAGATAGGCATTGCCGCAGATGCAGGCGGCGGCATGCTTCAGGAGCGCGGCGTGCTTGCCGCCGAGAACAGCACGAACCGCAGCATTCCCGCTTTGGTCGTAGGAGTGGAAGAAGGCGTCGTCGAATTCATAGACGATGCGCTTGCCCGCGGTGGCCAAGCGTTCGACGAAGGCAGGCAGATAGGGCAGCAACTCGACGTACACCCAAAAGAGATCGGCATTCCTGCACGCCGCCAGTTGCTCGAACCGGCGAGCGTAGGCCGCCACCGCCTTCGACTTCGGATAGGCCGTCCCGTCGACCAGCGCGGAGACATAATCGTCGTCGAACAGCGGATGATGCTCGACCTCGATCCCGGCCTCTCTCAGCGCCGGAAAATATTGGACGAACCGTTGGCGCGTGCTCGCCGCGCGTGCCCCGTAGCGAGTGAAGGCTGCGATGCGCATCAGGCTTCTGCCCCTGACAGGCTGGCGTATATCCGCGCATATGCTTCCACGCCGCGTTCGAGCGAGAACAGGTCGAGTGCGACCTCCCGGCAGCGGTCCCGTGTCGCGGGATTGCGGGCAAGGTCGAGGAGGCGGTCCATGGCTTCTGCCAACTCGGCATCGGTAAATCCGTTCACCGAGACCCCGACCTGCCTACCCTCCAGGACCTCGGCCATATCGCCGACGCCGGAATTGCCGAGGCATGGAACACCGCAGCCCAGATATTCGGCGAGCTTGGTCGGCGCGCTGGCGATTTTCGAATAGGCTGGCTTGATGAGCGCCATGGCGGCATACATCCGCCCAATCTGCCGGGGCATGTCGCCATGCTCGGCGGCGGTCAGTTCAACGGCGTCCAATATGCCGAAAGCCGCGCACCGCTGGCGGATCATGTCCTGCTCGGAGCGGTTGACGACGAGCAGCCTGGCCTGAGGGTCCCGCCGACGCAGCAGCGCGAAGCAGCGGAGCATTTCATCGAGCAGGTACCAGGTGCCGACGGACCCGACATATCCGAGCGTAAATGGTTGCGACGGGGGGGGCGGCGGCTGCAGCGAGAACAGGTCGAGATCGGCACAGGTCGGGATGACGGTGATCGGCGGCACGCGGCCCGCCAGATAGTCGAACCCGCCGATCTCCTTCGCCGAGGCGTGGGTGAGCGTCACGACATGGTCGGCGGCGAGCAGAAAGCGGTGCTCCAGCGACTTGGCGGTCCGATAGAGGCGGCCGCGTGGCCACAAGCCGCCGTCGACACGCTCATCCGCCCAGAAGCCGCGCATGTCGAAAAGGAAAGCGGCGCTGGTTAGCCTTTTGGCCGCCAGGGCCATCGCTGCGGCGACATAACTGCGGGCATGAATGATGCCGAGCTTGTGCTGGCGGATCAGCCGGATCGCTTGCGCCGACCCGACGGCGATGTCGTAGGCGGTTGCGGGCGCCGACGGGCTCTTGTGGTAGCGCTTTGGATGCCAATAAATCCCAGCCCGGTCGAGCCGATGGCGGATGGCAGCACGTGCAGCCACGTCAGCCCAATCGGCATCCTTTTCGAAGCTGATCAGGTGGATGCGGCGGCCGGGCGCCAGCTTTTCGAGATAGGCGACGACCTGGCTCTGCCCGAGCGGTTCGAGCATGCCGTCATAGCTGATGTAGAGGATGCCCGGAGCCGAACGCCCGGCCCCGGCGCTGGTCATGCAGCCTTCTGGAGATGGCGGCGGCCGAGGAGCTCGGCGATCTGGACCGCGTTCAGCGCCGCGCCTTTGCGCAGGTTGTCGCTGACCACCCAGATGCTGAGCCCGTTATCAACCGTCGGGTCCTCGCGGACGCGGCTGACAAAGGTCGCATATTCGCCGACGCATTCGACCGGCGTGATGTACCCGCCGTCCTCACGCTTATCGATGAGCATGATGCCGGGCGCCTCACGGAGGATCGTCTGGGCTTCTTCCGCCGAAATCTCGTTCTCGAACTCGATGTTCACGGCTTCCGAGTGACCGACGAAGACAGGCACGCGGACGCAGGTCGCTGTCACCTTGATCGATGGATCGAGGATCTTCTTGGTCTCGACCACCATCTTCCATTCTTCCTTGGTCGAGCCGTCGTCGAGGAAGCTGTCGATGTGCGGGATGACGTTGAAGGCGATCTGCTTGGTGAACTTCGCAGGCTCGTTGGCATCGCCGACAAAGATGTTGCGGCTCTGCTCGAACAGTTCGTCCATGCCCGACTTTCCGGCGCCGGAAACCGATTGGTAGGTGGCGACGACGACGCGCTTGATCTTGGCCGCGTCGTGAAGCGGTTTCAGCGCGACGACGAGTTGTGCCGTGGAGCAATTGGGATTGGCGATGATGTTCTTCGCCCGATAGCCCTTGATGGCGTCAGCATTCACTTCCGGCACGATCAACGGGACGTCCGGGTCCATGCGGTAGAGCGATGAATTGTCGATCACCGTGCAACCGGCCGCGGCAGCGCGCGGCACATGAACCTTGCTGATTTCCGAACCGGCTGCGAACAGCGCGATATCCCAGCCCGAGAAATCGAAATGCTCCAGGTTTTTGACCTTGAGCTCCTCGCCGCTGTCACCGAAATCGATGATGTCGCCGGTCGAGCGCGGCGACGCCACCGCCGCCAGCTCGTCCAGCGGGAACTGCCGCTCGTGCAGGATATTGAGGATCTCGCGCCCGACATTGCCGGTCGCACCCACCACCGCCACGCGATAGCCCACGGTGAAAACTCCCTTGAAACTGATGGCTTGCACCTAGGAAGAACGCTGCCAAAGTCAACGCTTCGGGGGCAAAGGGGGCGAGAGGCATGGCAACAGTGGCGCGTGGATGGCGGTTGGCAGCCGCCTGCTTCTTGCTGCTGGCGGTGTTGGCCCTCAAAGGCGTCCTGATCCAACCGCCGGCCGTGCCTGAGCATGTCAGCGCTTCCGAGTTCGATACCGGAAGAGCGTTTGCGCGGCTTAAGCGCATCCTTGGCGACCAGCGTCCACACTCCGTCGACACCGCTGCCGACGATGCAGTGCGAGACCGGCTGATGGCGGAAATTTCCGCGATCGGCCTTAAGCCGGAAGTGCACGAGGCGATGGACTGCAGCGGCTTCCCCAAATCCCGCACCGTCAGTTGCAGCCGCGTGCGGAACGTCATTGCCGTCATTCCGGGCGGCAATTCGCCTGCCCTGCTGCTCAATGCCCATTACGACAGCACGCCGACTGGGCCGGCGGCGGCAGACGACGGCATCGGTGTCGCGACCCTGCTCGAAATTGCAGCTCACCTGCGCAGCGAGAAGCTGGCGAGACCAGTGATCCTGCTGTTCAACGAGGGTGAAGAATATGGTCTCAACGGCGCTGCCGCATTCGCCGAAAGCGACCCGCTGGCAAAGAGCGTCGGCAAGTTGATCAACATTGAGGCACGCGGGGTGGGCGGCCCCGCCTTCATGTTCGAGACCAGCGAGCCGAATGCCGTCCCAATTTCCCAGTTCAAGGCTGCGACCGCGCGGCCGTTCGCCAATTCGATCAGCACGGACTTCGCCAAGCTTATCCCCAACTCGACCGATGTCGTGAAGTTCAAGCCGCAGGGCTGGGAATTCCTGAGCTACGCCATCATAGGCAACGAGACCCGCTATCACAGCCCAGGCGACAATCTGGGCGCGCTGAGCCAGGCGAGCCTTTACCACATGGGAAGCGCCGTCCTTGCCGCGAGCCGGGAGTTGGCCGGCGCGGATGCGCCTCCGAGCGATGGGCGCAGCCTCTTCATGGACGTTGGCGGGTGGTCGCTGGTGACACTGTCGATCCTGGCGGGCGCGATCCTGCTGGCCCTGCTCGCTTTCTGCGCGGCGGTATTGGTCATCAGGCGCAGGGCATGGCGCCCCACACTCGGAATGGCCATCGCCGTCGTCTCGGGGACGGTCGCCGCCGGCGCCGTCTCGATTGTCTTGGGTTTCATCCGTGCGGGCGACTACTGGCGAGCCTATCCCTGGGTCACGACGCTTGCGGTCGCGGCAACCGTTCTCGCGGTTCAGGCATGGCTGGTCGCGCGCTGGGCCGATCATCATGACCGGTCGCAGATGCGGCTGGCGGCGTGGGCGGTGGTCATCCTGTTCGGCGTCGTCGCGAGCATTGCATTGCCCGGCGCGATCATTTTCTTCGTGATCGGGCCAACGCTCGCCCTCATCGGTGTCGCCGTCCGGCCGAGATCGCAAGGCTGGTGCCGAGGGCTTTCCTGGCTGGGTGCTGGAATTCAGCTCGTCATCTTGACGGAGCTGATCGCACAGATCGAACTGACGCTGATCGACGGACCGGTGGCTGCGGTCGCGCCGCTAGTCGCGCTGGCAGCGCTGCCAATCCTGGCCGAAGTCGGGCGGGGGCAGTCGCGAAGGGGCGTCGGATTGGTGGCCCTGGCCGCACTGGGCCTGTGGATCGGCGCAATGCTCATGCCGCGCGCATCCGCTGAACGGCCGCTCGCCTTCACGCTGGATCATGTCCAGGACGAGCGCACTGGCAAGGCCGTCTGGGCCGCGGCGACGAAACAGGCGCCAATGCCGGAGGGATTTGCCCGTTTCGGCCCATGGAAGCCCGGTCCCCTGCCCTACAACAAGCGCGTACGCTGGCAGGCGGCCGCGCCCAGACTCGACGGACCGCGTGGCGCGCTGACCGTCATTGGCGAGGCGGCAGATGAACATGGGCGGCTTGTGCGAGTACAACTCGACCGCGGCGGCGCCGATGGCATCCTGCTTCGGTTCGATGAGAAGACCCCGGTGCTGGCCATGGGCCTGCCGCATCGGCTGCAAATGATCGACAAGCACGCCGACAAGGGGCCGTCCTTCATCCGTTGCTCGGGTCGCAGCTGCGACGGGCTCAAGGTCGACCTGCTCTTCGGCGAAGCAATGCCGGTAACGGCGATGCTGGTCGTTCAGCGTTTTGCACCGCCAGCCCAGGCTGCGGCCCTGCTGGCGCTCCGGCGGAAAACTGCGCAGTCACAATATTCCCCGGACAGCCAGGTTCACATCCAGGCAGTGAAGCTATGATGGCAGGCAATTGCCTACAGCGACGCACGGACTAAAGGGCATTCATGGCCCGCAGTTACTCCAGCCGCAAACGCGTCCTCGTCACCGGCGGCGCCGGTTTCCTCGGCTCCCACCTCTGCGACCGGCTGATCGCCGACGGCCACGAGGTCATCTGCGCCGATAATTTCTACACCGGCGACAAGTCCAATATTGCGCATTTGCTGAAGAACGAGCGCTTCGAGCTCCTGCGGCACGACGTGACTTTTCCGCTCTTCGTCGAGGTGGATGAGATCTACAATCTCGCCTGCCCCGCTTCGCCGATCCATTATCAGCATGACCCGGTCCAGACCACGAAGACCAGCGTCCACGGCGCAATCAACATGCTCGGCCTGGCGAAACGGCTGAAGGTGAAAATCCTGCAGGCATCGACCAGCGAGGTTTATGGCGACCCGTCGGTGCATCCGCAGACCGAGGATTATTGGGGCAACGTCAATCCGATCGGCCCGCGCAGCTGCTATGACGAGGGCAAGAGGTGCGCGGAGACCTTGTTCTTCGACTATCATCGGCAGCTTGGGCTGCAGATCAAGGTGGCGCGCATTTTCAACACCTACGGGCCGCGCATGCACATCGCCGATGGCCGCGTGGTGTCCAACTTCATCGTCCAGGCCCTGCGAGGCGAGCCGATTACCCTCTACGGCGACGGTGAGCAGACAAGAAGCTTCTGCTACGTCGACGACCTGATCGAGGGGCTGGTGCGGCTGATGGACAGCCCGGACGAGGTCACGGGCCCGATCAACATCGGCAATCCGGTGGAATTTTCGATGGCGAGCCTGGCCGCGCTGGTGATCGCGGCGACCGGCAGCAAGTCGGAAGTCAGCTACGCACCGTTACCGGCCGACGATCCGCGCCAGCGCAAGCCGGACATCACCAGGGCCCGCGACATCCTCGGCTGGGAGCCGACGGTGCCGCTTGAGGACGGCCTGCGACGGACCATCGAAGAGTTCCGCGGCCGCATTTGAGCCGCGCACAAGAAAACGGCCGGACTCGCTGGGAGCCCGGCCGTTGAAACTTGACCCTGAAAAGCGGGCTTAAGCTTCGCTCTTCTCTGCCTTTTCGGCTTCGCGGCGGGGGTCGCGGCGCTCGGCGATGCGAGCCGACTTACCGGTGCGGCCACGCAGATAGTAGAGCTTGGCGCGACGGACGGCGCCACGGCGCACGACCTCGATGGAATCGATGCCCGGGGAATAGAGCGGGAAGACGCGCTCGACGCCCTCGCCGAACGAAATCTTGCGGACGGTGAAGCTGGAACCGATGCCCTTGTTCGACCGGGCGATGCAGACGCCCTCGAAGTTCTGGACACGGCTGCGGTCGCCTTCGACGACCTTCACGCCAACGCGCAAGGTGTCGCCGGGACGGAATTCAGGGATCGGGCGATCCTGGGTGAGCGCGTCAATCGCCTCGCGCTCAAGGGTCTCGATGAGGTTCATTTCGTAACGACCTTACTTCTTCCGCTGCGCGCCAGAGGGCGGTGCCTGCGATGCGCCCCCATGGCGCTCGATCAGGTCCGGCCGCCTTAGCCGTGTATCTTCGACTGCCTTGGCGTGTCTCCACGCCGCAATCTTCGCATGATCCCCCGATCGCAGCACTTCGGGGATCGTGCGTCCTTCCCAGTCAACTGGTCGGGTATAGTGCGGATATTCGAGAAGCCCCGTTTCGAAGCTCTCCTCCTCACCGCTGGAGGCCGCGCCCATTACCCCGGGGAGCAGGCGAACGCAAGCGTCGAGGACGATCATCGCGCCAAGTTCTCCGCCGGACAGGACATAGTCGCCGACGGACACCGGTTCGATGTCGCGCGCCTCGAAGATTCGCTCGTCGAAACCCTCGAAACGGCCGCAAAGGAGGATGACGCCCTCGCCCGCCGCCAATTCGCGGACGCGGGCCTGGGAAAGCGGCTTGCCGCGAGGGGTGAGCGCCAGCATCGGGCGGCCGTCAGCGACACTGTCGAGCGCGGCGGCGAGCACGTCGGGCTTCAAGACCATCCCTGCCCCGCCTCCGGCGGGCGTGTCGTCGACGCTGCGATGCTTGTCGGCAGCGAAATCGCGGATCTGGACCGTGTCGAGCGACCAGCTGCCTTCCGAAAGCGCGCGTCCCGCGAGGCTGACTCCCAACGGCCCCGGAAACATCTCCGGGTAGAGTGTCAGGACGGTCGAACGGAAGGACATGGCGGCGGCCTAGGCCGGAACCTACCGCCCGGCAATCCATTGGGCCGCCAATGAACGGAGACAAGCCTCTAGACTGCCTGGTGATCGGTGGTGGGCCTGCGGGCCTGACGGCGGCCATTTACCTGGCGCGGTTCCACATGGACATCCTTGTCGTCGACGAGGGCAAGAGCCGCGCGAGCTGGATCCCATGCACCCGCAACGTCTCGGGTTTTCCTGAAGGCATCAAGGGCACCGACCTGCTCGGCCGGATGCGCGACCAGGCGCAGAAATATGGCGCCAAGATCCTGACCGAGCGTGTGACCAAGCTGGAACGGGATGAGGGCAATTGCGTGTTCACCGCAACCTGGGGATCGGGCTGCGTTCAGGCCCGAAAGGTATTGCTGGCGACGGGTGTCACCAATCGCCGCCCTCCGATGGACGAGGCGTTGCATGACGACGCGCTCGCTCGCGGCCTCATCCGCTACTGCCCGATCTGCGACGGGTTCGAGGTCACCGACAAGAAGGTCGGCGTGATCGGCAGCGACAGCCACGGCGTCGCCGAGGCCGTTTTCATCCGCAGCTATACCGCCGACGTCACCCTGATCGCGCCGGACAAGGCGCTGAGCCTCAAGCCGGAAGATCAGGAGAGACTGAAAGAAGCCGGCATCGGCTGCATCGACGGTCCTGCCCTTGCTGCGGCAATCTCGGACGAATTCATCGTCGTCGAGACAGCGGAAGGGCCGCACACGTTCGATACGGTCTATCCAGCGCTCGGAAGCGACACGCATGTCCAGTTGGCGGATTTGGTCGGCGCGGCCTTGAACAAAGATTGCAACATCACCGTCGATAGCCACCAGCGTACCAGCGTGCCCGGACTCTATGCGGCGGGCGATGTGGTGATCGGCCTCGACCAGATCAGTCACGCCATGGGCGAAGGCGGCGTCGCCGCGACGACGATCAGGAACGACCTATGCACCGAGCAGCCGCGCCTGCGCGAACCGACGGAGGCGATGGAGGAAGCCGAGAGCGGGTCCTAGGCCAGGAAAGCGGGATCGAGGACGATCCGGGCGTCAACGAGATCGGCAATGCCGGGCTTGAACGGGATGAGCGAGCGACTCCCGTCAACCTTTTCGATCTCGAGCAAGTCGCCTGCGCCGAAATTCTCTACCCCGACAACGGAGCCGACTGTCTCGTCATCCTTGGAAAAGCAGGTCAGGCCGATCAGGTCGGCGTGATAATATTCGCCCTCTTCGAGCGGTGGTAGCGAGGCGCGGTCAATTTCGATCAGCTGGCCGCGCAGCGCTTCGGCGGCGGTGCGGTCCGAAATGCCGTCGAGCACCGCGATGGCGGTCTTGCCAGCCAGCTTGGCGGCCTTGAGCGCAAGCTCGCGGCCACCGACAAAGACTTTGGACTGCGCGGCAAGCCCCTCGAGGCTACCGAACAATTTCAGGCGGACTTCGCCCTTGATGCCATGGGCCCCGGCGACCGCGGCCAGCGCGATGCGCTTCCCGGTCGCCGGGGACTCCATGATTACTCGGCCTTTTCGGCTTCGTCGGCCGAACCTTCGGCGGGCTCCTGCGAGCTCTCGCCAGTAACGGCGGCAGCTTCATCGCCGGCGTCGCTGTTCGGGGTCGCCTCATTGGCTTCGGCAGCTTCCTCAACGGCCGGGGCCGGCTCTTCGGCGGCGGCCTCGGCCTGGGGAGCCTCTTCACCAGCCGAAGCTTCTTCGGTGGCTTCGGCGGCCACAGCCTCTTCGACCGGCAGGTCGGCGGTGTCGGCCGGAGCCTGCTCGGCGGCGACTTCAGCTTCCTCGGTCGACGCTTCCTCAGTCACGGCTTCAGCAGCCGGAGCCTCTTCAACGGCAGGGGCCTCTTCAACCGGAGCATTGGCGGCTTCCTCGGCGGCTGCCAGCTTGGCGGCACGCTCCTCGGCGCGCTCCTTGGCCTTCTCGCCCGGCTCCGCCTTCTTCGGGTTGTTGCGAGCCGGACGCTCCTTGATGCCGGCGGCATCAAGGAAGCGCAGGACGCGGTCCGACGGCTGGGCGCCGACCGACAGCCAGTGCGAAATGCGGTCGGCGTCGAGCTTCACGCGCTCCGGCGAATCCTTCGCGAGGAGCGGATTATAGGTGCCGACCTTCTCGATGAATCGGCCGTCACGCGAGTTGCGGCTGTCGGCCACGACAACGCGATAATAGGGGCGCTTTTTGGAGCCACCACGGGCGAGGCGAATTGCTACTGCCATATCTTTAGTCCTTCTTCTAAATCTCTGTTATTTCTTACCAAATTTATCGAAACCTGGGGGCAGGTTGAACGGCTGGGCGCCGCCGAGGCCAGGAAGCCCGGGCATGCCGCCCGCGCCGCCGAGACCCGGCATTCCGCCGGCGTCGCCGGCTCCGCCCATCCCGCCGAGGCCACCGCCGCCGCCGAACATGGCGGCCAGCTTGCCGAAACCGCCCATCTTCTTGAGGCGCTTCATGGCGTTGGCCATTTCCTGATGCATCTTGAGCAGCTTGTTCACCTCCTGGACGGTGGTGCCGCTGCCCTTGGCGATGCGGATCTTGCGCTTGGCGTTGATGATGTCGGGACGGCCGCGCTCCTTGGCAGTCATCGAACTCATCATCGCCTCGAGGCGAACCAGCGCCTTGTCGTCGACATTGGCGGGCGCCATGCCCTTCATGCCGGGCAGCATCTTGGCGAGCGCGCCAAGGCCGCCCATGCGCTGCATCTGCGAAATCTGCATGCGAAGATCGTCGAGGTCGAACTTGCCCTTCGCCATCTTGGCGGCGATCGCCTCGGCCTCTTCGATCTTGACCGTCTCGGCGGCGCGTTCGACCAACGAGACGACGTCGCCCATGCCGAGGATCCGGCCGGCGACGCGATCCGGATGGAATGCCTCAAGGGCATCAATCGCTTCGCCGGTACCCGCGAACTTGATCGGCTTGCCGGTGACCGCACGCATCGACAGTGCCGCGCCGCCGCGAGCATCGCCGTCCATGCGGGTCAGGATCACGCCGGACAAGTCCACTTCGCCGGCAAAGCCCTTGGCGACGTTGACGGCGTCCTGGCCGGTCAGGCTGTCGACGACGAGCAGAGTCTCGGCCGGGTTCGAGGCGGCGTAAACCGCATTCATCTCGGCCATCAACTGATCGTCGACGTGCAAGCGGCCGGCGGTGTCGAGCAGGACCACGTCGAAGCCCTGAAGCTTCGCCGACTGAAGGGCGCGCTTGGCAATGTCGACCGGCTGCTGGCCGGCGACGATCGGCAAGGTTTCGACGTTCGTCTGCCGGCCCAACACCGCCAGCTGCTCCTGCGCCGCCGGTCGGGCAACGTCGAGCGAGGCCATCAGGACTTTTTTGCGGTCACGCTCGGTCAGGCGCTTGGCCAGCTTTGCGGTGGTGGTCGTCTTGCCCGAGCCCTGGAGGCCGACCATCATGATGACGGCGGGCGGCGAGACGTTGAGGTCAAGCTCGGCGGTGTCCGAGCCCAGCATCTCGATCAAAGCGTCGTTTACGATCTTGACGACCATCTGGCCCGGAGTGACCGAGCGGATGACGTCCTGGCCAACGGCCTTTTCGGTGACCTGGTCGACGAAATCGCGGGCGACCGGGAGCGCGACGTCGGCTTCCAACAAAGCCACGCGGACTTCGCGCATCGCCGAGCGCACGTCGGCCTCGCTGAGCGCGCCGCGCCCGCGAAGCTTGTCGAATACGCTGCCTAAGCGATCGCTAAGACTGTCGAACAAATCCAAATCTCCCAGCCGATGACCGCGCTTCAACGCAAAACACGCCGGCGGACGAAACCTCGTTGGCCGGCGGGTCCCGAAGGACGATCATCGATGTATGTCCGTTAAGACGCGCCGCCCCTAGCTCAAGCCGGCGGGAAGTTCAACTCCGAGCCGCCGATCCCACAGCGACATCCTTGCCTTCGGGCTGTTCGAAAGTCGGCTGGCAGACCGCCACTTGCTTCAGCAATTCGTCCGACACAGTGTCGGGTTTGATTGATTTGACGCCCAATTCGGCGGCGATCTTGTTCGAGATATCCATGTTCGGAGCCCACACCCGATTAAATATCCTGGCGGTCCGCACGTGTCCGTAGAGCATTCGACGGTCTTCCAGCGAGACCGGCCCGGGAAGCGCGAAGCGCTGGAGCTGCAGCCACTCGTCCAGTTCCTTCTGGATGATCAGCGAGTTACTCTCGAGCTCATCGTAGAATTCCGCATATTTCTGGCGGTCCTTGGCCGGGACATGGGCGAAGACATCACCATCGCGGGTATCCCAGGCGCTCCGATACGGGGACAAAGTCATGGGCGCCGCCGCGATGATCTTGGGCAAGCTCTGCCCGTCGCGGGCCGACATAACCCAATCGGTCAGCTCCTTGAGCCGCTTCTCGTTGCAGTCGCTGCCGCGTGTGCGAACCTGATAGACGAACAGGTTGAGGCCGATTTCATGGTTGATAGTTCGTCGGAACTCACGGACAGCCGATCGCATCTGCACGTCCTGGACGAGCTGCTGTGCGCCGAGCGCGAGCAGGACACCCAGGACGATCACGCCAACTTCGCCGATGAAGGCCCGCCAACCGTGCAGTGGCGTTGGAACGCGTACGCTCATGCCCCCTCCCGTTCGCGACCATCGCAAAGCTGGCGGCCCCTCGCAACCTTCACGGGGTCAATTTCCGGAATCCCCCTGATGGTGGCGGCAGCGCAGCGCACCTAGCCCTGCCTTTGGAGGTGTCCCATGCCGCATCGCACCGTCGCGCCCGTCCTGATCGCGCTTCTGACTACCGCCCTCTCCGCAGCAGTCGGGCAGAGCCTGCCCTCAATCCCCGGCGCATCCTCTTTGATGAAGGGTGTCCCCAACGTCTCATCGATCAGCCCTGGCAATGCCGCAGGCGTGCTCGGCTATTGCGTCCAGAACAAGGTGCTGGGCGGAGGTAGCGCTACGTCCACGCTCGGCAGCCTGATGAAGAAACCGGGCATCACCTCCGCCAGCGGCTACTCGGCAGGCAAGGCAGGCAATATCCTGACCGGCAACGGCCAGAAGTTCTCGCTGAACCAGGTTCCAAGCAACCTGAAATCGCAAGCCTGCAACGCAGTCCTCAAGCAGGCGCCGAAGTTCCTTTAGCTGCCTTGCGGTTTCCGTGGTGGCCGGGGCCCTTTTCCTGGGCCGTTGCCGTTAGGACGGCCGGGCCCGCGCCTGCCCGGTCCCCGGCGCACATCCCGGCGATCCATCGGTCCGCGCCGTTCTCCTGGGCCGCCTCGCTGCCGCTCGGGAACGCGGTCCATTGGCCGCGACTGCACTTCGTTTCGCGGACCGACGGCGTAACCTTCCTTCAGTAGCTCCCCGAACGCGGAACGAACGCTCTGGACTATCGAATCCTGCACTTCCTTCGGCAGGTCCTCGAACGCAGTATTGCGATGGATGCTCTGCAGGTCGCGGAGCATGTTGTTCGGCAGGCCCTTGGAAGACGCGCGCAACGCCTCGATGGCGTCTATGACGGCGGAGAAGAGGACGGATCGGACAACGTCGGCGGCGGCTTTTGGCATGGCGGCTCATTGCACCGCATTGGCGCATTTCGGCAAGATGGGCCGCCTGCCCTCGCGGATTAATTTGCCATTCAGGCCCGCACGACGAGCCGAGACAATTGCAGGACAAAGCTCGCTGCAAGCTTCCGAGACGGTTCGTTTTAACCTCGAAACCCGCGTCTTAGGGAGAAAAGTAATGACTATGTTCAAAACAATGATGGCTGGTGGCCTTGGCCTTGCGGCGCTTGCAGCCGCCGCCCCCGCCAGCGCCCAGTATGGGTACTACAATGGATATAACGGCTATCAGCAGCCTTACGGCAACGCCTACGGCTATTACGGCAATCGGGCCAACATGACCCAGGTCGCTGCCAACCAGTGCGCCGCCGCCGTCCAGGCTCGCCTGAACAACCGCGTCGGGGTCCAGGGCATTCTCGGTGCCGTCCTTGGCGCCAATACGCGCGGCCAGGTGATCTCGATTTCGTCGACCCAGCCGAGCAGCAACCGCATCCGCGTGCGTGGTTTGGCCTCTAGCGGCCGCTACGCCTACAACAACGGCTACGGTGCCTATGGTTACGGTGCCTATGGTGCCACCGGCTACGGCTATGCCAACGCCGCCGACCTGTCGTTCAGATGCGACGTGGACTACAGCGGCCGTGTCCGCGACATCGACATCAACCGCCGCCGCTAACGAGCAGCGGGCTTAGGCAAGGGAGAGCGCCGGTTCACGCCGGCGCTCTTTCTTTGTGCAAGGTGGACAGCGTGGGGCCCGCTCCCTAAGTCCGCGCGACGATGGCGACGCGGTTCGACAAGATGCACGGGCTGGGGAATGACTTCGTCATCCTCGACGCCCGCGAGCAGGCGGTGGCGATGACCCCTGCCCTCGCCCAGCGCTTGGCCGACCGCCAGACCGGAATCGGCTGCGACCAGCTCATCCTGCTCGAGCCGTCGACCGTCGCCGATCTCAAGATGCGGATCTGGAACCACGACGGCGGCGAGGTGCAGAGCTGCGGCAACGCCTCGCGCTGCGTCGTCGCGCTGACCGGCGCCAAGAGCCTGGAGACGGGCGGCGGGATTGTCGAAGGCAGCGGTGCCGGCGATGACGTCGAGGTCAAACTGCCGGCACCGAAATTCGGCTGGGAAGACATTCCGCTGAGCTATCCGATGGACACATCGAGCCTGCCAATGGGCTGGGGACCGCTCGAAAAGCCGATGGCGGTCAATGTCGGCAATCCGCATGTTGTGTTTTTCGTGCCCGATCCACGGCTGGTCGAATTGGGCAGCATCGGGCCAAGCATCGAGCATGATCCTGCCTTCCCCGAGCGGATCAACGTCAATGTCGCCAGCATCGGTGACGACGGCATCACCCTGCGCACCTGGGAACGTGGCTCCGGACTGACCCGGGCCTGCGGCACCGGCGCCTGCGCGACTGCAGTCTGCGCCATTGCCTCGAAGCGCGTGACTTCACCCGTCAAAGTGACGATGCGCGGCGGCACGCTGACCATCGGGTGGGAGCCAGGCGGCGAAATCAGCATGCGCGGAAGCGCGACGCACGTCTTCACCGGGGAGATTGACCTCGGAGCCTTCAAGTGACCGTCGAGGCGATTACCCTCGGTTGCCGGCTGAACTTCGCGGAGAGCGAGGCTCTCAAGGCGCGTGCCAAGGACAACAGCATCATCATCAACAGCTGCGCGGTGACGGCCGAAGCGGTGCGCCAGACGCGCCAGGCGATCCGCCGCGCCCGCCGCGAGCGGCCCGATGCGCGTATCGTCGCCACCGGATGCGCGGTGCAGCTCGAGCCTGACGCGTTTCGCGCGATGCCAGAGGTGGACGAGGTCTTGCTCAAGGATTTCGATCGTCCCGCGATTGCCGCCGGATTTCGCCAACGTGTCCGCAGCTTCGTTGCCGTCCAGACGGGGTGCGATCATCGCTGCACCTTCTGCACCATCTGGCAGGCGCGCGGGCCGAGCCGCTCGCTTCCGTTCGAGGCGATCCGCGACGCGGTTGCTCGCGAACTCGAGGATGGAGCGGCGGAGGTCGTCCTCACCGGTGTCGACATCACCTCCTACGGAGGTGGCCTTGGCCCGCTTTGCGAGAAGCTGCTGGCCGCGCTTCCAAACCTCCAACGGCTCCGCCTTTCCTCACTCGACAGCATCGAGATCGACGAGACCTTGTTCGCACTGATCGCCGGCGAGCCGCGGCTGATGCCGCATTTCCACCTGTCGCTGCAGGCGGGCGACGATCTGATCCTCAAGCGCATGAAGCGCCGCCACAGCCGTGCACAGTCGGTCGCGTTGGTCGAGCGGATCAAAACAGCGCGGCCGGACGCAACGATCGGCGCCGACTTGATCGCGGGCTTCCCGACCGAGACCGAGGACGCGGCCTTGAATTCCCTTCGCCTGTTGGATGACTGCGACATCATTGCCGCGCACGTCTTCCCCTTCTCGCCCCGGCCCAACACGCCGGCGGCGCGGATGCCGCAGCTTGAGCGCGAGATCATCAAGGCGCGAGCTGCCCGGCTGCGCGAGGCTGCTGCGAAGCGGCGCTCGGTCTGGCTAAACAGCCTTGTCGGATCGACCCAGCCGGTGCTGATCGAGAATGGGGAGAAGGGTCACACAGATGCCTTTGCGCCGGTGTTTATCGCCGGCTCGAAGCGCGGCGACACTGGGCCCGCTACAATCACAGGACTGAAGGACGATATACTGGTCGGGGTATTTGCATGAGTTGGCTCGACCGGCTGACCGCCGGCTTCAAGAAGACCGCGGACAAGGTCGGGGAGAACCTGACTGGCATCGTCAAGGAACAGGCGCTCGACACCGCGACCCTCGACGATATCGAGGAAGCGCTGATCGCTTCGGACCTCGGACCCGAAGCATCCAAACGCATTCGCGAGGCCATCGCCGCCCGCAAGTTCGAGCAACTCGACGAGCGCGGCCTGCGCACGATCCTCGCCGAGGAAATTGAAAAGATCCTGGCGCCGGTGGCCAAACCGCTCGACGTCTGGGGCTTCCCGCGACCGCACGTCATCCTGGTGATCGGGGTCAACGGCTCCGGCAAGACCACGACGATCGGCAAGCTCGGCCATTGGCTGAAGGAGCAGGATTATGGCGTCCTCCTGGCTGCCGGAGACACATTCCGGGCGGCGGCCATCGAGCAATTGCAGATCTGGGGTGATCGCATCGGCGCTCCGGTCATTGCCGGCAAGGAGGGCGGCGACGCCGCCGGCATCGTCTATGACGGGGTCAAGCAGGCAACCGCACAGGGCATCGACTGCCTGATCGTCGATACGGCCGGCCGGCTGCAGAACAAGACGCACCTGATGGAAGAATTGTCCAAGGTCCGCCGCGTCCTCGGCCGCCTCAACCCCGAGGCACCGCACGACATCCTGCTCGTCCTCGACGCCACGACCGGGCAGAACGCGCTCAACCAGATCGAAGTCTTCAAGGAGAGCGCCGGCGTGACGGGCCTCATCATGACCAAGCTCGACGGCACGGCACGCGGCGGCGTCCTGGTCGCGGCGGCGGAGAAGTTCGGAATGCCGATCCATGCAATCGGCGTCGGCGAAGGCGCCGGGGACCTTCGGCCCTTCGATCCCCGTGCGGTTGCGCGCGCCATTGCAGGTCTGCCAGCATGACCGAAGCGCCCACGAAAACCAAAAGCCCGAGCCCCTGGGTCCGCTACGCCATCGAATATGGCCCGCTGCTGATCTTTTTCCTGACGTACAAATTCGCGCCCTACGACCGGCTTACGGCGACTCTCCTTGCCACGGGCGTGTTCATGGCGGCGATCCTGGTCGCATTAGTGGCAGCGCTGGTCGTCCTGAAACGCGTGCCGCCGATTACCTGGCTCTCGGCGGTCCTTGTCATCGTCATGGGCGGGATCACGCTTTACCTGCACGACGCGCGCTTCATCCAGATGAAGCCGACGATCATCTACGCCGTCCTCGCTGCCATCCTGTTCATCGGCATTCTCAGGAAGAAGCCGGTGTTGAAATGGCTGTTCGGCGAGATTTTCCCCGGTCTGGACGAGACGGGCTGGCTGAAGCTCACCCGCAACTGGGCCTTCTATTTCCTCTTTCTCGCCCTCGCCAACGAGGTCATCCGCGCAACCATGAGCTTCGACGCCTGGCTGACCATCAAGGTCTGGGGGGTTACGATCCTTTCGATCGTCTTTGCCGCCGCCAACGTGCCCATGCTTCTCCGCCATGGCCTTGATCCTGAAGAGAAAGACAAGCCGCTGGACATTGGAGCCGTCGAATGAGCGCCATCCTTTCGATCCGGGGCTTGCGCAAGTCGTACGCGACCGGCGTCGAGGCGCTGAAGTCGGTCGACCTCGACATCAACAGGGGCGAGATTTTCGCGCTGCTCGGGCCCAACGGCGCCGGCAAGACGACGATGATCAACATCGCCTGCGGTATCGTTACCCCTACCGAGGGCGAAGTGCTGGTCGACGGCAGGAATTGGCAGACCGATTACCGCCATGCTCGCACCCGCATTGGCCTGGTGCCGCAGGAACTGAGCACCGACGCCTTCGAAAGCGTCTGGAACACCGTCAGCTTCAGCCGCGGCCTGTTCGGCAAGCCGCGCGATGCCGGCAAGATCGAGACTTTGCTGAAGCGCCTGTCGCTATGGGACAAGCGGAAGTCGGAAATGCGTTTCCTGTCGGGCGGCATGAAGCGGCGCGTGATGATCGCCAAGGCACTTAGCCACGAACCGGACATTCTTTTCCTCGACGAGCCGACCGCCGGCGTCGATGTCGAGTTGCGCCGGGACATGTGGGACATCGTCCGCGACCTAAGGCGCGACGGCACGACCATCATCCTGACGACGCACTACATCGAAGAGGCCGAGGAAATGGCCGACCGCGTCGGCGTCATCAGCAAGGGCCAATTGATCGCCATCGACGAAAAGAAAGCACTGATGGCGAAGATGGGCCGCAAGACCCTCAAGATCACTCTCAGCGACCCCGTCGAGGCGGTCCCGGCAGGCCTCGAGGAATGGAATTTGGTGCTGGAGGACGACGGACACCAGCTTTGCTACGCCTTTGACAGCAATGCCGAGCGGACGGGCATCGCATCGCTGATGCGGCGGCTGAGCGAACTGCACATCGGCTACAAGGATCTGTCGACCCGCCAGTCGAGTTTGGAAGACATCTTCGTCCAGCTGGTCCACGCACCGGAGAAAGCCGCATGAACGTCCATGGGATGGCGGCGATCTATCGCTTCGAAATGGCCCGCGCCGGCCGGACCCTGTGGCAGAGCCTGGTCACGCCGGTCATCACTACCGCCCTCTATTTCGTAGTCTTCGGCGCCGCGATCGGCAGGCACATGGCGGACATGGACGGGGTGAGCTTCGGCAGCTTCATTGTCCCCGGCCTGACCCTGCTCAGCGTCTTCATGCAGTCGATCTTCAACGCCAGCTTCGGCATCTACTTCCCGAAGTTCGTCAGCACGATCTACGAGTTGCTATCCGCCCCCATATCAAGCCTCGAAACGGTCATCGCCTATGTCGGTGCGGCCGTGTCCAAGTCGATCATCCTGGCATTGGTGACACTGGCGACGGCGACACTCTTCGTCCACGTGCGCGTCGAACATCCGCTCCTGATGGTCCTGTTCCTGGTGCTGATCACCACAGGCTTCTGCCTGATGGGGTTCGTCATCGGCATATGGGCGGGAAATTTCGAACAGCTGCAGATCATCCCCATGCTGATCATCACGCCCCTGACCTTCCTGGGGGGCGCCTTCTATTCGGTCAGCGCGCTCGCCGAGCCGTTTCGGACGATCACTTTATTCAACCCCGTCGTCTATTTGATCAGCGGGTTCCGCTGGACCTTTTACGGCGTCGCCGATGTGCCGGTCTGGGCGAGCTTGGCGGTGATGATTGCAATCATCGCGGTTTGCCTTGCCGTGACCGGCTGGATGTTCAGGACCGGCTACAGGCTAAAGCAATAGACCGAGGGTACCGAACTCGCTCGTCCTGAGCGAAGTCGAAGGGCGCCCCGCGAGGGGGTGCGAGACGCCCTTCGACTACGCGCTATTGCGCTCCGCTCAGGACGAACGGATTGCTGGATTAGGCCGTCTCGGCTTCGCGCGCCGTTGCCGGTTCCTGGTCGGCGCGGCTCAGGCCATCGCCGTCGAGGTTCCTGGCCACGAAATCCCAGTTGATGATCTTGCCGAGCACGCTTTCCGCGTAGCGCGGCCGTTCGTTGCGATAGTCGATGTAATAGGCGTGCTCCCACAGATCGAGCGTCAGCAGGGGCTGCATACCGTCATAGACGATCGGCGTGTCGGCATCGTGGAGCGAGGTCACTTCCAACTTGCCTCGGTTGAGGACCAGCCAAGACCAGCCGTTGGAGAAATGATTGACGGATTCGTCTTTCAGCTTCGCCAGAAGCGCGTCAGTGCCGCCAAAGCTTTCGGCGATCAGGTCCTTGAGTTTACCGGTCGGTTGCTGGCCGTCGGCCGGTGCCAGGCATTGCCAGAAGAAACTGTGGTTCCAGATCTGCGCGGCATTGTTGAAGACCTTCTTGTCGCCGCTTTGGTGAGCCTGCCGGACCACCTCGACGAGATTGGTTTCACGCGCCTTCCCTTCGGTCAGGAAGCCGTTGAGCTTGTCGACATAAGCCTTGTGATGCTTGCCGTGGTGGTAATCGAGCGTCTCGCCCGACATGACCGGGTCCAGGGCATTACGGTCGAATGGCAATTCGGGAAGCTGGAAAGGCATGAGTCTTCATCCTCAATCTTGAGTTCCCTCCCTCAACGCAGATGGGGATGCGGAAGCTCCGCTTCCAGCCCTACAAATGCTTGCGGTCGGGCGTGCTGGGGGCGTAACAAATCTACTGCAAGAGACGGGGGAGTTTCGATGGACAAGTTATTTGCGAACCTGAACGCTGTGATCGGCATCGGCCTGGTGCTGGCACTGGCGTTGATGGGTGTTTTTCACGCCGACACGATCACGGCCGCGGTCGTCTTCCGCTGGCTGCATGTCTTCTTCGGCATCATGTGGATCGGCCTGCTCTATTATTTCAATTTCGTGCAGATCCCGACCATGCCGACCGTGCCCGCCGAGCTGAAGCCGGGCGTCTCCAAATATATCGCACCGAACGCCTTGTTCTATTTCCGCTGGGCGGCGGCGCTCACCGTGCTGATGGGCCTGATCCTCGCCTATTTGAATGGCTATGCGAAAGAAGCGCTGACCTTCCAGTCGGGCTTCCAACTGATCGGCACCGGCATGTGGCTGGGCCTCGTCATGGCATTCAACGTCTGGTTCATCATCTGGCCGAACCAGAAGAAGGCGCTGGGCATCGTTGAAGCGGATGACACGACAAAGGCTGCCGCCGCGAAAACGGCCATGATTGCCTCGCGGCTCAATACCTTGCTGTCCATCCCGATGCTTTACGCGATGGCCAGCTTCCAGACTCTGCCCCGCTAGGGGCGAGGCCTATTTCTTGACGACCTTGTAGCGCGCCAGGTCCCGGGTTGGCTCATCCCAATCCGGGGCCAGCTCGTGGGCGTGCTTGTAGTCGTAATAGGCCTGGCGGATGTCTCCGTTGCGCTCGTTGAGGACGCCCCGGCTGTAATAGGCCAGCGCCTGTTCCTCGGTGTTGAGCGCCAGGGCCTTTTCTATCCACGGCATGACGGACGTGTCATTCTCGTTTCGTTGCAGGCGCGAGATCGCCAGGTTCAGATAGGCTTCCGGGTTCTTGTCGTTCGTCGACACGGCCCGATTGAAGTCGCGGTCGGCGGACGAATAGTCCCGGTTGCGCATGTAGAGCACGCCCCGATTGACGAGCGTCGCCGCCCGGTTAGCCGCGTCCAGCCCCTCCTGATCCAACGCCAGATTGCAATGGTTCAAAGCATTGGTGTCGTGGTCGCGCGCATGCGCTGCCTGCCAGCAATCGCGGGCGTAGCTATTTCCGACGGAGTAAGTCCCGGCGTTTGCCGGTGTCATCGTGATCACGCCGGCAATGCCGACGGCGGCGGTGAAAAGAGACCTCATGGAAACCTCCTCTCGTTGAGAGGATGCTGTTTTACGCCTTTCGAGGCGTACGTTCACGCAATTTTCGACAGACGGCGAGACTCAGCTCGCGCCGGCGTCCAGCAGCTTGTGGCGCTTCAGGGCGTGGCGCAGCTGGTCGTAGCTGAGCCCCAAAGCCGCCGCGGTCGCCCGCTGGTTGAAGCGGTTGGTCGCAAGGGCGTCCTCCAGCAAAGCCCGCTCATAGGCCGCAACTGCCCCGCGGAAATCGTCGGTCGACTGGGTTGGCCTGACAGTTGCCGGTGTGACCGCATCGGAAATGACTTCCGCGATTCCGGCGCTGGGCCGGTCGATCGGATCGACCGCGACGACCTCCCCCTTCCCCGGCGCCCAGGGCGATTTGAACGGATCGAACTGAATGGATTCGATCGCCCGTTCCGGGTCTTCGGCCCGATAGACCGCGCGCTCGACAACGTTGCGGAGCTCACGAACATTGCCCGGCCACGGATAGGATTCCAGGTCGGCCAAAGCCTTGGGCGAAAAGCCGGGCCAGTTGGGCCAATCAAGCTCCACCGCCATCCGGCGCCCGAAATGCTCGGCAAGCAGCGGGATATCGCCGGCTCGCGAACGCAGAGGCGGCAGTGTCACGACCTCAAATGACAATCGGTCGAGCAAATCGGCGCGGAAACGGCCTTGCTCGACAAGGCTTGGGAGATGCTCGTTGGTTGCGGCGACGATGCGGACGTCGACTTCGATCGGCTTTGATGCGCCGATCCGGGTAACCTCGCCATATTCGACCGCGCGCAACAGCCGATCCTGCGCCGGCGACGACAGGGTCGCCAATTCGTCGAGGAACAGGGTGCCGCCGTCGGCCTCTTCGAACCGGCCATGGCGTGTTTTGGCGGCACCCGTGAAACTGCCGGCCTCGTGCCCGAACAGTTCGGCTTCGATCAAATTTTCCGGCAGGGCCGCGCAATTCATCGTGATGAGCGGCCCTGACCAGCGCGAAGACAAATGGTGGAGGCGTTCGGCGATCAGTTCCTTGCCGGTGCCGCGCTCGCCGATCACCAGGACGGGCCGGTTCAACGGCGCCGCGCGGCTCGCCCGCTCGACGGAGTCGAGAAAGGCCAAGCTCGACCCGACGAATTGATTGGCCCGTTCCATGTGCGGACAATTGGTGTTTCTCACCACCCTTTGGCAAGATGTTTCATGTCGATTTGTTGCAGAAAACGGCGATTTTTTGACTGTTCCGGCATTTCTGCAACATTGGCATGGAACCTGCATAGTTCTCGGCAATAGGCGCCAAGGAAGTGCACGGAGTGCAGTGATGGGTATTTTTTCCCGGACGCGGGATATCTTCGCAGCGAATTTCACCGAGCTGCTCGACCGGGCCGAGGACCCGGCGCGGATGATCCGCATGATCATCCTCGAAATGGAAGAGACTTTGGTCGAGGTGCGCGCCTCCGCGGCCCGCTCGATCGCCGACGGCAAGGAAATGCGCCGAGCCATCTCCCGGCTCGACGAACTCCAGAACAGCTGGACCGAGAAGGCCGAGCTCGCCCTCTCCAAGGATCGCGAGGACCTGGCCAAGGCTGCGCTCATGGAGCGGCAGAAGGCGGCCGACATGGCCGATGGCCTTCGCGCCGAGATCGCCGTCATCGAAGAAACGCTGAAGAGCTATGAGGCAGACATCGCCAAGCTTCAGGGCAAGCTGCGTGAAGCTCGTGCTCGGCAGAATGCGATCGCCAATCGGATCGAAAGCGCCGTCACCCGTGCGAAGGCCCGTGAGCTGCTGAACGGCGGACGTACTGAAGATGCATTTTCGCGGTTCGACATCCTCGAGCGCCGTGCCGATTTCGCCGAAGGGCGCGCCGAGGCGCTGGGCATGACCGGCCCGAAGTCGCTCGAGGAAGAGATTGCCGAGTTGAGGGCGTCGGAGAAGGTCGACGCGGAACTGGAGGCGCTGAAGGCCTCGCTAAAGTCCAAGGGGGCGTAAGTGGAAGATCTGATTCCGGCAATTGCAATTGTAACCCTGTTCATCGCGCTTCCGTGGCTGGTTTTCCACTACATCACCAAGTGGAAGACGGCTGCGAAGCTGACGGGTTCGGACGAGAAGTTGCTCGACGAGCTGCATGACGCCGCCCGCAGGCTCGACGACCGGTTGATGACGATTGAGCGCATCATGACCGCGGAGAACCCCAATTGGCGGCAGAACACGCTGCCCGAGCAGCGCCAGCGCCTGCTCAGCGACGGAGATTACAAGTGATGTCCACGCAACCTCCAAGCCGCACGCGTTTCTATCGCGACACCGTCAACGGCAAGGTGATGGGTATCTGTGCCGGCATCGCCGACTACACGGGCATGGATGTCACCTTGGTCAGGATCATGATGCTGGCAGCCATCCTGCTGGGCAGCGGCTCGCCGATCATGCTGTATTTCATCGCCGGCTGGATGACCCCGAAGAAGCCGCACGGCCTCGATTATATCGACGATGAGGACAAGAAATTCTGGCAGGGTGTGCGCGCTTCGCCGACACGTAGCGCCCGCGACATCAGCAGCCGCATGCGCGACATCGACCGTCGGCTCGCCGACATCGAAAGCTATGTCACCACTGAAAACCGCAGCCTCGCCAGCGAAATCGAGCGCCTGCGCTAAGTATCTGATAAAAGGGGAATCACATGGACCCGGAAGCCCAACAAGCGCTCGATTTTGTAGTCACCATCCTGCCATGGGTCGTCGCCATCCTGGTGATCACCGTCGGCGGGTGGATGTTCAACACCTGGCTCAGGATCAAGAACGGCTATCCGCTGGAAAACAGCTGGGGCAAGGCGATCCACCCGATCACCGACCGGGAGTCGGCCGAGCGGATCAAGCTCCTGACCAGCGAGAATGCCGAGCTCCGCGCCCAATTGGGTTCGGTCAAGGACAGGCTTGAGACCATCGAGCGGATCATCACCGACCAACCGCATCGGCTCGCCCAGGAAATCGATTCACTGTCGCTCATCGACGGAGGGAAAAAGTAATGGGACCCGGCGAAGTCCTGATCGCTTTCATCGTCGTCGGCCTGCCGACGCTCGTCATCTACCACGGCTTCAAGCGCTTCTTCAGCTTCCGCGAAAAGAAGCTTGAGGTCGAGGCGGCCGGGGCGATCGAGAAGGCGGCGCAATATGCCGCCAGCAACGCCGAGCTCGAAGCGCGCGTCCGGGTCCTCGAGAAGATCGTGACTGACGGCGGCGTCCAGACGGCGGCCCAGATCGAAGCGCTGCGTGAAGTTCCACCGGCAGCACCGCGCCAGGTAACTAGGGAAGCCAGCAATGGATAATGTAGCGTCGTGGATCTGGGTCCTGATCCCGCTGGCAGCGATTGGCATCGCGCCGTTCAAGATGTGGATACGCGTCAAGGAAAAGCAGATAGAGGCGCAGACTAACCTCGCCGCCGAAAAGAGCGCGCAATATGCTGCGCATGTCGAACGGCTCGAAGCGCGTGTCCGCGTACTCGAACAAATTGCAACCGACGGCGGAGTTCAGACCGCCGCCCAAATCGAGGCGTTGCGTGCGCCGCAGCTTACCCGAGAGTCCCAGCAATGAATCCCTTCGAAATGGTTGTCCTCATCGTGTTCATCGTCACGGTGGGGGGTGTGCTCCGAGGGCGCTCCGGCTTCCGCAATCGCCGCAGTGGCGTCGACAACGCCGCCTCGGTTGAAGATCGCGCTGAGACCATGCGCCTTCGCCAGGAAGTCTCCGACCTAAAGGAGCGCATCAAGGTGCTCGAACGCATTGCCGTCGAGAAGGAGGACACGCTCTCGCGGCAGATTGAGGAGCTGCGCACGCCGCAGCTTAGCGGAGATACGAAGCAGTGAGGGCGCCGGAGTTCATCCTCATCTTGATCTCGATGATGTTCGTGTTCAGCATCATCAGGCACAAGATGGGCATTCCGGCCCGCTCCATGCGCCAGATGCGCGGCGGCCCGGAGGACAGCCAGGAAACGCTCCGGCTGCGCCAGGAAGTCGGCGAGCTCAAGGAACGCATCAAAGTGCTCGAACGCATCGCGGTCGAGAAGGAAGACACGCTGTCGCGCCAGATCGAGCAGCTGCGCGACCAATAGGTTAGGCACGGGGGCTTTATGAACGACGAGACTGCTGTTTTCCTGCTTCTGATCGGGTTCTGGTCGCTCTTGGCAATTGTCATGTTCCAGCGCTTTTGGACGATCCGCCGCCTGCGGAACAAAGTTGAGAAACTGACCCATGATGCGATCCGGAATGCGGCGGCCCAGGTCGCACCGAAGCAGGTCCCGGAGTCGGAAGATCTCATTCGGATCAGCAAGCGCCTGCAGGTGCTGGAGCGGATTGCTGTCGAGAAAGAAAACAGCCTGACCCGCGAAATCGAGGATCTGCGCGCCGCCGGGTGATTTCGAAGCATCGCACTGCTAGGGCCGTCACGTGACCGCCCTGCCTCCGCTTTCCGACGTCTACGACGACTATCAGCTGCTCGACAGCGAGGACCGCTATCGACTGCTGATCGACCTCGGCCGGATGCTGGAGCCCATGCCGGATGCGTTGAAGACCGACGCGACCAAGGTGCGCGGCTGTTCTTCTTCAACCTGGGTGTATCCGACGCGGTTGGACGACGGCAGGTTACATTTCCTGGCGGACAGCAATGCGGCGATCACCAAAGGGATTGTCGCCCTTATCCTTTCGATCGTTCAGGACCGCCCGCCGGAAGATATCGTCAACCTCGACATCCATGCCGAGCTCGAACCGTTCGACCTGAAGCGCGAGCTAAGCTCCAATCGCACCCAGGGCGTGCCCAACATGATCAAGCTCATCCAGGAAACAGCGAAGAGGCTTGCTGTATGAGTGAGCCGCTAACCCCAGAGGCGGACGCCGCCGGACGACCGGGCTTCGACCCCGCCCGCTTCTTCGAAGTCGCCCGCAAGGTCGGCCACGGCCGTGCCCTTGGCGTTGAATATCGCGATTCCGGACCGGATTGGGCCGAGCTCGCGCTACCATGGAAACCCGAGCTGATCGGCAGGCCCGAAAGCGGCATCCTCGCCTCAGGTGCGATCGTCAGCCTGATCGACACTGCGTCGGGCACCGCCGTCTGGATCAAGATGGGCCATTTTCAGCCCATCGTGACGCTGGACCTACGCCTCGATTACCTACGGCCGGCGGTCGAGGGCGAAACCGTCGTCGCGCGCTGCGAATGCTACAAGCTCACCAAATCGATCGGCTTTGTCCGTGGCATCGCCCATGGCGGCGATCCTGAACGTCCCATCGCCCACAGCGCCGCAACCTTCATGCTCAACCCTTAGGCAGTTCCGCCGGCTCGTTGAACGGATTGCGTTCGCGGGCCACGCATGGCCGCCAATTAACACCCTGCGCTCGAATAGAAGCCTGATCCTCGCGGATGGTCCTGTCGATCGCGGCCTTGTCGTTCCAGCCGAGCGCGCGGAGGTGGTCCATGAATTCGGGTATCGAGAACGCGAACATAAAGCGGCCGCTATCGACCTCGTACAAAGCCTGCAGCATCCGTGTCCTGGTCTCGGGCGTCAGTTCCTGCGGAAGGGTAAGCGCCGACAATGTCGACGCTGCTCGATCTTCTCGATCGCGCTGGGCGGCCAGAAACTCGATCTGATCATAAAGCGCGACCAGGGTCGAAAATCGCTTTCGGTCCATCGGTGCCAAGGCCCCGGTCGTCAGCGCCGAGCTCCAGGCGGAGCTCGTAAAAGCATCGTGGGGCCGCGTCCAGACGCCCTGGATGACGGTCTGCACACCCGCCGCATCGCCGATCGAGACCGGCAACAATGCGTTTTCGTTCAAGCCCGGCCAATGCGAGCCCGGCTTCTGCAGCATGGACTTCAGAAGCTCCGCCCGTTCGATGTGGCACTTGCTGATGGCCTGGCGCCAGATGAGGCTTTGCAGTGACGCTCGAACCTCGTCGTGGACGGCGTCCTCCGCGGCCTTCATTTCCTGAGCCGCTCTGCGCTGCTCGCCCCACTGCTGAAGCCACAAAGCGATGAGAACGCCCGCGACGACGATGACCAATTCCATCAACCAATGGCCGATGGTCCTCCTGCGCTCAGCGGTAAGCCTGGTGAACCAGAACATGACGCCACCCCCGCCGCATTCATCTCATGCGGCAAGGCGGTTCGCAACATTCAGGCGGGTTTGCCCGTCTTCCTCTCCTCGGCAGCCTTCAGCACGTCATAGGCCGCCTGGATCTCGCGGAAGCGCTGCTCGGCGTCCTTGTCGCCCTGCTTCAGGTCCGGGTGATGCTCTTTCGCGAGCTGGCGATAAGCGGTGCGGATTTCCTTATATTCGGCGTCGCTATCGAGACCGAGCACCGATAATGCCCGCATCTCGTCCCGGCTTCGGGTGCCGTCGCCGGGGCCGCCCCACTGGTAATGCGCTGACCGCCGGAACGCCGACGCGCCCGCCTCTTCCTCGGCGGCGCGCTTGGCGGCTTCCTCTTTGCTGAGGCCCACGAAGTAATTCCAGTTCTTGTTGTACTCGGCGGCATGGCCTTCGCAGAAGTACCAGCGCTCCTTGCTGTTCGGCGATTTGGGCGCCGGCCGATCGCCGGGCAGGTCGCAGCCGACCCGGTCGCACAGCCGTACGCGGGCGGCGTCCCTGCTCTTGGCGCCATAAGGCCGCCAGCGCGGGAAGCCCCAGTCGTCCGATCTCTTCTGGCGAGTCATATGGATTCCAGCCTAGCCCGTCACCGGGCCGTTTGCGAGGCGATGATCGGGGAAAATTGCCAGGGGACCTGTAAGCCGGGTTCTGTACTTCCCCCGAGCGTTACAGGGAAAGCGGCGACCATTCCTCTAGGACGGAGGTTGCCCTCCGCCTCAAGCGACCAACCCGGGCGACGAGCCGGAACAGGCCCATATGCCGCCCCTATTCGGTCTTGCACCCGGTGGGGTTTACCGTGCCGCCACTGTTGCCAGCGACGCGGTGCGCTCTTGCCGCACCCTTTCGACCTTACCCGTCCGAAGCCGGGCGGAATGCTTTCTGTGGCACTATCCCTCGGAGGCGAACCTCCGGCCGGGCGTTACCCGGCACCGTTGTTCCGTGGAGCCCGGACTTTCCTCGGCGAAGCAAGCTTCGACGCGGCCGCCCGGTCCCCTGGCGGCGGGTCTTATAGAGAACTGGAACTAGCGCGAAAAGACCGCGCCGTGGGGAGTGCCTTCCCCGGTCCAGCCGTGTGGCCATTTTCGGGTGGCGAAGCTGAAGCCGCGTTTGCCGTCGGTGTCGCGGAATCCATCATCGATGCTGAGGGCGCCCGTCTTCTGGTCAAGCTTGAGGAGATAGAGGCGGTCACCCTGCCTGCCCGAGGTGATGACGAGGCGCTTCGCCTTTGCATCCCAGGCGGTCCAGTGCGGGCTGAAATCCCCATCGATGGTCAGGCGCGAAACTTCGCGGACGGCGTCGGGATTGCCGATGTCCAGAACTGCGAAACCGTGGATCGTGGGCACGCTTTGGACAAGGTAGCGGCCGACGATCGTCGGAACGCCACAGAAATCGCCCGGAAACTTGTGGACCAGCTTCGCTTTTGGTTCGGGCGTATCGAGGCCGGTAATGCGTTGAATACCGCAAGACAGGGTCTGGACATAGACCGAGCCGTCAGCAGCGACGCGCGCCTCCTCCGGCGCGACATTGCCGTTGCCAGTGGGACCCGGATCGAGCCGGTACGTGCCCAAAAGCTTGAGGTCGGACAGTCGGAAGATTTGATAGGTGTTGCTCGACAACAGGTAGGCGTCCTGCATCGGGCTGTTCGTAACGACCACCCGGTCGATCTTGGGGAGGACGGCGAGGCTGTAGGGCAAGAGGCCGTCTTCCGGCAGCGCCGGGTCGGCATTGCCGACCGCGCGGATGGCCTTGCCGGCATCGTCGATTTCGACCAGCCCGCCGGACTTGCCGTTCATCATCGCCTTGTGGTCGCCGTGGCCAGTGTGATCGCCGAACTGGAAGCTGGCGAGGACGTTGCCGTTGGGCAGGCGCAGGAAACTGTGCGGCATTCCGTAGCCGGCCAGGCTGGAAAAGCGCGCAGCGACGCTGGGTTTCAGGGGATCGCGAAGATCGAAGACGACCGTCTGATTGGAATCATGATCGTTGGCGAACAGCATGCCGCTGGCTGGCATTTCATATTCGGTATGGTGGATACGGACCGATTTGATGTCGGTGCCTACACCCGCGACGAGCTTGCCGTAATGGGGTGAAGCCGGGTCGGCATCGATCACCGCCAGGAAGTCGTTGCTCACCTTGGCCTGATCGGCGGTCCATACGAAGAGGTAATGGCCGTGGCTTGCCGCCTGGGCCGGCACCGCCGAAGACAATCCGGCCGCAACCAGAGACACGATCCACCAGCGCATGAATAGTCTCCCCCAAGGAGCGACGAGTGATGCGCTGCTACTGCGGTCTTGGCAACAAGAGCGCGAGCAATTTGGCCCGGCATTCGCCGTCGATGATGCCGTCGATCCGGTCGGGGCGGAAGCGGCGCTGGAAGGCGATCACCGCCTTCTGGCTGTCCGTCACTTCATAGCCGAACCGCTCCAGCGCGAGCAGGAAGCCGGCGTCCGTCCAGAAGGGGTCCATGAGGTCGCGGGTCGGGCTCGGCAGCGCCAGGCGCCGCTTGGCGAAGGCGTCCCAGGGGAAGAGTTCGCCGGGGTCCTCCTTACGCGCGGGTGCGACGTCGCTGTGGCCGACGACATTGCCGCGACTGACGCCGTGGCGTTCCTTGATGTCGGAGACGAGCGGGATCAGCGCCGCGACCTGCTCGTCTGGAAAAGGGCGATAGCCGAATTCATGGCCGGGATTGACGATCTCGATGCCGACGCTGGCGGAATTCACGTCCGTCACCCCGCGCCAATAGCTCTTGCCGGCGTGCCAGGCGCGCTTGGCCTCGTCGACCAGCCTGTAGACGGTGCCGTCTTCGTCGACGCAATAGTGGGCCGAGACCTTCGCTTCCGGCGAGGTCAGCCGGTCCATTGCCCCCTGGCAGTCGGGCATGCCCGTATAATGGAGGACAATCATGGTCACCGGCAGCGCCCGCTCGTCATAATTGGGCGATGGGCGATCGACGAAGTCCATGGCGGACATCCGTCACTTTTACGGGTGCGGCGTCAAGTCCTCAGGCGACGCGCGGCTCGCGGCGGTCGGCGTTGGGATCCTCGGTGAGGCGATAAAGGCCGCGACAATCGCGATCCGCGGCAAGCTTCTTCGTCTGGCCGATCACCGTCTCGCCCGCGCCGAGCATCAGCGCTCCGTCCGGCGCGAGGGCGGAGGCCAACCGTTCAAAGGCAAGAGTCCGCTTCTCGGCGCTGAGGTACAGCAGCACGTTCCGGCAGAGGACGATGTCGAACTGGCCGGGATGCGGCGGCGGCTCGAGGAGGTTGTGCACCTGGAAACGAACCGGCTTGCGGAGCGGCTCGACGGCCCGCCAGCCGGCGTCGCATTCCTCGAACCAACGGATCATCTGGGTGATGCCGAGCCCGCGCTGGACTTCGAACTGCGTGTAGGTGCCGCTGCGCGCACGGTCGACGACCGCGCTGGACACGTCCGTCCCGAGAATATCGATCGTCCATCCGGCCCACTGCATCGGATTTTCGGCGAACAGCATGGAGAGCGAATAGACCTCCTGCCCCGTCGAGCAGCCTGCAGACCAGATGCGCAGCCTTTTCTTGTCCGCACGTGCGATGGCGAGTGCCGGCAGGGCCTGCGCGGCCAGGAGGTCGAACGGCTGCCGGTCGCGGAAGAAATAAGTTTCGTTGTTCAACAGCGCCTCGACGACATGGTTCGCCAGGGCCGGTTCGCGGCCCATTACAAGGATGGTGATGAGCTCGTCCAACGTGGCGATTCCGCGCTCGCGCAGCAGTCCGGCGACGGCCGTCTCGATCCGCCAGCGCCGGTTCATCGTAAGTTGTTGGCCGGTACGCGCTTCCAACAGGCCGGCGAGGATGCGGCTGGAGCTATCGCTGACCTGCATCAATCGGCTCCCGCCCTTGCCGCGACGCGGCGGGCGATCTTGGCAGGCGGCAGCACGGCGCAGGCAAGGCCCGCGTCGGCGACCGCGCGCGGCATACCCCAAACGGCTGAGGTGGCTTCGTCCTGGACGATGACAGACCCGCCGGCGGCAATCAGCGCCATCGCGCCTTCCAGGCCATCGCGCCCCATTCCGGTAAGGACGATGCCCAGCGCTTCGGAACCCAGCAATGTTGCGGCCGAGGTCAGCATGGGGTCCACTGAAGGCAGGCAACCGCTCGATACCCGGTTGCGCGTCAGTCGGGCGATCAACCGGCCGCCAGAAATGTCGACCGTCAGGTGCGCATCGCCGGGCGCAATGACGATGCGGTCGGGAAGCAGGCGCAGGCCATCTTCGGCGACGATCGCCTCCCGGCCGGAGGCGTTACTGAGCTGGCGCGCAAAGACGCTCATGAAGGGCGCGGGCAGGTGCTGGGTGACCAGGATCGGCACGCCGATCTTCGACGGCAATGCGTCGAAGAAGGTCGACAGTGCGTGAATGCCGCCGGTCGAAGCGCCGATGGCGACCAGCCGGAGGGTGCCAACTGCCTCGGCCCGCAATGGCATCACGCGGGTCGGTATCGAGGCGACGGAACGCGGCGGCGCCGGGTGCTGGTTTTCGACCCGGCCCAGCGCTCGCAGCTTCGCCATCAGCACTTCCGAGAAACGACCGTTGAAGCGGCCCGTGCCCGGCTTCGGGATCGTGTCGGCGGCGCCAAGGGCGAGAGCGGCAACCGTTTCCTCGGCACCTTCCTCGGCCAGCGAAGAGACGATCATCACTTGGGCGCCGTGCGCAGCTTCAAGGATTTTCGGAATGGACTTGAGGCCGCCCGCGCCCGGCATTTCCAGGTCGAGGAGAATGATGTCGACGCGGACCTGCGCCAGTGCGTCGATCGCGTCTTCGGCAGTCCCGGCAACGGCGGCAATCTCGAAGCCGCCGTCGGCCTCCAGCATGCGCGTCAGCACGGCGCGGGCGACCATGGAGTCGTCGACGACCATCAGGCGGATGCGAGGTGCTTCCCCCCGTCCGTAGCCTGGCCCCGTCCTGGCGAGCGAAGATTTCACGAGCGCCGCCTCAGGCGACGCCGACGAGCTGGAGCTTGATGTGGAGCGTCTCGCGGTCGAAAGGCTTCATCACATACTCATCCGCACCGGCTTCCAGAGCCGCGCGGATATGCGCCATGTCATTCTCGGTGGTGCAGAACACGACTTTCGGCTGGTCGGCATGGCCGCGCTGGCGAAGCAGCTTCAGGAATTCCATGCCGCTCATGACCGGCATATTCCAGTCCAGCAGGACGACATCCGGCATTGAGGCCTCGCAGCGGGTCAGTGCCTCGCGGCCGTCGCCGGCTTCATCGACCTGGAACTCAAGCGTCTCCAGGATATGCCGGGCAACCTTGCGGATCACCTTGCTGTCATCAACAATCAGGCAGGTCTTCATGTTCGTTTTCCGTCCGGTTCGGTGTGGGTGTAGCTATTAAGGGTAACTTTTGGCTTAAGCCGCGCGCGCTTCTGTCGCGGTGCCGGCAATCAGCTTTTCGATGTCGATCAGGAGCAACGGGCCTTCCTCTGTTTCGACCATGCCTTTCGACACCCGCTCCCAGCCGGCGCCCATTGCGGCGCGGACGGCAGAGGGGTCGGACAGGGCTTCCACGACGTCCTCAACGACATCGACGATGAGCGCGTAATGGTGGCCATCGACCTCGACGACCGCTGCTTCACGAATGCCGTTGGTGCAATCGGTCGCGCCGAGCTCCAGGGATTGCATGCAGTCGATCACCGTCAGCACTCTGCTGCGCAGCGCCGACAGGCCAGCCACGTGGGCCGGAGCGCGCGGCACAGGAATCAGGGTGTCCAGTTCAACCACGGACTCAACTGCGGCCGCAGGAAGCGCAACGCGGCTACCGCCGACGGTAACGATCAACAGGAGCTCGTTCATTTGCCCCTCCCTGAGGCAGCCTTGAGGGCCATCAGCAGGCCGGCGCGGTCGTAACGATAGATGGACTCGCCATCTTCACCTTCAGGATCGGACCGAAGGACGATGGTCTTGGCCTTGTCGGAGCTCTCGACCGGCCTGTCATCGGACGCGATGACCAGGTCGGGGATCAGCTCGTCTTCCTCGCCAATCACGACATAGCCAGCGGCCTCGACGATCGGTCGAAGCATATTCTGCATCCAGGGGTCGTCGCTTGGCAGGCGACAAACGCCACGATCGGCCGGCTTCACGGCCGCGCCCAGATGGTTGGAGAAGAGCCAGTGAGCGTCCACCAGTTCCGCCGGCTCTTCGCCGATCAATGTGACGCCGCTGACTGCACCAGGATTGTCGGCCGGGATCAGCTCGCCATCCATCGGCATGAGGTCGATGACTTCCCTGAAAGCGTAGCCGATTTCGTGGCTGCCATCGTTGAGGCGGAAGACTCGAACCTTCTCTTCGCCCTTCTCGAGCGCCTCGGCGCCGGCGAGCGGCAGGATGGTATCCCCGAGCTGGACTCGAAGCTGTCCAGCAGCCTTTCGCACAGCCTTGCGATCGACTTCTTCGATACGGTCGACGACAGCCAGGCGAAGCGCCCGGCGACCACCGTCGAGGCCCCGGAACAGCAACACGCTGTTGTCGCGCTGGGCAGTAGTGGTTGCCACCTCAACGACGCGAGCCGAGCGCTCCTGCGCTTCAAGCTTCACTCCGCCGACCTGGGCGACACCCGCGGGATCGAACAGAAGGATTGGGCTGCCGTCATCGGCAAGCGTAGTGCCCGCATAAAGCCCGGTCGCCATAACCGCCGGGGCGGCCGGCTTCACGACCAGTTCCTCGTGATCGTGGATTCGATCGACCGCCAGCGCATAGACGTCGCCGCCTGCGGGACGCAGCACGACCAGGCTGCCTTCCTCGTCGGAAACTCCGCTTTGGAGGCCGAGGACCTCGGCAAGCGAAACCTCGGGCACGCGGCGGCCGCGGATCGTCGCGACGCCCGCTCCGCCGATACGGTCGAGGGTTACCGAACCGCCGTTGACCCGCACGATTTCTTCGATTGCCGAGCGCGGGATGGCGAAATGCTGGTTGGCGATGGAAACGGTCAGTGCCGGAATGATTGTCAGGGTCAGCGGCACGCGCAAGGTCATGCGAGTCCCCTCGCCGAGCTTGCTGTCGACCTCGACGATACCGCCAATCCGCTCGACGTTCGACCGGACGACGTCCATGCCGACACCGCGTCCGGAAATGGCGGTGACTTCCTTGGCGGTGGACAGGCCGGCTTCAAAGATCAGTGCGAGTTGCTCGCGCGGCGACAGCGCCGACGCCTCGGCTTTGCCGAGCGCTCCGGAAGAGATCGCCTTCTCGACCAGCTTCTTCCCGTCGATGCCGCGACCGTCGTCGACAATGTCGATGAGGATCTGGTTGCCGGATTGACGAGCTGAAACGCAAAGCAAGCCAATCTCGCGCTTGCCGCCTTTGATGCGGTCGGCCGGCGTCTCAATGCCGTGATCGACGGCGTTTCGGATGATGTGCGTCAACGGATCGCGGATCATCTCGATCATCTCGCGGTCCAGCTCGACATCGCCACCGTCGATATCGACAAGCACCTGCTTGCCGAGCTCGGCCGACAGGTCGCGGACCATGCGCGGCAGGGCGACGAAGAGGTTTTCGATCCGCTGCATGCGCGTCCGGGTGATGGCGTCGCGCATTTCCGCGATGATGCCGGACAGGCGCTCAAAGGCGCCGTCGACGGTAACGTCGGTTGGAGTCTCGCGGAGGCGGCGGGCCAGTTCATTGCGGGCCAGCACCATGTCCGACACGCCGCTCATGACCCGGTCGAGCAATTCCACTGACAGGCGAATCGTGCGCGGCGCGGAGGCAGCCCCACCCTTCCCTTCCGCGATGGCGGCGGCAACCGGTGCAGCAGCGCCTTCAGCTCCGGGCGCGAGCGCAGCGATCAGGCTGCTGTCGTCGCCGGCTGGAAAGTCTTCACCGGCCTCAATGCAGCCGATCATCTCGCCGATGCGGTCGATGATTGCCAGAACGGCGCTGACCAGCGCGGCATCCGGGGTGCGCCGGCTAGCGCGGACGTCGGCCAATGCATCCTCGGCCGCGTGGCTCAGCGCCTCAAGCCGCGGGAAATCGAAAAAGCCGCAATTGCCTTTCACGGTGTGGACGAAGCGGAAGATGGAATCGAGGCGCGCGCGATCATCGGGCTGGGCTTCCCAGGCAACGATTTCGCCGCCCAGCGCTTCCAACATTTCCCGGCACTCGGCCACGAAATCGGCAATCAGGTCATCCATTGGCGTTGAAGGCCTCGCGCTCGTGTTCAGCGCCGCCTTATGGGGCTAAGGAGTTAACGCGCCGTTATCCCTGGTTGGGAAGCGTGACGCCGATCAAAAGCACCTCGTCGGCCGGGCCCGAGAGCCGGATTTCGCCGCGTGCCTGGTTCGCCAACTCATGCGCCAGCCACGCTCCTGCAGCGCGCGGCTCAACATTGCCGTCGCTACTGCCTTTGGCGATCGTTTCACGAAGCGTCGGGTCCAGCAGGATGCGCGGCCCTTCGGCACGGATGACCAGTTCCAGCCCGCCATTCCCTCGCTCTGCCCCGACATCCAGCCGGCCGCCGCGGACCAAGGCATCGCCGGCGATCAGCGCGAGGTTGAGGAGCAGCTTGACCGCCCCTTTCGGAAGCTCGTCGTCGGCGACCATCCATCCGAGTTGGACGCGCTTATCGGCGCCGAACAGCCCTTCCAGCGCTGCCCGCGCTTCCCGGGTATCGATCTGGTCACCGAACCCGCCGGCGGCGCCAAACGCCAGCCGGAAGAATTTCAGCTTGCTTGCCGACGCTCGGGCGCTCTCGTTGAGCAGCTCCAGGCAACGCTCGCGCATCTCCGGGTCCTGCTCGTCGGCCATCAGTTCGAGGCCGTTATTCAGCGCCCCGACCGGCGAAAGCAGGTCGTGGCACAAGCGGGAGCAGAGCAGGCTGGCGAGGTCGACGGCGTTCATGGGTCCGGTTGATGCTTCAACCTCCGCCGGAGCGCAACCCGCCCAGATTTAACCTGCTTTGTTGACTATTGGCGCGAAGGAGCCGATTTTTGCTGACGTCATGAAGCCAACCGAACAGCTGGTCTCGGCCATCCGCGAGCTCCGTTTCGCGATCGACCGCGTCTCCGAGCAGGAACTGCGCGAGGATGAGTCGCCCGCGGCCCGCGCGGCGCTGACGACCCAGCTCCAGGCGCTTCATGCCGATGTCGAGCGCCTCCTCGAACAGGTTGGCGCGATCAGCGAGGCGGAAGCGTTCGAGAGGGACTTCGCCTCGTAGCCACTCCGGGCCCCTTGAATCGAATTGAAATCATACCACATTTGTAGGGAATGGCCGGGGGGCACAGCATCATATCTGTCTCGCTCGACGCCGGCCATGCGGGCTGGCGGCTCGACCGTGCACTCGCCGATGCGGTTCCGACCATGTCGCGCGAGCGCCTCAAGGCCCTGATCAACGCGGGCGCACTGGAGCGCGAAGGCACAGCCGTCCGCGACCCGTCCGCCAAGGTGAAGGGCGGCGAAAGCTTCAGCCTCGCTATCCCCGCGCCCGAGCCGGCGCATAACGCGCCGCAGGACATCCCGCTGAACATTGTCTTCGAGGACGAGCATCTCCTCGTCGTCGACAAACCAGCGGGCCTGGTCGTCCACCCTGCAGCGGGCAATCGCGAAGGGACCCTGGTCAACGCCTTGCTCCACCACTGCGCCGGCCGTCTTTCGGGGATCGGCGGAGTGGCAAGACCGGGAATTGTCCATCGCATCGACAAGGATACGTCGGGGCTACTCGTCGTCGCCAAGACCGATGTCGCGCACGAAGGCCTCGCCAAGCAGTTCGCGGCGCACAGCATCGACAGGCGCTACCTCGCCATCGTCAACGGTGTGCCGATGACCGCGGAGGGCAAGGTCGACGCCCCGCTCGCCCGCTCGGCGCACGATCGCAAGAAGATTGCCATCGTCGAAGGCAATCGCGGCAAGCGCGCAGTAACGCACTGGAAGCGCCTGAAGGTTCTTAAGAATGCGGCCCTGGTCGAATGCCGGCTTGAGACCGGCCGCACCCACCAGGTGCGGGTTCACATGGCCTCCATCGGCCATCCATTATTGGGCGACCCCGTCTATGGGCGCGGGAAAAGCGTTCACAGAAAGTTGCTTAATCAATTGGACTTCCATCGCCAGGCGCTTCACGCTGCCGGCCTTGGGTTCACTCACCCCGTAACGAAGGCACGTTTGTCGTTCGAGAGCGCCCTTCCGTCGGACATGCAGGAACTGTTCACGGCACTTGGTGTATAAGAATTCAACGGCTAGGGGCCGCACAGACGGTCCCGGCGCAGGGAGAATGACGAAGAGCATGGCACAAGCAGCAAAACGCGCGATCTCGATCCCCGCTTCGGGCGGGGAAGCCGGGCTCAACCGCTACCTTGCCGAAATCAAGAAGTTCCCGATCCTAGCGCCGGAGGAAGAGTATATGCTCGCCAAGCGCTGGCGCGAGCATAACGACACGGATGCGGCGGCGAAGCTCGTCAACTCCCACCTTCGCCTCGTGGCGAAGATCGCCATGGGCTACCGCGGCTATGGCCTGCCGGTCAGCGACCTCATTTCCGAGGGCAATGTCGGGCTGATGCAGGGCGTCAAGAAGTTCGAGCCGGACCGGGGCTTCCGCCTCGCCACCTACGCCATGTGGTGGATCCGCGCCTCGATCCAGGAATTCATCCTGCGCGCCTGGAGCCTCGTGAAGATGGGCACGACAGCGAACCAGAAGAAGCTCTTCTTCAACCTGCGCCGCATGAAGAACCAGATCAACGCCTTCGACGAGGGCGACCTGAAGCCCGCGGACGTCACCAAGATCGCCACTGATCTCGGCGTCAGCGAGGAGGAAGTCGTCTCGATGAACCGCCGCATGGGCATGGGCGGCGACACCAGCCTCAACGCCCCGCTGCGCAGCAGCGAGGACGGCGAAGGCCAGTGGCAGGACTTCCTGGTTTCCGACGAGCCGCTTCAGGACGAGATCATCGCCGACGAGGAAGAGCGTCAGGTTCGCCATGAACTCCTCGCCAATGCGATGGAGAGCCTGAACGAGCGCGAGCGCCATATCCTCACTGAACGCCGCCTGGTCGACGAGCCCCAGACGCTTGAAGACCTGAGCCAGGTCTACGGCGTCAGCCGCGAACGCATCCGCCAGATCGAAGTGCGCGCGTTCGAGAAGCTGCAGGCCGCGCTGATCAGGCTCGCGGGCGAACAGCGGCTGCTTCCGGCGGCCTGATCCGCCAAATTCCTTTCGGGCGTCTTGGGTTTGCCTTGATTGCCCGCTAGGGGCCTCGCCATGCTCACAATCAACGGTATCACGGTGCGCCTCGGCGGGCGCGCAATCCTCGACCGCGCTTCGGCGTCGATCACCCCCGGCAGCAAGGTCGGGCTGATCGGCCGCAACGGCGCCGGCAAGTCGACGCTGATGAAAGTCATCGTCGGCCAGCTCGAGGCAGATGAGGGCGAGATCGAAATGCCCCGCCGCACGCGGCTCGGCTACATCGCCCAGGAAGCGCCGAGCGGCACCACCACCCCGTTCGACGCCGTCCTCGCCGCCGATACCGAACGCGCCGCGCTGCTCGATGAGGCGGAGCACTGCACCGATGCCCATCGCCTCGGCGACATCCACGACCGCCTGCTCGCCATCGACGCCTACAGCGCCCCGTCGCGCGCCGGCCGGATCCTGCTCGGCCTCGGCTTTGATGACGAAATGCAGGGGCGCCCACTCGACAGTTACTCCGGCGGCTGGAAGATGCGCGTCGCGCTCGCCGCCCTCCTTTTCTCCGCGCCCGACATCCTGTTGCTCGACGAGCCGTCGAACCACCTCGACCTCGAAGCGACTTTGTGGCTGGAGAATTTCCTGAAGGGCTATGCGGGCACGCTCGTCGTCATCAGCCACGAACGCGACCTCCTGAACAATGTCGTCGACACGATCCTCCACCTCGAACGTGGCAAGATCAGCCTCTATTCGGGCAATTACGACGGCTTCGAGAAGCAGCGTGCCGAGCGCGCCGCGCAGCTCGCCGCCGCCAGCGCCGCCCAGGATGCCCAGCGCGCGCGCCTGCAGGACTATATCGCCCGTAACAGCGCCCGCGCCTCGACCGCCAAACAGGCCCAGTCGCGCGCCAAGATGCTGACGAAGATGCAGCCGATCGCCGCCCTCGCCGAAGACCCAAGCCTCAGCTTCGACTTCCCCAACCCCAGCGAGCTTCGCCCGCCGCTGATCACGCTCGACATGGCCGCGGTCGGCTATGCCGCCGATACCCCGATCCTGCAGCGGCTGAACCTGCGCATCGATCCCGACGACCGCGTCGCGCTGCTCGGCCGCAACGGCAACGGCAAGACCACGCTCGCCCGCCTCCTCGCCGCCCAGCTTACGCCCATGGCCGGCGCCATGAACGCGTCGGGCAAGATGAAGGTCGGCTATTTCACCCAGTATCAGGTCGAAGAGCTCCACGGCGACGAAACGCCGCTCCAGCACATGACCCGTGCCATGGAGGGCCACACGCCCGGCGCCGTCCGCGCCCAGCTCGGCCGCTTCGGTTTCTCGGGCGAAAAAGCGACCACTCTTGTCGGCAAGCTATCCGGCGGAGAGCGCGCCCGTCTCGCCCTCGCGCTCATCACGCGCGACGCACCGCACCTGCTCATCCTCGACGAGCCGACCAACCACTTGGACGTCGATGCCCGCGAGGCGCTCGTCCAGGCGCTCAACGGCTACGACGGCGCCGTCATCCTCATCAGCCACGACCGCCACATGGTCGAACTGACCGCCGACCGCCTGGTGCTGGTCGATCAGGGGGCCGCCGTCGACTATCCGGGCAGCATCGACGACTACATCGACTTCATCCTCGGCCGGAACCAGCCAAAGGCAGACAAGGGCCCGAAGCTTTCAAAGGCCGACAGCAAGGCGAACAACAAGGCCCGCGAAGATGCCAGCGCGCTCAAGAGAGCCGCCGCCGAAGCCGAAGCCGCAAGCGCCCGCCTCGCCTCGCACTGCCAGGCGCTTGACCAGGCCATGGCCAACCCCGCCGCTGCCGAACCGACCCTCGCTTCGCTTCCGATCTCGGAGCTGAGCCGCCGCCGTGCCCAGGCTGCGGCGGACCTGGAAGCCGCCGAAGCCCGCTGGCTGGAAATCAGCGAGCAACTGGACCAACTCGCCGCCTGAAGACCCCCTCCCGTCATCCCCGCGAATGCCGGGATGACAAAGATAGTTTAGCTAATGGCAGCTGTGGGTCGAAAGCGGACGTAAGGCGGCGCGCGATTCTCGCTTATTGATGCGAGAGGGTGGAATGCCACGACGAGCCCCCAATGTGGCCTGGGGCGCCCCCTTGTATCAGTATTAAAGAGCGCCACCTTGGTCGGGCTACCAGTCGCAATGACGGTGCTTGGCGCTAAGCCGCTCCTTTCCCCCTCTCTTGGCTTCTCTAGCCATCGCCCGGGCCATCCGGCAGCGGGCCCTTGAAAGGAACAAATCATGTTGTTCGGGAAAATCCAAAAGTTCGACGAAGTCAGTGGCAAGGGCATCATCAAGCCGGAAAACGGCAATGCCGAGCTGCATTTCGAGAAGAGCGCAGTGAATTGGGGCGACGCAACGACTCCGAAGACCGATCGCCGCCTGTCCTATGAGGTCGGCAAGAACGACGCGGGCGCCGATTGCGCCGTGAAGCTCCAGCCTGCCTAAGCTTATGGGGCGGCAGCCGCGTAATGGCTTCCGCCGCCAGAGCTAAAAGCGGGGGAAGGAGTCAGTTCGGGAGAACTGGCTCCTTTTTCTCGACATCGTGCCGGCGCGGAGTTCGTGGGGATTGAATTATGATTTTGGCGGCGGCCTTAATGTCCGCAATGGGTCGAAGGCCGTCATTGAAACATCGTGTAATTGAGACGCGCTGTGCTAGGGGCACGGCATGACACCCGAGAGACGCTGGACGCAGACCGACATTTCCGCACTGCGAAACCGATTGGATGACGGAGAGTCATCTGCGGAAATTGCCTTGGCGCTCGAAAGGTCAGCAGAAAGCATCGTGGGGATGATGTCGCGCCTACGCCTGCGTGCCCGCGTCTAAAGTTTAGCCCGCTTTGGGTCGAAGACTGACTCTAGTGATCTAGCGGCAGGAATCCGTGGAAAGCGGACATGAGCCCTTCCACCTCATCCCGCGAAGCCGGAAATTCGCCTCTCCACGTCATTCCCGCGAAAGCGGGGAACGAAGTGACCGCCAGGTCAATCCCGCTGCCTTCAGGCATTGATCGTCTCGAACAGGTCGTCCCAGTCCGAATCTGGCGCTTTTTGCTGCAGTGCAAGAGTCCGATTTGGGTGGAAACCGGACTCTAAGCCGGTTAGCCCTTCGCCATGACAATCGCAGACTTTCACGCTTTGGAATCGCGGGTCGCCGCTGGCGAGCAACTGACGGATGAGTTTCGACGGCTTCATTCGTTGGCCCGTGAGACCATACGAGACGGCGACGATGTGTTTCCGTGGGCAGAGTCCTTTGCGCTGGCTTTCCAGCACAGGGGCCTTTTCCCACCCTTGCAGGCGGCAATAGCCTTGGTCGACGTGGCTCTGGCGGCAGATGAAACGATGCCGATTGTTGCGCCGTATGACTCCCAAATGAAGGAAGCTCTTTCACCGACGGAACGGGCCGAAATGTTCGACTACATCGCCAAGCGCATCGGTGATAATCGCTCACCGCAGTCGTTTTCAGCAGCCGCAGACTTGGCGGACTATCTTCTGGATGTTGGATAGCCTTCCCGCTCGCTCCTGGCGGCAGGTTTGGGTCGAAAGCAGACACTACCGCATCGCAGCATTTTTCTGTCCTACACTTCCCTTCGTTGATACGCCTTCGGGGCCTCCCGCTTTCGCCTGGGAGGAAACCATGGACATACCGCAATTCCCCGACCTGCTGCCGCAGGACGCGCTGGCTGCCACCGACCCTGACGCCGAGCCCGCGATAGACTTCGCGGCTGTCCCCCGGCGCCGCCAGCGGCGGAACGGCTGGACGGAGAAGCGCCAGCGCGAATTCATCGCCGCCCTTGCCAAATGCGGCAGCGTGTCGGCTGCGGCCAAGGCCATCGGCATGACGGCGCGGTCCGCTTATCGGCTGCTCGATGCCGAGGGTGCGGACGATTTTGCACGGGCCTGGGACGATGCGTTGGACATCGGCATGGAAAGGCTCAGATGCGACGCGCTCGAACGGGCCATCTCCGGCGCCTGGGTGCCGGTCTATCGCCGCGGCAAGCTGGTGAAGGTGGAACATCGGAAGAGTGACCGGTTGGCCATTGCCATGTTGAGTGGTCGCCCGAACGAGATTGAGGGGTATCGCCGCACGGCCGTTTCTCGCCGCCTGCATCGCCAGGACATGGCCGAGCTCGACGCCGCGCGGGCTGAGCGCGATCGCCGGGTTGAAGCGGCCGAGGCCGACTATCAGGCCGAAGCGGACCGCCTGGTCGAAACCGTCATCGGCCGCTGCCAGCCGCGCATCGTCGCGCTCTGAAGGCGGTAAAATGGCGCTTCATCCCGAGACTTTTGTGACTTTTGCGAACTTAAGGGCAAACCGTTCCGTGTGCGCGATAATCCCCACTTGCCTTCGTTCGCAAAGAGTCCGACGCTGGATGTTTGGAGAGCGCCCTGAGCGCCTCGCGCGACTCGGCGCCCGCATTCGGACGAAGGAGAGTCGCATGCCTGGACAAGCTGCAAATGGCACCCGAGTAATCGCGCTGGTCGGACCGGCCGGCGCGGGAAAGACAAGCCTGGCCGAAGCGCTCCTCTTCGCATCCGGCACGACCGACCGGCAGGGGTCGACCGACAGCGGATCCAGCGTCGGCGATTCGAGTCCTGAAGCCCGGGCCAGAGGCGGCTCGACCGAACTCAACCTCCTCAACTTCGACTATCTCGGCGAGCATTTCGCCATCCTCGACGTCCCCGGCTCGATCGGCTTCGCGGCCGACGGCGCCCATGCCGTCGCCATCGCCGATCTCGCCATCGTCGTCGTCGATCCCGATCCCGCCCGCGCGGCCTTGGCCGCGCCGGCGCTCCGGATGCTCGACGAGCTCGGCATCCCGCACCTCATTTTCGTCAACCGCATCGACCAGGCCCGCGGCCGGGTCCGCGATCTCCTGACCGCGCTCCAGCCGATGAGCGTCTCTCCACTCATCGCGCGGCAGATTCCGATTTGGGACGGCGAAAAGATCTCCGGCTTCGTCGATCTCGCACTCGAGCGCGCCTATCATTACCGGCCCGGAGCCGCCTCCGAGCAGATCGCCATGCCCGAGGAAGTCCAGCAGCGCGAGGCGGAGGCCCGCACGCAAATGCTGGAGCGGCTCGCCGACCATGATGACACATTGCTCGAGCAATTGCTGATGGACCAGGCGCCGGAAGCGCACACCATCTTCACCGACCTCGCCCGCGAAACCGGCGAGAATCTTGGCGTGTCCTTGCTGTTCGGGTCGGCATCGAGCAGTTGGGGCGTTCGCCGTCTCCTGAAGGCCTTGCGGCACGAAGCCCCCGGGCCCGATACGACGGCACGTCGCCTATCGGTCAGCGATCCGTCACTCTACGCCTTCAAGATCAACCATGGCGGGTCGGTGGGCCGTCTGGCGCTCGCGAGGGCCCTTGGCGGCGAGATCGCCGAGGGCGTCGACCTCAAGGGTCGCGATGACGCAGTCCGCCTTGGCGCGCTCTTCTCCGTTCAGGGCGAAAAGACCGCCAAGGTCGCAAAAGCTTCGAACGGCGACATCGTCGCCGTCGGCAAGGCGGATGAACTCAAGGCGGGACAGTGGCTGTCGAAGGGTGCCCTCCCGCCAGACCTCGAAGTCACATTGCCGGCGCGCAACGCCAAGATCGCCGTCCGTCCCGCCGACCGGAAGGATGACGTCCGGCTCGCGAGCGCGCTCGCCAAGCTTGCCGAAGAGGATTCGGCGCTCAGCATCGAGCATGACGACGCCAGCCACGAACTCCGTCTGCGCGGCGTCAACGACGAACATCTCAACCTTGTCACCGCCCGGCTCAAGCGGCGTTACGGGGTTGAAGTCTCATCCCAGCCCTGCTCGATCGGCTATCGCGAGAGTATCCGCCGGCCGGTCAAGCAGCATGGCCGACACAAGAAGCAGTCGGGCGGCCACGGCCAGTTCGGCGATGTCATCATCGAAATCCGGCCCCTGACGCGTGGTGAGGGCTTCCAGTTCGAGGAAAAGATCCACGGCGGTTCCATCCCGCGCCAGTATATCCCGGCAGTGGAGCAAGGCGTGAAGGACGCTCTCGACAAGGGCCCGCTAGGCGGGTTCCCGGTCGTGGATGTCTCCGTGACTTTGGTGGATGGCAGCTATCATTCGGTCGACAGTTCGGAACTGGCCTTTCGGACCGCGGGCCGGATCGCGATGAGCGACGCGCTGGCGGCTGCGACGCCTCACCTCTTGGAGCCGGTGCAGAAAATCGTGGTTGTCACGCCGTCGGCATCGACCTCGCGGGTCAGTTCGACGGTTGCCTCGCGGCGCGGTCAGATGCTTGGCCTCGGGCCGCGCGAAGGCTGGCCGGGCTGGGATCGTGTCGAAGCCTTGATCCCGGAAGCCGAGCTGACCGGCCTCGAAGCCGAATTGCGCTCGCTCAGCCAGGGTCTGGCGACTTACGAAGCCGAGTTCGACCATTTGGCCGAGCTCAACGGCACCCTGGCCGACAAGGTCGTCCAACAGGGCGTCGCCGAACCGGCCTGAATAGGGTTTACATCTGGCCGATGAAGCGCCCGAGCTTTCGTTTCATCCGTCCGATGATGCGATGGCCCAGTTGGTGTTTGCCGCGCGTCTTGATGCCGCTGAGGTAGTTCATCTGTAGTGATAGCCGCTTGCCGGGCACTGCTTTGTGACCATGCCAGCAGTCGGGCGTGACCTTGAAGGCAACCATGGTGCCAAGGTCCGGCGGGATTTCGGCGACGTAATCGTCGAGGTCGCGGCCATTGTTGAGGATGCGCAGGCTTGTTGCGTCCGCCTGCCCCGGCTCATTGAAGTATAGCAGGACCGTGACGAGCTTGGATGGCGTATCGGTGTGAATATTGCCGTCGGTCAGCCGCATCTGTCCGCGAACGTTGATGACGATATCCCGGTCTTCGAGGTCGAGGCCAAATTTTTGTCCCACCAGCTTTCGGAAGGCGTCGCTTCTCAAGTCATCGACGAGCAAGGCGAATTCGGGACCATATTCGGTGTCCTCGAGATCGATAGCGCCGGGACGTTCGATCGCCGGAAAATCCTTGGCCGCCTTGCGGGCCTCCTTCGTGTTGACCGCTTGGGGCACCACGAAAAAGGGATAGGGCGATTGCGTCACCGGTGCTTCGCGAATTCGATCGAGATCAAGCATAGCCGCCATGTAGGTGCGCTTCGTCCCGCCTGCAATTCCAGCACCGCGCATAGGGGGCGACAGCGCCCAAGCTTTCAGCTAATTCCCCGCCAGACTTTTCGCGCACCGGGTTGCAATGAGACATTGGTTCAACGACCAGCATTTCCGGTCGCTCCTCAAAAATACATCGTATCTCGCTGTATCCAAAGGGATTGCAGCCATCGCAGCGATTGGCACTCTTGCTTTCGCGAGCCGTTCATTGGGGCTGCAGGGTTTCGGCACACTGATCCTGATCGCCTCTTATGCACAGGCCGCCAACGGGCTGGCTAAATTCCAGAGCTGGCAGTTGGTCGTACGATACGGCGCCGCTGCACTTGCCAAGGGCGACCCGCGCGGGTTCAAGAATGCAGCCAGCTTTGCCATGGGGCTGGACTTGCTCAGCGGGCTGGTCGGGATGGCCGCCGCTATGGCGCTTTTGCCCTTCATCGGCGGCTGGTTTGGGCTCGACAACCGGTATCTGAATCTCGCGCTTATCTACTGCCTGCTGGTCCCGACCATGGGTGCTTCAAGCCCGACCGGGATGATGCGGTCGATGGATCGGTTCGACCTCATCAGTTGGCAGGGGACAGTGACCCCCATCGCTCGCTGCGTCCTGACCGGCATTGGCTTCTGGCAAGGCTGGTCGTTTCCGGCATTCGTCGCAATCTGGTTCGCGACCGACCTCGCGGGTGACCTCTACATGTGGTTCATCACCTGGCGAGAGCTTGGCCGGCGGGGACTAGGCGCAGGAATCCGACCGACACTGCGTCCCAGTGACTTGGAGAATGGCTGGCGCTTTGCGGTGCAAACCAACCTGACCTACTCGCTCGAAAGCGCCTGGGGGCCGCTGGCGCGGCTCATTGTCGGTGGGTTACTTGGACCCGCCAGCGCCGCTCTTTACCGCCTTGCCTCCAGTCTTGCGGACAGCGCACGCAAACCTGCCGACTTGCTTGCGAAGGCTTACTATCCCGAGGTCGTGAGGATGGACGCGGCCACCAAGCATCCGTGGCGTCTCATGCTTCGCGCCACGGCATTGGCCGGCGGGTTTGGAATGGCTGCGGTGCTGATCCTCGTTATTGGCGGCGAACCTCTCATCAGGGTCTTGTTCGGCAAGGACTTCCTGGGAGTTTACCCGATCCTCCTTGTGATGATCGGAATTCCGCTAATCGCGATTCTGAGCTTTCCGTTGATACCAATGCTTCTCGCCCTCGACCGCCCCGACGCGACGTTGAAGTCCCGTCTCGTCGGCACTTTGGTTTACTTGGCAATAATTGCCCCGCTGTGCTGGCGCTTCGATGTTCAGGGCGCCGCGGCGGCCATGGTAATCGGCAATCTCGTGATGGTCGGCGTTCAGGTCTTTTACTTGAGAACTGAACATCGACGGATCCGAGGGCGATGAGAGGGTCTCGAGTCTGGGTGTTGCTCGGACCTCGAACCGGCGACAACAATCAGGCGCTCGCGCTCGCCGAGGCGCTGGAACTGCCCTTCGAGACGCGGACTCTCAGCTACAATCCGCTGCAGGCGCTCAGTGTCTGGCTTCCCGGGACAGCGGCGACGTTGGACTCAAAGAGTCGAAAGGAACTCCACAAGCCTTGGCCCGACTTGGTGATCGCCATCGGCCGTCGCAGTGTGCCTGTCGCCCGCTGGATCAAGCGCAAAAGCCGGGGCCAAACCAAGCTGGTCCGCATTGGGCATCCTAGGATCGATCCGAACCTGTTCGACCTTGTCATCACCACCCGGCAATATCCCGTTCCGCCGGGCGAAAACGTCCTGTTGCTGCCGTTGGCGATGAGCAGGTTTTCGACTGCCCCCATCGCAACGGATAAAGAAGCGGCCTGGCTCGCCGCCTTGCCGTCACCACGAAGGCTGCTCGCAATTGGCGGTGCGACCAAATACTGGTCGTTATCGGCTGAACGTGTCGCGGAGGCGGTAGAGCGCCTCCAAACGAACGACGGCACGCTCATCGTCGCCACCAGCAGACGCACCGATCCCGAAGTCTCCAAGGCAGTCCGGGGCGTCCTTTCGGCGAAGTCCACCCTGGTCGAAGGAGCCTTTCCGCGTTTTCCTGTCCTGCTCGACCAGGCCGACGAGATCTTCGTCACCGGTGACAGCGTCTCTATGCTTTCGGAGGCAATCCTTACCGGGAAGCCGGTTGGACTGGTGCCGATCCAGCAGGACGAGAAGGGGCGCCGCAAGCTGGGTGAGGCGCCGCTGGAGTCCGGACCCGATGCGCGCCGCCGCGACCTCAGGAGGTTTTGGAACTACCTTCAGGAAGAGAAGATCATCGGCACTGTTGACGCGCCGGTCGCCGCCAAGGTCGAGAACCCGGTCGAGACGGCCGCTCGCGCAGTCCGGAACCTGCTAGGCGACCTCGGCTAGGCCGTTCCAGCCACGGTAGCGATCGACCAGTTCAAGGCTATCGTGGCGGACGTGATTGGCGGCCATCTCGGTCACCAGCTCCTGCTTGGAAACGTCGCCCCGGTCGACGAGATCGGCGAGCAGCGAATAGACCAGCGCCTCCTGGTTGGAATCGGGGTGGCGCTCATAGCGCTGTCGCTTCAGCCGGCGCAGGAAATCCAATGGCCCGCGCTCGCGCAACGTGTAATCGATTGGCAGCCCGGCCTTCCAAGGTTGGGTCCGACGCTTGGTCGTGTGCAGGATCTTGGTATCCGGCGTCAGCCGGTCGAAATCGTTCCATTCCGGCTCCAGGAAGCCGATCGTCGCCGGGTCCTCGCGCTTCAGTTCGATCCAGTCGATGTAATCGAAGCGCTTGGCAAAGAGATCGTCCAGCAGCTGATCGAACTGCCAATGCTTCAACTTCGCATTGTCGAGCAGCATGACCGACGTGGCGATGTAGTCATTGCGGCGGTTATGGCCGGGCCGGGCGACCGCCATGATCGCCTTGCCACTCATGTCGCGATCGAACAGGTCCGCAACATCGCCGACACCGAAGCAATCGGGATCGGTGACCAGCGCCCTGCCCCGGAACTTCATCAGGCTCGGCGGCGCGAAACGCAGCGGGGTGAAGCTCTGTAGGTCGTCCGGATCCCAATCGCGGATATGGCCGGCGCGCAGGATCGACTGGCCTTCCTGCATCAGGCGTGGATATTTGGCCGCATCCATGATCCGGACGTCGAAGCTGTCGGGCCGACGGCTTGCCTTCTTGTAGCTGAGCGCGCTGATCTTGGCGCCCAGCATCTGCCGGGCATTGGCCTGGATGAAGACCGTGTTGAGCGTCACAGCGCCATTTCCTCGAATCCCGCTTCCTTCACGGTCCTGTCGATCGTCACCAGAGTGGTCAGCAGGCTTTCCATATGGTCCAGTGGCCAGGCGTTCGGTCCGTCGCTGAGCGCCTGCGACGGATCGGGGTGCGTTTCCATGAAGAGACCGCTGATGCCAGCGGCGACCGCAGCGCGCGCCAATACCGGCACGTGTTCGCGCTGCCCTCCGGAGCTCGTCCCCTGCCCACCCGGCAATTGCACGCTGTGCGTGGCGTCGAACACGACCGGACAACCAGTCTCCCGCATGATGGCGAGGCCGCGCATATCCGAGACGAGATTGTTGTAGCCAAAGGAGGCACCGCGTTCGCAGACCATGATGGTCTCTTCGTTGATGCCCGCCGCCTGCGCCGCATTCTTCGCCTTCTCGACCACGTTCTTCATGTCGTGCGGGGCCATAAACTGGGCCTTCTTGATGTTCACGGGCTTGCCGCTGGCGGCGACCGCATGAATGAAGTCGGTCTGGCGGGCGAGAAAGGCCGGCGTCTGAAGAATGTCGACCACCTCAGCGACCGGCTTGATCTGCGGAATGTCGTGGACATCGGTCAACACCGGCACGCCGAGCGCGTCGCGGACCTTCTCGAGGATGCGCAGTCCCTCGTCCATGCCGGGACCGCGAAAGCTCTTGTCCGAAGAGCGGTTTGCCTTGTCGAAGCTCGACTTGAAGAAAAACAGGATCCCGAGCTTGTCGGTAATTGCCTTCAGCCGCTCGGCGGTACGGAGCTGCAGCTCCTCGCTCTCGATGACGCAGGGACCTGCGATGAGGAAAATGGGCTGGTCCAGCCCGATCTTGCGGCCGTGAATTTGCATGGTCTGCCTTTAGCGGAGCGAGTCGACGACGGCCACCGGTGACCAGTCGCCAAGGCCATATTGTGGCGCGAAGTCGTCGGGAAAAGGTTCGCCGGCATGAATTCCGCTTTGCACGAACACGGCGCCGAAGCCTTGGCGAGCAGCGCCGAGCATGTCGGTAATGAGCGCATCGCCGACCGCCAGCACCGCCTCATGCGGCGGATTGCCGGCCAGGCTCATAGCGTAATCGTAGATGCTGTGGAACGGCTTGCCGTACCATTCGACGCGGCCGCCAATGCCTTCATAGATATCGGCCAGTGCGCCGGCGCACGGCTCGGTCACTCCGCCGCGGACGACGATCCGATCGGGGTTGAAGCAGTGAAAAAGGACGTCGCGCGCTGCCAAGCTTTCAAGCTGTGCTCGATATTCCTCGACCCGCTCGCGCTCATCATCGAGCCCCGTAACGGCAATGTCGGTGAAGGCGCTCTCGACAAAGGATAGGTCGTGATCCTCAAGGATCCGGCGGTCCTGACGGGTGCCAAGGAAGCCGGTCGGGTGCGCCAACGTTTTGATCGCGTCGATGCCCGCCTCGCCGCTTGTGGCGATTCCGTCCCAGGCGTCGCGCGGCAGCCCGATCTTGCCGAGCTGAGCCTCGACGGCCTCGGCGGTTCGCGGTGCATTGGTAATCAGGATAACCTTGCGCCCTTGCTCGCGCCACTCGCGGAGCCGGTCCGCCGAGCCCGGGTAGAGATTCACGCCATCGTGAACCACTCCCCAGATGTCGCACAGGATCACCGAATATTTCGGATCCAGCGAGTCCCAAAAACTCATTCTAGGCCGGCCGCAGCCAGCGCGGCCTCAATCGGCTCGACATCCTCGGGATTGTTCAACTCGCGGAGGGTGAAGGGTGGGGTGTCAACTTCGACAACATCCACCGGAATTCCCGCAGCGAGGAACCGCAGCTGCTCGAGCCCCTCTAGCTGCTCAAGATCGCTGATCGGCGTCGCGACGTAAGTCGCAAGGGCGCTCGGTCGATAGGCGTAAATGCCGATGTGGAGGCGCACCGGCGACAGTTCCCCATCCAAGGCGCCTTTTGGAAGATATGGGATGAGCTTCTTCGAGAAATAAAGCGCGCGGCCATCATTGGCCGTAACGACGCTAGTACCGCCAACGCGACCTTGAGCTTCCTCGGCCTGCAACACCCGCACCTCGGAAGCGCGTTGCCGCATGGCCGGGGTCGCGACATCGGTATTCGGGTTCGCATCCATATGATCGATGAGCGCGGTTACGAAACCCGGGGGCGTCAGCAACGCATCGCCCTGGAAGTTGATGACGAGGTCCGGCTCGTACAGTTGCGCAGCGGCCTCGGCGCAACGCTCCGTGCCGTTCCGGCACTCCGGAGAGGTCATGAGGACACCGACTCCAAACCCGGCGCAGGCATCGGCGATGCGGTCATCATCGGTGGTAACGAAGACGCCGCTGACGCCGGGCACACGCCGTGCGGCCTCGATGCTGCGCTGGATGAGAGTCTTGGCTGTGCCTTGGCAGCCTTTCAGCTCCACCAGCGGCTTTCCTGGGTAGCGGGTCGAGGCATAGCGCGCCGGAATTAGGATGACCGTGTTCATCGCACCGCCGGGCAATCGTGAATGTGCAGGACGCCGACCGGCTTGCCCCCGTCGACCACGAATAGTGTCGTGATGCGATGTTCTTCGAACAGGGTCAGCGCATCATCGACGAGCGAATCCGGCGACACGGTCTTGGGACTGGCGGACATAAACACTGACGCCGGGTGATCGAGCCCCTTTTCCATGTGCCTGCGCAAATCGCCATCCGTGATCACGCCGATCAAGCTGCCGCCCGCGTCGGTCACGCCGACCACGCCGAGGCGCTTTTCCGACATCGTGACGATGACGTCGTGCATGTTTGTGTCCTGGTCGACGAGCGGCAATTGATCACCGCCGTGCATCAGTCGCTTGACCGGCTTCAGGCGCGCGCCGAGCGAGCCGCCAGGATGCAGGCGGCCGAAGTCGGTGCGGGTGAAGCCCTTTTCCTTCATCACGGTCATCGCCAAAGCGTCACCCAAGGCAAGGGTCATGGTCGTCGACGTCGTTGGCGCCACCGCCTCAGGCCCGACCTCCGGCCAGTGCGGCAGGACGAGGGGTGCGGTTGCGGCTTCCCCCAGCATCGACCGGGCTTTGCCGGTTATGGCGATGATCGGGATGCCGACATGATCGAAATGATCGATGACCGGCTGCAGTTCGATTGTCGCTCCGCTCTGGGAAATGAGGAGGGCGACGTCGCCGGGGGCGGCAATTCCCAAATCGCCATGAATCGCTTCTGCCAGGTGGAGGAATGTAGCCGTCGTACCGGTTGAGGCGAATGTAGCAGCAATCTTGCGGCCGATGTGGCCCGACTTGCCGAGACCGGAGACGATCAACTTGCCCTTAGATTCAAGTATCAGGCGACACGCCTCTTCGAAGTCCGCGCCCAGGGAATCCGCCAGGGCATCGAGCGCCCGCGCCTCGTCGTGAACCAGCTCCTTGCCGAAATCGATCATGCGGCGGGCCTAGCGGGCAAAGGCACGACCCTCAAGCTTGACGCAGCTCGCCCGAGCGGCTTGGTACCCACCACCCGACTATTGGAAGGCCACTCATGGCGAAGAATTTGACTCGTTATATCCTCTTCGCCCTGGTCCTGGGCATCATAGCCGGTTGGGCGACCAATGCAGCCATCGACGACGGCAGCCCGGCAAGTGCGGAGCGCTTGAAGGAAATCGCCGAGTATCTGAGCATAGTAACCGCACTGTTCCTGCGCCTCATCAAGATGATCATCGCGCCGCTGGTCTTTTCGACGCTCGTCGCGGGCATCGCCCACATGGGCGACATTGCGGCACTCGGCCGCGTCGGCCTCCGGTCGCTCGTCTGGTTTATCGGCGCCAGCTTGGTGTCGCTGACTTTGGGCCTGATCCTGGTGAACGTCCTGCAACCCGGCGTCGGGCTGAATCTTCCGCTGCCGCCAACCACCGCCGCCAGCGGCGTCGAAACGGCCGCATTCAACCTCAAGGATTTTGTCACTCACCTCGTGCCGGCTTCGATTTTCGACGCCATGAGCACCAATGAGATCCTGCCGATCGTCATATTCTCGATCTTTTTCGGAGTCGCACTCACCGCGATCGGCGACGGCGGCAAACCGATCGTCAAAGGCGTCGAGAGCCTGGTGAAGGTGATGCTGCAAGTCACGGATTATGTCATGCGCTTCGCGCCGTTGGCGGTGTTCACGGCGGTCGCCAGCGCCATTGCCGAAAAGGGTCCGGAGATCCTCTTCACGTTCGGCAAGTTCGTCGGCAGCTTCTATCTCGGCCTTGCACTGCTCTGGGGCCTGCTGATTGTTGCGGCCTTCCTGATCGTCGGCCCGCGCACGAAACATCTCGTCCGTTACATTCGCGACCCGATCGTCCTCGCTTTCTCGACCGCTTCATCCGAAGCCGCTTACCCGCGCACGCTGGAAGCGCTCGATCGCTTCGGCGTACCGCCGCGTATCGCCAGCTTTGTCCTGCCGCTGGGCTATTCGTTCAATCTCGACGGCTCGATGATGTACATGACCTTCGCGACGATCTTCATCGCGCAAGCCTATGGCATCGACCTCAGCATTGGCCAGGAAATCACTATGCTGCTGGTGCTGATGATCACGTCGAAGGGCATGGCCGGTGTGCCCCGTGCCAGCCTTGTCGTGATTGCCGCTACCATGTCCATGTTCAGCATCCCGGAGGCCGGCCTGCTGCTCATTCTGGCAGTCGATCACTTCCTGGACATGGGCCGCAGCGCAACGAACGTCGTCGGCAATGCCGTCGCTTCAAGCGTCGTCGCACGCTGGGAAGGGGATCTCGATCCCGAGGAGCCAGCCGACATCGAGCCGCCACACGCCCCGACGCACCGGCCCAAGCCGGCTCCCGGCAGCGAGCATTTTTAGGGCGTTTAACTGAAGGGCTGATCGATCGAAGGCGGCGGGACCGTGAACCATTTCGGCCCGCTGGGCGTGATGTGGAAGCAATCCTCCAGCCGGATACCCCATTTGCCGGGAATGTAGATTCCCGGCTCGTTCGAGAAGCACATTCCCGGGGCCAGAGGCGTTGTCTCGCCGTGCACCAGATTAACCGGCTCGTGGCCTTCCATGCCGATGCCGTGACCCGTGCGGTGCGACGTTCCGGGAAGCTTGTATCCGGGCCCATAGCCCCAGCTTTCATAGGCACCGCGAACGGCATCATCGACATTGCCGGCGGGCGCGCCGACCTTGGCGGCGGCCATGGCGATGTCCTGCCCACGCCTCATCTGGGTCCAAACCTTGCGCTGGTCCGCGGTCGGGTCGGCGCCGAAAATGAAAGTGCGGGAGATATCCGACTGGTAACCGTGGACCGAGCAGCCGCAATCGAAGAGGACGTTAGAGCCCTTGACGACGCGCATCGGCGTCCGGGTGCCGTGGGGATAGGCAGTGCCTTCGCCGATCAGGACCAGGCCGCCGTCATATGAGCCGCCCAACGTTCGCGTCGCCTCGCCAATGATCGCGTCGATCTCGCCTGGCCCCATCCCCTCTCGGACTCGCGGCCAAGTGTAGCGGAAGGCGGCGATCGTGACGTCTGCGGCGGCCTGCATCAAAGCGAGCTCGGCGGGCGACTTGATCATCCGCTGGGCGCGGACGACGGAGTTGGCGCTGACGATCGGCGTGTCCGGCAATTGCCGCTTCAGCCGGTCCATCAGGAAAAAGCGGTTGGTCTCCTCGAAGGCGATGGGTGAGCTCGCGACGCCGCGCTCCTTGAGGAAATCGGCGACCAGCTTCAGCGGCTCCTGATCCTCCTGCCAGGTGCGGATCTCGGCTGGGACGACCAGCATCTCCTTGATGCTGGGTTGCTCGAAGAAGGGGGTGACGACGATCGGGTCGCCGTCAGCGGGGATCACGACGCCGGTCAGGCGCTCGCTCCGCCACCACTGGATGCCGGTGTAATAGTCGAGGCTGGGGCCTGCTTCGACGAAGACCGCGCCAAGTCCCTGCTGCCGCATCATCGCCTTGGCCTTGGCGAGGCGCTGTATTCGCTCGGCCGGGGCAATGGGTGGCGGACTGAGCAGTGGTTTCAAAGATCGTGCTTCGCCGGCTGCAGCCCAAGCGGCGGAGCCGCGATCCAACAAGGTTGTCGCAGCCACGGCAGCACCTGTCGCTAGCATTGTCCGGCGGTTCAGCATGGCGGCCCCCTCTCCAACTTTGTTGTGTTGCACAGCGGTAGGGATTCCGCCAGCAGCGGCCGATGTTTGACCCTGCCCTCCATGGCGGCGCGCGGCGCCTGCCCGGTACCAAGGAAACCGTAGCGTTGCTGGCGGGGCTGATGGCGCTCAACGCCTTCGCGATCGACGCAATGATCCCGGCGCTGCCGCAAATCGGCGCGGATCTGGGCGTTTCGAGCGAGAACGAGCGGCAATTGGTCGTCATTTGCTACTTCTTCGGCTTCGGATTGACGCAGCTGGTGTGGGGTCCGCTCGCCGACCGTTACGGCCGCAAGCCGATCCTGGCTGCCGGCATCGGACTCTACGTGCTGTTCGCCAGCCTGTGCGGTATCGCGGGAAGCTTCCCGCTGCTGATCGCCAGCAGGATCGCCATGGGCGCGTCGGCTGCGGTGACCCGGGTGCTGGTGGTGGCCATGGTTCGCGACCTCTTCGACGGCGAGGCCATGGCGAGGATCATGAGCCTGGTGTTCATGGTCTTCATGGTGGTGCCGGTGCTGGCGCCGAGCGTCGGCCAGGGCATATTGCTGTTCGCGCCATGGCGGGCGATCTTCGGCGTGCTCGCCGCCTATGGCCTGACGATGCTGCTCTGGTCGTGGATCAGGCTGCCGGAGACGCTGCATCCCGAGTTCATGAGGCCCCTCAATCTCGGGGCAATCGGCGCCGGCATCACGGCGACTCTCCGCGACCGTCAGTCGATCGGCTACACCGTCGCGCTCGCCGTCGTCTTCGGCGGGCTGACGGCCTACATCGCTTCAATCCAGCAGATCGTCTTCGATACGTTCCACGAAGGCCGCTACCTGCCGCTTGTCTTCGCCTCGATCGCGGCGCCGATGTCGCTTGCCAGCTGGTACAATTCAAAGGTCGTGACGCGCTTCGGGCTGAGGCATGTCGGGCATCTGGGTGTCGTCGGCTTTGCGGCGATTGCCGTAACGCACCTTCTGATCGCCGAGGTCATTGACGAGCCCTTGTGGCTATTCGTCGTCATGCAGTCGCTGGTGATGTGCGCCTTCGCCTTCACCTCGGCGAACCTGTCGACGCTGGCGATGGAGAATATGGCACCGATCGCGGGCACGGCGTCGTCGGTTCAGGGCATTATCGGCACGATGGGCGGCGCCAGCATCGGCCTGGTGATCGGCCAGATGTTTGATGGCACCCAGCTGCCCTTCCTGCTTGGTATTGCCAGCTGTGGATTGGGCGGCCTGCTGCTGACCCTCATAACCGAGAAGGGCCGGCTGATGCGGGGACCGCTCCAGCCGACCCCTTTGGTCGAAGAACAAATCCAGTTTCCGGAGTAAGTTACTCGGTCTCGCCCTCGTCGTCAGCCGAGGGGCCGACCATCAAGGCTTCACCGACCTCATCGGTCTTGCCGCGAATGGCGTTCTCGAGGCGCTGGGCAACGTCTGGATTTTCTTTCAGGTAGACCTTGGCATTCTCGCGGCCCTGGCCGATGCGGATCGAGTCATAGCTGAACCAGGCGCCCGACTTCTCGACCAGGCCGGCCTTGACGCCGAGGTCGAGAACCTCGCCGACCTTGGAGACGCCTTCACCGTACATGATGTCGAACTCGACCTGCTTGAACGGCGGCGCGACCTTGTTCTTCACCACCTTCACGCGGGTGGTGTTGCCGACGATATCGTCGCGGTCCTTGATCTGCCCAGTGCGGCGGATGTCGAGGCGGACCGACGCGTAGAACTTCAGGGCGTTGCCGCCGGTCGTCGTCTCTGGATTGCCGTACATGACGCCGATCTTCATGCGCACCTGGTTGATGAAGATGACCATGCAGCGCGAGCGGCTGATCGAGCCGGTCAGCTTGCGCAGGGCCTGGCTCATCAGGCGAGCCTGGAGGCCGACGTGACTGTCACCCATCTCGCCCTCGATTTCGGCCCTCGGCACCAAGGCCGCGACGGAGTCGACGACGAGCACGTCGATAGCGTTGGAGCGGACGAGCGTATCGACGATTTCCAGTGCCTGCTCGCCCGTGTCGGGCTGCGAGACGATCAGTTCGTCGATGTCGACGCCAAGCTTCTTGGCATAGGCCGGGTCGAGCGCATGTTCGGCATCGACGAAGGCGGCGGTGCCGCCGCCCTTTTGCGCCTCGGCGATGGCATGAAGCGCCAGCGTCGTCTTGCCCGAGCTTTCCGGCCCGTAGATCTCGATGACCCGGCCGCGCGGCAGGCCGCCCACGCCCAAAGCGATGTCGAGGCCGAGGCTGCCGGTCGAGATGGTTTCGACTTCCATCTGTTCGCGGCTGCCGAGCTTCATCGCCGAGCCCTTGCCGAACGCCCGGTCGATTTGTGCCAGAGCCGCCTCAAGCGCCTTCTGCCTGTCAATGCTCATGGATTCTCCGCCTGCGACGACCTTAAGTTGCGCTGCCATTCCCCTGTCTCCTCGTCAATCGGATACCGAATAACATTGATGTATCTGATTTGTTCTGTGAGAACAAGTGAGGAACAAACGGCGTGCCTAAATTTACTTCTGCGTTGATTTTGAAATATTTAGTGCATCAAAGGCATCGTGCATGGCCTGGCGGAATTCGGCGCGTTGATAAATGTCGTTGTGGCCGGCGTCCGGGATCGTCCGGTCAAACACGAGATAGGGCACTTGTTTCCGCAGGCCTGCGGTGCGTGCCGGGCGGATCAGAGTATCGTCCTCTGCCGCCACAATCGCGACCGGGACATGGGAGCCCTTCAGGAATTCCGCCGAATTAATCTCATGCTGGAAGATCAACGAGACCGGCAGCCAGGGATAGAGATCGCCGACGGACGCCTCGAGAGAGTCGAACGGAGTCACGAGGATCAGTCCGTCGAGATGCCGCTTGGCGGAGAGGCTGGCGGCAACCCCACTGCCGATACTCATGCCGACGGCAATCGTCCGCTTCGGTTTCACGCGACCGACGGCGAAATCATAGACGAGCGGCGCGTCCGCCATCAGTGCCTTGGACGAAGGCTCGCCCTGGGACGGCGCATATCCGCGATAGTGGAAGGCAATGACGTCGGCGTCCGGATAAAGCTCATGCAGGAAAGCGGCGACGTCCGAGCCGTTCCAGGCATTTCCGCCGAAGCCGATCACCAGGACGCCGGAGCGATCCGAGGCGTCCGGCGCGATATGAATCCCGCGGAGAGCCTCGCCATCGGCGGACGTGATGCTGACCTGCTCCGCGCCATCGGGCAACGGCCCAGCTCGTGCGACCATGCCCGTAGGAAAGAGCAACTGCGCCTGGAACGAACTAATCACGGCGAATGCACATAAAGCTACGATCGATACGGCAGCGACAAATGCGATGAGCCGGTTGAGCAGCCAGGTTACCCAGCCAGTGCCGCTTCCAGCGCGGGGGTGACGCGGTCGATGGTGTAGGGCTTGTCGATCATCGGCACGTCCCTGAACTCGGCCGGCGGTGGATCGACGTGGCCGCCGCTCGCGATGATGAACGGGATCTCGCGGTCGCGCAGCTCGGCGGCGACCGGCCAGACGCTTTCGCCCTTCAGGTTCACATCGAGGATGGCGACGTCGAAGTCTGCATTCTGGACGGCCGTCAGGGCTTCGCCGACGCTTTCACAGGTCGCGCGGACCTCATGACCCAGCGACAAGAGGAAGTCCTCCAGCATCATGGCGATGAGAGGCTCGTCCTCGACGATCAATATGCTTCTGGTTGCGCTCACGAAACAGGCAATAATTGGCGCATGCGACAGTGGAAAGACATTATTTGCCAGCGTCTTCCGCAAGCGCGAGGCGCACGGCCTCGGCGAGTTCCTGAACCGAGAAAGGCTTGGGCAGGAAGGCGACATTGTCGATGTCGATGGACTTGCGAAGCTGCTCCTCCGCATAGCCGGACATGAAAAGGATCGGCATGTCCGGGAAGCTCTTGCGTGCCTCGCGGACCATGGTCGGACCGTCCATCAACGGCATGACGACGTCGCTGACCAGCAGGTCGACCGTCTCCCCCTGCCCCAGGATCTCCAGCGCATCCTCGCCATTGTTGGCGGTCAGCACCTTGTAGCCGTGGCGCGTCAGAGCCCGCTCGGCGACAGTCCGGACCATCGGCTCGTCCTCGACCAGCAGGACGGTGCCGGTGCCCCACAGCTCGTTTTCCTGCGGCTTGGCGGCGCGGGAGCGGGTGGCCTTCGCTTCCACCTCGTGGGCCGGCAGGTAAATGGTGAAGCGCGTCCCCTCGCCGACCTTGGAATCGGCAAAGATGTAGCCGCCCGACTGCTTGACGATGCCGTAGACGGTCGAGAGCCCGAGACCAGTGCCCTTGCCGACTTCCTTGGTCGTGAAGAACGGCTCGAACACCTTGCCGAGCACATTGGCCGGGATGCCGGTGCCGGTGTCGGCGATCGACAAGGCTGCATAGTCGGCAATGGGCAAGATGTCGGAGCCGAGCTCGGCAACCTGGTTCGATTTCACGGAGTATGTCTGGATGGTGAGCGTGCCGCCGCCCCCGGCCGCCATGGCATCGCGGGCGTTGACGGAGAGGTTGACGATCACCTGCTCGAGCTGGCCGGGATCGGCGCGAACCGGGAAGAGGTCGCGGCCATGCTTGACGACCAGCTGCACGGTTTCGCCGAGCAGGCGCTTGAGGAGGTGAGAAACTTCCGAGACGACGTCGGGCAGCTGCAGCACTTGTGGCCGCAAGGTCTGTTGCCGCGAAAAAGCAAGCAACTGGCGAGTCAGGCCTGCGGCGCGGTTCGAGTTCGACTTGATCTGCTGGATGTCGTCATAATCGCTGTCGCCCGGCGAGTGGCGCATCAGCATCAGGTCGCAATGGCCGATGATGGCGGTCAGGATATTGTTGAAGTCGTGGGCGACGCCGCCGGCAAGCTGGCCGACCGCCTGCATCTTGGTCGCCTGGGCGACCTGGCGCTTCAATTTGGCTTCCTCGCTGTTGTCCTTGAGCAGCAGCAGCACCGCCGCTTCGCCAAGGCCGCGCAGGCCCGCGACCGTCAGGGCCACGGGTTCGGCCGGCTGGGCGTTGAGGCGGATCGGCAAGTCGCCCGACATGGCCGGGCCGCGCGCATTGCGGCGAACGGCGTCGGCGACGGCGGCCTTGTCCTCCTTGATGACCAGGTCACCCGGATAAACCGGAGGATGGCCCTCCTTGATTCCGCCTGCGACCTTGAAGGCCTTGTTCATGGTCAGGAAGCGGCCGTCACGGTCAACCAGCGCCAGCCCAAGGGGAAGCAGGTCGAGCAGGGCCAGCATGTTGTTGGAATCGGGCTGGCTGGGCTCGATCGTATCGATCAGCAGCATCAGGCCGGCGCCTTCGCCTTTCTCCGTGTCGACGGGCACGTGGACGAGGCGCAGCGGCGGGGCGGTCTCGCCCTCAATGACGAGGCGGAGCGCATTGTCGCGCAGCTCGGCGATCTCGCCGAAGTGAAGGCCGACGACGGCTGCACGGTCGCCACCGACGCGCTCGACGAAGGCGCTGTTCGCGGCGAGGATGCGGCCGTCGTCGTCGACCGCCGAGGCCATCACGCCGCTCTGCGCGAACAAATAGCCCTCGAGGCCGGAGACACGCTTGACCAGGGTCGCGAGCATGTCGGGCTGGCCACGGGCGATCCGCCACATGAGCAGGTCGCTGGCGGCGCCGACGCGCTCGACCGTCGTCGGCAGGCGGCCGCTTTTGTAGGCGATCTCGGCCGAGGCCTTGCCATCGCGCCACGCCTGCGACGCCAGGGCCTCGATCGCCTGTTTGGCCTTGACCGAGCTGGGCAATGTCTTGGGAATGCCGTCGCCATAGCGGGCACGCCAGGCGGAATTGGTGCCCAGCAACTGGCCCTCGCCGTCGGTCAGCGCGGCAGGATCGCGGGTCAGGTTGAGCGCCGCGGAGGCCATCGCATAATCGGGCGCGGCAGGTGCCACTGGCGCCGCCTCGACGGTGCCATTGCGCTTGTCGAGGACGAAGGCGGCAACGAGCATTGCAACGACGCCGGCAAAGAAAAGGCCGGCGAACAGAGGCTCGCCGACCGACATGAACAGCAAAGCCCCGCTCAAGGCCGCCGCCGCGACCAGCGCCGGCACAAGCCAGCGCAGGCCGCCAAGCGGCTCAGCTTCGAGCAAGGCTAGCTGTCTATCAAGCACTTAGGGTCTGAACCTCCTGCCAACGAGACCGTGATGGTGACGAAAATGCGTTCTGGGAGTGAGCGAGTGCGGCCAGATAGTGGACACTATCTGGCAATCGAGCAAGCGTGCCAGGGCGCATTTTCGTCCCACCCGGAGGGCATGGCCCTGCCGGCACTGCGCTTCGTCGAGGCGCTCGATCGGGGCTTCAGCCCCGCTCTTCACACCTCTCCTAGCGCAGCCCTCGGCAGAGCCATGTCACGGTTCTCGCTGGCAGGAAGTTCAGACCCTTTTACCAGATACGCACCCGCGCATCCGGCGCAAGATAAAGTGCCTGACCAGGCTGGATATTGAAGGCGCGATACCAGTCGTCGAAGTTGCGAACGACGGCGACGCGCTGCTCTGACGGCGAGTGCGGATCCGTCAGCAGGCGCTGGCGGAGGTTCTCTTCGCGATACTTGCGGCGCCAGACCTGCGCCCAGCCGAGGTAGAAGCGCTGGTCGCCGGTCATGCCGTCGATCACCGGTGCTTCCTTGCCGCCGAGCGAGGCTTTGTAGGCATCGTAGGCGAGGGTCACGCCGGCGAGGTCGGCGACGTTCTCGCCCATCGTCAGCTTGCCCTGGACGTGCATACCGGGAAGCGGCTCGTAGGCGTCATATTCTTTGCCGAGCGCATCGAGGCGGCTGTTGAAGGCGGCGACGTCCTGCGGAGTCCACCAGTCGCTGAGGCGGCCGGTCTTGTCGTACTTCGCGCCCTGGTCGTCGAAATGGTGGCTGAGCTCGTGCCCGATCACCGCGCCGATGCCGCCGTAATTGACGGCCGGGTCGGCGTTCGGATCGAAGAACGGCGGCTGCAGGATGGCGGCCGGGAAGACGATCTCGACCATGCCGAAATTGGCATAGGCGTTGATGGTCATCGGGGTCATGCCCCATTCCCAGCGGTAGATCGGCTTGCCCAGCTTGTTGACGTTATAGGCATAGTCGAACTGGTTCGAGCGCATGGCATTTCCGAGCAGGTCGCCGCGATCGATGACGAGGCCCGACATGTCGCGCCACTGGCTGGGATAGCCGATCTTCGGCGTGAAGGAGGCGAGCTTTTCGTGCGCCTTCACCTTGGTACCGGCGCTCATCCAGTCGAGCTTGTCGATGCGGCGGTCCATGGCGCCGATGATGTTGTGCACGAGCGTGTCGGCGGCCGCCTTGGTCTCGGGCGGGAAGTAGCGCTCGACGTAGAGCTTGCTGACGTCGTCCTGGAGGACGCCGGTGGTGAAGTTCACCGCCCGCTTCCAGCGGACTTCCTGCTCAGGCGTGCCGTTGAGAGTCGTGCCGTAGAAGGAGAAATTCTCGGCATCGAAGGCTTTCGGCAGGTAATCCGAATATCCGTCGAGCGAGCGGACCAGCAGCTGGTCCTTGATGACGCTTAGGGGCGCGGCCTTCACGAGATTGACGATGCCGGTGATCGCGCTCGGCTGGGCGACGATGAGCGAATCGACGCCTTGCAGGCCGCCGGCCTTGAACATGCTCGGGAAGTCGAAGCCAGGAGCCTTCTGGGCGAGCTGGCCAAGCGTCATCTTGTTGTAGGTCTTGGTGGCGTCGCGGCTGTCGATACGGCTCCAGCTGACCTTGGCGATCTTGGTTTCGAAGTCGACGATCGCCTTGGCGCGGGCCGCGGCATTCTTCTCACCGGCCAGGTTCAGCATGTTGGTGAGGTGCGTCAGATATTTGGCGCGCGTGTCGGCGAGCTTGGCGTCCGGCTTCAAATAATAGTCGCGGTCCGGAAGGCCGAGGCCCGCCTGGAAGAAGTTGACGATATACTGGTCGGGCGCCTTGTCGTCCTGGCCGACGAAGCCGCCGAACGGCGTGCCGATGCCGAGTTCGCGGGCCTTGGCGAACATGACCGGAAGCTCGGCCTTCGACTTGATGCCGCGGACCTGGTTCAGCCAGGGCTCGAACGGGGCAAGGCCCTTCGCCTCGACCGCCGCTTCGTCCATGAAGCTCGCGTAGACGGCGCCGATGCGGCTGTTGGGGTCGTTGGCCGACTGCTCGATTAGCGTCTTGGTCCGCTCGCGCGACAAATCGTCGAGAGCGACGAACATGCCGTAGTTCGACTTGTCGGCCGGGATCTCGGTCTTCGCGTCCCAGGCGCCGTTGGCATATTTGTAGAAGCTGTCGCCGGGCTGGACCGACTTGTTCATGCCTGCCTCGTCGAAACCAAAGGCGCCGATTTCCGGCTTCGGAGCGGGCGGCGCCTCGACCACCGGCGGTGCCGCTTCGGCGACCGCGACGGGCGGCGGCGTTTCGCTTGTGGTGCAACCGGCAAGGGCAGTGGTCGCGGCAAGGCCGATCAAAATACGCTTCATCTGGAAATTCTCCCCGGACTTCTGATTCTCAAAAGCTGTGGCTGCATAGGGCCGTAAGCCGCTAGCGCCAAACGACAATCGGGCGGCCCAGGCCGACAAACGTCACTTGGTTGCAGCGCGACGCTCCATGCGGCGCGCCCGCCACTTGCTGCGCACCCAGAAATTCCAGAGCAAGAGACTGACGATGTAGCCGGTCGTGGAGGCGATCAGGGCGATGGTCAGGACGCCGAGCGCGATCGGGCCGGACGCTTCATGGACCCAGAACAGGAGCTTGCTGAGCTCGCCGGAAACCTGCGCTGCCGCGTTCGGGTCAACCACCACCTCGTGATGCAATTCCCACGCACCGACCTTGTAGGCCGCGTAATAGAGCGGCGGTATGGTCAGCGGGTTGACCAGCAAGGTGCAGGCTGCGGCGAGGAGGACGTTGGCGCGGGTCGGGATCGCCAGGACCGAGGCGACGACGATGTGCATCACCGGAATAATGACGCCGACGCCAAGTCCCAACGCAACGCCACGAGGCACGGAACGATGGTTGAAGTGCCAGAGGTTGGGTTGCGACAATTGCTTCGCGAAGGGACGAAGGAAGCGGTTGTGCTGGATCGTCTCACGAGTCGGAATGTGACCGCGCACCCAAGACATGAAGCCGCCGGACTTCGGTTCGTCAGCCACGGGCCCGCATGATCCTTGCCTGGTCGCGCTTCCAGTCGCGTTCCTTGATGGTTTCGCGCTTGTCGTGGACCTTCTTGCCCCGCGCGAGGCCGAGCTCGACCTTCGCCTTGCCGTTGGCGTTGAAATAAATGGACAGCGGAATCAGCGTCAGACCCTGACGGTGGATAGCGCCCGTCAGCTTGTTGATCTCGCGGCGCTTGAGGAGCAGGCGCCGCCTGCGCCGCGGGTCGTGGTTCATCCAGCTTCCGGCCTTGTACTGCGGGATCGAGGCATTGATCAGGAAGACCTCCTCGCCATCGACCGTCGCATAGCTCTCCGCGATCGACCCTTCGCCGATACGCAAGGCCTTCACTTCCGTGCCCTGAAGCGAAATGCCAGCCTCGAACCTGTCTTCGATGAAATAGTCGAAGCGCGCGCGCCGGTTCTCGGCGACGACCTTCGCTTTGTCGAACGGGGCAGAAGGCTCTTTAGGCATGGGCGAGTGCACATAGGGAGTGCATCCTCCGAACGGAAGCAGCTAAAGGGCGCACAAATTGCCTCTGAGCGGGTTGCAAGGATTTCTGGATGAATGATGTGTCTGTGCGGGATCTGGTAAAAAATCCCGAATGGTTGCCGCACACCTATGGCCCGGAAGGACAGACACTGATCTTCGTCCATGTGCCACGCGACGCGCGGTCACGACTAAGATTCCTGTTCGACGAACACTTCAAGGGGAATTTCACCAAAGTGAGCGCGGGTCTCAGCGACATCGAAGCCGAGATCAGGTCCGCCCAACGGGGTCCGATCCATTTTATTTTTCACACCTCTTTCTGTGGCTCCACGCTGATGACGAGGGCTCTCGAAATCCCCGGTGTCGCGACATCGATGAGCGAACCGGCGGTCATGATCAATGTCGCCAACCGGCTCATCCGCAGCAACGATCGCTCGAACATTGAGCGGCTCGAGCTGGTCCTTCGACTGTTGGAACGTCCACTAGCCGCCGGCGAAAGCGTCGTTGCCAAGCAATCGAATTTCGCCAATCGGGTGGCCGACCCTGCTCTTCGTTTGCGGAAAGAGAGCCGGGCAGTGCTGCTTTACTCTGATCTCGAAACCTATCTGATTTCCAGCCTTAAACGAGGCATGTGGGGCAGAATCCTCGGTCGCAAATGGTTCAACTACTTAAGGAGTTGGAGCCCGCTTCAGCTTGGCTTCGACGCCAACGAAATTCTCGAGCTCACCGACATGCAAGCCGCGTCGCTCGCCTGGTTGATGCAAATCCACCACTTCGGCGAGCTGGCCAAAGCCTTCGGATCGCGCGTCATGCTGCTTGAATCCGGCGATATGTTCGCTGCTCCAGCGGATGCCCTGCACCGGGTAACGACGCTGTTTGGACTTGCGCAGACCGAGAAAGACGCGGCCGACATCGCTGCCGGCCCGATTTTCGCAAAGCACAGCAAGTTCATGGATCGTGACTACAGCGTCGAAGAGCGCAAGCGGGAGACCGAAGCCGTTGGGAATGCAAATGCTGAAGAAATCTCGATGGTCGTGAAATGGCTCTCATCCTTCGCCGACCACCACGGGGTCTCCCTCCGGCCGGCCGCGTAGTGAGGAGTTGGTATGAGTGATCCCTCGAGAGGCGAAGTGGTCGGCGACCCTGAGTGGCTCCCGCACGCGTTCGATGCTGATGGTAAGACCTTGACCTTCGTGCAAGTGCCTCGCGACGCCCGCGCTGAGCTCATGTTTCTATTCGATGCCCATTTCGCAGGCCGATTCAAAAAGGCCAGCTTCCCGACGATGGAATTGCTGACGGAAAGCCAATCCACAGTCCGGGCGCCAATGCATTTCATATTTCATACGTCATTCGCAGGATCGACGCTGCTGGCGAGAGCGCTCGAAATGCCAGGGATCGCGACGTCGATGAGCGAGCCGGCCATTTATGCCAATCTTGCCAACCGAGTGACCGATCGCAGTGAGAGGGCCGCTGCCAATCGACTCGAACTGGTCCTGCGCCTGATGGAACGCCCGTTTGTGCAGAATGAGTCGATCATCGTGAAGCAATCCAGCTTCGCCAACGGGCTGGCGGAGCAGATTCTTCGGGCACGCACCGAGAGCTGCGCCGTCCTCCTATATTCCGACCTCCAGACTTACCTCCTGTCCTTGCTTAAGCGGGGCCTGAAGGGCAGGATCTGGGGCCGCAAGCTGTTCACGACGGTCAGGAGCTGGAGCGGGCTGAGGCTCGATCTTCCGGAAGGCGAGCTTTTTGAACTGACAGACATGCAAGTGTCGGCCTTGGCCTGGCTGTTACAGATTCATCACTTCGGCGAGCTGAAGAGAGCTTTCGGCCCCCGCGTCATGCCACTTGATTCGGACGACTTCTTCTCGGATTCCGCCACGACGCTGCACAGAGTGAGCGCTTTATTCGGCTTAGGGTTGAATCAAGAACGTGCGATCGAAATCGCGGCCGGGCCAGTTTTCGCCAAGCACAGCAAATTCACCGATCGCGATTACGACGTTGAGGCGCGTCGCCGAGATTCAGAAGCAGCGGAAAATGCGAACGCTGAAGAAATCTCGATGGTCGTGAAATGGCTCGCCACATTCGCTGCGCATCTTGGAGTCAATCTTCGACCCTAAGCCCAGTTCGCTTATGGGGCCCAGCGTTTTAGAGCAGGCCGGCGTGCGCCAAGGCCGCATCGACCGCAGCCTTCGACGCTTGCGATGGCTCGGTCATCGGCGCTCGAAGATCGGCGGGAAAGTCATTCTTCACGCGTGAGACGGCATATTTGACCGGTCCCGGCGAGGCGTCGCTGAACAAGGCCGCATGGAGCGGGAACAGGCGGTCCTGAAGCTCCAGCGCCTCGTCCCACCGGCCCTCGCGCGTTGCTTCCTGGAACTGCGAGCAGAGCTTCGGCGCGACATTCGCGGTCACCGAGATGCAGCCCCGGCCGCCCATGGCGTTGAAGCCCAATGCCATATCGTCGTTGCCGGAAAGCTGGATGAACTCGTGGCCACAGGCCTCACGCTGGGCGGAAACGCGGGCAAGGTTGCCGGTCGCGTCCTTGACGCCGATGACGTTCGGGAGGCGCGACAGCTTCGCCATCGTATCGACCGCAATGTCGGTGATCGTCCGCGCCGGGACGTTGTATAGGATGACCGGAATATCGAGGTCGGCAACCGCCGAAAGGTGCAGGTAAATGCCGTCCTGGTTCGGCCGGTTGTAATAAGGCGGCACGTGCAGAGCAGCGTCGGCGCCGCTGTCCTTGGCGATTTTGGTGAGTTCGATCGCGTGGGCAGTGTTGTTGGAGCCGCAGCCGGCGATGACCGGAACCCTGCCCCGCGCTACCTCGACCGCGATTTCGACCACGCGGCGATGTTCGTCGGTCGACAGGGTCGCAGCTTCGCCAGTCGTGCCGCAGGGAACCAGGGCATTGCTGCCCTGATCGATCTGCCACTCGACGAACTCGCGGAATGTGTCTTCGGCGACACGGCCGCCCTGAAATGGCGTAACAAGTGCCGGTATCGACCCGAAAAACATGAACTTTTTCCCTTCTCGCGACTCTGGGGAAAGAGTTAGAATTAACCCTGTTCACCCGCTGATAAGGACCGATGCCGCACGATGTCCAGCATGAGCAAAATCGCCTTCGTGATTCCGCTGGCTATCGGTTCGGCCGCCATTGGCCAGCTTGCCCAGACCAGCACGCAGGCCCCGGTCGCGACAGCGGCCGCCACCAATGCGGCTTATGACATCAACTATTCGCTGGCCGACTGGCGGCGCCTGCGGGCCGCGGAAGGCTATCGCTTCGCCGACTATGCGCGTTTCCTGATCGCCAACCCCGGTTGGCCGGAAGAAACCAAGATGCGCCGCTGGGCCGAAAAATCGATGGTCGCGGGCGAAAATCCGGTGACCGTCGTCAGCTTCTTCCGGACCGAGGCGCCCAGGACCGGCAACGGCTGGGCCCGGCTGGCCGAATCCTACGCCGCTACCGGCAAGCCTACGGAAGCAGCGGCTGCGGCCCGCGACGCCTGGGCCTCAGACGACCTTTCGCTCGACGACCAAAACCGCATCGGCGGCCGTTTCTGGTCGAGCCTGTCGGCCGCGGACCATGACCGGCGTGTCGATGCCTTGCTGTTCGCCAAGAAACCGGCGGATGCACAAATGGCGCTCGGTTATGCCTCCCCGTCGCGGCGCGCGGCCTTTGCGGCGCGGATCGCCATGCAGACCAGCGCGCCCGATGCCGACGCCCAATATCGCGCCGTGGAATCCCAGGTCGCAAGCGATGCCGGCCTGCTGATGGACCGCCTTCGGTTCCTCAAGGATACCTACAACAACATCGCCGGCGCTCGCGCCCTCGCCGCCCGGCCGCACAATTTCACCTACCGGCCGGCGGACGTCGAGCGCTTCTACGACATGCTGCTGACGCTTGGCCGCGACGCTTGGAACAATCGCAATTATGCCCAGGCTTATGACATTGCCCGCCAGACTGACGATTCATTGCCGTCCGGCACCGATGTCGCCATGCAATCCTATGGAATTCGCGACGATTATACGTCGTTGACGTGGATGGCCGGCGAGGCCGCCATGTCCGGCCTGAATCGCTACGCCAATGCCGCCGAGCAGTTCCGCAAATATGGCAATGGCGGCCGTTCGCTGCAGGTCACCAGCAAGGGCATGTATTGGGCCGGCCGAGCCCTGCTCTACGCCGGCCGCGGTTCCGAGGCCCAGGCCGACTTCATCGAGGCCGCGAAATATCCGGAGCTGTTCTACGGTCAATTGTCGCTCGAGCGGCTCGGCCGTCCGGTCCCGGCGCCTGCTAGCTTGCCGACGATGCTGGCGACCGACGCCCAGCGCCAGGCTTTCCAGCAGAAGCGCCTCGTCCGCGCGACGCGGCTGCTCGGCCAGCAAGGCCGCCGGGACGAGCAGAGCCTGTTCGTCCGAGCCCTCGCCGAGAGCCTCGACACCGAGGCCGACCGAGTGCTCGCCGTCGAGTTCGGCAGGCAGATCGGCCGGCAAGACCTGGCCGTCTGGACGGCGCGGTCATCGCGTAACAACGGCGAGGCCTTTTACGTCCGCGACGCCTTCCCAACCCATTATTCGCAAGTCCCGGGCGGGCGCATGTGGTCGATGACGCACGGCATCACCCGCCAGGAAAGCTCGTTCGACCGCGGCGCGATCAGCTTCGCCGGTGCCCGCGGCATGATGCAGCTGATGCCGGGCACGGCGCGCGAGCAGGCCGGCAAGATGGGCATGGGCTATGACCTTGGCCGGCTGACGAGCGACCCGGCTTACAACGTCATGCTGGGGTCGGCTTATTATCGCCGCCTGCTCGACATCTGGGGCGGCAACAACGTCCTGGCAGTGGCAAGTTACAATGCCGGGGCCGGCAACGTCCGCAAATGGGTTGCCGCTTATGGCGACCCCCGCCAAGCGAATGTCGACGTCGTCCGCTGGATCGAGCGCATTCCGTTCATGGAGACGCGCGGCTATGTGCAGCGCGTGCTGGAAAATAGCGTCGTCTATGACCGCCTGAACCCGCAGACCGCCTCAACCTCGTCAGGCTCTGTCCATTTGTCGTCCTTCCTTGGAAAGTCGCGTCCGGGCTAAGCATTGCTGATGAAAGAGCGGTTCATCACGCCTGCCGGATTCGCGCGGATCAGGGCCGAATATGAGCAGCTATTCGGGGAGGAACGCCCGAAGCTGGTCGAGACGATCGCCTGGGCGGCGGCCAATGGCGATCGGTCGGAGAATGGCGATTACATCTACGGCCGCAAGCGCCTGCGGGAGATCGATCGCCGGCTCGGCTATCTCGCCAAGGTGATGAAGGAAGCGAAGCAGGTCGATCCGGCCAGCCAACCAACCCGCGACCAGGTGCGGTTCGGGGCGACGGTGGAACTGGCCGACGAGGACGACCTGCGCCGGGTGCTGACGCTCGTCGGCGATGACGAGGCTGACGCGTCGAATGGATTGATCGGCTGGAGCGCGCCGATCGCCCGGGCCTTGCTGGGCGCGAAGGTCGGCGATGAGAGGATTGTCCGCTTGCCGGCTGGCGACAAGAGCTACGAAATTATCGAAATCCGCTATCCTTAGGCCGGCGTTACCTTCGCCGGCTTAGAGAAGTGGATGGCCGGCTGCACGCGTTCGGGCGGTTCCTTGGGGATGGCGGCCTCCAGTGCGTCGGCGATGACGGTCAGTGCCGAAATCCGCGCCGCCGGTTCGTCATTGGCATCGATGCCCGTCCACGGCGCCCAGCGCGTGTCGTTCTGCTTGAACATCTGCGCCAGAGCCTGGCGATAGGCTTCGCGGCCGTCGACCGTCCTTAATTCGACCGGGCCGAGCAAATGATGCCGCCACGGGTCCGAAGCCCGGGCGGCAATCCGCTCGTCGAGGATCCGGTCGGTGGCGTGGAAGTAGAGCTTGACCAGCAAGGTGCCGTAATCGCGCTGTTGCGCCTCGAACTCGTTGATCTCGTCGAAGCCGCGCTTCCATTCCTTCTCGCTGACCAGGCCCATGACATGGTCCTCCAGCACGCGGCGGTACCAGCTGTGGAGGAAGATGGCGGTGTGGCCGGCAGCCGGCAGGCAGTTCCAGAAACGCGCCAGCCAATGGCCCTCGTTCGAGTGGCGGCGATCGGGCGTGATGTTGTGGACGTTGTAATGGACTGGATCGAATGCCGCACCGAGCGCCTTCAGCACGGCCTTCTTGCCGGCGCCTTCCGGACCTTCCAGGACGATGACGGCGCGGCGGCGGTGGACGATCTGTGCGACCTGCGCGCGCGACAGCCGTTCCTGCAGCGCGGCGAGCGCTGAGGCATAGTCACCGGCGAACGGAGCCCCCCGCTCAATGTCGGCCAGATTGATCGGCACGAGTGACGGCTTAACGCAACAGGAATCCACCCGCAACGGAGTTAACATTGATTAACGGATACTTGCGGCCCGGTGCATCGAACCGGGACAGTTACGAATAAAGCTCCGCGCCCTCGCCCGTCACCTTGATGTTGAGCTCGCGCAGCTGCTTCGGATCGACGACCGCCGGGGCGTTCATCATCAAATCCTCGGCCTTCTGGTTCATCGGGAAGAGAATGACTTCGCGAATGTTCGGCTCGTCCGCCAGCAGCATGACGATGCGGTCGACGCCCGGCGCCGACCCACCGTGCGGCGGCGCGCCGAACTTGAAGGCATTGATCATGCCGGCGAAGTTCGTGTCGACTTCTTCCTTGGTGTAGCCGGCAATCTCGAACGCCTTGTACATGATATCCGGCCGGTGGTTCCGGATCGCGCCCGAGCTGAGCTCCACGCCGTTGCAGACGATGTCATATTGCCAGGCAAGGATGTCGAGCGGGTCCTTGGTCTCCAGCGCTTCCAGCTCGCCCTGCGGCATCGAGAAGGGGTTGTGAGAGAAGTCGATCTTCTTCTGCTCGTCATTATATTCGAACATCGGGAAATCGACGATCCAGCAGAAATCAAAGCGATTCTGGTCGATGAGGCCCAGGTCCTCGCCGACGCGGGTGCGGGCGAGGCCGGCGAGCTTGGCAGCCTGCTCTTCATTGCCCGCGGCGAAGAAAATGCCGTCGTCAGGGCCGAGGCCAAGCTCATTCGCGAGCTTGTCCATGCCTTCGGTGCCGTGGTTTTTGGCGATGGGGCCGCCCCACTCACCGCTTTTGCGGGTGGCGTAGCCAAGGCCGGCATAGCCTTCGCCGCGCGCCCACTCGTTCATGTCGTCGAAGAACTTGCGGCTCTTTTCGGCGGTGCCCGGCGCAGGAATGGCGCGGACGACATTGCCCTTTTCGACGAGGCCGGCGAACAGGCCGAAGCCCGAACCGCGAAAATGCTCGCCGACGTCGGAGATGAGGATCGGGTTGCGGAGGTCCGGCTTGTCGCTGCCGTATTTCAGCATCGCCTCGCGGTAGGGAATGCGCGGGAACGAGCCGGCCGGAGTCACCGTTTTGCCGTTGGCGAATTCTTCGAACAGGCCGGCGAGCACCGGCTCGATGGCGTTGAAGACGTCGTCCTGGGTGACGTAGCTCATCTCGAAATCGAGCTGGTAGAATTCGCCTGGGCTGCGGTCGGCGCGGGCGTCCTCGTCACGGAAGCAGGGCGCGATCTGGAAATAGCGGTCGAAGCCGGCGACCATGATCAGCTGCTTGAACATCTGCGGCGCCTGCGGGAGCGCGTAGAACTTCCCCGGATGGACGCGGCTGGGGACGAGATAGTCGCGGGCGCCTTCCGGCGAACTGGCCGTCAGGATCGGCGTCTGGAACTCGGTGAAGCCCTGGTCGATCATTCGGCGCCGGATCGAGGCGATGACCGCGGCGCGCAGCATGATGTTGGCGTGAACCTGCTCGCGGCGGAGGTCGAGATAGCGGTAGCGGAGGCGGATTTCCTCCGGATACTCGGCCTCGCCGGCGACTGGCATCGGCAGCTCGGTCGCGTACGACTGCACCGTCACTTCGCGGGCGACGACCTCGATCTCGCCGGTGGCGAGCTTGGCATTGGTGACTTCTGCGCCGCGAGCGACAACGTCGCCTGTGACGGTCACGACCGATTCCAGCTTCAGGCTGTCGAGCAGCTTCATCGCATCGCTGCCGGCGACTCCGACGATTTGCGTCAGGCCGTAATGGTCGCGGAGGTCGATGAAGAGCACGCCGCCATGGTCGCGCTTGCGGTGAATCCAGCCCGACAGGCGAACAGTCGAACCAACGTCGGCGGCGCGGAGCTGTCCGCAGTTATGCGTGCGATAGGGGTGCATAGTCTTTCTCTTGGAGATTGCGGGGCGCTTTCCCGTCCCCTCCCCTTTTGTCAACCCGCCGCCCTCGCTATGGGCCGTGCAGCATGAAGATTCTCCCGTTGATTAGCGACAGCGCGACACTGGCCGCGCTGGTCGAAAGATTGTCCGCCGCTCCCTTCGTCGCCGTCGATACGGAGTTCATGCGCGAGAACAGCTACTGGCCCGAGCTTTGCCTGCTGCAGATCGCCTCGCCGGACGAGGCCGCGGCCATCGACCCCAAGGCCGAAGGGCTGGACATGAAGCCGCTTCTCGACCTTCTGGTCGAGAATGATGAGGTCCTGAAAGTCTTCCACGCCGGCGGGCAGGACCTCGAAATCGTCTACAACCTGACCGGCAAGACGCCCGCTCCCTTGTTCGACACGCAGATTGCGGCGATGGCGCTCGGCTATGGCGAGCAGGTTGGATATTCGAACCTCATCGAATCCATGCTTGGCCACGTCCTCGACAAAGGTGCGCGCTTCACGGACTGGAGCCGTAGGCCGCTCGAAAAGAGGCAGATCGATTACGCGATCGCCGACGTCACCCACCTTGCGACAATCTTCCCGAAGATGGTTGAGAAGTTGAAGAAGAACGGGCGCGGCGCGTGGCTGAATGAAGAGATGGAGCGGCTTGCCGATCCGTCGAGCTTCGCTTTCGCGCCCGAAGATGCGTGGAAGCGGTTAAAAATCCCCGGCCGTAACCCGCAGTTACTCGGCCGCCTGAGGGCGCTCGCCGCGTGGCGGGAGAACGAGGCGCGGAACAAAAATTTGCCGCGCGGGCGAATCGCCAAGGACGACACGCTGCAGGAAATCGCCAGTCATCCGCCCAAGACGCAAGACGACCTGGGACGCGTGCGCGGCCTGTCGGCGGGTTGGCGGAGCAATGATATCGGCGGTCGGATGATGGCTGCGCTCGCCTCTGCGAAGCCGCTCGCGCCCGAAGACATGCCTGCGCGCGAGCCACGCCGCCCGGGTCTCACCAAAGACGCGGTACTGGTCAGCGACCTTTTGAAGCTGCTGCTGAAAATCCGCTCGAAAGAGAGCGGCGTTGCGCCGAAGCTCATCGCGCGCTCGGACGACCTGGAGGCGCTTGCCGCCGGAGTCCGTGACGGATTGATCATCCTCAATGGATGGCGGTTTGAAGAATTCGGGCGCGACGCCCTCGACCTCGTCGAAGGGCGCCTCGCATTCGCCATCGAGGAAGGAAAGCTCAAGATGACCAGGACCGTCAGGGAAAGCGTCGATGCGTAGGCTGGCCTTGCTGGCTGCGCTTGCGCTCCCAGCTTGCGCCGCAGCAGCACCGGAAGCGCCGGTGCGTGGCGCAAGCGCTTACGAGTGCAAGGACGACGCTTTGGGGCAGTTTACCGGCCAGCCGGCGACCCAGCAGCTTGGCGCCGACATGCAGCGGGTTTCGGGTGCCCGCCGCCTGCAATGGGTCGGGCACGGAATGATGGTGACGATGGACTTCAGCCCTGAACGGCTGAGGGTGTTCCTGACCGCCGACAATCGCGTCGAACGGGCCAGCTGCGGCTAGGCCGCGCGGTCGATCAAACCTGCTTCCATCAGCGCTCGCCGAACGGTCGGCAGCGTGACACGCGCATGTTCCGCGATCGCAAAGCGGTCGATAGCTTCGACGATGCGCTCCGCGTTCAGATAGTCGCGATGCACCCGGCCAGTGATGAAGCGCAAAGCCTCGCCGGGGATGTGCAGGCCCCGATCGGCGAAGAGCAGCTCGATGAGTGCCGCGAACAAGGCATCGTCCGGCTGGTGGATGCGCGCCACCGGTGTCACCGCCAGACGGGTCTTGAGGTCGGGCAGCTTGACTGCCCAGCCTTCGCTGTCGTCGACGACGATGACGATGGGCTTGCCGGTCTCCTGCGCCTGATTCCATGCGTGGAACAGTGCTTCTTCCTCATGCCGCTCGGCATCGTCGAAAAGCCGGCCGCCGACTCGATCGACGAAGCCGCGCGCCAGTAGCGACCGTCCCGAGCGGCGCGGGCCGGTGAGCACCGTCGCCTTGACCGGCCACATGCTCCAGTGCCGGAAATGCTCAAAGGCATCGCGATTGGCGTCGGAGAGGATGAAGCGCCGTTCGTCGCCCGACTGGGGGAAATCCAGCGGAAGAGCGATCTGGTCGGCGCCGGGCTTCATTGGCCTGAAGGTGCGCCCGGTATCTGCAGCGCGGGCACGACCCGCAAAGTGCCGTTGACATCACTGACTGTCCAGCCTCGGGCGCGAATGGCCGAGGCCAAGGTGACGTTGTTGCCACGGAAATTGACGAACAGGATCGACCAGCCCTTGTCGCCGCCACGAACGCCGACACCTTCCATGCCGGGGATCGTGCGCAGCTGGGCGACAGCATTGTTGAGGCCCGCGTCGTCGCGAGTCAGGATCTGGATCTGGATTCCCGATAGCGGCACCTGGGCTACGGGCTGGATCGCTGCCAGTTCGTCCTCGACAGGTGGCGGGGGCTCGACGGTGATGAGCGTCGGGTCGCGGACCAACTCCCCAGCGGCCAGCGCGCGGGTGAACAGCTCATCCATCCGCTGCACGCCTTCCGCCATCATGCGCGGTATGTCGGCGCTGTCCTTGGCCTTGAGGTCGAATCCGCCAAGGATTTCACCATCCGGTCCGTGACGCCCGACAAAGCGGGCATAAGCTGGTCCGCCCGGATAGAGCCGCTGCACCGAAACCTCGGCAACCAGAATGTCCGCGGCGCCATAAAGATCGATGATATTGCGCCACCAGCCACGGCCGGGCCGCCCGGTCTGGGCGGCATTCACGAGTAGCGGATCGACGCCCATGCCGCTGATTCGGACATAATCGACCGGGCTTTGCGAGGTCCGGAACTGCGCCCAGGCCCGCTGCCAGGGATTCTTGATTTCAACCGTGGTCGCCGTCCCGCCTGAAATCATCACCGGGACCAGAAGCATCGGCGCCGAGCGGCGGACTTCGCCCGACATGCCCAGCAATTCGCCGGCGCGGGCGCGGTCGAAGAGGATGCCAAGGTCGGCGATGTAACGGGTCGGGCCGATATTCTCGCGATCGACGACGATCGAGCTGACGAGGCCGTCGAGCACCGAATCGCTGAGGTTCGGCGCTTCGGATTCCGGCCGGCCATGCTGTTTGGCCCACAGCTTCTTGAACCCTTCCCGCTGGGCGATCCGCCAACCGGCGTAGCGGGCTGAGGCCGCATCCTTGCCGCCCACATCGACGTGAATCCCGTCAATCTCCAGCGTACCGGTGCTGTCGATCGGCAGGATGCCGCGGTCGCCGGCCTCCATCTGCGCGACGACGGTGCCGCCGACGGCGAGTAGGACGATCAGGCAGGAAGAGGCGGTCAGCAGGCGCCGGCGGGAAGACATGCAGAGGCTTTTGGCGACAACGGCGTGGAAATCCAAGCCGCTTATCGCTAGCGGCCTAACCTATGACGCAAAAGCCACTCACCTATGCCGATGCCGGCGTCTCGATTGCGGCCGGAAACGCGCTGGTGAAGGCAATCGGCCCGCTCGCCAAATCGACCGCGCGCCCGGGGGCGAACGCAGAACTGGGCGGATTCGGCGGCTTCTTCGACCTCAAGGCGGCCGGTTACGACGACCCGCTGCTTGTCGCCGCGAATGATGGAGTCGGCACCAAGCTCAAGCTCGCCATCGACACGGGCAATCATTCCGGCGTCGGGATCGACCTCGTCGCCATGTGCGCCAACGACCTCATCGTCCAGGGCGCCGAACCGCTTTTCTTCCTCGATTATTTTGCGACCGGGAAGCTCGATCCCGCCGTCGCGGAGGCAGTCGTTGCCTCGATCGCCGACGGCTGCCGGCAGGCCGGCTGTGCGCTCATCGGCGGCGAGACGGCGGAAATGCCGGGCATGTACGCGGAGGGCGATTACGACCTCGCCGGCTTCTGCGTCGGCGCCGTCGAGCGATCGAAGGCGCTAACCGGCGATGCGATCGAGGCTGGCGACGTCATTCTCGGCCTTGCCAGTTCCGGCGTCCATTCCAACGGCTTCAGCCTGGTGAGACGGCTGATTTCCAACAATGGCTGGAAGCTGGATCGCCCGGCCCTGTTCGATCACGAACGACTGCTTGGCGATGCGTTGCTCGAACCGACGCGCATCTATGTGAAGAGCCTGCTGCCGCTGGTCCGATCCGGTAGGATCAAGGGCCTCGCGCACATCACGGGTGGCGGACTTCTCGAGAATATTCCGCGAGTTCTGCCCGATCATTGCCACGCAGTCGTCGATGCGGGCGCCTGGGAGCTGCCGCGCATCTTTGCGTTCCTGCAGGCTGGCGGGGCCATCGAACCCGGCGAGCTGGCCCGGACGTTCAATTGCGGCATTGGCATGATCGCGATTGTTTCTGCAGATGATGCCGGGGCAATCTTGGCGGCGCTGACTGACGCCGGTGAGACGGTGCACAACATCGGCGTGATCGAGGCCCGAACGCGCGGCTGCACCGTTCGCGGGCCGGCAGGAAGCTGGAGCGCGCGGGAAGACTGGTCGGCGACGCACGAGCATGAGTGACCCGAAACGCGTCGCGATCCTGATTTCCGGCCGCGGCAGCAATATGAAAGCGTTGATCGAGCAGGCCCGGGGCTATGAGGTCGTCCTGGTCGCCTCGAACAAGGTTCACGCGCCCGGCCTCGACACCGCGAGGGCGCTTGGCGTCCCGACATTCGCCTTTGAGGCGAAGCGGGATGAATTTGAAGCGGCGCTCGAGCGCTCGCTGGCCGACCACAAGATCGGCACGATTGCGCTGGCCGGATACATGCGCATCCTGTCGGCCGCGTTCATCGGCCGCTGGCGGGGCAGGATCCTCAACATCCATCCGTCGCTATTGCCCCGGCACAAGGGCCTGGACACGCATAATAGGGTCCTGGCGGCGGGCGAGACCGTGAGCGGATGCACCGTTCACCTGGTCAGCGAGGAGCTCGATTCCGGCGATGTCATTGCCCAGACCGAAGTGCCGGTCGAATCCGGTGACGATGCGTCGAGACTTGCAGCGCGCGTGCTGGAGGCCGAACATTACCTGTACCCCAAGGCCCTCAGCGAGTTTGTACGGCGATGAACCAGACATCCGAAGAGAAGCGGAAATCCCGGATGCGTTGGGTCACGCTTGGCGAGGCTATCGCCATCGCCGCCCTCATTGTGTCCGGCCTTGGCCTTTACCGCGAATGGAACAAGCCGGACGAGAAGCCGACTGTGGTCGAGAAGGAGCGTTCGTCCATTCGCCTCGCCTTGCGCGGCCGGGCCCAGGACGATGGCCGCTCCATCGTAATCTCGCCGGTCGAAGAGAGCCATGCGCTTGAATCGCTGACCGTCGCCATTGGCGCTTCGAAAATCGAACTCGGCAGCGACGGCGAGCTTGACGCCAGCGATGTCGAGAACGCGCTCGGCAAGACCGATAAGGACGGCAAGGGCACGCACAGCCTGCGGGCGCGCATCACCGCTCAATATGTCGAAGCCGGCGCGGACAAGACCGCCACCGGTTCCTACGCCATCACCTATAAATGGGAAGGCGGTGGCCTGCTTGGCGGCAAGTCGCTGCGCCTGACCGGGATGTCGCGGGGATGACGGCCGGCCGGCTTCTCTGGCTGGCCCTCCTCCTGCCGCTGCTTGGCGGCTGCAACATGCTGATATCCGACAAGCCGATGTACGGGGACGAGGATCGCGCGACGATCACTCCCCGGGACGGCATCTGGCCGTCGCCAGACAAGGGGTGCGATTTCGACAGCAGCCGGCCGGAAGCTTCCTGGCCCGAATGCGCCATGTGGGTGGTCGTCCGGAATGCGGGCAAGGACCTCTACCTGACCGATGGCAAGCAACAGAGCCAGGTCGTTAGCGGCTTCTTCGCCTCGGGAGAGCCGCAAATCCTGCAAGCCTATTGGATCGACACCGACAAGCAGCCGCATCGGGCCTTTTATGGGTTCTTCGGGATCGAAATCCACCAGGTCGGACCTGACGGACGATACTCGGCCGCTTCGGTCTGGCCCGTCGAATGCGGCGCCCAAGCCAATCCTAATGCGGATATCCAGCCCTATCCGGGTGTCGCCCCAGACTGCCATCCGTCATCGAAGGAGGCGATCCGGTCCGCCGCGGAGAAAAGCCGGCGAACGGATGAGGTCCAGGAATGGCGGTGGCTTCGCGCGGAAGCCACCGCGAAGGGCAATTAGCCGACAATCGTCGGCCTAAGACCGTCCCCCGGACGGTCTAGCCGACGATTTCGTCGGGCGAGAAGAAGAAGTCGATTTCAATCTTGGCGTTCTCGTCGCTGTCCGAGCCGTGGACCGAATTGGCCTCGATCGATTCCGCATACGACTTGCGGATGGTGCCTTCGTCGGCGTTGGCCGGATTGGTCGCGCCCATGATGTCGCGGTTACGCTGGACGGCGTTCTCGCCTTCGAGAACCTGAACGACGACCGGGCCGGAGGTCATGAAGGTGCACAGGTCGTTGAAGAACGGACGTTCGCGGTGGACGCCGTAGAAGCCCTCGGCCTGGTCGCGGGTCATGTGAATGCGCTTGGAAGCGACGACGCGGAGGCCGGCTTCCTCCAGCATCTTGGTGACCGCGCCGGTCAGGTTGCGGCGGGTGGCGTCGGGCTTGATGATCGAAAAGGTGCGGGTGACCGCCATGGAAAGCTCCATCGGGTTGCAGGGTTGAGGGGTTGGCCGCGCCCCTAGCGGGCGGGCGGCAGGGGCGCAAGGTTCAGCCCTTTTCGACCCACTTGCCGTCTTCGTTCGCCCAATAGTGGCGCTCGACGCCTTCGCGGCCAGACAGCAGCTTCCATGCCAGCCGGGCAGCTTCCAACGTCTCCGTGTCGAACAAATAGAAAGCGCGGTCGAAGCTCAGCGCCGCGTCGCGCCATTCACCGTCGGCGATCAGCAGGTTGCGGGCGAGGTTGGGCGCATCGACCTGCCGCGACAGGAGGATAGGCTGGCGGGCATCGTCGCTGCCGCCGGCTATGCCATGCGCAAGAAAGCTCGACGCGCCCTGGTCCCATAGCTGGCGGTCGAGGCGCGCCAGCAGGGCTTCGTCTTCGGCGACGACAAGCAGCCGCTGCCCCTCGCCGGTCAGGCGGCCGGCGATTGCGGAAATGACGCTGTCGTGGGGCACGGCGCCAAGCTGGTAGAAGTCCACCCGCACGGTGCCCTTGTCCTCAGCCTTCGTGGTTCGCGGCGATATATTCGTCGAGCAGGCGCACGCCATAGCCGGTCGCGCCCTTGTCGTAGGTCGGCTTCGGCTTGTCCGACCAGGCCATGCCGGCGATGTCGAGGTGCGCCCATTTGACGCCATCATCGACATAGCGCTGCAGGAACTGGGCGGCCGTGATCGAGCCGCCTTCGCGCGGGCCGACGTTCTTCATGTCGGCAATGTGCGAGTCGATGAGGCGGTCGTAGCCCTCACCCAACGGCTGGCGCCACAGGCGGTCACTCGACTTGAGACCGGCGGCGATCAGCTTTTCGGCCAGATCGTCGTCGTTGGAGAAGACCCCCGCCATTTCATGGCCGAGCGTGATCACCATGGCGCCGGTGAGGGTCGCGAGGTCGATCATGACCTTTGGCTTCGCGACCTTCTGGGTCCAGGTCATGATGTCGCAGAGAACCAGGCGGCCTTCCGCATCGGTGTTGATGACCTCGACCGTCTGACCCGACATGGTGGTGACCACGTCTCCCGGGCGCTGGGCATTGCCGTCGGGCATGTTTTCGACCAGGCCGCAGACGCCGATGACATTGGTCTTGGCCTTACGCAGGGCCAGCGCCTTCATGGCACCGGCGACTGCACCAGCACCGCCCATGTCCCACTTCATCGCTTCCATGTTGGCCGCCGGCTTGATCGAGATGCCGCCGGTGTCGAACGTAACGCCCTTGCCGAGCAGCGCCACCGGCGCGTCGCCCTTGGTGCCGCCGTTCCAGCGGAGGACCAGCACGCGCGGCTCACGGCGCGAGCCCTGGTTGACCCCGAGCAGGGCGCCCATGCCGAGCTTCGTCATGGCCGGACCGTCGAGAACCTCGACCTCAAGCCCGGAGCCTTCGACGCTCGCAATGACGCGCTCGACGAAACTTTGCGGATAGATGATGTTGGCGGGCTCGGTCACCAGCTCGCGCGTCAACGAAGCGCCTTCGTAGACAGCGTTGTAGCGGTTGTCCCAGGCGGCCTTCGCGCCGTCGCCGCCGCCGACGATGGTCACTTGCGCCAGCGTCGGCTTCTGCTTGTCCTTGAGGCGGGTCTTGTAGCGGTCGTAGCGCCAGGCCCGCAGCGCCGCCGCCAGTGCGACGCGCGCCGTAGCGTCGGCGTCATAGTTGAGGCCGGTGAGGTCGACCACGGCATGCTTTTCGCCCGACAAAAGCAGGCGCGAGACGATCGCCCCGCCGAGCTTCTCCGCCGCATCGGCAGGCTTCGAATTGGCGCCGGTGCCCACCACAAGCAGGCGCTGGCCGCTCTCGAGGAAGTGCTCCACCGAAGCGGACGCGTCGCCTTCGAAGCGCTGGCGCTTGATTGCCGCCTCGATCGCCTTGCCATCGTCACCGATGGAGGCAAGGCCGGGGCGATTGTCACCGGCAGAAGGAATGACAAGCGCATAATCACCGGCCGGGCGCGTCGCGGCAAAGCTGATCTTCATGGGAGCGGGAATTCCTTATGGGTAAAACGTGTTGCGCGCCCTTTAGGACGCGCTGCCGTCGATGCAAAGTATCGGCTGGCCGACATGGGTGATTGCCGCCTCGCGGACAAGGTGCAATAGCGTTGGCCTGAGGATCTAACGGGGTGGTGTTTCCAGCGTGAAAGCGACAAGTCTCAACTGGACGGCGCTTCCGCTCATTCTCGCCGCTTCAGCCCCGGCAATGGCTCAGGAGAACGCGCCAGCACCTGTCGCCGACAGTGCTGCCGTTGCGCCCGATGAACAGGTCATCGACTTCAGCGCCGACGCCGTAACCTACGATAGCGATGCCGACGTCATCACAGCCAGCGGCCGGGTCAGAATGAATCGAGACGGCAACTACCTAGCCGCCGACCAGGTAATTTGGTCACGCAAGACCGGCGAGGTCCGCGCGAACGGCAGCGTCGTGGTCATGACACCCCAGGGCGACAAGATCCTGGGCGACAATGTCGTCCTGACGGATACGCTTCGCGACGGGACCGTCGATAATCTGCTCGTGATCCTCGAAAGCGGCGGGCGCATCGCCGCCTCGAAGGGAACCCGCGTCAATGGCGAGAACATCCTGGAGCATGCGGTCTATTCGCCCTGCCCTGTGCTGACCCAGAACGGCTGCCCGAAGAGCCCGAGCTGGAAGATCGTTGCGGCCAGGGTGATCCAGGACCCGGTGACACAGCGGATCCGATTCCAGGGCGGCCGATTGCAGCTGTTCGGGCTTACTCTGCCGCTATTGCCGGTCTTCAGCATTGGGTCGAATGGCGAAGGCCAGACGGGCGCCCTGTTCCCGAATTTCGCCATTTCAAACACGAACGGGTTTGAGGTCGCCCTCCCCTATTACTGGCGGATCGCGCCCAACCAGGACCTGACGATCACTCCTCACATTTACACAAAGTCGCTTCCCGCGATTGAGGGCAAGTATCGCGCGCTCACCAGCCTTGGCGCCTTCCAGCTCGGCGGATTCCTTACCTATGGCGATGCCGAAGACCCTGATCCGGATGAGGTCGATCCGGAAAGCAAGGATCGGGTCCGCGGCTATTTCGAAGCCAATGGTCGGTTCCAATTGGACCCTTATTGGAGCGTCACAACGTCACTCCGGGCGGCGACCGACAAGACGGTGACGCGTCAGTACGACATCACGCGCGACGCCGAGCTAAGAAATTTCCTGGACGTCGAACGGATTAGCCCCAACAGCTATATCTCTATCGGCGGCTGGGCCTTCCAGGGCCTGCGGGTCGACGATCATCAGGATGAGATCCCGATCGCATTGCCGGCGATCGATGCCCGTTTCCTGCTCGGCGACCCAATTCTCGGCGGCAAAATTGAGCTCCAGGCGAACAGCCTCGCAATCCTTCGGATCGACGGGCAGGATACGCAGCGCGCTTTTGCGAGCGCCCGCTGGGACCTGCGCAAGCTCACGAAGATGGGCCAGGAGGTGACGTTTACGGCCTACGTGCGCGGCGACGTCTATCACAGCGACGAGAACGACGAGACGGACGTCCTGATCTACCGCGGCGACAACGGATGGCAGTATCGCGGTATTGCCGCCCTTGCCGCCGACATGAAATGGCCGCTCGTTGGTCCGGCCTTCGGCGGCACCCAGCGCCTCACGCCGCGCGTGCAAATGGTGCTGACGCCGCCGACCCCGAACCTGGAGATCCCGAACGAGGATGCCCGTTCCATCGATCTTGAGGATAGCAACCTGTTCGCCCTCAATCGTTTCCCCGGCTATGACCGCTGGGAAGACGGATCGCGCATCACCTATGGCGTCGAATGGGCGCTGGACCGGCCAAATGTCGCCATCGATACGGTCATCGGGCAAAGCTATCGTCTCACCCGTAATCCCGGAATCTTTCCGGAAGGCACCGGACTTACCGATCGCTGGTCTGACATCGTCGGCCGAACACGAATCCGCTTCGGCCGCTTTATCGACCTCACCCACCGGTTCCGGTTCGACAAGGACAATCTTGCCCCACGTCGCAACGAAGTCGACCTGACCGTCGGCACCGACCAGACCTATGCCCAGATCGGCTACCTGCGCCTCAATCGGAACATCAGCACCGCGGTCGAGGACTTGCGGGACAAGGAGGAACTGCGGCTCGCCGGGCGACTGAAGTTCGCACGCTACTGGTCAATCTTCGGAGCCACCGTCCTCGACCTCACCGACAAGAAGGAAGATCCCTTATCGCTGGCTGACGGCTACGAGCCGGTCCGCCATCGCCTGGGAATTACCTATGAAGATGAATGCCTTGAGCTTGGCCTTTCGTGGAAGCGCGACTATGAGCGCGTCGGCGAGTTCAAGAAGGGCAGCACCTTCGCGCTCCGATTCGCCTTGAAGGGAATCGGCCGCTAATCCGGCGTTCAGCGCGGCGCGCCTAACGCCTAATCAGACAATCGATTGAGCTAAAAGGAATTTCGAGGGGTGGCAGTGATTAGCAAATTCGCCAAGGCGGGGCCGATGACAGCGCTTTTGGCGCTCGGCGTAGCGGCCGCCAGTGCCGCAATAGCCCAGGACGAGGCCAGCAGCGTCAGTGCGTTGAAGTTGCCCGACAACCCCATCGTCTTCGGAACGGCTCTGCCCTCGGTTGTGAAGGCGACGGCCATCGTCAATGGCGAGGTCATTACCCAGACGGATATCGACCAGCGCGTAGCGCTGCTGGCCATCGCCAATGGCGGCAAGATACCAGCCGACGAGATCGAGCAGCTTCGCCAGCAGGTGCTTCGCAACCTGATCGACGAAACTCTGCAGATCCAGGCGGCGAAAGCCGCGGAGATCAACGTCACCGAGGCCGATATCGACAAGACGGTCAAGCGCGTTGCCGGCAACGTCAATCAGACACCCGAGCAGATGACTGACTACCTGAAGGCTAATGGTTCTTCGATGCGGTCCATCCGGCGCCAGATTCTCGGTGAGATCAGCTGGCGCCGCCTGCAGAGCGCCAAGATTGAAAGCGGAGTTAGCGTCGGCGACGATGAAGTGAAGGCGGTCATCGCCCGCATGGAAGCGTCCAAGGGTTCCGACGAGTATCGCGTCGGTGAGATTTACCTGTCCTCGAACGCGGGGAACCAGCAGCAGGCGACCGCCAACGCTAACCGAATCATGGAGCAACTGCGGCAGGGTGCGTCCTTCGTTGGTTATGCCCGCCAATATTCGGAAGCCTCGACCGCGGCGGTCGGGGGCGACCTCGGCTGGGTAAGGCCAGAGCAACTCCCCGACGAGCTAGCCAGCGCGGTGCGCGCAATGCAGCCGGGGCAGATCCGCATGGTCCAGGTGCCGGGCGGTATTTCCATCATCGCGGTACAGGACACACGCAAGGTGCTGACCGCGGACCCGCGCAACGCCCAGCTCAACCTCAAGCAAATCTCGGTGAACTTCCCGAAAGGCACGACAAAGGAGACGGCCGAGCCGATCGTCGCCCGTTTTGCCCAAGCAGCACAGGGTATTGGCGGCTGCGGCGGCGCCGAGAAAATGGCGTCGGACTTCAATGGCGAAGTCGTGCAATCCGACGGGGTCAAACTGCGGGATCTGCCGCCGGCGCTACAAGAAATGATGATGCCCATGCAGGTCGGCCAGGCGACCCGTCCCTTCGGTTCGCTCGATGAAGGTATTCGCGTGCTTGTTATCTGCGGCCGCGATGAAGTTACGCCCGACATGCCCACCTACGACCAGGTGCTGGCCCAGATGAACGAAGAGCGCGTGAACCTGCGTGCCCGCCGCTACCTGCGCGACTTGCGCCGCGATGCGGTTATCGACTTCCGCTAAGTGCAATTGCTAAGGGCGGGGCAATGAGCCCCGCCCCACTCCCTCCGCTCGCCGTTTCGCTCGGCGACCCGGCCGGAATCGGGCCGGAAGTGGTCGCCAAATGCTGGGACCATCGTTCGGCCTTCAACCTTCCCGCCTTTCTCGCCGTCGGCGACGCTCGCTCCCTGAGCGCCGTCTGGGACGGCCCGATCGTCACTATCGACGATCCGCGCGACGCCGATTCCGCCTTCGACGTAGGTTTGCCGATCTTCCATATTCCGGCCGGCGATGCCGATATCCCCGGCCAACCGAGTGTCGCCGGCGCGCATTGCTCGCTGGACGCCCTGGAGCTTGCGGTGGGCCTCGCCCGCTCCGGCTCGGCCTCGGCCGTCGTGACGGGACCGGTGAGCAAGCAACAGCTTTATTCAATCGGCTTCGTCCATCCCGGACAGACCGAGTTTGTCGCCGAGCGTTGCGGTGTGGCGTCCGAGAACGTGGCCATGATGCTGGCCGGGCCGACGCTGAGGACCGTGCCTGTCACGACCCATGTGCCGCTGCACGAAGTGCCGCGCCGCCTTAATCCGGGCCTGATTGAAGCCCGCGGTCGCGCCACTTTGCGCGGCCTGCAGCGCAACTTCGGAATTGCCGACCCGCGGCTCGCCATCTCCGCGCTTAATCCGCATGCCGGCGAGGGCGGCGCGCTTGGCAACGAAGAGCAAGACCTGATCAGGCCAGCGATCGATGCGCTTCGCGCCGAAGGCTGGCATGTGATGGGTCCTTTGTCCGCCGACACCATGTTCCACGAGGCGGCGAGGTCCCAATATGACGCCGCGCTCTGCATGTATCATGACCAGGCGCTGATCCCCTTGAAGGCTCTGCATTTCGAGGAAGGCGTCAACATCACCTTGGGCCTGCCGATCGTGCGGACGGCGCCCGACCACGGAACGGCGTTCGACATCGCCGGTGAGGATCGGGCCGACCCGCGAGCCATGGCGGCGGCGATCCGCATGGCGGCGAGCTGTGCCGCCCACCGAGCCGCGGCATGAGCGAGCGCGCGGCGGAACCGCTGCGCGACGTCATCGCCCGCCACGGACTGCAGGCGGCCAAATCGCTAGGGCAGAATTTCATCCTGGACCGGCAGTTGCTGGCACGAATTGCGGCCATTCCGGGCGACCTGACCGGCGCCCCGGTCTATGAGGTAGGCCCCGGGCCGGGCGGCCTGACGCGGGCCCTGCTGGATGCGGGCGCCAATGTGGTGGCCGTCGAGCGCGACCGCCGCTGCCTGCCGGCACTGGCCGAGCTCGAAAGCGAATATTCCGGCAAGCTGCGGGTCATTGAGGGCGACGCCTTGGAAATCGACGGGCAATCGGAGGTTGCCGAGGGTGCGCATATCGTTGCGAACCTGCCCTACAACGTCGGGACCGCACTCCTCCTGCGATGGCTGGGCGACGAGAGCTGGCCACCGTGGTGGCGCTCTTTGACGTTGATGTTCCAGCGGGAAGTCGCGGAGCGGATCGTGGCCGCTCCTAACAGCGAGCACTACGGACGCCTTTCCGTCGCCGCGCAATGGCGGAGCGAAGCCCGGATCGTCATGAACGTTCATCGCTCCGCTTTCGTCCCGCCGCCCAAAGTAACCTCGGCGGTGGTTCACATCGCGCCAATCGCCGCGCCCAAAGGCTTGAGCGGCAAGGTCATGGAGCAGGTCACGGCCGCTGCGTTCGGCCAGCGACGCAAGATGCTGAGGCAGAGTCTAAAGGGACTGCCGGGCGCTTTGGAGGCTCTCGATCGGCTGGGAATCGACCCGCAACGGCGGGCCGAGACGCTCGGCGTCGCGGACTATGTGGCGCTGGCGCGCGAACTCAGCTGAGCTTTAGTTCTTCTTCGGGGTGCCGGCTGGGGGCTTGGCCTGCGCCAGGGTCGGGCCGCGAGTGATGGCTGCGTTGAGCTCTGCAAGTTGCGGGCAGCCCGACGCGCAGACCTTCTGCAGCTTGGCGAGGACTTCCTTGGCGCGCGCGTCGGCGCCCAATTCAACCATCGCCGTGCCCTGAACCGACAAAGCGTCACGGTCGGTCGGCTCCAGCTGCAAGGCCTTGTTGGTGAGGCGGATCGCCTGGCCGAACAGTTTCTGTTTCATCGCCACGCGGGCCATGGTAACGAAGGCGCCGCGGTTACGGGGATCGACGGCGAGCGCGGTCTCGAGCGCATCATCCGCTTCCATCAGCTTGCCGGCGGCAAACGCGGCCTCGCCCTTTTGCTGGAATTCGATCGACTTCGGCGCGATCTGGTTATCGGGCTTCTGGCCGATCACCGGCACCGCGAACGAAGACGCGGCGAGGCCGAGGGCAAGAACAACAGGGGACAAGCGCATCAAAATCTCCAGTAGGTCTCGCCGGCCGCTTAGCACGAGCGCCCAAGCCGCGCGACGAAAAAGCCGTCCGTGCCGTCATGGGCCGGCGTGAGCAGGCGCCCATCGCCGTCCTTGCGGCCGAACGAACCAAGCGCATCCTGCGCCAACCAAGATGAATGGCGCCCTAAGAAAGCCGCAACCTGATCGGCGCCTTCGGCGGCGATGATCGAACATACGGCGTAAACCAGGGTTCCGCCCGGCTTCACGAGCGGCGCGGCGATGTCGAGCAGGCGCGCCTGAAGTTTTGTGACTCGCTGAAGCCGTTCCGCTGTCAGCCGCCAGCGTCCTTCGGGGTTGCGGCGCCAGGTGCCGCTACCTGAGCAAGGCGCGTCGACGAGCACGACGTCGGCCTGTCCGTCGAGGTCGGCCAGTTGCTGAGCTTCGCGGCCGCCGTCGAGGAGGCGGATACCGATTCTTGCCACGGCCCGCTCTGCACGAGGCTCCAAGTTGGAAAGCCGTGCGCGATTGGTGTCGCAGGCGAGGATATGCGCGTCGGGGGCTGCCGCGGCGAGTGCCAGCGACTTGCCGCCGGCACCAGCACATAGGTCCAGGATGTTCGTACTGCCCTGCGGATCGCAGGCGAGCGCGATCAATTGGCTGCCCTCGTCCTGCACTTCCACGAGACCTTCGGCGAATGCGGCGTGCTGATCGACATGGCTGTCGGGCGGGAGGCGAATGCCCCATGGGCTCAGCGCAGTCGGCTCGGCGCCCTCGAATGCTTCGACCATTGCCTGCCGCGTCGTGCGCGCCACGTTGACGCGCAGGTCCAGTGGCGCCCGTTCGAGCAGCGCCGGAAATTCGTCCGCCGTCACCAGCGGCGACAATTGGCTTTGAAGCCATGCGGGAACGAGGCTCCCCTCAGCGCCTTCCTCATCGCCAATCGGCGGCGGACCATGCGCGGAGCCGTCGAACGATGACGTCAGCTCCGCATCCTCGCTCGCCAGCCCAATCATGGCCTTCCGGCCTGCGTTTGGGCGCTCGCCGGAGCGGCGGATGGCGCGGAACACGAGGTCGCGGACGGCGCGGCGGTCTTTTGAGCCCGCATAGCGCCGCGCTTTGAAATAGCGGGTGACGATGGCGTCCGCAGGCGGCCCGTCATTGCGCGTCGAGGCAATGACCTCGTCGAGGATTTCGATTGCCGCCTGGACCCGCGCCGAAGGCGTCATGGCCGCCTACCGCGTCGGGTAATTGGGCGCTTCCCGGGTGATCGCGACGTCGTGGACATGGCTTTCGGAAAGACCCGCGTTGGTGATGCGGACGAAGCGCGCGCGTTTCTGCAGGTCGTCGATGGTCGGGGAGCCGGTGTAGCCCATGGCGGCCTTCACTCCGCCGACCAGCTGGTGGATGATGTCGCGGACATGGCCCTTGTAAGGCACGCGCCCTTCGATTCCTTCCGGCACCAGCTTCAGATGATCCCTGATGTCCTGCTGGAAATAGCGGTCGGCCGAGCCCCGCGCCATCGCGCCCACCGAGCCCATGCCGCGGTAGCTCTTGTAGGCGCGGCCCTGGTACAGGAAGGTCTCGCCCGGTGCTTCCTCCGTGCCGGCAAGCAGGGATCCCACCATGACGGTCGAGGCGCCGGCCGCCAGCGCCTTGGCAATATCGCCGCTGGTACGGATACCGCCGTCGGCGATGATCGGGACGCCATTCGCCGCCTTGGTTGCCGCCATGATTGCGGTGAGTTGCGGCACCCCGACGCCAGCGACGATCCGCGTCGTGCAGATCGAGCCGGGCCCGATTCCAACTTTGACCGCATCGGCACCGGAATCGATCAGCGCCCGCGTTGCTTCGGCGGTGGCGACATTGCCTGCGACGATCTGGACGCTGTTCGACAGGCCTTTTACGCGCTCGACGGCGACGGCAACGTCGCGATTGTGGCCGTGCGCAGTGTCGATGACGATGCAGTCGCAGCCCGCGTCGATGAGCGCGGCCGAGCGCTCGAATCCGGCATCGCCAACTGTGGTGGCGGCGGCGACGCGGAGGCGCCCGTCGAGGTCCTTGGTCGCGAGCGGTGAAGCCACCGACTTTTCGATGTCCTTCACCGTGATGAGGCCGACGCAATGGTCCTGCTCATCGACGACGAGCAATTTCTCGATTCGGCGCTGGTGGAGAATCCGCTGGGCCTCTTCCTGGCCAGTGCCGATGCCGACCTTTGCGAGATTATCGCGGGTCATCAATTCGCTGACCGGCTGCTTCGGGTTCTCGGCGAAACGGACGTCCCGATTGGTGAGGATGCCTGCCAGCCTGCCCGATTTCTCGACAATCGGGATGCCGCTGATCTTGTTTGCGGCCATCAGCTCCAGTGCATCTGCCAGCGTCTGGTCCGGCGTCATGGTGATCGGATTGACAACCATGCCCGATTCGAAGCGCTTCACGGCACGAACCGCCGCGACTTGCGCGTCGACATCCATGTTGCGGTGGAGGACGCCGATGCCGCCGAGGTGCGCCATCGCAATCGCCATGTCCGCGTCGGTCACGGTGTCCATCGCCGACGACAGGATCGGGATGCGCAAGGGGATCTCGCGGGTCAGAAAGCTGCGCGTGTCAGCCTGGCTGGGCAGGACGCTGGATTCGCACGGCTGGAGCAGCACGTCGTCGAAAGTGAGACCCAGCGGAATTTCGGGAACGTCGAGAAGGTCGGCCATATCGGCCCATGCCAAGGTTCGGCCGATTCGCCAAGGCCTCCCTACTTCTCCAGGTGCGGGACCTGGGCAAAAGTCGGTAACAGCGATCGCGATGCCGCACGGCGAACCAGTTCGACATGAAGGTTGGCGTCGTCCACCGCGCCGCCAAGATCTGTGTCGAGCCGCAACTCGTCCTTTGGCCCATGATAGGCGCTGCCAAAAAAGGCCTCGAGCAGCTTCAGGTCGCTGAAGCTGCCGCCCGCCATGATCATCGGAACGCCGCGTTCCGCCAGCGCCCAGCCGTCCTGCCGCTTGATGAAGGGTTGCGCTTCCCTGTCAGGGTCGAATGGCCGACCGACCGCCTTCGCCGCATCGCGGACCAATTGTTCAAGCGGTGACTTGTCGGGGGCAACGATCGCCACGGGCGCGCCCTTTGGTGCGATTGCAATCGTATCCAGGTTGAAGCCGGCGACGATGCTTGTCAGCGGCACTGGCGGATTGGCAGCGAAGGCCTTGGCCCCCAGCAGTCCCCATTCCTCCCCGCTGGTCGCAACGAGCCAGACGTCACGGTCCAGGCCCATTTTCGCCACCCGCTCGGCAACTGCGATCAACGCGGCAACTCCGCTGGCATTATCGACGGCGCCGTTGCAGATTCGGTCTGGCGCACCTTCGGGTTCGCAAATCCCCAAATGGTCGTAGTGCGCCATGACGACCACTACACGGCCGTCCGACGCCTTGCCTGGCACGCGTCCGACGACATTATAGGCTGTGAACGGGCCCTGTTTGTTGAGTTGCTCAAGGAAGTAGAGCTGGCCGGACGGCATTTGCGCGGAAGCGGCGGGCAGGTCCTTTGGCTTGCGATCGATTGTGAACGGCTGTCGAAAGCCGCCAGCCGGCGATTTCAGTCCGGCACGACGAAACCGGTCCGCAATATAGGCTGCAGCTTTGTCTGCCCCCGGAGTTCCGGCGCGACGTCCCTCAAAGTCGTCGCTGGCCAGTACGCCGATTGCCTGGCGCATCTCTGTTTCATCGATGATTGTCGGTGGGGAAATCTGAGGAGTGGCACATGCGCTTAAGGCCAGGAACAACGGCAACAGCTTCTTCATCGACGCTCCAATATCCGCTGCGCAGTTTCAACATGCATCCGCTCGATCATTTCCCCTTCGAAGCGCTCGGCCCCGCCGGTTGCCGCCGCGACCAGCCTCTCGGCGCGAGCGACCTCCTCCTCGCTCGGCGCGAAGGCCGCGTTGCACAACGGAATCTGGCGCGGGTGGATCAGCGACTTGCCGTCAAAGCCATGGATGCGCCCTTCATGGGCTTCGGAGGTGAACCCCTCGTCATCCTCGAGTGAATTGAACACGCCATCGAAGGCGGCGATGCCGGCTGCTCTGGCGGCGATGATGATCATCTGAAGCGCCATGTGCAGCGGGCGCCGCCCGGCCCCCGGCGGCAAATGGAGATCGGCAGACAGGTCATTGGTACCCGCGATCAGCGCCGACGCCTCGCGAGCAGTCTCGTGGATGGCGACAAGCCCCTTGGCCGTCTCGATCATCGCCAAGACCGGCTTGCCCGTCTGGTTGCGGACGAAGGCGACTTCCTCCTTGCCAACGGCGCGCGGCACAACGATCGCGCTCGGGCTGGACGTCATAACCGCTACCATGTCTTCGCCGTGCCACTCACTGTGCTGCGAATTGATGCGGACGGCGACCGGCATCCGCCAATCCTGCCCGAGCGCTTCGACGGCGGCTGCCCTCGCGGCGACCTTGTCCGCGGGTTTCACTGCATCTTCGAGATCGAGGATCACCAGATCGGCCTCACTCTCACGCGCATGCATGATGGCGCGCGGATTGCTGGCCGGTAGGAAGAGCAGTGACCTGAGGGCGAACAGGTCGATCTTGGAATCCGGGATCACGATACCGATTTCCCTTCCCTCTGGCCTGTCGCCTCTGCATCATGTCGCCAGAACTGGGGGAAGAACATGGAATATTTCCTGATCGCGGTTGCCGCTCTCGTGCTGCTCGTCGTGATGATGAGCGTCAAGATCGTCAGCCAGGGTTATCGTTACACGATCGAGCGGTTCGGGCGTTTCGTCCGCGTCGCCGAACCCGGCCTCAACCTGGTGACGCCGTTCGTCTATCGGGTCGGACGAAAAATCAACATGATGGAGCAGGTCGTCGACATTCCCGGCCAGGAGATCATTACCAAGGACAATGCCATGGTGGCGGTCGACGGTGTGGTGTTCTTCCAGGTCATCGACGCAGCGAAAGCGGCCTATGAGGTCAGCGACCTCTATACCGCCCTTATGGCACTTTCGACCACCAACCTGCGGACGGTCATGGGCTCGATGGATCTCGACGAAACCCTGTCCAAGCGTGACGAGATCAACGCCCGGCTGCTTGCCGTGGTCGACCATGCGACCGAGCCGTGGGGGGTCAAGATCACGCGCGTCGAACTGAAGGACATCCGGCCGCCATCCGATATCGTCAACGCAATGACCCGGCAGATGAAGGCGGAGCGCGAGAAGCGCGCGGCGATCCTTGAATCGGAAGGCATGCGCCAGTCGGAAATCCTCCGGGCCGAGGGCGAGAAGCAGGCCAAGATCCTTCAGGCCGAAGGCCTTAAGGAAGCGGCCTTCCGCGAAGCGGAATCGCGCGAGCGGGCAGCACAGGCCGAAGCCAATGCGACCAAGTCCGTCAGCGACGCGATCGAAGGCGGCAGCACGCAGGCGATCAATTACTTCATTGCCCAAAAATATGTCGAAGCGATCGGCAAGTTCGCGACCTCGCCCAATGCAAAGACCATCCTGTTCCCGGTCGAGGCGACTCAGCTGATGGGCACGCTCGGCGGCATCGGCGAGCTGGCGAAGGAAGCTTTGGGCGATGTGAAAACCAAGGCCCCGACCCAGCAGAAGTCCAAGGCAGAAACCGCCGGTCGCGGCGCACTTCCCGGCATTCCAGGCGTGCCGCGGATCGAGGGATGATGTTCGGGCTACATCCCGGCTGGCTGTGGGCGATCGCCGGAGTCCTGCTGCTGATTGCAGAGGTCATCGCCCCAGGCTTCTTCCTGGTGTTCATCGGCGCGGCGGCGATTGCCACCGGCCTGTTCACCGTCCTGTTCGACCTCGGGATTGCGCCTCAGATCGGCCTGTTCATCATCTATGCGGCGCTATTCGTGCTGGTGTTCAAGCGCTGGTACGGCCAGTCGGACGGGCCAGCCGCCGACCCGCTTTTGAACGACCGTGCCGCCCGGCTCGTTGGCCGCAGCGTCACTGTCGTCGAGGCGGTGGACGAGCATGGCGGCCGGGTTCGCGTCGGCGACGGCGAATGGAGCGCTCGGGGTGGACCTGCAGCGCCCGGCGACCGGGTCCGGGTTGCGTCCGTCGAGGGCAATTGCCTGATCGTCGAAAGGGGGGCTACGCTGCCGGCGACCTGACCGCAGGAGCGTTAGCGTGAACCAAAACACCCTTACCCGTCGTGAGATTCTGGCGAGCCTGGGCGCGAGTGGCGCCGTGGTCGGCCTTGCGGGTTGCACAGCCAGCGCGCCCATTCGCGCAGGCATGCCGGTTCCCAGCATGACGAGCGAGGCTGAAGCCAGCCTCCTTCTCGACTCCATCGCCGAAAACCTCCTTGCATTGCAGCCGGAGTCGGCAACGTCGCTGGGCGTCGATAAGGGGCCGCGCGCGGCGTTGCGCTCCAAGCTTGGCGACCGCAGCCAAGCGGGACAAGATCGTATCGAGGCCGTCTTGCGCGCCGACCTAGCTCGCGCCGAAGCCATGGATGTCTCCACCCTCTCTCATTCGACCCGAACGAGCGTCGAAGTCGTCCGCAGCGCCTATCGCACCGCGCTCGAAGGCTTGGCTCTGCCCTATGGCGACGTTGCCGTCGGCAGCTGGCGCAACACGCCTTATGTCGTCATCCAGAATGTCGGCGCCTATCTCGACACGCCGCGCTTTCTCGACAGCGACCACCCGATCGATAACGCGGCCGACGCCGAGGCCTATATCGCCCGCCTCGAAGCCTATCCTGTCGAACTTAGCGGCGAGCTCGGCCGCATCCGCGACGCCCGCGGCAAGGGCCTGGTCCCGCCCGCCTTCCTCATCGACAAGGCGATCGCCCAGATGGAGACCAGCCTGAAGGGCGCCCGTGATGGCGGGGGCCTGGTGGAATCCATTGAGCGGCGAACCCGCGAGAAGAATATCCCCGGCAATTGGGCGGGCCGCGCCCGCGCCATTACCCAACAGAAGGTCGCGCCGGCACTGGAGCGCCAGATCGCCGAGCTTCGCACGCAACGGCAGACCGCGAGCATGGATGCGGGTATGTGGGCGCGGCCGGGTGGCGAAGCCTTCTATCGCTGGGCGCTCAAGGCCTCGACGACGACGACCATGACGCCGGACCAGGTGCACCAGATGGGTCTTCAGCAGCTGGCCGAGCTGCAGGGCCGCATGGACCCGATCCTGAAGAAGCTCGGTTACACGCAGGGCTCGGTGGGTGCGCGAATGCAGGCGCTGGCCAAGGACCCGCGCTACAAGTTCAGCGAGGGCGACAAGGGCCGCGCCGAGATCATGGCCTATATCCAGGACTGGCTGGGCAAGTTCCGCACCCGCTTGCCCGACGCCTTCCGCACGCTGGTTCGCGGCAATCTGGAAGTAAAGCGCCTGCCGCCCGAGGAAGAGCCGGGCGCTCCCGGAGCCTATGGTGGCGCCGGATCGATCGACGGCAGCATCCCGGGCAAGTTCTGGATCAACCTGCGCTCGACCGATTTGCACTCGAAATACAGCCTGCCCGACCTCGCCGCGCATGAGGCGATCCCGGGCCACGTCTGGCAGGGCGAATACGCCAATCAGCTGCCGATGATCCGTACCTTGCTCGCCTTCAATGCCTATTCCGAAGGCTGGGCGCTTTATGCCGAGCAATTGATGGACGAGCTTGGCGCCTATGACGATTTCGAAGTGGGGCGGCTGGGCTTTCTTCAGTCCCTCGCCTTTCGCGCAGTGCGGCTCGTCGTCGACACCGGCATCCATGCCAAGAAGTGGACCCGCGAGCAGGGCGTGCAATTCTTCGTTGAGCGCAACGGCTCCAACCCGCTGGAGGTCGCGAGCGAAGTTGATCGTTACTGCAGCTGGCCGGGTCAGGCCTGCGGCTACAAGATCGGCCATACCGAGATCGTTCGCCAGCGCACGCGCGCCAGACAAGAGCTAGGTGGCCGCTTCGACCTGCGCGACTATGACGATGCCGTCGTCAAGGGCGGCAACGTGCCGATGGACGTGCTGGCCAAGAACGTAAGCGAATATATCGCGACGGCGAAGCGCGCTGCCGCAGCCTAGCCGCGTCCCGCCCCAGCCTGTCGAGCCATTTACATCCATCCGAAGACTAGAATCTTCGTCCTGTCGATTTGAGGCGGGGTCGCGTTTGCGCCTTGTGAGCGTTCACGGCATGCAATACCGCTCCGGTCGGTCGACAGGGGTTTGCATGCGGGTTCTGGCAACATCAGGACTTTTGGCATTGGCCGTCGCATCCGCGGCGATCGCCGACTCGCCGTTCACGCATCGCGACGGAAGCGACGAGGGCGACTCAATCCTGCCGATCACGTCCTATCCATTGGGCCAGTCCCAGGTCGTCTCCGAGTCCATGGCGCGCAACGTCCAGATGTACTGGATCCAACGAGACATGTGCGAACAGATGGGCTGCCTGATCATCCGGAACGAAGCGAAGAACTACAAAGTCGCGGACTTCAGGATCGAGCTGGTCGACCGTGACGGATCATCGCGCTGGAGCAGGAACCAGCTTCTCCATCCGCTGCTGCCGACGGAGAGCGTGGTCCGTCTCAAGGTGGCGCCGGCGGAAACCTGTGCGCGCCAGATCAAATTCATTCTCCAGCACCGCAAGACCAAGGAAAAGCTGGAGCTAGCGGGAACCACGGACTTCTGCCCGTCGCCTCATGCAACCAATATGATCCGCATCAACGTCAAGTCGCCGGAAGTCACCGTCGAGGACGTCAAAAACTAGTAGCTTGTCCCCGTGCGGGCGGCCGTCTGTGGCGGGAATTGCGCCAGCACCTTGGCAACCGCCTCGTCCAGGCGGGAATAATCGACACGACCGGAATAGCTGTCTCGCTTCACGACGCCGTGCCACGCCGGCTGGTGGGTCTTGCCGTCATAGACGTCGATGATGATGCTGCGCTCGGTCACGGTGTAGATGTCGGGGTAATAAGGCCCCCAGCCACCCCAACCTCCCCAGCCGCCCCAACCGGCCCAGCCACGCCAGCTTCCCCAGCCCGGGCCGACCCAGCCGTAGCCGTCATCGTCTGCCTCGATCCGGTCCCGCTCGCCGACCGTGAAGGTGATGGCGAAGTCGGCCTGGTCCGCCTGGGTATAGCCGCGGGCCGCCAGGTTGCGGTCGATCGAGTCCTTCACGCGGCGGAACATCAACGGGTTCATCCCGCGCGGAGCTTCGCTCGGAAGCCAGGTGTAAGTTCGGTAGGAAGCGATCGGGATCGCCGGGTCAAAATCGGTCTGGACGTTGTGATATTCACAAGCCGTCAGCAATAAAAACGCACCAACCAAGGGAAATGCGCGCATAGCTACTCTCCCGCATGATGGCGAACATGCGCCACCCCCTGCCCGGCCTCTATACAGGAATGCACCGACCGACGCGAGACTCAGTCGCTGGAATCGCCGCCCTCTTCGAACTGCAGCAGGTCGCCCGGCTGGCAGCTTAGCGCTCGGCAGATCGCATCCAGGGTGGAGAAGCGGATTGCGCGGGCCTTGCCGGTCTTGAGGATCGAGAGGTTGGCAAGCGTGAGGTCGACCTTCTCGGCGAGCTCGGTCAATGTCATCCGCCGTTCGTGGAGCAGGTCGTCGAGCCGGACGCCGATAGCCATCAAACGGTCCCTTGCAGGTCGGCGCGCATCACGGTGCCTTCCGCAAAGACTCGGGCGAGAATGAAGGCGAAAAGGATGGCCACCCAGCTGCTGACAGAAAAACCGGCCTCCAGGTGGATGGGTTGCTCCGGTGTCGAGATAGCCTTGCCGATTGCCCCGATGATGATGCTGATGATCTGCATGCCGACCATGATCCAGGCAATCGCGTGCAGTCGGTAGGCATTGGCGGCAACGAACGGATCGCCCTCGCGCACGGTGTCCACCATGGCGACAAGCCGCTTGAGTACCATGTAGTTGAACCCGATCACGACCAGGCCGAGCGCCGCAATCGCCTGCAGCCCCGGCAAGATGCCTCGGATGGGATGGCCTGTGGTTACTCCGAGGGCAGTCAGCGTCCATTCGTGAGCAAACAAGGTTCCGCACAGGATTGCGAAGATGCAGATCCCCCAGACCCAGTTGAGAACGATGAGGATGCGCAGGACGACCGAAGCGATCGGCAGAGCAGCGGTTTGGTGTGACATCGGCTTGCCCCTAACGACTCGAAATATCGATAAACGATAATCTCTTTATCGATATACGGCAAGGTAGATTATCGTTTTTCGATATATCTCCTATGGCAACACCGACAGGTCCGGTTTGACGAAATGGCGCCGTGCCTCGACCGAGAACAGCCGCTCGCCGCTGTAGAACCGCAGCGGCCAATCGCGCCGCCCCATGGGTGAGAGTAGCAGTTCGTTGACCAGTTCGTGGAGCGGTTCGTCAGGATCAGCTTCGGCCAAGAACAGCCGCACGCCATGCAGGAAGGTTCGCGTAATCGTCTCGTGATATCCCTGCGTGTCGTCGTTCACGCCGCCGACGCTCTCGTTATAGCGGCGGATGATGCCGGGCAGCTCACTGTCCAGGTCGATGTCGGTGCGGCGCGCTACCAAGTACGTAGACGCGGCAAGATGAGCTTCGTGGGTCCAATCCTCGCGCGGCAGGGTGCGCGCAAGCAGCCCCTCGCCGATGCGGACAATCGCATCGTCGCTGGTGAATAGACGGGGTCGGTATTCGGTCATTTCGATCGGGCTTTCTCATTCGAGGCCCGATCGAGTGACCGGGCTATTTAGGCGGTAGCGATGACTTTCGGCGCGGCTTGTCGGACGCCTTCGTCGACGTGCTCAGCAAATTGCGCGAAGTTCTCCACGAACAGGTCGACGAGCTTGGCCGCCGTGCGGTCATATTCGTCCTTGTCCGTCCATGTGTTGCGCGGGTCGAGGATGGCGGTATCGACACCCGGAACCGCAACAGGCACGTCGAAGCCGAAGTTCGGGTCCTTGCGGAACTCGACGTTCTTCAGGCTGCCGTCGAGCGCGGCGTTCAGTAGAGCGCGGGTCGCCTTGATCGGCATGCGGCTGCCGGTGCCGTACTTGCCACCGGTCCAGCCGGTGTTGACCAGCCAGCAGTCGGCATTGCCCTTCGCGATCCGCTCCTTGAGCAGGTTGCCGTAGACGCTCGGCGGACGTGGCATGAAGGCCGCGCCGAAGCAGGTGCTGAAGGTCGCGGTCGGCTCGGTCACACCGATTTCGGTCCCGGCGACCTTGGCGGTGTATCCCGACAGGAAGTGGTACATCGCCTGGTCGGGGGTCAGGCGCGAGATCGGGGGCAGCACGCCGAATGCATCGGCGGTCAGGAAGATGATCGTCGACGGCGGCGGACCGAGATTGTCCTTACTGGCGTTCGGGATGAACTCGATTGGATAGGCGCCACGCGTGTTCTCGGTCTTGCCGGCGTCATTGAAGTCGAGCTCCCGCGTCGTCTCGTCCATCGCCACATTCTCGAGGATCGTGCCGAACATCTTGGTCGTCGCGTAGATCTCCGGCTCACCCTCGGCGGACAGGTTGATCATCTTGGCGTAACAGCCGCCTTCGAAGTTGAAGACCGCCGTATCCGACCAGCCGTGCTCGTCGTCGCCGATCAGCGTCCGGCTGGCGTCCGCCGACAGGGTCGTCTTGCCGGTGCCCGACAGCCCGAAGAAAATCGCACTCTTGCCGTCTGCGCCGATATTGGCCGAACAGTGCATCGGCATCACACCCTGCGCGGGGAGCAGGAAGTTGAGCAGGCCGAACACGCCCTTCTTCATCTCGCCCGAATATTCGGTGTTGCCGATCAGGATCAGCTTCTCCGTGAAATTCACCGCGATGACCGTGTCGCTGCGGCAGCCGTGCCGCTCAGGATCGGCCTTGAAGCTCGGCAGGTTGATGATCGTATATTCCGGAACATAGCCGGGAAGCTCGCTCGCGTCGGGGCGAACCAGCAGCGTGCGCACGAACAGATTATGCCACGCCAACTGCGTGATGACACGGACGTTGACCCGATATTCCGGCTGGCTGCCGCCGTAGAGGTCGGCGACGAAGAGTTCTTCCTTGTCCTTCACCGCATCCAGGAAGTCGGCCTTGAGATTGGCCCAATGCTCGCCCGACATCTCCTGGTTGATCGCGCCCCAGTTGATGGTGTCCTCGGTGGTGACGTCGCGGACCACATATTTGTCCTTGACGCTGCGACCGGTGAACTTGCCCGTATCGACAAGCAGCGCGCCGTCCTTGGTGAGCTCGCCCTCGCCGCGCGCGATCGCCTGTTCGACCAGCGGTGCGGTCGTCAGGTTCCAGTGCAGCTTGGCCGAGGTCTCGATACCCTGTGCGTCCAAGCCGTGTCGCGAAACGCGCTCGCTCAACTCTCATCCCCTTGAAAAATCAGACGGCGGCGGCTCTTCAGCCTGCCGCCGTAGCTACCTTCCCGCGCCTATACCGATGGGGTGCCATTCGGTCAAAGGCACGGCCGCTTCCGTCCGGCAGTCCCGAAGCTTATTGTCTCATCCAATGCCCAATTGGGCGCGTTGCAGGCGGATTTGATGGCCGAAGAGCAAATTCCCACTCCGCTGAAAGGGCAAGCGGAAGACGTCGCCCAGGCCTCGTCCCTGTGCGTCGACTGCGGACTGTGCTGCAATGGCTCGCTTCACGACGCGGCGGCTCTCGATGAGGATGAGGTAGACGCCGCCCGGGCGGTTGGGCTGGATGTCATTCGCAACCTCGACAAGACCGGCTTCGCCTTCCCCTGCCCCAAGCTCGACGACACGCGCTGCACGATCTTCGGCCAGCGCCCGAGGGTCTGCAGCCGGTTCATGTGCAAAGTACTGGTGGATCTCCGCGAGGACAGGCTGACGTTCGACGAAGCCACCGCCCATGTCCGCGAGGCCCGGCGGTTGTATGCGGACATGATGGCGGAGCTACCGGACTACATCCCGTTGCGGGCGGCACGATTGCTGATCAGGAACTCCGCGGCGACGCCTGCCCTGCAGCCGCTGGTCGACAAGGGCACCGTGTTTCAGCGCTACCTCGACGATCATTTCCGCAAGCCCAACGACGGGAAGATGATCGATGCGTCCTGACGACGCGGACGTTCGAGACTTCCTGGCGGCCGCACTGCGCGGCGAGCAGGTGGTCTGGCCGGGCTCCGCAGAGCCGGGCGATGTTGCTGAAGCCGCGATCTACCAAGGCGTCGCCGGCCTGCTTATCGAGCGAGAACATGAGTTGGCATCATGGCCGCCGGAGACCATCGACCGAATGCGTACAGAGGCCCGCGGGCGCGCCATGTGGGAACTGCGGCACCGACTATTATTGGCCGAGTTGCTTGACTCGTTTGCGGCAGGCGGAATCGACTGCCTGGTCTTGAAGGGCACGGCGGTCGCGTACGACCTTTACGCCAATGCAGCGACCCGAATGCGCGGGGACACGGACTTGCTTGTTGCTGCAAAGGACGTGGCGAGTGCGAAGGAGGTGCTTTGCGCGTTGGGGTATATGGATCAGACCCTCGGCGGCGTGTCACCCGAGTTCGCCCTCCAGCAAACCTGGACACTCAAGTCGGCGTCGGGCGCGGCCCATTCGATCGACCTTCACTGGCAAGCGTTGAACGCGCCCTCTTTAAAGGGGCTGCTTCGCTTCCAGGACTGCCTCGCCCATTCGATAGGGTTGCCGCGTTTATCCCCGCACGCTCGAACCATGGATCGCGCGCGTCTGCTGGTTCACACCTGCCTGCACCGTGCTACCCAGCATAATGCGCCCTATGTCGTTGACGGGGCCACCTATTATGATCCCGGACGGTTGATCTGGTTGTGGGATATCCACCTTCTTGGGAACGCCTTGAGCAGCCGGGAATGGCTGCAATTGTCCGCTCTCGCGAATGACATGAAGGTTTCCGGTCCATGCCTCGAAGCACTGACGGCCGCGGCGTCGAGTTTCGGAACACCAATCCCCAACGAGACGGCGCGCGCTCTTGGCGAATCCGCAGTTGCCGACCGGACCAATCGATATTTCACACAATCGCACGCCGCCAGCCGCGCCATCCAGGACATTTGGGCGATCCCCGGCTGGCTGAGGAAGCTCAAATATGTGCAGTCGCGTATCGTCACTACGGAGCCGTTCCTGCGTGCCAAATATCCGCAACTGGCGGACCGGCCGCTGCCGTTGCTTTACGGCCGACGCCTGTTGGACGTCGTGCGGCGTAAATCGAATGCGGGCTGAAGGATGAGCGGCATTTTCGGAATCCTGACGCTGGATGGAAGTCAGCCCGAGCAGCGCGACCTGGACGCGATGGCGTCGGTCCTGACGACGCGGGGCCCTGACGGCACGCATTGCTGGCGAAATGGCAAGGTCGCGTTGGGCCATACCTTGCTGGCGACGACCCCCGAGGCGCTCGTCGAGGTCTTGCCCCTGACCGACGCCGAAACAGGCTGCACGATCACGGCGGATTGCCGGCTCGACAATCGCGAAGAGTTGATACCGAAGCTTGGCATAGACGGCGTTGAACGCGTGATCGGCGACGGTGAGATTATCCTGCGGGCCTATCTGAAATGGGGTGAAGAATGCCCAGCCAAACTACTCGGCGACTTCGCCTTCGCCATCTGGGATCCGCGCATCTCGCAACTCTTTTGCGCCCGCGACCACATGGGGATGCGGCAGCTGATTTATTATCATCAGCCCGGCGAGCTGTTCGCTTTCGCGACCGAAGCGGAGGCAGTGCTTGCGCACGCCGCGGTGCCACGCAGGATCAACGAGGGTCGCATCGCCGACTTCCTCGACGATCTCGAAGGCCGCGACCTGAGCTCAACATTCTTCGAAGATGTTCTGAGGCTCCCGCCCGCCCATTGCCTGATGGTGAGCGGAAATGGCGCCAACCTGCATCGCTTTTGGACGCTGGGACCCGGCCCAGCCCTGAAGCCGGAATCCGACGACGCTTTCGCGAAAACATTCCTGAATATCTTCGAAGAGGCCGTTCGTTGCCGTCTGCGCAGCCCTGGGCCCGTCGGATCCATGCTCTCCGGAGGCATGGATTCAGGCTCCGTCGCGGCCATGGCGGCAAGGCTTCTGGAGGACAGCGGACGAGCTCCCTTGCAATCGTTTTCCGCAGTCGGGCCCGATCCCGAGGCCTGTATCGAGACACGCACGATCCTGTCGGCAGCCGGGATCTCTGGGATAAAGGCGACCCTTCTCGACCATGCGGACATCGCCGCCGACATCGAGTCACTCAAGGATCTTCCAGAAGGTGGCGAACCGTTTGATTACCACATGACCCTGATCCGGGCTGTCTATCTCGCGGCCCATGATCGGGGATTGAAGATCATGCTGGACGGCGTCGCCGGCGATATCGCCTTGAACGCGGGCAATCGCGTTGTTCAGCTGTTGCGCGAAGGAGAAATCTTGTCGGCGATCGGCGAGGGCCGAGCCGAAGCACGGTTCTGGGGCTCGAGATGGCCTTTCTGGAAGACGTTCCCGCAAGCCGTTTGGAGCGCGTGGGCCCCGCGTGCCGTCCGCGAGTACAGGCGGCGAGCGCGCTCATGGCTGCGCGACCGGCGCATCGGTCGCAAAGGCATGGTGTCGGGCTCTTTCGCTGAAGAGATCGACTTGCGAGCTCGAAGGGAGAGTTACCGGTCCCACTCGTCCGATGAGCCAGAATCCATCACCCAAAAGCGCGCCCGATCCATATTGCATCCGCATCTCGTGGCGGCGCGAGAGCGATATGATCGTGTGGCCTCGGCCCTAGGAATTGAGCCGCGCGATCCCTTCATGGACGTGCGCTTGCTGCAATTCTGCCTGTCGCTCCCGCCTGAGCAGCTTCAGTCCAGGGGTTGGCCCAAGGCTATCCTGCGCAGAGCGATGCGAGGCCTCCTGCCCGAACAAGTTCTCTGGAGGTACGGCAAGGAGCATTTGGGCTGGGCATTTACGACGGCATTGTTCGAGCGATGGGCGGGTTGGTCCGAAGAACTCGAAATAAGGCCATCCCCGATAGGCCGTTACCTCACTCCGAACGCGATGGATGAAAGCAACCATCCGCGAGGGAAAGGGTTAGACATGGAACAAAAAATTAAGCTATTCTTTCTGCAGAGGTGGCTGGGGCGAGCCCAAACCGATCGCTCTGGGACCGCGCATAATTCGGGGATTGAGAATGTCGAAGAAAATGCCTGAACAGTCGCAAGCCGTTGCCCGCAAGCCGTACTCTCGACCCGGTCTCACGGTTTACGGCGGCATGGCTGCTTTGACGGCTTCAGGCACCCAACCGCCCACCGAAAATGGCGGTCAGCCGCAAAAGCATCCATAGTAGGCGCCCCCAAGCTTAGCGTCGAAAAGGTGATTGACGTTTTGCGAAGCGGTCTCCCTGGATGGAGTCTGCGTAGGGAAAATGCCGATACGGATCTCGCCAAGCACCTAATCCAAGACCCGGCCTGGATCGACGAACCTGGCTTGTTGCATGTGTTTGCCATCTGCCACGACAGAGAACCTCGCTATTACCTGCGGTTTTGCGACGAAATTGGGGTCGACGTTCGATTTGGCAGCCGAACCATTGTTGAACACGCTCTTCGGCCGGATATCCCGCAGTCGACCCGCGACCACTTTCTCGCGGATCAGGTGCTCCCGCGCATTCTGGGCCACAGTGGAGCGTTAGTACTTCATGCTGCGGCCGTGCGCATCGGAAATGGTGCCGTTCTCCTCTTGGGGAAATCAGGATCCGGCAAGTCCACGCTGGCCGCAAGCTTTGCGCAAGCCGGCCATGGCTTGCTTGGCGACGATGCCCTGATCATTTCGTGGCGCGGGCAAGTTCCCCTCGCAAGGACGGTCTATCCCAGTCTGCGGCTTTTTCCAGATTCGCTTGGCGCGCTGTTCGCCGAGGAGACATTGACGACTTCTGTTGCCCATTACACTCCCAAGCTCCGTGTAAATGTGCCCTTGAAAGACCTGGACGAAAGCGGGCGCTTGCCTGTGCACGCAATGTTCGCGCTGGGAACTGCCTCTCGGGACAACGAGATTCTCATCAGGCCAAAGACCATCGCTAACGGTTGCATGACCTTAATCGAGAACAGTTTCGTGCTGGATCCCACGGACCCAGGTCGCGCGCCTTCTCGCCTCGAGGCCGCAAGCAGACTTTCCGGCCAGGTCCCGACTTTCGACCTTTACTATCCCCGTGCCTATTCCTGGCTGCCCGATGTCCGGGCTGCGATGGTTGAGGCTCTGGGCAAAAACACCTGATATCATTGGACTGCAGCGCCATGGGACTTCCGACGGGTTATAATATTCTTGGCTACGGCCTTATGGTTACGTCGGAGCCGCGCATGTCGGCCTACGCTGACGCGTTGCGAAAGGCTGTTACGCCTGGATGTACTGTGTTCGACATCGGTGCGGGACAGGGAATTTTTTCTATCCTGGCCTGCAAATATGGTGCCGGTGCCGTGGTGGCGATCGATCCCGACGACACGATTGCGCTGGCCCGGGAGCTTGCGGCCAACAATGGCTGTGCCGACCGGATCACATTTTTCCAGGGACTGTCGACCGATTTTCAACCGTCAGTCAGGGCGGATGTGATCGTATCGGACATCAGGGGCGGACTTCCGTTATTCGAACATCATATTCCGTCCATTGTAGACGCACGCGAACGGCTCCTGCGCCGCGGCGGCACGCTGATCCCGATGCGCGACACCATCCGCATTGCCCTTGCGGAGAATACGAAGGCCTACGAACTCCACGAAAGGCCATGGTTGGAAAACAAGTTCGATATCGACCTGACTGCAGGGCATCGCTTCGCCTGCAACGTCAGGACGAAAGCAGAAATGGCACCTGCCGACCTTTTGTCTGAACTGCAGGATTTGCTCACGATCGACTATCGCCATGTGACGGATACCGATGCCACTGCATTCGCAACGCTTTCCGCGACCAGGTCTGGAACTGCCCACGGCATGAATCTGTCATTCCAATCGGAACTCGCGGAGGGCATCTCCTTTTCGACCGAGCCGGGTGTGCCGGAGAACGTCTATGGCCAGAATTTCTTTCCATTCCAACGACCTGTGGAGCTGGCGGCCGGCGACCACGTTGACGTCGAGATTAGCGCACGCCTGGTCGATGGTTCCTATATCTGGAACTGGAACAGCGAATTCCGCCGACAGGGGCAGAGCGGGGCCCCGTTGAAGTTTCGGCAGTCCAGTTTCCTTGGCAAGATATACTCGCCCCAGTCGCTTGCCCGCCAGTCCAGGCAATTCATCCCCCCGGCTTCCGAGGCTCAGCAAATCGATCAGCTTTGCTTATCGCTGGTCGATGGAAAGCGATCACTTGAGGCAATTGCTGGCGAGCTAAATGCTAAGTTCCCCAACCGATTCACATCGGCGTCGGACGCCCTTAATCACGTCGCGAATTTGACCGCGCGTTATCGCTAGCTAGAACAGTCCCATGGCCGATATTTTCGACGAGCACCTTGTTCCGAGCACCGATGCAGTCGAAAGCGCCGTCGGCGACGAAACGGTCATTCTCCACCTGAAAAGCGGCACCTATTTCGGGCTCGACGCCGTCGGTACGCGTATCTGGGCGATGGTTAAGGATGGCGTTGCGACCGCCGACATCGCGAAATGCCTGACCGAAGAGTTCGATGTTACCCAAGCGATCGCTGAAGCGGATGCCCGGCGATTCATCGGAGAGCTGAAGGCGAACGACATCCTCATCAATGGTTAGGCGCCGCCTCGACCTGCCGACCGTTCTCGATCTCATTCGCGCGAGTTGGGAATTGGCGCTCGCCCGCAAGCGGCTCGATAGCGTCGATGCCAAGGCTCTGGTCGTGGCCGGTGATAAACCGGCGGGCCCAGAACAGGTCGACCGCCTGGTTTTCGCAGTAAGCGCAATGGGCGCCCGGGTCCCGTGGCGGTCGGATTGCCTGGTTCAGGCGCTCGCCGCCCAGCATTGGCTGGCGAGCATGGGGATCGGCAGCAGCATTCACTTGGGGGTGAAGCCGTCAGAGGCTCCCATCGACGCGCATGCGTGGCTGAAGGTCGGCGACCGGATCCTTCTTGGCGGCGATGTCGCCGACTATTCGGAGTTCCCGCTGCACGACGAGCGCTGAACTTACTTCAGCGCGAAGACCTCGTTGAACCGCGCGACCGCCGCGCCCGGATCGTCCTTCCCCCATACCGCCTGGCAGACGGCGATGAAGTCGGCGCCTGCATCGAGCAAAGGCCGGACATTGTCCGGCGTGATGCCGCCGATGGCGACGCACGGGATTTCGAACAGGCTTGCCCACCAGCTCAATAGTTCCGGCTTCGGCCGATAGTTCGAAGGCTTGGTCGTCGTCTCGTAGAACGCACCGAAGGCAACATAGTCGCAGCCCGCCTCTCCCGCTTCCATCGCCAGGTGGCGGCTGTCGTGACAGGTGCGGCCGATCTGGGCCGCTGGCCCGAGCAGGGCCCTCGCCTCACGCGGATCGCCGTCGCTCTGGCCCAGATGCACGCCGTCGGCGCCTAGCCGCTTGGCCAGCGCCATGCTGTCGTTGACGATGAAGGCGCAATCGTGATCGGCGCAAATGCGCTGCAGCGGCTCGGCCAGCCGCGCCAATTCATGCTCGTTCTTGTCCTTCACCCGCATCTGGAAGGCGGCGACGGGGCCACCCTCCAGCGCTGCTTTCAGCCGGTTGGGAAATCCGCCTCCGACGTCCTGCGGGCTGATCAGGTACAGGCTCGCGGGCTGCGTGCGCCTCGGCGGCGGGAATTGCGTCAGGTCGACTTCGTCTTCATTCATGCCGCGCTCATTAGCCGAGGGCCAGCATCCGTCCAATGAAAGCCATACTTCCCCTGCTCATCTTGGCGCTCAGCGCCTGCGCCGCCACCGTCAACGGCCCGGTCGTCGACGGCGGCCCGATCCGCCAGGACGGACTTGCCATGCTCGGCCAGCCGACGCGGGTCGGCAGTCTGGTCGTCACCCCGATGAAGCTGGTGGAGGACAGCCGCTGCCCGGTGAACGCGCGCTGCGTCTGGGCCGGCCGGGCCGTCGTCACCACGCGGATTGACGGCACGGGATGGCGCGAGACCGCGAACCTCGAGCTAGGCAAGCCCTACGCCACGCACAATCTCAGCGTGCAGCTCAGCTCGGTGCAACCGGAGAAGGTCGCTGGCCAGCAACCGCCGGCCCAGGCCTATGTCTTCGGCTATACGGGCGGCTAAGCGACCGAGGCGCCGTGGATTTCGTCGATGGCCGTGCCGAGGGTGCGGTCGAACTCGGCGTCGTCCTGGTCGTGGCGCAAATCTGACAGCAGCGCTCGGCTGAAGCTGGCGATCATGCCGGGGTTCTTGGCCAGCTCACGGACGGCATCGGCGCGGCTGAAGCCACCCGACAGCGCCACCACGCGCAGCACCTTCGGGTGATTGACCAGCGGTGTGAACAGACCGGCCTCGGCCGGGATCGACAGCTTAAGCATCACCTGTTCGCTGGCCGGGACCGATTCCAGGTTCTTCAGGATCTCGTCGAGCAGGATGCGGTCGGCGGCGGCCCGCTCCGTGCTCTTGATATTCACTTCCGGCTCGATGATCGGGACCATGCCGTGGCCGAGCACCTGGCGCGCGACGTCGAACTGCTGCTTGACGACAGCGGCGATGCCTTCGGGATTGGCGAGGTTGATGACCGAGCGCTCCTTTGTGCCGAACACGCCGAGCGTCTTCGCCTTGGTGAGCAAAGCGTCGAGCTCCGGCATCGGCTTCATCATCTGGACGCCATGCGCCTCATCTTCGAGGCCCTTGTCGATCTTGATGAAGGGCACGACGCCCTGGTCGATCAGCGCCTTCGGGACCGGCTTGCCGTCGATGTCGCCATCCATTGTCCGCTCGAACAAAATCGCGCCGATGACCTTGCCGCTGCCGAACGACGGCGAAGAAATGATTCGCGAACGCATCTGGTGGATGAGGCCGAACATTTCCTCCTCACCCGACCATTCGTCGCCGCGATAGCCATACCCTTGCAGCGCCTTGGGGGTCGAACCGCCGCTCTGGTCCAGCGCCGCGATGAAGCCCTGGCCGTTCGCGATCTTCTCGCGCATCTCGCTATTCGTCATTGTCATCAGTCCTATGCTTGTTCGAGGGCGGCGACGCCGGGGAGCGTCCGCCCTTCCATCCATTCCAGGAAAGCGCCGCCGGCGGTCGACACGAAGGTGAAATCGTCCGTCACTCCAGCCTGGTTCAATGCCGCCACCGTGTCGCCGCCACCGGCGACCGAGACGAGGCTGCCGTCCTGCGTCAACGCAGCCGCCGTCTTGGCCAGCGCGACGGTCGCCGCGTCGAACGGCGGCGTTTCGAACGCGCCTAGCGGACCGTTCCAGACCAATGTCCGGCAGGTTTTCAACGCATCGGCGAGCGCCTCAACGGCGGCCGGGCCGATGTCGAGGATCATCTCGTCCGCGGCGACCTCATGCACATTGCAGGTGCGTAGGCTCGGCGGATTGGCCGCGAATTCCTTGGCCACGACGACATCATAAGGCAAATGGATCGTGCAGCCGGCGGCATCCGCGCGTTCGAAAATGCTCTCCGCTTCACCGAGCAAGTCCTTCTCGCAGAGGGACTTCCCGACGTTGACCCCGCGTGCGGCCAGGAAGGTGTTGGCCATTCCGCCGCCGATGATCAGGTGATCGACCTTGCCGACGAGGTGGCCGAGCACGGCGAGCTTGGTCGAGACTTTGGCGCCGCCCACGACGGCGGCGACCGGGCGCTCGGGGTTACCAAGCGCGCGCTCCAACGCCTGCAGTTCAGCCTCCATCGCCCGTCCCGCGAAAGCCGGCAGCAGATGCGCAACTCCCTCAGTCGAGGCATGCGCGCGATGCGCCGCGGAGAATGCATCGTTGACGTAATAGTCGCCGAGCGCCGCCATTCCCTTGGCCAACTCTGGGTCGTTTTTCTCTTCGCCGGCATGGAAGCGCGTATTCTCAAGCACGCCGATATTACTCGGCAGCATGACCGTGACCGCCCGAGCCGCTTCCGGCCCCTGGCAATCCTCGATGAAGCGCACGGACCGCCCGCTCAGACGGTGAATCGGCAGCACCAGTTGTGCCGTCGACATGTCCGGACGCGTCTCGCCCTTCGGCCGTCCGAAGTGCGAGAGCAACAGGACGATGGCGCCGTGGTCGCTCAATTCGAGCACCGTCGGCAGCATCGCCCGCAGCCTTGTGTCGTCGGTGACCTTTGCGCCGTCCATCGGCACGTTGAGGTCCACGCGAACCAGCACCTTCTTGCCGGTCAATTCCTCCGGCAGGTCGTCGAGGGTCTTGAAGCCGGGCACTTAGCCGAGCTTGGCCATCGCCCGCGCGGTGTCGACCATGCGGTTCGAGAAGCCCCATTCATTGTCATACCAGCTGACGACGCGGACCAACTTGCCTTCGATGACCGCGGTTTCGAGGCTGTCGACCGTCGAGCTCGCTGGATTGTGGTTGAGGTCGATCGAAACCAGCGGCTCGTCGGTATATTCGAGGATGCCCTTCAGGGGGCCGCTCTCGGACGCCGCCTTCAGCGCCGCGTTGATCTCTTCCTTGCTCGTGTCGCGGCCTGGAGTGAAGGTCAGGTCGACCAGGCTGACGTTCGGGGTGGGAACGCGGACGGCCGAGCCATCGAGCTTGCCCTTCAGCTCCGGAAGGACTTCGCCGACGGCGCGTGCGGCGCCAGTGGTCGTCGGGATCATCGACATCCCGGCAGCGCGTGCACGGCGCATGTCCGGGTGGATCTGGTCGAGGATCTTCTGGTCGTTGGTGTAGGCGTGGATCGTCGTCATCAGCCCGCGCTCGATGCCGACCAGATCGTTCAACACTTTGGCGACTGGCGCCAGGCAGTTGGTCGTGCAGCTGGCGTTGGAAACGATCCGGTGATCTCCGGTCAGCTTGTCGTGGTTGACGCCATAGACGACAGTGAGGTCCGCACCCTTGGCCGGCGCCGAGATGAGGACACGCTTGGCGCCGGCGTCGAGATGCTTCTGACCGCCTTCACGGTCGGTGAAGAAACCGGTGCATTCCAGAGCGATTTCGACGCCGAGACCCTTGTGCGGCAGCTTGGCCGGGTCGCGCTCGGCGGTGACGGCGATGCGCTTGCCGTTCACGGTGAAGGAGCTGTCGTCATAGCTGATCTCGCCGGGGAACCGCCCGTGGACGCTGTCGCGCTTGAACAGCAGGGCGTTCGACTTGGCGTCGGCGAGGTCGTTGATAGCGACCAACTCGAGCCCGCAGTCCGGCCGTTCCAGAATGGCCCGGGCGACGAGGCGGCCGATGCGGCCGAAACCGTTGATGGCGACTTTGGTCATGCAATTTCCCTTATTCTCATATGCGCGAGGACGCGCTCGGTGATCTTGGGCGCGGTCAGCCCGAAATTGTCGTAAAGGTCCTTGGCCGGTGCCGAGGCGCCGAAGCGGTCGATGCCGATCCGCAGGCCGTGGAGGCCTGTGTAGCGCTCCCAGCCGATGGTCGTGCCGGCCTCGATCGAGACGCGCAGGATCTGGCGGTTCGAAACGTCCGGCAGGATGTCCTCGCGGTAGGCCGCGTCCTGGGCGTCGAAAACATCGGTGGATGGCATGGACACGACATCGGCGCCGATCCCCTGCCCTTCAAGGGCGATGGCGACGTCGAGGGCAATCTCGACCTCAGAACCGGTGGCAAGGATGATGACCTTCCGCTCGGCCTCCGCGCGTTTCAGCCGATAAGCGCCCCTGGCGCAAAGGTTGGAGCTTTCTGCCTTCGTCCGCACCGGCCGCAAATTCTGACGGGTCAGCGCCAAGAGCGACGGCTTGTCGTCTTGCAGCGCCAGCGCCCAGCACTCGGCCGTCTCGATCGCGTCCGCCGGTCGGTAAACGGTGAGGTTCGGAATCATCCGCAGCGCCTGCAGGTGTTCGATGGGCTGGTGCGTCGGGCCATCCTCTCCAAGCCCAATCGAATCATGCGTCATGACGTGGATGACCCTTGTCTCGGAAAGCGCGCCGAGGCGGATGGCCCCGCGGCTGTAGTCCGAGAAGACAAGGAACGTGCCACCATATGGGACGACACCCCCATGCTGGGCCATGCCGTTCATCGCCGCGGCCATGCCGAACTCGCGGATGCCGTAATAGATGTAACGGCCGCCGTAATTGTCGAAGGTCAGCGGCTCCTGGCCCTTGGTCTTGGTGTTGTTCGAGCCGGTCAGGTCGGCAGAGCCGCCGATGGTGGCAGGAATGGCGGCGTTAATCGCTTCCAGCGCCATTTCCGACGCCTTGCGGGTCGCGACCGGCTTCAGGTCGACCAGCAGCTTGTCGATGTAAGGCTTCAGCCAGGCGTCGTCGTATTTGCCGCCGATGCGAGCCTTGAATTCGTCAGCCTTGCCGCTGGCCTCTAGGCGGCGATTCCAGTCGCCGCGTTCCGTGGCGCCGCGCGATCCGGCAGCGCGCCACGCCTTGGCGACATCGTCCGGGATCTCAAACGGCGGGAATTCCCAGCCCAGTTCCTTGCGGGCAGCCGCAACCTCGTCGGCGCCAAGCGGCGATCCGTGCGTCGCCGACGTGCCCTGCTTGTTGGGCGCTCCGTAACCGATGATCGTCTTGCAGCGGATCAGGCTCGGGCGGGGATCGGCGACTGCTTCGTCGATGGCCTTGGAAACCTTGCCGCTGTCCATGCCGTCGCATTCGGCAGTGTGCCAGCCGCATGCCTGGAAGCGCGCGATGACGTCCTCGTTGCGGCTCAGCTCGGTCGATCCGTCGATGGTGATCTTGTTGTCGTCCCAGAGGACGATCAGCCGGCCGAGGCGGAGATGGCCGGCAAGGCCGACCGCCTCATGATTGATGCCTTCCATCAGGCAGCCGTCGCCGGCAATGACGTAGGTGCGGTGGTCGACCAGTTCATCGCCATAGACGGCGTTCAAATGGCGCTCGGCGATCGCCATGCCGACGGACGCGGCCAAGCCCTGCCCCAGCGGTCCGGTCGTCGTCTCGATGCCCGGCAGCTCGAAATTCTCCGGATGTCCGGCGCACGGGCTGCCAAGCTGCCGGAAATGCCGGATGTCTTCCATGGTCGGCCGAGCGTAGCCGGTGAGGTTCAGGAGCGCGTAGATCAGCATCGACCCGTGACCCGCGGACAGGACGAAGCGGTCGCGATCGGGCCAATGCGGATCGGCGGCGTCGAACTTCAGGTGGCGCGTGAAGAGCGCGGTCGCAGCGTCCGCCATGCCCATCGGCATGCCGGGGTGACCGGAATTGGCGGCTTCGACGGCATCCATCGCCAACGCGCGAATGGCATTGGCTAGTCGGCGCTGGGTCGGCTGCATTGGGTCTCCGTCGCGAAGGGCCGGCCGAAAGGATTACGCCAGCCGATGCGTGGCCCTATTGTCGGTGAGCCGAGCAGCGTCAACCTTGCCCCGTGATTACAATCCTTTTAGCGAGGGCAAATGAGCGACGAAGGTCTAGTTTCAGCACTCGACCGCGCAGATCGCGCGATGGAGCGCATCGAGCGGGCTCTTTCTCGCCTGAAGGCGGGCAGCGGCCGTGACGAACGGCTGCGTGCCAGAGTGCGCGATGTCGTCGCCGAGCTCGACTCCATCATCGAAGGGGCACGCTGATGGCGCATGTCGACCTGCTGATCGCCGGCCGCAGCTACCAGATCGCCTGCCGCGATGGTGAAGAGGACAATCTTCGCGCCGCGGCCCGCCTCGTCGATGCCAAGAGCCGGGAAGCGCTGTCGGGCCTCGGCACGTTGAGCGAGTCGCGGCAGCTCCTGTTTGCCTCGCTCCTGCTCGCCGACCAGCTGGTCGACGGCAGCGGCGGCGCGGTGATGGCACCGCCGCCACCGGAGCCCGCCGGCCCCGACCCTGTTATCGTCGATCGGGTAGTCCGGCTCGCCGAGCGGCTCGAATTGCTTGCCGATTCCCTTGAGAATGGGGCGGCGGACGCTTAAATAGGGTTGCGACGGGTACTGCCCGGTGCGCGCTTTTCGGAAAATCCCTGAGGCGATTAAATCTCCTAGGGGACTGTCCCTGTCCGGGCCCTGGCCCGGTGCATATGGTTCCCACCTGACGTTTGTGGCGTCAGAGGATTTTAGGGCAAACGGCCATGGTGGTCCCGTCACATTCCCCGGTTTTGGCAGATAAAATCGCCTTGAGGCGCCTCGGGCGCGAACGCCGCCAAGCCTTTGTCGCGGGGCTCGATCCTGCTGAACGCGGCCGCCTGGAGCAGCAGCTCGCCGACGTACTCAAGCCCTTGCTCGACAAGTCGCGCGTGCTGGGCGGGTACGCACCATTGCCGACGGAGATCAGCCCGCTGCCGGCCCTCGAAGCCGCCGCAGCGCAAGGCACGATTCTCGCTTTTCCGGCCTTTTCCGATCATCAGAGCGCCTTCCGTTTCCGGGCCGGCGACCCGACTGAAACGGGGCCTTGGGCCATCCTGCAGCCGGCTCTGGACGCCCCACACGTCAATCCGGACCTCGTGCTGCTGCCGCTTGTGGCGGTCGATCGCAAAGGCACACGCCTTGGCCAGGGCAAGGGCCATTACGATCGAGCCGCGTCCGACCTTCGCAAGCAGGGCGGCATGCTGATCGGCGTCGGCTGGGCGGTCCAGATGCTGGACGAAGAGATTCCCGCCGATGCCTGGGACCTGCCGCTGGACGGATTTGCCTCGCCCGAGGGCCTCAGGATGTTTCGTTGAGCGGCCCTATTGTTGAGCCTTCATGGCGGAAACCGGCCGGAATCTTCGGAATTCTGGCCATAATTGTGCTATGGGCGGCGCTCGTCGCATCGCTGGCCGCGTTGGTCGAAAAGTGGCCTGTATTATTGCAGGGCCTTTTCTATCTCGTTGCCGGCATCGCCTGGATTGCACCCTTGAAGCCCTTGCTTCGCTGGATGGAAACCGGGCGGTTCAGGGCGGAGTAAGGCCCTTTATTGTATTATCCGTGTTATATGAGTAATACAGCTTTAGCAGCAAGAATGACACCGAGTCTGACGATCGATCTGGCCCGTCCGTGGCGCACTCACCCGCGTGAGACCGTGGGACTGGGATTGCTCGGCCTGGCGACGGCGGTCGCGCTTGCCGGCGCTGCCATGTCGACCGATCGACTGCCGGGGGCACGCGCTGCCCGTGCGGACAAAGCTCTGCCCTCGTCGCCGGCCGCGACCGACATCCGCAATGTGGATGCACAGACGGCGGAGCAATTGAACGCGGCTATTCCCTTTGCGAGCGGACCGAACCCCGCTGCGCGGCCTTTCACCATGGCCAAGGCCGGTGCGGAGACGCGTGATCGCGCACTCGAGTGCCTGACCAGCGCCATTTATTACGAAGCCGGCCAGGAGCCGCTCGAGGGCCAGCAAGCCGTTGCCCAGGTCGTTCTCAACCGCGTTCGCCATCCGGCCTTCCCGGCGAGCGTCTGCGGCGTCGTCTACGAGGGCTCGACGCGCAGCACCGGCTGCCAGTTCACCTTTACCTGCGACGGTTCGCTCGCCCGCGCGCCGGAGCGCTCGGCATGGGATCGCGCTCGCGAGGTCGCTCGCGCCGCCCTGAATGGCTTCGTGCAGCCGGCGGTCGGTAACGCCACCCACTATCACGCCAATTACGTCGCGCCTTACTGGGCGCCGACGCTCAACAAGACGACATCGATCGGCGCACACATTTTCTATCGCTGGAGCGGCGGCTGGGGCCAACCGGCGGCATTCAGCCAATCCTATTCGGGTCACGAATCCGATCCGAAGGCTTTGCGCTATGCGGCGCTCAGCGTTCCGCACAATATCGTCTCGCCGGTTGTCGCCGCTGCGCCGGCCATGACCAAGATCGAGGGCGTCCAGGTCGTCCAGAACGACGGCAAGCGCATTCGCGTACTCTTCACTCCAGAAGCTCGCGCGGCGGTCGAGAAGGTGAAGCACGTCGATTATATCGAGCGTGTCTCCGCATCCGAGAACCTGCGCGATATGCTTGGCGGCGCTGCGCCAGCCGTAACCGAAAAGCCGCTCGGCCGGGTTAGCGAAGCCGCCCCGGGCCCGTCGACGGTAGCCGCGGCCACTGCCGCGACCGGAGCGCCGGTTTCGGGTAACTAAAACTGCGACCGAAATGGCGGTTTAAGTAACGCCGGCAAAAGGTGAACTCTCCTACCCGCAGACTCCTTGCCACCCAGGAGTCCAGCGTGCCGAACGCCGCCAAGCGCCTTTATGTCCCGGAATTCGCGCACGTCGCCCGAACCCTGCTCATTGAGTTGCGGGAGGCACACCGCCGGCTGACCGCCGAACTCGCTTCAATGGATCGGATCACGGCGAGGAATGCCGCGGACCTGACATCCTGCACCACCGCCCGCTGGCAGCTAAGCCAGGCAGTCCTCCAGCGAAGGCTGATCGCGGCACGCATCTGCGATTATTTCATACATCGCCTCGATGCCGGGCGGCGCGACCAGCTGAAACAGCTGATGGTGGCTGATCGGGCTCGCTGCGGGAAAGCTCGGCGGATCTGGGCCGTTGGTCCACCACCGACCTAGAATCGGATTGGACGGGATTCTGTCAGGCTTCGCGGGAAATCCGTCGCCGGGAGCATGCCCACATCGTGCTGGAACAGCGGTTGCTTTATCCCTTGCTGCGGGGCGCAGTGAAAACCGCGGCCTGAATTGCGAATCGCAAGGGATGGCGCGAGTGACGGGGCTCGAACCCGCGACCTCCGGCGTGACAGGCCGGCGCTCTAACCAACTGAGCTACACCCGCTGAAAAACGGCGTGGCGGGCAACTAGGTGACGCCCCGAAACCTGTCAACCGGTGGAAGACGCCTCTTCGTCGTCTTTTTCGTCATCCTCGCCGATGTGGGTCAACGTCCCCTGTTCAAACAAGAATCCGGCAATGTCGGGCGTGCCCGCCGCTGAAAAGATCGTCTTGAAGATGATCAGCAAGGGAACTGCCAGCAAGGCACCCGTGGTGCCCCAGACCCAGGCCCAGAAGCTCAGGGACACAAGGATCAGCAACGGGTTCACCTCGATCTTGCGACCGACGATCATTGGCGTGATCGCATTGGCTTCGACGAGGTGCAGGCCGATGAAGATTGCCGGCGGCAACATCGCCGCCCAGACGTCGGGGAAGGTCATCAGTCCGCCGATGAACAGAAGGAATGCGGAGACGATGGGACCGAGGTAAGGAATGTAGTTGGCCACCGCGACGATACCGCCCCACATGACCGGCGAATCCATGCCCAGGCCCCACAGGATGAGCGCGGTGAGGGCCCCGAGGCAGACGTTAATGACGGTGATCGTGCCGATGTAGGTCGAGGTCGCCTCGACCACCTGCTGGATGACCCGCGCCGTCGTCATCGCCCCTTCGAAACTGCCACGGCTCTTGATGGTGCTGCGGCGCATGCCGGTCCAGCCGGACAGGAAGAAGAAGACCACCAACAACGCGAAGAACAGTTGGATCGCGGCGTGCGGCGCTGAGGCGGTCACGAGGCCTAGCAAGGAATTGGGCGTCTCGACACGCACCGCCCGTGCATTGGAGCTGGAGACTACGATCTGGGAAAAGATCCGGTCGATATATTTGTCGAGGCTCTTGTAGAGGTCGAGAACCGGCGCGAGCGCGGACTGCACCCTCCCAATCCTCTCCGGGACCTGGACCACCCAGTCCATCGCTGGGACGACGATCGAGCCAATGGCGAACGCCATGATCGACAGGAAGATCACGACGCACATCACTGCAGCAAGCTTTGAAGGCACGCCCCGACGCTCGAACCATTCCAGCATCGGGACCAGCGCAATGGCGACGACTAATGCCGCGGTAACCGGAAGGAAAAACTCGGCCCCCGCTCGCAAAGCGAACGGCAGGCCGACGATCACGCCGATCCCTGCAATCAGCGTCAGCGAAGCCAGCAACCGGTCGCGCCGGACGGCGACTTGCTCGACGGCCTGTTCCAGCTCCGCTGCGCTCGCCTGGGTGCTATCGGTGCGCTTGTCCATCCGCGGCAGCATATCCGCGTGCGGCGGAAGCGAAAGCAGAATTTCTTGGATGGTGCCCCTGGTCCGACTCGAACGGACACTCCGTGAAGAACTCGATTTTGAGTCGAGCGCGTCTACCATTCCGCCACAGGGGCCCCGGGCCGAGCGCCCCTAGCTAGTGATAGCTGGCCAGCGAGGCAACCCGCGGGGTGAAAGCCCGCTCTAAATGCTGGCCGCCGCCCTGATCGATGTAACCGATGCCGGCCCTGCTTTGCCTGCCGCAGACATGACAACCCGGTTTCGGCCACCGTTCTTTGCCTCGTAGAGGGCCTCGTCCGCTTGCCGGATCCAGCGCTCGATGCTCATCCCGCCTGCCCGATCGAGCACCGAGACGCCGACGCTGACCGTGACATTGCCCAGCGGGCTTTCCGAATGAGCGATCCCAAGCTCGGCAATCGCGAGCCGCATCTTGTCCGCCCGCACGGCCGCCGCACGGATCGACGCCGCCTTCATCACGATCAGGAACTCTTCGCCGCCAAGGCGATACGCCGTGTCGCCTTCGGCCAGCGACCCGCGAATGGCCTCGGCTACCAGTTGCAGCGCCTGATCGCCGGCCAGGTGACCTCGGCTGTCATTGAACTGCTTGAAGAAATCGATGTCGCACATCGCCGCGCAATATTGGTGTGGCGAGATGTCGGTCAGGAGCCACTTCGGCGCGTCCTCATTGAGGCTGAGGCGCGTGGCGAGACCGGTCAATGGGTCGACGCGTGCCTGGCGAAAGAGGCGTTGGTTGAGTTTCTGAAGCTCGAGTTGATTCTCCTCCAGCTTTACAGCGGAGCTTTCAGCAGCGGTCCGTGCAATCTCGATTTCCTTACCCCACCGGCGCACCGGACCAACGAAAGCGAACCAGCCGACGACGATCAGGGCCAACGACATTCCGGACAGGGATATGATTGTCCACAAGTAGAAATTCAGGCGGCTTCGTGTCGACTTGACGAACCGTGCCGCATGTTTTTCAATCGCTCTGATGCCCTCGTAATAGACATTGTTCAGATAGTCGTAGCGCGAGCTGCGAATGAGCTTCTGGGCGCTTGGGAGCTTGCCTTTGCTGGCAAGATCAAGCGCCTGGTATTCCATGGCAATCAACTTCAGATCCGCCTCGTCCACCGTTGCAATCGCCGCTTCATTCTGGCCCGACTGCAGATCGCGGCGAAGCGAGCTCAACGTTTCCCTTAAGACCGGCTGTATGGTGCGGTATCGGGCAGCCGCTTCGCTATCGCCGTTCGTCACGACGGCTTTCATCGACATCTCGAGGACGGTTCCATAGTGGTCGACCTTCTCGGCCGCGGTGATCACGTCGATCTGCGCCCGCATTTCGTCGCGGATATTGTCGCCCACTCGCCACGTCAGGGTGATCGAAGCCAGCATGAGGGCGATCATCGCCAGGATCCCGAGGCGGAACATGCCGATGGGAAAACGCGATGACTCGTGGCTTCGCGCAGGTTCGATCATGGTTTTTGCTTTCGTAGATGCGTTTGACGTGCGCCTACGGTTGCCCGGCGTAAGAAAGGCTTAGTTGCTCATCCGAAACGGATGAGGTTCACTCGATCAGTTCCTCGGCGCTTGGTGGCGATAGCTGAGGGCTTCGGCGACGTGGATCCGGCCGACCTGCTCCGCCCCCGCCAAATCGGCGATCGTCCGCGCCACTCGCAGGACCCGATGAAAACCGCGTGCCGACAGCCGCATTGCCGCGGCTGCGTCTGCAAGCAGTTTGCGGCCGGGCTCGTCCGGCGTTGCGACACTATCGAGCAGCTCTCCGTCCGCCTCCGCATTCGTGCGCGGGCCATGGCCGTTGTAGCGTATGGACTGCACATCTCTCGCCTGTGCCACGCGCTTTGCAACTTCTTCACTCCCCTCTGCGGGCGGGGGCAGGGTCAGATCGGCGGCGCTCACTCCCTGCACATCTACGTGCAGGTCGATGCGATCGATGAGGGGCCCCGACACCTTCGCCTGATAGTCGGCAGCACAGCGCGGCGCCCGCGAGCAGGCCAGCGCCGGATCGCTCAGATGTCCGCAGCGGCACGGGTTCATTGCCGCGATCAGCTGCACCCGCGCGGGAAAGGTCACGTGCGTATTCGCCCGGGCGACGCTGACATTGCCAGTCTCCAGCGGCTGTCGCAGCGAATCGAGTACGGCGCGCTGGAACTCGGGCAGTTCGTCGAGGAACAGTACGCCGAGATGCGCCAGGCTGATCTCGCCCGGCCGCACCTTCAACCCGCCGCCGACCAAGGCCGGCATCGACGCCGAATGATGCGGCGAGCGGAACGGCCGTCGCCGGACCATCCTTCCGCCGTTCAACTCACCTGCCACCGACGCGACCATTGAGACTTCCAGCGCCTCGGCCGGTTCGAGCGGCGGCAAGATTCCCGGCATGCATGCAGCAAGCAGAGACTTTCCCGCCCCCGGCGGACCGCTCATCAGCAGGTTATGACCACCCGCCGCGGCAATCTCCAGCGCGCGCTTGGCCGTTTCCTGCCCCTTAACCTGTTTAAGGTCCGGACCGCCCGTCAGCGGCTCCGCCTCACCCGGCTGCGGCGCTGCCAGCAAGGTCGTACCCTTCAAATGCGCGAGCAACGCCAACAAATCCGGCGCTGCAAGCACCTCGACATCGCCGGCCCAGGCCGCCTCTGCGCCCTGTCCAGCCGGGCAGATCAGTCCCTTTCCTTCGCTACTCGCGTGTAGCGCCGCCAGCAGCACTCCCGGGGAGGCGGCGATCCGCCCGTCGAGGCTCAACTCACCGACAGCGACATAATGCGAGAGGCTTTCGGCATCGGTCGCCCCGATCGCCGCCAAGAGGCCAAGTGCGATCGGCAGGTCGAAATGCGAACCTTCTTTCGGCAAATCCGCCGGCGACAGATTGACCGTGATTCGCTTGGGCGGCAACGCGAGTCCGATCGATGCCAATGCCGCGCGCACTCGCTCCCGGCTCTCGGCAACGGCCTTGTCCGGCAACCCGACGATGACGAAGGCCGGCATTCCGGCGGCGAGCTGTACCTGCACCTCGACGGCGCGAGCCTCGAGTCCCAGATATGCGACAGTTGAGACGATCGCGACCATTACGGCCGCTCCTGGAACGCGATACTGACCGGCGGCAAATACCCCCCTAACTCGGCGGCGCCGACCCTAGCGCCGCTCGCGCTCGACGCAAGCACTTGCCGACCGCGCCGCCATTGCCCACATGCCCGCCATGATCACGCGTAGGCAGTGGCTGCGTTTTATAAACCACCCGTTAGTCGAATGGTCGATGTTCGGCCTGGGCATCCTCTTGATGCTCGCTTCGATTCCCGTCGGCGCCCTTCCCGGCCCGGGCGGAATCTTCGTTTTCGCTGCCGGCCTGGCGCTTGTTCTCAGGACCAGCATGTGGGCCAAGCGGCGCTACGTGAGGTTCAAGCGCTGGCAGCCCAAGGCCGGGCGCTGGGCCGACTGGGGTCTGCAGCGCCGCAGTGCCAAGCGCCGCGAGGAGCTTCGCAAGGAACGTAAGGAACGGCACAAACTTGAAGCGGCTGCCAAGAGTCCAGCCGATACTCAGGTTAAAGCCGCTTCTGACGTCCACGGCGATTGACTTTGACGGCTCACCCCTATAGTGGCGCCCCCAACAACGGCCGCCCTTTGGCGGCTCTTTTTTCTTATATTCGAGGCATGAGCGATGAAGCGCACTTTCCAGCCGAGCAATCTGGTCCGCAAGCGGCGGCACGGATTCCGCAGCCGCATGGCGACGGTCGGCGGCCGCAAGGTGCTGAACGCGCGCCGCGCACGCGGCCGCAAGAAGCTCAGCGCCTAGTCACGATCCGCAAGCGGTCAGACTTCCTGGCCGCCAACCGCGGTACCCGAATCCCGACGCCCGGCTTCGTCCTCCTCGTCCGCAAGCGCGATGACGGGGATGACGCGCTGCGTGTCGGCTTCACTGTGACAAAGAAAATCGGCAATGCCGTGGTGCGCAACCGCATGAAGCGCCGCTTCCGCAAACTCGCGCGTGAGCTGGTACCGGCGGACGGAATGCCCGGCACCGATTTTGTCATGATCGGCCGCTCCGGCGGGATCGAGCGCGACTATGGCCTGCTGCGCCAGGACCTGGCCAAGGCTCTGGACAAGGCGCGCCGGTGATCGGCAAGGCCCTCATCGGCATCTGCCGCCTGTGGCAGAAAGGCCCGTCGCAGGTGCTGCCGCCGTCCTGCCGTTACCAACCCAGCTGTTCGGCCTATGCGATTACCGCAATTCAACGCTATGGGGCCGCTCGGGGTAGCTGGATTGCCCTGAAACGAATCTTTCGCTGCCATCCCTGGGGCGGCCAGGGCTACGACCCCGTACCCTGACAGACATGAGGATCTGACCGCTTGAACGAACATCGCAACATGATCCTCGCGATCGTGCTGAGCCTTCTGGTGCTGGTAGGCTGGAGCTTCGTCGCGGAACGCTGGTTCCCGACCGCGCAACCGCAGACCCAGAAGGTCGAAGACGGCAAGGTAAAGCCGTTGGCGCCTCCCAGCACTTCACCGGCTGCGCCGCAGGCTTTGCAGGCGCGTTCGGCGGTCATTGCCTCGACCCCTCGCGTTCGCTTCCAGAATTCGTCGATCAGCGGCTCGATCAACCTGAAGGGCGCGCGCATCGATGATTTGGTGATGCTGAAGCACCGCATCACGATCTCGAAGAAGTCCGGCCCCGTGCCGCTGCTGTCGCCGCAGGGCGCCAAGGCCGCCTCGTTCGTCGGATTTGGCTGGAGCGGCGATGGCGTCGCCGTTCCCGGCCCCGACACCATCTGGCAAGCGAATGGCTCCGAGCTCGCCCCCGGCAAGCCTGTAGCCCTGACCTGGACCAATCCCGCGGGCCTGCGGTTCGAGATCGACCTCGCGGTCGACGACCAATATCTCTTCACGGTCGCGCAAAAGGTCACCAACGCCAGCCCCGCTCCCGTGGCGCTCCGCCCCTATCTCTTCGCCAGCCGCGCCGGGCGCTCGCACGATGTATCGAGCCCGACCGTTCACGTCGGCCCGATCCGCGTTGCGGACGGCAAGGCCGATTACGAAGTCAGCTGGCAGAAGGTCCGCGAGGCAGGCCCTGCCCTCAATTTCTCCAAATCCAAGGGCTGGATCGGTTTCACCGACAAATATTGGCTGACGGCCCTGATTCCAGACGGCGGGACCACCAATGATTTCCGCCATTCCGACGCCGGCCCCTACCAGGCTGACGCCGCCGCCGATCAGCAGGTCGTCCAGCCGGGCCAGACTCTCCAGTTCAAGTCGCAGGTCTTCTCGGGCGCCAAGGAGAAGAAAGCGCTCGATGGCTATGAGAACGGCGGGATTGAACTGCTGTCCAAGTCGATCGACTGGGGCTGGTTCGAATGGTTCATGCGGCCGATTTTCAACCTGCTCAATTGGCTGTTCAAGGTGACCGGCAACTTCGGCGTCGCCATCATCTGCCTGACGCTGATCGTCCGCGGCCTGATGTTCCCGATCGCGGACCGGCAGTTCCGTTCGATGGCCGGCATGCGCCGTATCCAGCCGAAGCTGAAGGCGATCCAGGAGCGCTACAAGGACGATAAGGTGCGGCTGCAGCAGGAAATGCTGAACCTGTACAAGCAGGAAAAGATCAATCCTGCCGCCGGTTGCCTGCCGATCCTGCTCCAGATCCCGGTCTTCTACGCGCTCTACAAGGTGCTCATGGTGTCGGTGGAAATGCGCCACCAGCCCTTCGCCTTGTGGATCCACGACTTGTCGGCGCCCGATCCGGCGACCGTCCTCAATCTGTTCGGCCTGCTGAACTTTACGCCGCACGGCTTCCTCGCCATCGGCGTGCTGCCGATCCTGCTCGGCGTGACCATGTTCATCCAGTTCAAGCTGAACCCGCAGCAGATGGACCCAGTCCAGCAGCAGATGTTCAGCATCATGCCCTGGATCCTGATGTTCGTAATGGCGCCGTTCGCGGCGGGCCTCCAGCTCTACTGGACCGTCTCGAACATCCTGACGATCTGCCAACAGTGGTGGCTCTACAAGCGCTACGACCTCCACTATTCCGACACGCACCCGGTAAAGACCTGAAGCCGTGGATGAGGGAAAGGAAATGGAGGAGCGCGCCCGCAAGCTGTTCGCGGGACCGATCGCCTTCCTGAAGTCCGCGCCCGGACTCCAGTTCCTGCCCGATGCTACGGTCCCCGAGATCGCCTTCGCGGGACGCTCGAACGTCGGGAAATCATCGCTCCTGAACGCGCTGACCAACCGCAAGGCGCTGGCGCGGACATCGAACACGCCTGGCCGGACTCAGGAGCTCAACTTCTTTGATGTCGGCGAACCGCTACAATTCCGGCTCGTCGACATGCCCGGCTATGGCTTCGCCGAGGCACCCAAGGACCTCGTCCGCAAATGGCGCTATCTGGTGAACGACTTCCTGCGAGGCCGCGCGATGCTCAAACGCACGCTGGTCCTGGTCGATAGCCGTCACGGCCTCAAGGACGTAGACCGCGAGATCATGGAGATGCTCGACAAGGCAGCCGCCAGCTATCATCTGGTGCTGACCAAGGCGGACAAGATCAAGCCGACCGTATTGTCGGCCACTCTTGAGGCGACCAAGGCGGAAGCCGCGCGTCATCCGGCGGCACATCCCGCCCTGTTCGCGACATCGAGCGAAACCGGCGCGGGTATCGCCGAGTTAAGGACAGCAATCCTGGAGGCGGCGCTCACCTGATGAAGAGACTGGCATGAAGCTGATTATCGGCAACCGTGCTTACTCAAGCTGGTCGATGCGCGGCTGGCTGGCTTGCAAGCAGTCCGAGCTCGAATTCGAAGAGCTCGTGGTGCCGATGTTCGACGAAAATTGGGAAAAGCGCCGGGAGGGCGACGAGTTCGCACCGTCTCTGGGCAAGGTCCCGATCCTCTGGGACGACGAATGCGTCGTTTGGGACAGCCTCGCGATCGTCGAGTTTCTCGCCGACAGGGTTGGTCGCAAGCGTTTCTGGCCTGAGGACGATTCCGCGCGCGGGATGGCGCGATCAATGGCCGCGGAGATGCACTCGGGTTTCGCGGCCTTGCGTCGCGAGCTTCCGATGAACGTCCGTCGGATCATCGATTCGGGACCGCTCTCCGACGACGTTCGCAGCGATATCGACCGTATCCTGCAGCTATGGGCGCAGGCGCGAGCCCGCTTTGGCGGTACTGGCGATTATCTTTTCGGAGACTGGTCCGCGGCCGACATCATGTTCGCGCCGGTAGTCACCCGTTTCGTCACTTACCGGGTGCCGGTACCGCCCTTTGCCGCGCGCTACATGGAGGATGTGCTCCACCATCCGCATGTCGTCGAATGGATCGAGCTTGCCCAGGATGAGCCTTGGGTCATCGAGCAGTACGAACCGGAAAAAGAGACCGAGGACGCCGACTAGGGCTGGCGCTTGGGATATTCGGTGCCGTCGCGATGGCGGAAAACGCCGTCTGCCGTCCACGTCATATCGATATCGGAGTAACCACCGCTGGTGCGCTCGCCGGCGCTGATCGCGACGAAGGTGCAAGGCTCGTCCGACCGGTTGATGAGATGATGCCCGTTGCTGACGCCCTTGGCCCAGGCCAGCACGTCTCCGGGACCGACCTCTCGCTCGCCGTCGTCCTCGACCAGCACGGCCCGGCCGGCGAGCATGATGACCAACTCGTCCTCCGTCTCATGCCAATGCCTTTGGCTGGACCATGCTCCCGGATCGAGCGTGACGTGGCTCGCGCCCAATTCAGTAAGCTTGGCGGCAGGCGCGATCCGCTTCCACCAGCGGCCTTGGACCTCCTTATGGAACGGATCGGGATAGCCGGTGGCGTTCGACGGGGTGATTGCATCCAGGTCGACCTTGGGCATTGGCAAGTCCTTTGCTAGGCGAAGGCAATGTCGATCGATCCCATCGCTTTTGCGACCGCGCTAATCAACTGTCCAAGCATCACGCCGGCGCGCGGCAGGGTTTTCGACCTCCTCGAGGAAGCGCTGCTTCCGCTTGGGTTCGACGTCCACCGTTTCGTCCTCGGCGAGGAGCCCGATGGCCCGACCGAGAACATGGTCGCGATCCGCGGCGCGGGCAGCCCGCACTTCGGATTTGCCGGCCATCTCGACATCGTGCCGCCGGGCGATGGCTGGAGCAGCGACCCGTTCAGTGCGGTCATTAAGGACGGCCGCCTGTTCGGCCGCGGTGCGAACGACATGAAGAGCGCGATCGCGGCTTTCGTCGCCGCCATCCCCGAGCAACAGGCCAGCGGCACGCTGTCCCTACTGATCACCGGCGACGAAGAAGGTTATGCGACTTACGGCACGCCGCGCATCATCGACTGGCTGAACGAGCATGGGATCAGCCCCGACATGATCCTGATCGGCGAGCCCACGTCGGTCGATCGCCTGGGCGACACAATCAAGATCGGCCGGCGCGGATCGGTCAACATGTGGATCGACGTTCCCGGGACGCAGGGCCACGTTGCCTACCCCCACCGCGCCGACAACCCGGTGCCCAAGCTTGCCCGGGTCGTCGACGCTTTGTCGGCCCTGCATCTCGACGACGGGAATGATGCCTTTCCCCCTTCGAACCTCGAGTTCACGGCGATCTCGACACCGACCAATGCGAGCAATGTGATTCCGGCGTCGGCGGAGGCACAGCTGAACATCCGCTTCAACAACCTCCACAAGGGCGCCGACCTCGTCCAACTGGTCGAAGACACCGCCGCCGGCGCGGCACCGGGCACGACAGTCCGTGCCCGCATCTCCGGCGAAGCTTTCCTGACGCCTGCCGGGGAGCTCTACGACCTGGTCGTCTCCGCAATTCAGGATGAAACCGGCATCGAGCCAGAACTGTCGACCAGCGGCGGCACGTCCGACGGACGATTCCTGATCCAGCTTTGCCCGGTGGTCGATTTCGGCCTGCCGAACGCCACGATGCACAAAGTCGGTGAAAGCGCGGCGGTCGAAGACATTCGCGCGCTTAGCCGCATCTACGGCCGTGTTATCTCGAAGGCATTTGGAGCTTAGGCGACGCTGCGCGCGTGACGGTCGGCGCCAACCGTCCAGGCCTGGTATTCGTCCTGGTACATCGGCTCGGCAAAGACATAGCCCTGGATGGTGTGGCAGCCCATCGCACGGAGAATGTCGGCCTGGGCGACGGTCTCGACCGCCTCGGCGACGACTTCGCAGCCGACACCCTTGATAAGCTCGACCACTGCCTGGACGACCACCCGTGCCTGCTCACTACTGTCGAGATCGGAGATCAAGGAAGGGTCTAACTTGACCCGGTCGAGAGGCATGGAGCGCAGGCGGGCGATGTTCGAATAGCCGGTGCCGAAATCATCGATGGCGATCGACGCACCTTCGGACCTCAGAGCCGCGATCTCGGCGAGGTCGCCCTCCGAGCACTGCATGGCGGCGCTTTCGGTGAACTCCAGCTCGACCATCGATAACGGAACGCCCTGATCGAAGAAGGTCTGGCGCAGCCGGCTGAAGAAGTCGACGCGGTCCAACTGGCGCGGGCTGACGTTGAATGCCAGGCGGCGCTTGATCCCGTCGCGCTGCCAGCCGGCCAGGATCGAGGCCGCCTCGGTCACCACCCAATCGCCGATCTCGGCGATGATACCGGTCTGTTCGGCGATCGGAATGAAGCTCGAAGGGCTGCGAATGCCATCGCGCGGGTGATGCCAGCGAATGAGAGCCTCAGCGCCCGTCACTTCGCCCGTGGCGAGGTTGACCTGGGGCTGCAGGGCAATCCTCAGCTGGTCGCGGGGCACGGCATCGGTCAGCGCCGTCTCGATCTCGATGCGGCTCTGGTGCTCGAGCGCCAGCTTGTCGGAGAAGAGGTAATGCTGGCCTCCGCCGCGCTGCTTGGCGCGGTACATGGCGAGGTCAGCGGCACGCATCAGCGCCTCGACCGACTGGCCATGGTCCGGAGAAATGGCGACACCGATCGAGGCGCCAATATCGATGCTGTGCCCCTGCAGCTCGAACGGTTCGGCGATCGCCAGGGCGATGCGGCGGGCGAGCATTTCGACCTCGGCAACCGACTCGATCTTCGGGAAGAACATGGTGAACTCGTCGCCAGCAAGCCGCGCCAGCAAAGGTCGGGGCGTGCCAGTATCGCCGAGCTCGGCGGTAACGACAACGCGCAGGCGGTTCGCAACCATCACGAGCAACTGGTCGCCGCGGGCATGGCCCAGGCAATCGTTGACTGCCTTGAAGCGATCGAGATCGACAAACAGCATGGCCGACTGGTTCTTGCCGACCTGGTTCAACAGTTTGTCCGCCTCCGAACGGAAATGCAGGCGGTTGGGCAGCGAGGTGACCGGGTCATACATGCCAAGGGCATGGGCGTTCTCAATGGACGAGCGGACCTCGTCGAAAAGGCTATCCACCGCCGCCGCCAGTTTCGGCAGGCTGCGCTTCAGGAGCGACGGCGCCGGACTGGTGAGGTCGCCATGTTCGACGGCCAGCAGACGGTCGACGAGCGCCGACAGGGCACGTGCACCTTCGGTATTGGGCCGCTCCGACGCGATGTAGCTGATCAAGAGGCAGAAGGTGCCGGCGACAAGCGACGCCAGGATCTTCTGGTCCAGCTCGGTAAGATAGAGCAGCGCCATCAGCGAAAAGACAAAGGAAGCCAGGCCCGCCAACCCCGAGAGGATGGCGTTGCTGATCTTCTGCGCCCTTCCGTCTTTCATGGTGGTGCGATCGCCTTCGAAATCACGGGCCATGCCGCTATCCGCACGCGATTAAACGGCCAGCGTTAAGAAGCCGTGCGAGAGAAAGGTTAACGCCGCAGAATGACGTAGAGGCTTCCGCCTCCGCCGTGGCGCCGGTGCGCGGCCCTGACGGCGGCGATTTCGCCTCTGTGGCGCGATGCTGCGAGCCAATCGTGAACGGCGGCACGGATCCGCCCGCGCTGCACCGGCGGCTCGCCCGGACGCGCATGACCCGTAATCAATAATAGCACCCGCTCCCGGTTAACCACGGCCCGTTCAAGCGCCCGGTCGATCGAATCCCAGGCGCTGTCGAGGTTGTGACCGTGCAGGTCGACGACTCGATCCGGCTCGACCGACCCTGCCCTCAGTCGCCTGTCCCAATGAGAATCCAGCGTGTTGGCGATCGCGGGTCGCGGCCGGGCGAGCGTCGGCGTCGATTTCGGCGGTGAGCCCTTGGGCTTGTGCGCAATGGGTGGCGGTGTGGGCCTTGGCAGGGTCGGCGACACTTCAACCTTGGGCAGCGGATCGCGCGACAGCGGCCGAATCGTCTCGGTCACCTTGGCCCAGAGGGCCTGCTCCTCAGGGGACAGTCCGCGCACCGGCCGCCTCGATGCGTGCGACGCTGCCCTTGGGCAACAATATCATGGCAGTGCCATTTGCCGACATGCCGCCAGCGGTCCGCTCGGCGGCCGCACCGGCGCCCCAGAATGTGTCGAAGCGGTTGGCTCCTTTAATCGCGCCGCCCGTGTCCTGAGCCACCCACAGGCCATCGGTCTCGTTGCGATCCATGTCGATGAACACCGGCGCGCCCAAGGGCACGAACAAGGGGTCAGCGGCGACCGTCACCTGCGGTGTCACTGCGACATTCATTGCGCCGATCGGACCCGGCCCAATCAATTCCTTGAAGAATACGTAGCTCAGATTCTCGCGCATCAGCGCTTTGCCGCCATCCGGCTGGGCCCGCATCCAGTTGATGATTACGTCGCGGGTGATGCCGCCCGAAGGCAGGATTCCGCGGTCGCGCAACAATCTCCCAACCGCCACATAGTCGCGGCCGTTCTGATTGTCGTAGCCGATGCGCATAATGGTGCCGTCCGGTGCCTTGAGCCGCCCCGAGCCCTGGATTTCGACGAAGAAAAGGTCGATCGGATCGGCGGCCCAGGCCAATTCCAGCCCTTTGTCGGAGAGAGCTCCATCCTCGATCTCGGGCCGTGTGAAATAAAGCACGCAGGCGCCGGTTTCATCGACCCGCCCGCGCCCGATCGTGCCGTCGGCCTTGGTGCAGCGAGTGAGGTCGCCAGGCGTCCGATAAATCGGAACCTCAAAACCCGGTTGGCGCGTGCGAACGCCAGCAATTTCCGGCTCATAATAACCTGTGGCGAAAGCCTTGCCGTCGCCAACCCGCGCCCAGTCGAATCGATCGCGGAAGAATGCGGCCGCACTTCCGGACGGCACGGCGCGTGCTTCGGCGCAGAGGATTTGCCAGTCGGAAGCCTGGCTCAATCCCGACTTGTCCTGGCGGCGAACCAGTGCCGGACAACCGAGGACAAAGGCCCGCAAAGCGTCAGCCGCGTCGGATTCAGCAAGCGTCCTTGGCTGCGCCAGCGTTACGCCCGCCGCGACCGCATTGGCCGGTGGCGGCGGAGCCGGCGGTGTGGGCAGGGGCCGCGACGGGACTTCACTTGGAGGCCTCGTAGGGGTGGACGGAACCTGGGGCCTGGGTGCGCAAGCGGCAAGCAGCGCCAGCGCCGCAAGCGTAACAGCGCGTGAGGCGAACCTCACTCTTCCTCGTCGGTTTCGATCAGGAGCCAGTTCGGGTCGCGCGACGTGATGTCCCGGCGGAAGGTCCAGCGGTCGCGGGTCTGGACCGCGTCGCTCATGGACCCTGCCACGACTTCACCATCGGCATTGCGGGTGACGGCCGCGATATCGGCCTCAAAGCGCACGGTAATGACGGCCGCGCCATTGTCGACTTCTGCCTCCGCAATGACCGGAGGCTCGAGCGCGACCAAACGGTTGTCCAGCTTGTGTCCGTCCTTTTCGCGTTGTTCGACAGCGGCAGCAAAGGTTTCATAAACATGCGCTGCGACGTGCGGCTTGATGGCGTCAAGGTCGCCCTTCCAGAAGCTCTCCAGGATCAGGCGATAGGCGCCGCCCGCTCCCTCCAGGAAACGGCTGACGTCGAAGCTCGGATCGGCAGCAAGCAAAGCCCGCACGCCCGGCCCCGCCATCGGCAGGTACGCAAGATCACCAGCATCGGGCGTTTTCGCCGCCTCGCGCGGGGCCGCCGGCTGCGGCTGGCTGATGCGCGCATCGGGATCGGCAGGCTTGAGGATCGGCTGTTCATGACCCGTGCGTTCGCCGAGCACGGCGTAAAGGCGAAGGCCGATGAACAAGGCAACTAAGGCAAGGATGACTATGACGGCCAATTCAAAATCCTGATCAGTTCGGCACCCAACATAATGCGCACAACGCTTGGATTCAAAGGTCGCTCCCGGCATTGCGCCGCATTATTGCGGCTGCTAGGCGCGCTCCTTCACTTTCCAAAGGCTTACTCGGCATAGGCCGAAGCCCGCAAGCAGCACATAAGGACCATTCCCGATCATGGCCGACCAGGATCCCAATAACGCGAACAATGGCTCAGGACCGGAGGGTGCGCCGCAGATCGCGGTTCTGACTCAGTATATCAAGGATTTGTCGGTCGAATGCCCGAATAGCCCGGCCGTGTTCCAATGGCAGGCCCAGCCGCAGGTCGATATCCAGTTCAATATCAACGTCAACAATGTCTCGGACGAGGTTCACGAGGTCATCCTCAAGGTGAATGTTGCCGCCCGTTCGGACAATGGCGCACACTTCCTGATCGACCTCAGCTATGCCGGGCTGCTCGGCCTTCGGAATATCCCCGAAGATGCAATCGGACCGTTTCTGCTGATCGAAGCGCCGCGGATGCTCTTCCCGTTCGTCCGGCAGATCGTCGCGGAGGCCGTCGGCAATACCGGCTTCCCGCCGCTGCTGCTTGAGCCGATCGACTTCAACGCGGCTTACATCCAGCAGCTCAACACGTTGCAGGGTTCCGAGGGCGGTGAGCCCGCCGACGGTGCTGGTGAGGCGCCCGCCGAGGGCTCCGACCAGACCAACAGCTAAAAACCGGCATTGCGCCCATGAATCTCGTCAAGGCGACGGGCACCATTGGCGGGCTGACGCTCGTCAGCCGGGTTGCAGGGTTCGCCCGCGAGATGCTGATGTCGCGGGTGATGGGTGCCAGCTGGCAGGCCGACGCCTTTTTTGTCGCGTTCCGCCTTCCCAACACATTTCGCCGCCTGTTCGGCGAAGGTGCCTTTTCGGCCGGCTTCGTGCCGCTCTATTCGCAGCGGCTGCATGGCCCCGGCGGCCAAGCAGAGGCCAAGCATTTTTCCGAGGAAGTGCTGGCGGTGTTCGCGCCGACTCTGGTGCTGTTCACGCTGGTGTTCGAAGTGATCATGGGGCCATTCGTGGCCCTGCTTTCCGGCTACACGGGTGAAAAGCTCCAACTGGCCACGTTCCTTACCAGCATCACATTCCCCTATCTCGTCCTCATCAGCCTCGTGTCGTTGTTCAGCGGCATCCTCAACAGCCTGGCGCGCTTCACTGCGGCGGCGTTCGCCCCCGCCCTCCTTAACCTCGCCATGCTGTCGGCGCTGATCTTCGTGCCGGATGGCGGTCACATTACCGCCACGGCGCTGGCGATCGCCGTGACGCTCGGTGGTGTGCTCCAGCTGGCGCTGCTCATGGCAGCCTGCAAGCGGGCGGGTATTGTCCTCAAATGGCGCAGGCCGCGGTTGACGCCGGGCGTCCGCCAGTTCGTCCGGGTGGTCATCCCCGCAACTCTGGGCGCGGGCGTCTACCAGATCAGCGCTTTCATCGACACGTTCTTCCTGACTCGCATCGGGACGGGCGCCATGAGCTATTTCAACTATGCCGATCGGTTGAACCAATTGCCGCTTGGTGTGATCGGCGCCGCGCTCGGCACCGCCATTCTGCCACAGGTTTCAAAGCACGTCGGCGCCGGCCAGCAGGAAGAGGCGGCCAAGGTCCAGGGGCAAGCTGCCGAGCTTGCAATGTTGTTGTGCCTGCCCGCTGCGCTCGCACTCGCGGTCTCCAGTGGCCCGCTGGTCTCAGCCCTATTCCAGGGCGGCCATTTCACCGCCGAGGATGCGCGCCTCTCGGCCCTGACACTGGCCATCATCAGCCTCGGGCTTCCGGCCTATGTCCTGGTCAAGGTGCTGACTCCGGGCTTTTACGCTCGGCAGGACACTGCCACGCCGGTCAAGACGGCGGCGTTCGTCCTCCTGGCCAACATCGGCCTCAACTTCGCGCTGATCCCGCCGTTCGGAATTGGCGGCCTGGCCGCGGCCATAGCGATCTGCAGCTGGCTCAATTGCCTGATCCTCTATGTCATCCTTCATCGCCGGGGACATTTCCGAATCCAGGGGTGGCTCGCCAGCCGGGTCATCCGTCAGCTGATCGCCGCAGCGGCGATGGTGGGCGCATTGTTCGCGATCAAGATGGGGCTGGCCAGCTTCTTCGCCGGCTCGGTTGGCCATCGCATGTTGGGCGTCATCGCGCTCGTCGGCGGCGGCATGGCGGTTTATTTCCCGCTTGTCTGGCTGCTCGGCGGCACCGACAAGGAGGAATTGCGCTCGCTGGTTCGGCGCAGGAGGAAGTACACGGATGCCGGCTGAAGCCCAGTCCAAGGCCATGCGGGTCGTTTCCGGAATTCAGCCGACCGGTGACCTGCATCTTGGCAATCTGCTTGGCGCTATCCTTCGCTGGGTCCGGATGCAGGATGAGGCCCAGTGCCTCTTCTTTCTCGCCGACCTCCATGCTCTGACCGTCGATGTCGATCCCGGGCAGCTGGCCAAGAGTGTCCGCGAGATGGCGGCGGCGCTGATCGCCAGCGGCATCGATCCCGCCAAGTCGATTCTGTTCCGGCAGAGCGCCATCCCCGCCCACGCGGAGCTGGCATGGATCCTTCAGGGCACGGCCCGCATGGGCTGGCTCAATCGCATGACGCAGTGGAAGGACAAGGCCGGCAAGAACAAGGAGGGTGCGTCCGTAGGCCTGTTCACCTATCCGGTCCTGCAGGCAGCAGATATCCTGCTCTACCAGGCGACCCACGTGCCCGTCGGCGAGGACCAGAAGCAGCATATCGAACTGACCCGCGACATCGCCATCAAGTTCAACACGGATTTCGACGTCGAACTGTTCGTCCCGCCCGAGCCGTTTATCGGCGGTGGCACGGCGGCGCGGGTCATGAGCCTGCGCGATGGCGGCGCCAAAATGTCCAAGACCGATCCGTCGGACATGAGCCGGATCAACCTGATCGACGACGATGACATGATCGCCCAGAAAATCCGCAAGGCGAAGACAGACCCTGAGCCTCTGCCGGACGACCCTGCCCTGCTTGAAGGCCGGCCAGAAGCGAAGAACCTCGTCGGCATTTACGGGGCCGTGACTGGCGATAGCGTGGAGCAAGTCCTTGCACGCTTCGCAGACCAGGGATTCGGCTCATTCAAGCCGGCATTGGCGGAAGCCTTGATTGCCCTGCTGAAACCGATCCGTTCGCGCCTCGACGAGCTTCGCTCCGACACCGCAGAACTTGATCGCATCCTCGCCGACGGGGCGGCTCGCGCCAGCGCCCTTGGCGCCCCTACCTTGGCTTCCGCCTACACCGCAGTCGGCCTCGGCCGCTAAGCTCAAAAATACAAAAGCCCGTCCGGATTTACGCCGGACGGGCCTTTGCTAGTCCTCCCCGGCCCGCGGGCAAGGGCCGGGGAGGTCGCGGCACTGGGCCGCAATCGGAACGCTTTCCCCAGACTCTTACGCAACTTGCCGTCCGGGCCGCGCCTCCCTCGCAGCCCGGTGCCCGGTCAGCCCTCCAGCTGCCTCGTCAGCAGCCGGATGTCGGCGTCGAGCTCGGCATCGGAAGCGCGAAGCTTCTCGATCTGCCGCACGGCGTGAATCACGGTCGTGTGGTCGCGGCCGCCGAAACGACGGCCGATGTCGGGCAGCGACTTCGGTGTCAGCTGCTTGGACAGATACATCGCCACCTGGCGCGGGCGAGCAACCTCGCGGGCGCGGCGCGCCGAGGTCATCTCCGCCTTGCGGATACGGTAATGCTCGGCAACCTGGGTCTGGATCTCGTCGATCGAGATGCGGCGCTGGTTGGCGCGAAGCACATTCGCCAGCACTTCCTCGACGAATGCCAGGTCGATCGCCCTGCCCGTCATCATCGCATAAGCGGCGATGCGGTTCAATGCGCCTTCGAGTTCGCGGATCGAATTGGTCAGGCGGCGCGCCAAAAACTCGACGACGTTCTTCGGCATCTCGATGCCGGGCAGGCCCGCCAACTTCGCTTCGAGGATGTTGAGACGCAGCTCGTAATCCGCGGGGTTGATATCGGCGACCAGTCCCCAGCTGAGGCGCGACAGGATGCGCGGGGCGATACCGTCCAGGTCTTGAGGCGCGCGATCCGAAGTAATCACCAGTCGCCGGCCGGCGGTGATGATCTCGTTCATCGTGTGGAAGAATTCCTCCTGCGTGGAATCCTTGCCGGCGATGAACTGGACGTCGTCGATCAACAGCAGGTCGGCCGAACGCAGCCGGCTCTTGAAGCCGATCGTGTCATTCTCTTTCAGCGCGCGGACGAATTCGACCATGAATTTCTCGGCCGACATCGACACGACGCGGGCGGACGGGCGGCGGGCGAGGAAATCCTGGCCGATGGCGTGCAGCAAGTGGGTCTTACCGCGGCCGGTGCCGCCATGAATGAACAGTGGGTTGAAGCTGACCGTGTCAGCGCTCGCCAAGGTCCGCGCCGCGGTGCAGGCGACCTCATTGGCCTTGCCGACGACGAACGTCTCGAAGCGATAGCGCGGGTCGAAATTGGGAGCGTTCGGATCGCGCTCGATCGCGTTCGCCGGCGCCGCGGGGATTTCCTCGAGGATCAGCAGCGGCGAGGGGCGCGGGGCGTCGGCGGCGGCGGTAATGCGCACATCGCGCACAACCGGCAAAGCCGACCTCCAGGCGAGGATCAGCCGCTCGCCGAAATGCGAGCGCACCCAGTCTGCCATGAACTTGCTGGGCATGACGAGTTCGAGCTCGCCCGAGTCGGGGTCGAACGCGCCAAGCTCGGCCGGCTTCAGCCAGCCATCAAAAGTGCGGGCACCGCAATCGCGGCGAAGGCCAGTGCGGATCGATTCCCATGCCGCCGATAACGGCGTGTCGAGGATCGCCGCAGCACCGGGATCATTCGACGCAACCTGCCCAACCCCCTGCACTTCGTGGCGCCTCCTCTATCCCGTCCGTCAGGGCGCAAGAAGGCTTCTGCGCCGGTCCCGAGTCGCGGCGCCTTTAGCTTTCTCTACGCGGTGTCCCCCCAGTGGAATCACTGCCGGAGCCGATGGTTTTGAAAGCGATTGCGTGCGCGTTCAAGCGGGATTTTTCACAAAACTGAAAATAAAACGCCTTGACACGGAAAACCGGCAGAAATGCGTTAATTTGGCAGTAACGCGCCATTTTTCAGGCATTTGCGGCAGCGCGCAATGCGCGAATCGCGGGAATTGCTGGAATTTTTGCGGATGCGAAATGAAAAGGGCCGCCGGATCACCCCAGCCGCCCGTTTCAAAGCGGGACTATATTTAACCGGCGAACTTAGCCGAGAGCCGAGACCCGCTTGGTCAGGCGCGAGAACTTGCGCGAGGCAGTGTTCTTGTGAAGCACGCCGCGAGCAACGCCACGAGCCATTTCCGGCTGCGCATTCTTCAGCGCCTCGGCGGCGGCCTTCTTGTCGCCCTTCTCCAGCGCCGACTCGACGGCCTTCACGAAGGTCCGGATACGGCTGACGCGGGCACCGTTGATCTCGGCGCGATTGGAGTTGCGGCGGATGCGCTTCTTGGCTTGCGGCGTGTTCGCCATCGTGTCGGTTCCAAATCTCTGTCGGTCTAAATGAAAGCGGCGCGTGCCCAACGGGCCGCACCGGCGTGGCGCTCCCCTATAAGAGAGAGGCCGGAAGGTCAACCGTCACGCGCGGCTATCGCTGGCAAGCAGGGCAGAAGAAGGTCGAGCGGCCACCCTGGACGATTCGCTTCACTTTTCCGCCGCAACCGCAGGGCAGGCCTTCGCGGTCGTAGACGTCGAACGTTTTGGAGAAATAGCCAAGCTCGCCATCGGGCTGGATGAAGTCCTTCAGCGTCGATCCGCCAGCTGCGATCGCCTCTTCGAGGACTTGAAGGATCGCATCCGCAAGGCCGTCCAGCTTTGCCCGCGACACCTTCCCCGCCGCTTTCCTCGGATCGATGCGCGCACGGTAGAGCGCCTCACAGGCATAGATATTGCCAAGCCCGGCGATCACCCTCTGATCCATCAGCATGGCTTTGACCGGGGCTGTCCGGCCAGCGAATCTCTCGCGCAGCCACGCGCCAGTGACCTCACCCGTCGGTTCCGGACCGAGCGCCTTGAAGGCGGGCCATTCGCCAAGCTCGCCGGTCCGCACCAGATCGACCGATCCAAAGCGGCGCGGGTCGTTCAGCGTCAACCGCCGCCCCTCGTCCGTCTCGATCAGCAGGTGGTCGTGCTTGCCAAGTTCGGCATGATCGATCCGCCAGCTTCCCGACATCCCCAGATGGAAGATCATCGTGTCACCGCGGTCCGTATCGATCAGCCCATATTTGGCCCGCCGCCGCAGTCCGGTGACCCGCGCTCCGGTCAGCCGCTGGCCAAGGTCTCTGGGGAAAGCCCGGCGCAAATCTTCGCGCCGCGCTTCGACGCGGGTAATGCGGCGCCCGTCGAGCACCTTCTCCAGGCCGCGCACAGTGGTTTCGACTTCGGGAAGCTCGGGCATTGAGGCCGCATATGGCGGACGGCCGTTTCCGCCGCTAGAGGCGCTTCACCATGCAGGACAAGGTTCAGTTCGGCGACCAGTTGGTCAGCCCCGAGGAAAAGACCCGCCGTGTCGGCGGCGTCTTCTCGTCCGTCGCCCGCCGCTACGATGTCATGAACGACCTAATGTCGGGCGGCATGCACCGGTTGTGGAAGGACCGCTTCGTCGCCCGCGTGAAGCCGCGCGCCGGAGACGTGATCCTCGATATGGCCGGCGGCACCGGCGACATTGCCTTCCGCATGGCCAAGCGCGGAGCACAGGTTACCGTCGCCGATATCAACCGCGACATGCTCGACGTCGGCATCGAGCGGGCGAAGTCCCGCCGCATCGAAGGGCTGTCCTGGTCCGAACAGAATGCGGAGAAGCTCAGCTTCGCCGACGCGAGCTTCGACGCCTACACGATCGCTTTCGGCATCAGGAACGTCACCGACATCCCGGCCGCGCTGAAGGAGGCGCACCGGGTCCTGCGTCGCGGCGGCCGCCTGTTCGTGCTGGAATTCTCGACCAGTGAATGGCCGGGCTTCGGACAGGCCTACGAGCTTTACGCCGACAAGGTTATCCCACGGATCGGCAAGGCCGTGGCCGACGATGAAGAAAGCTATCGCTACCTCGTCGAATCGATCCGCCGGTTCCCGAAGCCCGATGAGTTCCGCCGGATGATCGCCGACGCAGGGTTCGCAAACGCCAAGGTCGAACCAATGCTCGGCGGACTAGTCTGCATCTGGAGCGGGTGGAAGATTTGACCGCTACGGTTACCCATCTGTGGCGGCTGTTCAAATGGGGCCGCACACTGGCGCGCCACGGCGCCCTGCAGGGCATCGAGCGCGACCCGCTGACACCGCCCAACGTGCGGCGGCTGTGCCGCATTGCCCGCATCGGCGCACGGGTCCCCGCAGAGGTCGACTATGCAGCGGCGCTGCAGGAAATCGGCCCGGCCGCCATCAAACTTGGGCAGGCGCTCGCTACAAGGCCGGACCTGGTAGGCGCCGCCGCCGCTGCGAACCTTCTCCAGCTTCAGGATGCGCTCCCGCCCGAACCCTTCGCCAAGATCCGCGCTGCCATCGAGGCGGGCCTCGGCGGTCCGCTCGACCAGTTCTTCACCGAGGTCGACCCCGAGCCCGTCGGCGCCGCATCCATCGCCCAGGTCCATCGCGCCGTCACGACCGAAGGCCGGACCGTCGCGGTCAAGGTGCTGCGTCCGGGGATTGAGGATGAGTTCGCGCGCGCCATCGAAACTTATGAATGGGCCGCTGCCCACGTCGAGCTCTTGGGAGGCGAGGCCGAGCGGCTCCGTCCCCGCATGGTGGTCGCTTATTTCAAGCAGTGGGTGCGCCGCGAGCTCGACCTGACCCGCGAGGCAGCTTCGGCTTCGGAGCTCAAGGAAAACATGCTTGCCGAGCCAGGTTTCCACATCCCTGACATCGACTGGCGGCGGACATCCAGGCGCGTGATGACGCTGGAATGGCTCGACGGCATCAAGCTGTCGAAGCGCGACGAGCTGATTGCGGCCGGCCACGATACCAAGTCGCTGGCGGCAATCCTCGTCCGCGCCTTCCTCCGGCAGGCGGTGGTCGACGGTTATTTCCACGCCGACCTGCACCAGGGGAATTTGTTCGCTTTGCCTGACGGCCGCGTCGCGGCCATCGATTTCGGAATCATGGGTCGCATAGACCGCCGCGCCCGCGTCTGGCTTGCGGAAATCCTCTACGGCCTCATCACCGGCAATTACGATCGCGTCGCCGAAATCCATTTCGAGGCGCAATATGTTCCGCCGCACCACAGTGTCGCAGAGTTCGCGACCGCCCTGCGTGCTGTCGGCGAGCCGATCCGCGGCCTTCCGGTCCGGGAAATCTCGGTCGGCCGGATGCTGGAAGGCCTGTTCGCCATCACCCGCGACTTTGACATGCCGGTCCAGCCACACCTTCTGCTGCTGCAGAAAACGATGGTGATGGAGGAAGGCGTCGCGACTGCGCTCGATCCCGACATCAACATGTGGGAGACTTCGGAGCCGTTCCTCCGCGACTGGATGCGGACCGAGCTCGGGCCCGAGGCTTATTATGCCGATCGCATCATCGACACGGTTCGTGCGCTCAAGAAAATCCCGCAGCTCATCGACCGCCTCGACGCTTATTATCCGGCTGCCGGCGGCGCTCCGCCGCCACCGCCGCTCGCCGATATCGCCGTCATCCGGCCCAAACGAAGCGGAGCATTGCTGCTAGTAGGACTCCTTGCGGCAGCGGCCGGCGCGGCCGCTATGTACTTCATTCGCTGACATATTTGCAGAATTGTCAGCAAGTGATACAGCTTGCGGTTAACGCGCCGATTCCGGCGCGCTTTTTAATCTGGGGATGAGGCCATCTATGCTCGGTAAATTGTCTCTTGCGTTGCTGTTGGTTGCTGCGCCTGCCTTGGCGCAGGAGGCACCTCCCGCCGATCCTCAGGCCGGCGACACCGCCGAAGCCTCAAGCGATCCCAAGCCCCTGCCCTACAAACTGAAGAAGATTTGCAGGCCGCAGGAAGTCGTTGGCTCCGCGATTCCGCGGAACGTTTGTGTCACGAAGCGGATCTACCTGAAGCCGGACGAAGAGGCGCAAGCGACCAACAAGTCGCAGCCGGAGACGCATTCGCAGCTGTAACCTGCTGAAGCGGCAGCTCTCGACTCCTCTTTCACTCCTTGGCAGGAGGCGGCCATGGCGCGCCTGCTCCTGATCATCGGCGGCGGCATTGCCGCTTACAAGGCGAGCGAGCTCATTCGCCTCGCCCGTAAAGCGGGCCATGAGGTGACGCCGGTCCTCACCGCGGGCGGCGCACATTTCGTAACGCCGATGACGCTTGCCGCGCTAGCCGAAAGCCCGGTTTACACCTCGCTCTGGGATCTCAAGGACGAGACCGAGATGGGGCATATCCAATTGTCCCGTGCGGCGGACCTGGTGCTGGTCTGCCCCGCTACCGCCGACCTCATTGCGCGGATGGCCGCTGGGATCGCCGATGATTTGGCCACCACCTTGCTGCTCGCCACCGACAAGCCTGTCGTCATTGCTCCGGCGATGAACCACCGAATGTGGCTGCACGAGGCGACAATGGACAATGTCGCCAGACTCAAGAGTCGGGGCATCAAGGTGATCGAACCTGTCGAGGGCGACATGGCTTGCGGCGAATATGGCCCGGGTCGCCTGCCCGAGCCGGTCGACATCATGGCTTATCTGGCGAAGGAGTTTTCGCTCCCTTTTGACGCTGGTGCACTGTTTCCGGCTCCGACCGTGCCGCCTACCGCTCCGGCAGCCGATGGTTCGCTCAAGGGGAAACATATCCTGGTGACCGCTGGCCCGACCCACGAGCCCATCGATCCCGTGCGCGTCATCGCCAACCGTTCGTCCGGAAAGCAGGGCTTTGCGATCGCAGCCGCAGCCGCCGCTGCCGGGGCCCGGGTCACGCTTGTCGCGGGTCCAGTCTCGCTCCCGACGCCGGGGGGAGTTGCCCGGATCGATGTCGAGACGGCCGAGCAGATGGCGGCCGCGGTCGACGCCGCCCTCCCCTGCGATGCTGCAATCCTGGTTGCTGCAGTCGCCGACTGGAAAGTTCAGGCGTCGCCCACCAAGCTCAAAAAGGCGGACGGCCCGCCGCAACTGCGGTTCGAACCCAATCCCGACATCCTGGCGACCTTGGCCAGGCACCCCCTGCGGCCGGGGCTGCTGGTCGGATTTGCCGCGGAAACCCAAGATCTCGCCGCCAACGCCTCCGCCAAGCGGCAGGCCAAAGGTGCCGATTGGATCGTGGCCAATGACGTGTCCGGCGACGTCATGGGCGGATCCCACAACCAGGTTCGCCTGGTCACCGCCGAAGGCTCCGAAGATTGGGAGGAAGCAACCAAGGAGGCGGTCGCGCAGCACCTTGTCAGCCGGATTGCGGAGGAACTCCACAGGCCCGGCAGCCAGGATCGGCCGGCAGCGGAATAGCCCGCCAGCTCAACTGGTCGGCGTCCAGCAAGTGCAGTTTACCGGAATCCTCGCCCATGCCGGCGATCGCCCGGATCGCCATCAGGGCCGCGAAGCTGCCGACTGTCAGCGGGAGCGCGCCCAGCACCCCAAGCTCGGCGCAATTGTCGCAATCTTCGCTATCGAAAGCGTCGCCGACAAAGCAGCGATAGCAAGGTGCCCCCCGGAAGAGGCCGACCTGGCCTTGAAGCTGGACGGCCGCTGCTGAAACCAGCGGGATGCCGAGGCCTACGCACGCGTCACTGACGGCCAGCCGGGTCGCGAAATTGTCGCTGCCGTCGAGGACGAGGTCGTGGCCTTCAAGCAGTTCCGATGCGTTGCCGGCGTCGATGCGGCGTTCGCGGGCCACGGCTTCGACGTGCGGGTTGAGGGCCATGGCGAACCGCGCCGCCAGCATGGCCTTTTCGCCACCAACCTGGTCGTCGCGGAAAATTGGCTGGCGCTGCAGGTTGGACCGGTCGACTACGTCATCGTCGATGATGGTAAGCTTGCCGATGCCGGCGGCCGCCAGGGCCGGGACAGCGCCGCTGCCGATGCCGCCGGCGCCGATGACGGCAATACTGGCGGCTTTCAGTTTCTGCTGCCCCACACCACCGAATTTCGGCAGCACGATCTGCCGTGCATAGCGTTCGAGTTCGGCGTCGCTGAGGCTCATCGGCCCGTCGAGCCGAAGCCTCCGGCCCCGCGATGGGTTTCGTCGAGGCTGCCGACTTCTTCGAATTCGGCCTTGGTCACGACCGCCGGAACCAGCTGGGCAATACGCTCGCCGCGTCTCACCTCGAACGGCTCGGCGCCGAGATTGGCGAGGATGACTTTCACCTCGCCGCGATAATCCTCATCGATCGTGCCGGGCGTGTTGAGGCAGGTGATGCCATGCTTCAGCGCCAGGCCGGAACGCGGACGGACCTGCACTTCGTGGCCAGGCGGGATGGCGATGGCGAACCCGGTCGCAACCGCACGCCGCTCGCCTGGCGCCAAAGTGATGTCCTCGGCGGAGACGACGTCCATGCCGGCGGCGCCGTGGCTGGCATAGGCGGGCAGCGGCAGGCCCTCGCCGTGCGGCAGGCGATTGATGGCGATGCGGATCACTTCTTCTTCGCCTTCCGCCTGGCGGGCTTCTTCGACGGGCCCTTGGCGGCCTTTGCGTCGATCAGGGCCACAGCCTCGTCGAGTGTCACGGCTTTGGGATCAGCGGTCTTGGGAAGCGTCGCGTGGGTCGCGCCGTCGCTGACATAGGGGCCGTAGCGACCCGCCATCACCTTGATGTCCTTGCCGCTTTCGGGATGCTTGCCGAGCTCGGCGATCGGTTCGCGGCTGGCACCGCGGCCCTTGCCGCCACCGGCTGCTGCGTCCGCTAGCTTGGCGACGGCGGCATTCATGCCGGTTTCGAACACCTCGGCGGTCGAGCCCAGCCGCGCATATTTGCCGTCATGCTGGAGATAGGGACCGTAGCGGCCGATCGACGCGACGATCGGCTTGCCGCTGTCTGGATGCATGCCGACCTCGCGTGGCAGCGACAGCAGCATCTTGGCCATGTCGAGCGTCAGGCCCTCGGCGGGCACGTCCTTCGGCAATGACACGCGCTTGTCGCCCTGTTCGACATAGGGGCCGAACCGCCCGGTCTTGAGGTGGATGCCTTCACCCAGCTCCGCCGGCTCGGCGCTTGCTGCCTGCGCCCCGCCCTGCCCGAACTTCTGCGTATATTTGCAGTCGGGGTAGTTGGAGCAGGCGACGAACGCGCCGTAGCGGCCGCCGCGCAGCGACAGGCGGCCTTCCCCGCATTGCGGACAGAGCCGCGGGTCCGACCCGTCGCCCTTGTCGTGGTAGAGCCAGGGCGCGAGGAATTCGTCGAGCGCCGCCGTCACTTCGGACGGCTTTTGCTCCATGACTTCGCCTGCCTTCGGCTTGAAGTCGCGCCAGAAGTCGTCGAGCAATTTCTGCCAGTCGAGCCGCCCGCCCGAGACGTCGTCGAGCTCTTCCTCGAGCTCGGCGGTATAGTCGTAGCTGACATATTTCTCGAAGAAGCGCTCGAGGAAGGCCGTCACCAGCCGTCCGCTCTCCTCCGGAATGAAGCGCGCCTTTTCCAGCCGCACATATTCGCGGTCCTTCAACGTCTGCAGTGTCGCCGCATAGGTTGAGGGACGCCCGATGCCGAGCTCCTCCAGCCGCTTGACGAGGCTCGCCTCGGAGTAGCGCGGAGGCGGCTGGGTGAAGCTTTGAACCGCCTCGACGCCGGTCTTGGCGGGCGCGTCGCCCTGACGCAGCGCCGGCATGCGGGCGCTCTCCTCATCGTCCTTTTCGTCGCGGCCTTCTTCGTAGAGCGCAAGATAGCCGGGGAAGAGCGTCACCTGACCGGTGGCGCGAAGCACCGCGCGTCCGGCGCCATCGTTGAGCTCGACCGTCGTCCGCTCCAGCCGGGCTGAGGCCATCTGGCTGGCGAGGGCACGGTTATAGACGAGCTCGTACAGGCGGGCATGGTCGCCCGAACCGGCGCGCGACTTGTGGAAATCGGTCGGCCGGATGGCCTCGTGTGCTTCCTGCGCGTTCTTCGCCTTGGTCGAATAATGGCGCGGCTTGTCGGGCAGGTAACCCGTGTCATAGCGGTCGGCGACGGCACGGCGGGCGGCGCTAATCGCCTCCTCCGCCATCTGAACGCCGTCGGTCCGCATGTAAGTGATGAGACCATCTTCGTAGAGCTGCTGCGCAATGCGCATCGTGTGACTGGCGGCAAAGCCGAGCTTGCGCGCCGCCTCCTGTTGCAGCGTCGAGGTGGTGAATGGCGGCGGCGGGTTCTTCGAGAAGGGCTTGGTCTCGACCGAAGCGACGGTGAAGCGCCCGGCCTCGACGACCGCCTTGGCCGCGTCGGCGTCGCCCTTGTTGCCGATCGTCAGCCGTTCGATCTTCTTTCCGTCCAGCTGGACCAGGCGTCCCGTAAAAGCCTGCCCGTCCGCTTCGAACGTCGCCGAGACAGACCAATATTCCTGGGGCTTGAAGACCTCGATCTCGCGCTCGCGATCGACGATGAGGCGCAGCGCCACCGACTGCACCCTGCCGGCCGACTTGGCTCCCGGCAGCTTGCGCCACAGGATCGGCGACAGCGTAAAACCGACAAGATAGTCGAGTGCCCGCCGCGCCCTGTAGGCGTCAATCAAGTCCTCATCGAGGGCACGCGGGCGTGACATCGCCTCGGTCACGGCCGACTTGGTAATGGCGTTGAAGGTCACGCGCTCGACCTGCGCGGGCAACGCTTTCTTCTTCCTCAGCAGTTCCTGGACGTGCCAGCTGATCGCCTCGCCCTCGCGGTCGGGGTCGGTGGCCAGGATCAGGGTTTCAGCCTTCTTCGCCTCGTCGGCGATGGCCTTCACTTGGCGTGCCTTGTCCGGATAGGTCTCCCAATCCATGGCGAAGCCTTCGTCCGGCTTCACCGAGCCGTCCTTGGGCGGCAGGTCGCGGACATGGCCATAGCTGGCCAGCACGCGGTGCCCCGGCCCCAGATATTTTTCGATGGTTTTTGCCTTGGCAGGCGATTCGACGACGACGAGCTTCACATTTTCCCCTTACGCATGCGTGCGAGGGTGGAGGCCGGCCAAATAGGTCGTCAAGCCGTCAGCGCAAGCTTACCTTGCCGCCGGCATGACGATCGAGGCGTCCGGCAAGATCGAGTTCGAGTAGGACCATCTGCACGGGGCCGCTTGGCTGGCCTGACAGCCTGACCAGTTCATCGACCGGCACGGGCGACGGTCCGAGCAGCTCCTCGATGGATCTTCGAACGCTATCATCCGGGTCAATGGCCTCGCCTGCCGCCGCTTCGAACGGCCTATTTCCCGATTGTACGCGACCGTCCATGGGGCGGATCGTCTCGATCACGTCCGCGGCATTCTGGATCAGCGTGGCACCCTCGCGGATCAGCTCGTTGCAGCCCTGGGCACGCGGATCTAGCGGCGACCCGGGCACGGCCATGACGTCCCTGCCCGCCTCGGCGGCCAGCCGAGCCGTGATCAGCGAACCCGATTTCGGCGCCGCTTCGACAACGATCGTGCCAAGGCTGAGGCCCGCGATGATCCGGTTGCGATAGGGAAAGTGGCGCGCTCGCGGCTCCGTGCCCGGCGGCATTTCCGCGATGACCAGCCCGTGGTCGAACATGGCGCGCTGTCGATCTTCATTCTCGGGCGGGTAGAAAATGTCGATCCCGCCAGCGACGATGCCGATCGTTCCGCTCCCCAGCGCACCGTCATGGGCTGCAGCGTCGATCCCACGCGCGAGGCCTGAGACGACTGCCAGGCCTTGCTGCCCAAGGTCGTGCGCAAGCCCTCGTGCAAAGCGGCATGCTGCCGCCGAGGCGTTGCGCGCGCCGACGATTGCCACCGACTGCCGGTCGAGCAGCCCGAAATCGCCCTTGGCGATCAACAGCGGCGGAGCCGCCGGCAATTCCGCCAGCAACCGCGGGTAAAGACCCCGGCCGAGCGCAAGGTAACGCGCGCCGAATTTCTCGACCCGGTCCATCTCGGCGCGGGCCGACGCCGCCGTCGCAATGACCGGCGGCTTGCCCCCGCCTCGCGCAGCAAGGTCGGGAATGGCGGCGAGCGCCGCATCGGCGGAACCGAAACGGGCAAGCAACTGACGAAACGTGACCGGCCCGATGGAGGGCGAACGGATCAATCTGATTTTTGCGAGAAGGTCTTCGTTCAAGCCTTGTCCCTGCCGATTTTCGGCTCCGTGCCGGCGATCAGGCGCTGGATGTTGGCGCGATGTTTCCAGATCACGAGCAGAGTGAAACCGAGCAGGAGTGGGAAATATTCTTGTTTGTTGAGCAGCGCCGCCACCAGCGGCGGGGTCGCAGCGGCGACAAGACCTGCGACCGACGAGATTCGGACGACGAGCAGCAGGCCAATCCAGACCAGGGCATAGACGGCAGGTCCCGGCCACCAGAGCAGGGGTGCGATGACGCCCATCAATGTCGCAACACCCTTGCCGCCCCGGAACTTCAGCCACAGCGGATAGAGGTGGCCGACCATGGCGCCGGCGGCGGCGAACTGGACGCCTTCCGGCCAGTAGCGCTGAGCGAGCAGTACGGCAGCCGCTCCCTTCAGAGCATCGAGGATCAGGGTTGCGACCGCGAGCCCCTTCGATCCGGTCCGCAGCACGTTGGTCGCGCCGATATTGCCGGAGCCTATCGCGCGAATGTCGCCCTTGCCGCCCAACCGGGTCAGGATCAGCCCGAACGGGATCGAACCGAGCAGATAACCGACTAGGAGGGGAATGATCAGGCCGGACGACATTGGCGGCGGTGGTAGCAAATCAGCTTGCCTACGCAACCTTGACATCCTCCCCACGATTTCGTGGGGAGGGGGGCCGGCGAAGCCGGTGGAGGGGTCTTGTCAGTCACCAGAGCGCGCGAGCTTAGTAAGCGCCTGAGCCCGACGGAGGTCAGGCTTTGGCGCGTCCTGCAAACTAGCCCCGCCGGGCTTCGATTTCGCAAGCAGCATCCGTGCGGTCCATTCGTACTCGATTTCTATTGCTGTGCCGCCGGACTCGCCGTCGAGGTCGATGGCCTCGCACATGATTTCGACCACAATGTTCAACGCGACCAGCGGCGAGACCAATGGGTGCGCGATCAAGGCGTTGAGACACTTAGGATTGCAGCCGAAGAAGTGAGGGCTAATCTTGAGTGTGTTGTGATGCATAACGTGAGCCGATGCCTGGCAAGGACCCCACCACCGCGCGCAGCGCGGTCCCCCTCTCCAGCAAATGCTGGGGAGGATGTTGAGCCGTGACTCCAGACGCCCCTATCCTGTTCTTCGATTCCGGTGTCGGCGGCCTGTCCGTGCTCGGTCCGACCCGGGCGCTCCTGCCGAACGCGCCCATCGTCTACGCGGCGGATAGCGCAGGCTTTCCGTACGGCACCAAAACCGAGGAGGAACTGGCTTCGCGAGTGCCAGCGCTGCTGGGCCGGCTCGTCGAGCGGTACCACCCACGGCTTGCCGTCATTGCCTGCAACACCGCCTCCACAATCGCGCTCGATCACGTCCGGGCCGCGCTAGACATCCCGGTCGTCGGCACGGTTCCTGCCATCAAGCCCGCGGCGGAAATGTCGAAGACCCGCGTCATCGGCGTGCTCGGCACCGAGGCGACCGTGCGGCAACCCTATGTCGACAACCTTGCCCGCGAATACGCCTCCGATTGTACAATCGTCCGGCACGGCTCGGCGGAGCTGGTCGCGCTGGCCGAGGCCAAGCTCGCCGGCGAGGCCATAGACCAAGCCGCGGCCGAAGCGGCCGTACATCCGCTAAGGGATACCACGGACCTCGATACCGTGGTCCTCGCCTGCACCCATTTCCCGCTGCTAGCCGAGGAACTGTCGGCGGCGCTGCCCGGCGTTCAATTCGTCGACGGCGGCCCCGGTATCGCCCGGCGGATCGCCTGGCTGACGCGCGACCAACAATGGCCGAACGAGCCGCGAGGTCTTGCGGTCTTCACCGGGCATCAGCCGTCGGAACTATTGACGGCCTCGCTCGGAAGGTTCGGCCTAACGAGGGTCGAAACGCTCTAGCCCCGCCGACGCATCCCAAATTCGACAACGAGCGCGACGATCGCACCCACAACGGCCCCGCCGACGATGCCGATGACCAAGCCATGGTGGGTGGTCAGGAAAGCGGCCGAGATCGCAGCCATGGCCGCGGCGGCGCCCACAGCGGCCTTGTTTGAACCATTCATGCGATGATCCTCCCCGCCTTGCAGACTACATCAACGCACGCCCTGCGGCCCGCGTGAATTGTTCACCCGCCCCATGACTCTCGCCCGCATCGCTGGAATCCTTGTGGGTGAAGGCCGCGATTCCACGCGGCCGATTCTTTATTCGGGAGCTGGGAATGGCGAGCGACGCGGGCAAGATCCTCAAGAGCATCGAGGATAATGAGATCGAGTGGGTGGACCTTCGCTTCACCGATCCCAAGGGCAAGTGGCAGCACCTTTCCATGGTCGCCGGGGCGATCGACGAGGACATGCTGACCGACGGCTTCATGTTCGATGGCTCGTCGATCGAAGGCTGGAAGGCGATCAACGAGTCCGACATGATCCTGAAGCCGGACCTCAATGCAAGCTATGTCGACCCGTTCAGCGCGACGCCGATGCTGATCCTGGTCTGCAACATCGTCGATCCGGCCACCGGCGAGCTCTACAATCGCGATCCGCGCTCCACCGCGACCCGCGCCGAAGCCTACCTGAAGGCCACCGGCACCGCCGACACCATCTACGTCGGCCCGGAAGCCGAATTCTTCATGTTCGACGATGTCCGGTTCGAGGACAGCTACAACGCCTCGGGCTACAAGCTCGACGACATCGAGCTGCCGACCAACACCATGCGCGAATATGCCGGCGGCAACCTCGCCCACCGCCCGCGCGCCAAAGGCGGCTATTTCCCGGTCGCGCCCGTCGACAGCGCCGGCGACATCCGTGCCGAGATGGTCTCGACCATGCTCGAAATGGGCCTGCCCTGCGACAAGCACCATCATGAAGTCGCCGCCGCCCAGCATGAGCTTGGCCTGACCTATGGCACACTCGTCCAGACCGCCGACCGCATGCAGGTCTACAAATATGTCGTCCACATGGTCGCCCAGGCCTACGGCAAGACCGCGACCTTCATGCCCAAGCCGATCGCCAAGGATAATGGCAGCGGCATGCACACCCACATGTCCCTTTGGAAGGGTGGCAAGCCGCTCTTCGCGGGCAATGGTTATGCGGGCCTCAGCGATACCGCGCTCTATTTCATCGGCGGCGTCATCAAGCACGCACGCGCGCTGAACGCCTTCACCAACCCGACGACCAACAGCTACAAGCGCCTGGTTCCGGGTTTCGAGGCGCCGGTGCTGCTGGCCTATTCGAGTCGCAACCGCTCGGCCTCGTGCCGCATCCCGTACGGCGCCGGCGAGAAGGCCAAGCGCGTCGAGTTCCGCTTCCCTGATGCCCTCGCCAACCCTTATCTCGCTTATGCGGCGCTGCTGATGGCCGGCCTCGACGGCATCCAGAACCGCCTGCATCCCGGCGAGGCGATGGACAAGAACCTCTATGATTTGCCGCCGGCCGAACTGGTCGACGTCCCGACCGTCTGCGGATCGCTCCGCGAAGCGCTGATCGCGCTCGACAAGGACCGTGCCTTCCTCACCAAGGGCGACGTCTTCAGCGACGACCAGATCGACGCCTACATGGAGCTGAAGTGGGACGAGGTCATGCGCTGGGAAACGACGCCCAGCCCGGTCGAGTTCGACATGTACTATTCGAGCTAGAGCGGACCATCAAAGGTTACGATCCGTTTCGAGCGTCGGGCTTACCGGATCGTAACCTTCTTCGATCATCATTGTCGGGTGCCAAGGCATAGGGCTCCGACTAATGAACAGTTTTCGTGACCAGATTCTGGGCGGACCGGCCCCTGAGGGACAGCTTCTGCCGGCCAAGAAGCCCAAGGCTTCGCAGGAAGGCGACAATGCCCTGCATGTGCCGCGCGGTGAGGCTCGCACCATCAACCAGCGTGCCGAGAGCCGAGAATTCCTGGGCGACGGCGAAGCCCAACTGAAGGTCGGCCGCCGGAAATATGTCGTCGACCTGGTCAACCTGTCTGGCGGCGGCGCGATGATCTGCACCAACGTGCCACTGAAGCTCTGGCAGGAAGTCGAGCTGGAGCTGGACGACAATGGGTCGGTCGAATGTGCAGTCCGCTGGATCAAGGGCGACCGCATCGGCCTCGAGTTCGCGCACGAAACCCAGGTCAGTGGCGACGTCGCCAAGCGCGACGCAATGTTGCTGGACACGATCGAGCGCAACTTCCCGGAAGTCGCGACGGAGGAGCGGGCCGAAGACGACGACCAGCGGACCGGCCAGCGCCGGTCCGGCCGTCGCCATCCCTTGATCTGGTCGGGCGCCGTTCACTTCGATCACGACACGACCACTGTTCGCCTGCGCAACATCTCCGAAAGCGGTGTGCTGGTGGAGAGCGAGCGCCCCTTTCCTGCTGGCGCCGAAATCCTCCTGGACCTTGGCGGTGCCGGCCAGCATTTCGCGACTGTCAGCTGGTCGCGGGGCGATCAGGTGGGCCTCAAGTTCCACGAAGCCTTCGACATTGCCTGCCTGGCGAACGCCAAGCCTGAAGTCACATCGCACCTGTGGAAAGAGCCGACCTATTTCGGCCCGGGCGAAGACCGGCGCTCGCCGTGGGCGGACCGGCTTTCGCTTCCGGAGCTCAAGGGCGAGCTCGAGGGCTTCCTGAAGCGCTAATGCGCCTTCAGCTCAATCTTCCTCAATAAGGCTATTGGTCTTGGTCTCGCGCATGCGGACATAGGCGATGAGCGACATCGCCGCGAGCGCCGAGATGTAGATATAGAACCAGCGCTCGTGCCCGATGTTCTTGAGGTAGAGCGCGACATATTCCGCCGTCCCGCCGAAAATCGCATTGGCGATCGCGAAGGGTAGCGCAACGCCAAGTGCCCGGATGTGCGCCGGGAACATCTCCGCCTTGATGATGGCGTTGATCGATGTGTAGCCGGTGACGATGATCAGCGTGGCCATGACGAGCGCGAAGGCGGCCGGCACGCTTCTGGTCTGCTCCAGGGTTGTGAAGATCGGATAGGTCAGCAGCATCGCGCTGGCGCCGAAGAAGATCATCATCGGCCGGCGACCGACCTTGTCCGACAGGCGCCCGGCGAACGGCTGGATGACCAGCATGATCGAAAGCGCCACGGTCATGATTTGCGACGCCGTCGCGCGGTCGAAGCCGCTCGTGTTCACCAGGAATTTCTGCAGGTAGATCGTATAGGCATAAAAGGCCGCGGTTCCGCCAGCAGTCAGCGCCATGACCAGGAAGGCCTGGCGCGGATGCTCGCGAAACAGGCTCCGCGCCGTCGACTTGGGCCGATCCACCTTGGTCTGCACGTTCGCGAAGCTGAGCGTCTCGTCCAGGCTCCGGCGAATGAAGAATACGACGATGGCAAGGACGGCACCGGCGTAGAAGCCGAGGCGCCAGCCCCAGTCCTGCATTGCCTGCTCCCCGAGTAGGAATTGCAGGAGCACTAGCAAGGCAAGCGCCGTCAATTGTCCGCCGATGATCGTCACATATTGGAAGCTCGACCAGAAGCCGCGCCGCTCGCGGTCGGCGATTTCCGACAAATAGGTCGCGCTCGACCCATATTCGCCGCCGAGGCTGATGCCCTGCAGCAAACGAGCGGCCAACAAGATCAGCGGCGAGAATAGCCCCACCTGTTCGTAGGTAGGTGCAACAGCGATGAGCAACGACGCCGCGCACATCAGCGACACTGACAGCGTCAGGCCCGCCTTGCGGCCTTTGTGATCGGCGTAAATGCCCATCAACCAGGCCCCGATCGGCCGGACGACGAACCCCACCGCGAAGACCGCGGCGGTCTGCATCAGCTGCGCGGTCTGGTCGCCCTTCGGGAAGAAGGCCGAGGCGAAATAGAGTCCGAAGGCGGCGTAGACGTACCAGTCGAACCATTCGACGAGGTTCCCCGCCGAACCGCCGATGATATTCTTCAGCCGCCGCGCATCACGCATTCGAGCGGGCCTTCTCCGCCGCCCGGCCGCCGTAGGCGAAATAGACCAGCATCCCGATGATCTGGGCGATGATGAAGAAGATCTGCGTCCGGTTGGGAAGGCTGATGAACAGGTACATGCAGCCGAGGATGCCGACGATCCCCACCACCCACGGGAGCGGCGCCTTGAACTTGCGCTCGCGGTTGGGCTCGCGATGGCGAAGCACCAGCATGGCAGCGCACACCGCGACGAACGCCGCCAGAGTGCCGGCGTTGGCGAGCGCAGCAATCGCCGTCAGGGGGATCAGGCCGGCAAAGACCGACGTAACAATAGCCGTGAAGATCGTGATTCGGACCGGCGTCCCACGGCTCGATACGCGGGCCAGCTTGCCAGGCAGCAAACCGTCTCGGGCGACCGTGAAGAAAATGCGGCTCTGGCCGTAGAAGAATGCGAGGATGACCGTCGGCAAGGCAATCACGGCGGATGCGCCGAGCACTCGCGCCGCCCACGGCTGCCCGATCTCGCGCAGGATGAGCGCCAGCGGTTCGGGGCTGTCGGCAAAGCCGGTGTAGGCCACCGCGCCGATCGCGGCGGCCGCGACCGCCATGTAAATGAGAACGCAAATGGCCATGGAGCCGACGATGCCTATAGCGAGGTCGCGGCCCGGATTCTTGGCCTCTTCGGCGGCCGTCGCGATGGCATCGAACCCGTAGAAGGCGAAGAAGATGATGGCCGCCGCTGCCATCACTCCGACTTCGTGGCCGGACTCGCCTGTGCGTGGAAAACCGAAGGGCATGAACGGCTCGAAATGGGCGCCGTTGAAGACGGGGAACGCGACGGCGAGAAATAGAGCCAGGGCCGCCAGCTTGATGATGACGAGGATGGCGTTGAGGGTCGCACTCTCACGCGTGCCGGCGATCAGCAAGCTAGCGACGACCACGATGATGAAGATGGCCGGCACGTTGATGATGCCGCCAAGCTCTGGCCCCTTCGTCAGCGCATCGGGCAATCCCATCCCGATCGAATTGAGAAAGCCTGCGGCGTAACCGGACCAGCCGACTGCAACCGCGCTAACCACCAGGGTGTATTCGAGGATGAGGGCGACGCCGATCATCCACGCGACCAGCTCGCCAAAGACGACATAGGAGTAGGTGTAGGCCGATCCCGACGCCGGGATCATCGTCGCCACCTCGGCATAAGCGAGCGAGGCGCAGGCGCAGATCACGCCGGCAATGGCAAAGGAGAGGATGACCGCGGGGCCGGCTTTACCGGCGCCGACGCCGATCAGGGTCAGGATGCCGGTGCCGACGATGGCGCCGACGCCGAGCGCGATGAGGTGCGGCCAGGAAAGGGTCTGCTTCAGCCGGTGATGCTCGGGCATTTCCTCGCGCGGCACCACAACCTTGCGGAAATTCCAGTTTTCCATGTCGCCTCCCCTATTTCGGGGAGAGCGTAGCGCCGCTTGCGGCTGGCGCAAGGATTAGCCCTCAGGCGTAGACGTATTTGCGCATTAGCGCGAAGAGGATGAGCGGCGTCACAAATACCATCGGGATGGTCGGCCACCAGGTCGCGCCGCCCAGATACTTGACCAGGAACCAGACGAAAAACTGGTTGAGCACAAAACCAAAAAGCGAAACGGCCAGATATCGCGAAGCGCGCACATGATGCCGGTCACGCGCGCCATGCCCCCTGAAGCTGAAGGCGCCGTGGGTGACGTAGCTGATGCCCGCGAACACCACGAAGACGATCGCGAACGACAGCATGGGGTCGACGCCGCCATGTTCGGCCAGCACCCAATAGCTGGCCGCGAGCGCGAGCGTGATGACAAGGCCGGCGATGGCATAGCGCGACATCTGCAGCACGACGGTGCGCAGCGGCTCCGGCAGGATGCCAATCAGGCGGTTGATCGTCCGGTCGAACCGGGACCCGCCAGCCTGCATTACTTCTTCTGCCATGCCGTCACGCGGAACAGGGTCGCTACCGGCAGGATCGATTTTACCCCCCGGCGTTCGAGGCGTTTGGCGGCGGCGGCTTCGATCGCGTGGATGTTGGTCTCGTGATAATGGCCTTCGAAGCCCGCGAGCTTCCGCCCGAATTTGTAAAGCCAATTCTCAGTCGGCCCCGAAAGGATAAAGACGCCGCCCGGCGCGAGCTTGCCGACCAGCACGTCGAGCAATTCCGCGTAGTTCGTGTTGTGCTCCAGAGAGTCGATGGCGAACACATGGTCGTAAGCGCCGTCCGGCGCCTTCTCCAAAGTCGTCCGCTTGGCCTTCGGCAGCTGCTTCTTGAGGAACTTCGCCGGCAACTCATCGCCTTCGATGAAGTCATATTGGGTCGCTTTTGGAAAAAGGTGACCCACTTCGCCGATCGAAGATCCGAAATCGAGCACGCGCTTCAGCGGCGGGCCGTTGCGCTCCGCCAGTTCCTTCGCTGCAAACAGGCGCATCCAGCTGATGCCGGCGGCGAACGGGTTCGGGTGGCAATAGGAGGGCACGCAGCTCTCCTCCCACGCCTCGAAATCCTTTTTATATTCAATGGCTTCGCGCAGCAGCTTCTGACGCTTCTTCACATAGTCGAGCTTGTTGATCATTTAGTCCCTCGTTGGCGGCCCGGCGTCACGATCGTCTTCTTGTGCACGATCCGCTGGTGAACTGGCTGGTCAGGAATCGACGCAATGTCCTGTCCAAGGAAACTCAGGATGAGCTGGATTCCGACCAACACCGGCAATGCACTCAACATCACGGTACCGGCGGTCGCGGGCTCATCGCTGGCGATGCTGTGCACCCATTCGATCAGGCCATAGGTCGCACCGAACAGGATCATGACGATCCCCATTGGCAGCGCGATCGAGCCAATGCTGAAATTGCGCAGCAGGTAGTTGTAGAAGAACCGCTTGATGAAATTACGCAGATGCAGGAACGGGAAGGTCACCAGACACTTCCAGGCGCTGAGGTGGCTGATCTCGTCTCCGTAGACCGTTTCCAGCGGCAGCTCGATCACCTTCGCCCGCAGGATCGAAAGCCGGAACAGCATGTCGGATTCGAAGAAGTAGCCGGAATGCAGCTTGTCGACCGGAATCAATCGCGCAACTTCCGAATGGATGGCGACATATCCGTTCGCCGGATCGAACAAGTGCCAATAACCCGTCGAAAGCTTCGAAAAGAACGAAAGGCCCGCGTTTCCGACCAGCCTTAGCCGCGGCATCTGCAGCACATGCTCGATGTCGAAGAACCGGTTGCCCTTCACGTAATCAGCCTCGCCGTCCAGGATCGGCTTGGCGAAATCCGGCACGAAGGCACCGTTCATTTGCCCGTCGCCATCAACCTTGACGATGATGTCGGCGCCATCGGCCAGCGCGCGAGTCATGCCCTCCAGGAATGCGGCACCAACGCCGCCGTTTTCTTCGCGCGACACTGCGACGACGCGCGGATCGCTTTTCGCGAGCTTTGCAGTCGCCGCGGCGGTGTGGTCCTTGCTGCAGTCATTGACGCAGTAGACGCGCCAAATGTCGGCGGGGATATTTGCGACGACGTCCTCGATCGACGACGCGACATTGTAGCAGGGGATGACGACGGCGATCCGCGACGCCGGCTTTCCTGCAGTCATCGGCCGCCTCCCCGCGCATCGATCCGGACGAACTGCCGGAACTGGCCGATATTCCCGATCTCCCGATAATGCACCCATTCGCTCCGGAATGCCGGATCCTCACCGTAGAACCCGAGGATGTCGAAGTGGCTGGGCCCTTGCGTATGCCCCCTGGTGTTGGTGTCCAGGAGCACAAGCGCCGGTTTCTTCCGAAGGTCGTAAAGGATGAAGTCGCGCGCATGCCTTTCGATCGATTGTGACCGTTCGCCCTTGGTCCGCAGTTGCATGACCGCTGGCAGGAACCATTGGGCATTCGTCCGCGAGCCATATTGCGCCGGCGCGTAAATTCCCGCCGGGAAGTTCGGATAGGTCCGGACGGTGATAACGAAGAAGCGGTCGCCCGCTGCGTGCCGGGCAATCGACGCATCGATCCGCTCAATCTGCCGATGCAGGCGGCCACCCGGGCGGGCCTCAGGCCACCAGCGAATGAATTCGACCTGCCAGAGCGTGAGGAACAACGCCGTCAAGGCTGCGGCGCCAATTCGCCATAGAAGTCCGAGGTTTTGGTCCAGGACAAATCGAGCCACAAGCAGGAGCGCAACCGCCCGCGCTGGCACCGCGTGATAGTCGTACCCCTTGTTCTGGATGAAGTAGGAGAAGACGAAGGCGGCGAACGCGACGGCCATGATCATTCCAAAACCGTCGCGCTTCTTGAATGCGATGACCGCGAATGGAATTGTCCCCAGGATCACAGGCTTCAACTGAACGGCGACCTTCGAAATCGGCTGATCGAACGACCAGTAGATTTCCCGCACCAGCGGAATGGTCTCCAAAAGATATGCCCGTTCAAACAGGAGCACCCAGAGCCCGTAGAACAGGATGACTGCCGCTGCGGCGATATTCTCCCAACGGAACAACGCTCTCGGCCTCTGTCCGCAAAACCAGAGGACGCCCTCAATCGCCAAGGGCAGGACCAGGAAATAGGGCTTCAGGGCAAAGCCGAGGCCAGCCAGGATTCCAATGGCGATCCGCCCCGAAGCGCCCGGCACCGCGCCTCCGTCGGCCAGCCGCGCGCTGAGCGCGAGATATGGCAGAACCAGGATGATCATCAGCGGCTCGCGCTGCCCGAATTCCCGTCCCTCGAGGGTGAGCAGGACAGCGATGCCTACGGCGGCGAGCAGCACCGAACGGTGCCAGTCCATGCCCGCGGGCCGCATCCGGATCAGGCAGGCAGCGGAAGCGATTCCCCCGATCATCAGCGCAACCTTGAACGGGACATCAAGCGGCACATGCAGCAGCGAAGCGATGACGTTGGTCGGCATCGACAAATACCAGGCAAGCGGCGGGTTGGGCTCGATGATGTCGCGCCCGTAAACGGCGCCATGCATCATCTCGCGGGCGCCCCACAGGACCCAGGCGACGTCGTGATTGGGATAAGTGCTGAATTGAATGAACAGGGCCAAGGCGGTCGGCAGTGCCAAGATGAGCAGCGCGACGGGCCAATTGGCACGGCCGACATCGCGGCCAGTATCCTGTGCGCGCAGAGTCATCCCTTCGGGGCCGGCCAGATCCGGGCCGTCTGCCGCCTGCGCTCCGATACTGACGTCCACCCTATTCCCCCCAGGCATTCCACTAACACTGCCTCGTCCAAAAGTGGTTAATAATCCTTGGAGATTCGGACGTTGGCGCTGGCCCGGCCGATGGTCGAAACGCTCGACAGGACCGATAGCCAGCGCGTGACCTGATATTCGACCCGTGTCGCCGAATAGCCCTGCCCGTCGGTGATCACCTCGACGAACAATTTGCGACCGAGATACTTGCCGGCGGAGATCGACGTCTTCTGCCCGGTGGCAACATCGGCCGGCACGATCCGCAGCCGGTCGAGGCCGACGGCACGCCGCACGGCATTGATCGGATCAAGGCTGCCATTGCCCGATTGGAGCGCGGCGATCGCCGAGGCCAGCTGGATCGCTTCAGGCGCCGACAGGTTCGTGATCGATGTCCCGAACAGGATGCGGGACAAGAGCTCGTCCTGCGGCAGTGCGGGCACGCTCGCGAAGGTGATTTCCGGCTTAAGGCCCGTGCCCCGGACATTGACGCTGGCGTCGAGTCCCTGGACCTGGGCCTCGGCGCGGATGTCGAGCAAGGGATCAACCGGGCTTTCGCCGCGGAAGCGAATAATGCCATGCTCCAGCCGGAAGCTGCGACCCGCGAACTCATATTCGCCGCGGTCGAGATCGGCCTCGCCGGTCAGGCGCGGCGCCGCGACAGACCCGCCGATTTTGAGGTCGGTCCGCCAAAGGCTGTCGATACCGAGGCCGCGCACCGTGAGGTCCTTGCCCGAGACCTTGAGGTCGAGGTTCCAGGGAGCAAGCTGAGAAATCTCGATGACGTCGTCCTCATCGCGGCCGACATGCCTGACCTGGAGCTGCGGTACCGAGGCGGCGGCGCTCGCCTTGCCGAGCGTGAATCGGCCCTTGTCGAGATGAAGCTGGCCGGAAATGCGCCCGCCGTGCCCGCTCGAATGGATGGAAATCGGCCCGGTGACCGTTGCGGCCAAATCGTCGCGATCGAGAAGCTGGGCCTTGTCGACGTTGAAGTCGAGATCGAACGAAGGCGAGCCGCCTGAGAAATTGACGGTGCCGGTCCCGGAGATCGAGCCGCCCGCTGTCCGCCCGGCGATACTGTCGAGGACCAGCCGCGACCCGCCGAACCGCCCATTGGCGTTGAGGCCGGTGACGACCATGCCGGTGACCGCGCTCTCGATGCGCGCATTCTGGGTCCTCAGCGACCCGCGAATGACGGGGTCCACCAGGCGGCCATTGATATCGGCGCCGATCGCGACGGGACCGGACAAATCGAAGACCTCGACGCCCGACAGCCGCCACAATGTGTCCGCTGGCCCGGCGTATCGCAGCTGCAGGAGCATCGGTGCATTGGCGAGCGCGGCGACGATCGGGCCTTGTCCCACTGGCGTGAATCGCGCTTGCGCCCGGCCGATCGTCTTGCCTTCGCTGACCGCGACGGCGCGCATGGCAGCCTTCCCACCCTGGAGAACGGCGGCAAGGCCGACATCGATCGGCTTCGACGACAGCACCAGGCCCGCCCGGCTCAAGCCCCGAATGCGCAGGTCGGCACGGCCGTTCGGCATCCCGTCGGCACCGCGCCAGCTATAGTTGAGCTGGCCATTGGCGCTGCCGCTCAGGTCCAGGTTCGGCCACAGCATGTCGAGCAGTTCGAGCGGCATGGCCTGCACGGAAGCGTGGAGCTCCGGATGGTTGCCGGTGCTACCGGAAACGGTCGCTTGTCCGCCTGAAAAGCGGATGCGTGTCGGCGCAATCTGCCAGCCGCCGTCGGCCCTGGTCAACACCGCCGGGCTTTCCAGCACCAGCTCGCGCCGTTCGATCTGACCGCGCCCGGTGAGCTTGATCTGATCCGGAGTGATATCGGCAAGTGTCACCAGCTCGAAAGCCTGCCCGCGACGGCCGGCAAGCGCCGCGCGAACCTGTCCCGCGCCGTTCACCAGCTTTCCGTTGACGGTCAGCCGCGCGAGGCTGACCGCGCCATAATTGATGCCTCGGCCAATCATCGTGCCGTTGAGCGAGGTGCGGCCTTCTTCGAGCAGGATCGTGCCGTCGAGCTTGCCGGAGCGAATGGCGATTTCCGTAACGCCGGGAATCCTTGCATTGCTGGCAGCGAGGTTAGCCTCGATCTTTTGAGCGTCATTGACCGGCGAGAAGGTGAGGGTTCCGTCGATGCCTCCGCCCGCAAGCGCGAGCACGCCGGTGAAACCGCCCGGATCGGCACGGAGGTCGCCGTGCCCGCTCGTCCCGGCGACATTCAATGCGGCGATCGAGATCACCGTTCGCCCGCCTTTCGGAAGCAGAATCCGGCCATTGCTGGTGAATGGCCCGAGCTTCGACCCGCCGGCCGCCTTGTAATCGAACCCCGCCGCGGTCGGGTCGAGCAGCAGCCGCATGCCCTTGATGCCCATCGCCTCGTTCGGGCTGTCCAGCAGGATGTCGAGCTTCGGCCGCTCGATATGGCCATCGAGGATGAGCTTCAGCGGACCGTATTTCGCCTGCTTGCCCCGCGCCTCGATATGGAAAGTGCCGTCCTTGAACCGGACACCCGTCCCCGACAGGCGAAGGTCGCTCGAATAAAGCTGCAGGTTGGAAAGGTGCAGGAGCCCGTCCTCGGTGCGCTCAAGGTCGGTCGTCAATCGCGGCAGGCTGCCTGTCAGGTCCTTGAAGAAACTATTGTCCAGCCGCCGGACCCAGGCCTCGGCCTTGCCCAGCACCCTGGCCTTGCCTCCGGCGCCGGGAACCACGTGCAAGTCGGTCTTCACATCGACGATGCCGAGGCCGGGGATCAAATAGCGCGTCATCCCGCCGGAGATGACGATGTCGAATTTGCCGGTCTTGAGATCGATCATCAGCGAAATCTTGCCGCTGAGCTTGTCGCTTCTCAGCGTCAGATTGTCGCCACGCACCAGTGCAGGGGTGATCGCTAGAATGCCCTCGATGCGAGCATTGGCAAGGATCGCGCCGGCGACATCGCCGACGCCAGTCACCGCCCGCGCCTGCAGCCGCAGCGGCACCCTCATCGGCCACGGACCAGCGCGGCCGCGGCCCTCGGCGCGCACATCGACAAAGCCGGTGTTGTCGAACTTCACGTTCGGCGAGGTGAGGCGATAGGAATAATCGGCGCGCCCGAACTCGCCATCGAGCGTCCAGACCAGCCGGACGTCGCGACCGGTCATGTTCTTGAACAGTGACGGCGGCCGCAACAAATCGACGCCGAGCCGGACGTGCCGGTAGGCGCCCTCGGCCATGTCGATCCGGCCGCGTGCCACCGCCCGCAATGAGGGGGATGCGAGCCGCACCTCGCCATCCAGCTGCCGCTGAAGGAAGGTCGCGGCTCCGCGAATGCTGATCACCGGCGCCGCCAGTCGCAGCGCCTTGCCCTTGAGGAAGGGCTCGGCGGCGACCTGCCCGTTCAGCTGGTAACGGCCGTTATCCGCGCCGAGCGCCAACCGCGCCACCGCCTTGTCGGCGAGATCCATCACGGCATGGCCGCGCCACCGCTTCCACGTGCCGTCGCCCTCGACGACCAGGTTCATCGGCCGCTTCGACCCGAACAATGCGGGCAACAGACCATTGGCCGGCGCGCTGGCGCGAACGTCGATGTCGAACTTGTTGCCGTCAGGCTCGGCATCGAGGTTGACCAGCAGCCGGTCGCCACCCTTCAGCGCTCCGTCGAGGCGAACGATGGCGCGGCCCTTGGCGATGTCGGCATGGCCCGACAGCTTGCCCACCCGCTCCGGGCCCGCCACTCCCGCCGCGACTTCGAAGCGACGGACCTCGAGCTTGCCGATATGGATGTCGAACTTTGGCAGGGTCGGACCCTTGCGCCCGGTCGGCTTGAGCTTCGGCAGGCGGACCAGCCTCAGCCGATCCGCTTCCAGCCGGTCGATGGTCAGGCTGTTGGTCAGCCAGGCCATGGGCGACCAGTCGAGCCTGATCTCGGGAGACGTCAGGAAAACGCCTTTGCTATCGAGGGCCTGGACGTTGCGGAGCCGGCTTTCGCTGAAGATCGAGCCTTCGATCCGGCCGATGCGGAACCTGAGGCCGGATTTCGTTTCAATCTGCTCCAGCCGGTCGACCAGCCAGCGGTGGCCGGGCGCTGTGTCGAGCGCGACCAAAGCAATGCTTAGCAGGATCATCAGCGCGACAAGCAAGGTCGCGACTTCGCCGGCCAGACGGCGGGACCAATGCGGTTTGATCCTGATCGGCGGCGGGCCGGCTCCCTCCCCTTCCCGGATCGCCAGCTCCGCCATCAGAAGGCCTGGCCCAGCGAGACCACGACGGCGACCCGGCTGTCGCCATGCTGCGGGTTGAGCGGAGTGCCGACATCCACGCGGATCGGGCCGAAGCTGGAATAATAACGAACACCCAGGCCCGCACCCAATTGCCAGTCCCTAAGGTCCGGCAGGGATTCGGTCGACAGGGTGCCACCGTCGAAGAAGGGCACGATCCCGAAATTGCCGCCGAAGGCCTTCAGGCGGATCCGCGCTTCAAGACCGAACTCGGCAAGGCTGCGGCCGCCGATCGGATCGTCGTCAATGTCGTGCGGGCCAAGGCGCTGGTAGCCATAGCCGCGGACCGAACCGCCGCCGCCTGAATAGAAGCGACGTGAAGGGGCGATGTCGTCCCGCGAAGCGCCGACGATCGTGCCCACGCGGATGCGCCCGGCCAGCACGACGCTGGTCGACATCGGATGGTAGGCGCTCGCGTCGAACTGGGCGCGGGCATAAGTGAAAGTGCCGGCGTGGAAGCTGACCTCGGGGCTGATCCTGCCGCCCAGGCGGAAGCCCTTCTTCGGGTCCAGCAGGCTGTCGCTCCCATCGTAATTCAGGCTCAGCGGAAGCGCGGCGATGTAGAATGTCCGGCGCCTCGATTCGCCGGTCGCCTCGATCGTGTCGCGCTCGTCCGTCGCCAGCACTTCGCCGCCGACACTCCAGGTCCACTTCTTCTGCCAAATGAAATTGCTCTGCCGCTCGAGGCTGCCCGACAGCGACAAGGTCTTGGCGTCAAACGCGTCCACGTCGAGATGGCTCGCCGATATTTGCGCGTTCAGCACCTGGTCGCGGCGCAGGTAATTGTTCCTGCGAACCGTGACGGCCGCCAACTGCTCTTGCGTGCCGGCGACGCCGCGAACGGTCAGCGCGCCTTCCGGATTGAAGAAATTGCGGTGGGTCCAGCTGCCCTCCAGCCGGACACCCTCGCCAGTGCCGTAACCAAGCTCGCCGGCCAGTGTACGCATCGGCGCCGGCTCGAGGTGGACGGCGACATCGACGATCCCGCCGTCGTTGCGCGGCACCAGCTTGGTCTCGACCGATGCGACGAGTCCGGTTGCGATCAAGGCACGGCGTAAATCGTCGACCTCGGACCGCTCATACACGTCGCCGGGATGGAAGCGGGCGATGCGGCTGACATGCTTCGCGCCCAGCGGCGGCTGGCCGGTGACCGTGATCTCCCCGAAATGCGCAACCGGTCCGGTCTTGATCGGCAAGACGAGGGTCGCCGTCGCATGCTCATGGTCGAGGACGATGTCCTGGTCGCCGATCTCGGCGAGCGCGAAGCCTTCCTCGCCGAGCGCCACCTTCAGCGCCACGCCGGCATCGATCACCTTCTGTGCGACGACCGGGTCTCCGGCCTTGACCGCAAACGCCTCGCGCAGCTTGGCTGTCCGCTCGCCGCCGGCATCGATCCCGGGCAGCTCGACCGACTGGAAACTGTAGCGCGGCCCCGGGGTCGCACTGAGGTCCACAAGGATTCGGTCGCCTTCCAGCTTGATGCTGGGATCGACCGTCGCATCATAATAGCCTTGCGATTGAAGCAGGCTCACGAGCAGGTCCGCGTCGGCCCGCGCCCGCCGATCGATCTGCGCGGCATTGGCCGCGTCCTTCTCGTCCTTGCGTAGCGCCGACTGGTCGTGGAAACTCTTCTCGATTGCTTCGACATCGGCGATGCCGCCAATGCCTTCGATCTTCCAGCTATAGCGCCGCGTTGCCTCGGCATCTTCGATTGCGGACGCTTCGCTCTCCTGAGAAGCCGGTTGCGCGGTCTCCCCAGGCTCTGGTGCAGGCACCGGGTCGGGCCGGTTCATGTCGGGCCAGTCGACGCCCAGGTCCGGCATCGGATCGAGCGGCGCATTGGGGTCGAGCTCGCCCGAATTCGGCATCGGGTCTTGCGCGGAAACCGGGAACGGCAAGGCCAGCCCGCAAATTACCGCGGCCAGCAGGTACGCTCTGCCCCGCCCCATCGCTCCCGATACCATGACTGCAGCCTAGCCAGCGCACCTGAACGGCGCCAGTGCGGACGGCCCTGAGTTGGACGAATTTCTTAGTGGATCGTGCCTTGCGGTTCGTCGCCGTGAAGCGCGTCGATCAGCCGCTCCACCTGCCGCCAGTGGCAGAACTTCAAAATGTTCTCCGCTTCGCGGCTCTTCTCGGCGCGGACAGCCGCCTGCAACGCCGCCTCGCCTCCGAACTCGCGGATCAGGTCCTGGGCGTCGGTCAGGCTGGTGCGGGAGGCGATGAAGAGGTCGTCCATTCGCCCCGCCTTAACGGGCGAAGCTTCACGTCCCGCGCATGAACGCGGTCAACACAACGTTAGCCATGACGGGTCGAACGTTTACCGGTTTTAACTCCAGCTAACTTAAGTTAGGTTAACGGCAACTGGGGGGGGTGTCTCTTGGACACATTTGAACCGCGTCCGGAACGGCGGGCAGTCGACCTTAATGGCTATGCAATGCTGCCCGACGGCAGCTCGGTCGAAGCGGTGCTCGTCGATCTGTCCTATGAGGGCTGCAGGATACGATCCTCGGCGCCTTTGACGCCGGGCGACAGGATCCGGCTCAGCGTGTCGCGCATGGGGCTGATCGAAGCCGACGTCCGCTGGTACGACGATGGCGTGGCAGGCCTGGCCTTCACGGTCCAGGACGCGCCGGGCCAGACGCACTGGCCGCGGCAGAGCGAGCGTGTCCCGGTGACCGCGACCGTCACCCTGCGCAAGCCCGGCAAGCCCCACTTCCAGGCCAAGGTGTTCGACGTCTCGCCCGAGGGTTGCAAGGTCGAGTTCGTCGATCGGCCGAATGTCGGCGACTGCGTCTGGATCAAGCTTGGCAGTTTCGAAAACCTGGAAGCCGAGGTCTGCTGGGTCGCCGGCAGCCTGATGGGCCTCAACTTCACCAAGTCCTTTCACCCGGCGGTGTTCGGCTTGCTGATGGAACAGCTAGGCCAGACGCGTTGAGCGCGCGCCCTTAGTCTGCCATGAGCGGCGCATGGCGACACGCAACAAGGCAGCCGGCGGTTTCTTCCTGATCCTCGCCATATTCGGCGGGTTCATCTGGGGCCTGATGAGCGGCCTGCCGCTGGAAGGCGCGGTTCTTGGCACACTGATCGGCATCGTGCTGGCGGTCGGTGTCTGGCTGGTCGACCGGCGCCGAGGGTAGAGTCCGCTTTCGACCCATTGCGGTCATTAGCGGTCCCTGCGATCCTGCGCCGATGGCCAAATTAGACGAAATTGAATCTCGCATCAGAAACGAGGTTGCGAAGTGCAAAGGGGTGCTGCCTGCGGATATCGGCCTCGACGATCCCGTAGTCGAAGACATCGGACTTCATGGTGACGATTTTACGGAGATAGCAGCCTATCTACATGGGCATTACGATGTCCGGCCTCCTTTAAATGTCTACAAAGCCGGCATGACTATCAAAGACTGGGCAAAGATCATTAGCGATGCCTCTCGCAAGTGACGGATTCTTTCAGCGTTTCCGTAATGTCCGCTTTCCACTCATTCCGGACTCTGGCTCAAACGATCTTCCGCCCAGCCCAGATCACCCGGCCGATGCAGTGGATGTCGCCTAAGTCGCAGTCGGGCCAATCGGGGTAAGCAGGGTTGTCCGATTGGACGGTGACTCGTCGCCCGAGCGGATGGATCGCGAGCCGCTTAACCAGCAAGCTGTCGTCGACCCTCAGCACGTAGATGCCGTCGCGCAGGCTCCCTTCGCAGCCCGCGCGGTCAATGAGGATGTCGTCGCCGTCGTTCAGCGTCGGCGCCATGGAATCGCCCTCGACGCGGATGATCGACAAATCGCCCTGCTTCGATCCCGTCAGCGCCTTCAGCCATCGTTCGTCGAAGGCGAAATAGGGATGTTCGCGCTCCAGTCCGGGCACTGCTCCCGGTCCCGCCGATGCGCGCACCAGCACGCGTTTCACCGGCACCAGTCCGGGCGGCGGCAGATCGCCTTCGGCGGGCCCGCCAAAGGTCGATTCCGCGACGCCGAAATAGCGCGCCAGCTTGCGCCGTTCGTCCTCGCCCAGGCGCTTGGGCGTCCCCCGCCGGATGAACTGCTGGATATAGGCTGGATTCCTGCCAAGAAATCGCGACAGCCCGGCAAAGTCCTCCCCACGCTCCGCACAGAGGCGTTCAAGCGCCTTTCTTGGCTCATTCGGCATTTGCCGTGTCTAATCCTAGGATATTGCCTAGACAAGTAGGAAACGCATTGGAAGAAACCCTGAGGCCGAGTCGCTTCCAGTCTTGGGGATTCCCGTGCATTTATTGGGCGTTATTATACTTGACATACCCAGTGCGATAGGATAGCTTCCTATTCATTGGAGATTTGAAATGGTTAGTCAGCTTTCCGCCCCGCACTTCCACGATGAGGATGCAGCCTTCGCTTACGTCGAAGCGCGCGTCTGGTCGGAAGGGCCTGTCTGCCCGCATTGTGGTGGCGTCGAGCGCATCTCCAAGATGCAGGGCAAGTCCACCCGCAAGGGCCTCTACAAGTGCTACCAGTGCCGCAAGCCGTTCACCGTTCGCATGGGAACCATCTTTGAGAGTTCGCATGTGCCGCTGCACATCTGGCTCCAGGCCATGTTTCTTGTCGCCGGCAGCAAGAAGGGCATTTCCAGCAACCAGCTGCACCGTATCTTGGGCGTGACCCTGAAAACCGCTTGGTTCATGTCGCACCGTATCCGCGAGGCCATGCGTTCGGGCGGTCTCGCTCCGATGGGCGGCGACGGCGGGATTGTTGAGATTGATGAGACCTACATCGGTCGCAAGAAGGGCAAGGAAGTCGCTCGCGGCACTCACCACAAGATGCCTGTTCTGGCGCTCGTGAACCGCGAGACCGGCGAAAGCCGCGCCTTCGTCGTGGACAAGGCCGATAGCGCCAACATCCTGCCGATCGTCTGGGAGAATGTGGCCAGCGAGACCTTCATCATGACCGACGAAAGCAGCATCTATCGCGCCAAGATCGCCAAGGATTTCCTTGGGCACGATGTGGTGAACCACAAGCGCGGCGAATACGCTTACGGCAACGTCCACACCAACACCGTCGAGGGCTATTTCAGCATCTTCAAGCGCGGCATGCGTGGCGTTTATCAGTGGTGCGCCGAGAAGCACCTGCACCGCTACGTTGCAGAGTTCGATTTCCGCTACACCAACCGCGAGGCCAACGGCTGTAACGATGCGGATCGCGCCGACCGCCTGCTTTCTGGTATCGTCGGCAAGCGCCTTACCTACCAAACAACTTGTGCGAGGGCCTGATGCCTCCAAAGAAGCACCCAGAGACACCGGAGCAGCAGTCGAAGCGGTTCAAAGAAGAGGCCGAAAAGCTAGTCAGAGATGGCGAACTCGACCCCGCAAAGGGCGACGAGGCGCTTGATAAGCTGGTCCGAAAAGCGGGAGCAAAACCCGTTTCTTGATTGTTAAGGGTCTGAGAGATATCATGAACGACGTGAAGAACCTCCTGTCTCACACCAGCTTTCTCACGCATCTGCCGTGGAAGTGGGTCCAGGCTCGCGAGATTTCTGAGGCCACAGTGTCTTGGGAAACTGGCTTGGAAGACTCATGCGAAGCTGTGCGCGTTGAGGACTTGGACCCAGAGTGGATCAACGCTCTGGCCTCCGCCGACTACAGCCACCTTCCAGAGCTGAAAAAACAACCGGCCTAAGTGTCACGACCTGATCCGCAATACGGACAGGTCGTCCGCTTCGAATACCTTTGGGCGTCCGAAGCGGCCGAAGGCTATGCCGAGGGCGAGAAGCGTCGCCCCTGCGCAATCATTGTCACCATAGCGGCTAAGGACGACAAACCGCTGCGAACGATGCTTTGCGCCATCACCCACAGTCAGCCGCGACCGCCTCAGGAGGGCGTGGAGTTGTCTGCTGATGCCAAAAAGGCCGCAGGACTCGACGATGAGCCGTCGTGGGTGCTCACAAGCGAAGTGAATACCGTGAATTGGGACTCAAGAAGGTTCTCTCGAACGCCTTCTGGAGACTGGGCCTACGGAGTGTTGCCCGCCGAAGTTATGCGGGAAATTCGAGACAAGATCATGGCCCGAAACAAGGCCGGCAAAATGGATATTGTTGATCGCGAAAACATCGACAGGCGGGCCAGATAAGCCGCTCAGGCGCGTTCCTTGTCGGTTATGCTGCCGTCAATTCCTCCGCCAAGTGCCGCATCAGCGCGCGGGTGTTGTCGTAGATCAGCACCGCCTGCTCTTCCCCGTAGTTCTCTCGGTTGTGCATGGCGTGGTTCCGCCACGCGTTCTTGATGTGCCTGAAGTGCGCGGCGGCTTCCGCCTCGAATTGAGCGGCCTCGGCGCCGACAGCCCTCTTTGAGCGCGCCTTAAGCTCGTCTTCGATGCCCTTAAGTAGCTCGTGCCAGTTTTCCTTGCTGGTATCAGCTCCGACGCGCTCGGCCAGTGCCACCAGCGGAGTTTCAAGCGCCCGCATGCAGTGCATGACGCACGCAGTCCATCGCTCCAGGCCTCGGCATTTGCTGGCCTCTGAAGCATCGAACTGGGCGTCTGGAAAGGCATCATCGACCGCTTCCCCAAAGCCGACCCCGTCGCCCTCCAGAAACCGCACAGAACCGGTCGATAGAACGAAAATCGGGATGTCCTTGATGACGTTTATGAAGGTCGAATGAAGTGCGGAAAGGTGATGTTTGAAGTGGGATACGCCGTTCGCATCCAGCACCGGATTAGCATCTAGGCTTTCAACGATATCGAGCACCTCTTGCGCGGCGCTTCCTATGCCGGGGATCTCATACTCTTCGCCTGCGGCAATCATGTTCGCACAGCCCTTCCGGAGCGCCTCAATCTCCTGTTGCGCCGCAGTTACTGAACCGCCACCCGCTTCGATCAGCCTTTGCAGGCCTTCCGCATAACGCCGCTCGGTTTGCGCGACATAGGTGAGCGCGCCGAGAACCTCGCGGCTTCGAAAGCGATTGAGCATATCCCACAGACTCCTGAGCCGAGCGCTATTCATCTAACACGCTCCACTCTCTCTGGGTATCGCAAGTATAATATCGCGATTTATTGAGAGAAGTTGAGCAATTCCTGCGCCTTATGAACATTCCACCGGCTCGTTTCGGCCGTGATGCCATGGGCGACCCGCGCTTCGTTTTCGACCTCCGCAATGGCCGTGAACCGCGGCCTCGAACCGTGGCCCGAATCCGCCGATTCCTGGAGGCTGCCCAATGATGAAGCTGGCCATGTCGCCCGCTGCGGCCGGGCTGCTTCGCGCCCTGCTTTCGCGCGCCGGAATCGACCGAAATAGGATTCTGCTTAGCGAATTCCGCTCGACCGATTGGCGGTCGCTCACCTTCAGCGGTGAACGGCACCGGATTGACCTCAGGATTTCCGGGCCCGGCGCCGCGGCCATCGCCGAGGCCCTGACCCGCGATCTCCCAGATGCCGAGTTCGTGATTCCAGGACATGTCGTCGCGGACATCGCCGTCGAAGGTGCATTGGTCGAGCATGCGGACGGCGCCGTCAGCGTCCGGATCGAAGCACTGACCGTCGAAGAGTGATTAGCGAAGCGAGCGCTTCAATTCGTTGAGCGCAGCATAAAGCGCCTGCGACGCGTCAGGTGCGGGCATTGGTGAAGGATGTCGGGGCGCATCCGCCAAATGCCGGTCGATCCGTTCCTTGAGCTGGCCCGGCGTCGGCATCGGCTGATGGGCGAACAATTGAACCACGCGCGATTCCGGTTCCGCCCTCTGCAGGGCATCGACGAGCAGCAAAGCGCTGTCCCCTTCGGCAAGATCCACAAGGAGCAGTTCTTCTTCCTCCAGCCGGTACTCCAGGAGCAGCGGCTCCTCATAGACCGTGTCGAGCAAAAGCGGCTCTTGCCAATCCTCGCCTTCGACGTCCGCCAACGCGAACCCACTGATCGGCAGGTTCCGCGCACCCGGCTTCACCAACCGCATCGCCAGGGCGCCAAGCACAAAGCCGGCAAAGCCCGCGGCTGTCATCGCCATCGGCGGCGCCAAGGCGAAGGACGGCGCGATCTTCAGCGCCGCATAGCCGGTCGCCGCGGCAAGCGCGCCCGCGCCGCAAAGCTCCGCCAGCCAGTCGAACCGGGCCTTCTGCATGCCCGCCTGTTAGTCCGAAAAGATTGCGATCGGGTTTAGACGGCCTCGACCGCCGCGATCAGCGCCTCGGTGAAAGCCTCGACATCTTCGGGCGCCTGCGCGGTGATAAAATTGCCATCAACGACCACCCGATCCTCGGACAATTCGGCCCCCGCATTGCGCAAGTCTGTGCGGATCGATTTCCAGCTGGTCGCCTTGCGCCCACGTAGCACATCCGCTTCGACCAGCAGCCACGGTCCGTGGCAGATGGCCGCCACCGGCTTCCTGGCATTGGCGAAGGCCCGCACCAGCTCGACCGCGAACCGGTTAGTCCGCAGGGCATCGGGATTGATGACGCCGCCCGGCAAGACCAGGGCATCGAAGTCCTGCACCTTCGCATCCGCGATGGTGAGATCGGGCCGGATCGTCTTTCCGGGATCGTCGAGCACCGTCGCCTGGATCGGCGTCAGGCTTGGTGAGGCCAGCATCACCTCCGCGCCCCGCGCCCGCAGGATCGCGCGCGGGCCGAACAGTTCGCTCTGTTCGAAACCATCGGTGGCCATGATCAGGATGCGGGCTTTGTCGATGCTGGGCATGGCGGATCACTGCGCCACCGGAACAAGCGCGCGCAAGGGGCTTTGTGCGAGCAATGTTGCGTTACACCGACCTCGACACCCCTGGCATCACCCGCAAGCGCATCGGCCGCGCCTGGGGCTATTTCGACGCCAAGGGCAAGCGCATCACCGACCGCGACGAGATCGACCGCCTCAATGCCATCGGACTCCCGCCGGCCTATGGCGACGCCTGGTTCTGCCCCGATCCGGACGGGCACATCCAGGCGACCGGCGTGGATGCCCGCGGCCGCAAGCAATATCGCTACCACAAGGATTACCGCGCCCGCCGCGAGGCCGGCAAATATGAAGGCTGCCAGGAATTCGGAAAGGCCCTGCCGAAGATCAGGCGGCGCGTCGACAAGGATCTGAAGCGCAAGAAGCTCGACAAGGACCGCGTGGCCGCCGCCGTCGTCCGCCTGCTCGACGAAGAAAAGGTCCGCGTCGGCAACCGGCAATATGCGCGCGAGAACAAGAGCTTCGGCGCGACGACTCTCCTGTCGCGGCATGTGAAACGCAAGCATGGGCGGCTGATGATGCGCTTCACCGGTAAGCACGGCATCGTTCACGAAATCGGCCTGACCGACGCCCGGCTGGCCCGCGTCGTCAAGCGCGCCCAGGAACTGCCCGGCCAGGCCCTTTTCCAGTACATCAACGGCGACGGCGTGCCGCAGGCCGTCAACAGCGCCGACGTCAACGACTATATCCGCGAGGCGTCCGGGGCGGACTTCACCGCCAAGCATTTCCGGACGTGGGGCGCGAGCGTCATCGCCTTCGAACAGCTGCTGAAGAAGGACGAGGACAAGCGCATCAGCGTCGCGACTTTGGTCGAACCGGTCGCAGAAGCGCTCGGCAACACGCCGGCCATGGCCCGCAAATCCTATGTCCACCCGTCGCTAATCGAAGCGACCAAAGACAATCCGCGCGATCCATTGGGCGGCATGAAACGCCCCCGCGCCCGCAATTGGCTATCGAGCGCCGAGGTCGGCTTCCTCCAATTCCTCAAGCAGCAGAAGCGCCGCCGCAAGCGCTCGGCTTGATTGCGGCGAGGCTTGCCGCCATTCCATGACCGCAATGGAGAAGCCCGCCATCATCTCCTGGCTGGAGACGAACCGCGAAAGCCTGCCGCTCGGCCTCGCCGTCGCGGGCGGCATCATCGCCGCCATGCTCGGCCTGCGCTGGGTCGGCTCTGCCATGTCGCGCGCAGACCCCGGCTGCTCCAGCTGGAAGGGCGTGATCGGCCGGGTGCTCGCTAAGACCGGCGTCACCTTCATGGTTGTCGCCGCGATCGAGATCGTCCTCACTTACGCGGTGCCGCCCTACCGTTTCGCACGGCTGGTCGACATTCTCTTCACCATCGTCGCCGCGCTGCAAGCCGCCGTCTGGGGCCGCGAACTGGTGCTCGGCGTCATCTCGCACCGGGTCGGCGACGAGACGGAGACGACGCTCGGCAATGCCACCGCCATCATCCGGGTGCTGGTCAACGTCGCCTTCTTTGCCGTCGCTTTGGTCGTTATCCTCGACAACCTCGGCGTCAACGTCACGGCGCTGGTCGCTGGCCTCGGCATCGGCGGCATCGCCATCGGCCTCGCCGCGCAGGGCATTTTCTCGGACCTGTTCGCGGCGCTATCGATCCTGTTCGACCGCCCGTTCCGCCGTGGCGACACCGTTCGCTATGGAACGACGACGGCCGTCGTCGAGCGCATCGGCCTGAAGACGACGCGATTGCGCGCCATGACCGGCGAGCAGGTCATCATGGCCAACACCAAGCTGCTCGAGAACGAGATCCACAATTACGCTTTGTCCAACCAGCGGCGGCAGGTCATCGCATTCACGCTTGTCCACAAGGCGCCGATCGACTCCGTCGACGCGCTGGCGGAAATCGCGCGGCCCGCGGTTGAAGGCCAACGCGGCTGCAAGCTCGTCCGCTGCCTCGCCACCAACATCGGGCCTAACGGCATCGATTGCGAATGCGTTTACGATGACCGGTCGAAGGACCAGGATACCTTGGCGCAGCATAAGTCCGCCGTCATCACGGCGCTGTTGCGCGCGCTCGACACCAAGGGCCTTGCCCTCGCCTACCCGACCCAGACGACATACACGGCCGGGCCCGACGGTAAGCTTGTCATGCCCTACGCGCCGCCTGCCAAGGCCTGAGATGGTCTTGCGGGCATCTGGAGCCCGCCCTAGAGCGCCAGTCCATGCCCATCGCTTCGCTTGACGAGATCACCGCCCGCATCGGCACCCAGATCGGTGTTTCCGACTGGATCGCCATCGATCAGGCGCGCATCGACGAGTTCGCCGAGGCGACCGAGGACAGGCAGTTCATTCACGTCGATCCGGAAGCCGCCGGCAAAACCATGTTCGGCGGCACCATCGCCCACGGCTTCCTGACGCTTTCGCTCCTCAGCCGCATGGCCGCCGATGTCATGCTGGTGCCCGCGAACACCAAGATGGCGGTGAACTACGGCCTCAATCGCGTCCGCTTCATCGCGCCCGTGCCGGAGGGCTCCCGCATCCGCGGCACGTTCACGCTCGCCAATATCGAGGAGCGCGGCGACGGCCAGTTCCTCATGCATCACAATGTCCTCGTCGAAATCGAGGGCTCGGACAAAACCGCGCTTACCGCCGACTGGATCGGCCTGCTGGTACTCTAGGGAAAAGGACAATCCATGGCTCGCGACGCCGTCATCGTTTCCACCGCCCGCACGCCGATCGGCCGCGCCTATCGCGGTGCCTTCAACGCCACGCCCGGCGCCACGCTCGGTGCTCTTTCGCTGGCCCCCGCGATCGAGCGCGCCGGCATTGACCCTGGCGAGATCGACGATGTCGTCTGGGGCTGCGTCCTCACCCAGGGAACCCAGTCCGGCAATATCGGGCGCCAGGTCACGCTTCGCGCCGGCTGCCCGGTGACCGTCAGCGCGCAGACCATAGACCGCCAGTGCGCGTCGGGCCTGATGGCCATCGCCACCGCCGCGAAGCAAGTGATCGTCGACCAGATGGATGTGGTCGCCGCGGGGGGACAGGATTCGATCTCCATGGTGCAGACGCCGGAAATGCGCGTCAGCGGCGACCCGTCGCTCATCGCCATGCACAAGGACGTCTACATGCCGATGCTCGGCACGGCCGAGACGGTTTCCCAGCGCTACAAGATCAGCCGTGAGGCACAGGACGAATATGCGCTGCAATCCCAGCAGCGCACCGCCGCCGCCCAGGCCGCCGGCCGCTTCGACGCCGAGATCGTCCCCGCCAACGCGACCATGATGATCAAGGACAAGGAAACCGGCGAGGTCTCGCAGAAGGAAATCACGCTCAGCAAGGACGAGGGCAACCGCGCCGACACGACGCTGGAAGGCCTCGCCTCGCTCCAGCCGGTGCTTGGCCCCGGCACGCACATTACCGCCGGTAATGCCAGTCAGTTGAGCGACGGTTCATCGGCCTGCGTCATCATGGAAGCCTCGGTCGCCGAGAAAAAGGGCCTGCAGCCGCTCGGCCGCTACGTCGGCATGGCCGTCGCCGGCACCGAACCCGACGAAATGGGCATCGGCCCTGTCTTCGCAGTGCCGAAGCTGCTCGGCCGGTTCGGCCTCAAGATGGACGATATCGGCCTGTGGGAGCTGAACGAGGCCTTCGCCGTGCAGGTCCTCTACTGTCGCGACAAGCTCGGCATCCCGAACGACCTGCTGAACGTCGACGGCGGCGCCATTTCCGTCGGCCACCCCTACGGCATGTCGGGCGCCCGCCTGACCGGCCACGCCCTCATCGAAGGCAAGCGCCGCGGCGCGAAATACGTCGTCGCGACCATGTGCATCGGCGGTGGCATGGGCGCTGCGGGGTTGTTTGAAGTCCTCTGACTTGTGCTCCTGCGAAGGCAGGAGCCCAGTCGCGCGCGGCGCTTCTTTGCGGCTTCGCCGGACTGGGTCCCTGCTTTCGCAGGGACACGATTACTTCAAATAATTCTCCGTCCGGATCCAACGGCTCGCCATCCACTTGACCCCTTCCGTAACCGGCAGGCCGGCGTGGATCATGCGCTCGTCGAATGAGCCGTCGTCGCGGACGTTCTTGAAAACCAGCATGTCGCCGACGCCGCCGCGGACCCGGACGTTGATCTTCGGGAAGTCGGTCTCGCCGCCCTCGAACTGGTCGTTGAGCCAGATGAGCGCGGTCAGCGTCCGCACCGACACATTGTCAGAACCGGTGCCGTCATGGTGCGGCTTGTACTGCTGTCCAGGCGTGTACTTGAGGATGTTGAGCGGCTCGCCCCAGCCGGCCTCGGTCCCGGTCGCCTTGGCGATGCAGCGGTTGACCGCCTGGACAATCAGATCCTCCGCCAGGTTCGGGATGCTGCACGAATGCGCGTCGCGGACCTTCTCGTCCGTCCGTCCCTCACCCGAAAGATCGAGGATTCCCGCTTTCTCCAGCCACGGCGTTCCAAGCACAGCGAGATAGCGGCACTCCGCCGGGCTGAAGAGTTGCGGGTAGAGCGCGATATAAGGGTCCTGGCTGATGATCTTCGGCTCAACCTCGGCGAGGCGTTTCTCGCAGCTTAGATGGTCGAGGAAGGCCAGTTGCAGCGCGGCGAACCGGTCTTCTTGCGCAAGCTCGGCAAGCATTTCCTTCGCCGCCTTGGCATCGGCTTTGCGGCCGATGCCGGCGTTGGTCATGTAAACCCAGGCCCGGCGCCCATCAGGATGCCCAAGACGTGCGGCCTGCTGGATCATCTTGTAGGCCGCCTTCTGGTCCGGCTTGGTTTCGATGCCCAGCAGCAGCCGCTCGGCCATGTCCATGGCGGCATTCGGCTCGGTTTGGGCCCGCAGTTCGAGGTCCTGAAGATCGCTCATCGCCGCGCTTCCTGCCCTGCCCTCGATCCTTTGTCACGCCATTGAACCGAAGCTGCTACACAGGGGTTGAGCTGCATGAACAGGAGGACCTGACCATGCCCATGTCCGAATTGCCCTTGGCCGAGCGCATCGCCCGCGTCCTCGCCGGCGCGGCGCTGAGCAAGAATGCCGACGGCAGCAACGGCTCGGCAGCCAAAGACGTCGACGACCACTGGAAGGATCATTTGAACCAGGCGATGGCGGTCCTGCACACGATGCGCGAACCCGATCATTTGATGGCCGAAGCCGGCGACCCGCAGGTCTGGACCCGCATGGTCGAAGCCGCGATCCAGGACGCCGAATAGGCTTTGGCCGGGGGCAAAACCCGCAACGCCGATCCGCGCTGGACCCTGGCGGCCTCGATCCTCGCCTCCAGCCTCAGCTTCGTCGACGGCAGCGTCCTCAATGTCGCGCTGCCCGCGATCCGCGCCAGCTATCATGCCAATGCCGCCGAAGTGCAGTGGGTGGTCAACGCCTACCTCCTGCCCTTGTCAGCGCTGCTGTTGCTCGGCGGAGCGCTCGGCGACCATTTCGGCAGGCGGCGGTTGCTGATCGGCGGCACGGCCCTGTTCGCAATCGCGTCGCTTGTCTGCGCGCTGGCGCCTAGCCTCAACGTCCTGCTCGTGGCCCGCGGCGCGCAGGGCATCGGCGCGGCGCTGCTGCTTCCCAACAGCCTCGCCCTCCTCAATGCCGCCTTTGAAGGAGAAAAGCGCGGTCGCGCTGTCGGCATCTGGGCCGCCGCCGGTGCCGCCGCCGCTGCGGTCGCGCCGCTCATCGGCGGCTGGCTGGTCGACAATGTCGGCTGGCCCTCGATCTTCTACATCAACCTGCCGCTCGCCGCCGGTGCGATCGCTTTGGCGCTGATGTTCGTCACCGAAAGCCACGATCCTGGCGCAGGCCGCACTGACTATGGCGGCGCCTTCCTGGCCACTGCCGCGCTCGGCGGAGCGACCTACGGCCTGACGCTCTGGTCATCGACGGGACGCTTCACGGCGCTCGCCATCGGCGCGATCGTAGCCGGCATTCTGTTTATGGCCGGCTTCTTCTGGGTCGAGCGCCGGCGCCGCGAAAAGGCGATGATGCCGCTGACCCTCTTCAAGGACAGTTGCTTCACCGGCCTCAACCTCATGACCCTGCTGCTTTACGGCGCGTTCGGGGCGGTCATGCTGCTCGTCCCCTATGTGCTGATCGAGCAGTGCGGCTATTCGCCGATCCAGGCCGGCCTCGCAATGCTGCCGCTGCCGATCCTGCTCACCATCGGCTCGCCGATCATGGGCCAGCTGGCGGAGCGCACCGGCCCGCATCTGCCGCTGACCGTCGGCCCCCTAGTCGTCGGCGCGGGCATGATGCTCGCCCTGCGCATCGACAGCCTGGGCGTTTATTGGGCGACAATCTTCCCGGCGATGACGGTCATGGCGGCGGGAATGGCCATCGCCGTCGCGCCGCTCACCGCGTCTGTACTCGGCTCGGTCGAGGAAAGGCACGTCGCCATGGCCTCCGGCTTCAACAGCGCGGTGGCGCGCCTCGGCGGCCTCGTTGCGACCGCCTTGCTTGGCGTGGTCCTGTCAAAGGAAGGCGAAGCTCTAATCACCGGCTTCCACGGCGCAATGATCGCCTCGGCCATTGTCGCGGCGGCGGCGAGTGCCGTCGCCTGGTTCAGCCTTCGATCTTCGAAAAGTCCGCAACCTGGTGGACCGCATCGCGGAAGCGGGCGAGAAGATTCAATCTGCGCGCCCTCGTTTCCTTGTGTGGGTCGTTGACGGTTACCTTGTCGAAGAACGCATCGATGGGCTCACGGAGCAAGGCGAGCGCCGCCATGGCCGCGGTAAAATCCTCGGCCTCGACCGCTGCCTTCGCCTTGGGCTCGGCCGCATCGAGCGCCGCAACCAGCGCCTGCTCCTCGGCCGGAACATCGGTTCCGCCGGCCGCAGCCGCGTCCCACTGCTCCTTCTTCAGAATATTCGCCGCGCGCTTGTAACCCGAGAGCAGGTTCGTCCCCTCGCCCGTCTCCACGAAGCCCTGCAGCGCATTCACCCGCGCCAGTAGGCGAACAAGATCGTCCTCGCCGCCAAGCGCGAACACAGCGTCGATCAAGTCGTGCCGGACCCCCGCCTCGCGCTGCTGGACCTTAAGGCGGTCGGCGATAAAGCCCATCAGCTCGTTCACGTCGGCTTTGGCCTCGGCCAGGCCGAACGCCTCGCGCAGGCTCAACCGAGTGCCGTTCGTGAGAATTGTCTGGACAATCGCCAGCGCCGCGCGGCGCAGCGCGAACGGATCCTTGGACCCCGTCGGCTTGATACTCTTGGCGAAAAAGCTGGCAAGCGTGTCGATACGATCCGCCAGCGCGACGCAAACTGGAATGCAGCCCTCGACGGCCTGCTGGTATTGCTGGTTCAGCGCGGAGACGACGCCCGCCTTCTCTCCTGCGCGTTCGGCATAATACCCACCCATGATGCCCTGAAGTTCGGGAAACTCGCCGACCATGCCGCTGGCGAGGTCAGTCTTGGCGAGCAAGCCGGCGCGATACGCCGTTTCCGGATCGCGTTCCGGAAACCATTTTTCGCAGATCGCCTTCGATAGCTTGGCGATCCGTTCAGCCTTGGCGCGCAGGCTGCCCATGCCCTCGTAGAACAGCATCTGGTCGATCTTCGGCAGCAGTTCTTCCAGCGGCACCTTCAGATCCTGCTCCCAGAAGAAGCGGGCGTCGCTGAGGCGTGCGGCCAGCACCCGGCGATTGCCCTCGACGATCGCCTCGCCGCCGTCCTTGGCATCGATATTGGCAGTGCAGATGAAGGCGGGTGCCAGCGCGCCCGTGTCATCGGTGCAGGCGAAATATTTCTGGTTCGTCCGCATGGTGAGGACGATCACCTCGCGCGGCACGTCGAGGAATTCGGGGTCGAAGCGGCCGAGCAGCGGCACCGGATTCTCGGTCAGGCCGGCATTCTCGACAACCAGCCCCTCATCCTCGACCAGGCTAAGCCCCGCGGCCTTCGCAGCCGCCGCCGCGCCCTCGCGGATGATCGCCTCGCGTTCCTCATGGTCGACGATCACATGGCAGGCGCGCAGCTTCTCGGCATAGTCTGCGCACGAACCGATGGTGATGATGCCCGGGTGGTGGAAGCGATGGCCGACCGTGGCCGCTCCGGCCGCAACACCATCGACCTCGACGGGCACGATCTCCTCGCCGAGCAGTGCAACAATGCCATGCAACGGCCGCACCCAGCGCAAATTGCCCGAACCCCAGCGCATCGACTTCGGCCAAGGGAAATTGCGGACGATGCTTTCGATCGCCTCGGCCAGCACCTCGCTCGCGCCCCGCCCCGGCTTCTCGATCTTGGCGAACAGGACACCGTCGCGCTCTTCCAGCTGCTCGCGGCTCAGCCCCGTCTTTTTCAGGAACCCCGCCAGCGCCTGCTCCGGCGCATTGGCGCGCGGGCCCTTAAGTTCTTCGCTGACCGCCTCGGTCGCTTCCGGCAATCCGCGCGCGATCAGCACCAGCCGCCGCGGCGTTGAATAAGTCTCGATCCCCTCGGTCGTCAGCCCCGCAGCCTGCAGCGCCTCCGCGAACAGCCGCGCCAAATCGGCGCGCGCCTTGGCCTGCATCCGCGCCGGAATTTCCTCCGACCTGAGCTCAAGGAGAAAGTCCGCGCTCACGCCGCATACCCCTTGGCATCCATCCATGCCCCGCAAGCGCCCTTCGCCAGGTCGCGGACGCGCCCGATATAGGCCTGCCGCTCGGCGACGCTGATCACGCCCCGTGCCTGCAACGTGTTGAAGATGTGGCTGGCCTTGATCGCCTGCTCATAGGCCGGGATCGGCAATTTGGCGGTCAGGCAATTCTCGGCCTCCGCCGCCGCCTTCTTGAACAAATCGAACAAGGCATCGGTGTTGGCGGTCTCGAAATTCCACGCCGACATCTGCTGCTCATTGTCCATGAAGACGTCGCCATAGGTCACGCCTTCATTGTTGAAGGCGAGGTCGAAGACATTGTCCTTGCCCTGAATGTACATGGCCAGCCGCTCGAGCCCGTAGGTCAGTTCGCCCGTCACTGGCTTGCACTCGAAGCCGCCGACCTGCTGGAAATAGGTGAATTGCGTCACCTCCATGCCGTCGCACCAGACTTCCCAGCCGAGACCCCAGGCACCCAATGTCGGGCTTTCCCAGTCGTCCTCGACGAAGCGAATGTCATGCTTCAGCGGGTCGATGCCGATGGCGTCGAGGCTGCCGAGATAAAGCTGCTGCAAATCCGCCGGGCTCGGCTTCAGCACCACCTGGTATTGGTAATAATGGCCGAGCCGGTTCGGGTTCTCGCCATAGCGGCCGTCCGTCGGGCGGCGGCACGGCTGGACATAAGCCGCCTTCCACGCGTCCGGCCCAAGCGCGCGCAACACCGTCGCCGGGTGAAACGTCCCCGCCCCCATCTCCATGTCATAAGGCTGGACGATCAGGCAGCCGCGCTCGCTCCAATAATGATGGAGGGTCAGGATCAGGTCCTGGAAGCTCAGCGGCACAAGATATTCCCCGTTGTCGGCGTTGCAGCGGCTTTGGCCGAACCGCCAAAGCCTGACAAGCGCGTTCACTCTTCCTACATGCTTGGCCCGCGATGGGAGATTTCATGCGTATCTGGAACCAAATCCGTGCAAGCCTCGGCTTCCTTGGCCTCGCCGCCGTCACCTTCGGCCTGTCCGGCCCGGCCCTCGCCAGGGAGAGCAAGCCCGCTCTCTGGGAGATCTCCGACAAGGACACGAACATCTATTTGTTCGGCACGATCCACTTGCTCCCGCCCAACACCAACTGGCGCAGCGCCAAGCTCGACAAGGCGACGCAGGACGCCGGCACCTTGGTCGTCGAAACCATCATCGACGAGAAGAACCCGGCGGCCTTCGCGGCCGAATATGCCCGCCTCGGCGTCCGCGCAGGCCTCCCGCCGATCACTAGCCGCGTCTCGGCAAACAAGCAGGCCGCGCTCCGTGCGGTCATCACCAAATCCGGCATTCCCGAGGCCGCGCTCAACAATATGGAAACCTGGGCTGCCGCCTTCGCGCTCCTGCAGGTGCAGTTCAAGGAGCTTGGCGTCTCCGGAAACGACGGCGTCGAGAACACGCTGAAGCAGGCCTTCACCGCCGCCGGAAAGCCGATCCAGCAGCTCGAAACCAACAGCGAGCAGCTGGGCTTCTTCGACACGCTCCCCGAAGCCGCGCAGCGCGAGTTGCTGGAAGGCGCTGTCGAGGACCCGGCAGCGGCCAAGCAACAGTTCAACGCCATGTTTGCGTCCTGGATGTCCGGGGACGTGAAATCGATCGCCCAGACCTTCAACGCAGAGTTCACGAACTCGCCGGAGCTCAAGGCGGCTCTCCTCCAGCGGCGCAACGCCAATTGGAGCGGCTGGGTTGAACGTCGCATGCAGCAGCCGGGCACTGTGTTCATGGCGGTCGGCTCCGGCCACCTCGCGGGCGACGATTCGGTCGTCGAGTTGCTGAAGAGGCGCGGCTATCGGGTGAAGCGCGTCCAGTAGTCGGGGTAATCCACAATTTTGCGACGAATCGCAGCCAGTTAAACGATTAGTAACCTTGACGGGCTGATCGTCGTCCAACACATTCCTCATGCACAGCCCGGGGGGGATAAAGTGCAGGAACGACTGGATTTTTGGCGGGATTCATTCCGCCGTCGCAACGTCCGTAATGTGCTTCACGGCCTGGCCGCCGTGGCCCTTTCCCTCGCCAGTGCCGTTCCAGCTTCCGCCATCAGCGTCCCGGCCGTTCCGTCGGCAATTCAGGCCGAGCCGGGCCCGGCCCTTTGGGTCGTCAGGGACGCCGACACGACCATCTATCTGTTCGGCACCTTCCACGCGCTCGACCCGAACTCTTCCTGGTTCAGCAGCAATATCCGCGCCGCCTTCAATTCCTCTGACGAACTGGTCCTCGAAACCTTGGTCCCCGAAGATCCGTTCGCGCTGCACGCCGCGCTGGCCCGTAACACCGGCATGAGGGAGCCCAAGGTCGGTGAGCCGGTCTATGGCGGCGGCCCTGCGCCCTCGTTCGTGGCCTCCGCGGGTCAGGCCATGACGGCCGGCCGCCAGGTCGGGATGTCCGTCGACAATGGGGCCGACTTCGTCCTCCGCCGGGCCGCCGAAGCCAGCGGCAAGCCGGTTGAGGGCCTCGAAAGCTTCGAGTTCCAGCTCAATATGTTCAAGACGCTGCCACCCTCTCCTCCCCAGGCGACGGCACATGCGGGCGACGGCCTCTCCGGCTTCATGGGCGGGCTGCAGTCGGCCTGGAAGCGCGGCGACAGCAGCAACTTCCTGAAACTGCTCGGAACCATGCGCGCCGAAAGCCCGCAGACTTACGAAACCCTGTTCGTCAGCCGGAACGCCAATTGGGCGGGCTGGATCGCGAACCGCATGGCACAGCCCGGAACGGTCTTCATCGCCGTCGGCACCGGCCACCTCGTCGGCCCCGACAGCGTCCAGCAGCAGCTCGCCGCCCGCGGCTACTCGAGCGCTCGCGTCAGCTAAGTTGCCATTCTGCGCGCCTGCCCTTATAGGCGCGCCAGCCCAAGCCATGGTCATCCCTGGAGGCGTGGCGGGCCGACTTAACTGAAGGAAAAGCAAGCAATGAGCGATCAGCTAACGCTGCCCGCCGAAGCGCGCGACCGGGCTGGCAAGGGAGCCTCCCGTCATCTGCGCCGCGAAGGCCGGGTCCCCGCCGTGGTTTACGGCGAGAAGAAGGATGCCCTCTCGATCCATGTCGAAGAGAAGCTCCTGACCAAGATGCTCCACACGGGGCACTTCATGAATTCCGTCGTCATGATCGACGTCGGCGGCCAGGCGACCCGCACTCTTCCCAAGGCGGTCGACTTCCATCCGGTGACGAGCCGGCCGATCCATGTCGACTTCCTGCGTATCTCCGAGCACACCAAGGTGCACGTCAACGTGCCGGTGCGCTTCGACAATGAAGAAGCCTCGCCGGGCCTGAAGCGCGGCGGCGTCCTCAATGTCGTCCAGCACGAGATCGAACTGGTTTGCGACGCCGCTCACATTCCGAGCGAGCTGCACATTCCGCTCGACGGCCTGGAGATCGGCGATTCGATCCACATCAGCCAGGTGAAGCTGCCGCAGGGCGTCGTCCCGGCGAACACGGACGAAGACTTCACCGTCGCCACCATCGTCGCCCCGTCGGCGATGAAGGCCGAAGAGGAAGAGACCGCGCCCGAGGGCGAAGTCCCGACCGTCGGTGAGGAAGCGACTGAGGCCGAAGGCGAAGCCGAAGGCGGCGAAGAAGCCTGACGCTTCCGAAAATCCGGTTATAGAAGGCCGCTCGTCCCCATGGGGACGGGCGGTTTTCTTTTGGGGGAATGGACGTGCAGATCTGGGCCGGCCTCGGCAATCCGGGCGCGCAATATGCCCTCCACCGGCACAATGTCGGCTTCATGGCGGCCGACATCATCGCCGAGGTCCATGATTTCGGCCCCTGGACGAAGAAATTCCGCAGCCTCATCAGCGAAGGCCGCATCGGCCGCCATCGCGTCCTGCTCCTGAAGCCGCAGACATACATGAACGACAGCGGCGACGCGGTTCAGCAGGCGCTGAAATTCTACAAGCTCGACCTCGACGCGTTGACCGTCTTCCACGACGAGCTCGACCTCGCGCCGATGAAGGTGAAGGTCCGCACCGGCGGCGGCCTAGCCGGCCACAACGGCCTGCGCGCCATCAACGCCATTTTCGGTCCCGACTTCCGCCGCGTCCGCATCGGCATCGGTCACCCCGGCCACAAGGACAAGGTGACCGGCTACGTCCTCGGCAATTACGCCAAGTCGGAAATAGAGCCCTTGTCAGACCTGCTCGGCGCCATTGCCGCCGAAGCGGAATGGCTCGCCGCCGGCGACGACGCCCGCTTCATGAGCGACGTCGCCCTGCGCCTGCAGGACGAATCTTAGCCGGCGACCCCGCCCCGTTTGGGGATCATGTCCTCCGTAACTCCCGTCCGCTTCATTGCTTCGGCAATCATGCGCTTGAACCGGGGGTGCTCGCGAAGCGGGTCCATGTCCGGGTCGTTGAGCTGGGTGATCAACAGGCTTCGGCTTTGGCGCGGCATCACAGGCTCTATCATGTCCAAGGCCCCTTCGATGTCGCCGACCCAGTTCGCCAGCATGCAGGCAAAATTGTACGGCATGTTGACGTTGTCAGGGTCGACGACCATCGCCCTTTGGATCCGCTCCTTGGCCCGGTCGAGATCGCCAAGAATAGTCAGCGCCGCGGCGCTCACGCCCAATGCAGACGCATTGAGACTGTCCTTCTCCAAAGCCCGCTCGCTCCGTTCCAGCATCTGCCGGGCTACTTCGGGTTTGCGCCCGTCCTCGCCCAACTCCTGGAAACAGGTGAGAAGCATCATGCAGGAGTGAAAATCATTTTCATCGAGCGAGGCCGCGAGCATGTAGTGCTTGGTCGCCTCCTCGACGCGCCGGCGCTGCATCAGCAGCCGGGCAGCCTCGCGATTGACCTCCCAGCTGTTGGGGTCGAGCTCCAGGCCACGACGAATCTCGGCATCCGCGCGCTCGAAATCACCGTGCTCGGCAATATGGCGTGCCCGGACGCTATAGGGTGCGGCTAGCGTCGGATCGAGCCTGAGCGCTTCTTCCGCCGCCGTCAGCCCATCGTCGACATCGCGGCCATGATGATATCGCAAGCTGGCCTGGGCGATGGCGAGCAGGCCCCATGCCTGGGCATAGTCCGAATCCATGGCGATAGCCTGCTTCACGGTGCGAATGACGATCTCGTCGCGCCGGACGTCTCCGTAATTGCCCGAAATCCAAAGCTGGCGCGCCATCAAGTACAGGTTGTAGGCGTCGGCATTGGATGTTCCGCGTTGTTCGATCGCCTTCTTTTCCGCCGGCAACAGTTTGACCTTCAGGGCATCGACGATGGCTTTGGAAAGCTCGTCCTGCAGGTCGAAAATATCATCCAGGTCGCGGTCGAAGCGCTCGGCCCAGACGTGATCGCCGGTCGATCCATCGATCAGCTGCGCAGTAATCCGGACGCGGCCGCCCGCCTTTCGCACGCTGCCCTCCAGCACGTGGCTGACTCCCAGGCGATCTGCCAAGTTGCAGATATCGACCGACTGGCCCTTGAACTGGAACGCCGTGTTCCGGGCCGTCACTGAAAGCGCCGAGACCTTCGACAAGTCTGTGGTGATGTCCTCGCTGATGCCGTCGCTGAAATATTCCTGTTCGGCATCTCCACTCATATTCGCGAACGGCAGCACGCACACCGATGGGCCCTTTTTGCGCTGCGCTGCTCGCGGCGCCTCAGCTGTCGATGATTCCCCGGCAAGCGCTGCGATGCTCGACTCAACCTTGCGCCAACCCGCAGCGCCGGCATCGCCGCGCCAGCCGCTGAGATCGGCGCACTGAATCTGGTTGAACGGCATGGGCGGGGCGGCATTGTCCAAGCTTGCCTGCACCAATGTGCCAGCCGCCCTCGCGGCGTCGGCCTCGGCCCTCACCCATTGCGATTTAGCCGCTTCTGCCGACCACAGGACGAGAACAGCCGAGGCCTCTTTCAGCCGCTCCTCGATGACGTCGGCATAGGCGCGGTGCGCTGGCAGCTGGTCGTCCCGCCAGACTTCGTAGCCGCTGGCGCGCAAGGTTTCCGCGACGCGCTCCGCTCGCGATTCATCAGCCCGCGCGTAAGAGACAAAAACGCTTGTCACCCGTGCCCCTTCTCCCTCCCGGATATCAGGAACCCTGGAGCAAGTCATGGCACGCAGCTGTCAGCGGCGTCGCGCTGCGCCTGCACGAGGACTGAAGCGCGCGTTGAAGGCGACTGTGACGCGGTCGTCCTCGGCCGCGTTCGGATGAACCCAGTGCAGCACATTGGCTGGAAACATCAGCAGCATGCCCGGCTTGGGTTTAAGGCTGCTCCGTCCGGAAGTGAAAGGCGCCTTGACCAGATTATCGGCAAGGCTGGGGCGCGTGTCGATGAACTCGATTTTGCCTGACGCATCATTGCCCGCCCCCTCCGGCGTCACGACGTAGTAAGTGCCGGACCACAGGTGGCCGGGATGGTCGTGCGGCGTGTTGTAGGCGCCCGTCGGATTGACGTTGATCCAGCCTTCGCACTCGATCTGCAGCTTGCTGAGATCCGCATTGGGCGCCAGCTTCAGTGTCGCCTGCTCCACCGCCTCACGAATGATCCCGGCGAGCTTCGCCTGCGCCTTCTCCTTGCGGCGGAACAGGTCATAGTCGGAATGCCAGCCCTGGCGGTTGCTGCGCACCGCTCCCTGCTCGCTCGCCCGGCGTGTCTCGATTTCCTTCAAGAGATCGCGATTCAGCGCCTCCGCATCGTCGACCAGGAAGGTGACAAGCGGCGTCGGGAACAGGTTCTGGACGTGCGCGAGCTTCAGCAATGTTTCGGTTCCCCCATGAAGCCCCATTCCAAGCGCAACTCACGGCGACGCGCAATGGCCTTGCCGCGATCATGCCGCTAAGCGCGTTCTAATGACTGTGCGATCGCTCTTCCCGACCCTGCTTTACGAGGCCGAGATTGGCGACGCGAACCTTCTCGGCGAGCTTGCCCATTCGATCCGCACACTCGCCCGCGACGATGCTGCCGGCATCGGCTGGAGCCGCGATAAGGCCTATCCGGGCTACACCAGCTATGCCTCGCTCAATGACCTGCCCAAACGCGATCCGGCGATCGCCGACCTGACCAAGCTGCTCGCCAAGCATGCCGCGAAATTCGCCGCCGACGCAAACCTCGACCTCGGCCGCAAACCGCGCCTCGACAGCTTGTGGGTCAACCTCCTGAAGGGAAGCGGGCATCATAGTGCTCACATCCATCCGCATTCGGTCATTTCCGGCACTTTTTACGTCGAGGTCCCTGCCGGCTCAGGCGCCATCCGCTTCGAGGACCCGCGGCTGCCGCTAATGATGGCCGCCCCGGCCCGCGACGGCAGTTTTGTCAGCATTGAGCCGCGACCCGGCCTCCTACTTCTCTGGGAAAGCTGGCTCCGTCACGAAGTCCTGCCCGGCCGCGGCAACGGCGAGCGCCTGAGCATCAGCTTCAATTTCGCGTGATCCGCCGCTAAGGCGCGCGCAAACCTCCTTAGAAAGTCATCGAATCCATGGGCTTCCGCTGCGGCATCGTCGGCCTGCCGAACGTCGGCAAATCGACGCTTTTCAATGCCTTGACCGAAACGCAGGCTGCGCAGGCGGCCAATTATCCCTTCTGCACGATCGAGCCGAACGTCGGCCAGGTCTCGGTCCCCGACCCGCGCCTCGACAAGCTCGCCGCCATTGCCGGTTCTGCCAAGATCATCCCGACCCAGCTCGCCTTCGTCGACATCGCCGGCCTGGTGAAGGGCGCGTCCAAGGGCGAGGGCCTCGGCAACCAGTTCCTCGGCAATATCCGCGAGGTGGACGCCATCGTCCATGTCCTCCGCTGCTTCGAGAATGACGACATCCAGCATGTCGAGAACAAGGTCGACCCGATCGCCGACGCCGAGACGGTCGAGACCGAGCTGCTCCTCTCCGACCTCGAAAGCCTCGAGAAGCGCGTCCCCAACCTCGTCAAGCGCGGCCAGCAGGGCGACAAGGAGTCGAAGATCGCTGCCTCGGTCCTCAGCCAGGCACTCGACCTGCTGCGGGAAGGCAAGCCCGCCCGCCTCACCAAGCCCAGGGACGACGAGGAAGCCCGCGTCTTCAGCCAAGCGCAACTGCTGACCGCCAAGCCAGTCCTCTACGTCTGCAACGTCAACGAAGACGAGGCCGCCAACGGCAATGCGCAATCAAAGCGCGTGTTCGAAAAGGCCCATGCCGAAGGCGCCGAAGCGGTCGTCGTCTCCGCCGCCATCGAAGCCGACCTTGTCACCATGGACATGGACGAACGCCTCGCCTTCCTGGAGGAAATGGGCCTGCACGAGACCGGCCTCGCTCGCGTCATCCGTGCCGGCTACGACCTCCTCCACCTCATCACCTTCTTCACGGTCGGACCCAAGGAAGCCCGCGCCTGGACCGTCGAGAAAGGCGCCAAGGCTCCGCAGGCCGCCGGCGAGATCCACACCGATTTCGAACGCGGCTTCATCCGCGCCGAAACCATCGCCTATGACGATTACATCGCGCTCAACGGTGAAGCGGGCGCGCGCGATGCCGGCAAGCTACGCCAGGAAGGCAAGGAATATGTCGTGAAGGACGGCGACGTCCTCCACTTCAAGTTCAACGTTTGAGCCGCCGAGCGTAGCGAAGCCAGCGCAGAGCGCCGCCTGAGCAGCGCGTAGAGTCGGCGAACCGCGGCCGACCTCGCGGAGCGAGGATCGACGGCGCGAATTCACTTCGCGCCGCTGCACTATGTCTAACGGCGCGCCTCGCGGAACAGGAGCCACGCGAGCGCGCCAGGAACAAGCACGCCGATATAGCTGGCCCACTGAGGGACGTGGCACGGACCGACGACCACCTCGAACGGCCTGACCAGGCGATAGACATGCACCAATGCCATCGCTGTGAAGATGAGCGCGGCGATGAGGGTGAATGGACGATTGTTGTTCATGGGCTCCTCCCCTCGCCCTTGAATAGCACATGCCGCCTCGCCTAGCCTCATCTCGTGAGCGGCCAGACAGATATCCAAGAGCAGGGTTTTCAGCGGAGCATGGCGGCCGCCCGCCGCAATCCACAACTGCTCCGTGCCGGTCAGGCATTGTTCGACAACGACCTGCCAACCGCGGAGAGCATCCTTCGCCCCTATCTGAAGCAGCGCCCGACCGACGTCGCTGCGATCCGCATGATGGCGGAACTGGCCGCCCGGATCGGTCGCCTTGTCGATGCGGAGAACCTGCTTCGACGCGCCCTGGAACTAGCGCCAGCCTTCACAGCGGCCCGCGCCAACCTCGCGACCGTCCTCTACAAGCAGAACCGCGCGCCCGATGCGATCGCCGAGCTGGAATTGATCGAGCGGGAAGGCGAGAGCAATCTCGGCCACGCCAGCCTCAAGGCGGCTGCGCTCGGACGGATCGGCGGGCATGACGAGGCCATCGAGCTCTATCGCATCCTGCTCGAAGCCCGGTCGGACCAGCCCAAATTGTGGATGAGTTATGCCCACATCCTCAAGACCGTGGGCCAGCAGGCTGACAGCATTGCCGCCTACCGTCGGGCGCTGGAGCTCGAACCGACGCTAGGCGAAGTCTGGTGGAGCCTCGCGAACCTGAAGACGATCAGGTTCGACGACGCCGACATTGCTGCCATCACGCATGCCTTGGCCAAGCCCGGCCTCGGCAAGCAGGATCGCTTCCACCTCCACTTCGCGCTGGGCAAGGCACTTGAAGACAAGGGTGAAGCCGAGGCCTCCTTTGCCCATTACGCGGAGGGCAACCGCCTGCGCCGCTCGCTGCTCGATTATTCCCCGGACGACATGCACCGCCATGTCGAGCGGTCGGTCGCCTTGTTCACGCCTGGCTTTTTCGCCGCTGGCGACGGCCAGGGCTGCGACAACAATGCGCCGATTTTCATCGTTGGCATGCCGCGGGCGGGCTCGACACTCGTCGAGCAGATCCTTGCCAGTCATCCGGCGGTCGAAGGGACGGCCGAACTACCCGACATTCCGGCTATTGTCCGTCGCCTCGAGGGGCCAAGAGAGCGCGGAGACCCAAGCCATTATCCGGAATGCCTCGCTGACATTGGGGCGGACGAGTTGAAGGGTCTTGGCGAGGAATATCTGGACCGCGCCGCCGCCCAGCGTTTCACGGACTGCCCGTTCTTCATCGACAAGCTTCCCAACAATTGGGCGCATGTCGGGCTGATCCGCCTGATCCTGCCCAAGGCACGGATCATCGACGCGCGCCGCCATCCGCTCGACTGCGGCTATTCCAATTTCAAGCAACATTATGCCCGGGGGCAGCGCTTCTCCTACGATTTGGCGGAGATTGGCGCTTATTATTCCGATTACGTCACGCTGATGCGCCACTTCGATGCGGTCCTGCCTGGCTGCGTTCACCGCGTCATTCACGAGGAACTGGTCGAGAACCCGGAACGCGAAGTCCGGCGCCTGCTCGATTTCCTCGGGCTTCCGTTCGATCCGGCTTGCCTCGCCTTCCATGAAAATCCGCGTGCCGTCAGGACCGCGAGTTCCGAGCAGGTGCGCCGTCCGCTCAACCGCGACGGCTTCGACCGCTGGAAGCCATTGGAAAGCCAGCTGGAACCGCTGAAATCCGCCCTTGGCCCAGTGTTGCAGGATTGGCACCGTTAGCGTCGAAAACGGCAATCCGGCACCACAGGTGATTGCACCCAAGTAACAAAAGCTTCACGCTTCTCCCCGGGGACACAGGGGAGACGGGCATGCGCCTGCAATCGCACAATACGCCAAAGTGGAAACGCGCCGCGACGGCGCTTCTCGCCACGACTTTCATCTCCGCGCCGCTCTATGCGCAAACCGCTCCGGCGGACCCGGCAGAAAAGCCGGCGGCAGCCGCCGCGCAAGAGAGCGAGGATATCATCGTCACCGCCCAAAAGCGGACCGAGAATCTGCAGGATGTGCCGATTGCCATCACGGCGATCACCACCAAGACCCTGGATGACCTTCAGGTGGACAGTTTCGAGGATTATGCCCGGCTTGTCCCGTCGCTTTCCTCAAAGGCCGGCGGTGGCGGCGGCAGCGCCGACGGACCAGGCACGAACAACGTTTATTTCCGTGGCGTCGCCAGCGGCGACAATGCCAACCATTCGGCGTCCCTGCCCAGCGTCGGCACCTATCTCGACGAACAGCCAATCACGACGATCAGCGGCGCGCTCGACATTCACATTTTCGATATTGCGCGCGTCGAGGCGCTCGCTGGCCCGCAGGGCACGCTTTACGGCGCGTCCAGCCAGGCCGGCACCGTCCGCATCATCACTAACAAGCCTGACCTCAGCAGCACCTATGGCGCGGCAAACCTTGAGCTTAACAAGGTCGCTCATGGTGATTGGGGTTATACGGGCGAAGGCTTCATCAACCTGCCGATTTCCAGTAACGTGGCTACGCGTATCGTCGGCTGGTACCGCCACGATGGCGGCTACATCGACAATATCCATGGGTCGCGCACTATGCGTGAAGTGGATTCCTCCGGCACACCGACCGGCGGCAGCTTTACCTTCGACAATGGCGCCCTGGCCGAGGATAATTACAACGACGTCGATACCTATGGCGCTCGTGCGGCCCTCAAGATCGATCTCAATGACAATTGGACGATCACGCCCCAGGTTATCGGCCAGGTTCAGAAAGCCGATGGGTCGTTCGCGGAAGAACGTGGTCTCGGCAAACTCGAAACCATGCAGTTCAACCCTGAATCGCTGAAGGACAAATGGATCCAGGCGGCCCTCACCGTCGAAGGCAAGCTCGGCAATTTCGACGTCACCTACGCCGGTTCCTATATGCGCCGGCAGGTCGATTCAGAGCTCGACTATTCGGATTATTCTTACTTCTACGATGAGCTCACGACTTACGGCGCCTATTGGTACGACAACGACTATAATCCGCTTCTTCCAAACCAGCTGATCCAGGCTGACGACAGCTACAAGAAAATGTCGCACGAGCTGCGCGTCGCCTCACCGAGCGACAAGCGCCTTCGCCTGATTGGCGGCCTCTTCTACCAGCGCCAGGAACATAATATCGAGCAAAACTACATCGTTCCGGGGCTGGCTGATGTCGCCAAGGTCCCCGGCACGAATGACATCTGGTACACAAAGCAGCTGCGCGTCGACCGGGACTACGCGGCATTCGGCGAGCTTTCTTTCGATATCACTCCGCAGCTGACGGCAACCGCGGGCGGCCGCTGGTACAAATACGACAACTCCCTGGTCGGCTTCTTCGGCTTTGCCAGCTACGTCGGCGATTGCTTCGGACCGTCCGAGATTTCGGGAACGCCCTGCACCAACCTCGACAAGCGAGTGAAGGACACCGGGTTCGTCCATCGCCTCAACCTGACCTACAAGCCCAATGAAGACATGTTGTTCTATGCGACCTGGTCGCGAGGTTTCCGGCCCGGCGGCGTCAATCGTCGCGGCACCTTCCCGCCCTACGATCCGGATTATCTGACCAACTATGAGGCGGGCGCAAAAATCAGCTTCGGTCACGGCTCGCACTTCAACGTCGCCGGCTACATCGAAGACTGGAAGGACATGCAGGTCTCGCTGCTGGGACAAAACGGCCTCACCGTCGTCCGCAATGTCGGTAAGTCACGGATCACCGGCATCGAAGCCGACCTCCTCCTGCGGCCGATGCCTGGCCTGACGTGGAGTACCGGCGTCTCATACAACCATGCCGTTTTACGGGAAGATTTTTGCTTTCAAGAAGGCGTAGTCGACTGCCGCAACGCCGGCCTTCAGGGCGGGTTGGATTTCCTGGCCGAAAAAGGTGACAAGCTGCCGCTCACCGCCCCGTGGAAGGGCAGCTCGGCTCTTCGCTACGAATGGAACCTCAATGCCGACCTCAAGGCCAACGTCCAAGGCGTGCTCACTTATGAGGGCAAACGCAAACGCGACCTGCGGCCTGGCATCAACGACATTTACGGCGATTTGAACTCCTATGCGGAGGTCGACATTTCGGCCGGTTTGGACAAAGGCCCATGGAGCGTCGATTTGTTCGCCAAGAACCTGTTCGATGTGCGCGGACAATTGTCGAAAGGCATCCAGTGCCGCGAGGAAATCTGCGGCGACCCGTTCGGCGAAACGGCCAGTGGCGGCAAGATCTATACGGTCGTCAGCCGGCCGCGCACGATCGGCCTTCGCGTCGGCCGCAAATTTTAGAGGACGCCGCTCGACCGGCCATGCTACCGCCCACTGCGTGAGCATGGCCGGGTAGAGCTAAGTGGGCGTGAAAGCTTCAATTATTGCCGATCCCCATGCTGCGTTGAAACAAGCGCGGCAGTTGCTGGCATCCGACCCAAAGACGGCTGAAAAGCAGGCCCGGCGCCTGCTGGAATCGCACCCAGACGATCCGGCGGCCTTGCGCCTGCTCGGCGCCGCTCTGCGCAAGCTTGGCAAGGCTGACGAAGCCACGCTGGCCGAGCGGCAAGCGGTTCAGCTTTCGACCCGCAGTCCCGCCCATCGCGAAGCCGCGCGCGCCATTGCCAACGGCGAAAAGAAGCGCGCCATCGCGATCCTCGAATCGATCATTGCGCGTGACGAAACCGACGTTGTCGCGCTCGTCATGCTCGGCCTGCAATTCTCCACCGAAAGCGAATACGAGGTTGCCGAATCCCTGCTTCGCAGGGCGGTCGAAGTCGCGCCCGAGGATGTGTCGGCGCGCATGACGCTCAGTGAGCACCTACATCGCGCTAAGCGTTCGATTGAGGCACTGGCCGTATTCGATCAACTCGCGCCCGACGCGCGTGCCACCGCAAACGCAATGTCGTTGCGCGCGAGCATACTTCGCGATCTTGGCCGCCAGGAAGAGGAGGTCGCCGTCCTCCAGCAGCTGGTCGCGACCGAGCAGCGGAACGAAAATTACCGCATCCGCCTAGGCCACGCCTTCCGTACGCTCGGGCGGGCGGATGAGGCGGTTGCGACCTATCGGGCCGTACTCGCCGGCGCCCCCTTCGAAGGCACGTCCTGGTGGAGCCTGGCCAACCTCAAAACCGTCAAGTTCCGCGACGCCGACATCGCGACAATGGAAAAGGGCCTGACGGTGCCCCAGGCGCACGTAATGAACCGGGTTCGCCTGCATTTTGCGCTCGGCAAGGCGTTTGAGGACCGCAAGGAAATCGAGCGTTCCTTCCACCATTATGACGCGGCCAATCGCCTGCGAAATGCATCGACGACCTACCGGCCGGAGCGCATCAGAGGATGGGTCGACCAGGCCGCCGATTGCTACAGCGAGGAATTCCTGTCGGGGAGCGCCAAGAATGCGTGCCAATCGGCCGAACCGATCTTCGTAATCGGCATTCAGCGGTCCGGTTCGACGTTGCTGGAGCAGATCCTCGACTCCCATCCGGACATCGAAGGCACGGCCGAGCTCACGGAGCTGCCGACGATCATCCGTGAGCAGGGCGAGGTCGCCCAGCGCCGCGGGATTTCCTTCAACGAACTCCTGCGCAGGATGAGTGCCGGCGAGCTTCGCGAGCTCGGCGAGGACTATTTGCGGCGCACCAGCGTTTACCGGCTGACCGACAAGCCCCGGTTCACCGACAAGATGCCGAACAACTGGATTTACGCGGGGGTGATCCGCAAGATCCTGCCCAACGCCAAGATCATCGATATGCGCCGGCACCCGCTCGACTGCTGCTTTTCCAACTGGAAGCAGCTCTACGGCCGCGGGCTGGAGCACAGCTACTCGATGGAGAACATGGGCCTCTACTATGCCGACTATGTCCGGCTGCTCCGGCTCGTCGACAGCCTCCAGCCGGGCAAGATCCATCGCGCCATTTACGAGCGGCTGGTCGAGGATACCGAAGGCGAAGTCCGCAACCTGCTCGACTATCTCGGCCTGCCGTTCGACGAGGCCGTCCTCAACTTCCATTCGAACGAGCGCTCCGTCCGGACGATCAGCGCGGAGCAGGTTCGCCAGCCGATCAACCGCAAGGGCCTCAACCAGTACAAGCCCTACGAGCAATGGCTCGGCCCGATGAAGACGGCTCTTGGCAGCGCACTGGACGATTGGCAGTCATGATCTACTGGGACGACGTGGAAGTCGGGGCCGAGCGTGTCTTCGGCACCTATGAGGTGACGCGCGAGGAAGTCCTCGAATTCGCGCGCAAATACGACCCCCAGCCCTTCCATCTGTCCGACGAGGAAGCCGCCAAGACCCATTTCGGCCGCCTCGCCGCCAGCGGCTGGCACACCGCCGCCATGACGATGCGCGTCATCGTCGACGCGATCACGGAAGACCAACAGGCTGGCCTCGGTTCGCCGGGTGTCGATGATTTGCGCTGGCAGAAGCCGGTCTATCCCGGTGACACGCTGACCGTGACCGGCACCGTCGTCGAAAAGACGCCCTCGCGCTCCAAGCCCGAAATCGGCAGCGTCCGCACCCAGACCATCGTCACCAACCAGGACCACGTCCCGGTCATGACCTACACATCCATCGTGCTGATGCGCCGGAACCCCGACGCGGACGCTTAGTCGCCCTCGAATTCTATCAGGCTAGCGACGTCGATCCCCTCGGCGCGCAGGGCCTCCGCGCCGCCGAGGTCCGGCAAATCGATGAGGAAGCGCGCACCGACGACATGGCCGCCTGCGCGCCGGATCAGCCGAGCCGCGGCGAGCGCTGTCCCGCCGGTTGCAATCAGGTCGTCGGCCAACAGCACCTTCGCTCCCGCCGAACATGCATCGACATGCATCGCCAGCCGGTCGGTGCCATATTCCAGGGCATAATCTTCGGCGATGGTCGCGCCGGGCAGCTTGCCGTCCTTGCGGATCAGCAGCAGGCCGCAGCCGAGCTCGCGCGCCAGCGCCGCGCCGAGGATGAACCCCCGCGCCTCCACGCCGGCAACCAGGTCCGGCGCTTCGCCGACCGTCGCGGCCAACCGCTCGACGGCCAAGCCGAATCCGCGCCCGTCGAGCAGCAGGGTGGTGACATCACGGAATTGGATACCGGGCTTCGGAAAGTCCGGGATGGTGCGGACCAGCGCCTTCAAATCATCGTTGGCGCTGGTCACGCAAACCTCGCTTAGCCCGCGACGCCGGCCTTCTTGGTGGCCCGGGTGCGTTTGGCCTTGTTGACCGGATCCAGCGGCCCGACCGGAGCGACCTTGCGCTTCGCCTCGGCCCAGATGTTCTGGTAGCTCAGATAGCCCAGGACCGTCCCGACCAGGAGGAACAGGAGCACCGCCCAGCCATAGTGATGGCGGTTCTCAAGCTTCGGCTCGGCCGTCCACACCAGGAACGCGGACACGTCCTTCGCCATCTGGTCGACCGTCGGCTTCGGATTGCCCTCGGCGTAAGTCACCTGACCATCGCTCACCAGCGGCTGCGGCATGGCGATGTTCAGATTGGCGAAATAGGGGTTGTAGTGCAGGCCCTGCGGCGTTTTCGCGCCCGGGAACTTCTTCACCAGCTCGGTTGGCTGGTTCCGGTAGCCCGTCAGGATCGAATAGACATAGGCCGCGCCGCCATGGCGCGCCTTGGTCATCAGCGACAAATCGGGCGGAAGCGCATTGTTGTTGGCCGCGCGCGCCGCGGTCTCATTGGCATAAGGCGCCGGGAAGTGATCCGCCGGCGTCGCCTTGCGGGTCGCGGGCTCGCCCGTGTCCGGATTGACCGAGGGAACTTCGGTCGCCCACTGGTTGGCGATCGCCTTCACTTCGGCTTCCGAATAGCCAAGCTCATGCAGGTCCCGGAACGCCACCAGCTTCATCGAGTGGCAGGCCGAACAGACCTCCTTGTAGATCTGGAAGCCGCGCTGGACCTGCTGGCGGTCGAAGCTGCCAAACGGACCGTCGGACTGCAAATGCAGCGCCTTCGGATGGACGTGATATTCCTCCTCCGCCGTCGCTTCCGGCGGGGATTGAATGTTGCCGACCAGGTTCACGAAGAAACTGATCACCGCAACGCCGGCGAAGACTAGGCCGACAAGAAAGCCAAGAATACGGACCATGGTCCCCTGTTCCCCTTAATTCGCCGGCTTCGTCTGGCCGATGGGCGCGGCTTCCGCCTTCTCGCCGTGCAGCACGCTTTCCGAAATCGAGCTCGGCAGCGGCAGCGGCGTTTCGAACTTCGAAACGAGCGGCAGGATGATGAGGAAGTGCGCGAAATAATAAGCGGTCGCCAGCTGGCCGAGCGCGATGTTCAGCGGCGTGATCGGCGCGCCGCCGACATAGCCGAGCACCAGCACGTCGAGGATCAGCAGGCCGAAGAAGCGCTTGAACACCGGGCGATAGCTGCCCGACCGGACCGGCGACTTGTCGAGCCACGGCAGGAAGAACAGCAGCAGGATCGAGCCGAACATCGCCGTCACGCCCCACAGCTTGGCCGGGATGATGACGTCGACGGTGAAGCTGCGCAGGATCGCGTAGAATGGCCAGAAATACCATTCGGGCACGATGTGCGCCGGCGTCGCCAGCGGGTTGGCCGGAATGTAATTGTCCGGATGGCCCAGATAGTTCGGCGCGAAGAAGGTCAGCACGCAATAAGCGAACAACAGCGCACCGGCGAACCAGCCGTCCTTCGCCGTATAGAACGGGTGGAAGGGCAGCGTGTCCTTCTCGGTCTTCACATCGACGCCGGTCGGGTTGTTCGACCCCGGGATATGCAGCGCCCAGATGTGCAGGACCGTCACCGCCGCAATCACGAACGGCAGGAGGTAGTGCAGCGAGAAGAAGCGGGTCAGCGCCGCCTGGTCAGGCGCATAGCCGCCCAGCAACCAGACGCGGATCGGCTCGCCGACGACCGGGAAGGCCGAGAAGAAGCCGGTGATGACCTGCGCGCCCCAATAGCTCATCTGCCCCCAGGGCAGGACGTAGCCCATGAACGCCGTCGCCATCATCAGCAAATAGATGACGAGGCCGAGCATCCACACCAGCTCGCGCGGCGCCTTGTAGCTTCCGTAGAAGAGGCCGCGGAAGATGTGGACGTAGACGACGATGAAGAAGAAGCTGGCGCCGTTCATGTGCGCGTAGCGGAGCCACCAGCCCGCATTCACGTCGCGCATGATGTGCTCGATCGAATTGAAGGCGCCGTCCGCCGACGCATAATAATGCATCGCAAGCACGATGCCGGTGACGATCTGGACGGTCAGGAAGATGCCGGCGGCGACGCCGAAATTCCACCAGTAGTTCAGGTTGCGCGGCACCGGATAGCCGCCGCCGATCGCGCCGTAGACCAGGCGCGGAAGCGGCAGGCGCTCGTCGAACCAGCGGCCAAGGCCAGTCTTCGGTTCGTAGGGCTTTGCCCAGGCGAAACTCATCCCCGTTTTCCCCTTTAACCGATCGTCACGACAGTGTCGGACGTGAAGGCATATTCCGGCACCTGCAGGTTCAGCGGCGCCGGTCCCTGGCGGATGCGGGCCGCCGTGTCGTAGGCCGATCCGTGGCACGGGCAGAAATAGCCGCCGAACGGACCGCGGTTCTCGCCTTCGCCGGTGCCGAGCGGGATGCAGCCCAGATGGGTGCAGACGCCCATGGTGATCAGCCAGTTCATCTTGCCCGGCTTGGTGCGCTCGGCCAGCGTCTGCGGGTCGCGCAGGGTGCTGACATCGACGGCATTGGCCGCCGCGATTTCCTGCGGCGTCAGGTTGCGGACGAACACCGGCTGCTTGCGCCATACGGTCTTGATGGCCTGGCCAGGCGCGATCTTGGAAATGTCGACTTCGGTTGAAGCCAGCGCCAGCACGTCGGCCGACGGGCTCATCTGGCTGACCAGGGGCAGGACGACCGCGGCGGCGCCGACACCGGCAAAGCTCACTGCGGCGATGTTGATGAAATCACGGCGGCGAAGGCTGTGGTCCTCCCCCACCTGCGAGACCATATTTCCTTCTTGCGCGGCCATGCTCACCCTTAGAACGTCGGTTGCCAATGCCCGGACGGGCTTGAAAGCGTACGTCCGCGAGCGGCGTCGCCGTCGCGAAAGTTGCACGGCTGATAGCGGGCGGTTTTGGTGCTGCCAAGGGCGGAATTATTGGGCTGCAACCTCTTCCGGCGTCAGCACTACCAACTCGCCTTTGCGTCCAATCCACGCCGAGCGCGCCATGACTGCGGCGGCGTAAAGAACGACGACGATCACGAGCCAGCGGAGCGTCTCGACAGGCATCTGCTTGACGATCAAGGCGGCAACCAGGACGGCCGGAAGACCACCGAGCGTCAGGGCCAGGACAATCCTCAAGTCCATCTTTCCAATCTGGATGTGACGGACGCTGGCCGTCGCGCCCATAAGGCCGGCGCTCGCCGCCATGATCGGGAAGCAGAGCCGCGGATCCATTCCCATCAGGCTCAGCAGGACCAGCGTCGGCGCATAATTGCCGACACCGAAATTCAGCAGGATGCCAAAGCCGAAGCTCGCCGCGATCGCGAGTATGGTGAGGCCCATTGGCAAGCCGGTTTCAGTGCCACCGCCGGGCATCAGGTGCAGGTTGGTGAGCGTGTACGCCGCGGCGGCTAGCGTCAGGCCGATCGCAACGATCATCTGAACCACCCAGACGCGCGACTTTGTCACCATCGGCGCTCCGAGCAGCCCTCCGACGACGCATGCAAGGATGCAGCCGACCAGCAGGACTGCGTCGACCCTCACTCCCAGCAGGATCAGGAAGATGAAGCCCTGCAGCACCGCCGGTAGTGTCAGGCCGACCAGGATGGTTTGCGGAATGAGCGCATCCGGGACGATCTTGCGGAACTTGAGCCAGGCCGTGGTTGGCGCAAACGAACCGATCCCCAGCGTATCGAAAAAGCTGACGACCGCGCCGACGAGCAGCGCCTCGGGCCGTGGCGTCGCCTTCTGGCGAACGGCGGCGCGCAGGAGCGCCACCAGACAAACAATGGCGGCAAGCGTAATCGGAACGAGAAGCGCAATCAGCATGGCCGCCCCCTTCGAGCCACGGATGGTGATGGCATCCTAGATGAATGGCACATGCGCGGCTATGGGCCCGCGATGCGCATCGCCTTGTTCGAGCCTGAGATCGCCGGGAACGTCGGCGCCGTCATGCGGCTTGGCGCCTGCATGGGGGTGCCGGTCGACCTCATCGAACCAATGGGCTTCGAATGGGACGACAAGAGGGTTCGTCGGACTGCCATGGATTATATCGACCATGTCGACGTCTCGCGGCATCGCTCCTTCGACGCCTTCCGCGAAGTCACCCCGGGCCGCTTGGTACTGTTCACCACGAAGGGCGAAGCGTCGCCTTACGATTTCGAGTTCGAACCGACCGACTTGCTGCTGTTCGGCAAGGAGAGCGGCGGCGTTCCCGCCGATGTCGCGGCCGCCAGCGATGCGAGGTTGCGCATCCCGATCCGCGCCGACGTGCGCTCGTTCAACCTTGCCATGGCCGCCGCCCTCGCCTTGGGTGAGGCATTGCGCCAGACCGGAGAATTGCCCCGATGAAACCGCTCGACGACCAGCAGCAGGCCGCCCGCGACTGGTTCGAATCGCTCCGCGACCGCATCTGCGCCGCCTTTGAGGCGATCGAGCGGGAAGCCGGTAGCGACGCGAGCTTCGAATACACGCCCTGGGACCGCACCGACGAAAGCGGTGAGCCCGGGGGTGGCGGCGTCCGCGGCCAGATGACCGGCAAGGTCTTCGAGAAAGTCGGCGTCAACGTCTCGACCGTCGGCGGCACCTTCTCGGACGAATTTGCCAGCTCGATTCCCGGCGCCGAGGAAGACCCGAGCTTCTTCGCCACCGGCATTAGCCTCGTTGCCCACATGGCCAATCCGCATGTCCCGGCCGTGCACATGAACACTCGCTTCCTGACCACGACAAAGCGCTGGTTCGGCGGCGGCGCCGACCTCAACCCAGCCATTCCCTACGAGGAGGATACGGACGCCTTCCACGCCCGCCTGCGCGCCGCCTGCGCCGCGCACGACCCGACCTTCTATCCGCGCTTCTCCAAGTGGGCGGAGGAGTATTTCTGGCTTCCGCACCGCCAGGTCGCGCGCGGCGTCGGCGGCATCTTCTACGACCGGCTCGAAGGCCATTTCGACGAGCATTTCGCCTTCACCCGCGATGTCGGCGAGGCCTTCCTCGACATTTTCCCGCAAATCGTCCGAAAGCGGATGGATACGCCGTTCACCGACGAGGATTTGGAGCGCCTGCTGGAATTCCGGGGCCGATACGTCGAGTTCAACCTGCTCTACGACCGCGGCACGCTCTTCGGCCTCAAGACCGGCGGCAATATCGACGCCATCCTCATGAGCCTTCCGCCCGTGGCGAAGTGGAAATGAGCGGCCGACCCGACATGCCGGGGTGCATGGCGGTAGGGCGGCCGCTCGAAGACCTGCCTGACGGCCAGCTGGCGGCGGTCGTCACCTACCTCGAAATGCTCGAGCCGCCTGCAACCGAAGTTCCCGAATCCGCGCTTCGCTTGCGCCGCGTCGCCGAACCGACCGTCAACCAGTATCGCGCGCTCTTCCGCAAGGTCGGCGCACCATGGCTCTGGTTCTCCCGCCTTAAGCTCAAAGATGCCGACCTCCAGGCGATCATTGGCGACCGCGAAATCCATCTCTACGAAGTCGCCGCCGTCGAAGCGGTCGTCGGCATGCTGGAACTGGATTTCCGCCAGCCCGGCCAATGCGAACTTGCGTTCGTCGGCCTCGTGCCCGAGCTTTCCGGCCGGGGCCACGGCCGCTGGCTGCTGGCCCATGCAGTCCGCCTCGCCTGGCGCGAAGGCGTGAAGCGCGTCCACGTTCACACCTGCACGCTCGACCATCCTGCCGCCGTCGCCGCCTACCGCCGCGCCGGGTTCGTGCCCTACAAGCGCGGGATCGAGCGTTTCACCGATCCACGCCTTACCGGCGACCTGCCGCCGGACTCAGCGCCTCAATGTCCGCTGCTTGGAACGCTGACCGTCGAAAGCCCGGATCCCTGAGCGTAGAGCCGGGCGACCATGACAACAAACACCGTCGTGATCATCGCCGAGACCAGCTCCGTGAACAGCGCAATGAACAGGGCCGACACGGACATGGCCTCCGGCTCGCCGAACAGCAGCTGGCCGACGATCCCCGCGATCGCGCCGACCGCACCCAAAAGGACGATGGCAGCAAAGCCCAGCATCAGCACGAACGCGAAGAGCCGCCACCAATTGCCGCTGCTCAGCGCCCAGGCCCGCTTCAGCATCGCGACCGGCCCGAGATGCTCGGCGCTCGCCACCGCAGACATCAGGATCATCCGCACGGTCATGAACAGCAGTACGCAGACGACGAGGACGGTGATGAGCGCATCCGTGCCCGACACCGCCTCCGGATCGTCGAACAAATGCCTGCCGAAGACGCCCATCAGGATGATCAGCGGGAGCATCCACAGCATGGTCCCTGCGAGATAGACAGGCATCCGCCTGAGGCCGTGCGCAATCGCGTCGGCGACGCTCGTCGCCGGTCCAAGCGCCAGCCGAATCATCGCCAATTGCCCAACCAGGCCGATCAGCGCTGAAATCAGGAAAAGCCAGCTCGTCATCCCGCCGGCGACGATGGTCGCCGGAGTCTGCTTGGGGTCAATGACCCCGGCGATCACGCCCGGCAGGAAAACGAGCGCCAGCGCCACCGCGCCCAGCAGCTTGCCGTCGCGCGTCAGCACGTCCCGGGTTTCGTCCCACGCCTTCGACAAGGACAACTTTCCCACGCAATTCCTCCCCATTCGCCTTTCAGCCCTTATGCGGAGCCTGGCTGCGCCGCGCAATCGCGCTTGCGTCCGCGTTCGCTGGGCGCCATCTCGCCCGCCATGAAGCAGGTTGCCGGCGTCGAATGGCAGGTCAGCGAGGGCCTGACGCCTTACGAGGACGCCCTCGCGGCGATGGAGTCGCGCGCCGCGGCCATCCGCGCCGGCGAAGCGAACGAGCTGATCTGGTTGGTCGAGCACCCGCCGCTCTTCACCGCCGGCACCAGCGCCAACGCCGACGAGCTTATGAACCCCCTGCACTTCCCGGTGTTCGAGGCCGGGCGCGGCGGCCGCTACACCTACCATGGCCCCGGCCAGCGCGTCGGCTATTTGATGCTCGACCTCGAAAAACGCGGGAAGGACATACGCTGCTTCGTCCACGCGCTAGAAGGCTGGATCATTGCCGCCCTCGCCCAGCTGGACGTAAAGGCGCGCCGCGAGCCGGGCCGCATCGGCCTTTGGGTCGGCGAAGGCGCGAACGAAGCGAAAATCGCCGCCATCGGCGTCCGCGTGAAGCGCTGGGTGACGCTGCACGGCTTCAGCGTGAACATTTCACCGGACCTCTCGCACTTCGGTGGGATCGTCCCCTGTGGAATCAGCGATTTCGGGGTCACCAGCCTGCAGGCTTTGGACGTCGATGCTGAAATGGCGGAGCTCGATGGCGCGCTGGAGGCCGCATTTCCGGCATTTCTCGCTGAATTGCCCGCCAGTGACAAAGTGCCTTGAGGCTACAGAACCTTGCGACTATTGTGCGCGCGATTTGTGACGGGGGACCCTCGATCCAGATCGAAGATAATTAGGGAGTTTTGAATGCGTGCTCTTATCCTGGTCGCCGGTGCGGCCCTGGCGCTTTCGGCTTGCAGCAAGAACGAAGCCGCCGACAACACGATGAACGTCGATGATACCATGACCACCAACGAGGTCCTGGCCAACGACACCATGAACACCGACATGAACGCGGTTGACGCCAATTCGGCGATGAACGCTGCTGACACTGCCAACGCTGCTGCTGACACGGCCAATGCCGCTGCCAACACTGCGAACGCTGCTGCCAACAACGCTCAGTAATCGCTTGTCCGCCTCCGTCATGGAGGCGTTGGCATTTTAAGAGGCTGCCGGTAGATGCCGGCAGCCTCTTTTTATTTCTGCACCGGAGCTTCCCGAATGCGCGCACTCGTCTTCGTCCTCGCCGCAACCTCGCTGGCGCTTGCCGGCTGCGGGAAGAAGGACGTGACCGGCAATACTAGCGCGCTGGATGAAACCGTCAGCGCCCAGGATTTCTCGACCAACGACACGACCGCGATCGATGCGGCCACCGGCGCCGACGCCAATATGGCCGCCGACGTCGACATCAACGCCCCGCTTCCCGACAGCGACAATGAAGGCGCTGACAATCCCGCGCGCTCATCGACGCGAAGCGGCAGCCCCAGCAAGAGCGCGAATGACAAGGGCAACAGCAGCAGCAACAACAACACGGCTGCTCCGGCCCCAGCGACGCCGCCGGCCGCCCCGGCAACCCAGCCGACCGAAACCAACGCCAACTAGGCTTAGGGCAGTCCCACGACCTTGTGCGCCTGCAGCGACAGGCGCCATTTCGGCCGCTCCATCGCCAGCGCGATCGCCGCGTCCATTGCAGCCTTGCCATCGGCGCAGTCCATCGGCTGCACCAGGAAGTGCCTGAAATCCCATTCCTCCAGAGCCGCCGGGTCGATTTCCGGCTGCGGCCACACCAGCTTGAGCTCGTCGCCCCGGCGCTGGACGACCTCGGTCGACCCCTTGGGGCTGATGCAGAGCCAGTCGATTCCCGGCGTCGCGGGCAACGTGCCGTTGCTCTCCACTGCGACCCTGAAGCCGTGCGCGTGCAAGACATCGATCAGGGCTTTGTCCAGTTGCAGCATCGGTTCGCCGCCGGTGACGACGACCAGCCGCTTGTCGGCCTTCTCGCCCCATAAAGTCGCGACGTGCGCCGCCAGCGCATCCGCATCGGCAAACTTGCCGCCGCCCTCACCGTCCGTACCGACGAAATCCGTGTCGCAGAAATTGCACTGCGCCTCCGCCCGGTCCTGCTCGCGCCCGCTCCACAGATTGCAGCCGGCGAAGCGCAGGAAGACGGCGCGGCTGCCGCTCTGCACCCCCTCGCCCTGCAGCGTCAGGAAGGCTTCCTTGACCGCGTAGCTCATGCCGCCACGTATCGCGTCGGGTCGGGCAGGCCCGCGTCCTCGAAGCCCTTGGCACGCAGGCGGCAGGCGTCGCACTCGCCGCAAGCCGCGCCGTCCTCTGCCGGATCGTAGCAGCTATGGCTCATGCCCGCGTCCAGCCCCAGCCGGTCCGCCTCGCGGGCGATGTCCGCCTTGGTCATGTGCAGCAAGGGCGCGTGGATGGTGAAGGGATCGCCTTCGACTCCGGCTTTGGTGGCGCGGTTGGCGAGATCCTGGAAGGCGGCGACAAACTCCGGCCGGCAGTCCGGGTAGCCCGAATAATCGAGCGCATTGACGCCAACGAACAGGTCGCGAGCGCCTGCCGCTTCCGCCCAGGCCAAAGCCAGGCTCAGGAAGACCGTGTTGCGCGCCGGGACATAGGTGACCGGAATCCCTTTGCCGACGCCTTCCTTGGGGACGTCGATGTCGTCGGTCAGGGCGGAACCGCCAAAAGCGGACAGGTCCATCGGCAGGATGATGTGGCGGTCGGCCAATCCAGCCGCGATGCGCCTGGCGGCTTCCAGCTCAACGCGGTGCCGCTGGTTATAGTCCACGGTCAAAGCCAGCACCTCGAACCCGGCCTCGCGGGCAAGCCCGGCGCAGACCATGGAATCGAGCCCGCCTGACAGCAGCACCACCGCCTTTTTACGTTCCGAATTCATCGCGCGGGCATCTAGGCGTTCGGGCCGCCAAAAAGAAGGGGCCGCAAAAGCGGCCCCAGTGTCGAGCGGACAAGCGCTCGATAGGGAGGAAAGCGTGCCGAAAAACAGGCACGGGCACATCCTAACCCACGTTGGTTAAACGGGGCCTTAATGAGCGATGGCTGTCTTTGCAGCCGGGCAGTCGCCAACGCGGCGCGCGTGCAGGGTATAACTGAACGGGAAACCGTCGGAGATGCCCTGCGTCTCGATGCGCAAGGTGCGCGGCGTGATCACCCGCATCTTCGACTGACCGAAGCCGCCGCCGGTGCAGGTGTAATGGATCACTGCCTCGGTGTCGGTGGAGGAAATCACGACTCGGGTGCATTGGCCTTTGCGATGCTCCCACTGGGACAGGGCCACGGCCTGCGGCACGCAAAGCTTCTCGGCATTCGCGCCCGTCGCCGACTTGCTGACCTCCCACAACCCGCCGGATGCCGACAGGACCGGTGGCAGCGTCGCCGCAGTCAGCCCGATTGCCGCGCCCACGAGGCTAGCTTTGATTAACTTTCTCTTCATGCGTCAGCTCAACATGACTATTTAACGAAAGTTAGTTAAGAAAATCCAGCCTCTATGCCACGTCTTCAAGCGCGATTGGGAAATCCGTTGCGCAGAAGGCACAATCGACACGGATGAAGCCATCCTCACCGACCATCGCCTCCCGCTCTTCAAGGGGAAAGCGGGCGATGACCGATTTCACATAGTCGGGGTCGCAGCGGCAGCCGCGGCTCAATGACACGGGTTCGAGGGTGCGGACTTCCTCCTCCTCGTGGAACAGCCGCCAGACCAGGTCTTCCAGCGGCAACGCCGGATCGGTCAGTTCCTCGTCCTTCACCGACCCTGCCAGGATGGCGACATGCGGCCATTCGGGATGATCGAGCCGCGTGTGTAGCCGTTCGCGGCCCTCCTCGCCTTCGGGAAGGTGCTGGAACATCAATCCGCCGGCAACCCAGCCCTGTTCGCCTTTGCGGGCGGACAGCCGGACAATGCTCGGGATTTGCTCCGACTGGCTGAAATAGCTTTGCGCCGCATGGGCCAGGCTCTCGCCTTCCAGGGGGACAATCCCCTGGTAGCGTTCGTCGGACGCCGGTTGGTCGAACGTGATGGCCAGGTAACCGCGGCCGAACAGCGAGAAGAGGTTCGGGTTCGGCCCCGCCTCGGCCAGCCGCTCGGCGTCGTGGCGGACGTAGCCGCGCAGTTCGCCGCCCCGGTAATCGCAAACCAGAAGGTCGACGATCCCGTTCTCGGTCTGCGCCTGCAGCGTCATCTGCCCGCCGGGGTCCTTCAGCAGCGCGCCGAGCAGCGACGTCAGCACCAGCGCCTCGGCCAGCAATTGCTCTATGACGCGTGGGTAGTTGTGGTTGGCTAGGATTCGGTCGAGCGAAGGCCCCAGCCGCGCCAATCGCCCCCGCGCATGCCGCGAAGGAATGGTAACGCCAAGAGCGGTGTCGAGGTTGGTGGTCTGCTCGGGCGTCAACAATCAATCCTTCTTTGCCAGACTCCCATCCTCGCTCGTCCTGAGCGAAGTCGAAGGGCGTTCCACGGGCGGTTTCGCAAGTAAATGGATACGCCCCGAGTCCCCTGCAACCAGCGCCTCCTTCTTTGCACGCGTCCATCCCTTGATCCGGCGCTCGAAAGCAAAGGCTTCATCACGAGTGGGCGCGGCTTCGGCCCAAACCAACTCGACCGGACGGCGACGGCGGGTCCAGTCAGGCCCTCACCAGCTTGGTGCTGCGCCAGGCGCACTTCAAGATTGTCGGTGTGGCCGGCATAAAACGACCCGTCGCTGCACTTGAGGAGATATGCCCAGAATTGCATTCGCGTCGTGCCTCCGCCCTTCGACTTCGCTCAGTACGAGCGGAGGGGTTTGCTTTGCCAAGAGTAGATAATTCTAGCCACCAGCATTCGCTCGTCCTGAGCGAAGTCGAAGGGCGTCGTCACCAACAAAACCCCCGTTCGTCCTGAGCGAAGTCGAAGGGCGCACCTCCAACAACCAAACTCACAACTTCCCGAAGCACCAGAGCAAAAGGCTCTTCTGCGCGTGGAGGCGGTTTTCTGCCTCGTCCCACACCACCGAAGCCGGCCCGTCCATCACCTCATCCACCACTTCCTCACCGCGATGCGCAGGCAGGCAGTGCAGGAAGACGGCATTGTCCGCCGCGCAACCCATCAGGTCCTCATCGACCCGATACGGCTCCATCAGGGCGACCTTGGCAGTGCTGTCCGCCTGACCCATCGAGATCCAGGTATCGGTGACCACCGCATGAGCGTCGGTCGCGGCTTCGCGAGCGTCACGGACGATCGGCACGGTGCAGCCGCGCGCCGCGGCCTCCTGGAGGAAATCCACGTCAGGCTCATGGCCCGAAGGACAGGCGACCTTCAGCCCGAAGCGCATCAGCGACGCCGCCTCGATCAGCGAGTTGCAGACATTATTGCCGTCGCCGAGCCAGGCCCAACGGCTGCCTTCCAGCGCGCCATTGCGCTCGATGTAGGCCTGCATGTCGGCAAGCAACTGGCACGGGTGCGACAAATCGGTCAGCGCATTGATCACCGGTACGCTGGCGTGCCGCGCCATTTCCTCGACCTTCGCATGATCGTCGGTGCGGATCATGATCGCATCGACATAGCGCGACAGGACGCGCGCCGTGTCGGCGATGGTCTCGCCGCGGCCGAGCTGGCTCGACCCGCCTTCCAGGATCAGTGCGCTGCCACCCAATTGGCGCATCGCCATGTCGAAGCTGACGCGGGTTCGCGTGCTCGACTTCTCAAAAATCATCGCCAGCACAAATCCGGCCAGCGGCGCGTCGGAATCGGGCTTGCCCTTAGGCCAGCCCGCGCGCGCCGCCTTGCGGGTCGCGGCGTCCTTCAGAATGGCGGCGACGCCGTCGGCGCCGGCGTCCGACAGGTTCAGGAAATGACGGACTTCGGTCACGCCGCTTCCGGCACCTCATAGGCCGAGGCCGCGGCCGACAGGCCGTCGACGAACTCGCGGATATGCTGCTCTTCGATGTTGAGCGGCGGCAGGACACGGACGACATTGTCGCCGGCCGACACCGTCAGGATACCGCGCGTACGCAAATAGGCGACGAAGGCCCGGCTGTCGGTCTTCATCTTGATGCCCAGCATCAGGCCAAGGCCGCGGACGCTCTCGAAGATATGGTCGTGATTGGGGATCATCTGCTCAAGAGCAGAGCGCAGGCGCTCGCCGGTCGAGCGGACCTGCGCCAGGAAATCCTCATTGGCGACGATGTCGAACACCGCCTCGCCTGCCGCCATCGCCAGCGGGTTGCCGCCATAGGTCGACCCGTGCGTTCCGATGACCATGCCGGCCGCGGCCTTCTCGCTTGCCAGGCAGGCGCCCATCGGGAAGCCGCCGCCGATGCCCTTGGCCGAGCTCATGATGTCCGGCGTCACGCCATAATACTGGTAGGCATAAAGGTGGCCCGTGCGGGCGACGCCCGTCTGGACCTCGTCAAACACCAGCATCAGGTCGTGCTCGTCGCAAAGGTCGCGCAGGCCCTGCAGGAACTCCTTGCTGGCCGGGCGGATGCCGCCCTCGCCCTGTACAGGCTCCAGCAGGAAACCGGCCGTGTTTTCGTCCATCAGCGCCTTGGCGGATTCCAAATTGTCGAATTCGCCGACCTTGAAACCCTCCAGCAGCGGCGCGAACCCGTCGATCATCTTCGGCTGATCGGTGGCGCTGATCGCCGCCATGGTGCGGCCGTGAAACGCCTGCTTGAAGGTGATGAGCGTGTGCTTGTGGGGGTTGCCCTTGGCATAATGGTAACGGCGCGCGGTCTTGATCGCGCACTCGATCGCCTCGACGCCCGAATTGGTGAAGAAGACCGTGTCGGCGAAGGTCAGATCGGTCAGCCGCTTGGCGAAGGACTCGCCCTGCGGCGAGCCATAGAGGTTGGAGACGTGCATCAGCGTCGCCGCCTGCTCCTGGATCGCCTTGGTCAAATGCGGGTGGCCGTGGCCGAGGATGTTGACCGCGATGCCGGCGGCGAAATCGAGATATTTCTCGCCATTCTCCCCGTAGAGATATGCCCCATCGCCCCTCACTGGCCGGACTTCCGAACGCGGATACACAGGCATGAGCGGCGTAATAGCCATAACGGCGAATTCCCCTTCCCGGCTGAAATGCAAAAGGCGACCTCGTGGGCCGCCTCGGCGGCTATAGCGAGAGGGCCCAAAAAGAGAAAGGGGCGCCCCGTTTTCGGAACGCCCCTTCCTTACGCTTCACTCAGGCCAACAGGCCTAACGCTTAGTCGTGGTCCCAGCCGTGATCGTCTTCGTAACGATCATTGCGGCCATCGCGATCGCGGTCGCGGTAGTTGTTCGATCCCCAGCGATTGCCATCGCGGGCATCGTGTTGGAGCCGCTGCTCGAGGCGAGCCAGGCGGACTTCGACAGCCTGGCGCTCCTGGAAGTTCAAGCCATTGCGGCCTGACCGATACAGGCGACGCTCAAGATCGCGGCTGTCGTCCATCAAGCGGGCGGCCTCGCGGTTGCTGAGGATGTTCCGCCGGTCGAGCTGACGAACCTCGTTCTGGAACCGGTCGATACGGACCTGCAGGTTGCGGGCCTGGCCGTAGCCGTTGTTGTAGCCGTAGCCATTGCCATAGAGCGGCTGGGCGTACTGCGCGGCGGCGGGAACGGCTGCCGTCAGTGCGGTCATCGCGACGGCGGCGGAAATCAGGAACTTACGCATTCTCACTCTCCTACTTTGGAGCGGGTTGATGCGTATCTCTTGGGCCTGCCGACTTGTTTGAATGCTGAATGCAGTCGTTATCTCACGTTCACCGAAGTAAAACCGCAAGTATCTGTATTTATTCGTTATTTACTATTCAGTTAGCTGGCGTTCAGCGACCTTTGAAACCATTGCTGAATCCAAAGTCCGCGAATCGACTCAGTTCTTGATCTTCCACCCGCTCCGCAGCAGCGAGTAGCAGGTCGCCCAGAGCGCCATATTGAGCGCAAGCAGCCCAAAAGCGCCGACCATCAGCGGCGAGTCGGTCACCTCCAGGAAGCCGTAGCGGAAGCCGGAGATGACGTAGAAGAACGGATTCAAATGACTGATGGCGCGAAACGTCGGCGCCAGCTGCTCGACCGAATAGAAGGTACCGCTGAGCAACGACAAAGGCGCCACCACGAAATTGGTGATCATCGCCGCATGGTCGAACTTCTCCGCCCAGATCGAGGTCAGCACCCCGAGGAAGGACAGCAGGAGCGACCCCATCAAACCGAACCACAGGGCCGCCAGCGGATGACGGACCTCGACCGACACGCCCGGCCAAAGCGCCATCGCCAGCCACACCGCCCCGCCGACCAGGAAGGCCCGCGTCACCGCCGCGCCGACCAGCCCGGCGATCAGCTCGCCAGTCGACAGTGGCGGCATCAGATAGTCGACGATCGTTCCCTGGATCTTGCCGACCAGCAGCGAGAAGGATGAGTTGGCGAAGCTGTTCTGAAGCATCGCCATGACGATCAACCCCGGCGCCAGAAAGTCGGCAAAGGGATGGCCAAGGACCATTCGCCCGGTCCGCCCCATCGCGACCGTAAAGATGATGAGATAGAGCATCGTCGTGACCGCCGGGCCCCAGACGGTTTGCAGCTGCACCTTGAAGAACCGGCGCACCTCCTTGATATAGAGGGTCTTGAGCCCTCCCCAGTTGACACCGTTCAGCGTGGCTTCGCCCGGCTTGGTGCGGACCCATGAAGGTTGTTGCAAGTTGGAGGTCTGGTCGTTCACGCGAGCATCGCCTATCGGCTGAATTCGCGCGCGGCAATGATTTGGAGTGTTTTGTTGAATGTCCTGGACTGAAGAACGGATCGAGCGGCTAAAGTCGATGTGGTCGGAAGGCTCGACCGCTAGCCAGATTGCCGACGAGCTCGGCGGCGTCAGCCGCAATGCCGTCATCGGCAAAGCGCACCGCCTCGGCCTCGAAGCCCGCCCCTCGCCGGTGAAACCGGGCGAGGAGAAGGAAACGCCGAAGAAGGCAGCCAAGGCCGCCGCGCCGAAGGCCGCGAAAGCGCCCAAAGCGGAGCCGCCTGCCGCCGCCGCTAACGCCGCCGACGTCGCCCCGGGCGATGCGCCGGATGGCCCCGGCCCCGATCTTCCGTCGCAGGCGCCGCAGGCCCAGCGCCCGCAAGCGGCAACGCCCGACGCCACGCTCCAATATCGTTCGGTCGGCCCCGGCGGCTTTATCCGCCAGGGTCCCGGCGACACCCAGGCTCCAATTCCGCCGGCGCCCCCGCGTCGCCTGGTTCCGGCCAAGCCGAGCGCCGAGGTCGCCGACAAGACCAGCCTGCTGGACTTGAACGACCGCATTTGCCGCTGGCCGATCGGCCACCCGGGCGAGCCAGATTTCCATTTCTGCGGACAGTCGGCCAACCCAGGCTTTCCGTATTGCGTCCAGCATTGCGGCGTCGCCTATCAGGCGCAGCTTCCCCGCCGCGACCGGCGCCCGCCACCGCCATTACCGTTCGGCGGGCCGCGCGTCCGCTAGGCGCTAAGGAAAGCCCGGATCTCCCGCTCGAGCCCCGGCCAGGCTGACTCGTCGCCGAGCGGGACGTGGTTGCCGCTTTCGAACTCGAAATAGCGCGCGCCCTTGATGGCTTTGGCTACCTGGCGACCGGCATCGGCAGGCGCATTCCCATCCTTGTCTGCGTGACAGACAAGCGTCTCGGCTCTGATGTTCTTCAGCTCACAGCGCACGTCGATCCGCGAGGCAAGATCGATCATCGGCTCCATGTTCTTGACTGGCCCGAGCGTCGCGAAATTCTCGTTGTGCCAGTCGATCAGCGCCGGGCTGGCTGACGGGAAATAGAGCGTGATGAACATCTCGCCCAATAGGCTGCGGCGGAATGCGGGCCGTTGCCGGTTCATCTCCAAGAGCGATTCGCGATAGGCGATTTCTTCGGGATCGGCACGTACACGCCAGCCCGCGGCGAAACTGTTGACCAGCACCAGCTTGCGCACCCGCTCCGGATTGCGGGCGGCAAACGCCATGGCGATCGCCGCCCCATGCGATATTCCCAGCAAGTCGCACTGTTCGATTCCCGCCGCATCCGCGACCGTTTCCAGGTCGCCGACCAGGTGCTCGAATGAGAATCCCGGCAGGTCCCAGTCCGACATGCCAAAGCCGCGCATGTCTTGCCGCACCAAGCGGTTCGCCCGTGAGCAGGCCTCGATCCAGTGGCCGTAAACAGGACTGTCCCAGTCGTGCTGGAGGTGCGTCATCCAGTTCGGCGCCTTGAGGATCGGGAAGCCCGTGCCGCATTCGGCGAAAGCAATCCGCGCCCCGTCGCCGGCCTTGCAGTACCTGATGGCATCCTTGGCAGGCGTCGGCGTGGGTGCGGGCGCAGCCGTCCCGGCCGCCGCATCCTCCGCCTCCATTCGCCGCCGCCAGGTCGCCGGCGGCTCGCCGAATTCGCGCTTGAAGGCGCGGTTGAACGCCGCCTCACTGTTGAATCCGACGGCGTACGCGATGTTGGCGGTGTTATGCCTGCCGTCACGGAGCATGTTTGCGGCCGACCGCATCCGCCAGCGTGCGCAGTAACGCATCGGCGGCTCGCCCAGCAGCTCGACAAAGCGCTCGCCCAACACCGTCCGCGATACGCCGGCCTCGCGCGCGAGTCCTGCGATCGTCAGGTCCTCGGCATAGCGCGCGTGGATGATCGCCAGCGCCTTGGACACGGCAGGGTCGGCCAACCCCTTGATCCAGCCCTTGGCCCCAGCCGGCAGCTGCTCGATATATTCGCGCACGGCCTGCGTGAGGAATAGCTCGGCAAGGCGCGCCACAACCTCCTGCGAAGGTTTTTCTTCGGCGAGGAAACGCATCGAACTGTCGACCCACTCCTCCTGCCCGCTGGCGATATCGAGGGTCAGCATCGGCGGGAGCGCTTCAAGCAAGGGGTGGGACGTCTCGGCGTCCGTGCCCAGGAACCCGCACCAGATCTCCGTCGCCGGGCCTTCGCTCCCGACATTGACGCGGTGCGTGCCCTCCGCTGTCATCCAGCCGATGTCGTCAACTTCGGCGGGCTTCAGCCCCTTCCGGCTTTCCAGAAAATGGGGGTCGTTGCGCGGCAGCAGGACGATTTCGCCGGCGCGGACGGTCACCGCCGGCATCCCCTCCACTTCGACCATCAACTCGCCCGAGCGGACATAATGGTAGCTGATGAGCTTCCCGGGTTCAGGATAGAATGGCGCGAAATGCCGGGGCGTGAATTCGGCGTGGATGCAGAAGTCGCCGGTCATCTGGCCGTCTACGACCACGCCGCCGGTCAGGCGCAGCGAGCTTAGGATGTCAGTGAGAACGTCCATTGGAGCCGTGCGAATCCACGATCCGGCGTTTCGGTCAATTTATCCGGCAGCGCAATCATTTTGGCAAACCGCGCCTTCACCTAGATAGCAGTGGTCACATTCGCAGGACGAATTTTCGTTTCGGCAAGCAATGCTTCCGAAGATGAAGAGACGCGCCTCGGATAATTAAAAGGGGAATTTGAATGGAAAACCATGATCTCAAGTCGTCGCAGGGTGCGATGATGCTTCTGTTTGCGTGCTTGTCTGCATTTTCGGCGGCCGCGACGACGATCGTGCCGTTGATCATCCACGCCTAAAAGAAATTCGGAGATAGATTAATGTATCACGACTTCAATTACGAAGCGACGCTGGCATCGTCCTTGCGCGCCGCCTGGAAGCTCGACGACGTTCTCGCCGAGGACCAGGAGCTGGATTTCACGCGCGACTTCATGCCCGACAATCTGGTTCGCACCAATGAGCTCGACCAGCTCGGCCCGGCCGAGCAGCGCGTACTGAACCAGATTACGGGCAACACGTATCTGCACATCTTCGGCGTCGTCGAAGAGTTCATCCTGCCGTTCCTTATGGACCATGCGCGTGAAGTGCTTCGCGAGGACGATTACCGCGTCCGCGCCCTGCTGAACTTCGCGGCGGAAGAAGCCAAGCACATCCACCTGTTCAAGCGCTTCGCGGCGGCCTTCAATCGCGGCTTCCCGGTGGAATGCCAGGTGATCGGTCCGTCCGAAGCGATCGGCGCGGAAGTGCTGAAGCACGAGCCGCTGGCTGTCGCACTCGTGATCCTGATGATCGAGTGGATGACCCAGCAGCATTATCTCGGCAGCATCCGCGACGACAGCGACATCGACCCGCTCTTCAAGAGCCTGATGAAGCATCACTGGATGGAAGAAGCTCAGCACGCGAAGATCGATACGTTGATCGTCGAGGCGCTGGTCGAAGGAAAAACCGAAGCCGAGATCCAGGCTGCGATGGACGATTTCTTCGCCATCGGCGCCTTCCTCGACGGCGGGCTGGCCACGCAGACTGGCTTCAACCTGGATGCGCTGGAAAAGATGATCGGCCGCAAGCTGGAAAACCGACAGCTGGTCGAACAGCAGCAGCACCAGGCGGCACGCTGGACTTTCGTCGGCTCCGGCATGGTCCACCAGCGCTTCCGTGAAATCCTCGGCTCGATCTCGCCGGCGGCACTTGCCCGCATCGACGAGGCTGCGCCGACCTTTGCCTGAACACCAATCACTCAAAGAAGGGAAATTTTGACATGTTGAACTTCGTTTCCAATCCGCACACCAACGGTCTCGACCTCGCCGCCCTCGGTGAGATGGTCGAAGCCATCGAAAAGGATGCGAGCCTGGCGCAGGCCGGCTTCGCGGTCACCACACGCTGGTCGGGCCAGACCCGCAGCGAGACGGTGGTCGAAAGCTACAGCCTTGGCGGCAAGCGCATCGAGCGCCAGCACCGCATCGTTGCCGACGAGCCGTGCGAACTGCTCGGCACCGACAGTGCGCCGAACCCGCAGGAACTGCTCATGGCGGCGATCAATGCCTGCATGACCGTCGGCTATGTCGCCAACGCGTCGCTTCGCGGCATCCGCCTCGATTCTGTCGAGATCCGGATGAACGGCACGCTCGACCTGCGCGGCTTCCTCGGCCTCAGCGACGATGTGCCGCCGGGTTACGAGAACGTCGACTATGACGTGATCATCAAGGGCGACGGTACGCCGGAGGATTTCGAGGAAATCCACCGCGCCGTGATGAAGACCTCGCCAAACTACTTCAACCTCAGCCGGCCCGTTCGCATGAACGGCACCCTCCACGTCGGTTGACCCGGAGACCGCCGAGAGCAGTCGGGGGCTTGCCTGAGCAAGTCCCCGGCTGGTCGAGAGACGGTTCCGGGCGGCCGGCCAACACGCCCCGGGCGTGATTGGACCGACGTCACGCGATTCACTCGCGTGACGCCTCCGTTGAAGGAATTCAAATGACCGATACTGCTGTTATCAATCCCAACAAGGCGCTCTGGGAAAAGGGCGACTTCACCCGCATTGCCGAAACCATGCGCCAATCCGGGCAGGAGCTGGTCGATACGCTCGGCATCCGCCCAGGCATGAAAGTGCTCGATCTCGGTTCCGGCGACGGCACCACGGCCATCCCTGCCGCAGAATATGGCGCCGTCGTGCTCGGCGTTGATATTGCCGAAAATCTCGTCGCCGCCGGCAACGTCCGCGCGGAACAGGCAGGCCTCGACAATCTGCGCTTCGAGCAGGGCGATGCCTCGAACCTCGCCGAGTTGGAGGACGAGAGCTTCGGCCTCGTCGTCAGCATCTTCGGCGCCATGTTCGCGCCGCGTCCTGACGATGTCGCCAGAGAGATGGTGCGAGTCACCCGTCCCGGCGGCCGCATTGTCATGGGCAACTGGATCCCTGGCGATCCGACGCTCGTCGCGCAAATCCTGAAGATCAGCGCCGCCTACACGCCGCCCCCGCCCGAAGGTTTTGTCAGCCCCATGACCTGGGGTGATGAGACCATTGTCCGCCAGCGCTTCACCGCGGCGGGGATCGCCGACAAGGACATCCAGTTCGAGAAGAACAGCTGGTTCTTCCGTGAGGATGGCCCGCCGGAGCACCTCTTCGAGATTTTCCGCGACTATTACGGGCCGACCATGAACGCCTTCGCCGCCGCCGCAAAGGACGGTCGCGAATGCCAGCTCGACCAGGAACTGCGCGCCTTGTTCGTTGCCCAGAACAAGGGCGGCGAACGCACCGAAATCCCGGCGACCTTCCTGAAAGTGACGGTCGGCAAGAGATGAGGCACACATTGATGAGTCACGCCTACCCTGACATCGTCAGGCAGTGGGCCGCCGATCGTGAACCGCAGAAAGCCAGCAAGATTGGCTTTGCGACCCGCGTCGCAGCACTGTTCGCCAGGCTTCAACCTGATAAACTGCTCGACGTGATCCGAGTCTTTTGACCGCGCTCGTTGAGCCTTTGGAGGCACAACCATGACCAATCCAGATTTGTCTAAGTCCGGAACCGGTGTGTTCGCGTTCGGAATCTTGAGCTACGCCGTCTTCTTCGCCGTGTTCCTGTACGCGATCGGCTTCATCGGCGGCTTTTTCACGCCCACCACCCTCGACGGGACACCGACCGGCCCGGTCGAAAAGGCGCTGGCGATTGATATCGGCCTGCTCGGCCTTTTCGCGGTCCAGCACAGCGTCATGGCCCGTCCCGCATTCAAGCGCTGGTGGACGACCATCGTGCCGGAAGCAGCGGAGCGCAGCATGTACGTGCTGCTGAGTTCACTGGCGCTCGTCGCGCTCTTCACCTTCTGGCAGCCGATAGGCGGTATCATCTGGGACGCACCGGATGGCTGGGCGCGCAACACGGTCATCGGCATCTACCTGCTTGGCTGGGTGCTATTGCTCTACACGACCTTCCTGATCGACCATTTCGACCTGTTCGGCCTGCGTCAGTCGTGGAATCGGTTGAAGGGCAATAAATATACTCCTCCGCAATTCTACACGCCGAGCCTGTATCGCATTGTCCGCCATCCGCTTTACGTCGGTTGGCTGACGATTTTCTGGGCGGCGCCGACGATGACCGTGTCCCACCTGGTCTTCGCGCTTGCGACCACGGCTTACATCCTGATCGCCATTCAGCTTGAAGAACGCGACCTCGTTGATGCGTTTGGCGAGCGCTACGTCGAATATCGCAAGCGGACGCCGATGCTGCTGCCGCGCCTATGGCGGCGTCGAGAAGAACCAACGACGGCCGCCAAGGCTTGATCGTCGAACCAATATTCAATGGGCTCCGGATTTCCGGGGCCCTTTTTCTTGTCGAACTCTTCGGCGGCTTGTCGAAAGCGCCTCTTTCCTCCAAATAACAATAGCTTAGGCGGATGCCGCCGAATCTCCTGGGGGATTGATTTCTATGCCGAATTTCTCGTCGCGTTGCCTGGCGCTGTTGCTTGCCGGCTCGATTTTCGCCGGCAGTGCGCCAGCCATTGCGCAGCAGGCCAATGGCTGGGGCATACCCCTCACCGACGTCACCCCCGATACGTCGATCCGTTACGGCACGCTACCCAACGGCATGAAATATGCGATCATGCGCAACGCCATCCCCAAGGGCGCCGGCGCCGTCCGCCTGCGCTTCGAATTCGGCTCGATTGGCGAGCGCGACGACGAGCGCGGCCTCGCCCACTTCATCGAACATATGGCGTTCAACGGCTCCACCCACGTGCCCGAGGGCGAGATGGTGAAGATCCTGGAGCGCAAGGGCCTGAAGTTCGGACCTGATACCAACGCCATCACCGGCTTCGACACCACGACCTACATGCTCGACCTGCCCAAGACCGATGACGATACGGTCGACACGGCGTTGATGCTGTTCCGCGAGGTCGCCAGCGAGGTGAAGTTCGATCCTGCCGCCGTCGACCGCGAACGCGGTGTCGTGCTTGGCGAGAAGCGCGTCCGCGATACCTACCAGCTTCACCAGCTGGAGGACCAGATCGGCTTCCAGCTGCCGTCGACCCCCTATCCCAACCGCATCCCGATCGGGCTCGAGAATGTCTTGAAGACCGCGCCCGCTGATCGACTCAAGGACCTCTATCATCGCTATTACCAGCCGCAGAATGCGACCCTGGTGTTCGTCGGCGATGCCGATCCGGCGCTCATCGAGAAGAAGATTCTCGCCCGCTTTTCCGACTGGAAGGGCGCCGGCGCGGCGGGTCCGGCCCTGCCTCGCGGCAAAGTCGACCTGAAGCGTGGCGCCGAATTCCACAGCTTCTCCGATCCTGCGGTCGCGACGACGGTCAGCCTCACCTCCTTCCGCCCGTGGGAGGAACCGGCCGACACGCTCGCCGAACGCCGCAGAAATGCCGTGCGCGCGCTCGCCGCCGCGACCTTCAACCGCCGCATCCAGCGACTGGTCGCCGCGCCCGACTCCGTCATTCTCGGTGGCGGCGTCAGCACCAATGATTCCGACGATGCCGCTCTCGGCGTCTCCTTGGGCATCGTCGCCAAGGACGGCTCGTGGAAGCAGGCTTTGGGCATCGCCGAACAGGAACTTCGCCGGGCGCTGACATACGGCTTCAACGCCACGGAGTTGAAGACACAGAAGATGGACATGCTCGGCCTGTTCAAGAAGGGCGTCGAGCAGACGGAGTCGCGCACCCACCAGTCGCTGGCCAACACGATCCTTGGCACCGTCGACAAGCCGGACTTCGTCACCACACCGGCCTTCCGCCTCGCCAATTTCGAGAAGATTTATCCCAGCATCACGCCGACGGAAGTCACCGCCGCCTTCCGCGAAATGTGGTCGGGCAGCGCCCCGCTCGTTCACGTCAGCGCCAAGGAGGCGATCACGACGCCGGTGCTCGCGACGGCTTACGCCGACAGCGCCAGGATCGCCGTCGCCGCGCCTGTCGAGGAAGCCGCAGTCGCCTTCGGCTATGCAAAGTTCGGAGAGCCCGGGAAAATCGTCGAGGATCGCCGCGTGGCCGACCTCGGCATTCGCACCATCCGTTTCGCGAACAACGTCCGCCTCAACATCAAGCAAACCGATTTCGAGAAGGGCAAGATCGCCTATTCCGCCCGCCTTGCCGGTGGCACGGTCGCCCTCCCGCAAAACCAGCCGGGCATTGCGACCATGTTGTCCGCTTCCGCGGCCATGTCCGCGACCCGCAAGCATTCGCTCGACGACATCCGCACCATCCTTGCCGGCCACGACGTCTCGCCAGGTTGGTCGGTGCAGACCGACGCGTTCGTGGCCGCCGGCAACACGAGCGCCAAGGACATCGCCCTGCAGATGAAACTGAGCGCCGCCTATCTCACCGACCCCGGCTACCGCGCCGAGGCGGAGACGCAGTGGAAGAATATCGTCCCGATCGTCGACAAGCAGCTGACGGCGACGCCGGCGAACCTGCTCGGTTCGAGGCTCCCGGCCATTCTTGCCTCCAACGACTTGCGCTTCGGCATTCCGCCGACGAGCGAGCTCGAAAAGCGCAACCTCAGCCAGGCCAGTGCGGCCATGGCGCCGTTCGTCACCCAGGCGCCGATCGAGATCGGCATCGTCGGCGACGTCGACGAAAATGCCGCGATCAAGGCGGTCGCCGAAAGCTTCGGCGCCCTGCCGGCCCGCCTGGCGTCGGAGCCGGTCAATCCGGGCACAAAGACCGCGCACTTCCGCACCGACACCTCGCTGATCCAGCTCTCGCACAGCGGCGGCGCCGACCAGGCGCTTGTCGGCGCGGCCTGGCCGACCGACGACGACCATGATTTCCGCAAGGAAGTCGGGCTCGCCATGCTCGGCGAGGTCATGGACCTGATGCTGACCGAAAGCGTCCGCGAGGAGCTGGGGGATTCCTACGGCGTCTCCGTCGGCTCGGACATGTCCGATGTCTACAAGGGCTTCGGGTTCCTGCTGGTCAGCTCGGTCGTCGCACCTGACAAGGTCGATGAGGTCGAAGGCGCCATCGCCAAGGTCGCCAGGAGCCTACGCGACAAGCCGGTCAGTGACGACATCCTGCTCCGCGCCCGGACGCCGATGCTCGAAAGCGCCGCCAAGGAGACCCGGCAGAACTCTTACTGGCTGCGTTATGTCGACGAGGCCCAGACCGAAGCCGACCGCCTCGATCGCATCCGCACCCGCGACAAGCTGATCCGTTCGATAACCGCCGCCGACCTGCAGGCGCTGGCAAAACAGTATCTGGTCGACGGCAAGGAACAGCGCGTCCGCATCCTCAGCGACAAGCTGCAGACTGCGTCGGCGGCCACGAAGGACGCAACGGCGAAAGCCAACTAAGGAATGGGCTCCGGAGGCCTAACCCCCGGAGCCCACGCTACTCAGGCGTCTTCCGCCTGCTTGTTCGCCTTGGCCTCGATCTGGTCATGCTTGGGCGAACTACCGCCGATTTCGATCTTCCTCGGCTTCATGGCTTCCGGGATCTCCCGGACAAGCTCGATCGCAAGCATGCCGTCCTTAAGGTCGGCGCCGCGCACCTGGATGTGATCGGCGAGTGCGAAGCGGCGCTCGAACGATCGATTGGCAATGCCCCGATGAACATAGTTGGAGCCATCGTCATCGGGCTTCTGCCCGCGCACGAGCAGCTGGTTCTGCTGTGATGTGAGCTCGATATCGTCCTTGCCGAAGCCGGCAACCGCCACTTCGATACGATACCGGTTGTCGTCGACCTTGATGAGGTCGAACGGCGGGTAGTTTTCTCCGCCGAAATTGCTGTTCTCCAGCATTTCGAAGAGCCGGTCGAAACCGACGCTGGAACGGCGAAAATTTCCAAAATCCAATGCACTACGCATGTCTTGTCCTCCATAAGAAGCGACTGGCAGGGCGAGGGCGCGCGTGCGGGCGTCTTCGCCCCGTCACCGGGCCCAAGTGGCGCCCGGCGGCCAAGAAATGGTTTTCGCAAAATCGATTTCAAGAGGCCTGATGTCCCTTTAAAATCACAGCATTGCGAAACTCGGCAGCGGCGCTTGGCAGCCTGTGTTTCGCGGCCCTATAGCCGGTGCAAATGTCCGACTTATTCTCGTCCAACTCCAATTCGACGCCCGATAGCTACGACGCTTCCTCGATCGAGGTCCTCGAGGGCCTGGAACCCGTCCGCCGCCGTCCCGGCATGTATATTGGCGGGACCGATGCGCGGGCGCTCCACCACCTCGCCGCCGAGGTCATCGACAATTCGATGGACGAAGCTGTCGCCGGCCATGCAAGCCGGATCGAGGTGACGCTGGAGTCGGGCAACCGCCTGATCGTCACTGACAACGGCCGCGGCATGCCCGTCGACCCCCACCCCAAATATCCGGGCAAGTCGGCGCTCGAAGTCATCCTCACCATGCTGCACTCGGGCGGCAAGTTCGAGGGCAAGGCCTATTCGACCTCCGGCGGCCTCCACGGCGTCGGCGTCTCGGTCGTCAACGCCTTGTCGACCGAAACAATCGTCGAGGTCGCCCGCGACAAGAAGCTCTACCGCCAGACCTTCTCAAAGGGCCTCGCCACCTCTCCGCTCGAAGAGATCGGCGCCGCTCCCAATCGCCGCGGGACGACCGTCAGCTTCGTCCCGGACGCCGAGATTTTTGGCGCGGACGCAAGGTTCGACCCCGCCCGCCTCTACAAACTGGCTCGCTCGAAGGCTTACCTCTTCGCGGGTGTCGAAATCCGCTGGCGCTGCGACCCGTCGCTCGCCTCCGCCGAGGTCCCCGAACAAGCCGTTTTCCAGTTCCCCGGCGGCCTCGCCGATCACCTCGCCGAGCAGATCGGCACGCGAGAGTGCGTCACCGCCCAGCCCTTCGCGGGCCGGCAGGACTTCCCGGACTCGCAGGGCTCCGCCGAATGGGCCGTCGCCTGGCCTTTGTGGTCCGAGGGCAGCGAAAGCTATTATTGCAACACTATCCCGACGCCCGACGGCGGCACCCACGAAGCCGGCCTCCGCGCCGCCCTCACCAAGGGCATCCGCGCCTTCGGCGACCTCATTGGCAACAAGAAGGCGAAGGACATCACCGCCGACGACGTCTTCAACGGCGTCGAACTGATGCTGAGCGTCTTCATCCGCAACCCGCATTTCCAGAGCCAGACCAAGGACCGCCTCACCAGCCTCGAGGCCGCGCGGTTCGTCGAAGCCGCCGTCCGTGACCATTTCGACCATTTCCTGGCCGACAATATGGATCGCGGCCGCGCTTTGCTCGGCTCGATCATCGAGCGGATGGAGGAGCGCCTCAAGCGCCGCGCGGAGCGCGAGGTGAAGCGCAAGACCGCCACCTCCGCGCGCAAGCTCCGCCTCCCCGGCAAACTCACCGACTGCGCCAATGACGAGCCGGCGGGAACCGAGCTCTTCATCGTCGAAGGCGACAGCGCCGGCGGCTCGGCCAAGCAGGCCCGCGACCGCAAGACGCAGGCGATCCTCCCCATCCGCGGCAAGATCCTCAACGTGGCCTCGGCGACCGCCGACAAGATCCGCGCCAATACGGAAATCGCCGACCTTATCCAGGCTTTGGGCTGCGGCACGCGCGACAAGTGGGAAGAAGATTCGCTGCGTTACGAGCGAATCATCATCATGACCGACGCCGACGTCGACGGCGCCCATATCGCCACCTTGCTGATGACTTTCTTTTTTCAGGAAATGCCGGAGCTGGTGCGGCGCGGCCACCTCTACCTTGCGCAGCCGCCGCTCTACCGCCTGACCTCGGGGTCGAAATCCCTCTACGCCCGCGACGACGCCCACCGTGCCGAGATCGAAGCAAAGGAGTTCAAGGGCAAGAAGGTCGAAGTCGGCCGCTTCAAGGGTCTCGGCGAGATGAACCCGAACCAGCTCAAGGAAACGACGATGGACCCGGGCTCACGCTCGCTCCTCCGCGTCACGCTCCCCTCGCAATATGAGGACCGGCAGCCGGTAAAGGACCTGGTCGAGCGGCTGATGGGCAAGAACCCCGAACACCGCTTCCAGTTTATCCAGAGCCGAGCCTCGGCGATCGAAGACGATGCCATCGACGCCTAGTCCGGGGGACTAGGCCAAAGATGGCATGATCGACGCTTAGAAGCTCGACGCGGAGTCTAGCAGCCCCAGCCTGTCACCTGGGCCCAATGGGCCTCGCGCTTCATGCGGTCGATGTCCGCTTCGTCGAGCGGCTGGTCTAGGCTGACGCCGCAATGCTCCGGCGTCCGCCAGACGACCGTGCCCATGCGGTCCTGCGAACCGACGACCATCAGCATGTCGTTGCCAGGCGCCGGCAAGTCGCGGCCGCCCATCCGGGCGCCTTCGGCGGAGACGTCGGTGATCATCACGGAACGCGAGCGAGTGACGGATACCGCGGAGCCCGCCAACATTACTTCCTCGCGCGGATAGCGGCGGCGGCAATCGTGAAAGGGGTTTGCAACTGCGTCCATTCCCGCGTCCTTTTCGCGTTGAAGTCACGCGTGTCGCACCGCGCGACCTCCTCTGAAATGGCACAATCCCGATTGTTCCAGCTTGGGACGAAATCCGTTGCGTCAGCCTGGGCCAGTGACCACCTTGATCTGTGGCGCACTGGAGAGCGGGAGCCCTAACGCGCACCCCACCCAGTCAAGATCGTTTTCACCGTCCGGAACAGGATCAGGATGTCCAGCCAGGGCGAGAAATATTTGATGTAGAAGAAATCGAACTGCAGCTTCTGGTGGACTTCATTGACCTCGGCGACATGGCCCTGGTTGACCTGCGCCCAGCCCGAGATTCCCGGCCGGACAACATGGCGGTAGCGGTAAAAGGGAATTTCCGCCGTGTACCAGGTCGACAAGACATGCGCCTCTGGGCGCGGACCAATGAAGCTCATCTCTCCGCGCAAAATGTTGCCGAGCTGCGGCAGCTCGTCGAGGCGTGCGCGACGGAGGAACGCACCGAGCCCGGTAACTCGAACGTCGCCGTCGCCGGTCATCGCAGCCTGCCGGTCGTCGGCGTCGAGGTCCGATACCAACCTCATGGTCCGGAATTTGTAGACGGTGAACTCCTGACCGCCGCGCCCGATGCGCTTCTGCCGGAACAGGACGGGCGCACCATCGGCAAGGCGGATGGCGATCGCGCATAGCGCCATCAGGGGCAGTGCAACCGGAAGTATCGCCACCGCCCACAGGAAATCGGCGAGATGCTTCACCGCCATATAGGCGTTGGTGGGCGCCAGGCTGCCGAAGCTGTTCTCCGACAGATGCTGGATCTGGACCCTGCCGGTCAGCGACTCCTTGAGCTGCTCGACCTGGTAGACAATGCGGCCATCGACCGCAGCATCGGCCAGGAAAGCCTCCCATTCGTCGGGCACCGCCGCAAAATCGGCAACGATGGCGCTGCACTGGTCCGCGTCCCTCAAGTCCGGCCGATGCAGGTGATGCCAATGGACCCGATCGATTTGCGGCAGGCCGTCCACCGCACCGAACGGAACTATGGCGATGCGCGGCAGGACGTGCCGCTGGACGAAGAAATACATGGCGTAGGCCCAGACCAGGTGCAGGCCGAAGCCGACCGCCAGCATTGGGCGGTGATAGGGCAGCCGGGACAGAAGCAGCAGCGTCACGATCGTCGCGTGGGATGCGACGATCGCCGGCAGGATCAGCTGTCCGCCGCGAATGCCGGGATAGGTACTGACCGAAATCCGGATCCAGAGCGCAAGGCAGATCGCCGCGACATTGGCGAACATGCTGTTGTGATAGGCAAATGGATCGAATGTCGCGTCGGTGATCCACCAGCGGAGGAATGCCCAGGGGATGAGCGCCGCGACGACAATGGCTCCCAGGAATTCGAAGCGGCGGCGCAGGACGAACCTTTGCTTGGCGCGCGGTTTCGGGGGTGCGACCTGCAGCATCTCAGAGCGACCAATAGTCGATGCCGGCGGGCATGTCCTTGCCCCGCCACATCGCCTTGATGTCGGCCAGCGTCCCATCCGGAGCGACCAAAGCCGCCAGCTGGTCCCGATCGAAGTCGCGATACTGGTCATGCTTTACCGCGCCGATGACCAGGTCGAAGGCCCGTCCATCCACTTTTTCGGGCTCGCGGCCGAATTCGGCCCTGACTTCACGGGGGTCCGCGTGCGGATCGGCAACCGAAACCCGATGGCCCAATTGCTCCAATCGCTCGATCAGGTCGGCGGAGCGGCTGTTGCGGAGGTCGGGCACGTTTTCCTTGAACGTCAGGCCCAACACCAGTGCCGTGCCGGCCTTGCCCGCGCGATGCGCATGCAGCCGGTCGGCGATCCAGCGCCCCATGCCGTCATTGGTGTCGCGCCCGGCAAGGATGACCTGCGGATGGTGGCCAAGGCTCTGCGCCAGGTGACTGAGGTAATAAGGGTCGACGCCGATGCAGTGGCCGCCGACGAGGCCGGGTTCGAATCCGAGGAAATTCCATTTCGTCTTCGCTGCAGCCAGCACATCCCACGTGCTGACGCCCATGCCGCCGAGGATCTGCGCGACCTCGTTCATAAAGGCGACATTGATGTCCCGCTGGGCGTTCTCGATGACCTTGGCGGCTTCGGCGGCCTTGATCGAAGCGGCCCGGAACACGCCGGCGCTGGTTATGGCGCCGTAGACTTGGGCAAGCTGCTCCACGACCTCGTCGTCCTCGCCGGCGATCACCTTGACGATCTTGTCGATACTGTGGATCCGGTCGCCGGGGTTGATGCGCTCCGGGCTGTAGCCCAGCCGGAAGTCGCGCCCGCGCTTCAGGCCGGCTGCCTCCAGTGCCCCGCCGCAGGTTTCCTCGGTCACGCCGGGATAGACGGTACTTTCATAAACAATTGTCGGCCGCCTGGCGGGATCGGCCACCCGGGCAATCATCGCAGTCGCCGACAACACGGCGCCAAGGTCCGGCCTGTTCGCCATATCCACCGGCGTCGGGACGGTGACGATGTAGACATCGGCGGCGCCGCAATCGGCTTCATCGCTCGTCAGGTTGAGGGACGATGCCGCAAGCCTTGCAGCCTCGATTTCGCCCGTACGGTCGTGGCCCTCGCGAAGCTCGCCGATGCGACCTTTGTCGATATCGAAACCGACCACCGCAAAATGCTCTGCGAGCGCCACGGCCAATGGCAGGCCAACATAGCCGAGGCCCGCCACCACAATCCTGGTCTTACCGCTTTGCGCCATATCCGCTTCAGAACTCATTTGAGTCCACTACGGGCGCAATTCAGTCCATTCTAGACCGAGTTTGCTCCATATTGGCCACGACCAACTCCAAAATGGACCAATCCGAAGCGCTCCACTTCGGCCCGGTCATAGACATTTCGAAGATCGACCAAGGCTTTGCCCTTCATCTTCTGCGCGATCACTTCGAGGTCGAGCGCCCGGAATTCGTCCCATTCAGTAACGATAACGACTGCGTCCGCGCCCGCTGCCGTCTCATATTCATCCTCTGCAAAAGTGATGCCGGGCAGCAAAGGCTCGGCCTGTTCGCGGCCGACGGGATCGAAGGCCGCGACTTCGGCGCCGCCTTCCAGCAGTCGCTGGATCAACGGGATGGACGGTGCGTCACGCATGTCATCGGTGTTCGGCTTGAAGGTGAGGCCGAGGACCCCGATGCGCTTGCCCTTGAGGCTGCCACCGACCGCCTTTGCTACGCGATCTGCCATCGCCGCCTTGCGGTCGTCGTTGACGCTGACGACGGTCGAGATGATCCTCTGTTCCACTCCCGCCTCTTCGGCGGTCCTCAGCAACGCCAGCGTATCCTTGGGGAAGCAGCTGCCGCCATAACCGGGGCCGGCATGCAGGAACTTGGCGCCGATGCGGTTGTCGAGGCCGATGCCGCGCGCCACTTCCTGGACGTCCGCGCCGACCGCTTCGCACAGGTCCGCCACTTCGTTGATGAAGCTGATCTTCATCGCCAGGAAGGCGTTGGCGGCATATTTGGTCAGCTCCGCGGTCCGTCGTCCGGTGAGCACGATCGGCGCCTGGTTAAGGAACAGGGGCCGGTAGATCTCTTTCAGGACTTCACGGGCGTGGTCGTCCTCGGCGCCGACCACAATCCGGTCGGGAATCTTGAAATCGCGGATCGCGGCGCCCTCACGCAGGAATTCGGGGTTTGACGCGACGCTGCAACCTTCGGGCGCGCCCTCTTCCTTCAGGATTTCGGCGATACGATCGCCTGTGCCGACCGGCACGGTCGATTTGGTGACGACGACGATCGGCTTGGTTGCCGCCTTGGCTAGCTCCCGCACCGCTTCGTAGACATAGGTCAGGTCGGCATGCCCATCGCCGCGGCGGGCCGGCGTGCCGACGGCGATGAACACCGCGTCCGCGCGCTCGATTCCCGCCTTGAGATCCGTCGTGAACGACAGGCGGCCGTGCTGGATGTTGGACTTTACCAGCCCTTCCAGCCCCGGCTCCCAGATCGGCATGACCCCGGCCTTGATCTTGTCGATCTTGGCGGTGTCCTTGTCGATGCAGGTCACGTGGTGGCCGAAGTCGGCAAAGCAGGCGCCGGAAACGAGGCCGACATAGCCCGTGCCGATCATGGCGAGATGCATGGAATACCCTTTGGAAGACTGATCGACCGCGCCTTTAGCCGCGCCGCCCCTGCCGTGCTAGGCCCAGCGAATGACCGACATCACGATCAGGCTCGAAAAGCAGGACGAACGCCACGGCCGTTACGTCGCACAGGTCGAAGGCCGGGACGGCGAAGCTGAGCTGACCTTCACCTGGCGCGGCGAGCACCTGCTTTCCGCCGACCACACCGAGACGCCCGATGATCTGCGCGGCATGGGTATTGCGCTGGCCCTGGTGGAACGCCTCGTCGCGGATGCCCGCGCCCAGGGGTTCAAAATCATCCCTCTCTGCCCCTACATCCACGACAAATATGAAAGCCACCCCGAGTGGGCGGACGTGATGACGAGCGCCCCGGGAGAGCTCCCGCACATCGTCATCCGCTAGCGCCTTCTTTTCGCCCGAAAAGTCGCTATATCGCGGCCGCTTCCGTTATGGCCAAAGTTCTTCCCACCCCGCCGCGCGTCGGCATGGTATCGCTCGGCTGCCCCAAGGCGCTGGTCGATTCCGAGCGAATCCTCACCAAGCTCCGCGCCGAAGGTTATGAGATGTCGCCCGATTATGCCGGCGCCGACGTCGTGCTCGTCAACACCTGCGGTTTCCTCGATTCCGCCAAGGAAGAGAGCCTCGAAGCGATTGGGGAAGCGATCGCGGAGAACGGCCGCGTCGTTGTCACCGGCTGCATGGGCAAGGAAGCCGAAATCATCCGCAACCGCTTCCCGGACGTGCTCGCGATTACCGGCCCGCAACAGTATGAGGAAGTCGTCGCCGCCGTCCACGAGGCCGCGCCGCCGATCCCCTCACCATTCGTCGACCTGGTACCCGAAGCCGGCCTGAAGCTGACGCCGCGCCACTATAGCTATGTGAAGATCTCCGAGGGCTGCAATCACCGCTGCGCCTTCTGCATCATCCCATCGATCCGCGGCGACCTCGCCAGCCGCCGTCCTGACGCCATCCTCCGCGAAGCGGAAAAGCTCGTGGCGGCAGGCACCAAAGAATTGTTGGTCATCAGCCAGGACACCAGCGCCTATGGCCTCGACCTCAAGCATGCGGCCTATCCGCTCAAGGGCGGCGGTGAAGTCCGCGCTCACATGACCGACCTCGCCGCGGCGATGGGCGAATTGCGCACTCCGGAGGGTGAGACTCCCTGGGTCCGCCTCCACTACGTCTACCCCTATCCGCACGTCGACCGCATCATCCCGATGATGGCGGCGGGCAAGGTGCTGCCCTACCTCGACATCCCGTTCCAGCACGCCTCGCCGAAGGTGCTCCGCGCCATGAAGCGCCCGGCGAACGAAGCGAAGGTGCTCGAGCGGCTGCAGGCGTGGCGCGCAATCGTCCCCGACATCGCCGTCCGCTCCAGCTTCGTCGTTGGCTTCCCGGGCGAGACCGAGGAGGACTTCCAGTATCTCCTCGACTGGCTGGGTGAGGCCCAGCTCGACCGCGTCGGGGCCTTCAAGTTCGAACCCGTCGAGGGCGCCTCCGCCAACGACCTCCCCGACCCCGTTTCGGACGAGGAGAAGCAGGACCGCTACGACCGCATCATGGCCCTCTCGGCCCGCATCAGCGCCGACAAGCTCGCCGCCAAGGTCGGCTCGACCCTCGACGTCCTGATCGACGCGGTCGATGAAAAAACAGGCGGCGCGACCGGCCGCTCCAAGGCCGACGCCCCGGAAATCGACGGCGAAGTCCATTTACGCGACGCCAGCGGCCTCAAGCCGGGCGATATCGTCCGCGCCAATATCGAAGAGTCAGACGAGCACGATCTCTACGGCGTCCCCGCCTAAAGCGCCCGCCGCCGCTCGCCGCTCAGCCGGTCCCCGACCTCGCTTTGCGCCAGGAAGTCGCGCATCATCTCGCGGACGTCTTCGTAGGTGCCCAGCCGCACCGAGCCGCTGGTCCCCGGCCAGCTGGCAAAGACGAAACCGTCCTCAAGGCTAAAGAGGAGTGCGTCGCTGGCATGAGCGTTAGCGGGCGAGAGGTGCATTCCCCACATGGCGTTGGCCCTATCCATTCCCCTGTTATCCTGACATTTTGACCGGCAGCCCGAGCGCCGCCCATCGCATTAATTACGGATTAACAACGGAAATGTTCCCCCATGGGAAAAGGCCTTAGGGCGAGGTTGCGGGTCTTTCCCTAGCCGTTTTTGCCGTCGAGCCCCTGCGACCGTTCCTCGGCCGCTCGCTCATAGGAATCGGCAAGCTGCGCGAAGACCTTGCGGCCTTCCTCCGTCAGCGCCGTCTGCGCGAGCTGGCGATAGGACGCCGCGCGCGCGCGCAACTGCTTCACAACCTCAGGCATTTCCCGCTCCAGCCCGAGTGACCCCGGCCCGAAACTATAGCGAATCGCAGACCCGTTGTTTAATTTTTATTAATCTCGCGAAAATGGCGCCCCGGGGACCTTCCTCGCGGCGCCATTCTCGAACTCCCGGTCTTACGGCCACCAGACCCATTCGTCGGAGTCGATGCGGCCATTGCCGTTGCGATCGATCCTTCCCCAGGCATTGGCCGACCAATATTCGTCGGCGCTGAGGTAACCGTCACCATTGGCGTCGAACGAGGTCCAATAGTTCGGCCAATAGTCCGGATGGTAATAGGCCTCGCGGTAGAAGCCGCCGGCGCGATAGCAATGTTCGAACTCGCTCCGGCTGATGCGGCCGTCGTGGTTCATGTCCCAATAGCCGTAGCTGCTGGTTCGATAGGTGTTCCATTCGTCGCCACTGATGAAGCCGTCATTGTTGACGTCGACATATCCATAGGTGCCGCAAACACCGCCAGCTGAAGCAACGCCTACCGGCGCCGTATTAAACGCGCAGCCGGCAAGGCCTGCCGTGCCTGCGAGTAGGATCGGTAAAATGAACTTACGCATTGGGCTCTCCTCATCGAGCCCCCCACTGGCCGCACTGACGCGGCATGACCCAAAAACCCCCGAAATCGGTCGCTGTTCCGCGTCAGGGGCCCCCGAGCGCAAGGAGAGAATTGCAAAGCAATTGTCGACTAGCGCGCAGAGAGGGCGCGGCCCGGCCGGCCTGCGCGCATTGGCGCGACAGGACCGACGTCACGAATTTACTTCGTGACGGCGCAGGCGGCATTGCTTCATTCCTCCATCGAGCCCATTTGGCAGCGATGAATCGCGAGCAACTGATCGCCAAGATGCGTGGCCGTATCGAGATGTGCCGCCGCCTCGCCCAATCGACGACGGACCAGCGCACGGCTGACACACTGCGTCAGATGGCCGACGAAGGCGATCGAGACTTGGCCGAGTTGATGGCCCAGCCAGTAAGCGAGCCGGCCGAGATCGAGATCAAGCCGGAGGCTCCCCCGGCCGCATAGGCCGATGAATGCTTCGCAGTGGGCGCTTGGAACCTCAGGCCAGGAAGAGTAAGCCGAACGCTTCTTGGGCTGGAGGGACCGTCCAATGACCGTCAAGCAAATGTTCGCTCTATCGTTCGCCGCGTCGGCGTCACTGATTGCCACCGCCGTTTCCGCCGGGGGCGGTTTGGAAGGCAATACGCGGCGGTTTAGCGCCAATATGACAGGTGCGGCCGAGGTGCCGGGTCCCGGCGATACGGACGGAACCGGCAAGGCCATTCTCGAGCTCGATCCGGCTCACGATCGCCTCTGTTACAAGCTGAAGGTTGAAGGAATCGACCCCGCAACCATGTCGCATATCCATCTTGGCGCCGAAGGCGTTGCGGGCGCTGTCGCCGTAAAACTGGACCCGCCCACCAAGGGCGTCAGCGGCAACTGCACCCAGATTCCGCCCGAATTGACCCAAGGGCTGATGAAGAAGGCATCCGACTATTACGTCAACGTCCACAATGACGCCTTCCCCAACGGCGCCATCAGGGGCCAGGTCAAATAGCTGCCGAGCGCAGTTAAGAGACGCGCAGCGTCACCTGAACTGCGCGAAAGATAGCGAATTGCGGCCAGCCCGCGGCGCAGCGGACGGGACTGACGTCCTGCGATTCACTCGCATGACTGCCCCACCGAATCCCCAGAACAAACCACTCTCGGAGCGACCCCGCAAATGGTCGAACGCGGAGACTCGCCCGTCCACGTCATCCCCGCGAACGCGGGCATTCGCCTCTCCACGTCATCCCCGCGAACGCGGGGATCCCGCTTCCCTCAGACATTGATCGTCTCGAACAAGTCGTCTGCACGCCGAAAAATTGCTGCAGTGCAAGAGTCCCCTTTGGGTGGAAAGCTGCCACCACCTTTGCGTCTGCCATATCCGGGAACGCGAAGGTCGCCGAGCAGTGATCGCTTGGCGGCGTAAAGCTCGGCCGAACGTTCTAAGGGTGCTCGACCGAGACTTTCGTCCCCGGTTCGTTTTCGCTGGTCGTCACGGTTGCGCCGAGTTGTTTGGCAAGTGCATCCACGATTCCGGTGCCAAGGCCCGGCGTTCCTGCGCCATCGCCATTGCCGATGCCAACTCCGTCATCCTTGACGGTAAGCGACCAACCTTCTCCCTTAGCGGCATAGTCAACCGTGACTGAGCCGCTCTGCTCGGGTTCTGGGAAGGCATGCTTCAGCGCGTTGATGACCAATTCGGTCACGATGAGCCCGAGACTGACCGACACGTTGGCAGTCGCCTTGGTGTCGTCGGCAGTCGAGGACAGCGAGATTCGCTCGGCATCGTCGATCATCGAAGCCCCGATGCTGTCGCACAGCTGCTTGAGGTAGGGGCGAAGCTCGACCTCGTCGTTCGAGGTTATGGCCAGCTGCTTTTGCAGCGTGGCAATCGACATGACCCGGTTGTGCGCGCTGTAGAGGTGTGTGCGGGTTTCTTCGGACTGAACTCGGCGGGCGCTCTGCATGAGCACGCTGGCGATGATCTGAAGGCTGTTGGCGACGCGATGCTGGAGTTCCCTAAGCAGGATCTGCTTCTCCTGAACCAGCTCATCCTTCAACTTCGCCGCCAGCCGAGCCGACGTGATATCCGTGACCGTCATCGCAATCATGGGCTGTTGGCCGCCACCGAGGTCAAGGCGCTGCGCATTTATTGAGACGCAGGCCGTCGCGTGTCCGTCACGGACCAGGTTCATTTCATAGGATTCGACTGCCGCATTGTTGGCCAGCGTCGCCCGAAGCAGCGCATTGAGCTGGGGAACGTCCCATTCACCGTTACCGATTTTTGCCAGCGCAATGCCTTCAATGGCCCTCGGAACAATCCCGAAGGCGCTGCAGAACGACGCACTCGCGCTAATGACCACGAACCGGTCGTCAAGCACCAGCAGTGGCGCTTGGGATGATTCTATCAAGGCCAACGCAAGGCTGGCGGCGGCGTCGGGACGTAAGGGCGTAATAAATTCCATGGCCAAGGCCTTCGGAGACCGAGATCGTCGCGGGACTGCGATTGGCTCGGCAGAAATGCCGGACGTTAGACCGACCCGAAATGGCTGATCAAAAACGCGGAGAGGCCACTATACGCTTTGTTTCCAAAAACCTTGCATCAATTCGGGAGACCTAAAGACGGGCCTTCATGGCGTTGGGGCCGAGGTCGTCTAATGAGCTCACGCTAATGGCAGGAATGGGTCGAAAGCAGACTCTACCGCATTGCAAAAAAATTCTTTCCTACAGCCCCCAATCCATGATCCAATATGGTTCATGGATGAAATCGACCACGAACCAGAAAGCAACCTTGCCCTCGCCACGACGCTCGAGGACAGCTTCTTCGAAACCCGTCGCTTCCGCAACGATGGCTGGGACGGTCCGACCAAGGCGCTCTTCTGCCGGACGCTGGCCGAGACCGGCATCGTCCGCGATGCCTGCCGAGCGTGCAATATGTCGGCCAAGTCGGCCTATGCCTTGCGCCACCGCGATCCATTGTTCGCCCGCGCCTGGGAAGCCGCTTTGTCCATGGCCCGCGAGCGTCTCGCCGACGAATTGCTTGCCCGGTCGCTGAAGGGCAGCGCCGAGCAGATCGTCCGCGACGGCTGCATCTGGGGCGAACGCCACCATTTCGACAACAAGCTCGCCTTCTCCATCCTCCGCCGCCTCGACCGCCGCGCCGAGCTTGGTTCGACCTTCAAGACCCCGGCCGCCTGGGAGATGCCGGCGACGCCGCCTGCCCTGACCGGCGAGTGGCAACTCGTGCTCGACGCCATGAGCGAAGACCGCATCGCCGACGCCGAGCGGCTGCTCACCCCGAAGCCCAAAGGTAACGGGGGTAACGACCCCCCGTTTTCGTTGGATTCCGAAGAGGAAAACGAGGGTGACAGCGAGCCCGAAGCCCCGCAGCGCGTGTGGCGTGATTGGGAGGACGAGTGGCGCACCGACTTCCCTGCCCCCGCCGGTTTCGACGGCGACGAATGGGGATCCTGGGATGACGAGGAAGGCTATTCCCGCACCCTCACCCAAGACGAACGCGCCGCCCTAGCCGCCGCCGGCATGATCCGCATCGAAGAAACGATCGAGATCAGCATCGAAGAAGACGAAGCCGCAAGAGACGCCTTCTTCGCCGCCCTCCGCACCGTCACCCCGGCCAACGAGCCGGGGTCCGCCTGCCTTCAACCGCAACAAGGAAAGGCAGATGCCGGATCGAGTCCGGCATGACGGTGCAAAAGAGCATTTGAGCCGCTAAAGCGCCCGGCATGACCGACTTCTCCGCCCTCATCGCACCCGACCGTGGCGGTCCGGCGCATGGCATTCACCTTGTCGACAAGGACAGCTTCGCCGGCTGGCTCAAGGGTCAGCCCGCCGCCCGCCGTGCCCTGCTCGCCGCCCAAAGGTTTGAGGGCAAGACCGCCTACCAGTTCGCCATCCTGCCTGGCGACAGCGCCGATCGCTTCGATGTCGTCAGCACGGTCAAGAATGCGGCGTCCCTCTCGCCCTGGTGCCTGGCAAAGCTCGCAGAAGCGCTCCCCGAAGGCACGTACCGGCTGGCGGAAGGCGATCCGGGCATCGCCGCATTCGGCTGGCTGGTCGGCCAGCACCGCTTCACCCGCTACAAGAAGCCCAAGGACCCCACGGGACCTCGCCTGCTGCTCACGAAGGACCCCGCGGGCGTCGATGAAACGGTTCGACTCGCTGAAGCTACCGCCCTCGTCCGCGATCTCGTCGACACCGGCCCCGCCGACATGGGCCCGGCCGAACTCGAAGCCACCGCCCGCGACCTCGCCAAGGAGTTTGGCGCCAACATCGACGTGACCTCCGGCGACAAGCTCACCAAGGGCTATCCAATGATCGCCGCGGTCGGCGGCGGCGCCAGCGAGGCTCGCGCGCCCCGCCTGATCGAGCTGCGCTGGGGCAATCCCAAGCATCCGAAGCTCGCCGTCATTGGCAAGGGCGTCTGCTTTGACAGCGGCGGGCTCGACATCAAGTCGGCCGGCGGCATGCGGCTGATGAAGAAGGACATGGGCGGTGCCGCCCATGCGCTGGCGCTCGGCCGCCTGATCATGGGCGCGAAATTGCCGGTGCGGCTACACCTCCTCGTCGCGGCGGTAGAGAATGCGGTCTCCGCCGGCTCCTACCGGCCCGGCGATGTCCTCGTGTCGCGCAACGGCCTGACCGTCGAGGTCGACAATACCGACGCCGAAGGCCGCCTCGTGCTTGGCGACGCCATCACCAGGGCCGCCGAGGAGGAGCCTGAACTCATTCTCGACTTCGCGACACTGACCGGCGCCGCCCGCGTCGCGCTCGGTCCCGACCTGCCCGCCATGTTCGCCAATGACGAGGCGCTGGCCGCCGATTATCTCGCCGCCTCCGCCGAAGTTACTGATCCGGTCTGGCGCATGCCCCTCTGGGATCAATACGACGACATGCTGAAAAGCGACGTCGCCGAACTCGCCAATGCTTCGGACTCGCCGATGGCCGGCGCGGTCACGGCCGCGCTCTTCCTGCGTCGCTTCATTCCCGAGGGCACGCCCTGGGCGCATCTCGATACATTTGCCTGGATGCCGGCGGCCAAACCGGGTCGTCCCAAGGGTGGTGAGGCGCTTGGCCTGCGGGCCGCCTTTGCGCTCCTCGAGTCCCGTTATGGGAGCCGGAATGTGCAGAATGCGGGCTAATCTCGCTGAATCCGGCCATTTTTTCGGTTTGACGACGCAACAAAAGGGTCCCTCTCCCGTTACCCCTCCAAGCACGATCCGTGGAGGAAGACCCAATGGACGACAGCTCGCTTTCCATGTGGATGCGCGCGCTGATCGGTTATGTGCGGTCGGGGGAACCCGATCTTACCAACCGTCAGATGGCGTTGTTGATGCTGGTGTATCTGACCCCCGGCCCGCATACGGTCCGCGGCATTGCCAAAGTGCTTGGCGTGTCGAAGCCCGTAGTCACGCGTGCCTTGAACACTCTCGGTGGCCTCGGCTATCTCAGGCGCGAACGAGACCAGGACGACCGGCGCAATATCTTCGTCGTTCGGACGCACGAGGGGGCCGAGTTTCTTGAAGGGTTCAAGCGCAATCTCCGCGCAGGCGAAGAAGGCGGCAGCGGGCAGCGCTCGGCCTTCGGCCAAGGCGGGCAGCAAGAGCGGCCACGCGAGCCGGCGTACGCCGTCCGCTGAGGGCGGCTACCCGCTGGCCGGTGTCTCGAATCCGCCGGACCCTGATTACTACGCCTACCGGCAGGACCTGGCCGACGTCGCGCTCGCCGGTCAGGTGATTGCCTCGCATTATGCCGAGCCGCTGCTGCGCCACCTCGTCGCCGCCGCGCCATTGCGCCGTGCCGCCAGTGACGAGTCGGAAGAAATCGCCACCCTTGGGGCCGGCGATGAGATGCTGTTCCTGGATGATACCCGGGGGTGGGCCTGGGGCTACGCCGGAACCGAACGCCGCGTCGGCTATGTCAAGGCGGAGGCCTTGGGGCTTTAGCTAGATGCCGCGAGCCGCGCGGATGGCGCGCCACTTCGCGACATTGGCATTATGCTCGGCCAGCGTCTCGGCGAACACATGGCCGCCGGTGCCGTCGGCGACGAAATAGATCGCCTTGGTGGGCGCTGGATCGAGCACGGCGGCGATGCTTTCCTTGCCCGGATTGGCGATCGGCCCTTCCGGCAAGCCGGCGCGCTTGTAGGTGTTGTACCCGGTGTCGGCGTTGAGCTCGGAGCGAAGGATCTTGCGACCGAGCGGCTTCCCCTTGGTGATGGGGTAAATCACCGTCGGGTCGGCATCCAGCTTCATGCCGATGCGAAGGCGATTGCAATAGACGCCGGCGACCATCCGCCGCTCGGAGGCCTTGCCGGTTTCCTTCTCGACGATGGAGGCAAGCGTAATGGCTTCCTCCTTGGTTGAGATCGGGCAGCTTCCCGCCTTCCGCCGGGACCAGGCGGCGTCGAGCTCTTTGGTCATCGCCGCCTGCATGCGGTCGATCACCTGATCACGGCTTTCACCCTGCTGCCAGGCATAGCTGCTCGGCAGGACGGAGCCTTCTGCCGGCAACGGAGCGGCGCCGGTCAGTTGAGGAATGGCCTCGACCTTTTCCATGACGAGGATGGACGGCAACCCTTCGGGGATGGTCACCATCCGGGCCACCGGCTTGCCGTGTTGCAAGATGTCCAAAACCTTGTCCGGGCTGGCATGGGCCGGAATTTCGAACTCCCCGGCCTGGATAGGGTCACCCTCTCCGAGCAGGCGAGCGAGATAGTAGAATTTCCACCGCGGTCCGCTAATCGCGCCGGCGTACCACAGGTAGTCGGTAGCGCTCGCTAGCCGGGCGCCTTCAGGAATGACGACGTTCGTATTCTGCTTCAGTGGCCCCGGCCCCCACCAGGACCAGCCCACCAGCGCCATCAGCGCGAACGCCAGGACGGCGCCTATGCGCTGCAGCTTTTTCTTCACACGGCCTTCACGATCAGCGAGGCGTTGGTACCTCCAAAGCCGAACGAGTTGTTAAGCGCCGCCCGTACCGGCCGCTTCTTGGCCTTGTGCGGAACCAGGTCCACGCCCTCGGTGCCCTCGTCAGGATCGTCGAGATTGAGGGTAGGTGGCACGATCTGGTCGCGGATCGCCAGGATGCAGAAGATCGTCTCTACCGCGCCGGCACCGCCGAGCAGATGTCCAATCGCGGACTTTGTGCTGCTCATAGATGCCCCGCCCAGGTCGCTGCCAAGCACCCTTTTGACGGCGGCAAGCTCGATGGTGTCAGCCATCGTCGAGGTACCATGGGCATTCACATAGTCGATGTCTTCAGGCTTCATGCCCGCCTTGCGCAGCGCCATGCGCATCGCCAACTCCGCGCCCTTACCCTCGGGATGCGGCGCGGTGACGTGATAGGCATCGCCTGACAGCCCGTAGCCGACAACCTCGGCGTAGATCTTCGCTCCGCGCGCCTTGGCGTGCTCATATTCCTCAAGGACCACCACGCCGGCGCCCTCGCCCATGACGAAACCATCGCGATTCTTGTCATAGGGACGGCTGGCCTGCTCGGGCCGATCGTTGAAGCTCATGTTAAGCGCCTTGGCCTGAGCGAATCCCGCGACACCGAGCGGATTGATCGTGGATTCCGCGCCGCCGGCGAGCATCACGTCGGCATCGCCGTCCTTGATCATCCGCGCCGCGTCGCCGATCGAGTGCGCGCCGGTCGAACAGGCGGTGACGACCGAGTGGTTCGGGCCCATCAGCCCGTATTTGATCGAGACCTGGCCGCTGGTCAGGTTGATCAGCCGGCCGTGCACGAAATGTGGGCTGACCCGGCCGGGACCTTTTTCCGAAAGCACCAAGGACTCGCTCTCGATCCCTGGAAGCCCGCCGATCCCCGAACCGATCGAAACCCCGGTCCGCTGCTTTAGGTCATCGTCCATTTCCACAAGGCCGGCGTCTTCGAGCGCCTGTCCCGCGGCATCGATGGCATAGACGATGAAGGGATCGACCTGGCGCTGGACCTTGAAATCGACGCGCTTGTCCGGATCGAAGCCCCATGGATGATCCTTGGGCTTCACTTCGCCAGCGATCTTGGCCTTCTGGTCAGTCACGTCGAACCGGGTCAGGGCCGCAATGCCGCTCTTGCCCTCGATCAGGTTCTGCCAGGTCGTCTCGACGTCGCCGCCCAACGGCGTGACGAGACCCAGTCCGGTGACCACAACACGGCGCATCGCTTACTCCATCCCGTTCAAAAGCAAACGGCCTCCCGCGATACGGGAAGCCGTTCGTGCCGCCTCAACTGGCGTCATGCAAGGCGGCCAAATCGGCTCCGATCAGCCCTTGTTCTGGTCGATATAGTCGATCGCATCCTTGACGGTCGTGATCTTCTCGGCCGCGTCATCGGGGATCTCGACACCGAATTCCTCTTCGAACGCCATCACCAGCTCGACGATGTCGAGGCTGTCGGCACCCAGATCGTCGATGAAGCTCGCTCCTTCGGTGACCTTGTCGGCATCAACACCGAGATGTTCGACGACGATCTTCTTCACACGATCGGCGGTCTCGCTCATGAGGACTTTCCTTCCTGTTGTTCTTTGAAATTTGCCCTAGCGAGCGCCGATGCCGCCCGCAAGCATGTTAAGGCAGTTCCGATGAAGCAGTCGCGCCCGCTCACCGAAGGAGAAATCGACCTTGCCCGCTCGGTATTCGGAGAGAGCATCGACTATTCCAGAGTGCGGATCATCCGGGGCAAATGGTGGCCATTCCAGCCGCGCGGGATCGTCATGGCGCCTACGGGCAACGTGCATTTTCATCCCGATGATCAGCGCTGGTCAGAGGATTTTTCGAAAACACCGCTCGAACTCCAGGGGTTGCTGATCCACGAGCTTACCCACGTTTGGCAGAGCCAGACCAAGGGGCGCTTTTACCTGCCGATGATGAGGCATCCTTTCTGTCGCTATTCCTACGACCTCATTCCTGGCCGAACCTTCGACCGCTACGGCCTTGAGCAACAAGCGGAAATCGTTCGACATGCCTTTCTCGACAAGCATGGCATCCGCCTCGCCGCCGTCCCCGATCAGGGGCTCCTGCCATTCGCTTGAGCGCCTACATTCAACGAATCGACGAATGGCCAAGGGCTTTGCGACCAAGTTTGTGCTAACAATGCCGTAACGAATCGCCGGGGCTGTGCTTGGGCGACGAGTTGGCGGCATCCGCTGCCCTCTCGCGAGCGCCATGGCCCCGCAGAATCGGCCTCACCCTCCGTAAGGCGTTCGGACGGTGAGATCGACGGGGGGCGGTGCGCAGTCCAAGCCGCTCCCCGATAGTTTCAGCGCCGCTTGCTCCACCGGAGCGGGCGGCGCTGCTACATGGGCACGATGAAGCCCGTGATTGCTCCCCAATCGAAAGCCCGTGTCGCCGTCGTCGGCGCCGGCGTGTTCGGCGCCTGGACCGCTGAATATCTCCGTCGTGCCGGCCATCAGGTAACATTGTTAGATGCCAGTGGGCCTGCCCATCCTAAGGCCTCTTCGGGCGGCGAATCGCGCATGACGCGCGCCGCGTATGGCAAGGACGCGATCTACTCGCGAATGGCTCGGGACAGTCTCGCCGAGTGGAAATCGCTCGGTGAGCGCTTGAGCCTGACAATATTCCAGCCGCTCGGAGTCCTCTTCTTCACGACCACGCCCGACGATTTCTTCGCCCAGAGCCTGAGCGCAAGCCGCGACCTCGGGCTGCCAATCGTGGAAATGGACCCCAAGCAGCTACAGGCGCGCTTCCCGATGATCGACTTCCGCGGCGTCGAACTCGGGCTGTACGAGCCGCATTTCGGGGCGCTGATGGCGAGGCGCGCCGTCCAGGCGCTAGTCGCCGAATTCGTGGCTCAGGGCGGCGAATATCAGCAGCTGGAGGTTCGGGTCCCGAGCTCTCAGGGTGCATTAGCCTCAATTCGCCTCTCGGACGGGTCGCAGCTGGAAGCGGATGCCTTCGTCATCGCCGCCGGCCCGTGGTTAGGAAAAATGTTTCCAGAATTGCTGGGGGGCCGCATCGTCCCGACCCGGCAGGAAATCTTCTATTTCGCACCTCCTGCGGGCGAAACCTGCTTCGCGTCGCCACACCTGCCTGGCTGGGCCGAGTTCAGTGACGGCGATTTCCATTATGGCTTTCCGGCGCTCGAAAACGGCGGCGTCAAATTCGCCCATCATTGCGACGGCGCGATCGTCGATCCGGACACTCAGCGCCGGGAACATACGAAGGCAGCACTCGATGAAATCATCGCCTACCGCGACCGACGCTTCCCGTTACTTCGTGACGCGCCGCTGATCGCCGCCGAGGTCTGCCAATATGAGAACAGCTCCAACGGCGATTTCCTGATCGACTTCCACCCCAATATGCCAAACGTCCTGATTGTCGGCGGTGGCTCGGGGCACGGATTCAAGCATGGTCCGGAAGTCGGTCGCTATGCTGCCGAGCTGCTTTCCGGACAGGCACAAGTCGAGCCTCGCTTCAGCCTAGCCAGCAAGAGCGCCGCGCAACATCGGGAAGTTCATTAACCTAAGTCAGAAAGCAGCCCTGGTCTTAGCGGAATATTTACCGGAATCGGCGCAAACCTGTCCTTCCGCGGATGTTTGGCGGTGGCATGGGGCCTCGAGGAAACGTGAACGCATCAATGGACGAGAGCACCAACACTCAGAACCGGCGCTCACGGCGCTCGAACGTGTTGATGGCGGCGGCCATCGAGACGGAGAACGGGCTCGCCAACGTCATGTTGCGTAACCTGTCTGCGGACGGCGCGCTCATCGAGGGCGACGGAATCCCCTACCAAGGCGCACCCGTGGTCTTCCGTAAGAAGGACCTCGTCATTTCCGGTCACATCGCTTGGGTAAACGAGCGTCGTGCCGGCATTGCCTTTGATGCCAAGTTGGAGCCGGAGACGGTCATGCGCCACATCCCGGCGCCGCGTCACCGCATCGAGCAACAATTCAAGCGCCCGGGCCTGACATCCCAGCACCTGACTGCCGAAGAGCGCCGCTGGTGCGAAACGTTCATCTGGGACGGCCCGTTGCCGTCATACCAGAGCTAAAGCTCAGGGTTTCCGCGCGACCCCGACGAGGGCGGGCCTCAGCAGCCGGTCCTTCATCACATAGCCGGCCTGCATTTCTTCGACGATCGTTCCCGGTTCGACCTCATCGCTGGGGATTTCGATCATCGCCTGATGCTTGTGGGGATCGAGTGGCTGGCCCTTGGCTTCGACGCGGCTGATGCCGTTCCGGCTGAACACTTGGTCGAGCTCGCGAGCGGTCGATTCAATGCCCGCCAGGAAATTGGCCGCCGTCTTGTCGGCGCGCAGGTCGTCACCGACCGCCGCTAGCGCCCGGTCGAGATGGTCCTTGATCGCCAGCATGTCGCGGGCGAAGCCGGCCGAGGCATAGGCCTTGGCGTCGCTGACTTCCTTTTCCATTCGCCGGCGTGCGTTCTGCAGTTCGGCCGCTGCATAGAGCGCCTTCGAATTGGCCTCCTCCAACTGCTTCTGCAGCGCCGCCAACTGGTCGTGCTCCTGGAGCTCGGGCGAGTCCGCCGCCGTCCCGGAACGGATTTCCTCGGCTTCGTCGTGCAGCTTGTCGTTTTCGTCGTTCATGCCATCCATCTCGTCAGCGCCTGCGCGGTGAAATCCACCATGGGGACCACGCGGGCATAGTTCAACCTCGTGGGGCCAATGACACCGACAACGCCCACCACGGCGCCATCGCTCCCGCGATAGGGCGCGGCGATCACGCTGGATCCGGACAAAGCGAACATGCGGTTCTCACTGCCGATGAAGATCCGGCAACCCTCCGCCTCGCGCGCCTGCTCCAGCAATTGGGCGATTTCCTGCCGGTCTTCCAGCTCTTCGAGCAGCTTGCGGACGCGCTCAAGGTCGGCGGCCGCGGCCTCATCGATCAAATTTGCCTGGCCACGAACGATCAGCACCGGACGCTGCGCCGCGTCCCTGCTCCAGCTGGCAAGGCCAGACGCGACCAACTCGGCGGCGGCGGCGTCGATTGCTTCACGGCGCTCGGTGATCTCGGCCCTCAGGCGCGTCTCGGCTTGTGCCAGTGTCAGCCCAGCCAGGCGGCTGCTGACGTAATTGCCGACCTCGGCCAGAGCGACGGTGCTGGTTCCGGCGGGCAAGTCGACGACGCGATTCTCGACCGAGCCGTCGGCGCCGACGAGCACTGCCAGCGCCCGGCCCGGCGACAGGGGCACGAAGCTCAACTGGCGAAGGCGCAACTCCTGCTTTGGCGTCAGCACGACTCCTGCACAGGCGGACAGGCCGGAAAGGGTCGCGGTCGCCGCCTCCAGCGCCTCTTCGATCGGCCGGTCGCGGATTTGCCGTTCAATGGTTGCCTGGTCGGCAGGATTGGGAAGCGCGGATTGCATGATGCCGTCGACGAAGAGCCTTAGCCCGGTCTCCGTCGGCATCCGCCCGGCAGAGGTGTGCGGATGGGAGAGCAGCCCCAATTCCTCGAGGTCCTGCATGACACCGCGGATCGAGGCCGGCGACAGGCTGACGCTGCCAGTCAGCATCTTGGAACCGATCGGTGCGCCCCGGTCGATATAGGCCTCAACCACCAGTCCGAAGATCTGGCGCATGCGGTCGGTCAGTTCTGGGATCGGCGCGCTCATCGTGCGGGACATCTAGGATTGCGCCGCCGCCCGGTCTAGGGAGCGGCCCGCACCAGTATCAGGAGACCTGCATGCGCCCCTCCGGCCGCGCCCCCGACCAAATGCGTGAATTGAAGTTCGAACCCGGTTTCACCAAGCATGCCGAAGGCTCCTGCCTCGTCAGCTTCGGCGAAACCCGTGTACTCGTCACCGCCAGCGTCGAGGATCGCGTACCGCCATTCCTGCGCGGCAAGGGCCAGGGCTGGGTCACCGCCGAATATGGAATGCTTCCGCGTGCCACTCACACGCGTGGCAACCGCGAAGCCGCCAAGGGCAAGCAGTCGGGCCGTACGCAGGAAATCCAGCGGCTGATCGGCCGCTCACTGCGCGCAGTCGTCGACCTGACGAAGCTTGGCGAACGCCAGATTACCGTCGATTGCGACGTCATCCAGGCAGACGGCGGCACCCGCACCGCCTCCATCTCCGGCGCTTGGGTAGCGCTCCGCCTTGCAGTGGACGGGCTGAAGTTGGACGTCGATCCGATCGAAAAGCAGGTCGCTGCGGTGAGCTGCGGCATTCACAATGGCCAGGCCGTGCTGGACCTAGATTACATCGAAGACAGCGCCGCCGGATGCGACGGCAATTTCGTCCTCACCTCCGACGGCAATATCGTCGAGGCGCAGGTGACGGCCGAGGGGGAATGCTATGACGAGGAAGGCCTACTCCGCCTTCTCCGGCTGGCCCGCATCGGCTGCAACGAGATTTTCCAGGCGCAACTGAAGGCGGCGGGCCGGTGAAGAGCATCGAAAAGCTGGTCATCGCGACCCATAACCCAGGCAAGCTCAAGGAAATCCAGGACCTGTTGGCCCCGCTTGGAATCGAATGTGTGTCGGCGGCCGAGCTCGGGCTCCCGGAGCCGGAGGAGATCGGCAACACTTTTATCGACAACGCCGATTTGAAGGCCCGAGAGGCGGCAGACCTGTCCGGGCTTCCTGCCCTCGCCGACGACAGCGGCCTGGCGGTGGACGCGCTGCACGGATTGCCCGGCATCTTCTCTGCGCGCTGGGCAGAAGACGAAGATGGCGTTCGCGATTTCGGCCGGGCGATGGAGCGCGTTTGGCGCGAAGTCGAGGCAGCGGGCGAGGATGCCGGTCACGACGCCCATTTTGCCTGCGCTTTGTCGCTGGCTTGGCCCGATGACGGGCAGGTGCAGAGCTTCGAAGGGCGCGTCGATGGAACGCTCGTCTGGCCGCCGCGTGGCGACAAGGGTTTCGGTTACGACCCCATGTTCGTGCCCAATGGCTACGACCAAACTTTCGGCGAGTTCGACCCGGAAGCGAAGCACCGCATCAGCCACCGGGCCGATGCCTTCAGGAAACTAGTCGCCACTCTGGGCTAGCTGCGTGGAAGCCGGAATCGGTGCGAGCGGATCATGGCCGCTGGCGAGGAAGAAGCCATCCTTGTTGCCGGTCGGGGCGTAGCGGCAAACGAAATAGTCGGTGGTCACCGAGCTCGCCAGCGCGCAGCCGACTTCGGTCGTCGTCGGCCAGACGATCTGCGTATAGTGCGCAACCGAATGCCAATCGCCGTTGACGGCATTGTCCGGGAAAGCGCCGGGGCGGAAATATCGAGCCTCATCGACCATCACGCCGACCATGATGTCGTAGGAGAAGACGCCGCGCGTGCCGCGCCACAAATTCTCGCCGGACTTCTTGCGGCGGCCAGGCGTCTGGTCGTGTCCGTAGATGCCGGTCGCGGCCATATATTGGGCATGCGCCATGGCTCCAGCGGCGAGTTCGTCGCTCCAGGTAACAGGTGCGACGCCGAACTTGCTGCGGGCTGAATTGTGGGCCTTGAGGACGACGGACTTCAGCAGGTCGGGCCCACGATCGGCCGGTGCCGGCCAGTGCGGGTTGGGCACGCTCGCCGCCGAGCATGGCGTTGCCGCCAATAGGGCAATAAGGACCCAGCGCATCATGACGGCGAGTCTTGCAATTCAGACGGTTAAGGATGTGTCGACAGGCGTCCCGCAGCGGGACGGCCTGGCACTTTATGTGCACTGGCCCTTCTGCGTCTCGAAGTGCCCCTATTGCGATTTCAACAGCCATGTCCGCGACAGAATCGACCAGAGGGCATGGCGCGAGGCGCTGCTAGCTGACCTCGCCTACGAAGCTCAGCTTCTGCCCGACAAGCGCCTGACGTCCATCTTTTTCGGCGGTGGCACGCCTTCGCTGATGGAACCGGCGACCGCAGCGGCGATCATCGGGGCGGCCCGAACGCACTGGCGCGCCGATGACGACATCGAAATCACGCTGGAGGCCAATCCTTCGTCGGTCGAGGCCGCACGCTTCGCCGACCTCGCAGCCGCCGGCGTCAATCGTGTCAGCCTTGGGCTTCAAAGCCTTGATGACCGGGCGCTCGCCTTCCTTGGCCGCGCTCATTGCGTCGACGAAGGGCTCGCCGCACTTGAGACCGCGCAACGGTACTTCGGGCGCGTCAGCTTCGACCTGATCTATGCTTTGCCCGGACAGTCGATGGTCGAATGGGATGCCATGCTGAAGCGGGCGCTCGGCTTCGGCACTGGCCACCTGTCGCTGTACCAGCTGACGATCGAGCCGGGCACGCGGTTCGCGACGATGGTCGCCAAGCATGATTTCGAGCCGCTCGACGCCGACCATTCCGCCGAATTGTTCGAGTTGACACAGGAGCGTACGGCGGCCGCCGGCCTCCCGCTCTATGAAATCTCAAACCACGCCCGCCCCGGCGAAGAGAGCCGCCACAACCTCAGTTATTGGCGCTACCGCGACTATGCCGGTGTCGGCCCGGGTGCACATGGGCGCAGGCTCGGCCAGCGCACGGTCCGGCACAAGAAACCAGAAAATTTTCTCGCCGCAGTCGCCCGCAATGGCCATGGCATGGTCGAGGAAGAGACGCTTAGGCACCGCGAGGCGGCCCATGAGGCGCTGGTCATGGGCCTGCGTCTCGCTGAAGGTATCGATACGGACGAGCTGGCCCTTCGCCTCGGCGTCGACTCCATGGTCGACCAATCGGCGGTGGAGCGGCTTGAAAGGCTGGGCTTGATAGGCCGGCAAGGCACGCGGCTCACCGTCACGCCGGCGGGACGTTTGCTCCTCGACTCGATTCTCGGCGAAATCGCCGCCTGATCAGTCCTTCTTGGGCGCCGGGGCTGCGGCCGCGACGACCGGCGCGGGCGCCGGTGCTGGCGCTGCGCGCGGCGCGTCGAACTTCACCTTCGCCGCATATTTCTCCTGTGAACTCGCAACATAATCATCGAGCTGCATGTCGGCGTCGGAAGATGCCCTGTCGCGCTTGACACCATTCTTTGTGTCGAAGGCGACGAGCGCTGCCTTGAAGGTCGCGCCCTGCGAGGAACATTGCTGCTTGGCGAAGGCGCTATACTGGTCTGGGGCCACCTTCTGGGCTTCTGCCTGCGATTGAATTTTGTGCAGACAATTGGCGTAATCGTCCCTTGGACCCGCGATCGAGGCCTGAAGAACCATCAAACCAGCCACCACCCCAATTGCGAACGGAGTCATATCGACACTCCCGCACTTGGCTTCCGCGCGGGAGAATGACTCTTTTTTGACGGTGATGGAAGCGATTTAGGGGAAGGCGGTCGCCGCGGGTGAAACGACGGTCGTTCCCGCCGCAGTCACTTCTCGCACTTCGAGCGCCCGCTCCGCAACTCCATCGCGGCCGAAGCGGAAGATCCCATCGACTCCGGCGAAACCGTCGCTCTCCGTAAGGACTCGCTGCGGGAAGGGTTTTCCGGCTCCCCAGTTGCGCGACGCGCGCACCGTCAACAGGACGGCGTCATAGCCCAGGCTGCCAAGGCGGTAAGGCACCTTGCCGTAGCGCGCACGATATCGGGTCACGAGCTGGTTGAACCGTGCATCTGGCGCCGCCGCATACCAGGCGCCGCGCATGCGCGGCGTCGCGCCAATGGCATGGTCGTTCGCCCAAAGCTCCGTGCCAAGCAAACGCGGCCCGGGTTTCACGGCCGCGCCGGCCTGCGTCGCGACACGGCTGCTATCGCCGATGAGCACTGCGTCGAAATGGCCCTTGCCATTTAGCGCATTGGCGGCGGTCCGGACGTTTGCGGCGGTGCGGTTGTATGTCTCGACCGCGCCGACCGCGCCGCTTGCTTGCTGAACCGACACCGTGAAGGCCTGCGCGGCCCGCTCGCCGTAAACGCCGGACGGCACCAGCGCCCCATAACGTTTGGCACCGCGGCTGCCCGCGAAGGCAACGACCCGGCCGATCGACTGCCTTGGCGTGAAGCCAAGAATATAGACGCCGTTGCCGGCAACTCCTTCATCATTGGAGAAGGCGATAACCGGCACATGCGCGCGCTGCGCCACTGGCGCGACGGCTCTTACATCCTCAGCCAACAGCGGACCGAGGATCAGGCCATTGCCCTCTCCTATCGCCTTGGCCGCCGCTGCGGCCGCGCCGCCCTGCGTGCTGTCGTATGTAGTGAGGTCGATGGTCTGGTTGGCCATATCGAGCAGGGCCAGCCGCGCGGCATTGCTGATGGACGTACCAATGCCGCCGTCCTCTCCGGTCAGTGGCACGATCAGTGCCACGCGCTGCTTGGCGCCGGTTTGGGTTTGTTCGATTTCCCCGGGCCTGGGGCCACTCGGGGGCCTGGTCTGGCACGCCGACAGCGCGAAAACGCTGCAGATGATTCCTGCTGTGAAAACTCGCCGCGCTTGCCGCCAGTCGAAGGAAGGTGTCATTGGTCGCTCAACCTATGGATCAGTCTCTCCCCCCAGGCCTGTATATCGTCGCAACGCCGATCGGCAATCTGTCCGATCTCAGCCCGCGCGCGGCCGAAACGCTGCGGCGGGCTGAGCTGATCCTCGCCGAAGACAAAAGGGTCAGCGCCAAGCTCTTAGCGCATGCCGGCGCGCGCGCGCCGATGGTGACCTATCACGATCACAGCAGCGACGAGGATCGCCGGAAGGCGCTGGATGCGATTGCCGCCAAAGCAGTCGCATTGGTCAGCGATGCTGGAACGCCGCTGATTTCCGACCCTGGCTATAAGCTGGTGCGCGCGGCGCGGATGGCGGGCCTTCCGATCTTCACAATCCCCGGTCCTTGCGCAGCGATCGCCGCACTGACCGTCGCCGGTCTCCCGACAGACCGCTTCCTCTTCGCCGGATTCCTGCCGGCGAAATCGAAGGCGCGGCGCGATGCCATAGGCGAAATCGCCGACATCAAGGCCAGCCTCGTCTTCTACGAAAGTGGGCCACGGCTGGGCGACAGCCTGGCCGACCTTGCCGCAGTCCTCGGCGATCGCGACGCGGCGGTGGTTCGCGAAATTTCCAAGCTCCACGAGGAATGCGTGGCGGGCGGGCTGGCCGACCTTGCGACGCAATACGGTGACGCTCCGCCAAAGGGCGAAATCGTCATTGTGGTTGGACCGCCGAACGAGCGGGAAACAACCCAGGAGGACCTGGATACGGCCTTGCGCGCTGCCCTTGCCGAAATGTCGCCGTCGCGCGCCGCCGCCGACGTCGCTGCCCGTCTCAAAATCCCCAAGAAGCGTGCCTATTCCCGCGCGCTGGAGCTTGGGCGCTGAACCGGCGAGTCGTCGCCGAACAGCGCGGTCGCAAGGCGGAAACCGTCGCCGCCTGGTGGTTGCGTCTGCATGGCTGGCGAATCCTGGCGAGCCGCGCACGGGTGCCAGGTGGCGAAGTCGATCTCGTCGCGCGACGCGGACGGATCGTCGCGTTTGTCGAGGTCAAGGCGCGAGCCACGGAGGAATCTGCGGCCTTGTCCCTGGACGAATACCGCTTGCGCCGCGTCGTCGTCGCCGCCGAGCGGCTGGCGCCCCGCTTTGCCCGCGAAGGCGATGACATCCGCATCGATGCCGTCTTCCTGGTGCCGGGCCGCCTGCCCCGCCATCTCGCCAATATCTGGCATGGGTGACAGAGTCCTTCACCCACTCTAGAGGCGGGCCCATGTCGCTGACCGTCGCCGTGCAAATGGACCCTCTGGAGAAGATCAACATCTCCGGCGATTCGACCTTTGCATTGATGCTTTCTGCACAGGCGCGCGGGCACAAGCTCTATCACTATCTGGCCGACGCGCTGACCTGGCAGGACGGTCGTCTCTATGCCGGTGCGCACGCGGTGACGGTCCAGGCCGTTTCCGGCGAGCATTTCCGGATGGGTGAATTCGAGATCCTAGACTTGGGCAAGGACGTCGATGTCGTGCTGATGCGACAGGATCCGCCCTTCGACCTTGGCTACATCACGGCGACGCACCTGCTCGAACGCATCCGGGACGAGACACTGGTGGTCAACGACCCAGCATCGGTGCGCAATGCGCCCGAAAAAATCTGGGTACTCGATTTTGCTCGCTTCATGCCGCCGACGATGGTCACCCGCTCGCTGGGTGCAGCGCGCGAATTCCTGAAGGCGCACGACGACATTGTTCTCAAGCCTCTGCACGGGTTCGCTGGCGGCTCGGTCTTCCGGATCACGCGCGACGGCGCGAACCTTTCGGCGCTGATGGACTTGTTCAACGCGACCTATCGCGAACCCCATGTCCTGCAGGCATTCCTTCCTGCCGTTGCGGACGGCGACAAGCGGATTGTGCTGATCGACGGCGAAGTCGCCGGGGCCATCAACCGGCGGCCGGGCGCTGGCGAATTTCGGTCCAACCTCGCCGTGGGCGGGACCGCCGAGGCCACCGAACTAACGGATGGTGAGCGCGCAATCTGCGAAGCGCTCAGTCCCGAGCTGAAACGCCGCGGCCTTCTGTTCGTCGGCATCGACGTCATCGGCGGCAAATGGCTCACCGAAATCAACGTCACCTCGCCCACCGGAATCGTAGCCATCGACAAATTTAACGGGACGGACACCGCCGGTCGCCTATGGGATGCCATCGAAGCGAAGATTGAGAATCGGCGGGCAGCATAAAATATGAGTGACTGGGTTGTCCGCCTGATCGAGCAATCGGGCTATCTCGGCATCGGCTTCCTGATGTTCCTGGAGACCATTTTCCCTCCCATTCCTTCGGAAGTGATCATGCCGGTCGCGGGTGTCGCCGCTGGTCAGGGCAAGCTCAGCTATGCCTTAGTGGTGCTCAGCGGGACGAGCGGCGCCATGCTCGGCAATATCGTCTGGTACCTCGCCGCCCGCGCTTTGGGCCTCGACCGACTGCATCCGTTCATCGACAAATGGGGCCGTTGGCTGACCATTACCTGGCCGGAAGTTCAACGCGCTGATCGCTGGTTTCGGAGCCACGGACTGCCATTCGTGTTACTGGGACGCCTTGTTCCGACCGTACGTTCGCTGGTCTCCGTTCCTGCCGGCCTACTCCACATGCAGTTCCGTCGTTTCCTTGTTGCATCCATCTTGGGGACTGGTGCCTGGACGGCGTTGCTCGCGTTAGCCGGCTTCAAGATGGGCGAGAATTATGCGCGGATCGACGATGTTCTTGGGCCGATCTCGACTGGGATCATGGCCGTGCTTGTGATCGGCTATTTCTGGCGAGTCTGGACGCACCGCAATTACGAACCGCCCAAGGCCTGAGACCTAGGCTCGCGGATGGGCGTGGCGATAGATATCGAGCAACTGGGCGGCGTCTACCTGGGTGTAGATCTGGGTCGATGACAGGCTGGCATGGCCAAGCAGCTCCTGCAACGAGCGCAAATCGGCGCCTCCCGCCAACAAATGAGTCGCGAAACTGTGTCGAAGTGCATGCGGGGTCAGGCTGTCGGGTAGCCCGAGCCGGCGGCGTGCGGAGCGGACCGAACGCCTGACCAGGTCCGCATTGAGCGGCCCGCCTCGCGCGCCGAGGAATAATGGCGTGCTGCCGGTCAACGGATATGGACAGGCTTGTGTGTAAGCCGTGATCGCCTCGCGAACGGCGTCGACGACCGGTACGACCCGCGTCTTGTTGCGCTTCCCTGTGACGCGAAGAGTGCGGCCGATAGGCAGCACCGAAGCCGGAAGGCCCATGGCTTCGGCGATTCGCAGGCCGGAACCGTAGAGAAGCAGCAGAATCGCCATGTCGCGCGCAGCGGTCCAATCCTCGCTGGCGGAGCCGGCCTCTTCAGCCAAAGCGAGGGCGTCGTCGGGGCTCGCTGGGCGCGGCAAAGTGCGCGGGCGCTTGGGCGCACGCGTTCGCGGCAATTGCGGGATCTCGCCGAGATCTTCTGCGGCGAACGAAAGGAATGCACGAACCGCCGACATCTCGCGCGCCGCTGAGCTGGCGCCCAGTCCGCTGGCACGCCGATCGGCCAGGAAAGCGCGCAGATCCGATGCCGGTAGCGTCAGCAATCCGTAGCGGCCAATCTCTTCGCCGCGATGGCGGCCGAGGAATTCGAGAAAGCGGTGTGCTGTCGCGACATAGGCGCGCACGGTGTGCGGCGAGCGGCGACGGTCGTGAGCGAGGAAGCTGGCCCAGCGGACGGCGAGCGCCTGGGCAGGATGAGACAGGCCTATGTCGTCGGGTTGGTCAGCCACCGGCGGATCATAGCGGCGAGGCCGTTGCCAAGGAACAGCAGCAATTCCGAGCCGTGCCGGCCGTCGAGCTTCTGCTCGGAACGCTGGCCCAGCACGAGCAGACCGTAAGGCAGCGGGCTGTCGGCATCGATTCGGACTAGCGCTTCGGAGCGGATCAGGCTGCAGGCCGGGCCGAAAAGTGGATGGCCGCGCCCGACATTGCGCATTTCGACACCATCGACGCCCTTCACCGCCCTATCGACGATCTGCGGCGCGACGAATTGGACGCCATCAGCGTCGGCCCGGAATCCCTGGTCGCCAATGACCAGCGCCAGCGCGACAGAGTCGAGCCCGAGGATGAGCGGCCATTCCTGTGTAACGACGTGGAAGAGGCTCTCGAGACTATCGGTATCGAGCGCCGCCAGCATCGCTTCGTGGATCGATGCGACCGCGCCAGAATGGCCGCGGGCGAAGGCCAGAAGGTCCTGATTGGCCTCTTCGACCGCGCCGAGCCGTTCGCGCAGCCGCGCTACCGCGCGATCCTCGAAGGAAATCACCTTGCCCATGGCCGAAACGATACGCCCGAACCGGTTAATTTCCTACTTGCGTGCGCCGCCCCTACCCAATCTTTTGACCGGTCTTGTCCCAATCGGCGAGGAAGCTTTTGATGCCGGCGTCGGTCAGCGGATGCTTGAATAGCTGCTGGATGATTTTCGGTGGTGCAGTCATGACGTCGGCGCCGAGCTTCGCCGCTTCGACGACGTGCATTGGATGGCGGACACTGGCGACGAGGATCTGGGTCTCAAAGTCATACTGGTCGTAGATCTGGCGAACGTCGGCGATCAGTTCCATCCCGTTCTGCCCGATGTCGTCCAGGCGACCGACGAAGGGCGAGATGAAGGTCGCACCCGCCTTCGCGGCGAGCAGCGCTTGAGCTGCCGAAAAGCAGAGAGTCACGTTCACCATCGTCCCGTCGCTCGTCAGCTTCTGGCAGGTCTTGAGGCCGTCGGGGGTCAGCGGCACCTTGACCGCAATATTGTCGGCGATCTTCCGCAGCACTTCGGCTTCGCGCATCATTCCTGCGTGATCGAGCGCGACGACCTCGGCGGAAACGGGGCCCTTCACGATGCCGGCAATTTCCTTGACCACCTCGATGAAGTCTCGGCCGGATTTCTGCACCAGGCTCGGGTTAGTGGTGACTCCGTCCAGCAGGCCTTGGTCGGCGAGCTCACGGATTTCGGAGATTTCGGCGGTGTCGGCGAAGAACTTCATTGCGGTCCTCAGGATCAGGCTGGCTTGAAGCTGCGATAGCGACTGCTATCCCTCCCGTCATCCTATTCGCGAAGGACCCGTTGATGAGCGAGCATATCCAGGTCGAACGGCGAGGCGGTCGCCTCAGCATCCGCATGAACCGGCCGGAGCGGCGCAACGCCATCACCGTCGCCATGTATGCGGCGCTGGCCGACGCCATCGAGAACGCGGCCGACGACGACAGCATTCGCCTCATCACGCTGGAGGGCGTTGGCGAGGATTTCACCGCGGGCAACGACCTTGCAGACTTCATCGCCGAGATGCCGCCGCCTGGCACAACCGATATCCCGGTCTGGCGCCTGCTGAGGGCGCTGGCGAAGAACCAGGTTCCAATCCTCGCTGCAGTGCATGGCAATGCGGTGGGGATCGGGACCACCATGCTGTTCCATTGCGACATCGTGCTGGCCGAAGAAGGCAGCCGATTTGTCATGCCGTTCGTCGATCTCGGCCTGGTGCCGGAAGCGGCGAGTTCGCTGATCCTGCCGCGGCTGGCAGGGCGGCGCCGCGCGGCGCGCTATTTACTACTCGGCGAGAGCTTCGGCGCCGAGGAAGCGATGGAATTCGGGCTGGTGAGCCATGTCGTGCCGAGGGGAGAACTGGACTCAGCAGTGGTTTCCAAAGTCGATGCTTTGCTCGCAAAGCCTACAGAGGCCTTGCGCTTGACCCAGCGATTGCTGCGGCGGGAGGACACGGACGAAATCCTACAGCGAATGGAGCTGGAAAACGGCCACTTCGGCGAGCGGCTCACGTCCGACGAGGTGAAGCAGGCCATCGCCGCCTTCTTCGCGGCGCGGACCAAGAAGGCGTCCTAGCTCGCGACCCAGACGCGCTTCGAGCGCGTGACGGAAATATCCGGCCCCGGGAAAAGGAGCATGTCGGTCGACTGTGTGTAGGTCACGGTCAGGTCGAGATAGTTGGCGCCGTCAGCGGCGCCGGGGACCGGATCCTGGATCGTGAAATTCCCGGGCCCAATGCCGTAGACCGCGGCTTCGATCTTGTCGTGGATCTCTTGGTTGGTGGGTTGCGGATAGAGGGTCGCAAGACGTGCACCTTCGCCCAGGCCGTGCTGGATGCCCGACATGGCGCGGAAGACGAGGCCCATCTGCACCAACATCCAGAGCATGATGATGAGGGTTGGCAGAGCGAAGGCCATTTCGATGACCGCCGCGCCGCGCTCGTTGCGCCGAAGCTTGCGAAGCAGGCGCATCATTCCGTCCTCATGCCGGCGATTGTCGTGATGTGATACTTGCCGTTGTCGATCGCGGAGAAGTGATACGAGAAGAGCGGGTCGTAGTCGTAATCAACCTGGACCTGGATCCACCGGGACTCTTTCTGGCCCACCGGGCAATCATCGTCAGTGGCGGTCGTCTCCTTAAGAACGCCGTCGCACTCAAGCCGGTGCGTAACCGTGACGTCGGAGGTTGTCAGCGGCGCCGACTTGCAGGTGCCGTCCTCGTTGGTGCCATTGTACTGGCAGACGGCCTCGTTCGCGATCGTGTCCTCGACGGTCAATTCACCCGTCGTCTGCATGACCTTCTCGATCGAACGCTGAGCAGCCTGCTCCAGCCGCAGCTTGGAGCCAAATGCGTTCGCCATGTCGACGGTACCGATCGTCAGCAAAGCGAGCACGGGCGCGACGAGCGCCAGCTCGATGATGGCGGCGCCATCCTCGTCCGAACGAAGAGAGCGAACCAGGCGGATCACGCGACCAGCCTCACTTTTTGCGGGGCGGTGATCGCCGTGATGCCCTTGAGCGTGCAATTCTTGGTGAAGTTGTTGAGGCCCGAATTGCCCGACCAATAGATGCGCTTGGCGACGAACTGCGTGCAGGTCGCGGTGCCCGTGCCGGTGCCGTTATAGGTCAGCTGCTGGCTCGGGAAGTAGAGCACGCCCGTGACCTTCTGGGTCGAGTTGCCGTTGACCTTGTTCGGGCTCGACGCAGTGATGTTGCCGGTCGGTGCATCGTCGACGGCGCGGCGGTCCTGGTAGAGCGCCATTCCGGCCCATTTACCCGAGGTCATGGCTGTCGCGCTGATCGTTCCACTGGCGTTGTTGTCGAACTTGCCGATGGAGGCGGTCGTCGACGAATCTTTGTTCGTCAGCAACAGGACCGCATTGTCCAGAATCAGGTTACCCTGAATATCGGCGTTGCCGCCGTTGACGACAAAGACACCGTTTTTGAGCGTCAGCGCACGATTGCTCTGAACACTTAGCGAGGCAAAGCAGGCGCCGCCCGAAGTTGCGGCATCGGCGCCGTTGATCACCAAGCCGGTGTTGCCGTTGTTCACGGTCAGGGCCTTGCCTTTGTAGGCGGTGGTCGTATCCACGCAATTGTCGAAGTCGCCGTCAGCAGCCGACGGCGTCAGGTCCGCATAAGGATCTTCGAGCGACGGCGAGTAAGGCTGATAGCTGTTAATGTTCCAGGTCTTCGACTGCTGGATGCCGCCAGATGCCGCGAGCGTCGTGGCCGTCACGTTGGCGCTACCCTGACCCGCCGCTGCGTTGGTCGCCGTCGAATTGGTCATCATGCCGCAGTCCATGGTAATCGAGTTGTTACCCGTCGCCTGGATGCCGGTCTTGCTGTTGTTCTGAAGGCTGAGCACGCAGAATTCGCCCGAAACACCGACAGTGGCCGCCTGCGCGGTCGCGGTGATCATTGGCGCGGCGGCCATGAACATGGAGCTGAATGACAGCGAGCGCTGGACGCGCAGAACGACCCGAACCTGGTTCTTGTTGCTGCCCGCGTCAGCCGGATAGCTGAGCTGCGGATAGTTGGTCATCAGGTTGATGTTGGTGTGCTGGTTCAGCGCAAGATCGTGATCGACCGCCGTCGGCACGTTGTCGGTGCCGCCAGTATGCGCGACGCGGTCGTAGACGCCCGCAATAGCGGCCGAATCGGCTGCCCGCTGCAGCTGGCGCTTCCAGAGGGCCCACTGGATGGTGTCGGTGGCAAGGCCGGCCGAACCCAGCAAAAGCGGGAGCGCGGCAGCCGCCAGGATCAGCGCGTTGCCGCGCTTGTCATTCCACAAATTGCGAAGGTGTTTACGCATGCCGTCCTCTAGCCGCCGGTTAGATAGATGACGTGCATGTAGGCCGAACAAGGTGAGTAAAGGGTTCAAGCCAATGGTTAACGTTCGGCAAGCGGAACGAGTGTTCCAAATAAGGATGGCTAACCCAGAATAGTTTTCAGGAGTCGGCGAGCCCGAGCTGCATGTAGAGGGTGTCCAGCCAGCGCCCGAACTTGAAGCCGACCGACTTCATCCGGCCAGCCTCGACGAAGCCGAGGGAGCGGTGAAGGGCGACGGAGGCCGGCTCGGCACCGCCAACGACGGCGATCATCTGCCTGAACCTCTTGCCGCGCGCGGCAGCGATCAATTTGCCCAGCAGGGTTTTGCCGATACCCTGCCCCACATGGTCGGGCTGGATGTAGATGCTGTTTTCGCAGGTGAATGCATAAGCAGGACGGTCGCGGAACTGCGTCGCATAGGCATAACCGACGACCTGCCCGCCGGCCGTTGCGACGAGGAAGGGCCATCCTCTTCCCAAGACTGCTTCGATCTTCTCCTTCCAGAATGCGGCGGGCGGAGGAATCTCGTCGAAGCTGGCCGTCCCGTGGAGGACATGGTGGCCATAGATGGCGGCGATCGCGTCCGCGTCGTCAGCAGTGGCCGGCCTTATGTCGATCACGTGCGGCCTCCCCTTCGTGCAGGTCAGCGCGGTTATCAGAGATATTGAGCGTGGTTTCCAGCCGGCCGGTCAAACTGGCGTAGAGTCTGCTTTCGATCCAAATCGGCCTCTAGCCTTGGCCCGAAATCTCGACCCGCTACAGACATTTATCGATCAACGCCCTATCCTGTCTCTGGTGAAGACCTGGGGACGAGATGGATAAGAGAAAGCCACAAGGCCAATATCGGACGCAGCCCCAAGGAGGCCACGTACCGATGGTCTATGTCTGGGGCAGCGGCAGCCCGACCTATGTCACCGAAGCCGTCTACCGGGCGAAGGGCTATTTGCCTGCCTTCGAGGATCTTCCCACAGAAGACGAGTACGACGCCGCGAAGCCTTAAAGAACGAGAGTCGCGCGAAACTATCGCCTGGCGCTCTTGGTCGACCCATCGGCGTCCTTGTCGATCGGCATTCCCGCGTTGGCCCGGTCCCGAGACTGGCGGTCGAAGTCCTTGTTGGCGAGCCTTGCCGCGAGAGCATAAATTGCGATGAGTGCGGCCAGGCCACACCAAATGCTCACGAAGAAAAGGGGCATCACGGCAATCGTGAGCGGGACCAGCGCCAGTTTATACCAGTCCACGATTCATCCGAGGCGGCGGCGGTTTTCGCGCACCCGCTTTGCGTAAATACTGAGCGCCTTGCGAGCGGCCGATTGGGGAGAATTTACCTTGCCGCCAATCAGCGCCCCAGCCAGCTCCGCCCCAGCTTCGACCTTTTCGCTGATCATCCGCTCGACTTCCTGCCGGGCGACGGCGGGACCGCCCGCGATGATGCGCCAGGAGCGGAGGGCGACTACCATGGCGGCGTCGTCCCATAGTTGCGAGGTATCGAGCATCAGGCGAGGCCATTCGGCGGTCGTATTGGAGCGGGTCATGGGGATCCTTGGCCGAGGGAGAGAGGCGAGTGGCAACGTATGGTGAATTGGATTGGGCCCAGCCGAAGAGGCAGGAGCCGGAAATGTAAGTGAGGTTTTGCCGGCCATTTTGGCGCGCTCATCGGTCGTTGGCGGCCTTAGGGTCTGCCGGCAACGCCTGTGCCGACTTGCTACTTTCCACTGGCAAACTCTGTTCGCGGCTGCCCAGGCCCATGTCGAGGATCATGACGATTGGCGGGTCGCGCAACATGTCCTGAATGGTCTTGCTCATCTGTGAAATTCCTTCGGTTGAGTGCCGCCAGCGATCATGAAAAGGCGAAAAAAAGCGCACCTCCGATGGCTGTGACGGTCAGGAGTATCGGCAGTGCCCGTTTGGGCCAGGTATGTTCCATCATGTTGTGTTCCTTCATTGAAGCAAAGTGGTCGGACAGGCGGAGGATTACAGGCCTCCGCCTGTCCCCCTTGCGTTAGATCGAGTTCAGGTTGACTGCGCAGGGCTTGCCGTCCGTGCCCGTCCCCATCTCATAAGATAGGCGCTGTGCGGCCTGGGGATGGTCGCTGCGATTCCATTTGATTGCACTGTTTTCGAAGCGCAGGGCGTCGCCGCCGGCTTCCGGCTTGATCGAGCCAAAGCCCTTGTCCTTGTCGAACGACTGGACAGTTCCGAAGAGTTTCATGAAATTGATCCTTCCTTCCAGAACGGCCGGAATTGGCCGCTCGCGGCTAGAGAGGCGTCAAGGAGGGAATCAGGAGTGGCGTAACGCCTGGGACCGTCGATTACGACTGGTAGCCAAGCTTAGATGGGGATGAAGAGTGCGGAATGTAAGGAGGCCGCCGACGCCGATTGGCGCCAATGCAAATACGCGCGGCTCTTTCGAACCGCGCGCATCCGTGCCCCCGCTCTTCCGCAATCGCGCAAACTGTTACCCGCGGCGATTGCGGCTGATGTTGAGTTCCGTCACCTGGCCGCGATAATCGACGCGGCAGTTGAACCTGAGGTCAGCATAGGCCGCGTTATAGGCCTGGTTGCCATAGCCCTGGTTCGGATAACCGGGATTTGGGTAGGCCTGGTTCGGATAGCCAGGATTTGCCTGACCGTACTGTCCGTACTGGCCATACTGATTGTACTGGCCGTAGCCGCCCATGCGGGTGTCGATCAGGCCCGAAACCTTAAGGCCGTTGCGCTTGCGCTCGACGCCGGTGATGCCGACTACCTGCGCGTGGCCATAGGCCTGGTTGTACGCCTGGTTGCCATAGCCCTGATTGCCGTAAGCGTTGTTCCAGCGGCCATAGACGCCGCGGCGATTGTCCTGACTGACGCGAACTTCCACGGCACGGGCGCACTGGTCGACCGCGACGCGGTCGTTACCCTGGCCATAGGTGCCGTAGCGGCCGCCGCCGAGGACCGAATTGATCACCTGCCCGACTACGTTAGGCTGGCCGTAGCCCTGGTTGTACGTCGGCGGATAAGTCGGCGGATAATAAGTCTGGGCCGAAGCCGGAAAGGCAACAGCGGCGACGCTCGCGCCGGCAACACCGACGAGAAGCTTTGAAAATACTCTCATAACATTTCCTTCAAAAATGCAGCGAATTTCAGCGCTGTCGTTCAGTACAACAGCTGATGAGCTCTTTCGGATGCATTTAATGTGAATATCAATAAAGACAGCCGTTCATATTTATTCATGAACGTTATTTAAGAGTCGCGCTATTGGGCGCAGTCATCTGTCCGGCCGAGGCGCGCTCGTGCATGATCCGACACCCAGAGTCCGCTTTCCGCCCATTCCGGACTCTAGCGTGTCGCCGTCAGAACAGCCCTAATCCGCGCACCAGCGCCGCAGCCGCAGCCGCGAGCCAGATGCAGGCAATGGTCGCCGCTCCTCGCCGCGCCATGGTGAAATCGACCGAAACCGCGCGCTCACGCAATTCTGCCATGAGCGGCTTCGGGATCAGGCGTGCCGTGAGGAACATGCCGATCGCCAAAAGGAAAAGGTCGTCCATGTAGCCAATAACAGGGATGACATCGGGCGTCAGGTCGATTGGCGAAATGGCGGACGCCGACGTCAGGCCTGCGATCAGCTTCACATACCAGGGCGTTTGCGGTTCCCATGCCGCGAGCCACAAGGCGCCGGCGTCGCGCTGCGCGGCGTCCATCAGCGACTGGATACCGTGCCAGAGGCCGATGACGGCAGCGCTGATTGCTCCGAAGGCTGGCGCCACAACGGAAACCGGCTGCTCGATTGCCTCCGCGATGGGGGTCGTCGCCAGATATGCGGTGACGATCAGTGCAGCGGCTGCAGCCGAAGCCGCGACCGCCGCCGTCTTCGGGCGCAGCGCCGTTCCCGCAAGGCCCTTGTCCCAAAGCTCGGCCCAAAAGCGGCGCATGTCGCGTCGCTTTGAGCCGGAGCCTTCGGAAGCGGCGACAACGCCAATCTTCCTCGCGCCCTTATTGTTGAGATCGAGAGGGACCAGCCCGACCGGCTTCCCGGTCAACACCGCTTCGGTCACCATCGACATGCTGTCGCCCGTAACCACGACCTCGTCCGCGGCCGCGAACATGGCGGCAAGTCCGGATGTGCGCGAGGGTGCGATCCATCCATGCCGGGCATGCCGAAGCGCATTCCCTGCCGCGAGCAGAAGCTCGTCCGGAGTCCGCGGGCTTCCGCTGACCAGCAGCGAACCCCCGGCCGCATTGGCCTTTTCGGCGAGCGAACGGACGGTCTCGGCGACTCTTGCCGGCGCCAGCTCCCAATATTTGATCGACGCGCCAATCAACAGCAGCGTGCGGGGATGCGGAAGGTGGACGGCCCAATCGGCCGAGACGACATCGCTCGCGGTTGAAGCCGCAAGCGGCATCGGCACGACAACGACATTCGGGCCGCGCGGCTCAAGGTAATCGCGGGTGGCAAAGACAAGGTCGAAATGAGCCGGGTCGATGCGCGGATTGCCGAGGAAGACGACCCGCGAGCGGCCTTTGCTCCTCGCCTTGATAGCCCGGGCCACCGGCACGCTCCAGCGGCCAACGGCGATGACCAGCGGTGGCCAGGGCGGCGCCAGCTGTTTGCGGCTATCGCGATCTAGAGTGAGGAAGGTCGGTCCGAGGCGCAGCCCGAACCGCCGCAACCAATTATATTTGAGCTCTTTGGTTTCGAACGGCTGGCCGAGCGACTTTGCCAGTGCCAGAGCCTGGTTATTATCGCCGGTACGTGAGTAGAGCAGGACCCAGTTGCGCGTGTCGTCCAACGTCGATGCCTTCCGCCCCCGCGCGCCCTTTAGCGCCTGCGTCCGGCAACTGGAACCGAAATCATCGCTGACATCGTGATCGCTTGAAGCGATTCCGTATTACTCTTATAATACAGTTGAAGCCTTGCGCGGCGCTTGCCAGTGGTTCATCGCTGGAAGCGCAGTTTGCGCGGGCAGGGAGACGAACAAATGGCCAGTGATCCGGCAGGCACGGAAACGACGACGAAGACGGCGAACAAGCTGAAGCTCGACCCGCCCGAGGCGCTGCAGCCGGTGGCCGTGCAAGAGGCCGCGGGCCTGGTGCCGCTGAAGGACAGTGAGACCAGCGAACTCGACGACAAGGTCGCGAAATTCGTCAGCGAATTGGCGGCGCTGGACAGCAACAGCCCGGAATTCGGCAAGAAGGTCGACCAACTGACGGCGATGGGCCGCAAGGAAATCGCGGAAGCCGCCAATGCCTCGAACCGCTTCCTCGACCGGCCGGTGAAGGCGATCGACAGCGACACCGGCATCGGCGCCGACCTCGTCGAGCTTCGCCGCACCGTCGAGGAGCTGGACCCCAAGGAAAACAGCAAGTCCCTGACGACCCGCAAGTTCCTGGGGATCATCCCCTTCGGACGCCGCATCAACAATTATTTCGACAAATATCGCAGCTCCCAGACGCACATTTCGGCGATCCTCGGGCGACTGGGGAATGGCAAGGACGAGCTGTTGATGGACAATGCCGCCATCGACACCGAGCGCGCGGGCCTCTGGAAGACGATGCACCGCCTGGAGCAGATGATCCACATCTCCAAGGCGCTGGACGCGAAGCTCGAGGACAAGGCCAACGAGCTTGACGCGACCGAGCCGGCCAAGGCCAAGGCGATCCGCGAGACCGCGCTGTTCTATACGCGGCAGCGGACCACCGATTTGCTGACGCAGATGGCCGTGACGGTGCAGGGCTATCTCGCGCTCGACCTCGTCAAGAAGAACAATGTCGAGCTGGTGAAGGGCGTCGACCGCGCGTCGACGACGACGGTGTCGGCGCTGAGGACGGCGGTGACCGTCGCCCAGGCGATGACCAACCAGAAACTGGTGCTCGAGCAGGTCACGGCGCTGAACACCACCACCGCCAACATGATCGACTCGACCGGCGAAATGCTGCGGACGCAGACCGGCGCGATCCACGAGCAGGCGGCAAGCTCGACGATTCCGCTGGAGACGCTGCAGCGCGCCTTCCAGAACATCTATGACACGATGGACCAGATCGACCAGTTCAAGCTGACGGCGCTCGCCAACATGAAGCAGACGGTCGATACCCTGGGGAACGAGGTCGAGAAATCGAAGGGCTATATCGCGCGGGCCGAGGGCGTGGCGCAGAACAAGCTGGAAAGCGCCGCATCCCCGTTCACGCCCATTGAGAGCAAATGACCGGAGTAACCGACAAGGTTGACCGCGCGGTCGCACGCTTCGACCGCGTTACTGCGCAGCTGGATAGCCGCAGCGGGCTGGTGCGCGACGCGCGCAGGCGCGAACTCAAGCGGCTGAACGAGGGGCTGGTCGCGACGATCGTCAAGATCGGCCTCGCCGTCGGCGTCATCAGCGTGCTGACGATATTGGTAGGGCTCGTGACGCCGATCGGCATGTTCGGGTTCCTCGCTGCGGTCGGGCTCGCGATCGGCATAGGCGCGGCCATCGCGTTTTCCGGCGGCAAGGAAATCGCCAAGCCGGAAGTTACGCCGGACCTGCCGAACGGCGAAATGGTGCAGAGGTTCGACAGCTATATCTACCGGACGCGGGCGGCCCTGCCCGCCCCTGCGCAGGCCGAGATCGACCAAATGTCCGCGGCGCTGCCGGATCTCAAGAAGACGCTGGAGCGGCTGCCGACACTCGACCCCAGTGCGCAGGACGCGCGGCGGTTGATGTCGGTGCATTTGCCCGGCTTGATCGACAGATATCTGCACGTGCCACCCGCCTATCGCGGGGAGCTGGATGGCGAAGGTGTCAGTGTCGACGGGCGGCTGGTCGAAGCCTTGAACGCGGGCCGGAAGGCGCTGGCCGATATTTCCGAGAGTTTGGCGAAGGCCGATATGGCTGCGTTCGAGACGCAAGGGCGCTTCATCCAGACCCGCTACGGTGAGGAAAAGATCGACTAGGCGATGACACCGGCGCTACGGAGGCGCTCGATTTCGGCTGCTCCTAGCCCGAACTCCGTCAAAACCTGGTCCGTGTGCTCGCCGAGCGCGGGCGGCGGGAGATCGGCGTCGGCGCGCTGGCCATTGAAACGCAGTGGCGATCCGACGGTCGGGATTTCGCCGAGCGCGCCGGAGCCGAAATGGCGGACGGTTTTGCGGTGCTCCGCCTGAGGGTCACCGAGGGCCTGGCTGATGCGGTTGATCGGTCCGGCCGGGATGCCCGCAGCTTCGAGCCTGTCGAGCCACTCTGCTGCGGGCTTGCTGGCGATGCGTTCGGCGATCAGCGGCACGAGTATGTTGCGGTTGGCGACGCGGTCGGCGTTGGAGGCGAAGCGCGCGTCGTTTGCCCATTCGGGGGCACCGACCAGGTCCGCGAGTCGGGCGAACTGGCGGTCGTTGCCGACGGCGATGATGATCGGCTGATCGGCGGCCTCGAACGGCTGGTAGGGCACGATATTGGGATGCGTATTGCCCTGCCGCGGCGGATCCTTGCCCGAGATGAGGGCATTGGTCGCCTGGTTGGCGAGCATCGCGAGCTGGGTGTCGAAGAGCGACAAATCGATGGTCGCGCCCTCCCCTGTCACATGGCGCTGGTTGAACGCGGCGAGGACAGCGTTGCTGGCGTAGAGGCCGGTGAAGAGGTCGACGACAGCGACGCCGACCCGCATCGGTCCGCCGCCGGGCTCGCCGTCGGGCAGGCCGGTGATGCTCATCAACCCGCCCATGCCCTGGATGATGTAATCGTAGCCGGCGCGATCGGCGTAGGGGCCGTCCTGCCCGAAGCCGGTGATCGACGCGTAAACGAGGCGCGGATTTGCGGCACGGAGGGTCGAGGCATCGAGGCCGAACTTGGCGAGGCCGCCGACCTTGAAGTTTTCGACGACGACGTCGCTGGCCGCCGCCATCTTGCGGACGAGCGCCGCTCCTTCAGGCTGGGAGAAATCGATGGCGGCGGACTTCTTGCCGCGGTTGGCGGCGAGGAAATAGGCGGCGACCTTCTCGTCCCCATGGCTGTGCCACGGCGGACCCCAGTGGCGTGTGTCGTCGCCGGCGCCGGGCCGTTCGATCTTGATCACTTCCGCGCCCAAATCGGCGAGCAATTGCGTGCACCAGGGGCCGGCGAGGACGCGGCTCAAATCGAGGACGCGGATTCCGTCGAGCGGCTTCAACGGCGACGGCGCCAAGGCTTGCGGTCGGCGAGGATGGCGCGGGCTGCATTATGGCCGGGAGCGCCGGTGACGCCTCCGCCAGGATGCGCGCCCGAGCCGCAGAGGTAGAGGCCCTTCAGCGGCATGCGGTAATCGGCATGGCCGACCATCGGCCGGGCGCTGAACAATTGGTCGAGGCCCATCTTGCCGTGGAAGATGTCGCCGCCGATCAGGCCGAAGCGCCGTTCGAGATCGAGGGGTGAGTGGATCTGGCGGCCGAGGACCGAGGCGGCAAATCCGGGCGCGTGCGCATCCACCGTCGCAATGATCTGGTCGGCCGCCTTGTCCTTTTCCTTGTCCCAGCTGCGCCCCGGGCCAAGATTGTAACGGAAGTGCTGGCAGAACAGCGATGCGACATGCTTGCCCTTGGGCGCGAGTGTCTTGTCGAGGGTCGAGGGAATCAGCATCTCGATGATCGGCTGCTTCGCCCAACCGTCCTTCTTCGCATCGACGAAGGCGCGATCCATGTAATCGAGGCTCGGCGCCATGATGATGCCGGCTGTCAAATGATCGCCTTTCTTCGGAAGTACGGTGAACTTGGGCAATTCCGACAGTGCGACATTCATCCGGAAGGTCGCGCTTTCGCAAGACCAATGCTCCATATGGCTTTCAAACGTCTGATTTACCGCGCCTTTTGGCACCAGTCGGTCGAACAGCAGGCGTGGATTTACGCCTGCGGCAACAATTGTCGAACGCCAAGCTTTGCCGCCTGCAACAACGCCCGCGGCTCGCCCTTTGTCGATGATGATTTCCTCGACCGGATGGCCAAGCAGGATGTCGACCCCTTTTTCGCGGCAGGCATGAGCCATGGCCTGGGTGATGGAGCCCATCCCGCCGATGGCATGGCCCCAAGCGCCGGGGACTCCTGCGGCTTCGCCGAACAAATGGTGGAGAAGCACGTAGGCAGTGCCAGGCGTATAGGGTGAAGCGAAGTTGCCGACGATGCCGTCGAAACCGAACAGGGCCTTGGCAAGGTCGCCCTTGAAGTGACGGTCGAGAATGTCGCCGGCGTTCTTGGTGGCGAATTCATGGACGATGCGGATTTCGTCGGTCTTCAAACCAGCAAGGTCACGGCCCATCGAGGCCAGCGCCCTCAGTCCGCGCACTCCTGAGCCAGCGTTGGGAGGGGTCCGCAAAATCCATTTCTGGATCAGCGGGACGACCGTCTCCAGCTCCTTCATGTAGCGGTCGTAGCCGTCGCCGTCGGCGGCGTTGTGGCGGACGATTTCCTTGCGGGTTAGCCCGCCACGGCCGGCAAGCAGATAGGCGCCGTCGCCGGGCAGGAAATTGTCGAGCTTGCGAAGCACCACCTTCAGCCCATGCCGCTCCAGTTGCATGTCGCGGATGACCTTGGGATTGAGCAGGCTGACGGTGTAGCTGGCGGCGCTGTTGCGGAAGCCGGGCAGGAACTCGTCGGTGATCGCGGCACCGCCGACATTCGCCGAGGCCTCGAGGACCGCGACCTTGAGGCCCTTCTTCGCCAAATAATAAGCGCAGGTAAGGCCATTGTGGCCGGCCCCGATGATGATCGCGTCGTGCTGCAAATGGTCCCCCGGAACGAGCTTAACGCATAAGCACAAGCTCTTCCGACATGGTCGGGTGGAGCGCAATGGTGGCGTCGAAATCGGCCTTCTTGAGGCCGGCCTTCACAGCGATGGCCGCGGCCTGGAGGATCTCCGGCGCGTCCGGGCCGATCATGTGGATGCCGACAACGCGGTCGTTCGAACCATCGACGACCAGTTTGTAGAGCGAGCGCTCGTTGCGGCCGGCAAGCACGTTCTTCATCGGCCGGAAGTCGGAGGTGTAGGTGCGGACGGAGCCGAGCTTGTTGCGGGCCTGCCCCTCGGTCATGCCGACCCCGGCCAAGGGCGGGTGGCTGAACACGGCGCTGGGGATGCAATTGTAGTCGACCCGCCACGGCTTGTTGCCGAAGACCGTGTCGGCGAAGGCATGGCCCTCGCGGATGGCTACGGGCGTCAGCTGGACGCGGTCGGTGACATCACCGACGGCGTAGATGCTGGGCACGTTGGTGCGACTGTCCTCATCGACCATGATCTCGCCCTTTTCGCCGACCTTGATGCCGGCCGCCTCGCAGCCGAGGCCTTCGACATTCGGCTGGCGGCCGGTGGCGAACAGGACCGCATCCGCCTCGATATGGTCGCAGCCTTCCATGGTCAGGAACAGCGAACCGTCGTCGCGCTTCTCGATCTTCCTGAAGATCGAATTGAAGCGGAATTCGATGCCCTTGGTCAGCGAAATCTGCAGCAGGCGGTCGCGGATCTGTTCGTCATAGCCGCGCAGGATCACGTCGGACCGATTGACGATCGTCACATGGCTGCCGAACTGGTGGAAGATGCCGGCGAATTCGTTGGCGATGTAGCCGCCGCCGGCGATGACGATCCGCTTCGGAAGCTGTTCGAGCAGGAACGTCTCGTTCGAGGTGATCGCATGTTCGATGCCCTCGATGTCCGGCATGGCCGGGCGTGCGCCGGTGGCGATCAGGATATGCTTGGCCCGAATTTCCTCGCCCGATGAGAGGCGAACGCTGTTGGGCCCGGTCAGCTCGGCACGTTCATGGAAGATCTTCACGGAATGGTTGTCGAGGGTCTGCTTATAGAGCCCCTCGAGTCTGCCGACTTCGGCAAGGACATTGTCGCGCAAGACGGGCCAGCTGAATTCGCACTTGGGGACGTCCCAGCCGAACATGGCAGCGTCGTTCAAATCCTCGGCGAAATGCGCGCCGTAGACGAGCAGCTTCTTGGGCACGCAGCCGCGGATGACGCAGGTGCCGCCGACCCGGAACTCCTCGGCGACTGCGACCTTGGCGCCGTGCGCGGCGGCGATCCGCGAGGCGCGGACCCCGCCGGAACCGGCGCCAATGACGAACAGGTCGAATTCACTCAAAGCCCTGCCCTTTCGATGAGCGCGCGTGTCGACGCGTCGAAGCCGTCGCGGGATTCCGGTTCGCCGAGCTGGCGCGCCAGGCGCTTGCCTAGCTCGACGCCGAACTGATCGAACGGGTCGATGCCGAGCAGGACCGCATTGGCGAAGACGCGGTGTTCGTAAAAGGCGATCAGCGCGCCAAGCGTCCGCGGGTCGAGACGGTCGAGGAGGATGGTCGCGGACGGCCGGTTGCCGGGGCAGGCGCGATAGGGGTCATCGCTCTGCTCGCCCGCCATGAGCGCGGCTCCCTGGGCGAAGGCATTGAGGAGCAGCGCGCGATGGTGCGCGGGGTCCTGCCCGTCTTCATGCTCAGTGACGGCGATGAACTCGACAGGGATCGTGTCGCTGCCCTGGTGGAGCAATTGGAAGACGGCATGCTGCGCGTCGGTGCCGACGCCGCCCCAGGTGACAGGGGCTGACGGCCGTCCGAGAGGCTTGCCGTTTTCGCTCACGGACTTGCCGTTCGATTCCATCTCCAGCTGCTGGAGGTATGAAGACAGCAGGCGAAGCCGCTCATCATAGGCAAAGACGGCGCGCGACTGGCAGCCGAGCTTCTGGCGATAGAGCAAATCGGCGAAAGCGGCGAGGATCGGCGCGTTCGCGGCGGGGGGAGCGAGGCGGAAATGGCGGTCCATCTCGGCTGCGCCCTCGAGCAATTCCTCGAACGCCTGCCAGCCGAGCGCCAAAGCCGCCGAGAAACCGACCGCCGACCAGAGCGAGTAGCGGCCGCCGACGCCTTCATCGAAGGGAAGGATACGGGTTTCGTCGATGCCGAAACGCAGCGCCTCGTCCGGATTGGCGGTGATGGCGATGACCCGGCCATAGGGATCGTCGATCCCGGCATCCTTCAGCCATTTCAATGCGGATTCGAGGTTGAGCAGCGTTTCCGAGGTCGTGAAGGTCTTGGAGACGGCAACGATCAGCGCCGTTTCCGGATCGAGCGGGTCGACGGCGTCGTCGAACGCCTGGCCGTCGATGTTGGAGAGGACGCTGACGCCATAGCCGCCTAGGTTGCGGCCCAATGAGTCGAGCAACAGTTCCGGCCCCAGGGCCGAGCCGCCGATGCCGATATGCAGGACGCTGTGGACCTCGCCGAATGCGCCGCCTTCGATGGCGTCGATCAGCGAGCGCATGCGCTGGTGGCGGCCGGCGGCCTGGGCGACATGAGCCGGATCACCCTGCCCGCGCTCGGCGACGTGGGTCGCGGCGCGGCCTTCGCTCACATTGGCGATGGTACCGGCGAACAGCTCATTGCGAGCACCGGCCAGGTCCTGCGCCTCCGCGAGGTTGTCGAACGCGTCGATCAGCGCCGCATCGAGGTGGGTCTTCGACCATTCGAAATGAATGCCGGCGATGTCGAGCGACAGGCGCGAAAGGCGGTCGGGCTCGGCAACAAACAGATCGCCGAGCGGCACCAGCTCATGGCCTTCAATCTTCGCCCAGGGATCGCCGCTTTTGGCCCGTTCGCTCATCGCCGCCCTCTTAGAGCCTGCAATGCCAAATGCCACCCCGCTTGACCTGAAGCGGGCGGGTCGAAACAAGGCCGCCAATGTCTTACGCCGTAACCGAGACCGACAGGGCCTCCGCCAAGCGCGGGTTGTGGCCGCAAATCCGATTCTATGTGCTCCTGGCGATCGGCGCGTGGATCCTCCGCAGCCTGATCATCGCCCCGTTCAGCATCCCATCGGGATCGATGCTGCCGACCATGGCGATCGGCGACTATCTGTTCGTGACAAAGTGGCCCTACGGCTATTCGAAATACAGCTTCCCGTTCCAGTTCCCGGCCTTCAAGGGGCGCATCTTCGCAGGCATGCCGAAGCGCGGCGACGTCGTCGTCTTCAGCCGGCCGGGATCGGACGAGGACTGGGTGAAGCGGGTCATCGGCCTGCCCGGCGACACGATCGCGGTCGATGACGGCCAGCTGGTCATTAACGGCCAGCGCATCCCCAAGGAGAGCGAGGACATGATCGGTGTGCCGGTCAGCCCCAACAGCCCCTGCCGGGTGGCCCAGGGCGCCGAGGCGCAGGTGGTCGAGGCTGGCGGCGAGACGCTCTGCCGGTATCCTGTCTATCGCGAGCGGCTGCCGGACGGTCGCAACTGGCTGGTGATCGACCAGGTCGACGATCCCCGCGGCGACCATTTCGGGCCTGTGAAGGTGCGGGCTGGCCATGTCTTCCTGATGGGCGACAACCGCGACGACAGCCTGGACAGCCGATATCAGCCTTACGAGGGCGGCCTCGGCCCGGTGCCGATCGATCATATCGTCGGCCGCGCCGGCTTCGCCTTCTGGTCAACCGACGGCAGTGCCAGCTATTGGCTGCCTTGGACCTGGTTCACGGCCCTTCGGCCGGAGCGTATCGGCAAGGGTTACCGTCCATGAGCGATTTTGCGGCGTTCATCGAAAAGGCCATGGGGCGTCCGGCCGGCGACCTGGCGTTGTACGAGCGCGCGGTCACGCATGCGAGCGTCGGCAAGGACAGTTACGACCGCCTGGAATTCCTGGGCGACCGGGTGCTTGGCCTTGCCGTGTCGAAATGGATCTACGAGCGGTTTCCCGGCGAACCGGAAGGCCAGATGTCGCGGCGGTACAATGCCCTGGTTGCGCGTGAGACCTGCGCCGAGGTCGGGAGGGCGCTGGGCGTGCCCGGGCAGATCAAGCTCGGCAAGCAGGCGCGCGAGGACCGCGCCAGCGACAGCGACAATGTCGTCGGTGATGTGGTCGAGGCGCTGATCGGGGCCCTGTTCCTGGAGGCGGGATTCGAGGCGGCGGAGGCTTTCATCCGGTCGGCCTGGGGCGGCTATGTCGATAGCCAGAAGCGCGCCCCGCAGCACCCCAAGTCGGCTTTGCAGGAACTGGTCGCTGACATGAGCCTTGCGCCGCCGGTCTATGAGGTCATCGGCCGCGCCGGCCCGCATCATGCGCCGACCTTCCGCGTCCGGGTTTCCGTCAAGAATGGCGGCGAGGCGGAAGGGGAAGCGAAGAGCAAGCAGGACGCCGAGACGGCGGCGGCCGCGGCGTTGCTGGAGAAATTGCGTTGACCCAGCGCTGCGGCCTGGTGGCGGTGCTTGGCGCGCCGAACGCCGGCAAATCGACGCTGGTGAATGCGCTGGTCGGGCAGAAGGTCGCGATCGTCAGCCCAAAGGCGCAGACGACGCGGGCGCGGCTGATGGGCATTGCCATCGAGGGCGACGCGCAGATGCTGCTGGTCGACACTCCGGGCATTTTCGACCCCAACCGCAGGCTCGACCGGGCGATGGTCGCGGCGGCCTGGGAAGGTGCGGTCGGGGCGGACCGGGTGCTGCTGACGATCGATGCGGCGGCGAAGGTCGGCGCGCGGGTCGAGGCGGCGCTGGAAGGTTTCGAGAAGCGGAGCGAGCCGAAGGTCATCGTCCTCAACAAAGTCGACATCACCAACAAGGACGATTTGCTGGTGCTGGCGGCGAAGCTGTCGGAGCGGTTCAAGCCCGAAGCAATCTTCATGATCTCGGCGACCGAAGGCGACGGGGTCGCGGACCTCAAGCAGCATCTCGCCGACGCCATGCCCGAGGGGCCGTGGCATTATCCCGAAGACCAGCTTTCCGATGCGACCGACCGCATGGTCGCAGCGGAAATGACGCGCGAGCAGCTCTACCTGCAACTGCATGCCGAACTACCCTATGCGTCAGCGGTCGAAACGGAGAAATGGGAAGACCGCAAGGACGGTTCGACCGTCATCCACCAGCAGATCCTGGTCGAGCGCGACAGCCAGAAAGCCATCGTTCTCGGCAAGGGTGGATCCAAGCTGAAGGCCATTGGCGCGGCCGCGCGGGCTGAGATTTCAGAGCATCTCGGCCGCAAGGTGCATCTGTTCCTGCACGTGAAGGTCAATCCGCGCTGGGACGAGGATCGCGGCCTTTACAAGGAAATCGGGCTCGAGTGGGTCGGCTAACAGCGAGCTGAAGCTTGCACTGTCCGCTTGAAAGGCGCAGATTCCCGGCCGCTCGGGCAAGGGGGTCGTCATGGCCAGGGCACGAGTTTTCTTCATCTCCAACCGCAATTTGCAGCCGGACAACAAGACGGCGGTGTTCGGCGCGCGCTTCAATCCGGATGGGGTCGCGGCGCTTCGCTACGGCTGGGCGGATTTCGAGCCCGGCGCTGGGCGGGCAGCGCAGGTCAACGTTTATTCCGAAACGCCGGCCAAGGATCCCGCGGGCGGTTTCATCAAGGTGGGCAGCGCCGCCTTCTTCGACGATTTGAAGGCTCAGATGAGCAAGGGCGGCAGGGACACCGTCGTCTTCATCCACGGCTTCAACGAGAGCTTCAGCGACGCGCTGCTCGCCGCCTCGCGGATCTCGACGCAGACGATCATCAACGGCAAGCCGGTGAATGTCGTCGTGTTCAGTTGGCCGTCCGACGGCAAGATGATCCCTTGGATGTCCTATTACAGCGACCGCGACGACGCCCGCTCATCGGGAGCAGCGGTAGCGCGGGCATTCCTGAAACTCGTCGATTTCTTCGGCGAAATGCCTGAGGCGGAAGTCTGCGGGCAGGCGCTACACCTGCTTGCCCACAGCATGGGCGCCTATGTGCTCCGCAACGGCCTCCAGGCGCTGATCGCCAAGGACCCGACGAGGCTCCTGCGGGTCTTCCAGGAGATCATCCTCGCCGCTCCCGACGAGGACGACGACGCCTTCGAGACGGACCAGAAACTGCGGCTCTTGCCCAGGCTGGGGCGCCGGGTGACCGTCTATCACAATGAAGGCGACCGAGCCCTCTTCATCTCCGACAAGACCAAGGCCAATCCCGACCGGCTTGGCGCCGACGGCCCGCGCATGCTCGACCTCTTGCCCAAGAAGGTCGTCACGGTCGATTGCAGCCGCGTCGCGGCCACCGCCGACGCGACTTCCCGCCACACCTTCTTCATCAATTGCCCGCCGGTCAGCGCCGACCTTGGGGCGACACTGCATGGAGTGGATTCGGCGCTGATCCCCAATCGCGACGTGATCCGGGCCGAACGGGCCTATCGCATACGGGGTTAGGCGAGCACTTCTTCGACCCATTCGGGCACAAGGTCCCTGGCGCGCCCAAGACGAGTTTCGTTGAAGAAAAGACTGCCCTGGCTCGGTTCCAGGTTCATTTCGATGCAGTGGGCCCCGCAATAGCGGGCGGACTGGACGAAGCCGGCGGCCGGGTAGACCGCACCTGAGGTTCCGATCGAGACGAAGAGGTCGGCATTGCGGAGAGCGGCGTCGATGCGTTCCATGTCGTAGGGCATTTCGCCGAACCAGACGATGTCGGGACGGACCTGGCCGGTGGTTTGGCAGGACGGGCAACTCGCGCCCTCGCCCATCGGGCCGGACCAGCTGAAGCGCTGGTCGCAGGCAAGGCACCAGCCGCTGGTCAGCTCACCATGCATGTGGAGCAGGCGCTTGGCCCCTGCCCGCTCATGGAGGTCATCGACATTCTGGGTGACGATCAGCAGCTCTCCCGGCCATTCGGCATCGAGCCGGGCCAGCGCATGATGGGCGGCATTGGGTTCGACTTCAGAGAGCCGCGCCCTGCGCGCGTCGTAGAATTGATGCACCAGCGCCGGGTCGCGGCGATAAGCCTCGGGCGTCGCGACATCTTCAACATGATGGCCTTCCCACAGGCCGTCGGCGCCCCGGAATGTGGCGAGGCCGCTGTCGGCGCTGATCCCCGCGCCGGTCAGGATGACGATGTTGCGGACGTCCATCGCCCGACCAATATTCTGTCTCAGGGGAGACGCAACAGGCGGCGGTTTACTCCGCGATCAACCGTCGCGGCAGCAAAGTTTGCCAGCTCAAGTAATATTATTGACACCAATGTCAGTTATAGGCGTTATACGTCTATGGTGAGCCAGGCCTACCATCACCCGATCGGCATCCACGCCGAGGACATCGACCACATGGGTCATGTCAACAATAGCGTGTACCTGAAATGGGTGCAGGAAGCGGTGGTGCGATACTGGGAGAGCCTGGCCCCGCCTGACGCCATCGCAGGCCACCTCTGGGTCGCGCTGAAGCACGAGATCTCTTACCGGCGGCCAACCTTCCTGGACGATATCGTCTTCGCCGATGTCATCGCCGAGAAGGTCGAGGGCGCGAGGGCCCTGTTCACGACCGTCATCAAGCGCGGTGAGGACGTGCTGGCCGAAGTGCAGAGCACCTGGTGCTGCCTCGATGCGGCGTCGCTGCGGCCCGCGCGACTGGCGCGCGATATCGTCGCAAGGTTCCTGCCTAAGGATTGACCCCGCTTGCGCACGACACCGGCCGGTGATTGTCTCGCCGCCGCACCGACTCGTGCATGACGCAAGGGGGCAATCATGAGAACAGCGACATATTTGCTCGTGGGCGTGGCGTTGGGCCTGACGGCCTGCAAACCAGCCGAGGACAAGGCGGCGGCTCAAAAAGTCGACAAGGCTGCCGTAGAGCAAGCCATTCGCGACAAGGAAACGGGTTGGATGGCGGCCTATAACAAGCGCGACGCAGCGGCGCTCCAGGCTGAATATGACGACGATGCAGCCGTTGCCGGTTTCGGCATGGCGATGGCGAGCGATATCGCAGCCCGCAAGACGATGCTGGAAGGCGTCGCGGCCGACCCGGCTCTGAAGGTCGAATTCGCCAGCGACCGAATCACCGTCGCCGATTCAGGCGAGCTGGCTTCCAGCCGCGGCCATTACACGATCACCTTCACCGACACGGCGACGAAAAAGCCGAAAACCGAGAGCGGCACCTATTTGACCGTCTATCGCAAGGCTGCCGATGGCAGCTGGAAAGCGATCGAGGATATGACGACGGCAGGGCCGGCAGCCGATGCCGCGGCTGCGACGGCTGCGACGGCGACGCCAGCGGCCGACAACGCGACGCATTAGACTTTCGCGGCGGATCGTTGTTCATGCGGGCATGACCAAGCCCAACATTCGCGTCGGCATCGGCGGCTGGAACTACGCGCCGTGGCGGGACAATTTCTATCCCAAGGGCCTCGCCCAGTCGAAGGAGCTGGAATATGCCGCCAGCCGCCTCGGCGCGATCGAGATCAACGCCACTTTCTATGGCCGTCAGAAGCCGGCGAGCTGGGAGAAATGGGCGAAGACGGTCCCCGACGACTTCCAATTCGCGATCAAGGCGTCGCGCTTCTGCGTGTCGCGGTCGAAGCTTGCCGAGGGTGCGGAATCCATCGCCAATTTCGTCGGCCAGGGCTTCTCGGTTCTCGGACCGAAGCTGGGGCCGATCCTCTGGCAGTTCCAGGCGCGCCGTAGGCTCGAACTCGACGACATCGCTGCGTTCCTGAAGCTGCTGCCGAAGGAGGTCGACGGCGTCCGGTTGCGGCACGCGCTCGAACCGCGCCATGAGAGCTTCCAGGACGAAAATTTCTTCGCGCTCTGCCGTGAGCATGACGCAGCCGTCGTGTTCGACGACGCCGACGAATATCCGACCATCGAAGCTGATACGGCGAGCTTCACCTACGCCCGGCTGCAGCGGATGAATTCCGACATTCCGACCGGCTATGACGCGACTGCACTCGATCGCTTCGAGACCAAGGCGCGCCGATGGGCCAAGGACGGGCGAGATTGCTATGTCTTCATGATCAACGGCGCCAAGGAGCGCGCGCCCGCCGCCGCTATGGCCTTGCAGGACTTGCTTCGCTAACCCGTTGCCCATGCGCAGTGACGAGCAGCCGATCCGCATCACCCTGATCGCCCCCAGCGGCCGCATGGGCCGTGCCATCGCAGAAGCGGCCGAAGCCGACGGCGGTTTCACGATCGATGCAGATCATGGCGACGTCATCGTCGACTTCTCGGCTCCAGCCGCGCTGCAGGCGAGCCTTGACCGGGCGGTGAGCGCCGGCGTGCCGATCCTGATCGGGACGACCGGGCTGGACGACCTCGCCGCCAATCGCATCGAAATTGCCTCGCGCGAAGTCGCGGTGCTGCGCGCCCCGAACACGTCGCTGGGGATCGCCGTCCTCTCCGACCTGGTCGAGCGTGCGGCGGGCATGCTCGGTACCGACTGGGACATCGAAATCATCGAAATGCATCATCGGATGAAAGCGGACGCGCCTTCGGGCACCGCGCTGGCGCTCGGCGATGCCGCGGCGCGCGGCCGTGGCGGCAAGGCGACCGAAGAACGGTTCCGCCTTGGCACCGGCCTAACGCGAGAGCCGGGTGCGATCGGCTATGCCGCGCTGCGCGGCGGCACGGTTCCGGGGGATCATGATGTCGTATTCGCCGGATCGGACGAGCGAGTGATCCTCTCGCATCGCGCCGAGAGCCGGACAATCTTCGCCCGCGGCGCGCTGGCCGCCGCCCGCTTTCTGCTTGGCAAGCCGGCGGGGCTTTATTCGATGCGGGACGTCATCGGCGCGCTGTGAAGAAGGACGAGATTTTCGAATTCTTCCGGCGCCTGGCGGAGCTCAATCCGGATCCGCAGACCGAGTTGGAGTTCAAGGACCCCTATACGTTGGTCGTCGCCGTTGCCCTGTCGGCGCAGGCAACAGACGTTTCGGTCAACCTCGCCACTCGCAGGCTTTTCAAGGTCGCGGATACGCCCGCGAAAATGGTCGCGCTCGGCGAAGAGGGCCTGAAGGACTTCATCAAGACCATCGGCCTGTTCAACACCAAGGCCAAGAACGTCATCCTGCTATCCCAGAAGCTGATCGACGAATTCGGCGGCAAGGTGCCGGAGGACCGGGCGGCACTGGAGAGCCTGCCGGGGGTCGGACGGAAGACCGCCAATGTCGTGCTCAACACGGCCTTCGCGCAGGAGACCTTTGCGGTCGACACGCACATTTTCCGCGTCGGCAACCGCACTGGGCTGGCGCCGGGCAAGACGCCGCTCGATGTCGAACTGAAGCTGGAAAAGGTCGTACCGCAGCCCTTCCGGCGCGGGGCGCACCACTGGCTGATCCTGCACGGACGCTACATCTGCAAGGCGCGGAAGCCCGAATGCTGGCGCTGCCCAGTGATCGACCTTTGCGCCTTCAAGCCGAAGACGCCGGCGCCTACCGCCAAGTCCGCTGGAAGCGCGAGCCCAGCCCGGTAAGCAATTCGTATTGCGACATGTCGCTGACCATCGACGAATATTTCAGGTCGAATTCGATCTCGACCCAGTCTCCCTCGGCGATTTGAACGCCGTCGCAGGCGATGATCAGAAGATCCATCGACACCCTGCCGAGCACCGGGAGAATTTCGCCGCCGAACCTGGCACCGCCGCGGTTGGAGAAACCGCGGAAATAGCCGTCGGCGTAGCCGATGTTGACGACCACCGCGTCTCGGTCGAAGTCCGGAACAAAGGTCGCGTTGTAGCCCACAGTTTCGCCGGCAAGAATGCGGCGGCGTTGGATCACCTGAGCCTCAAGAAAAGCGACCTGGCGTATGTGACCTTCGGCTTCCCTGCGCGGAATGCCGCCGTAAAGGGCGAGGCCGGGCCGGACGAGGTCGAAGCTATAGTCGGTGCCAAGGCAAATGCCGGCAGAATTGGCGAGGCTGTGACGCCGCGCCGGAATGCTCGAGACCGCCGCACGAAAGCGCTCGAGCTGAATCGCGTTAAGTGGATGATCCTCGTCGGCGCAGGCGAGATGGCTGAGCAATGTTTCGATGTTGAGGCCATCGAGCACGCCCGCTTCTTCCGGCCTTAGCCCAAGGCGGTTCATGCCCGTGTCGATCATCACATCGCAGGGCTGGCCGCCGCCGATCGCCTTCCATCGCGCAACCTGCTCTGGCGAATTCAGCGTGGGCCGGGCGTTGCCGATGGCATCGTCGGGACCGGGGCCGTGAAGGACGGACAGTGACAGCCCGTCCAGAATCGGGCCCAATTGCTCGGCTTCCCACCAGGTTGAAACCAGGAAGTCGCGGCAACCGGCCTCCGCCAGGGCCTCCATCGTGCCGCGCGCGCCGATACCGTAACCGTCGGCCTTGATCGCGGCGCCGGCTGCGGTGCCCGCCTTTTGCGAAAGCCAGCGCCAGTTGGACTGGAGCGCGGCGCGGTCAAGGGTGAGGCGGAGCGGCTGGTGCATTACTGACCGCCTAGCCAGCGGGATTTGCGCCGTCGAGGGATGCTTTGGCATTTTCCCAGTTCCGTCCGTCGAACCGTTCGATCTCCAATTCGACCGGCTCGTCGAAACAATTGGCGTTGAGGCTCCAGCAGTTGGGATGGCTGCGCGGCTGGTAGAAGCTTTTGACGCCGCAGGTCCTGCAAAAGAGATGCTCGGCAGCGCCGGTGCCGAAGCGGTAGCTGCTGAGCGCATCTCGGCCGGTGATGAGTTCAAAGTCCGAATGCGGCACCATGACGTGCAGGAAGCCGGTCCTCGAACAGACCGAGCAATTGCAGTCGAGCGCGGGCACCGGCGGTTCGGGCAGCTCCGCCTCCCACCGTACCGCTCCGCAATGGCATCCGCCGCTGACCTTCATCGACACCTTTCCCCATTCAGATTGGAGCTATTCATCCGAGACATTCGAAAAGCTTCCATCAAACTACGCCCTTGGCTGCCGCAAATTACATCCAAAATGGAAGTAAATTGCCACCGAATTGGATGAAAGCTACGGCTCAAGTTGCCCCTGTGAAAGAGTGACAGAGAATGTGCGGTATTGTCGGCATTATCGGTAAGGAACCGGTCGCGCAGCGGCTATTCGATGGCCTGAAGCGGCTGGAGTATCGGGGCTATGACAGCGCCGGTATCGCCACCGTCGCCAGCGGCGGCTTCGAGCGTCGCCGCGCCGAGGGCAAGTTGGACAATCTCGCTCGCGTCCTTGCCGGTGAGCCGCTGCACGGCAATGTCGGCATCGCCCATACGCGCTGGGCGACTCATGGGGCGCCGACGGTCGGCAACGCCCACCCGCACATCGCTGGTCCGGTGGCACTAGTCCACAACGGCATCATCGAGAATTTCAAGCCGCTCCGCGACGAACTGATCGCCGATGGCCGCACTTTCACGTCCGAAACCGACAGCGAGGTGGTCGCCCATCTCGTCGCCCGCGAGATTGAGCGCGGAGCCTCGCCGCAGGAGGCGGTTGCGACTGTCCTGCCGCGCCTGCACGGCGCCTTCGGCATCGCCTTCCTCTTCCAGAACGACCCTGACCTCATCATCGGCGCGCGCATGGGCTCGCCACTGACGGTCGGTTACGGCGAAGGCGAGAATTACCTGGGCTCCGACGCGCTCGCCCTCGCGCCATTCACGCAGCGCATCGCCTATCTCGATGAGGGCGACTGGGCGGTGCTGCGCCGCGACAGCGTCAAGATTTTCGACCGCGCCAACAATCCGGTGACACGCGAAATCGTCAATTCCGGCGCCTCGGCGGACCGAATCGACAAAGGCAATTACGCGCACTTCATGCTCAAGGAGATCTTCGAGCAGCCGATCGTCGTCGCGCAGACCCTGCAGAGCTACGTGCGCCCGTTCGAAGGCCAGGTCGCGCTTCCCGATTTCGGCTTCGACCTTGCCAGCATTAATCGCGTCACCATCGTCGCCTGCGGCACCAGCTATTACGCCGGCCTCGTCGCCAAATATTGGTTCGAGCAGTTCGCCCGCGTGCCGGTCGACATCGATGTCGCGTCCGAGTTTCGCTACCGAGAGCCAGTGCTGGAGAAGGGCGGCCTGTCGCTTTTCATCAGCCAGTCGGGCGAGACTGCCGACACGCTCGCCGCGCTCCGCCATGCCAAGTCCGAGGGCCAGACCATCGCCGTCGTCGTCAACGTGCCGACCAGTTCCATGGCGCGCGAGGCGGACCTGATGCTGCCAACCCATGCTGGGCCGGAAATAGGCGTGGCTTCGACCAAGGCCTTCACCTGCCAGCTGGCAGTGCTCGCCGCCCTCGCGACAAATCTCGCCCGCGACAAGGGCCGACTGACGGCGGACGAGGAAAAGGAGATCGTCGCTCACCTGCAGGAGGCTCCGCAGGCGCTGAACGACGCGCTCGCCCATGACGATGACATCGCCGCCATGGCGCACCTGATCGTGCCGGCGCGCGATGTGCTCTACCTGGGACGCGGCCCCGATTATCCGATGGCACTGGAAGGCGCGCTGAAGCTCAAGGAGATCAGCTACATCCACGCCGAGGGCTATGCCGCCGGCGAAATGAAGCACGGGCCAATCGCCCTCATTGACGACAATGTGCCGGTGATCGTTCTCGCCCCCTCAGGCCCGCTCTTTGAGAAGACGGTCAGCAACATGCAGGAAGTGCGCGCCCGCGGCGGCAAGATCGTCCTGATCAGCGACGCGCACGGCATCGCCGAGGCCGGCGAAGGCTGCATGGCGACGATCGAGATGCCGCAGGTGCACCCGCTAATCGCGCCGCTTGTCTATGCAGTGCCGGTGCAGCTGCTCGCCTATCATGTCGCGGTGCTGAAAGGCACAGACGTCGACCAGCCCCGCAACTTGGCCAAGTCGGTCACGGTGGAGTGAGCTAAGCCGCTTCGGCGGCGCGCTTCTCTTCCAGCATGCGAATGTGGGCAGTCAGTTTTTCGTAGAGAAAATCGATGACTGCACGGACGCGCGGCGTGTGGCGGACGCGCTCATGAGTCACCAGCCACATCGACCGGCCATGCCCCGCTTTCGGGGGCACGCACTGGATCAGGTCCTGTTCGGCGTCGGCGACGATGGCCGGTAGAACGGCAATGCCAAGGCCGGAACGGATTGCCGACATCATCCCCATTGCCGAGGCGTGATGCATGATGACGCGGTCGTCGAGGTCGAGTTCGTGCAGCCAGGCGGAATAAGCGCGCCACAGCTTGGGCCCGCCGCCGCCGATGAAGGCATGGGTCTTCAACTGCGCGCGCGTCGTCGGCACACCGTGCTGCGCGGCGTAATCGCGACTGCAGTAGAGCGTCCAATCGTCGTCGCCGAGCCGCCTTCCGACGACGCCTGAACCAAGGTCGCCGTAGGCGCTACGCAGTGCGATATCGGCCTCGCCTTCGCCAAGGTCGCGGAAGTTCTGGCTGTCGTCGAGCTCGATCAAAATGTCCGGATGCCGCTCATGCAACTCACGCAACATCGGGCCGAGCAGTCCGACCGCGAAGATTTCCTGGGTCGTGATCCGTACGATGCCGCTGACTGCACGCTTCTCCGCATCGGCTGCTTCGGCAAAGGCATTGGCGGCGGCATCCACCTGCCGCGCGCGCTCGACCAGCTCCTCGCCTGCGGGGGTGAGGGCGTAGCCGGCCTGCCGTTTCTCGAAGAGCGGGAAACCGACCGCTTCCTCCAAAGCGGCAATGCGTCGCGCGACCGTCGTCTGACTGACTCTCAGCGCCTTGCCGGCGGCAAGCGTGCTGCCGAGATCGGCCACGCCGAGGAAGTATCGAAGGTCGTTCCAGTCGAGCATCGCCAAGGTCTTACCCCCGCCGCATACCATATCGCATTCTGCAATTTCGCAGAATCATAACGCAAACTCGTTGCTTATCAAAACTGATTTTGAGGCATAGATAGACGGTCGCTCCCGAACCACCGGGTTTTGAAAAAGGGGAACGACCATGAGGAACACTGCTCTTTTCGCACCGGCGCTGATCGCTTCCGCCGTCACCGTCACTCCGACCGTCGCTCAGGCGCTGGAACCGGTGACCGCCACCAGCATCGTCCGCACCGCCGACCTCGACTTGGGCAGCGCTGACGGCCAGCGGGAGCTCGACCGCCGCATCGTCCGCGCCGCCTATGAAGTCTGCGGCGAAGCGTCGGACGTCGATCTCGAAGGCAAGAATGATGTGCGCCAGTGTCGTGCTGACACGGTCGCCGCCGCCGCCGTGCAGCGCCAGCAACTCGTCGCCATCGCCCGCACCGGCGCCCCGATCATCGTCGCGGCACGCTAACCATCTGCAAACAGGCGCCAACCCTCGGCGCCAAGGGCGCGGTCTCCCAGGGCCGCGCCCTATTCTTTGACTGCGTCCTTCTTCGCCTGTTGGCGCTTGCGGAAGCGGGCGGCCCAGCCGGCCAAGCCCTTTTGGTCGGCGCGGGTAACGGCGAGCTCGTCGGCTGCGACATCCTTGGTGATAGTCGAACCGGCACCGATGATGGCGCCGTCGCCGACGCTGACCGGTGCGACGAGCGCGGTGTTGGAGCCGATGAAGGCGCCGGCGCCGATCTCGGTCCGGTACTTGCCGAAGCCGTCGTAATTGCAGGTGATGGTGCCCGCGCCGATGTTCGCTTTCGAGCCGACGTCCGCGTCGCCGATGTAGCTGAGGTGGTTGGCCTTGGCGCCCTTGCCCAGGCGTGCCTTCTTCACCTCGACGAAATTGCCGACCTTTGATCCCTCCTCGAGGGTCGCACCGGGGCGCAGGCGAGCGAACGGGCCGACTTCGCAGTCGCCGGCGATGGTCGCGCCTTCGATGTGGCAGAAGGCACGGATGGTCGCGCCCTCGTCGATGACGACGCCCGGCCCGAAGACCACATGCGGTTCGATTGTGCAGTCGCGGCCGAGCTTTGTGTCATGGCTGAACCAGACGCTTTCCGGATCGACGAGCGTGGCGCCCTGCTCCAGCGCTTCCTCGCGGCGGCGGCGCTGCCAGTCGAGCTCCAGGTGAGCGAGCTCGGCGCGGCTGTTGACGCCGGCGGTTTGCCAGCTGTCGGTTTCGACGGCGACGGACGCGCGCCCTTCGTGCGAAGCGACCATGACGATATCGGGAAGATAATATTCGCCGGCGGCATTGTCGTTGCCGACCTTGGCAAGCCAGCGCCATAGGTCGACGGACCGCACGGCCATCATGCCACTGTTGCACAGGCGAACCGCGCGCTCCGCCTCGGTCGCATCCTTGTATTCGACCATCTTCGCGATTGTGTCGCCGGACCCGAGGATGACGCGGCCATAGGCCTTGGGATCGTCCGGGGATGATGCAAGGACGACGACCGCCGGGGCGTCCGGACGATCCAACCGTTGCAGCATTTCAGTGAGTGTGTCCGCGGCAACGAACGGCGTGTCGCCGTAAAGGATGATGATGTTGCCGTTGAATCCGGCGAGCACATGCTCGGCCTGCTGCACGGCGTGGGCCGTACCCATCTGTTCTGCTTGGTGCGCAATCTTTACGCCACGGCCGTTCAGCGCTTCCTCAAGCTGGTCGCGGCCCTTGCCGACGACCACGACCCGTTCCTCCGCGCCCAATCCGTCGACCGTATCGAGAAGGTGCATAAGCATCGGCTTGCCGGCGATCGGGTGTAGGACCTTGTGCGTGTCGGAACGCATGCGCGTGCCCATGCCGGCGGCAAGGACAATGACGGAAAAAGGGGACGGCGAATTCATCGCCGTCCCCAATGGCATGGCCGATTGGCTTTCGCCAGCGGTCGCTTAGCTGCTTGCCTTGCCGCCGGTCGGCTTCGTTGTGCGCTTGCGGGATGCGGCGCCGCCACGACGTGCCGGAGCGCGCTTCGGTTTGGAGACCGAGGATCGCTTCGCAGCCGGTTTGGCAGCGGCCTTGCGTGTCGTCGTCTTGCGAGCGGCCGGCTTGCGGGTCGTCTTGCGGCCTGTGGATTTCTTCGCCGCCGGCTTGCTGGCCGCGGCTTGTGCGCTGCCATCATTGTCGTTGTTCGCCCAATTGCCGGACAGCACGCGCTGCGCGGCTTCGGCGACGGCTTCGGCGATAAGGCTGCCGAGCTTGGAGGCGCTGCTCGCCATCGCGTTTGCCGCCGAACTGGCGGTATCAGCGGCGTCGAGGCCTGCGTCGCGGATCGCCTTGCGGGCCTTCGGGCTGGCGGCAATTGCCGCTGCCGCCGCGGTCAGGCCGGCCGCGAGCATTTCGCGGCTCATCGCCGCCTTGGCGATCTTGTCCATCGTCGTCTTGGATCCGGATCCACCACTCTTGTTGCCGCCGCCACTTCTCGAGCTTGCCCTGGCCATCTGTGACTCTCCTTTGTGTACGCAACTTTGTGCGCAAAGCGGTCCATAGCCGAAACGGTTCCGTTCGCTAAGGGCACGAAACGAGCGGATACGTAAAAGGGAGCTGATGCCACCACGGCACCAGCCCCCTTCGACATGGGTCAGCGGCCGGAGAGCTCCAGCCCGGGGCCCAGCGCTTTGGTTAGAAGCGCAGCTCCCGAACGAACTTCACCGATCTCCCTGCTGAACCATGAGACATCGGATCACCTCCTTTCGCTGCGTTGATGGCAAGCACAACATGTTGTGTGCCAAGCGAAAGAACAAGGCTTGTAATGGTATGAATAGGGCGTAATCTCTTGCACTTCGCGCGCCGGGCAGGCGGCGATCAACTCCCGAGTTTGTCGACCTTCGCCTGCAGCGCCGCGAGTTCCGCGCGTAGCTTGTCGACTTCGCTCGCCTTGTCCGCAACATCGGGCTTCGGCTTGGAACCGGAAAATGCGCGCCCGGCTTCCTCGAACATCGCCATGTTTCGCTTGGCGAGGTCCGCGAAGACTTTTCCGCCGAACGCATCGCGCATGGTTTCCTGGTTCTTGCTGAACGCATCCATCGCTGCTTCGAGATATTGCGGCACCGCCGACTGCATCGAACCGCCGTAAAGGCCGATCAACTGGCGCAGGAAATTGACGGGCAGCATGGTGCCGCCCCGGGCCTCTTCCTCGACGATGATCTGGGTCAGCACCTGATGCGTAATGTCGTCGCCGGTCTTGGCGTCGACGACCTCGAAGTCGCGGCCTTCGCGGATCATCGCTGCGAGTCGATCGAGCGTGATGTAAGCCGAGCTTTCGGTGTCGTAGAGACGACGGTTCGCATATTTCTTGATCGTCACCTTGGCGCCTGTCTTGGCCATGCTACGCTCCCCGAGTGGTAGACGCTCTAACACCGCCGGATAGTGCGCCGCAACAAAGGCGCGCGCCACGGCCATTACCGCTGTTTCTCGAATTGGTACGGCAGGTGTCGAAGACCGATGCAGCAGCGGCGCGAAAAGCGTTGGCGGGACTCGATGCCTATGCCGCGGCCCCGCGCTTGCCGAAGCGGCCCGAGCGCGTTGCCGTTGCCCGAGTCGGCGGCGCGGCGTTGCGCGATTTCGGCGGCAACGGCTCGCCGATCGTCCTCGTGCCGTCACTCATCAATCCTCCGCATGTGCTCGACCTCGATGACGAAGTTTCGCTGGCGGGTGCCCTGGCAAAAGGCGGGCGTCAGGTGCTGCTGCTCGACTGGGGCAAGGCCTCACGGCGTGCTGACCTGGACATTGCCGGCCATGTCGAGACCCTGTTGCTGCCGTTGCTCGACGCGGTCGGCGAGCCGGCTTCGGTGATCGGCTATTGCCTTGGCGGCACCATGGCGGTTGCGGCCGCGCAACTGACCAAGATGCGGCGGCTAGTGACGCTGGCCGCGCCGTGGAATTTTTCGCGCTACCCGGACGAATCGAGGCGCGCCCTGCTCAACCTCTGGGAACAAAGCCGCGCTGCATCCGAGCTATTGGGCGCGTTGCCGATGGAGGTGATGCAAGCCGGGTTCTGGGCGCTCGATCCCGAACGCACCGTCCGCAAGTTCGCCGAGTTCGCGGCGGCGGACCAGGATGGCGATCTTGTGCGTCGCTTCGTCACGCTCGAAGACTGGGCGAACGAGGGCGAGCCCCTGCCCCTTCCGACCGCGCGCGAATTGTTCGAGAAATTCTATCGCGACGACGCGCCTGGATCGGGCCAGTGGACGGTGGGTGGCATAACCGTCGCAGAACGGCCGGGCGTGCCGGCGCTTCACTTCGTTGCCGGCGACGACCTGATCGTCCCGCCAGCGAGTGCGCCAAACGGTGACCAGGTCATTATTCCAGCCGGCCACGTCGGCATGATCGTCGGCCGGGCGCGGACGCAGCTCCATCACGCATTGAGTGACTTCCTGGCCGATTGAGCGCCTTGCCGCCGTCACAAGGCGCCGCTACATCGCCCTCTCACGCACCCGTAGCTCAGCTGGATAGAGCGCTGCCCTCCGAAGGCAGAGGTCACAGGTTCGAATCCTGTCGGGTGCGCCATTCCCGTGCAAAACTGGACGTCGCTGGCTCTGTTTGGTCAGGCCGTATCTGTCCCGACAATGCAGCCGTCGGAAAACCACTGCCCGAGCCATTTGCCTAGCGATTCAATCGCTACATCGGGCGTCAAAGCCGCGCAGACTGTGTCGCAGACTTCACCGAACCTCGCCCCGGATGAGAGCATCTCCAACGCTTTACCTTCCAGGGGCTCGGCGCGGCGAAACTGGCAAACCTCGTCGGATCGCCAAACCAGGATCGTTCGCGAAGTTTCGGAAGTATCTGCCGAGGGTATCGGCCTGTCGTGCTTGATGGCTGACCATATGTCAGTTGCGTTCGTATCTTGATGTAAGATCTTGAAAGAGGGTGCGAGATTCAATCGCGCGGCATCCCAGTCGATGCCTTCGCATCCTTCCATCGAGATGCCCGGCTCATCGCCGCTTACAAACGCCTCGCTTAGCGCCCATTCAAATTCGGCGAGCTCATGACACTCCGGCGCATCGGGCAATTGCCGTTTGAGGGTTGCCGGGAAGTCCGCGGGGTAGGCATCCAGGGTCCAGCTTCGCGGCGTTACGGAATCGATGTGGTCAGCAACCGCAGCCTCAAATCTCGTCCAACCGATCCATTCCAGAGTCATTGGGTAGGCGACCTCGAGGCAGGTGCGGAGCTGCGACCGATAATTGTTTCTGTAGACATCAAGGCCAGCGCGGGCGCCGGATCCCAATTGCGCGGCAAATTGGTCGTCCCCGTCCAGCAACCAGTCGCGGAAGCCCGACTGCAATTCGCCGAGGTTCACGCCGCAGCTTTCCCGAACGAGCCCGCGATAAAGCGCGCCGTGTCGAGTTCACTCAGCAATTCCGACAATTCGGGGATCGCGTCGTCCCGTTCGATCATGGTCGCGACCGGGCCGAGTTTCGGAAGCACATGCCGATACAGCTGCCATACGCTGTCAGGAACTTCCTGATCGTGTGTATCGATGAGGAGTTCTGTTCCCTTGCTGTGGCCCGCCAGGTGAATTTGATAGACGTCCTTCGGGAACAATCCGTCCAGGTACTGAATGGCATCAAAGCCGTTATTGCACGCGCTGACGTAGACGTTGTTGACGTCCAGGAGCAGGCCGCAACCCGTTCTCGCGCACAATTCGCTCAGAAACTCCCATTCCTTCATCTCGCTCGTGAAATTGAGGTAGCTTGACGGGTTTTCGAGCAAAATCTCCCGGCCGAGCACCTCCTGCGTTTTGAGGACATTTGCCGTGACGACCTCTAGCGTTTCACCGTTGAACGGCAGGGGCAGCAGGTCATGCGAATTGAATGAGGTCGTGCGCGTCCAAGACAAATGATCCGACACGAAAAGTGGTTCGACCTCGTCGACCAGATTTCGCAACCGGCGGAGATAATCGAGATCCACTCCGTCGACAGACCCCACGGACAGGGAAACGCCGTGCAGGATGACCGGATACCTCTCCCGGACCTGGCGAAGGATCCTACGTGGCCGCCCGCCATCCACCATGAAATTTTCGGAAATCACCTCGACAAAGTCGACGGGCACCCGAGTCTCGAGAAACTCGGAATAATGTTGCTTTCGGAGGCCGAGGCCGAAACCGTGGAACGGAAGAATTGCCATGGGCTATCGTCGGGGGAAGCAAGGCCCGGCCATGTACGGCCGGGCCCCGCAACTTACTTGCCGGCCTTGAGCGTTCCGCCCTGCGCCTTGCATTCCTTCGCCGTCAGGTCCTTGAAACCCTGGCCCTTGCATTCGTTCTGGCCCTTGCACTCGTTGTGAGCGCTCTTGCAGTCCGACTGGCCCTTGCACCCATTGACGCCGAAGCATTCGACTTTGGCAGCTTCCTTGCCACCGTCCTTGGCGAAGGCAGGTGTCGAACCGCCGGCGGCAAACGCGAGGAGGGCGGCCGAAGCGGCAATGCTGATTCCAGACTTTGTGATGTTCATTGTGGGAGCTCCCGAAAGGGTTGAGCCTGATTGGCTCTTCCATTTCGGGGCGCATAAGTACGCGGTTACATTACCAGCGAAGAAGTCTTGGGCCCGTCAGTATCCCGACCGCCGTGGAAAGCAGCATCCCAAGACTATACCAAGTGAATACGAACAACGTCGAAGATTCAGGACAATGGAGGCAATAGATCATTGCCGCGCACGCTCCTGCGGCAAGGCCGGCCATTCCCCCTGCGAAGCGCAGTCGCGTGGGCGCCAGCCGCCGAAGGGACAGCAATAGCGCAGCAAATATCGGAAGTGATAGTGCGAATACCAGGAACGGACACTTGGCGGCTGTTTTCCCCAGCCACATCGACATCCAATGAGATTGCGGAGCAGCCGATAACTCCATGATGCCCAGGAATCCCAGGATCGTTATTGGCGCGGCCAGCATCCACAGCCATTTGGGGGCTTGATTAGGCCTGCCGAGCCGCAAAGTAGCCAAGATCGCAATGGATGCGATCGAAGCCGCGTAAACCAGCTTGATCCAGAATCCCGGCTCTTGAAGCGCCGTCAGGAAGTCCGCGCGAAAGCCCAGCGTTCCAGCGACGACCCCCAACGAAAGGATGACTCCGATGATCAGGCCGCCGGAGACCAGCCGGCTAAGCGCCTGACGCGGAACCGGCTGCAAATCCTCGCTCAACGAGCGAATAAGGGCTTCGGAATCCATCATTTGCCGCCAACCTTGAGCGCAAGTGCCTTCATTCCGCGATGTACCGAGACCTTGACGTCCGATTGACCCACGCGATTAGCGGCCGCAGCTTCGGCGACACTCGCGCCTTCCAGACGCGTGGCGCGGATCAGTCGCGCCTGTTTTTGGGGCAGGGTTTCCAGCAGGCTATTGATATCGACGCTCGCATTTACGACGTCCTCAAATCCCTCACTCAAGAGAATGTCCTCCAGGCCCTCGATCGGGACCGTCCGGCGCGTACGCCGGTGAAGGTCGATCATCTTGTATCGAGCGATGGAAAACACCCAGGGAGTGAAGGCGCGGGTCCGATCATAGGTCAGCCGACGCGTGTGTATTGCGATGAGCGTCTCTTGGACCATGTCTTCCACATCATCGAATCTATCGGACATGCGTTTACGGAAGAAAGCCCGTAGCAGCAGCACGAGCTCGCGCAGTAAGCTGGCGTAATCAGGCTCGCTCCCCTCAAGCGCCGCCGTCATCCAGACCCTCAGCTGTCGCTCATCTACTCGCATGTCATGTCTCGAGCTATTCGGGGTGGCGGGGTAATCGGTTACAAATCTCCCGCCGCGCCAGGTGTGTCCTCCTGGAGCACAGCCAGTCGAAGATCATACCAGTCGCCCCGCATAAGCCAAAGCCCGCCGCACTCCGAACGGTTCGAGATGTCGATTCAAAATTCGACTAATCGTTGAAGAGGTGGGTCGCGTGGGTCAGCGCGCCACCGGCCCGGATTGCGGCCGCGACGAGCGCGGTTTCGGCCAGCTGTTCGTCCGTCGCTCCTTCCTTGCGAGCGGCATCGACATGCAGCTTGATGCAGTATGGGCACTGCGTGGTCAGCGCGACGCCGATCGCAATAAGCTGCTTTTCGCGAGCAGTCAGGGCTCCTGCTTCAAAGGACGCTTTGTCGAATGCCCAGAACGCGCTCATGCCACTCGAGGCGGTCTTGTCCAGCACTCCCAACTTACTCAGATTGTCCATATCGTACATCGAATTTACCTTTGAATGTTCAGATGTTCAGTTCAGTCAGCCCCGGATGACCGGCGGGTCGAGGGCCTGGCGCCGGCCAACGGAACAAGCGATCGCTTTCCGCTATCCCAAGATCATTGATGGTCGCATATCGGCGCCGCATGAGGCCGTCAGGGTCGAACTCCCAGAGTTCGTTTCCAAACGACCTGGTCCAGTTCCCTGCTACGTCGTGGCTCTCGTAGCAGAAGCGGACCGCCATGCGGTTCTCGCGAAAGCCCCAAAGCTCCTTGATAAGGCGATAATCCAACTCCTTCCTCCACTTGTCATGGAGGAAGGCTTGGATCTCATCACGGCCGGCGAGGTTCTCTGTCCGGTTCCGCCAAAGGCTGTCCTCGGTATACGCAAGGACGACCTTCGACGGATCGGTAGTGTTCCAGAGATCTTCAGCCAGCCTGACTTTCTTCCTGGCAGAATCCAGGTCGAAAGGCGGAACAAGTGCGTGGGTCACGCGGCTCGCGATACCTTCACGACTGGGAAGTCGATGTCGGTCTGGGCAACGTTGTTGACGAAGTTGGTCAGGACATTTTCCGCAACGAGGGCGACTACGTCGACCATCTCGGACTCCTGCAGGCCAGCGGCAACTGCGGCGGCAAGGTCCTCATTGCTGACTCGGCCACGCTTTTCGGCGACGAGGGTCGCGAAGCGTACGATTGCCGCAGTTTTCGGATCGGCGGCGCTGCCCTTGCGGTTGAGCGCGATGTCCTCACCACTAAGACCCGCAAGGTTTGAACCGAGATAGGAGTGGGCGGAAAGGCAATAGTCGCAGCCGTTCACCTCGGCGACGGCAATCGCGACCTGTTCGCGGATCTTCGGCGTAAAGGCGCCTGCCAGCGACGCGTTTAGCTGAGCGTAACCTTCCAGGACTCGCGGGCTCACTGCCAGCAAACGGAACAGGTTGGGAATGACGCCGAACTTGCGATCGATTTCATCGAGGACGTCGTGAGACGCGCTGGGCGCACCGTCCCGCGTGGGGATGTTGATTCGAGACATGAACGTGGACTCCAAATGGCAAAAATGCCGGCGCGCCCCATTTAATCTTTCTTAATATGATGATAATCAGTCCATATCGGGCAATTATTTCTCGGGATTTGGAATAATGGACCGTTTGCATGCCATGCGCTTGCTCGTCGAGGTAAGCGATTGTGGGAGCTTTTCCCGTGCGGCGCAGAAGCTGAACGTTCCCCTTTCGACGCTGAGCCGGAAAATCACGGACCTGGAAGAGCATGTCGGCACGAAATTCCTCGTCCGCACGACACGAAAGATAGCGCTTACAGACGCCGGTAGAGCCTATCTGAATTCATGCCGGGACATTTTGGAGCGAGTCGATGCGGCCGAGCAGGCCGCAGCGGGCACATTCGCGAATCCCAAAGGCGCACTGGCCATGACCTCGCCAGTCATGTTTGGGCAAAGATTGGTGATCCCAATCGTCCAGGACTTCCTTGAGAGATATGCCCAGATCACACTTGATTTGGTGCTTTCTGACCGCAACGCGGACCTGGTCGAGGAGGGTTTCGATCTTGCCGTCAGGATTGGACATTTACCCGACAGTTCGATGTCGGGGGTTCGCCTCGGCGCGACGAGGAGGATTATTTGCGCCAGTCCGGCGGTGCTCGCCAGACATGGCATGCCTCGGCGGCCGGAGGATCTGGCTGACCTCCCCTGCGTGGCGCATGATTTCCAGGTTTCCACAACGAGCTGGAGTTTCCGCGGCGAGGGCAAGAAAGCTGACCTGAAGGTCGGAGTCTCTCCGCGCCTGTCCGTTTCAACAGCCGAAGGCGCGCTTGAAGCCGCCATCCAGGGCGCGGGTTTCGTGCGACTCTTTTGTTACCAGGCTGCGGAAGCACTCCGGCACGGCCAATTGCGCGTGGTCCTAGCCGAGTTCGAACGCGAGCCAAGCCCGGTAAGTTTCCTGCACGTATCCGGAAGGGCGGTGCCAGCGAAGGTCAGGAGCTTCCTTGATTTCGCGGCTCCTGTGTTGAGAGGGCAGCTCACCGAACTGGCAGCGATCACATCGCAGGCGGAGTCGCAATAGGTTGATGATCTGATTGCGGTTGACTGATGCATCGACGCTCACGACGCCGTTTGTCTTGCGTTGTGTAAGTAACCAGCCGCGCTCCCCAGCCGAACTTCGATCGAGCATTGCAAAGGGGACCAAATGGCAGGCACCGCTTCTGTACGCCAACGTTCGATGTTGGCCGCGTTCAATCCACGAAACCCAGAATTCGCGCGATGGGGAGCCCTGCCGTTACGGATAATCGTTGGCTACGGCTTCTTTGCGCACGGGCTCGCAAAGCTGGAAAAGGGTCCGGAAAAATTTGTCGCGATCGTCGACGCTTTGGGCGTCCCGTTTCCTCATGTGGCGGCGTGGTCGGCGATCATGGTGGAATTCGCGGGCGGGCTGCTTATGCTGGCTGGCGCCGGGATCACGTTGCTCAGTCTACCAATGATTGCGGTGCTGCTGGTGGCGATTGTGACCGTCCATCTTCCGTTCGGATTTACGTCGGTGAAATTGATGGAAGTAACCGCTTCGGGTCCGAAATTCGGCCCGCCCGGGATAGAAGCTGACCTGCTTTATCTCGCCTGTATTGCGGCGATGTTCCTGATCGGGCCGGATCCGGTCTCGGTTGACGGTATCCGTGCGCGGCGTCGGGGCAGCTGAGGCTCAGACGCTTATGATGCCCACCAGATTCGCCACGGTGGATAGAGCCGGTTCCTTCCGGCGGAGTACAGCCGGACATCATGCCCGTCGGGATCGCGCATTCGCGCCTCCCTCCACAAATAGTCCATGTCGGTCGGCGCCTGGATGAATTCGATACCGGCCGCGGACAGGTTCGAATGCATCTGATCGACATCGTCGCATTCGAAATACAAATGGCACCCGTCAACTGCCGGCGAACTTGGCGACGACATCACTTCGATGGACAAGGTGGAGTCGCTGGCCGGGACGTGGAAGCGCGCGTAGCGCGGCTCATCCAACACGATGAGACGAAGACCCAACCGCGTGTAGAAATCACGCGAGCGCGCGAGGTTGCTGACTGCAAGTGTTATATGGTTCAGTTTCACGCGTCGATCATCCTATAACCAGCGAGGACAAAGGCCCGACCTGTTGCAGATGACGATCAATGACAGTCGTCACCACGGTCGAGTTGATTTCGTCGATTTGTCGACGTCCAATTCCTGACGCGGATGCACGCACAATTTCAGCGTCATCCGGACGGCCCCTGCTTGCAAGGACGGCCAGTGCAAGGCGGAACACGGCCTGGCGACGATCCGGACGACACGCATCGCCCATCGCGGCCAATCGATTGATGTCGCCAAGGGTAAGCACGCGGCCCAGGCAATCCAACGAAGCAGTAACATCCTGCACCGCCTGGTGATCGGAGCCGGCTCTAATGAATGCGTTCAGACACACGCGAATCTGCAGCTCAACCCGGGCAAGCTCGAAGACCGCGTCTTGTGGACCAGCTTGCGACCAGCCCCGCCTGACCGAGGCAACCTCACGCGGACGACTGCTCTGCAGGGCGAGGCAACGCCCGACGAAACGCATGACATGCTCCCTCCGAAATGAATGCTATTTCGCGCGGAGCGGCGGACCGGTTTCTAATTGGGTCACATTCTTACCAGCCGAAAATGGAATACAGTTTTCCATTCGGACGTATTGGCTGCGGGAGAAATTTGGCGGACTTGCTGCCGCACTCAATCAGTGCGGTAACCGATGGTGCATTTGCGCCGAATTAAACCACGCGATGGCCCTGCATCGCTACGCCGTCAGCTCCCCCAGCTGACGGCGTACTACGTTTCAATGACGCCTGAGACGCTACCGGGCAGAATGAACCACTGAGCAACCAATGAGACCGCGCATGACCGAGCAACGGCCACAAATCCTTGAACGACATGAAATGTCACCGGCAGAGGTGAGCGCGCTGGAGGACAAGTTCAACGATTTCAATGCAAGTCGCACGGGTTTTCACGACGCTGCATCCATCGGATTCCAGCTCGAGCTACACGGGAGAATCGTCGGTGGTGTGGCGGGCTTCACGTGGGCAGGGTTTTGCGAGCTTCGCCAAGTCTGGATCGATGAGCCGTTTCGGCGATCGGGATTGGGTACTGAACTGCTCAACCGGGTAGTCGCCGAAGCGCGAGCGCGCGATTGCTCGCACATCTACCTCGCGACCTACTCGTTTCAGGCCCCTGAATTCTACAAGAAGTTCGGATTTGAAGCGGTGGCGGTGATCGACGGACGACCCCCGGGGCATCAGGACATTATCATGCGGCTGTCATTGGCATCGTGAGTGGCGCACCGGGGCGGTTTCAACCCAGTGTGACCAAATCGGCCGCGCAAACGAATAGCGGGTGAACTTCCAGGATCAAACCCGCATGACAATCCTCCAATCACGGCGACAGCTTCTTGCCACGATTCCGGTCGGGCTGGCCGGATTCCTGTGGCTTGGAAGACCCGAAGCCGCCTCTTCGGCGGCACGGATCAATAAAACGCCCGCCGAATGGCTTCGAGAGCTTGGCCCCGAGCGATTCCGGATCCTGCGCCAGGCTGGAACCGAGCGACCCTATTCCAGCCCGCTCAATGACGAGCATGGGCGCGGGACATTCGCATGCGCTGGTTGCGCGTTGCCGCTCTTCGCATCCTCGACAAAATTCGACAGCGGGACAGGCTGGCCAAGTTTCTATCGGCCGTTGCCCGGCTCGGTTTCGACCAAAACTGACCTGAGCCTGGGTATGGATCGGACAGAAGTGCTTTGCACCCGCTGCGCCGGCCACCTTGGACATGTATTCCCGGATGGGCCCAGGCCAACCGGCCTGCGATACTGCATGAACGGCCTCGCGCTGAAGTTCATTCCCGATCGGGCGCTTGGCTGATGGTCTTCTATCTGCTCGCCTACCTGGGCGGCGCCCTCACCATCTTGAGCCCGTGTATCCTGCCAGTGCTGCCCTTTGTATTCGCCCGGGCGGACCGCAGCTTCGTTCGCAGCACGCTGCCGATGCTCGCCGGCATGGCTGCTACTTTCGCGATTGTGGCAACGCTTGCCGCTTTTGGCGGCGGTTGGGCCGTCCGTGCAAACTCGATCGGGCGATGGGCGGCGCTCGCCTTGCTGGCGCTATTCGGCATCGCCCTTCTTTTCCCGAGCGTCTCGGACAGGGTGACCCGCCCACTGGTCGCACTCGGTTCGCGCATGTCCGAACGAAAGCCGGGCGAGCAGGAAAGCATCTGGTCGTCGGTGGTGCTGGGGGTCGCAACGGGGCTTCTGTGGGCACCGTGTGCCGGACCGATCCTCGGCATCATTTTCACGGCCGCAGCGCTTAAGGGCGCAAGCGCGGAGACGACATTGTTGCTGCTTGCCTATGCATTGGGGGCAGCCACGTCGTTGGCGCTCGCGCTGCTCGTTGGTGGCAAGGTCTTCGCGCGAATGAAAAAGTCGCTTGGCGCCAGCGAGCGAATTCGCCAGGCCCTCGGCGCGCTCGTCCTTGCCGGGGTCGCCGCAATCTCGCTTGGCCTCGACACGCGCATACTGGCCAAGGTTTCCAGCGCGCAAACAACGGGGTTGGAGACGACGCTCGCGCAATCGCTTGGCGTGGGCCCCGCAATGGCCACAAGCGGACCACGCACAAGCCAAATGGGTCAGCTTGCATTGCCGAGCGAAGGAACCCTTCCTGAACTTAAAGCACTCGGCATTGGCCCTTGGTTTAACAGCCAGCCGCTCGCGACAGGCAGTCTTCGCGGAAAGGTCGTTCTGATCGATTTCTGGACCTACAGTTGCATCAACTGCCTGCGCTCGCTTCCCTATGTTAAGGCTTGGGACGAGCGCTACCGCAAGGATGGCCTGGTGGTGATCGGCGTGCACGCCCCCGAGTTCGCTTTCGAGCGCGACTCCGCAAACGTCGCGAAGGCCGTGAAGGATCTCGGTATCCACTACCCCGTCGTGATGGACAACGACTGGAAGCTTTGGCGAGCCCTCCATAACAATTATTGGCCTGCACATTTCTTCATCGACGCCGAAGGCCAGATCCGGTTCCACCATTTCGGCGAGGGAGAATATGATACTTCCGAACGCGTGATCCGGCAGCTGCTCGCTGAAGCCGGCCACTCAACGGGAGCTTCAGGAAGCAAGGCGCGTACGACGGGCACTGGCGCTGCAGGAGACCGTGCCGAAAGGAAATCGCCGGAGACTTACATCGGGTACGCTCGTGCTGACCGCTTTGCCTCGCCCGGCGGACTATTGCGCGATCAGCCAAGGACGTACGAACCGGCTGCGCTGAATCTCAACCAATGGTCCTTCGAAGGCGCATGGCGGGACCAACGCCAAAGTGCTCGCTCACTTTCCGCCGGCGGGAAGATCAATTTCCGCTTCCACGCCCGTGACCTTCATCTTGTACTCGGCTCCGCGACTGCAAAGCCGATACGGTACCGCCTGTTGATCGACGGCAAGGCCCCGGGGCGTAACGCAGGTGTCGACACGCTTCCTGATGGGACTGGCACCGTTACTGGCCAACGACTCTACCAACTCATCCGGCAGAGCGGCCCGATTGAGGACAGGACCTTCACGATTGAATTCCTTGATCCGGGTGTCGACGCCTTCTCGTTCACGTTCGGCTGAGCGATGAGCCCCGAAGCGTCGCGCAGAGAGATGCTGGCACTCATCGCTGCTACCACGGCGAGCGCGCCACTTTTCGCTCAGACAGCGCCACCCATTCATGCGATCGCATTCGACGCGTTTGTTTTATTCAACACAGACGCAATTGTGGCGCGCGTCCGCGAGGACCTGGGCGATATGGCCAGTGCGGTGATGGCCGCGGCATCGACGAAACTGTTCGCCTACAGCTGGTACTACACGAGCGCAGGGAGATACACTCCGTTCGAGAAACTCGCAGCGGATGCCTTCAAGTCGGCTACGCGAGGTCTTGGGTTGAACCCTGCTAACATGAACATCGACCGGATTGTCGCCGGATATGGGAATTTGACGGTCTGGCCTGACATCCCGGATGGACTTCAGACATTGCGGCGTCACGGAATCCGGCTGGCAGTGCTCTCCAATCTCTCGGAGCGGTCGCTTGCGGCAAGCCTTCGGGCCAACGGCATCGACGGTCAGTTCGAGAATGTCCTGAGCACGGACCGAGTTCAACAATATAAACCCAGCCCCAAGGCTTATGCCGAAGCGGTGCGGGCGTTTGGTGTCAGCAAAGACAAGATTGGATTTGCGGCATCCGCCGGCTGGGATGCTTCCGGCGCGACATGGTTTGGCTTTCCGACTGTGTGGATCAATCGCCAGGGACTTGCAGCGGAGCCCGTGCATGCAGCGCCACGCCTCGTTGCCAAAGGAGCGGACGGCCTTCTGCGACTTGCAGGCATTCAAGCCGCGTAGCTTTAGGCAACAAGTGCCCTTTTGCACTTGTCCCTCAGCTCAGGTCGGAGCTGCGGCTCAATGCCAGTTCCAACTCGATGGCATCGTTGAGCGGCAATTGCCTGTCCGTCTGTGCCGGATAACCGCGGTCTGCCGTGAACGCATCTCGCAGAATCGCTGAAGCCCGGAATCCATGACGTAGATAGAAGCCAAGTGCTTCAGGATCGGCGACCGATGTAGACACCGTCAGCGTGCTGGCTTTGTGCCCATGAGCGTAATCGATGACTGCATTGAGGAGTTGCCGGCCAATTCCCAATCGCTGGCAGCCTTCGGCAACCGCAATGCTCTTGAGCTCAAATACCTTATCCCCGCGCCTCACAATGAGCGCTTGCCCAAGGACTTGGCCATTTCGCAATGCGACCAGGAATTCCCCATTGCGCCAGTAGGACCGGATCTGGGTTTCTGAATCATCGGCCAGTTTGAGCAATGGCAACAAGAAGCGGCGATCACCCAGAAATGGGGCGCATTGAATCACATCGTCACCTGCTCCGGAATAAATCTTGCGCCCAGCGGTCTCGGTCGGGCGCGCCTCGCCGCTGCGTGACATCCATCGCCGGTAGAGCGTCAGGCATCGATCACGCAGAAGCTTCGTCAGCAAGCCGAATTCCCCAAAAAATCATGATGTAGTTCGTTCGTCGCGGCGGAATGATTACTCCGCAAGCGATAAGCCCACCCGCAAAACGGCAATCGCCTCACTGATTGAATCAGAAGGTTCGTGGCCGACGGCGAAAAATTCTCTGTAACCCTTGATCGGCCCTCGGCGAACTTGTGGAAGCGACACGCCCCATCTCGAAAGAGACGTCGCCGCGCCGCCAGCGCTCCCTTCGGCGCTGGCGGCGTGCCCTCCCTTCAAAGGCAAAGCGATGCGAGTAACCAATATCATTTTGGCTGTCCTGGCGATGACGGCTTCAGCAGACGTCCAGGCTAATGGCTTCCGCAGCTTCGAGCCTTCGACATTCGCAACGATTCAACAGCACCAGTCGCCAGCCATCGTCTTTGTGCACGCCACATGGTGCCCGATCTGCAAATCGCAGGAGGCAACCATCAAGAAGCTCCTGGCGACACCCCGGTTCAAGAATGTCTCGGTGCTGACAATCGACTTCGATTCTCAAAAGCAGCTGTGGCAGAAGTTCGGCGCCACCGCTCAATCGACGATCATTGGCTTTCATGGACGCCGCGAGACATCGCGACTGGCCTACGAAACAGATCCCGCCAAGATCGAGGCCGTGCTGGCCTCGACCCTGCGTTAGCCGATGGCGACCCCGCTGCTGAGCCCGATCCTAGCATTTGGAGCCGGGTCGCTAACCATCCTGTCGCCGTGCGTGCTGCCGCTCGTCCCGGTTGTGCTTGGGTCGGCGGCTCAGAAACATCGCCTTGGGCCAGTTGCGTTAGCCCTGGGGCTGATCATCAGCTTTACCTTGGTCGGGTTCGTGCTCGCCGTTTTCGGAACCAAGCTCGGAGTGACGGCCGAACAAGTGCGCAAAGTCGGCGCCGCCATCCTGATCTTGGCCGGTGCGTATCTCGCGCACCCTGCGCTGCAAGACCAGGTCGCCGTTCGCGCCGCGCCGCTTGTTGCCTGGGCCGGTGACCGCCAGCTGGCTATCGACGGCTCCGGCCTCCACAGCCAGTTCGGCATTGGCGCGTTACTGGGTGTCGTCTGGAGCCCATGCGTTGGCCCCACTCTCGGCGCCGCGATCGCGCTCGCCGCGCAAGGGCGCGATCTTGGATCCGTCGCGTTGACCATGGCGGCTTTTGGAACCGGCATTGCTGCAGCACTTCTGGTAATCGCCTTCCTAGGCCGGTCACTATTCAATCGGGTTCGGGGAAGTCTTTCTGGAACGGCGAAAAGCGGTAAGACGATCCTGGGCTGGGTTCTGCTAGCGGTTGGAATTGCAATTCTAACCGGTGTTGATCGCTTGATCGAAGCCGCGTTCCTCGCTCATGCGCCGGACTGGCTGATCGCGATCACGACCACATTGTGAGGGATAGGCTGGTGGCCACTGGCAGTCGACAGCTACACATTCTCGGCCTGTGCGGTAGTCTGAGGGCGAGCTCCATCAACCGCGCCATTCTGGAAGCGGCGCGTCTCCTTGCCCCAACGCCTATTGGGCGCCTGTCGATCGTGGACGGCTCTGTTGCCCCTCATTTCAATCCGGATCTCGACGAACCTGGACGCATGCCGCGAGCGGCCGCCGATTGGCGGGACCTCGTCCAGTCGGCAGATGGGGTGGTCATCAGCATGCCTGAATATGCTGGCGGAGTACCCGGCGCCTTCAAGAACAGCCTGGATTGGCTTGCGGGCTCGACAGCAATCTATCAGAAACCCGTGGCCATATTTGCCGCGTCAAATCGTGGTGCCGCCGCACAGAAATCCCTGGCGTCCATCCTCGAAATGCTTGGAACCGATATTGTCGTCGCTTCATGCGTTAATCTCGGCATCAACGGAGCGGAGGCTACGGCCCGCGGCCTAACGGCCGACCAGGGGATTTCCACCACTATTAGAGCGGCGCTGGGTACGCTTGTGGATCACATCCAGTCCCAGGGCGAAATTCTAGTGGAATGACCTCATCACATCGACCAATGATCAAACAATATTCGTCCGAATGATCTAACTGGCAGGGCAGTTTAGTGATCGATGAACGGCAAATAGAGAGAATTCGAGTTCCAGATCTAAGGGCCTATCTATCTGGATTCTGGCAGATCGATCGCGTGTTTCTGGACAGACACAGATCCATTCGTGGCACAATGGCAGGCCACGCACATTTCGCCGAGGACGGCGATTCGCTGAAATATAGTGAGCGGGGCTCATTGAGCTTCGGCGACTATGAAGGAGATGCCGAACAACATCTCGGCGTAGAATTCACTGAAGGCGTCGCTCGAGCGTCCGTATGCTTTCGCGACGGGCGGCCGTTCTACTCGCTCGACCTGTCGGAGGGTTGGTCTGTGGTGTCACATGTCTGCGGCGCGGACCGCTACGAAGGCCGATTTTTCGCTTTTGATCACCTCCACTGGCAATCGACCTGGGAGGTTTCCGGTCCGCGGAAAAATCTACAGATAGTGACGCAATACGCGCGACGGTCCGGGCAGAAGCTCGCCGAGGCCGCGTAACGTCGAGCCTGACCAGCCCCGGCGCCTCCTGCCAATCCATCTTTTGTCACCCTCTCAGATCCGAAAGTTCAACATGACATTCGCACCACGCTCACCTCAGCTCGTACGGCAGGTCGAACTCGGCCGTGCACTTCAGGGGGCGATTGCCCTCGTATTGGGAAGTTCACTCCTTTGGGCATCTGCCAAGGTGCAAGTGCCTTTCTGGCCGGTCCCGATGACCATGCAGACTTACGTGATCCTCTTGCTGGGCCCCTTGCTCGGCTGGAGGCTGGGCGCAGCCGTCGTGCTCACCTATCTGGCGGAGGGCGCAATTGGGCTTCCGGTGTTCGCGGGGCACGCGAATGGTTTGGGGCTTGGATATTTTGCCGGGCCGACTGCAGGTTACCTTGTGGGCTATCTTGCGGCGGTCGTCTTGGCCGGCACACTGGCGGAGCGTGGCTGGGACCGATCTATTGGCGGCAATTTTCTGACACTGCTCGTTGCCGAAATCACGATTCTGGTACTCGGATGCACGTGGCTGGCAACCACCTACGGGTGGGAGACCGCTCTTTCTGTCGGCCTGTGGCCTTTCCTGCTCGGAGATTGCCTGAAGCTTGCTCTGGCCGTCGGGACCCTATCGGCCTTGAATCGGCGCAAGCAGCTCAAATAAGTCTTCCGTAAGACGCGATGGAACGATGCGCCAGATAACTTTGTCAGGATCGATCAAATGGTGGGGGCCGACAACCACGGACCCCCACCCAATGTACCGGCGCGCTACGTGGCCAAGGTACTCGATGGCCCGTAGGCGCCCGACTAAAGGCCGATGTGAAGGCTGGCGCGCGCCGTAATACCAACCTTGTCCTCACGGTCCTCGGCGCCGAGTTCGCCCGCAACCTGGAAGGCCGAATTGCCGCCGATGGCCCTCAGGCGCGCGACCCATCCGCTCTTCCGGTCCTCTGGAGTCAGCGTGAAGCTCTCGCCATCGTCAAAGCGGGCGGTGGTATCGCCAAGCGAACCACCGACGATCTGCCGCCAGCCGCCTTCCGCTTCCACGCGAAGGAAGTCTGCATCCTGATCCTCTGCGCCAAGCTCGAAGCCGCCGACCATCAGCCCGTTGACGGCCAACTCGTCGCTGGTCCGCTTGTCCACGCTCAGGTCGAGCGCGCTGCCGCCGCCTTCCTCTTGGTAGCTGTCTTCGCTCAGGTGGTAATATTCCACGCTCGCGGACGGACGGACGAAGAACAGCCCGGACCACAGTTGCTGGCTCGCGTTCGCCGAGGCCGAGTAGAGTGAGCCATTCCAGTCACCCTTGATCGTCTTGTCGATCGCATCGGTGCCGGATCCGGAACGGAAGAACCTTTCGCCGTTGAAGTTGATGAATGAATAGCTGCCTCGCGCTCCAAGGTGGAGGCCGTTCGAATCGAAACGCCAGTGGGCCGCGATGGAATATTGGTTGGCCCTGACCGTGTTATCGGTCGCCTTGTCGTCGTCCTTGCCGGAGAGGTAGGCGAGCGACAGGCCGGCCTTGCCAAAACCGGTGTCGATCTCGGCACCGCCGCTCATTCCCCAGCCGCCGATCTTGTATCCGGCCGTGTCGCCGATGCTCTTTGACGAGCCCCACGCGACCTGGCTGAACCAATAACCCCATTTGCCTTCATCCTTGTAGGGAGCCTTGGGATCATTGAGGGTGCGGGCCAGCGTTCGGTCGCCCAATGTCACTGCTTCGAAGGTGCCGCCGGCATGTTCGGGCAACAATTGCCGCAGCGTACCGATGAATTCGTCCTGGGTCCGGATCGCAAGGAAGCTGTCGCCGATATCATCGTCGGTGGTCAGCGCCTGGAAGATCGCGTCATAAGCCGAGCTTTCGGAGCGATTGAGTCCCAGCTCGGTGGTGCTTTTCCGACTAATGTCGACCGCGACCTGGTTGCCCGTGATCGCCAACGACCCCTTGTAAAGGAATGGGAGGAAATCGGTGCTGGCGGTAAGGTTGCTGCCACCCGTCAGCGTTCCGGCGGTGATGACGACGAAATGCCCCTCGGCGTCAGCAAGATCGGCGACATTCAGCTGCAGTTTCGAGCCGGCCGCGAAGCTCGCGGTGCCACTGACATTCAGCTGGCTGGAGGCACCCGGCGTCTTGTCCAACGTGACTGCCAGCACACCGCCGTCGGTTACATTCAATGACGCGATGTCTGCGGTCTTTACGACGCCGAAAGTACCCTTCTGGACGTTGATCGTGAGGCCGGTCGCGTTGCTCAGCTGGCCGGCAAAACCCGATGTCCCGCCGATCGTCAGCGTGTCGGCGCCACCGCCGAAATCGACGTTACCGTTGAAGAGGGAGGTCCCGCCGAGAGTGATTATGTCATTGCCGGCACCGAACGTCAGCTTGCCTGCGCCGATCGCATCGCCCGAAAGCAGGAACTTGTTATCGCCTCCGCCGAAAGCAACGTCGCCTGTGATCTTGCCGTCGGCAATGTCGAGAGTGTCGCTGCCGCTGCCGAATTTGATATCCCCGGTGATCGAAGGGGCGGCAAAACCAGCGGCTACGACCGTCTGTTTCACAGTCACGCCCGCGCCATTGGCGCTGACGTCGATGGCAACGTTGCGACCCGAGCCGACCGCCGCGCCCGAAGCGGAAATCGAGCCGCTGTTTTCAATCAGGCCCACGGTCCCCGACTTGTCCGAGATGGCGAGAGCAGTACCGTTCGCGCCCGTCGTTGCCTTGATCGAACCACTATTGCGCAGGATTGGCAGGCTTCCGCCGACATCGATGCCGACGGCGGTCGCAACCGACTGGGCGGTGTTTCCACTAGTCGCCGAAATTCCTCCAGCATTGCGCAGCTCCGGAGTGCTCGCACCGGCGCCGAGCCGAAGGGCGGTCGCGGCTCGGTCAAGGGATGCGGCGTTGACGGACCCCGTCACTCCAATGCCGTTGGCGATCGATACCGTCCCGCCCAAGCCGCCAATCTGTACGGCATTGCCGTCCACGCCCGCATAGACGCCGCTGCCAAGCACGGCGCCTTCGATGATGAGGCCGAAGCCCGTCCCCGTCCCCTGCGTCGCGCCGATATTGATCGCGCCGGCCGCGCCGATCCTTAGCGCCGGAGCTGCGCCGAAGGACTGGATGTTGGCATTGCCTTCCTTGGCATCTTCGATGCCGTCATCATCCTCATCATTGTCGGTGGTGCTCGTGTCCTTTGGCGCCACAGCCAAAATGATCCCCTTGGCGACGTTGCCTTCAATTGAAACGGCGGTTCCGCCCTGAAGCAGATCGTCCGCGTCCAGTTTGCTTGGATCGGCGGGTGCAGTCGTAAAGCGATATCCGGTGGCACGAATTGTGCCCTGCAGGACCATGGCGCCTCCAACGTCGCCGGTGGACCGGACCGCAACACTGTTCTGCCCCTGAACACTAATATCGCCCGCGAGGCGGACGTTACCTGTAACACCGGCGAGCTCGACGCCGACGCCGTTGTTTCCCAAAACCGACGTCTTGCCGTCGTGGCTGAAATTACCTGTCAGGGCCCCGCCGAGCTTGATGCCGGCACTGTCATTCCCCTCGACCGTGATCGTGCCGGTGCTTGTGACAACGATATCGCCGGTCATGGCACCGTTGGTGCGGATGCCGACGCGGCCGGTGCCGGTGGCGAATGGACCGTCCAGGTCTCCGTCATTATCGGCATCGGTTGGAGTGAAGGACTCATCGACGATGACCTTGCCACTCAGCGTGATGCCGCTGGTAACGCCTGCCGCCACATCGACTCCAGCGACGTTGTTGACGTTGCCGATCTGGATCGTGCCCTGGTTGTTCAGCTTGTGATTGCTGTCGATGATGACTCCGCCACTGGCATTGCCGTTTACGACACCGGTCGAGTTGATCAGAATGTCGTCCGGCGTTCCCCCGGGTGTTTTGACCGTCGAGGTCCGGATCGGGCCGGTCACTGTGTTCGAAATAGTCGTTTCCGCGACGGCCGGAGCGGCCAGAATGACGAGGCAGGTCGAAGTGAGCAGCAGGTGTCGCATAAATCCCCATGAGTCCGACGAGGGGCGTGCCCACCGGTCGGCGGACACGCTTTCAGACGGTCAGACGGAGCCGCGGCCCGCTTGCCTTGAATCTTTTTTAGAAGGTGAGTTCGAAGCCTAGCCGGGCGGTGCGCGGCCTTAGCGGCGTGATCTGGTCTTCGCTGGTGGCGATAGGAGCGCCAAAGGCGAAGCGATTTCCGACTTCGTCGGTCAGGTTGGTGACGGTCAGCGACAGCGCCCTTCGGGCGTCGGCCAATCGCAGCACGACGCCGGAATCGACATATTGTCCCTGCTTTTCGCCGAGGTGCTGACCGACGCCAAGCCGCGAATGCCCGACGTAACGTGCATAAGCATTGGCCTGAAGAGTCCAGTCGGCCGCCACCTTCGTCTTCCAGTCGATCGCCCCCCGCGCAACAACGCGCGCGATATTGGGGATCGCCATGGATTCCGCATCGCTGGTGGCAAGCAAGAAACGAAGCATATCGGTAGGTCGAGTAACCCTTCCGTCATTCCAGGCGAGCCCGGCCTCCAGCCTCAATCCATCTGCAAGCCGCACTCCGCCATTTAAGGTAATCGTCCAAACTCGACCGTCCCCGATATTGTCGGTCACCGGTAGGCCCGAAGGGTCGAGAAAGTCGGCCTGGATATCCCGCCAGTGACTCAATGTCGCATTGGCCTGGAGGTCGAAGCGATCATGGCCGGGCAGGCCGTAGCGCATGCCTAGCTCGGCGGTGCCAAGGTGATCGTTGCGGTACACGCGAACCGTATCGTTGGCGATCGACAGGCCGCCCGGACGAAAGCCCTGCTGGTAACGGGCATAAACAGTCAGCCCGTCCAGCGGGCGCACCAGCAAGGATGCAGAAGGCAGGAAGCGGTGCTCCTTGCGGTCAGCGTCCTGTGCCTGAAGCTGAGCGAATGCGAAGGGGCTGAGATGCTGGCCCGATCCCGAGAGGGAGGATCGCGTGTAGCGGCCGCCGATGCTGGCCTCGATGCCCGGCGTAAGCTCGAGCCCCAATTCGCCATATAGCGTTGTTTCTCGGACCTTATTCTCGACACCTGAGAGGTCGACCTTGACGCCGCCTTCGAGCAGGTCGCGCGCAACCTCATAGCGATTCGAAACCGTGCTGAAGCCCAGGAGCCAGCTGAAGCCGCCAGCCATGGGCCGCCACACTCGCGTCTCATTGCTCACGGCCCGGGCGAGGCTGTGCTGGCCCAAGCGGCGGATACGGTCATCGATCGATGCGTCGAAATTCTCGTCGACGTCCTGCCGAGTGGCGCCCGTCGTCGAGCGAAATCGAATGGCGCCAGTGTCTTTGCGGACGACCAATCCGGCCAAGGCGAAATCGGATCCGAAAGGCTGGTCGACCAAGCTTTCGCGCGACAGGCGCTTGCCATGCTTGTCTGCATATTGGCTGTCGTCGCCATCAATGTGCTGGGCGATGCCAACGGTATCGACGAACCAGCCCGGGGCCAGCTCGGCGCTCAGGATCGCGCGGCCGCCGGTCGTGTCGATGTTGTTGATATCTTTCCTGCCGGTAGCAGGATTATCGATATAGCCGCCCTCTTGGGCCCGATAAGCGGTGGCCCGCAATGCGACGGCGGGTCCCAAAGGCAGGTTCACTGTGCCTGATGCATCATATCCAGGCTCGCCATGCCACGTGACGGAAGCACCGCTGGCGATCGTGCCGCCGGTCTCACCGAATATCGGCAAGTTGGGCTTCAGAAGGACGATGCCGCCGAGTGCGCCCGAGCCGTACAAAGTGCCCTGTGGGCCCTCAAGCACTTCGACCGAGGCAATATCAACCAGCCTCAAGTCGGGATCGGGCCCGCTGTAGCCAGTGCGAAGGTCGCCGAAATATTGCCCGACGGGCGACTGGGTCGGGCCGCTGAAGCTGGAATCGGCGATGCCGCGGATGAAGAGCTTGTTCCGACCGGCGCCGAGGTGGGTCGAAGAAAAGCCGACGCTGCGCGCCTCGATCGCCTCAGTGCCGGCAACGCCCAAAGGCGTGAATTCCCTGCCGTCGATCCGTTCCCATTGTCCGGGAAAATGCTTGAGCGACGTGTCGCGCTTGCTGGCGTGGACGATGACGTCTTCGGACGGTGATTCAGGTTGTGCAGCAACTGCCGAGGCCTTCCTGGGGACAGCAGGGACGCTCTTCGGCTCCTGAGGCGGTCGCGCCGCGGCGGCAAGCAGGTACGAATTCGCGCCGACCTTGGTCAGTTTGAGCCCGCTTGACGATGCAAGTCGGTTCAGCGCCTGACCGGCGTCCATCCGCCCTCGAATCGCTGCAGTCCGGCGCTGCAGCAGCTTGCGATCCGGGATGGAAATGCTGACGCCAGCCTGTCTGCCGATGGCGAACGCCGACTGTCCGACCGTCCCCGCCGGGACATCGATCGGATATGAAACTGCTAAAGCGGCAGAGGGGAGGACGAGCGCGGCAATGAACGACGCACCGACAAACAGCCCGCGAATCGCTAAGTCCTTCCTCCCAGTTTCCAGGCCTTGCCTGTTTGCTTGATGGAAACGCCGACCAATGGGCCGAGCGACTTGGGATCACGCCTGACATCCGCCACCGACAACGTGCCGGTGAAACGCTGTGCGCTGATAGCGGCGTCCGCGGAAATGTCGAGGCCGGTCGACCGGCTGAGATCGGCAACGACATGGTTCACAGGTTCATCGATATAGGTCAGTTGCCCGCGCTGGAAGGCGCCGACCGAGGCCACGTCCGCCGCCTCCGCCTGCAAGACGCTTGCTCCGTCTTTGGCGTCGAGCTTCTGGCCGGCACCAAGCCGAAGCTTCGCGCCATCGGGATCGGCGACGACCGCGCCTTCGCTGACGATGACGCGGGTCTCGCCAGCATCGCGCGTCACTTCAAAGACGGTGCCAACGTCTACGAGCTTGAGGTCGCCGCTAGTGACGGCGATCTTACCCTTGGCGGGATCACGCAGTTCCAACAGGGCCTGGCCGTTTTCGAGGTGCACGTCGCGCCGGTTCCAGCCCGACAGCGCGAGCTTGGTCGAACCGTTCATCACCAGCCGGTCCTTGCCGCCCAGGCTGACGACCCGGATCTCTCCGGGCGCGGTCGAATAATCGACTGGCATGAGGCCAGGCGCAATGACGGCGGTAATCGCCGCGGCAAAGGCGGCGACGCCGGCGACCAGCGCCAGTCGACGGCGTTCGGGGGGCGCTGCCGGTCGTATCTGAGCTTGCTCGACAAGCGGCCGCATCTCGGCCTCGCTCTGTCCGAGCGCGTGGAAGGCCCCGGCGTTGGCCGAGTCCGCCTCAAGCCAGGCGGTGAACTCGTCCCAACCCTCGAATTCGGGGTCGTTGACCCGCACCAGCCAGCCTAGCGCGGCCTCGCGTCGGTCCCGATCGATGTTCATTGCCACCTCATGCCCCCCAAGACGGAGTCGCGACGCTCATTCCTCATCCAGCCGCCTCCTCAACTCATCGAGCAGCCGGTAGACGAGGCGCAGGTCGCTCTCGATCGTGCTGCTGCTCACGCCCATGGAAGAAGCAATCTGGCGCTGCGTTTGCCCATCGATGCGGTGCAACCGAAACACGGCAACCGCCCGGCTGGGGAGGCGTGCCAGTTCCCGTTCCACCAACGCCAACTGCCGCTGCCCGTCGACGGTGCGGTCGGGCCCCGGATCATTGGCTGGCGATTCGGGAAGGCGGTCGGTCAGCCGCGTCCACTCCACGTCGCGGCGCTGCGCCTGGTTTTCAGAACGCCGCCGATCGATCATCAAATTGGTCGCGGCGCGAAACAGGTAGTTTCGGGGCGCTCCGATGGGACCCGACGGAGCCGACGACAGCTTGATCCAAAGCTCCTGCAACAGGTCCTCGGCCTCCTCCCCCGCGCCATGCGCACGGAGGTACCGGAGGAGCTGCTGACGATGCTGCTCGAAGATTTCCTGCAGGCCGGACTGGGTCATGCGCTGAGCGCGTTTATCGCGGCCATTTCGCATGCTCAATGGTTGGGGAGCCAGAATGCTGAAATTGGAGTCCAGCTCTTCCATCGGGCCTACGCATTGCCGGAAATCTGAGGCTATAAGCGGAGAATGACCATGCCGCTGATCCCGCCCGAGGAACTGATGCTGGCGCCGGGGCTCGTTCATTTGCAGACCGGCGGAGTCGGCGCGATGCCGAAGTCGGTATTCGACGCGACGGTGGCCGCAATGCGCGAGGTCGAGAGCGATCCGGCACGCGAAACCTACGGTCCCGGCGTGGCCGAGTTCGCCAAGGTTCGCGCCAAGATCGCCTCGCTCATCGGTGCCGACGCCGAGGACATCGTTCTCACCACCAGCGCGACGCAGAGCATGTTCATGCTCGCGCAGGGCCTGCACTTTACCCACGGCGACCATGTCCTGACGACCGACCACGAGCATCCCGGCGGGCGGCTCGGCTGGGAATGGGCTGCGCGGCGCTATGGCATCGAAGTCGACGCCGTGCCGATCGCGCCGGACGAGACGGACCCGAAGACGATCGTCGAACGCTTCGCCGACCGCATCCTGCCCAGGACACGGCTCATCTCAATAAGCCACATATTGTTCACGACCGGAGTGAAGCTGCCGGTCGCGGAACTATGTGCATTGGCTCGCGATCATGGTTGCCTTGCGATCGTCGATGGCGCGCAGGGACCAGGTGCCATGCCGGTCGATGTGAAGGCGCTCAACTGTCATGCTTATGCGGCGAGCGGGCACAAGTGGCTGCTCGGCCCGAAGGGTACGGGCTTTCTCTACATCAGCCCGGAGATTTCCGGCGCCCTCGATGCCTTGCAGCTGGCGGCTGGAAGGGTGCCGGGATCGGACTCGACCGGCATCGTCAACATCGGCGGATTGCGCGGATTGGGAGCGGCAGTGGATTATGTCGCCGCGCTGGATCCGAAGCGGATCGACGAACATAATATGTCGCTCCGGCGCGAGCTCTACGATCGGCTATCGCGGTTCAATCCGGTCAGCATTCCCGCGCCGGCGGACGGCCCGCTCAATTCGGCGAACCTGTCCTTCTGCTTGCCCGACGGCGCCGATCTCGCGGCTATCCGCCGCAACCTGGTCATGAAACACAAGATTTATATCCGCACGGTTGACCAGGCCGGCTTCAAGGGACTGCGTGCGTCGATGCACGCGTACAATGGCTCTGCGGACATTGCGCGCCTGGTCGAGGCCCTCACGGAAGAACTGGCCTAAGCCCAGCCTTCGATGATCTCCACGAAGCGGGTCAGCCAGGCGTTGGTTTGGTGGCCGTCGACGACGCGATGGTCGATGGTCAGCGTGACGTAGACCATCGGCCTTACAAGGATGGCGTCCTGGCCATTGACCTCGCGGACTACGACCCGCTTTTCGAGCTTGCCGACTCCCAGAATCGCCGCCTGCGCCTGATGGATGATGATCGGCGAGGCGAGCAGGCTGCCCGACACGCCGTGGTTGGAGATGGTGAAGCTGCCGCCGGATACATCAGCGCCGGCCAGTTGCCCCTCGCGGGCGCGGCGAGTCATCTCGTCGAGGCGCGCACCGATCTGTTCCAGGCTAAGAGAGCCGGCATCCTTCACGACGGGGACGATGAGGCCCTTCTCGCCAAGGGCCGTACCAACGCCGATGTCGATGGTCGGCGATATGGCGATGCGGTCGTCTTCCCAGCGGCCGTTGATCGCCGGCGCAACTGCCATTGCCTCGGCGGCGGCTTTGACGATGTAGGCGGTATAGCTGAGCTTTGTGCCCTTTGCGGCAAGTGCCGCCTTGTGCGCGGCGATGGCCGAGAAATCGGCTTCGAAGACCGCGGTCACATGGGGCTGATCGGTGACCGCGCGAACCATGTTCTCGGCGATCTTCAGCCGCATGCGGTCGTGCGGAATATCCTGCGCGGAGAATTGACGCGGCTGGGCGGTGGCGGAATCGCCGGAGGTCACAATCGTCGCGGTTTCGACAGCCTTATCGACGTCCTCGCGAGTGATCCTGCCGTTGCGGCCCGTTCCCGCAATGCGCGACGCGTCGATGCCGTGCTGTTGGAGGGCGCGGCGGACGGAGGGGGAGAGGCGGGATTCCTGACCTTCACCAAGCTCGTTCGTCCTGAGCGAGGTCGAAGAGCGTGCCTCCGCCGCTTGTGCGGCACGCCCTTCGACTTCGCCCTGCGGGCTGCGCTCAGGACGAGCGGAATTGTCGGTCGATATACGGCCTAGCAGCGCGCCGGGCACTGCCTCGGCATCCGTGTCCAGCAAGATTTCCGCCAGCACCCCGGCCGCCGGCGACGGAACTTCCTGTGTCACCTTGTCAGTCTCAAGCTCGACCAGGGGATCATTGACGGCGACCGGATCGCCGACCTTCCTCAGCCAAGAGCGAACGACCGCCTTGGTGCCCTCCTGCTCGTCGGGGACGCGGACATCGATCATCTTAGAAGCCCACCAGCCGTTCGATTTCCGCTCGAATGCTGTCCACAGACGGCAAGGCTGCATCCATCAACTTGGGATGATGAGGGCTTGGAAAGTCCGGCATCGTAACGCGCGCGACCGGTGCGTCGAGGTCGAGGAAGGCTTCGTCGGCGACAACCGCGGCAATCTCGGCGCCGAAGCCGCCCGTCCGCAAATCCTCATGGACGATCAGGCAGCGGTGGGTGCGGCGGACGCTGTCGAGCACCATGGCCTTGTCCCAGGGCATCAGCGTGCGGAGGTCGATGACGTCGGCGCCGAAGCCTTCGGCGGCCGCTTCGCATCGCGGCACCATCGCGCCCCAGCTGACGATGGTGATCTTGTCGCCCTCGCGGGTCTTTTTCGCTCTGCCGAACGGCAAGACATAGTCGTCGCCCGGCCAAGGCCGCCGCGCCCAGCTGTCGTCGAGCATGGCGCGATGTTCGAAAAAGAGTACCGGGTCGTTACCGCGCAGCGCGCCGCGGAGCAGGCCGACTGCATCCTCGGCATTGGAGGGCACCGCAACCAGCCAGCCTGGATTATGGACGAACTGCACCTCGTTGGTCTGGCTATGCCAGGGGTCGCCGCATTTAAAGAAGCCGCCCGGCACGCGTAGCACCATCGGCGCCGAAAAACGGTTGGCGGTGCGCCAGCGCATGGTACCGATGTCGTTGATCTGCTCGGTCGCCGGCTCTGCATATTTGCGAAACTGGATTTCCGGCACCGGCATCAGCCCAGCCAGCGCCATGCCAGCGGCTCGGCCGACAATGCCTTCTTCGTTGAGGCTCGTGTCGAAAACGCGGGCGACGCCGAACTTGTCTTGCAAGCCGAGCGTCACCGCATGGACGCCGCCCTTGGGGCCGACATCTTCACCGAAAACCAGCACCTTTGGGTTGGATTCCAATTCCTGATCGAGCACGCGACGGATGGCGGTGACCATGTTGATCCGCTGGCCGTCGGGCTTCGGTTCGTCGGTCGTCGCGACATTCGATCCGGCTCGGCCGCCGACCTCGCTATGCGTTCCGGAGAAGAACATGTTGTCGCCTACGCGCGCGACATCGAGCACCGGCCGCGCTTCTGCTTCAGCGGCAGCGGCGTCGACCTCCTGGGCCACGCTGCTTTCGATAAAGTCCCAGTCGAGGTCCGGCACGAAAGCTTTAAGCTTGGGCAGAGGATCGCGCTCCCACTCCGCCTTGATGACGGCGTCCGGTTTGTAGGTCTGAGTATCCTGGTAGCTGTGGCCTTCCAGGCGCGGCACGGTCAGGCGGAGCAGCACCGGTCCCTTGCGGCCGCGAACATGGCCGACTGCCTCGGCGATCAGCCGCGCGGCTTCGGCGGGCTCGGTGCCGTCACCGTTGAGGATGGTGATGCCTTTGAAGCTGGCGAGGTTGGCGGCGATGTCCTTGCCCGGCGTCTGATATTCCGACGGAACGGATATGCCGAAGCCATTGTCCTCGATGTAGAAAAGCATCGGCAGCTGCTGCGTTGTCGCAATCGTCAACGCCGACCAGAACCCGCCCGTCGCGCAGCTGGCGTCGCCGCCAAGCACGACAGCGATCGCGCCGCCCGGCCCGTCGCCCAGCTCTTCTTCCTTATATTTGATCGCCTGCGCCCAACCGGCCGCCGGCGTATATTGCGCGCCGACGCCGCCGCACATCGGCAAGGCGTGGGCGCCGCCGGGATTGGGGTAGTTAAAGACGACGCCAATATCGCGGCCGTCGGAATAGCCACCGACGCGGCCCATTCCGGAGCCGAGCGCGTCGGCCAGCGGCACGCCAAGCGCCAGCAATAGCGGTCGCGAGCGATAATAGCCGTTGGCCGCATCGCCGTCCTTGAGCTGGAGGCCAAGCAGCACCTGCGCCACGTCATGACCGCGCGCGCTGAACTGGTAGAGGACCTTCTTTTCCGGGACGAGCCGTTCTTCCTCGACGCGGTCCATTGCGCGGCTGGTCAGGACCAGCCTGGCGACGGTCTGCCAGTCCACGTCCGCGCTCAGCTGGCGCGGGTCCATCTCAGCCACCAATGACACCGGCGACTGCAGCCACGAAGCGGTCGATGGCATCGTCCGCCATGCCGAGGATGTTGAAGCGCCCGCTGTCGGCCATGTAGATCGCGTCGCGCTCGCGCAGCTGCAGCACCTGTTCGGGCGTCAGCGGCAGCATCGAGAACATGCCCATCTGGTTGCGGATATACTCGAGGCGCGGATCGGCATCGGCAAGCTTGTCGCGAATCCTGAGGATGCGGTCGCGCATCTCGTCGAGTTCGGCCCGCCAGTCCGCGGTGAGCGCAGGATCCTGCAGGACCGTCCGGACGACAGCGGCGCCGTGATCGGGCGGCATCGACCACATTTCCCGGGCGATCTGCAGGACATGGCCCATAGCGATGTCGCTGGCCTCGCGGCTCGCCGTCTTGATGAACAGGCAGCCGACGCGGTCGCGATAGACGCTGAAATTCTTGTCGCAGCTCTGGGCGACCAGGACTTCGTCGCAGGCGTCGAGGATGCCGCGCAAGCCGGCGGCGTCTTCATCAAGGCCACGGCCGAGACCTTGGTAGGCGATATCGACCAGCGGCAGAAGGTCGCGCTCGACGATGACGCGCGTGACCTCGCGCCACTGGTCGGCGTCAAGATCGGCGCCCGTCGGGTTATGGCAGCAGCCATGTAGCAGGATCACGTCGCCGGCGCTGGCGCCCTCAATCGCCGCCATCATCTCGTCGAAGCGGATTCGGCGGGCGTCACGATCGTAATAGGGATATTCGACGATCTCGAGCCCGCAACCGACGGTGATCGGCACATGGTTCGGCCAGGTCGGCATACCTACGAACACGCGCGCCGCCGGGTTGGCGCGGGCGATCAGCTGGATGGCAAGGCGAAGCGCGCCGCAGCCGCCAGGAGTCTGGACGCCGACGATGCGTTCATCGCCGGAATGCTCGCCAAGAACGATCGGCCGCAGCAAATCCGCATAGGCAATGTCGCCCTTGCTGCCGAGGTAGGACTTGCTGTCCTGGGTCTCCCAAAGCTTCTTTTCCGCCGCCTTCACCGCCCGCATGACCGGCGTGTTGCCCTGGCCGTCGCGATAGACACCGACACCGACGTCGATCTTGTTCGGGCGGGAATCGGCATTGGCCAGCGCGATGAGCTTTAGCAGCGAGTCGCTGCGCACCGCGTCCAGGTCGGCGAGGCGGGCACTGCTCTTGGTCGTCAGCATGGTGCGGCTCCTAGCGCGCTTCAGGCGTCATAGTCTACCGCGACCCCCTCGCCCGCGGGGACCGACTGGCAGGTGAGCACATAGCCGGCGGCGATTTCCTCGTCGGTGAGGCCGTAGCGGGCGGCCATCTCGACCTTGCCCTTGGTGACCTTCGCCCGGCAGGTCGCGCAGACTCCGGCCTTGCAAGCAAAGGGCGCCGGCAACCCGGCGGCACGGGCGCTGTCGAGGATATTGGCTTCGGTGAAATCGACTTTGCGAGTGCGGCCGTCGAGCGTGACGCTGACCGTCAGGCCCGCCGCCTGCTCCTGCAGCGCCTGCATCTGCGCAGCAAGCGCCGCGGACGGACGGCCGGCGGTGAAGCGCTCGATATGCACGCGTTCCTTGTCGATGCCCTTGTCCAGCAGTGCGGCTTCCGCCGCATCCATCATCGGGCCTGGACCGCAGATAAACCAGTCGGAGATCGCCTGCGGCTCGTCGATCAGATGCTCGATCGCCTCGTCGCACCGCTCGCGGGTAAGCATACCATTGAAAAGGTCGACATCGCCCTCCTCTGCATCGAGGAAATGGAAGATTTCGAGCCGCTCTATGTAGCGGTCTTTCAGGCCCGCCAGAGCTTCGAGGAAGATGATCGAGGTGGAATCGCGGTTGCCATAAAAAAGAGTGAAACGACTGCGGGGTTCTTCGGAAAGCGCCGTGCGGATCAACGACATGACCGGCGTGATGCCCGAGCCGCCTGCGAAGGCGACGTAGTGGCGCTTCGAGCCTGGATCGAACGGCCGCGTAAATGAGCCGTGCGGCGTCATCACGTCGACCATGTCACCGCTCTTCAAATTTTCACCAACCCAGTTGGAGAAGACGCCCCCGGCGATGCGCTTCACGGTCACCATCAGGTCGTTTTCGTGAGGAGCGGTGCAAAGCGAGTAATTCCGGCGGACCTCTTCCCCGCCGATCTCGGTACGCAGCGTCAGGTGCTGGCCGGCCTTGAAGCGAAAGGCCTCTTCCAGGTCCTCCGGCACCTCGAAGCGGATGGAATTGGCTTCCTCGGTCTCCGGCACGACCTCGGCGACCCGCAAGCGGTGAAAATGCTCGGCCATTCGGCTTACCAGACTGCGTCGGGATAGGTGCGCGGCAGATACTGCATTGCCGCCAGCAGATGACCGAGATGCTCACTGTGATGGCCGCGCCGGCCACCAAGGATCGGCCGCTGGTCGGCGGGCATTTCCAATTTGGCTTCCGCAAGGACATCCCCGATGGCGGCGCGGTATTCGCGTTCGAAGCTGCGCGGGTCGGGCACGGTCTGGCGGGCGATCATTTCTTCCAGCGTCTCGTCGACCTCGAACAGCTCGGGCACAAATCGCCAGCACCAATCGAGCGCGTCGCGCATGCGGGCTGCGCTTTCGTCGGTGCCGTCGCCGAGGCGCACCGTCCATTCGCTCGCCAACTCGCGATGGTAGGCGACTTCCTTCACCGCCTTGGCGGCAATAGCCGACAGGAACGGGTCGCGGCTCTCGGCGAGTTGCTGGAACAGCAGATGCTGCCAGGTTGAATAGAGCAACTGGCGAACGATTGTGCGGGCGAAATCGCCGTTCGGCTGCTCAACCAGCAGGCAGTTCCTGAAATCGAGGACGTCGCGCTTGAATGCCAGCTCGTCGCCATCGCCGTTATTCGCGTTGTTGAGGATGTGCGTGGCCTGGCCGATCAGGTCGAGCGCCATGTTGGCGAGGCTGAGGTCGACCTCGACCGACGGCGCGTGGCCACACCATTCGCTGAGGCGCTGGCCAAGGATCAGGGCGTCATCGCCGAGCCGCAGAAGGTAGTCGTAATAGGCGTCTTCCAGCGGATCGGCCGCCAGTTCGTCGGCAGCCGGCATCAGATGTGCTTCACTTCATCCGGGATGTCATAGAAGGTCGGGTGGCGGTAAATCTTGTCCTCGGCCGGCTCGAATAGCGGCCCCGCCTCTTCCGGGTCAGACGCAACGATGTCCGTCGATTTCACAACCCACAGGCTGACGCCTTCTAGCCGCCGCGTGTACGTGTCCCGCGCGTGGCGGAGCGCGAGCTCCTGGTCAGGAGCATGAACACTGCCAACGTGGCGATGCGCAAGGCCACCCTTGGCACGGACGAAAACCTCCCAAAGCGGCCAGTCACTGCTCACGCTGCCTCCCGAGCCTGTTTCTTGGCGGCATGCGCGGCTGCCGCCTCGCGGACCCAGGTGTTGTTTTCCCAGGCCTCCCGGCGCGCGGTGATCCGCTCCTTCGCGACCGGACCCTCGCCGCGGACGACCGCATAGAATTCGTCCCAGTCGACCTCGCCGAAATCGTGGCCGCCCTTCTCGTCGTTCCACTTTAGCTCGGGATCGGGGACAGTGAGGCCGAGGAAGTCGGCCTGCGGCTTGGTGATGTCGACGAACTTCTGGCGAAGTTCGTCATTGGTCTCGCGCTTGATCCGCCAGCGCATCGAACGTTCGGTGTTGGGGCTGTTGTCGTCGGGCGGGCCGAACATCATCAGGCTCGGCCACCACCAGCGGTTGAGCGCGTCCTGCGCCATCCGCTTTTGCGCGGCCGTGCCGTTCGCCAGCGCGATCATGATTTCGTAGCCCTGGCGCTGATGGAAGCTCTCTTCCTTGCAGACGCGGACCATGGCGCGGGCATAAGGCCCGTAGCTCGTCCGCTGCAAAGGCACCTGGTTCATGATGGCCGCGCCGTCGACCAGCCAGCCGATGGCGCCTATGTCGGCCCAGGTTAGCGTCGGATAATTGAAGATCGTCGAGTACTTGGCTTTGCCGGAGTGCAGCGCCTCGATCATCTCCTCGCGGCTCGTGCCGAGCGTCTCGGCGGCGCAATAGAGGTAGAGGCCGTGGCCAGCCTCGTCCTGCACCTTGGCGAGCAGGATTGCCTTGCGCCGCAGCGACGGCGCGCGAGTGATCCAATTGCCCTCGGGCAGCATGCCGACGATCTCGCTGTGCGCATGTTGCGAAATCTGGCGCACCAGCGTCTTGCGATAGGCCTCCGGCATCCAGTCCTTCGGCTCGATGAACTCGTCGGCAGCGACCCGCGCCTCGAAGGCTTCCAGCAGGGCCGGATCCTCGGGCGTCTCGATCGGCTGAACATTCTTGCTGAGCTCGGTCGTGTACATGGCTTCGCCTCTAGCAATTGCGCCCTTGCACTTCAAACGCATGAACGAGGCGGCTAGAGCCGCTCCCATGGCCTACGAAACCATCCTCTTCGACCGCGCGGACGGCGTCGTCCGCATTACCCTCAATCGGCCCGACCGGCTGAACAGCTTTACGCGCACCATGCATGCAGAGGTGCAGGCGGGGCTCGACGACGCAAAGGACGCGCGGGTCATCATCCTGAGCGGTGCCGGCCGTGGCTTTTGCGCAGGCCAGGATCTGAACGATCGCGCGGTCGCGCCGGGAAAGGCGGTGGACCTTGGCGAGACCGTCGAGGAAAGCTGGAACCCCCTGATCCGGCGCCTCGCGACGATGCCGCAGCCGGTGATCGCCAAGGTCAATGGAGTGGCGGCGGGCGCGGGTGCCAATATCGCGCTCGCCTGCGACATCGTCGTCGCCGCGAAGGAGGCAAAGTTCATCCAGAGCTTTTCGACACTGGGCCTGATCCCGGACAGCGGCGGCAGTTGGCATTTGCCGCGCCTCGTCGGCCAGGCGCGGGCATTGGGGCTGGCCCTGACCGGCGAGCCGCTGCCAGCCGAAAAAGCCGCCGACTGGGGCCTGATCTGGAAGGCCGTCGACGCAGACGCGCTTGACGCCGAAGTTAATGCCATCGCGACCAAACTGGCCTTGCTGCCGCCCCTCGGTCTCGCTGCGATCAAGGCCATTATTCGTTCGACCGGCGAACGGACGCTGGATCAGGAGCTCAACCTCCAACGCGACGAAATGCGCCGCCTGGGTTTCACCGAGGATTATCGCGAGGGCGTCGCTGCGTTCCTCGAAAAACGACCGGCAAGCTTCAAGGGGCGGTGACCAATTCGGCGAATTTCTTAAGGTCGATATTGCCGCCGGAAACGATGCAAACGATTGGCCCCTCGCCTGCCTGACCGCTGAGCGCCGCGGCCAAAGCGAGGCAGCCTGCGCCCTCCGCGACGATCCTCGCTTTCTCCGCCTGCAGCCGCATTGCCGTTCGTACTTGCTCGAGCGACACCACGATCGAACCGTCGACGACCGGCGTCATGCGGTCCCACATGCGTTGAATGACGCTCTGGCCGCCGGCGCCATCGACAAAGCTGGCCTGCCAGTCGGGGTATTTGCGCGGCGCGCCTTCAGACAACGACAAGGCGAAAGGCGCCGCCGTCTCGGGTTCAGAGCCCAGCACCTGCACATCGGGTCGGAGCGCCTTGATCGGGCTGGCCACTCCGGTGATGAGCCCGCCGCCACCGATGCCGGCGATCACCGTGCGGACATCCGGAGCGTCCTCGAGAATCTCCAGCCCCATGGTGCCGTGGCCGGCGATGAAATCGTCATTGTCGAAAGGATGGATGAACGTGCCGTCCATTCCTTCGAAGGCATGGGCCTCGGCCGCCTTCCAGGCCTCTTCATAGGATACGGGGACTACGGTCGCGCCGAGCGCACGCATCCGGTCGAGCTTGGTTTGCGGCGCGGTTTCGACGGCCACCACCGAGCAAGGAATGCCGGCCGCGCGGGCAGCGTACGCGACCGCTTGTCCGGCGTTCCCCGCGCTGATCGTCCAGACGCCGCGAGCAAGCTCGTCGTCGCCGAGTCTGGCTACGGCGTTGGCAGCGCCGCGGATCTTGTAAGAATTGGTCGGCTGCAGGTTCTCGAGCTTGAGCCGGACGTCCGGCCCGTCGGGACCCAAGTCGAGCGGCACGAGCGGTGTCCGTAGGATCGTCCCGGCAATGCGGTCGCGGGCATCGCGAATTTCCTCAATCGTGATTGGCCTGACCGGCTTTGGCATGCTTGTCCCTTTCGGACGCACGTCGTCGGAGGATCGGGCGACAAGGTCAATGGAGCGGGTTGCCAGCAAGGGGCAGTTAGCGGATAGTTAACAAACATCAACGGGGGGATGGAGCCATGGCCAAATCCGTTGCGGCGCCGACTGCGAAGCGCCTTGAATCGCTCGACTTCATTCGCGGCTGTGCGTTGTTCGGCATCCTGATCATGAACATCGTCGGCATGGGCTTGGGCCCCGCCTACGATAACCCGACCATCATGGGCGGCGACAAGGGCATCGACCTTTGGACCTGGTTCGTCGTCAACGTGACGTTCGAAGGCACCCAGCGCGGACTGTTCTCGATCCTGTTCGGTGCGGGCATCATCCTGTTCACGAGCAGGCCCGACTCCACGGATGCCTATTTCCGTCGAAATCTGTGGCTGATCGCCTTCGGCTTGTTCAACGCCTGGATCCTGCTCTGGGCCGGCGACATCCTCTATTATTACGGGCTGACGGCTCTCTTCCTGTTCGCCTTCCGCAACCTGAGCGGAAAGCGGCTACTGGCTCTTGGCGTGGCCTCGTTCGTCCTCGGCGCAGCCTGGTCGGGACTCGACACGTCGAACTTGTTAGGCGCTCACGAGAAGGCGGTGGCGGCCGAGAAAGTCCCTGTCGCCAAGCGGACCGACGATCAGAAAAAAGCAATCGAGGACTGGAAGGAGAAATCCAAAACCGGGCCTACGCCGGCCGAGATTGAAAAGACCAAAAAGCAGATCCAGGGCAATTATGCCGGCGCACTGATGGCACGGGGACCTCATATCGCGGAGGGAGAATCCTGGGGGGCGTACCGTTATTTCTTCGACGTGTTCGGCATGATGATGATCGGCATGGGCCTGTTCCGGCTGGGCATCGTCACTCTGGAAGCGAAGACGCGAACTTACGTGGCGATGATGGTCGGCGGGTATGCGATCGGCATCCCGCTTAACCTCTACGAAGCCAATTGGATCATGAGCCACGGCTTCTCGGCACTGGCCTACAATCAAGCCGGCATTACCTATGACGCCGCGCGACTGGCACAGACAACCGGCCATCTTGGCTTGCTGTGCCTGTTCTTGAGATCCGGCGCCTTCACCTGGCTCCGGCAATCCATGGCGGCGGTGGGCCGGATGGCGCTGACCAACTACCTTACCCACTCGGTCGTAGCGCTGATCATTTTTGTCTTCCTGGGCTACTGGGGCGAGCTGCAGCGGCACCAGCTCTATTACATCGTCTTCAGCGTCTGGGCGGTGCAGATCGTCATCAGCCCGATCTGGCTGAGGCATTTCCATTTCGGGCCGGTCGAATGGCTGTGGCGTTATCTGACGTACGGCAAGGCGCCGCCTTTCCGGCGGGAGACGTCCTCAGGCCAGCCAGAGCTGGTGCCCGCCGAGTAGGCATTGCGTCCGCCTCTTCTTGCCCGCAATGACGCGGGCAGAAGAGGTGGCCATGAAGACTCCGCAACTGCTCAACTATGCCCGCGACCAGTGGGTGCCCGGCGAGGCATCGAGCCTGTCCGAGATTGCTTCGGCGATTGACGGCGCACCGGTCGCGACGACCGGCTCGGGCGGTCTCGATTTCGATGCGATGTTGCGGCACGCACGGGAAGTCGGCGGGCCAGCGCTTCGCCGGATGACCTTCCACGAGCGGGCGCGGATGATCAAAGGCCTCGGCCTTGCGATCCTGGCGCAGAAGGAAGGGCTGTACGAGCTTAATTACCTCACTGGCGCGACCCGCAAGGATGGCTGGATCGACATCGAGGGCGGCGCCGGCACGATGCTGTCATTTTCATCGAAGGGCCGCCGCGAATTGCCGGACGCTCATGTCCTGCTGGACGGCCAGGTCGAGCCATTGTCAAAGAGCGGCTCCTTCATCGGCCAACATATCTACACGCCGCTTCAGGGTGCGGCGGTGCACATCAATGCTTTCAACTTCCCGGTCTGGGGGATGCTGGAGAAGCTGGCGCCGACGCTGCTCGCGGGCATGCCGGCGATCGTCAAACCCGCCAGCGCCACGGCCTATCTATGCGAGGCGGCGGTCAGGGTGATGGTCGAGAGCGGCCTGCTACCTGAAGGTGCGTTGCAACTGATCGTCGGCGGCGTCGGCGACCTGTTCGATCATCTGGGTGGCCAGGACGTTGTCAGCTTCACGGGCTCGGCGTCGACCGCGCTGAAGCTTCGCTCCCATCCGGTCGTCCAGCGCGAAAGCGTCAAGTTCGTTGCCGAGCAGGACAGCCTCAACGCGTCGCTGCTTGGTCCTGATGCGGCGCCGGGTACGCCCGAGTTCGACCTGTTCGTGAAAGAGGTCGTCAATGAAATGACGGTCAAGGCGGGCCAGAAGTGCACCGCCATCCGCCGCGCCATGGCGCCGGCTGAATATCTCGACGCAGTCGAAGCGGCGATCCGCGACCGGTTGGCTGCAACCAAGGTCGGCGACCCACGCGACAAGGAAAGCCGCATGGGCGCCCTCGTCTCGCTCAGCCAGCGGGAGGATGTCCGGGCGCAGATCGGCAAGCTAACGGCGTCTGGAGCTCGCATCGTCGCCGGCAATCCAGATGCGACGCCGGGCGTCAGCGGCGGCGCCTTCATGGAGCCGATCCTTCTCCGCACCGACGATCCTTGGGGCACAAGCGCCGTTCATGATGTCGAGGCGTTCGGCCCCGTCTCAACCGTGATGCCCTACAAGAACATGGCGGACGCCATCGCGCTCGCCAATCGCGGCATGGGCAGCCTGGCCTTATCGTTCTTCACCTATTCGCCGGAGGCGGCACGCGAATTCATCCAGGGCGCGGCGGCCTATCACGGCCGCATGCTGGTCCTGAATCGCGACAATGCGGCGGAATCGACGGGACACGGTTCGCCCCTCCCGGTCCTCGTCCACGGCGGGCCCGGGCGTGCAGGCGGCAGCGAGGAGATGGGCGGCGTCCGCGGCGTCAAACACTACATGCAGCGCACCGCCATCCAGTCGACGCCTGCCATGATCGCGGCGATCAGCGAGCAATATGTTCCGGGCGGTCCGAAGCATTTCCTCGAAGCCCATCCCTTCCGCAAGCGGATGAGCGAGCTTCACATCGGCGATACGCTGAAGACCCCGAGCCGCACCGTCACCATCGCGGACATCGAGCATTTCGCCGAATTCACTGGCGACAAATTCTACGCCCATATGGACGAGGAAGCGGCGAAGGCCTCCCCGATCTTCGAGGGTCGCGTCGCCCACGGCTATCTCATCCTGAGCTTTGCCGCCGGCCTGTTCGTCGACCCCGATCCGGGTCCAGTGCTGGCGAATACCGGCCTCGAGAACTTGCGCTTCCTGACGCCGCTCTACCCGGGCGATTCGATGCGCGTCGAACTCACCGTTCGCTCGAAATCCCTGAAGAGTGAGGACACCGGCGTCGTCCGCTGGGCGGTCGAGATCTTCAATCAGAAGGACGAGTTGGTCGCCACCTACGACCTGCTGACGGAAAACGTGCCTTGACACGAGCAACCGCCCTTCCCGCCGTTCGTTGATCGGGTGAGAAGGAAGGAGGGCTCCATGAAAGTCAGTGAAGTCATGACGAGCGACGTGCAGACGGTCAGCGCCGACCAGACCGCACGCGAGGCGGCGAGCTTCATGCTCCGCGCCGAGGCGGGATCGATCCCGGTAGTTGAAGGGGATGAGGTTATCGGCATCATCACCGATCGCGACATTGCCGTCCGCGGTGTCGCCGAAGGCCGCAGCCCGGATACGCTAGTGCGAGACCTGATGAGCGACGGCATCATCTGCGCTCACGAAGATGACGATGTCACCGACGTAGCGCAGCGAATGAGCGAAGAGCAGATTCGACGCTTGCCGGTTTTGGATCACGACAAAAGGCTGGTCGGGATCGTCAGCTTGGGTGACCTTGCCCGCGAGACTCGTGGCGAACCAGCTCAGCAAGCCCTGGAAGGCGTCAGCCAGCCCGGGGGCGACCACCAGCAGTAGAAATGATTGTGGCCCCGGCTTCGGCCGGGGTCGGCATCACTTCAGGCTCGAGATCGCCTGGTCGATCAGCTTGGCGTCGGCCTTGGCGTCGTGCCGGTCGGCGATCAGCTTTTCGGCGGCCTTGCTGGCGGCAGTGGCTGCAGCAGCGCGCAGCTCCTTGATCGCATTGCGCTCCTCGGCGGCAATCTTCTCTTCCGCCATCTTGGCGCGGCGCTCGACGAGGGCTTCGGCGTCGGCATTGGCCTTGGCGACGATCGCCTCCGCCTCATGCTTGGCGCGGTCGATCATGGACGCCGCTTCCTTGTCGGCCGCCTTGGCCTTCTTCTGATATTCCTTCTTCAGTTGCTCGGCCTCGGCACGCAGCGACGAGGCTTCATCGAGCCGCTTGCGGATCGCCGCGATCTGGTCGTCGAGGGTTTTGGCAACTGCGCCCGGAACCCGCTTCCAGATCATGATCGCGAAAACCACGATCATGGCGAGGGCCACCCAGCCGCCGGCGTTCAGGCCGAATGCGGTGGGCTCTTCGTGATGCTCGGCCGGAACCTCGGTCCCGGCAGTCGTGTGCGCTACGTCAGCCATGAGCCGATTCCACTGCCTTCAGCGCCTCTTCCTTGCTGACATTCAGGCCGGCGACCTTGGCGGCAACGTCCTGGGTCATTTCCGCAGCCGCTCCGAGGATTTCGGCGCGGGCGGATTCGCGAGCCTTGCGGATGCGCTCGTTCGCCTTGTCGAGTTTCGCCTGGTTCGCAGCGTCGGCCTTGGCGACCTTTTTCTCGATGGCCTTGGCGACATCGCTTTTCGCGGCCGCCGTCAGCTTCATGGCGTCCGCTCGGCTGGCGTCCATGCGCTCGCGATAGGCTTCTTCCATCTTGTCCGTCTCGGTCCGAGCCGATTCCGCGGCCGTAAGATCCTGGGCGATCTTCTGGTCGCGCAGGTCGACGGTCGACTGGATCTTCGGCAGCATGCCGCGGGCGATGACGAAATAGATGAACCCCAAAGTGATCGCGAGCCAGAACAGCTGCGACAGGAGCACATCCGAAAGCTGGGTAAGTTGAGGCATGGACGTCCCCGGTGCGGGCCGGACTTAGCCGGCCCGCTGCCGTTTGTTAGCCGTTGAAGGCGTAAAGGATGATCATCGCCACGGCGAACGCCATCAGGCCGAGAAGCTCGGCGGCGGCGAAGCCGATGAATAGGCGACCCTGCTGGCCGTCAGCGGCAGCCGGGTTGCGCAGCGCGCCCTGGAGGAACGCACCGAAGACGTAGCCGACGCCCGCGGCGGCGGCGCCAACGCCGATAGCAGCAAGACCGGCACCGATGACCTTTGCAGAAGCGAGATCCATTTTAAAACTCCTTGAGAAAAACCGACAAAACCTAGTGAAGATGAACTGCGTCGTTGATGTAGAGCGACGTCAGCAGCGCGAAAACATAGGCCTGGATGGCACCGACCAGCAGTTCCAGCGCATTGACGAAGATCACGAAGACAAAGCAGAGCGCCGAGACGCCATAGCCCGCGGCGCCACCGCTGTTGAGGCCCTGGACCACGAAGTTGCCGAACACGTCCAGCAGGATGTGACCGGCGAACATGGCGATGAAGGGACGAAGGCCGAGGCTGAATGGCCGGACGGCGAAGCTGATAATCTCGACCGGCGTGATCAGCAGCTTGAGGATGAACGGCGTCCCCTGCGGCACGAACAGCGAGAAGAAGTGCAGGCCATGCTTCCAGAACCCAACGCCCAACACGATCGCGAAGGTGATGATCGACATCACGCCGGTCACTGTAAACTGGCTGGTGACCGTGAACGGATGCGCGCCCGGCACGACTGCAAACGGCATGGCGCCGATGAGGTTCGCGAACAGGATGAAGATGAAGGCGGTGAACACCCACGGCAGGTAGGTGCGGCCTTCCTTGCCGATGCTGGATGTCACCATGTTGTTGACGAAGCCGACCAGCCCTTCGGCGGCGACCTGCCAGCGGTTCGGGACCAACTCGCGGCGCATTCCCATCAGCATGAAGCCGGTGATCACGGCCAGGAGGACCAGCATCCAAAGGGAACTGTTGGTGAAGGCGAACGGGTTATTCGAGCCCAGCTGTCCATAGATCGGATCGATCATGAACTGGTGCATCGGGTCGATTTTGCTCTCTACGGCCACTGATTACTTCCCTGAGTCCCTGTTCGAGCCCTGCTTCGTAAATCTCATCACGTCCAACACCGCTCCGGCGAAGCCGATGAACATCAGCCCCAGCATGATCCACGGCGCCGTGTCGAACAGCCGATCGAGCAGCCAGCCGATAATGGCACCGCCGAGCGGCATTCCGATCAAGCTTTGCGCGACCCTCTGGCCGACGTTCTTGATCAACGTCGAGGAGTCAATCGGGTCAGGCCCTCGCTCGGCCTCCACCCGCTCGGCCCGCTTCAGTCGCTCCTCGAGCGAACCTAGTCGTGCGTCCTGGGGGGACGTCGGAACCTCGTCGTTCTCGTCTTCAGCCATGTTACGCAAGCCTCCCGATGTTGTGCGCCAGCGCCTTTGGAAGGGCAGGCGCGAAAGGCATGGAACATGGCGGCCACGATCCCGCCAAGGCGCCGCCCCTTTATGAAGGGGCCGGGACATAGTCAACCGCGGCTTCCCCCGGTTTCCTACCCCGTATAAGTTCGTACCTGATGAAGTATTTCGCAGCCCTCGCCTTAATCCTCGCAGGTTGCGGACCGAAGGCGTCCGAGACACCGCCGAATCAGGCTGCGGACAACGGACAAGCTGCAACGAAACCACTGCCAGCAGCGCCACCCGCCAAGCCCTTCTCGGTCGAGACCAAAAACGATCTCATCGAATATGACTTCTCCTACCCGGCCGAGGCTGCCGCCATTCCTGAATTGGTGAAGCGGTTTGCCGGCGAGATGGAGAAGGAGAAGTCGGAGCTGGTCGCCAATGCCGAGGAGGACAAGGCGATGCGGGAGAAGCTCGGCACCGATTTCAACCCATTCTCAGCCTCGACCGCCTATGAAACCTCAGGCCAGACCGACCGCCTTCTGAGCCTGCGGGTTGATTCCGGCGGCTACACCGGCGGGGCTCACGGCTATGCCTCGACAGACGCCTTGCTCTGGGATCGGCGGGCGCGTCGCGAGATCAAGTTCGCCGACCTGTTCGCGGAAGCTTCCAATCGCGACCGGCTGCTGACCCAGCGCTGGTGCGATTCGCTCAACAAGGCGCGGGAAGAGAAGCGCGGCGAGCCGGCCGGCGGGGGTGGCATGTTCGACGATTACCCGACCCTCGACGACGTCTCGATCATCCCGGTCGACGGCAACAAGGACGGCAAGTTCGAGAAGTTGCTTGTCGTCGCCTCGCCCTATGTCGCCGGGCCATGGGTCGAAGGCGATTATGAAGTCGAGCTGGCGGTCAGTTCCGACCTGGTCGCCGCACTCAAGAACGAGTTCAAGCCGAGCTTCAAGGCCTAGGGCGCGCAGTAACTCGGAATCGAGACATTCTGCATGGCGGTTCGCCTCCGCCAGACATTGTCGGCCAGCAAATAGGGCTCCCCGACCTCAACCGAGCGCAAGGTCACGCAGCCCGCCGTGATGCCGACGTCTTGCGGAGTGACACCCTTGGCATTGGCCAAGTTCGAATAATGCGAACGGCGGCGGATGTTGATCGCCTCAACTTCGCGTCGGACCGCGGCAGGCGCGTTCGCAGCCATCCCAAGGTAGCCGTCGTAACGCTCTCCGACCTGCCCGGCTGCCTTTGCCGCCCGGATCGTCGGCGACATCTGGGCCATCGCCGGCACCGCGACTGCCAGCGCGAGCAGTGCCGCGAGCTTCAGTCTCACGGCTGCCCCCCTGGCTTCTTCGTCTGCGGGAAGTCCTGCGGATTCTGGTTGATGATATTCTCGACGTCCCGCTGCAGGCGAACGACGACCTCCTGCTCGATCTTGACGTTGAGGTTGATCTCGATCGGCTTTTCGGGCGCCGCAAGGCTGATGCAACCGCCGAGCGGCACCGCCAGCGCGGCGGCTCCCAGCAGCGATGCCCCCTTTTTGATTGTCTCGGTCATTGCGCTTCTCTCACTTGGTTGTCGGGGTTGGCGGATTGGTTTCGACTTTCTCCTGGACCGGGGTCTGGGTCTGGGTGTTCTCTTCGTTCTTGCGGATGACCTCGGTGGTGATGCCCGGCACCTGGTCGAGAGGCCGCGGCAGCACCTCCTCGATCACCTGACGCGGGTCGCGGAAAGCCTTGGCTGTTGCGATGAGGCCGCGGAACGGCCCGCGGATGGTCAGGTTCAGCTTCAGCGGAATCTTCTTCAGAAGGCCGCGGATGATCCTCTGCGTGCCAGTAGAGCCGAGGCCGACGCCATCGATGGTCGAACGCGTGACGAACTCGCCCGCCAGGTCGCCGTCGAGACGAATGATCATCGATTTGAACCGCAGGTCGCGTAGCGCCTCGAAGGCGATGTTCCCCATTGTGCCAAGGTTCGCCTTGTTGACCACGCCATTATACTGGAGGAAGCCGCCGCCTTCGCGAGAATCCAGCCGCCCGCCGACGATCCGGCCGCCATTCTCGTCGAAGATCATCGGCAAGACGCCATCGAAGACGCCGGCCGCATCGATTTCGCTGAAACCCATACTGCCGACAAAGGTGTGCGCGTCGAGACCCACGACTTCGAAGGTCAGGCGCTTGGCGGTCGGCTTGTTGAAGTTGAGGATCGTCTCGTGGAGGATCAGCCGGCCACCCATGAACGGCCATTCGCCGCGCTCGATCTTTACGAGGCGATCGGGCAGCAATTGGTAATGCATGACCCCGTCCTCGACGAGGATGCCGGGGTTGACGCTTCCTAACGTCACCACCTGGCCCGGGCCGGTTTCGAGGCCGAGGAGGTCGGTGAAATGGATCGTCCCGTTCATGCCGGTGACCGGGCCAAACGGCGCGGCGAGATCCATGTCGGTGACTCGGAAATCGCCAGTCGAACTAACCTTGCCGGTGCCGTTCCAGGCGATCTGACCCTGCCCGGACAGCCCACCGTTAACGAGGGCGATGATGCCCTGGGTGATCGGGGTCAGTTCTTCAGGCTGCAGGCTATTGCCGAACCGGATGCCGGGCACGTCAAGGACGGCATTGCCCTCGCCGCTGTCGAGATTGTGGTGGATCGTAACGTTGGTCACCGGCGTGCCGCTGGCCGGGTGCTTGAGCAGGCCCGTCGCCTCGATGCGGTTGTTGGCCAGCAGGAAGTTCACATTGTCGCTGCGAAGCGGGTAGAATTTCACCGGGTCGGCCCGGTCGGCGACCGTCATGGCGCCGGTGAGCCCGACGCCGCCCTTGACCATCCTCCACTTGCCTGCTGCCTCGCTGATTGCCAGCGGCACCCGGCCGATGATGGCGCGACCGCCGCTGAGGGTGCCGGTACCGGAGTAATTGCCCTCCAGCGCCGTTGCGTTGAGCAGTACCGGCGCGTCGGCCTTGCCGATCCGCATGGCAAAATCGCCAACTTGGAAGCGCTCGCGCATCAGCCGAGCAAAAGCGGCGGACAAGGCAACGGGTGAATTGCCGAGCGAGCCGGCAAACTTCGGATTGCGGAGCAGCGCGCCGACCTGGAGCGCCCCGCCGGGCCCCTGGTAGGCGATGGCCGGACCGGTCGGGCAAACCGGCAGGCGTGCGGCTCCAAGCTTCAACGACCCCATCTGGAAGCTCGCGAACCGCGCATCGAGGCAAGTGCGGCCGAACCGAAAACCAGCCGGACCCCCGAACTCGGCATCGACCGGGACCCTGAGGCCGCGCACGAACCCGCCGGGCACAGGTCCGTCCATCAGTGCGATCGTGCGGACGCTCGTCGAGCCGTCGGGGGCCGCCGTGAAGCGGATTGTGTCGAGCGCCAGCCGGCTATTGCCCGCGCGATAGGGTGCGACATCGGCCGTGCCGGTCATGGGACCGCCGTTGCGTGGCTGGCGTAGCGATACCTGCGCGGTCGGCAGCCCGCCCCCGGCCATCTGGATGTCCGTGTCGATGCGGACGTAGCCCTTGGGCCAGTAATAATTGAGCCCGTCTCGGCCCGCGACCTTGGCTCTCGCGCCATTTGGTCCGCTCACGTTCGCCGTCTGGATACGGACGCCGCCGCCGCCCGGATAATTGACCAGCACCAGCCGGCCTTCGGCGTCGAAATTGCTGACCGTGTTGCGGACGGCCGCGCCCATTGCCCTGGCGATCGGCTCGATCGGCGTGCCGTGCGCGGCTTCGAGCGCGCCGATTAGCTGCGCGACGAGCGGCCCGGAGAGCCTAGCGCTGCTCGCACCGTAGTTCGCCGCGACTGCCAAGGTGCCCTTGCGTGCCTGGAGGTTATATTTGCCGTTGAGCCGCGTACGGTCCGCGTAGATGGTCGCGAGGCGCGCCCGTTGTGCCGATAGGTCGAAACCGCCGTTGGCACTGGTCGGCGATCCCTTGAAACTGAGATTTGCGACGAGGTTGGCAAGGCCATTGTCTCCCGCCGTGAAGCTGGCGACGGCGAGTTTCCCCTTGCCGTTGAAGTCGGTGAAGGCCTCGGCGAAATTGCTGTCGACGTCGATCCGCGGCGCGATCATCGTCATCCGGCTGGCCGGGCAGTTGAAACTCGACGCCGCGACCGGCCCCAGCACCCGCGGTCGCCGCGCGACGACGCCGATGGCGACATTCGATTTCAGCCGGTCGAGCGAGCATGCGCCAACGTCCAGGTGATGTGCGGCGGTGGCGAGGCGCCCTTTGAAGCCGCCCGTGAGGTTGCCGCTGCCGACGATGGCGAACCCAAGGCGGCCATAGGGCGTGTTGAGCCGGATCGTGCTGTCGGCGACATCCAGGACGACATCGGGCAGCCGGAACGGCTTGCCGCTCGGGGGTGGGAGCAATTTGTCGATCTGGCCCCAACTGACCTTGCCGGTCTTCAGCAGGCGGCCGTTCAAATGCGCGCCGCGGGTGACGATCCGGTAAACCTGGACCGAGCCGTTCCACTTCACCCGCATCTGGATGAGGGCCGTTTGTGCCACCAGGTCCGGGTGCTCGGGGTCGCCGATCCTGATGTTGCTAATCTGCTGGTTGTGCAGCCCGACCTTGTCGATGGTGTAGGTCGCCTGGACGCCGCGTTTCTCCAGCTCATTGGCGATGACGTTGTCTGCAAGCGGCTTGCGCCATATCCACAACGCGGCGAAGCCGATGACCGCAATGACCAGAATGGCCAGCAAGCCGGCGCGCGTGACCCTGCGGACCTGATGCCAGCCGGTGCGGTCGTGGACGAGGACCGGCTCGGCGAGCCCTTCCTTTTCCAGCTCCTCACCGATTTCTTCCGGCAGGCCTTCGTCTTTGTCGGCGCTCATCCGGGCTTAGAACCTCTCGTTTCCGCGACCGTTCCGTGTCCGCGACGATGCCGCGTTGCATGGCGCGGCTGCTTTGCCTAGCCTTGGCGTGCTCGGTTGTTGTGTTCCTGGGAGGCTTCGTGGCCGACAATCCGAGCGATTCATCCGGCCATCGGGCCCGGCTTCGCCAGAGATTGTTCGAGGGCGGCGGCAAGGCCCTGCTCGACCATGAGCTGGTCGAATATCTCCTCGCCCTCGCCATTCCCCGCCGCGACACCAAGGTGCAGGCCAAGGCGCTGATTGCCCGCTTCGGCGGCATCGGACCATTACTCGAAACGGCGCCGGATGTGCTCCGCAAGGAAGGCCTGTCGGAAGGCGTGATCGGCGCGCTCGCCATCGCCCGCGCCACTGCGTTGCGGCTACTCGAAACCCGCGTCGAAGGCCGGCCGATCCTGTCGAGCTGGGACGCGCTCGGCGATTATCTCCAGGCGGCCATGGCTCATAGCAGCATCGAGGAGGTCCGCGTCCTCTTCCTCAACGCCAAGAACATGTTGATCGCCAATGAGGCGATGTGGCGCGGCTCGGTCGACGAAGCCTCGGTCCATGTTCGCGAGGTCATCAGCCGCGCCATCGCGCTTGGCGCCACGGCAATCATCATCGTCCACAATCATCCGAGCGGAGACCCCTCACCCAGCAGCCAGGACATCCGCCTGACCCGCGACCTGATCGAGGCCGGCCGGCACATGAAGGTGACCGTCCACGACCATGTCATCATCGGCGCGCAGGGCCGGTCGAGCATGAAGGCGAAGGGCCTGATCTAGCGCGCCATGAGCGACATTGGCGGCACCCCTTGGAGGTCGCTTAAGGTCACAAATGTCACAAAAGTCTTGGGATGAGCGACCATTTTTGCGGGCGCGGCGGCCTACTTTCGTAATCTCGATCTTATCCACGGTTCAAAGAGCGGTAGCGCGAATGCTGGCATGCTCCGGTCGCTGTAGGACAGGAAAATCGACGATGTGGCTAATGGCAGCTTTCGACCCATTGCGGACACTAGTGAGCGATTCGGCTTCTTAGCTTGCGCTGAAACTACCTTCGGCGCAGCATTGCCCCCGCGGGGGAGTACTCATGGCTGCCGTGTTCTTGAGCTATGACCGGGACGACACGAGCAAGGCGCGACTGATCGCCGTCGCATTGGAGCGTGCTGGGCACGAGGTCTGGTGGGACCTCCACGTTCGCGGGGGAGCCCAATTCTCCCTAGTGATCGAAGAGGCGCTGAAAGCGGCCGAAGCTGTGATTGTGTTGTGGTCGAGGAGTTCGGTGAAATCGGCTTGGGTCCGGGACGAGGCCGCCGCTGGACGCGACAGCGGCCGTCTTATTCCCGTTTCGCTCGGCGAAATCGAGCCGCCCATGGGCTTCCGGCAATTCCAGACGGTCGATTTTTCGCGGTGGAAAGGCAGGTCAAATTCTACAGAGCTTCGCCAACTCCTCAGCGCGATAAACGAACTGAGGCCTGCGTCGCCGGACCGAGAGAAGAACGCCTCATCCGCAATTCTACAGAAGTCCAAACGCGGCTACTTCCGTATAGCGGCTGGCGGAACTGTTGTTTTGGCTATTGCCGGCTTGTCGGGCTTATGGTGGTTTAAGCACCACTCTCCGGCCGTTCCCACGGTGGCTGTCGTGGCAGCCGATACCTCGTCAAATAGCCGCGCGCTGGCTCGCGACTTGTACGTAAAGCTAGGGCGGCTTCGGGCCGGCGATGCTGACACAATCGAGATCGTCGATGCGACGGTCAAGAAAGGGTTAGACTTCACTTTCCAAGTATCGGGCGCATCCTCGAACGGCAACCCGACCGCCAACATTACGCTGATTGATCAAAACCATGTGTTGCTCTGGTCGAAAGATTTCGAGCGCGCGCAGAATCAGTACGGTGACCTGAAGCAGGAGCTAGCATTGACATCCGCACGCGTACTCGGCTGCGCTACAAATGCCGCCAGCAATAGCGGCAGCACGCTCGATCAGCGGACGCTCAGGCTTTATCTAAACGGCTGCTCGACGCTGTCAGAGGCCGCGTGGACAGACTTCCGCAGCCTAGTCCCTGTCTTTCGCGAAGTTACTCGAAGTGCGCCAAGATTTGAAGGTGGGTGGGCAAAGCTTGTCGAAACAGAAGCGTATGTAATAAATTGGGAATCGCTCTCCAAAACGGCACCGGAAAGAGATGAACTTGCCCTAGACGTGGCGCGAGCCCGCAAAGTCAATCCTCGAATGGCCGAAGCTTATTTCGGAGAATCCACTCTCCTTGTGGACAATGATCTTGCGAGTTCGTCGGCGCTCATTGACCGTGCATTGCGCGATAATCCTGATAGCTCACTGATCCAAGGCATGAACGCGACATTTCTGTCGCAGGTCGGAAGGGTGAAGGAGGCGGTGGAAGCCACGAAGCGAGCGTACGAACTCGATCCTTTGTCAGCAGACACAGCCTCGGGGTATATCGTGGCGCTCGCTTACGCCGGGCAACTTGATGCGGCCCGAGAAGAGCTGAAAAAAGCGGAGTCGTTCTGGCCGGAGGCCCACCCACTTGTGGAGGCGAGATTTCGGATAAACCTTCGCTACGGCGACCCGCAGGACGCCTTGCGCGTTGTCCGGTCGGGCCTGAACCCGGGCTACGCCCATTTCGATTCCTTTCTGCTAGCTCGCATCAACCCAACCCAGGAAAACATTGATCACGCTGTGGCCGACGCGAAAGCTGCCGTAGGGCAATCAGGTCGCGGCGCCGGTTGGCTATTTCTCGCCCTCGCGCAATTTGGACGTGAAGATGAGATTTATCGCATCTTGGAAGATCATCCCGACATGGTCCTCGCCACCAAGGAAATGTTCTTTCGGTCAATCTTTGGCCGATTCCGACACGATCTGAGGTTTATGAAATTGGCGAAGAAGCAGGGTTTAATCGAATATTGGCGAAGCAGTGGTCATTGGCCCGATTTCTGTCATGACCGCGATCTTCCGTATGACTGCAAAGAAGTGGCAGCCAGTCTGGCTGGCGACCGAACATAGTGTTGAGGACCTAGAGTCCGCTTTCGACCCATTGCGAGCATCAGCTTCCGCCGAACAGTCCCGCACATTTGGCGCAAAGGTCGTCGTCGGACGGCTTATCTTTTCTGATAGCGAAGGCCTTCCATGGAAAGGAAAGGCAGTCTGGGTGCCAGTGCCAGAACTCATTCTTCCGTTGGCTCGGAACGCCACGCCGATACTCAACCATGAGTTGTCCCCAATCAACTCAACACAACGCACCAAATTCAACCCATTTTGGAACGAAAAGGCAAGCATAACAAATGTTTAGGAGTGCAAGCATCGACCCGCTGCGGCCGTCCTAGCGGGGTGGCGCAAACGTTTCGGTATCGGGGCTGTCAGGTTCGGCGTGGGATGAGACCCCAATTTCCATCAAACATACCAGTGTCTGATACTTCTCCGCCATTTCCTGGTGGACGGCAGCGATGTGCGGAGCGTCCGAGGAGGCGGCTCGTTCGCGCTCCTCCAAAGCTCGCGTTCGGAAATAGTCGGCATGAGTGGAGGACATTTCAGCTCCCCTTTCAATTAGCGGGAGCGCGGTCGGTCTCTCAGGCGGGCGGATGCTTGCAGAACACGTCGCCCGATGCCCTGTAATAGCACCGATTGGCGTTTGAACCTAAAGTGGCGGCAATGTCCGCTTTCCACCCAAAGCCGCCACTAGGACCATATGTTAATCGCGGCCCGAATGGGTGGATGGCAGGCATTAGCCCTGCTCCGATTTGAAGCATTGAAGCATCCCTGCTAGCCGCTCGCGCCATGGTCCCACGTTATTCCCGCCCCGCAATGACGGCCATCTGGTCGGCCGAGAACCGTTATCTGATCTGGTGGCAGATCGAGATCTTCGCGGCCGAAGCGATGGGCGAGGTCGGGATGATCCCGGCGGAGGACGCCGCGACCATTCGCAAGGCCTATGACGCCGATGCGCTCGGCGAGATCGACGTGCCGGCCATCGACGCCATCGAAGCGGTCACAAAGCATGACGTGATCGCCTTCCTGACCTGGGCCGGCGAGAAGCTGGGCCCCGAGCGGCGCTGGCTGCACCAGGGCATGACCAGCAGCGATGTGCTCGACACGGCGCAGGCGGTGCAGCTGAAGCAAGCCGCCGACATCCTGATCGCCGACCTTGATGCCCTGCTCGCCGTGCTCAGACGCCGGGCGCAGGAGCACAAGCTGACCCCGACCATCGGCCGCAGCCACGGCATCCACGCCGAGCCGGTCACCTTCGGCCTCAAACTCGCACAGGCCTATGCCGAGTTCGACCGCAACAAGGCGCGGCTCCAGGCGGCACGCGACGAAATCGCCACCTGCGCCATTTCCGGCGCGGTCGGCACCTTCGCCAACATCGACCCGCGCATCGAGGAGCATGTCGCTAAGGAGCTTGGCCTGACGCCCGAGCCCGCCTCGACCCAGGTCATCCCGCGCGACCGCCACGCGATGTTCTTCGCGGTGCTCGGCGTCATCGCCTCGTCCATCGAGCGGCTGGCCGTCGAAATCCGCCACCTGCAGCGCACCGAGGTGTTGGAGGCGGAGGAATATTTCTCGCCGGGCCAGAAAGGCTCGTCGGCCATGCCGCACAAGCGCAATCCGGTGCTGACCGAAAATCTGACCGGCCTCGCCCGCATGGTACGATCGGCGGTGACGCCGGCGATGGAGAATGTCGCCCTCTGGCACGAGCGCGACATTTCGCATTCGTCGGTCGAGCGCTTCATCGGGCCCGACGCGACCATCACGCTCGACTTCGCCCTCGCCCGCCTGACGCAGGTGGTCGACAAACTGCTCGTTTATCCGGAGCGCATGCAGAAGAACCTCGACCGCATGGGCGGCCTCGTCCACTCGCAGCGCGTGCTGCTGGCGCTGACCCAGGCAGGCCTTAGCCGCGAAGACGCCTATGCCGTCGTCCAGCGCAACGCGATGAAGGTTTGGGAATCCGATGGCGCACTGTCGCTGCTCGACCTCCTCAAGGCCGATCCAGAGGTGACGAAGCACATCGCCCCGGCCGCACTCGAAGAGAGTTTCGACCTCGGCTATCACCTGAAACATGTCGACACGATCTTCGCACGGGTCTTCGGAGATGCCGCGGGCTGAGATCCAGCCCTGCGGCTTCCTGGTCGTGCTCGGCCAGGACTGGCGGGTGCGCCACGTGTCCGCGAACATTGCCGACCATTTCGCCGATTGCGGCCCGCGCATGATCGGCCAGCCATTGTCGGAGTATTTCGGCGGATCGGCGGTGCACTCACTGCGCAACCAGCTCGCGTTGATGCGCAATCCGGAAGGGGCGGCGCGGCTGTTCTCGCTCTTTTTCGCCAGCGTGCCGAAGCCGTTTGATGTGTCGATGCACTTCAAGGACGGCTTGATCATCCTTGAGGCCCTGCCGTCCGCCCATGTCGAGGCTGGTGATCCGGCCGGTATGGCGCGCCAACTCGCGGCCTCTCTCGATGCCTGCGAGACGGTTACCGACCTCGTCCAGCGCGCGTCACATTTGCTTAGGGCGCTGACCGGCTTCGACAGTGTGACCATCTTCAGGCTCGACGAAAATGGTGAGGGAGAGCGCATCGCCGAGGAGGGCCGGGGCGCCCCGATCCCTGCAACGCATTGCCCGCCTCCGGAAGTCCGTGTTCTCGCCGACGCGAGCCGGGCCGCGATCCCGTTGGAGCCGGATGCTCCGACTTCCTTGGTGCAGCACGCGCTGCTGCGAGCGATCGACTCCGGCGAACCGTGCGCGAGCGCCAAGGAGGCTTCGACGTCGCTGTTCGTCCCCCTGGTGTCGGCAGGGATTCCCTGGGGCGTCGCGGTTTGCTTCAATCGTACCGCGCGCCAGCCGACACTCGATCGGATCGCGGCGGCGGAATTGTTCGGGGATTTCCTGGCGATGCGCGCGGAGCTCTGCGAAGCCCGCGCCGGCTGATCAGCCGCGCATCGCGCCTTTCATCCGCTGGAAGAAGCTCTTGGTCGCCGGGCACTCCTCACCCGTTTCCGTTTCGCGGAAACTCTGCAAGATATCCTTCTGCTTGGCGCTGAGTTTCGTCGGAGTTTCGACAAGAATGCGTGCGATCAAGTCGCCGCGTCCTCGGCCGTTCAGAACGCTCATGCCGGCGCCGCGATGGCGAAGCGTTTCGCCCGACTGGATACCGGCGGGGATCTTGATTTCGACCTTCTCGCCATCAACGCCCGGAACATCGATGGATCCGCCGAGCGCCGCGGTCGTGAAGCTGACCGGGCATTCGGCAATGAGACTCGTGCCCTCACGCTGGAAAATGGCGTGCCGCTTCATGTGGACGAAAAGGTAAAGGTCGCCGCTGCTGGCGCCGCGAATGCCGCTCTCACCCTCACCGGCGACGCGGATGCGGGTGCCTTCATCGACCCCGGCGGGGATATCGACACTCAATTTGCGACGGCTGATCGCCCGCCCCTCGCCGTCGCAGGCGTGACAGGGGTCGGCGATGGTTTCGCCCGAGCCGAGGCATGAGGGGCAGCCACGTTCGACGACGAAGAATCCCTGCTGGGCGCGAACCTTGCCTGCGCCGCCGCATGTGCTGCAACGCTGCGCCGTCGCCTCTCCGCGCGAGCCACGCCCCTTGCAGGGCTCGCACTTGGCTAAAGCCTCGACAGTAATCGTCTTCGATGTGCCGGCGAACGCCTCTTCCAGCGTCAGTTCCAAATCGTAGCGAAGGTCCGCCCCACGGGCGACATTCTGCTGCTGCCCGCGCGGATCCATGAACTCGCCGAAAATGGAGGAGAAGATGTCCGAAAAACCCTCGAACCCGCCACCGGCACCGAACGGATTGCCGGCGCCGCCACCGCCGTTCTGGAATGCCGCCTTGCCGAAGCGGTCGTAAGCGGCGCGCTTCTGCGGGTCCTTCAGTACGTCATAGGCCTCGTTCAAGGCCTTGAAGTGCGCTTCCTTGTCGGAACAGCCGCCGTGACGGTCCGGGTGACATTCCATCGCCGCCTTGCGGTAGGCGGCCTTGATCGTCCGCTCGTCCGCGGACTTGGGCACGCCCAGCAGCTCGTAATAGTCACCCTCAACCACGCACACACACCCCCGGCCAGGCCGTCATCCCATGACTGGAATGACGGTCCACCTTAGCCCTTCTTGTCTTCGTCGACCTCGGAGAATTCGGCGTCGACGACGTCTTCGTCGGCACTGGCCGAAGCCGTTTCGTCCGTGCCTTCAGCGCCGGCTTCAGGCTGGGCCTGCGCCTGCTGCTGCTCGTACATGGCCTGACCGAGCTTCATCGCGGCCTGTGCAAGCGCATTGGTCTTCTCGGTCATGGCCGCCGGATCGCCGCTTTCGACGGCGGTCTTGGCCTCGGCGAGCGCGGCCTCGATCTCCGATTTCACTTCGGCGGAGACCTTGTCGCCATGCTCCTTCAGCTGCTGCTCGGTCGAATGAATGAGGCTCTCGGCCTGGTTCTTCGCTTCGGCAGCCTCGCGGCGCTTCTTGTCGTCCTCGGCGAACTGCTCGGCTTCGCTGACCATCTTCTCGATGTCAGAGTCGCTCAAACCGCCCGAGGCCTGGATGCGGATCTGCTGTTCCTTGCCAGTGCCCTTGTCCTTGGCAGTGACGTGAACGATGCCGTTGGCGTCGATGTCGAAGGTGACCTCGATCTGCGGCACGCCGCGCGGCGCCGGCGGAATCCCGACCAGGTCGAACTGGCCGAGCGCCTTGTTGTCCGAAGCCATTTCGCGCTCGCCCTGGAAGACGCGGATGGTGACCGCATTCTGGTTGTCGTCGGCGGTCGAGAAGGTCTGGCTCTTCTTCGTCGGAATGGTCGTATTGCGGTCGATCATCCGGGTGAAGACGCCGCCAAGCGTTTCGATGCCCAGCGACAGCGGGGTCACGTCGAGCAGGAGCACATCCTTGACGTCGCCCTGAAGGACGCCGGCCTGGATGGCGGCGCCCATGGCGACGACTTCGTCCGGGTTGACGCCGGTGTGCGGCTCACGGCCGAAGAAGTCCTTCACGACTTCGCGGACGCGCGGCATGCGGGTCATGCCGCCCACCAGCACGACGTCGGCAATGTCCTTGGGATCGATGCCGGCGTCCTTGAGCGCCTTCTTGCAGGGATCGAGCGTCCGGTCGATCAGCGGCTGGACCAGCTTTTCAAGATCGGCGCGCGTGATCGTCTCAACGAGGTGAAGCGGGGTCGTCGCTCCGCCTTCCATGCGGGCGGTGATGAACGGCTGGTTGATTTCGGTCGTCGCGGCGGACGACAGCTCGATCTTCGCCTTTTCCGCAGCTTCCTTGAGGCGCTGCAGGGCAAGGCGGTCGGTGCGGAGGTCGATGCCCTCCTTCGCCTTGAACTTGTCCGCGAGATATTCGACGATCTTTGCGTCGAAATCTTCGCCGCCGAGGAAGGTGTCGCCGTTGGTCGATTTCACTTCGAACACGCCGTCGCCAATCTCGAGGATCGAGACGTCGAAGGTGCCGCCGCCAAGGTCATAGACGACGATCGTCTTGCCCTCTTCCTTCTCGAGGCCATAGGCGAGCGCGGCCGCGGTCGGCTCGTTGATGATGCGCAGCACCTCAAGGCCGGCAATCTGGCCGGCGTCCTTGGTCGCCTGGCGCTGCGCGTCGTTGAAGTAAGCCGGGACGGTAATCACCGCCTGTGTAACGTTCTCGCCCAGATAGGCTTCGGCGGTTTCCTTCATCTTCTGCAGGATGAACGCGGAAACCTGCGAGGGGCTGTAGTCCTTGCCGCCGGCCTGGACCCATGCGTCGCCGTTCGAACCCTTGACGATCTTGTAGGGCACCAGCTCGGTGTCCTTCTTGGTGATCGGGTCGTCAAAGCGGCGGCCGATGAGGCGCTTCACCGCGAAAATCGTATTGTCGGGGTTGGTGACCGCCTGGCGCTTCGCCGGCTGGCCGATCAGCCGCTCACCGTCCTTGGTGAATGCGGTAACGGACGGCGTCGTGCGCGCGCCTTCGCTGTTCTCGATGACCTTCGGCTTGCCGCCTTCCATGACGGCGACGCAGCTGTTGGTCGTGCCCAAGTCGATGCCAATGACTTTGGCCATAACTAAGTCCTTCTCTTCGTTGCCCCTCTCGGCTCCCCAACAGGCAGCCGAAATGTTGATTTCAGGCCGGATATAGGGGGCCGAAATTGAGCGACAAGGGTCGCAGCAAGGGATGATTTCTTAGGGCTTTCCGCGCTAGGCACAGCCAATGGGTGGGGTAATCAGGTCCGGCGACTGGCTGACGCGCGAGCGGATGATGCGGATCGCCGTCATTTGCGGCGTCGTGTCAATCGCGATCCTCGCCTACCTTCTCGCGACTTCGCAGGGCACGCTGGACTATAGCGGGCGGCCGCTGGGCAGCGACTTTTCGCAGGTCTGGACGGCCGGCAGCATGGTGCTCGACGGTCGCGCCGCCGAGGTCTGGAACTGGGACAAGCATCGCGCTGTCCAATTGGCATTCCACGGACCAAAGCTCGCCGAATGGTATGGCTGGCATTACCCGCCGCCCTTCCTGCTGATCGCCGCTGCGCTGGCGACCATGCCCTATCTGCTGGGGCTGTTCGTCTGGCAGGCCGCCACCTTGGCGCCATTCGCGGCGATGATCCGTCGCTTCACTGGCCGACGCGAGGCATGGCTTTTCGTCCTCGCAGCGCCAGTCACCCTCATTTGCATCATGCATGGCCACAACGGCTTCCTGACCGCGCTATTGCTCGGCGGCGGGTTGATCTTGCTGGAGAAGAAGCCGTTCGAGGCGGGCCTGCTGCTCGGTTGCCTTGTCTACAAGCCGCAGTTTGCCTTGGTCCTGCCCCTGCTCCTGCTCGTGCTGTGGAATTGGCGGGCCATCGCCGGTGCAGCCGTTTCATCGCTAAGCCTGATCGGCGTCACGCTGGCGCTCTGGGGCTGGCCGGTCTGGCAGGCGTTCCTCGATAGCCTGCCGCTCACCCGCCGCATCGTCATCGAACAGGGCCGGACCGGCTGGGAAAAGATCATGTCGCCTTTCTCGGCGGTGCGCAGCTGGGGCGGCTCAGTCGAATTCGCCTATGCCGTACAGGGCGCCTTCACCGTCGCCACAATCGCCGCAACGCTTTGGCTTGCCCGCAAGGCGCGCCCGGACATCCGCAACACCGCCGTCACCGCTGCCGTGCTGATCTCGACGCCTTATGTGCTCGACTATGATTTTGTCGTGCTGCTCGCAGGCATCGCCTTCATCTGGCGTGACGCTGAGCGCCATGGCTGGCTGCCTTGGGAAAAAAGCGCACTTGCGCTCGTCTGGATCGCGCCTTTGTTCGCGCGCAACCTCGCCGCCGTTACGCTGTTCCCGCTCGGGTTGCTGACGACGATCCTGATGCTTGTCCTGGCCGTCCGCCGCGGCCTTAGAGCATCGCCATCCCGCCATTGACGTGAAGGGTCTGGCCGGTGACGTAACCGGCCTCCTTCGACGCAAGGTAAACGCAGGCCGCGCCGATATCGTCGCCGCTGCCCATCGCCCCCATTGGGATCTTCGACAGGATGGCATCGCGCTGCTGGTCGTTCAGCGCATCCGTCATCGCCGATGTCATGAAGCCCGGCGCAATCGCGTTGACGGTGATGTTGCGGCTGGCAAGCTCCTGCGCGACCGACTTGGTCATGCCGATAAGACCGGCCTTCGACGCGACATAATTCGCCTGGCCCGGGTTGCCGGTGACTCCAACCACCGACGTCACCGAAATGATGCGGCCGAAGCGAGCCTTCATCATGGGCTTTGCCGCCGCACGCATCAGCCGGAAGGCGGCTTCGAGGTTGATGCGAATGACGTCCTCGAACTCCTCGTCCTTCATGCGCATGAGAAGGTTGTCGCGGGTGACGCCGGCATTGTTCACGAGAATATCGAGCTTGCCGCCGAGCGCTTCGACCGCTTGCGGAACGAGCTGGTCGACGGCAGCGCCGTCCGACAGGTTGCACGGCAACGCGACATGGTCTCCGCCGAGGCCAGCGCGGAAGCTCTCCAGCTTGTCGACATTGCTGCCCGAAACCGCGAGGCGAGCGCCCTGTCCGGCCAGTGCCTTGGCGATCGAGCTGCCCAGCCCGCCGCTTGCGCCAGTCACCAGCGCCGTCATACCCGTCAAATCGAACATTACGCGATCTCCTTTGCCAGCGCCTCGATGTCCTCAATCGTGACGACGCTGGTGACCTTGGCATCGGGGGCGATGCGTTTGACCATCGGGCCAAGCACCTTGCCGCCGAGCTCGACGAACTCATCCACACCGGCCGAAGCCATGTTGGCGACGCTTTCACGCCAGCGCACCATGCCGGTGACCTGCTCGACCAACTGGTTTCGGATCGTGTCCGGTTCGCTCGTCGGCTGCGCGGTAACATTGGCGTAGAGCGGCACGGCCGGTGCGTTCAGCACTTCATAGCTAAGCGCATCCGCCATCGCATCGGCGGCCGGCTGCATCAGCGAGCAGTGAAAGGGTGCCGAGACCGGGAGCTGAATGGCACGCTTGGCGCCCATGTCCTTGGCAAGGCCGATGGCGCGCTCGATTGCCGAGAGGTGGCCGGACAGCACGACCTGGCTCGGGTCGTTGTCATTGGCGACTTCGCAGACTTCGCCCTGAGCGGCAGCATCGGCGATTTTCTTCGCCAGTTCCAAATCCGCGCCCAGCAGCGCCGCCATGGCGCCGACGCCGACCGGCACTGCCGCCTGCATCGCCTTGCCGCGGATCTTCAGCAGCTTCGCCGTATTTGGAAGCGCCAGCGTGCCCGCAGCACACAGCGCCGAATATTCGCCGAGGCTATGCCCCGCGACGAATTGCGCCTTGGTCGCCTCGATCCCGAGCGTCCGGAACACCGCGACGGCATGAGCCATGATCGCCGGCTGCGCATTCTCCGTGAGCTTGAGCTCGTCGTCCGGCCCTTCGCGCATCAGCTTGAAGAGATGCTGCCCCAGCGCCTCGTCGACTTCGGCGAAGGCGTCGCGGGCCGCGCTGCTGGCTTCGGCAAGGGCCGCGCCCATGCCGACCGACTGGCTGCCCTGCCCCGGAAAAAGGAATGCGCGCATTGGAACCCCTGCTATGAACCGCCGGGGCGACTAGGCCGGTTCGGCCAGCTTGCCAAGCGGGGGTCATGCCATGAATGCAGCTGAGCACAAGCCGACCATTGGCATTTGGCTGACCACGTCGGTCGTTGTCGGAACGATGATTGGCGCCGGCATCTTTCTCCTGCCGATCAGCCTGGCTCCGCTCGGCATCAACGCAGTCGTCGGCTGGCTACTTAGCGCCGTGGGCGCCATGTGCATCGCCTTCTCGCTTACGCGCCTGGTCCGTTCGGAGGGCGGCGGCATTCAGAGCTATATCGAAGGCGTCTTCGGGCCCACGGTCGCATTCATTGCCACATGGGGTTTCTGGGTCTCGGCGTGGACGGCGGTCGCTGCTACCGCAATCGCCACTGCGGCCGCCTTGGCGCATCTATTCCCAGCCTTCGAGAATCCCTGGATGATTGCGCTAGGCGCCATCGTCACAACCGGCATCATCCAGGCCGTCAATGCCCGCGGCGTCCGGGCTGCGGGCGAGTTTGCGTTCGTTACGACCCTCATCAAGATCCTGCCCCTGCTGGCAGTCATCGCAGCCGTCCTCGTCCGCAAGAGCTCAGGCCAACCCCTGTCACCGCTTGCTCCTGTTCCTCTTAGCTTCAACAGCGTCGCGGCAGCCGTAGCTTTCACGCTTTTTGCAATGCTCGGATTCGAGGGAGCGACCGCGCCCGTCGGCAAAGTCCGCAATCCCGAGCGCACCATTCCGCTCGCCATCGTTGCGGGCACGAGCTTCGTCGCCCTTCTCTATTTGCTCGGCAGCACGTCGGTCAGCCTGATCCTGTCGCCCGAGGCGACGGCCTCGTCGACTTCCCCCTTTGCCGATGCCTTGGTTGCCAATTTCGGTGAAACCGCCGCGGCCTTGGCGGCGCTTGCGATAGCAGTGGCGGCGCTCGGCTGCGCGAACAACAACCTGCTGATTACGGGGGAGCTCGGCTACTCCATGGGCCTGCGCGGCGACCTTCCGCGCTTTTTCGCGCGGACGGATGAATACAATGCCCCGATCCTCAGCCAGCTGGTTGCGTCGGGGCTGGCGATCGTCCTCATCCTTTTGAACAGCAGCAAGTCGACGGCCGCGATGTTCACGTTCGTCATCCTGTTGTCGACCACGGCGACGCTTTATCTTTACCTGATTGGCGCTGTCGCCGCGCTGCGCCGCGATGCATCGTGGCTGGTCAAGGCCGTGATCTCGCTCAGCATTCCATTCTGCCTGTTTGCCTTCTACGGCGCGGGCCTTGAAGCCAATGTCTGGGGCCTCGTCCTGCTGGCAATCGGCCTCGCCATTCGCTGGCTATGCCACCGCTTCAATTCGTCCGCGGCCACTCTGCCGGAGGCCGCGCCAGCCGCGCCTCCGGGATCATCCGCCTAAGCTTAGCCGCGAAGCTTCTTAAGGACACCTCGCTAACCCCCAAGGGCCCGGGCTCGTAGCTGTCCGATTCCATGCCGCGCTGGACGCGGCTGATGAGCTCTGTGTCCTCGGCATTCACCCGCCGGTTGATCCGCCAGTTGAGGTAGCGACAGGCGCGCATCTCGCGGCTGTCGTCCGGCAGCGCGTAGCTGATCTCCCGGATGACGCTGGTGGTCGCGCTGACGGGCAGCCACTGCATGAAATCCACCTGGTCGGGGTAGATGTCGAAAGCGACGCAGGGGAACAGCTTGTAATAGAGCCACTTGCGCTGGTGACTGTCCGGCAGCCCTTCAACCTTTGGAAGCAAGGCCTGATACGTGCGCTCGGAAGGGTTGTCCGACAGCTCGTCGACCAATTGACCTTCCATCCTGTCGACCCATTCCTGCGCCTCGACCGCATAGCTGCGCGCGAACAGGCGCGTCAGCCCGGGATGACCGATCGGTATGTGCAGGTGATCCGAATAATTGTCGGCGATCGTCTTCCAGTTGAGGTCCCGCGGCCGCAGCGTCACGCGCCCGATCGCCCGCAGATCCTCGAACCGGTACGGCGCGACCTCGGCATCGTATGGCGCCATCATCTCCGCGACCGACGGCAAGCCCTCTTCCAGCCTTACGAACAGGAAGCCGCGCCATTCCTCCAGCGCGATCGGCTTCAATCCCAGCTTCTCGGTCTGCAGGTCCGGATATTCATGGCGATGCGGCACCCCGACAAGTCGGCCGTCGCGGGCATATGACCAGGCATGGTATGGACAGGTCAGCACCTTGGCGCAGCCGCTCTCGCCGTCGACCAGTTGCGACCCGCGATGCCGGCAGACGTTCGAGAACGCCCGCGGAACGCCGTCGTCGCCACGCATGACGATGATGCTTTCGCCAAGGTAATCGAGTTTCTGCCACTGGCCAGGCTCGGCGATGTCGCTGACGTGGCAGACGATCTGCGGGCTGGCGCGCAGGAAGGCCCGCTTCTCCGCCTCGAAAAACCCCGCATCATGATAAAGCCAACCCGGAAGGCTCCTGCCCGCCAATGGGTCCTGTGCATCAGACACGGATTTCAGTCGCGTCGCCATGGCGCCCAAATGCCACTGTGCGGAGGCGGCGGCAATTGGCCTAGTTGATAAATCCCTGTAAGCATTGGCGCGACAGGTGGGAGGCATTTGTATGCCACTGTACATGGACATTCATACGGTGCCGGGTGCGACGCCGGAGGCGCTCAAGCAGGCGCACGATGCCGATGTCGCCGTCCAGAACAAGCATCACGTCTGCTACCACAAATATTGGTTCAACGAGCAGGCGGGGAAGGTCTTTTGCCTGGTCGAGGCGCCCAATGCCGAGGCCGCCGCAGCTGTGCACCGGGAAGCGCATGGCCTTGTTGCGGAGAAAATCATCGAGATTGATCCGGATATGGCGGACGGCATGCTTGGCCCCGGCGTCGTCAGCATGGCGGGCGCGGTCATGATGCCCGAAGAGCTGGATCGCCGCGACAACGGGATCCGCTCGATCATGTTCACCGACATTGTCGGTTCGACGGAGGCGACATCGCGATTTGGCGATGATGCGGCGATCGCCATGCTCGGCACGCATGACCTGATCGTCCGGACGTCGATAAACGATCACGACGGCCGCGAGGTCAAGCATACTGGCGATGGCATCATGGCGGCCTTCAACTCCGCGGCGAACGCGGTGAAAAGCGCCTGCAAGATCATCGGCGAGCTCAACGAGCATAACTCTGGCGATCCCGAATTCCCGGTCATGGTCCGGGTTGGAATTTCCGCGGGTGAGCCGGTTGAGCAGGCATCAGATTTGTTCGGCTCGACTGTCCAACTCGCTGCCCGTCTCTGCGCCCAGGCCGAGCCCGGGCAGGTGTTGGTGTCGAACGTCGTCTCAGACCTTTGCCTCGGCAAGAACCTGAAGTTCTACGACGCGGGCGAGTGCGAGTTGAAGGGATTTGAAGGCAAGATCCCGACCAGGGCAGTCGAGATCATCTGCTAAGGAAATGGCGCCCCGGCTTGGGAGCTGAGAAGCCGGAGCGCCATCGTGCGGCGAGCGTGAGGGGGAGTCCCGCCGCTTGAGAAATCAGGCCGCGATCAGAGCCTTGTCCCTGAGCAGCCGCGACAAGTAGCTGTTCTTGGCAATCACGAAATTGAGCAGGCGGTCAGCATAATCGAGCGGCACGGCGCCGATCACCGAAGGCCGGATGCCGATCTCTTCCGACCAGGCCGCAATCCTCCGTCCTCGCTCGACCAAAGTCATACCCAACTCACGCTCGAAGACGTCGAGATAGCGGAAGACCGGCGCGAAGGCGGCGTCGGCGAGGCCGAAGCGGGCGCCATTGAAGAATGGGCCGGCAACCTCGTTTTCGAGAGCATCGAACCGCACCTTCAACGCTCGGAGTGCGTCATCGAAGGCCGCGAAGTCGGGCGCGCTGTACAGCTTGCCGATATCCGCCAGCGTTGCCGATGCATATTCGATCCAGGCGCGCGTCCGGGCCCGCTGGATGGGCTCGGACGGAAGCAGAGCGTTGAGGGAAATCTCGTCGAGATATTCGGCGATTACCGCGCTTTCGAAGAGGACATGCACCTTGCCCGCATCATCGACGACCTCAAGCACCGGAACCTTGCCGGTCGGCGAAGTCCTGAGAAACCAGTCGGGCTTGTTGGCGAGGTCGATGTCGATGCGCTCGAAGTCGATATGCTTCTCAGCGGCAACGATCGCGGCGCGCTGGACGTATGGGCAAAGCTTGTGGCTGATCAGTCGAAGGCGCTGCGGCATCTCTCTCTCCATTCAATGCATGTGCATGGATTATTTAGATGCAAGTGCATATATAAGTCAAGATTGATGCATCTGCATGAAATTGCTAGGATTTGCCCATGACCGTCACCGCCGATGCCTGCCCAGGAAGCTGCACCGAGGTCGCCGAGCGCGCCTGGGTCCAACTGATTCGCGCCCATCGCAGCGCGCTTTGCTCGGTCGAGAAGGCGCTTCGCGCTGCCGAGCTGCCGCCTCTGGAGTGGTATGACGTGCTCCTGGAACTGGAACGCGAAGGACCCTTGCGTTCGCGCGACCTGCAGGAGCGGCTGCTGCTCGCGCAGTACAATCTGTCTCGCCTCGTCGATCGTATGGAAGCCGAGGGGCTGATCGAACGCACGCGCTGCTCGGACGATGCCCGCTGCCAGTGGATCCGCACGACTACTGCCGGCGACGCGCTGCGCCAGCGCATGTGGCCGGTCTATGCCGATGCGATCCGCACGGCGGTCGAGTCGCGCCTGACCAAGCCGCAGGCCGCTCAGCTGGGGGAGTTGCTCGCTCGGCTCAGCAACTGCCCCAAGGCTTAAATCCCGCTTCGCCTTGCCTTTTCCACCCCTTTCCGCCATAGGCGCCCCGCTGGCGCGTTGGGTCTCCCTTCGCGCCCGTAATTTTTAGACGATAGCCGGAGGGGCCCCGTAACAGGTACGGGATCAGCGATCGGCCAACATGGATGAAGAAACATGCCGCTCTACGAGCATGTTTTCCTCGCGCGTCAGGATCTGGCCCAGGCCCAGGTCGATGCGTTGGCGGAAAACGCAACCAAGATCATCGAAGATAATGGCGGAAAGGTCGTCAAGACCGAGGCCTGGGGCCTGCGCTCCCTCGCCTATCGCATCGCCAAGAACCGCAAGGCGCACTACGTCATGCTCGAGCTGGACGCGCCTGCCGCGGCCCTCGCCGAACTGGAGCGCCAGACCGGCATCAACGAAGACGTCATCCGCTACATGACCATCCGCGTCGACGAGCTCGAAAAGGGCCCGACCGTGATGATGCGCAAGGGCGACCGTGACCGCGGCGAGCGTGGCCCGCGCGGCGACGGCGACCGTGGCGGTTTCCGTTCCGAACGCGCCCCGCGTGGCGAAGAGATGGAGGCCTAAACCATGGCACGTGCATTCTTCCGCCGCCGCAAGTCCTGCCCCTTTTCGGGCAAGGATGCCCCGCGCATCGATTACAAGGACGTCCGCTTGCTCCAGGGTTTCATCTCGGAGCGTGGCAAGATCGTCCCGAGCCGCATCACCGCGGTCAGCACCAAGAAGCAGCGCGAGCTGGCGAAGGCGATCAAGCGCTCGCGCCACATCGGCCTTCTGCCCTACGTCGTGAAGTAAGGAGACTAGGACATGGAAGTCATCCTGCTTGAACGCGTCGAGAAGCTGGGCGCCATTGGCGACGTCGTCTCCGTCAAGAACGGTTTCGCCCGCAACTACCTGCTCCCGCGCAAGAAGGCGCTCCGCGCCAACGCCAGCAACAAGAAGCTGTTCGAGGCCAATCGCGCCAAGATCGAAGCGGACAATGCGTCGCGCCGCACCGACGCCGAAGCCGCCTCGAAGGGCGTTGACGGCAAGACCGTGCAGTTGATCCGCCAGGCTTCGAACACCGGCCAGCTCTACGGTTCGGTTTCGGCCCGTGACATCGTCGAGGCGCTCGACGCCGAAGGCGCCAAGGTCACCAAGAGCCAAATCGTGCTCGACCGCCCGATCAAGGCGATCGGCGTCCACGAGGTGCGGGTTGCGCTGCATCCCGAGGTCAGCGTCACCGTCAAGGTGAACGTCGCCCGGTCGCCGGAAGAAGCCGACCTCCAGGCTCAGGGCGTCGACGTCCTCGCCCAGATGTTCGAGGAAGAGGCTGCTCCGATCGCCGTCGAGGAGATTGCCGAGGCTCAGGCCGAGGAAGCTGAAACTGCCGAGGCTCCTGCCGAGGTTGAGGAAGCTCCCGCCGAGGTTGAAGAAGCTCCGGTCGAGACGGCGGAAGCCGAAGGCGACGCCGAGGCTTAAGCCTTTACCGCATCAAGGAATTGGGCCGTCGGGGGCATTGTCCCGGCGGCCTTTTTCTTCGCCATTTCAATCCGTTCGTCGCATCGCCCTCCGTTCGTCGCATCCACTGGCTTCGGCACCGGAACGGTTTTCGCGGCCGCTCGCTTTACCTGTCGAGAGCATGGGGCGAACGAGGAGGCAGTGTATGACCGACAACAATCAGGACCGTTCGCAATCCGAAGGACAGAACAGCGCCGATCGGGAGACGTCGCAGCGTAACCAGGAAAACGAGACCGGTCAGAGCCAAGGCCAGCAGCCCGGCCAGGGTCAGCAGGGCGAATCCGCCTTCGGCCAGCAAGGTCAGTCGGCTGGCGGCGACACCAAACTCGCCGACAGCGACCAGGCCGGCCAGTCCGGCGGCCAGGCCGCTACGGGCCAGAGCGCATCCGACCAAAACGGCGGCTTCGTCGGCTCGGGTCAGGACAATAGCAGCGACTATCTGACCAAGGGTGAAGACAATCAGGACGGCCAGGGCGCCCAGGAAACCAGCCAGGGTCGCTCGGATGTCGAAACCGGCCAGTCGCAGGACAGCAACTCGACCGATGACGGTTCGAACTAGGGCCTAGGCCATAGGGAAGACGGCGCCGCGCTCCTTCGGGGGCGCGGCGTTTTCTTATGCGGCTTCCCGGACCTTGGCGAGGATCGCGGCTTCCCGTTCGATCCATTGGCTGAAGCTAGGCCGCGCCAGGATCCGCCGGACGTAGGCGGCCGTGCGCGGATAGTCGTCGATCGAAACCTCCGTATGCCGGAAGTTGGCGAATGGGCCAGCGACCGCAATGTCCGCTAAAGTGATGCTGTCGCCGACGAGATAGCCGGTCTCGCCCGGCACGATCGATTCAAGATAGGCCATGATCGGCGGCAACTCGTCGCGGATGGCGCATTCCGCGGCGGCCTCATCGCCTTCGCGTTTGAGGAAGTAAGGCGCCACGACCCGATTGAAAAAGACTTTGGCGCCGCAACCAAACAGGATCGTATCGGAGAATTCCTCGAACCAGATCGTTCGTCCCCTTGCCCGGGGTTCAGCCGGGATCAGCGCCGGTTCGGGATATTTTGCTTCAAGGTAATGGATGATCGCCGATGAATCGGCGAGCTCGTAGTCACCGTCTTTCAGGGCCGGCATCTTCTTGAAGGGGCTGGCGGCACAGAAGTCCGGCTCATGATTGGGGGCGCCGGTCGGCTTGAGCTCGATCTCGACGCCCTTCTCACCGGCAAAGGCCATGACCTTGCGGACGAATGGAGAGAGGGTGGAACCGTATAAAATCATCGCATTCCCCTTTCGCGCATCGGGCTTCACTGCCTTCTAGTGCCACTCGAACACCTCCGCCAGTTCACCTGATCCGATAGAAGTTGGCGACGCGGTCGAGCGCGATCGTCAGCACGACCTTTCCCGCTCGCGCTGGCCAGCCGAGCGCCGTCTCGGCATCGCGCATCCCCTCCCCTCCGCAGACAATGCGCCAGAGAATATCCTGCAGCCCTGGACCGGCAGCCTGACTCGCTGCTTCGAAGCGTTTTCGGCAGTCGATCTGCCGCGCGTGCAGATCGGGTGCGCCGCCGGTCCCGCCGCGTCCGCTGCTGATCGGTGACGCGTCCCAAGTCATCGTTACCCGCGAAGCCAGTTGCCCCTTTTCCCAGTCGCCGCGCAGTGTCTCGCCGGCATCATATTGCCGGCGACTGATATGCCCGCGCGTGAATAACCAGCCGAGCGGCGACTCCACCTGGTTGACCGTCACGGACCGCCGAGCCCGCTTGGTCGCCGTCGGCTTGATCGTCCCACCGACGTCATCTCCCTCGATCAGGCATTCCTTCAGCAGCAGCTTGCCCATCATACCTCCATCCGAATCGCATCGAAGGAAGGGGTTGCCACAACGGCAAAACTGTAGGACAGTATAAAAACCATATTGGTTACAACGGGCATTCGCATGATCACTCGCATCCGGGAAGTCCGCAAAGCCAAGGGCCTGACCCTCGATGATGTCGGCCAGCGTTGTGATCCACCAACCACGGCGCAGACGATCGGCCGGCTCGAGACCGGCACTCGGACAGTGTCGGTCGGCTGGCTCAATCGCATCGCATCGGCGCTCGGCGTCGACGCGGCGGACCTCGTCGATCACCCTGACCGCGCGGAGATGGAAGTCGTCGCCGTACTCGGCACGCATGGCGCCCAGGCGCCGAAGCGCCACGGCCTCGTCGTGCCGCCGCGCAATTCCCCGGGACAGGTCGCCATGACAGTTGCGGCCAGCATCGGCGATTATCGCGCCGGCGATGAGATCTGGTGCGACCGCGTCGGCCCAGAGGAATTCGCGCTTGCCCTCAACCGCGATGTGCTCGTTCCCCGGCCTGCGGGCCGTTTCCTGTTCGGACGCCTCATCAACCGGGACGCTGACAAGCTGCAGCTCCTGCCACTCGAAGCAGGTGGACGGCAGCAGGTGATTCCAAATCCACCCTGGCTGGGAGTGGCTGTAAAACTGGTGCGCAGTCTCTAAGCGCTTGACCAATGGCGGACCGAAAGTCAGTGACGGCCCAGAGGGCGCTTAGCTCAGTTGGTAGAGCATCTCGTTTACACCGAGAGGGTCGGCGGTTCGAGCCCGTCAGCGCCCACCAGTCCTAAAGATACTCTGTCAGGACCAGTGTGACTTCGCGCCTCTGGCCACCGCGTACCACCGCGAGCGAAACTGGATCACCGGGCCTACCGCCTAGCTGGCGAATGAGATCACGGAATTCGCCATCGATGCGGTCGCCCGGAACGATTCCGGCCTGTTCCGCAGGACTGCCCCTCCCGACCATCGTCGCCTTGATGTCCCTTCCTTTCTCGTCAATCCACAGCCCGGAAAGATTGTATCGGTCGGGCCTGCCAGGATTTCCGTTCGGCCGGGTCCAGAGCCGCGCGGCCTGCACCTCCGTCGCCAGGTTGAGGCGCTGAATCAGCGAAAGTCCGACCAGGCCATCTTCGATGAAGTTGGGAAATTCGTCTGCGACAAAGACAAGCGGCTTCTCGATTCTGAAACCGCCAATCTCGAGTGGCGCGCTGGCGCGGTAGAGGCGTCTTGGCTGGCCGCCCGCCATCACCGGCGACCAATTTTGCCGGTCGACGTCGATCCCGCATTTCCGCGCGACCTTGGAGAAGATGGAAATCGACCCAGGAGCGCCGGTATCAAACAGGCAACGCAGCTTCTGGCCTGCCAGAGAAACCTGTCCGTACAAATGCGGCGAGCCCACATCATTTGTTTGGATGGCGCGCTCATGCGCGACCCACCCCGTCCGGTCGGGCCCGCCATCAGGGTAAAGGCGCCACTGCATCGCCGAAAAATCGAGTTCGGCATCCATGGTTGTCAGGCAGCCAGCGGCGAGCATTCCAACGACGTCACGCCCCAAGGGAAAGTCGATGCCGGCAAACAGCACGCGCTCCTGCCGGAAGGCATTGCCGAAGATAATCTCACGCGCCTCGAACATCGGAAAGTTCTGATAGCGTCCAGCAATACCGAGCGGCGTCACTCCGTGTTGTTTGAGGTCCAGGCGCTTGGCAAGGTCGGCCGAGATGATGCTGGTCAGGCTGCCTGTGTCGATACCGAGTTCGAACGGTCCCTTGCCTTCGATCATGCAGCTGACCGCCAGCCGGCCTGACTGCAGGCTGATGGGCACGCGGTAAATCCTCCCCGCGGCCGCCAGTGCACTGCGTGGAATGGCAAGGAAGGCAAGTGCCGGGCCGCAGCCCAGCAAGACATCACGACGAGTGACCATGGATTCGGACCCCAGAACGCAACCCGAGCCTGCGCATCGAGCATGCTGGCACGGCAATTGTCTAGGGGTCAGATGACGGCCGGTTTGATCACCTCGGCGAAATAGCGCCGCATTGCGCTGCTGGCGGCGGGCGCCAGTTCGACGAAGACGCGCCGGCCGTCGTGCGGATCGGCTCGGCGCCCGAAAAGGCCCTGCTCCGTCATTGTCTTGATCCAGCGTAGCGCCGTGGTCGCCGGCACGGCCGCAGCGATGCAAAGCGACGACACCGGCACGCGCAGCTGGGCGATTTCCGCCTGCAACAGGTCGAGCAGCATGTCCCAGGCAGGATCGGCGAACAGCTCCTCCGAAAAGAAGCGAGAACGCAGCCGACGGGCGCGGATGACGGTACGGACTGCATCCGCATCGACGTCGGGAACTTCCGTCCTCGCCTCCACCGGCTTTAATGCCGGACTGCCCGGTCCGCTCGACAGCCGGGCCAGGGTAGATGCGATGCGCCCCATTTCATCGGAAAGCTGGCGCAACCGTACGGCATTGTCCTTGCCGACGTCGCTAACATTACGGCCCTCCCGCGCACCGAACAAAGCCAGCGCCAGCACGGCGGCGCGCTGTGCGTCGTCGGCGTCGATCAGGATATCGCTTGAGCGATCCGTCAACCTGGCGGCGACCATATCGACGAGTTCGATCGGCGTGGACGCGACAACGGGGATACCCTGCGTTTCCGCAAGCTGGTTGAGGCGGCCAAGGAGGCGATCGAGCTCCGGCGTGTCGTCCTCTTCGCCAAGCTCAACCCAGGCCAGCCCCAACGAAACCTGATCGTCAAGCCGCTCCATGCCTTCTTCGATGGAAAATGACCCGACCAGGCGGACTCCGGAGGCGGCCAGGGCCTCTTCTGCTCGACGCTGTCGTGAACCCGTGGCGAATAACAAGGCGGGTTTGGAAAGATGATAATCGACGGCGTAACCCGCCTGGACCTGCTCGAATTCGCTCATAACGCGCCTTCCCAAGAAATGACGGCGTGAAAGAAAGAACCGAGCAGGTTGTTAGTATCCGTCAAACCGGCGCCAGGACAGATTAAATTGACTCCGGTACGGACATAACCATCACCGTTAATTCATTTCATGCCAATATCGGCGCTTCCCGAAGGAAGGGGGCGAGGAAACCTTGAGTCCGCGTAATTCAGACCAGGATCGCTGGCTCGCCGAGGCGGCGGCTGCCCTTGCCGAAGCAGAAAGACTGACCGGCCTCCTGGCTCTCGCCCGTCATCGCAACGAATTGGCCCTGGCGTCGGCCCAGGCCGAAATCATGGGGCTGCGCCGCGAGATCGAGCGCATCCAGCGCGAACGTATCGGCGAACGGCGGCGCGAATTTCATCCGGACTGGTTGCGATCCGCCTGGAGCGCGACGCGTTAGACGCCCTCAGGCAGGTCGCCGCCGCCTGCGAAATCCTCCAGGAACGAGTGGCATTCAGGTGCATCCCAACCCCCGGTGGCCACGAACGCGCGATTAAGGAACGCGGGCTTGCCGTAACGCAACGGTTGTCCGTCCGGACCCACGACGCGCCCGCCGGCACCGAGCAGCACTGCATGGCCGGCGGCCGTGTCCCATTCGCTGGTCGGCGACAGGCGTGGATAGAGGTCGGCACGGCCTTCGGCGACGATGCAGAACTTCAGGCTCGATCCCACGGCTTCGTAGCCACAGCCCGGCGCCGCCTGGGCCAAATAGTCAGAAGTGTTCTGCGTGAAATGCGACTTGGAAGCGACGACGATGATCGGGTTGGCGCAATCGCGGCACGTGATGAGCTCGCGGCCCTCCCCCTCGTCCAGCCAAGCATATTGACCCGCAATGCCGCCGTGCAGCCGCCCGGTCGCCGGAGCGAAGACGGTGCCGACCACGGGGCTTCCATCGGCCACCAAAGCGATGTTGACGGTGTAGTCGTCGCCGCCGCGCACGAATTCCTTGGTGCCGTCGAGCGGGTCGACCAGAAAGAAGGTGCCATCGTGATCTGGAATACGTCCGGCGGCGACTTCCTCTTCGGCGATGACGGGCACGCCGGGCGCCACCCGAGCCAGCGCCGCGAGGATTACCAGTTCGGCGGCACGGTCCGCCTCGGTGACCGGCGACAAATCGCCCTTCTGCTCGACGTCGAAGCCCCGCGCGACGACCTCAAGAATCGCCGCCCCCGCCTCACGCGCCGCAACGGCAATGTCGTCGAGTAAGCGCTCGTGATCCAATGAATCTTGGATTGCAGGGCCCATCCTAACCAACCATGGCCCGCTTACTTGGGCGCCATCCGAATGCCGCCGTCTAGGCGGATCGATTCCGCGTTCAGGTACGGCGTTTCGACTATGAAGGTGGCGAGGTCGCCATATTCCTCGGCCTTGCCGAGCCGCTTCGGGAACGGGACCTGCGCGCCCAAGGCGTCCTGCACGTTGGGCGGCATCATCGCCACCATCGGCGTTTTGAACACGCCCGGGAGGATCGTGTTCACGCGGATCCCGTCGTTCATCAAATCGCGCGCGATGGGCAAGGCCATCGCCAGCACACCGCCCTTGGACGCGGAATAGGCCGCCTGGCCGATCTGGCCGTCCTCGGCCGCAACCGACGCAGTATTAATGATGCAGCCGCGTTCGCCGTCCTCCAGCGGGTCGAGATTGACCATGCCGTAAGCGGAATGCGCGATGCAGCGGAACGAGCCGATGAGGTTGATCTGAATCGCCAGCTCAAACTGGTTCATCGGGTAGAATTTCGGAGCCTTGGTTTCCTTGTCGCGGCCGACGGTCTTGGCAGCGTTGGCGACGCCGGCGCAATTCACCAGCACGCGTTCCTGCCCATGAGCCGCCCGTGCCTTTTCGAACGCCGCGGCGACCTTCTCGTCGCTGGTGACGTCGACTTCGCAGAAGACACCGCCGATCTCGGCAGCGACCTTTTCGCCCTTGTCCGCGTCGCGGTCGAAGACGGCGACCTTGGCGCCCTTGGCCGCGAGTGCCCGCGCCGTCGCCTCCCCCAGTCCCGACGCGCCGCCGGTGACGACTGCCGCAATTCCGTCGATCTTCATGCCCTACCCTTTCCGTCACCCCGGACTTGATCCGGGGTCTGCCTGTTCTTTCCACCGCTCCAAAAGGAAGGCGGATGCCGGGTCAAGCCCGGCAAGACGAATCAGCTATTCGCTTCCACCAGAGCCAGTGTCGTGCCTTCGCTGACCTGCGTACCGGCCTTCGCGGTCAATTCCGTGACGGTCCCGTCGAACGGAGCGACCAGTCCATGCTCCATTTTCATGGCTTCAAGGGTGAGCAAACGTTGTCCTTTGGCAACCTTTTCTCCCCGCGAAACTTCGACGCTGGTGACCTTGCCCGGCATCGGCGCAATCAGCGCGCCGTCGGCGGCGGAGGCACCCACGCTGCCGCGCGCTGCCCGCTCGAACTCATAGGCCTGCCCCTCATAGAATACGACCACGCGCTCGTCGTCCCGGAAACCCGAGGCGGCCGCAATTGGCTCATCGTCGAGAAGCACGCGCCGGAATTCTCCGCCATGCCCCAGGCTCGCCGATGGCTGGCTCATCGCATTCAGACGGAAGCCCGCGAGTCCGGCGGCCGGATCGCCCTCGTCTTCTGCCGTCGCCACCGCGGCGGCGGCACGCCAGATCGAATCATCCGGATCGGCATTGGGCACCAATTGATCGAGCTTGCGCTCGATGAACCCGGTATCGATCCGCGCATCGCCGAAATCTTCATCGAGCAATGCGTTGAAGAGGAAACCGGCATTGGTCTTCACCGGCCAGACCTCGGCCTCATCCAGGATCGACGCCAGCTCGCCAATCGCCTCCTCACGCGTGTCGCCGCGCGCCACCAGCTTGGCGATCATCGGGTCATAGAAGGGCGAAATCGCATCGCCTTCTTCGACTCCGGTCTCGATGCGGCCGTCCTCGCCCAGGTCGAAATGTTCGAGCTTGCCGACACTGGGCAGGAATCCCTTTGCAGGATCTTCCGCATACAGGCGCGCCTCGATCGCCCAGCCGTCGATGGCCAACTCGTCCTGCGCCAGCGGTAGCGTCTCGCCGCTCGCCACACGCAGCTGCCATTCGACCAGGTCCTGCCCCGTAATCTCCTCGGTCACCGGATGCTCGACCTGAAGGCGGGTGTTCATTTCCATGAACCAGATGCGGTCGCCCTTGAGGCCTTCGCTGGCGTCAGCGATGAACTCGATGGTCCCGGCGCCTTCGTAATTGACCGCCTTGGCCGCGCGTACCGCGGCCGACGTCACCGCCTCGCGCGTTGCCTCGTCCATGCCGGGCGCCGGTGCTTCCTCGATCACTTTCTGGTGCCGCCGCTGCAGCGAGCAGTCGCGCTCGAACAGGTGGACGACATTGCCGTGGCTGTCGCCGAACACCTGCACCTCGATATGGCGCGGCGAGAGGATGTATTTTTCGATCAGCACGCGATCGTCGCCGAAGCTCGACGCTGCCTCGCGCTTGCAGCTTTCCAGCGCGTCCTGGAAATCCTTGGAGGCATCGACCTTGCGCATGCCCTTGCCACCGCCGCCCGCGACTGCCTTGATAAGCACCGGGTAGCCGATGGCGCCGGCCTCTTTCTGCAAGCGCTTGGAATCCTGGTCCTCGCCGAGATAGCCGGGCGTCACCGGTACGCCGGCATCCGCCATCAATTTCTTGGCGGCGTCCTTCAGGCCCATGGCGCGAATGCTGTCAGGCTTCGGTCCGACCCAAACGAGGCCGGCCTTGATCACCTTTTCGGCGAAGTCGGCATTCTCGGACAGGAAGCCATAGCCCGGGTGGATGGCCTCGGCGCCCGTCTCCTTGGCCGCGGCAATGATCTTTTCGCCGCGCAAATAGCTCTCGGCCACGGCCGGAGGCCCGATATGCACCGCCTCGTCTGCCATGCGCACGTGCAGGGCCTTGGCGTCCGCATCCGAATAGACGGCGACCGTCCAGATCCCGAGCCGCCGCGCGGTTCGGATGATGCGGCAGGCGATCTCGCCCCGGTTGGCGATCAGCAGCGACTGGATCATGCCAAATCGCCTAGCCGGTTCACGGCGCCGTTGGGAAGTCCGGGCCTATCCCGAACATCACGATCGATTTGCCCGAAACGCGCATTGTCCGGCTCCTGGGTTCGATAAAAGTCCGCAATTCGCCTCAAGTCCGCGGCATAATCGCCAGTCGGCCGGATCGCCGGGCCGATCGCTGCCCTTCGCGTCCGGCGATTGATCCATGCAGGCACGACCGGCACCCCGGCGCCCATGGCGATATGGTAGAATCCCGATTTCCAGTGGCCGTCGCTGTCGCGCGTCCCTTCGGGTGCAATCACCAGCGCAAGCTCATCACGGCGCGCGAACTCGGCAACCACCTGCTCGACGTAATTCGACCGCTTTGTGCGATCCACAGGGATGCCGCCCATGTCGAACATGAAGCGCCGCATCGGCCAGCGGAACAGGCTGTGCTTACCGATGAAGCTCGGGTGGATGCCAAGCTCATCCGTGGCGCCGAGGAAAACCGCGAAGTCCCAGTTGGACGTGTGCGGGGCTCCGACCAGGATGAACTTCCTGTCCGCCGGCGGGGCACCCTCAATGTGCCATCCGCGCATCCGGTAGAGCGCGACTAAGACTGAACGGACCAGTCGCGAAGAGAGCGAAGGCGACGCCAATCCCGGCTCAGCACCAGCTGGGAGGCTGCATCATTCGGCGGCCACGCGCATCGGCTCTTCGGCTTCCAGCGGCCTGAGGCCGAGCTTCGCGAACATCGCCGCGTCCCTGCCGCCGCCCGCATTCGGCGTCGTCAACAACTTCTCGCCGGTAAAGATGCTGTTTGCTCCCGCGAGGAAGCAAAGTGCTTGCGTCGATTCACCCATGCTCTCGCGGCCCGCTGAAAGGCGCACCATCGATTGCGGCATGGTGATGCGCGCGACCGCGACGGTGCGGACGAACTCGATGTCGTCGATCGGACGCTCCTCGCCCCACATGTCGCCGAGCACCGTGCCTTTGACCGGCACCAGCGCATTGATCGGAACGCTTTCCGGATGACGCGGCAGCGTTGCCAGCGCATGGATGAAGCCGACCCGGTCCTCGCGGCGCTCGCCCATGCCGACGATCCCGCCGCAGCACACCGCCATCCCCGCGTTGCGCACCTCTTCCAGCGTGTCGAGCCGGTCCTGGAATGTGCGCGTCGTGATGATATCGCCGTAATGCTCGGGCGAGGTGTCGATATTGTGATTGTAATAGTCGAGGCCGGCCGCGCTCAGCGCCTTTGCCTGGCTCGCGGTCAGCATGCCGAGCGTCATGCAGGTTTCGAGGCCCAATCCCTTCACTTCGCGCACCATGTCGCAAACCGCATCAACGTCGCGATCGCGAAGCTCGCGCCACGCCGCGCCCATGCAGAAGCGTTGCGATCCGGACGCCTTCGCCTCTCGTGCCGAGGCGATGACCGCATCCACGTCCATCAGCTTCTCGGCCTTGAGCCCGGTGTGGGCATGAGATGACTGCGAGCAATAGCCGCAATCCTCCGGGCAGCCGCCGGTCTTGATCGACAGCAAAGTGCAAAGCTGGACCTCGCCCGCTGGATGGTTGGCGCGATGCACCTCCGCCGCGCGGAATACGAGCTCCGTGAACGGCAGCTCGAAAAGCTCGGCGACCTCGTCGCGGGTCCAGTCGTTGCGGTTCATTGTGCCGGGCAATCCGTCGTCCGAGACGAGAAAGTCAGGTTCATCACCTTCCATGCGCCATTGTCGCGGACCAGGTCGAAGTGATCGACGCCGCAATTGCTGACTTTGCCGCCCACACGGACGACGAACGGTGCCCAGACCATGGCGATGTCGCCGTCTATCTCGACCGCCGGATCGCTGATGCTCTCCTGGAACCGAGTTGTCGGCGTCACGTGGGTCGCGAACTCTGTCCAATTCATCTGGCGAAGGCCGCTGGTCGTGGCGCGCGTTCCCGTTGCTGTCACCCGACCCTCCGGATGAATCAGGCGAAGCATCGCCGCTGAATCCCCGGCTTCGAAGGTAGCGAACAGCTGCTGGATTGGCGTCAGGATATTCGCCGTTTCAAAGTCGGGCGCAGGAATCGGCTGCGCCGGGGGCAAACGGGTCGTGTCGGCCTGGGCCGCGAGAAGTAGGGACAAGATCATGAGCATTACATCCTGAAGACGCCGAACTGCGGCCGGTCGGGGATCGGCGCATTCAGCGTTGCGGCGAAGGCGAGGCCCAGCACGTCGCGTGTCTGGGCGGGGTCGATAATCCCGTCGTCCCACAGCCGCGCGGTCGCGTGCCAGGGATTGCCCTGCGCTTCGTAATCGTCGCGGATCGGCTGCTTGAAGGCCTCGGCCTGTTCGGGCGTCCACTTGTCGGCGTCGCGGTGGACGGTCGCCAAGACGCTTGCCGCTTGCTCGCCCCCCATCACCGAAATGCGGCTGTTCGGCCATGTGAAAAGGAAGCGTGGGCTGTAGGCCCGGCCGCACATGCCGTAATTGCCGGCGCCGAAGCTGCCTCCGATCAGCACCGTAACCTTGGGCACCGTCGCCGTCGCCACTGCCGTCACCAGCTTGGCGCCGTGCTTGGCGATGCCCTCGGCCTCATATTTGCCGCCGACCATGAAGCCGCTGATATTCTGCAGGAACAGCAAGGGGATGCGCCGCTGGCAGGCCAGTTCGATGAAGTGCGCGCCCTTGACCGCGCTCTCGCTGAACAGGACGCCGTTATTGGCGAGGATCGCCACCGGCATGCCCCAGATATGCGCGAAACCGCAGACCAGGGTGCTGCCGTAAAGCGCCTTGAACTCATGGAATTCGCTGCCGTCGACGATGCGTGCGATGACCTCATGCACATCATATGGCGCGCGCACGTCGTCCGGAATGACGCCGTATAATTCTTCGGGATCGTATGCGGGCGGCCGCGGTTCGCGCAGCTCGACATCTGCGCCAACTTCCGCGCCGAGATGCGACACGATGTCGCGGACGATGGTCAGTGCATGCTCGTCATTCTCGGCCAAATGGTCGACGACACCCGACTTGCGCGCATGGAGGTCGCCGCCGCCCAGATCCTCGGCAGAAATCTCCTCGCCCGTGGCCGCCTTCACCAGCGGCGGGCCCGCAAGGAAGATCGTGCCCTGGTTGCGAACGATGACGCTCTCGTCGCTCATCGCCGGAACGTAAGCGCCACCGGCGGTGCAGCTCCCCATGACGCAGGCGATCTGGGCGATCCCTTTCGAGCTCATCTGCGCCTGGTTGAAGAAAATGCGGCCGAAATGCTCGCGGTCGGGGAAGACCTCCGCCTGGTGCGGCAGGTTCGCACCGCCGCTATCGACCAGGTAGACGCACGGAAGCCGGTTCTGCTCGGCAATCTCCTGCGCGCGGAGGTGCTTCTTGACCGTCATCGGATAGTAAGTGCCGCCCTTCACCGTCGCGTCATTGGCGACGATCATCACCTGGCGGCCGGCAACGCGCCCGACACCGGCGATCATGCCCGCGCCAGGCACTTCGCCCTCGTACATGTCGCATGCAGTCAGCTGGCCGATTTCGAGGAACGGCGAGCCCGGATCGAGCAACCGCTCCACCCGTTCGCGCGGAAGCAGCTTGCCGCGTTCGACGTGGCGCGCGCGATGTTTTTCCGGTCCGCCTTTGGCCGCTTCGGCGACATCGCCGCGCAATCGCTCGGCGAGCGCGCGATTATGATCGTAACGCGCGCGGAACTCTTCGCTGTCCGGGGAGATTTTACTGTCGATTCGCGGAGCGCTCATGCCCTTCAGCCACCCGTTGGTCGAAATCTACTCCCGACCGCCTAGCCGCTCGCTAGGGGCATTGCAAAGCAGTGAAAGGCTCAATCGATGAAACGTCCATCCCTTCTCGTCTTCGCTTCCGCGCTTGCGCTCACCGTCGGCGTCTCCGCCTGCCAGAAGGCCGGCCAGGAACAGACCGCCGAAGCCGCTAAGGGTACGGAGCTTGGCATCACCAAGGCATCGATGGACACCAGCGTAAAGCCGGGCGACGATTTCTACGCTTATGCCAATGGAGCCTGGATGAAGTCGGCGGAGATCCCGGCCGACCGCTCCAGCATCGGCAGCCACCTCGTCGCCGACCAGCAGACCGAGAAGAACCTCAACGAGCTGATCGCCGGCCTGCAGAACTCGAACCCCGATATCAATAGTGACGCCGGCCGGGTGAAGGCGGTCTACAACAGCTTCCTCGACACCGCGACGATCGACAAGCAGGGCATGCAGCCGATCCAGGCCGACCTGCAGCGCATCGCAGCCATTCAGGACAAGACCCAGCTTGCAACCGCCATCGGCGCCAATGTCCGCGCCGACGTCGACCCGCTCAACGCCACCGACATGTCGACCGAAAACCTGTTCGGCGTCTTCGTCAGCCAGGCGCTCGCCCAGCGCGAGGTCGTGCCTTACATCATGCAGGGCGGCCTCGGCATGCCGGAGCGCGAATATTACCTCTCGGGTGACGCCGACATGAAGGCGCACCAGGCGGCCTATCGCAAATATGTCGCCGACGTGCTGACCGCCGCGGGCATTCCCGACGCCGCCGCCAAGGCCCAAAACATCTGGAATCTCGAACTCAAGATCGCGCAGGCGCAGGCCACCCGCGAAGAGCGCGACGATTGGTCCAAGGCGACGCAAATCTGGAGCCAGGACGATTTCGCCAAGAAGGCGCCGGGTCTCGACTGGAAAGCCTTCTTCGCCGCCGCGCAGCTCGGCAACCAACAGAAGTTCGAGGCCTTCGACGCCGGCGCCATTCCCAAGCTCGCGGCGCTGGTCGGGTCGGAACCGCTCGACAGCTGGAAAGACTGGCTGACCTTCCACCAGATCAACCAGAACACCGCCGTCCTGCCGACCAAGCTCGACCAATTGAGCTTCGCCTTCAATGGCCAGGAACTGACCGGCGCCGAACAGCCGCGGCCGCGCGACAAGCGCGCCATCGGCTTCGTCAACGCCAATGTCGGCGACGCGCTCGGCAAGCTCTACACCGACAAATATTTCCCGGCCTCGGCCAAGGCCGCGATCCAGGAGATGGTGAAGAACATCAAGGACGCCTTCGTCCGCCGCATCGACACTTTGGCCTGGATGGCGCCGTCGACCAAGGAGGAAGCCAAGAAGAAGGTCGCGTCGATGACCGTCGGCGTCGGCTACCCCGACAAGTGGACCGACTATTCGTCTCTCAACGTCGCCGCCGACACCGCCTATGCCAACAAGCAGGCGGCGGAGAAGCTGCGCTACACGCAGCAGCTCGCCAAGATCGGCAAGCCGCTCGACACCGGCGAATGGTGGATGAACGCGCAGCTGGTCAACGCCGTCAACCTGCCGGTGCAGAACGGCCTCAACTTCCCGGCCGCCATCCTGCAGCCGCCCTTCTATGACCCGAAGGCGGAAGCCGCGTTCAACTATGGCGCGATCGGCGCGGTCATCGGCCACGAGATCAGCCACAGCTTCGACGATGCCGGTGCCCAGTTCGATTCCACCGGCCTGATGCGCAACTGGTGGACTCCGCAGGACTTCACGACGTTCCGGCAGCACAGCAAGGCGCTGTCGGACCAGTTCGACACCTACGAGCCCTACCCGGGCCTGCACGTGAAGGGCATGCTGACGCTGGGCGAGAACATCGCCGACGTCGCCGGCCTGCAGGCTGCCTATGACGCCTATCACGCCTCATTGGGCGGCAAGGAAGGCCCGACGATCGACGGCTTCACTGCCGACCAACGCTTCTTCCTCGCTTATGCGCAGTCCTGGGCGACGAAGATGCGCGAAGCCGCCATGCGCCAGCGCATCGCCACCGACGGCCACGCCCCGGGCCAGTATCGCGCCCTCACGGTCCGCAACATCGACGCCTGGTACAAGGCCTTCAACGTCCAGCCGGGCGAGAAGCTGTACCTGGCACCCGAGAAGAGGGTTCCGATCTACTAAGCATAAGCCGCCAAGCCTAGCGACGCCGGCGCGAAAGCGCCGCCGGAGCTAGGCGAGAGACGGCGCATGCCGGCCGACCGGCGCAAAGCGACCGGATCGACGTCACGGGATTCACTCCCGTGACGGCCTCGGCGCTAATGTCTGCTTTCGACCCAAAGCGGACGCTAGTGCAGCCAGCGAAGCAAACTCGGTCCGGCACCAGTGGTGAAGTCGAGGGTCAACAAAAGTAGACTCACCAAGACTATCAGATTGGCCCTATTTCCTGCCGCCAAGATTCCGGCGGCCTGCAGGAAATAGTAAAAACCTAATTCGATATAGTCGTACCGGTGGAATCCCGGGATTGCGAAGGAGCCGACCAGCCAGCTGCGACCCATAAAGGTCGTGATATTGGACGCGAAAATTAGGCTGAAAATTAGACCTTTTTGCCGGAAGAAGTGGTGGTCTAGGTCGCTCCCGCGATCAGCCTCTTCCGGAAAGACCCAGCTGGCCGCCACGTAATAAAGTCCAGTAACAAGCAGGCCCGAGGCAAGCGTCAGCGGCGTGACCGCGATCCTGTCTTGCAGGGTCCATGCCACAAGCCAGAAGCTCGTAATGTCTAACATCAGGAATATTGCGAGCAGCGGTGTGAGAAACCCCAGCCGATGCCCGTCGTGATTTTGACGGACCGCGTTGTGCCGCAGCCCGATGGACCTTGCCAAGCCCGTCAGGACCTCTGTCAACGCTAGCGCGAGCACTACTGCATATAACGAAAAAACCCAGTTGAGCCTGTCCATCGTTGCGCAACACTAACGAATGCACACGCAGAGTCATAGCCTACGCAGCCCTGGGCAGTGCGCAGCGGCAGCTTTCCACCCAATATTGCCGCGTCCGCTTTCGACCCATTGCGGACATAAGACGACCTGTTAGCTACAGACGCTTACCGCTCGGCTACTGGTTGCGCCCACGCCCCCGATCCGCCCTCTTTTGCGCGATCATCTCGAACTTCTGACCGCGGTGGTAGCTGACGATGCCGCACATCCGCTTCCCATCGGATGCGAGAGAGCCGTCGAAACGCACATCCCCCTCGCGTGATGCCACAATCATCGTCACGGTCTGGCCGTCGAGCGACAGACTGCGAACCACCACGACGCCGGCCGATAGGGCGAGCGACCCTCCTAACTCGGTGCCGGACGTCCCAAGGGAGAGAAGACCGAAGCTGGGAACGCCTGCCACATCCATAACTACGTCCCACAGGCCTGAAAGGTCAGTCGACTGAATCGGCTTTGTGATAGGTGCGCGGCATTCGAAACGCATGGTTGTGGCCTCGCTTTCCGCCGCCGGTACAGCTGCAGTTGCCAATGCTACGCCAGCGATTATCCGATTCATTGCTTTCTCCCTGTCAACACCTTGACGTTTGTGCTGGCCGGATGACGGGTTGCGATGCCGGTCGACAATGGGGAAAGTCGTGAATAGCCTTCGACATTTCGTGACCGGTAGGCCGATGCAATTGGCGATGCGTGAATGGCGTCAAATGGGGAAGTGGCGAGGGCTGATTAGCGCCCTCACTATTGGTGCATTGCTTGGCGTGACAGGGCCCTTCGGATCGCAGACCGCTTTCACACCGGCCGTGCGATATCCTTTCTGGATGGTGATTGCGCTCGTCGGCTTTGGCGCGGCGGTTGCCGCGGAGCGAGTCCTTCAGTTCAATTGGTCAAGCAAGCGAACGGCAGCGCGGCTCGTCGCGATAGCGGCTGCATCCGCAGTACCGATGACGTTCTTCGTGGCGTGGGCTCTCTCTGTGGTTCAACCAGGCAGGACGTTCAGCCCCGTCCAACTGCTCGTGTTGTTCCCGTTCGTCATGTTGGTCCAGCTGCTGATCGCCCGCGTCATATTCCCGGACGGCCCGCAGACGATTGCCGCACCGGTGGAACGACAAGCCGCCGCTCCCGAATACCCGCCGGAGTTCGTGTCAAAGCTTCCGGTTGCTCTGCGCCAGGACATACTCGCACTTGAAGCTGAGGATCATTACTTGCGGGTGCACACGCTCCACGGCTCGGCACTGGTCTTGATGCGGCTGGCGGACGCGGCGGCGCTCATCGATCCCCGGTTGGGCCTTCGCGTGCACCGTAGCTGGTGGGTCGCCAAGGACGGGGTTCGTGCGCTCGAAACTCGCGGACGAGCAATTGCCCGGCTGGTTGATGACACAGCAGTTCCGATCAGCAGGGCACGATTGTCGGCCGCGCGGGCCGCATTGGCAGACTAGCTGTATCGAACCGACTTGGGCTGGGCGCAGGCTGGATGACCTAACGTCCGCTTTCCACCCAAAGCTGCCACTAGATTTCCCTGTCCTACAGCCCATTGCCCATGCAAACGAGCCAATGGCTCATTCGCATCGTTATGATCGTCCCCCCGCGCACACACGCGTGCGAACCCGCGCACGCGCACGCCGTGAGGGTGACTTTAGTGAACTTTGGCCGCGGGAAACGCGGCTCGTCACTGTGAACATTCGGCGGGCCGGCGCGGAGTAAATCCGCGCCGTCGGTCCTGTCCCGCCAGGGCGGGCAGGCCGTCCGGCCTTCGCCATCTCTCGCGTAACGACGCTCGCTGCGCTCCGCTTACGTTACGCCCGGCGGCTCAGGCCCCGATCAGTTCCCGCCCAATTAGCATCCGGCGGATCTCGTTCGTCCCCGCACCAATGTCGAGCAGCTTGGCGTCGCGGTAGTAGCGTTCGACCGGCCAGTCCTTGGTATAACCGGCCCCGCCAAGCGCCTGCACGGCTTCATTGGCGACCTTCACCGCGCTTTCGCTCGCCAGCAGGATGGCGCCGGCCGCGTCGAAGCGCGTCGTCTTGCCTGCATCGCAAGCTTTGGCGACCTGGTAGACGTAGGCGCGCGCCGAATTGAGCGCGACATACATGTCCGCGACCTTGGCCTGCATCAGCTGGAAGCTGCCGATCGGTGTTCCGAACTGCTTGCGCTCGCGGACATAGGGCATGACCGTATCGAGACAGGCCTGCATGATGCCGAGCTGGATGCCGGCAAGCACGGTGCGCTCATAATCGAGGCCGCTCATCAGCACGCCGACGCCGCCATTTTCCGGGCCCATGATGTTGTCGGCGGGGACGAAGCAGTCCTCGAACACCAGTTCGGCGGTCGGTGAGCCGCGCATGCCGAGCTTGTCGACCTTCTGGCCGATCGAGAAGCCTTCCATCCCCTTTTCAATGAGGAAGGTGGTGATGCCGCGGCTGCCCTCGCCGGTCTTGGCATAGACGACCAGCACGTCGGCGTCGGAGCCGTTGGTGATCCAGAATTTGGTGCCGTTGAGCCTGTAGCCATTGCCCGACTTCTCGGCCTTCAGCTTCATCGAGACGACGTCGCTGCCTGCCCCCGCCTCGCTCATCGCCAGGCTGCCGACATGCTCGCCGCTGATCAGCTTGGGGAGGTATTTCTTCTTCTGGTCCTCGTTTGCCCAGCGCCGGACCTGGTTGACGCAGAGGTTGGAGTGCGCGCCGTAGCTGAGGCCCACCGATGCCGAGGCCCGCGCCACTTCCTCCTGCGCGACGACATGTTCGAGATAGCCGAGGCCAAGGCCGCCCCATTCTTCCTCGACCGTAATGCCGTGCAGGCCGAGCTCGCCCATCTGCGGCCAGAGGTGCTTGGGGAATTCGTCCTTCTCGTCGATTTCCGCCGCGATCGGCGCGATCTGCTCACGCGCGAACCGCTCCGTCGTGTCGCGGATGGTATCGGCCATTTCGCCGAGATCGAATTCGAGGCCGGGCATGGACATGCGGTTCTCCCTGATTGGCCGCGTCGCTAGCAGAGCGTTAGAGGCTTTTACAGAGCGCCCCGACTCCCTATGTGCGCTGCAACATCAAAGCTCCGCGAGGCAAAGCCATGGCCACCACCGCCGAAGATCCCATCGTCATCCTCTCCTATGCCCGTACGCCGATGGGCGCGATGCAGGGCTCGCTTGCCGATGTTGCCGCCACCGATCTCGGCGCCGCCGCCGTGAAGGCCGCGGTCGAGCGCGCCGGTGTGAAGCCCGACGACATTGACCGGATCTACATGGGCTGCGTGCTTCCGGCCGGTCTCGGCCAGGCCCCTGCCCGGCAGGCGGCGATCAAGGCGGGCCTCCCCAAATCGGTGCAGGCGACGACCGTCAACAAGGTCTGCGGCTCCGGCATGCAGACGGTGATCATGGGCGAAGAAGCGCTGAAGGCCGGCAACGCCGACCTCATCGTCGCCGGCGGCATGGAGTCGATGACCAACGCCCCTTATCTGCTGAAGAAACACCGTTCGGGAGCGCGTATCGGCCACGACACAGCCTATGACCATATGTTCCTCGACGGCCTTGAGGACGCTTACGAGCCCGGTCGCGCCATGGGCACCTTCGCCCAGTGCACCGCCGACGAATATCAGCTGACTCGCGAAGACATGGACAATTACTCGATCGAGAGCCTGTCACGCGCCAAGTCGGCAATCGACAATGGCGGCTTCAAGGACGAGATCGTTCCAGTCACCATCAAGGGCCGCGCCGGAGACACCGTCGTCGATACCGACGAGGCGCCCGGCAAGGGCCGCCCCGACAAGATCCCGCAGCTGAAGCCCGCTTTCGCCAAGGAAGGCACGATCACCGCCGCGACCAGCTCGTCGATCTCGGACGGCGCCGCCGCGGTCGTCCTCGCCCGCGAGTCCACCGCGTCCGAACAGGGCCTGTCGCCCGTCGCCCGCATCGTCGCCAGCGCCGCCCATGCACAGGAACCGGCGCAGTTCACCGTCGCCCCGATCGGCGCCATCGACAAGGTGCTGAAGAAAGCCGGATGGGGCGTTGGCGACGTCGACCTCTGGGAAGTCAACGAAGCCTTCGCCTGCGTCGCCATGTTCGCGATGAAAGACCTCGGCATCCCGCACGACAAGATCAACGTCCACGGCGGCGCCACCGCGCTCGGTCACCCGATCGGCGCCAGCGGCACCCGTATCATCGTCACGCTTATCAATGCGCTCAAGGGCAAGGGCCTGAAGCGCGGCGTCGCCACGCTCTGCATCGGCGGCGGCGAAGCGACGGCGGTGGCTGTCGAACTGGTCTAAGCCAGAGGGAGGCTGGCCCGAGGGCGCCTATTTCCTGGGGTCGTAGGCAATGCACTCGACCTCGAGCAGCGCTCCCATCGCCAGCCCGTTGGCGCCGAATGCCGAGCGCGCCGGAAATTTGCCGTCGGGAAAGTAGGTGACATAGACCTGGTTGAAGGCCGGCCAGTCCTTCATGTCGGCCAGGAACACCGTGCATTTGGCGACATCGCCCCAGCCGAGCCCGGCCTGCTTCAGCGCGGCACCGAGGCCGTCCATCGCATGCTTGGACTGGGCCGCAATGCCCTCGCCGAGCTTGCCATCTGCGCCAATGCCGAGAGAGCCCGAGAGGTAGACCGTGTCGCCCGCGCGGACTGCGCTCGAAAACGGCAGCCGCTCTCCGTTGAAACTTGGCTCACCAATCCGCTCGATTTGTGCCGAGGCGTTGCCCGTCATCATCAAAACTCCAGTTATAAATGCCGTCAGAAATCTCATGAGCGCCCCCGCGTTCATCCCATCAGGACGATGTCCCAATTGTATTTGTTCGGGTCGTTGGTGTTGCGGACAGCGACGCTGGTTCCCGCTTCCGAACCCAGTCCTTTGTAGAGCATGTCGCCCGCGTTGAGCTTCGCCTCCTCGGGGAAATAGAGCTGCGCGATATTGCGCTGGATCTTGCCCCGGATGTCGAAATGGATGTGCGGCGTGCGGCGTCCAATCGGCGAGTCATAGCTGCCGGGCTTGATGGTCACGATCCGCCAGTCACCCTTTGAATCGCTGACAATCGAGGCGAAACCCTGGAAATCAGGATCGAGCGGCGCAACTGCCGGGTCGCTGGGATGAGCATAGCGCCCCGCCGCATTGGCCTGCCAGAGGTCGAGCCGGGCGCCGGCGATCGGATTCCCCTTTTCGTCGAGCACACGACCGGTCACTTCAATCACCTGCCCGCTCGCCCGCTTCGAATGGCCCTTCAGCCATGTCAGGTCCGCATCACTTTCTGCGGGCGGCGATAGCGGGAAGAACGGGCCCAACGGCGACTCGGCGGTTAATGGCCGCTCGGCGAATGCGCGTGCGCCTGTCGCCAAAACCAGCCCCGCCGATGCCAGACCGGTTCCGGCGAATGTCCGCCGCGAAAGATGGATTTGCCCCATGGCCCTGCCCCCTGTTCCCGGAAGGGCCGGAGTCCTGCGCCGTCAGGCAGATCAAGTCAAACGCCCAAAAGGAAACGGCGGCCTCTCGCGAGACCGCCGCTCCCCAGGTACCGCGCTGTTGCCGCAAGAGCGGTAGCAGCCGCGGATTTGCTTAGCCGCGTTCCGGCTCCGGCGGCGGCGGCGGCGGTGGCGGTGGCGGTGGGCAGGCGTCCGTCGCCAGGATCACCGAGCCGTCCGGGCAGGTCTGGGTTGCCGGCGGCGGAGGTGGTGGCGGCGGCGGAGGCGGAGGCGGCGGCGGCGGAGCAACCACTTCGGCAGCGCCGCCTAGGCGCCAGCCGGCCCTCAGGCCGAAGCCCTTCTTGTCGCCAATGTCGCCCCACAGCGCCAGGATCGGTCCAGGGCCGTCGTTACCGCTGAGACCGGCCTCAAGCCGCAACCAGGTGGCATTGCCGTTGGTGTTGAGGTTGTAGACGTTGGCGCCGTCGAACACGTCGACGTCTCCATCGCCATTGAACTCATGGTAGACGGTCGCCTCGGCATAGGGGGCGATGCCGCCGCCAAACACCGCACGGACACCGGCCCGGCCACGGGTCGAGGTGACCTTGCCAAGGTCGTAACTGAAGCCGAACGCGTCGATGTCGTCGGCCTTCGACACGACATGGCTGATGCCGATCGAGGGATCGATCGTCATTCCGCCCATGCCGAAGCGATAACCGATTGCGCCGTCCAGGCCGAACTCATGGAAGTCGGCATCCACGCCGTCGAACACTCCCGAGTCGAACTCGCCGGTATACTTGTCGTACTTGGCCAGCGCCTCGCCATGGAACCCGGTGAGGCCACCAAATTGACCATAGAGCCCGATATTCCAGCCGTGGGCCTTCAGGCCGACGTCGGTGAGATCGTTGCTCTCGTTATCGGATTTGGCCCAGGCATAGCCGGCGGTGATCCCGGCCCGGGCATTGCCCCAGCCGTAATCGGCGCCCAGCTGGATGCCGTGCCGCTTGGTCTTCAGTCGGTTGTCGACATCGAAATCGACGCCGGCGACAGACACGGTGTCATCATGATCGCCATATTTGTCGCGGCTGAGGTAAACATCACCCCAGTAGCTAAAGCCGACCGTCGTGGCCGGCTTGGTGGTTTCGGCGAACACCTCGTCGGCACTCTGGTACCACATGGTCGCCATCAGATTGTTGACCGCCAGCGGGCTGAAGGCCGCTGCATTTGGTACGGAAACGAGGAAGAAGTCGCCTCCCGACTGCAGCAGGCTGACATCGACCAGTGGGCTCGAACCGGTCAGGTCGCCGAGGACGAACGCCCCCGCCGTTGCCGTTGTGGCATCGACCACTTGCACGCCGGTGAGGTTGATGAGGCCGCCGCCGACGAAGTTGGCGTCGACTGCCGTTGTGCCGCTGGCCGCGCCGATGATCGTCAGCAGGTCCGCAGTCGTGTCGCTGAAGTCGACCGCAAGCGTCGACCCACCTGAGCCGACGAACGGGCTGTTGATGGTCAGTTGGTCGCCGACTGCGCCGTCCTGCAGGTCGATCGTTCCCGTATTGGCGAACGTCGTCTGCCCGGTGATCGAGCTCGTGCCCTCGTCTGCCAGGATCGTCCCACTGTTGGTGAACGTGCCCGCGACCGTCGTGAACACGCCCGGTCCAAGATCCAGGACACTGGCGTTACTGAAGCTCGTGAAGCCAGCGAGCCCGGCATTGCCGTTAGTGTCGATCGTCCCGGTATTCGTGAACGCGATTGCCGGACCAGTCAGAACGAAGGTGTTGAGATTCAGCCGACCAGCGTTTGTCAGCGTCTCAAGGCCTGCAAGCGTCGTGTTACTATTTACATTGACTGTTCCTGCGGCGCTGTTCGTCAGGCTGTCGGCGCCGCCGAGAAAGTCGATCGTGCCACCGACGTTCATCGTGCCGGTGTTGGTCACCGCGGTGTTGCCCGCGTCGAACAACAGGCCTGCGTTAGCCGACAAGGTGCCGGCGTTGTTCAGGGTCTCAAGGCCGAGGAATGACGTCCCCGTGCTGGCGACCACAAGGCCACCCGCATTGTTGGTAAGGATGTCAGCGCCCGCACCGAAGTCATTCGCGCCTGCGGTGTTGAACGTGCCTGTGTTGTTAAACGCGTCGGCACCGCCGCCGGTCAGCAAGACAACGCCATTGATGACGCCGCCAGTACTGTTGTTGATTACGACCGTTGAGGTGCCCGTGGCTACGGCAGTCCCGGTTGTCGTCGCGCCGATGGTGCCACTGTTGTTGACGGTTCCGGCACCGCCTCCGTTGAACGTGATGTCGTTGCCGGCGGTGCTGTCGATCGTCCGGGTCGCCGAAACGTTTACGACCTTGGCGCCTGACGATGACAGGGTGACTCCGTTCGCAGCAGACGTGATGTTGCCGTTTACGTTGGCCGTGATGGCGCCACTGGTTGAGGTGCCGCTGATGCCACCAACGTTGGCGTTGATTGTACCGTTGGCATTGATGACCTGATTGCCGGTCGTCGTCGAAGTATCGATGGCGTCACCCGCCGTCGTCGTGATCGCGCCGGTCGTAATGTTGAGACCGCCGGTTCCGGTGGCCGTCGAACTGACGCCGGTGCCAGCAGCGGTGATCGCGCCTGCGACGTTGACGGTGGTAAGGCCATCGACCGCCGTCGTTGTAACGCCATTGCCGCCGGTTGCGTTGACGGTGCCGCCGGCAGTCGTAATTACGCTGACCGTTCCAGCGCCCGTCGTATAACCTTCGATACCGGTCAGGCCGGAGATCGCTCCGCCCCGAGTGATGCTGATATCGCCGCCGTTGGACTGTCCGACGATCGTACCCTGGAGGGCGCCCGTAACAATGCCGTTGCCCGTGATGGTAACATCGCCGCCGCCGGTGCTGACGGCATAGAGCGTGCGGCCTCCGTTACCGGCACCGATGTAGTCGCCATCGCCGGAAATTATGATGTTGCCCGAACCATTATTGGTGGTCGAGACGCCGTAGAAGCCGTTGAAGCTGTCGTTGTTGGTGATCGAGATGTTGCCCGTCGATCCGGCGCCAAGCTCGGCCCAGACGCCATTATTGAAGCCAAGATTGCTACCCGTGACCGCCCCGTTCGCGACGATTGTCAGGTCGCCGGCAGTGTTATTGAGCAGTGCATGAATGCCATCGATCGACCCGGTGACATCGTCCACGGTGATGCTCGTCGCGCCGGATCCGGCGGCATTGGTGACGATAACGCCATAGCCGGCGGTGGTGGATACATCATCGCCAAGGTTGATCGTCGTGGTGCCCGTGCCGCTATTGTTGACCGAGACTGCATCGCCCCCGGTGGAGGTTATGGTGTTCCCCGCTGTGGAGGTCAGCAGGACATTGCCGGTGGCCGCCGCATTGGTCGTGGACAGAACGACAGCCGGCCCGGCAGACGTAATGTCTCCATCGACGGTGACATTGACCCCGCCAGAACCTGCTCCGCCATTGGCCGTCGCAGAAAAAGCAGTCGAACCGGCACCGATGGACGTAATCGTGCCGGTGTTAGCTGTAATGCTGGGCGCGGTAATGCTGAGGATCGTCGCGCCAGTCGCGCCTGCCTGCCCGACCAAAGTCGAGCCGGTCCCCGTGTAGGTAAAGGCATTCGTGCTATCGAAGCGCAACACGCCTCGGCCCGCAGTCGTGGATTCAATGTACCCGTTAGTGACGCTGGAGTTCAAGTCGCCAGACGTATCCACCACCGCTAGCGCCGACCCAATAGTCTGGGCGATGCCGCTCGTGGCTTGGGTATCGTTAGTGCCGTTGCCGTTGCCGTCGGTGCACGTAGCGAGGAAGCCGAAGGGAAGCGAACTTGACGTAACGCAGGCAGAATCCGCTTGGGCTGGCGTAGCGGCGGCCATCGTCAAACCAATGGCTAAGGATGCACCCGCCAACAGGCGGCCACGGGATGCGGAAAATGTCATCTGGATTCCCCTTTTCGCTCGCGCGCCGGGGTGGCACGCACACTAAGAACCGGTCGGGGAACAAGGGACCGAAAGAAACGGTTCCATCACAATTTCAATTAATTTGAGTTGTTGCTGAAAGAGCACGCCGATCTGGGAACAATTGCTTAGGGAATACTTCGTTTCGGTTGCGAAACATTTTCTGTAGCTTATATTTACTCGACGACTTCTTTCTCACTCACGCCCCAGAGGTCGGATGTGTGAATACGGCCTACGCGTTTGTCGACGGCGATCCGGCACCAGCCGTCGGCGCACTTGTCGATACGCCCCACCACGCCGGGCTCCAGGAGGTACGATACCCGGCTAGAGTCATCGGCGCGCTCGTGGACCTTTCGCGGCTCTCCGGGTTTGACGATCGCCGTGCGCCGATCGCTGAGGAGCGTCACCAGCATCCAGCCGCGCGTACCATCGGGGTCCTCGATGAGCCGCCAGTTTGGATAGAGTTTGACAACCCGCACCGGCAGGTCGCGGCGCTTGTAAAGCCAGACGCCGGGGTAATTCTTGCCCGGGCCCGTGCGCATCATGGCCTCGCCGCTGGCGATCGATGCCCAATAGGGTGGCTGCTTTTCCTGCGCGGCCGCGGGCGCCGCGAGCGACAGCAGCGCGGCAATCAAAACCCCCTGCTTCAGCATCAAGCCCCCGTCAGGATACGGTCGACGAGTTGCTTCACGGTCGGCACGAACCCGTTCGAATAGAAGGGGTCGGACTTGAAGCGGAATGCGGCATGGCCGGCGAACATCAGATTCTGTTCGACAGGGCCGCCATGAGCGATGTCCTGCAGCGTCTTCTGGATGCAGAAGCTGCGAGGATCGGCCAGACGACCGGTCGAATTCTTCTCATTGTCCGCCCAGGACGAGAAAGCGCATTGGCTGAGGCAGCCCATGCAGTCGGCCTGGTCCTTGCGGATGACGGCTTTTTCTTCCGGCGTGACGAATATCAGCGTCTCGTCGGGCGTCTTCACGGCTTCAGTATAGCCGGCGCCATACCATTCGCGCGCATGCTGCAGATCGCCCTTGGTAACCCAATAATTTTTGCGGCCATTGAGGCCGACATCGAGCTCGAAATGATGGTCGCCCAGGGAGTCCTTGGTGAAGGCGATCTGTCGTTCCGACCGCGCTTCCAGCGCCCGCAGGAACGGATTGCGCACGGCCGAGGAATAGAAGCCGGTCGGCGAGAAACGGTGGAGCAGGACATCGCCCTCCTCCAGCGTCATCAACCGCGCCTTCCATTCGGGCGGGATCGGGCTTTCCTGCGTCAATAGCGGCCGGGTGCCGAACTGGAAGACGATCTGCCCGAGTTCGGGGTTGTCTATCCAGTCGTTCCACTCGTCGAGCCGCCAGACGCCGCCGGCCATGACGATGGGGACGCTGTCGGCGATGCCGTTCTCACGCATCGTGGCGCGAAGTGCAGCAACGCGCGGGTAAGGATCCTGCGGCTTGCGCGGGTCTTCGGCGTTGCTCAGGCCATTGTGACCGCCCGCCAGCCAGGGATCCTCGTAAACGACCGCCGCCAGCCACTCCGCAGCCTTGTGGTAGGCACGCTTCCACAGGGCACTGAAGGCGCGGGCCGAACTGATGATCGGCAGGTAATGCACGCCGTATGAGGCGGCGATTTCGCTGAGCTTGTAGGGCATGCCCGCGCCGCAGGTAACGCCACTGACGAGACCCTTGGTCCGCTCGAGCACGCCGTGGAGGACACGCTGTGCGCCGCCCATTTCCCACAGAACGTTGATGTTGATGGCGCCCTTGCCGCTGGCCATTTCATAGGCCTTCTGAACCTGTGCGACGGCGCCGTCGACGGCGTACCGGATCAACTCTTCATGACGCTCGCGGCGGGTCAGTGCGTTGTAGACCTGAGGGATGATACGCCCTTCAGCATCATAGCTGTCGGCATTGACCGCGCTCACCGTGCCGATCCCGCCCGCAGCGGCCCATGCACCCGAGCTGGCGTGGTTGGTCGCCGAAACGCCCTTGCCGCCTTCGACCAGCGGCCAGACCTCGCGGCCGCCGTACAGGATGGGCTTCAGGCCCTTAAACAACATGCCTCTCCTTGAGCGTTCGGCGCCCATATAGGAGCGAAACGCTTATTGGGAAAATGAAATGCTACGAGGCGTTTGCCTAGCAGTGGCCTGAAGCCACCGCCGCTCCCGTAACAGCGCCTACCGCACCGCCGATCGCCGCCCCGGCGCCGGCATCGCCGTGGCCAGCAGCCGCTGCCCCGAGGACTGCTCCAGCCGCACCGCCGACAACCGCGCCGGCGGCCGGATCGCCGCAATGATAGCCGTGATAGGCATAGCCGCCAGGGTACGCGTACCCCGGATAGCCATAACCATAAGGATAGGCTGGCGGATAGCCGTAGCCATAGCCGTAATAACCGTACGGATACGGATAATAGGGGTAGGCATAGCCCGGGTAGTAGGCGCCGTAGCCGTAAGAATATGGATAATAGCCGATGCGCACATAAGTGCCGCCGCGGTAACCCCAACCGCCGTAGCCATATCCGTAGCCCCGATATCCCCAGCCGCCGTGGCCACCGTTCCAGCCGCCGTGCCTGCCGCTCCAGCCGCCGTGGCCGCCGTTCCAGCCGCCGTGGCCATGCCCACCCCGAGCGTCGGCGATTGACGGCATCGCGGCTAGGAGCGCCGCGCAAAGTGCAAATTTGAGAGTGTTCATCGGTAAGCCTCCTCCGGCTCCCCTGTGCACTCGCGCATGTGCGCGCGAGGCCCCACACGAGCCATACGGGTTATTCCGGAGACGTTACGGTCCGTACGAGCATAGAGCAGTTGGCTGTCGGCGACTTTGCCGACGCCACCATCACCCGGCGAAGTTTTGCAGGGAATAGTCGAGGCCGATGTCGACGGCTGGCGCCGATTGCGTGATCCGGCCGACGGAGATGAAATCCACACCAGTCTCGGCGATGCCGCGGATCGTGTCGAGGTTAACCCCGCCAGACGCCTCGAGCGGCACGCGCCCATCGACGATGTTCACTGCCTCGCGCAACATGTCGGGTTTCATGTTGTCGAGCAGCAACCGATCCGCGCCTGCGGCCAGAGCCCGCTCGATCTGTTCCAGTCGGTCGACCTCGACCTGGATCTGCAGGCCCTTATTGGCGGCAACCGCCTTCTTCACTGCCGTCTCGACGGATCCGCAGACCGCAACATGATTGTCCTTGATCAGCATGCCGTCGTCGAGCCGCATGCGGTGATTGTGCGCCCCGCCCATGCGCGCCGCATATTTGCCTAGCAGGCGCATGCCCGGCACCGTCTTGCGGGTGTCGAGCAGGATCGCGCCCGCGCCATCGATCGCATCAACATAGCGCCGGGTCAGCGTCGCAATCCCGGATAGATGCTGCAGCGTGTTGAGAGCCGACCGCTCCGCCGACAGCATTGCGCGCGCATTGCCTTCCAGCCGCATCAGGATCGTGCCGGCGGGGACGGTGTCGCCGTCGTTGACCTCTTTCTTGATCCGCACCTCGCGGTCCAGCGAACGGAAGAAGGCGATCGCGATGTCGAGGCCGGCGACGGTGATCGGCTCGCGGCAATTCATCTCTGCGGTAAAGCGGGCGTCGGCGTCTATGGTCGCGTCGGATGTGACGTCGCCCCCAGAGCCCATGTCCTCTGCCAGCACCCTGCGAACGAATTCCTGGAGGTCGAACTGGGACGGCTCCAGCTTCTTGTCGCTCAGTGCCGCCTCGGTCATTTCCATCTCCCCCAGTGATACCTTTCCCTAGGCCCCAGCCCGCCCCCGGTTCAAGCGCTCAATCGGCAGGCTCGGCTTCGACCGGCCGATGCGCCAGCCGCCAATGATTTCCCCCCCGGGCATATGTCTGTTCGTCGCCAGCCACGAATTCAGTCCCGTTCCAGGTCTGGACGATTAGCGTCACGCGGTCGCCCTCGACATCGATGCGATTGAAGCTTTGCGCCTCTTCACGCAGCCGCGTCGATGTAGCCGTGCCCGCCTGGATGACCAGCGCCCCGCCCGCCCGCGTCGCCAGATCGCGAGCCTCGGCCGAAGCCTTGTGAATATGCCCGGCGAGCAGGATATCGACCCCCGCCTCGGCGATGGCGTCCAGCGCCAATTCCTGCCGACCGACGGCTTCAGCCGGTTCCGATTCATCGCCGACCGGCAAGGCGAACAGCGGGTGATGGGTGACCAGGATACGCGGCACGTCCGTTGCCCGCTCGAATGTGCGGCGGATGAAGTCCATCTGCTCGTGGCTGATGCGCCCGTCCTTGAACGTCAGCGACCGCGCCGTGTTGATGCCCAGCACCGCGGCCCCTTTGATCTCCTGGAAAGGGCACAACGTCTCGTCGATGTACCGCCGGTAACGGGTCAGCGGCGACAGGAAACGCCGCAGGACGTCGTACAACGGCACATCGTGATTACCGGGTACGCCCAGGACCTCGTGGCCAGCGTCCTTCAGCCGCTCCAGGAACCGACATGCTTCCTTGAACTGGTCGGTCCGCGCCCGCTGCGTGAAATCACCGCTGATGATGACGAGGTCGGGTTTTTCCTCGTCGACACGCCGTTCAACGGCCTCGACCAGCAGGGGATCGTGGGCGCCGAAATGCAGGTCGGAGAGGTGGATCAACCGGGGCATGGCGCAGGAACGCGTTGCGAGGCCTGCGGTTCACCGCCTACATCGGCGGAATGAACCGAACCGAAGCGAACAGCGGTACGCGCGAGGTTTCCGAGCGCCTTCGCTTCGATGAAGCCGCTCTCGTCCTCTGGATGGAAGGCAATGTCGCCGGTTTCCGCGGCCCGCTCTCGGTCCAGCAGTTCAAGGGCGGCCAGTCCAACCCGACCTATAGGCTCGACAGCCCGTCCGGTTCCTACGTCCTCAGGCGCAAGCCGCCGGGGAAACTCCTGCCCGGCGCCCATGCTGTCGACCGAGAATATCGCGTCCTCGCCGCGCTTGGCGCCGCAGCCTTTCCGGTCCCGCGCGTCCACGGCCTGTGCGAAGACGAAACCGTCATCGGCACTCCGTTCTACGTCATGGACATGGTCGAGGGCCGCATCGTCTGGGAAGCGCAATTCCCCGGCATGTCGAAACAGGAGCGAGCCGCCCACTTCGACGCGATGAACGCGACCATCGCCCGGCTTCACAGCTTCGACCCCCAGGCTATCGGCCTTGGCGACTACGGCCGCGCCGGCGGTTTCGTCGAGCGCCAGGTCGCCCGCTGGTCGAAGCAATATGAAGGCGATGTCGAGGCCGGCCGCGTTCCCGCCATGGACCGGCTCGTCGCCTGGCTGCGCGCCAACCTGCCCGGCGACAGCGGCGACTCCCGCGTGGTCCACGGCGACTTCCGCTGCGACAATATGATCTTCGCGGCGAACGAGCCTCGCGTCGCCGCCGTCCTCGACTGGGAATTGTCGACACTTGGCGATCCGGCCGCCGATTTTGTCTATCATCTGATGATGTATCGCATGCCCGCCGGAATGTTCACCGGCCTCGCCGGTCTCGACCTCGACGAACTCGGCATCCCCAGCGAGAAGGAATATATCGAAGCCTATTGCCGCCGGACCGGCCGCGACGGCCTGCCCCATGTCGATTATCTCGCCGTCTTTGTCATGTTTCGCCTCGCCGCCATCTGTCATGGCATCCGCGGCCGCCTTGCCCGCGGCAGCGCCTCTTCGGCCCATGCCGAAGCCACCGCGGCCGTCACCGATCCTCTCGCCGAATTGGCCTGGAAACAGGCGGAATCCGCCCGCCTTTAAGAGTCCCCGCGTGGGACTCAGCCCCCTCGCGTTAACTCGCAAATTTTCTTACCAGGGGTTAAACGCCTCTTAACCAACACGACTCGGCTTGATTCAGGGGACCGGCGGGGACGGTGATGCTTCGATTGGCAGTCCTTTTTGCGCGCGCGCGACGGAGCCGTCGCGGCTAGACGCATGGACAAGGCGCCCCATTGGCGGAACGCGGCGGACCCGCTGACCGAACAGGCGAAGCCGACCCTCGCGGCGGTACGCGAGGACTTGGCGCGCGTGCCGCTGGCCCGCCGCATCGTCACCATCGTCTTTGTGCTCTTCGCCATTTTCATCGCTCGTTCGTCCTGGGACCTGGAAATCGCCGGCCATGACGTCCCCGGCGTCAAGGCGTTCATGCGCAATGCCGAGCGCGCCCTCTACGACACCCGCTCGCTGACCGCTTCGCTGCGCAAGCCGGTCGAGCAGGACAAGCGAATCATCCTCATCCCGTTCACGCCGGATACGCAGCGGACGACGGGGGAGCGCTCGCCACTCGACCGCACGACCCTCGCCAATGCTCTGACCAACATCGACAAGATGGGGGCCAGGTCGATCGGCATCGACATCCTGATCGATCAGGCCCAGCCCGACGACCCCCTGCTGGTGAAGGCGCTTCACGACATGAAGACACCTGTCTGGCTGGGCTTCGCCACGAACGCGCACAACAGCTTTGATGTCGACGTCTGGCAGCAGGAGTTCATGGCGAACTTCGTCAAGCAGATCGGCAATCCGAACGTCCGCAAGACTTCGATCCGGCTTGAGGCAGACAATGACAATGTGATGCGCAACTGGCCCGCACAATATCGCGACCTGCCGCCGTTCATGCCGGTCGCCATGACTGGCATGACGCGCGCGGAGAATTATCGCGGCAGCGTGCTCTACCGGGCGCCTGTCGGCTTCGGCACGCAGGATCAACGCGAAGTCTTCACCAGCCTGCCAATCGACCTCTTTGCGACACCGGAAGGCGCGGCGATGTTGGGCAATGAAGTGAAAGGCAAGTATGTCCTCATCGGCGGCGACCTGCCAGACCTCGACCAGTTCGACACTCCCGCCTCCCTCCTCAGCAATGAGCCGACGACGGGCCTCAAGATCCACGCGACGATGATTGCGCAATTGCTCGATGGCCGGCTTCCCGGCCGCGTCGCCGGAGCGGCGCTCTGGATCGTCGCCTTCTTCGTCGTGCTTTGCGGCACGTTCACCTCGATGATCGATATCCGGCCGGGCTACCTGACCCTGGTTATCATGGGGCAACTGGCCTTCTTCTTCACCGTCCCCTTCCTGTTCGAGCTTCAGGGCATCGATACGCAGGGCCTGCCGGCCTTCGGCTGGATCGCAGGCTGGCTCCTCGCCTACATGGCGACCGAGGCGACGGTGAAGGCGATGGGCTCCGACCAGAAGCGCTTCGCCCAATCGGCGCTCGGCAAATATTTGCCTAAGGATATCGCCGCCCAGATCCTCAAGGATCCCAACAAACTGACCCTGCGCGGCGAGCGCTTGCCGCTGTTCACTTTGTTCACCGACATCCAGGGTTTCACCAACCTTTCGACCCAGCTTCCCGCGGAGACAATGGCGTCGATCCTCAACGCCTATCTCGAAGGCATGAGCAACATCGTGCTCGACCATGGCGGGACGATCGACAAGTTCGTCGGCGATGCTGTCGTCGCCTTCTGGGGGGCGCCGATCGCCCGCCCAGACGACGGCGAGCGCGCCGTCGCCGCTGCCCTGGCGATGCTCGATTTCACCCGCAATTTCGGCAAGGATAATGCCGACCGGGCCCGGCTCGGCCGCACCCGCATCGGCCTTCACCACGGTGACGCAATCGTCGGCAATTTCGGCGGCGAGGGCAGGATCAGCTATACTGCCCTCGGTGACGCCATGAACACGGCCGCCCGCCTCGAGGGGGCGAACAAATATTTGAAGAGCGCGGCACTGATCAGCGAGGAGGTTCGCAAGATCATTACGACTGCCGACATCCTTCGGCCGATGGGCCGCATCGTATTGTCCGGTCGCCCGGTCCCAATCACGGTCTGGGAGCCGGCGACCGACATGGATGCTGAAGTCCGCGCCGAACTTACCCGGCTGTGGGAACAGTTTGATTCAGGCGACAAGGAGGCACTGCATGCGATCGAGGCGATCGCCGCTTCCCGTCCCAACGACCCGGCTTTGTCCGCTTTCGCATACCGGCTGCTCCAGGCAGGTCCTGGCGGCCACTTCGTATTAGGGGAGAAGTAGAATGAAGAAGTTGGTTATTGCCGGCTGCGCGCTGGCTATCGCGTCAGTTGCCGCTGCTGCTGAGGCCGCGGTTCTCGTTGTTCGTTCCTCCGGTCCCTCTGCCAAGGCCTTTCCGGCCGGCAAGGCCATTCCAGAGGCCCAGACCATCAACCTCAAGGCCAACGACGTCGTCGTCCTGCTCGACAGCCGCGGCACCCGTACTCTCAAGGGGCCGGGCAAGTTCAGCGCCACGGCCTCGGCATCGACCAATACCACGTCGGCGCTTGCGGCCCTGACCGACCAGAACTCCAACCGCCGCAGCCGCGTCGGGGCCGTCCGCGGGGTGCCGACCGGCGCGACCGCGGGCCGCAACGTCTGGCAGGCGGACCTCGCCCGCTCGGGTAACCTGTGCTTCGCCAACCCGGCCGATCTTGGCATCTATCGGGCTGCTGGCGGCGGTGCCGAAACCGTGACGGTGACCGACAGTGCCAGCGGCAAGGCCGGCAAGGTCCAGTTCAACGCCGGCCAGACGATCGCCAACTGGCCGACTGAAGTGCCAGTGGCTGCGGGCGGCCGCTATCAGATCGTCGGGGGCGCCTCGAACGTCAGCTACACCGCGCACCTGATCCAGCCGGTGCCGGCGGGCCTCGAGGGCCTGGCGCAGAGTTTCATCCGCAACGACTGCAGCGCTCAGCTGGATGTGCTGATCGATACTTTCGCCGGTCCATCGGCGAGCTAAGTCGTCGCCCAAACAAAAAGCCCTCCCCGGCAATGCGCTGGGGAGGGCTTTTCTTTGCCTTGAATTGACTTAGTTCGTCGGGAAGCCGCGACGCTTCAGCAGCGCCTTGACGTCCGGGTCGCGGCCGCGGAACGCGCGATAGGCCTCCGCGCGGTCCGTCTCGTTGCCCGTGGACAGCAGCAGCGTGCGGAACTTGTCGGCAATGGTCCGGTCGAACGGATTGCCGGCTTCCTCGAACGCCGCCCAGGTGTCGGCGTCCATCGTCTCGGACCACAGGTAGGAATAATAGCCGGCCGAATAAGCGTCGGACGAGAAGAGGTGCCCGAACTGCGGCAGGCGGTGCCGCATCACCATCTCCTTGGGCATGCCGAGCTCGGCCAGTGTCTTCTTCTCGAACGCGTCCGGATCGACGACACCGTTGGGATCGAGGTGCAGCTTCATGTCGACCAACGCCGACGATAGATAGGAGACCGTGGCGTAGCCCTGGTTGAAGGTCTCGGCCTTCTTGATCTTGTCGACCAGCGCGGCGGGCATCGGCTGCCCGGTTTTGTAGTTGATCGCATACTTTTCGAGCACCGGCCGCGTCAGCAGCCAATTCTCGTTCACCTGGCTCGGATATTCCACGAAGTCGCGCTGCGATCCGCCTAGCGACGGATATTTCACGTCGACCAGGAAGTAATTGATGGCGTGACCGAACTCATGGAACATGGTCGAGGCGTCGTCGAGGCTGAGTAATGTCGGCTTGCCCGGCTCCGGCTTGTTGAAGTTGTTGTTGTTCGACGCCAGCACCAGATTGTCGTTCAGTAGCCGAGCGCGACTGCGGTACGTGTTCATCCAGGCGCCCGAGCGCTTGCCTTCGCGGCCGAAGGTGTCGAGGTACCACAGACCGATCTTCTCGCCCGTCTTCGCATTGGTGACTTCGAACGTGCGGACGTCCGGGTTGAACACCGGAACCTTGCCGGTGTTTTCCTCGAAGTGCAGGTCGTAAAGCTGCTCGGCAGCCCACTGCATGCCCTTCAGCAGATTAGCCTGGTCGAAGTAGGGCTTAATTTCCTCTTCGCTGAGGTCGTACTTCGCCTTGCGGACCTTCTCCTCGTAATAGAGGTAATCCCAAGGCTTGATTTCCTTGAGGCCGTCCTTGCTGGCGAACTGCATCTGCTCGGCGACTTCCTCGTGAACCCGCGCCACGGCCGGCGTCCAGACCCGCATCATCAGGTCCATCGCGCGCTGAGGCGTCTTGGCCATGGTGTCAGCCATCCGGTACTCGGCGTGGTTCTTGAAACCCAGCAAGTGCGCACGGTCGGCGCGCAGCTTCACGATCTTGGCGATCGTCGCGTTGGTGTCGTCGGCATCGCCATTGTCACCGCGATTGACGAACTTGGTCCAGATCTTCTCGCGGAAAGCGCGATCGGTGCCGAACGTCATGATCGGTTCGAAGGCGGAACGGGTATTGCGGACGGCGTAGGTGCCGGCCGGAAGGCCCTTGGCCTTGGCGACAGCGGCGGCCGCGTCCTTCACGTCCTGCGGAACGCCGGCCATTTCGGCCTCGCTCGCCGGCGTGAACTTGGCTTCATCGGCCAGCAGCTTTGAGTTGAAGTCGGAGAAAGCGGAGGACAGGTCCTGGTTGTACTTGGTCAGCTCCGCCTTCTGCGCCGGATTGAGGTTGGCGCCGTTGCGAACGAACGAGTCATACTGGCGGGTCAGCAGCCGCATCTGCTTGGCATCGAGGCCGAGCTTGTCGCGCTGGTCGTACAGCGCCTTGGTTCGGGCGAAGAGCTTCGGGTTGAGTGTGATTTCGTCGAACGCCGCCGACAGCTTCGGCGACCACTTCTTGTCGAGCGCGACATAGGCGTCGTTCGACATGTTGTCGGTCATCACGCCGAACAGGGTCAGCACCCGCCCCAGCCGCTGGCCAGCCTTCTCGCCGGCGTCGATGGTGTTTTCCCAGGTCGGCGGCGCCGGATTGTTGGCGATCGCGTCATATTCGCGCTTCTGTTCGTCGACGGCGAACTGAATCGCCTCGTCGAACAGCTCCGGCTTCACCTTATCCCACGGCGGAACGCCGTCATAGGGGCCGGTCCAGTCGGCCAGCAGCGGATTGTTCGGAACCGCGGCGCTCGACGCCGCGGCGGCAGTCTCAGCGGCCATGACCGGCGTCACCGCCGCGGCCATTGCGAGCGCAGCCGCGCCCGCCAACAGAATCACTTTCATTATCCCCACTCCCGGATTTGGAAATTTCGCGCGAGCTTATAGGGGCCGCGCCAGACCCCTCGCAACTTTGATGTCGATGAACGGTCGGCACCCTCGACTAAAGGATGGACGAGGCAAGCAAAAGCAACAACTTGACGTCGATCGCGACGCCCGCCGCCCGCCGCTGCTCGACGAACTCGGCCACCTTGTCGCGCTCAACCAAATGCGTTTCGATGCCAAACTCTGTCGGCGTGCCGCAGGGCCTCACGCCATGCGCCCGAACCAAGTCGAAGCCCTCAGCCACCATTCCCGGCGAACTGTAGAAAAAGCCCAGCCGTTCGATCCGCTCGGCCGTGTAGCCAGTCTCTTCCTCAAGCTCCTTGACCGCCGTTTCCTCGACCCCTTTGTCGTCCTCGTCGCCGACCAGCCCGGCCGGCAATTCCAGGCAGGTTCGTCCGCCCAACGGCACACGCGACTGTTCGATAAGGATGATTTTGCCGTCGGTCTCGGCGAGGATGACGACGGCACTCATGCCGCTGCAGCGCTCGACATATTCCCAGCCGCCGCGCTTCACGATGCGGATATATTTGCCCGCCCACTGGACCTCGGGCGGCTCTTGAATCCGATCATCCTGAGCTGGTCGAACGGCCATTTAGAGCTCAATGAGCTTGTCGGGGATCTCGTTCCGGTCGTCGGGCGCGCGCGGGAAATGCTCGGCCAGGACAACGCCGATCTGCTCGATCGCGGCGACCATTCCGTCCGCCACTTTTCCCTCGCGGACGTCAGTCAGCAACGCGTGCATGGCCTCGCCCCAGGTCTCCGGCGTCGTCACCGACGTGATGGCCTCGTCGCCAATGATCTCCGCCCGGCGTTCGGCCATCGACAGATAGATGAGGATCCCGGTCCGGCCCGCCGTGCGCCGTTCGGCGCCTGATTTGAACACGCTCACCGCCCGTCGCCGCACGCGCCGCGTCTTCGTCTGTCCGGGCGTCAGCGCCAGCCGCAGCGGCCGGTATTTCAGGATCAGGAGCGCGACCGTGAACTTGAACACGGCAAGCACCATCAGGAAGGTCAGCAGCTGCCTTAATGATGGCTCCGCTCCCCAGTCGCCGAACAGCGTCCCCCACCACCATTGCAGCGCCGATGGCCATGCCGCCGCCCATGCCAGTACGGCGATCAGCACCAATACCGCCCAGTGGAGCGCGACGTCGTGATAGGGATCGCTCGTGTCAGTGACCGCGACCAGGATCTCGCCGGCGGTTGTCCCTTCCGCGGCGGCAATCGCGGCGCTGACGCGGTCACGGTCCGCCTCGTTTAAACGCATTACCATGATCCCGATGCTCCCCCACCGCCGAAGGACCCGCCGCCGCCGAAGCCGCCGAATCCTCCGCCGCCACCGCCGCCACCGCCGCCCCAGCCGGAGCCACCGCCCCAACTCGAACCGCGCGAGCCTCTGCTGAGCTCATTCAAGCCCCAGAGCACGACCCAGGGACTGATCCCACTGCGACGGCGATAGCGCTTGCCGCCGGCCCGCCTGGCGATCGAGCTGATGATCACGAAGAAAATGACGACGATGAAGACCACCGGAATCGGGTTGACGTCCGCCTGCCGCTTTTTCTCGGCAGCCGCCACCGCGGCCGCCTGCTTCTTCGCTTCCTCGGGCGGCAGCTGCAGCTTCGCGATCAGCGCGTCCGTGCCGGCGACGATCCCGCCGCCCATGTCGCCCGCCTTGAACTTGGGAATGATCTGCTGCCGGATGATGAGGCCGCTGACGGCGTCCGTCAGATAATCGTCGGCGCCGTAGCCGGTCTCGATCCGGACTTTGCGCTCGTTCGGCGCGACGAGCAGGATGACGCCATTGTCCTTGTCCTTGTCGCCGAGCTGCCAGTAGCGGCCGAGCCGATAGCCGTAATCTTCAATCGAATAGCCTTCGAGGCTGTTCACGGTCGCGACGACCAGCGCAAACCCGGTTTTGGCGTAATTGGCTCGAAGCTTGGAATCGAGGTCGAGCTTCTGCGCCGGCGACAGGATGTTTGCCTGGTCGACGACTGGCGAATCGCCATGAGCGGGGAATTTCTGCGCGGCGACCGGCAGCGCGAAAAGCGCCAGCCAGATTGCTGCCAGATAGCGGATCACTGTCATGACGCCTTCTTTCCCGCCCTGATCGGGCGCTTGGGATTGCTCCTGAGCAATCGGTCGATCTCGGTCACCGCGGTCTCGATCGCGTCGACCGGCAGGTTCTGGTCGAATTTCGGGCCCATCTCGTTGACGATGGCCTGGGTTCTTTCATCGGTCAGGATGGATTCCAGGCCGGTGCCGGCGGTCAGCCGGATGCTGCCTTCGTCGCGCGCCACGATCAGCAGGACGCCATTATCGACGCCTTCGCGCCCCAATCCCCAGCGGTTGCCGAGGTCATGGGCGACATCCTCGATCGACGCGCCGTGAAGCGTCTCAAGCGTCACGACGACCACCTGGTCCGTGGTCGCCTGCTCAAGCGCATCGAGCCGATCAGTGATCCGCTCTTCAGCGGCAGGTGACAAAAAGTCTGCATCATCGACGACATGGCCGGTCAGAACGACGTCGGCGGCGACCGCCCCCACGCCGCCCTCCTTGGCTTGCCATGCGGCAGCTGGGCTGCCGCAGGCTGCCAGGAGCAAAGCGACTGGAAGCAGCCGCACCGATGCCTTTACCCCGCGGTGTTGAAGTTGACGCTGGGGGCTTCCTGCGCGCTCGCCGCCGCCTGGAACGGCACCTTCGGCTTGGCGCCGTAGAAGACTCGGGCGCCGATGGCGTCGGGGAAGGTGCGGATGCGCGTGTTATAGGCCTGGACCGCCTCATTATAGTCGCGGCGCGACGTGTTGATGCGGTTCTCCGTGCCCTCCAGCTGGTCCTGAAGCGCCAGGAAGTTCTGGTTCGACTTCAGGTCCGGATAGGCCTCCTGCATCCGCTGCAGCGGGATGATTGCCGCCGACAGGCGCGCCTGGGCGTTGGCGAATTCCTGGACCTTGGCCGGATCCTCCAGGTCGGAGGCGCTGAGCTGGACGCTGCCGGCCTTGGCGCGTGCCTCGGTGACCTGGATCAGCACCGATTTCTCCTGCGCGGCATAGCCCTTCACCGTCTCGACAAGGTTCGGGATCAGGTCGGAGCGGCGCTGATAATCGGCCTGGAGGTTGCCCCAGGCGGCGTTGACCTTTTCCTCGGCCGTCGGGACCGAGTTGATGCCGCAGCCGGCAACGCTGACGGCGGCGAGCGGAGCAAGAAGTCCAATTCGACGAACAACGGTCATGGGTGCAGTCCCCCTCATGCAAAATGTTCCGAAGGCGAATCTAGAGGCCCGCAACGGCAATTCAATAGCTGTCCTAGTCGGACAACACACATTGGCCCGAAATACTTTCATTCCGGCCCGCGAACGCTAGTCTCGGTCGACGCGACGCATGGAGGGTAAGCATGCTGAAGGAATTCCGCGACTTCATCGCCAAGGGCAATGTCCTCGACCTGGCAGTGGCCGTCATCATCGGTGCCGCCTTCGCCACCATCACCACCAGCCTCACCAACGACATCATCATGCCGGTCGTCGGTGCGATCTTCGGCGGCCTCGACTTCGCCAATCACTTTATCCTGCTCGGGCCGATACCGGACACGTTCAAGGGCGACCCGACCAGCTACGCGGCTCTCAAGGAAGCCGGCGTCGCAGTGCTCGGCTGGGGCCAGTTCGTGACTGTGGCCATCAACTTCCTGATCCTCGCCTTCGTCGTCTTCCTCATCGTCCGCCAGGCGAACAAAATGAAGAAGCCGGCCGAGGACGCTCCAGCCGGCCCGACGGAACTGGATCTGCTGGCCGAGATCAGGGACGAGCTGCGAAAGCGGTAGGCCTTACTTTGGCCGGCCGCTGAAGCCGGCTTCCTTGCGCAGCGCGTCGCCGTCCATCAGCGCGCCGTCCAGCACCACCTTGTCGACATGATGGAGGTTGCCGATGTTCGCCTCGACGTCGCCGTCGACGAGCAGCAAATCGGCCTCTTTGCCGACAGTGATCGAACCCGTGCGCTGGTCGGCATGGACGTTGCGCGCGGCGTCGATGGTCGCGGTCGTCAGCGCCTCGGCCGGCTTCAGGCCAGCGTCGACGTAAAGTTCGAGCTCATGCACGATCTCTAGCCCCGACCCGTCGGTGCCGGCGACAATAGGCACGCCGGCGCGATACATGGTGGCGACATAGTCCAGCATATGCCGGTAACTCGTGGTGACGTCCTCGCGGGTGGTTCCTTCCGGCAGCGGCAGCGGCCCCGACTTGAACCCGCGCTCCGTCGCGGGCGGTAGCGTGCCGACATACGCGGTGTAAGGCGCGCCGACCTTGCCCGCTTCGGCCGTCAACACGCCTTCCACCACCACCAAGGTCGGATCGACTGCGATCTTCTTCGCCGCCATCGTCGCGATCAGCGATTTCATCGGCTCGGCATTGAGGTCAACGTCCTTGAAATACTTGCCCGGCCCCAGCATCCGCATCAGGCCGTTCGACTTGGCGACTACCTCGTCGGGCATCGCTTCCATTGTCGCGAAATAGATGTGGGTGATTTCGTCGTATCCGGCGTTGATGGCGTCCATCGTCCGCATGCCCGCCGGGATGTGGCCGTGAACGTGCAGGCCCAACTTGTGCGCCTCGTCCGCGGCCGGCTTGATCCAGGCCGGATTCATCGACGTGTAGAATTTGACCGCCGTGAGTCCGGCGTCCTTGATTTTGTGCACGGCGGCAATCGCCTCCTCAGGGCTCGACACGGTCGTGCTGCCTTGCGCTGATAGCGGCCCCTTGCCGTCGACGATGATCGACGAAAAAGCCTCGGGCCCCAGCAATGTGCCAGCCGCGCGGCGTTTGGCCTGGCTGACCTCCAGCTCCATCGGTCCGCCGGGATTGCGGACCGACGTCACGCCCAGCGCCAGTTCGCTCAGCAAGTTGAAGTCGTCGCTGACATGCATGTGGCTGTCCCAGATGCCGGGAACCAAAGTCTTGCCTGCGCCGTCGATGACCCTGGCGCCGGCGGGTAGTTTCGGCAGCATCTCGCCGACCATGGTGATCTTGCCGTCGCTGACGACGACATTCTGGCCGGGGACGAACTTCTTTCCGAGCGCGTCGTAGATTTTGACGTTGCGGAACAGAATGGGCTTCTTGGCTTCGGCGGTCAGGAACTTGGCCGCGATCTTCGGGGACATTGCCGCGATGGCGTCGTCCTGCACTTTCTGCATCGCGACCTGATTGCCCTCATAGCCAGCTGGAAGCAGGGACAGGGCGCCGATCGACCCGAAGAACTGCCCCTTGGCGTCGACCCAGACCGGGGTCGGCGACTGCGAAATGCCCGTCATGAAGCGCAGGCTCACCTTCTGCGTGCCTTTGGGGCCGGCGACTTCGAGCGATGGCCCCTCCTGCATCACGCCACGACCGGAGGGCAGCAGGGTAAGTCCCTTGGGACCGGCAGCGAGCAGCTTGGCGACCTGCAGATCGCCGCTCAGGAAAGTGCCGCCGTTGGACACATAATATTCCGGCGACTTGTAGGTTGTCTGGCCCTCGTCGACCGGACTCTTCCAGCGCGCCAGCCCGTCGACGACCGAGAAAGTTTCACCAGCATCGCCGCTCGGCGTCACGCCGCGGACTTCGACCTTGTCGGGCATCCCGTCCTTGCCGGCATGGATCACCATGTCAGTCTCGAACACCAGGCCCCGCAACAGAATGGATTCTCGATAGGCGGTGCTGCCGTCCGGAAGCGTCCAGCGATATTCGTCCCCGTGCTTGCCGGCGGTCGAAACGACGACGAAGTGCGTCGCATCGGCAGGCGGCTTCATCAGCTGCTCCTTCGGAACCGGCGCAGCGAGCAAGGCGGCCGGCGCAACGGTAAGGCCGAGCGCGAGAGTCAGGTGGCGAATGGACATGTGTTTCCCCCTCGAAAATCGAGGCGGGAAACTGTGCGACCTGCGCGTTGTTGGCAAGAGAGGGAAAAGTGGGAGGCTTCTGTTGCCCGGTGCCTCCCGAACCGCTGGATTCCCCTTCTGTTGCCCGGCGGGGTCCAACCGCGCTTTTGTCTTTGTAACTTCAGACCGTTAGGCCGTCAGTTACGCAGCAATCGCAAGAGCCTCGTTATCGTTGGCACTTGTGTGAATGAGCCGTCACGGTGGTCTCATACCGATCGGCAACCGGGCATTTACTGCACTCGTCGATCCTGTTTCGCCCCCATCAGCAGCGGCGGATTCCCCGCTCGATTTCCACCGCTGCTGGTGGAGGCGCCGGGGTACTGCCCCCCGGGTCCGAAATGCCTATTCTACCCGACAATCTACCGACATAGCCGGTTACCCGGCCCCCCTTAGATAAGGTTTTACGCCCTTTTCTTCAAGCAATTGACAAAAGCTAGCCACCGCGGAACCGTTACGAAAGCGATGGCGTTGGAACCGTTCAGTGGCTTGGGCTTACCCGCCGCCGCGAAACCATAAGGGGATGATTGCATGAGGAAGATTTCTTTCGCGCTGGTCGGCGCTGCTGCCTTGGCCCTCTCGGCCTGCGGCGGCAAAGGCGATGATTCGCTGGGCGAGAACGTCCAGGAGAACATGGAAAACGCCGCTGACGCGCTCGACACGGCCGCCGATAATGCGGCGACCAACGCCGAGGCCGCGAACCTGGCGAACCAGGCTGACGCGCTGCGCAACGCGGGCGACAACGCCAAGCAGGCGATCGATAATGCCGACGTCAACGCGCAACAGGTCAATGGCATGTAATTAGCCGTTACGGCTGATTTCATGGAAGGGCCGGTGCTCCTGCAGGAGTGCCGGCCTTTTTCATCGGAGCTTGCCTGCAGGCCGTTCAGCGCCCCGAAAGCTGGGCCGTTGCAATTTGGTCTCGGAGGTCGAGTACCATGGACTCCCAGATTATCGCCAAGTTGCGTGCCAAGGCGGAGCGCTGCCGCGAGCTTGCGGCCGAGGCTTCGGACGCCGAAGCCGCCCAGTCCCTGCTTCAGCTCGCCGACGAGATCGAAACCGCCATCCCGGTGTTCGAGGACAATAAGGCCAAGCTCGGCGCCTCCTGAGGCTTGCGTCGTTACCTTTCTGGAACGTTGCCGAGAGTCGCGCGTAATTGCCGGGCGCATGTCGCAGACTGACAATTCTCCAGGGAGATCATCGTGAGAAAATTCACCGTTTTGGCGCTGGCATTCGGCATTGGATCGCTCGCCGCCTGCAACCAGAGCCCGCAGGAGCAAAAGGCCGACAATATCGAGGCCAATGCCGAGAACACCGCGGACGCCATTGAAGCGAACGCTGACAATGCGGCCGACAACATGCAGGCCAATGCCGACAACGCCGCGGACGCCACCCGCGCGGCTGGCGAGCAGAAGGCCGACGCTACCCGCAACGGCGCCGACGCCGACGGCAATAGCGCCAACTAACTAGTTCGGACTGCTTGCACGTAGGCAGTTCGACGAAGGGCGTCCGCGTTGTGCAATCCGCGGGCGCCCTTTTCGATTGCCCGGCCCATTGCAGACAACAGGCCATCTGTTACGCTCCCGTAATCAGGGGGCGACTGGATGCACCTCAAACTGCCAAGGCCGATGCACGGGTGGCGCGTCTTTGCCGGCGAGGTCGGCATCATCGTCATCGGTGTCTTGATCGCACTCGGCGCCGAACAGGTGGTCCAGGCGTCACACCAGCGGCAGGAGGCCAGGCAGGCCGACGACATCATCCGCGCGGAACTCGGCCTCAACCTGGGGCGACTGCAGTCGCGCAATGAGATTCGCGAGTGCGTCAGCCGCAGGATCGAGGAGATTCAAGCAATCCTCGACAAGGGAGCGGACAATCCGTCGATTGTGACCCCGAGCTGGATCGGCAGGCCGCAATATTGGGCATTCCTCAGCGGACGCTGGGAAGCGGAAACCCAAGCGGGCAACACCGCGCTGATCGATCGCCACAAGCTAGCCGAATACGGGCTGATGTACGCCAAGATGGGCGACCTCCTGAACGAAATGGCCTTCGAGCAGACGGACTGGGCTAAGCTGAGGACGCTCGAACATCTGAAGCGCCTTGATTCCGTGGCGGCATTTCAGCTGAACACCGCACTGCAGGATGCCCGCTATCGCAACTGGAGACTGGCGCTGGTGACCAGCCAAGTGTTCGAACAGGCCAAGCCGCTGGGCCTGAAAGCGCTCAAGAACGTGACGCCAGGCTCGCGGGCGATCTGCCTGCCGATCACGACGACAAGGGCCGAAGCCAATCGCGTCAGCGTCTGGCCGTTCGGCGAGCCATAAGGTGCCGATCCATTCGTGACATTACTTTGGTGCCGCTGCTGTTCCTCACCAGCGCCGCCCTGCGGCATCATCAGACCCGCCGGCGCGATGCAGCGATCAAACCGGCGGTCGCGGCCGCCTAGGCAGCCGGGGCGGAGGCTTCCGCCGCGATCTTTCGCAGTGCCTGCTCGAAATAGTCCGCCGGCTGGCCGCCGGAAATCAGGTAGCGGTCGTTGATGATGATTGCCGGAACGCCGGTGATGCCCATGGACCGCCAGTGGGCCTCGGCCTCGCGGACCTCGGTCGCATAAAGCCCGGATTCCAGCACCTCGATCGCCGCCGCACGCTCCAGGCCCGCCGCTTCGGCAGCGTCGGCCAGCACCTCGCGGTCGCCTGGGTTCAGGCACTGCGTGAAATAGGAATGGAACAGCGCCTTCTTCAGCTCGCGCTGGCGCCTCTCGATCCCGGCCCAGTGCAACAGCCGGTGGGCATCGAACGTGTTGTAGACCCGCCCCTCCTCGGACGGCAGCGCGATGGTGAAGCCGAGCTCGGCCGCTCGTTCACGGATTATCGCGCGCCGCTCCAGCAATTGTTCCGGGCTCGATCCGTATCTCTGCGCGGCATAGTCGACCAGCCGTTGCCCCTCGAACGGCATGTCCGGATTGAGCTCGAATGGCTGGAAACGGATGTCCGCCTCCACCAACCCGCCGACCCGGTCCAGCGCCTGCTCCAGTCCCAAGAGGCCGATGACGCACCACGGACAGGACACGTCGGAAACGAAGTCGATTTTGATAGGCGTCGTCATGGCATCACCCGCGAACAAATGTGCCGGAACCGTAACATCGGTTCTGCATTCATGCACCAACCGGAGGGTTCCGATGAAGCATTACCGCATCAACAAACTGACCAAGGCCGACGGCATCATCATCAAGAAGAAGGACATTTTGGCGACGTCCGACGCCGCGGCTGTCCAGCATGCGGCGGCTGACGACGACTGCCCAGTCTGCGACGTCCTGCGCGACGGCAAGAGAGTCGGCTCCGTCCTGTAGCGGGGAAACCCTGATAGTCCGGGGCTGCGAATTGCAGTTAGCGCGTCTCGCGGAGGCGGACGCATGCGTACAGACTCACCTAGGCAAAAGCGGGGTCCTTGGTCCCGGCTCGCCCGGTCGGCAGCCCTGCTGGCGATCCTCATGTCCGTAGCAACAGACATCCAGGCGCGCGGGGGACGCGGCGGCGGCGGCGGTTTTCGCGGCGGTGGCGGCGGTATCCGCGGCGGCAGCTCGACCAGCTTTGGCCGGGGCAGCGACTTTGGGCGCGGGTCCTTTGATCGCGGCTCGGACAGCTACCGGTCCGGCGGGACGTTTAGCCGAAGCGGAGATTATAGCCGGTCGTCCCGGCTCGACGGCAACCGGTCCGGATCGAAGCTGGAGTCGAACGATCGTCCGCTCGGCGGCGGCTCGGCCTCGCAACTCCCTGCCAACCGGCCCGGCGGCGGTGGCTCCGCATCGCAATTGCCCGCAAACCGGCCGGGCGGAATAGGGGGATCGGCCTCTCAGCTGCCCGCCAACAGACCGGGCGAGGGAACTCGCTGGCGTCCGGATTGCCCGAAATGCAGCGACGGCTGGGACGGGTGGATCGATCATCCGATTGCGGCAGGAATCGCGATTGGAGCGATCGCGGGCTATCGCGCGGCGGTCGGTACGTACTGGTATGCGTTACCGCCGGAGTGCCCGCCCTACATCTGGAACGATTATTATTATTACAGCTGCAACGGGACCTTCTTTGAGCCGATCTACGAGGGCGAGACCATCGTCTATGTGTCGGTGCCCGACCCTTCGGGAGGATCGCAGCCGCCCACGAAGTGAGGCTACTCAGGCGGCGGGGAAAATGCCCTCGCCGACGCCGCGCCGAACGCTCGTGAGCGGCTCGCGCGTCACCGGATAACCAAGACCTTCCGGGATGAAGAGGTGCGGCTCGCCGTCGTGATCGTCGATCCACGGGGTGATGGTCTCGATCGGATGCTCTGCGGCGTCGGCCCGGGCGGCGGCGATGCTGTCGAAGCGGGCCAGCCGCTCCAGGTTGCGGACGGTTGGGAAAATGGCGTTAGCCTCCCCGTGCGTGACCCGGGCAAGCACTTCGGCGGCAGCCAGCCATTCGACGGCCTCGCATTCCCCCGCTTGTGGCCGCGGCTGCCACTCGCCGCCCGGCGCTTCGGCGATGAAGAAGATCGTGTCGAAGATTCGCGCCTGGTGAAAGGCGGGTTTCCACCGCGCGAAGGGCGTCAGCGCCTCAAGGTCGAGCGACAGGCAGTGCGACGCCAGCAACTCACGGAAATTGGCACCGTCGTGCAGCCGGGACTGCAGGCTCGCCGCGAGCCCGGCGTCGATGTCGGGCGCGATCCCGACTGGAATGCCGCTCTCCTCAAGCGTCTCGCGGATGGCGGCGATCCGGAAGGCGGCGTCGGCATCGGCAAAGCCCTCCGCCAGAGCGCGGTCCTCGGCGTCGACGCGGCCGCCGGGGAAGACCATGGCGCCGCCGGCGAAGGCCATGCGCCTGGTCCGCTCAACCATCAGCAGCTCGGGTGGGCCGTCGTGCCGCTCGCGCATGACGACCAGGGTCGCCGCGGGGATGGCGTCGTTGCTCATCGGCCCGGCCTAGGCGTGTCAGGCTTTAAGGGAAAGTCGGCTTAGCGGCCCCAGGTGTCGACCGCGCTGGACAGCAGCCACCACAGCCCTCCGAAAAGAGCCATGAAGAACAAAACGAGCTTTACGCCGAGATAATCCCGGCTCGACCCCCTCAGCATGCCCCCGGCCTAACATAAGTGAACCGGGCAATGGCAGTTATCGAAGGGTAAGGTCGGTTAGGCGCAGCCCAAAAGGTTGCCGCGTCTTGTGGGTGGAAAGCTGACGCGGCGGCATTCGACCCACACGGGGCTCACATTCGACCCAGCCGGGACTCAAGTAACATGTGTTCCCAATGGCGGCTTTGGGTGGGAAGCTGCCGCTAGGCCAAGTGGCCGTTGGCCCGGCGTGCCAGCCGCCTGAAAGTCTCTAGGCAAATCACGGACGGCACCAGCACGGGCAATGCAATCCTGTTGGCAAAGGTCATAACGTCAGGTCGCGCAAGGCCCACCAGTAGCAACACGAACCACCCAGCCAGGACAGCAAAGCTCAACAGGTACAGCCCGGTGAACAGCAGATAGGTTCGTGCGGAGCCAGTCATGTCGGTGACAATACCGTTGGGCGCAATCTCCGCAATGGGTCGAAAGCGGACACTATCAGGTCGACATCTGAACCACAGGCTGGCGGGATATAGACGCTTGGCCTAGCGTAGCCTCCCGGGGGGAAGGATGATCCTCAAGAGGTTACGCGGGGAGGCAGCGCGTCAGAACTGGTTCGGGGTGGCGGTCGACCTCGTCATCCTCATCCTTGGCGTGTTCCTTGGCATCCAGGTCAACGACTGGAACCAGGCGCGGCTCGATCGCGCGGAGGGCCACGAATATCGCGAGCGACTCTATTCGGACCTCGAATCGAACCAGCGGGACCTGGCCTTCCGCATTCATTATGACGGACAGACCCTGGCGCACGCACAGGCGGCCCTCGCGGCGCTGGACAGACCGGTCACCGACAATCCCGGCGCGTTCATCATCCATGCCTATGAAGCCAGCAACCACGTCCCGCAGGCGATCCGGCATGTCACCTACGACGAAGTCGTCGCGTCCGGAAAGGCGGAGTTCCTCGGCAGCCGGGTGGTTCGGGAGCGCATCGCCAATTATCATGTCGGCATGGCGACCATGCAGCGCCTGTTCGACTACACGCCGCCTTATCGTGACGCTATCCGCTCGGCGCTGCCCTTTGCAGCCCAGTCGCAAGTCATGAAGGATTGCCCCGAAGTCCTCGCGGCGGACGAATATGGGAGCGTCACGCCAAGGCTAGCCGACGATTGCAAGTCGACCATGGACGCCCGGGCAGCCGAGCGGTTCGCGGCGGAGGTACGCACGATCCCCAACCTCCGATGGCTACTCAATCGACAGGTTGCCGACCTCGACCAGAAGATCGGGAATGCGCGCCAATTGTCGGCCGAGGCCGAACGGCTGAAGAGGCAGATCCGCAAAGCATCCTAGCCTCGGCGCTATGTTGGCCCGCGGCTAGCGCCTGAAATCGCTCCAGAGCGGCCTCTAACCCAACCGCGGCTAGCGCCCGACTCGCGCACGCGCGCGCCCGAGTCGCGGCTTTGTCACATAAGGAAAGGGCCCGCGGTTTCCCGCGAGCCCTCGTCCCTTCACGCGGTGACGCGCGATTATTTCAGATGGTTCGAGAGATGCTTGTTCATCTCGAACATGGTGCAACGGTCCTTGCCGAAGACCTTGCGGAGCTTGTCGTCCGCAATGATTTCCCGCTTGTTTTGCGGGTTTTGCAGGTTGTTCTTGCGAATGTGATCCCAGACCTTGGAAACCACTTCCGAACGGGGCAGCGGTGCGCTGCCGGTAATCGCGGCCAGATCCGCCGACGGAGTTACCGGGCGAGCCAATCCACCCCCTGCTTTACGACCAGTCCCTTTTGCCATTTGGCCCTCCTGTTGTTTCTCTCTGACGATAGAGCGCAATTAGAGGGGCTTTGCAATGCTTCTGTAGAGGGAAAATAGGTTAATTCCGTCCGAAGGGGACCACGCGGTTAGCGGCATCGTGCCCGATGATGGCCCGGCCGCCGTAATTGATGCTCGCGCGCTCGCACCAATCCTTGACGATTGCCTCTTCGTCGCTGCCCCAAACGGGGTCGTTTTCGGGGATGTCGCTCATGTTGCCGACGCGCAGCTCGACGACCCCGCGCACGTTGGCGCTGCCGGTGATGTGGTACATCAGCCGGTCGATCCGGTAGTAATGCTCGCTGACTTCCTCGATCAGCAATTCATAGCCCGTCAGGTCCGGTTCCACCGCCGTTCCCAGCAAGCTCGACAGCACCGTCAGATTATAGGCCTGGACCGGATAGCTGATGCTCGGCTCGACCCCGGCGCGGTCGCGCGTCAGGAGCCAGTCGAGCGAGCGGGTCACCGCCGCCTCGCCGCCGTCGCGCAAGATGTCCTGCGGCATCGGCCCGTGCGCCACCTCGCACCCTGCCTTGTGCAGCCCCGCCAGCAGGAAACCCGCGTCGCTGTAACCAAGGTACGTCTTCCTCATCGCGGTGACGCTCAGATCGGAGCAGGCCGCCTCGGCGATGCGGTTCGACCCATATCCCCCGCGCGCGAACCAGACGGCATCGACGCTCTCGTCCTCCATCACCTCGCGCAATGCCGACAGCCTCTGCTCGTCGCTGCCCGCGAAATGCCCGTCGCTCAGGAAGCATTGCGGATGGATCGCCAGCTCGCAGTCCCTCCGCGTCGCGGCCAGCGCCGTCACCAGGTCGGCAGCTTCCTGCTTCAACGTGCAACTCGGCGCGACCAGCGCGATTTTCATCAATTCCCCCTTTGCATGCCGGGCGCGCAATCCATAGGGCGAGGCCCATGACTAATGCCACCTTCTTCTGCGGGATCGGCGGCAGCGGCATGCTGCCCCTCGCCTCCATCCTGCGTGCCCGCGGCGAAAAGGTCGCCGGGTCCGACCGCGCGCTCGACGCCGGCCGCCTCGCGCCCAAGTTTGATTATCTTCGCTCGCTCGGCATTCCGCTATTCCCGCAAGACGGCAGCGGCCTTGCCGAGGGCATGACGCTCGTGACTTCGGCAGCGGTGGAAGAGACCATCCCCGACGTCGTTCGCGCCCGCGAGCTCGGCCTGGCGCACCTTACCAGGCCACAGATGCTGGCCAGGCTGCTCAACGCCGCGCACCGCAGCGTCGCCGTCGGCGGCACCAGCGGAAAGTCGACAGTGACCGGGATGATCGGCTGGATCCTCCACGCCTGCCATCGCCAGCCGACCGTCATGAACGGGGCGGTGATGAAGAATTTCACTTCGCCCTCCTCGCCGTTTGCTTCCGCACTCGTCGGCGATCCCGAGCTGTTCATCAGCGAGGTCGATGAAAGCGATGGCTCGATCGCGCTCTATCACCCGACGGTCGCCGTACTGACCAACATCAGCCTTGATCACATGGGCATGGATGAGCTCCGCGCCTTGTTCGGGGGCTTCCTCGAACGCTCCGGCAAGGCCGTCATCAACATGGACGATCCCGAGACCCGCCTGCTCGGTGAGGCCTTGGGCGAGAGCAAGTTGCTCGGCTACGGTTTCGACAGCCCCAACGCGGCCTTTGCCGGTCGCAATCTCACGCTCGATGCGGACAGCGCGGCGTTCGACATTCAGAACGGCGAAGAGATCGTGGCTGTTACATTGCCCCAGCCGGGCCGCCACAACGCCTCAAATGCGCTGGCCGCCTTGACCGCTTGCCACGCCCTCGGGATTCCCCTCGCCGATGCGTCCGCTGCTCTGTCCAGGTTCGAAGGCCTGAAGCGACGTTTGGAAACCGTTGGTGTGTCCGGCGGCGTCACCGTCATCGACGATTTCGCACACAATCCTGACAAGATCGCCGCCTCGCTCGCGACCCTGACCGCGCAGCCCAGCCGCCTGCTCATCATGTTCCAGCCGCACGGCTACGGCCCGCTCGCCAAGATGGGGGAGGAACTGGCCGAAACGTTCGCTCAAGGCCTGCGCGAAGGCGACCGGCTCTATCTCCCCGATCCTGTCTACCAGGGCGGCACCGTCGACCGTTCGCGCGGTTCGGACTGGCTTGTCGAAACGATCGGCGGCGTCGCGCAGTACATTCCGGAACGCGAGGCCATCGGCCGCGCGATCCTCGCCGAGGCCGCCGCCGGCGACCGCATCGTCATCATGGGTGCTCGCGACGATACATTGAGCGAATTCGCTGCCGAGATTGTTCAAAACCTGGGCAAGTGACCGCGACCGGCCGGAAAATGTGCCCGCTTAGGCGGCGGCGGCGATGTCGACCTTTTCGACCCACTCTGGCCAAAACACCGGTTCGCGGTTCGACCAACCCGGCGCAGTCGCCGCGCTTTCGCTGATCGACTGAAGCAAGGTGCGGCGACGGTCAGGATGCAGGTGCGGCAAGGCAGCGGCAGCACAGAAAGCCGCCGGCAGCCACGGCCTCGAACTGGCGCCCAGCAGTCGCTCGTAGAGGAAACGGAAAGCCGCGAAGCTCGTCAGGCGATCTTGCCCGAGGTCGAAGGCGGCAACTGTCACCAGCATGCCAAGGAACGGCTCGATCATGTCGAGACCGCTGTCATCGGGGATCTGCAGGCGCAGATGATCGAGTTGCTTGTAGAAGCGGGCCTGGGCGCGAATCGAGGCAACTTCGCCTTCGTCGCGGGCCCATGTGCCGATTGGGTCGGACCGACCGAAGGCAATATCGAGCGAGCGACGAATGTAACGCTGCGTCGCTTTCGGGAAGCTCGCGAATTCCTTCATCTCAGCAATCAGCAGCACCCCACCGGCTGGCTGATTGGTGCGCGTCGTCATGAACCCAACTCCTTTTGCACGGATGGGATCATGCTACTGCCTTGGTTGCGAATTGCTTAACCAAGATCCCACCCCCCATTCATATTGAATCAAAGGGTTAGGCTCGCGGCAAGTCGGAATTCTTCACGCTCCGTAATCGCGCAGCGTGTGTGTATTTTCTGCAACGGCGCGACTGTTTTGTTACGATTCCGGTCTATTCTTCCGGGAAGGTCGACGACGGCGCCGGCTCGTTTCCGCCCGGCTGCGTCGCCGCCGGCGGATCGGACGCGTCCATGCTTTCGTCCGAACCAACATCTGCCTTTGCATCAAGATCTTCCGGGTGCTTCTTGAGCTTGAGTTCGAGTTCGCGTTCCGGGGCGCCTGACAATGTCGGCGGACGTTTTTCGGCTTCTTCCCGTCGCGGCTCTTTCGCCTCGTTAGTCATGGCTCGATTCACTCCATCGATTCCTTGTCAAGCGTAACGAAAGGGGCCGGCGGCCGTTCCCCTAAGAAAACTGTGGATTGTTCGACCGGCGGCGGCTGGGGTTCTGCCAAGCGACAGCGGGCGGATTGCAAGCAACGTGCGGCGGTTCATAAGTAACAGCCATGAGTGACGAATTCTCCGAGGAGCGACGGTTCGCCGACTGGCGCCTCGCCTTGAAATCAATCCTCGGATTCTGGCTGGTCTACGCGGCGACGGTCGTCGCCCGCGCATTGCTTGGTGAGGACCCCTGGACCGTCCTTCACAACAAGGTGCCCACCATTATCGCCGGGACCCTGCTAACCTTCGTACTTTATGCGGTTCTGAATGCCTCCACGCGAGGAACCTCCATGTACCGCAAAGCGATCATCGCGGCGGTGCTTTCGGCGTTAGCGGCCATCCTGCAAGCCGCGATCATCATCCAGCTCGAGCCCTATTTTAAGCCGAGCAAGGAAGAGTTCCGAGTCCAGACCCGCGAAGGTTTCGTCGTCGTCGAACAGGGTTACCAGATCCGTATCGAGCGCGCCGCGAGCGATCCGCTGGTCGTCACCATGCCGCGCATGGCGGAGATGGACCAAGAAAAGAAGATCCGCTGGATCGCTGACAGCTCGGTCACCTGGTTCTTCTTCTTTGCCGCCTGGAGTGCCTTCTATCTCGCCAGCCTGGCCCAGGCCCAGGCACTCGGAGCCCAGCGCCGTGCAGCCCAGGCCGAGGCCGCCGCCCGCGCTGCACAGGTCCGTGCATTGCGTTACCAGGTCAACCCGCACTTCCTGTTCAATACGCTGAACTCCCTGTCCTCGTTGGTGATGACCGGCCGCAACGAGCAGGCGGAGGAAATGCTGCTGAAGCTCTCCACCTTCTTCCGCACCAGCCTGTCAGTGGACCCATCGGCGGACGTGACACTCGCCGAGGAAATCGACCTCCAGCGGCTCTATCTCGACATCGAAAAGGTCCGGTTCCCGTCGCGCCTCAGGGTCGAGATCGATATCCCGAAAGAAGTGGAATCGGCCCGCCTTCCGGCGTTGGTCCTGCAGCCCCTGGTCGAAAACGCGATCAAATACGGCGTCTCACCGACCCGCGAGCAGGTGACCCTCCGGATCGAGGCGCGCCCCCTCGGCGACGGCCGGTTCGAGATTATCATTACCAATACCGGCAGTCCCGACGCCAGGCCGGCGAAGGACAGCGACAAGATCGAAAGCACCGGCGTCGGCATCGCCAATGTCGTCGAGAGGCTCAAGGCTCGATTCGGCACGCATGCGAAATGTGAATTTGGCCCGCTAAGCAATGGCGGCTATCAGGTTCACATCATCATGCCGCTGGATCGATCGAATGGATGAGCCGCCGCTAAGAGTCCTGATTGCCGACGACGAGCCGCTGGCGGCGGAGCGCCTGCAACTGCTGCTTGCCCGCATTCAACATGTCGATCTGGTCGGCACCGCAAGCGACGGTGAAGCGGCCGTGCGGCTCGCCGAGGGCCTAACGCCGGACGTCCTGTTGCTCGATATTGCCATGCCGGGAATGGATGGAATCGACGTCGCCCGCGCCCTTGCCGAGCGCCGTCCGTCGCCCGCAGTTGTGTTCGTCACCGCCTTCGACCAATTCGCCGTCGCCGCTTTCGAGGTTGCGGCCGTCGACTATCTGATGAAGCCGATCGAGCCGGCGCGCCTGCAAAAGGCTTTGGACCGGGCTCGCATCCACCTGCGTCATCGCGGCGAGGAGGAAGCGCTGAGCGCAGCGCCTTCGGCCTACCTTGACGAATTCTGGGCCTCTGACCGCACGGGCCTGGTCCGTATCGCGTCGCGCGATGTCGACCGGGTCACGGCGGAGCGCGATTACATGCGGCTGCATGTCGGCGCGCGCAGCTGGCTCATCCATCATTCGATGGCGTCACTTGAAGATCGATTGGATCCGCAGTTGTTCGTGCGGCTGCATCGCTCGGCGATCGTTCGCCGAGACTTCATTACCGGTTTTTCGCGCAACCCCTCGGGGCGCTGGATCGCCAGGCTTGGCGATGAGAGCGAGCAGCCGGTCGGGCGGCTGTACGCCGACCGGGTAAGGTCGATCGCCGGGCGCTAACCCCTTCGGGCAGCCACTCCGGCGATCGCTGGATTTCAGTTAGGTTCATTCCTTCCTCCGCCTCAGGCGTTGAGGCGAAGCTCGGCAGAATCCATGGTTCCAGCTTGGGTAACCGTCGGAACGGTCAGCAGCGCGGACGTCAGCAAGGCGGCCAACATTACGAAGGCTTTCATTTCCATTCTCCCTTTTTACATTGCGGGCGAGGAGACCCTCGGGGTGATGAGGAAGCCTTTGAGGTCCCTCGCGCCGCAAATGCTGGATAGGGTTAACCGGGGTTCAAAGCATGCGTTGCTCGACCGGCGAGCGGCGGGAGTCGGCAATCGGTACGGTCGCGAGACGAAAGCCGCTTATCGCCGGATCAATCGACGAACGACGGTCATCTGGCGTTCATTTTCGAGAGGCAGTTCGCCGATCCACAGCCGCTGTCACGGCGACGTCCATCGTCACATTGCCAAGGGTACGGATGATGTCCGGCACCATCTCAACGGCAATCAGGAGCGCAAGCGGCGCCAGCGGGATGCCTAGGGCGATGCCGATCGGCGCGATCGAGCTCACAAAACTGATCTCGCCCGGAAGGCTCACCGCACTAAGACTCATTAGCACGGCCACGAAGACGGCGGCGATGGCGTGCGGCAGGTTTGGCTCCAACCCCATCCATTCGGCGATGTAGAAAAGCACTGCCAGGTTCATCGCCGGCCCGGTGGCGCGGAACAGCGCAACCGCCATCGGCAAGGTGACGTCCACCACCTCTTCGCGGATGTTCAGAATGCGCGCCGAGGCGAGCATCGCGGGCAGCGAAGCCAACGACGACCGGGTAGAGATTGCCACGCTTTGCGGCGCAATGACCGCTCTCGAAAAGTCACCAAACTTCAAACCGCCGGCGACAACCGCCACCGGATAGGAAGCCAAGGTAACGATGACGCCAATCCCCGAGACCAGCAGGATGTAATAGCCAAGCGCGGCAAACGCCCCGCCGCCGGCGGTGGCTCCCAGACCGAAGGCAAGGGCGAGGACACCGATCGGCGCGATCGCCAACACCCAGCCGATCACGACCAGCAATGCGTCGCTGATGCCCTCGAAGAAACCGACCAGGGTCTTGCGATGCTGATCCCGGATCCGCGTGACGGCCAGCGCAAACACCAATGTGAACAAGACCAGCGGCAGCACATCGCCGTTGGAGGCCGCGGCGATGACATTCGACGGCACCACGTTGCGGACGAAGTCCTCCGCGCTCGGTACCGCCGCAGATGCCGCCGAAGTGCCAATCGACGCCAGCCCCGCTTGCATCGCATCCGCTGCGTTGGGGGGAAGCGGGAAGATTCCGGTCAACACCGGCGTGAAGAATGCGCCAAGCACCGCGGAAGCAAGGAAGATGACGAGGAAATAGGCGATCGAAACCGTCGCGATCCGTCCACCGCGAGCCGCGTCCGCCGTCCGTGCGATGCCGGTGATCAGCAGCGCGACGATCAGCGGAATGACCGTCATCTTCAATGCGTTCAGCCATAACTCGCCGACGATCGATGTAACCTGGATCAGCGGTTCGCGGATGCCGTCGCCCGACTTCGTGGCGACAATTCCGCCGACCAGGCCGACGATCAGTGCCAGCAGGACCCACCATGCGCGCGGGCCGCGAACGGGCTCAGCGCTTGCCGTTTCGGCGTTGACGCTCACTGGCTCTCCTTAGCGCGGCTTGCGGAACTTGAAGACGAAGCGATCCGTCTTGCCGCGAATCTTCGCGTCGAACACGTTAAGGCTATGGTCGTCGGCCGGATTGCGAAGCATGTCGCTCTCCGCTTCCAGCTTGAAGCCTGCGCGCTTGAAATCGGCCTTCACGGTCGCCGGGTCGATCCGATGATATTTCTCGACGGTTGCGCGCGTGTCGCCCGGTGCTGCGACATGGTCGATGACGCCGACGACAGCGCCGGGTTTCATCGCGTCGTATACGCCCTTAAGCCACTGGTCGGGGTCCATGCGGCTGATGCCGTTCTTGGTGCTTTCCCAATAGACGTCATGGTAATCGAGGTTGATCAGCATGAAGTCGTAGGTGTTAGAAGGAAAATTCGGCGCCTCGAACGGACTCACCCGCATGTAGACGTTCGGCTGCCTGGCATTGAACGCTGTGAAGTTGTCCAACGTCTTCTGCCGGTAGAATTGCTGCGGCTGCCAAATCGATACGCGGCCCTTCGGACCGACGATCGGCGCCGTAATTTCCGCCCAATAAAGGTTGCCGCCGAACGGGTCCGACACGCGCATTCCGGACTTGAGCCCGAGGAACTTCAAGACCTGGGCCGGCTTGCGGCTCTCGTCGAGCTTGACGTTGTTGGGGCTGCGCGCGCTGGTGTTGGCCACCGCCGCAGCGATAGGCTCCGGCGCCGACCATGCCGGTGCCGCCAAAGCAATGGCCGCCGCTGTCGCGAATGAGAAGAGCTTCCGCATGTCGATGCCTCCCTACTTTGGGAGCGAGGCTTAGCGCGGGGCCATTGCGGACGCTAGCAGCGTTTCACTGGGGACCCCGCCGACGGAATTCGGCGGATCGCTTGCCTCAGGCGGCTGCCCGTTTTCCAGCCTTCTCCGACGCCATGGCCTGGAGCAGCTTCAAGGCTTCATGCGCGCTGAGCGCCGAGCCCTCCTGCCATAGGCCGACGTAGCTCAAATGCTCGCCCGCAAAGACGATCGGGCCTTCGGGCTTGAGGAGCTCGAGATAGGCGCCGGTGCGGCGTCCGTTATCGGCGCCCGGCCCGCCATCCCACAGCGCGCCCACGCCCTCGGAATAGGGGATGTTGCCCCAATTGACGACGACAGGCTTTTCCAGCAGCCGGGCCTTCCCGGGATGCAGGACCTCGATTGAGCCGGCGCTGATCCGAACCTGCTCGGAGAATGGAAGCTTCGTGAACGCTTCCGGTGTGTCCTGATGCGTCCAGCCGGCGACATAGGCGCCGACGATAACGCCGCGCGGACTGTGGAAACTGTTGCTTGGGTAGATGACGTTTTCGTTGAGCTTGTCGGTCCAGCCGAGCCCGCCGTAAACGCCGTCGTCCTCCCAGAAGCGCGGCGCCTCGAAAGCCACCTTGGCGCTCTTGAGGTAATTGATGCCCTTCAGCGCCGCCTTCTTGGCCGGTGAGAAGTCATTCGGGATGCGCTCGAGCAATTGGGCAGGCAGTGTGACGACCGCAAAGTCGGCGCGCGTGATGCCGCCTTTGTGCTCGATCCGCACTCCACCGCCTTCGCGGCGGATGGCCGTCACCGGCTCGTTGAGCTTCACGGTCGGCTGAACCGCCATGTAAAGCGCATGGGCGATGCGATCCATGCCGCCGACCGGCTGCATCATCGTTGGCTGCATGTCGATGATGGACTCGAAGAATTGCGGGAATGCAGCCGCCCGCCCCGACAATACTTCGCGAAAAGCGAGCGGATCTAGCGGCTTCCCCGGATCGTCATAGCCTCCCGGCCAGTCTGAATAGCCGAAGGACGGATTGGGCGTCGGCGCTCCCTTGCCGTCGAGCCCGCCGTAAAATTGCAGGAACTGCTTGAAGCCGTCGCGCTCTTCCTTCGGCATGTTCGCGTTGAGCGCGCCTTGGTCGATGGCCTTGGTGAGCAGTTCCGACAGATGGGCCCGAAGGCTGTAGACCATCTGACGGCCGGGGCGGACCTTGCCATTGAAGTCCCAGCCGGTCGCCATGGCGGTATTGACGAAGACTTCCATCGGCACGTTCAGCCGCTTGGCATAGCCGAGGATGGCGTGATGCCAGCTCGGGATGCGCGCCGGGCCGGCGTTGAAATACATGCCCTCGGAGAATTGCGCCTGCTGCAGCGCATGGCCGAGATGCTCGACCGCATCGCCGCCGCGAATAGACCATGCGCGGCCGCCGACGCGGTTGCGCGCCTCAAGCACCGTTACCCGGTAGCCCGCCTGCTGCAGCTCGTAGGCGGAGACCAGCCCGGCGATGCCGGCGCCAAGCACAACCACGGACTTGCCGTTGCCGGAGGCCGGCGGCAGCGCGAACTGGGCGGCCGACGCAGGCGTGGCCGGCGACAGGCCCAACATGTTCATCGCTGCGAGCATGACGCCCGCGCCGCCGGCCGCGCCGACCCTCATCAACACATCCCGACGGCTAACCCCCATTCGCCCCCTCCTGCTTATTTCTTCGCGGCAGTGACCTCGATCTCGACCAGCCAGCCCTCACGGACGAGGCCCGCCACCTGCATGGTCGATCGCGCCGGCTTGTTCGCCTGCTCCTTGGTTCCGAAGGACGCGCTGTACCCGCGCATCATGCCTGCGAAATCCATGCGCGACTGCCCCGGCGGCGCCACCAGGAACACGCGCATCATGACGACGTCGCCAAGGCCAAGGCCGCTCTGCTTCAGCACGCCTTCGATCTTGTGGATCACCGAGCGGGTCTGCGCCTCGGTATCGCCGAACTGTTCAACGCTGCCGTCCGGGGCAGCCGGATTGATGACCTCGGGTACCTGCCCGCTGACGTAGATAAGGCGGCTTCCGGCAGGCACTTCGACAGACGCGGAAATCGGTGAATCCGGCGCGCCCGAGCGCTTTGGACCTTCAGCCTGCAACGGCGATGCCGCCAGGCCCAACAGCAACAGTGCGAAAATCCTGCGCATCGCGACTCGCCCCCCTGTTCACCTTGCCTAGCACGAAGCTCGCCGCATCGCGCCCGCCACCGGTCGAATTTCGTTGGCACCTACCAGGCCCTCGGGACGTTCTTGCCGCATTCCCTTTCAAGCCAAGGAGTTAGGCAAATGATCGGCAAGTCCGAGAACATCACTATCCTCAACACCCTCACTGCGACCCTGATCGACAGCGTCGAGGGCTACCGCGACGCCGCGCAGAACACCGAGTCCGGCCGCTTCCAGGAACTGTTCCGCCAGATGGCCAACGAACGCAGCACCTGTGTCGAAGACCTGCGCGCCGAAGTCCGCCGGCTTGGCGGCGACGCGGAGGACGATCAGTCGACGATGGGCTCGTTCCACCAGCGCTGGCTGGACCTCAAGGCCGCGATCACAGGCCGCGACGATAAGGCCATCATCAACGAGGTCGAGCGCGGCGAGGATTACCTGAAGGCCAAGTTCGAAAAAGCGCTCGACGACGGCGAACTGGACGGTGACAGCCGTTCGGTGGTTGAACGCGCTTTCCAATCGGTCCGCGAAGGCCATGACAAGGTCAGTGCCCTGAAGCACGGCATGGAAGCAGCTAGCTAGGGGGGGGCGCAGGAGGCGCGGGTGCGCAGCGCTCGCGTCTCCACCTAACCGCCGGTTCTTGATATGAGGGGCTGCCCGCAAAGGAGGCCCCCATGAGTGCATTGCGTCTATTGAGCGCCGCGATTCTAGCCGGTGCGACCCTCGTCTTGCCCGCCCATGACGTAGCCGCGCAGCCGACGAAGCCGACTGTCACCATCACCCTGGCCAGTCATTACTTCCAACCCAACCCGATTTACCTAGCTGGCGGAGTGCCAGTGCACCTGGTGCTCCAGAACAAGTCCGGGAAGACCCACGATTTCACCGCGCCCGACTTTTTCCGCACCTCTCAAATCCAAGCCGGAAGTGCGCCCGACGGCAAGATCACGCTGGAGAAAGGTCGCAGCGCGACTATCGACCTCATTCCCCGACGCGGAACCTACCGCCTGCACTGCAGCCAGCCGCTGCACACAATGCTGGGAATGGCTGGGAAGATCGTCGTTAGCTGATACCTCGAATCAATATTCCAGCATCCAGGTCACGCGCCCAAAAGTGTACGTCCACCTCGGCTTACCGTCGTGGCCCATCGCGGGCTGATAATGCGCACGCTTCTTCATAACCGCGCATGTAGTGCCATCCAGGTCGCGATTACCGCTGGATTCGAGGACGTCGCAGGCACCAATTGAGCCGTCGGCCTCAATTTTCAGGCGAAAGCCCACTGACCCGCTTGCATTCGCGTCAATAGCCTTGTCCGGGTAATCATCGTTGCGGACAAGTCCCTGCAACGTGCCCTTCGGGGGAGTCGCGATCTCCGCTTGTGCCGCTTTATCGAAGCCCCAAGATGTGAGCAGATCAGACTCGCAGTCATTCAATGCTTTTAAGGCCTTGTCGAAGCTGGTCGGGGCCAAGAGAACATTGACGACTTTCGCGGCGTCGATGGCGATACTGTCGCCTTTGGCCAAGCCATCGAGAGCGGTTCGAGGCAAATTGATCGTTGTCACCCGCACTCCATTGGTTGTGACGCTCGAAAAGTAGGCGGGCGCTGGCACAAGACCGCTGCTAAGCCGAACGTCAGCGATGCCGCCAACGCCTCTTCCCTTTGGCGACGGCTGAATCACCAGGATTGTCACCACATCAGAGTTGGGCGCGGGCTTTAACCCAAACAGGGTCGTGTTTGGCTTCGCGCCGAAGGGGCGGCTGATGATGCACGACGACTTGGCATATTCGACATGCCACTGACCGGACGGCAAAAGCTCGACCGGGGAGATATCGGTCACAGCCAATAAGTGAGCTGCCAGAATCGCAAACGATGCCATTGACTACGCCTCCGCGAACGCGACCCGAGCCTGGCAACTATGCAATGACCGATAGCGAGCCGCAATTCCTGAAACTTAACCGCCGAAGATCAACTTGATGTAGTTGCGGTAGAGCCTGGTCTGCTTGCCCATCAGGCGCTCGTCTTTCAGCGCTTTTGACTGAATGATGGCGCCTTCGACAATGACGTTCATCAGGTCGGACAGGTCGCGCGCGTCGACCTCGATCTTCGGCGGGTGCGACGCCATGACTTCACCCAGCCAGCGGGCAAATCGCTCACGCATGCGCGACAGATAGTCGACGTTCATCTGGCAGACGTCGCGGTCGAACATCCTCTCCTGATAGGTTACCGTCGCGACCATGCATCCGGGGTGCAGCGCCTCCATGTCGTCCATCATCTGCGCGTAGAGGTTGAGGAAGATTAGAAAGCTCTGCAAAGGGTCGTCGCTGAGTTCGCGCGCCCGCGCTTCCAGCGTATCGAGGATATTCTCATCCTCATTCAGGAACCGCTCGAACAGCTGCCGGGCCAGGTCGTTCTTGTCCTTGAAGTGGTAGAAGAAGCCGCTCTTGGTGATGCCGGCGGCCTCGACCAGTTCCTCTATTGACGTCGCCGCAAACCCCTTCTGGACGATGCTGTCGTACGCGATGTCCATGATCCGCTCGCGGGTCTTCTCGCCCTTGGTCTGGGCGCCGCTATCCAACTGTACCGCAGGTCCAGTTTTCTCGACGATCCGGTCGACCATCCTTGCCATTCCCCATCGCGTGCGCGGCCTAAACTACCATCAAAACAGGCGAATTTCATGGGCGGGGAAAAGCGACCGCAAAGCTGCTAGAGAATGACGCCGGGTGGGCATACTTCGTGGCCCCTGTTTGCAATGCACTCGGGGAATTTGGAATGATCGGTTTGTACCATTATGTGGCCATCGGGCTTTTCGCTGGCTTTGCCGTGCTGGAGTTGATCGCTCGCGGCCGCAACTTTCCGGCCGTCACCAACTGGCGGCTGAAGGGCGCCGCGTTCCTGCTTCTCTACCTCGCCATCACCACCTATGCGCCCCTGTTCTGGGACGGCTGGCTGGGCGAGCACCGTCTGTTCCCGGCGGACCGCCTGCCTCTGTGGGCCCAGATTGTTGGCGGCTTTTTCCTGATCGAGCTGGCTATCTATGCGTGGCACCGGACGATGCACAATGTCACCTTCCTATGGCGCTGGTTCCACCAGATGCATCACAGCGCCGAGCGTGTGGACATCTGGGGGGCGCTCTATTTCCACCCGTTCGACAGCATCGGCTGGGCGTTGGTCGGCAGTCTGACGCTGGTTCTTGGCTTTGGAGTCAGCGCCGAAGCCGCGATCACGATCGGCCTCATCACCACTTTCTTCGGCCTCTTCCAGCACGTGAACATCGGGACGCCGCAGTGGCTCGGCTATTTCATCCAGAGGCCGGAGAGTCACAGCGGCCACCACGAGCGCGGTGTCCATGCCCGCAATTATTCTGACCTGCCCTTCTGGGACATCGTCTTCGGCACCTTCTACAACCCCAAGGAGTTCGCCGGCGAAGTCGGCTTCCACGAGGGAGGATCGAAGGAAATGGGGCGATTGCTCGCGGGCCGCCTTATCGCCTGACGCAGAAAGGGCGCCAATGGCGCCTTTTCGAATCTCAGTTTGGCCGCCGCCTCAGGCGATCTGTTCCTGGTGGCCGTAGACGGTGACGGTCATGAAGGCTTCGCTTTGCGTGCCGGCAGGAGCGCTCGCCGCCACCTTGAACTGCTCGGTCTTGGCCTGGTCGCAGTCATAAGCTGGAAGCAGGTCGCCCGAAGTCGCCAGCACCTTGCACGAGCCGATCTCGCCCTTGGCGTCGATCGTCAGGAACAGGACCTGCTGGCTCAGCAGTTTGTCGCCGGTAGGCAACTTGCCGGTATCGAGTTTGGTGCCCGGGCTGAAGCGGCGCTCGAAGGTGAGCTTCGAATAAACGCCATCCTGGCCCTTGGCCTGCTTCGGGCCGACACTCGCTGCCATGTCCTTGTCGCAGTCCTCGGCGCCGGTTTGAGACAGGCTGAACTGGTATTTGCAGGATTTCTGCGCACCCTTGTCGTCGAGCGTGACCGTAATCCGCTCGAACCAGGGCACGGCTGATTCAAGCACGAGATCCGAAGGAGTTGCGGGAGCCGGTGTGGACGCTGCGATAGCCGCTGCAAACAAGGCAAGCACGATGAAGTCTCCTTCGTGCCCGCTCCGGCGGCATGATTGCCGCCACCACCTCCTGCCTCAACGCATGAAATGCTCACTGTTCCCCGACACCGAGCCTAAAAATTCCTGACTGCGGAGCCCTAGCCCAACAGGAAGACGAAATAGATTCCCGTAGCCGCGGCCATGACCAGCGTGGCTAACCAACCGGCGACCCGCGCCCCGCGCGACAGGACAAGCTTGCCCATCGCACGGGGGTTACCAACGATCAGCATCATCAGGACCATCAGCGGTGCAGCGAGCACGCCATTAATCACTGCGGCCCAGTAAAGTGCCCGGACCGGGTTGATTCCCAAAGACTGGAGCGATGCCCCGGCAAGCATCGTAAAAACTATGGCGCCATAAAACGTGCGAGCACGATTGGGTTTCGCATCGAGGCTGGCCGGCCGCCCGAACAGTTCCGACACGGCGTAGGCGACCGAGCCTGCCAGCACTGGCACCGCGAGGAGTCCCGTGCCGATAACTCCGATGGCGAACAGCAACGACGCATAGGGCCCGGCTATGGGTCTGAGGGCTTCCGCCGCCTGCGCCGCAGTCTCTATCGTGGTGATCCCGCTGGCATGGAGTGTCGCGGCGGTCGAGAAGACGATGGCAACAGATATCAATGTGCTGAAAGCCATCCCCGTGAGCGTGTCTTCCTTGATCCGGCTGATTTCGCCATCGGCCTGGCGCGGCGTGATGCACAGCGGCTTGGCATGGTGGCGGCGTTCCTCCTCGATCTCTTGCCCGGCCTGCCAGAAGAACAAGTAGGGGCTGATGGTGGTGCCAAGGATCGCAACGAAGGCCGTCGCATACCCGGCGCTCCATTCAACCTGGGGAACGACGAGGCTTCCAAGTGCCTCGCCCCACGGCACGTGAACGGCGAACAGGACGGCAATGTAGGTGAACAGGCTCAGGGTGAACCATTTGAGAATAGACGCATAGTGCCGGTAGTCGACGAAGACTTCCAGCAGCAGGCAGAATGTGCCGAAGACAAGCGTGTAGAAAACAGCATTGCCGCCGATCAGCAGCTGGAGCGATGCGCCCATCGCACTGAGATCCGCACCGAGATTGATGACGTTGGCGACAAGGAGCAATCCGACAGCCAGCCACAAGAGCGGCTTTGGGTAATGGCGGCGAAGGTTGGCTGCGATCCCGCGACCTGTAACACGGCCAATCTCGGCGGCGACCGTTTGAATCACGTACAGCAACGGGAAACTGAGCACGAAGGTCCAGGAGAGGGCGTAGCCAAATTGCGCGCCGACCTGGCTGTGAGTGCCGATGCCGCTCGGGTCGTCGTCGGCGGCCCCAGTAACCAAGCCCGGGCCTAGCCTCGTCAGGAAGCCCTTCTTGCGCTTGTGCTTATGCTCTTCGCTTTCGCGGCCCATTACCGCCTCCCCGCCGAGGGAACGTAGCTAAAGAAGGCGCCAATGCTAGTGTGGCGGTCGGCGCCGCGACCTGGCGTACATAGAAATGGGGCCCGGCATTGCTGCCAGGCCCCACTGCGCCGAGCGAAGGATCTGCCGGTGTTCGTGACCTTGATCCATGAACCCGAAGGCCCAAAAACCCGTCCTCGATCCTGGCGCACCAGCTCAGGCGTCGCTTTCCATCTTGGCGGTCCGAAGACCCGGTTCGTTGTTCGGTTCAGCTCCCGAGAGAGCCTCGCCCCCCAATTCCCCTCCGCATGGCCCTAAGGCTTCCGCGACCTTGATGTTCCGCGGCCCTTCTTGGGCTGGGTCCCTTTTCCGTGGCCTGTCTCCCTGGGGGGGAAACCACCTTCCGCAAAAGCGAGCACCAGCTCTTCCGGCGCCTCTTGCCGACTGGTCCGGAAATCCGTTCGCTGCGTCATCGTCCCGGAGGACAGTTCAGCTTCGAACCTCATTCCATCGCCTGCCGGCGGAGATCGGTCCTTCTGTCGCCTGCCGCACCTTCCTGCCGTTGCCGGCCCTCCGGGGAGGCGGGGACTTCCGTCCCGATCACAATTGGAACGTGCACAATGATTCCGAGTCGCGCCAAGCGGAAAATGAGGCCCGAAGCCTGTGGATAACGGGGATATTGCGCATAACTCGCGATTCGCGGGCCGGGATTTCACCCAATCTGACGAGTCGCGGCCCAAATAGAGACTGAGGGCGCTCAATCAACCCTGATGTGAAGACTTCGCGCGGTTGCCGTTTCGTTCTCTCCCGCTTACCTCGGCCCGGTGCCCGAATCCCCCGTCCCCGCGTCTGAACCGGCCTACATCGCCGGCCTGAACCCGCCGCAGCGCGAAGCGGTGCTGACGACCGAAGGGCCGGTGCTTGTCCTTGCCGGCGCGGGCACCGGTAAGACGGCAGCGCTGACGGCGCGCCTCGCGCATCTCATCGCGACGCGGAAGGCCTGGCCGAGCCAGATCCTGGCTGTGACCTTCACCAACAAGGCAGCGCGGGAGATGAAAGAGCGCATATCTGCGATCTCCGGCGGCGCGATTGAGGGCATGCCGTGGCTCGGGACCTTCCACGCCACCTGCGCCAAGATGCTGCGCAGCCATGCTGAGCTCGTCGGCATCCAGTCGAACTTCACCATCATCGATGTCGACGACCAGATCCGCCTCATCAAGCAGCTGATCACGGCGAGCAATCTCGACGAGAAGCGCTGGCCCGCACGCCAGTTCGCCGGACTCGTCGACCGCTGGAAGAACCGCGGCTGGACTCCGGCTGACATTGATGCCGCGGAGAGCGAGGCGTTCGCCAATGGCCGCGGGCAGGAATTGTACGCCGCCTACCAAGAGCGCCTGCGGACTTTAAACGCCTGCGACTTCGGCGACCTGCTGCTCCACATGCTGGTCATCTTCCGCAACCATCCGGACGTGCTGGAGCAATACCGCCAGCGGTTCCTCTACATCCTGGTCGACGAATATCAGGACACGAACGCCGCCCAGTACGATTGGCTGAAGCTCCTCGCCGAGCCGCGCCGCAACCTTTGCTGCGTCGGCGACGACGACCAGTCGATCTATTCCTGGCGCGGCGCCGAGGTCGCCAACATCCTGCGTTTCGAAAAGGACTTTCCGGGAGCGACCGTCATCAGGCTCGAGCAGAATTACCGATCGACACCGCACATCCTTGCCGCGGCCACCGGCCTCATCGCGCATAACAGCGGCCGCCTAGGCAAGACCCTGTGGACCGAACAGGCGCAGGGCGACAAGGTGCGCGTCATCGGTGTCTGGGACGGCCCGGAGGAAGCCCGCCGTGTCGGCGAAGACATCGAGCGGTTGCAGGCACGCGGTATCTCGCTCAATGAGACAGCCATCCTGGTCCGGGCCCAGTTCCAGACCCGCGAATTCGAAGAGCGGTTCATCGCCATCGGCCTCAACTACCAAATCGTCGGCGGCTTCCGCTTCTACGAGCGCGCCGAAATTCGTGATGCGCTCGCCTATCTTCGCCTGATCCAGTCGCCGGCGGATGATTTGGCGTTCGAGCGGATCGTCAACACGCCCAAGCGCGGGCTCGGCGACAAGGCGGTTGCCACGATCCACAGGCTCGCGCGCGCGCGCGGGGAGCCTTTACTGCTCGCTGCTGCTCAGATGCTCGACAGCGACGAGCTGACCCCGCAGGCACGCCGTTCGCTCGGGCGCTTCGTCGGCGACCTTGCGCGCTGGCGGCAGATGGCGAGCGAGCTGCCGCATCCTGAGCTCGCCCGCATCATGCTCGACGAGAGTGGCTACACCGCCATGTTGCAGGCCGAGCGCAGTGCGGAAGCGGCGGGCCGCCTCGAGAACCTCGCTGAGCTCACGCGCGCGATGGAGGAATATGACAACCTCTCCGCTTTCCTCGAGCATGTGTCGCTGGTCATGGACAACGATAGCGTTAGTGCCGGCGACAAGGTCACGATCATGACCATCCACGCCGCCAAGGGGCTGGAGTTTCATCATGTCTGGCTTGCCGGCTGGGAGGAGGGTGTCTTCCCGTCGCAACGCTCGCTGGACGAGGGCGGACTTGCGTCGCTCGAAGAAGAGCGGCGCCTCGCTTATGTCGCGATCACCCGGGCGCGGCGCAACGCGACCATCCTCCATGCCGCCAACCGCCGTATCTATGGCCAGTGGACGAGCAGCATCCCTTCCCGCTTCGTTGCCGAACTGCCGCGCGAGCATATCGAGGAAGAGACGACCATGACCGGTGGCGAAAGCTTGTGGCGTGCACAATGGTCGGAGCGGACCGATCCCTTCGCTCATCTGGGCCCGGCCCAGTCGATGCGCGCCTCAACCCGGGGCCCGGGATGGCAACGCGCCTCGGCAACCGGCCGCTACAATAACCAGCCGCAGCGGATCGTGGAGGCCAAGGCCTCTGCCGTCAGCCTGGGCAACAGGGGTCGCGACGACCTGTCGCTGGGTCAGCGCGTATTCCACAGCAAGTTCGGCTACGGCACCATCGCCGCGATCGAAGGAAACAAGCTCGAGATCGACTTCGAGCACGCCGGCCGCAAGCGAGTTCTCGACAGCTTCGTGAGCGCAAGCTAGTCGTCGCTGGCATTCAGCCTGTGCGCGTGCCGCAATCCCTCCGTCGAAGGGTGTCAAAAATGCGCTTGCCACTGATATTGGCTGCGGCCCTATTCCTGAGCCAGCCGGCCGCCGCGCAGGTTCCAACTTACCCGGCGTCGTTTTCGACCCAGGAGATCACCACCAACGGCGCCACGATCCATGTGCGCGTTGGCGGCAAGGGACCGGCAGTTGTCTTGATCCACGGATATGGGGAGACCGGCGACATGTGGTCGCCGATGGCCGCGGACCTGATGCGCGACCACATGGTCGTAGTGCCAGACCTGCGCGGCCTGGGGCTGTCGTCAAAGCCCGCCGGCGGTTTCGACAAAAAGACCCAGGCTGGCGATATCGCCGGCGTCCTCGATAAGCTTGGGATCAGGTCGGCTGACCTCGTCACCCATGACATCGGCAACATGGTCGGCTTCGCCTTTGCGATGGAGCATCCCGAGCGTGTGCGGCGCTTCGTCCTGATCGATGCCCCGGTTCCCGGCGTGGGACCGTGGGAGGAGATCCTCAAGAATCCGCTCCTCTGGCATTTCCGTTTCGGCGGGCCCGACATGGAGAGGCTCGTTGCCGGCCGCGAACGCATCTACCTCGATCGTTTCTGGAACGAATTCTCCGCCGACCCCAAGCATTTCGACGAGGCGTCGCGGGCCCATTATGCAGCGCTTTATGCATTGCCTGGCGCGATGCACTCGGGGTTCGAGCAGTTTCAAGCCTTCGATCAGGACGCGATCGACAACCGCGCCATGCTCGCCGCGAAGGGGAAACTGAAAATGCCGGTGCTCGCGCTCGGCGGTGAAAAGAGCTTTGGTACCCAGATGGCCGTGGTCATGCGTGCCGGCGCGGATAATGTCAGCGAAGGCGTCGTGCCGGATTCCGGGCACTGGATCATGGAGGAAAATCCGGCCGCGACCGTCAAGCTCGTCCGGGCATTCCTCGATACGGCGAACTAGACCTTACGCTGCTGTCATAGCGTAGGCGATGCCTCCGCCGACCACCAGGACCGTCATCAGAAGCGCGATCAATTGCACCTTGCGGTTGCTTTCTGCCTCGAACTCCATGTGTCTTCCCCCTCATGCGAGCGAGAGCCTCGCCCACCTGAGGGTATACCACGAGTCCAGACCCTCGGCGGCGCCATAAGTTCAACAAAAGCGATTAGATTCTAAGGTGTTGCCTGAAAGACTCAGGCGACCTTGCGCCCGCTCTCGCGGATCCACGGGATGATCGAGCTCCAGCTGAGGTCATCCAACAGCTCGATGCCGGCCAAATTGCCCTTGGCCCAGACCACTTCGCCGGGCGGTACGTTCAGGCCCTCGACGAAGACGGAAACGAAGGTTCCGCGCGCCGGCAATTCGTCGCCCTCGATCTGCAGGCCGCGTGCGGAAATATTGCGCAGGCTGGCGCCGGCGACGCTCGACCCCCACTTCAAATGAACGCGGCAGCGCAGCTCAACACGCGGCATGGAGCGTCGTTCGGCGGGCTGGCTTATCAGGTTGCGGTTGATGAGAGCCAGCATGTCGATCGGCTGCTTAAAGACGACCCCCGCTTCGCCGCCCTTCACCCAGTCGATCGTGCCGAGCGGCCGCTGGCCATTGGCCAATTCCACCGCAACCTGCTCGCCCGGCGCGATGCTGACGTCGCCCCGAACGGTGACCCCAAGTGGCGAAATCCGGCGGAAAAAGCATTTCCAGCGCATCCCGCCGTCATGGATCATACCTGCGTCGAATGGCCCCTGCGCGTCGGCCGCAGCATTCTCGTCCGGCCAAGGCAGCCGGTTTTCCATGACGAAAGTGGTGACTGATGTGGATTCAGCCATAAAAAATTCCGAGCGGGTTCAGCCAGTCTTGCGCTTCAGACCACTAAGGACTTCCTAACGGCGCCCACACAGTTAATTGACGCTTCATGCCGTCGCCCCTACGTGCCCGCCATGTTCGCGTGGTACCACCGCCGCTGGATCGACCTGGTGACCGCGATTTATATCTACAACGAGCATCGCGGTTACACGGCGCTCGACAGGGTACTGGCGGCCGTAAGGAAGCGTTCGCCCGGTGATACGGCCTTCATCGCCGAAATCGAGCTGCACCGCGCCGACGAGCGCAAGCACTACGTCATGTTCAAACGCTGGTTCGAGAAGCGAGGCCGGATGCCGATCTTCGTCGACCGCACCTGCGGCCATATCGACCGCTTCGTCGAGCTTCTGTTTGGAACGCGGATAAACGAGCTCGATATTGAGACGTTCGTGCAGAGCCATGCGGATTTCGCCAAGCTATGCCGTGTCATCGCGCTGACCGAACGGCGTGGCTTTAAGCAGGTCGAAATCCTGCTCAAGCATCCGGCAATCCTCGCCGACCCGCAACTCACAAAGATCTTTCGCATCATCAAACAGGATGAGCCGCGCCACTGGAAACCATACGAAGCCTGGCTGAAGCACCACCAGGACCGCATACCCGCCTGGTGGGAACGAGCGATCGACCGGCTGATCCATTCGGAGCTTTTGTTCCTGAAGCTACCGGTCCTGTTCTTTAGCCCGGGCCTGAAGCGAAGGAGCGAGTTCGCCGACCATGACGAGGTTGAAACGGCGGAGAAGTTAGCGGCCGCAGCCTGACTAATTGTCCCGCCCGAGCGTCCAACTCGGCGGATCGCTGGCTGGGAAACTTTCTCGGTCCGCTTCCTCGACCAGGCCATTGCCCTTTGGTGGCCGCTGCGCGTCCTCGGGATCCGCCATTCCGCGATTTTTCACCTGCCCTTCATCGTCGACGTCATCGATCCAGTGGTCGATCGTGTTGAGCACGGCGGCAAGGAGAGCCACGGCAACCAGCAACACTGCAATACTGGTTCCGATCTGCGCAGGCGTCTGGGTCGCCGGATTGAGAAACCAATAAGCGTAGAACCCGTCCGCCGAGCCTCTCGCCAAAGCGTAAACCAGATAGAACACTGGTGGGACTAGCGCCCACAGGATATCGCGCCATTTGAGCTGCTCGTGCAGGCTCGCCACCCAGGCACCCAGGAAAAGCACGGGAACCGCATCGTGAAGCGCGTGATCGGCGAGCTTCTGAAGGCCTTGCGGATCCCATGTCTTGCGCAGCCACAGGGAGTAGACGAGTCCAACTAGCGCGATGGAGACGGCGGCGGCGTAACGCACTCTTGGTGTCGCCAGGCCGCGGCTACCCGTCGCCATTGCGCTGGCGACGATGGCCGTTCCGACATTGGCGAGGATCGTGAAGAAGGCGAGGAACCGCCACGCCCCCTCAACGACGCCAAAATTTTGCAGGATGAGCCAGAACTGCAACGCCAGCCCGGCCCAGCCGATGACGGCGGCAAGAGCCGCCAGCGTCCGTTCGATGCCCCGTCGTGTCATGACGGCGATGTTACGGGACTTGCAGCTTAGCGCAACACCATCGTGTCGCCGTGGATTTCGACACTGGCGAATTTGCTGAGAAACGTCTGGCCGAGCAGGGAAACACCCCCACCATCGAGGACGACTGCGTTCATGGCCTCGGCGGTCTTCTCGCCCAGTTTGATGCGGTCGACGGTGACATATTCGCCCCTCACGTCGCCACCGGCCCCTTGGCCGATAACGTTGGGCATGCCGATGGAAATGCCGATACCGGCCTTGCGGGCATCGTCGCGGGTCAAGGCGATGGCAGTGGCGCCGGTATCGATCAGCATGTGCACCCGGGCGCCGTTGATTTCGGGATCAGCGTAGAAGTGGCCGTCGGGTTGGCGTTGCAGAGTGACTGCATCGCCTGCAGCGGAGCCGGTATCGAGCGACGAAAGCGCTTCGCTGGAATTCGCCGCGTGGTCGACGGCAATGACCTGTCTTGAATTGGCCGAACTGCCAAGCTCCGGCTTTTGCGCGGTGTTTAGCAGTGATGCACCCAAGCCGACGAGCAGCAGAAATATCAGGACAGCGCGGACCATCGCGCCAAGATAAGATTCCGGGGTAAAGAAACCTTTTCCTGCTTGGGCTCAAAAAAAAGGGCGGCCCGTCACCGGACCGCCCTTCCCTTTCGACTGGAAGTCGAAGAAGCTTACTTGAGCTCAACGGTGCCGCCGGCTTCCTCGATCTGCTTCTTGATCTTCTCGGCTTCGTCCTTGTTGACGCCTTCCTTGACGGCCTTCGGAGCCGATTCAACGAGCGCCTTGGCTTCGCCGAGGCCCAGGCCGGTGATGGCGCGGACTTCCTTGATGACGTTGATCTTCTTGCCACCGTCGCCGGTGAGGATCACGTCGAACTCGGTCTTCTCTTCAGCGGCCGGAGCGGCAGCGCCGCCAGCAGCCGGGCCAGCAACCGCAACAGCAGCGGCAGCCGAAACGCCCCACTTCTCTTCGAGGGCCTTGGCGAGGTCAGCGGCCTCGAGGACGGTCAGTTCGGACAGCTGGTCAACCAGCTTAGCAATGTCAGCCATTTGATACTCCTTGGTGGGGTTTTACCCCAATTCGTGCGTTGAAAAATGAAACAGCGAAAAACTTAGGCAGCCTGGGCACCATATGCCCCGAAGACCCGTGCCAGCTGAGCACCCGGCTCGCTGACGGTGCGAGCGATCTTGGTCGCGGGCGCCTGGATGAGGCCCACGATCTTCGCGCGCAGTTCGTCGAGCGACGGCAGCTCGGCCAGTGCCTTGATCCCGGCGACATCCAGAAGGGTGTCGCCCATCGCGCCGCCGACGATCTCAAGGCGATCGTTGGTCTTCGCGAAGTCCACCGCGACCTTGGCGGCCGCAACGGGGTCGATCGAGGTAGCAAGCGCGGTCGGGCCGGTCAGCAGGTCGCTGATCGATCCATATTGCGTGCCCTCGAGCGCAATCTTGGCAAGCCGGTTCTTCGCGACCTTGAACTGGGCGCCGGCGTCGCGCATCTTCAATCGCAGATCGGTCGATTGTGCGACCGACAGCCCGAGATTGCGGGTGATGACCACCACGCTCGTCTCGGTGAAGACGTTCTTCAGCTCGGCAACCAGATCGGCCTTTTGCGAACGATCCATGCCAACTCCTTTATCGACTTTGGGACGAGCCCGAAGCCGAAGTTCAACCAACCTTCCCGCACCATTGCGAAAAGGCACATTGTCCGTGGGGTTGGGGACCGGATGCGTCAGTTCAACGCACGAACGGACCGCTCTCGCGGTCCGATGATCTCTTTTCCCCGTCTAGGCCGCAAATTAAGAGGTGAACCTCAGCGACTGTCTCGGACGGCGCACCGGCGGACCGATGCGGAGCCGCGCCTATAGCGAAATTCGCCCGACGATCAACCCTCTAGCTCTCGGGAGTTGACAAACCGACCTCCGAAGCGCCCCATCCACGCCGGTCTTCCGGTGGGGTTAGTGATGGTCCGTCGCCTCTGGTCCGCAATCAGCTTCGTGATTTCAGTCCTCGCCTTTTCCGCCCTCTCCGCCACGCCGGCCGAAGCACAACAGCGCATTGTCGCCGTCGGTGACCTGCATGGCGACTACAATGTCTGGCTCGATATCGCGCGCGGCGCCGGGTTGATCGATACAGGCAATCACTGGGCGGGAGGTCGCACCACGCTCGTCCAGCAGGGCGATATCGTCGACCGCGGACCGGATAGCCTGAAGATCATCCGGCACCTGCAGAAGCTTCAGAAGGAAGCGTCGAAGGCTGGCGGAAAAGTCGTCGTCTTACTGGGCAACCATGAAGCGATGAACATGACCGGCGACCTGCGTTATGTCGATGCGGGCGAGTTCGCGGCATTCGCGGATTCCCGCAGCGAGGCCCTCCGGCAGGCGACATGGGAAGCCAATTCCAAGACTTTCACGGCGTTCTACAAATCCAGGCAGCCAGCAGCCAGCGACAAGGACATCAAAGCGGCATGGTTTGCCGAAATGCCGCTCGGCCGGCTGGAGCATGACCGGGCCTGGGCGCCAGATGGCGAGGTCGGGCGTTGGGTATCGAGCCTGCCAGCCGTGGCCAGGATCGGCGACAGCATTTTCGTCCATGGCGGCCTGAGCGCGGCCTATGCGAATGTCCCCGTCGAGCAAATCAACAGCCGCGCCGACGCGGCGCTGAAAGCCCGCAACACGGCGCCGACCGCCATCATCAACGACCCTCTGGGGCCGCTCTGGTACCGCGGCAACATCACGCGCGGATCGCTCGACCAGGAAAATTGGGCGGAAGCGCTCAAGGCCAATCCTGCGATTGCCAATACGCCACGTCCCAGCATCGATGCCGAACTGGACGCGGTGCTTGCGGGTTTTGGCGTGAAGCGGCTGGTTGTCGCGCACACGCCGAACCTGCCGGGAATTGAAATCAGCCATGGCGGCAAGCTGATCCGGATCGATACCGGCAACAGCCGCTATTACAACGGCCAGCCAAGCTGGCTGGAAATCAACGGCGACAGGGTCACGCCGCACGCCGTCGCAAGGAGCACTCACTAGGGGGAAGTGGAGATGAAACGCCTTTTGATCGCATTGGGACTTTCGGCAGCCGCGACCGCCGCATTGGCTGCGCCGCCGAAGCCGCTCTTCGCCGACGACCAGCCGATCCACATTACGATCAAGGGGCCCATCAGCCGGTTCGCGAGCAGCGAAGACCGGAAGAACACATTCCCGGCGACGATTACGTCGGGCACCGACAATCTTCCGGCGCAATTGTCGCCGCGCGGCATCACTCGCCTGCGCAAGGACACTTGCGACTTTCCGCCGATGCGGGTGGACTTCACCGGGAACCCGCCCGCCACGTCAATATTCGCAGGCCAGAACCGGCTGAAACTGGTCACCCACTGCCAGTCGAACCCGGGCTTCCAGCAGTATGTCCTGCTCGAATATGCCACCTATCGTCTTTACAACCTGCTCAGCCCGATGAGCTTTCGGGTACGCCTGGCGCAGGTCGATTACGTTGAAGATAGCGGCAAGACCGGAACATCACGGCTGGGCTTTTTCATCGAAGATCTGGGCGACGTTGCGCATCGCAACGAGATGAAGGAAGCGCAGGTCGGCGCCCGCATTCCGGTCGCCAATCTGAACCCGTCGGACGCGGCCCGGTTCGCCGTTTTCCAGTACATGATCTCAAACCTCGATTGGGCAATGCAGGCCGGCCCCGAAGGGGACGCCTGCTGTCACAATTCGCGGCTGATCAGCGCGAGTGCCGCACCGCCTTGGACGACCGTGCCATACGACTTTGATTACTCGGGACTGGTCGACGCGCCTTACGCCGCCCCTCCAGAAGGGATCAGCGTGTCCAGCGTAAAAATGCGCCGCTACCGCGGATTCTGCCGTCACAATGCCGAGGCGCTGAAAGCGGCCGCCGACATCCGGGCCCAGAAGGCGGCGATGATGGCGGTGTTCACACAAATCCCGCAACTCGCAGAGAGCACGCGGAAGAAAGCAACCGCCTTCCTCGACAGGTCGTTCAACGATATCGCGACCGATGACGCGGTCACCAAAAACCTCTTGAAGACCTGCGTGAACTAGCCGGGGGGAAGGCCTTCGGTCGGAGCCTCTGCTGCCCGCTTGGCGGCCATGCTCGCCTGCCCCTTCTCGGGATTGAAGTCGCTCATGTAGCGCTTCATCCCTTCGCGCTCGCCATATTCGCTGATCCATAGCGCGAGGAAACAATAGTTGAAGGCGAGGCTCATCACGAGAGCGGCCTCGACCGCACCGATTCCTGAGGCAAGGCCAATGCCGACCGCCAACAGGATGTAGAGGGCGTCGCCGGAACTCTTGAGGCTGTTCTTGAAGCGAACCGCGCCAGCGATCCCGCCAAGCGCAAAAGCCAGCGCCAGGCTGTGCTGCACAACTACGACGATGGACGTCACGACGGACGGCAAGATCAGGATAGTGCTGATGATCGACTGATCATATTCGTCCTGCGTCCGCGTCCCCATGTAGACCCAGGTCACCGGGAAAGAGGTGATCAGCGCGCCGAGGATCGCCACCGTCAGCCACCCCAGGCTCTGCCCGATGCTCTTGACGTGCGCCGCCTGCGACACCGCTTCCAACGCGCTCGACTTGCCGCTGCCGCTGTTGATGAGTTCCTGCGCGCCACCGATCGGCAGATAGGATTGCACGCCCGGATTATTATGGACGAGCAACCAGGCTCCGCCAAAGATGACGACATAATAGATCGTGAGCTGAACGAAGAGCTTGAATGCTTTCATGGCCGGCGAACCCCCCTGCAGCCTTGCCCCGAAGCATGTCAGGCTACGGACTTGGCCGTGACAGTCAATCCACCTGCATGTTCGGGATCGGTTTCAGTACGTCGAACTGTTCCTTCAACGGCTTGGTCGCGAGCGGCGGCCAGTCGATGGCGGGATAAGGCAATTGCGTGTCCGGCAAACGGTCCAGGAGGTCGCGGAGCAAAGTCAGGCGGCCGACGTGCTGGTCATTGAAATCGACCAGGGTCCATGGTGCCCACGGCTTGTGCGTGGCTTCCAGCATGCGCTCTCGGGCCTCGGTATAGGCCTGGTAGCGAGTCCGGGAGTCGATATCGACCGGAGACAGCTTCCAGCGGCGGCGCGGATTTTCAAGCCGGGCCTTGAAGCGTTCTTCCTGCTGTTGCTGATCGCAGCAGAGCCAATACTTGTAGATGAGGAACCCATCCTCGACGAGATGCTTCTCGAATTCGGGCACCTGCTGCAGGAACGCTTCTGCCTCTTGCGGGGTGCAATAGCCCATGACCTTCTCGACGCCGGCGCGATTGTACCAGCTGCGGTCAAACAGGGTGATTTCACCCTTCGATGGAAAATGCTGGGTGTAACGCTGGAAGTACCATTGCCCCTGTTCCCGGGGTGATGGCGCCGGTAGCGCGGCGACATGGCACTGGCGGGGGTTGAGGTTGCGGGCGATCATGTCGATCGACCCGCCCTTCCCCGCCGTGTCGCGGCCTTCGAAGATGACGATCAGCCGCTGGCCGGTCTCCGCGATCCACCGCGCGGCGTCGGACAATTCCTTGGTGTGGGGCTCGAGCAACTGCTCATATTCGTGACGGGTGAGAATGCTGTCTCCGCTCATGCCCCTTGCTCCCCCTGTCAGGCGAAAGTGAAGTCCACCGGTTCGTGCATGCCCTTGCCGTCGAACGCCTGGTCCTTGTGCGGTCCGTCCGGATCGACCCAGTGCAGGAATAAGTGCGCCGACCAACGATTGGGATTGGGCGTTGTGCGGCCATGGCGGTGGTCGACGCCGCGATAGGCGACGGCGTCGCCAACCTGCATCGACAGCGACGCGCTGGGCTCCGTTCCGAAATCGCGAGCGATGAGGTCGAGCGAGCCATCCCAGCCTTCAAGCCCCAATTCCAGGGGCCAGGGTTCGTCGTCGCTGTAGCCTAAAGTCAGGGACATGCTGTGCTCGCACGCGGGGCGATCGCGGTGAACCAGGCAAAGGTCGCCATCGCGGTAAAGGCGGAAATAATTGTAGGTCGGGACGAGGCGGCGGCCGGCAACCTGCTCCATCGCCGGCGTCAGGCCCCACAGGAAGGTCTTCATGGGCGCCAGGTCATTCCCGTAGAGCTCATAAACTCGGCGCGTCAGTATGTTCCCATCGAGGTCCTGGGGCAGCGCGGGGACGACGCCATCCGGGAGCTTGCGTTGCTGGATCAGCGAGACGATTGCCTGCGCGACCTCCGCCGGGATGAGCCCGCGGATCAGGGCATAGCCCTGTTGCTGGTAACTGCCTTCGATCTTCATGGCCGCCTCACTGGCACAGCGGAGCCTACAGAAAAAGGGCCAGGCAACCGAAGCTGCCCGACCCTTCCCTTTTTAGCTTCCGAGCCAGTGGCTTAGGCGCCGGCGACCTCGGTGAGGTCGACCTTGACGCCCGGGCCCATCGAGGAGCTGAGCGACAGCTTCTGGACGAACTTGCCCTTGGCGCCCGACGGCTTCGCCTTGACGATGGCGTCGACGAAGGCGTCGAAATTGGCCTTGAGGTCCGCTTCGGTGAAGCTCGCCTTGCCGATACCGGCGTGGATGATGCCGGCCTTTTCGACGCGGAATTCGACCTGGCCCGACTTGGCGTCGGTGACGGCCTTGGTGACGTCCATGGTGACGGTGCCGAGCTTCGGGTTCGGCATCAGGCCCTTGGGACCCAGCACCTTGCCGAGGCGGCCGACGACGCCCATCATGTCCGGCGTCGCGATGACGCGGTCATAATCGAGCTTGCCCGCCTGCATTTCTTCCATCAGGTCCTCGGCGCCCACCTTGTCGGCGCCCGCCTTGGTCGCTTCCTCTGCCTTGGCGCCCTTGGCGAAGACGGCGACACGCACGTCCTTGCCGGTGCCCTTGGGCAGGTTGACGACGCCGCGCACCATCTGGTCCGCGTGGCGCGGATCGACGCCCAGGTTCAACGCGACCTCGACGGTCTCGTCGAACTTGCTGGTCGCAAGGCTTTTGACGAGGCCGATCGCCTCATCGACAGCATAGAACTTCGTGGCGTCGACCTTGCCTTCGGCCGCCTTCTGCTTCTTGGTCAGCTTGGCCATCGTTTAGCCCTCCACAACCTGGAGGCCCATGGCGCGCGCCGAGCCTTCGATAATACGGGTCGCCGCCTCAATCGAGTTGGCGTTCAAATCCTTCATCTTCGCTTCCGCAATCTCGGCGAGCTGCGAGCGGCGGATGGTGCCGGCCGAAACCTTGCCCGGCTCCTTGGAGCCCGACTTCAGCTTGGCAGCCTTCTTGAGAAGGAACGACGCCGGCGGCGTCTTGGTGGCGAAGGAGAACGAACGATCCGCATAGACGGTGATGACCGTCGGGATCGGGGCGCCCTTTTCCAGGTCCTGCGTCGCGGCGTTGAACGCCTTGCAGAATTCCATGATGTTGACGCCGCGCTGGCCAAGCGCCGGGCCGATCGGCGGCGACGGATTGGCGATGCCCGCGGGCACCTGCAGCTTGATATAGCCGGTGATTTTCTTTGCCATGTCTCACTCTGTATTTCGTCTGAAAGTCGTACTTTCAGCCGGTTTCAAGTTTAGCGGTTCAAGCGACCACCCGAAGGTAACCTCCCGCACGACCTGTTCCCCGGCGAAGGCCGGGGTCCAGTTTTCCATGCTTTCGCTTGGAGGCGGCGCCTGTAGCGGAAGACGCCGCGGAGAGCAAATTCGGGCACGAGGGTAACGCTTTCCTACGAAAACGGGGGGTTGTTACCCAAAGTGTTACCTTGTTCATCTTGGCGAGCGCTGCGTTGACCCGGCGCGAAACGGGGGGTTGTCAACTTCGTCAACTTTGCCCGGTGACTCGGCTGGCCGCTCATCCGTGAGGATATGCGCGATCTTGGGGGCTGTAGGACAGAGGTTTCTCGCCCGAGCGCAGGTGAGCGCTTTGCGAAGCAAACGGGAGCCAGCGCGTAGAGAGCGAGAAACCCGGACGGCCTGCGCCGAAGGCGACAGGACCGACGTGACGAATTTACTTCGTGACAGACCTTGTTACTTTGACCTCGCTCGGTTTGGGGGTGTGTATGGCCAAAGGCGTGTTCCTTGTCCGAGCAGACTCAATCTACGATGATCAACCGGAGGTTAGGTACCAATTCCCTCGGCAATATCTCAGTCGTGCGTCCCAATTTGTGGGAGACTGGATCGTCTATTTTGAACCCGTGAAAGCAGGGAAACAAGGATATCACGCCGTCGCGAAGGTCGAGCGCATCGTTCCCGACCCCTCAGCCGAAAGCAGATATCTCGCACTTATTGAGCCCGGATCTTATCTGCCTTTGGAGCAAGCGGTACCCTTCCGCATCAACGGTGAAGTCGTTGAGAGGGGCGTCTTAAATGAGGAATCTCGAATCTCTGGCCGCGCTCAGTCCGCGGTGCGCCCACTATCTGATTCCGATTTCAATCGAATTGTAGCACTCGGCCTTTCCGAAGATGGACTACCCACTGGGACTATAACGGGGGTGGCTGAGGATCAGACTCCGTTCGACGTCCCCAGAGACCGCACGACTCTACTCACGTCTCGTTTGGTTCGAGACAAGGTATTCCGAGCGAAGGTCTTGGAAGCATACGATTCACGATGTGCGCTAACTGGGTTCAAGTTCATCAACGGCGGCGGAAAAGCAGAGGCCCAGGCTGCGCACATCAAGCCAGTCGAGGCAAACGGCCCAGACATCGTCACGAATGGCATCGCACTGTCCGGCACGGTTCACTGGATGTTCGACCGGGGTCTTTTATCGCTAGCGGACGATCTAACGATTCTGTTGTCCAGTCGGATCAACGACGTCGACGGCGCGCGCAAACTGATTAATCCGTCGGGGCGGGCCAGTCCGCCATCAGCTTCGAACTTGCGGCCGCATCCGAAATACTTGGAGTGGCATCGTCAACATTGCTTCAAAGGATGATCAAAGTGGGGCGGTGGCAATGAGCGATCTCAAGCTTTTTCGTGTGAAAGGGAACGGCGTTGCTCAGCTGACAGGCGGAGCAGTCGCACTGGAAAAATCACTCCAATTGACGTTTGAGATGAATCTCGAAGCGCTTCTGGGCGTACGATTCCTAGCATCGGAATATGTGACAGAGGGCGGCCGGATGGACACGCTCGGCATCGATGAAAACGGCACGCCCGTGATTATCGAATACAAGCGATCATCAAACGAGAATGTCATCAACCAGGGCCTGTTTTATCTGAACTGGTTGATGGGCCATCGAAAGGATTTCGAGTGGTCGGTACTTGAGCGCTTCGGTGCCGACGAAGCCAAAAAGGTCGATTGGTCCGGCCCCCGACTGATTTGCATCGCAGGCGATTTCACCAAGTATGATGAGCACGCGGTCAAGCAGATGAACCGTAATATCGACCTAATCCGCTACCGAAAATTCGAGGGTGACCTTTTGCTTCTAGAGCAACTGACGACAACAAGCGCCAGCGCCTCTGGTGGGTCAGTCAGTACCGCATCGGGCATCAGCGCAGCGGGCGCTAAGGGGAAATACAAATCAGTTTCGCAGCAAATTCAGGAGGCACCCCCAGCCCTCAAAGATCAATATGAGTCGCTTGCAAGTTATCTGATGGCCTTGGGAGACGATGTTTCGGTAAAGCCAACGGAATGTTACGTCGCGTTTCGTCGCATCAAGAATTTTGCCTGTGTCGAAATTCGCAACCAGATCAACAAGTTGCTGATTTACGGTAAGGTCAATCCCGACACAGTTCAATTAGAGCCGGGGTTCACCCGCGACGTCCGCAAAATCGGACACTACGGAACCGGAGACCTGGAAATCACGATCGCAAGTGATTTAGATTTTGAAAAGGCGAAGCCCCTTTTGGATCGAGCATACAACGAAGCGTAGCGGACACCCCAAACAGGACTTTCAAAAGAAAAGGGCCGCCGAAGCGGCCCTTGGGGCGGCGTGCGGTCAGCAGGACAGACAGTGACCGCAACTTACTTGGCAGGCTGGCTACCCCGCCAAGCCGCTGAATGGATTCCCGCCTGCGCGGGAATGACGAGTGGAGCTATTTAACTCGCTCGACTTGTTCAAACTCGAGTTCGACAGGGGTCGCTCGACCAAAGATCGAGACGGAAACTTTGACCCTTGCCCGGTCGAAGTCCAGCTCCTCCACGACGCCGTTGAAGCTGGCGAAGGGGCCGTCGAGGACCTTGACCGCGTCGCCGATCTCGTAATCGACCTTGACGCGCTGCTTGGGCGCGGCGGCGGCGGCTTCTTCGCGGGTGGAGAGGATGCGCGCGGCTTCGGCCTCGCTGATCGCCTGCGGCTTGCCGTTGGGGCCGAGGAAGCCCGTCACCTTCGGCGTGTTCTTCACCAAATGGTAGACGTCGTCGTTGAGGTTGAGCTTGGCGAGCACATAGCCCGGGAAGAACTTGCGGTCGGACGTGACCTTCTTGCCTCGGCGGATCTCCGTCACCTTCTCGGTCGGGACCTCGACGGCCTCAACCAGGGCATCGAGGCCCATGCGGGTGGCGTCGGCGAGGATCTGGTCCTTCACCTTGTTCTCGAAGCCGGAATAAGCGTGGATGATGTACCAGCGGGACATTTGCGTATTACCTATTCAAAATCTCAAAACAGGCCCTCACCCCGACCCTCTCCCGATCGCGGGAGAGGGAGGAGCGCTAGCCGAGGAAGGTCAGCAGGAACTGGACGGTGGCGCTGAAGAATGCGTCGACGCCGAAGAAGAAGATCGCGAGCAGCGACGTCATGATCACGACCATGATGCCGGTGGTGATGGTTTCCTTGCGGGTCGGCCAGACGACCTTGGAGGCCTCTGATTTGACCTCACGGAAGAATTGACCGGGGGAGGTTTTCGCCACTGTCTTCGTCGCTTTCGGTTTCCAGATAGAAAAAGGCTCCGCAGGCGCAAGGGCCGGCGGAGCTTGCGGTCACTTAGACCCGATGAGGTGAGTCTTCAAGGGATTGGTGGCCGTCACGGAGTAAATCCGTGACGTCGATCCTGCTCCGCAGGTCGGCCGGCCGTTTGGATCGCTTTGCGACCGGCTCCTAGCTGCCGCTAGTCGCCTTCCTCCGGCCTGGCAGGGGCAGAGGGACTCGAACCCACGACCCTCGGTTTTGGAGACCGATGCTCTACCAACTGAGCTATACCCCTAGGCCGCCGCGCGAGGTAGCGGCGGGAGGTCCGAAGCGCAAGCGCCTCAGGGGCAAAGTCCCGGCGCGGAGGTCATGGTCCAGACCAGCGCCATGGCGGCGACGAATATCGCAACCCAGGCGGGCAAGTCCTTCAAGGCAGTCAGAACCCGGCCAATGGCATCGACCGTCTCGGCTGTAAGCTTCTCGCGCTGCACTTCCCCGCCGGGCTTCGCCGGGGTGAAGATCGCGTGGTAGGTTTCGACGATTGCGACAATGAGCGACAGCCAGAGAAATGCATGGGCCGCGTAGGTGAAGCTAGAGCATAATCCACTCATGACGCCCTCCCTTGGCGATGAGTCAGATTCGGCTAGGCGGCTATATCATAGGGTTGGATTTCACCCGAGAGGTAAAGGTTGCGCGCCTTGGTGCGGCTGAGCTTGCCCGAACTCGTGCGCGGCAGGGTGCGGGGCGGGACGAGCTCCACGACGGGCGTGATGCCGGTGATGGCGCGGACGCGCTCGCGGATGTCGTCGCGCAGGCGGCCGCGCTCTTCCGGATCCGACACGCGGCAGTGGACGAGGACGGCGGGAGTCTCCTCCCCGCTCGGGCCGGTGATGGCGAAAGCGGCGATGTCGCCGGACTTGAAGCCGGGCAGCTGCTCGACCGCCCATTCGATGTCCTGCGGCCAGTGGTTGCGCCCGTTGATGATGATCATGTCCTTGGCGCGGCCGACGATGAAGATGTAGCCGCCCGAGAGGTAGCCCATGTCGCCGGTGTCGAGCCAACCGTCGGCGCTGAGGCAGGCGTTGGTCGATTCCTGATCGCGGAAGTAGCTGTGCATGACGCTGGAGCCGCGGCAGTAGACCTTGCCGATCGAGCGGTCGGGGGAGACGGCGCCGGACGCATCGCGGACCTGGATCTCCATGCCCGCCACGGCCTTGCCGCAATTGACGATGGCGCGGTAGCGGCGCGGGCGCTCCTGGCTTGGCGTGCCGACGCCGGAGAGCTCGCTCTCCTCCACCAGCTCGATGCGGATACCCTGCCCCGGCGGCATGATCGAGACGGCGAGAGTCGCCTCGGCGAGGCCGTAACTGGGGCAGAAGGCGCCCGCCTTGAAGCCGGCGTCGGCGAAGCTGTCGACGAAGGCCTGCATGACGTCCGGGCGGATCATGTCGGCGCCGTTGCCGGCAATCCGCCAGCGGGACAAATCGAAACGGTCGGCGGCGCGGGTCTGCGAGCTCATGCGGCGCGAGCAGATGTCGAAGCCGAAGGTCGGCGAATAGCTGACGGAGGTGCCGGGGTTGCGGCTGATCAGGTCGAGCCAGGCAAGCGGACGGCGAGCGAAATCCTCGGTCTTCAGATAGTCGACGCTGATCTGGTTGGCGATCGGCGAGAGCATGCAGCCGACGAGGCCCATGTCATGATACCAGGGCAACCAGCTGATGACGCGATCGGCCGGGTCGACTTCGATCCCGACGCCGTGGGCGTGGAGGTTGTCGAGCAAGGCGCGATGGGTGACCGCGACGCCATGCGGGAAGCGGGTCGAGCCCGAAGAATATTGGAGATAGGCGATCTCGCCCTCGGTGGACGACGGCAAATCGGCGGAGGATTGATCGAGGCCGTCGAGGCCTTCCCAATTGCGCGACTCGACCTTGCAGATGCGCGCGGCCTCACCGGCGAAATCGGCCAGTTCCTGGGGATAGAGGAAAAGCTGCGGGTCGCTGCTGGTCAGCATGACGCGAAGCTGTTCGACATAGGCCTCGCGGCCGCCGAAGCTGGTCGGCAACGGCAGCGGTACGGGCCAGAGGCCGGCATAGACCGCGCCGAAGAAACAGGCGGCGAAATCCGGGCCGGTCTCGGCGACGAGCGCAAGGCGGTCGCCCTTCTTGAGGCCGAGCGCCATGAAGCGGCGGGCGTGTGCCAGCGCGTCTTCGCGCAGCAAAGCGTAGGGATAGGCCTGGGCCAAAGTGCCGCGGGCATCATGGAAGTTCATGCCGCGCTGGCCGCGGGCGGCGTAATCGAGCGCCTCGCCGAGCGTCGGGAAGTCGGCCACGCGGCGCGGCAAGCTGTCGAGGGTTGGGGTTGCACCCGGAGGGGTCAAATCTTCCTCAAACGACGAATCGCGGTCGATCACACCCAGGTCCTGCACGTTTTTCCCCACGCGAGCTGCTCCTCGCAGCTGTTTTACGAAACTTCGGCTGTGGTCGGCAAATAGGGCAGAAGCATGGCGATTGCAGCCTCTGGGGGTGTTCCCTAGGCATAGGACATGCGCCCGAGAGGCCCGAAAAAGCCCCGTCCGCCACTGGATGAGGGCAAGCTCAACGAGCTGATGATGCACTATGTCGGCAAATTCGCGACCAGCCGGGCAAAGCTTGGAAGCTATTTGTCGCGCAAGGTCAGGGAGCGCGGCTGGGCGGGAAATGGCGAGCCGCCGGTCGAAGCGCTGGTCGCGAAGGCGGCGCGACTGGGCTTCGTCGACGATGCCGCCTTCGCGCTGTCGAAATCGCGATCGCTGACGGCGCGCGGATATGGGGCGCGGCGGGTCGGCCAGGCCCTGCACGCGGCGGGGATCGAGGAAAGCGACGGCGAAGCGGCGCGGGACCATGCGCGTGAGGAAGCGGTCGCAGCGGCGCTGCATTTCGCGAAACGGCGGCGCATCGGGCCCTATGCCAGTGAAAACCCCGAACCGGCACAAAAGGAGAAGGCGCTGGCGGCCATGGTCCGCGCCGGTCACGACTTCAGGCTGGCGAAGAGTATCCTTAGCCTGGCGCCGGGGGCGGAAATCGACGCCGAAAGCCTTCAGGATTTTGCCTGATTAAATGTCTTCTTAATATTGTTTAATGCCGGGCTTCCACGTGGTAAGAGTTGGAAGTGCGTCAAACGAGTGCCGAAGCGACGCCTATCGCGACCGAAGCGCCGAAGGGTGAAGAGCCCGTTGGCACCGCCGTTGATTCTGCGAGCGAGCCTGTGACCGTCGAAATCCTTCCAGACGAAGACGCGTTCCCCAACGGGATCCACGTCGAGGGCCGAATCAAATGGTTCGACGCGACGCGCGGCTTCGGCTTCCTGGTCAGCGACCAGGTCGAGGGCGACGTTCTCATCCATTTCTCCGTCCTGCGCGACCATGGCCGGCGCAGCCTGCCTGAGGGCGCGCTGGTCGAATGCATCGCCGAGCAGCAGGATCGCGGGCTGCAGGCGCGCAAAATCCTGTCTATCGACCTTTCGAAGGTCTTGCCGGGCGCGGCCCGGCCCGCCATGCCTTCCGCCGACCGGGCCGATCGCAAGGCACTTGCCGATAACGCCGGGGAGTTCGAGCCGGTGGAGGTCAAGTGGTTCAATCGCGTCAAGGGCTACGGGTTCATCAATCGCGTCGCGGACCCGGACAGCGATATCTTCGTCCATATGGAGACAGTGCGCAGCGCCGGGATCAACGACTTGCAGCCGGGCGACCGGATGGAAGCCCGGATCGCGGAGGGCAAGAAGGGCCTGACCGCCGTCGAGCTTCGCCACGTCTGATCGCCGGCGCGCTCGCGCTTGCGTTCCTCATCCCCCTCGCCGCCTGCCACCCCAAGCCAGGCAGTGAACCGCTGGAGCAATCCGCAGCAGGGCTCGACCAGGTGCCTCTGACGATCACCACCGCCGCGGGCCAGGCCCACCATTTCGTCGTGGAAGTCGCGCGGACGCCCGAGGAGCATGCCAACGGCCTGATGCACCGCCAGTCGATGCCGGCCGACCATGGCATGATCTTCCCCTATCAGCCGGCGCAGACGGTCGCCTTCTGGATGAAGGACACGCTCATCCCCCTCGACATGATCTTCGTCTCGCCGGGCGGCAAAATCCTCAGGATCGAGCAGAATGTCGTGCCGCTGTCGCTGGAGCCGGTCGGCTCAGGGGACATCGTCGAGGCCGTGCTGGAGATCAACGGAGGCCGTTCCGACGAACTGGGCATCAAGGCCGGGGATATGGTGGCCTGGAAGCGATAGCGCGGCATGCTGGGCCGGGACGATATCGAGCGGATCTGGTTCGGTTGCGGCAATTTCGGCGGCATCGGGTCTTCGCCGAGCCTGCGCGACGCCGGCGACAGTGACACCCAGGCGCTGCAATTGCTCGACCATGCCCGGCGGCTTGGCATTCGCCGGTTCGACACGGCCAACACTTATGGCGGCGGCGCGAGCGAGACCGTCCTTGGCGAATGGCTGAGGGCGCAGGGCCCGGCATTCGTCCAAGGTGCACAGATCGCCACAAAGGTCGGCAATCCGCACGGCGCTTCTGCCGGCGAGAGTCCGTTATGCCGCGCGCAGATCGCACATCACCTTGACCAATCCCTGCGCCGGCTGGGGGTCGAGCGGATCGACCTTTATTACATTCACGAATTCGACCGGGTTACGCCGCTGGACGAGACGCTCGGCGCGATGGAGCGCGCAGCGGAGGCCGGCAAGATCGACCGCTTCGGCATTTCGAACGCGACGCTGGCCGACGCGCAGGCGGTCCGGAAGCTAGCCGGCAGCAACCTCGGCGGGCGCTTCGAATATTTGCAGAATGAGTTCAACCTGCTCAGCCGAAGCGACGCGGAGGATTTCATCCCCTACTGCGCCGAAACCGGCCTTCGCTACACCGCCTTCAGCCCGCTCGCCGGTGGCTTCCTGACGGGTAAGTATCGACCCGGTGATGAGGCGCCATCCGGCAGCCGGTTTGCCCACGCGCCGGAATTTGGTGCCGCCTATGCGACCGAGGAGAGTTTCGCCGCGATCGAGCGGCTACGCCAGCAGGCCGAGGCCGGAGGCCAGACCGTTGCCGAAGCCGCAATTCGCTTCGTCCTCGATACGCCGGGCGTCGACGGCCTGATCATCGCCCCGCGCCGCATCGAGCATTTCGAGGGCTTGGGATTAGAGGCGGGCTAGCGTCCGATTTGGGTGGAAAGCGGACGCTAGCGCTCTAGAGGCAGGAACAATCGAAAGCCGACACGCGCCACTGATCCCGGTACATCCTAACCAAGGACTGCGAATTGCTTGCCGGCGCTTGCGCTCGCCACCTCCCGCTCGGCCTGCGTGAAACCATAGTCCGGAACGATTTCGCCCGACCGGTCTGAAACCGCGTCCCAGCTGCGGATCAATTCCTCGCCAGCATCCTCGCCGGCACCGATGAACATGCCATCGGTCAATGTGATGTGAGATCGGGCAAAGTGCCCGGCTCCGGCGCAGACAATGGCCCTGGTCGGGGCGTCGGCTCCCGCCAACAGCAGCAGCGCAGGGCTGACGAGCTCCGGTGCAAGCGCGGCCAGCTGGTCGGTTCCAAGAATGTCCTGCGTCATGCCGGTCGCGGCGGTGGGCGCCAGGCAGTTTACGCGAATATTGTATTTCGAACCTTCGATGGCGAGCGTCTGCATCAGCCCCACGAGCGCCATCTTGGCCGCGCCGTAATTGGCTTGCCCGAAATTGCCGAACAGGCCCGACGACGACGTCGTCATGACGATGCGCCCATAGTTCTGCTCGCGCATCAGTTCCCAAACGGCCTTTGTGCAGATGGCCGATCCGATGAGATGGACATCGACCACCAGGCGGAACTCATCGATCGACATCTTGGTGAAGCTGCGGTCGCGAAGAATGCCTGCATTGTTGACGAGAATGTCGATGCGACCCCATTCGCGCACCGCGTCTTCGACCATGCGCTCGACTGCCGCCTCGTTAGTCACCGAAGCGACGCTGCCGATCGCCTCGCCGCCGGCAGCCCGGATCGCTTCGACTGTCGCCTCGATGCTCTCCGGTGAAAGGTCGTTGACCACAACCTTCGCGCCTTTACGGGCGAGATATTCCGCATGGGCGCGGCCGAGCCCGCCGCCGGCCCCTGTGACGATCGCGACATTGTCTTTGAGATTCACCGACTGCTCCTGCGAATTTCAGGGGAGGCTAGAGGCAATGACATTCACTATCAAGATAGTGAGCGAAGCTTCCGGGCAATCAGGCCTTGGGCGTGCAGATGGCGCGAATGCCGGCGGCCATGAACGTCGTCATGCGCTCCTTGACCGCCTGGAAATCGTCGGAGTGGCAAAGGCCGCCTGAAAGCTTATCGATGCGCCCCGTCCGCGCCAGCGTGAGCATCAGGGCCCCGGTCACGAAATGATATGCCCAGAAAATGTCCTTCGGCTCGGCCTCCGGGACCGCCTTTTTCAACAGGTCGATGAGCCGCAGGACGACCGGATCGAAATGGTTATCCATCATGTCCGCGCCCCATTCCGGGGTGTTCGCGACCTGGGCGGTTAGGGATGCATAATTTTTCCAGCCCTCGCCCCCACTGATGTACGTATCGAGATCTGTGTCCAGGAAGGCGTGAAGCGCGCCTTCGACCGTCAGCTTGCCGCCGCAGCTTCGTTCATATTCTTCCATCGCCTTCATGCGGCGATCGATGGTCACGACCGCACGCCGCGCGAACACCGCATCGAACAATGCGCGCTTGTCGGAGAAATAGTAGTTGAGAAGGGTGTGGTGGACGCCGACCAGCTTGGCCACGTCCTTCAGCGTCACACCATAGAGACCGTGCTTCGAAAAAAGATACTCGGCCGCGTTGAGGATCTGCTCGGTCATTTCCGCCCGCTGCCGGGCTTTGACGGAGCGACCTTGGTTTACCTTGCCTTCCTTCATGCCGATGACTCTTCCCCCCCAGTTCGGTGCGCGTCAAGCCGCCCCGCGCCTGTCGCAACAATATTCACGCACGTGATAGTGTCCATTGACTCGGCTTTGCGATTGCACTCTAAACTCGTGCCGCGTTCGAAGTCCGGGAGAGGCTCTTGATCGTCTTTGTTTTCGCGGTCGAGGCATGTTCCCGCCACCCGATCGTTCGTTCATGCAGCGCTGGTCGCAAGCCTTGACCGGGGTCGCCGCCGCAGGGGCCCACAACCCGCCGTCGCGCCGCACGCAGACCGTGATGCTCGTCACATTGACGTTCGTCTATGTTCTCAATTTCCTCGATCGCCAGCTGCTCGGCATTCTTGCCAAGCCGATCCAGGACAGCTTGCATATCACCGACGGGCAGCTGGGCCTTATCGGCGGACTCTATTTCGCCTTCTTCTATTGCTTCATCGCCATTCCGGTTGGCTGGTTCGCGGACCGCACTAACCGCGTGAATGTCCTGTCTTTGGCCTGCGCGATATGGAGCGCGGCAACCGCCGCCTGCGGCATGTCGGCGAACTACACGCAGCTGGTCATCGCCCGAATGACCGTGGGCTTTGGCGAAGCCGGCGGCGTTCCTCCATCCTATGCCTTGATCACGGATACCTTTCCGCCCGGCGAACGCGGCACCGCTCTGGGAATCTACAATCTTGGTCCCCCGATCGGCGCCGCGATCGGCATTGCGTTCGGCGCGAGCATCGCTGCGGCGTTCGACTGGCGCGATGCGTTCATCACGATCGGCGTCATCGGCATCGTTGCCGCGGTTGTCGTAAAGCTTACCATTCGTGAGCCCGAGCGCGGGGCCCTCGATCGCCTGCATTCGGGCGAAGGTCAGGGCGCGGCTCCCGCCAAGGCTCCATTCATCGCGACGATCACCGCATTCTTCCGCAACCCCGTCCTGCTGCTTGCATCCCTCGGCAGCGGAGCGACGCAGTTCGTCACTTACGGCTTAGGCAATTTCGCGGTCCTTTTCCTGATGCGGGAAAAGGGGATGACCCTGAACGACGTCGCCATCTGGTATGCTCTGGTCGTCGCCATGGGCATGAGTGGCGGCATGCTCGTGTCGGGACGCATCATCGACCGTTTCACCCGGCAATCGCGTGCGGCTTACGCAGTGGCTCCGGCGATTTCGCTCGCCGCGGCAATGCCCTTTTATCTGCTGTTCGTCTGGGCACCAGACTGGCGGCTGGCACTGGTCTTCCTGACCGTCGCCATGTTCCTCAACTATTTCTATCTCTCCTCGTCGATCGCCCTCGTTCAGGAGGAAGTTCGTCCGGAAGAGCGCGTCCTGAGCGGCGCCTTGCTGCTGCTGGTCATGAACTTCATCGGGCTAGGGCTCGGCCCGACCTATGTCGGCGCGGCGAGCGATTACTTTGCGGCGCAGGGCCACGAAAATTCGCTGCAGATCTCGCTCTACACGATGACCCCCTTCTACCTCGTCGCCATCTTCTTTTTCGTCCTCCTCGCCCGGCGGCTGAAAGCCGAGCCGCGCTTCGCAAAGGCAAAATGACATGCGCCCATGGCTCGTTTTGACTGCTGCGATTTTGTTGGCTTCCAACCCAGCCCAAGCCGCCCCATCGATCGCCAAGGCGCCCGCCGGCACCGTGCAGGGCAGCGAGAGCGCTGGCATGCGCACCTTCTTCGGCATTCCTTACGCCGAGCCGCCGGTCGGCAATTTGCGCTGGCGGCCTCCCGTGCCGCTGGCGAAATGGGACGGCGTGCGGCCGGCAACCGAACTCGGCAAGGCTTGCTTCCAGCCCACGAGCAAATTGGCAACCGTCTACAATCCGGCCAGCCCCCCGCCGATGAGCGAGGACTGCCTGACCTTGAATGTGTGGGCTCCCGCAAAAGCGAAAAAGGCGCCGGTCCTTGTCTGGATCCACGGCGGCGCTTTGCAAACCGGCTTCAGCGGCGAAGGAACCTATAACGGGGGCAAGCTCGCTGATCGCGGCCTCGTGGTTGTCTCCATCAACTATCGCCTCGGTGTGCTAGGCTGGCTCGCCCATCCGGAACTGAGCGCTGAAAGCAAGGACGGCATTTCCGGCAACTACGGCCTGCTCGACCAGATTCTCGCGCTCCGCTGGGTCCATGACAATATCGCCGCGTTCGGTGGCGACCCGTCGAACGTCACGATCATGGGAGAGTCGGCGGGCGCGCTCAGCGTCATGTTCCTCATGCAGTCGCCGCCCGCCCAAGGGCTGTTCCACAAAGCGATCGCGCAAAGCGCCTACATGATCACGATGCCCGACCTGAAGCGCGACACGTTCGGCCAGCCGTCGGGCGAGTCCGTCGGGACCTATGTCCAGCAGCATCTCGGTGCGAGCGGGATCGCGGCGATGCGCGCGATGGAACCGAAAGCGCTGCTCGAGGCTGCCGCCAAGCTTAACTATTCCCCCTGGGCATCGGTCGACGGAAAGATATTGCCGGACCAGACCGTCAATACGTTCGACCAGAAGAAGCAGTCACGCATTCCGATGCTGGCCGGCTTCAACCAGGGCGAAATTCGTTCGCTGACGATCTTGCTGCCGACGGCCCCGGCAACCGCCGCGGATTATGAAAAGGAAATTCGCGCGCGATACGGCGATCTCGCCGATGCCTTTTTGAAACTCTATCCCGCGACAGATTACCGCGAGAGCATGCTCGCAGCGACGCGCGACAGCCTCTACGGCTGGACTGCGGAACGGCTGGTGCGCGACCAGGCGGCGCTGGGACAACGCGCTTATCTCTATTTGTTCGACCACGGCTACCCGGCAATGGACAAGGCCGGCCTTCACGCCTTTCACGCCAGCGAACTGCCATACATGTTCGGTACATTCGACAAGCTCGGGCCGAACTGGCCGAAGATTCCGGCCACGGCGACCGAGCAGAGCATGTCGGAAGCAATGCTCGATTATTGGGCGAGCTTCGCTGCGACCGGCAAACCGACCGCGAAGAACCAGCCCGCTTGGCCCGCCTATGGAGCCACCCGCAGCTTCATGCACTTCGCTAGCACGCCGCAACCCGCAAGCGAGCTGATGCCCGGCATGTTCAAGCTCAATGAGGAAGTCATGTGCCGCCGCCGGGCCCAGGGCAACCAGCCGTGGAACTGGAACGTCGGCATTGCTTCGCCGTCCATGCCACCCAAGGCAGCCGGTTGCTGATCGTTACTGCGTAACTGCCTGGGCGGTGAGCTGTCCGGCGGCGAAGTCGGCGCGCAACTGGCGCTTGTCGATCTTGCCGGACGCTGAAAGCGGAATCTGCTCGACCTGCACGACGTCCGAAGGCAGCCACCAGTCGGGAACCTTGCCCCTGAGCAGGCCGACCGGATCGATTGCCGCTAAATCTTCTTCGCATTCAACGACCATTACCGGCCGCTCGCCCCATTTGGCATCGTCGCGGGCGATGACGGCGACGTGCCGCACTCGCGGATGCATGCCAACGATCGCCTCGATCTCGGTCGGATTGATCCACTCGCCGCCGGATTTGATCAGGTCCTTCGAACGGCCGCAGATGGTGACGAACCCCGCCTCGTCGATCATCGCCAGGTCGCCGGTGTCGAAATAGCCTTCCTTGTCGAGTGCGGGCTGCTCGGCGCCGTAATAGCGATCGACCACGCTGTGGCCCTTGACCTTCAGATGGCCCTGCACGCCCCTTTGCTTCGGCAAGGTCGCTCCGGTGGCGTCGGTGAGCTTGAGGTTCAGGCCCATCGCGGGCCTGCCCGACCCGCGCGGCAAACCCGCTATGCGTCCCGGCGGCGCCATCGTCCCGATCGGCGACAGCTCGGTCATTCCCCAGCTGGTCTGGATCTCGGCGCCAAGCACTTGCTCGAGCCGGCGCAGCAAGGAATCCGGGCAGCTCGACCCGCCGATCAGCACGCGCTTGAGCGATGGCAATTGGTCGCCTGTCTGCTGAACGTGATCGGCAAGTCCGAGCCAGACCGACTGGACGCCGACGGCAATAGTCACGGACTCCTCACGGATCAGCCTGGCAAGACTGGCGCCGTCCAGATCGCGCCCCGGCAGCACCAAGGTCGATCCGACTGCCGGCGCTGCGAAGGGAAGGCCCCAGCCATTGGCGTGGAACATCGGTACCGCCAGGAGCAGGACATCGTCCGCGGTCAACGCCACTACATCAGCCTGCAACGCCCTCAACGTGTGCAGATAGTTGGAGCGATGCGTGTAGAGGACGCCCTTCGGCTTGTCCGTCGTGCCCGACGTGTAGCAGAGGCCCGCCGGCGCGTTTTCGTCGAACTCTCCCCAGGCGACCTTGCGGCCGCGTTCCCGCAATAGTGTTTCGAACTGCACCGCGCCCGTTCCGGCATCGGCCTTGCCATCAAGGATGATGACATGTTCGATGCTTCGGCATTGCGGCAGCAGCTGTGCGGCCAACGGCGCCAGGTCCGCTGAAACCGCCAACGCCCGGCCCTCTGCCTCGTTCACGATGGCGACTAGGTGGTCGACCGAGAAGCGCGGGTTGAGCGTATGGCAGACGATGCCGGCGCCCATCGCGGCGAAATAGATTTCGAAATGGTGCGGCGTGTTCCAGGCCAGCGTCGCCAGCCTGTCTCCCGCTTCGAGGTCCAGGGACTCCAGCGCGCCGGACATCCGGTTGCTGCGATCGTAGACGTCGGCGTAACTGGTCCGCGCCTGTACGGCACCGCCGCTTGCCCCGACAATCGTCTTGTCACCGAACCACCGAGCCGCATGTTCGAGGAACTTGTCTACGGTCAGGCCATAAGACTGCATGAAAACCGCCCGCCGGTCCGAGGAAAAGGTCGCCGGCCTCCAGGTCGGAGGCCGGCACGAGGCTTAGAACTGCTTGTTGACCTTGATTCCGTACTGGCGCGGAGCACCGGCGAAATCGAGGTTGCTGTTGAGAGCCGCCACGTAATGCTGGTCGGTCAGGTTGGTGCCATAAGCAGTCACCGTCCAGCTGCCGTGGTTCCAAGCGATCTCCGCGTTGACGATCTTCCGGGCCTCCAAGAGGTCGCCAAGGTCCTTACGCTGGAACAACGTTGCCCACTGCGATCCGATATGCCCGTAGTTTATCGTCGGGGTCAGCGTGTCGCTCTGGCCAAGCGGGATTTCGTACGAGGCCGACGCGTTGAACGTGAAGTTCGGTGCGTAGGTTTGCCGGCGTCCGGAGAGATCGATGCAGGTCGAGCTTTCCGGACCGTTCTGGGGATCGCAACCGACTACGGTTACCGTGCGCGGATCGACCGCATAGAACTCGCCCAGTTCGCTGTGCAGGATGTTGAACCCGGCGCTGAGTGACAGGCGATCGAGATGGGCGCTTATTTCCGCTTCGGCGCCGTAGATCTTGGTGGTGTCCGGCACGTTCACTTCGACTGCCGCGATCGGGAATTGCGGGTAGCCGATGCCGACCTGGAAATCCTTGTAGTTGTTGTAGAATCCGTTGACAGTCGCACGGATTTTGCCGTCGGCGAACTGGCCCTTCCAACCTGCCTCGAACGACTGCACCTTTTCTGAATCGAACGGTGCAGCAGTTATTCCGTAGATGGACGGAAGCGGCACGTTCAGGCCGCCCGGCCGGAATCCCGTCGCGACGAAGGCGTAAAGGAAATGGTTCGGATTGATGTCCCAGCCGAGCGAGACCTTGTAGGAGAAGTTCTTGAACCTCTCGCTTTCATCGTCGACCACCGGGAGCGTATAGAACAGGACGTCGACGTCGTTCTCGGTCCGGCTCCAGGTATAGCGGCCGCCAACCTCGAGTTTCAGATTAGGCGTGATCTTGTACCCGACCTCGCCGAACAGCGCGAGCGAGCGCGTCTGGTTAATGCCCTGGAGCAGGTATTTGCACGCTCCGATATCGAACGGATAGCAAACGTTCCAGCCCAGCTTGTACGGCTTCTTGAAATCATATTTGTTCCACACGCCGAACGCGCCCGCCAGCCAGGTGAACCGCTGGTCGTCCGGCGAGATGACGTTGAATTCCTGCGAGATCTGGCGCTCGTCGACGTCGTCAAAAAACGTCCAGTTCCTTGCTAGCCCCCCCGGATCGAGCGGGTGCGGTGCATCCGAAGCGGTCCCGTCCAGGTCCGCCTTGTACATGATGTTGCCCTTCGCAAAGGCCGAGACGGAGCGGAGGCGGATACCGCTGCTCGTCTCATATTCCGCGCGCAGCACTTCGCGGAAGAACTTGTCCCGGGCAGCCTGCGGGGCGTTCAGGTGCAGGTCAAACAGGTCGGTGTGGCCGGGGTTGGGAGTGCTGCTGCCATAAGGCAGGTTCTCGAACCGGTTCGTGTAAACGTCGGCGGGATAAGCCCCCATGTTGAGGTAATCGATGTCGGTCTTCGACACGATCGTCAGCGCGTCCGTAGGCCTGAACAGCAGGCTGAGCCGGCCCGCATAGAGGTGCTGGTCACCCTTGTTGAAATTATAGTCGCTGCCGAACGGGCCGGTGATGTCGTAGAAGCTGTTGCGGTGCTCGGTGAACAGAGCGACGCGCGCCGCGAAGCTGTCGCTGATCGGCACATTGACCGCGGCCTGCATGCCGAGGTCGTGGTAGTTGCCGAGGCTGGCCTGGGCGTACCCGCCGAAATGTCCGATGACCGGGTCCTTCGTGTTCACGAAGACGGCGCCGCCGGTCGAGTTCTGGCCGACGACGGTGCCCTGGGGTCCGCGCAGGATCTGGATGTTGTCGACGTCGAAATAGGGTTCCTGCGTGAAATAGCCGGGGAAGCTCGGCGCACCGTCGCGATAGGTGATGACGCCGGTCGTGGTCTGCGTGTTGTGCTCGGCCTTGCCGATGCCGCGGATGTTGAAATCGTTGCCCTGGCCGAAATTGTTGACCGTCATGCTCGGCGCGGCGAACTGCAGCTGGTCGACGTTGGCCACACCCTTGCGAGTGAGCTCGTCGCCCGACAGCACTGAGCCCGAGACAGCCGTGCGCATCAAATTCTCACGGCGGCGCTGAGCAGTGACGATGAGGGTCTCGCCTTGGTCGTCGTTTGCGCCGGCTTCAGTATCTTGAACCGCTGCGGTCTCTGTACCCGATTGCGCCATGGCTTGGGCACTGATGCTGAGTGCCACGACCGAAACTGCTGACATCAAGCAAAGCTTTTTCATCGCTGATCCCCTCTCCCACACGCTCTCCGGCGTTATGGATGGAGACTGCCGCAAATTGGGGCGCTCGACAATATTAATTCTCACATGAGTGAATGAATGAACGGGAGCGTGACCTTGAAGCCGCAGCCATGCATTCCGCCCAGGTTTCGGCCGGCTGGAAAGAGGAATGACGTTCTGTTCAGCCTTCGGCGCTAATGTCCGCAATGGGTCGAAAACGGACGCTAGGCTACACGCCTCCGCGAAACCCAAGAGGTAAAGCAAGCGGCGGACACGCCCTGCGAAGGGCCCGATTGAGGGATTTCGCCATCTGTGCAACATATGTTGCGGGGGGCGTCTTTGGACGAAGCGGGGAACCTGTATCTTACGAACGTGAACGCGGGCAGCCCGATGGGCGGCCTGCTGCGGTCGTACTGGATTCCGCTATGTTATTCGGAAGAGTTGTCCGAACCGGACGGGACGCCGGTCCGGGTGCGGCTGCTCGGCGAGAGCCTGGTGGCGTTTCGGGACACTGAAGGCCGGGTCGGGCTGCTCGACCACAATTGCCCGCACCGTGGCGCTTCGTTTTTCTATGGCCGCAATGAGGAAGGCGGGCTGCGCTGCGTCTATCACGGCTGGAAATTCGACGTTGAGGGCAAGTGCCTCGACATGCCGAACGAGCCCGGCGAATGCCCGCTGCAACGCAAGGTCCGAGCCACTTCATATCCGTGCCGCGAAGCCAATGGGATCGTCTGGACCTACATGGGCGAAAGGAGCGGCGCAGACCTGCCGCCCTTGCCGGCGATGGGCTGGGCCGCTGCACCGATCGAGCGCAAATCGACGCTGAGGTACATCCGCAACTGCAATTGGGTGCAGGCGATGGAGGGCGATTTCGACTCCTCGCATCTGGGGTTCCTGCACAGCCGGCTGGAAGCGAATGCGCCGGCGATCGGCGATGCGCTGCGGCCGATCATCACGGCGGACCGGCGGCCGCTGCTCGAGGTCGAGGATACGGCGGTCGGTGTCATGTACGGCGCCGGGCGCGGCACCGCGGGGACCGAGCGTTACTGGCGCGTCACCCAGTTCCAATTGCCCTTCTACACGAGCGTCCCATGCTATGGCGGGCTGAACCGGCTGAAGATCTGGGTGCCGATGGACAATGAGCACGTCATGATCTGGGAGGCGAACTGGAGCCAGGAACGCGACCTGACTGCGGAGGAAAGGCTGGGCCACAAGGGCCGCGTGGGGCCGTCGGGTTTCCTGCCGGACACGGACGGCTGGTACGGTCGCGGCAATTTCGCGGCCCGGGCGGAGAATGACTATCTCCTCGATCGCCAGCGGCAGAAGACCCACAATTTCACCGGTATGGAGGACGAAACACCGATCCAGGACGCGGCCATGCAGGAGAGCATGGGCGCCATCGTCGACCGGACGAAGGAGCATCTGTCGGCATCCGACGCGGCGATCATCCGTATGCGGCGGAGGCTGATGCAGGCGGCGGAGGCACTGGAGATGAAGTCGGTAACGCCGCCCGGCATCGACGAACCCGAGCTCTACAACTGCCACGGCGACCAGATGCTGGTGCAGGAAGGGGGTTGCTGGAAAAGTAGTTACGCCGCGCTGATGGCCCAACACTATCCCCCCGAGCCGGTTTTGCGGCTACCAGTCGGTCAGTCGCCGGCCCGTTGAGGGAGTTCGCCATGCTGCCAAGCCGATTGATGATGGTCCTGGGTGCCTTGTTGCTGCTAGCCGCGGCCCCCGCGCCTGCCCAGAGCCTGCCGGGCGTCGCTGCCGCCGCAACCCGGCTGGGAGTCGATCCGCGGGTGATCGAGGACCTGGTCGTCGCCAACCGCATCCTTGCGCATGAAGGCGTGCTCGACGCCTATGGCCATGTCAGCATCCGGCACCCGACCAGGCCGAACCATTATTTGATCGCGCGCTCGGTCGCCGCCGAGTTCGTCACGCCCGATGACATCGTCGAGTTCGACCTCGACTCCAACCTGGTCACTCCAGGAGAATCGAAGGAGTTCATCGAACGCTTCATCCATGGCGAGATCTACAAGGCCCGGCCCGACTTGGACGCGGTCATCCACAGCCATTCGGCCTCCGTTATCCCGTTTTCCGTCAGCACCGTGCCGCTGCGTCCGGTCTTTCACATGGCGGCCTTCCTTGCGAGCGGCGTGCCGGTCTGGGATTCGGGATCCGCCGGCGATCCAGATGCGCAGGGCATCCTCGTCCGTAACCCTGCGCTTGGCGCCTCGCTGGCAACGACACTGGGCAAAGGCGTCGCCGTCCTGCTCCGCGGCCATGGCGCGGTGGTCGTATCGCGAGAGTTGAGGGTCGCAGTCCGCAACGCCATCTGGCTTGAAGCCAATGCCCGGGCGCAGCTGGCGGCGATCCAGCTTGGCGGGCAGATCAAATATATCTCGGCCGACGAAGCGCGGGCCATGCTGGCTTTGCGGGGCGACCCCGAACGGGCCTGGGATTATTGGAAACGGCGGGCACTCGGGCCGAAATAGGCGACGCTCCGCCCTCTCCTCGCTTGCACTTGGGCACGCGACGGGGCAGAGGCTCTTCGCATTATGGGATGGTTGGCAAACGCCTTTACCTGGTGGAACGGAGCCTCGTGGGGCACCAGCATCACGACGCGCCGTCACGGCCGTGAAGTCGGCCGCGACGAGGCCGGCAACGTCTATTTCCAGCACAAGGACAATCCGGCGCGGCGCTGGGTCATCTATGCCGGCAATAATGACGGCAGTGTCGTCCCGCCGGGCTGGCAGTCCTGGCTCCGCGGCACCATCGACGATCTGCCCGAAAAGGGCCTGCCCACGAGGCGGACCTGGGAAAAGGCGCCAATCGCCAATCTGACCGGCAGCGGCGAAGCCTGGGTTCCTTCGGGGTCGTTGCGCGGGCTTGGTGAGCGGCCGGCCACGACGGGCGATTACAGCGCCTGGACACCCGACGAGGCGTGAAGAAAGCGACGCTCTTGCTGGCGGCCGCGCTGCTGGCCGGCTGCAATCGCGGCCCGGACGAGCCGCCCGAGGGCAATGCCGTCACCATCGCCATCCCGAAATCCGCGAACCAGCCGGGCGTGACACCCATGGCCGACCGTGTCGCGGTGATCGGCCTGCTCAACAAGCGCAACGGCATCGTCAAGGACCTGACGTTGAAGCCGGGGCAGGCGATCCGGGTGAAGGACGTCGTCGTCCGCCTGCGCGCCTGCGAGACGACGGCGCCGTGGGAAGTGCAGAAGCTGACCGGCGCCTTCATCCAGCTTGACGTCCAGCGGACGGACAAGAACTGGAACCGGGTGTTCTCAGGCTGGCTTTACAAGGAAAGCCCGTCGCTCAACGTCGTCGAGCATCCGGTCTATGACGTCTGGCCCAAGAGCTGCGCGATGAGTTTTCCGGCAGGGCCTGCGGCGCCTGCCGCGCCCGCTTCTTCAAGCAAGCCATCGAGCGCGGTGAAATCCGGCGGGGGCAATGTGACCGAGCCGGCCACCGAAGCACCGCCGACGTCGACGCCTGCGGCTCCTGCGCCGGCGCCCAACGCCACGGACAGCAACTCGACATAGGCTTCGCGGGCCACCGTCACCGCGCCCAATGAGGCAAGGTGGCTGGTCATGAACTGGCAATCGAGCAGAGTGAAATGGCCGACGCGCATGCGGGCGATGAGCCACGCCAGCGCAACCTTGGAGGCATCCGTCGCCCGGCTGAACATGGATTCGCCGAAGAGTGCGCGGCCAAGGCGCACGCCGTAGAGCCCGCCGACTAGGTCATCTCCCTGCCAGCATTCGATCGAATGGGCGTGGCCGGCGGCGTGGAGGCCGAGCGTCGCGCGCTCGATATCGGCGTTGATCCAGGTCTCGTCCCGCTTGGCGCAGGCGTGGATAACCTGCGCGAAGGCCCGGTCGCGGGTGACGGTAAACGTGCCCCGGCGGATGACCTTTAGTAGTGAATGCGAGGCATGGAAGCGGTCGAGCGGGATGATCGCCCGGTTGCGGGGCTCGACCCAGAAAATGTCGTGCGCATCGCGGCTGTCAGCCATCGGGAAGATGCCGGCAGCATAGCCGCGAAGGAGAAGCCGAGGGTCGAGGCCGGACATGAGCCGAGCTTACAGGATGTCGCGAACCTTGTCCTGTGGACGGGCAAGGACGACGCCTTTGTCGGTCGCGACCAGCGGCCGGTTGATGAGGATCGGATGCTCCATCATGGCGTCGAGCACTTCGTCGTCGGTGACGTCGTCGCGGGTGAGGCCAAGCTCTTCCGCCAGCGGTTCCTTGGCACGAAGGCCGTCGCGCGGAGTGATGCCGGCGCGCTCGTAAAGCGCCTTCAGCTCCTCGCGGCTGGGCGGCGTCTTCATATATTCGATGACTTCCGGATCGGCGCCTTCTTCGCGGAGGATGTCGAGCGTCTTGCGCGACGTGCCGCACATCGGGTTATGGTAGATCACTGCCTTCATCATCTCACCTTATGCGCGAGGACAAGCGGGCTGCCGACAAAGGCCTCCTGCGGGAAATCTTCGGTCGCCCAGACCGGCTCCAGCCCGAAACGCTCCAACCCCTTGATGGAGCCGCGGAAATAGTCGCGGGTGAGCGCATTGAGGCGACGCACGCCCTTCAGGTTTGCATCGCGGAACGGCTCCAGCATCAGGACATAGCCACGCGACACACGGGCGATCTCGGCCAGCGCCTGATCGCGGATGAGTTCCAGCTGTTCGGCGGCGAGGACGGTGAAAACGAGGTCGAATTCACCGTCCCCAAAGGGCAGTTTCGCGGCATTGCCCTGCTGGAACGCGATGCGCTTGAACGCCTTGGGATCGGTAAATTCGAGAGGAATGTAGTCCGCCAGGTGCCGGGGCAGCGACTCCCCGGCCTGGACCTTCTTCGCCGCCTCGATGTCGGCACGGGTCACGTCGATTCCAGTGAACGCAATCTCGGGAAAATGACCAGCAAGCGAAAGCAGGTTGATGCCGTTGCCGCACTCGACTTCCAGCACCTTTGCAGGCCGCAGGCGGTCGATCACGGCGGCGAGCAAGGGGGCGCGCAGGCGCGCGGCGGCCGTGGCGTCGAGCGCCAGCTTACGATTGTTCCATTTCCAGGCGCCCGGCTGTTGCGGTCCGCCGGCGAGATCGAAATTGCCCGGGTCCGCGATCGCGGCGCGGCGATCGCCCCGCGACGGCAGTTTTTCATCGGGCCGGAGACCGAGGATGCGCCGGATCATCCGGGTCAGCGCGCGGCGACGACGGCGCGCGAAGTCGCTTTTCCACGCTTTGTCGCCGGCCCGACCGTCGAGCAGGAAAGGCAGATAGGCTTCCTCGATCGCATCATGATCGATCATCAGCGGAAGCTGCTCGAGCGGCGTCAGCGGGAACGGTTCCTGAGCCATCAACCCTGCCCCCCTCTTCCGCTATTCCGGATTAGCCTCGAGCCAGCTCTCGAGCCATTTGATCGTATAGTCGCCGGCGAGGAAATCCTCGGTGCGGACGATACGCTGGTGAAGCGGCACGGTCGTCTTCATCCCCTCGACCACGAACTCCTCCAGCGCGCGCTTCAGGCGCATGATGCAGCGTTCGCGGGTGGTGCCGTAGACGATCAGCTTGGCGATCATGCTGTCGTAGTAAGGCGGGACCTTATAGCCAGCATAGAGGCCGCTATCGACGCGGACGTGCATGCCGCCCGGCGCGACGAAGTTCTTCACCAGGCCCGGCGACGGGGTGAAGGTCTGCGGATCCTCGGCATTGATGCGGCATTCGATCGCGTGCCCGTGCAGGTGGATCTGGTCCTGCGTCACCGACAGGCCGTCGCCCTGGGCTACGCGGATCTGCTCGCGGACCAGGTCGAGGCCGGAAATCATCTCCGTCACCGGATGCTCCACCTGCAGGCGGGTGTTCATCTCGATGAAGTAGAATTCGTCGTTCTCGTAGAGGAATTCGATGGTACCTGCGCCACGATAGCCCATGTCGGCCATGGCCTTGGCGACGATGCCGCCCATCCGCTCGCGCTGCTCCGGCGTGATGACCGGGGACGGCGCTTCCTCGATGACCTTCTGGTGACGGCGCTGGATCGAACAATCCCGCTCGCCGATGTGGACGGCATTGCCGTTGCCGTCGCCGAACACCTGGAACTCGATGTGGCGCGGGTCGCCGAGATATTTTTCGATGTAGACAGTGTCGTCGCCGAAGGCAGACTTCGCTTCCGAACGGGCCTGGCCCATCTGGCTGTCGAGTTCGGACTCTTCGCGCACGATCTTCATGCCGCGTCCGCCGCCACCCGACGCCGCCTTGATCAGCAGCGGGTAGCCGGTCTCGGCCGCGACAGCGCGCGCCTCCTCTGGCCCTTCGACCGGGCCTTCCGATCCGGGAACGAGCGGCAGGCCGAGCTTGGCGGCGGTGCGCTTGGCCTCGACCTTGTCGCCCATGATGCGGATATGCTCTGGCTTGGGACCGACCCAGATAAGGCCGTGGCTTTCAACAATCTCGGCGAACTGGGCGTTCTCCGACAGGAAGCCGTAACCGGGATGGATGGCGTCGGCATGGGTGACCTCGGCCGCCGAGATGATGTTGGCGATGTTGAGATAGGATTCGCCGGCCGGCGGCGGGCCGATGCAGACGGTTTCGTCGGCGAGACGGACGTGCATGGCGTCGGTGTCGGCCGTCGAATGCACCGCCACCGTCTTGATGCCCATTTCGTGGCAGGCGCGGTGAATTCGAAGCGCGATCTCGCCGCGGTTGGCGATCAGGAGTTTCTGGATCGCCATGGCTTAGCCGATGACGACGAGCGGCTGGTCGAACTCGACCGGCTGGCCGTCACTGACCATGATCTGCTTGATCGTGCCGCCCGACGGCGCGGTGATCGGATTCATGACCTTCATCGCCTCGACGATCAGCAACGTGTCGCCCGCCTTCACGGCCTTGCCGACGGAAACGAACGGAGCTCCGCCCGGCTCGGCCGACATATAGGCGGTGCCGACCATCGGCGACTTGACGGCATTGCCCGAAATCTCCTCGGCCGCGGGCGCAGCAACTTCCGCGGCAGGTGCCGGGGCAGTGGCGGCTGCAGGCGCGTGGTAGGCCGGCGCGGCGACGAAGGACGCGGCTTCGCGCCGCACCTTGATCTTGCGTTCGCCGTCCTCGACCTGGATCTCGGTCAGCTCATTGGCGGTCAGCAGGTCGGCAAGCTCGCGGATGAGGTCGGTGTCGACGCGCATCGCGCCTTCGGTCGGCTTGCCCGGCTTCTGTGCGGCCATCATTCAATCCCTAATACAAACATTGGCGCGCACCCCTGTCAGAGCGTGGCGGCGGCGTCCAGTGCGAGAATATAGCCGTCCGCACCTAGGCCGGTGATCCTTCGCATGCAAACATCAGAGAGGTAATTGGTGTGGCGGAACGGCTCGCGCTTCAGCGGGTCGGAGAGATGGACTTCGATGACCGGCACGGGAATCGCGCTGATCGCGTCGCGAAGTGCAATCGAGGTGTGCGTGTAGCCGCCGGCGTTGAGGACCACGGCTTTGGCGCCGGTCGCGGCCGCCTCGTGCAGCCAGTCGATCAAATGGCCTTCGTGGTTCGATTGGCGGATGTCGACCGCGACTCTCAGCTCTTCTGCGCGGGCAGCCAGGCGGACGGCGATGTCGTCGAGTGTGTCGCGGCCATAAATCTCGGGCTCGCGGCTGCCGAGCAGGTTGAGGTTGGGGCCGTTGAGGACAAAGACGGTGGCGGTCATTGCGCGGCGCGGGTGCGATACTTAAGGGCCAAGGTCAATGAGCACCGACACCCTGCTGAACGTTACCGTCAACGGCGATTCCCGCCGCGTCGGGGCCGGCGCGACTATCGCCGGCATGCTCCGCGAGCTGGGCATCGACCCGAAGCGTGTTGCGGTTGAACGCAACCTGGCAATCGTTCCCAAATCGACGCTGGAAGACGTGCCGGTCGAGGACGGCGACCAGTTTGAAATTGTGCATTTCGTTGGAGGCGGCTGAGTTGGACGATCAGTCAAAGGACATTTGGAGCGTAGCGGGCAAGACCTTCACCTCGCGGCTGATCGTCGGCACCGGCAAGTACAAAAGCTTCGAGGAGAATGCGGCCGCGGTCGAAGCGTCGGGCGCCGAGATCGTGACGGTCGCCGTGCGGCGCGTGAACATCGCCGACCCCAACCAGCCGATGCTGACCGACTTCATCGATCCGAAGAAGATCGTTTACCTGCCGAACACCGCCGGCTGTTTCACCGCCGAGGAAGCGATCCGGACGTTGCGCCTGGCGCGCGAGGCGGGCGGCTGGAATTTGGTGAAGCTGGAAGTGCTGGCCGAGGCCAAGACGCTCTATCCCGACATGCTGGAGACGGTGCGCGCCACCGAATTGCTGGCGAAGGAAGGCTTCGAAGTCATGGTTTATTGCACCGACGACCCGATCATGGCGAAGCGTTGTGAGGATGCGGGCGCGGTTGCCGTCATGCCGCTGGGCGCACCGATCGGATCGGGCCTCGGCGTCCAGAACCGGGTGACGATCCGCCTGATCGTCGAGAACGCCAAGGTGCCGGTGCTGGTCGATGCCGGTGTCGGCACGGCGAGTGACGCGGCAATTGCGATGGAGCTTGGCTGCGACGGCGTACTGATGAACACCGCCATCGCCGAGGCCAAGGAACCTGTGACGATGGCGCGGGCGATGAAGCTGGCGGTCGAGAGCGGGCGCCTGGCCTATCTGTCGGGCCGCATGCAGAAGCGGCGCTATGCCGATCCCAGCAGTCCGCTTGCCGGACTGATCTGATCGGGATTGCCCGTTGGCGGGGCTTATCTAGCCCTTAGTCGCGATCACGAGATGCGCCGACATCGGTGCTTCGAAGCCATCGATCCCCTCGAACCGGGTGAGCGCGCGAGCCGCGGCATCCGTCGCCGCCCCGAGCATACCCGGCGCCACTTCCTCGATATCGGCACGCATTGGGGTGCCTTGGACAAGGGCCATGGCGGCATCGCGGGCGGACGATGCGCGACTTTGGAGTTCAATGGTTTCGATTTCGATCTGCTTGAAGCCCGCTGCTTCCAAATCACGCCTGATCTGACCCGTATCGTGATAGCGAAACGGAACCCGCTCGTAGAAGCGCCCGGTCTCACCCGGAATCAGATCTGATACCGCCCGTCCCGCGACCTTTGTGGCAAGGTTGAAATCGACCTCGTCCCAGATGACGACGATATAGTGGCCGCCATCGCGCAGGACGCGCCGCGCTTCAGCATTTCCGCGTACTTTGTCCGGAAAGAACATCACGCCGAACTGGCAGACGACGAGGTCGAAACTGCCGTCGTCGAACGGCAGCGATAATGCATCGGCAGCCTGGAAGCTGACGAGGGGCGATCGCACGCGGCGAGCGGCCTGATCCAGCATCGGCTGATTGAGGTCCGTGGCGATGATCTGCGCATTGGGCAGGCTGCGATGCAAGGTCTCCGTGACCACTCCCGTCCCGGCCGCCGTCTCCAGAATCCGGCGAGGTGCAAAGGCCGCGGCGCGCTCTCCAACCAGCTTCGCGTAGGGCGCAAAAACCAGTGGCACCATGAAGCGGTCGTACATGTCCGGAATCGAACCCGTGAACGTCAGATCATGCGTCGCCATGGAGTTTCCTCCCAAATGGATGACCGTTTTGGACTAGGTTCAAATCGCTGGAGTCCGCCCTTTCGCATAAGTCCGGGCCATGTTCCATCAGCGTGCCGAATCCCCGCTGCGTATCAACGGACTGGAGCAGGCGCGCCGGTTCTTTGCGGACTGCCTTGCCGAGGCTGACCCCGCGAAGGAGCATCTCTGGGTCGCGCATGTCGACGACGACGCGCGTTGCCTGCACCTCATGCGATGCGATGGCGATGCCGACGGTGCCGAACTGCCGATCCGGGAGATCATCGTCGACGCGGCGCGGCATGGCAGCAAGGGCCTGATCCTTGCCCATAATCACCCGAGCGGCGACGCCAGCCCGAGCGCGACGGACAAGCGCATCACGCGACGTTTGGCACTGGTGAGTGAAGCAATGGACGTCGCCCTACTCGACCATCTGGTCCTGACGACCTGCGACTGCCGCTCGATGCGGCAGATGGGGCTGCTTTAGGCCTTCAGCTTACAGGGCTTGATGGCGCCGGGTTCCGGCAGCGGGCCGGCGACCTTGAACAGCGCCATGTAGGCGTCGGTCGTTTCGAGCGGAGCTTCGCCGGCGCGGCTCAGGCCCACGCTGGCCAATTCGCAATCCAGCTGGGCAGGCGGTGTCCCGTGGCGCTTCACCGGCCGGTCGGCATCGACGACGACGATAAGGCCGTTGGGTTTCAACCCCTGGCGGAGGTGCCAGAGGAACTCATAGGGCTGCTCCACCTCGTGATACATATGGACGAGGAAGATGCGATCGAAGCTTGCGGCGGGCAATTTCGGGTCCGCCGGTTGGCCCAGGCTCACCGCGACATTGTCGAGATTCTCGCGATTGACCCGGAGGGCGAGCCTGTCGCGGACTTCCGGGATGATGTCCTCGGCCAGGACCCGGCCGCGCGGGCCGACCGCCCGTGACAGCCGAACCGTGTAATAGCCCTCGCCCGCGCCGATGTCGGCGACGCTCATGCCGGATTTAACCCCGGCAAAGGCGATGACGGATTCCGCCTCGCCCGTCCGGTCGCGGGCATCTTCAGTGGAAAAGCTGTCGCCGACGATGGGCGCAACGTCCCGGCCCGCCGGCGGGAACTCGGTCTTCGCTTCCTGCTGCTGCTTGCAGCCAAGCAGCGCCAGGGCCGCGAAGACCGCGAGCCTAGTCGACATCTTCAACTTCAACACGCTCACCGGTGACCCGCTGCGAAAGGGCCGCGGCCATGAAGCGATCGAGATCGCCATCGAGCACATCGGTTGGCGCGGTCGAGGTGACACCGGTCCGGAGGTCCTTCACCAGCTGGTACGGCTGGAGGACATAGGAGCGGATCTGGTGGCCCCAGCCGATGTCGGTCTTGGCGGCATTGGCGGCGCTGGCTTCCGCCTCGCGCTTCTGGAGCTCATTCTCGTAGAGGCGCGCCTTCAGCTGCTTGAAGGCCGAGGCGCGGTTCTTGTGCTGCGAGCGCTCGTTCTGGCAGGCGACGACGATGCCGGTCGGTAGGTGGGTGATGCGGACAGCGCTGTCGGTAGTGTTGACGTGCTGGCCGCCAGCGCCGGACGCGCGATAGGTATCGATCCTCAGCTCGGATTCGTTGATGTCGATTTCGATGTCGTCGTCGACTTCGGGGTAGACCCAGACGCTCGAGAAGCTGGTGTGGCGCCGCGCATTAGCATCGTAGGGGCTGATGCGGACCAGGCGGTGGACGCCGCTTTCGACCTTTAGATTGCCGTAAGCGTTCTCGCCCTTCACCAGCAGGGTCGCCGACTTGATGCCCGCCTGCTCGCCGGAGTGATGGTCGATGAGCTCGACCTTCATGCCGTGGCGCTCGGCCCAGCGCGAATACATGCGCTGCAGCATGTTCGCCCAGTCCTGGCTCTCGGTTCCGCCGGCGCCGGCATTGACTTCCACATAGGCATTGTTGGCATCGGCCTCGCCGGCGAGGAGCGCCGCGACCTTGTCGCGTTCGGCGCGGTCGGCGAGTTCGGCCAGCGACTGGACACCGTCGTCGACGAGGCCCGGGTCGCCCTCTGCCTCGGCCATTTCGATCAGTTCGACCGTATCCTTGAGCTCGGTCTCGATCTTCTGCGTGGCGCCGATCGCTTCTTCGAGCCGGCGGCGTTCGCGCATGACTTCCTGCGCCGCCTTGGGATCGTCCCAGAGCGTCGACTCCTCGACCTTCGCGTTCAGCTCATCCAGCCGCTTGAGCGCGCGGTCCCAGTCGAGGAAGCGGCGCAGCAGCGCGGTGGCGGCATTGATCTGGTCGACATGGGCTTGCGCTTCGGCGCGCATGGGAAAACTCCAGAGACTGTTCCCCGGCGAAGGCCGGGGTCCAGGATTTATTATTTGGACTGGATCCCGGCCTCCGCCGGGACACGGTCCACACTTGCGTGCGGACCTAGTAAATCCCGCCCTGCCTTTGCAAGAAATCCTCGGGCTGGGTCTTGGGTTTCACGGCGCGCGGCGCCTTGGGCTTGCCTGCAGCGGCCTGGTCCGCTTCCGCCTCGGCGCGGTCTTCACGGCGATAAGAACGTCGCGGCTCTGTTTCGGGCTGGAAGGCCTCCCAGATCACCGACGACTTGGGGTCTTCGGTCGTCGGGAAGGTGCCGAAGACGCGCTTGCCGGTGACTCGGTCGATGCGGACCATGCGGATTCCGGCCGGCGCCACGAAAGGCACCTTCTCGGCATCCTTGAAGGCGGTCTGCGCGAATTGCTTGAAGATCGGCGCGGCGACGCGGCCGCCCTGCGCGGCATGACCCATCGGGCGCGGATGGTCGTAACCGAGATAGACTCCGCCCACGACATCGGGCGTTCCGCCGACGAACCAGACGTTGGTCGGCCCGGAGGTCGTGCCAGTCTTGCCGAACATCGGCCGATTGAGGTCGCGAAGCACGGTCGCGGTGCCCCGCTCGATGACGCCTTCCATGATGTGGACCATCTGGTAGGCCGCCTGCGGATCGAGCAATTGCTTCGAGCGCAGCGGCGGGCGCGGCATTTCCTTGCCGTTCCAGTCGTCAGCGTTGCAGCCTTCCATGACCGCGCAACGATTGTCCGAGCGGAAGATGACCTTGCCGTTGCGGTCCTGGATATAGTCGATCAGGGTCGGCCGGACCTCGCGCCCCTGGTTGGCGAGGATGGCATAAGCGTTGACCAGCCGCTGGACCGTGGTCTCGCCGGCGCCGAGCGCGATGGAGAGGTAGGGCGTCTTCGAATAGTCGCCGACGCCGAGCTTGGCGGCATTGGCGATGATCTTCGGCATGCCGGTCTGCGACGCGGTGCGCACCGTCATCAGGTTGCGCGATTGTTCGACACCCCAGCGCATGGTCTTCGGCCCGGCATATTTGCCGTCGAAGTTGCGGAAGCATTTGTTGCCGAGGCCGGCGCCCTGCCAGACGCAGAAAGGCGCATCGACGACGATCGAGGCCGGGGTCATGCCGTTCTCGAGCGCGGTCGAATAGACGATCGGCTTGAAAGCCGAACCCGGCTGGCGAAGCGCCTGGGTGGCGCGGTTGTACGACGAACCGACGACGTCGAAGCCGCCCTGCATGGCAAGGACGCGGCCGGTGTGCACTTCCTCGGCGACGAAGCCGCCGCCGACCTCCGGGATGGAGCGCAGCGCGTAGTTGTTGGGACCGGTTTCCTTGACGATGATGATCATTCCGGGCCGCAGGAAACCGAACGCAGCACCGCCAACACCGCGCTTCGGCTGCTGAGCATTGGATGCGTCAAGCGTGCCGGTCGCACCGTTCTGGAAGCCGATGGTCGCTTCGTTGCCGGACTTCGACAGGACAACGGCTTTCTTCCAGTCCGGGAAACCGGTGCCGAGTGCGGCCAGCGAAAGCGGGACTTTCCAGTCGCCGTTGATGTCGATGCTGAGGCCCGTATCCTGCCAGCCGCGGCCGCCATCGAAACGGGCGAGGCCTTCGCGAAGGGCGTTGGCCGCGGCGTCCTGCATCACGGGTACCATTGAGGTGCGGACCCAGAGGCCGCCGGCATAGACGCTGTTGGGCCCGTCCTCGGCCTTCTCGCCATAGCGGCGAATGAGGTCGCGGCGGACGTCCTCCATGAAATAGCCGCCCATCTGGCGGAACTTTTCATTGCTGCCATAGCGGATCGTGCCGAGCGGCGAGGCGGCGGCCGACTTCCACTGGTCCTCCGTGATGTAGCCGTTCTTCGACATCTCCCGGAGGACGTAGTTGCGACGGGCAAGCGCGCGCTCCGTCTGGCGGATGGGATCGTAGCTCGACGGCGCCTTTGGCAGGATGGCGAGATAGGCGGCTTCCGGCAGTGTCAGATCGCCAACGTCCTTGTCGAAATAGGCACGGCTGGCGGCCTGGACGCCATAGGCGTTCCGGCCGAGGAAGATCGAATTGAGGTAAATTTCGAGGATCTGCTGCTTGCTCAGCGTCGATTCGAGACGGAAGGCGAGGATCGCCTCGCGCACCTTGCGGCCGATGCTGTAGCTGGAATCCTGGAGCAGGTATTTCGCCACCTGCTGGGTGATGGTCGAGCCGCCGCGGGCGCGGCCGCCGGTGACCTGTTTGCGGCCATAGTCGAAAACCGCGCCGATCAGGCCCGGATAGTCGATCCCGCCATGCTGGAAAAAGGTCTTGTCCTCGGCCGAAATGAAGGCGTGGACGACCAGGGGCGGATATTCGTCATAGGACAGCTCGACGCGCCGTTCGCGGGCAAAGGTCTGGACGGGATTGCCGTCATAGCCCCGAACGTTGGACGGCAGGGACGGCTGGTAGGCGAGCAGCTTTTCCGAGCTCGGCAGGCCGGACGCGAAGTAGGCCCAGATGACGGACAGGGCCATGAGGCCGGCGAAGGCGAGCCAGGCGAGACGCCGCACCCATTTCCGGGCGAACCAGGGATCGATGCGGTCGTGAACCCGCTGGTTGAACGCGACCATGTCCGGCAGCGGCCATTTTTCGACATCGACAGTGGGAAGCTTTGGCAGCTTCACCGCCTTCAGCGATTTCAGGGAGGGGGCATCCATTGGGGGCAAGCTCTAGCGGCTTGGAGTCGTTACGAAAAGCATCAGCGAGCCATTCGCAAAGAAAGCTCGGTTTCAATGGCCTTGGCGAGGGCTTCGACGATCGGCCGGCGGCCCTTGGGCGTGATCAGGATCGCCTCGTCGTCGGGATTGCTGATGTACCCAGCTTCGAAGAGAACGCCCGGGACCTCGGATCGCCGGAGGATATGAAAGGCGGCGAATTTGTGCGGGTCGGGGCGCAGCAACATGCCGGGACCGGCGCTGCGGACCATGCGCGTCGCCAGAGCTGCCGAATCCTCCATCTGGTCGCGCAGGGCAAGGTCGGACAGGAGCAGGCGCACGCTGTCGTCATGCTCGCTGGTCAGCGCTCCAGACTCGGCGTTTTCCGCCCGGGCGAAGCGTGCGGCTTCGGCATCCGAGGCGACATCGGACAAAGAATAGACCGTCGCGCCGCGGGCCAGCGGATTGGGCGCGCTGTCCATATGAACCGAAACAAGCAGGCCGGCGCCGAGCTTGCGGGCGATGGCGGCGCGCTGTTCGAGCGACAAGGTGCGATCATCCTCGCGAGTCATGGCGACGCGCACCCGGCCCCGTTCGGCAAGCAAATCGCGAAGCTCCCGGGCGAAGGCGAGCGTCAGCTGCTTCTCGACGATCTGGCCGGAAACGCCGGGTGCGCCAGGGTCGGTCCCGCCATGGCCAGGGTCGATGAGGACGATCGGGCGGCCCGGCGCCTTGGCCTCGGTGACGTGCACGTCGCCCACAGCCTCGCGCACGGCGACGGTAAGGCCGCCCCGGCGGGCTTCGCCGACGAGGGCGCCATCGTCGCCGCCGGTTCGACCGGGAAGAGTGACGTGAAGCAGAACCAGTGCGGCGGCCGCAAGCGCGAGCAGCACCGCCAATCCGATCTTCTTACGCCGGTCCCACCCTTCAAACATGTCCCCACTATCCGCTGCCGCACGCCGCTACCGCAAGACCGTTTCGGAATGGCGCAACAAACGAGCGGGCACCTGTTGCGGAGGCGTTACGCCGGTGCTAACCGGGCCCTGCCCACGGGACCTTTCCCGAAGGGCCGCCGTATCCGCCACAGGACGCGGCGACACGAGGTTGAAGCTGCATGACACCACAGGACGCCTGCCAACCCGCGCTTGACGAGCCGGGCCGCGCGCGTTCCCCGATGATGTCGGGAATGGGTCAGGCAGCAGACACGCAAACAGTCCAATCCGCCAAGCCCTCCGGAATGCCACCGCTGGGCCTGGCTGCCACGTTTGCGCGCCGCCGGCCCATGACGGCCGGCCTGCGCGCCCGGAGAATTCACAATGTCCATGCGCATGCTAATCGACGCGCGCCACCCGGAGGAGACCCGGGTTGCCGTCGCCAAAGGGAACCGGATCGAGGAATTTGACTTCGAATCCGCTGAGCACAAGCAGCTCAAAGGGAATATTTATCTAGCCAAGGTCACAAGGGTCGAACCGTCGCTTCAGGCGGCGTTCGTCGATTACGGCGGAAACCGCCACGGCTTCCTGGCCTTCAGCGAAATCCACCCGGACTATTACCAGATCCCGAAGGCCGACCGCGACGCGCTCCTTCGTGAAGAGGCCGAACATGCGGCCGAGGAAGAGCGCATCCGCGCCGAGCTCGACGCCCGCGAAGACCGCGCCGATGAGGAGCGGGCCGACGAGGGCGACGAGGGCGAAGGCGACGAAGGCGAGCAGCCCGCCGAAGCCGGCACCGGCTCCGACGCTTCGCCGGTCGATGAGAGCGCCGCCGACGAGCTTCGCAAGAAGCGCCAGGCACTGCGCCGCCGCTACAAGATCCAGGACGTTATCCAGCGCCGCCAGGTGCTTCTGGTTCAGGTCGTCAAGGAAGAGCGCGGCAACAAGGGCGCGGCGCTCACTACCTATCTGTCGCTGGCCGGCCGCTATTGCGTCCTGATGCCCAACACGTCGCACGGCGGCGGCATCAGCCGGAAGATTTCGAACGGCGCCGACCGCAAGCGCCTGAAGTCGATCATGACGGACCTGAAGCTGCCCACGACCATGGGCCTGATCGTCCGCACGGCTGGCCTGTCCCGTACAAAGACCGAGATCAAGCGGGACTTCGACTATCTCGCCCGTCTGTGGGACGAAATTCGCGAGAAGACGCTGAAGAGCAGCGCCCCGGCGCTCATCTACCGCGACAGCGACCTCATCAAGCGCGCCATCCGCGACCTCTATCACCGCGACATCGACGAAGTCGTGGTCGAGGGCGACGAGGGCTACAAGGCGGCGCGCGGCTTCATGAAGCTGCTCATGCCGAGCCACGTGAAGCGCGTGAAGCCGTACAGCGACCCGACGCCGATCTTCCAGCGCTTCGGCGTCGAAGACCAGTTGAGCGCGATGTACCAGCCGGTCGTCCAGCTGAAGTCGGGCGGTTACCTGGTGATCAACCCGACCGAGGCCCTGGTTTCGATCGACATCAACTCGGGCCGTTCGACGCGCGAGCATAATATCGAGCAGACGGCCTTCGCGACGAACCTCGAAGCCGCCGCCGAAATTGCCCGGCAGCTGCGCCTTCGCGACATGGCGGGCCTCATCGTCATCGACTTCATCGACATGGAACAGAACAGCCATGTCCGGAAGGTCGAGAAGGCGATGAAGGAGGCGCTGAAGAACGACCGCGCCCGCATCCAGGTTGGCCGGATAAGTTCCTTCGGCCTGATGGAAATGAGCCGCCAGCGCCTGCGCACCGGCGTGCTTGAAGCCTCAACCAAGGCCTGCCCCCATTGCGAGGGCACCGGATTGATGCGTACTGCCTCCTCGGCGGGCCTCAGCGCACTCAGGATCATCGAGGACGAGGCCGCGCGTGGCCGTGGCGAACGAATCCTGCTGCGTGCCGGACGCGAAGCCGCGATCTATTTGCTCAACAAGAAGCGTGTCGAACTGGCCGAGATCGAGGCGCGTTATGGCGTCACGGTCGAGGTGATGATCGACGAAGCGTTCGAGGGCGCCCGCATGAGCGTCGAGAGCAGCGGGCCGCGTCCGTCTGCGCCGCCGCGTCCGGCTCAGGAAGCTTTGCCCGTCGTCGAAGAGGATGATGAGGATATCATCGAGGAAGAAGACGAGGGCGAAGAGGCCGAGGAAGAAGAGGAGCGCGCGCCCCGCGAAGCTCGTGGGCCGCGTGAACCGCGCGAGGAAGGCGAAGGCGGCACCCGCCGCCGCCGCCGCCGCCGCCGTGGCGGGCGCGGCCGTCGCCGTGACGGCGACGGTGGCCCGGTAGAGGCCGGCGAGGCTTCGGAAGAAGCCATTGCCGACGAGGTTGTTGGTGATGCGCCGGACGCAGCGCCGACCGAGGTAGCCGCGGGCGAAGAGAAGCCGAAGTCGCGCCGTGGACGGCGCGGCGGACGCGGTCGCCGTGGCAAGGGCGAAGCCGCCGAAGCTGCGGCGGAAGAGAGCCCGATCGAGGCCGACAGCTCGCCGATGGTCGAAACTCCGACCGCCGAGGAGCCGCCGATCGCCGAGACAGAGGCGCCCGAAGAAGCCAAGCCCAAGACCCGGCGCCGTCCCCGCGCCCGCGCCAAGGTCGCGGAGATTGCGGTGACCGAACCGGCGCCGGCAGAAGCACCGCCGGCCGAGACAGCCGAGGACGCCGCGCCCGAGGCACCGGCCAAGCCGAAGCGCAAGTCGCGCGCCAAGAAGGCCGAGGCCCCCGTCGAAGCACCGGCGGAAGCCGCCGCCGATGCCGCCAATGACGAGGAAGTCGGCGAAGATGGCGAGCCGCGCCGCGGCGGCTGGTGGCAGAGGACTTTTGGCTAATTCCGAGGGACTAACTTCATCGCCGGTTCAGGCCCAGGGTGGGACTGGACGGGCGATGACCCGGTTCCTGTCCCGCGCAACGCGGATCGCCGTGACAGCATTGCTGCTGGCCTTCGCCATCGTCCAGCCTGCCGCTGCGCAGGAGGTCTTGCGCGACAGTGAAACCGAGCTCCTGTTCCACGACATTTCGGCGCCCCTCGTGCAGGCGGCCGGGCTCGATCCGCACAACGTCAAGGTCGTGCTGCTGAAGGACGATTCGATCAACGCCTTCGTTGCGGGCGGGCAGATCGTCTATATCCATTCTGGACTTCTGACCGCGGCCGACAACGTCAACCAGCTTCAAGGCGTCATCGCCCACGAACTCGGTCACGTCGCTGGTGGTCACATCCTGCGCATGGACGAAGGCGCGGGCGCCGCAACCAAGATCAGCATATTGTCGCTGGTGCTGGCCGCCGCGGCCATCGCCGCCGGAGCGCCGCCCGACGCAGGGATGGGCATCCTTTACGCCGGCCAGCGTGCGGCCCTTGGCGATTTCATGGCATTCACCCGCGCTCAGGAGAGCTCAGCCGACCTTGCCGGCGCATCCTATCTTTCGAAGGCAGGCGTCAGCGGCCGCGGCAGCCTGGAGTTCTTCAAGAAGCTTCAGAACCAGGAATATCGCCTCGCGATCTATTCCGAAGACAGTTACGACCGGACGCACCCATTGAGCCAGGAGCGCATCCAGGCGCTCGAGGAAATCTATCACAAGGACCCATCCTGGGCGAAGCCGATCGATCCTGCGCTCGAAGCGCGCTTCGAGCGGGTCAAGGCCAAGCTGCAGGGCTATATCGACCCGCAACTGGCGATCCGAAAGTATCCGGAAAGCGACCAGACGGTTCCCGGCCACTATGCCCGCGCTTACGCCTATCACCTGGGCGCGTACCCCGACAAAGCGGTTAGCGAGGCCGACTCCCTGCTGAAGACAGCGCCGGAGGACCCGTTTTTCCTGGAGCTGAAGGGCCAGATCCTGCTGGAGTCTGGCAAGCCCAAGGAGGCCATTCCCGTCCTCCGCGAATCCGTGAAGAATGCGCCTGACCAGCCGATGATCGCGGTGATGCTCGGCCATGCGCTGATCGCGTCGGAGGACGACAAGAATTTCGCCGAGGCGAAACAGGTGCTGAAAGCCGCGGTCAATCGCGACAACGACAACCCCTTCGCCTGGCTGCAGCTAGGCATGATCTACGACCATGAGGGCGATACGCCGCGTGCGGCGCTCGCGACGGCCGAGCGCAACAATTTGGAGGGCAACCCGAAGCTCGCGCTGACCAGCGCGCGGATGGCGATGATGGGCATCCCCGCCAACACACCCGATTATCTTCGGGCCCAGGATATCTATTTGGTATCCGAAAATGCATTGAAGAAAGACAAGAAGCGGGGAGTGAAGGTTGAGCCAAGAGAACCGGGCAAACCCAAATAAACTGGCATTGTTGCTGACAGCGGTCGGCGGCGGCCTCGTCGGCGCCCTGCTGACGGGCGCCGTTGGCTATTCGATGGCGCCCAAGCTGGTGCGAGAGGCGATCATCAGCAAGCCGGAGATGCTGATCGACGCGCAGCAGGCGCTGCGCGAACAGCAATATGCGCCGGTTCTGGCGGCCAACCGCGCGGCGCTGGAAACGCCATTCGCCTCCTCATGGAAAGGCGCGTCGAAGCCGGAGGTCACCCTCGCCTATTTCTATGACTATGCCTGCGGCTACTGCCGGCGCAGCAATCCCGACATCGAGCGGCTTTTGAAGGAGGATAAGGGCCTGCGCGTGGTCTACCACGAGTTCCCGATCCTCGGCCCCGACAGCGTCGCCGCCGCCCGCGCGTCGCTCGCCGCGTCGAAGGCCGGCCGTTTCGCCCAGTTTCATGATGCGCTCTACGATGCCGGCCAGCCGAGCACCGAGGCCATCGCGCTGGCCGCCAACGCCACGAGCATCACGCCCGAACAGGCGAAGGATCCGGCGATCGAAACGGAGATCGAGAAGAATTACCGGATCGCCGGTCAACTCGGCGCGACCGGCACGCCCTTGTTCGTGGTCGGCAATCGCGTGATCAACAGCGCAGTCGGCTATGAGGGCCTGAAGGAAGCCATCGCGGCGGCGCGGGCGAAGGGTTAGTCCTTCGTAGCCCGCTTCGCGAGCAGCATCCCGCAGACGACGCAGCCGGAGAAAAGGAAGCCTTCAAGCGCGGCGGTGACGGTTTGACTGGCAGGGCCGAAGCCGGCTTCGCCGAACAGTCCTGTCAGGTGCAGCTGTGAACCGGGGAAGTGCTGGGCCAGCAAGTCGAGGCTGCCTCCCAGCATCTGACCGCCCGTCAGTGCGATGACGACCCCTGCAATGCCGCCGAGGAAGGCCGCAAGCGGTGCGCCGACGCGAAGCTGCGCCTGCCGGCCGCCAAGGACGTAGCCGAGACCGGTGACCGAACCGATGAGCAGTCCTTCAGGCGCGCCTGTCATGTCGCCCGGCGAGCGGCCGAACAGCAGGTTGAACCCGTCAAGCCCGAGGAGATGCACGATGGCGCCCACCAGCGCGCCGCCGATAGCCCCACCGACGATCGGCCAATACCAGCGATGGCGGCGCGAAAATTCCGATGCGGCAATGCCGAAGCTGACCCCAGCCCCGCCGACCAAAGCGATGGCGACGGTCAGCACCAGCATGACCAGGAGCATCGAAATGGCGCTGCCGCCCGCTTGGGAGGCGGTGAAGCCGTAGAACAGGCCGCCGATCATTCCGGCCGCAACCGCGCCTTTCACGCCGGCAAAGCCGAGGCGGCGAAACTCGGCCCATTCCCTTTCGATCGCGGGATCCGGCGTCCGCCGTGCGGGCGAGCCGGCGAGCGGCGCGATGAAGCGGTAACCGTGCTTCGGCACGGTCTCGATGAAGCGGGGCCGGGAGGCATCGTCGCCGAGCTGGCGACGGAGCGTGCGGATGCACTGGGTCAACGCCTCATCCGTGACCGGCACGCCGCGCCAGACCTCGTCCATGAAGCGGTCCTTGGTGACGAGACGACCGGGCTCGCCGACCATCAATGCGAGTGCGTCGAAGTAGCGGCCGTTCAGCTCGACGTTTTCACTGCCGCGGCGCAATTGCCGGTTGGCGGGATCGAGTTCGAATTCGGAAAAGCGGATCGCGGATGACATTCAATGGTTCCGCATCGATAGGAGGATGGCGATTACCGCAACGACAATCGCCATCAGCGCCAAGCCTCTCCGGATGATGCGTGCCGAACGCCTCCTCTCATCGCTGACAAAGCTTATGCTCTCGCCGATAAACAGGCCGGCCCGTTCACTCAGCTTCGACAACATCCACCCCCTTGAAGCCCTGCGCGATCACGTACCATTCCGATGAATCTTTTCTACTGGCCGGCGGCTTGGCGTGCTTCACCGTCGTAAAATGGCGCTTAAGCTCGGCAACCAGGTTGTTGTCCGCCCCGCCTGCGAGCACCTTGGCGACATAAGCGCCACCTGGCCGCAAGACTTCGGTCGCGAACAGCATGCCTGCCTCGACGAGCGCCATGGTCCGCAAATGATCCGTCTGGGGATGGCCCACGGTGTTCGCGGCCATGTCGGAGAGGACGATATCGGCCTGGCAACCGAGCTCTGTCTTCAGCCGGTCCGGCGCGGCGTCGTCCATGAAGTCCATTTGCAGGATGGTGACGCCCTCGATTGGGTCGGTAGGGAGGAGGTCGATACCGACCACAGCGGTCTTGGCGGAACGGCGCTTCACGACCTGGCTCCAGCCGCCCGGAGCGATGCCAAGATCGACCACGGCCTTGACGCCCTTCAACAGGCCGAAGCGCTCATCGAGCTCCAGCAATTTGTAGGCGGCGCGGCTGCGATAACCTTCTGCCTTCGCCTTGCGGACGTATGGATCGTTCAGCTGCCGCTCGAGCCATCGGGTCGAGCTGACCTTGCGGCCCTTGGCGGTGCGGACGCGTTTGCGCGGCCCCTGGCCACCGCTCACAGTTGGTACCCGTCGCGCGCCATCAGCGAGCGGAGGATCCCCTCGCGGATGCCGCGGTCGGCGACACCGAGGCGCTCGGCCGGCCAGATGTCGAGGATGGCTTCGAGGATGGCGCAGCCGGCGACGACGAGATCGGCACGGTCGGCGCCGATGCACGGCAGATTGGAGCGGCCGCCGAAGTCGAGCTCGGCGATCATGGTGCTGATGCGGCGCATGTCGCCGATCGGCACCTGCAGGCCGTCGACGGCGCGGCGGTCGTAGCTGGGCAGCGCGAGATGGACCGACGCGAGCGTCGTCACGGTGCCGCTGGTTCCCAGCAGGCGGATGCCCGGCTTGTCGCTGGGCAAGAGTTCGGCGAAGCGGGAGAAACTGTCGCGGGCGCGGTGCCGCATGCGCTCATAGGCGGCGATGCGATCCTCGCCGTCGATCGCGGCCCTGCCCTCGCTCTCCGTCAGGGAAACAACGCCCCATGGCGCGCTCCACCAGGCCTTGATTCGCGGCGTTTCGTCACCGGGCTCGACGAGCACGAGCTCGGTCGAACCGCCACCGATGTCGAAGATCAGCGCCGGGCCGTCGCCTGGCTCCAGCAATTTGTGACAGCCGAGGACGGCGAGCCTTGCCTCCTCCTGCGGCGAGATGATTTCAAGAGCGATGCCGGTTTCATTACGGACGCGCTCGACGAATTCGCGGCCGTTGACGGCGCGGCGGCAAGCCTCGGTCGCGACGGAGCGGGAAAGTGAGACGTGGCGGCGGCGGAGCTTGTCCGCACAAACGCCCAAGGCCGAAACCGCTCGGTCCATTGCGCCCTGAGTCAGCTTGCCGGACTGGGTCAGCCCTTCGCCCAAGCGGACGATCCGGGAAAATGCGTCAACGACAGTGAAAGAGCCGTCGCTCGGGCGGGCGATCAAGAGCCGGCAATTATTGGTGCCAAGGTCGACCGCGCCATAGGTGTGACGATGCGGCCTCCGCCACTCCGGGGGCCGGACCGGTGCCGCGGGCCCGGCAATCGGCTCGGGCTGCGGCGTGGTGGCGACGCGTCCCGCCATCTCAAACGCCCATTCTATCCTTCACCGCCCGAGAGGGTCCCAAGCGGCTGACTTGGCGCCTGCTTAACGCAGTTTAGCGGTTCTCCGCAATCCTTTGGACTTGGTTGACAGTCGAGAGCGCCCTACCTATTCCGCCGCCTCGGCAGACCGGCATTGCCCGATCGTCTAATGGTAAGACTACGGACTCTGACTCCGTCAATCGTGGTTCGAATCCACGTCGGGCATCCACTTTACGCGCCGCCAAGCCTGCCGCATTCTACAGATCATGCTCACCGTCATCGGCAGCTTCGTCAGCCCCTATGTCCGCAAGGTGCTGGCTTGCCTGGAGCTGAAGGGCCTCGATTATGAGGTCGACCCGATCACGCCCTTCTACGGCAATGACGAATTCACCCGGCTGAGCCCGCTGCGCCGAATTCCGGTGCTGATCGACGGCGATTTCCATTGTTCCGACAGTTCCGTCGTCTGCGCGTATCTGGACGAAGCTTATGGCGGTTATCCGCTCTTGCCCGAGGGTCCGCGGGACCGTGCGAAAGCGCGCTGGCTGGAGGAATTCGCCGACACGCGGCTCGGCGACGTCTTCATCTGGGGCCTGTTCTACCAGAAGTTCGTGAGGCCGCGAGTCTGGGAGGAGGAACCAGACCACGCGCGCGTTGACCGGGTGCTGGCCGAGGATGTGCCATGCGTCCTCGACTATCTCGAAGGCGAGTTGCCGGCCGAGGGCTACGCATTCGGCCAGCTTGGCCTTGCCGACCTCGCCATCGCGACTTTCTTCGTCAATGCCCGTTATGCGGGGTTCGACGTGGATGCGGCCCGCTGGCCGAGGGTCGCCGGATTTGTCGCTGCGGTGATCGCGGAACCTGTGATGCAAAAGCTGCTCGGTTTCGAGGCAATCCAGCTCAATGCCAGCATCAAGGGCCGCCGCCAGGCACTGATGGACGCAGGCGTCAGGCTGACCGCCGAAAGCTGGGGATTGAAGGAGCCGCGCCGCGGAATGATGGCGCTGTAGTCGCGTCAGGGGGTGCTCATGGGGGTAAATGCGCTCAAGAAGGCCGTGTTCGACCAGGTCGACCCAAGTGCTCGGCCAGGCAAGATTTCGGCGACCAACAAGATCGTCATCGGCCTGATCCTCGCTGCCGTCGGCTCGGCCATCGTCGAAACCGAACCGACCATAGTCGCCGGCAATGAGGCCCTGTTTCGCCAACTTGAAATCATTTTCGGCCTGCTATTCCTGGTGGAATATGTGGCACGGCTTTGGGTCGCCGACATGAACCCGGCCTATGCCCACAGCCGCTTCCCGCGCCTGAAGTTCATCTTCTCGCTGTCGGCCATCATCGACCTACTGTCGATCCTGCCGGCCTTGTTCGCAGTTGCCGGGGGCGCGACACTCGCCCTGCGGTTCGTGCGGTTCTTCCGCATCCTCAGGCTCGCCAAACTCGGCCGCTTCTCCAACGCCTGGGCCGACCTCGGTGCGGCGCTGCATTCCCGCAAAGAGGAGCTGTTCCTGGCCTTCAGCCTGGCGAGCTTCACGATCCTGATTGCCAGCACATTGATGTACTGGGCGGAGAGTGAAGCGCAGCCAGACAAGTTCGGTAGCATTCCGCGAACAATGTGGTGGGCGATCGTAACGATGACGACGGTGGGCTACGGCGATGTCTATCCAATCACCCCGGTCGGCAAATTCCTGTCCGGAATGGTTTCGGTGGCGGCGATCGGCCTGATCGCGCTGCCGACGGGAATTGTCGCGGCGGCGATGAGCGACGTCATGCAGCGCCGCAAGGGGAAACGCGACAGCGCCTAGTGCTGATAGCCCACGATCCAGTGCTCGAGCCGGGTCCTGAGCGACCGCCGCGAAGGGATGTAGCCCGGCTCGACGAGCGTATCGTCGTCATTGACCGCATCGTAGATCGTCAGGTTGTCCGGCAGCTTCGGCCGAAACGTCTCGCGCCCGCGCATGAGGTCCTCGGCCATCGCGAGGGTCCTGTGCACATCCTCGGCCGTGAAAGGCTTCATCAGGCAGCCGAGCGCCAGGTCGGGCATCGGAAAGGCCGGCGCCTTGCCGGAGACGAACAGGCAGGGAACGTCGAAATCGCCGAGACGGACGGCGACCGAAAAGCCGGTCGAGCCGCGCGCCAGCTGCAGGTCGACCAAAGCCAGATGAGGCGCGTGAATTTCGGCTGCGTCGACGGCTCCGTCGAGATCGTCGGCGGTCGCAACCACCCGGTAACGCGGGTTGTCCTCGACCAGGTATTTAAGCGTGGTCGCCAGCTGTTTGTCGTCTTCGACAATCAGGATCTTGAGCACTTCCGCCTCCCCACGGCTGCGCGGAAAAAAATCCAGCCTCCAGAAGGACATGCTTGCTCAAATGCGAGTCGCTGCGAATCCCGAAGTTAAGAAGTTAACGACGAGCCGATTCCGCCCTGCGACGAACCGCCGAAACAAAAGACCCGGCCGCCATTCCAGCGACCGGGTCCACGGGATATCGGAGAGAACAGGCTTAGGCGCGATAGAAGATGTGCGCGCCGATCTGGCTGACCTTGGTAAGGCGATGACCCCAAGACGGAGCAACGTAATTGGCATGGTACCAGAGCACATCGTTCGGCAGGCTGGGCACGACATTAGCCATGGCAAGGCGGGTGATGCCCTGCGCCTTGCGCCAGCAGGCGGAAGTCTGGTCCACAGAGGGCATGGCGCCCGTGCGCGGATTGACGAAGCTGAATTGCCAGGGCTGCTTGACGACGCCGCACCAGGTCGTCGGATACTTGCCCGACATGGCGCGGTTCATGATGACCCGGGCGACGGCCAACTGACCCTCGGCCGATTCACCGCGCGCTTCATGATAGACGGCGACCGCCATGCAATTGGCTTCCTCGTCCAGCGGCTGGCCGGCGCCGTAGCGATCCGCAAGCGCGGCGAGATTCCAGCCGTGCGAGTAGAGCCAGGTGCCTTCCTTGGCGACATCCTTCGCGACAGAAGTGACCGCGGTCACCGCCTGCGTCTGGACGGCAGGCTGCAAGATGTTCGGAATGACGACCGACAGGCTCTGCGGTGCGGCAATCGCCGGCGTGCCGAGCACGGCCGGGGTGACTTGCGCGATGGTTGTCTGCTGACCGAAGGCTTCGGTCGAACCACCCACCAACGTCAGAAACAGCGCACCCACCGCGGCAGCGCCGCGGCTTCCCAAAAGCTTAACCAAAATTTTTCCCGTTACTGGCGGTCGTCTGTCGGCGGCAGCGCTCAATTGCTTCGCGCAAAAGCTGCGGCGTCGATAGGACCGTCTTGCCCTGGAGCACTGCGACAACGCCGCGTTAGGCTCACTCGCTCTCTTTGTTGCAGTGCAAATAGGGGAACCTGTCGGACAGGGTAACCCCCGCGTCGGTGAGTCGAGCCAGCCTTGCGTTAAACTGGGCAACTATTTGAGAATCTTACATTTTATTAATCTGCCGAGCTCGCTTTATCGCGCGAGGATAACGGGCTATCGGCGGATCCATGGCTTATTGGATTTTGCGGTCGGAGCCCGACGCTTACAGCTGGGACGATCTAGTCCGGGATAAAGGCACCGAATGGAACGGCGTGCGGAACTATACCGCGCGCAACTTCCTGAAGGACATGCAGCCCGGTGACCTCGCCCTCTTCTACCATTCGCAAAGCGACAAGGCGGCGGTGGGTGTGATGGAAATCACCCGCGCCTGGCAGCCCGACGGCGAGCCGAACGCCAAGGGCGAGTCCATTTGGGCCAGTGTCCGCGTCGAGCCGCGGGACAAGCTGGCAAAGCCCGTGACACTTGCCGAAATCAAGGCCGAGCCCAAACTCGCGAAACTGGAAATGCTGCGCCAGTCGCGCCTCAGCGTTACGCCTGTGCGCGACGAAGAGTGGAAGCAGCTGCTGGCGATGGCGCAGAAATGATCCCGCTCCTGCTTGCAGCCGCGCTAGCCGGGCAGCAGGCCGACACGCCAACGGCGTTCGTGGAGCATCTTTACGCGGCTTACCGCCAACCGGATTACAGCCCCTTCAAGCATCCCGAGCGGGTGTTCGCTCCCGCGCTGCTGGCGGCCATCAATGAGGATAACCGACTGGCCAAGGGCGAGGTCGGCTATTTGGACGGCGACCCTGTCTGCCAGTGCCAGGATACGGCCGGCCTGCGCGTGGCGATCACCAGCCTGCGGCCCCAGGGCAAGGACCGGGCCTCGGCCAGGGTTTCGATCAGCCTGCAAGGCTATGAAGCGAGGCTCGCGACGCTGTCATTGGTCCACACCAGGCAAGGCTGGCGCATCGCCGACATCGGCTCTGCCGACGAGCCGAGCCTTCTGCATGCGATCGAGCAATCCAACCGTCAGCTCCGGGGTCACAGATAATGTTCACGGCGCTGTTCGTGGCCGCGTCGGCGCCGTTCCTCACGCCGGATGGCTGGGGCAAGGTCCGGATCGGCATGACACAGTCACAGGTAGCAAAGGCGCTGGGCGCGAAGCTCGAAGGCGAAGCGCTGGACGATGAATTCACCTGCGTCGAGAAGGTCGCCGCAGCCTATCCGGACATGTGGTTCCTGTTCGAAGGCGGCAAGCTGAGCCGGATTTCGATCGGGGACAAAAGCCGCGTCACGACTCCGCGGGGAATTGGCATCGGCGCGACCGCCGGTCAGGTGCGGAAGTCCTATTCGAAAGGGCTCATGGCCGAGCCGCACTACTATCTCGGACTGCCGGCCGAATATCTGACCTACTGGACCCTGGCGGAGAAACGCGGTGTCCGGTTCGAGACCGACACCAAGCGCCGCGTCGAAACCATTCACGCGGGGCTGGACAGCATCCGGCTCGTCGAAGGCTGCGCCTGAAGAGCGTACGCGCGCCGCGCTGACGCGGCGTAACCGGTGCCGTCCATCCGCCGAATTGGGCGTATGACGACCCGTGGCTTCAGCATGGAAGTGACCTCGGCTGCCGATCCTGATGTTCTGGACACGATCCTGGGCGGCCTTGGCCGCTTCAATCAGGAAAGGACGGGGGAAACCCTAGCCACTCCCCTCAACGTCCTGTTGCGGGACGATAAAGACGAAGTCGTCGGCGGGCTGTGGGGACACAGCTATTTCCGCTGGCTTTGCATCGAATATCTGTTTCTTCCCCAGGAATGGCGACGCAGCGGAACAGGGCGGCAGTTGATCGAAGCCGCCGAGCGAGCGGCAATCTACAGGGGCTGCATAGGTGTATGGCTCAATACGTTCGGGTTCCAGGCGCCGGGCTTTTACGAGCGCCTCGGTTACGAGCTTTTCGGCAAGCTGACTGACTGCCCACCGGGCCAACACCGCCACTTCTACTTCAAGCACCTCTAATCCTCGAAGGCCCGGCAACGGTCGATTTCTCTCGTTGCCGGGGCGAGTTGGGCGACGCGGAAACCCGCGCCGCCCGTTTCGTCCTAGAATTCGCCGGACACGCCGACGCGAGCGCCGTTGTTGTGACTGCCGGCGAAGGAGGCACCGACGCTGACTGCCATTACCGGCTCGATCGGCAATCGATAGGTCAGAGAAGCGCCCGCGGCATATTCTCCGCGGAAAGTAGCACCGTTGACCGCATAGCTGACGCCGCCCGGCCTTGAAGGCATCGGGGCCTGGGTCAGGGCCATGGCCGAGGCAACACCCTGCTTCATGTCCTTACGATCCTGGGAGCGCAGGTCGAACAGGGACCCGATTTCACCCTGCAGGTTCGCGAGGCCGTTGTTGAAATTGCCAATGGCGGCATTGAGCTGACTCACGTTGACCGCGTCTGTTGCCGCGACCCCGGCAGCCACTCCGCCGATGGTGCGGCCTCCGACGTTGACCTGGTTGGCGGCCGTGTTGACGGTGCCCGTACCGATGGCGACCGAATTGGATAAGCCGTTGGTGTTGGCGCCCTGGCCAATGGCAACCGAGTTGGCACCGGACGCATTGGCACCCTGACCGAGGGCTGTCGCATTGGTATTCGAAGCGCTTGCGCCGCGGCCAATGGCTGTCGAGCTCGTGCCCGAAGCATTGGCGCCGTTACCAAGCGCCGTTGAATTGTCTCCCAGTGCTTGCGTCTGGTTACCCACTGCGATCGCCTGCGCGCCGGTGGCATTCGCCCTCCAGCCAAACGCCTGCGATCCGGCTCCGGAGGCATTCGCCTCGCCGCCGATCGCGGTCGAGTGGAAGCCGGTGGACTTCGCCTTGTCGCCGATCGCTACGCCGTCATGGTCAACCGTGTTCACTCCGCCGGGAGTGCCGGCTACCGCGCCGTCGCCGATGGCGATGGTGGTGTCGCCGTGGGCGTCGCTTCCTAGCCCAATTGCGATCGACTGCAGCCCGGTTGCCGTCGCCGTGTCGCCAACGGCCGTGCTTTGCACCCCGCTAGCAACTGAGTCATGCCCGACTGCCGTCGCGGACGTGTTGCTAGCTGCGGCTCCTTCGCCGACAGCAAGTGCATTGTCCGCGGTCGCCGATGCTGCCTGCCCCAGGGCAGTGGATTCGACGCCCGAGGCGGTTGAGCCCTCGCCCACCGCGGTCGCACTGGTGTTGGAAGCGGTCGCCGCCGAGCCAACGGCGGTGCTGCTGATTCCGGACGCAGTCGCAGTATCTCCGAGCGCCGTCGAATTGCCGTTGCTCGCCGTGGCGCCGGGTCCGCAAGCGAAATCGCCTGCCGCAGCCGCAGTTGCACCGCCGGTGTCTTCCGACCCCGCGGCACCCGGGATTTCGCAGACGGCCTGCGCCTGGGCCGGAGCCGACACTGTCAGGGCCATGCCCAGCGCAATCGCCGAGCCGCTGAGGAAAATGATCTTACGCATATTGGATTCCTTTGAATTTGAGGGGGGACGCAATCGAACAATCCGCCGGCCCTGCGTGCGCAGGCGCTATCGGCGAGTGGTTGGCTTGTTTGTGATGAGGTCGGGCGTTGTCCGGTCCGGCCGGGAACAGGGGCATCACCAGGAGGCGGTGATTCCTCCACTCAGACCGACCACCATGCCGGCCGAACGCCGAATTCGTCGTAAGGATTTCAGCATCGTTTCTCTCTGTCGAAAAACTGGCCCCCCGGCCGAAGGGAACGTTGCGCCGGGGGGCGACGCAGTCGCTAGGCAGGGTCCTGGCGGACTACGACTGTGTTGAGCACGGGGACGATTTCGTCGGCCACAATCTCCGCTTGGCGCGCATGCTCGCGGATCGATGCGACATCGTCGGCCTCATAGATGCAAATGGTGCCGATACGGCCGCCGGCCTCCTCGACCACGTAGCTGCGGATCCAGCGTACGCGGTCGGGCATGTCCTCATTCAAGACCTTCGCCGAGCGGGCTGCACCCGCTTCAAGATCAGGCAAGTCGGCAAAGGCGCCGCGACGACGAATGGCATAGAGTTGCAAGGTTCCGAGTCCTGAAAAGCCGCGGGATTGCGACGCCGGAATTGCAGTTTAGAGGACCGGCCCGCGCGCGGAATGACCCAGCGTCCGCAGAGCTTGATTGCTCGTCCGCACCTTATGACCAAGCGTCCGATATGCTTGACTTTGCGTCGGGGAAGGCGCGGGGAGAGCCTTCCTAACCCGCGAGGAAACCATGGCTGCCGACGCTTTGGCTGACGTCCTGAAAACGGTGCGGATGACCGGCGCAATGTTTTACAACGTTGCGGCCAAGGCGCCGTGGGCGGCCGAACAAGTTGCGCCCGAGCTCGTCTTGCCGTTGATCAGGCCGGGCGCGAACCACCTGATTGCCTATCACATCGTCACCGAAGGCCAGTGTTACGCCTCTGCAGTCGACGGCGGCGAACCCATCGAGGTTCACGCAGGCGAGGTGATCGTCTTCACTCGAGGCGATCCGCACGTAATGTCGAGCGAGCCGGGAATGCGCGCCGGACCACCCAGCGCCGATGCGCTCGCCGGCAACATCCAACTTCCTTACCGGGTGTGCTTTGGCGACGTCGGACCGACGACCGCGAAGCTCATCTGCGGCTTCCTCGCCTGCGATTCGGGACCCTTTAATCCGCTGATGGAATCCTTGCCGCAGATCCTGATCGGCAAGAGCGATCGCGGCCACGGCGACATGCCGTGCCTCGGCGTACTCGTGCGAATCGCAATGAACGAAATCCGTGACCGGCGTGTCGGTGGCGAGGGCGTCCTCGGCAAGATCGCTGAATTGATGTTCGTTGAAGTCGTTCGCCAATATATCGAAAGTCTGTCACCCGACCGGAACGGCTGGCTGGCTGGCCTAAAAGATCCGTTCGTGGGCAAGGCGCTCGCCCTGATGCATGCAAATCCAGCCAGCGGCTGGGGGTTGGAAGAGCTGGCCCGCGAGGTCGGTTCGTCACGGTCGGAGTTTGCAGATCGCTTCGCTTCGCTCGTCGGTGTGCCGCCCATGACATATTTGGCGAAATGGCGGATGCAGGTCGCCTCGGGGTTACTGAACGACAACGTCAATATCGCCACCGTTGCAGCCGAGGTCGGCTATAGCTCCGAGGCGGCTTTCAGCCGGGCGTTCAAGAAAATTGTCGGCGAACCGCCTTCGGTCTGGCGCGACCGCCACGCCCTCGCCGCCTGAGGATCCCTAGGCCGCTTGCATATTCCGTGACACACGGCTGATGTTCCATCAGACCCTTGCGGCGTCAGAATTTCCCTGCGTTCGGCCGAAAGTCGACTTCGTGCGACCAACAGGACCTTGGCTGAATGGCGAGCTGCCAATAGGCGTCGGCAATATCGTCCACATTGATGCATTGATCCTCGATCAATCCGTCAAATCGCTTCTTGCTCACGTCGCTCCAGATAATCCCGTCGATGATCGCATGTACCACGTGCACGTTTTGGGCACTGAACTCGCGGGCAAGCGAGCCAGCGAGCGCGCGAAGTGCAAATTTGGCGGAGGTGAAGGGTGCGAAGCCGGCGCTGGCCCTGACGCTGGCGGTTGCGCCTGAGAGGATGATCGTGCCGCCGCCCTGTGCAAGCATGCGTGGGATCGCTTGATGGCAACAGTTCACGGCGGACAAGGTGCTTGCCCGCCAGGTTCTCTCGAATTCGGCGGGAGTAGTGTCAAGGAAGGCACCGCGGGAGAATTGGGCCGCATTGTGGACAAGCGTTGAAACCGCACCAAAGTCCCTGTCGATCAGTGCGAAGGCTTCGGCCACTGCGGCCACATCGGCAAGGTCGACTTCCAGGACCCGGGCTGCCGAGCCCAAACCCGGTCGAGGCGATCGCGACAGGCCGACGACGGTCGTGCCATCCTGCGCAAATCGGCGGGCGACAGCGTCGCCAAATCCAGGCGAAAAGCCGGTGACCACGGCGATCTGGCCGTTGGTGTTCATATCAACGCTCGTTTCTTGGCGGGGAGCAGGTCTTGTCGGCGAAAGCGGGATCAAGGTGCCCGGACTTTACCCAGACCTTGCACCCCGCTTTTCCGACTTTGCATATGACGGAATCGCCTGGCGGCAGCCGAATCCACGACTGTGTTTTGAATTGCACGTCATCGAGCCGAAAGCCGCCTTCGAGCACCAGGACCTCTATGCCGCCTCGGTCGCCTATCGCGACCGTTGCTCCCGGGGACCAGATTTCCAAGCGCACATCCTCATGTCGATTGCGAAATAGGGGCACAATTCCAACGCCGGGCCGGTCGGCCACGGCCATGAGTGGTACTGATGTGGTGTCGAGCCGGATTTGCGCGTCGTCTTCCAGGTCGAACTGGCGCAGTTTCACGAAGATGGTGCAGCCGGATTCCGATCGCGGAGCATGATGGGACGCCGGCGGATTCCGGACATAGGTTCCGGCCGGATAGTCGCCATGCTCGTCCTGGAACACGCCGTCGAGCACCAAGAACTCTTCCCCACCGTCATGGGTGTGGCTCGAGAATGCACTTCTCGGAGCATAGCGCACGATGCTCGTCGCCCTCGCCACTTCGTCGCCAACCCGGTCGAGCATCCGCCGCTCCACACCCGGGATTGGAGAAGCCGACCAGCGCGTCCGAAGGCCGTGGACGACGGCGCGCTGTGCCAGGTCTGCATTGAGTCTCATCGGTCGTGACCCTCAGGCATGCATGACGCTCGGACGCTCCGCCACCTTCGTCCGCCAAGCCCGCAGGCCGGTCAGGTCAGCCGGAACGTCGATCTTGGAAATATCGGCAAACAACAGTCCGGCAAAGGCGGTTATGTCGGCCATCGAAAAGCGGTCGCCCGCCAGGTAATCCTGGTTGCGGAGAAGACCGTCGAAATAGCGCATCCCCTCCAGCGCGACCTCACGATTCTTCTCGCCCCATTCGCGGTTCTGATAGGTTTCGATCTGGGGCCCCAGCCCGGGAGTTGCGTGGTGGAAGTAGGCTGCAACGGGATCGAGGAGTCTCGATTCCGCGCGTCGTTGCATCATGTGAATTATCGCGCGTTCCTTCCCATCTGAGCCAGTCAAAACGGCTTCGCCGTCCACATTGTCCAGATATTCGGTGATGGCCGTGCATTCAGCGATCATCGTTCCATCATCCAACTCCAGAACAGGAATGGTGCCGGATGGATTCTTGGCCAGAAACGGCGGTTGCCGGTGCTCGCCGCCCGGTACGTCGACCGTTACGAACTCGATAAGATCCGATAGCCTTTTTTCTGCAACGGTGATGCGAATGCGCGCCGGATTGGCGAAGCCTCTGAAGTCGTAAATGCGCATGCCTTGATCCCTTATTCTTTCGCCGCTCCCGCATGTGCGGCAGGTTTCCTGGGCGTGCCGGCTCCCGATCGGGCGCCACCTTGCCTCGGCGACGTTCGGTCATTTTAGGGAGTCGGATAGGCGGCGGGGGTACGGAATCCTGACCTGCGCCAAGACTATCGGGATCGAGCGGCGGCCTTCACAGGGTGGGCATTTTCGTTCGCGATCCTGGATGCCGGTTCCACATCAGCGAAGGCGTACAATTCGAACCAGGTGGGAAAGGCTCGATTCAGGGCGCGCGGCGCTTCAACCTCAAGGCCGATCCGCTGTGCGCCGTTAAAACTGGTGTCGCCGCGCCACCACCCGACCAAAGCGGCCAGCGGGCCGCGGATGCAAACCAGCTCCGGGAAGCCAAGGTTCTGATGGCAAATTGAGGCCTCGGTCTTCTTCATGAGCATGAACCGCGGCCGATGACCCTTGATTTCGAACCGTACGACAAATGGGTCCTTGGGCAGGCTATCGAAACTCACCCTCCGTTGCATGTCTATCAGGACAGGGTCGAGATCGATGTCCTCCTTTGCCGGTTCGCGCGTCAGCCACCTTTGTCCCCAAATCCCGAAGTCGCGGACAAGGGCGGCGAGCTCGTGGCCAGCGGGCGTGAGGATGTACTCCTGCGCCTCCGCACCATCGACGCGCTCGATGGCGCCGGCAAATGCGAGGCTTTTCAGGCGCTCTGACAGCACAGTACGGGAGATCCTCGGAATGGCTCGCCGGATGTCGTTGAAGCGGCGCGTGCCAAACAGGATCTCGCGCACGATGAGAAGGGTCCAGCGACCGCCGAGCACTTCATGAGCGCGGGCCATTGAACAGAATTGCCCGTAGCCTGTCATGCGCGTCTTTTATCACATTTCACGCAGCGTGCCGGTACGGATTCCGGACTTGGCGACTTGGTCCCTTTCCTCGACTGACGCATGGACCGCAACCCCGCGTCGAGAGGCGCAAGGACGATAAAATGTTCGACCATCAACCAGCCGAGATGAAGCTCAGGCCCCGCGTTGCCGCGCTGGTCTTCACCGACCTCCACAATGATTTTCTTTCCCCGGGCGGCAAGGCCTACGGCCTCATCCAGGAGAGCCTGGAACGCAATAACACGGCGGCGAATATCGAGACCCTCCTGCGCACTGCCAAACGGATTGGGATGAAGGTCTTCGTATCTCCGCACTACTACTACCCGCACGATCATCGATGGATTGCGCCGACAACGCCGTTGGAGGACCTCGCCCACCAGGTCGGACTGGTCGACCGTGCCGGCCCGCTGAGCCTTGACGGCTTCAAGGGATCGGGCGCCGACTTCCCGGACCGTTACAAACCCTTCTTGCTCGACGATGAGACGGTCGTGACGAGCCCGCACAAGGCCTATGGCGCGTCGACGAACGATATGATCCTGCAGCTGCGGCGCAATCGTATCGAGCAGATCATCCTCGCCGGCCCCGTCGGGAATCTCTGCGTCGAAGCCCATATGCGCGATTTCATCGAGCATGGATTCGAGATTGCGATGGTGCGGGACGCGACGGCCGGCGCGCGCAACGAAGAGGGTGACGGCTATTCAGCGGCAATGATCAACTGGCGCTTTCTTGCACATGCAATGTGGTCAACGGCCGAGACCGTCAAACGCATGGAGGGTGCCGACACGGCAGACGCACCGCAGTCGAACGCCTCCACCGAGAGCGACGTTGCCATCCCTGGGTGACGAAGTGGGGTGATTGCAGTTGAGTTGCCCGTAGCAATTGCCCCGAAGCGGTCCAGGATCCCCATCCTGGGCCGCTTCGAAGCATGATCAAGCTCAGGCAGCTTCCATCTTCCGGCTCTCGCGCTTGCGCTCGTGGGGGTCGAGGAAGCGCTTGCGGAGGCGGACGACCTTCGGCGTCACTTCGACCAGCTCGTCGTCCTGGATGTAGGCGATCGCCTGCTCCAGGCTCATGCGGCGCGGCGGGGTCAAGCGGATGCCCTCGTCCTTGCCGCTGGCGCGGAAGTTGGTGAGCTGCTTGGACTTCAGTGGATTGACCTCAAGGTCCTGCGGCTTGGCGTTCTCACCGATGATCATGCCCTCGTAAAGGTCGTCGCCCGGCGAGATGAACATGACGCCGCGATCTTCCAGCGCGTTGAGCGCGTAAGCGACGGCCTTGCCCTTCTCCATTGAGATAAGGACGCCGTTTTGGCGGCCCTCGATCTTGCCCTTGTAGGGGCCGTACTTCTCGAACAGTCGGTTCATGATGCCCGTACCGCGCGTGTCGGACAGGAACTCCCCGTGGTAGCCGATGAGGCCGCGCGACGGCGCCGAGAAGGTCAGGCGGGTCTTCCCGCCGCCCGACGGGCGCATGTCGGTCATCTCGGCCTTGCGCAGCGCCATCTTGTCGATGACCGTGCCGGAAAATTCATCGTCGACATCGACGACGACGGTCTCATACGGCTCCTCGCGGCCGCCAGGGCCGTCGCGGAACAGCACGCGCGGGCGGCTGATCGACAGTTCGAAGCCTTCGCGGCGCAGCGTCTCAATGAGAACGCCGAGCTGGAGCTCACCGCGCCCGGCGACTTCGAATGCGTCATTGTCGTGGGCGGTGGTGACGCGAATGGCGACGTTGGTTTCAGCCTCGCGCTCCAGGCGGTCGCGGATGACGCGGCTCTGCACCTTGTCGCCGTCGCGGCCCGCATAGGGGCTGTCGTTGACGGCGAAGCTCATGGCGAGCGTCGGCGGGTCGATTTCTCGCGCGGCGATCGGCTCGGCGGCGGCGGGCTCGGTGATGGTGTTCGAGACAGTCGCCTTTACGAGGCCGGCGATGGCAATGATGTCGCCAGCCTCGGCGCTATCGACCGGCACGCGCTCAAGGCCGCGGAAGGCGAAGAGCTTCGTGGCGCGGCCGTCCTCGACGAGGTTGCCGTGAACGTCGAGCGCCTTGATTGGCGCATTGACGTCGATTCGACCACTCTCGACGCGACCCGTCAAAATACGGCCGAGGAAGGGGTCGCGGTCGAGCAAGGTGGCGAGCATCTTGAACTCGCCCGCCTTGTCGAGCTGCGGTTCCGGCACGTGGCCGACAATCTCTTCGAACAGCGGAGTCAGGTCGCCGGAGCGGACATCGTCGGTTGTCCCGGCATAGCCGGCGCGGCCCGATGCGTAGAGCGTCGGGAAGTCGAGCTGCTCGTCATTCGCTTCCAGGTTCAGGAAGAGCTCGAACACTTCGTCGAGCACTTCGGCAGCGCGCGCGTCCGGACGGTCGATCTTGTTGACGACAACGATGGGCTTGAGGCCGAGGCTCAACGCCTTGCCGGTGACGAACTTGGTCTGGGGCATCGGCCCTTCGGCGGCGTCGACCAACAGGATGACACCGTCGACCATCGACAGGATGCGCTCGACCTCGGCGCCGAAGTCGGCGTGGCCCGGCGTGTCGACGATGTTGATCCGCGTGCCGTTCCATTCGACCGAGGTGCACTTGGCGAGGATGGTGATTCCCCGCTCTTTCTCCAGGTCGTTGGAGTCCATGGCGCGCTCTTCCACGCGCTGGTTGTCGCGGAAGGTGCCCGACTGACGGAAAAGCTGGTCGACGAGCGTGGTCTTGCCATGGTCGACGTGGGCGATGATCGCCACGTTGCGAAGGGTCATTATCGATGTCCGAAAAAAGTGAAGCGCGCCCCTAACGCAAATGCTGCGCTGCGGCAACCGCATCTCATCGCCAACCCATGCGTTTAACGGGCCGAAGGAGACGAGTTATGCCAAGAGGCGCGTATACAGCCAAGCAGGAGCGCAAGGCCGATCACATCGAGAAAGGCTATGAAAAGCGCGGCGTATCCAAAAAGGAAGCGGAAGAGCGCGCCTGGCGGACCGTGAACGCCCAGGACAAGGGCGGCAAGAACACCGGCCACGGCCGTTCCAGCAGCCGTTCGGCAGCGGCGAAGAAGGGCTGGGAAACCCGGCGGAAACGCGGCCACGGTTAAGCATCATTTACTGAACGCAAATGTTAAAGTAGATTGCCCTCGGAACAATAACTGGGGGCAGTCATGCAAACCAAGGCAATTCTCGCCGCAACGACGGCGCTCGTCATGGCCACACCGGCCTATGCGACGGGTCACGGATATGTTGGATTCGACGCCGGTCTTCTCATGCCGGACGACGTCAATTTCTCCTATGACGGCGGCTACGACTACGACATCGAAGCCAAGCTGAACAACGGCTTCGACCTCGACATCATCGGTGGCTACGATTTCGGTTTCATCCGAGTCGAAGGCGAACTGGGATGGAAGCGGGCCACACACGACGAATATGACTTCTCCGTCGGCGGCCAGACCTTCGATACAGAAGACGGCGATGGCGATACCGATGTAAAGTCGATCATGCTCAACGCGCTGGGCGATTTCGGCACCGGCAAATGGAGCTTCTATGCCGGTGGCGGCGTGGGCTTGGCTCACGTCCGTAACAAGACCGAAAGTGGAAGCGACAGTGAGTCGCTAACGGACGGCGGGTTTGCCTACCAACTGATCGCCGGCGTCCGTTACTCGATCAACGAGATGATCGATATCGGCCTCAAGTATCGCTATTTCGACACGTCGAAGCTCAGCGACACGATTGACGGCGACGATTTCGATTTCGACTTCACGTCGCACTCGATCATGTTCAGCATGATCTACAACATGGGGCCCTATTGGGCACCGCCGCCCCCGCCACCGCCACCACCGCCGCCCCCGCCGCCTCCGCCGCCTCCGGCGACGCAGACTTGCCCGGATGGCTCGGTGATCCTGGCGACCGACGCATGTCCGCCTCCGCCACCGCCTCCTCCGCCTCCGCCGGAGCCGGAACGCGGCTAAGATAGGCGCGGCAAAAGACTTCGGCCCGGGAGCAATCCCGGGCCGTTTCTTTTGCGGCCATCCAACGAGAGCTTAGCCCGGCAATCTTTCCAGGATTTCGACGGCACGCTCGATGGCGCGAAGCTCGCTCTGAGCGAGGCGTTCGAGGCCGTTGGCAAGTTGGCTGCCCGAGGCTGGGCCGGAGCGCATGACTTCCTGCCCCTTCTCGCTGAGGCGGAGCGCGAGACGGCGCCGATTGTCGGGATCGTGGGTCCGTTCGACGAGACCGGCGCGAACCAGGGTTTCGACGGCGCGGCTGACAGCCGGAGCCCCGCGTCCGACGGCATCCGCGACCTGGTTCAAGGTCGCCGGCTGGCGCGATGCTATCGCGCTCATCAACTTGCGTTGCGCCTGCTCGGCTCGGTCGGCGGCAGTGCTGCCGCCAAAGCGGTCCGCCAAGGCATTGAAGCGGGCGGCAATCGCGGCCGGAGAGACGTTCGCGAACATGATTTGCAGGCTAGCAAATATTTGTCGGCGCGCAAGATTGCCGCTAGCAATGCAGCGGCATGTCCAGTTCGCCGCGTCCAAAAATGCCCCGGACTGTCTGGGTGCTCGGCTTCGTCAGCCTGCTCATGGACATGTCGAGCGAGATTTATCACGCGCTGCTGCCGGTGTTTGTCACCGTGACGCTCGGTTTGCCCGCCACGGCGCTCGGCGCCATCGACGGCATCGCAGAAGCGACCGCCAGCCTGGCCAAGCTGGCATCGGGCCGGCTTTCAGACTTGAGCGGAAAACGGAAACCCTGGGTGATGGCGGGCTACGGCCTGGCCGCGCTGTCAAAGCCACTGTTTCCGCTGGCACAGGGGGCTTTGGCGCTGATGGGCGCGCGCTTCATGGATCGGGTGGGCAAAGGCATTCGCGGCAGTCCGCGCGATGCCATGGTCGCTGACGAGACGCCGCCGGAGATTCGCGGCGCTGCCTTCGGCCTGCGACAGGCGATGGACACAGTCGGCGCCCTGATCGCCCCCGTCCTCGCCATCGTGCTGATGTGGCTGTTGGCGAACGATATTCGCATGGTCTTTTGGATTGCGGTCATCCCGGCCGCGCTGTCGTTCCTCCTGTCCTGGCTGGTACTGCGAGAAAGCGAGAAGCCGAGGTCCGCGGGCAAACAACCTCCCTTGTTTGCCGGCTTCCGCGAGCTGGCGGGCCCGACCAAGCATCTGCTTATTGTCGGATTCTTCTTCACGCTCGCCCGCTTCTCCGAGAGCTTCCTGATCCTCAAGGGGTTGGAGGCGGGCTTGTCCGCGGCATGGTCGCCGCTGGCGCTCGCTTTGTTCAACCTATCCTATCTCGTGCTTGCCTATCCGGCCGGCGCGCTCAGCGACCGGATGAAGCCGAAGTCGATCCTCCTTGCCGGAATGGCCGTGTTGATTGCCGCCGACCTTCTGTTGGCCCAGCCTGTCGGCCTGGCCGGTCTTGCAGTCGGCATTCTGCTGTGGGGCGCCCACATGGCCCTCACGCAAGGGATATTCGCGAGGATGATCGCCGACAGTGCTCCGGACCACCTGCGCGCTACCAGCTTCGGCGCCTTCTGGTTCATCACCGGCATCGCCGGATTGCTTGCCAGCCTTGCTGCGGGCCTGCTCTGGGACCGGGTCGGGTCCTCCGCGACCTTCTACGCCGCAGCGATTGCGGCGGTGCTGTCGCTGGCCCTCCTCAGTCTGCTTCGCGAGCCCGCCCGGATCGGCTGAACGGCGGCATTCGGTCCGCGACGTTCGTCGGCGATCCGAACTGGTTGTAGAGCGCCGCGCCGACGTGGAGGACGACCAGCGCCAGCGTGATGAGCACCAGCAGCACGTGCACGTCGCCAAGGTCGGCGTCCGGTGAAATTCCGGGGATCGCCGGCAGGGCCAGCCCGAACTTCAGCGGCACCCAGCCATTCTCTGCCCGACCAGAGGCCGCCAGCAGCCCGGTCAGCGGCAGTGCAATCAGCAGCACATAGAACAGCCGGTGGTTCCAGACCGCAAGGAACCGCTCCCATTTGGGGAAATCGGATGGATACGGCGGTGGTGGGTTCATCAATCGCACTGCCAACCGAACCAGTGCCAGGATCAGGATCAGAGCGCCGATGGTCTTGTGCCAGGCGAACAGGTCAGCCCGCTGAGGCCCGCGCTCCATATTGTCGAACAGGAAGCCCACGATCACTTGGGCAACCACGACTGCAGCCGTGATCCAGTGGATCCAGACGACGATCGACTTGTACCGGACTGCGGTCAATCCGGTGCTTCTTTCGACCATATAATCCGACATGGCAGACTCCTGTCCGTTCCCCCCGGACAGGGCGCTTTCAGGTTCGGCGGGGGCCGGTAGAATGCCAGGCCGCACGCCCGAACGAGAGCGCACCCCAAAGTGCACCTAGCAATGCAACGAGCGCGATGACGATTTGGCTCCATTGCGGCCACGCATCATCGCCGAACACGAAAATCCAAGCGATCCCTGCCGCACTCCCGCCAACGACGATCATCCCGCCGTAGGCGCCGACGACGGCAGCAACTCCCGTCAGAAGGACGCGAAGCCAATGCGGCATCAGCGGGTGAACTTCTCTCCCCGTTCCGCCTTGTCGAGCAGGAGCTTGGAGAAGGAGAAGTCGCTCCCCATGCGCTCCTCTTGCCGTTTCAGCCCTTCAACGATTGTGTCGAGTCCCTCGGTGTCCGCCCAGAACATCGGACCGCCGCGATAGACCGGCCATCCGTAGCCATAGACCCAGACGACATCGATATCCGAAGCCCGCTGCGCCATGCCTTCCTCGAGGATTTTCGCGCCCTCGTTGACCATCGTGTAGAGTGTCCGCTCGACGATCTCCTGGTCGGAAATTTCGCGGCGCTCGACGCCCTGCTTCTTTGCGAAATCCTCGATGATCTGCTGAACGACGGGTGACGGCGTCGGGCGGCGCCTTTCGTCATAGTCGTAGAAGCCTGCGCCCTTCTTCTGGCCCCAGCGGTCGATGGCGCAAAGCGCATCGCGGATGTTTTCGATGCGATTGGGATCGCGGTGCCAGCCGATGTCGACGCCGGCTAGGTCGGCCATCTGGAACGGGCCCATCGGCATGCCGAACTCGACATGGACGCGGTCGATCTGCTCCGGCGTCGCGCCTTCGAGCAGCAGCTTGGTGGCCTCGACCTGGCGCGGCATCAGCATGCGGTTGCCGATGAAGCCGTGACAGACGCCGGCGACCACCGCGACCTTTTTGATTTTCTTGGCGAGGCCCATGGCGGTCACGAGCACGTCCGGCGCGGTCTTGGCGCCGCGCACGATCTCCAGCAGCTTCATGACGTTGGCCGGCGAGAAGAAGTGGAGGCCGACAACATCCTCGGGCCGCGAGGTGCTGGCGGCGATCTCGTCGATATTGAGATAGGAGGTGTTGGAGGCAAGGATCGCGCCCTTCTTCACCGTCTTGTCGAGGCGGCCGAAGATCTCCTTCTTGATCTCCATCTGCTCGAACACGGCTTCGATGATGAGGTCGCAATCCTTTAGCGCATCGAAATCGAGCGTGGGCGACAGGATACCCATCGCTTTTTCGACCTGCTCCGATGTCATGCGGCCCTTCGAAGCCGTGGCCTCGTAATTCTTGCGCATGACTCCGGTGCCCCGGTCCAGCGCTTCCTGGGTCATTTCGACGATGGTGACGGGAATTCCCGCGGACAGGAAGTTCATCGAGATGCCGCCGCCCATCGTGCCGGCGCCGATGACGCCGACTTTCTTCACGGAGCGCGGCTGGGTGTCTTCCGGGATATTCTCGATCTTCGCCGCCTTGCGCTCGGCGAAGAAGAAATATTGCTGCGCGCGGGCTTGGGCTCCCGTCATCAGCTCCATGAACAGGCGGCGCTCGTCGATGACACCTTCGGCATAGGGCTTTGCGACCGCGGCCTCGACCGCCTGGATGTTTTTCTCGGGGGCTTCGAAGCCCCGGAACTTGCGGGCATTGGCCTTGCGGAACTCGGCAAAGACGCCGGGATCGGCGGCCTCGACCTTGTCCTGGCGCTCGCTCGACTTGGGCAGAGGCCGGATGTCGCGAACCTCCTCGGCGAAGGCGACCGCATGTTGCTGCAACTCGCCTTCCACGATCCTATCGACCAGACCCATGTCATGCGCCTGCTTGGCGCCGATCATGGCGCCGCTGGTGGTCATCTGCAGCGCCTGCTCCACGCCTGCGACGCGGGGCAAGCGCTGGGTCCCACCCGCGCCGGGGAGCAACCCAAGCTTGACCTCAGGCACACCGAATTTCGCGTCAGGCACCGCGACCCGGTAATGTGAGGCAAGCGCAACCTCGAGGCCGCCGCCCAGCGCGGTGCCGTGGATCGCGGCGACCACCGGCTTGGTGCAATTCTCGATCGTGTCGACCACCGTCGGCAGCCACGGCATCACCGGCGGCTTGCCGAACTCGGTGATGTCGGCGCCCGCGAAGAAAGTCTGGCCCTCGCAACGGATGACGACGGCCTTGATGGCTTCGTCGCCTTCAGCCTCCTCGATGGCCGCGACCAGGCCCTGGCGAACCGCCGCTCCCAGCGCGTTCACCGGCGGGTTGTTCGAGGTGACGACCAGCACATCGCCATGGCGGTGCGTGGTGATCGGGCCGGTTTCGGTGATGGTCGCCATGATAATCTCCGATGGTCAGAAGGCCGTGCGGCCATAGCTTTGGTTGTAGAAAGGATGGCTGATTGACAGGCCGCCATCAACGACCAGGGCATGGCCATTGACGTAGCTGGAATCGTCCGACGCCAGGAACAATGCAGCATGAGCGATCTCGTCCGGCTCGCCGCCCCGCTTGAGCGGATTGAGATTGCCGAGCAGCGACTCCTTCCCGCTGTCGCGTGCCATGTCGTAGATCGCCTTGGTCATTCCGGTCTCGATCAGACCGGGGCAGATGGCGTTCACGCGAATATTGCTGTCGCAAAGCTGGGTCGCGGCGACCTTGACTAGGTTGATGACGCCCGCCTTGGACGCAGAATAAGCGGGCCCACCTGCGCCGGCGCGGATGCCCGCCACCGAAGCGGTGCAGATGATCGATCCGCCGCCGCGTTCTTTCATGACCGGCCCGGCATGCTTGATCGCGAGGAACGGGCCAATCAGGTTCACCCGCAGGATCTGCTCCCAATCCTCGACGCTCTGTTCGAAAATTGAAGCGAGCCCACCGGAAATGCCGGCGTTGGCGAAAAAGATGTCGACGCCGCCGAAATCCTTTTGCGCGCGCTTGATGAGGCCTTTGACTGCCGCTTCGTCGCCCGCATCGGCGGCGACTCCGGTCGTACCTTCGAGCTCGGGCATTCCTAGGTCGGCAGCGATGACTCGGGCGCCCTCCGCAACGAACAGCGCGGCGGTCGCAAAGCCGATGCCGGATGCGGCACCGGTTACGATCGCGGTTTTGCCCGCAAGCCTCATAGTCCCGCTCCAAACGTGCTGCCGCCGTCGACGATCAAGGTCTGCCCAGTGACGAAGCTGGCCGCGCCGGAGGCGAGGAAAATAGCCGCACCGGCCAATTCCTTGGGCTCCCCGATGCGCTTCAACGCAGCGACGCTCGTCACGCGCTTCAAGATCTCCGGATTCTCCCAAAGTGCGCGGGCGAAGTCGGTGCGGACGAGGCCCGGCGCTATGGCGTTTACGCGGACGCCCTTGGGACCGAATTCGGCGGCGAGGTTGCGAACCAGTTGCAAGTCGGCTGCCTTGGAGATGTTGTAGGCGCCGATCACCGCCGAGCTGGTCAGGCCACCGACCGAGCTGACGATGATGATTGAACCATCGCCGCGCTCCAGCATGTCCGGTGCGGCCATCTGCACCAGCCAGTGGTTGGCGATGACGTTGTTATCGAGGATCTTGCGGAACTGGTCGTCGGTAATCCCGCCCATCGGCCCGTAATAGGGATTGGAAGCGGCGTTGCAGACGAGGATGTCGATCTTGCCCAGCCGCTGTTTCGTCTCGTCGACCAGCGCCTGTAGCGCTTGCTTGTCGGAAATGCTGGCGGCGATGGCGATGGCGCGCTCTTCGCCGTGGGCGTCATTGATCGCCTTGGCGACATCCTCGCACGCGTCCTGCTTGCGGCTGGAAATCACGACCATGGCACCGTGGTGGGCGAGGCCCTCGGCGATGGCCCGGCCGATGCCGCGCGAGGAGCCAGTGACGATAGCGACTTTGCCGGTGAGATCGAACAAATGGCTCATGCCGGCAGCTCGGCGTGCTTCGAATATTCGATCAAGGCGATGCTCCGGTTGTGGACCTCGTCCGGGCCGTCGGCGAGGCGCAAGGTGCGGATACCGGCCCAGCTCGATGCCAGCGGCGTGTCCTGGCTGACGCCAGCGCCGCCATGCGCCTGGATAGCGTCGTCGATGATCTTCAGTGCCATGTTCGGCGCCTTGACCTTGATCATGGCAATCTCGGCCTTGGCGGCCTTGTTGCCGGCCTTGTCCATCATGTCCGCGGCCTTGAGGCAGAGGAGGCGCGAGCAGTCGATCTCGATGCGGGCGTCGGCGACGCGCTGCTCCCAGACGCTATGCTCGGCAAGGCGCTTGCCAAAGGCCGTGCGGCTCTGCAGTCGGCGGCACATCAGGCCCAGTGCTTCCTCGGCGGCGCCGATGGTCCGCATGCAATGGTGGATGCGGCCCGGGCCGAGGCGGCCTTGCGCGATCTCGAAGCCCCTGCCCTCGCCGAGCAGCAGGTTCGACGCAGGGACCCGGACATTGTCGAGCTTGATTTCCATGTGGCCGTGCGGCGCGTCGTCATAGCCGAAGACGGTCAGAGCGCGTTCGACGGTGATGCCCGGAGTATCCATCGGCACCAAAATCATCGACTGCTGTCGGTGCTTTGCCTCGCCGCGGTCGGTCTTGCCCATCAAGATGGCGACCTTGCAGCGCGGATCCCCTGCGCCCGACGACCACCATTTCTTGCCGTTGATGACATAGTCGTCGCCGTCGCGGGCGATGTCGCACTCGATATTGGTCGCGTCGGACGAGGCGACGCCCGGCTCGGTCATCAGGAAGGCGGAGCGGATCTCGCCACGCATCAGCGGCTTCAGCCACTGCTCCTTCTGCTCGCGGGTGCCGTAACGGTGAAGGACCTCCATATTACCGGTGTCCGGCGCGGAGCAGTTGAAGACCTCCGATGACCAGAGGATGCGCCCCATTTCCTCGGCGCAGAGGGCATATTCGAGATTGGTGAGCTGCTCGCCTTCGAACTCGAAGCTCTCGTCGACATGCTGGAGCGCGCCGCCGGGCGGCATGAAGAGGTTCCAGAGGCCCGCCTTGTGCGCGAGCGGCTTCATGTCCTCGATCAGCTTCAGCGGTTGCCAGCGGTCGCCGGTCGCGATCTCGCGAGGATAATCGGCCTGGCGCGGCCGCACATTCTTGTCGATGAAGTCGCGAACCCGGTCGCGGAAATAGGCCTGCCGCTCCGTAAGGTCGAAGTCCACTGCCCGCTCCCCTTTGACGCGTTGCGTTTGAAAACCGGCTAGGCCGGAGCGCGCGCCGGGGCAAGAGGCGGAACGCTCTTCGTTCAGGCCCGTTAGCACGGCCATGAAACGATCCGCCGCAATCGCGATCCTCCTCGCCGCCTGCTCGCAGCAAAACCAGCAGCCGACCAATAACACCGGCCAGCCGGTCGAGCAGGCCGACGCCAATGGGGTCGCGCCTGCCGCGATTGCCAATGAGTCCACGCCTCCGCCCGTCAGTGCGCAACCGGACGAGGCCACCAATGCCTCCGTTCCGCCGCCACCACACGTCGATCCCAACGCGCCTCCTCCCGCAGACGAAAAGTCCGCGTTGGGCGCGGCTCGCAGGCTCCAGGAATATTGCGATGCCGTGGCCACCAAGCGCTACCGCGATGCCTATTCCTATTGGGGAGACGGCGGGAAAAGATCCGGCCTGACGTTCGAGCAATTCCGCGCCAGCTTCGCCAAATACGGCGCCTACGACTGCCATATCGGCAAGCCGGGCGATTCCGAGGGTGCCGCCGGGTCGATCTACATCACTGTCCCGCTACAGGTGACCGGTGCCCTGACAAAGGGCGGCGGGTTCGTACTGGAAGGCCCGATCACGATGCGCCGCGTCAACGACGTCGACGGTTCCTCAGCGGAGCAGCGGCGCTGGCACATTGAATCCTCCGGTCTCAAGCCCCGCCCCTGATTGACGACGGGGGCGGCGCTCGGCACGAAGAGTTTCGAGGAGAAACCTAGTGCCCGACCTCGAACAATTTCGCGCCGACACGCGCGCCTGGCTGGAAGCGAATTGCCCGCCTGAGATGCGCGAACCCATGCGCTCGGAAAAGGACGCCTGTTGGGGCGGCCGGAACTTCGAGTTTCAATCCCCTGCCCAGAAGCAGTGGCTCGACGCGATGGCCTCGCGCGGCTGGACCGTTCCGGACTGGCCAAAGGACTATGGCGGCGGCGGACTCTCTCCGGCCGAGACCAAGGTCCTCAAGCAGGAAATGGCGCGGATCAACGCTCGCCAGCCGCTAACCAGCTTCGGCATTTCCATGCTCGGACCGGCGCTGCTGAAGTACGGCACCGAGGAGCAGAAGAAGCATTATTTACCCGAGATCGCCCGCGGCGAAATCCGCTGGTGCCAGGGCTATTCCGAACCGGGCGCCGGCTCCGACCTCGCCGGCCTCCAGACAAAGTGCGAAGACAAGGGCGACCATTGGCTGGTCAACGGCCAGAAGGTCTGGACCTCTTATGCCGACCAGGCCGATTGGATTTTCTGCCTGGTCCGCACCTCGACCGAGTCCAAGCACGGCGGCATCAGCTTCCTGCTGTTCGACATGGAATCTCCGGGCGTCTCGACCAAGCCGATCCTGCTGATCAGCGGCTATTCCCCCTTCTGCGAAACGTTTTTCGACGATGTGAAGGTGCCGAAGGACCAGGTCGTCGGCGAGGTCAACAAGGGCTGGGACGTCGCCAAATATCTTCTCGGCCACGAACGCGAGATGATCAGCGGCATGGGCCTAGGCGGCGAAAAGGTCGCGCTGGGCAAGACCGTCGGGCCGATCGACGATCCGCTGCTCCGCGCCGAAATCGCCGCTTTCGACGTCGATTCCATTGCCTTTTCGGCGATGAGCGAGCGCTTCATCGACCAGTTGAAGGCCGGCGAAGCGCATCCGGCCATGCCCTCGATGATGAAATATGCCGGAACCGAGCTCAACAAGCGCCGCCACGAGCTGATCATGGCGGCCGGCGGGTCCGATGTGCTCGAGTGGGAAAGCGAGCGGTCGAAGGAGGGCAAGGCCGCGCGCGACTGGCTGCGGACCAAGGCCAATTCGATTGAGGGCGGCACGAGCGAAGTCCAGCTCGGCATCGTCGCCAAACACATCCTCCGACTGCCGGGGACCTAGCCAATTCCCGTTCGTGCTGAGCGAAGTCGAAGCGCGCGGCACGACGGTCGGGCAAACGCCCTTCGACTTCGCTCAGGACGAACGAGATTATAGATGGCATTACTGTCGGACGACCAGAAGCTGATCCAGGAAACGGCGCGCAATTTCCTCGCCGAGGAAGGCAGCATCGCCAAACAATTGCGCCACTGGCGCGGCATCGGCTGCAGCGACGGCTTCGGACACGACTTATGGAAGCAATTCGCCGAGCTCGGCCTCACCGGCATCTGCATTCCGGAGAGTGTCGGCGGCGCCGGCATGGGCGCAGTCGAGGCCGGGCTGGTCCTGGAGGAGATCGGCCGCAACCTGACGCCCTCCCCCTTCCTGACGACCTCGGTGGCGGCGGTGAAGGCGCTGGAAGGATCGGCGCAGGCAGAACGCTGGTTCCCCGGCATCGTCGCGGGCGAAACGGTCGCGGCTTTGGCGGTCGATGAAGGCAAGAGCCACAATCCAAAGGCAATCGCACTACAGGCGAAACGGTCAGGCAACGGCTTCGCGCTTAACGGACAGAAGCAATTCGTCGTGCAGGGGAAGTCGGCCGACGTCATCATTGTCGCCGCGCGAACAGCGGGTTCGCCAGGCGAGACCGATGGCGTCACTTTGTTCGCCGTCGAGAAAGGCGCGAGCGGCCTTGAGCTTGAAAACGTCGCTCTGGCGGATTCGTCGAAGGCGGCCCGCCTTGTCTTTGACAATGTCCAGGTCGATGCCGACGCCGTAGTCGGCGAGGTGGATGGCGGCTGGGCACCGCTGTCGCGGGCACTTAACGCCGGACGAGCCGGCGCCGCCGCCGAGCTGGTCGGGGTCGCTGCCGGCGCGTCCGACATGACGTTCGACTATCTCAAGCAGCGTAAGCAATTCGGGAAGCTCATCGGCGAATTCCAGGCGCTGCAGCACCGCGCGGCCCATCTCTACGGGGAGATCGAAATTGCGCGGGCCGCGTCTCTCAAGGCCGCGGAACTGCTCGACGCCGGTTCTGACAGCGCCGAGCTCTTGGTCGCCGTCGCCAAGGCCAAAGCCGGCCGCAGCGCGGCGCTCGCCGTCCAGGAAGGCGTCCAGATGCATGGCGGCATCGGCATGACCGACGAGCATGACATCGGCCTCTACATGAAGCGCGAGGCGGTCTTGTCGGAACTTTTCGGCTCGCCCCGCTTCCACGCCAACCGTGTCGCGGAACTGTCCGGCTACTAGTCGCGGACCAGCAGGAAATTCATCTGCGCGGCGGCGATCGGTTCTTCGCGGCCTTTCTGCCACGCCTGCGCCTCGACATTGGCGATCCGGCCGCCGAGCCGCTCGATATGCGCCGAAGCATAAGTGTCGCGCGGCAGGCCGGCGCGCATGTAATCGACGGTCACGTTGATTGGCTTCATCGTCGCCGACCTGTCGCCCAGCGCCTGGCGCAGGGTCACGAAGGCCGCGAATTCGAGCAGCCCGGCAATGGCGCCCCCGTGAAGGTAGCCGGGCCGGCCGACGACATCGTCGTGAAATGGCATGACGAACAGCGGCATGCCGCGCTCGTCCTGGTCGACGCGTAATTTCAGCAGCTCGGCATAGGGCGGAAGCGCGGTCATCACCGGCTCCCTAGCGGCAATGTGGCCGGGGGTCAGCCCCGAGCCTTGTAGCTCGCGACAATCCCGAGAATGAAGCTGGTCACCAGGGCCAGCTGGATCTTCCCGTTGGGATCATGCCAGCCGAAGTAGCGCGCGCCCCATCCAAAGAGGGCGACGAACATCGCAATGGCAATGGCTGCAACCATGGGTCCCCCTCCCAATTCAGCCCGGATACAGTCCGGCATCATGATTGTGCCCCGATCTTGGTAAAGAATGAGTAAAGCTTGAGGAACCGGGACGGCACGGCCATAGGGGCGCAAAATCCCGGCCCGCAGAGGAAAAAGCCCATGAAAGCCCGCGTCTTCGTCACCCTGAAGCCCGGAGTGCTCGATCCGCAGGGCAAGGCGATCCACCATGCCCTCGAAGGACTTGGCTTCGGCGGCGTCCAGGACGTCCGGGCCGGCAAGCTCATCGAACTCGACCTTGCCGACGGCACCAGCGACGACGAAATCGCCGATATGTGCCGCAAATTGCTGGCCAATACGGTCATCGAGAACTTCCGGATCGAACGGCTGGAGAACGCATGAAAAGCGCCGTCATCGTCTTCCCCGGCTCCAACTGTGACCGCGACCTGAAGGTCGCAATCGAACTGGTGACTGGACACGCGCCGGAGATGGTCTGGCACAAGGAAAGCGAGCTTCCGGCCGGGATCGGCCTCATCGCCATCCCCGGCGGCTTCTCCTACGGCGATTATCTGCGGTCCGGAGCGATGGCTGCCCGCTCGCCCGTCATGCGCGCGGTTTCCGAAGCCGCTGGGCGGGGTGTGCCGGTCCTGGGCATCTGCAACGGCTTCCAGGTGCTGACCGAGGCCGGGCTCCTCCCCGGCGCCTTGATGCGCAATGCGGGCCTCAGCTTCGTCTCAAGGCCGGTCGCACTAACCGTCGAAAACGCCCAGAGCCTGTTCACAGCCCGCTACCGCCAGGGCGAGGCCATCTCCATTCCGGTCGCCCACCACGACGGCAATTACCAGGCGGACGGCGAGACCCTGGACCGCCTCGAAGGCGAAGGCCGCGTCGCGTTCCGCTACTCCGAAAGCGTCAACGGTTCCGCACGGCAGATCGCAGGCATCATCAACGACGCCGGCAACGTGCTAGGCATGATGCCGCACCCGGAGCGGGCGATGGAGCCCGCGCACGGCAATGAGGACGGCAGACGCCTGTTCGAAGGCTTGCTGGAAGCCGTTGCCTGAGTCTGGCGGTTAGCGGTCGCGCTTGACGTCGAGCCGCTGGCAGCCAGCCTGGCCCGGCGGCAACATGCAGAGGAAAGCACGGTCAGGCCCGTTGGGATCGACGACGACGGTCCGCTTTTCCATGGTCATGGGGTCAGTGAGGATGACGATGGTCGCGGCAGCAGCCGGCGATGCCACGGCGGGCAAAGCCAATGCAGCGAAGGCGGTCGCCAGTCTCATCATTCCCCCAAGTCGTTGCACGGAGCATCCGCCTTTACCGTTGAACGTAAAATGAATGGCCGGTTTGTTGACCCAAGGCAATGCCGCTAGACGAATTCCCACGCGCCCGTAGCTCAGTTGGATAGAGCACGTGCCTTCTAAGCATGAGGTCGCAGGTTCGAATCCTGCCGGGCGCGCCAAACCTATTCGGCCTTGGGGCTTTCGTGGCGGCGAAGCCGGGTGGCGAGGACGTCGATGACATGGTGCTCGCTCTTCGAGACGCCGTCGCCGAGCCCAAGCTGGCGGGCGATTTCGCTGCCTGAGACGGCGGCGACGTCGTGGCAGGCATCGAGGATCCGCTGCACCCGCTCCTCGCGCTCGGCGGGCGGGAAGATGTTAAGGCCGAACCGGATGACCTCGATCGCCGTGTCGAACAGTTCCTCCGAGGGACGCGCGTGCAGCCATTCGTCGAGCTTGGCGTGGGCTGGGCTCCCTGCCTCGACACCGCGATCGTGAGCAAGGCGGAGAACGACATCATGTTCCTTGCGTGAGACCTTGCCTTCGGCCCAAGCCACCTGGACCAGATGCGCGCACAGGAAGGCGGACGCCGTATCGGCAGTGATCCCGAGCGAACGGGCGCGTTCCAGCAATTCCGGATTGTCGACATGCAAGCCGTCGCGAAGCGCCTCGGCCATGTCATCAAGCTTGTTGGCGTTGCGCAGCTTTTCGAGAAGCCTGGCGTCCTGCTGGCGAAAATAATTCGCCTCCATCGCCTTTTCACGATCGCTTAATATGCCCTTGTCCATCGCTCACCACCCATGAGTCGGCTATCATGATTTGCGGCAAGCATAGCCGTTATCGGCGATTTCCAGAACATCCGGACATTCCCTGAACGGCGAAGGGGCAGACATCGGGTTGCCCCCGATAGGCGCGCTCCGGGAGAGGCATAGGGTGCGGCGCCATGGCGAAACGCATTCTCCTGCCCGAAAGCGATCCGGCGGCGACCCTCCTCACCGTCGAGGAGTTGGAGATGGGCTTTAGCGACGGCCATGTCGAAGCCTTCCGCGAGACGGTGATTGCCGCCATCCGCGAGACATCTGAATTACTCAGGACTGAAGACATGCCGGCGCGCTGGCGGGCGCAGCTCGACCGCCAGGTCCGCCACATGCGGCACTATGTCGAAATCGCCGACCTCTATCTGGCGAAGCAAAGCGGCAGCGGATCCAGCCTGATCAACTAGAGCCCCAGCAACGCCGCGGTATGGCGGCAGATCACCATCTCTTCGTCTGTCGGCAGTACCCAGACGGGGATCCTTGAGGACTCCGCGTCGATACGCTGGGCGTGGTCGGCGTTCGCCTGCTCGTCGAGCGCAGCGCCAAGCCACCCGCAGCCGGCGACCACTTCCGCCCGGGTCTTCGTGTCGCGCTGGCCGATACCGCCAGTGAAGACGAGGCCGTCGAGCCCGCCGAGCGCGGCCGATAGCGAGCCGATCTCGCGCACGATGCGATAGACGAAAAGGTCGGTTGCCTCCTTGGCCCTTGGATCGTCCGACTGGCGCAGCGTACGCATGTCGGACGAAATCCCCGACACGCCGAGAAGGCCTGACTTCTTGTAGACCAGGGCCTCAAGCTTCCGTGCATCCATTCCCGCTTCGTCCAGGAGGTAGATGAGGACGCCGGGATCAACCGAGCCGCACCGGGTGCCCATCATCAGGCCCTCAACCGCAGTGAAGCCCATGGTTGTCGCGGCACTCTTGCCGCCATCAAGCGCACAGAGGCTGGCCCCGTTGCCGAGGTGAGCGATAATGATCTTCTTTTCGGCGTAGTCCGGCGCGACCTCACGCAACTTTCCTGCGACAAATTCATACGAGAGGCCATGGAAGCCGTAGCGGCGCACGCCCTTGTCGGTGATGTCGCGCGGGAGCGCGAACGAATAAGCAAGCGCCTCCTGCGTTTGATGGAAGCTCGTGTCGAAGCAGGCGACCTGCCGAATTGCCGGCACCCGCAATGCTATCGCCTTGATCGGCCCAAGGTTATGCGGTTGGTGCAGCGGGGCCAGCGGGGTTAGTTTGTCCAGTTCCCGAATGACCTCCTGCGTGATTTCTACTGGCGCAGCATATTTGGTCCCGCCGTGGACTACGCGATGGCCAATGCCTTCGACAGTCGAACCGGGGAGCAATTCCCTGAGCTTGTCGATGATGACGTGCATTGCCTCGGCATGGCCAAAGCCTTCCGGGGGCCATTCATGCTTGGCCACTTCCTCGCCGCCGGCGTTTTCGACAGTAAGCCTCGGCGATACCCCGATCTGCTCCACCTGGCCCTTCAGCAGGAGCTTCTCTTCGCCGGCCGTATCGTAAATGCCGAACTTCACGCTCGACGAACCGGCGTTCACGACTGCGATGCATTTGGCCATGGGCTTGCTCCTCAGGCGACGATGTTGGCGCCGCCGTCGATGTAGATCGTGCCGCCCGTGATCCGCCGGGCGTAGGGACTGGCGAGGTAGGCGCAGGCGGAGCCGACATCGTCGATGTCGACCAGTTCGTGCAGCGGCGACTGCGACGCGGCATCGTTCAACAGCCGCGAGAAATCCTTGATGCCGGACGACGCGCGGGTAGCGAGCGGCCCGGGCGAAATCGGGTGGACGCGGATGTCCTTGTCGCCAAGCTCGAACGCCAAATAGCGGCAGGCCGCTTCCAGCGCCGCCTTGACCGGCCCCATGACGTTGTAATTGGCAACCACTCGTTCTGCACCGAGATAGCTCATCGCGAACATCGTACCGCCATCCTTCATCAGCGGGGCCGCGAGCTTCGCCATGCGCACGAACGAGTGGCAGGACACATCCATGGCCCGTGCGAAGCCGGCCGCAGAACAGTCGAGCAGCCCGCCCTGCAGGTCTTCCTTGGGCGCGAAGGCGATCGAATGGATCAGACTGTCGAGACGCCCCCAGCGCGCGCCGATTTGGTCGAATAGTGCCTCCAGCTCGCCCGGGTTTTCGACGTTGAGGGGCGCCATGATTTCGGCCCCCAGCGCCTCGCCAAGTGGCTCGACATGCGGACGCGCCTTGTCGTTAAGCCAGGTGATGGCGAGGTCGGCGCCGGCCGCCCGGAAGGCGGTGGCGCAGCCGTAGGCGATGGACTGGTCGTTGGCGATGCCGACGATCAGCGAATTGTGACCGTCGAGGATCGGCCGGACGTCGCTCATAGGCTTACTGGATCGCCGCGCTGGCGTCCGCGCGCCTGGCGGCGGCGACGAGCTGGGCAACCGCGCAGGAGGCGAGCCTTGCGATCTCGCTGTCGGCGCGGCTGGTCAGGATGACCGGTACCTTGGCGCCAAGCACGATGCCGGCTGCGTCGGCACCGGCGAGGAACGACAGGCTCTTCGCGAGCATATTGCCGGCCTCAAGGTCGGGAACGACGAGCACGTTCGCCTTGCCGGCCACCGGAGAGTCGATCTTCTTGATCTTCGCCGCTTCCGGGCTGATCGCATTATCGAGCGCCAGCGGTCCGTCGAGCTGGGCGCCCGTGATCTGGCCGCGGTCCGCCATCTTGCACAACGCCGCCGCTTCGAGCGTCGAGGGAACGTCCGGGTTGACGGTCTCCATCGCGCTCAGGATCGCGACCTTGATGTCGCCCGGCGTCAGCACATGGGCGAGGTCGATCGCGTTCTGGGTAATGTCGACCTTGCCCTTCAGATCCGGTGCGATGTTGACCGCCGCATCGGTGATGATGAGCGGCTCGTCGTGGTCCGGCACGTCCATGACGAAGCAATGGCTGATCCGCCTTGCGGTCCTGAGTCCGGTGTCGCGTTTCACGACAGCGCCCATCAGCTCGTCGGTATGGAGGCTTCCCTTCATCAGCGCCTCCGCCTTGCCCTCGCGGACCAGCGCGACGGCCTTGGCGGCGGAGTCGACGCTATGCTCGGCATCGACGATGTCGAAGCGGCTGATGTCGATGTTATTCGTCGCGGCGACTTCGCGGATCCGCTGCTCCGGCCCGACCAAAATGGGTTCAATCAGCTTGAGGTCGGCGGCGCTGAGCACCGCCTCGAGCGATGACTTGTCGCAGGGATGGGCAACGGCGACGCGAGCAGGCGGGTTCTGCTGGGCGCGCGCCACCAGCCGATGGAACTTTTCATGGTCGCGGACGGTGGTGGTCTGCGTCGGTGCCGGCGCGTCAAGAACGGACATTCTCGTCCTCCTTCTTCGCGGCCGAGGCCGCTTTGCCATTAAACAATTTCTCGATACGGCCGAGGCGCTTTTTGCCTTCGGCGTTCAGTTCGCCCTGCGCACTCACGATGCGCTGGATGGCGCGGAGCACCTTCGCCCGCTCATCCACGTCCTTGGGGAGCAGCTTCGGGATGGCGTTGACGGCGCGCTTCTCGTCGAGCCGAAGCAATAACGACTGGTCACGCAAAGCCTTCTTGAGTTGGCCCTCGCTGCGCGGACGCCCGCTGAACTGGGCATCGTGCATCGCCTTGATCACGGCGAAGCTGCGCTCGTCGGCGCCGCCCGCCCCAGCAATCACGAAAGCGATGGACCTCAGCGCCGCCTCGACCGCGCCACCCTTGTCGAACTGCCCTTCCAGCTCCTCGCGCTGTTTCGCCTGCACCTGCTCGCGAACGGGATCACGCGCCGGCGCTTTGGATGCCTTCGCGCTCTCTGGATCGAGCCCGACCAGCGCCTGCACCAACGGCGAACCATAGGTGTAATGGAACAGCCGCTCCGTCATGGTATCGCGAGCGGCGCCAAAGGCCGTCAGCGTGTCGCTGATCGACTTGGCAACCGTCTTTTCGAACGCTGACAGCGGATTGTCCTCAGCCGCCGGCTGGCGGTTCTTACGGACCTGCTCGGCAGTTTCGGCAACGAGCCGCATCGCCGGATTTTCGTCGGAAAAAATGGCGAAGCGCACGCGGTTGGGATGCATCTTTTGGGCCCAGTCGCCGAAACCGGGCGGCGTCAGCGCCTCAACGAACGGCCTGGCATAGGAGGCGTAGAGGCGGCGGTTGATGGCCGACAGGCGATCGACCGCTGCAAATTTGAGCTGGTCCTTGGGGCTATTCTCACCGAGCTTGCGGATATCGTCGAGCGTCCGCGGCTGGAGCTTGAAGAGGTAGCGGCCATGCACGAGTTCCTTATTGGCCGTGTCCTCGCCGACATCGTCGATCACCGCCTCGTAGAGTCCGGGCGGCATCAGGTCGATCATGTCCATTGCACTCGCGAACTCGTCATGCTCGCGCGTCGCGATCTTTCCGGACACGAAGATGCCGAGATGCCCGACCGTCTCGTGGATCGCGTAGACGATGGTCTGTCCGTTGGCGACGAGGTCGCGGTCGGTCGGATACAAATCGGTGATCCACCCGAGCGCCTGCTGCGGTGGCGTGATATTGTCGCCCCACGAGCAGAAGACGATGATCGGCGACTGGATATTCCTGAGGTCGATCTGTACGCCTTCGGAAGTGCGCAGCTCACCGGCGGTGAGCTTGTTGCCGACGAAGAGGTTGTCGGCGATCCACTGCATCTCGCCGGCATTCAGCAGCACCGGGCTGCCCCACCAAGTCTCGAAATCGAGGAATCGCTCGGCCTCGGTGTCGACCTTGGAATAGACGTTGTACGGCTTTTCGAAATAGGTGTTGGCCGGATCGAGACTCTCGAAATTGGCGACGAGGTTGGCGCCATCGAACTTGCCGCCACCAAGGTCGCCGGCAAGGCTCGTCAGCCACGTGCCACCGACCATTCCGCCCGTATAGCGCATCGGATTCTTGCCGCGGACGCCGGCCCAATAGGACAGCGGAGCTCCGGCGAGCAGCAGCGGTCCCGGCACTTCCGGATGGGTCGCGGCCATGATCGCCGTCTGCCAGCCCGCCTGGCAATTGCCGATGACGACGGGCTTGCCGCCTTCCGGATGGAGCCGGGCAACTTCACGGACGAATTCCGCTTCCGCATTCCAGACGTCTTCGATGGTCTGGTCGGCCACCGGTTCAGGCAGGAAGCCGATGAAATAGCAGGGGTGGCCGTCTTCCAGTGCCACCCCGATCTCGCTGTCCGCTTTCATCCCGCCGATGCCGGGCCCATGGCCGGCGCGCGGATCGACGACGACGAAGGCGCGCTTGGCCGGATCTGTCGGGACATCGGGAAGCGGCGCGACCCGGACCAGCGCGTAATTGACCGGCCGCGCCAGCTTCCGGCCATCCATCACCAGTTCGGCATCGAATTCCAGGACATGGGGAGCGACCTCTGCCTGCCGCTCACGGTAGGTATTGCCGCGCTGCCGGAGGACGTCGAGGAACAGGATCGACCGTTGCCACGCGTCGCGCAGATATTCGTGGGCAGGGCCAAAGGTCTGCTCGCCGGGCATTTGGGGGTCGCCTCGCAGTTGAGCGGCAAAAATATGCCGCAGGCCAGCGCGGAGAATCCGGATATCCCCTGACGCACCGCACAAAGTTCCGCGCCAATCGCGAAGCTGAAGGGGCCCATCAGAAACTCTATGAGGTCGAATAGGGACTCACCCCGATACTAGGCTCCTCCCAGACGGCTAATGCTCCACTCCGCTCGCGACTGGATTTCGGGGGCGTTTGTCGTCCGTTCCAGTCCCTAGTCATTGGTGGAGGGGTGAATGGACTACGAGATCGACAGCAGCGAAGATATCGCACTTCCCGAACTGGATTTCACCGAACCGCCAGTCGGATCGGATCGCCGTACATTCATGGTGCGGAGCGCGATGGCGACCGCGATTGCAGCGCTTGGCGGCACGACGAATGCCCTTTGGGCGCAAGAACCGGCCGGCGCGCCCCTGACCGGGGGCAAGCTCGACCCCAACCTGGAAGTCGTGAAGCAGGAAAAGGGTCCGGTCATGACCCTGGTCGACGAATTCTACAAAGTCGGCCCAGGTCCGTCGTCCTCCCACACCATCGGTCCGATGCGGATCACCTACGATTTCTATCAACGGGCGATCAAACTTCCGCAGGCGACCCTCGACCAGGCCACTGCATTGAAGGTCCATCTTTACGGCAGCCTCAGCGCGACAGGTAAAGGTCACGGGACGGAGCGCGCCGCGCTGGCCGGCCTCATTGGCCATGAGCCGGCGACGATCGATCCGGTCGCGGTTCTCGACAAGATGGCCGCAGAGCCCAACAAGACCTATCCGGTTAAGCTCGGAACGAAGACGATCAACGCGTCGCTCGCCGACATCATTTACGACGCCACCAAGGGTGATTTCCCCCATGCCAACACCATGACGGCCAAGCTGATGGCTGGCGACAAGGTGTTGCTGGAGCAGGAATATTATTCCGTCGGCGGCGGCTTCATCGAATGGAAGGGCTATACGCCGCCCAAGAAGAACCCGCCCAAATATCCCTATGTGACGATGGCGGACCTGCTGAAGCATGCCAGCGACAACAACCTCACCGTGGCGCAAGTCGCCATGGCGAACGAGACGTCGATTTCCGGCAAGAGCGAAGCAGAGGTCAACGCCTTCCTGGACAAGATCATCGGCGCCATGCGCGCCACGGTGAAGACGGGTTTGGCAGCACCGACCGCAACCTTACCCGGACCCATCAAGCTCAAGACCAAGGCACACGATGTCTATGCCAACGCCTCGAAGGAGACCTCACCGGCGCGGAAAGGCATAGGTCTCGTATCGGCAGCGGCTCTTGCCGGGTCCGAAGAAAACGCGCGCGGCCACCTGGTCATTACCGCGCCGACGGGCGGTTCCGCAGGTGTGATGCCGGCCGTCGTCTATTCGCTTGGACCGGACATGGCGAAGAAGTCCGACCAGCAGATCCGCGACGCGCTGCTCGCCGGCGCGGTTGTCGGATACCTGTGCAAGCACCATGCGACCTTGGCTGCGGCCGAGGGTGGCTGCCAGGCCGAAATCGGGGTCGCATCCGCCATGGGTGCGGCGGCGATCGCCCAGGCGCATGGCGCATCCAACCAGGTGATCGCCAACGCTGCCGAAGGCGCCCTTGAGCACCACCTCGGTATGACCTGCGACCCGGTTGCCGGCTTCGTGCAGATTCCCTGCATCGAGCGCTGCGCATTCGGCGCGGTGAAGTCGTGGACAGGCTATCTCATCGCGTCAAATGAGGTCCCTGCCAATCGGCGCGTAGACTTCGATTCCACGGTCCAGGCGCTCGCCATCACGGCGAAGGAAATGAACTCAAAGTACAAGGAAACCTCGGAAGGCGGCCTAGCCGTATCCCTGGTCCTTTGCTGAGAAATACGTGAGCGGGCCGGAACAGCGGTCGGGGATTTCGGCGGCGATTACCGCCGCATGGCTACTGACCGCTGTTTTCTATTTCTACCAATATGCGATGCGGTCGGCGCCGGCCGTGATGATGCCGGACCTGACCTCGGCTTTCGGCATGTCTGCGGTCGGCATCGCATCGCTGGTCGGCCTCTTCTACTGGGGATATGCGCCCTTCAGCCTGGTGGCGGGCGTCGCCATGGACCAGGTCGGGCCGCGCGCCGTCGTGCCCATGGGCGCCGCCTGCGTCGCGGTCGGCGCGATGTTGTTTTCAACGGGCGACACGACGCTCGCCAGCATTGGCAGGTTCCTGCAAGGGGCCGGCGGCGTCTTCGCGCTCATTGGCGCCATCTACCTCGTCAGCACATACATGCCGGCTTCGCGCGCGGCGACGATGATCGGCTTCACCCAGATGTTCGGCATGGCGGGAGGCTCGGCCGGTCAGTTCGTCGTCGGACCGATGATCGGCTCAGGTGTGCACTGGGACGCCTTCTGGCTCTGGGCGGGCGTCATCGGCGTCCCGATTGCCATTGCCCTCTTCTTCCTCATTCCCTCCAAGAAAGCCGCCGAGGCGAAGGCAAGGCCTAGCCTTGGTGTTGCCCTGCGCGGCTTCGGGACCGTCTTCGCCAACCCGCAGTCGATCCTTTGCGGACTCATCGCCGGCCTGATCTTCATCCCGACAACCATCTTCGACATGGTCTGGGGCGTCCGCTTCCTCGAAGAAGCCCACAAGGTCGAATATTCCGAGGCCGTCCTTCGCTCCGCGTCCGTTCCTTTCGGCTGGATCATCGGCTGCCCGCTGCTCGGCTGGATCTCGGACCGCATCGGCCGGCGCAAGCCGGTCATCTTCGGCGCACTCATTTTGCTGTTCCTTTGCCTGGCGATGATCCTGTTCGGGCCGACCAACATCCTTCCGCCCTACGCTTTGGGACTAGTCACCGGAATCGCCTCTGGCTCCGCGATGATCAACTATTCGGTGATCAAGGAGGCCAACCGGCCCGACCTCAGCGGCACGGCGACCGGCGTCATCAACTTCATCAACTTCTCGATGACCGCGCTGTTCGGCCCGATTTTCGCCAAGTCATTGGCCGCGGCCAGCGGCGGCGGTGACCGCCAGCTCGTCCATTACCAGGATACGTTCCAGCCGCTGCTTTACGGCGTCGCGCTGGCATTCGTCCTGACCTTCTTCCTTCGCGAAACTGGCCCCAAGGCGCGCGCGCCCAGCGCTCCGGCGGGCGAGCTCGCGACAAGCTGACCCCCAAGAACGGAGACTCCCCATGTCCACGGTCCTCGAACCCCAGCCCAAGGAAAAAACGGCTTCCAGGCCACCGTTCGTGCCCGGTCTGTGGACGAAGGAAATCAACGTCCGCCACTTCATCCAGCAGAATTATACGCCGTACCACGGGGACGAGAGCTTCCTTGCCGGCCCGACGGCGCGGACGACGACAATCTGGAAAATGTTGACGGATATGTTCGTCGAGGAACGCAAGAAGGGCGTGCTCGACATCTCCCAGATCCCGAGCACAATCACTGCTCACGACGCCGGCTATATCGACAAGGGACTGGAGGTCATCGTCGGCCTGCAGACAGAAGCGCCGCTAAAGCGCGCCATCATGCCCAATGGCGGGCTGAAGATGGTCCTGAACTCGCTGGAGGCCTATGGCTACAAACCCGATCCGCAGGTCGTCGAGACCTTCACGAAATATCGCAAGACGCACAATGAGGGCGTCTTCGACGTCTACACGGCCGAAGTCCGCAAGGCGCGCAGCAGCCATGTCCTCACCGGCCTCCCGGACGCCTATGGGCGCGGCCGGATCATCGGCGACTATCGCCGCGTCGCGCTCTACGGCGTCGACCGCCTGATCGAGCGCAAGAAGGAAGAAAAAGCTGCGCTCGACAGCCAGCCCTCGACCGACGACATCATCCGCGACCGCGAGGAGCTTGCCGACCAGATCCGGGCCCTCGCCGACCTCAAGGAAATGGCGGCCAAGTACGGCTTCGACATTTCCCGTCCGGCAGAAAGCGCCAAGGAAGCCGTGCAGTGGCTCTATTTCGGCTATTTGGGCGCGGTGAAGGACCAGAATGGCGCCGCCATGTCGCTGGGCCGCGTGTCGACCTTCCTCGACGTCTATTTCGAACGCGACCTTGAGGCCGGCCTCATCACGGAAGAACAGGCGCAGGAGATCGTCGACGATTTCGTCATCAAGCTCCGCATCGTCCGCTTCCTGCGCACGCCGGAATATGACGAATTATTCTCGGGCGATCCGACCTGGGTGACCGAATCCATCGCCGGAATGGGCGATGACGGCAGGCCGCTGGTGACCAAGACGAGCTTCCGCTTCCTGCAGACGCTCTACAACCTTGGCCCGGCGCCGGAGCCGAACCTTACCATCTGGTACTCGCCACAATTGCCTGAGCCCTTCCGTCGCTTCTCGGCAAAGGTCGCGGTCGACACGAGTTCGATCCAGTTCGAGAGCGATGAGATCATGCGCCAGGCATGGGGCGACGATGGAGCCATCGCCTGCTGCGTCTCGCCGATGGCGATGGGCAAGCAGATGCAGTTCTTCGGAGCGCGCGCCAATCTCGCCAAGACCCTGCTCTACGCCATCAATGGCGGCCGAGACGAGATTTCCGGCAAGCAGGTGGCGCCGGCGGCCGAGCCCGTCCAGGGTGACTACCTCGATTTCGACGACGTCCTCGATCGCTTCGACAAGACCATGGAGTGGCTCGCCGAGACCTACGTCACGGCGATGAACTGCATCCACTATATGCACGACAAATATTCCTATGAGCGACTGGAAATGGCGCTGCACGACTACGCACCGCTCCGCACCATGGCTTTCGGCATCGCCGGCCTGTCGGTGGTCGCCGACAGCCTTTCAGCGATCAAATATGCCAAGGTGAAGGTCATTCGGGACAAGACCGGGCTCATCACCGACTATAAAACCGAGGGTGATTTCCCGCTGTTCGGGAATAACGACAACCGAGTCGACTTCATGGCCGGCTGGCTGGTCAGCACCTTCATGAAGAAGCTGCGCAAGCATCATACCTACAGGAATGCCCTGCATACCCAGTCGGTGCTGACGATTACGTCCAACGTCGTCTACGGCAAGGCGACGGGCAACACACCGGACGGACGCCGCCAGGGCGAGCCCTTCGCGCCGGGCGCCAACCCGATGCATGGCCGCGACAGCCACGGCATCCAGGCCTCGGCGGCGTCGGTCGCCAAAATCCCGTACCGCGATGCGCAGGACGGCATTTCGCTGACGACGACGCTGGTGCCAAGCGGGCTTGGCCGCAAGGAATCGGACCGGATCACGAACCTCACCTCGATCCTCGACCGCTTCTTCGGGGTCACCGGATTCCACATGAACATCAACGTCCTCAACCGCGAGACGCTGATGGATGCGATGGACCATCCGGAGAAATATCCGAGCCTGACGATCCGTGTGTCCGGCTATGCGGTCAATTTCGTCCGGCTGACGCGCGAGCAGCAGATGGATGTCATCAGCCGCACTTTCCACGGAGAGTGATCATGGAGGTCCAGCCTGATACCACCGTAGCGCCTGAGAAAGTCTCGCTGCACGCCAAGTCGCCCTTCGAGATGCGCGTCCATCTCGGCGATGATGTGCCGGATACAGATGTCCGGTCGGCCCTGAAATCGGGCGACATGGGCTTCCTGCACAGCTTCACGACGGGATCGGCGGTCGACGGTCCGGGCATCCGGCTAGTGGCCTGGACCACTGCATGCATGTTCCGCTGCCAATATTGCCACAACCCCGACACCTGGACGCTGAAGAATGGCATCCCCGTGACGCTCGACCGGGCAATTGAGGAGGTTCAGAAATACGCCAATGGCCTGAAAGCCATGCATGGCGGCTTCACCCTCTCTGGCGGCGAACCGTTGATGCAAGATCGCTTCGCGGCCAGGCTTTTCGCAGCGGTCAAGAAGATGGGCGTCCATACCGCAATTGAGACCAATGGAATCAACGGCGCGCGCCTGTCGGATGACGAGCTGAAAGACATCGACCTCATCATCCTCGACATGAAGGCGATTACGCCGGAGCAGCATCGGAAGGTCACTGGCATGGACAATGCTGACGTCCTGGCCTTCGCTCGCCGACTGTCGGCTCTCAAGCGGCCAATGTGGCTGCGCTACGTGCTGGTACCGGGGCTTACCGACATTCCCGAAGAGATGCGGGCATTGGCGGAATTCGGGGCCTCGCTGGGCGTTGTCGAGCAAGTGGAGATCCTGCCCTTCCACCAGATGGGCAAGTACAAGTGGGAAAAGCTCGACATCGAATACAAGCTCGCCAAGTCGCAACCGCCGACAAATGAAGGCGTCGCCGAGGCGGTCGCAATCTTCCGAGCTGCGGGCCTGCAGGCCGACTAGGGAAAACCTCGGCACTTCCTGAGCCGTGTGCCGGGGATTCCCCCGATTAAGCTTCATGTCTCGACCGCCATAGTTCGAACGACACGCACCTGGGCCATGGAGGGGGTTCACCATGCGCAAGTACCTGTTGGCGGCGACCGCGTTTGCACTGGCGACACCGGCCTGGGCCGACGAAGCCCGGCCCCTGACTGATGAGGAGCGCGCACAGGCGCTGCAGGAACTGCAGGACCTGAGCGCCCGCATGAAGGCGCTGGAAGACAGGCTGGGCGTGACACCTCCGCCAGCGGTCCAGGTTACCCCCGCGGCGCCGCGGCCGCCGAAGGACCACAATCTCGAACTTTATGGGTTCATCCAGCTCGACGCGATCCAGGACTTCAAGCGGGTAAACCCCGATTGGGACGCCACCCTCCGTCCATCGCGGATTCCGACCGAGAAAGGCGAGTTCGGCGGCAACGGCCAGTCGATTTTCAGCGTCCGCCAGTCACGGCTGGGTGCCAAGGCGACCGGCATGCTCTGGGGCAAGCCCTATGAGGCAAAGTTCGAGTTCGATCTGTTCGGAACCGGCGTCGATGCCGGCCAGACAACGTTCCGGCCGCGACATTTCTATTTCAAATGGGGGCCGTTCCTCGCGGGCCAGACCAACACATTGTGGATGGACGGCGACATCTTCCCGAACGTCGTCGATTACTGGGGCCCGGCGGGCATGGTGTTCGTCAGGACGCCGCAGCTTCGTTGGACGTTCCTGGACAGCGACGGCTGGCAAGCGGCGGTGGCCCTGGAACATCCAAGCGACGACATCGATCCGGGCAATATCCGCCTGATCGACGAGAATATCGCCGCCAATATCCAGGCCAACGAAGAGCTTCCTGACCTCACGGCGGCGATCCGCTACGGCGGCGACTGGGGCCATGTCCGCTTGGGCGGCATCCTCCGCAAGGTCGGCTACGACACCAAGGGCACGGACGGCAATGAGCCCGACGGACACAAGACCGGCTGGGGTCTGAACCTGACCGGCGCGGCCAACCTCGGCATGTTCACCCCGCGCCTCGGCGTCGTCTACGGCCGCGGCATCGCCACCTACATGAACGATGGCGGCATGGACCTGGCTCCAGCGATCGATACATTCCGGGATGGCAATCAAATCGTCATCGTTCCCAAGGCAGAGGCGGTGAAGCTGTTCGGCCTCTCCGCCTATGTCGACGTCAATTGGACGAAGAACTGGACTTCGGCCCTCGGCTACAGCTTCGACAAGGTCGACAACACCAATTTCCAGGACGGAAGTGCATTCCACAAAGGCGAATATGCCTCGGCGAACCTGCTCTATGCGCGTGACAATCTGCTGGCGGGCCTCGAATTCCTGTGGGGCAAGCGGACCGACAATGACGGTGAGACCGGCACCGACACCCGCATGCAGGCGAGCTTCAAATGGTCCTTCTCCAGCAAGAACATCTGGGACCTGATCGAATAGTCAGACCAGCTTGCCGGGGTTCATGATGCCCTTGGGGTCGAGCGCCTGCTTGATCGCCTTCAGATGGGCCACCCGCTCCGGTGCCAGCCGCGCCAGTTCATCGCGCTTCATCTGGCCAATCCCGTGCTCGGCGGAAATCGACCCGCCTGCCGCGGTTACCAGGTCGTGTACCAGCCGGGTGATACTGGCGGATTGACCGGCAAAGGCTTCCGCGGATGCGCCGGTTGCCGGCCGCACGTGAAAATGGACATTCCCATCTCCCAGATGGCCGAAACCGCTGGCCGCCGTGCCGGGAAAGGCGCGCTCCACCTCCGCCGCCGCCTCGGTCATGAACCGCGGCATGTCGGCCACCGGGACTGAAATGTCGTGCGCCAAGGTCGGGCCTTCGGTGCGCTCCGCTTCGGAGATGGAGTCCCTGATCCGCCATAAGGCCTCGGCCTGGGCCTCGTTAGCGGCGATCGTCGCGTCTTCGGCCAATCCGCTGTCAATCAACGGCTCCAAAAGCCGCTCCAGCAATGCCTCCGGCGTTTCTTGCAAAGAGCCGTCGTCGGTCAGCTCGACCAGTACGTTCCAGACGTGTTGCCTCTCCAGCGGCGGGCGGGTGCCAGGAATGTGTTTGAGGACCAGCTCAAGGCTGTCGCGAGGGACGATCTCAAAGCCCTCCACGTGCGTCGTGCCCTTCTCCAGCGCGCGCAGCACCGACAAGGCGTCCGTCGGGCTCCTGAGGCCTAACCAGGAAACCGCCCGGTTCCTGATCGCGGGCACCAGCCGCAAGGCGGCCGCCGTGATGACGCCAAGCGTTCCCTCAGACCCGGCCAACAACTGATCGAAGCTGTAGCCGCGATTGTCCTTCTTGAGGCCGGACAAACCGTCGTGGATCGTGCCGTCGGGCAGTACCGCCTCAATGCCGAGGACGAGCGCGCGCATGGTGCCGAAGCGCAGCACCTGCGTGCCGCCCGCATTGGTGGCGATGAGGCCGCCGATCGTACAGCTTCCGCGCGACCCGAGCGTCAAGGGAAAGCGCCAGCCCTGCGCCTCGGCCGCGTCGTGGAGGTTGGCGAGAATGACCCCGGCCTCGACCACGGCGACACCGGCCTCCGCATCCAGAGAGCGAATGCGGTTCATGCGGCGCGTCGACAGGATCACCGCCGACCCGTCTTCCGGCGGCGTAGCCCCGCCGACCATTCCTGTGTTGCCACCTTGAGGAACGAGCGCGACGCAAAATTCGGCGGCCAGTCGGACCATCTCCGCGGCTTGCGCGGTTGACGACGGGGACAGGATCGCCGCCGACGTCCCGTGAAACTTTCCCCGCCAATCGGTGAGCCATGGCACGATCTCGGCTCGGTCGGCCTGCACGGCCTTCGCCCCGAAGCGCGCCGTCACCTGTTCGATCAGCCTATCCTGAGGTCCGCTCACGATATCCCTGTAGCGGCTTGCCGGGCGTCCCGCGAGGGTTCAAGAGGAGCCATGGCCAGGCCGCCAAGCATCACGATCGTCGTTGCCCGCGCCCTGAACGGCACGATCGGCAAGGATGGCGTATTGCCCTGGCACCTGCCCGGCGACCTCAGGCATTTCAAGCAGGTCACCATGGGCACAGCCATGATCATGGGCCGCAAAACCTTCGACAGCCTTCCAAGCTTGCTTCCCGGCCGTCGTCACATCGTCGTCACCCGCGACGAGAGCTGGAGCCGCGACGGGGTCGATGTCGCTCACAGCAAGGAACAGGCGCTGGAACTGGCGGGCGATGACGCCGTCACCATCATCGGCGGGTCCGATATCTTCGCCATGTTCCATGACGATGCCGACCGCCTTGAGCTGACCGAGGTGCTGGCGGAGGTTCCGGGCGACACGTTCATGCCCGACCCGCGCTCGGAGGGCAGCTGGCGCGAAATCGCCTGCGAGGATCACCTGCCGGAGGGCACCCGCGAAGGTTTCCGGTTCACGACCCTGGTGCGCGAATAATCACTTGCCGCCGCCCTTTGCGGCGAACGCCCGATAGCGCTTTACCTGGTCGGCCAGGACCGAATCCACCAGCGGTGCCAGTTTGTCAGCGTCGCCCTTGGCAAACCCCGCTGCGCGATAGTTTAGCGTCACCTTCGTCCCGCCGGCAATGCGATCGAACTTCACGTCCATCACGCCAGTCGCCGCCTGGTAGAGAAGCGGCCCGAGCGATCCGGTCATGACGATACGTTCGCCCGGAATGACGACGGAGACGCGCATATGCTCCACTCCGCCGCCCTTCTTCGGGTCGCTCTCGCAGAAGCAACCGCCCGCCTGAAGTGCCAATCGCAGGTTTGCCGAATTGCCTGAATAGCTGTGTTCCGGATTCCACCAGGATCCGATGCGGCCGAAGGCGGCATAAGCCTGGGCCGGCGGCACAACGAGACTGACGCTCTCCTGGACCTCGAAGCCATGCGCATCGGCGCTGACGACCTCGGCCGTGGTTGGCGCGGAAAGCATCGCCAGGCCCATGGACAGGATTGACCGCATTTTGCCCCTCCCTGATGAGGAGCCCAATCTAGCCCAACAGACTCAGCTGTCGAGGATGGCGTCGATCGAGTCCGCGACTTCTTCAGGAGTCTTCATGCCATCGACCTGACGGACCAGTCCCTTTGCTTCGTAGAAGGGCAGGATCGGCGCGGTCTTGGCGCGATATTCGGTCATCCGGGTGCGGACCGTTTCTTCATTATCGTCTGGCCGCCGCTTGAACTCATGGCTGCCGCAGACGTCGCATGTGCCCTCGACCTCCGGCCGCTTGAAACGGTCATGATAGCCGGCGCCGCAGACCGCACAGGTGAAGCGGCCGGTGATGCGCTCGACCAGCGCATCCTCGTCCACCACCAATTCGATGACATAGGAGAGCGCCCTGCCCCGCTCGGCGAGCAGCAATTCCAGCGCTTCCGCCTGCGCCTTGGTACGAGGATAGCCGTCGAAAATGGCGCCCTTGCCAGTGGCTGCATCGAGGTTCTCGCCGACCAGGGCGCTGACGATGGCGTCGCTGACCAATTCGCCCGCATCCATCACGGCCTTGGCCTTGATGCCCACCGGCGTGCCCGCCTTGACCGCGGCGCGCAGCATGTCGCCGGTCGAAAGCTGCACCATGCCGCGATGCGCGACCAGCCGCTGTGCCTGAGTCCCCTTGCCGGCCCCCGGCGGTCCAAGAAGTATGATGTCCAAGCCTAGAATCCCACCCGTTTGACGCCAGCCTGTCGGACGGCTGTCATTCTTGCAAGCCGGAAGGTTGTTACTTCTTGCGAGCGCCCTTGAGCTTCGCCTTCTTGATGAGGTCGCCATATTGGTGGGCGATCAAGTGGCTCTGGATCTGGCTGACCGTGTCCATTGTCACGTTGACGACGATCAGCAGGCTGGTGCCGCCCAGCCGGAAGTTCAGGCCGGCCTGGGCCGACAGGATTTCCGGGACCAGGCAGATGATGGTCAGATAGGTCGCGCCGAGGACGGTGATCCGGTTGAGCAAATAATCGAAATAATGCTCGGTCGCCTTGCCCGGGCGAATGCCGGGAATGAAGCCGCCGTGGCGCTTCAAATTCTCCGCCGTCTCTTCCGAATTGAACTGCACGCCGGTGTAAAAGAAGCAGAAGAAGACGATGCCCAGCGCATAGAGCGTCATGAACGCCGGCGAGCCGTGCTGAAGGAAGGTCGACACGGTGATCAGCCACTCGCTCGACGCGCTTTCGCTGCCGGCCGTACGGGCACCCGCCATCTGCAGGACGGTCAATGGCATCAGCAGCAGCGAGCTGGCGAAAATCGGCGGGATGACGCCGGCGGTGTTGATCTTGATCGGCAGGTGCGAGCGCTCCTGCTGCATCATGCCGCGGGCAGTCGCGCGCTTGGGATACTGCACCAGCACCCGACGCTGAGCGCGCTCCATGAAACAGATGAACAGGATGAGCGCGGCGCAAAGGACGATGATCCCGACGACCAGCAGCGGGTTCATGGAACCGGTGCGGCCACCCTCGAGCAGCTGGCCGATGACCTGCGGCAGGCGGGCGACGATGCCGGCCATGATGATCAGCGACACGCCGTTGCCGATGCCGCGGCTGGTGATCTGCTCGCCTATCCACATGAGGAACAGGGTGCCGCCGACAAGGCTGATGGTGGCCGCGATGCGGAACAGCATGCCGGGGATGACGACGGCGTTGATGCCCTGCTGGGCCCCGATGCTCTCAAGGCCGACGGCAATGAAATAGCCCTGCACCATGGTCAGGAGCACGGTCAGGTAACGCGTATATTGGTTGAGCTTCTTGCGGCCTGTCTCGCCTTCCTTCTTGAGCGCAGCCCAAGCCGGATAGAGGGTCGCGCCGAGCTGCACGACGATGGACGCGGTGATGTAGGGCATGACGCCCAGCGCGACGATCGACATGCGCTGCAACGCGCCGCCGGAGAAGGTGTTGAAGAAGTCGAGAACGCCGCCGGACTGCGTCTGGTACAGCGATTCCATGGCATGCGGGTCGATGCCGGGGATCGGCACGAACGACAGCAGGCGGAAAAGGATCAGGGCGCCAAGCGTGAACCACAAGCGGCGCTTGAGCTCGGTGGCCTTGGAAAAGCTCGCCAGGGAAATGTTGGAGGCGAGTTGTTCGGCTGCGGATGCCATTCGGTGTCCCTAGAAAACAAAAGGCGGCGACGGGCATCTGCCCCCCGCCGCCCGATATAGTGTGCCCAAGCCTGTTGTTAAGCTTTCGACTTGGTCGCCTTGTCGGCCAGGCGCGCCTCGCGGGCCTTGCCCTTCTTGGCGGCAGCCAGCTCGGCCGAATTCTTGCGCTCGATGAGCTCGATCGAACCGCCGAGCTTTTCGATCGCCTCGCGGGCGCCCTTCGACGCACCGGCAACCTTGAAGCTGGCCTTGGCCTTGAGCTCGCCCTTGCCGAGCAGGCGGACGCCGTCCTTGCCGCCACGGGCCAGGCCAGCGGCCTTCAGCGCGTCATGGTCAAGCAGGGCCTTGGCGTCGAGCTTGCCGGCATCAATCATCTTCTGGATCGCTCCGAGGTTCACCTCGGCATAATCCTTCGCGAAGATGTTGTTGAAGCCGCGCTTCGGCAGACGCATGTGGAGCGGCATCTGGCCGCCTTCGAAGCCCTTCACGGCGACGCCCGAACGGCTCTTCTGGCCCTTCTGGCCGCGGCCGGCGGTCTTGCCGAGACCCGAGCCGATACCGCGGCCCACACGGACGCGGCCCTTGCGGGCACCAGGATTGTCGCGGAGTTCGTTCAGTTTCATTTTATTGCACTCGCTTTCGCTTTTGTCGCGCAGGGCCGAGGCCCGATTTGAGGTTTAGCGCTCGACGCTCACCAGATGCTGCACCTTGCGGACCTGGCCAGCGACCTCAGGGGTCTCTTCCACTTCCACAGTGCGGTGCATCTTGTTGAGGCCGAGGCCGACGAGCGTCGCCCGCTGCGTCTTGTCGCGGCGGATCGGCGAGCCGGTCTGGGTGATCTTGATCTTCGCCATCACTTTTACTCCGTGATCGCTTCGGCCTGCGCCTCGGCTTCGGCGGCGCTGGCGCCACCACGGCCGAGCAGGTCGGAGACCTTCTTGCCACGGCGCTGAGCGACCGAACGGGGGCTGGTCTGATCCTTGAGCGCCTCGAAGGTCGCGCGGATCATGTTGTACGGGTTCGACGTGCCGACCGACTTGGTGACAACGTCGGCGACGCCCAGGCTCTCGAACACGGCGCGCATCGGACCGCCGGCGATGATGCCGGTACCGGACGGAGCCGAACGGACGGTGACCTTGCCGGCGCCGAAGTGGCCCTTACCGTCATGATGCAGCGTGCGGCCGTCGCGCAGCGGAACGCGGACCATCGCCTTCTTGGCGGCGGCGGTTGCCTTGCTGATCGCTTCCGGCACTTCGCGAGCCTTGCCATGGCCAAAGCCGGCGCGGCCCTTGCCGTCGCCAACGACGACGAGCGCGGCGAAACCGAAGCGCTTGCCGCCCTTCACGGTCTTGGAGACGCGGTTGATGTGGACGAGCTTCTCGATCAGCTCTTCGCCCTCTTCTTCCGCGTTGCGGCCGCCACGGCGGTCGTCGCGACGGCCACGGCCACCGCGGTCACCGCCACGTCCGCCGCCACCGCCGCGGCCACCACGGCCGCCGCGCGGAGCGCGAGCCTCGCGGCCTTCGGTGGGCTGCTGCTCGGGCTGGGCTTGGACTTCGGCGCCGGTGTCGGCGGCAGTCTCAACCTGCGGGGTTTCGTTTTCCTGCACCATTAGAACTCCAATCCGCCTTCACGGGCGGCATCGGCCAGGGCCTTCACCCGGCCATGGAAAAGGAAGCCGCCGCGGTCGAACACGACCCGGTCGACGCCCGCCTTCTTGGCGCGCTCCGCAAGGGCCTTGCCAACGGCGGCCGCGCTGTCGCGGGTGGCGCCGGTGCTGCCCTTAAGGTCCTTGTCGAGGCTCGAGGCCGAGGCAAGCGTCTTGCCGGCGGCATCGTCGATGACCTGCGCATAGATGTGACGGCCCGAGCGGTGGACCGACAGCCGTGGCTTGCCGGAAGCGCGCGCCCGAAGAGCGGTACGCACGCGACGGCGGCGACGATCGAAGAGAGAGAGTTTCGCCATGGCTTACTTCTTCTTGCCTTCTTTGCGGAAGATGTACTCGCCGCGATACTTGATGCCCTTGCCCTTGTAGGGCTCCGGCTTGCGCCAGCGGCGGATCTCGGCGGCGACCTGACCGACCTTCTGCCGGTCGATGCCGCTGATTTCGACGGTGTTGGGGTCCGGCGTCTTCACGTCGACGCCTTCCGGCACCGCGTAATTGACGTCGTGGCTGTAGCCCAGCTGCAGGCGCAGGTTACGGCCCTGGGCAGCGGCACGATAGCCGACGCCGGTGATCTCGAGGACCTTCGAAAAGCCCTCGGTCACGCCGGTGACCAGGTTCTGCACATTCGTGCGCTGCATGCCCCACGCGGCGCGGTTGCGCTGCGCATTGGTGATCGGGGTGACGCGGATTTCGCCCTCGGAAACCTCATACTTGATGAGGTCGTCGAGCAGCGGCATCGACAGCGTGCCCTTCGGGCCCTTGACGGTCAGGGTCTGGCCCTCGACCTCGGCGCTGACGCCCGAAGGCATCGCCACCGGCCTTTTGCCGATACGTGACATCTTAGAACACCTCCGCCAGCACTTCGCCGCCGACGTTCTGGTCGCGGGCTTCAGCATCGCTGAGCACGCCACGCGGCGTCGAGACGATCACGGTGCCAAGGCCGTTACGGATGCGCGGCAGTTCGCGCGCAGCCGAATAGACGCGGCGGCCAGGCTTGGACACGCGGACCAAGTGCTGGATGGCCGGCTGGCCTTCGAAATACTTCAGCTCGATGCGCAGGCCCTTCTGGCCAGCGACGGCTTCTTCGGAATAACCGCGGATATAGCCTTCGCGCTGAAGCACATCGAGCACATGGGCACGAAGCTTCGACGCCGGCGTCAGGATGGAATCCTTGCGCGCCTGCTGGCCATTGCGGATGCGGGTGAGCATATCACCCAGGGGATCGGTCATCGGCATAGCGTACCTTTACCAGCTCGACTTCGTGACGCCCGGGATCAGGCCCTTATTGGCCAGTTCCCGAAGCATGATCCGCGACAGGCGGAACTTGCGATAATAAGCGCGCGACCGTCCGGTCAGCTCGCAACGGTTGCGGATGCGCGTCGGATTGCCGTTGCGCGGCACCTCCGCCATCTTCAGGCGCGCGATCAGGCGCTCAGTCTCGTCGAGAGACTGGTCCTTCGCCTGCGCCTTGAGCTTCGCATACTTGGCCGCATATTTCGCGGTCAGCTTCTTGCGACGCTCGTTCTTGTTCACGGAACTCAGTTTCGCCATGACTTAAGTTCTCCAGGCGCCGCTTACGCGGCCTCTTTCTGTTCTTCCGCCGGGAACGGGAAGTTGAACAGGCGCAGCAGTTCGCGGGCCTCTTCATCCGTCTTGGCGGTGGTGGTTACGATGATGTCCATGCCCCGGACCTTGTCGATCTGGTCGTAGTTGATCTCGGGGAAGACGATCTGCTCTTTGAGGCCCATGGCGTAATTGCCACGGCCGTCGAACGACTTGGCGTTGAGGCCACGGAAGTCGCGGACGCGCGGCAGCGCGATGGTCACCAGGCGATCGAGGAACTCGAACATGCGGTCGCGGCGTAGGGTAACCTTGCAACCGATCGGCATGCCTTCACGCAGCTTGAACTGCGCGATCGACTTCTTCGCCTTGGTGATCACGGGCTTCTGGCCGGCGATCTGCTCCATCTCGGCCGCAGCGGCCTCGACCTTCTTCTTGTCCTGGGTCGCCTCGCCGACGCCCATGTTGATGACGATCTTTTCGAGCTTCGGAACCTCGAGACGGTTCTTGTAGCCGAACTTCTCCGTCATCGCCTTGACGATGCGGTCGTCGTAATCCTGCTTCAGGCGCGGCGTATATTTCGCGTCAGGCATCGATCTTCTCCCCGGACCGCGCGGCAACGCGGACCTTCTTGCCGTCCTTGGCAGTCTCGAAGCGGACGCGCGTGGCCTTGCCGTCCTTAGGGTCGACGATGGCGACCTTCGAAACGTGCAGCGGCGCTTCCTTGCGCTCGATCCCGCCCTGCGGGTTGATTTGCGAGGGCTTGCGGTGACGGGCAGCGACATTCACGCCCGAAACGACAACCTTCATGTCCTTCGGGATCGAACGGATGACTTCACCCGTGCGGCCCTTGTCCTTGCCGGACAGGACGACGACCTTGTCGCCCTTGCGGATCTTGGCGGCGGCCATGGTTACAGCACCTCCGGTGCAAGGCTGATGATCTTCATGTGCTTCTTCGCACGCAGCTCACGGACGACCGGGCCAAAGATACGGGTGCCGATCGGCTCCTCGTTCTTGTTGACCAGCACGGCCGCGTTCGAATCGAAGCGGATTACCGAGCCGTCGGGACGGCGGATGTCCTTGGCGGTGCGAACGATTACCGCGCGGTGAACGTCGCCCTTCTTCACGCGGCCGCGCGGAGCGGCTTCCTTGACGGAGACGACGATGATGTCGCCAACGCCAGCGGTACGGCGCTTCGAGCCGCCCAGCACCTTGATGCACTGAACGCGCTTGGCGCCGCTATTGTCCGCAACGTCCAGGTTGGACTGCATCTGGATCATGGTTCGACCCTACCCTTCACAAATCGCTACGGCTCAGGCGTCGGCTTCCGCCGACTCCTTGGCCTTCTTGCCGCCCTTGGACGCCTTGGCGTCCTTCTCGGCCTTGTCTTCCTTGGTCCCCTTCGACGGCACGGATGCCGGGACGTCGAGGTTGGCCTCGGCGATCGGCGTCACGGCCGCACCGATACGGTCGAGAACCGTCCAGCTCTTCAGCTTCGACAGCGGAGCGCATTCCTGGATGCGCACCTGCTCGCCCGTGTGGAAGGCATTGCCTTCGTCATGGGCATGGTACTTCTTCGACAGCTTGATGATCTTGCCGTACAGCGGGTGCTTCACCCGCCGCTCGACGCGGACCACCACGGTCTTGTCACCCTTGTCGGACACTACGGTGCCGGTCAGGACGCGCTTTGGCATCTCAATAACTCCTTACGCCTCGGCCGACGCGTTGGCGCGCTGGGTCTGGATCGTCTTGATGCGGGCGATGGTGCGGCGCACCTCTTTCACCCGCGACGGCTTCTCGAGCTGGTTGGTCGCTGCCTGGAAGCGCAGGTTGAAAGCCTCGCGCTTCAGTTCCGTCAGCTGGGTGGCCAGCTGGTCGTCGGTCTGGACCGTCAGTTCTTCTTTCTTGGCCATGTCACTCAGCCTCAATCATGGTTTCGCCAAGACGGGCGACCACCTTGGTCTTGATCGGCAGCTTTTCAGCAGCGCGCTCAAACGCGGTCTTGGCCAGGTGGCCCGGAACACCGTCGAGTTCGAACAGGATGCGGCCGGGCTTGACGCGGGCGACCCAGAATTCCGGCGAGCCCTTACCCGAGCCCATGCGGACTTCGGCCGGCTTCGACGACACGGGGACGTCTGGGAAAATGCGGATCCAAAGACGGCCGGAGCGCTTGATGTGGCGCGTGATCGCGCGGCGGGCCGCCTCGATCTGGCGCGCGGTGATCCGCTCCGGCTCCATGGCCTTGAGGCCAAAGGCGCCGAAGTTGAGTTCGGTCCCACCCTTGGCGTTGCCATGGATGCGGCCCTTGAAGGCCTTGCGGAACTTGGTGCGTTTCGGTTGCAGCATCTTCTAGTTCCTTAACGGCGGTCTTCGCGAGCCGGGCGAACACCCGACGTCTGCGCATCCATCATCAGGCGGTCCTGGGCGAGCGGGTCGTGACCCAGGATCTCACCCTTGAACACCCAGACTTTGACGCCGCACACGCCGTAAGCGGTGTGGGCCTGCGCCTCGGCATAATCGACGTTGCCGCGCAGCGTGTGCAGCGGCACGCGGCCTTCGCGGTACCATTCGGTGCGCGCGATCTCAGCACCGCCGAGACGGCCCGCGCACGTGATACGAATGCCCTCGGCGCCGAGGCGGAGAGCCGACTGCACGGCGCGCTTCATGGCGCGACGGAACGCAACGCGGCGCTCGAGCTGGTCGGCGACACCCTGCGCGACGAGGCGCGCATCGATTTCCGGCTTGCGGATTTCGACGATGTTGAGGCTGACTTCGCTGTCGGTCATCTTCGACAGGATCTTCTTCAGCTTCTCGATGTCCGAGCCCTTCTTGCCGATGATGACGCCCGGGCGGGCGGCATAGATCGACACGCGGCACAGCTTGGCCGGGCGCTCAATCACAACCTTGGAGATCGCCGCCTGCGGCAGGTTCTCCATGACGTAGCGACGGATCTTGAGGTCTTCGAGCAGCAGGCGGCCGTAATCCTGGCCTTCCGCGAACCAGCGGCTGTCCCAGGTACGGTTGATCTGCAGCCGGAGGCCGACCGGAGAGGATTTCTGACCCATTACGCTTCTTCCTGCTCGCGCACGACGACGCGGATTCGGCTGAACGGCTTGACGATCCGCGAAGAACGGCCGCGCGCACGGGTCGCGAAGCGCTTCATCGAGATCGACTTGCCGACGCTCGCCTCGCTGACGACCAGAGAGTCGACATCGAGGTTGTGATTGTTCTCGGCGTTGGCCACCGCCGAAGCGAGGACCTTGCGGACATCCTCGGCCATCGCCTTGGGCGAGAACTTGAGGATGTTCAGCGCTTCCTCGACCTTGCGGCCGCGGATGAGGCCGGCCACCAGGTTCAGCTTCTGGGCCGAACCACGGATGAGGTTGCCGACGGCCAGCGCTTCCTTATCGCCGACCTTGCGGGGGGCTACAGGCTTGGACATTAGCGCTTACCCTTCTTGTCGGCGGCGTGGCCCGGGAAGAAGCGGGTCGGCGCGAACTCGCCGAGCTTCATTCCGACCATGTCTTCGTTGACCGAGACCGGCACGAACTTGCGGCCGTTGTAGACGTTGAAGGTCAGGCCGACGAACTGCGGCAGGATCGTCGAACGGCGCGACCAGGTCTTGATCGGCGCACGGCCACCGGCTTCCTGAGCGGACTCCGCCTTCTTCAGGAGCGACAGCTCGACGAACGGACCTTTCCAGATGGAGCGAGCCATTGCTTAGCCCTTCTTCTTCGCGTGACGCGACCGGATGATGAACTTGTCGGTCGCCTTGTTGTGACGGGTGCGGGCACCCTTGGTCGGCTTGCCCCACGGGGTAACCGGATGACGGCCGCCCGAAGTCCGGCCTTCGCCACCGCCGTGCGGGTGGTCGACCGGGTTCTTGGCGACGCCGCGGGTCAGCGGGCGCTTGCCCATCCAGCGGGTGCGGCCTGCCTTGGCAAAGGTCTGGTTGGCGTTGTCCGGGTTGGACACCGCGCCGACCGTCGCCATGCAGTCCGAGCGGACGTAGCGCTGCTCGCCCGAGTTCAGGCGAACGATGACCATGCCCTTGTCGCGGCCGACGACCTGAACGTAGGTGCCTGCGGCACGAGCGATCTGGCCGCCCTTGCCGGGCTTCAGCTCGACGTTGTGGACAATGGTGCCGACCGGCATCTGGCCGATCTCCATCGCATTGCCGGGCTTCACGTCGACCTTCTTGCCGGCGATGACCTTGTCGCCCGGAGCCAGACGCTGCGGAGCGAGGATGTAGGCCTGTTCGCCGCCCTCGTAGGTGACGAGCGCGATGAATGCCGAACGGTTCGGGTCGTACTCGAGACGCTCGACGGTCGCGGCGACATCCCAGGTACGGCGCTTGAAGTCGATGATCCGGTACTTCTGCTTGTGACCGCCGGCGATGCCGCGCGACGTCACATGGCCCTTGTTGTTGCGGCCGCCGGTCTTGCGCTTGCCTTCAGTCAGCGCCTTGACGGGCTTGCCCTTCCACAGCGCCGACTTGTCGACCAGGATCAGGCCGCGGCGTGCCGGGGAAGTCGGCTTATATTGCTTCAATGCCATGACTTAGATCCCGCTCGTGATGTCGATCGAGTTGCCCTCGGCGAGGGTGACGATCGCCTTCTTGCTGTCCGACCGAGTGTAGGGACGGCCCTTCCACTTCTTGGTCTTGCCCTTGGTGACGATCGTGTTGACGCCGGTCACCTTGACGTTGAACAGCGCCTCGACGGCCGCCTTGATTTCGGGCTTCGACGCGGTCGAAGCGACCTTGAACACCACCGCATTCTGGTCCGACAACATGGTCGACTTTTCGGTGATGTGCGGCGCCATGACGACGTCGTAGTGGCGGTTCTCGACCGCTGCGGCTTGCTTCTTAGCCATTGAACCGGGCCTCCAGCTTTTCGACCGCGGCGCGGGTCAGGACCAGCGTCTCGTGGCGCATGATGTCGTAAACGTTGGCGCCCATGGCCGGCATCAAATTGACGCTCTGCAGGTTGGCCGAGGCGTGAGCGAACGAAACGTTCAGCGCATCACCGTCGATCACCAGCGCGGTCTTGCCGAAGCCGAGCTTGCCAAGCTGCGTGTGCAGGGCCTTGGTCTTGCCTTCCTTGACGTCGAGATTGTCGATGACGACCAGCTTGCCGTCCTTCGCCTTCGACGACAGGGCCATCTTCAGGCCAAGCGCACGGATTTTCTTGTTGAGGCTTGAGGTGAAGACGCGGGCACGCGGGCCGTGCGCCTTACCGCCGCCGACGAAGATCGGGGCGCGACGATCGCCGTGGCGAGCCGTGCCGCCGCCCTTCTGGCGACCGAACTTCTTGCCGGTGCGGGCAACGTCGCTGCGCTCACGCGCGGCGCGGGCCGGACCACGGCGGTTGATCAGCTGCCAGGTGACGACGCGGTGCAGAATGTCCGCACGCGGCTCGACACCGAAGATCTCGTCATTGAGATCGATGTCACCGCCCGTCTTGGCGTCGAGGGTCTGAACCTTGACCTTCATCGCTTAGCCTTCCTTGCTCTCGTCGGCGGCGGGGGCTTCACCCTCGTCGGCCGAACCGGCATCGTTGTTCTCTTCAGCCGCAGCAGCCTCTTCGGCAGCTGCTTCAGCGGCCGCACCGGCTTCCTGCTCGGCGGCGATGGCGGCGACTTCCTCGTCGCTCGGCAGCGCCGGAATTTCGTGGACCGCGGCCTCATCGACCAGGCCGGCAGCGGCGTGATCGACTTCGAGCTCCGGTGCATTTATGTCGAGGAGACCTGCCGGATAGGGCACGTTCTCGTTGCGCGGCAGCTTAATGGCGTCGGTGACCTGCAGCCAGCCACCCTTCGAACCGGGGACCGAGCCCTTGACGAAGATCAGGCCGCGGGCGGCGTCCGTGCGGACGATCTCGAGATTCTGCTGCGTGCGGTTGCGGGCGCCCATGTGGCCGGCCATCTTCTTGTTCTTGAAGACGCGGCCCGGGTCCTGGCGGTTACCGGTCGAACCGTGCGAACGGTGCGAGACGGACACGCCGTGGGTGGCGCGAAGACCACCGAAGCCCCAGCGCTTCATGGCGCCGGCGAAACCCTTGCCCTGGGTGATGCCGCTGATGTCGACATACTGGCCGGCGACAAAGTGGTCGGCCGAGATGGTCGCGCCGACGTCGAGGAGGGCATCCTCGGCGACGCGGAACTCGACGACGCGAGCCTTGGGCTCGACCGAAGCCTTGCCGAATGCAGCGCGCTGCGGCTTGGCGACGTTCTTCGCCTTCGCCTTGCCGGCGCCGAGGGCGACGGCCGTGTAGCCGTCCTTGTCCATTTCGCGACGGGCGACGACCTGTACGTCTTCCAGCTGCAGGACGGTAACCGGCACGTGCCGGCCGTCCGCCTGGAACAGGCGGGTCATGCCCATTTTCTTCGCGATCACGCCAGTGCGCATGACCAAATGCTCCCAACAGAGGCCCGCAAACCCCAATGGTCCACGGGCGTGCAGCCCAAAAAATGATGCGTGCCCCGCTTGGGCTATTCCCGACCGGAAGGACGGGATGCGGGGGACGCAGGCCGGGTGTCCCGAAGGACGCCCGCGGTATCCCTTATTGTTGCGTCAGCAGGATCGCCTCGGGGCGATTCAACCGCTGCGCGCTGGCCCTTAGGCCAGTTTGATCTCTACGTCTACACCCGCGGCGAGATCGAGCTTCATCAAAGCGTCGACCGTCTGCGGCGTCGGCTGGACGATGTCGAGAAGCCGCTTGTAGGTGCGGACCTCGAACTGCTCGCGCGACTTCTTGTCGACGTGTGGCGAGCGGTTGACGGTGAACTTCTCGATGCGCGTCGGCAGCGGAATGGGACCGCGAATAAGAGCACCCGTACGACGAGCCGTATCGGCGATGTCGCCAGTTGCCTGGTCAAGCACTCGATGATCGAACGCCTTCAGGCGAATCCGGATGTTCTGCGTTTCCATGTCCACTTACCGATGCGAAAGAGCCAAGCCCCCGAAGGAGCAAACCAAACAGGCAAGGACGCCGCTAGACCTTTCGGCCTGAACGCCGCCTTACACTATACTCAAAAGCGATCCGCGCGACCCTCTGGAACAAGTCCGGAGAATCGCGCGGAAGGCGCCCTATATTACTTCGTGATCTCGGCGACAACCCCTGCGCCGACGGTCCGGCCGCCTTCGCGGATCGCGAAGCGCAGGCCCTGGTCCATGGCGATCGGGGCGATCAGCTTGACGCCCAGGTTCACGTTGTCGCCCGGCATCACCATTTCGGTGCCGGCCGGCAGCTCGACTTCGCCCGTCACGTCGGTCGTGCGGAAGTAGAACTGCGGACGATAGTTGGCGAAGAACGGCGTGTGACGGCCGCCCTCGTCCTTCGACAGGACGTAGACCTCAGCCTTAAAGTCGGTGTGCGGCTTGATCGAGCCCGGCTTGCAGAGAACCTGGCCACGCTCGACGTCCTCACGGCCGATGCCGCGGATCAGAGCGCCGATGTTGTCGCCGGCTTCACCCTGGTCGAGCAGCTTGCGGAACATTTCGACGCCGGTGACGACGGTCTTCTGGGTGTCGCGGATGCCGACAATCTCGACTTCCTCGCCAACCTTGACGACGCCGGTCTCGACGCGGCCGGTCACGACCGTGCCGCGGCCCGAGATCGAGAACACGTCTTCGATCGGCATCAGGAACGGCTTGTCCAGCGGACGCTCCGGCTGCGGGATCCACTCGTCGACGGCGGCCATCAGCTTCAGGATGGCTTCCTTGCCGATCTCCGGGTTCTTGTCTTCCAGGGCGGCGAGAGCCGAACCGGCGACGATCGGAATGTTGTCGCCGTCGAAGTCCCGCTTCGAAAGCTCTTCGCGGATTTCCAGCTCGACGAGCTCGAGCAGCTCGGGATCGTCAACCTGGTCGACCTTGTTCAGGAAGACGACCATGGTCGGAACGCCGACCTGCTTGGCGAGCAGGATGTGCTCCTTGGTCTGGGGCATCGGGCCGTCAGCGGCCGACACGACGAGGATCGCGCCGTCCATCTGGGCGGCACCGGTGATCATGTTCTTCACATAGTCGGCGTGGCCTGGGCAATCGACGTGCGCATAGTGACGCTTGTCGGTCTCGTACTCGACGTGCGCGGTCGAGATCGTGATGCCGCGCTCGCGCTCTTCCGGAGCCTTGTCGATGTTCGCATAGTCGACGAACGTCGCGCCGCCGCTCTCGGCCAGAACCTTGGTGATCGCCGCGGTCAACGACGTCTTGCCATGGTCGACGTGACCGATGGTGCCGATGTTGCAGTGCGGCTTCGTCCGCTCAAACTTTGCCTTAGCCATTTTAAGCCTCTTCTACGTTAAAAACCGGGGCGCCCGCCCATGGTGCGAGCGCGCCCATAGCCACAAAAAACCGGTTACGCCAGCTTCGCCTTCACTTCGTCGGCGACGTTCTGCGGCACCTCGTCATAATGCGAGAACTGCATGCTGTACTGGGCCCGGCCCTGCGTGAACGAGCGCAGCTGGTTCACATAGCCGAACATATTGGCAAGCGGGACCATGGCTTCAACCGCCTGGGCGTTGCCGCGGGTGTCGGTGCCCTGGATCTGGCCGCGCCGGGAGTTGAGGTCGCCGATGACGTCGCCGAGGTAATCCTCGGGGGTCACGACCTCGACCTTCATGATCGGCTCGAGCAGCTTGATGCCGGCCTTCTGGGCCGCTTCACGCATCGCGCCGCGCGCGCAGATTTCGAATGCCAGCGCCGATGAGTCGACGTCGTGGTACTTGCCGTCGACCAGGTGCACTTCGAAATCGATGATCGGGAAGCCGATCAGCGATCCGGTTTCCGCGGTCTCCCGCAGGCCCTTCTCGACCGACGGAATGTATTCCTTCGGAACGTTGCCGCCCTTGATCTCGTCGAAGAACTGGAAGCCCGACCCGCGCTCGCCCGGGACGACGCTGATCTTGATTTCGCCGAACTGGCCGGAGCCGCCCGACTGCTTCTTGTGCGTGTAGGTGAGGTCCACCGGCTTCGCGAGATACTCGCGATAGGCGACCTGCGGAGCGCCGACATTAGCCTCGACCTTGAACTCGCGCTTCATGCGGTCGACCAGGATCTCCAGGTGGAGTTCGCCCATGCCCTTGATGATGGTCTGGCCGGACTCATGGTCGGTCGTCACGCGGAACGACGGGTCCTCGCGCGCCAGGCGATTGAGCGCGACGCCCATCTTTTCCTGGTCGGCCTTGGTCTTCGGTTCGACCGACAGCTCGATGACGGGATCCGGAAACTCCATGCGCTCCAGGATGATCGGCGCGGTGGTCGCGCACAGCGTGTCGCCGGTGGTCGTGTCCTTGAGACCGGCCAGCGCAACGATGTCGCCGGCGTAGGCGATCTGGATGTCCTCGCGCTCGTTCGCATGCATCAGCAGCATGCGGCCGACCTTTTCCTTCTTGTCCTTGACCGAGTTCTGGACCTGCGAGGAGGTTTCCAGCTTGCCCGAATAGATGCGGGCGAAGGTCAGGGTGCCGACGAACGGGTCGTTCATGATCTTGAACGCCAGAGCCGAGAACGGCGCGTTGTCGTCCGACGGGCGCGAATCTTCGTCGCCATTGGGCAGGATGCCCTTGATGGCAGGCACGTCGATCGGGCTCGGCAGATAGTCGACGACCGCGTCGAGCAGCGGCTGGACGCCCTTGTTCTTGAACGCCGAACCGCAGACCACCGGAACGAAGGCCATCGCCAGCGTGCCCTTGCGGATCAGCTTCTTGAGCGTCGCCGTGTCCGGCTCATTGCCTTCCAGATACGCTTCCATCGCGTCATCGTCCTGCTCGACAGCAAGCTCGATGAGGTTGGTGCGCGCTTCCGCGGCCTTGTCCTTCAGGTCGTCCGGAATTTCCTGATATTCGAACTTCGCGCCCAGGCTCTCCTCGAGCCAGATGATGGCGCGGTTCTCGACCAGGTCGACGAGGCCCTTGAAGCCGCCTTCGATCCCGATCGGGAGATACAGGACGGCCGGGCGCGCGCCGAGACGATCGATGATCGACTGGACGCAATATTCGAAGTTCGCACCGGTGCGGTCGAGCTTGTTGACGAAGCACATGCGCGGCACGCCGTACTTGTCGGCCTGGCGCCACACCGTCTCCGACTGCGGCTCAACGCCGGCCACGCCGTCGAAACAGGCAACCGCGCCGTCCAGCACGCGCAGCGAACGCTCGACCTCAATGGTGAAGTCGACGTGACCCGGCGTATCGATGATGTTGATGCGGTGCTCGGGGCCCTTGCCCTCTTCGGCACGCCACACGCAGGTCGTCGCGGCCGACGTGATCGTGATGCCGCGCTCCTGCTCCTGCTCCATCCAGTCCATGGTGGCGGTGCCTTCGTGGACTTCGCCGATCTTGTAGGACTTGCCGGTGTAGTAAAGGATGCGCTCGGTCGTCGTCGTCTTGCCGGCGTCGATGTGCGCCATGATGCCGATGTTGCGATAGAGTTCGAGCGGATGGCTGCGGGCCATTGATAATCTCCAATTCCGGTGGCCGCCGCGGATGGCGGCCCCGGGTTACAAAATGAATTCGGTTACCAGCGGTAGTGCGAGAAGGCGCGGTTCGCTTCCGCCATGCGGTGCGTGTCCTCGCGCTTCTTCACGGCGTTGCCGCGGTTCTGCGAAGCGTCCATCAGCTCGCCCGACAGGCGGCCGGCCATGGTCTTCTCCGAACGGGCGCGGGCGGCCGAGATGAGCCAGCGGATGGCCAGCGCCTGGGCGCGCTCGACGCGGACTTCGACCGGCACCTGGTAGGTGGCACCGCCGACGCGGCGGCTGCGGACTTCGATGCCCGGCTTCACGTTGTTGAGCGCATCGTGGAAGACCTGGATGGGGTCCTTCTTGAGGCGGGTCTCGACGGTCTCGAGGGCACCATAAACGATGCTCTCGGCGACGGACTTCTTGCCGTCGAGCATGACCGAATTCATGAACTTCGACAGGACGATATCTCCGAACTTCGGATCGGGGAGGATCTCGCGCTTCTCTGGGCGACGACGACGGGACATTGCGTTATTCCTTTATCTGAGCGGCGCGCCTGCCGTTTTTCAGGCGGCGCGGCCGACGAACCAGCTTACTTCGGGCGCTTGGCGCCGTACTTCGACCGCGACTGACGACGGTCCTTCACACCCTGCGTGTCGAGCACGCCGCGAAGCACGTGGTAGCGCACACCCGGAAGGTCGCGCACACGGCCGCCACGGATCAGCACGACGCTGTGCTCCTGGAGGTTGTGGCCCTCGCCCGGGATGTAGCTGATGACTTCGCGCTGGTTGGTCAGGCGGACCTTGGCAACCTTGCGCAGAGCCGAGTTCGGCTTCTTCGGGGTAGTCGTATAAACGCGAGTGCAAACGCCGCGCTTCTGCGGGTTCTGTTCCATCGCAGGGACCTTCGACTTGGCCTTCTGCGGTTCGCGACCCTTGCGGATCAGCTGGTTAATCGTCGGCATGAAGCCTTCACCTTTCAACTGCGGTTACTTTGCCCAAAGCAAAAAGCGTGAAAGCGTCGGCCAGCCTGTCGGCAAACCGGGCCTTCACGTCCTTGAGCAATGTTCAGCTCTTGCCCGCCGGGTGTGAATCACACGATCCGCGGACGAGCGGCCCCCTAAGGGACTTTGCTTTTAAGGTCAACGGGCGAGGTACCGACGGCCCCACATCCCGGTTGAATGGAATGTAGGACCGCCGGCGCCCGTAACAAGGTCAGGAGGCACGGCGGCGGCCGATCTCCTGGATGAAGGCGAAGACCTCGGTCGAAAAGGGCGCCTGGACGTCGCCCTTCCACTCGCCCATCCGCTCGTAGAGCTTTGTCGCTCCCTGCATCATCTGCGGCGTCGCCACCGCCTTGAACGGCGCCAGCAATTCCTGCCACTCGTCATACAGTTTCTGCGCCTCCGGGCTGTCCGGCCCCAGCGGCATCGCCGCCGCGACCTTGTCGCCCAGCGCCTTCCACTGCCGGTTGTACGCCTCATGGTCGATTCCACCCGGCACGCCCTGGCCATGCTCGGCCCAGTGCGCCTGCTCCTCTTTCGAGAAGTAACGGTCGGTGATCTTGTCCCACTGCTCTTTCGACATGCTCAATTCCTCATTCCTGATCAGCGAGCAGAAGGTCGCGGCATCGACGGGCTCGCCGCGGTCGATGCGTGACTTGACGGATCGGAGCAGGCCCTCGGCTTCTTTCAGCTCTGCCTTGCGCTCGGCAATGGCGGCCAGCTGGGCGTCGATGAGTTGCTCCAGGTTGAGCGATCCGCGCCCGGTCAGCTTCGCGATCTGCGACAGCGTCAGCCCGGCGCGCTTCAGCGCGACAATGAGGTTCAGCCGCTCCAACTCTGCGGAGCCATAAAGCCGCCGCCCGCTGTACGTCCTGAGCGGCGCCACCAGCCCCTGCGCCTCGTAGTAACGCAAGGCGCGGCTGGTGAAGCCGGTGCGGCGGCAGACTTCGGAGATGTCGAGCGGCTGTTCCATAAACACCGCTATAGCGCTTGACGTTACGTCAACTTCAAGCGGTGATTTTGTGCTCCGCCAGCCGCTCGTAATATGGCCGGCAATGGTCGGCGACGCGCCTGCCTTCGTCATCCAGCGCCGCCTGGTCACCGTCGGGTATCCCAAATCCCGTGCTCGCCGCCACCGCATCGTACCAGTGCGACGCCCAGATTCCGTCGGTCTCGCGAATCCCCGGCGCCCAGCTTAGCATCACCGGATCCCAGGCAATGCCGAGCGCCTCGCACAGCTTCTCCAACATCGCCGCCGGATCGGCGAGGATGTCGGCGCTGTCGACGACCGGCGGCGCATGCCCCAGCCGGCTCGCCTCGCGCTCGAAATATTCGACCTGACGCTCGACGCCGAGATGATCCGGGCGCACCGCCACTCGCTTGGCGGCATAGCTCGCCACCACCCGCGCCGGATCGCGGATCAGGAAGGCGTGCCTCAGGCCCGGCAGATCCTCATGGTCGACCGGCCCCACCATATGGTGCGCCATATGCTTCTGATACCAGATGGGCGCGCCAGTCGGGCACGGCCCCGCCATCGTCCGCGCCACGCTTAGCCAGTCGCAGTCCATCGAGCCGATGACCTCGTCAGCCATGGGCTGCGGGTCGCGGGTCTGCTTCAAATAGGCGCCATAAAAGGGCTCGTCCGAGACGAACGTATCCGCCCGCGACCCGAAGCTTCGCATCATCGCCGTGGAGAGGTTTCGCGGCCCCGACCACATGGCGATGCGGATGGTCACGGCCTGTCCTGAGTTCCGTCGAAGGGGCGCTTCTGATCCGCGATGTCCCGATCCATGCGTTCGATGTAGAGTCGTTGCAGCCGCTCGACCATCGGTCCCCGGCATTCGAGCTTCCGTCCATCCACTTCACGCACCGGTACAATGCCGGCAAAGGTGCCGGTCACGAACGCCTCGTCCGCCCCGTAGACATCCGTCAGAGAGAAGTCCTTTTCGACGGCCGGAATTCCGGCTTCGCGCGCGACTTCGAGCGCAAGCTGCCGGGTAATGCCGCCGAGGCAATATTTGCCGCTAGACGTCCAGACTTCTCCCCTGCGGACGATGAAGAAATGCGTGGAGTTGCACGTCGCCACAAACCCGTGCGGGTCGAGCATCAAAGCTTCGTCAGCCTCCGCCTGTGTCGCCTGGATGGAGGCGAGAATGCAGTTGAGCTTGGAATGCGAATTGATCTTCTGATCCTGCACCGCTGGGTCGCCCCGGCGGACGTGGACTGTGAAGAGCTTCAGGCCGCGCTCGTAGATCGCCGGGTCGGGTTCCTTATATTCGGCAATGATGACCACGGTCGGCGCACCGACGACCACGCGCGGGTCCTGGTAAGGCGTCGAGCGAATGCCGCGCGTCACCATCAACCGCACATGGACGCCGTTGGTCATCCCATTGGCGTCGATGGTCTCGTAGAGCCGCCGCGCAAGGTCATCGCGCGACAGGCCAAGGTCCATGGCAATCGCCTTGGCGCCTTCGAACAGCCGATCGAGGTGCCGGTCTAGGAAGGCGGCGGTCGCATCCTGGACGCGAAGCCCTTCCCAGACGCCGTCGCCCAGCATGAACCCGCTATCGAAGACGGAAACCACCGCCTCCGCTCGCGGCTTCAGCTCGCCATTGACGTTGATGAGGATCGAGGCGTTGCGGGGGTCGGAAACGTCATGCATCGACTGGGCCATGGCCCAGTGGTGCAGCGTCAAAGCACACTTGGCAACTGGGCGGTCTCGCGCCCGAAAAAGTTAAAGGCCCAGCCTGCCCCTTTTCCCAAAGGTCGGGCGCTGCTGGAACGGGACCGGCTTGGTCTCGAACAGTGGCGCGATCGGGGCGTGAAGTTCCTCCTCGATCGCGGTGCGGTCGGGGAAGTCCGTCGGGACCTCCGGCTCAAGCATATCCGGCTCGACTGCCTGGGGTTCGACCGTTTCGGGTTCGACAGTTTCGGGTCCGATCGCCTCCGATGCTTCAGGCTGTGCGACCTCGGTTACGACGGTGACCTCCTGAACCGTAGCCTTCTTTTTCCGGCTTGGTTTCTTTGCTTTCGGCGCTTCCTCCGGCTTGGCTGGCTCGAAAGCGACGACGGGCTCAGGCTCGGCGGGTATGAAATGCACGACCGGCAGATCTGACTCGTCCGGCAGGGCCGGCGCATCGGCTACCGGCTTGGGACTGCGCATGTCGGTAAGGTGCCACAACCCATAGAGGCCAGTGGCCACAGCGGCCGGAAGGAATGCCGTTGCATAGGTTTGCATCCACGCCGCAACGCAGGATGCGGCGACCGTCAATGTGCAGAGGACCTCAAACGCAATCCTTCCGCGGGACTGGCGAATGCTGTGCATTGGCTCTCTCCCAATGGATTGGATTACACCGCTGAAACCTTCTTAAACGGTTAATGCTCTACTCGGTCGCCTTGCCGTCCCACCTCTCGGCGGGGTGACGGGCCTCCGCCTCCTCTTTTGTTGACTGGACGACCTGATCCAAATGCTCTGGCGGGCCGTAGAGCGTGTAGAGCTTCAAGGGCCTGTCCCCGGTGTTGCGGACATTGTGCCGTGCACCAGCCGGGACGATGATGCCGCTGCCATCCTCGACGTCATAGGTGTTGTCGTCGATGTCGACTTGGCCATTGCCTTCCTCGATCCGGAAGAATTGGTCACGGCCCTTGTGGACCTCTGAACCGATGTCGCATCCCTCCGGAAGGCTCATCAGCACCAGCTGCAAATGATGGCCGGTATAGAGCACGCGCCGGAAGTCGGAATTGTCGGTGGTCTGCTTCTCGATGTCGTCGTGATAGCCCTTCACTCAATCCTCCTTCGTGGGATCGTGACCCCAGTTCATCAGGCTGTAGCGCCAGCGCGACGTGTAGATGTTCTCGGGACGTTGCGCCTTATGGCGATGTACGTAGCCCACGACCTTGCGCATATGGGCAAAATCCCCGTCGGCGAGATCGTCATCCGGCTTCTTCAGGATACGGACGATGTGACGGCCGCTGGCATGGCCGACGCTTTCGGTCGCGCCATCGCGGCGAAATCCGACGCTGCGGCTTTGCTCGGTCTTGAGCCAGCGATCGAGCTCGCCGGCGGTCATGTTGACCGCCTGGTCAAACTCCCTGCGCACTTTCGCCCTGTCCATGTTCGTCCAATGCGCAGAGCGGCAGCGGGTTGCAACGCGCGCCTTCTGCAGTCCGAATTGGCTAAATTAGCGCTGCGCCTTCTTCCGTCCGGCATTGATCGGCGGCGCTGCGCGGGCGGATGTAGAGCCGACGGATGATCGGAAACCGCCGTTCGCATTCAAGCTCGATGTCGCAGACCAGACGCTCGACATCGCGCGCCGAGATATGGTCTTCGAAATCGACCGAGAGCATGGCAGTGATCTGATCCGGAGCGCTGTGGACAGTCAGCACTTCACCCACCGACGTTACGCCGTCCCGGCGCTCGACCATTTCGTGGATCGCGGTTACCAGCTCCGGATCGGCGGCTTCGCCAATCAGAAGCGCCTTGGACTCATATGCAAGCAGTGCCGCGGTGAATCCCAGGATGCAGCCGATTACGATCGAGGCCATGCCGTCGTAGCGCGGGTCTCCCGTGATCTGGCTAACACCCAGACCGATGGCGGCTGCAAGAATGCCGACCATAGCCGCGCCATTTTCGAGGAGGACGATGAAGCCCGGCGGGTCTTTCGACTGAATGATGGCTTGGACCCACCCCAGTTTGCCCTTGGCCTGGTTGAAGTCCTTAAACGCCTCCAGCGTCGAACCTCCCTCCAGCAGGAAGGCGACGAGCAGCACGCCATAGGCGATGATCGGGCTGACTGCTGGCTCCGGATCGGCGATGTGGATGATGCCCTCGTACACCGACACACCCGCGCCCAGGGCGAACACGAGCACGGCGACCACAAAGCTCCAGAAGTAGATTTCGCGCCCGTAGCCGAATGGATGCAATTTGTCCGGCGGACGGCGCGACGCCTTGCGTCCCCAAAGCAGCAGCAGTTGGTTCGAACTGTCGACGACCGAGTGCACGCCTTCGGTCAGCATCGCCGACGAGCCCGTTAGCGCCGCCGCGACGAACTTCGACACTGCAATACCCATGTTCGCCGCGAAGGCGATCCACAAAGTCCGGTTGTTATGCGGTTCGGTGTTCAAGGATCAGTCGCCCGCTACCAGCCGATCCGGCACTTCATAAACCTCAGCGCCACCGACCCGGATGATCGTCGTTTCGCCGTTCCGCTCGACCTCAAGGCGTCCGCCGGCATCTGTGAACTTGGCGACGCCCTTCTGAAAGTAGATGATGCGTTGATGGCCATCGGCTGCGGTCGCGTAAGCCGAGATTTTTCCATCCCCGCGCGGCACGAGCGCCAACTGGCAACGGCCGGCTGGGCCCTCCTTGACCGTACGGCAAGCAATTGAGTCATAGCGAACGGTGGCCGCGACTGCCGGGTCCATGGCCGGTGCCGCCAGCGCCATCAAAATCAGTCCAATCATCGGGAAACTGGCTCCATCAAATGTGCAGGACGCGGCCGTAAGCCGCCAGCACGCTCTCGTGCATCATCTCACTGAGCGTCGGGTGCGGATAGACGGTTTCGATGAAATCCTGCTCGACGAGTTCGGCCTGCTTGCCGACCGTATAGCCCTGGATCAATTCGGTGACCTCGGCGCCGATCATGTGCGCGCCGAGCAGTTCGCCGGTCTTGGCGTCGAAGACCGTCTTCACGAAGCCCTCGGTCTCGCCAAGCGCGATGGCTTTGCCATTGCCGATGAAGGGGAACTTGCCGACCTTCACTTCGTGGCCAGCCTCCTTGGCCTTGGCTTCGGTCAGGCCGACGGACGCGACCTGCGGGTGGCAATAGGTGCAGCCGGGGATGTTCTTGGGGTCCATGGCGTGTGGATGAACGTCCTTGTTGCCAAGCTGTTGAGCAATCGCCTCGACGGCGATGATGCCCTCGTGGCTCGCCTTGTGCGCCAGCCAGGGCGGAGCGGTGACGTCGCCGATGGCCGAAATGCCGGCCACATTGGTCCGGCACATGGCGTCCGTGTCGATATGGCCCTTGGTGGTTTTGATCCCGAGCTTCTCCAGACCGATATTCTCGGTGTTGGGGGCGATGCCGACCGCGACGATGCAATGGCTGAAGCGCTTTTCCTCGACCTTGCCGTCCTTGGTCGTGATCTTGGCGGCGACGCCCTTGGCATCAGCCTTCAGGCTGTCGACACCGGCCGAGGTCAGAAGAGTCATGCCCTGCTTGGCAAGGCTCTTGGCGAGAAAGTCGCTGACCTCCGCGTCCTCCACAGGTACCACCCGGTCGAGCATTTCCACGACCGTCACCTTCGCACCCATGTCATTGTAAAAGCTAGCAAATTCGATCCCGATCGCGCCCGATCCGATGACCAATAGCTCGGTCGGCATTTCCGGCGGCGTCATCGCATGGCGATAGGTCCAGATCTTCTTCCCATCGCTCTCAGCAAACGGCAGCTCGCGCGCCCTGGCGCCGGTCGCGATGATGATGTGCTTGGCTTGCAGATCCGTTGTCTTTGAATCCGCTGCAGTGACCGTCATCTTGCCCGGCGCGGTGATCGTCCCGGTACCCATATGCACCGTGATCTTGTTCTTCTTCATCAGGTGCGTGACGCCCTGATTAAGCTGCTTGGCGACAGCGCGGCTCCGGGCAACGATCTTCGCCAGGTCCGGCTTCACGTCGCCGGCAATCAGGCCGAAGCTGTCGGCATGTCGCATGTGGTGAAGCATCTCGCCCGAGCGCAGCAACGCCTTGGTCGGGATGCAGCCCCAGTTGAGGCAGATGCCGCCGAGGTTCTCGCGCTCGACGATCGCCGTCTTGAGGCCGAGCTGTGCGGCGCGGATCGCGGCGACATAGCCGCCGGGGCCAGAGCCGAGGACGATGAGATCGTAGGTTTCAGCCATTGCTTTCCTCTTTGGCCGCAATCTCCCGCGGCTTGTCTTGTCCGTCGAGCGCGACGAAGGTGAATTCGCCTTCCGCGACGACCTTCTCTTTGTCTCCGTCCCGCTCGCGCGCGATCGCTTCGGCCTTCAGCGTCAGCGACGTCCGGCCTTGCTTCAACAAGTCGACGTAGACGCTAAGCTCGTCGCCGACCGACATCGCGCCGGGAAATTTAATCGCCTCGGCTGCCACAAGAATTGCCTTGCCGCTCGAATGCCGCGACGCGAACGATCCGCAGGCCAGCCCCATCTGTCCCATCAGCCATCCACCGAACACACCGCCGTACGGATTGGTGTCCGACGGCATTGCCGTGACGCGAATGAGGGGAGCACGCTCGACCAAGATCGCTCTAGTTTCGATGCCAATTCATGAGCAGGCGAAGCGCGATCGCCGAGCCCAAGGCGAGGGGGATCGAAAACAACAGTCCGGGCGAGTCGGAAACAGGACGCACCGTCCCCCACCCTGCGAACGAATGAAGCCAGACCCCATTCTGGCCGCCGAAGAACAAGGGCAGCGCGAAGCCGAGGATCGCACCGATGAAGAGGGCCGGAAGCCACTTCATCTCAAGCGACCAGGCCCAGCGGTTTCTCGCAGAGTTCCTTGAAGACCTTCATCAGCCGTGCGCCGTCGGCGCCGTCGATGGCGCGATGATCGAAGCTGCCGGTCGCCGACATAACGGTCGCAATCTGCAGGCTGTCGTTGATGACATAGGGCCGCTTCTCGCCAGCGCCGATCGCCATGATCATGCCCTGCGGCGGATTGATAACGGCCTCGAAATGCTTGATGCCGAACATGCCCATGTTCGACAGACTAGCGGTGCCGCCCTGATATTCGGCGGGCTGTAACTTACCATCCTTGGCGCGGCTCGCGAGGTCGTGCATCTCTGTCGAGATCTTCGACAGCGTCTTGCTGTTCGCGTCCGCGACGATCGGCGTAATCAGGCCATTGGGAATGCTGACCGCCACTGAAATGTCGGCCCGGCTGTACTTGATGAGGTTGTCACCCCCGAAACTGACGTTGCATTCCGGCACTTCGATCAACGCCAGCGCAAGTGCCTTGATCAGCATGTCATTGACGCTGAGCTTGACGCCGCGACTTTCCAGAGACGCATTCAGCTCGCCGCGTAGCTTCAGAAGCGCATCCAGCTGTACGTCGAGGGTCAGGTAAATGTGCGGGACCTGTTGCTTGGACTCGGTCAGGCGGCGCGCAATCGTCTTGCGCATATTCGAAAGCTTGATGACCTCGTTCGGGATTTCGAGGGGCTCGACATGCGCGGGCGCGGCCGCAAGCGTCGGCGCTCCAGTTGCCGGCGCAGCCATCGCGCCGCCGCCAGCCTTGCCGAGATCGGCGCGGACGATGCGGCCGCCTGGACCGCTGCCGGTCAGCGTCGACAAATCAATGCCCTGGGCTTCTGCCAGGCGGCGGGCCAACGGCGAAGCCTTTATTCGGTCTCCAGCTGCCCGCGCAGAGGTCGCTGCCGGTTGAGCCGGAGCAGCAGGCGTCGCTACAGGCGCTGGCGGTGGAGGGGCCGGCTCAGCCATCACGGGAGCCGGACCCTGTTCGTTCTTAACCGCGGGGGCTGCGGCTGGCGCGGCCTTGGCCGCGGCACCGACGTCCTCACCCTCACCCGCCATCAGCGCAATCGGTGCGCCGACCTTCACGCCATCGGTGCCCTCCGGGACCAGAATTTTGGCAATCGTGCCTTCGTCGACGGCTTCGAATTCCATGGTCGCCTTGTCCGTCTCGATTTCGGCAAGAATGTCGCCGGACGACACGGCGTCGCCCTCCTTGACCAGCCATTTGGCGAGCGTTCCCTCCTCCATGGTCGGGGACAGAGCGGGCATCTTGAGTTCGATGGGCATGGGACTCTTTCGCGTTGGCGGTCGTCGCGGGGCACAAACTCCAAAGCTAGCATTGGGTCAAGGCGGGTTGCCAAGGAGACGGGTTTAGCGCAGCACATCGCCGTGACCGGGGCATCGGCAGAAAAGCGCACGTATCTCGTCGTCATCGACGATAGCCCCGAAGCACGCGTGGCCCTCCAGTTCGCCGCCCGTCGCGCAGCCAAGACCAATGGCGCAGTCGAAGTGCTGGCAATCGTCGAGCCACAGGATTTCGTCCAATGGGGTGGTGTCCAGGCCGCCATCGAAGAAGAGCAGCGTCTGCGCATCGAAGCCAGCGTCGCGGCGGCGGTCGGAGAAATCATGGATGCCGCCGGAATCCAGCCGCACATCATCGTCCGGTCCGGTGAACCCGTGCAGGTCGTCCGCACGCTAATTGGCACACGCGACGAGATTGCCGCATTGGTCCTTGGTGCCGCGCCTTCTGGAAATCCCGGACCGCTCGTGTCCAACCTGACCGGCAACGATGCCGGCAAGCTGCCCTGCCCGGTGATGATTATTCCGGGATCGCTCCCGTCGGAGCGGATCGAGAAGCTGAGCTAAAGGACCCGCGACAGGAATTCGGCGATCGGCCGGAGCCCGGCCTCATCCTCTCCGTCGAACCGCGCGTGCAGCGGACTATCGATATCGAGCACGCCTAATACTTCGCCATCGCGGATCAGCGGCAGGACAATCTCGCTGTTAGACGCACTGTCGCAGGCGATGTGGCCGGGAAAGGCGTGAACATCCTCGACCCTCTGCACCTGCCGCGTCTCGGCGGCAGCCCCGCAGACGCCCGAACCAAATGCGATGCGGATGCACGCCGGGCGGCCTTGGAACGGTCCGAGCACCAGTTCACCATCGACATTCCGGTAGAAACCCACCCAATTCACGTCGGGCAAGCTTTCCCAGATCAGGCCCGCAGCATTCGCCATATTGGCAACGGAGTCGGTTTCATCGCCGATGAGCGCTTCCAGCATCTGCGCGAGGTCACGGTAGAGCGTCGGCTTGTCGGCAGCAGCAATCTTGAAGTCATACATCAGTCGAAACTCACCTTTCCCCGGCCCTGCTTGACGGCGCTGCGCTGCTTCTTTGAATCGACCCGCTTCGCCTTGGCTGACCGCGACGGCTTCGTTGGCCGTCGTTTCGCCTGAACGATATGGGCCTCGGCAATCATTTCCGCCAGTCTTTGCCGGGCGTCGGCGCGGTTCGCTTCCTGGGTTCGGAAGCGGCGCGCAGTAATCAACAATTCGCCGCTACTGGTCATCCGGCTACCCGCGATGCGCTTCAAATTCTCATAGGCGTGGGGCGACAATCCAAGCTTGAAGACATCCGCGCGCAATTGGCAGGCCGTCGCGACCTTGTTGACGTTCTGGCCGCCAGGCCCGGTCGCGGCGAGAAACTTCTCGCTCAGCGCATCCTCGGGAATCTCCACATCCTCAGGCCGCATTGATGAAGTCCAGCCAAAGCCCGAAGGTGTCGGGGACGGGCGCAACGACATCAATTGCAGGCTTCGTGCCGCGCGGGACAACAATCCGCCAACTATGCAGGAGCATCGGGCCGCCGCCGGAGCCATAAACCGGATCACCAACAATCGCCGCTCCCAGGCCGCGGGCCGCGTGGACCCGGATCTGGTGCGTCCGCCCGGTCAGTGGCTTGAACTCGATCAAGCTCAAGCCATCGCGCTCGGCGAGTTTTTTCCATCGCGTCTGAGCGCTCTTGCCCTTGTCGTCGGGCACCATCCGCCAGCCTGCTTCGGCGGTCGAAAATTTCGCGAGCGGCAGATCGATCACGCCGGCCTCGGCCTCGGGCACACCGGCGACCACGGCGAGGTAGGTTTTCTTGACCGTTCCGGATTCAAACGCCTGCTGGAATTTTGCCCGTGCCTTGGGATTGCGCGCCAGCAGCAGGCATCCCGATGTATCTTGGTCCAGACGATGCATCGCCACCGGTTCGCGCTGGAAACCCAGCTTAAGTTCGTCCGCCCGGACCGCGACACTATCGCCGCCCGCGCGCGGAGTATCGACCGGCAACCCCGCCGGCTTGTCGATGACGATCGCTTCTGCGTCGACGTAAAGGATGCGGTCTTCGAGCATATCTTCTTCAATGGCGGTGTTGCACGTTGGACTCAATTGCGCCGTTTTCGACCGATTACAGAACTTTAGGGCTTATTAACCTTTTCACTGCAGACAGGTCATGGTTAATGAACGCTTCAAGGCCGTTAAGAGCTCGTAACGCTTCTTAATGCCGAGAAACGGGGGAATGAACATGCGGGTTCTGCTGATCGAGGACGAGGCGACCATCGCCAAGAGCATCGAGCTGATGCTCTCCACCGAGGGTTTCAACGTCTACACCACCGACCTGGGCGAAGAGGGCTTGGACCTCGGAAAGCTCTACGATTACGACATCATCCTCCTGGACCTGAACCTGCCGGATATGCACGGCTATGACGTGCTGAAAAAGCTTCGCACCGCGAAGGTCGGTACGCCGGTCCTGATCCTGTCCGGTTTGAACGAGATGGATTCCAAGGTCCGTGCGCTGGGCTTCGGTGCCGACGATTATGTCACCAAGCCGTTCCACCGTGACGAGCTGGTCGCCCGCATTCATGCGATCGTGCGCCGCTCGAAGGGGCATTCGCAATCGGTCATCCGCACCGGCAAGCTGGCCGTCAATCTCGACGCCAAGACGGTCGAGGTCGATGGCGCCCGCGTGCACCTGACCGGCAAGGAATATGCGATGCTGGAGCTGCTTTCGCTCCGCAAGGGCACGACGCTGACCAAGGAAATGTTCCTGAACCATCTTTACGGCGGCATGGACGAGCCCGAACTCAAGATTATCGACGTCTTCATCTGCAAGCTGCGCAAGAAACTCTCGCTGGCTTGCGGTGGCGACAATTACATCGAGACCGTCTGGGGCCGCGGCTATGTGCTGCGCGATGCCGAGGGCGATACGGTGAGTGAGCCGCAGGCGGCTGTAGCGTAAGTCCAGTACTTCGAGTGGGGGTGTGACGGCGGGGCGGAAACGCTCCGCCGTTTTCCTTTAGGCGTCGACCAGCGTCCGTTCCGGCCGGATCCTGAAAGGCAGCGACTGTTCCGTCACCGGCTCTTCCGGTTCACCCAAACGACGCCAGCCATCGCGGCCAAGGCGCTCGAGAGGCCGGAAGCTGGTTTTGTAAGCCATGCGATCCGAGCCTTCGACCCAATAGCCGAGATAAACATGCGGCAAGCCGGCACGGGCGGCGCGAATGATATGATCGAGGATGATGTAGGTCCCCAGCCCCTTGCGGGCGCCTGGCCCCACATCGAAGAAACTGTAGATCATGCTGAGCCCATCCGACTGCTGGTCGGAGAGGCAAGCGCCGATCAACTTGCCCGGACGGCCATCAACCGACGGTTCGCGATATTCGACGACATAGGTGCGGACCGGGGTCTGCTCGACCATGTCGGCAAAATCATGCTCATCCATGTCAGCCATGCCGCCGCCGGGATGGCGCACCGCCAGATATTTGCGGAGCAGCGCATATTGCTCCTCGGTCGTCCAGGGCCGGCATGCCGAAACCTCGATATCCGAATGCTTGCGGATGAGCTTGCGCTGCGTGGCGCTGGGCATAAACTCGTCGGCCAGCACCCGGACCGAGACGCAGGCCGAGCAATCGATGCAGCTGGGACGATAGGCGACCGACTGGCTGCGGCGGAAGCCGATACGGCCAAGAGCCTCGTTCAGTTCGCTGGAGTTGCGGCCATTGAGCTCAGTGAAGACCTTCCGCTCCACCTTGCCCGGCAAATAGGGGCACGGTGACGGATTGGTCACGAAGAACTTGGGAAAGCGAAATGGTGCGCTCACCCGCCCGGCCTCCAATAGTTACTCAACCCTTTATGAGACCGGTAAACGCGAAAGGAAAGATTTGGGTCACCCAAAAGAAGGTTAAAGTGAAGGACTGTCCCGCCAAAGGACAGGTTTGGGCGATTTTGGCTAGTCGAGCTCGGCCCGGTCGACCTGGAAGCCTGCATCCTCGAGCCGCTTCACCAATGTATCGATGGCCCGTGAGTCGCGCGCTTCGCATTCGACCTCAATGACCGTGTCCTTGGCCGGCAGGCGCGTGAAGATGCGATGGTGCTCGACCTCGATGATATTGACACCGCACTCATGAAATTTGGCGGTGATGGCGGCCAAGGCTCCCGGCTGGTCATGGGCGGCGATTTTCAGGCGGGCGATACGGCCGCAGCGGACGAGCTCACGAACCAGTACATTGGCCAACAAATGGGTGTCGATGTTGCCGCCGCAGAGAATGGTGCCGACGGTGCGGCCCCGAAACCGCTCGGGTTCGGCGAGGATGGCCGCGAGGCCCGCTGCGCCCGCCCCTTCGACAACGCTCTTTTCCAGGCTGACGAGCAAGGCGACCGCATGCTCGATGTCGCGCTCGGCAACAAGGTCGATCCGATCGACCTTGTCCTTGATGATGGCGCGGGTGAGCTCGCCGGGCTCCTTGACGGCGATGCCCTCGGCCAAAGTGTCGCCGCCAATCTTGCCGGCCGTCCCTTCGACGACATTCTTCATCGACGGATAGAGCTCGGCCTCGACGCCGATGACCTCGATACGGGGATTAATCGACTTGGCGGCAATCGCCGTTCCCGAAATCAAGCCGCCACCGCCGATCGGCACTACCAAAGTGTCGAGCGTCGGCACTTCAGCCAGCATTTCCAATGCACAGGTGCCGGCGCCGGCAATGATCTGCCCGTCGTCGAACGGGTGGACGAACACAAAGCCGTTCTCGGCCTCCAACTCGCGGGCGTAAGCATAAGCGTCGTCGAACATGGCGCCATGCAGGACAACGCGGGCGCCATGACTCTCTGTCTGGGTTACTTTCACGGTTGGCGTCGCCTTGGGCATGACGATGGTGACCGGAATGCCGAGCCGCCTGCCATGATAGGCGACGGCCTGGGCGTGATTACCGGCCGAGGCCGCGATAACGCCGCGCTTCCGCTCCTCGTCGGTCAACTGCAGCAACTTGTTGAGCGCACCCCGCTCCTTGTAGGCAGAGGTGAACTGTAAGTTCTCGAACTTCAGCCAAATGTCCGCCTCAACCATCTCCGAGAGCACCCGGCTGTGCAGCATAGGTGTCTTGACGACTGCGCCGTCGATGCGTGTCGCGGCGGCGCGGATGTCATCGATGGTCGGGCGAGTGCTGGTCGGGGCGTCCATGGCGGCATCGCCTAAACCTTCCGCACCGGCCAAACAATGCTATGCCGCGCGGCCATGAAGATGCATTTCCTGGCGCTTGGCGCCCTGCTCGCGTCCACCGCGGCCTCGGCCGACATCCTGATCAGCAACGTCAACGGCATCCAGGCCGATGCCAATGGCAATGTTGAGCACTTCACCGGCATCCTGATCGGCAATGATGGGAAGGTGAAACGGCTGCTGCACGGCGAAATGCTGAAGCTGCGCGACACGGATGTGGTGGACGGCCGCGGCCAGACCGTCATGCCCGGCCTGATCGACGCTCATGGCCACTTCATGGAGCTCGGCTACGCGGCTCTGCAGCTCGACCTCACCGGAACTTCCTCGCTCGCTGACCTGCAGGGGCGGCTGAAGGCCTATGCCGCCGCCAATCCGCAGGCGCGCTGGATCGTCGGGCGCGGCTGGAACCAGGAATTGTGGCCGGTGAAGAATTTCCCGACTGCCGCCGATCTCGACGCGGTGGTCAGCGACCGCCCGGTTGTTTTGCGCCGGGTCGACGGCCACGCCCTTGTCGCCAACAGCACGGCCATGCGCGCCGCGGGCGTCAGCGCATCAACGCCCGCGCCAGCCGGCGGGCGGGTCGAGAACGGCTTGTTCGTCGACAATGCGATGGATCTGATCGAGCCCAAAATTCCACAGGCCACGGACGCGGAAGCCGATGCTGCCGCGGCCAAAGCCCAGGAAATCATGCTCGGCTTCGGCCTGACCGCTGCGGGCGACATGGGCACCGACCCGAGTGGCTGGGCCGCGATGAACCGGGCCGGCGAGGCGGGACGCCTGAACGTCCGGATTATGTCTTATTCGTTCGGCCTAGACACATTGAAGGCGATCGCGCTCAGCGCGCCGACGGACTGGAAGTACGGGGATCGCCTGCACATGGGAGGCGTTAAATTCTACGCCGACGGCGCTCTCGGTTCGCGCGGAGCGTGGTTGAAGCAGCCCTATTCGGACAAGCCCGACACGCACGGCCTGAAGTTTCACAGTGATGCGGAAATGCGCGACATCACCGGCAAGGCGGCGGCCATGGGCTTCCAGGTCGCGACGCACGCCATCGGAGATGCAGCCAACGCACAAGCGATCGCCGACTATGAGGGCCTGTCGCGGCAATATGGCACGGACAGACGCTGGCGGATCGAGCATGCGCAGGTCGTCGATCCGATCGACATCCCGCGCATAGCCAAGGCCGGAATCATCGCGTCGATGCAGCCAACCCATCAGACCAGCGACCGGCTGATGGCCGAAAAACGCCTCGGCCCCGACCGGCTTGCCGGCGCCTACGCCTGGACGACGATCCTGAATTCCGGTGCAAAGCTGGCCTTCGGCTCCGACTTTCCGGTCGAAAGCCCCAACCCGTTCCCCGGTATCAGCGCGGCGATCAGCCGGCAGGACCTAAACGGTCAGCCGCCCGGCGGCTGGCGGCCCCAGGAGAGTGTATCGCTTGGCCGCGCCCTCCACGGCTTCTCGCGCGGTGCGGCCTATGCGGGGTTCGCGGAGGATCGGATCGGCAGCCTTGATCCTGGCATGTGGGCCGACTTCATCTTCGTTGACCGCGATCCGACCAAAGTTGATCCGCAGTCGCTTGGCCATACCCAGGTCCTGGAGACTTGGGTCGCTGGCAAGAAGGTCTGGGCGAAGTCGTCTAAGGGCGCCGGCGCCGAGCGCGGTCTATAAGCAAAGACGGCGTCAGCACTTGAGGGAGTTCTTCAACATGCCCTGACGGCTCGTACCAAAGATAAAGTGGCACGCCGGCGCGACCTCGGCTTTCGAGGAAGCGTGTGATCGCGGGGTCGCCGTTCGTCCAGTCGCCCGCAACGACCTTGACCCCTACCTGCTTGAAGACATCGCGTACGGCGTCGCGATCGATCGCCCCCGCCTCATTGGCCTTGCAAGACAGGCACCAGTCGGCCGTGAAATAGACGAAGACGGGCTTCCCTTGGGCGAGATAGGACGCCACCTTCGCTTCGCTCCAGGTTTCGGCCCCAGCGACGGGGCGCGCGGAAACCGCGGAGTGTGCGGGCAGCTTTTCCGTCGCCAGAACGGCGAGCACGGCGGACAGCCCCAACGTAGCGAAGCCAAAACTCAGGCCCCTCCGTTGCAACCTGCCGAAGACAAAGAGCAATGCGGTGAGCGCGATGACGGAAACAATTGCAACTGCCAGTGCTGGATAGCCGCCGATGCGCCAGAGCAACCAGGCGCAGCCTGCAGCCGTGAGCGCCATCGGGATTGCGAGGACCCGCTGGAGCGTGGCCATCCATGGACCCGGCTTGGGCAGCTTGCGGCGAAAGGCTGGAACGAACGCCACTACCAGGAACGGCAGCGCCAGGCCGAACCCCAAGGCCGCGAAAACCAGAATCGATCCTTGGAGCGGCAGGAGCAATGCCGTGCCTAATGCCGCGCCCAGGAACGGGCCGGCGCATGGGGTGGCGACGAACGCCGCCAACGCACCGGTAGCGAAGCTGCCTGCCGGGCGAGCGCTGCCGCCAAGCACGGGCAGCTCGAAGACCCTCAGGAGGTTGAGTGTGATCGCCGTCACCAACAGCAACAAGACAAGGATGGTGCGCGGGTCCTGAAGCTGGAACGCCCAGCCCGCAGCGCTGCCACCCGCGCGGATTGCGAGCAGGAGGCCGCCCAGCGCGCCGGTGCCGATGATCGCGCCTGCGGTGTAGGCGAGCGCGTCGCGACGGGCCTCGCGCTCATCGCCGCCGGCCCGCGCCAGGTGCGAGGCCTTCAGCGCCAAAATCGGAAAGACACAGGGCATCAGGTTGAGCAGAAGGCCGCCCGCAAGTGCGCCTAGCACCGCCCACCACATGGCATTAACATCAAACCCGCCAACCTCTGTGCCGCCGGTCGGCACAGCGCCGGGAATGGCCTTGAATTCGAAGCCCTGGGCGTCGCCCAGCGCCACCACGCCCGCAAAAGTCGCGGGTTCACCACGTTTGCGCTTCAACTCCGCAACCAGCGTATCGCCGGTCCGCCGGAAGCTCTGGGGGGCGGCATAATCAACGGGGCCGTTGTCGAGCGGGAAGAGATAGGACTTCCCGACCGCGACGCTGGCCGGAAGCGGGATCGCCACACTCAGCATGTCGCCGCTGAGCGCGAAACGCGCCTGCGCTGCAAGCGGCCTCGGCAATTGCTGCCGCCATTGATCGAACCGCGCCTGGTCGGTCGCCGGGCCATCGGCGACCGGAACGTCCAGCGAAAAGCTGCCGTGCTCCGGGACGCAAACTTCGTCTGTGCAGGCCAGCCATTGTGCATTGGCGCTGATGGGCAGCGAACCACTGGCGTTCGCCGGTACCTTCAACCTGACCAGCACCGCATAATCGTGCTCGTAAACATAGTTCATCAGGCCGGCGATCGTCAGCCTGTCGGGCACCGGGTAGCGCAGTGGTCCGACGCTTGCTCCAGGAGGCAGCTGCCATTCCACTTTCATCGGCAGGCCGGCGTCGCCGGGGTTCTGCCAATAGCCGTGCCAACCCTTTTGGGTGTGCATGACGATGGCGAGGTCGACCTCGCCGTCGGGCTTTGCCGGGCCTTCGGCGACCAGTTCGGGCTGGATGGCATTGACGCGATCCTGCGCAGTGGCGGGAGCCGCAAGAAGCAACAATAGGAACAGGAACCGGATCATGGGCCGCTGGCTAAGCGAGATGCCGAGCTTAGTCGAGATTGGGCCTGAGCCAGCGGGTCGCGGTCTCGATATCGACGCCGCGCCGTTCGGCATAATCGGCGAGCTGGTCCTGTCCGATCTTGGCGACCCCGAAATACTGGCTGTCGCGATGACCGAAGTAGAAGCCGGAGACCGCCGAGGCCGGCAGCATGGCGAAATTGTCGGTGAGGGTAACTCCTGCCGGATCTTCGCCGAGCAACGGAAACAGCAGTGGTTTCAAACTATGGTCCGGGCAGGCCGGATAGCCCGGGGCGGGGCGGATGCCGCTGTAGGATTCCCGGATCAGATCCTGGTTGGAAAGCTGCTCGGTCGCGGCATAGCCCCAGAGATTCTCGCGGACATGCTGGTGAAGGCGCTCGGCAAAGGCTTCGGCAAGGCGGTCGGCCAGCGCCTTGAGCAAAATGTCAGAATAATCGTCGTTGTTTGCGCGGAAACGGTCGAGGTGCGGCTGGATTCCGTGAATTCCGACCGCGAAACCGCCAATCCAGTCTTCGCCGTCCGGATCGATGAAATCGGCGAGGCACATGTTGGCGCGCCCTTCCCGCTTCTTTATCTGCTGGCGGAGGAAGGGGATGCGGACCTCTTCATTGCCGGCAAGCACCCAGACGTCATCGCCGTCGCGGCGGCAGCGCCACAGGCCGACCGTGCCGCGCGGCTGCAGCCAATGCTCGACGATGATGCGGTTCAGCATCTCCTGCGCGTCTTCGAAAAGGTTGCGGGCGCTTTCGCCGACGACTGGATCGTCAAGGATCGCCGGATAGGTGCCGGCGAGTTCCCAGGCGCGGAAGAAGGGCGTCCAGTCGATGTTCGAGCGCAGATCGCGAAGCGGCCATTCGCCGAACTGGTGAATGCCGGGCTTTAGCGGCGGCGGCGCCTTGCCTTCGGGATCGTAGGCGAACCCATTGGCCCGAGCATCGGCGATGGTTGCCAAATCCTTGTCGCCGCGGCCGGCACGAGACTGACGCAGTGCCTCGTAGTCTGCGGCGGTGCCGTCGATCAGCTCGGCGCGTTGCGGTCCGCTGCTGACCAGAGCGGATGCGACGCCGACGGCGCGACTGGCATCGAGTACGTGGATGACCGGGCCCGAATAGGCTGGAGCAATCCTGAGCGCCGTATGGGCGCGGCTCGTGGTCGCGCCGCCGATCAGCAGCGGCAGGTTCATGCCCGCCCGCTCCATCTCGCCCGCCACGGTGACCATTTCGTCCAGCGACGGCGTGATGAGCCCCGAGAGCCCGATAATGTCCGCATTATTGTCGTTCGCGGACTGGAGGATCTCCGTCCACGGCGTCATGACGCCGAGGTCGACGACTTCGTAGCCATTACACTGCAGCACGACGCCGACGATGTTCTTGCCGATGTCGTGGACGTCGCCCTTCACCGTCGCCATCACGATCCTGCCCTTGCCCTTGGCGCTTTCGTCCTTTTCGGCCTCGATGAAGGGCAAGAGATGGGCGACCGCGCGTTTCATGACGCGAGCCGACTTCACCACCTGTGGCAGGAACATCTTGCCGGAGCCGAACAGGTCGCCGACGACGTTCATGCCGTCCATCAGAGGGCCTTCGATGACGTGGATCGGGCGCTCGGCGGCCTGCCGCGCCTCTTCCGTGTCCTCGACGATATGGGCGTCAATGCCCTTAACGAGGGCGTGGGCGAGCCGCTGGGCAACCGGCCACGCGCGCCACTCGGCTTCCTTCTTTTCGGTCGCCGGGTCGACGTGCTTGAAGCGCTCGGCGATCGTGATCAGCCGCTCGGTTGCATCGTCGCGGCGGTCGAGGATCACGTCCTCGCAGGCGTCGCGAAGCTCAGGGTCGATCTGGTCGTAGACGTCCAATTGCCCGGCGTTGACGATGCCCATGTCCATTCCCGCCGGAATGGCGTGGTAGAGGAAGACGCTGTGCATCGCCCGGCGCACGGGCTCGTTGCCGCGGAACGAGAAACTGAGGTTCGAGAGGCCGCCCGAGATGTGGACGCCGGGGCAAGTTGCGCGAATTTCGCGGGCCGCGTCGATGAAGTCCAATGCGTAGCGGCGGTGCTCGTCGATACCGGTGGCGACGGCGAAAACGTTAGGATCGAAGATGATGTCCTCGGCCGGAAAACCGTTGGATGTCAGCAGCTTGTAGGCGCGCTGGCAGATTTCGACCTTGCGGGCGGCGCTGTCGGCCTGGCCGGTCTCGTCGAACGCCATGACGACGACGGCGGCGCCATAGGCACGAACGGTACTGGCCTGTTCGAGGAACGCTTCCTCACCTTCCTTGAGGCTGATCGAATTGACGATCGGCTTGCCGGAAACGCACTTGAGACCCGCTTCGATGACGCTCCACTTGGAGCTGTCGATCATGACGGGCACGCGGGCGATGTCGGGTTCGGCGGCAATGCGCTTCAGGAAGATGGTCATCGCCTGGACGCCGTCCAGCAAGGCCTCGTCCATGTTGACGTCGACGATCTGGGCGCCCGCTTCGACCTGCTGCCGGGCGACTTCCACGGCCGCGTCATAGTCGCCGGCGAGGACCAGCTTCTTGAATTTGGCGGAGCCGGTGACGTTGGTCCGCTCACCGATATTGACGAAACGCGCGCCGGCGCTGGCGAAATCACTCACGCGGCGAGCACCATCGGTTCGAGGCCGGCAAGCAAAGTATGGCCGTTGGTGTGCGGAATGGCGCGCGGCGAGGCGCCCGCTACGACCTTCGCGATGGCAGCGATATGCTCCGGCGTCGTGCCGCAACAGCCGCCGACGACGTTGACGAGGCCATCATCCAGCCACTCGCGCACCTGGGCGGCGGTCTCCTCGGCAGCTTCGTCATATTCGCCGAGCTCGTTGGGCAGGCCGGCATTGGGATAGGCCATGACAAGGGTGTCCGCTTGCGCCGACAAAGCCGCAAGGTGGGGACGCAGTTGCTGGGCGCCGAAGGAGCAGTTGAGGCCGATGGTCAGCGGCCTTGCGTGGCGGACGCTGGCCCAGAAGGCTTCGACCGTATGGCCGGAGAGATTGCGACCGGAGAGGTCGGTCAGGGTCATGGAAATCATGATCGGCAACTCGCGACCCAAGGCCCGCTCCGCCTCCAGCGCAGCCATGATTGCCGCCTTGGCGTTCAAGGTGTCGAAGATCGTCTCGATAAGGACGAGGTCGATACCGCCTTCGACCAGCGCGTCGATCTGCTCGCGGTAGACCGCCTTTACCGTGTCGAAATCGACTTCGCGGAAGGCGGGGTCATTGACGTTGGGCGACAGCGAGAGCGTCTTGTTGGTCGGCCCGAGGGCGCCCGCGACCCAACGCGGCCTGCCGTCCTTTGCCGCCCAGCGATCGGCAACGGTGCGGGTGATGCGCGCCGCTGCCCGGTTGATGTCGTCGACATAGGCCTCGGCGCCATAATCGGCCTGGCTGATGGCGTTGGCGTTAAAGGTGTTGGTGGCGAGGACGTCGGCGCCGGCGGCGGCGAAGCGCTCGCAAATGTCTTCGATCACGCCCGGGCAGGTGAGATTGAGCAGGTCGTTATTGCCGCGCTGGTCGCGGCTGAGGCCGAGATCACCGCCGTAGGTGCAGCCGTCGAGCTTTTCGGCCTGGATGAGCGTGCCGTAGGCGCCGTCCTTGACCAGGATGCGCTTGGCGGCTTCAGAACGGAACGAGGCGGCGGGCGTGCTCATGCCGCCGCCTTCGCCCGGACGCCGAGCAGGTGGCAGATGGCGTAAGCCAGCTCGGCCCGATTCAGGGTATAGAAGTGGAAGTGACGGACGCCGCCCGCATAGAGCTGCCCGCACAGCTCGGCGGCGACGGTGGCGGCGACCAATTGGCGCGCGGCAGGACGCTCATCGAGGCCTTCAAAGGCGTGATCTAGCCAGTCGGGGATCGACGCGCCGCACTGGGCCGCGAACTTGCGCGCCTGGGCCACGTTGGTGACCGGCAGGATGCCGGGGACTATCTCGACATCGAGGCCCGACGCCGCGACGCGGTCGCGGAAGTCGAAGAAGCATTCCGCCGAGAAGAAGAATTGGGTGATGGCCCGGTCGGCGCCGGCATCGACCTTCCGTTTCAGATGATCGAGGTCGGCCTGGCTGCTCGCTGCCTCCGGATGGCATTCCGGGTAGCAGGCGACGCTGAGATCGAAGGGTGCGACCTTCTTCAGGCCGGCCACGAGCTCGGCGGCATCGCGATAGCCGTCGGGATGGGCTTCGAACCTGGTGCCGGTTTCGGGCGGATCGCCGCGCAAGGCGACGATGTTGCGGACGCCGAGATCCCAATAGTCCCTGGCGATGGCATCAACCTCGTCGCGGCTGGAGCCGACGCAAGTCAGATGCGCCGCCGGAGTGAGGTCAGTCTCCTTGAGGATCCGCTCAACGGTGGCGTGAGTGCGCTCACGGGTGGAGCCGCCAGCGCCGTAAGTCACCGAGACGAACCGAGGACCCAAGGGCTCCAGCGTCTTGATCGCCTCCCACAGGGTGTCGGCCATCTTTTCGGACTTTGGCGGGAAGAATTCGAAGCTGACTTCGATATCGCCCCGCGCTTCCGCAAACAGCGGCACGCAATCGGGATGCGGAGGAATTTTCGGGGCACTGGCCATTACGCGGCTTTCCGTTCGGCAAGCGCGGTCTTGACGCCGCGCCAAAGGGCGACGGTCAATTCGCCGCCGGGAAGATGTTCGGTCATATCGGGCTCGAGACCGGCGCCGGCGAACCAGCCGGCCATGGCGTCGTCGGTGAAACCGAGGCGCAGGTGCGCGTCGCGAATCCGGAGGTCCTCGCGCTCATGAGCGGCGAAATCGATGACGAGCAGCCTGCCGCCCTCGCGCAGGACGCGCGCAGCTTCAGCAAGCGCGGCAGCCGGATTCTGGGCGTAATGCAACACCTGGTGGATGACGACGCTGTCGGCGCTGCTGTCGGGCAGCGGCAAAGCGTACATGTCCGCCTGTCGCAGGCTGGACGAAATGCCGGCTGCTTCCAGCTTGACGCGGGCGAGGCGCAGCATTTCCGAGCTCTTGTCGACGCCGGTCGCCTGCGCCGCCTTGGGACCGAGCAACTCGATCATCCGGCCAGTGCCGGTGCCGATATCCACGAGGCGACCGACGGGCTGGTCCGACAGCGCTTTCTGGATGGCCTTTTCGACCATGCTTTCGGCGACATGGAGCGAGCGGATCGAATCCCAGACCTCGGCATGGGCGGAGAAATAGCGGTTGGCAGCGTCGGCGCGATCGGCGCGGACAGCAGCGAGGCGCGCGGCGTCGGCATTCAGGACATTGCGGCTCGCCGAGTCCAGCCATTGGTCGATGAGGTCGAAAACCGCCTGGGTCCGCGCTTCGACCGTCAGGGCGAGGAAGACCCAGCTGCCTTCCTTGTGGCGATCGAGGAGGCCAGCGTCGCCGAGGATTTTGACGTGACGGGAAACGCGGGGCTGGCTCTGGCCGAGCACCTGCGCGAGCTCGCCAACCGACAATTCCATAGTCCGCAGCAACGCCAGGATGCGGACCCGCGAGGGGTCGGCAAGCGCCTGGAAAAGTTCGGCGATCGGCAGGTTTGCGGTCACGTCATAAGGATATAAAGAAATCTTTATATGCGTCAATCAACAGTCACGCCGCCGAAACGAAATTTTCAGTGCGATGCGGAATCCCGATTGCGCGACGCAAAAAGCCTATTTACACCCCGTCGCTGGCCTGACCGAATTTTGCGGCAGGCCGAGCCCAGTTGCCACAGAAGTGGCAAAGTTGAAGGAATGGAACGATCATGAAGAAGGTTGCACTGACCGTTGCGGTCCTGACGCTCGGCCTGGCCGCGTGCCAGCCCAAGGCCGAAGACAACAACACCGTCGCCGACAACACTGCCGACGTCGCCGCCAACACTGCCGATGTCGCCGCCAATGCGGCCGACAACGCGCTCGACGCGGCCGGCAATGCGGTCGAGAACGCCGGCAACGCCGTTGACAACGCATCGAATGCGGTCGCCAACGCTGCCGACAACACGACGAACGCGCACTAAGCCGTTCGCTCTCTTTAGAGAGCACGCAAGGAGGGCCGCACGGGAAACCGGGCGGCCCTTTCTTGTTATTCGCCCGAGGTGGTACTTCGGGCCAGATGAAGAAAATCTGGTTCGCGATTGCCCTCGTGCTTGCCGGCTGCGGCGAGAAGCGGCCCCCTGCCCCCACCGCCGAGCAGAACGATCAGCTCAACGAGGCGGAGAACATGCTGAACGAGGAAGCGGGGAAGTAGTCAGGCGCAGGCCTTGAGCTTGATCTCGAAGAGTTTCGGCCAGTTCTTTCCCGTGACGAACAGGCGGCGGCCTTTGGCGTCCCAGGCGATGCCGTTGAGGACGCTGTCGATGCCGGTGGCGCCTGCGGTCTCGCGGAGGCCCTTCAAGTCGACGACATGGCGGATCGCGCCTGTGGCGGAATCGATGCGGACGATGAAGTCGGTCATCCAAACATTGGCCCAGATTTCGCCGTTGATGGCTTCCAGCTCGTTGACGCGGGCGAGCAGCTTGCCCTGGTAGGTGACCTGCACGCTGCCCGTCTGGGTCATGGTTGCGGGATCGTAAAAGCGCAAAGTCGGCGAGCCGTCGCTCGCCACGATGCGCTGGCCGAGCATGGTCATGCCCCAGCCTTCGGCAGAAAAGCGGAAGGTGCCGAGCGGCTTAAGGTCGCTGAGCCGCCAGCGATGGCCGATACCATCCTTCCAGGTCAGCGAGATCAGCTGGTTCTTCCAGATGACAATGCCCTCGCCGAACTGGTTTCCGGGATATTTGGATTGGGCGATGGCCTTGCCGGTGGCGAGGTTGATACGGGCGACCTTGGAGCGCCCCTCCATGCCGGTGCCTTCGTAGAGGTGGCCGTTGTGGAAGAGGAGCCCCTCGGTGAAGGAGCTGGGGTCGTGCGGATAGCTATGCACGATTTCATAGCCGCAGACGGGGACGGCAGGCTGGTCGGGGACAAACACAGGCGGTGGCTAGGGCAGCGGCGATGAACGGGCAATGGCGCAAAAGAAAGGGCCGGAGGATTACTCCGCCGGCCCTTCCATTTCTGTCTGGCGAAGCCGGCGCGGAGTGAATCCGCGCCGTCGGTCCTGTCCGCTTTGCGGCAGGCCGTCCGGCCTTCGACGAGTCCGGAGCCAGCTAGCTCACCTGTCGGTTCGCGTCGCTCGCTCCGGCCGTCTCGGCTAGAAATCCATGCCGCCCATTCCGCCCATGCCACCGCCCATCGGCATGGCCGGCTTGTCCTCGGGGACTTCCGACACCGCCGCTTCGGTGGTGATGAGCAGGCCGGCGACGGACGCCGCGTCCTGGAGGGCGGTGCGGACGACCTTGGTCGGGTCGATCACGCCGGCCTGGACCAGGTTCTCGTAGGTGTCGGTGGCGGCGTTGAAGCCACGGGTCTCGTCGCCTTCGCGCAGCAGGTTGCCGGCCACGACCGCACCGTCGACGCCCGCATTCTGAGCGATCTGGCGAAGCGGGGCTTCGATCGCCTTGCGAACGATGTCGACGCCGCGCGTCTGGTCGTCATTGCTGCCCTTGAGGCCGTCGAGCGCCTTGATCGCATAGAGCAGGGCCGTGCCGCCGCCCGGGACGATGCCTTCCTCGACCGCGGCGCGGGTCGCGTGGAGAGCGTCGTCGACGCGGTCCTTGCGCTCCTTCACCTCGACCTCGGTGGCGCCGCCGACCTTGATCACGGCAACGCCGCCGGCGAGCTTGGCGAGACGCTCCTGGAGCTTCTCGCGGTCGTAGTCGCTGGTGGTGTTGTCGATCTGCTGGCGGATCGCGGCCGTACGGCCCTCGATCTGCTCATGCGTGCCGGCGCCGTCGACGATGGTGGTGTTGTCCTTGTCGATGACGACCTTCTTGGCGGTGCCGAGCATCGCCGTCGTGACGTTCTCGAGCTTGATGCCGAGATCCTCCGAGATCATCTCGCCGCCCGTCAGGATGGCGATGTCCTCGAGCATCGCCTTGCGGCGATCGCCGAAGCCCGGCGCCTTGACGGCGGCGACCTTGAGGCCACCGCGCAGCTTGTTGACGACCAGGGTCGCCAGCGCTTCGCCTTCGATGTCCTCGGCGATGATCAGCAGCGGACGGCCCGACTGGACGACCGCTTCCAGGATCGGGAGCATCGCCTGCAGGTTGCTGAGCTTCTTCTCGTGGATGAGGATGAACGGCTCGTTCAATTCGACCTGCATCTTCTCCGGGTTGGTGATGAAGTAGGGCGAAAGGTAGCCGCGGTCGAACTGCATGCCTTCGACGACGTCGAGCTCGAACTCGAGGCCCTTGGCTTCCTCGACGGTGATGACGCCTTCCTTGCCGACCTTTTCCATGGCCTCGGCGATCTTCTCGCCGACTTCCTTGTCACCATTGGCCGAGATGATGCCGACCTGGGCGATTTCGGAAGAACCGGAAACCGGCTTCGAGCGGCCCTTGAGGTCTTCGACGACCTTGGAAACGGCAAGGTCGACGCCGCGCTTCAGGTCCATCGGGTTCATGCCGGCCGCAACCGACTTCATGCCCTCACGGACGATCGCCTGAGCGAGAACCGTGGCGGTGGTGGTGCCGTCCCCGGCGATGTCGTTGGTCTTCGAAGCGACTTCGCGGACCATCTGCGCGCCCATGTTCTCGAACTTGTCCTTAAGCTCGATTTCCTTGGCGACGGTGACGCCGTCCTTGGTGATGCGCGGAGCGCCGAAGCTCTTGTCGATGACGACGTTGCGGCCCTTGGGGCCCAAAGTCACCTTGACCGCATCGGCGAGGATGTCGACGCCGCGCAGGATGCGCTCACGCGCGTCGCGGCTGAATTTCACGTCCTTGGCTGCCATCTGGCTACCCTTTCAGTTTCTTAAGTTCGCTAAAGTCTCAAAAGTCTTGGGATGAGGCGCCATTTTCGCGCCCCTCCGAAAGTCAGCCGACGATCCCGAGGATGTCGCTTTCCTTCATGATGATCAGGTCTTCACCGTCGATCTTCACCTCGGTGCCCGACCATTTGCCGAACAGGATGCGGTCACCGGCCTTGACGTCGAGCGGCGAAACCTTGCCCTCTTCGCTCTTGGCACCGGCGCCGACGGCGACGACTTCGCCTTCCTGCGGCTTTTCCTTGGCGCTGTCGGGAATGATGATCCCGCCCGCGGACTTCTCTTCGGCCTCGACCCGGCGGACGAGGACGCGATCATGAAGCGGCCTGAAACCCATATTGCTTTGCCCCTTGCTAAAGGTTGCGTTGAACATTTGCGCTGGCACTCAGACTCAGAGAGTGCCAACTCGCGGGGCGCATATGGGTCGCGGGCTCCTACACGTCAACCGGTGCCCGTCGCGGAATTAAATCGAGCCGTCCGCGGCGGCTCCAGCGCCAGAGCATCAGCACCGCGACGGCAGCCAGGCCGCCGGCCAGGCCGGTCCAGACGCCAACGCCCTGCCAGCCGCCCCAGAAGGCCAGTGCCGCGCCGCCACCGAGGCCAACGACCCAATAGCCGAAGGCGGCATAGTACATTGGCACCCTTGTATCCTGGAGACCGCGGAGCATGGCGGCGCCGACCACCTGGGCACCGTCGGCCAACTGGAAAATGGCGGCGATGAAAAGAAACTTGACCGCGAGGTCGAGGACCGGCGCGTTCTCCGGTTTCGCCGCATCGAGGAATATTGACGCGAGATCGCGCGGGAACAGCCAGATGGCGAGCGCCGCGACCGACATGAACCCCATGGCCATGACGAGGCTGGCAGACCCCGCGCGGCTGACCCAAGACGGATCCTTTGCACCAAAAGCGAGGCCGACGCGGATCGTGGTCGCCTGACTGATGCCAAGGGGGACCATGAAAGTGATCGCGGCAATCTGCAGGGCGATGGCATGTGCGGCGACCGACGTCTCGCTGATCAGGCCCATCAGATAGACGGCGGCGCTGAATACCGTCACCTCAAAGGCCAAGGTGAACGCGATGGGGACGCCGACGCGGATGATGGTCGCCAGCCGTTCCCAGTCGGGCTTGAACAGGCGGCCGAAGACGTGAAACCGGCTCGTCTTCGGGTGGATGAGCACGATCCCAATGAGGACGAACATCATCAGATAGGACGTAATGCTGCTGGCGATGCCGGCACCGACCAGCCCCAGCCGCGGCAGGCCCCAGTGACCGAAGATCAAGCCCCAATCCAAAGCGGCATTGATGAAGATGCCCGCGACGATGACCGCAAGCGCGATCCCGGCATTGCCGAGCGCCGCGACAAAGTTGCGCAGCGCGACGATGATCAGCGCCGGCAGGAGCGCCCATTGCAGTGCGCGCATGAACTCGCCGCTGTGCCGGGCGAGCTGCGGGTCCTGGCCAAGGGCCAGCAAGACCGCTTCGGTGTGCCAGAGGATCAACCAGGCGGGGATTGCGAACAGCACGGCGGCCCAGATTGCCATGCGGACCGTGCGCCTCACTTCGCGGACCGAGTGCTTGCGGGCGCCAAGTTCGGCCGCGATCAGCGGGGCGGCGGCGGTGATGAGGCCCGTGCCGGTGAACAACAACACGCTGTAAAGGTTCACCGCCAGCGCGGACGCCGCCAATTGCGGCGCTCCCAGCCAGCCGACCATGACGACGTCGGTCGAATAGATGGCGGTCTGGGCGAGGTTGGCGAGAACGAGCGGCAGCGCGAGCTGGAAAGTCTCGCGAAGCTCGTCACGCCATCGCGGCGGCGCGTCTGGAAATGGGTGGTCGTCGCGCTGCATCGTGTCGAGCGCCTAGCAGGATAGGCCGGGCCGTCCAGCCGCTCCCCGTCGAAAATCATTGGTGGCGCCCCTATCTGTCCGCTAGCCAGTGGGCGAACAGATAGAGGGTCGTGTGCATGCGCTTCGTGGGTGCAATCTGGAAATTGCTGGTCGGCATCAAGGACGCGCTTGTCCTGGTGTTCATGCTGATCTTCTTCAGCCTGCTCTACATGGGCCTGAAGTCGAGCCCGAACAGAGTCGGCGAAGGCGTCCTGGTCATGGACCTTCGCGGCACGATCACGGAGCAGCCGTCGGCGCCGAGCACCAGCGAACTATTGGCCGGAACACAACGCCTGCAGGAATATAGCCGCGGCGAACTGGTCGAAGCGCTCGACAATGCCAAGGACGACGACCGGGTGAAGGCCGTTGCCCTAGACCTCGACGGCTTCCTCGGCGGCGGCCAGGTGGCCATCAGCGACGTGGGCGCGGCGATCGACCGGGTCCGCAAGTCGGGCAAGAAGGTCGTCGCCTACGCCGCCGGCTATTCCGACGACGGATATCAGCTGGCGTCCCACGCCTCGGAAATCTGGCTTCACCCGCTTGGCGCGGTCGCGGTCGCCGGACCGGGCGGGCAGCACCTCTATTACAAGGGGCTGATGGATAAGCTTGGCATTACGGCCAACGTTTACCGGGTCGGAACATACAAGGCGGCGGTGGAGCCCTACACGCGCAGCGACATGTCCCCCGAAGCGCGGGAAAACAACCAGGCGCTGGCCGGCGCATTGCTCGAAACCTGGCGCGAAGACGTGCTGAAGGCGCGCCCGGCGGCAGGGATCGATACCTACCTGAAGGACCCGGGCGCGGTGCTCGACAGCGCGGGCGGCGACCTCGGCAAGGCGGCGCTGGCGGCGAAGCTGGTCGACAAGCTGGGCGAACGCCGCTCGTTCGAGGCACGGCTGGCAGAACTCGGCGGCCGCGACGACAGGAAGGTGGGCGGCTTCAAGTCTATCGGCCTCGACGATTACATCGGCGATGTCGTCGAGAGTAACCCGAAGGGCCCGATCGGCGTCGTCACCGTCGCCGGCGAAATCGTCGACGGCAAGGCGAAGCTCGGCACCGCTGGCGGCGACAGCATCGCTTCGGCCATCGAAAAGGGCCTGCGCGAAGACAATCTGAAAGCACTGGTGGTCCGCGTCGATTCCCCGGGCGGTTCGGTGCTGGCGTCCGAGCGCATCCGCCAGGCCTTGCTGGGCGCCAAGGCTCGCAAGATCCCGGTCGTCGTATCGATGGGCAGCGTTGCCGCATCGGGCGGTTATTGGGTCTCGACGGCGGGCGATTACGTTTACGCGGAGCCTTCGACCATTACCGGATCGATCGGCGTGTTCGGCATCCTGCCGAGCTTCCAGGGCACTTTGGCCAAGCTCGGCCTCGGCGCCGACGGCGTGAAGACGACGCCGTTATCGGGCGAGCCCGACGTCTTCCACGGCCCGAGCCCGGAAGCCGGCAAGCTGATCCAGGCCGGGGTCGACGGTGTTTATCGCAACTTCCTAGGCATCGTCGCCGAGGCCCGGCACAAGAGCCCGGCCGACATCGACCGCATCGCCCAGGGCCGCGTCTGGGACGGCGGTTCGGCCCGCCAACTCGGCCTGGTCGATGGCTTCGGCGGGATGGACGAAGCGATCGCCAAGGCCGCGGAGCTGGCGCATCTCGGCAAGGAGCGCGGCGTCCGCTACCTGGAGCGGCCCAAGAGCTTCACCGAGGAAATCATGGCGGCGCTGGCCGGCGAAGAGGATGCAGGCACGCAGCCGACCGACGCACTGGCGACCTTGGCCCCTGCCCCGCAGTGGCAGCTGGAAGCGGCATTGGCGGAACTGAAGTCGATCCTCAGCGGTCCGTCGATACAGGCGCGGTGTCTCGACTGCGCGCCGGTGGCGCCGGTCGCGGCGAGAGCGAAGGACGCGGGTTTCGTGCAGGCCGTTTTGGGGTGGCTAGCGAGCTAAAGTGAAACGACGTACCGCCTTTTCGGCCGGCGTCGTTACCTCATAGCCATCGCCGAGCATTCGCCACTTGGTGTCGATGGGTTGCGGCGGTGAGCCCGGGCCGGCGCGCATCGAGCCGGTGAAGCTGATCACTTTGTCGGCAACGGTGGCGCTGCCGCCGCCGACGCCCCCCAATGAGTTCACATAAGTGAACACAATCGATTTGCCGTCGAAGCTGTAGATGGTCTCGCCTTCGTAGACCGACTTGCCGTCGTGGGTGACGACGTGGACGTCGCGGACGTGGGCCCCCTTCCACATGTCGGTGAAGCAATGGGTGTCGACGTCCTGCGGCGCCAGCTGGGTCTGCCAGCAGTGGCCGAGCAAAGTGGCGAAGATTGCGAGGGCCGGCTCCATCACTGCTCGGCCTTCCGCCGGCGGATGGTCATGGGCAGGAGGATCAAAGCCAGGATCACCGTCGTCACGGAAATCAGGGCGAAGGTGATAATCCAGGGGTTGTGCGTGTCCTCGCGGCCGGCCGGATCCATGATGTGCAGGCCCCACATGAAATCGTAGAAGCGCCACCAGCGGGTGCGTTTGGCAATGATCTCGCCCGACGCATCGACATAGAAATGCGCCCCATCGGACATGGTGATGAGCCAGGCCTTTACCGGCTTGCGAAGTTCGAGCGGCGGGCGGTCCGGATCGACGCGCGCAACAGAGAGCGCATGGGCCTTGCCGGTGTAGCGTTTCATGAACTCCAGCAGCGCAAGCGGCCCCGAAACGTCGGAATAGAAAGCGCCCGTCGCCGGATTGGCGAGACGGGTGCTGCCGTCGGCCAAGGTGACGACCCAGATGGGGCCGCCGACGCGCTGCTGGAGTGACAGCGACTTGAAAGGGATGCCTTCAAGAGCAGGCGGCACCGGCGGAGCGGCGAGGCGGATGGGGGCCTGCGGGCGGATCAAGGCCTCGCCGCGCACTTCCTCGATCGGCTTCAAGACCATCACCACGCCGGAGACGGTCCAGAAGAGCATGGGGATGGCAACGAGCCAGCCGAGCCAAATGTGCCAGCGGCGCAGGCGCCTACGATTGATCATGAGCTACTGAGCCTCCCGGTGCGGGAAGGTTTAACGGGCCTTGGCTAGATTGCCACCGGCTCCGGCTCGAAATCGGGCAATTCGGGCTCTGGCGCCTTTTCGCCGCGCAACCGGAGTGCCTGGGTATAGCCGACACGGTCGAGGTAGCGGCCGGCGGCGTACCAGATGCCGGCGATCATCAGGCCCGAAGCGATGCCGTCGATTGCGTAATGCCAGCCGAGGTGGATCGAGCCGATCCAGATAAGCGCGGCGAAGGTCCAGGCGGCGATGCGGATGGGCTTTGCCATGCGGGCAGTCGTCAAAGCGTAGAGGATGGCGATCGCATTGTGCATCGACGGCATGGCCGAGATGCCCATGGCGAAACCGGCCTGGTGCGCGGCATGGTGCCGCCAGAGGACGCCCTGCCAATAATAAGCGTTGAGGAGGTGGCCACCCTCGTGGATCTCCTTCAGCCGGGCCATGAGCGGTGCGAATTCAGGCGCCGATACGGCGCCGATCTGCTGGGCAAAGCACGGGCCTGCCGAGGCGAAGACATAGCCGCCGACGACGCCGATCAGCATCCAGGCGGCGGCGAAGGACAGGAAGAAGCGGGCACGCTCGTAGCGCGGCGCCAGCGCGGCATAAGCGACGACCGCCGCGTACAGCGCCATCACCCAATAGGTGTAGCTCTTGTCGATCATCTTGGTGAGGAACGGGCTGCCGAAGACAGCGTGGGTGAACTGCCAGGGCTGGTAGCCGAGGAAGAGAAATTTGTCCGCGGCGGCAAGACGATCGTCCCAGCTGAAGTCGCGGAAGACCGGCATCAGCATCTTCAATGTGCCGAACGAGGCCATCAGGATCGGAACCAGAAGGACCGGGATGACGCCGGCGAGGATGAGGGCGGGAGAGCGGATATGGCCTGTGACCAGGGCCCAAAGGCCTCGGAACGGGTTCCACGTCTTCAGCCACAAGGCGCGCAGCACGAAGAGGCCGCCTGCCAGCCAGAGCGCGTAGCGGGCGTTCTGGAAGACCGCGAGGAAGTAGAGATAGAAGATCCGATAGGGCGGCAGGCCGGCGCGATGGCTGAACCAGCCGGCGACGACGAGCGCGAGCAGGGTCATCGCGCCAAGCGCGGCAAGCCATCGATATTCTTCGCTTTCGCGACGCCAGTCGAGCGTCATGGACGCGTCCCCACCCCTAGAGTGTCAGATTTATGACAGCGAAGGGGCGCTCGCTAGCGAGAAAAATTCACGCGTCAATCGGCATCTTAGATGTGAATAGGCTTTCCAGCCACCGCCATCGCCGCTTCCTTGATCGCTTCCGAATGGGTCGGATGGGCGTGGCAGGTATAGGCGATGTCCTCACTGGTAGCGCCGAATTCCATGGCCTGAGCGGCCTGTGCGATCATGGTCCCGGCGACGGACGCGATGCACCAGACACCTAGCACACGATCGGTCTTGGCGTCGGCAATGACTTTCACGAAGCCGTCAGGCTCATGGTTGGTCTTGGCGCGCGAATTGGCGAGCATCGGGAACTTGCCGACCTTGACCTCGCCCTTCTCCTTCGCCTGCTCCTCGGTCAGGCCGACACCGGCGATTTCGGGCCATGTGTAGACTACCGAGGGAATAACGTCGTGGTTCACGATGCCGGTGAGCCCCGCGATATTCTCGGCGACGGCAATGCCTTCGTCCTCCGCCTTGTGGGCAAGCATGGGGCCGGGGATGACGTCGCCTATCGCCCAGACGCCTGCCGCCTTGGTGCGGAAGTCGTGGTCGGTCTCGATCTGGCCGCGCTGGTTCAATTGAAGGCCGATCTTGTCGAGACCGAGGCCTTCGGTGTTCGGCCGGCGGCCGATGGATACGAGGACGCAATCGGCCTCAAGCGTTTCGGCCGCGCCGCCCTTGGCGGGCTCCATCGTCAGGGTCGCCTTGCCGCCGTTGACGTCGACCTTGGTGACCTTGGTGCCGAGCTTGAACTCGAAGCCCTGCTTCTTGAGGATCTTGTTCGATTCCTTGCGGACCTCGCCGTCGAAGCCGGGCAGGATCTGGTCGAGGAATTCGACGCAGGTGACTTTGGCGCCGAGCCGCCGCCAGACCGAGCCGAGCTCCAGCCCGATGACGCCGCCGCCGATCACGACCATGTGCTCGGGCACTCTGGGGAGCTCCAGCGCGCCTGTGGAATCGACGACGACTTTCTGGTCGATCTCGACGCCCGGGAGCGGGGTGACCGACGAACCGGTAGCGATGACGATATTCTTGGCGGTGACGGTCCGGTCGCCGACCTTGACGGTATTGGGACCAGTGAAGGTGCCGAGACCTTTAAGCCATTCGACCTTGTTCTTCTTGAACAGGAACTCGATGCCGCCGGTCAATTGCTTGACCGCGTCCTTGCGCTGGCCGTGCATGGTGTCGAGGTCGAGTTCCGGCGTGACCTTGATGCCGAGCTTGGCGAAGGCGCCGTTGGCGGCGGCGTCATAATATTCCGACGCGTGCAGCATCGCCTTCGACGGGATGCAGCCAACATTGAGGCAGGTGCCGCCAAGCGTTTCGCGGCTTTCGGCACAGGCGGTCTTCAAGCCAAGCTGCGCGGCGCGGATGGCGGCGACGTAGCCGCCGGGGCCGGCGCCAATCACCAGGACGTCGAAATCAAAATCAGCCATTTAAACCTTCTAGAATAATGAATTGATCAACACACCCATCAGAGCGATCAGTGTTAACCCACCGACGTAAATCACAAGGCTCTTAAGCACCAAGATCGAGAGTTTCGCATATCCGTGTTCTAGAATGACCTCCCTTGCGAATTCGCGCTCTTGAAACCACTCAAATGCCGTGATGGCGAAACCGGCAACAGTTCCTGAGATGATTGCCCATTCAAGCGCGAACAATGAGGGCATTACAGATCGATCAGCAGGCGCGTCGGGTCCTCGATCGCTTCCTTGACGCGGACGAGGAAGGTGACCGCCTCGCGGCCGTCGATCAGGCGGTGATCGTAGGACAGTGCAAGGTACATCATCGGGCGGATGACGACCTGACCGTCCTTGGCGACCGGACGCTCCTCGATCCGGTGCATGCCGAGCACGGCCGACTGCGGCGGGTTGATGATCGGTGTCGACAAGAGCGAGCCGAAGACGCCGCCATTGGAGATGGTGAAGGTGCCGCCGGACATTTCGTCCATGGTCAGCGTGCCTTCCTTCGCCTTCTTGCCGTAGGCCGCGATCGATTTCTCGATTTCGGCGAAACTCATGGCGTCGGCGTTGCGGATGACCGGAACGACGAGGCCCTTGGGCGCGGAGACGGCGACCGAGACGTCGAGATAGTCATGGTAGACGATCTCGTCGCCCTGGATGCTGGCATTGACCGAGGGCACGTCGCGGGCAGCGAGCGCGCAGGCCTTCACGAAGAAGCCCATGAAGCCGAGGCGGATGCCGTGCTTCTTCTCGAACAAGTCCTTGTAGCGGGCCCGCGCGTCGATCACGGCCGACATATCGACGTCGTTGAAAGTGGTCAGGAGCGCAGCGGTGTTCTGCGCGTCCTTGAGGCGGGCCGCGATGGTCTGGCGCAGCCGCGACATCTTGACGCGCTCTTCGTTTCTGCTCCCCGGCGAAGGCCGGGGCCCAGGAGACGGAGTCTGCTGTGCTTCAGCGGCGGGAGCTTTCGCCTGCGGCGCCTGGGCCCCGGCCTGCGCCGGGGAACGGGCTTCGGGCTCGTGAACGGGTGCCATCTTTGCCTGCGCCGCGGCGAGGACATCGTCCTTGGTAATGCGGCCGTCCTTGCCGGTGCCATTGATCTGCGAAGGGTCGACGTGGTGCTCCAGAACCGCGCGGCGCACCGCCGGCGAGAGGGTCAGATCGGCATGCTCATCCGTCGGCGCGTGAGCATCTTCGCGCGGAAGCGGCGTTTCGGCGGGGCCCGGCGGGTTGGTAGAAGCATCGGCGACTTCCTTGGCCGGAGCGGCGACGGCTGCACCGCCACCTTCGCCCACGCGGGCAATGACTGCGCCGACTTCGACGGTATCGCCTTCCTTGACCAATTGCTCGGCAAGCGTGCCGGCGACCGGGGCATTGACCTCGACCGAGACCTTGTCGGTTTCAAGGCTGGCGATGGGTTCATCGGCGGCGACCGTATCGCCCGGCTGCTTGAGCCATTGGCCAAGCGTCGCCTCGGTGATCGATTCTCCAAGCGCCGGAACTTTGACGTCGGTCGACATGCGCTTCCTTCTTGCTAGCTGGCTTTGGCTTGCTGCTGCGGCTGGCCCGTATGGCCGAGCGCCGAAGCAATCAAGGCCGCCTGCTCGGCGGCGTGGCGCTTGGCGAGGCCGGTGGCCGGCGATGCCGAGGCTTCGCGGCCCGCGTAGCGCGGCCGCAGCAAATGACCGGCCTCGTTCAAGCAATTCTCAATCAGGCTTTCGACGAAGAACCAGCAGCCGTTGTTGCGCGGCTCTTCCTGCGCCCAAACCAGTTCTTCGAGCTGGGTCATCGCCTTCAGGCGCTTGACCAACGGCTCCGACGGGAACGGATAAATCTGCTCGATGCGGATGATCTCGGTGCCGTTTGCACCCGCCTTGTCGCGCGCTTCCAGCAACTCGTAGGCGAGCTTGCCGGTGCAGAGGACAAGCCGCTTGGTCGTTCCCTCTGCCGGCGGCGTCGGGTCGGAAATGATGCGGCGGAAATGGCTGTCGCCAGTGAAGTCGGCGCGGCTCGACACCGCCATCTTGTGCCGGAGCAGCGACTTCGGCGTCATGATGACCAGCGGCTTGCGGAAGTCACGGCGCATCTGGCGGCGCAACAGGTGGAAATAGTTGGCCGGCGTGGTGCAGTTGGCGACCTGCATATTGTCCTCGGCGCAAAGCTGCAGGTAGCGTTCGAGGCGGGCGGAACTATGTTCCGGCCCCTGCCCTTCGAAGCCGTGCGGCAACAGCAGGACAAGGCCGCTGGCGCGCAGCCACTTGGCCTCGCCCGCGGCGATGAACTGGTCGATCATCACCTGGGCGCCATTGGCAAAATCGCCGAACTGCGCTTCCCAGAGAACGAGGGTACGCGGATCGGCGAGCGAATAGCCGTATTCGAAGCCGAGCACGCCGAATTCGGACAGCGGACTGTCGCGCACTTCGAAGATGCCGCCGCCCTCGATGGTGGTCAGCGGCACATATTTGTGGCCATCGCTCTGGTCGACCCAGACGGCGTGGCGCTGGCTGAAGGTGCCGCGGCCTGAATCCTGACCCGACAGGCGGACGCAATTGCCCTCCGCGACCAACGAACCGAAAGCCAAGGCCTCGCCGGTCGCCCAGTCGATACCCTCGCCGCTCTCCAGCGCCTGCTTCTTGGCTTCGAGGATGCGGCCCAGGGTCTTGTGGATCGCGAGCCCTTCGGGGACGGTCGTCAGCACCTTTGTCAGGCTGTCAAACTCGCCCTCGTCCAGCGCCGTTACGGTGTTGCGGCGAGCCATGACCGGCTCGTCGGGTTTGCCGAGGCCCGCCCAGCGGCCTTCGAACCAGTCGGCCTTGTTGGGCAAATAGCTGGAGCCGGCTTCGAATTCCTGCTCGAGAAGCGCAGTGAAATCGCTGGTCAGCTTGTCGATGCCCGGCTGGTCGATGACACCTTCGGCGACCAACTTCTTGCCGTAGATCTCGCTGATCGGCGGGTGAGTCTTGATCGCGGCGTACATCAGCGGCTGGGTGAAGCTTGGCTCATCACCCTCGTTGTGGCCGAAGCGGCGGTAGCACCACATGTCGATAACGATGTCGCGGTTGAAGCACTGCCGGAACTCGATCGCCAGCTTGCAGCAGAAGGTGACCGCCTCGGGGTCGTCGCCGTTGACGTGCAGGATCGGCGCCTGGACCGACTTGGCGACGTCGGACGGATAGGGCGATGAACGGGCGAATTGGGGCGAGGTCGTGAAGCCGACCTGGTTGTTGATCACGAAATGGATCGTGCCGCCGGTCTCGTAGCCCGGAAGGCCGGAGAAGCCGAAGCATTCGGCGACAATGCCCTGGCCCGCGAAGGCCGCGTCACCGTGCAGGAGCATCGGCAGGACCGTGTCGCCTTCCCTGTCGCCCTTGTAAGTCTGGACCGCGCGGGCCTTGCCGAGGACGACAGGATCGACGGCCTCGAGGTGCGACGGGTTGGGCATCAGCGACAGATGGACGCTGACGCCGTCGAACTCACGGTCGCTGCTGGTGCCGAGGTGGTATTTGACGTCGCCCGACCCGCCGACATCCGCCGGGTTGGTGGCGCCGCCCGCAAACTCATGGAAGATGGCGCGGTAGGGCTTGCCCATGACGTTGGAGAGGACGTTGAGACGGCCGCGGTGGGCCATGCCGACGACGACCTCCTCGACGCCGGTGAGGCCGCCGTATTTGATGACAGCTTCCAGCGCCGGGATCATGGATTCGCCGCCGTCGAGGCCAAAGCGCTTGGTGCCGACGTACTTCCTGGCGAGGAATTTTTCCCACTGCTCGCCGTGGATGACCTTTTCGAGGATCGAGCGCTTGCCCTCGGGCGTGAACTGGACGGTTTCTTCCGCACCCTCGATCCGATCCTGGATGAAGCGCCGCTCCTCCAGGTCGTTAATGTGCATATATTCGAAGCCGATGTGGCCGCAGTAGGTCGACTGCAGGACGTCGACGATCTGGCGGATGCTCGCCTGCGCGAAGCCGAGCGCGCCGCCGATGTAGATCGGCCGGTCAAGATCGGTCGAGCCGAAGCCGTGGAACTCCGGCGTCAGGTCGGCCGGCAGCTCGCTGTGATGGAGGCCGAGCGGATCGAGCTTTGAAGCCAAATGCCCGCGCACGCGATAGGTGCGGATCAGCATCATCGCCCGAATGCTGTCGTCGGCGGCGCGGCGGACCGCGTCGGGATCGGCGCCGGCGGCCTGGGCCGCGGCCCTTGCCTTCTCGGCGACCACGGCGATCTCCGACTGCGTCGGGTCGAGGCCGGCATTCACCGGGTCGAGTTCGCTCACCGGCCAGTTCGGCCGTGTCCAGCTCGGTCCCGGTTCGAATTCGTGCATGCTCAACCTTCTTGTTCCCCGGCGGAAGCCGGGGTCCAGGCCCGGCGCGAGCCGGGGTCAGAATAAAGTCGGATAGAGATCATTCCATTCAAGGTTCGTTTCCTCGATCAGCCGAATCTTCCAACTTCGCTTCCATTCCTTCATCTGCAGTTCCCGCTGGCGCGCTTGCTGCAGATCGTCAAATGCTTCGAACCACACCAGCAGCTTGCAGCCATGCTGCCTCGTGAAACCATCGATCCGGCCTTCGCGGTGAGCATATGCCCGGCCAATTAGATCACTGGTAACACCGATGTAGATCGTCCCATTTTTCTGGCTGGCCATGATGTAAACGTAGCCAGCCTTCATTCGTCCTCCGTTACAAAAGCCCTTCGGGCTCCTGGGCCCCGGCCTTCGCCGGGGAACATTAGCCTTTCAGCAGGGCGCTCAGCGTCGTGCCCAATTCAGATGGGCTCGGGGAAACGCGAATTTCAGCCGCTTCCATGGCGGCGATCTTGGACTCGGCATCGCCCTTGCCGCCCGAAACGATGGCGCCGGCATGGCCCATGCGGCGGCCCGGAGGCGCGGTGCGGCCGGCGATGAATCCGACGGTCGGCTTCCAGCGGCCCTTCTTCTTCTCGTCGGCGAGGAACTGGGCGGCGTCCTCTTCCGCACTGCCGCCGATCTCGCCGATCATGATGATCGACTTGGTCGCGTCGTCGGCGAGGAACATCTCCAGCATGTCGATGAACTCGGTGCCCTTGACCGGATCGCCGCCGATGCCGACAGCGGTGGTTTGGCCGAGGCCTTCGTTGGTCGTCTGGAAGACCGCTTCGTAGGTGAGCGTGCCGGAACGCGAGACGACGCCGACGCTGCCCTTCTTGAAGATGTTGCCCGGCATGATGCCGATCTTGCATTCCTCAGGCGTCAGCACGCCGGGGCAGTTGGGGCCAATGAGGCGCGACTTGGAGCCGTCGAGCGCACGCTTGACCTTGACCATGTCGAGGACCGGAACGCCCTCGGTGATGGCGACGATCAGCGGCACTTCGGCGTCGATGGCTTCGAGGATCGAATCCGCGGCGAAGGGCGGCGGGACGTAGATGACAGAGGCGGTGGCGCCGGTCTTGGCGACTGCTTCGTGCACCGTGTCGTAGACCGGCAAATCGAGGTGGGTCGTGCCGCCCTTCCCCGGAGTGACGCCGGCGACCATCTGCGTGCCGTAGGCCAGCGCCTGCTGCGTGTGGAAGGTGCCGGTTTCACCCGTCATGCCCTGGGTGATGACCTTGGTGTTGCGGTCGACGAGGATGCTCATGCCAGCGACCCGTCAATCTGCTTGCAGGCGACGAGCAGTTCCTTGACCGCATCGACGCTGACCTGGAGGTTCTTCTTCGCTTCCGCGTCGAGGTTGATCTCGACAATCTCTTCAACGCCGTTGGCGCCGATGACGGTCGGGACGCCGACGTAGAGGCCGTCGAGGCCGTACTTGCCGTCGACATAGACGGCGCACGGCAGGATGCGCTTCTGGTCGCCGAGATAGGCCTCGGCCATCGCAATCGCGCTGGTGGCAGGCGCGTAATAGGCCGAGCCCGTCTTCAAGAGCGCGACGATCTCGCCGCCGCCGCCGCGCGTGCGGGTTACGATCTCGTCGATCCGCTGTTTGGTGGATTTGCCCATCTTGACCAGGTCGTCCACCGGGATGCCCGAGACGGTCGTGTAGCTGGTGACCGGGACCATGGTGTCGCCGTGGCCGCCGAGGACAAAGGCGTTCACGTCCTTGACCGAGACGCCGAATTCCTGCGCCAGGAAGGTCGCGAAGCGGGCGCTGTCGAGGACGCCGGCCATGCCGACCACCTTGTTATGCGGCAGGCCGGAGAATTCGCGCAGGGCCCAGACCATGGCGTCGAGCGGGTTGGTGATGCAGATGACGAAGGCGTCGGGGGCATGGCTCTTGATGCCCTCGCCGACCGTCTTCATGACCTTGAGGTTGATGCCCAGCAAGTCGTCGCGGCTCATGCCTGGCTTACGCGGCACGCCCGCGGTGACGATGATGACATCGGCACCGGCGATGTCGGCATAGTCGTTGGTGCCCTTGATATTGGCGTCGAAGCCTTCGATCGGGCCGCACTGAGAAAGGTCGAGAGCCTTGCCCTGCGGAATGCCCTCGGCGATGTCGAACAGGACGATGTCGCCCATTTCCTTCTTCGCGGCGAGGTGAGCGAGGGTGCCGCCGATCATTCCGGCGCCGATGAGGGCGATCTTCTTGCGAGCCATGGGCTGGGCTGCTGCCTTTCTTCAAACGGTCTGGAGCCGCGCGGGGACGCGGATTTCGCGGGCGCTCTAGACCGTGAAGCCGGATGCATCAACCGCCTAGCCAAAGCCGCGTCATTTGGCGTTCAGGCGCCTTCCGCGATATTATCCGGCATTATGAAACAGCTTATTCTCCTCGCGGGCGCAGCGGCGCTCGTCTCCGCCGCCCCGGCACTGGCCCAAGGGCATGGACACGGTAACGGCAAGGGCAAGGGCAACGTTCATCCCTATGGCGTGAACGGCCCCGTGGGCTACGGCGTTGGCGGCTGCCCGCCGGGCCTTGCCAAGAAGAACAATGGCTGCCTGCCGCCGGGCCAGGCGAAGAAGCTCTATGGCGTCGGCCAGCGCTATCCGCTCGGATACGGCAATGCCTGGACCTATAACCAGATCCCGTACGACATCCGGACCCATTACGGGCTCAGCCCAAACTACAATTATTATTACGGCGACGGCTATGTTTACCGCGTCGATCCGGCAACCATGCTGATCAGCCAGGTCGTCAGCGCCATCATTCACTAGGGATCCTGGCGTCAGGCCTCTTCGATGAGGCTGAGGATGTTGCCGTCCGGGTCCTTGAACCAGGCGGTCTTCATGCCCTCGCCGACGTAAAGGTCGCCTCGCGGTTCAAGACCGGGGAGGTCGTACTTCTCGAAGAAAACGCCTTTGTCCTTCAAGGTCGCGACCTCTTCCTCGATATCGTCGACGTCGAAGTTGAGGGCGGTCGCCTTGTTGGTGCCGGCGAACTCGGACCTATAGACGTTGACGAGGGTGTCGCCGCTCTCGAGCGTGAAACCCTCGCCCCATTCATCCTTGGTCTTGAGGCCCAAGGTCTCCTCATAAAACCTGCGGGCGCGGTCGACATCGCTGACAGCGATCATCGGGGTTGCGTCTGATTTGCCGAGCATGGTCTTGCCTCCTCCATTGCCCGGTGACGAACGGGCGGGAAGCAAGCCGCGTTCCTCGGCTTACCGCCCGGCAAGCTCCTTCAGCACGATCTCCCAATGGACGACGTCGTCGTACATGGCGCGAACGGGGACGCGTTCGTCGAGGCCGTGGGCGCGCTCGTCATCGGGCGAGATGCCCCAGCTGCCGTCGACGTCATAGACAGGCATTCCCTTCGCGCGGAAGAATGAACCGTCACTGGCGCCAGTCGCCAGGATCGGAATGATTTCCATCTTCGGGCCATGGATGAAGGTGATCGCCTTGGTTACGGCGTTGACGACGTCAGGCCGAAGCGGCGAGGCCGGAGACGATTGTCCGAGGAAAGACGGGTCCATGGTCACCTGGACCTTGGGGCCGGCAAGTTGCTGGAGCTCGGCCTGCACCGTCTGGGTGTCGACACCCGGGAAGATGCGGCAGTTGACGGTCGCCTTTGCGGTCTGTGGCAGCGCGTTGTCGGCATGGCCGCCTTCGAGCATCGTCGCGACGCAACGGGTGCGCGTGTGGCCGACCTCCAAATCATTGGCCTCGACAGCGTCGGCGGCGGCGCCGTCATTCGGATTGGCCAGCCAGGCGCGAATGGCGTTGCCGAGGGAATTATTGCCCTCCTGCTTCGCGCGAGCCTCGAAATAGGCGCGCGAAACCTCGTTCATCATCGGCTGGAAGCGATGCGCCTGCAGGGCCTTCAGCGCGTCGGCAAGCTCGTAAATGGCGTTGTCGGGACGCGGCCGCGAGCTGTGGCCGCCGGGATTATGGGTGGTGAAGAAATAGGTCTGGAAGGTCTTCTCGGCCATGGAAATTGCGCAGTTGAGCGGCCGGCCGTCACGGTTGTAACCGGCGCAACCGCCATCGGCGTTGAGGCCGAACTCGGCATCGGTCAGGCTACGCCATTCCGAGGCTCCGAGCTTGGCGCCATTGCCCATGGTTTCCTCGTCACCGGTGAAGAAGAGGATGATGTCGCGGTCGGGCTTGAACCCTGACTCGCGCAGCTTGATGACGGCCATCGTCGTCGCGACGATGCCGTTCTTCATGTCCGAGGAACCGCGGCCGAGGAAGTAGCCACCCTCTTCGCGGAAGACGAAGGGATCGAAGGTCCAGTCGCTGCGCTTGGCTTCGACCACGTCCATGTGGCCGAGGATAAGGATCGGCTTCTTGGTCGGCTTGTCGGCCCGCCAGCGGGCAATCAGCGCCGCGGTCTTGTCGCCCGGCAACGCCTCATAAGGCTTGATCTGGATGTCGGCATCGGACCAGCCGGCGGCTTTCAATTGGTCGGCGAGCAGCGCCGCCATCTTCGGCACCTCGCCGCGATTATGGACGGTCGGGATTTCGATGACCTGCTTGAAGAGTGCACGCGTCTTTGCCTGCCATGCCGGTTCAAGCTTGCTCGGTACCGTCAGCGGGCTTGGCGCGGCGAGCGCCGGGGCGGCGAGGCAAGCGAGCAGGATAGCGGCGATGGGGCGCATGGACTTCAACTTTCTTCTCACTTGCCGGCGAGCTCGCGCAGCAGGATCTGCCAGTGGACGACGTTGTCATAGAGCGACTTGACGGGGAGCCGCTCGTCTTTCCCGTGAGCGCGATTGTCGATCGGCGTTACCGTCCAGCCGCCATTGGTGCCGTAGATAGGAATGCCTGCCACCCGGAATGGCCGCGCATCGCTGGCCCCCGTCGACATTTCCGGGAAAACCGGTTGGCCTGGATGCAAAGCGTGGACTGCCTTCGTGTAGGCCGCGACGACATCCGGACGCAGCGGCGAGGCCAAGGAGGCCTTCTGCTCGTCATTTCGGGTCACCACGACTTCCGGATTGGCAACAATGCGCTCCAGCTCGGCCTTGACCGCATCCGGCTCCACGCCCGGGAAGATGCGGCAGTTGATCATCGCCGTCGCCAATTGCGGCAAGGCGTTGTCGGCGTGGCCGGCGAACAGCCGGGTCGGCACGCAGCGCGTGCGCGTCAGCCCCACCTCGGTCTCGCTGGCCTCGATCGCATCGGGGGCCGCCGTATCGTTCGGGTTGGTGAGCCAGGCGCGCATCGCATCTCCGAGCGGGCCCTTCTCAAGCTTCTGCCGCCCGTCGAAATAGGCGCGCGTCGTCTCGTTCAGCATCGGTGTGAAGCGATAGGCCTCGATCTTGTCCAGCGCGTGCGCCAGCGTGAAAATCGCATTGTCCTTGCGTGGCTTCGAGGAATGGCCGCCGCGGTTGCGCACGGTCAGCGTGTAGCCCGCGTAGGTCTTCTCGGCGGCTTGCATCGTGAAGCCCGCAGGCGAGCCGTCGGTGTTGACGCTGCCGCCGCCGCCATCGGCGTTGAGGCCGAATTCCGGCTGGCCCAGCAGGTCGAGCCATAGCGAGGAACCATTCTTGGCACCGATGCCGTTGGTTTCCTCGTCGCCGGTGAAGAGGACGACGATGTCACGCTTCGGCTTAAAGCCGGCGGCCTTGAGGTTGATCATCGCCTGGGTGATGCCGACGATGCCGTCCTTCATGTCGGTGGTGCCGCGGCCGTAATAATAGCCGTCCTGCTCCGTCATCACGAACGGATCGGTGGTCGAATCCTCTCGCTTCGCCTCGACCACGTCCATGTGCCCCATCAGCATGATCGGCTTGAGCTTGGAATTGCCGGGCGCCCGCCAGCGAACGATCAAGGCGGCGGTGTCGTCTTCACCGGTCGTCGCGCTGCTTGTGTGATAGGGCAGAACGTGGACGTCGTCCTTCGGAAAGCCGGCGGCAAGGAATTGGTCGGCGACATATTGCGCCATGTCCGGAACCTTGTGCCGACCGATCACGGTCGGTGTGTTGATGACATGCTCGAACATGTCGTGCGTCGCCGTGCGCTGGGCCGGCGTCAGTCCGGGTGTCGCGGGCGCCGCAAGGGCCGATGTGCCCAAGGCAAGAACAAGTACGGCCAATCGATGCATGTGAACTTCCTCCCCGGCAGATGCGGGCGGGACGCTAGGCGGCCCCGTGGCCCACCGCAAGATAGTCGGCGCTGCGCATTTCCTCGAGCCGGCTGACGGTGCGCTGGAACTCGAAATTTCCGTCTCCCTGCGGGTAGAGCCCTTCCGGCGCTGCGTCCGCAGCGGCGAGCAGCTTGACCTTATGCTCATAGAGGGCGTCGATCAGGGTCACGAAGCGTGCCGCCTCGTTGCGCATTTCGCGCGTCATGACCGGGATGCCGACGATGATGACGGTGTGGAAGCGGCGGGCGATGGCGAGATAGTCGGGTGCCCCACGCGCCTCTCCACAAAGGCGCTTGAAGGAGAAGACCGCGACGCCCTTGAGGCTCTTTGGGACATGGAGTGTGCGCCCGCCCCCGACGTCAAGTTCCTCAGTGGGGACTTTGGCGCGGTCCTCGACCGGGTAATCGGTCAATTGGAAAAAGGCGCGGCTGAGCGCCGCAGTGGCCTCGGGTCCGTTCGGCACGTGCCAGGTCTGGACGCCCTCCAGTCGGTCGAGCCGATAATCGGTGGGGCCGCTCAGCGACACGACCTTCATGCGTTGCTCGATCAGCGCGATGAACGGCAGGAAGAGCTGGCGGTTGAGGCCGTCCTTGTAGAGGTCCTGCGGCGGCCGGTTGCTGGTGGTGACGATGCCGACGCCAGCATCGATTAAGGCGGTGAAGAGCCGGCTCATGATCATCGCGTCGGCAGGGTTGGTGACCATCATTTCGTCGAACGCAAGGAACCTGAGGTCGCGGGCGATATCTTCGGCGATGTGGATGACCGGGTCGCCTTCCTGCGTCTTGCGGGCGTCCCGCAGCCGCTCGTGGACCTCGAGCATGAAGGCATGGAAGTGGGCCCGGCGCTTGGGCGCGGCGTCGATGGAGTCGAAAGCGAGCTCCATCAGCATCGACTTGCCGCGACCCACCCCGCCCCAGAGATAAACGCCGCACGGCACAGGCGTTTCGCGGCCGAACAGGCGGGACAGGAAGCCGGTCCGAGTATTCCCAAGATCGCCGGCGAGCCGGTCGAGCGCAGCGACCGCACGTTCCTGGTCCGCATCGGGTTTCAGCTCGCCGGCCGCGACCAGCGCGGCATAGGCCTTACCGACGGGCCCCATCGTCATCCAATGCCGGTCCGTTGCGGCGCGTCACCTTCTTGAGCGTACCGGTAAAGCTGTAGCAGGGCTCGCCATCCTGGACGACGACGCCCTGCAGGAACACCAGGCTGCGTGTTTGCTTGACGAGATCGACCTGCGCATCGAGTGGAACGCCGGTCTCGCCGCGAGCGAGGAAGTGCGTCGTCAGGTCGAGCGTGACATAATGCCCTTCGGCCATGCCCGCGCAGCGGCCGCCGGCAAACAAGGCCATGTCGATGAAGCTCATCACAGCGCCGCCGTGAATCGAGCCGCCCATGTTCATATGCGCTTCGGTCGGGAACATTCGGACTTCGCCGCGCCCTTTCCCCGCTGGCCGGAACAATAACCTGCCGGTGGCGGACGCGAACGAGCTACGCGGAAAGTCCCCCCAGCTGAACCAGCCCGGATGATCGGGGTCCGGCTGCGCTCCGGTCGGTTGGCGGACCTGGTCTGTCATGACAGCAGCGCTATGGCCTTAGGTGGCTCTACGCAACCGACTTGATTGGGCCTAGGCGGCGCGCTCCGCCACCAGCTTCTTGGTCTCGGCAATCGCCTTGGCGGGGTTGAGGCCCTTCGGGCAGACGTTCGCGCAATTCATGATCGTGTGGCAGCGGTAGAGGCGGAACGGGTCCTCGAGCTGGTCGAGCCGCTCGCCGGTCATTTCGTCGCGGCTGTCGGCCAGCCAGCGATAGGCCTGGAGCAGGATGGCCGGCCCCAGGAAGCGGTCGCCGTTCCACCAATAGCTGGGGCAGCTGGTCTGGCAGCAGAAGCAGAGAATGCATTCGTAAAGCCCATCGAGCTTATGGCGGGCCTCCGGCGACTGCAGCCGTTCCTTGCCCGAGGGTTCGGGCGTCACCGTTTTCAGCCAGGGCTGGATCGAGGCGAGCTGCGCATAGGCATGGGTGAGGTCGGGCACCAGGTCCTTGACGACGTCCATGTGCGGCAGCGGGGTGATCTGCACCTCGCCCTTGATGTCCTCGATCGCGGTCGTGCAGGCGAGGCCGTTGCGGCCGTCCATGTTCATCGAACAGGAGCCGCAAATGCCCTCGCGGCAGGAGCGGCGGAAGGTCAGGGTCGGGTCGATCTCGTTCTTGATCTTGATGAGCGCGTCGAGGACCATCGGCCCGCACTTGTCGAGGTCGATCGTATAGGTGTCGTAGCGCGGGTTGGCACTGGTTTCCGGATCGTAGCGATAGATTTTGAAGCGCTTCTGGCGCTTGCCTTCCTCGGCCTTGTAGGTGCGGCCCTTGCGGCTGATCTTGCTGTTCTTTGGAAGGGTGAACTCAGCCACGACGGCTCCTCGGCTCCAGTGTTGTGGGAGCCGCTACCACCGCGACTCCCCGATGTTCAAGCTTAGAGGGCCTTGACGGCCTTCAGCACCTCGGCGGCATGGCCGGGGACTTTGACCTTGCGCCATGCCCTGGCGACCTTGCCATCCTTGCCGATCAGAAAGGTCGAGCGCTCCATCCCCATATATTTGCGGCCGTACATGGACTTTTCGACCCAGGTGCCGAACGCATCCGAAATGCGGCCCTCCTCGTCGGAGGCGAGCGGCACCTTGAGGTCGTATTTGGCGATGAATTTATCGTGCTTTTTCATCGGGTCGCGTGAAACGCCGACGATCCTGGCGCCGGCCTCGGCGAAGTCGCCGGCCAGCTCGGTGAAGTCCTGCGCTTCCTTGGTGCATCCCGAAGTGTCGTCCTTGGGATAAAAATAGAGGACGAGCGGCGCGCCCGGGGAGGCGAGGTTGACGGCCGAGCCGTCGCTGGCGTTGACGTCAATGTTGGGGGCCTTGTCGCCTTCGTTGATCATGCCTCGCCTTCCTTGATGCGATTCCACAGTGCCGCGATCCTTTGCCGCGCCTCGTCGTGGGCGGCAAGCAGCGCATCCCAGTCCGGGTAACCGCAGACTTCGGCGACCAGCGGGCGAGACTCCGGCGGTGGCACGCTGCCGTCCGGCGCGACCAGGCGCATGGTGACGAGGATGCGGGAAAGCAGGCGGAGGTCAGCGTCGGCCCGCATGGTTATATGGCCGGCCTCAAGCAGCGGTGCCATCGCAAATTCGAGACGCGGGTCGAAGCCGGTGCGGTGGGTCAGCTGCAGGACGTGGACGGCAAATTCGAGATCGACCAACCCACCTGGGCCGAGCTTGATATCGAGCGGGCCGGACGGAGGCTTATGTTTCGCCATGTCGAGGCGCATTTTGGCGGCGTCTGCGCGGACCTTCGCCGGATCGCGCTTCATGCCGAGCACGGTAAGGATGGCGTCCTTGAGTTTGGCCCGCCCCGCGTCCGAGCCATGGACAGGGCGCGCTCGGAGGAGCGCCATATGCTCCCAGGTCCAGGCTTCGTCGCGCTGGTAGGCCAAAAAGGCATCCATGCGGACGGCCATCATGCCTTCCGCACCCTGCGGCCTCAGCCGCGTATCGACGTCGTAGAGAGGGCCGGACGCCGTGGGCACCGAGAGCGCTGCGACAATGCGGCGAGCGAGGCGGTTGTAATAGTCGGTTGCGCTGAGCGGCTTCTTGCCATCGGAACTGCTGCCTTCCGGGGCGTCGAAGATGAAGATGAGATCGAGGTCGGAAGCGTGGGTAAGAGCCCTGCCGCCGAGGCGGCCGAGGCCAAGGATCAACAGTTCACCGCCGGCGACGGTGCCATGCAGCTGCTCGAACTCGCGGGTTGCGGCGGCGGCGAGCGCCTGGATCGCGCCCTCTGCAACATCGGCATAGCCCATCATGATGTCGAGCGGGTCGCGGTGCTTGAGGATCAGCTGCACCCCGAACGCAAAGCGACGCTCGTTGACGAGGCGGCGGACGCGGTCGAGCTGCTGGTCGTAATCGTCGCCTGAATGGCGCAGCTTTCGTGCGAACTCCGCTGGCTCAGGGGGCGCGGCAAAGCTGGATGCATCGATCAGCCCGTCGAACAGAACCGGACGGCGTGCGAGCTGGTCAGCCAGGACGGGCGCATGCGCCAGGATCAACGACAGCATGTCGGCCAGGGGCGCTTGCGCCTGCAGCAGGCGGAACAGGTTCACACCGCTCGACAGCCGCTCGATAATGTCGCTGAACCGGTTGAGCGCGTGGGTTGGGTCGGGGCCATGGGCGATGGCGCGGAGCATGACCGGGAGCATCGCCTCGAACGCCCGGCGGGCGGCGGGGGAGCGCAACGATCGAACGTCGCCGGCACGCCATTCGGCGATGCGCTTGAGCGGCTGCTGCGTGTCCTTGAAGCCGAGTTCCTTGAGCTCGCCCTCAAGAATATCGCGGTCGTTGGAGAGAAGCGCACCGCGGTCGCCGGCAAGTTCGTCAAATCGGGTACCGACGAAATCGACGTACGGCTGCAGTGAAGCGATGAGCGCGCCGCCGTCCGGCAGGCCGTCGAGCCGTGCAACTGCGTCGAGGCCTCTAGGGTCCAGCGGTAGCCGGTGAGTCTGCTGGTCGGCGATCATCTGGATCCGATGCTCGACGGTCCGCATACGGCGGTAGGCCGCGGCGAACCCTTCCGCGACTTGAGCCTCGAGACGGCCTTCGAACGCCAGGGCCGACAGTGCGTCGAGCGTTGCCGGCGTGCGCAATGATGGCTCGCGACCGCCGTGGATCAGCTGCTGGACCTGCGTGAAGAATTCGGCCTCGCGGATGCCCCCGCGGCCGCGTTTCAGGTCGAATCCCGGGCCAAAGGCCTGGCCCTGCGCATAATGGTCGCGGATACGGATGCTGATGTCCCGAATCTCGTCGATGGCGCCGAAATCGAGCGCGCGGCGCCAGATGAAGGGCTGGATTTCGGCCAGGAAGCGCTCGCCGAGCGCTTTGTCGCCGGCAGCGGCGCGGGCGCGAATGAAAGCGGCCCGCTCCCACGGCAGGGCTTGCGATTCATAATAGGAGATCGCGGCAGCAACCGGGAGTGCGATCGGCGTTACCTCGGGCGACGGACGCAGCCGCATATCCACGCGGGCCACATAGCCATGTTCGGTACGCTGCTGGAGCAGTTCCACCATTCGGCGAGCGACCCGGACTGCGGCTTCCCCCGGATCGTCGCGCTCGCGGCGCGGCAGTGTCGCGGGATCGAACAACAGGATGAGGTCGACGTCGGAGGAATAATTGAGCTCGTGGCTGCCGAGCTTGCCGAGGGCCAGGACGGTAAAGCCTTTTGCCTCGGCGCCGGGAACACGCTCTGAAATCGCCGTTGTCAGGGCACGGTCAATCGCTTGGTCAGCGAAGTCTGAGAGGATGCGGGTGACGTCCTCCAGGGGCAGCTCGCCGGCCAGATCGCCAAGCGCTACGGCCAATGCCAGGGCCGTTCTCCGACGCCGAAGCTCTTCGCCGACATCATTTCCCGCGAGGTTGAGCGCGAGAGGGACGACTGCCCGAGCGCCCTTTCCGACGAAAGCATCGGCAATGTCGGAAAATACCGACGCGGTCTCGCGCAGGAATGGCGAGCAGGCCAGCGCCCTTTGCAGCACTTCGCGTCGCTTGCCGATTGCGTCCATCAGGCAACGCTCTGCCCGATTTCGACGAAAAGGCGAAACCCCTGGCCCTCGCCTGCGTTAAGTTCTTCTAATGGCTAGCAACCCTCATAAGGAGACGGCTGGCGGGCACCATGTGGAAAGGCGCATCATCCGCGTCGAGAACTTGCCCGACCAGGCCGGAATTGCCGCGGCACTTCGTCGCGCATTCGCTGCTGGTATGCCTGAAAAGGACGATAGCGATCTGATGTTCGAGGAATTACTGAGGCGGCTGCACTAGCCGGCCTCAGGCTTCGTCGTCGAGGGCGCTTTCCTCGCTATCATCGTGACGACGCCGGGCGATCGCATCGCTGCCGGCGCTCAGTTCGTCGACTTCGCCCATGATCGTCTGCAGCGCCGACTTGTTCGGGTCGGTCTTGTGCTGGCGGCGGGAGGGCAGCTTGCCGCCTGACAGGAGGGCTTCCAACGCCACACGACCACGGGCCACGCGGCTTTTGATCGTGCCGACCGCGCAGCCGCAGATTTCCGCCGCTTCTTCGTAGGCAAAACCGCCGGCGCCGACGAGGATCAAAGCCTCGCGCTGTGGCTGCGGCAGATGCATCAACGCCCGCTGCATGTCACCGAGCTCGATATGCCGATCCTGGCTCGCCGGAGCGGCAAGGATCTTCGAGGCGGTGAGGTCATCCCACTCGCCCTTGAACCGCGCGCGGCGCATCTGGCTGAGGAACAGGTTGCGCAAGATGATGAAGGTCCAGGCCCGCATGTTGGTGCCGGCCTGGAACCGCTTGCGCGCCGCCCATGCTTTAAGAAGCGTTTCCTGGACGAGGTCGTCGGCGAGGTCGCGGCTGCCCGACAGCGAACGTCCGAAGGCGCGCAGGTGCGGGATCACCGCCGCCAGATGGTCTTTGAACTCATCGTCGGGGAGCGGCACCGGCTCGGGCCGTACCTCCTCGATGATTTCGTCGTCTTCAGCTTCGTCGGACACTTTACCCCACCCCGTTGCTGGGCCGGAGGCCGCATGCGCAATGTTCATTGATACGCCTGTAAAAAATAGGAAGTCAGCCAGCGACCAGCAATATGACCGCGAAGATCGCGATCACGAGCAACAGTCCGACGCCTAGCACCACGCGGGTGACGTGTGGCGTTGCACCGGCGCGCGCTTCGGTCGTCGTCAAATGCTCACTCGGCTCGGCCATTGAACGGGACTTCCTTGAGGAATGGACTTTCCGCGCCAACGCGGAGTTGGCGCGACTGTTCCCTTACGGAAACGAAGTCTATCCCGCTGGAACGGTCGCCGCGTCGAAGAACAGGGCCTGGCTGATCGCCGCCTTCACTGTCGAGCGCTGGAATGGCTTGGTGATGAGGAATGTCGGCTCCGGCCGGGTACCGGTCAACAGGCGCTCCGGAAAGGCGGTGATAAAGATCACGGGCACCGAAAATTCGGCGAGGATGTCCTTGACCGCGTCGATGCCCGAACTGTCGTCGGCGAGCTGGATGTCCGCCAGTACCAACGTCGGCGGCGACTGGCGCGCCTGGGCGACTGCCTCGGTGCGCGTGACTGCAACGCCGGTGACGTTGTGACCAAGGTCGCGGACAATCATTTCGATGTCCATTGCGATAATCGGCTCGTCTTCGATGATCAGCACGTCCGCATGGGTCTGGCGCTCGATTTCGGCCAGAGCCTCAGCGACCAGGCTGTCCACGTCTTCTGGCGAGACACCAATCAGATATGCGGCGTCCTCCGTCGAAAACCCTTCTAGCGACGTCAGCAGCAAAGCCTGGCGCGACAGTGGCGTGATGCGTGACAGCCGAGCTTGAGCGATGCCTTCGGCGCCGAAACCGGTGACACCCGAAGGCTCCTCGCCCGGCTCGATATTCGCGGTCGACCAGATGGCGTGGAAGGTCTTGTAGAGACCCAGCCGGGGGTCGACGTCCCGGGGGAAATCATTCGGCGCGGCGACGATGGCTTCGAGCGCTGCACGCACGAAGGCGTCACCATGAGCCTGCGATCCCGTAAGGGCGCGGGCATAGCGGCGAAGAAACGGCAGGTGCGGCGCGAGTTCCTGTCCAAGCGACATTCAAAGTCTCTCCCTGAATCCCCGGCGGCCCTATTGGGCGCACCGTATGATCGTTGCAACCCCGGAACCGAACGCCACGCGGTCCAGCCGCCTGCATCCCCCCGAGATCATTTCGAGTGTTGGAACAAAGAAGCGCGCTTTTAGTTTCCACGCATCAATTGGGGGCGTTTTTCCTTGCAGTTTGACGAGGTGCAAAGGGGGGATATAGGTGCGCGCCAAAGCCGCTATCGACCCGTCTTGCGTAGTGGATGTGAAGAGGACCATGTGGGTCGAACATTTGATGTACCCAGGCGAGGGGGACGACGAGTTGAGTGACAAGCGCAACAGCGACCGTCTCGCCGGAAAGGACAATTCGAAAGTGCGTTCCAAGCGCAAACCTGAAGGAGGCTCGAAAGCCGGCGACCTCGGGAAAGCCTTGCGATCGGTTTACGACAATACGCTTCGCGAAGAGGTTCCGGGCGATTTTCTCGACCTGCTGGGCAAGCTCAGCTAGGTCGGCGCGCTAACGGCAGCGCGATCCGTGGACGAACGTCCTTCCCAATTCGATCGCCTGCCGACGGGCACGAAGCTGTTGCTGATCCTGTCTGCGGCGCTGCTGCCGCTCGGCCTCGCGCTGGCCTGGGCAGCGCGCGACAGCCTGCACGACGCCAATATCGCCAACCGCGAAGCATCCGAGGAACAAGGCCGCGCGGTCGCACGGGCCATTGAGAGCCTGATTGCCCGCAATGCGCTGGCGCTCAGCGTCGCCGCCAACGGCGCCTTTCACGACAATAGCGACGACCCCTGCGGCAATGCCGCACAATCGCTCGCGGTGACTCCGGCGATCGCCAACCGCTTCACCATCCGCGACACCAACGGCAAACTCCTTTGCGCCCATGGCAATTTCGAGCCCCGGCGCGAAGAGACCCTTGTGGCGCCCGGCGACATCAGGCTGTGGGTGTCGCGTCAGGACAATGCTGTCGACTATCGCGTGGGGGTCGCCGGCGGCATGGCGACGGGCGATGTGACAGTCGATGCCTTGCGCGCAGCCGCCGCCGAAGTCAGCAAGGACATCGACGAACTCGTCGTCACGGATGGCGGCAGCCAGCTCGCCATCATTGAATCGCATCGCGCTGCTTCGACCGCCCAGCCGCTGCGCGGCCGGCACCGGATCGGCAGCGGCCAGCTGGAAGTCCACACCGCTGTCAATGTCGATCACACGACGATCTTCGACCAGGTGGCGATGATGCTGCCGATCCTGATGTGGGTCGTGGCGGCTTTGCTGAGCTGGTACCTGGTGCGTCGTTCACTGATCCAGCCCCTCGGGAGGCTGACGAGCGCGGTTACGGCCTATCAACCGGGCGACACTCTCGAGCTGCCGGAAAAACTGGGGCCTGCGGCAGAGATTCGCGAGCTTGGGCAGGCGTTCGAGCGCGCAGTCGCGAGGATCGAGGAATCCGAGCGCCATATGGCGGAAGCGCTGGAGGGCCAGAGGCGGTTGGTGCGCGAGGTCCATCACCGCGTGAAGAATAATTTGCAGGTCGTCGCCTCGCTTCTCAACATTCACGGCCGCAGCGCAACGATGCCGGAAGCACGCGCTGCTTATGCGGCGATCGGGCGCCGCGTCGACGCGCTGAGCGTCGTCCATCGCAACCATTTCGCCGAGGTCGAGGAGAGTCGCGGCATTTCCCTGCGGCCGTTGCTCGTCGAGCTCTCGGCGACGCTGCGAGCCTCGGCACCGGACGATGCCAAGGCAACGCCAATCCAGCTCGACGTCGACCATCTGTACACGACGCAGGATGCCGCGGTGGCAGCCGCCTTCTTCGTCACCGAGGTCGTCGAGTTCGCCATGCTGGACCAACCCGGCCAACCGATCGAAATCGAGCTGAGGCGGATCAGCGAACTGGTCGCCCACCTCACGATTTCCAGCAACGCCCTGACGCCCGCGAAGGATGGAGACGCCCAGCGGCAGCAGTTCAGCCGGATCATCGGCGGGCTGGCGCGGCAGTTGAGGTCACCGCTCGACGAGAGAATGGGGCGCTTGAGCGTTGATATTCCGGTCTTTCCCGACTGATCGGGCATTTTTCACGCCGCCGCGAAAAATTTTTTCAAAGAGGGGCGGAACCCACCGGAAACGCAGGACGTTGTGCAGGTTGGATAGTGACCTTTTGCCCCCCCGCTCTCGCTATCCGCTTAAATGGGCCCGGACTCGCCAACCCTCCCCCCCCCCGGTGGCGAATCCGGGCCCACGTTTCTCTGGGGCCCTTCATCTCCATTTGAGGCAGAGGCTTTGGCCAGGCGAGCAGCGCGCCAGTGCGTGATGCGAATGGCGAGGATCGCGAACTCGTATAGCAAATATAGCGGCACGAGCAGGATCAGCATCGAGACGACATCGGGCGGCGTCAGAACCGCCGACACCGCTGCGCAGACGACGATCGCGTAGCGGCGCGACTTGGCGAGCTGCTCCCGCGTGACAATCCCGGCCCGCTCTAGGATCATCAGCAGCACAGGTGTCAGGAAGGCTACGCCGAAGCCGAACAGAAAGCGGGTCGAGAAGGCCAAATAATTGCCCACAGCGGGCAAGGCTTCCTGATGGATGCCGCCGATTTCGCCCTGGTAGCCGAGCAGGAAATGCAGCGCCCACGGCATCGCGACGAAATAGGCGAAGCTTGCGCCCATCGCGAAGAACAGGGGCGTCATGATCAGGAAGGGCAGAAGCGCCTTCTTCTCCTTGGCGTAGAGGCCGGGCGCAACGAACTTCCAGATTTGCGTGGCAATGAAGGGGAAGGTGATCATCGCTGCGGCGAACAGGGCGACCTTCACCTCGGCAAAGAAGGCTTCGAAAATATCCGTGTAGATGAGCTTGCCCTGGCCGGCTTCGAGCAACGGCTGGACGAGGACCGCGAAGATATCGCGGGCGAAGTAGAGGCAGATGAAAAAGGCAGCCGCCAGCGCTGCGATGCACATGATCAAACGGCGCCTGAGCTCGACCAGGTGCTCCATCAGCGGCGCCTTGGTGTCGTCGATATCCTTCACGGCAGCGGACGCTCCTCAGGCGGGCGCGGGTCGGGATCTTCGAGCGGGAGGCCGGGCTGGTCGTCGTCGACCGGCGGCGGAATCCCGTCCGATGGCGGCATTTCGGCAGACGCCTCCTGACTCGGCAGCATCAGCTGATCACCGTTGGCCGGGAATTCCTGCATGATACGCTCGTTTTCGGCGCGCCAGCGCTTCTCCATCTCTTCCAGCTCGGCTTCGCGGACCATGGCCTCGATGCCCGAATTGAAGTGGCGCGCCATGCCGCGGATCTTGCCGACCCAGTGGCCGACCGTGCGCATGGCTTTGGGCAGGTCCTTCGGCCCAATGAATACGAGCGCGATGATCGCGACGAGGAAGAGTTCAGAGCTGTCGACGCCGAACATCGGCGTACTCCCGAGCTAGTCTAGCTGCGCGGCGGTTCGTCGCCAGAAGCCGGCGGCGGCGTGGTCGGCTGGGCGGGCGGGGGCGAGGTCGGCGTGATGTCGATCGGCTGCTCGCTCAGCTTGCGTTGCTGCTCCTCGTAGCGGCGGCGCTCCTCGTACTTCTTGTACTTTTCGTCCTCGTCGTCCTCCATGCCGCTCTTGAAGCTTTTGATGCCCTTGCCGAGCTCGCCCATGATGTTGGACACCCGGCCCGCGCCGAAGAGCAGGAGCACGATGACGAGAATGATGATCCAGTGACTGATGCCGCCTAGGCCCATTGGGAAACTCCTTTGAGGGCGTCTTTAGTCCGCCTCGTCTTCGCTTTCCAGTTGTAGCTGGAACATGCTCTCGTCGAGCGGGTCGAGCAGGCCCGCCGCCTTGAGGTCCTCGATGCCCGGCAGGTCGCGGCGAGAGCCGAGACCGAAGTGGGTCAGGAAGTCGTCCGTGGTCGCGTAAAGCAGCGGCCGCCCCGGCGCTTCGCGGCGACCGGCGGTCTTGACCCAGCCCGCTTCCATCAGCACGTCGAGGGTGCCTTTGGAGATCTGGACGCCGCGGATCGCCTCGATCTCGGCGCGGCTGACAGGCTCGTGATAGGCGATGATCGCCAATGTCTCGGTGGCGGCACGCGACAGGCGCCGTGGCTCTTCGCGCTCGCGGCGGAGAATGTGGGCGAGATCCGGCGCGGTCTGGAAATGCCAGCGTCCGCCGCGCTCGACTAGCTCGATGCCATGGCCTTCGTAGTGGGCGGAAAGCTGACCGAGCGCTATCTCAACGTCGCCTTCGCCGGTATAGGCAGCGATCTGCTCCACGGTCAGCGGGATTTCCGACGCGAACAGGGTCGCTTCAACGGCGCGGGCAAACTCATCCATCAGTGAAGCCTCGCGGCGGCTGCCTTGCGAACCAACAGAGGCGCAAAGGCCTCGTCCTGGGCGATCTCCACCCTGCCCTGCCGCGCCAGCTCCAGCGCGGCGACGAAAGAAGACGCGAGCGCGGATTTGATGAACGCGGAGTCTTCGCTCTCCGGCAGGAATGCTTCCAGCACCGTCCAGTCGATATGCGCGCCGATGAGCCGCGAGACGCGCTCGATGGCATCATCGAGGGTCATGACCCGTCGATCATGGACGACGTGCATAGCTGGCTGGGTGCGCGCCTTGACCACACCATAGGCAGCGAACAGCTCGAACGGCGTTACCTGCCAGGCGGATTTGCGGACGAGGCGAAGACCTTCGGGTCCGCCGCGGGCAAAGACGTCGCGGCCGAGACGGTCCCGGCCCATCAGCCGAGCACCAGCTTCCCGCATCGCGTCAAGCCGCTGCAGCCGCATCTGCAGGCGCAGCGCCAGCTCTTCCGGGCTCGGGTCCTGTTCCGGATCTTTGGGCAGCAGCAGGCAGGATTTAAGGTAGGCCAGCCATGCCGCCATGACGAGATAGTCGGCGGCAATCTCCAGACGCAGCTTCCGGGCGCCCTCCAGGTAGGTGAGATACTGCTCGACCAGCGCGAGGATCGAAATCTGGTGGAGGTCGACCTTCTGGACACGGGCAAGACTGAGCAGGAGGTCGAGCGGACCTTCCCAACCGTCGAGGTTGAGGGTCAGCGCCTCGTCTTCGCGTGCCGGAGTGTCGAAGAATTCGGAGTCCATCGGCGTCGAGCCTATCGCAGGGCCTAGACCAGCGCCAGAAGCTCATCGCGCTTGGCGACGGCTTCCGCGAAACTCACGTCATCTTCCTCGTTGAGCGTGATCGCCATCGCCCGCGCCAGCCGCGCCTCGCCGTCGGCAGACAGCGCGGGCACGGCTGCGGCGACGGACTGCATCTCCGCCATGTCGCCTGAGCAATGAAGGGCGATATCGCAGCCGGCCGCGACCGCATTCGCGGCTCGCGAGCCCATGTCGCCCGATAAGGCGTGCATGCCGAGGTCGTCGGTCATCAGCAGATTGTCGAAGCCGATGCGCTCGCGGATGATCTGGTTGATGACGGTCGGCGACATGCTGGACGGGAGGTCCGCATCCCAAGCGGTGTAGACGACGTGCGCCACCATCCCCATCGGCGCCCAACGCAGGCGTTCGAACGGTTCAAGGTCGATTGCCAGTTCGTCGTCGCCTGCGGTGACTATTGGCAGTTCCTTGTGGCTGTCGACGAGCGCTCGGCCATGACCCGGCATATGCTTGACCACACCGACGACGCCGGCCGAGGCCATGCCGTCGAGCACTGCCCGGCCAAGCGCCGCCACCTGCATTGGGTCGCCGCCCAGCGAGCGGTCGCCGACAATGTCGGTCGCACCCGGCTGGAGGACATCAAGGACCGGCAGGCAATTGACGTTGACACCGACGCCGCGAAGCATGAGCGCCAAGGCCCTGGCGTTGACCCGAGCGGCCTCGATCGCCGAGGACGGCGCGAGGTTATAGAGATTGGCGAATGCCTCGGCCTTGGGGAATGCCGGCCAGACCGGAGGCTGCATCCGGGCGACCCGGCCGCCCTCCTGGTCGATCAGGATCGGGAGGTCAGGACGGCCAGACAGCGCAAAAAGCTCGTCGTTAAGCCTCCGCAACTGTTCTTCGTTCGAACAGTTGCGTTTGAACAAAATATAGCCCGCCGGATCGGTATCGCGAAAGAAATCGCGTTCATTATCCGTGAGTTCGGTGCCAGAGAGGCCGTAAATCGCTGCCTGCATCTTATTGCGCCACGAAGCAGTTTTCGCCGCCGGCGGTCACGGCGCGACAGGCGGCCTGTGCCTCCGCCGGAGACGAGGCTGCAGCGCGAAGACGGTAGCCGCCACTGTACTGGACAACCACCTTATTGAGCTTCGCGACCTCCGGGAAGCGCCCGGACAGCAGCCGCCAGGCGGTCTCCGCCTTGCCGGTCGAGGCATAGGCGCCAAGCTGGATGACGGTGCCCTTGGCACCGCTTGGCGCGGCCGGAGCGGGCGTTGGTTCGGTCTTCGGCGGTTCAGGTTTCGCCGGCTTTTCGGCCGCTTCCGCAGGCTTTGTTGCGGGGCCCTCATCGACCGCGTCGGGAACTTCCGACAACTTGCTGGTGTCGAGTTGGGCGTCGCTGTCCTCGCCGGCACCCGTGGCATAAGCGGTGCCGCTGTCGCCGGCGACGTCGAGGCCGCCGGGATTATCGGGCTTCACCTTGTAGGGGCCGGGCTCGGCTTTGATCAGTTGCGGCGGGCCATGACCCTTGTCCTGGCGGCCGAGCCAGAAGAGCGTTCCGGCAACGATACCGACACCGACCAGTACCAGCAGCAGGGCCATCAGCATCTTCCGCCCGGAAACGGCGGGCGGCTCATCTTCGTCATCGACCGCTTCCAGCCAGGGAAGGGCTTCATCGCCGGAGCGGACGTCACTCATTCATTCGACTCCCTCAGCCGATCACCAGGCAGTGATCGCCGCTCCGCTGCAGGTTGCGGCAGACAGTTTTCGATTGTTGGCGCGAGCTGGTGCCGAGACGCAAGACATAAAGGATGCGACCGTCAGGCTTGGTGATGACCGGTACGACGACCTTCGGCATGCGCCCAAGGACCGGGTAGCGCGCCACTCGTGAGGAATAGGCATTGTTGGCCCTTGCCGCGGTGGTGAAGGCACCGAGCTGGATGACTTGTCCGGCAGGACCGGGCGAAGGCATTTTCGGCCAGGGGCGGCTCTTGGCGAGCCGCTCCTGCTCGGCGCGGACGGCATCGATATGAGCGCGCTCGACACCGGCGGTGCGGATCTTGCGGCGCGCGGGCGCTGCCCGATGGTGCACTGCTTTCCTTGGCGCTTTAGCCTTCGCAACTGGCACAGTTGCGGGACCGGGTGCCTCAACTGCGGGTGCAGCCACTGGCGCTTGTGCGACTTCAACGACCTGAGCGACTGGCCTGGCTGGAGCGATTGCAACCGTTTGCGATGGTTGCGGCTGGGGCGCTTCCTTCTGCTGGCCGAGCCAGTAACCGCCGCCGCCAACGGCCGCCAGCAAGATCAAGCCGATGATTGCCAGAAGCGGCCTGCCGGACCTCGAGCGCGGCTGCGGCGGCGCCGTCGCTTTCGTCTCCCGGTACGGCTCCAGCCAGGGCAGCCGGTCTTCATCGACCGGCCGGTGACCATGCATCAGCGCATCTCCTCGACGGCCTCGACTCCCATCAGTTCCAGGCCGTTACGGATGATTTGCCCGATGCCGCGCGCCAGTTCCAGCCGCGCCCGCGAAAGTTGTGGATTGTTTTCAAGGAGAAAGCGCCGCGATGGGTCGTCATTGCCGCGGTTCCACAACGCATGGAACTCGGCAGCTAGGTCGTAGAGATAGAAAGCGATCCGGTGCGGCTCATGCGCCATCGCCGCGCCTTCGACGACGCGGGGATATTGGGCAGCGGTCTTGACCAGCGCCAGTTCCTCGCCGTCGAGCAGGTTCAGGTCCGCAGGCATGTCGAGCGAAACCCCGGCGTCTGCGGCCTTGCGCTGCAGCGAGTGGATCCGCGCGTGCGCGTACTGGACGTAGAAGACCGGATTGTCCTTCGACGCCTCGACGACCTTGGCGAAGTCGAATTCGAGCATCGTGTCGGCGCGCTTGGTCAGCATCATGAAGCGGACAACATCCTTGCCTACCTCGCGCACGACATCGGCAAGCGTCACAAAATTCCCGGCGCGCTTGCTCATCTTGATCGGTTCGCCGCCGCGCAGGAGCTTGACCATCTGGATGATCTTGACGTCGAGATCGACGCGGCCGTCGGTCAGTGCGTTGACCGCTGCCTGCACGCGCTTGACGGTCCCGGCGTGATCGGCGCCCCAGATGTTGACCAGGTGATCGGCATTCTCGGCCTTTTGGTAGTGATAGGCGGCGTCGGCGCCGAAATAGGTCCAGCTGCCGTCGGACTTCTTCATGGGCCGGTCCTGATCGTCGCCGAACTGGCTTGACCGGAAGAGAGTCAGCTCGACCGGCTCCCAATCGTCATGATCATCGAGGCTCTTCGGCCGTTCCAGCTCGCCCTGGTAGACAAGGCCCTTGCTGCGGAGATTCTCCATCGTGGCCTCGACCTTGCCCGACTCTTGCAGCTCGGCCTCCGAGGCGAAGATGTCGTGATGGATGTTGAGCAGGCTGAGGTCGTGGCGAATGAGGTCGAGCATCGCCGCGACCGTTCGCTGCTTGAAGATCGGCAGCCATTCGCTCTCGGGCGCACCGACATATTTGTCGCTGAACTCGGCGGCGAGAAGCGACCCTACCGGCTGCAGATAGTCGCCCGGGTAAAGCCCTTCCGGGATCTCGCCGATATCCTCGCCGAGCGCCTCGCGGTAGCGCAGGTGCGCGGAGCGCGCGAGCGTGTCGACCTGCGACCCGGCGTCGTTGACATAATATTCCTTGGTGACCCGGAAGCCGGCGGCTTCGAGCAGCCGGGCGAGTGCATCGCCCACGACCGCACCGCGGCAATGCCCCATGTGCATCGGCCCGGTGGGATTGGCCGAGACATATTCGACATTCACGCGCTCGTTGTTGCCGATGTTCGACAGGCCGTATCCCTCACCCTCGGCAAGGATGGTCGTCAGCTCGTCCCGCCAGGATTCCTCGGCCAGCCTCAGATTGATGAAGCCCGGTCCGGCGATATCGACCGACGTGACGCCGGGGATGGCCTCGAGCTTCGGCTTGATCGCTTCGGCCAGCGCACGCGGATTGGTGCCGGCAGCCTTGGCGAGCACCATCGCAGCGTTCGTCGCGAGATCGCCATGGGAGGCATCGCGCGGCGGCTCGACCGCGACCGCCTTGCGGTTAGCGTCGGCGGGCAAACGCCCCTCGCTGACCAAATCGTCGAGAATGCCGTCAAGAAGCGCGGAAAAGCGGGCGTAGAGGCTCAATGTCGTGTCACCGAAAGCAGGAAAGCCGCGCCTCTAGCGCAGGCTCAAGCCTTCGTCACGTCCGGCTCTCGGCCATCTACCGGGATTTTCCGGTTCAGAGGAGCCGTGACGCGGGTTAGAAGCCCCGCTCCAGCATAGGGGATTCGGACATGATGATGATGCTAATCGCCGCCATGGCTGTGCAAGCGGCCACGCCGCCCGCCGGTCCCCCGACGGCTGCAAGGCCGCTGAAGGATATCCCCGGCGTCACCGTCTCCTATTATGACGTCGCCGGAAAGAACCAGAAGCAGATCAAGGACGCGCTCAAAAAATTGCGGCCGGTCGGCGCGAACGGCGAACCGCAGGCCATCAAATCAAGCTGGGACGTCGGCGCGGGCGTGCAGAAGCAGACGGAAGGCGACAAATGCACCATCATCGGCGCGAAGGTGACTTTGGAAGGGAAGGTCGAGCTTCCGCGCCTCGCCGACCCCGCCAAAGCCGACGCGGACACAGTCAAAGCCTGGAATGAATACGTCGCCAGATTGGAGAATGTGGCCGCGCTCGATTTTAATTTCGTTTCCGATCGCATGCCTGACATTGAGAAGGCTTTGACCGGCCAGACTTGTGATGCCGCTTCAGGCGCGATGAGTGCGGCCGTCGACCGACTAGCGGCGCAGGAAAGAGGATATATGGCGTCGCTGGCGCCCCCTGCAGCGGCGCCCCAGAAATAACAGCCTCAGAAACGGTCGGGCAGATGGACGGGACCGACCAGCTCCTCGTGGCGGGCGATGGCGAAGCGGTCGGTCATGCCGGCGATATAGTCGGCGATGCCGCGCTGGCGGGCGACTTCGCCCTCCCCGCGCTGCCAGCCCTTGGGAAGACCGGCGGGGTTGTCGAGATAATACTGTGCAAGGCCCGAGATCACACGTTGCGCCTCTTTGCGGACGGGCATCAGCGGGACACTGTTGTAAAGGCGATCATAGAGGAAGCGCTTCAGCTGGCGCTCCTCGGTAGCCAGCGCCTCCGAGAAGCCGACCAATGCAGACCCGAAGCTGCGGACGTCTTCGATGGATTGCACCCCCGCTTCGCGCACCAGGCGCAGGGTTTCCTCCATCGCATCGCCAACCATGGTCCCAATGCCGTCGCGGACGAGCGCTTTGACCTTCTTGATGGGATCAAGGCCCGGGTGGCGCTTCTCGATCGCAAGCCAGAGGCGCCGGACGAATGGCAGCTCCATTAGCTCTTCGAGCCTGAGGATCCCGGCGCGCAGCCCGTCGTCGATGTCGTGGTTATCGTAGGCGATATCGTCGGCAATCGCTGCAACCTGCGCCTCCAGGCTAGGCCAGGTGCCAAGCTCCAGCGGGAAGGCCGCGTCCGCTTCCGCCATAGCCCAGCCCGGATTGGTGACCGGCCCGTTGTGCTTGGCCAGCCCCTCCAGGCATTCCCAGCTGAGGTTGAGGCCGTCGAAATCCGGATATGGATTTTCGAGCAGGGTCACGAGCCGCAAGCTGTGGCCATTATGGTCGAACCCGCCGCCAGCGCTTAGCGCTTCCGACAGCGCGTCCTCACCGGCATGGCCGAACGGTGGATGGCCAAGGTCATGGGCCAGGCACAAAGCCTCGGTCAGGTCTTCATTGAGGCCGAAGGCGCGAGCCATGCTGCGGCCGATCTGCGCGACTTCCAGGGAATGGGTCAGGCGGACTCGAAAATGGTCGCCGTCGGGTGCAACGAAAACCTGCGTCTTGTGGCGCAACCGCCGAAACGACACGGAATGGACGATCCGATCGCGGTCACGCTGGAAGATGTCGCGCGGGCCGCGCGGACCCCCGTCGGCTTCGGAAAAGGCCCTGCCGCGCGACTGGCTTGGCTGCGCGGCTAAGTCCCCCCCTAGTTTCATCAGCTCTTGAGTTTCTCGATCCTGATCTGTGCCGGATTGCGGGTCCACCTAAAGCTGTCGACGCCCGCCTTATCAAGCTTTGTCACGAAATCCTGCGCATCGTCGGCGCTGGCAAAGGGTCCGACCAGCAACCGGAAATAATCCTTCCCGTTGGTGACGTAGCCGGAGCGCGACTTCAGCACCGAACCCGCTTTTGCGGACAGGCGCTTATATTCCGTGGCCAGGCGGTCCTGGTTGGCGCCACCCGCCAGCTGAACCCAATTGGAGCCTGCGACACCGAGCTTCGCGGCTTCTGCCTTTTCCTTCTTGTCCGCCTCGGCCTTGGCCTTCTTTTCGGCAGCGAGCTTGTCAGCCTTCTTCTTGTCCTCGGCTGCAGCTTTGGTCGATCTGGCATTCTCGACCTTTGGCGTGGAGAGGGTAGCGTCAGCCACCTTGGCCTTCGGCTGGATAATCACCGATCGCGTGGTTTCGACCTTCGGCCTGGAAATTGGCGGACCTTCGAACACGAATGCAGGCTCAACGGCCGCAACCGGTGGCGGCTCTGGCGCTTGCGCATCAGCCACTTTGACCAGGCCGTCGCCTGCGGGCGGATCGGCCGGTTCCTGCTTCAGGCTTTCGGCGATGTCATTGAGACGGTCGGCCGGTCGAGGTTCCGGATCCTTGTCGGCGGCATCCGGCCTGGCACTGTCGGCGGTTTGCGTCTTGGGTCGACGAGTTGAGGCAAAGCGGCTCGGATCGAGCGACGGTCGCACCATTGCCATGTAGGTCGACGGCTTCGCGGCTTCCTGTACGGCGCGGACCGGCGCATCGGCAACCTTGATCGGCTTCTTCGCTTGGGTGCGCGCCTGCTTTTGAGCCAGTGCCGCCTGTCGCTGCGGCGCGCTATTGCCGATCGAAACAACAGGTGAAATGGGCACTGGCTCTGCCGAAGCGTAACGTTGGGCCGCGTCCTTGGGGAAAATACCCAAGTGGACCGCGGCCGCCTTCTCGTCCGGCCGGAGCACGGGCAACATCTTGAAGAAGGGCTCGAAGCTCGCGCCGGCGCCGGGCATGACCGCGTCGATCGTCCGGCGCGCGCCTTCCCGATCCCCGGCCAAAGCCAGGATGAAGGCGTTGATCCGCGTCGCTTCCGGATCGCGCCGAGCCAGCAAGGGCTCGATCGTGTCGGCGGCAGCCTTGATGTTGCGTGAAATCGCAAGACTGACGGCCAACCGGCGGCGAGCCTCATCCGCGTCGGCACCCACCAAAGCCACCCGATAATCGGACTGCGCCTTGGCCTGGTCGCCGGTCAGGTCGAACGCGAGGCCGCGGTCGACGGCAATCTGCATCTGCGTCGCGCCGAACGATTGCGCCTTGGCGAAATAGGGCAGCGCATCGGACGGGTCGCCCATTGCGACCATCGCTGCCGCCTTGCCCGCTTGCGGTTGCCAGCTGTTGGGGCTGACATCCTCGGCACGGCCATAAAAGCCGATGGCGGCTTGAGGATCCCCGGTTGCGAGCGCGGCCCGCCCAGCGGCGACCAGTGCCTGGAAATTCCTGGGGTTGAGTGCGATCAGCCGGACGTTGCGGGCCAGCGCCGCTTCGGGGCTTTCGACGGTTCCGGGCGCAGGGGCTTCCGGTGGAGGAGGCGCTGCGCCGATATATTGGGCGCAAGCAGGGGCGATCGGCACGAAAACGGCAGACGCAACGAGTGCCGCGCGGCCGGCGCGGCTAGGCAAGCTCTTGAGCATGAAACGAATCATGCTCGCAACCAGCTTGCTCAAAGCTGACAGAAAAGACCCTCGCGGCGAACTGTGGCGGGGCGGCGGCGAACCGAGCCGCCGCCGCAACGCGCGTTACTGATTGTTTTGCCGATTGAGGAAACGAGGAATGTCGAGCGGCTCCCGGCGGAAGCTCGGCATCGGCTCGTCGCCCTCGCCCTGCGCCTGCGCAGCGCCACGCGCGATGTTCGACATACGCTCAAACAGGGTGCCGCTTTCGCGGGCGATCTTCGGCGCGTCCTCGGCGTCCGAAGTCTCTTCGACCGGAGTGTCGAGCTCCATCACTTCATCCGCCGGAGGAGCGATCGGCGCGGCACCGACCGGCTGGGTGAGGATGTCGTCATTGTCGAGCACCAGCTCGTCCGTCTCGTCTTCTTCCGTCAGCTCCAGCGGCTCATCGTCGATCGCTGCGGACGCCGGCGCCGGGGTCACAGCGACCGGGGCCGCGCGCGGTGTCGGGAAGCTGAACACCTTACCCGGCTGCGGCTGGGTCGCGGCGTCGGCCTCGATGCCAGTGGCGACGACCGAGACGCGGATCTTGCCGCCGAGGTCGTCATTGAACGCCGAGCCCCAGATGATGTTGGCGTCGGGATCGACCAATTCCTTGATGTGGCTGGCGGCCTCGTCAACCTCCATCAGGCGCATGTCCTCGCCGCCAGTGATCGAGATGATGACGCCCTTGGCACCCTTCATGCTGACACCGTCGAGCAGCGGGTTCGAGATCGCCTTTTCTGCGGCCTCGATGGCGCGATTTTCGCCAGCGGCTTCGCCGGTGCCCATCATCGCCTTGCCCATCTCGCCCATCACCGAGCGGACGTCGGCGAAATCGAGGTTGATGAGGCCCGGCATGACCATAAGGTCGGTGATGCCGCGCACGCCCTGCTGCAGCACCTCATCGGCCATTTCGAACGCTTCCTTGAAGGTCGTTTCAGAATTGGCGAGGCGGAACAGGTTCTGGTTGGGGATGACAATCAAGGTGTCGACGTGCTGCTGCAGCTCGCTGATGCCGGCCTCGGCCGAGCGGCTGCGGCGCGCGCCTTCGAACGCGAACGGCTTGGTGACGACACCGACAGTCAGGATGCCCTTGTCGCGCGCCGCCTTGGCGATGACCGGGGCAGCGCCGGTGCCCGTGCCGCCGCCCATGCCGGCGGCGATGAAGCACATGTGAGCGCCGTCCAGCGCCTTCTCGATTTCCTCCAACGTCTCTTCGGCGGCGGCGCGGCCGATCTCGGGTCGCGACCCGGCGCCGAGGCCCTGCGTGATCTTGAGGCCGAGCTGGATGCGGCGGTCGGCCGAGGAGGCATTGAGTGCCTGGGCGTCGGTGTTGGCGACGATGAAATCGACACCCTGAACGTCCCGGCGGATCATGTTGGCAATGGCGTTTCCGCCAGCGCCGCCGACGCCGATGACGCTGATCCGCGGCCGCAGTTCGTCGACCTCAGGACGGATGAAATCGATGCTCATGGGCTAAACCCCCTCCCCTGCACGCAGTGCATTGAACTTAGGGGATGAATCTTTGAATCATCGCGAGTCGCACCACAAGCGAAAAAGTTAACCGTGGTGAAAAAAAACGGTGGATTGTGCCCCTTCAGACTCACCGTGATTCAGATTGGGACAAGGTTAATCGAAAGCGGAACAATTAGCCCCGCCGCGCATCCCAATCGATCTCCCGGATTTCGGGCAACAGGAATGCCCACCAAAGTGCCCCGACGGCAGCGATGGCCGCGGTCAACAGAAAGGCACTCGTATAGCCGGCTCGATCGACGATTATGCCTGTGACGACCGGGCCAACGATGCCCGACAAATTGCCGAGCGCATTCTGAATTCCGACCCAACTACCGGACGCGCGCGGACCGGCATACATTTGCGCAATGGCATAAAGGTTCATCGACAGCGCAGCGGTCGCGGCGCCGGCAAAGCTGAGAAGAATGCCGATTTCGAATGCGGTGTCCGCATAGGCCAGGCCGAGGATGGCGCCGGCGGCAAGCAGCTGGCTCAAAACCATCATCCATTTCCGGCACGCGGCTTCGGATCGGCCCGACCGCGTCCACCAGTCCGAGAAATGACCGTAGCCGAACGCGCAAGCGCCCTGAACGGCATACCCGAGCGAAGCAAGATAGGTCATCTCCGTGATGGTGAAGCCGCGCGACTTGGTGAGGTAAAGCGGCAGCCAGGCCAGCAGGAAGTAGAAGCAGTAATTGCCGAGAGCGTGAACAATAGAGATCGACCACAATGGCCATTGGCTCAGGAGGACGCGAGCCGGCACGCGCCGCTCATCCATATTCGCGACTTGAGCGGGCAGATTGCGAACCAGCGGCTGCCACGGGATCAACCAAAGCAAGGTCGCGAGACCGAATAGGAAGAACATCGTCCGCCAGCCCCAGCTGGCGACAATCAGGCCGCCCGCAAGCGTTCCAAGCGCGGGTCCCAGCGCGATACCCATGGCGAGCGCGGCGTTGGCGACCCCGCGCCGCTCCGCCGGAACGTGCCTGGCGACAATCTTCGATGCGCCGGGGAAAGCGATGCTTTCGCCAATGCCTAGCATGATGCGGAGCACGAGCAGCGACACGAAACCGCCGACGAGACCCATCAACAGCGTGCTCGCCGCCCACAGGAGGATGCCAGCCGCGATCAACTTGTAGACCGAGAAGCGATCGCACAGCCAACCGGCGAAGAGCTGAACCGGTGCGTAAACCCAGAAGAAGGCGGAGACGGCGAGGCCGAAGTCGGTCGCACTTAACCCGAGTTCGCCTTTCATCACCGGGGCGGCAACCGCAATTGCGCCGCGATCTACGTAGTTGAGGAAGACTGCGACGCCCAAAAGCAGGATCAGCGCGTTCCCGGCCGTCCGTACGGTCGCCCCTGTAGTTGCTGTCGCCATAACCCCCCCCCCGGTTGACTGGCTAGAACCCGCCCTTCATGGCCGAGACCAGACGCCCCATGAAACCCTGCCCGGTCTTCTTTTCGATGACTGTGCCGAGTGCCAGGTCGCGCAAGTCTCCCGTGCCGCCTGCCGCAAGCATTGCCAGCCCGACCAACGTCGCGAAAGCGGGGCCGCTGTGCGCATCAGGGAGGCCGGTGATCGTCTTTGGACGCCCAACACGGACTGCACGCCCAAGCACACCCTGCATGTAGTCGGCGATGTTCTTGAGTTCGGCGCCGCCACCGGTCAGCACGACCTGGCGCCCGACGGGGCCAGTGAATCCTAGTCCCTTAAGGGCATTGTCGACCTGGTTGGTGAGCTCCTCGACGCGCTGGCGAATGACGGTCATCAGCTGGGCGCGGGTGATGCGCATCGGCTCGGTTCCGGCCTCCGCCCCCATTTGGTTGGCCTCGATCATCTCGTGATTGTCGCGAGGGCTCGTCATCGCCGAGCCGTAGAAACACTTCAGCCGCTCGGCATCGCGCCGCTGCACGCCGAAGGCGCAGGCGATGTCATCGCTGATGTCGCGAGCCCCGAGCGGGATTGAGCGGAGGCCGACAAGCATGCCGCCGACATGAAGCGAAACGTTGGTGACCTCGGCACCAAGCTCGACCAATGCGACGCCCAGCTCTCGCTCTTCCGGCGTCAGGCAAGCGAGCGCAGCCGCAACGGGCGAAGCCACGATGGCGCGGACACCGAGGTGCGCCGAGCGGATGACATAGTCGAGGTTGCGCAGCGGCGCCGGATCGGCGGCGATAACGTGAATGTCGACACCCAGTCGCTCGGCATGCAGGCCGATGGGCTGACGAACGCCCTCGACACCATCGATCGTATAAAGTGCAGGGTGGGCATGAAGGACAACGCGGTCACCGCGATCGATCGCGGTGCGGCCGTGGCGGAGCAGCTCGGTAATGTCCGACTGTTCGATCTGGTGGCCGCCGAGCTCGACCTCGACGTTGGCGTCCTCGCTGGTCAGCCCGCCCGCGCCAAAGCTGGCCCAGACGTCATCGATAGTGACACCTGACATACGCTCGGCACTCTCGACTGTCTCGCGGACGGCGACTTCGCTGCCGTCAACGTCGGTGACGTAACCGCGCTTGACGCCCTGGCTCTCTCGCTGGCCTGAGCCGAGTACGCGCAGCCGCCCGTCCGCGTCGGGAGCGACGATCAAGGCACTGACCTTCGACGAGCCGATGTCGAGGGCGGTGATCAGGGGCTGCGAGGTGGGGTCGGCCATTCGGTTTACGGTACTAACTCTGGTTCTTTGTTTCGGGAACGATCGGCTCGCCCGGCGCGCGCGGCAGGCGGACGACCATCTTGCCCGGAATGCGAAGGTCGATGCGAAGGATTCCGCGTCCGAGCAAGCCTGCCGATTTGTCGAGTTTCGCGAACTTGGCAAGTGCCGCTTTTGCGTCGGCCTGTCCCTCCGGCAGCGCGACGGTCTCACCGGATTGGAAATTGAGGTCCCAGCGACGACGGCCAACCCAGGTCGCCGATTCCAGCTGCGGCCCAAGCGTCGGCGCGCCCTGGAGCAGCGCCTGCAGGTTGCGACTCTGCGCGTTTGCGCCTGGCCCGATCAGCAAGGGCAGGTCTGGCATGGCACTGATCGGAACGCGGTCGAGGACGACGCCCTCCGCATCGATCAGCGACAGCTTGCTGCTGTCCTGCCAGATTGCCGTCGGCTTCCGCTCGATAATGTCGATGACCAGTGTGTCAGGCAGGCGGCGCGAGACGCGCGCGTCCTTGACCCAGCCATATTGGAGCAGCCGCTCGCGGATGGCGGCGACGTCGACGAGCGGCATGGCCATGCTCTTCTGGTCGAGCGCGATTTGATAGACCGGTTTGCGGTCCATGCGATGCACGCCCTGGACATCGACGCTGCGCACGCGGAAACCGGCGTCGCCGATGGCCTCGCCGGCGGCCAAACCTGCCTTGGCCGGAATATCGAGGGCCACCAGGGTCACCGCCACCGCCGCCGCAGCGAACAGGCCGAATGCCCAACGGGCCAGCCGGTTGGCGCTGTCCTGCTGCACCGGCAGCTTGTCGACGAGCTTCCTGGGAACCGTGACCTTGCCGCGCGCAGGCTTGCCGCGCTTCCGCCCGCTGCCCGATCCACGCCGGACGTGGGCCGCACTCATCCAGCCGCGCCCTCCAGCGCCCTGGCATTTTGCGCCGCGTCGTCGAGTGCTTCGGCGATCAGACGTTCGACCAGTTCGCCATATTCAATTCCGCGCTGGCGGGCCTGCTCGGGAACCAGGCTCAAGGGCGTCATGCCGGGCTGGGTGTTGACCTCGAGGAGGTAGATGCCCTCCTCGCCCTGCTCTTCATCCCAACGGAAGTCGGAGCGCGACGCGCCCTTGCAGCCAAGCAATTTGTGCGCGCGGGCGGCCATGTCCATCATCGCCTTGGCGATATTGTCGGGGACCTCCGCCGGGCAGACATGTTCCGTCAGTCCATCGGTATATTTGCTGTCATAGTCGTAGAAACCGACCTTGGGCTTCAGCTCGGTGACGCAGAGCGCCTCCCCGCCGATGACTGCCACCGTCAACTCGTGGCCCTTGATGAAGGGCTCGGCGAGCAAATGGTCGAAATGCTTCCACGGGCCTTCGACATCGCGACCGATCGGGTTGCCGTAATTGCTGTCGTTGGTGACGATGGCGACACCGACGGACGAGCCCTCGTTGACCGGCTTCAGCACGTAGGGTCGCGCCATCGGATCGCCGTCGTAGAGCGTGTCGCTCTCAACCACCTTACCTTTGGGCATGCGGATGCCGCCGGGGACCAGCACCATCTTGGTCAGTTCCTTGTCGATGGCGATCACCGAGGTTTCGAGTCCGCTGTGCGTATAAGGGATCTGCATCAGGTCGAGCATGCCCTGAACCGTGCCGTCCTCGCCGGGAGTGCCGTGCAGCGCGTTGAAGACAACGTCGGGGCGTATGGCTGTCAGGACTGAGGCGACATTGCGGTCCATGTCGACCGCCGTGACGTTCGACCAGCCGCGGCCGCGCAGCGCTTCGACCACACCCTGGCCGCTGGTCAGGGAGACTTCGCGTTCGGACGACCAGCCGCCCATCAGCACCACGACGTTCAGGTCCTTATTCACCGGTCATTCCACTCCGACGCGCTGGATTTCCCATTCCAGCTGAATGTTGGTTTTCTCCATCACGCGGCGGCGCACTTCCTCGCCGAGCGCTTCGATATCGCTAGAGGTCGCCGAGCCCGTGTTCAAAAGAAAATTGCAGTGTTTTTCCGAAACTTGCGCACCGCCCAGCGTCATTCCGCGGCAGCCCGCCGCATCGACCAAAGCCCAGGCCTTGTGGCCCGGCGGATTCCTGAAGGTCGACCCGCCGGTGCGGCTACGGAGCGGCTGCGATTCCTCGCGGGCACGAGCGATGGCATCCATCTCGGCACCAATGGCCTCCGGCTGGCCCGGCGTGCCGCGGAAGACGGCAGAAAGGACCACCGCGCCTTCGGGCAATTCGGAATGACGGTAGGTGTAGCCGAGCCGTTCGGCGGGCCATTTCTCGACGGTGCCGTCGCGAAGCGCAACGCGGCAGGACAGGAGGATATCGCAGACCTCGCGTCCGTAGGCGCCGCCGTTCATTCGAACGAAACCGCCGACCGTTCCGGGGATGCCGCGCAGGAATTCGAGCCCGGCGACGCCAGCGTCACGCGCTGTCGACGACACGAGAATGCCGCTCGCGCCCCCGCCGCATTGCAGCGTGGTTTCGTCGAGCCGGTCGATCTTCGCAAAAGCCTTGCCGAGACGGACGACCACGCCAGGCACGCCGCCGTCGCGAACGATCATATTGGAGCCTAAGCCCAGCGCCATCACCGGGACATCGGGATCAAGTTGGCGAAGGAAATCGACGAGGTCGGCTTCGTCCGCAGGTTCGAACAGCCATTCGGCATTTCCGCCGGACTTGAACCAGACCAGCGGCGCGAGCGGGGCATCACTTTTGAGCTTGCCCTTCACCTGCGGCAGCTCGGCGATAGAGCTCATTTCTTGCTCTTCCGCGCCTTGGCGATGCCGTCGGCCAGGCCAGCAGCCCATTTGGTGATGTCGCCGGCGCCAAGGCAGAGGATCATGTCGCCGTCGGCGGCGATGTCGCGGAGCGACGAGGCGAGATCGTCGGCGCTCTCCACCAGTTTCACCATGCGGTGGCCATGGACGCGAAGGCCCTCCGCCAACGCGGCGCTATCGACGCCCTCGATCGGTTCCTCGCCAGCGGGATAGACGGGGGCGACCATGACGATGTCGGCATCGTTGAAGGCGTTCTGAAAGTCGTCCATCAGCGCCTGCAGCCGAGTGTAGCGATGGGGCTGAACGACGGCGATGACGCGTCCTTCGGCGCTCTCCCGCGCGGCGGATAGCACTGCGCGGATTTCGACCGGATGGTGGGCGTAGTCGTCGATGACGATCGCGCCATCGACGTCGCCGACGCGGGTGAAGCGGCGCTTGACGCCATCGAACTTCTCAAAGCCGCGGGCGATGGCGGCATCGTCCATGCCGAGTTCGATTCCGACGGCGATGGCGGCAAGCGCGTTTAGCACATTGTGGCGCCCCGGCATCGGCATGCGAATGCCGGTGATTGAGCGCCGCGAGCCATCGCGTTCGAGGATGACGGCATCGAACTGCGAGCCGCCATCGACAACTTCGACATTATCGGCCCGCAGGTCGGCAAGGGCGGAGAAGCCATAGGTTACGATACGCCGGTCGCGGATGCGCCCGATCAAGCCTTGTACGTCCGGGTCGTCGATGCACATGACTGCAAGGCCGTAGAAGGGAACGTTCTCGATGAACTCGACGAAGGCGTCCTTGGCGCGGTCGAAATCGCCATAATGTTCGAGATGCTCGGGATCGACATTGGTGACGACGGCGATGGTGCCGTCAAGCCGCAGGAAGCTGCCGTCGCTCTCGTCGGCCTCGACCACCATCCAGTCGGATTTGCCGAGGCGCGCGTTGGAGCCGTAGCGGTTGATGATGCCGCCGTTGATGACGGTGGGGTCGATCCCGCCGGCGTCAAGCAGGCAGGCGATCATCGAGGTCGTCGTCGTTTTCCCGTGGGTGCCGGCGACGGCGATCGTCTTCTGCATCCGCATCAGCTCGGCGAGCATTTCGGCACGGCGGACACGCGGCAGCCGGCGCTCGACCGCAGCAGCGATCTCGGGGTTGTTTTCCTTGATCGCGGTCGAGCAGACGATGACGGTGGCATCGCCGAGATTGCCGGCGTCATGACCGATTGAGACGGGAATGCCGGCCTTCCGCAGTTTCTCGACCACGTAGCTGTCGGCCTGGTCGGAGCCCTGCACCTTGTAGCCGAGCTGATGCATGACTTCAGCGATGCCGGACATGCCGATGCCGCCGATTCCGACGAAATGGATCGTACCGATGTCAGTGCCCAAAGCCTTCATCATGCCGGGACGCCGTTCGTGACGGTTTCGGGAGCGGTGCGAGCGGCAAGTCCGACGGGGATCGGCGACAGCCCGCCGCCGATGCGTTCGACCAGGTCGGCAAGGTCGCGAGCGGCGTTGGGGCGACCGACGGACAGCGAGCGCGCCGCGGCATTGGCCAACGCCTGCGGGTCCTGGGCCAGTGCCTCGATCTGGCGCGCCAGTGCTTCGGGCGTGAATTCCGGCTGCGGGATCATGCGGGCGCCGCCAGCCTTGGCCATTTCGCGCGCATTGGCGGTCTGGTGATCGTCGGTGGCGATCGGCAGTGGCACCAGGATCGCAGGGCGCCCCGCCGCCGTAAGCTCGGCAATGGTCGATGCTCCGGCGCGCGCGATGACGAGATGCGCGTCGGCGATCTTGTCAGGCATGTCGGTGATATAGGTCATCAGCTCGGCGGGAATGCCGAGCTCCGCATAGCGGGCGCGGACCTGGTCGATGTCGTCGGGCCGGCACTGCTGGACGATCTGCAACCGGTGACGCAATGACGGCCCGAGCAGGCCGAGGCCTTCCGGGACGACCTGGCCGAGAATCGTCGCGCCCTGGCTGCCGCCGGTGATCAGGATCTTGAGCGGCGCATAATCGTCGAATGGCGGCAGCGGCGCCTCGCCCAATCGAGCGACCTCCTCGCGGACCGGGTTGCCGACCAGCACTGTCTTCTTGGCGTAAGCAGGCTTCAGCCGGTCGACCTGGTCGTAGGCGGTGGCGATCGCTTCCGCCTCGCCCGCAAGCAACCGATTGACGCGCCCAAGCACGGCATTCTGCTCATGCAGGATCGTCGGCACCTTGAGCGAACTCGCCGCCAGCAGCGACGGAAACGCGGGATAGCCCCCGAAGCCGACGACAACGTCAAGACGGAAGCTGCGATAAAGCTTCTTCGCCTCGCGCCGTCCAGCGATGACCGAGCCTACCGCCTTCAACCATGAGAGCGGCCCGCCACCGGTCCGGCCAGCCGGCAGCACGTGCACCGGCACATCCTCGAACAGGCCGGGAATCTTCGCGCCGCGCGCGTCGGTGACAAGGCCGACGCCATAACCGCGCGCCTTTAGCTCCGCGGCAAGCGCATGGGCTGGGACCATGTGACCGCCGGTTCCTCCGGCGGCAAGAATGACGTTCATCCGGCTACGGCCTCACCGCTCCATTTAACCACATAGGGCGAGCGCGTGAGATACGGATTTCTGCGCGTGAAGGCGAGCAGCAATCCCATGCCGATGGAGAGCGCCAGCATCGAGCTGCCGCCATAGGAGATGAACGGCAGGGTCATGCCCTTTGATGGGGCGATCTGGACGTTGACTGCCATGTTGATCAGCGCCTGCAGCCCGAACTCGATGACGAGACCGGCAGCGGCGAGGATGGCAAAGGGCGATTCCTCATCGAGCAATTTGACGAGCACCCGGCCGACGATGGCGAGGTAGAGGCAGGCGATGGCGAGACAGGCAATGAGGCCGAACTCCTCGCCGATGACCGAGAAGATGTAATCGGTATGCGGCTCGGGCAGGCCGAACTTCCGCGTGCCACCGCCCGGCCCCATGCCGAAGAGGCCGCCGGCAGTCAGCGTCCGCATGGCATTGTCGGTCTGGAATGTATCACCCTGGCCGAACAGGAAGCCGTCGATGCGGACGGTTGCGACGTCATAGGTGAAGTAGGCGATGATGACGCCGAGGACCGCCGCGACGCCAAGGCCGATGAGCAGCCGCATGCGAAGACCGGCGAGCGCCAGCATGGCGATCCAGACGCTGGCGAAGATGATGGTCGAGCCGAAGTCGGGCTGCTTCATCAACAGGAAGGCGACGATGCCGGTTAGCACCGCCGACAGCGGGAAGACCGGCAGGCTCTTGTCGCTCTGTCTGAGGCTCAGGAGCCATGCGAGCGCAACGACGAAGAACGGCTTGAGGAATTCGGACGGCTGCAGCTGGCCGACCCCGATGTTGAGCCAGCGGACGGCACCGTTCTTCTCCTCACCGATGACCGGCACCAGCGCCAGCAACGCCAGGAAGATGACGGCTCCGACAACACAGAGGCGGCGGAGCTTGTCGCGTGGCATCATCGAAATGCCGATCATGACCGGCAGCGAGGCGCCGATCCAGATGATCTGGCGGTAGAAATAATGGAGTTCGTTGAAGCGGACGTTACCACCCGAATAGCGCTGACCGGCGGCCGGCGACGCGGCGGCGACGGCGATCAGGCCGATGCCGATCAGCACCGCGACGAGCAGCAGCAGGACGCGGTCGATTTCCCAAAACCAGCGGCCAATCGGCGAGCGGTCGGAGCGGCCGTAACGGCTCGGATCCAACAACTCCGCCTTGGCCCTTATGCTGCGCGAAATCCCTGCCGCGGTCATAGCCCCTCCACCAGCTCCCGGAACCGGTCCCCTCGCGCTTCGAAGTCCCTGAATTGGTCGAACGACGCGCTCGCCGGCGAGAGTAGAACAACATCGCCTGGAAGTGAATCCTCCGCGGCGCGATTTGTCGCAATTTCAAGCGTTTCGCATTCCTCGGCCGGAACGGCGAGGTCGCGGAGCAGCCGGGCGAACATTGGCCCAGCTTCGCCGATCGTATACGCCTTCACGACATGGCCGAGTTGGGCCTCTGTATCGCCGAGGCTTTCGGTCTTCGCCTGACCGCCAAGGATCCAGCGCACCTTGGAATAAGCCGCCAGCGCCGGCGCCGCCGCCTCGGCATTGGTCGCCTTGCTGTCGTTGACGAACAGCACGCCATCCTTTTCGCGGATGCGCTCCATGCGATGCGGGAGGCCGGGGTAGGTGCGGAGGCCATCGCGAATTTGCTCGCCTCCCAACCCCAACAGGTAGCAAGTCGACATCGCAGCTGAGACATTCAAAAGATTGTGGGGTCCCTGCAGCGAAGGCCACTGAGGCTGCTCAAAAACGCCTATTGCGCCAGATTCGGCCTGCCAGTTGTGGAACGCGTCGTCGAACACATCGAGATGGCCAGCTTTGCTTTTCTCTTGGGCACCTTTGCCCCACCAATCAGCGGATCGCGCCACTGCGGTGTGAGTACTGGTCTGCATCTCGAACAGCCGCGCCTTCGATGCCGCATAGGCCTCGAAGCTCTCATACCGGTCGAGATGGTCGGGCGTGATGTTCAGCAGCACCGCGACGTCGCAATCAAGGCTCTGCGTCAGGTCGATCTGGTAGCTCGACAGTTCCAGCACATAGACGCCGCCTTCGGGTAGCGGCTCCTGCGCCAGGATCGGCAGGCCGATGTTGCCGCCCATCGTCGTCGGCACGCCGGCAGTCTTGAGAATGTGATGGATGAGCGCAGTGGTCGTCGACTTGCCGTTGGTGCCGGTGATGCCAACCACCTTGTGCGGCGGCAGCTCCGGCCGGGCGCGGGCGAACAGCTCGATGTCGCCGATGATTTCGACGCCCGCCGCCCGCGCAGCCTGCGCGATCGGGTGGCGGTTCAGCGGAACTCCTGGCGAAAGTACCAAGGAGTCGAAAGCGCCGATTTCGTTGAATCCTGTATCCCCGCGAAGGCGGGGATCCAGTAGTGGGCTCCTGCCTTCGCAGGAGCACATCTCGGCCTTGGCACGGGCGTCGGGATTATCATCCCACGCCGTCACCTTGGCTCCGCTGGCCAGCAGCGCCTCGATCGTCGCGATGCCCGACCGCGCGAGGCCGTAGACTGCGTAATGTTTGCCGGCGAAGGCCTTGGCCGTGATCACCGCAATTTGAGGGTCGACAGGCCGGCGAGCGCCAGCACGAAGCTGATGATCCAGAAGCGGATGACGACCGTCGGCTCGCTCCAGCCGAGATGCTCGAAATGGTGGTGGATCGGTGCCATCCGGAAGACGCGCTTCCCGGTGCGCTTGTAGAAGAAGACCTGAATGATGACGCTCATCGCTTCGAGCACAAACAGCCCGCCCACGATCGCCAGTACGAACTCGTGGTGCGTCGCCACTGCGACCGCGCCGAGCGCTCCGCCCAAAGCGAGGCTGCCGGTGTCGCCCATGAAGACTGCCGCCGGCGGCGCGTTGAACCAGAGGAAAGCGAGGCCCGCGCCGATGATCGCAAGGAGCAAGACGGTCAGGTCGCCAACGCCGGGCACGTGCGGAATGCCGAGATACTCGGCGAACTTCACGTTGCCGACGAGGTAGGCGATCAGGAGGAAGGCCATGCTGGCGATGATCACGGGCATGGTTGCCAGCCCGTCGAGCCCATCGGTCAGGTTCACGGCATTGCCGAACGCGACGATGACGAAGGCACCGAAGGCGATGTAGCCCCAGCTCAAGTCGAGAACCGGTCCCTGCACGAATGGCAAATACAGCTCTGTGTTGCTGTTGCCGACCATCAGCCAGGTCGCGACGCCGGCGATCAGGAACTCCAGGGCCAGCCGCATCTTGCCGGAAAGCCCCGCATGGTGGGCCTTCTTCACCTTGTCATAGTCGTCGAGGAACCCGATCAGGCCGAAGCCCGCCGTCACCAACAGGCACGCCCAGACGTAAGGGTTCTTGAGGTCCATCCACAGGAGGACCGAGACGAAGGCGGAGATCAGGATCAGCAGTCCGCCCATGGTCGGCGTGCCGACCTTTGCGAGATGGCTTTGCGGACCGTCTGCGCGGATTGGCTGGCCCTTGCCCTGTTTGGCGCGCAGCCAGCGGATGAAGGCCGGCCCAAGCAGCAGGCCGATAAGCAGCGCGGTGGCGCTCGCGGCACCAGCCCGAAAGCTGATGTAGCGAATGAGGTTGAGGATTCCGGGGAATCCAAGCTGCTCGGCGATTACGTAGAGCATGGGACTCCCGCTTCTGTAACCCGGTCGACGAGCCTCGCAAGCCCGACGCTGTTCGACGCCTTGACCAGCACCGCATCGCCGTCGCGCAGCATCGCCAGCAACAGCTCTGTAGCTTCGTCGACGGTGGCGGCTCGGTCGATGGCAATTTGTTCGCCCAGGGCATTGGCCAGCGGCGCCATGTCACCGTTGATGAGGATGAGGTGGTCGACCTTGGCTTCGAGCACCGGCTCGGCGAGTCCGGCGTGGAGGTCGTTGGCGTGCTCGCCAAGCTCGCGCATGGGCCCCAGAACCGCGATGCGACGCTTCGCATCCTCGACACCAAGGCTCTTCAATGTCGCCGCCATACTTGCGGGATTGGCGTTGTAGCTTTCATCGATGAGCAGGGCCTCGCCGTTTTCCAGCTCAATCTTGTGCCGCTCGCCGCGGCCCTTGAGTCCGCCCATGTCGGCGAGGGCAAGCCCGGCAGCCGCGATATCGCCGCCAACTGCTTCTACTGCCGCCAGAACCGCCAGTGAGTTGGTCACCCAATGCTCGCCGCGCTGGGACAAAGTGTAGGTCAGCTCGCTGTCCATCAGCCGGGCCGTGATCAGGTAGCCGCCTGCGTCGGACCGTACGGCATGCAGCGCGGTGACATCCGCGTCCTGGCTCAGGCCGAAGGTCACGACCCGCTCGGCATGATCGCGCGCGGCGCGCACCAGGCGATCGCGCTGTCGGCTGTCTTCAGGGATGATGGCGGTGCCGCCGGGTTCGAGGCCCTGGAAGATCTCGCCCTTGGCGTCGGCGATCGACTCAATCGAGCCGAGGTTCTCGATATGCGCGGGGGCGATCGATGTGACGACGGCAACGTGCGGCCGGACCAGCCGGGTCAGGGCCGCGATCTCGCCGGCATTGTTCATGCCCATTTCGAGCACGGCATAGACGGCCTCGCGCGGCATCCGCGCCAGCGACAGCGGCACACCGGTGTGGTTGTTGTAGCTCTTCACCGACTTGTGGACCGGGCCGCGGCGGCTGCGCTCCAGTGCCGCGGACAGCGCTTCCTTGGTGCTCGTCTTGCCGACCGATCCGGTGACGCCGAGCACCGTGCCCTTCATCCGCTCGCGGGCGGTGATCGCCATGGCGGTCAGGGCGGCGGCGACATCGTCGACCAGGACATGGGGGCCATCGACGGGTTGTGAGACGACTGCAGCGGCCGCGCCCGAAGCGAAAGCTTGGGTGACGAATGAGTGGCCGTCGTGGACTGTGCCTGGCATGGCGACAAACAGGTCGCCGGGGCCGACCTCACGGCTATCGAATGTGACGCCGGTCGCGTCGAACGCCACGTTCGCCTTGCCGCCGGTGGCCGCTTCGATCTCGGCGCTGGTCCACAGCGCGCTCATGCCGCGCACTCCCTGGCGACTTTGGCATCATCGAAAGGAAATACTTTGTTTCCAATGATTTGACCGGTCTCATGGCCCTTGCCGGCGAGCAGTATAATGTCCTTCGGGCCGGCCAGCCGGATCGCCTCGGCAATGGCCTCGCGGCGGCCGCCGATTTCGGTCGCTCCGGACGCGCCTTGCATGATTGCCGAGCGTATGAGCGCCGGGTCTTCGCCGCGCGGATTGTCGTCGGTGACGATGACGACGTCGGAAAGCCGCGCCGCGACTTCGCCCATCGGCGCACGCTTGCCGGCATCGCGGTCGCCGCCGGCGCCGAAGACGGTAATGAGCTTGCCCTCGACGTGCGGCCGCAGCGCTTCGATCGCGGCTTCCAGCGCATCGGCGGTATGCGCGTAGTCGACATAGACCGGGGCGCCGGCACGGCTGATGACCGCGCGCTCGAGGCGCCCGCGCACTGGCGCGACGCGACCCATGGCGGACAAGGTCGCCGCCCATTCGCCGCCGGTAGCCAGCACTAGGCCGGCGGACACAAGGACGTTCGCGGCCTGATAGGCGCCAATGAGCGGCAGGCTGAGCTTATATTCCTTGCCGCCGAAGCGGATGACGAGCGACTGGCCGAGCGGGGTCGGCGCGCGGCTGACCAGCGCAATGGTCTCGGCGTCGGGTCCGACGGTTATGATGTTGAGCCCGCGCTTCATCGCGTGCTCGATGACCTGTCCGGACTTGGGATCAGCAGTCCACAAGACGGCGGTGCCGCCCGGTTCAACCACCTCGTCGAACAGCCGCATCTTGGCCGCGAAATATGCGTCCATGTCGGGGTGGTAGTCGAGATGGTCGCGGCTGAAGTTGGTGAAGGCAGCGGCGCGGACGGGCACGCCTTCGGCGCGATACTGGTCGAGCCCGTGGCTCGAGGCTTCGTAGGCGACGTGGCTGATCCCGAGCTTCTTCAAGCCGGCGACATTGTTGAGGAAGGTGACGATGTCGGGCGTCGTCAGGCCCGTCGTCACCTGGTCGTCGGCGGTGGTGACCCCCAGCGTACCGATCGATGCAGACCTGTGGCCGGCCATGCGCCACATCTGGCGCGTCATCTCGACCGTCGAGGTCTTGCCGTTGGTGCCGGTGACGGCGACGACGACCTCCGGATAGGGCGCGTAATATCTGGCGGCGAGTTCGGCGAAGAGCTTGCGCGGCTCATCGGCGGCCAAATGTGGCACGCCTTCGACCTTTGCGTCGGGCGATGCGACGATCGCCACAGCTCCATTGGCAATGGCTTCGCCAATGAAATCCTCGCCATTGAAGCGGCTGCCGCGGAAGGCGCCGAAGACATTGCCGCGCACGACCTTGCGATGATCGATCGCAAAGCCGGTGACTTCGGAATCGTTCGCGATGCCGGCGAGCTCACCCAGGTTCACGGGATTATTTCTCCTCGTGAACGAAGGGCAATACTTCCGCCATGTTGGGTTCGCGGCCCTTGTCGGGTCGCACGCCGAGCATCGGTGCGATCCGACTGACGGTGCGCGAAACGACGGGCGCCACGTTCCAGCCGGCGGTCGTGAAGCCGTAGGTGTCCTTGGTTGCCTTGGGTTCGTCGAGCATGACTACGATCACATAGCGCGGGTCGTCCATCGGGAACACACCGGCGAAGCTGGTGATGTTGATGGTCTGGCTATAGCGGCCATTGATCAGCTTCTGCGCCGTGCCGGTCTTGCCCCCGACCCTATAACCGGGCGCGTCGGCCTTCTTGCCGGTGCCCTTCATTACGACCAGGCGGAGCAATGAGCGCATGCGATAGCTGGTGTCGGCGGTGAAGACGCGGCGGCCCTGCGGCAAGGGATGGCTCGCATCGCGCTTCAGAATGGTCGGCGCATGATAGATGCCGCCGTTGAACAATGTCGCATAGCCCATGGCGAGCTGGAGCGGCGCGACGGCGATGCCCTGGCCGAAGCCGATGGTCATGGTTTCGAACGGCCCCCAGCGCGACCCGGGATTGAGGGCGCGGCCGCGCTCTTTCAGTTCGATATCGACCCTGTCGAGGAAGCCCATTTTCTTGAGCCAGGCCTTCTGGCGCTGGATCCCGAGCTGGTCCGCCATCTGGGCCATGCCGATGTTGGAGCTTTCCATCATGATTTCAGCGACGGAGCAGCGGCGTCCGAACGGATGGGTATCGTGAACGACGTGGCCATAAACCGGCAGCGCATCCGGGCAATTGTATATCTGGCCCGGTCCGGAGACGACGCCGGAATCCATCGCCATCGCCAGCGTGAACGGCTTGAAGGTCGAGCCAAGCTCGAACACGCCGAGCGTCGCACGATTGAACATCTGCTCGGGGGTCGCCTTGCCGGCAACGTTCGGGTTCATCTCCGGTAGCGAGGTCATTGCCAGGACTTCGCCGGTGTGGACATCCATGATGACCCCGGCGGCGCCGATGGCACTGAATTCGTTCAAGGCGGCATTGAGTTCGTTCTCGAGCGCCTGCTGGACACGGCTGGAGATGGAAAGCGTCAGCGGCTGGCCGCGGCGGGCGGGATCGGACAATTCCTTGTCGAAGGCGCGCTCGACCCCGGCCATGCCATGGCCGTCGACGTCCGTGTAGCCGATGACGTGGGCGGCAAGGCTGGTCTGGGGATAGAGCCGGTCGGGCTCACTATCGATCGCGAGGCCCGGTTCGCCGATGGCGTTGATCGCCTGGACGAGCGCGGGCGGCGAACGACGGCGAAGATAATAGAAGGGCTTGTCCGACCGCAGCATCGCGAAATAGTCGGCCTCGGTCTTCTCCGGCATCAGCCGTGCCAGCGTGCGCGCCAGGTCGAGCTTGTTGCCGATGATTTTCTTCGGATGCAGGGAAATGGTCCAGGCATCGATGGTCCGTGCCAGCGGATGGCCTTCGCGATCCACGATATCGCCCCGCGCCGGAACGAGGGCCACAACGCCTTCCTTGCGGCCGGCATGATCGCCGAAGGCTGCGAGCCACAGGATACGCAGAACGATGAGGCCGATGATGCCCGCGTAGACGATCATCGCGAACATCAGCCGCTGGTGCATGACCGCCAGCACCTGGCGCCTCTGTCCGACGAGACGAAGCCGCTCGGGCCGTGCGACGAGAGCGGGCGTGGGCGCGTTCATCGGGCGGAAGTGATGTCCTTGGGTTTTGCGGAAACAGGCTTGGAAGCGCCGCCCTTGGCCGAGGATGCCGCTGTCGGCAAGGGCGCCAGCGGGTCAGCCGTCGCGCTTTTCGCCGGTTTCGCCGTTACGGTAGCCACCGACTTTACAGGGCGCTTCTCCACCGGCGGTAAGGCCGGCTTCACAGCGACCGGAGCAGGCTTCTCGTAGCTGGCCGTATGCAGCATGTCCGCAGCATCAGGATGCTTGGCCACCGCGGGCGGCGGCGTGTCGTCGGCGTCGCTGATGACGACGGGACGGACCGGCGCTTCAGGCGCGGGCGCGGAAGCCAGGACGACAGGCGCATCGATCGCCGGATGCTTGTCCGGCTTGACGAGCGCGGCGAGCTGGAAGCCGCCGTCCACGAACTGGTCGGCGGACGGCGCCGACAGGCGAATGAACCTGGCGTTCCAGCGTTCGAGCTGGGCGAGCCGTCCGCGCGTTCCGATTTCGGTCTGCAGCACCCGGATGTCCTGCTGGGCGAGGACGATCTTGCCCTCGACCCTTTCCAGCTTGGCCCGTTCCGAGGCGACATTCAGAGAGACGAGGTAACAGCCGAGCGCGGCGCCAACTACGCTGGCGGCCATGAACACCGACTTGAAGCCGTGCGCGCTCATGCATGCCCTCCCTGGTCCCACGCGGGCGCATCGGTACGGACAGCGGTACGCAGCCGGGCCGAGCGCGCGCGCGGGTTCCTGGCCAGCTCGCGCTCCGACGGGGCGACGGGCTTGGCGACCTTCTCGAACGTGGGTGCCGGGCCGCGCGCGATTTGCGGGCGATGGCGCGACCCGGCGGGAACGTTGCCACTGCGCTCCTTGAGGAAGCGCTTGACGATGCGGTCTTCGAGCGAATGGAAGGTGACGACGGCGATCCGGCCGCCCGGGCGCAGCACGCGCTCGGCAGCACGGAGCCCCTGCTCCAGCTCTTCAAGCTCGGCATTTAGATGGATACGGATCGCCTGGAAAGTGCGAGTGGCGGGATCGCTTTTCATTCCCTGGCGGTGGCCGAGGGCCTTGCGGACGACGGCGGCAAGCTCGGCGGTGCGGGTCAAGGGCCGCGCTCCGACGATAGCGCGTGCGACCGCCCGGGCGCGCGGCTCCTCCCCATAGTCACGCAGGACCCGGGCGATCTCGGCCTCCTCGGCCGTATTCAGGAATTCCGCAGCGGACTCGCCGGCCTGGCTCATCCGCATGTCGAGCGGGCCGTCCTTGGAGAAGGAGAAGCCGCGGTCGGCACGGTCGAGCTGCATGGACGAAACGCCGATGTCGAGCGCAACCCCATCGACCGGCGCTTCGTCCAATTGAATAAGTGCGCTGTCCATGCGGCTGAAGCGCTCGTGCACCAAGGTCAGGTTGGAGTTCGGGACGAGCGACCGGCCTTCCTCGATCGCTGTGGGGTCGCGATCGAAGGCGATCACTCGTCCCGCCCCCGCCCCCAGGAGGGCCTTGGTGTAGCCGCCGGCGCCAAAGGTGCCGTCGACGATGGTGGCGCCGGGCTGCACGGCGAGGCCGGCGACGACCTCCTCGAGCAGCACCGGCTCGTGCGGTGCCGGGGCAACGGCGGCCGCACTCATGGCTTCACCCCCCGCTCTTCCAAACGGAAGCGGGCGATATCTTTCATGTCCTCAGGAATGCGCTTGTCGGCGAGGAACAGCTTGGGGTTCCAGATCTGGAAGGTCTCACCGGCGCCCAGGAACAGCGCGAGTTCGCCGAGTTCACCCTTGCGGCGCATCATCGGTGGCAAGACGATGCGGCCGGAGGCGTCGTAGGGCACTTCCTCGGTAGCGCCGAAGGCCATGAGCGTGCGGGCCTGATAGGCAAGCTCGGCTTCGGGGTTGAGTTCGTCCTTCTCGAACTGGCGCTCGATCTTGGCGTGCTTCAGCGCGGCATAGCCGGGATCGTAAGCGGAGAGGCAGGCGAAGGCGTCATGCTTGGCAAGCACGATGGTTTTGGCGTCGCCGCGGCGTTCGATGACGGAGCGCAGGAAGGCGGGCACGGAGACGCGACCCTTCGCGTCGACCGCGTTCAAGGCACTGCCCTGAAACAGATGCTCTAGCGCCACGTCCTACTCCCGCGGCGCGCAAAGCTTCCCCGTTCGCAGGTTGCACGACATCGCCGTGCGCCCTGCGGTTTTCACTCAAAGGTGAGGATGCCCCCGCGCCAGACATGTTGGTAACTCAACACGGGTGGGGACACAATGGATTTTGATGCCATTTTGTGGGTTTTAATCCCACCAAGATGGAAAAAGATGGAAAATCGCGACGAATTGGGCGGGATTACTTGGGTTTGTTCTCGTCCTGTTCTGGGTGGATCAGGTTGTGGATAAGTTTGTGGGCGACGCGACTCGGAAAAACCAGCCGAATCAGCGGGTCAGCGAAGCCAGCTGCGATTCCAGGGCAAAGAGGTTTGGGTCATCCGTACCGACGTTAAGGAAGTCGGCGTCGGCAATGACCGTGACCTGCCCGCGGCCGATGGCGCAGCGCCCGACGAACCCTTGATCGCTGAACCGGCACCTTCCACGCTCAAGGACGAGCAGGCCCGGCGAGGCAGTTTGCACAGGCCGCCCGCCGATTTGCGATTGAACCGGGCCCCTATGCTCCGGAGCATCGAGGCGCAGGCCCCAATGTTGCAGCAGCCCGGTGTCAGCGAAAGCCGTCGGCGCGCGGCGCTTGTCGCCCAGCGGCAGATCGCTCGGCCATTCCAGCATCGGGTCGGCAAGGAGCAAAAGTCGCCCTCCAGCCCTCACCCACGCGTCGAGCTTGACCAATTCCTCGGCCGGAAGTGCCCGCGGCTGAGCGGCCAGCAAGACCGCGCCCTTCGGCAATTGGCTGGGCAGGTCGATCAACTTGACGCGATAATCCTTCTCGAGCGCCGTCATCACCGGTGACTTCGGTTGGTCGAGCGAGAATTGTTCGCTCCACGCGATGGGCAGGGAGGTGAGTAGGAAGAGATCGGGCTTGGGCCGCTCAGGGGGCTTCGGAGCCGGCGCCTGACGGCAGGAGACCAGCGCTATCAGCGCCACCGCTGCCGCCAGCGCACGTTTCACTGCTTGTTCTGGGAGTCGTTCTTGGCGGATGAGTCGCCCGGCGCAACACCGAGCTCGGCCAGCGGCTCATTGGGCTCGGCGGTATTGTTGGCGATGTTGGCGGTGTTGTTCGCGGCCGGCTCTTCCGAACTCCAGCGGCTGATCGCGGCGCCAAGCAGGACAAGCAGGAACACGAACGCCAGGCCCGTCAATCCAATGCGCACGCGCTGCATGTCGTTCAGCAATCCTCCCCTGCCCCCGCAGTTCGACGAGCCTATGCCCGGCGTCGACAAATGGCAAACACCCGTATTGACTGTTGGCGAATGATGGCGACATGCCAAGGGATATGAAGCGCCTCCTCTGCTCGACTCTACTGGTTGCCGCCGCCGCGCTAGCCGGCTGTGACCAATCCGATCACAATCTCAGCACCACTGAGCCTTATGATCCGCAGGCGAATGTCGCCAACAGCACTGCCCCTGTAGCTCTTCCGCCGTCCATCACCGCCCAGAAGTCGTACCGCTGCAAGGACAATAGCATCATCTACGTCGATTGGTTGAGCGACGGGACCGCGCGCCTCAAGAAGGACCGCGCCGAGCCCGGCACGCTTGTCCAGGGCGCCGACCTCAAGGGCGACGCCAAATCGGTTTCGATCACGGCGAACGGGCAGAGCTGCAAGGCTTAAGCCGCTCGACGCGAGACAAAGGACCCCCGGTTCCGGCCGGGGGTTTTTTTATGCCCTTAGCGCGGCTAGTGGGCGCCATGACCGTCGCCGAAGCGCCCGCCATCACCCCGCAGATCGTTGCCGACCACGGCCTTTCGCCGGAGGAATATGACCGCATCCTGCACGCGATGGGCCGCGAGCCGAACCTCGTCGAGCTTGGCATCTTCTCCGTCATGTGGTCGGAGCATTGCAGCTACAAGAGCTCGCGCTTCCACCTGAAGAAGCTGCCGACCGAGGCGCCTTGGGTGATCCAGGGTCCGGGCGAGAATGCCGGCGTCATCGACATTGGCGATGGCGATGCGGCCATCTTCAAGATGGAGAGCCACAACCACCCGTCCTACATCGAGCCCCACCAGGGCGCGGCGACGGGCGTCGGCGGCATCTTGCGCGACGTCTTCACGATGGGCGCGCGTCCGGTGGCCAACATGAACGCGCTGCGCTTCGGGCGGCCGGACCATCCCAAGATGCGGCATTTGATCGCGGGCGTGGTCGCGGGGATCGGCGGCTACGGCAATTGCGTCGGCGTCCCGACGGTGGGCGGAGAGGTCAATTTCGACACCGCCTATGACGGCAACATCCTCGTCAACGCCATGACCGTCGGCGTCGCGAAGACCGACAAGATTTTCTATTCGGCCGCGACCGGCGTCGGCAATCCGATCGTCTATGTCGGCTCCAAGACCGGCCGCGACGGCATCCACGGCGCGACCATGGCGAGCGCCGATTTCGGGGAAGACAGCGACGCCAAGCGCCCGACCGTGCAGGTCGGCGACCCCTTCACCGAAAAGCTGCTGATCGAGGCCTGTCTTGAGCTGATGGCGACGGACATCATCGTCGCCATTCAGGACATGGGTGCGGCGGGCCTTACGTCCTCCTCGGTAGAAATGGCGAGCAAGGGCGGCGCCGGCATCCGCCTCGACATGGACAAGGTGCCGTGCCGCGAGGAGGGCATGACGCCCTATGAGATGATGCTCTCCGAGAGCCAGGAGCGGATGCTCATGGTCCTCAAGCCCGGCCGCGAGCCCGAGGCGGAAGCCATCTTCAGGAAGTGGGAGCTGGACTTCGCGGTGATCGGCGAAGTCACCGACACCGGGCATATGGTGCTCGAGTTCGGCGGCGAGGTCGTCTGCGACATACCGCTGGGCCCACTGGCCGACGAGGCGCCCTGCTACGAGCGGCCCTATCTGAGCCGCGACGAGTACAAGGCCTGGGCGCAGGTGAAGCCGCTCGGCGAGGTGCCGGAATCGACCGACATCGCCGGCGACCTGCTGAAGCTGATGGCGTCCCCCAACCTCGCTTCGCGGCGGTGGATCTGGGAACAGTATGACAATCGCGTCGGCGCCGACACGGTCCAGCCGCCCGGCGGCGACGCCGCGGTGGTTCGCGTCCACGGCACGAAGAAGGCGCTGGCGATCACGACCGACTGCACACCGCGCTATTGCTATGCCGACCCCTATGAAGGCGGGAAGCAGGCGATCGCCGAGGCCTATCGCAATCTCTGCGCGGTCGGGGCGAAGCCGCTCGCCGTCACCAACTGCCTCAACTTCGGCAACCCGCAGCGGCCCGAGATCATGGCGCAATTTGTGGGTTGCCTCGAAGGCATGGCCGACGCCTGCCGCGCGCTCGACTTCCCGATCATCAGCGGCAATGTCTCGCTCTACAACGAGAGCAAGGCGACGGGCGGCGGCAGCGCGATCCTGCCGACTCCCGCCATCGGCGGCGTTGGGTTGCTGGACGATTGGGAGAAGTCGGCGACGATTGGGTTCAAGGCTGCGGGCGAGCACATCGTCTTGATCGGCCATAGCGACAGCCATGCCGACCAGTCGCTTTGGCTCGACGTATGCCACGATCGCCGGGAAGGTCCTTCGCCACCGGTTGACCTCGCCGCGGAGCGGCGCGCGGGCGAATGCATCCGAAAGCTGATCCGCAACGGGCTTGTCACCGCGGTCCACGATTGCTCAGACGGCGGAGCTGCCGTGGCGGTCGCCGAGATGGCGCTGGCGGGGAATATCGGAATGACGATGACGGTCGTTCCGCAGATCCCGAACCCCGGCGCGATCCTCTTCGGTGAAGACCAGGGTCGCTACGTCGTCACGACCAACGACGCGGACCAGGTCCGTCAGCTCGCCAACGATGCGCAGCTGTTCGCGGTGCCGATCGGAACGACGGGCGGCGAGGCTTTGACTTTCGACCTCGTCGAGCGTGGTGGTTCGCAGGCCGTAAGCTTGAGCGACCTCCGCGCCGCGAGCGAAGGGTTCTTCCCGAAGCTGATGGGCAGCGAGCTGACGCCGGAGTTCTAATCCTCCCCGAGCTTGCTCGGGGAGGGGGACCATGCAAAGCATGGTGGAGGGGACCGCTCGCCGATGCTTTCCGGACCAGCTCAAACTGTGAAGCACGCGCGTCGGCTGCGGCAAACCATGAGCCCGCCCGAGATCATTCTATGGCAGCGGCTTCGCCAGCGTCCCGGAGGATTCAAGTTCCGGCGGCAGCATCCTGCCGGGGGCTATGTCCTCGATTTCTTCTGCTCGGAAGCGCGATTGGCGATCGAGGTCGACGGCATGGCGCATGACATGGGCAATGCCCCGCGCGCCGACGAAATGCGCGATAGCTGGCTGCGGATGCGAAATGTCCAGACGCTGAGGATTCCCGCGAGCGATGTGTCGCGCTCGCCCGACCAAGTCATCGAATGGATCGTCAACAATTGCGTGGAACGGGCCGGGCCCCTCCACCAGCCTCCGGCTGGTCCCCCTCCCCGTTCCGGGGAGGATGTTTGATGCTTAAGCCAATCGCAATTGCGACCGCGATTTCCGGTTCGCTCGACATATTGTTCGCGATGATCCTGACGGTCGCTTTCGGCCGCCAGATCCCGGGCATGCTTCGCTATGTCGGCTCCGGACCCTTCCCGCAGGCGATGGACATGGGCACCACCGGCGCCATCCTCGGCCTCGTCGTCCACTTCGCGCTGATGGCGATCATGGCTGCAGTGCTGATGGCCTACCTCCGCCACAATCCCGCCCAGCTCGCCAACCCAATCATGGTCGGGATCGTCTACGGCCTCATTACCTATGTGGTCATGAACCTGATTGTCGTGCCGGTGCGCTTCGGGACGCCGCTGCCACCCAAGACACTGTCCATCGCGACGCAGCTGTTCGCGCATATCTGCCTGGTCGGTATTCCGATGGCGCTGGTCGCGAAGAGATTCCTGCGGCCGCAACTGGGATGACAGCCGGGTATTCAGGGACGCCATTAGCGAAGAAGCTGGGGTTCAAGCCCGGCCAGCGGACCTGGTTCGATGCCATGCCGGACAGCGTCCGGACCGAGATCGGCGATACCGGCGCTGACATGCTCGAAAGCCCGGAGCCGCCGGTCGAGGCCGCGCATATGTTTGCGACCCATACCGCGACCCTCGACTGCAAGCTGCGGATGCTGCTGCCTCTCATCGCCCGCGACGGCATGATCTGGGTCAGCTGGCCGAAAAAGGCCGCCAAGGTCGAGACCGATATCACCGAAGACGTCATCCGGGCGGTCGCGCTGCCGCTCGGCCTGGTCGATGTGAAAGTCTGCGCAGTCGATGAGACCTGGTCCGGCCTCAAGCTGGTCATCAGAAAGGAGCTTCGATAGTTATTGCGAACGTTTCGCATTATCGTTATACTGCGCTCCATGATCGTCTGTATCTGCAACCGCATCACAGAGAGCGAGGTCCGCTTGGCCGCGCGCGGTGGCTGCAAGACTCCGGAAGCCGCCTACGCCTGCCAGGGTTGCGAAGTGCAGTGCGGCTGCTGCCTCGACTATGCGCAGGAAGTCATCGACGAAGAGCTGGGCAAGCACCCGCCGCTGAGGCTGGTCCCGAAGGCAGCCTGACCGCCTACCTGCGACTGACTCTCAATCGCATATTTTTCGCAGTTTTCCGCCAATAATTCGCTTTGATTTGCCGTGGATAAGGCGTAGTGCCGCCTCGCCAAGAGGGAGGCGTGCATGAAGGGCGACCCCAAGGTCCTCGAGCTGCTCAACGAAGCGCTGAAGAACGAGTTGACCGCGACCAACCAATATTGGCTTCACTACCGGCTGCTCGACAATTGGGGGGTCCACAAGCTGGCACAATTCGAGCGCGGCGAATCGATCGACGAGATGAAGCATGCCGACAAGCTTGCGGAGCGAATCCTGTTCCTCGACGGCCTGCCCAACTTCCAGCTGCTTGGCCGGCTGCACATCGGCGAGAATGTCGAGGAAATCCTCAAGGCCGACCTGGAACTGGAGCTGGAAGCGCTCGGACAACTCAAAGGCGCCATCGCCCATTGCGAGAAGGTTCACGACTATGTCAGCCGCGACCTCTTCTCCGAAATCCTCGAAAATGAGGAAGAGCATGTCGACACGCTCGAGCAGCAATTCGAGATGATCGCGCGAATGGGGCTGCAGAACTACATTCAGTTGCAGAGCGAGGCCGCAAAGGACTAGCCTGCCCAGGGGTTAGGGGGCAGGCATGGCGACACTCGCATCAGACGTCGCGTCCAGGCGCATCGTCACGCTCGACATGATCCGCGGCATCGCGGTCATGGGCATCTTTTCGGTCAACGTCATCGCCTTCGCGATGATCGAAAGCGCCTATTTTAACCCCGCTGCCTATGGCGGCCACGCCGGACCCAATTTGGCACTTTGGGCGACCAACATGATCCTCATCGACGGCAAGATGCGGACGCTCTTCTCGATGCTCTTCGGTGCCTCGATGCTGCTCGTCATCGAGCGCGCGGAGGCTTCGGGCCGGTCAGGCTGGTGGACTCACTTCCGGCGGATGATCGTGCTCTTGGGCTTCGGCCTCGCCCATTATTATCTCATCTGGTTCGGCGACATCCTGACGCTCTACGCGGTGGCCGGACTGTGCTCTTACATGTTCCGCCGGATGAGCCCGCGCGCGCTCGTCGTCTCGGGCATCATCTGGCTCGTCCTGCACGAGCTTCTGTTCACCGGCTTCCTCTACAGCCAGTATCTTGCGGACATCGCGGCGCACGCGCCGGGCGCGACCCAGTCGGCCATCAAGGAATGGAATGATGCGCTCGGCAGCTTTTATCCCTCAGCGGCCGAGATCGCCAAGGACAAGGCCCGGATGCTGGGCTCATGGATCAGCTACGCCAGCGGCAATCTGCGGCACTGGGACAATGTCATTCAAGGCGTGCTTGTTTTCATCCCCGACACGATCGGGCTGATGCTGATCGGAATGGCTGGGTACAAGTCGGGCTTCCTCACCGGCGCCTGGTCCGACGCCAGCTATCGCCGCTTTGCCTCGTGGACGATCCCGCTCGGCATCGCCGCCGGCATCGGCGTGGTCGCCATCGACCTCAGCACGAATTTCTACACCATTGCCATGATGGGGTCGTTCGTCGTGCTGGAAACGCCGTTCATTACCTTGATGGCGCTAGGCTATGCAGCGCTCATCATTCTGCTCACCCGGAGAGGCGGTTGGTTGGCGGAGCGCATTGCCGCCGCCGGCCGCTGCGCCTTCACCAACTATCTGGGCACTTCGATCATCGCCAGTTTGGTCTTCTTCGGCTGGGGCCTCGGGCTCTATGGCAGCCTGTCGCGCTGGCAGGCCTGGCTGGTGGCGCCCATGATCTGGACCGTGATGCTGCTATGGTCGAAGCCGTGGCTCGAGCGCTTCCATTACGGACCGTTCGAGTGGGCGTGGCGCAGCCTCGCGCGGGGAAAATTACAGCCGATGTGGAAGCACGGAGCCGCTACGGTGGCGGCCGCCGCCTAGGTCAGATCCGGCCGAAGCCCTGGTTGCTGACCTTGCGGCCGAAGCCGCCGACACCCGGCGCATTGCGCGTCACCAAAGGGTTGGTCGCCTTTTCGAACAGCTCGACCGTCTGCTCGAAGAGCTTGCGGAGCTGCACGACCTCGGGAACCAGCTCATCCGGAAAGCGGTGGGTCTCGACGCACATGCGTGCGGTCTGCTCGATGAGCTCGGCGATGTTCGCGAGCGGCTCGGCGCCGAACTGGCGCGACTCGCCCTTCAGCGTGTGGGCCGGAATGATGAGGGCAACGGTATTATGCTCGCGCATCGCGTCCTCGATCTGCGCGACCGATTTGACGCCATCCTCGCGGAAATAGCTCAGGATGCGGATAAAGCCCGGGCCGAGCTCGGCCCTGCTCTTCTCGAAATGCACCCAGTCGACGATGTCCGGGCTGTCGGTCAAAACCAATGCTCCTCATGCCCATTCGGGCGTGGTCCCACGCTGCTGGTCTAGCCGCAAAAGGGTAAAGAGCCGGTTATTATTGGGGCTAATCCTTGTTAGCGTCGTAGGGATTCTTCGGCGCGCGCATCGTCATCCGGAGCGGCACGGCACCAAGCTTCAGGTCGCGCCGCATCGAGTTGAGCAAATAACGCCGGTAGCTTTCCGGCAGCTGGTCGACCCTAGTCCCGAATACGACGAACGTCGGCGGCCGGGTCTTTACCTGGGTGATGTAGCGCAGCTTGATGCGACGGCCGCCCGGCGCCGGCGGCGGGTTGTTATCCACCGCCTTCTCGAACCAGCGGTTGAGCTCGCCCGTCGTGACGCGCCGCGACCAACTGTCGCGGATTTCAAAGGCGGCGCCGAGCAGTTGGTCGATGCCCTTTCCGGTCTTGGCCGAGACTGTGAGCAGCGGCACGTCCTTCAGCTGCGACAGCCCCTCCTGCAACGCTGCCTTGACGCCGTTGAAGAGCGACGAGGCATGGTCGGCAACGTCCCATTTGTTGAGCGCGATGACTAGGCCGCGGCCCTCCTCGATCACCTGGTCGGCGATGCGCAAATCCTGCGCCTCGAGCCCGCGCGTGGCGTCCAGCAAGAGCACGACCACCTCGGCCATGTCGATGGCGCGGCGGGTATCCATGGCCGACAGCTTTTCCAGCTTGTCCTCGACTTTGGCGCGCTTCCTGAGGCCCGCCGTGTCGACGAGATGGACGCCGCGGCCTTTCCATTCCCAGTCCAGCTTGATCGAGTCCCGGGTGATTCCGGCCTCGGGGCCAGTGATCATCCGTTCCTCGCCGAGCATGGTGTTGACGAGGGTGGACTTGCCGGCGTTGGGACGGCCGACGATCGCGATATGCAGGGGACGGCTGGGGTCTTCCTCGTCCTCCTCGACGGTCTCTTCCTCCTCGCGCTCGACATAGGGTCGGAGGGATTCGAACAAATCGGCAAGGCCTTCGCCATGTTCGGCGGACAAGGCGATTGGCTCGCCAAGGCCAAGGGCGAAGGCCTCAAGGCGCCCGGCTTCGCCGCCTCGGCCTTCGGCCTTGTTGGCGGCGACGATCACGGGCGTGTCCTCGCCACGAAGCCAGCGGCCGATTTCCTCGTCGAGCGGGGTGATGCCAGCCCGAGCATCGACCAGGAACAAGGCGGCGTCGGCGTCGCGGACCGCCGCTTCGGTCTGGGCGCGCATGCGGCCGGGAAGCGTGTGGGGGTCCTCGTCCTCGAACCCCGCCGTGTCCATGATCGTGAAGGTCAGGTCGAACAGGCGCGCCTCTCCCTCGCGCCGGTCACGGGTGACGCCGGGCCTGTCATCGACAAGCGCCAGGCGCTTGCCGACCAGCCTGTTGAACAGGGTCGACTTGCCGACATTGGGACGGCCGATGATGGCGACGACGGGAAGGGGCATGGCGCGACGCCCTGCCCGCCCCCTGCCTCCGGGTCAACCTTAGCGGAAGGCGGTCAACCGGCCGCGATCGTCGAGCACGAACAGGGTCGACCCCGCGACGACCGGCTGCAGGCTGATGCCCGCGCCGACCTGGCTCTGCGTCAGGAACGCGCCATTTTCCGGGTTGATGTTGATCAGCGCGCCGCGCGAGCTGACCAGAACAAGCCGGCCGCCGGCCAGCACCGGGCCGTAATAGAAGATCGGGTTCTTCTTGCCCTTTTCATTTTCCCAGCGCGGCAGCTGATTGATCCAGCGGACCTTGCCGTTGGTCCGGTTGAGCGCAATCGCCTTGGCCTCATCGGTCACAACGAACACCCAGTCGCCCGCCACCCAGGGGGTCGCGTTGCCGGCAATGTTGAGTTCCCACATGCGCTGGCCGCTTGTGAGCTCGAGGGCGACCATGCGGCCACCCTTGCCGATCGAGAAGACCTGGCCGCCGTCGACGACCGGATCGGCGTCGATGTCGGACAAAGCGGCAACGCTGGTCGAGATGCTGGTGCGCGACAAAGTGTCGCTCCAGACCTGGCGTCCGTTCTCGTAACGGTAGGCGTTGAGCTCGCCCGACGAGAAACCCGCGACGACGGTGCCGGAAACGACCGAGGGCGAGGCCGCACCGAAGATGCCGGCGATTTCAAGGGCCGCGGCGCTGGACCAGTTGGTCGTGCCGTCGCTTTCCTTCAGCGCATAGAGCTGGTTGTCCTGGCTCATGACATAAACGGAATCGCTGGTGGCAGTCGGCGCGCCGCGCAGCGGGCCGCCCGGCTTCACCGTCCAGACAACACCGCCGTTCGTGGCATCGAGCGCAGCGACGAAACCGTTGCCGTTGGTCGCATAGACCCGGCCGTTGTCGTAGGCGACGCCGCCGCCGTAATTGCTTTCGCGGCTGATGTCCTTGCCGAAGCTGCTGCTCCAGACCTGGCCGCCGTTGCGCACGTCGAAGGCCCGGACAGTGCCGATGGCATCGATCGTGTAGACGCGGCCGCCGCCGACGACCGGCGAGCTAACGAGGCGCGACTTGTTGCTGCTGCCTTCGCCGATGGAAACGGTCCAGGCCGTCCCGAGGCTGTTGCCGAGGGCGAGGTGCCCCATCGACTTCTGGGCATTGCCGCCCGGCTGCGTCCAGTCCTCGTTCGCCACCGCCTCGGGCAAGGTGAACGGCATGGCCGCCGTTTCATCGTCGATTTCGACGTCGCTTTCGCTGGCCAGCACCGAGATGCGCTCGCCGACGACCGGTGTCTTCGGCTTGTCCTTCTTGAACGGGTTGCAACCGCCGAGCAGGGCGGCCGCCGCGAAAACCATGCCAATCTTGTAAACGCTACGCTTCATTGATTTCAGTCCTATCGGGCTGCGGCAGGCAGCGACGCAGTGGCGTCGACGCCGAGCGTACCGGCGATCTGCACCGCGCGGCTACGGATGGTAATGGGAACCTGCTTGTCGGCGGCCATGGCGGCGAACATGCGCCCCGCCTCGCTCTTCTTGCCCTGCTTGAGCATCGCCATGGCGGTCAGTTCGCCGGCGCTGCCGAACCATGGATTGCCGGGCTTGGCGAGCGTCTCAAGCCGGGAGATCACGTCCTCGGGCTTGATCTGGTCGAATTCGAGCGCGGTCAGTCGGATCATCGCCATGTCGCGATAGGGCTGGGCCAAGTCCTTGTCGTTGGCGACGGCGCGATATTCATCCATCGCCGCCTTACGGTCCGACTTGTCCAGCAAGAGTGCTGCATGGGTAAGGCGAGCGGCGGCGCTGATGCCTTCCGACTTCGAGCCCTGGAGTGCCGGCAGGTCCTTCTCGGCAGTGGCGATTTGCCCGCCGCCAATCTCCACCATGACCTCGTTCAGCTTTTCGGTGTCGGCTTCCGACGCCTTCAGCTGGCGGTCCTGCCAATAGAGATAGCCGGCGACTGCGGCGAGGAAGAGGAGGACGGCGCCGACGATCCACGGCCCGTTCTTCTTCAGGAAATCCTGGGCCTGGTCGCGGCGTAGATTCTCGTCGACTTCGCGGACGAAGGATTCGGCTGGGTCGGTGGGAAGCGCCAATTCGGTCCTCATGCCAAGGGGATAGGATTCACCAGCTGCTTCCTTCCCCCCTCATAATGAACGAAAGCTGGCTCGGGCGCCCGTCTAGCGAACCGCGGAAGAAAGGCAAAGGCCCAAGCGCAGGTCGTGCGGCGCACGACCTGCACTTGGGCCCTGCGTCAGAGCCAGCCGCTTCGGCGGAAGCGGCCGTATAGCAATGTGCAAAGGGCGACGATCACAACGAGGACGACATAGTAGCCGTACTTCGTGTCGATCTCGGGCATGTTGGTGAAATTCATCCCGTAAATGCCGGCGATCGCGGTCGGCACCGCCAGAATTGCCGCCCAGGCGGCCAGCTTGCGGGTGATTTCGCCCTGCCGCTGCTGCTCGAACAATGTGCTGACCTCGAACACGCTGGCAATCGCGTCCTTCACTGCATCGACGCGCGTGCTGACACGTTGCACGTGGTCCAGCACGTCGCGGAAATAGGGCCGGATATTGGCGTCGATTACGGGCAGGTCGACGCGCACGAGCCGGCTGCAGACTTCCGTCATCGGGCCCAGGTGCCGCTGGAAACGAATGACCTCACGCCGCAGCGCGAACAGCCGCGAGACCTCCTCACGGCTGAGGAAGGCATCGACCGCAGAGGTTTCGATCGCCAGCACGTCCTCCTCGATCTCCTCGACCACCGGCTGATAGCCGTCGACGATGAAATCGAGCACGCCGTGGAGCACATAGTCGACCCCATGCGCGAGAAGCTTCGACGATGCCTCCAGCTGCGCCCGCAGCATGCCGTGGTCGCGGACAGATCCGTGGCGAACCGTGACGATGTGGCGTTTTCCAACGAAGATGGCGGTCTCGCCATAGCTGATGGCGTCGTCGCGGAAGCTAGCGGTCGTCGCGACGACGAACAGCTGGTCGCCATAGACTTCGACCTTGGGCAGTTGATGCGCCTTGTGGGCGTCCTCGACAGCCAGCGGGTGCAGATCGAACTTTTTCTGGAGCGAGGCGAGCTCCTCCTCCGTTGGCTCGACGACGCCGACCCAGACGAACTCATTTTCTTCGCAAACCAGGTTCGGATCGTAGAGGTTGACCTCCTCGACCCGTTCGCCTCCGCGATATTTGTAAGCTGCTACCAGGGTCATCGGCTGAAACTAACTCTTCGGCCGGTAGGTCTGGTCGGCGGTGGGGAAGCCTCGATCGATCACTTCCTGGCGGTATTTGGCCGCCGCCGTGCCGATTTCGCTCGCGAGGTCGGCGTAGCGCTTCACGAAACGAGGCGTCCGCTCGAACAGGCCGAGCATATCCTCGGTGACGAGCACCTGCCCATCGCATTGGGCCGAAGCGCCGATGCCGATCACTGGGGCTTTCACCTCAGCGGTCACCTTGTTTGCAATCTCTTCCATAACCCCTTCGACCACGATCAGGAACGCGCCGGCTTGATCGACCGCCTTGGCGTCGGCGAGGATTTTCTTCGCCTCATCCGAGCTCTTGCCGCGCGCGCCGTAGCCGCCGAGCACGTTCACCGCCTGCGGCGTCAGGCCGACATGGCCGATAACCGGGATGCCGCGGTGGGTGAGGAAGTCGATCGTCTCCGCCATCGCCTCGCCGCCTTCGAGCTTCACCGCCGCGCAGCCGGTCTCCTTCAAGATTCGCGAGGCGCTAGCGAAGGCCTGTTCGGGCGAACCCTCATAGCTGCCGAACGGCATGTCGACCGCGACGAGGCTGTGCCAACTGCCACGCACCACCGCCGCGCCGTGCGCGCACATCATTTCCAGAGTTACCGGAACGGTGGAAGGCAGCCCGTAGATCACCTGCCCCAGGCTGTCTCCGACCAGCAAGACCTCGCAATGCGGATCGAGCAACTGGGCCATCCGCATCGTGTAGGCGGTCAGCATGACCAGCGGCTGCTCGGTCTTCCCGTCTTTCTTGCGGGCCCGGATGGCGGGGACGGTCATGCGCTTGCCGGGGACCGGCGAGGGCGTCGCCCGGCTCGTCGCCGTATCGATGGTGAAAGTCGACATGAGCGGCCTTCTAATCGTTCGCTTCCCCGTCAGCCACCCCACCGGTCCAACAGGCCACCGATGACGAGCCGGAACGACCGGAACCGCACCTTTATGAACGTGGGTTGGTCAACGCTCGGCGCATTTGCGTGCGCTTACAGGGAATGGAGATCATCATGTTCAAGACACTCATGGCCGGGGCACTTTTGACGCTTGGCGCTGGGGTCGCGCTCGGCCAGACCGAGATTCCGCCCGATTCAACGGCCCCCGCAACCGCCGATGTCCAGGCCACCGCCAAGGAAGATCCGGCGCCGGCTGCGGGCGCCGCGGCCAGCACCGACGCGCAGGCCTCCGCGAAGGCGGATCCGGCTGCTAATGCCGATGTGAGCGCCAGTGGGGAAACCGATGCAAAGGCCGACCTTGCCGACGCGCGCAAGGCCAAGAAGGCCAAGCAGAAAGCCGAATGCCTGAAGGTCAACGTCGGCAAGCCGCACGACTGTTAGGAAGGCGGAAGACTGGCTAGCGAAGCCAGCCTTCCTTCCTTGCCCGGCGGGCCAAGTGCCAGACGGCGTAGCAGATCACGCCGACGATGAAGGGCATGAACAGATCGTCTGAATTTGTCAGGTTTCGCAGTGCCGGAACCAGGACCATCCCGCTGAACTGAACGACGACTGCGAGGAAAGAGAGCAGCAGCAGCGGCTCCGACTGACGCCGGCGCATCACGAGCAGCACCGCGCCGGCAATGCCCGTGACGACGGCAAAACCCCACGCCGCGTTCATCCAGGCCGGCGTCGCGGCCCAGGCAGCGCGTTGGTCGAGAGGCAGCGAGGCGGGGTCGGCCATCGCCTGCATGAGAAACATCGAACAACCGAGCGCTTCCCAAAGGACTGCTGCAATTGCCGCCGCTGTGAACCAGCGCGGCGCCGCAACCGCGCTTTGCTTCACGTCCATGCCCACCTCCCCTTTGCAGATCTCAAACTGCATCCCAGGCTGGTCCGACTCAACCCGTCGGCCTGGTTTACATAGCTTATTGCGGCGGGTTGCGACTCGTGAGAAGTTTTCCACAGCCGGCAGGGCAAGCTGGCCAGAGTGGGGCGGCGTATCAGAAGGATTTTTCGTTCACGGCTTCCGGAGCGCTTTGCGGGCAGGCTGCCGCCGATCCTTGTTGAGGTGGCGGTAGGTGTCGGCCTGCCTCTCATCATCTTTGCCGCGCGCCTGCTACTCTATCCCCTGGTAGGCGAGACCGCGCCGCTGGCGCCGATTTTCGTCGGCATCGCGGCCGCGGCGGTGCTGGCTGGCTGGCGCGCAGGGCTGATGACGCTGATCCTGGGCCAGGCCCTGATCTGGATCTTCATCATGGCGCCCCGGGGCTCGCTCGGTCCCAAGGAGGCCGTCGCGACAAGCGCTTTCGTGACCGCCACCGCCTGCGAGTTGGCGATCCTAGCCATCATCGGATTGTACCAGCGCGAAATCGCGCTCGCATGGTCGAAGCGTGAATCGCAGCTGGGGTTGCTGCAGCAGGCGCTGAAGGAAATCGATCACCGCACCAGCAACAATTATCAGACCGTGCTGGCACTCGTCCTGGCCCAGGCGAAGAGCGCCGACGACGCGACCGTCAAGAACGCGCTGCAGCAGGTCGCCGACCGCATCAAGGCCATCGCCGACGCGTCGAAAAAGCTCGCCGTCGCCAGCGAGAGCCTCGAGGAGGTGCGAATTGCCGACCACCTCCACGAGCTTTGCCGGCAGATCGAGAAAGGCTTGTCCCGACCCGGAGTCCGGCTGACCTGCGCTTTTGACGACATGATCCTCGACGCCGATTCGACAGTCCGCATTTCCATCCTGGTCAACGAACTCGTCACGAACGCACTGAAGCACGCGTTTCCCGACGGACGTCACGGATCGATCGGCGTCAGCCTGAGGAAGGCTGGCAAGGAGATTGAGCTCGTTGTCGCTGACAATGGCGTCGGCATCGACGGATCCGGCAAGAGCCGCGGCACCGGCCTCGGCTCAAGACTGGTCCAGACTTTCGTCAAGCAGCTGAAGGCCAAGCACGAGGCAAAATCGGACGAAAACGGTACTCGGCACACCATCCGTTTCGCCGGCTAGCCTGCTCGCTTATCTTGAATGGCCGCCGCGATCGCGGCGGCGAGGGTGGTGCCGTCATACGGCTTGGCTACGACCGCCCAATGATTTGAGTGCTTGCCCACGAGCTCGTCACTGTAACCTGTGGCCAGCAATATCGGCAGGTTGGGACGAGCCTTCTCTATGGCCTGCGCCAGCTGCAAGCCGCTGAGACCCGGCATGACGATATCGGAAAAGACCAAGTCGAAATCCTGGGCGAGCGCCTTTTCCAAGGCTTCGTCGCCGCTTTCGCAGGCATGGACCTCGCAACGCAGGTCTTTCAGCAACTCCGCTGCAAACTCCCGAACCTGTAGATTGTCCTCGACGAGCAGGACCTTGAGGCCGTTGGGCAGGGCCGCGCAATTTTCACCAGGCGTGTCGTTTTCGACCGTCTTTTGCGTGCGGAGAAGAATGATCCTGACTTCGGTGCCGACACCCTCTTGCGACCTGATCTCGGCGGCGCCGCCGGCTTGAGCCGCGAAGCCATGAATCTGGGAGAGGCCGAGTCCGGTACCCTTGCCGATTGCCTTGGTGGTGTAGAATGGCTCGAAGACCCGCTTGAGAACGTCAGGAGGAATTCCCGGCCCGTTATCGCGGACGCTGATGCAAATGGCATCGCGGCCCTCCAGCTGGCAGTCCGACGTCGACAAAGTCAGTTCACCGCCCTCCGGCATGGCGTCGCGGGCGTTGACGACAGCATTCAGCAACGCAGTCTCAAGATGCGCGGAATCGACCTCGACGACCGGCGACTTTGAATGAATCTCAAGATTGACCTTGAACAGCGATCCCAGCATCCGCCCGGTCATTTCGGCCAGGGCATCGAGTCGCACGGCGAGATCGATTACGACAGGATTCAGCGACTGCCGCCGCCCGAAAGCCAGCAAGTGGTCCGTCAGCGCCTTGGCGCGCCCCGTTGTCTCGACGATGGCCTCGAGATAACGAACTTTCTTTTCCTCGGGCAGGTCGCGATTCTTGAGCAAGAAGTCGCTCGCCCCGGCGATCACGGTCATCAGGTTGTTGAAATCGTGGGCGATGCCTCCGGTGAGTTCGCCCAACGCCTGCAGCTTTTGCGATTGCGCCAGGACTTCCCTGGTCTGCTCAAGCTCCTCCTGTGCGCGCTTTCTCTGGGTAATATCGCGAGTGATCTTGGCGAAGCCGATATGCTCCCCTTGCTCGTTGAAGATCGGATCGATCAGGACATGCGCCCAGAATAACGTTCCGTCCTTGCGCACGCGCCAGGCTTCGCGCTCGTATTTTCCCTCCTTCAGCGCAATCTGGAGCGCCCGCTCGGGCTCGCCGTTTTCCCGATCTTCTTCGGTGTAGAAACGGGAAAAGTGCTCGCCGACAATCTCGTCCTCGCTATAACCCTTGATCGTCTCCGCACCGGGATTCCAGTTGGTAACGCGCCCGCCATTGTCGAGCATGTAAATGGCATAATCGGTAACGCCCTGGACCAGCATCCGGAACGCCTGTTCGCTTTCGTAGAGCGCCCGGTCATGTTCGCGTTTGTCGGTGATATCGCGCGTAATCTTGGCAAAGCCGATCAGCTTCCCGTCATCACCCCGGATCGGATCGAGTACTGCATTGGCCCAAAATCGGGTGCCGTCCTTGCGGATCCTCCAGCCTTCGGCTTCGTAACGTCCTTCCCGAGCGGCGATCCGCAAGGCCTTGCCAGGCAGGTCTGCCGAGGCGTCTTCGGGCGTGAAGAAGCGCGAGTAATGTTTGCCGATGATCTCGCCGGCCTTGTACCCCTTGAAACGCTCGGCGCCTGGGTTCCAGGTCGCGACGCGACCTTCCGTGTCGAGCATGTAGATGGCGTAGTCGGTGACAGAGTTAATCAGCAGCCTGAAACGCTGCTCTTCCGACAGAGCCAACAAGTCGGACAAAGGCGCTTCCTCTCAAACGCATGCGCTAAACGCCGCATGCCACACCCGCCCCGCCGCGACTTGTATGGCAAACGCCGACGCAATCAAGTGCGGACCGTCATCGTAACGAAGCTTATTCGGTGCTAGGGCGTTGATCCGCCCAAACTGATGGAGAAAGCGATGAGCATCGACCAAATCCGTGAAGGTATGGAAGTCATCGGCGCCGACGGGGTGCATGTCGGAACCGTCGACCGGATCGAAGGCCACCGCATCAAGCTGACCAAGGCCGATAGCGGCAGCGGCAGCCATGAGGGCCACCACCATTTTCTCTCCGCAGGCCTGATCGCCGGTGTCGAGGGCGACCAGGTGCGTCTGTCGGCGACCGCAGAAAATGCAGAGCTGTTCGAGGAAGAGCAGGACGAGGGCTAAGCCCGCGCCGTTCTTAGATCACCAGAATCAGGCTGGCGCCGCCCTCGGGTGCGTCGCCGGCGCTGATCGATCCGCCGTGCGCCAGGGCCACTTGGCGGGCGAAGCTCAGGCCGACTCCGCTGCCGCCCTTGTGCGTGGTATAGAACGGCAGGAAGATGTCGTCCCGACGATCCGGCGGGATGCCCGGGCCATTGTCCCGGATTTCGATCCTCACCTGCCCTCTCGGCTGCCGGACGATGGCGAAACGAAGCTGTGGCTTCGCGACGTCAGCAGTCGCCCGGATGGCGTTGCGCAACAGGTTGATGAGCGCCTGCGCCAGGAGTTCGGGGTCTCCACTGACCTTCAAGGTCGGCGGCGTCACGTCGATACGGGTATCGATCTCACGATCCGGCATGCTCGCGGTTGCCAGGCGCAAAATCTCCTCCGCCCAGGGCTTGGCCGGGAAGCTCTGGCGATGGACTTCCGGCGCCTGCGCGAATTCGCGATAGCTTTCGACGAAGCGGGAGATGCCTTCGGCGCGGCGGGCAACGGTTTCGGTTGCAATGCGCGCATCGCCGAGGTCGATACCCTTGGCCTCCGCAGCCGCGACCATTTCCGCCGCGGACCGCGCAAGCGACGTAACCGGGGTCAGCGAGTTCATGATTTCGTGGGTGAGAACCCGGACGAGGTCCGCCTGGGCCGCGATTTCCAGAGCCCCCAACTCGCTCTGCACGGGCAGGATGGAAAGGACGGTGACTCCGCCTTCCAGGCGCGCGACATGGGCTGACGCGAAAATTGCCCGGTGCGGCACGCCCTCGATCATCAGACGCGTGATCTTACGCGTGCCCGGCGGCAATTGGACCGCGGCGGCAAGCTCGGGTCCCAGCTCGCGCAAATCTTCCGCGCGGGCGATGTGTAGCTGGGCCATCAACTGGCGCGCCGATTTGTTCAGCATCTCGACCTTGCCGTCCTGGTCGATGGCGACCAGCGCGCTCGGACTGTCGTCGACAATGGCGGACAAATAGCGCGCTTCGGACGAAGCGCTGACGTGGCGCGCCTGAAGCTGCTTCAACGCCGCATCGAGCGTGTCGCCAAGGACGTCGAAGCCGCCGCCGCTGGGATCGGAGAAGCGCTGCGCATAATCCTCGAAGCGCACGGATTCGATGAACCGTGAGACCTGGAAATTGGTCCGGCGGATGAAAGCCCAGAGGCTGGCGAGCGCCGCGAAGGCGATGAGCAGCGCGACCATCCGGGCCGCGCGCAAGTCGGCCATCCGCATGGACTCGATGAACAGCCAGATTGCCGCCAGCAGGACCGCCGTCCGCCAGGCGAGACCGAACTCGAAGCGGCGGCGGAAGGCCGGCTTCTGCTTAAAGGCCATGCTTTTCCATGCGCCGGTACAGCGCGCCGCGGCTGAGCCCCAATTCCGACGCCGCGAGCGAGATGTTGAAATGGTGCATCCGCAATGCTCGCTCGATCATCTGCTTCTCGAGTTGGTCGAGATTGAGGTTGCCACCCAGCAATTGCAGCGACGGCGCATCCGGCCGGCTCGGCAGCGGAAAATCCTCGATCCGGTAGCTATCGCCGTCCGCAAGGATGACAGCGCGCTCGGCGGCGTGGCGCAGCGCCCGGACATTGCCCGGCCAGTCGTAATTGACGAGCAGGTCGAGGGCGTCGCCGCCAAGCTCCCGTACAGGCTTGTCGTACTTGCGCGCATATTGAGAGAGATAATGCTCCAGCAGCACGGGAATGTCTTCGCGCCGTGCCCGGAGCGCCGGCAAGTGGATCTCGATTGTATTCAGCCGGAACAGCAGGTCCTGGCGGAAGCGGTTTTCGTCCGACAGCTTCTCGGCGGACAGGTTGGTCGCGGCGACAACGCGGACGTCGATCGGCACCGCCTTGTTGGCGCCGACCGGGACGACCTGCCTTTGCTCCAGCGCGGTCAGCAGCTTGGGCTGGAGATGCAGCGGCAGATTGCCGATCTCATCGAGGAACAGGGTACTGTGGTCGGCGGCCTTGAGGCGGCCGAGACGGTCGGAAGACGCACCGGTGAAGGCGCCTTTCATGTGACCGAAAAGCTCGGATTCGAACAGGCTCTCGCTGGTCGCGCCAAGGTCGATGGCAACCATGGGCTTGCCTGCACGGCGCGACAGGCGATGGATTTCGCGAGCGACGATTTCCTTGCCGGTGCCGTTCTCGCCGAGGATCAGGACATTCGCGTCGGTCGGCGCCGCCCGCTCGATCAGCTGGCGCACACGGCTCATCGCGTCGGACTTTCCGAGCAACGGCGTCTCGGCGCTCGACTGGCCGATTTCCGTCGACCGTTCTCGCTCCAGCCTTGCCTCGATCCGTGTCCGCCTTAGGGCGGCCGCGCTGCGTACCGTCGCCGCAAGCCGCTCATTGCCCCACGGCTTCGCGACAAAATCGCTGGCGCCCCGCTTGATCGCCTCGACCGCCACCGACACCGCTCCATGGGCAGTGATGATGACCACCGCCGCATCCGGGTCGAGCTTCATGATCCGGCCCAATTGCTCCAGGCCTTCGCTCCCATCGGTTGCGCCGCGTTCAAAATTCAGGTCCAGGAGGATGACGTCGGGCGAGTCCTTCTTGAGCACCGTCGCCAGTTCATCCGGCGCGGTCAGTGTCTCGACCCTAGCGAAAAGCTCGCGCAGCGCCAGCCGCGCGGCGAGCGCGATGTCGGGATCATCGTCAACCACCAGGGCAAAGTCGAAAGGCTGGCTCATCTCGTTTCGACCCTAGCGCCATTGTCCGGAAACGAACAGCTACATTTGTAGTCAAAGCCAATTTGGCACGCCGCTTGCAGCTATTTGGGCATGAGCGGATCGATTACAACCTGTTTCGTGAGCGTAGGGGCCGTTGCGGCGCCGTTATTTTTGTCCGTTTTCGGACACGAACTGTCCGGAGCCGAACAATGAGCGTGATGGAATTCCGCAAGAACGAGCACGAAGAACCCAGTGCGGTCAGCGGCGGCGCGATGGACAAAGTCGTCGTCCGCAAGCGGATCGACAAGCGCATCCTGATCGCCGGTGCCGGCGGCTTGGCTCTGATCTTGATCATCGCCTTCTGGCTGTTCGCCCCGCGCGCCGGTTCGCAATCCGTTGCCATGGACCGGCTGACGATTTCGACGGTCGACAAAGGCGTGTTCGAGGACTTCCTGCCGCTCCGTGCCCGCGTCACTCCACTGGTGACCGTCTACCTCGACGCCGTCGAGGGCGGCCGCGTCGAAAAGAGGGTCGTCGAGGACGGCGCCCAGGTCACCGAAGGCCAGTTACTGGCCGTCCTGTCCAACGCTGAATTGCAATTGTCGACTCTCGAGAAGCAGGCTGAGGTCGAGCAGCAGCTCAACAACATGCGCAGCCAGGAACTGGCACTGACCCAGACCCGCAATTCCAACCTACGCGACCTCAACCAGGCGGAGACGGACCTCGCTAAGGCCCGGCGGCTTTACGACCTCCAGAAAGATCTCGCCGACAAGGGTTTCGTCGCGAAGAAGACCTTCAACGACACCAAGGACGACCTGCAGTATCAGCAGCAGCGGTTGGCGATCCTGCAGCGCAGCATCGCCCAGACCGAGGCGCTGCAGTCGAGCCAGCTGGTCCAGCTCCGCGCGGCCGCCGGCTCGCTCAGCTCGAGCATGGGTATCGCTAGGAACAGCCTCGGCCAGCTCAATATCCGTGCGCCTGTAACCGGGCAGCTCAGCGGCTTCGACATCCAGCTCGGCCAGTCGCTCCAGCAAGGCCAGCGCATCGGCCAGATCGACAGCGCCGGCGCCGACAAGCTGGTCGCTGACGTTGATGAATTCTATCTCGGCCGCGTGCGCGCCGGCCAGACCGCGACGGTCGATGCCGACGGCAAGACCTATCGCATGAAGGTGACGAAGGTCCTCCCCCAGGTCCGCAACGGCCAGTTCCAGGCGGAGCTCATTTTCCTTGGAGCCGAGCCGCAATCGATCCAGCGCGGCCAAACCTTGCAGGTCAAGCTGACGCTCGGCGATTCCAGCCGCGCGGTGCTGATCCCGAACGGGGCCTTCTTCAACGATACCGGTGGCCAGTGGGTGTTCGTCGTCGACAGCGGCGGCAGCAGCGCCACCAAGCGTCAAATCCAGATCGGCCGAAAGAATGCCGACTTCATCGAGGTGCTCGGCGGGCTGAAGCCCGGGGAGAAAGTCGTCACCTCTTCCTACAGCGGGATGGTCGACAAGGACCGTCTGAATTTCGAGAGCGAATAAGAGAAAGGGACCTGTTCCATGCTGACCATGACCGGCCTGACCAAGACCTACCGCACCGACACGGTCGAGACGACCGCGCTCGACGCCATCGACCTCGACATCGCCGACGGCGAATTCGTCGCGATCATGGGCCCGTCGGGCTGCGGCAAATCGACGCTCCTCAACGTCATGGGCATGCTGGATAGCCCGACGGCAGGCTCCTATGTCTTCAACGGCCATGAAGTCGCGGGGCTGAGCGAGACGCAACTCGCCGACACCCGCAAGGCCAACATCGGCTTCATCTTCCAGAGCTTCAATCTGGTCGACGAGCTGACGGTCCGCGAGAATGTCGAGCTCGCCCTCCTCTACCACAATATCCCGGCCGGCGAGCGCAAGGCGCGCGTCGATCGCGTGCTCGACAAGGTCGGCATCGCCCACCGCGCCAAGCACCGTCCGACCCAGCTGTCCGGCGGCCAGCAGCAGCGCGTCGCTGTCGCCCGCGCACTAGTGGGCGAGCCCAAGCTGATCCTCGCCGACGAGCCGACCGGCAACCTCGACACCGCGCACGGCGAAGAGGTCATGCGGATGCTCCGCCAGCTGAACCAGGAAGGCTCGACCATCGTCATGGTCACGCACTCCCCGGCGCATGCCGACTTCGCCAGCCGCATCGTCAACATGCTCGACGGCCGCATCCTGCAGGAGCGGCGCCGCGCGGCCTGAGCCGCCGCGGTCTGAGGTGCACCATGGGATCAAGGAGCATGGCCATGTGGAGGAATTACTGGACGGTCGCCACGAGGGCGCTGGCCAAGAGCAAAACCTATTCGATCATCAACATCGTCGGCCTGGCCATCGGCATGGCCGCGTGCGTCATGATCCTGCTCTACATCCGGTACGAGCAAAGCTACGACAAATGGCTTCCGGACGTCGACAACACCTACCAACTGCAGGCCTGGTACCCGCATCCTGAGGATGGCGAGCCATTCTTCCTGCAAATGTCGGCAGTCGTCACTGAAAGCCGCGTGAAGAAGGATTTCCCGCAGGTCGAAAAGGCGGTCTACGTCCAGGGCGCGGGCCCGGTCTTCTACCAGAACGGCCAGGCCAGCTCGACCAAGGACTATCTGTTCGCCGACGGCGATTTCCTCAGCGTCGTGAATCTGCCGATGAAGTACGGCTCGTCATTGCCCGAGGCGCAGACCGCGGCGATGAGCGAGACCGAGGCGCGCAACCGCTTCGGCACCGACAATGTCGTCGGCCGCACCTTCACGGTCATCTCGCGCGGCAAGAAGCGCGACTTCAAGATCACCGGCGTCTTCAAGGATATTCCGAAGAATTCCTCGATGAAGATCGCGGCCGTCCTGCGGCTCGATTACGTCGCTTTCAACGCCGACAACCCGTCGTTCCTGACTTGCTGGGGCTGCCAGTCGGGCTGGGTTTACCTGAAGCTGCGTCCGGGTTCGGACATCAAGGCGATGGAAGCGCAGATGCCCTCTTGGGAAAAGCGCAACATCCCTGACGAGCCGAATGCGGGAATCCGCTACAATGCCGGCGACGACCAGGACTGGCACTTCGTCAACCTGAAGGACGTCCACCTCGGCAAGGCCCAGGGCGGCGTCATGACGCCGGGCAATGACGAGAAGTCGATCGCGACCTTCGCCATCATCGCCCTTTTGATCCTTGGCATGGCGGTGGTGAACTTCACCAACCTTGCCACGGCCCGTGCAAGCCAGCGTGCCCGTGAGGTTGCTCTGCGCAAGGTGCTGGGCGCGAACCGGCGGCAGCTGATCGTCCAGTTCGTCGGCGAGTCCGTGTTGATCTCGGCTGCGTCGATGTTGCTGGCATTGACGCTCGTTGAGCTACTGGTGAAGCCGTTCGCGGCCTTCCTCGATGCCGACTTGTCGCTGCACTATTTCGGGCAAGGCGGGATCCTGTTGCCGGCCATCGCCCTGACGCTGCTGGTCGGTATCCTCGGCGGGCTCTACCCGGCCTTCTTCCTGTCCCGCTTCCAGCCGGCGCAGGTATTGAAGGCGAACCGTTCGGCCGCCGAAACGCCGGGTTCGGGACGGCTGCGCACCGCGCTCGTCATCCTGCAATTCGCTGTTTCGATCGGCCTGATCATCTGCACCGCGGTCATCTACGGCCAGACGGTCTACGCCCGCTCGGTCGACCCGGGATACAAGCGCGACCACATCATCCAGGTCGATGAACTGTCGCGTGCCCAGCTTTGGCCCTTTGGCGAAACCATCGTCGATGCGTTCAAGCGAGTCCCCGGCGTCACCGCCGTCGGCCGCACCGAGATCGGCGTTGCAACCGACAATAACAACAACACCGGACTCATCCCGCCTGGCGCCAACAAGCAGGTCAACATCGGCCAGTACAGCGTCGATGAGGGCTTCTTCTACGCCATGGGACTGAAGCTGGTCGCCGGGCGCTGGTTCGACCCGAACCGGCCGATGGACGACATGACCACGCCTTATCCGACCGACGAAAACGTCGAGCGCCAGTTGGCGGCGCGCGGCGTCAACGTCGTCCTGAACGAGTATGCGGTTCGGAAGCTCGGCTTCAAATCGCCGCAAGATGCGATCGGCAAGGTCGTGCGCAGCGAGCTGTTCTCGCCGGGCACGGGCGTCGTCAACATCACCATCATCGGTGTCGTGAAGGACAGTCGCTTCCGGACCGTTCGCCAGCCGATCGATCCGATCATGTTCCGCAACATCAACCTGGGCATTTCCTGGGCCATTGTCCGCTACAACGGCGATCCACAGGCGGTTCGAGCCGGGCTTGAGCGGGCGTGGAAGCAGATCACCAATGAAGTGCCCTTCACCGCCAAGTTCAGCGAGGACATCATGGCCGAGCTGTACAAGGCGGAGGACGCGCGGGCGAAGATCTTCGCCGCCTTCGCGATCCTGGCGGTGATCATCGGCTGCCTCGGCCTCTTCGGCCTTGCCGCCTTCACGGCCGAGCGTCGCACGAAGGAAATCGGCATCCGCAAGGTGCTGGGTGCCCGTACGCGGGACATCGTCCGGCTGCTTGTCTGGCAGTTCAGCCGGCCGGTGCTGGTCGCCAACATCATTGCCTGGCCAATCGCCTGGTGGATGATGCGCGACTGGCTGAACACCTTCGACCAGCGGATCACGCTTGGGCCAATCCCGTTCGTGATCGCCGCCGCGGTGGCGTTGACGATCGCCATCGTCACCGTCGTCGGTCATGCCATGAAGGTGGCCCGGGCAAACCCGATCCACGCGCTCCGTTACGAATAAAGAGGGGGAAGATGAGGTTCGGGCGAGCATTGTCCATTGCTGCTGCGGCAATGCTCGCCACGGCCTGTGGCGCCCTGGGATTTCCCGAGCCCCGGGCGCCACTATCTTCTTATGCGCAAGCGGATTGTCCGGAGCACAAGGCGACGCACGGCGCCGCCGCAACCGCGCCATTGTCGGCGCAATTCAGCTCGGCCTTGATGCCGTGAGGGCTTAGCCCTCGATCACCACTTTCGTGCCGATCTTGGTCATGCCGTAAAGTTTCTCGGCAAACTTGAGCGGCAACCGGACGCAGCCGTGGCTGGCGGGGTAGCCGGGGTTCGGTCCGGCATGGAAAGCAATGCCCTTGGGATCGTACATCTGCATGAAGGGCATCGGCGCATTTTCATACTTGCGGCTGTGTCCCAGCTTCTGCTTCAGCATCACGTTCCAGAAGCCGAGCGGGGTCTCACGGCCTTTCTTGCCGCTGGAGATGGTGGCGACGCCGACCAATTGGTCGCCGCGATAGACGTAGAAGAGCTGCGTCAGGAGGTCGACGACGACCTTGGTGTCGCCAGCTTCGGGAATGCTCGCCGCCCACTTATATTCGCCGGGCTTTAGCGCCAGCGGACCGAAAATGGCGACGGCGTCCTGGTGCGCCTGCGGGGCATTGCCCTGCGTCCAGCGATAGGGAAGCGGCGCGGGCGTCACGACGGCGACGGGCCGCGGCGGTGGCGGAGCGGTCGTGCAGGAAGCCAGCAAAGCCGTGCCCACGGCGGCCATCATCCAATTCCGGTATTTGCCCACTGTCACCCTCGCTGCTTGAGACGTGCACTGCACAGCCAATCCGCGGCATCGAGTCAACCGCAAGGTAAACAATAAGTTACTGTTAACGGAACGATTTTCCCCTGTTTCAATCTGGCGCAGCGGCGGAGACGCCGGGATATCGCCCTTCAATTCGAGTTATATCACCGGCCATGCTTACCAGGGCATCAGTGCAGTCTCCCGAGCGCCGGCATGGATCTCGCCGGCCTGTCGAGTTGCGCGCCTTCGCGGTTCAAAGTTGCGGGCAAGCCGCGGAGGCGCGCATCGAAAACCTCTCTCACGATGGTTACGGCCTTTCCTGTGACGACGGCACACCCGGATGCGGCAATCAGCTTGAGCTTCGCATCATTCGTCTCTGAGCCATCGACGCCGAGGTCTGCTGGTCGGAAGACTGCCGCGCCGGCTGCCACTTTATCGGCTAGATCGCCTTTAACGGTGCCTTGGGGGTCGCCCGCTTGCGCGCGGGTGCCTTTTTAACAGCAGCCTTCTTCGTCACCGTCGCCGGCTTGGATGCAGCCGTCTTGCGCGCGGCAGCAGGCTTGCGTTTCGTCGTTGTTTTCCGAGCAGCGGGCTTACGCGCTGGCGCAGCACGTTTCGGCGCTTCGGGCGGCACGAGATCTAGCGTTTCAAGGCTTTTGCGGCCGACGTCGAGTGCCAGCGTCCACAGCGCCGAGCCCTTCTCGGCGGCGTCCTTGCCCAGCTTTTCAAGATTGTCGCCGGCGGCGGTCGCAAGCTTGCGCGCCTTGGCGGGATTCCTGAGGGCCGCGGCAGCGCCAACCAGCGCGGCGGCGACGATTTCAGCGACGGCCGGATTGCCGGCCAATGCGGCGCCCATTTTCCCGAGCTTAGCGGAGGTGCCCAGCCTTTCCGCCTTCTTTGCGGCCTTCTTTTCCTTCTTCGATTTCTTGTCCTTCTTCGCCACGCCTACTCTCCAAGCCTGTTGAGCGACAGAAAACAGGGACGTAGGTGACTTGTGCCACCCTCACAATCATAGGTTATCCGGAGTTGCCCCGCTTGCCCAAGTTCCGCCCTTCGGCCTAGCAAGCCCGCGCCATGAAGTATCAGGCTTCCAAAGAGATCGCGCCGCCTCCAAGCGATGATGTGCCGCGCTATTTCAACCGTGAGCTATCGTGGCTGGCGTTCAATCGCCGCGTCCTCGAAGAGGCGAGCAACGCCGCGCACCCGCTACTCGAACGGCTGCGCTTCCTCTCCATTTCCGCCACCAACCTCGACGAATTCTTCATGGTCCGGGTTGCTGGCCTCAAGGCGCACCAGGCGCTGGGTATCGAGAAAGTTTCGAATGAGGGCCTGACCTCCAACCAACAGCTGGCGGCGGTCGGCGAGGCGGTCGACCTGCTGGTGATGGACCAGCAGCTTGTCTGGCTTCACCTTCAGGAAGACCTGATCGCGGTTGGGGTCGACGTCATCGAAATGGAGCCGCTCGATGCCGCAACGGAGTCCTGGCTCGACAAATATTTCCGCGAGCAGATCTTCCCGCTGTTGACGCCGCAGGCCATCGACCCGGCGCATCCTTTCCCCTTCATTCCCAATCGAGGATTTTCGCTCATCTTCGAAATCCGGAAGGGCAAGACCGCGGTTCACCAGCTCATCATGCTGCCGGTCGGCTTGCCGCGCTTCATCCGCATCCCCGGCAAGGACACGCGGTTCATTGCACTCGAAACACTGATCCGCCGTAAGACCAGCTACATCTTCCCCAAATATGACGTGATCGGCGGCGGCGCCTTCCGCATCCTGCGCGACAGCGACATCGAGGTTGAGGAAGAGGCCGAAGACCTGGTCCGCTACTTCCGCACCGCCATCAAACGCCGCCGGCGCGGCCGGGTCGTCCGCCTCGAGCTTGAACCGGACATACCGCCCGGCCTGATGGAAGTCCTCGCCGAGGGTCTCGATTCCGACAACGCGATCACCTCAGAAATTCGCGGCTTCCTGGGGATGGGCGATTTGTCGCTGCTGGTGGAAGAGGACCGGCCTGAACTAAAATTCCCTCCTTTCGACCCGCGCTTTCCGGAGCGTATTCGCGAACATGGCGGCGACTGTTTCGCGGCGATCCGCGCCAAGGATATCCTCGTCCACCACCCCTATGAAAGCTTCGACGTCGTCGTCGAATTCGTGCGCCAGGCCGCCGCCGATCCCGCCGTCGTCGCCATCAAGCACACGCTCTATCGCGCCGGCCGAACCTCGCCCATCGTCCGCGCCCTCATCGACGCCGCCGAAGCCGGCAAGTCCGTCACCGCCGTTGTCGAATTGAAAGCCCGCTTCGATGAGGAACAGAATCTCCTGTGGGCGAGCGAGCTGGAGCGCGCCGGCGTCCAGGTCGTCTACGGCTTCGTCGAGTGGAAGACCCACGCCAAGGTGTCGATTGTCGTGCGACGCGAAGAGAAAGGCTTTCGCACCTACTGCCACTTCGGAACGGGCAATTACCATCCGGTGACCGCGCGCATCTACACCGACCTCAGCTACTTCACCGCCGACGCGCAGACCGGCCGCGACGTCACCAAGATGTTCAACTTCATCACCGGCTATCTCGAGCCCCGAAACCTCAAGACGCTCGTCCTATCGCCCAACCAGATGCGCACCGAGCTCATTCGCCTGATCGAGGTCGAGATGGGCCACGCCCGCAAGGGCAAGCCGGCCGAAATCTGGGCGAAGATGAACTCGCTCGTCGACCCCGCCGTCATCGACAAACTCTACGAAGCGAGTGCCGCCGGCGTGAAAATCGATCTCGTCGTTCGCGGCGTCTGCTGCCTTCGCCCGGGCGTCACGGGCCTTAGCGACAACATCAACGTCAAGTCGATCGTCGGCCGGTTTCTCGAACATGCGCGCATGTGGTGCTTCGCGGACGGCAAGGCGCTGCCGAACGCAGACGCCAAGGTATATATCAGCTCGGCCGACTGGATGCCCCGCAACTTCGACCGGCGCATCGAATATATGCTGCCGATCGACAACCCCACGGTTCATGCGCAGCTCCTCGACCAGGTCATGGTCGCGAACCTTCTGGATAACCAACAGAGCTGGCGGCTTCTGCCTGACGGAACCTACGTGAGGCTGCAGGCTAAAGCGACCGAGGCTTTCAACCTCCATCATTATTTCATGACCAACGTATCGCTCTCCGGCCGCGGGCAGTCGCTCAAGAAGGGGCGCCGCGTTCCCAAGCTCAAGTTCGATCGTCCGCAGAAGGCATGAGTGACCGCAAGCGCGCCGCCGTCATCGACATCGGGTCTAACTCGGTCCGCCTCGTCGTCTACGCCGGCGCCCAGCGCTCGCCTGAGCCCATCTTCAACGAGAAAGTCATGGCCGGCCTCGGCGCGGGCCTACAGCGCAACGGCGACCTTTCCGGCGCCAGCATGGAAAGCGCGCTCGCCGAGCTGACCCGCTTCCGCCTGCTGCTCAACCAGTTCGGGATCGACGATGTGCATGTCGTCGCCACCGCCGCCGTCCGCGATGCCGGCAACGGCCCGGATTTCGTCAAGGCGATCCGCAAGCTCGGGCTGCCGTGCCGGGTGCTGGAAGGCGAGGAAGAAGCTCGGCTCGCGGGCGCCGGGGTCATTTCCTCGACGCCGAGTGCCGACGGTCTCGTTGCCGACCTTGGCGGCGGCAGCGTGGAGCTGGTCGACGTCGCCAACGGGGTTACCGGCGAAGCCTTTTCCTTGCCCCTCGGCACGCTGCGAGCGGCCGCTGACGATGACGGTGAAGAGGCGGCGCGCAAGCTGCTCAAGAAGTCGATCAAGGAGCATGGCCTGCGTGGCGCAGCACGCGGTCGCACATTCTACCTTGTCGGTGGCTCCTGGCGCTGCCTCGCCAAGGCGCACATGGCGCTGGTCGACTATCCGCTGCGCGTGACGCACGAATATCCCCTGCCGACCAACGGCCTCGGCAAGCTCCGCAAGTTCGTCGCATCCGACGACCCGCGCATGCCGAAGGACATCTCGCCAATGCGGCTCGCCGGCTTGCCGGTCGGCGCCATGCTGGTGAAGCTACTCGCGGAAGAGTTGGAGCCTGACGCAATCTTGGTCTCGGCCTTCGGCATCCGCGAGGGCCTACTCTATTCACTGCTCCCGAAGCGCATCCGCGCGACCGACCCGTTGCTGGCTGCGCTGGATGACAGCGGCCATCACGACTTCGATACCTATACCGACGGCTTCGTACTCGACGAATGGATCGGTAGCCTGTTCGACGACGATCCGCACATGGCCCGCATCCGCTGCGCTGCAAGCCTGCTTGCTGCCTCTGCGGGCAAGGCAACGGGTCCATTCCGCGCCGAGCGGGCGATCGAAGCGGCGCTGCACGGCAATTGGCCGGCCATCAATGCCCCCGAACGTGTGCTCTTGGCGCAAGCTCTGCGCTCCTCATTCGGGCGAATGCGGCCAATTGCTCAGCCGCTCGCCGACCTCTGCCACGAAGAGGACCTCATCCGCGCCCACGAATGGGGACTGGCCCTGCGCTTGGCCCTGCGCTTCTCCGGGGGCGCCTCGCCGATCCTGAAGTCGAGCGGGCTGGAAGCGGAAGACGGATCGCTGAGATTGGTCGTGCAGAAGGGAAATGCCGCGCTCGTTACCGAGGTCGTCCAGCGCCGCCTGCTGGAACTGGCCGACGCGCTGGGTCTCGGAGCGGTGATTGCGGCCGGCTAGCCTGGCAATTTTTCAAGCGCATCCGTCAAGACTCCGCGTACACCCTCGATGGTGTACGGATCGTCGGAATGCGCAGGCGACCCGTCGCGTTCGAAGTGCGGTCGCTCATCCATTCGACGGCCCCATTCGACATCGGCTTCACGGACGATTTCGTGAAGCAGCGGCTCGGTATCAAGGATGCGCCGCAGGTACTCTGCCAATACCCGAAGCGGTTCATCGAGGCCGTTGAGCAGCGCCGCACTTCCCTTGAGGTGGCGCTGAAGCTGAATCTCAAGGGCGCCGCTGGTATCGTCGAGATTGTCCCTCAGCCAATTGCCCACTTGCGTTTCGGCCTGCTGGATCGGCGAAACGGGCGAGGCGCCTTTCATCGCGCCAGGCCCGGCCATTCGGGCAAGGGCTTCCTCGGGCGTGAACTTCCGTCCTTGCCGAAGCTCCTGTTCGATCTCTTCCGGCGGCTTGTCGTCTTCGCCCATCGCCCCGCCTTTCGCAGCTTCTAATTCATTCCCATTCGATCGTGCCTGGCGGCTTCGACGTAAAGTCGTAGACCACGCGGTTGATGCCCTGGACTTCATTGACGATGCGGGTGGCAACGCGGCTCAGGAACGCGGGGTCGAACGGATAGACGTCGGCGGTCATGCCATCGACGCTGGTCACGGCGCGCAGTCCGCAGACGCTGTCGTAAGTCCGCGCATCGCCCATGACCCCGACCGTCCGCACCGGCAACAGCACCGCAAAGGCCTGCCAGATGGCGTCGTAGAGTCCGGCGTTGCGGATTTCTTCAAGGTAGATGGAGTCCGCCTTGCGCAGGATGTCGCAGCGCTCCTTGGTGACCTCACCCGGAATGCGGATCGCGAGGCCGGGCCCCGGGAACGGGTGCCGTGAAACAAAGGCTTCAGGCAGGCCGAGCTCGCGGCCAAGTTCGCGGACCTCGTCCTTGAACAGCTCGCGCAGCGGCTCGACCAAAGCCATGTTCATGCGCTCTGGCAGGCCGCCGACATTGTGATGGCTCTTGATGGTGACGCTCGGCCCGCCGGTGAAGCTGACGCTCTCGATCACATCCGGATAAAGCGTGCCCTGCGCGAGGAAGTCGGCACCGCCGATCTTTTGCGCTTCGGCTTCGAAAACGTTGATGAACTCGGCACCAATGAACTTGCGCTTCTTCTCGGGGTCGGTGACGCCCTCCAGCCCGCCAAGGAAGTCGGCGCTGGCGTCCACATGAACCAGCGGGATGTTGTACGAATTGCGGAACAGCGACACAACCTGCTCGGCCTCGTTGGCGCGCATCAGTCCGTGATCGACGAAGACGCAGGTCAGTTGCTCGCCGATCGCCTCGTGGATCAGCACGGCGGCGACAGCGCTATCGACGCCGCCCGACAGGCCGCAGATCACCCGGCCCTTGCCGATCTGGTCGCGGATCTCGGCGATCTTGGTGTCGCGGAAGGCGGCCATGGTCCAGTCACCCGAGCAGCCGCAGATGTGCCGCGCGAAATTGGCGAGCAGTTTGCCGCCATCCGGCGTGTGGACGACTTCCGGGTGGAACATCAGGCTGTAGCGTTTCGCCGCTTCGTTGGTTGCTATGGCGAAGGGTGCGCCCTCCGACTTCGCCACCACCTCGAACCCGGGCGCCAGACTGTCGACGCGGTCGCCATGGCTCATCCACACCTGGTGCGTTTCGCCAACCTGCCACAGGCCGTCGAACAACGCGCTGGGGCTGACAATCTCGATAAAGGCTCGCCCGAATTCCTTTTGGTCCGACGTCACCACCTGGCCGCCCAGTTGCTGATGCATGGTCTGCTGGCCGTAGCAGATGGCGAGGAGCGGCAGGCCGCTGTCGAACAAGGCCTGCGGCGCGCGCGGGCTTTCATGCTCGGTCACCGACGCCGGCCCCCCCGAAAAGATGATTCCCTTGGGCTGCATCCGGCGAAATGCCTCTTCGGCGGCGCTGAAGGGCACAATCTCGGAATAGACGCCCGCCTCGCGCACCCGCCGGGCGATCAGCTGCGTCACCTGGCTACCGAAATCGACGATGAGGATGGTGTCTGAGGGCGTCATGGCGAGCCGATAGATAGTGGGTGGCGCACTGTCAAAGGCGGGCGCGAGCTCCGGGGCTTGCATCTATCGATTACATCTGTCATCGATGCGCTTGCAGCAGCAGTCTTTCTCGCAGGAGCGACATTCCATGCTTCCAACCCCACGTCATGCCGCCATAGCGTTGGCAGCGTCCCTGCTGGCTGCGGCCGCCTCTGCGCAAAGCCAGAACAACGGCACCAACTCCATGGCCGTCAGCGAGACCATCGACCGCACCGTCGAACTATCGCCTGGCGCCGACGTCTCGCTCGAGTCCATCGCGGGCCCGGTGACGATCGAGACTGGCAATGGCCCGACCGCGCAGGTTCATATCGTCCGCGGCGCGGCCACTGCGCGCGAACTCGCCTGTTACCAGACCAAAGTCGACGCCAGCGCCAGCCGCCTCAAAATTTATCACGTCCAGGACAAGAGCCGCGAGTGCAACAACATCCGCTCGCGACAGGAAGTGCGCCTCGTCCTCCCGCGCTCGGCGAATATTTCGATGTCGTCCGTCGCCGGTAACGTTGAGATCGCGCCGACCGACGGCAAGCTGGAGCTCAGCAGCATCGCCGGCCAGGTGCGTGCCCATGGCGTACGCGCCGCGGACCTCTCCAGCATTGCCGGCGGCCTCGCAATGACGCTCGGCCAACTCGATCAGCGCGGCGTGCAGGTGTCCAGCGTCGTCGGGGCGACGGACCTTCGCTTCGCCTCGGGCACCAATGCAGACGTTCATGTGGACAGCGTCGTCGGCAGTGTCACGAGCGCCACGCCGGCGATCGCCATCAGCTACAAGTCGGGCAGCGCCGTTGCCCGCGTCGGCTCTGGCGGGACGCCGGTCAACATCTCCTCGGTGGTCGGCAACGTCACTCTCCAAGGCAATTAAACTTAAGCGATTGCTTAAGTGACTTGACAAGGCCACGTCGCTCTCGATAGTTAAGCACATGCTTAACGAATCGCGGCTCGACGTGGCCTTTCAGGCATTGGCGGATCCGGCGCGGCGCGCCATGCTCGCGCGTCTCGCGCTCGGACCGGCCTCTGTCAGCGAGCTTGCTCGTCCCCTGCCGATGAGCCTGCCGGCCGTCATGCAGCACCTAAAAGCGCTGGAAGATAGCGGCCTGGTCTCGACGGCCAAGAAGGGACGCGTCCGAACCGCCCAACTCGAAGGCGATACGCTCGGCGCGGCCGAGGCCTGGCTCAAGGATCGTCGCACGGAATGGGAGGCGCAGGCCGACCGCCTTGAGGCCTTTCTCGAATCATATCAGGACAAGGGAGAATGATGATGGCCGGTGAACTCGACCTGGTGCTGGAACGCACGCTCAACGCCCCGCGCGACCTTGTGTGGCGCGCGTGGACCGACCCCGAATTGCTCAAGCAATGGTTCGCCCCGAAACCCTATCTGATCTCCGAGCTGGAGATGGACCTGCAACCGGGCGGCATCTTCCGGATCCGCATGACCGGCCCCGATGGTTTCGACACCGGTCACGGCAATGCCGGCTGCGTGCTAGAGGTCATCGACGGCGAGAAGCTCATCTGGACTAGCGCGCTCGGCCCGCAATACCGGCCTGCCGAAATGGGCGAGGGATGCGAGAGCTTCCCGATGACGGCGATCGTCACCCTTGCCGATGCACCGGGCGGCAAGACGCTTTACCGCGCGGTGGCGCTGCACAAGGACAAGGCCGACCGGGACCAGCATGAGGCCATGGGCTTCCAGGACGGCTGGGGAACCTGCGCCGCTCAGCTCGAAGAGCTGGCCGCGGGACTGAAGGCCGAGGCCTGACTGCCTAGCGGCGGTTCAAGTCGACGCTGATCACGCGGCCGCCGTAATCGACGTTGCAGCGGAAGCTGATGTCGGCGGTCTGGGTCGCGGCCCCGGCAAGCGCGCCGTAGGTGGCGGTTCCATAATGGTGGCGCATCAGGCGATCGCTGTTGGCGAGCCCGGTGACACGAATGTAGTTCCGGCGCTGGTCCACGCGGGTCACGCCGACGACCTGGCCGCCGATCGATTGCCCGCCGAAACCGCGGACACCGATTTTCTGGCTCAGCCGATATTGCACGGCCGTCGAGCAGCGGTCGGCTGCAAAACCATTCTCCGCGCCAAAATTGTGGGGATTGATCTGGGCTGGTGCCGGGGCTGCGATTGCCAGGGTTGCGGCACAGGCACCCGCACCAAGAATTTTCAACTTACGCATCATGGCCGGCCTCCTTTCAGGAACATTGGGCCAATTCTGCGGGATTAACGCATGATAGGCCCTGCCGCTCCGATCGTTCCGCCCACGAAAAAAGCGCCGGAGTCCCGCGAAGGACCCCGACGCTCCATTTCCCTCCCCGGAAGGGGTTTGATTACTCGCGCGGTCTGCCGTGCGAGCGGCGCTCACCGCCACGCCCGCTGCTGCTGTCGCCGAACGAATCCTGCCGCTGTTGCTGTCGTTCGACGCGCGCGGCACGAGCCTCGCCCTGCGCCTGTTGACGCTGGGCAATGGACTGCTGGCGCTCGGCGATTGCCTGGCGGCGCGCCTGCTGGATGCGGTCCAGCGAGCCACGGTCTGCGGTCGCGCTGCCGCCCGCGTTCGCGCGTGCATTGACCTCGGCATTGGCCTGTCGGGCGGCCTGCATCTCGACCTGGTTGGCGCGGATGCGCTCGCGGATCGTGGCCAGGCTGCGCTGCTGATCGGCATTGGTTGCCGTCGCCGCTTTGGCGCTGAAGCCCGACCAGTTTTCCTTGGTCTCCGCGGTGCCGGTCACGCCGGACCGGCGCTTGGCGTCGCGCAGGATATCGCCCCAGTGGCTTTCCTGCTTGCGGTCCCAGTGGTGCGCGCAGCCGTAGCGGTCGTAAACGTAAAAGCCGGCGCCCGGATAATAGAAGCCGTCGTACCAGCCGAAATAGGGGTAGCCGCCGTAATAGCCGTAGCCGAACGGGTCGCCGTAACCATAGCCGTACGGTCCGTAACCATAATCATAGCCTAACGAGCCGTGGCCGGCGCCGACGGAAACTCCGCCGTACGGACCATAGGCGCAGCCGGCGAGGCCGGCGGATGTCGCCAGCACAACGGCTGCGGCCTTGAAACGAGAACTAAACACAGGCGATTCTCCCGAACTCGCAGAAATACGCAGTCTCGCGAATCCATTACTGCCCTTGAACGGCGCCTGAACCCACAAGCCCATGAAAAAGGGCCGAGGCTCGCAAGAACCCCGGCCCGATTGTCTTGGCCTTGCGGCCTAGTAGCGGCGGTAAGGGTAGTTCCCAGCATAGTTGCGCTTGGCATCGATGTCGGTGATCCGGCCACCGCGGTCGATCGAGCAGTTGAACTGCGCGTCGGCGGCGCCATTGTAGCCGTAATTGCCGTAGCCATTACGGTCATAGCCGTAGCCGTTATAGCCATTATAGCCGTTGTTGTAGCCGCCATAGCCGCGGCCCATGCCGGTCGAGGCAAGGCCGTAGACCTTGAGGCCGCCGTTGCTGCGCGGCGACACCTGCGTCACGCTGACGACACGGGCGCCCATATAGCCGTTGTTATAGCCATTGTTGTAACCATAGCCGTAGCCATAGTTGCGGTAACGGCCGCCTTCATTGTCGAGACCGCGGGTATTGATGCGATATTCAACGGCGCGGACGCACTGCTCGACCGCATAGCGCTCGTTCTGCTGATAGCTGCGGCCGCCCAGGATCGAATCCAGGATATTGCCGACCGGGTTGTTGCCGTAACCATAGCCGTACCCCGGATAGGCTCCGCCCGGATAACCGCCGTATTGCGCGGCCGCGGGGGCCGATGCGACGATCGCTGCGAGACCGGCCGCGCCAGCCATAATCTTCGTGATTGCCTTCATGGCCACACACTCCCTCATCAAAACGACTCGCAGACACAACGCGCGAGCCTAGGGGAAAGTCCCTAGTCCCAATGCGCTGCATTGCGCCTGAACATGACGGTGGGGAAATATTCAGGTTTCGGTTGGCGAGCCCGAAACGAAAAAGCCCGGACTGCTGGGGGCAGACCGGGCCAGGCAGAAGGCTGGCGGGCAAGCTAGCCATTTGCCTGGCCGGCTAAAAAGCGATGTTCGCCGCCCGCGTCAATCTCACTAAAGTTAAGTCAGCCGCTTGCCGTTCACTGACCCGCCAAAGGCAATTCATTCTCGTCCTCGGGCGGCTTGCGATGATCCTGCGGTTGCGCCTTAGGCCGCTCGCCTTCCGGCTCGGCATCGAGCACCATCTCGGTCAATCCCGGCGATTCTTCTTCGTGTCGGTCTCTCTGGACCATTGCCCATCTCCTTCGCGGCCTGAACGCGCGGAAATGAAAAAAGGGCCGCCGGATCGCTCCGACGGCCCCTTCTTGATCGATGCGCTGAAGCTCAGGCCTCGGCGAATTCCTCGTCCATGACCGGACCCGAATCCTGGCCCTTGGCCGAGACGTCGCGGTCGACGAATTCGATGATCGCAATCGGCGCGGCGTCGCTCGAGCGGATGCCGGCCTTGATGACGCGGGTGTAGCCGCCGTTACGGTCGGCGTAGCGCGCGGCGATGACATCGAACAGCTTCACCAGCTGCGCGTCGTCGAGGATGCGCGCATGGGCCAGGCGGCGGTTCGAAAGGCCGCCCTTCTTGGCCAAAGTCACCAGCTTCTCGACATAGGGGCGAAGCTCCTTCGCCTTGGCGAGGGTCGTGGTGATCTGCTCATGCTTGATGAGCGCCGCCGCCATGTTGCGGAACATGGCCGCGCGGTGGCTGGAGGTGCGCTGCAGCTTACGATGGCCGACGCGATGACGCATTGTTCTTTTCCTTCGTTCGTAGGGGGCCCGTACGAGGTAGCCCGATCCAGGCGGTGATCACGGGCACCGCCCAAACCCGTGTTGAGGATCGGCTTAGCCGAGCAGTTCCTGCTCCAGCTTCTTGGCCATTTCCTCGATGTTCTCCGGCGGCCAGCCGGGGATGTCCATGCCGAGGCGCAGGCCCATCGAGGCAAGGACTTCCTTGATCTCGTTCAGGCTCTTGCGGCCGAAGTTCGGCGTGCGGAGCATCTCGGCCTCGGTCTTCTGGACCAGGTCGCCGATGTAGATGATGTTGTCGTTCTTCAGGCAGTTCGCGCTGCGGACCGACAGCTCCAGCTCGTCGACCTTCTTGAGGAGGTAGCGGTTGAGCTGGTTGGTATCGGCCTGGGCCTCGACCGGCGAAGCGGCCGACGGGGTGCCGATCATGGCCGGAGCCGAGCGGATCTGGCTGTCGTCGAAGTGAACGAACAGCTGCAGCTGGTCCTGCAGGATACGCGCTGCATAAGCGAGCGCGTCTTCCGGCGTGACCGTGCCGTCGGTTTCGATCGTCAGGTTGAGCTTGTCGTAGTCGAGCTCCTGGCCGACGCGGGTGTTCTCCACCTTGTAGGCGACCTGGCGAACCGGGCTGTACAGCGCATCGACCGGGATGAGGCCGATCGGCGCATCGGCCGGACGGTTGGCGGCAGCCGGGACATAGCCCTTACCGATGTCGGCGGTCAGCTCCATGTTGAGCGTCGCGCCCTGGTCGAGGTGACAAATGACGAGGTCGGGATTGGTGACCTCGATGTCGCCCGACGTGGCGATCTGGCCGGCGGTGACCTCGCCCGGGCCCGTGGCCGAGAGCTGCAGCCGCTTCGGGCCTTCGCCTTCCATCTTTAGCGCGATCTGCTTCACGTTGAGGACGATGTCGGTGACGTCCTCGCGGACACCCGCGAGGCTCGAGAACTCATGGAGCACGCCTTCGATCTTGATCGAGGTAACGGCGGCGCCCTGCAGCGAGCTCAGGAGCACGCGGCGCAGCGAATTGCCGAGCGTCATGCCGAAGCCACGCTCCAGCGGCTCGGCGACGAAGACGGCCTTGCGGCGGTTGTCGCCGGTGCCGGCCTTGCGCTCCAGCGCGTTCGGCTTCTTGAGTTCCTGCCAGTTCTTTGCGTTGACGGCCATTTTCATTCCTTGGCAGCTAAGGGGCTAACCCCTTGTTGAATCTTCATTTTCACCTTCAAATCGTGCCCGTCGGCACGAGTTCAAGGCTTAGACGCGGCGGCGCTTGGACGGGCGGACGCCATTGTGCGGAATCGGCGTGACGTCGCGGATCGAGGTGATCTGGAAGCCGACCGCCTGCAGCGCACGGAGCGCGCTCTCGCGGCCCGAACCCGGACCCTTGACCTCGACCTCGAGGGTGCGAACGCCATGCTCGGCGGCCTTGCGGCCCGCATCCTCGGCGGCGACCTGGGCGGCGTAAGGGGTCGACTTGCGGCTGCCCTTGAAGCCCATCATGCCGGCCGACGACCAGGCAATCGCATTGCCCTGCGCGTCGGTAATGGTGATCATCGTGTTGTTGAACGAAGCATTCACGTGGGCGACGCCCGCCGTGATGTTCTTGCGCTCGCGGCGCCGAAGGCGCTGGGGTGCTTGAGCCATTTAAAAATTCCTACAAATTCGAAGCTGCGTGATGCGGCAGTGAAGCAAGCGTGGCGCTTACTTCTTTTTACCAGCGATCGGCTTGGCCTTGCCCTTGCGGGTGCGCGCATTGGTGTGCGTGCGCTGGCCACGGACCGGCAGGCCCTTGCGATGGCGCAGGCCGCGGTAGCAGGCCAGGTCCATCAGCCGCTTGATGTTCATCGCGGTCTCGCGGCGGAGGTCACCCTCGACCGTGTGATCGGCGTCGATCGTCTCACGGATCTGCAGCACTTCCTGGTCGGTCAGGTCCTGGACCCGGCGCTCAGGCGCAATGTGCAGCTTCTCGGTAATCGCCTTGGCCTTGGTGCGACCAATGCCATGGATGTAGGTCAGCGCGATCTCGACGCGCTTGTTGGTGGGGATGTTCACCCCGGCAATACGTGCCATTAACTACGTGCTCCTAAAGCTCCACAGGGCCTGGAAGTCGGCCCTATCTCTCAGCCAGTACCCCGCCTCCACCAAAGCCAAAACCGACGCGCGCACGAATGCGCCGCCGGTGAGCCGGTGGAACGGGATGCAAGCCATGTAGGTTTCGCGGGCGCGTGAGTCAAGAAGGCGGCATTTGCAAGCGCCCGAGCCTTCGCTAAGCGCAGGCCATGCAGCGCCTGTCTCTCGACCAGCCGATCCCGGAAGCCTTGCGCGGTGCAGTCGTCGCGCTCGGCAATTTCGACGGCTTTCACCTGGGCCACCAGGCGGTGGTCGGGCGAGCGGTGCAGCGCGGCGCGCATGAGCGCCGGCCGGTCATCGTCGCCACCTTCGACCCGCATCCTGTGCGCCATTTCAAGCCGGACGTCCCGCCCTTTCGGCTGACGACCCTCGACCAGCGCCAACGGCTGTTCGAGCATGCCGGCGCCGATGCCATGCTGGTGTTCCAGTTTGACGGCACGCTGGCTTCGACCACGGCCGAGGATTTCGTCGCGAAAATTCTCGGCGAAAAGATCGGCGCCGCAGCGGTCGTCACCGGCGAGGACTTCACCTTCGGCAAGGGCCGTGGCGGCAATGCCGAAGTCCTGCGCGAACTGGGCAAGGGAAGCGGCATCGTCGCCGAGGCCGTCGCGCCCATCAACCTTGACGGGGAGCTGGTCTCCTCCAGCCGCATCCGCGAGGCGCTGCAGGCCGCCGATCCGCATACGGCGACCCACTTGCTCACCCGCCCCTTCGCCATCGAGGGCGAGGTCATTCACGGCAACAAGCGCGGCCGCGAGCTTGGCTGGCCGACCGCCAACATGAAGCTCGGCAACTACCTCCGCCCCGCCTACGGCATCTACGCCGTGCGCGCGCGGCTCGCCGATGGGCACGACCTGGACGGTGTCGCCAATGTGGGCCAGCGCCCGATGTTCGAGCCGGAGGAGCTACTGGAAGTCCATCTCTTCGACTTCGACGGCGACCTCTACGGCCAGCAGGTCGAAGTCGACCTCCACCATTACATCCGTCCCGAAGCCAAGTTCGGCAGCCTCGAAGAACTGGCCGCCCAGATCGGCCGAGACGCCGAGCAGGCGCGGGAGCTTCTCAAGCGCTAGGTTTGCATTCGCGGACTCCGCCGCTAATGCCGCCCGCAATGTCCGACGCGCCCGATAAACCTGATTACCGCAGCACCGTTTTCTTGCCCAAGACCGACTTTCCGATGAAAGCCGGCCTGCCGCAGCAGGAGCCGGGCATCGCCGCGCGCTGGGAATCCGAGGGGCTATACCAGCAGGTCCGCGTCGCCCGCGCCGGCCGCGAGAAGTTCATCCTCCACGACGGCCCGCCCTACGCCAATGGCGACATGCACATCGGCCATGCGCTCAACCATATCCTCAAGGACATGGTCGTCCGCACCCAGACCTTGCTGGGCAAGGACGCGCCCTATGTGCCCGGCTGGGACTGCCACGGCCTGCCGATCGAGTGGAAGGTCGAGGAGCAGTATCGCAAGAAGAAGCTCAACAAGGACGAGGTGCCGGTCAAGGAATTCCGCGCCGAGTGCCGCGCCTATGCCCAGCATTGGGTCGACCGCCAGCGCGAGCAGCTGAAGCGGCTCGGCATCGGCGGCAATTGGGACAAGCCGTATCTGACCATGAACTATGAGGCGGAGGCGACCATCGTCTCCGAGCTCTACAAGTTCGCCGCCTCGGGCCAGCTCTACCGCGGCGCCAAGCCCGTCATGTGGTCACCGGTCGAGAAGACCGCGCTGGCCGAAGCCGAGATCGAATATGAGGACATCGTCTCCACCCAGATCGATGTCGCGTTCGAGATTGTCGAAAGCCCGATCCCCGAGCTGGTCGGCGCTCACGCGGTGGTGTGGACGACCACGCCTTGGACGATCCCGGTCAACCAGGGCATCGCGTTCGGACCTGAAGTCGAATACGGCCTTTATCAGGTCGAAGGACGGCGCCTGCTCATAGCCAAGAGCCTGTTCCCCGCGACCTACACACGAACACGGCTAGGCAAAGGTAGTTCGATCGAATTTGTGGAGGTTACTCCGGACAAGTTCGTGGGCGAATTTCAAGCCGGAGATTTGAACCACCTCGCGGACTTCAAGGGCTCCGATCTCGCCGGCACCATTGCCCGCCACCCGATGCACAAGCTCGGCGGCTTCTTCGCCAAGCCCCGCCCCTTCCTGCCCGGCGACTTCGTCACGACCGACAGTGGCACCGGCCTCGTCCACATGGCGCCCGACCATGGCGAGGACGATTTCGAGCTGTGCAAGGCGCACGGCATCGACCCCGTCTTCGCGGTCGAGGGCGACGGCAAGTATCGCGAGGACTGGCTCTGGCTCGGCGGCCAGGGCAGCGTCATCAATTCCAAGTTCAATGCGCCCGACGGCCCGATCAACTCGGACCTGCGCGAGGCCGGCGCCTTGCTCGCCGCTTCCGCTGACTACCAGCACAGCTACCCGCACAGCTGGCGGTCGAAGGCAAAGGTCATCTATCGCTGCACCCCGCAATGGTTCGTCGCCATGGACAAGGACCTTGGCGACGGGACGACACTGCGCAGCCGCGCGCTGAAAGCCATTACCGACACGCGCTGGGTGCCCGAAAAGGGCGAGAACCGCATCCGCTCGATGGTCGAAGGCCGACCCGACTGGGTGCTGTCGCGCCAGCGCGCCTGGGGCGTGCCGATCGCTTTGTTCGTCGAGCGTAAGACCGGCAAGCTGCTGGTGGACGAGGAGGTCAACGCCCGCATCACTGGCAAGATCGCCGAGCAGGGCGTCGATGCCTGGGACCCGGAGAATGCGGCCTACTTCCTCGGCAACCGCTCTCCGCAAGATTACGAAATGGTCGGCGACATTCTCGACGTCTGGTTCGACAGCGGCTGCACCCACGTCTTCACGCTGGAAAGCGGCCACTGGCCCGAGCTCCGCTGGCCCGCTGACCTCTACCTCGAAGGTAGTGACCAGCACCGCGGCTGGTTCCAGTCGTCGCTGCTCGAAAGCTGCGGCACGCGCGGCCGCGCGCCCTACAATGCGGTCCTGACCCATGGCTTCACCATGGACGCCAAGGGTCTGAAGATGTCGAAGTCGATCGGCAATACGGTCGACCCGCTGAAGGTCATGGAGACCAACGGCGCCGACATCATCCGCCTCTGGGCCCTGTCGGTCGATTATACCGAGGATCACCGCATCGGCGACGAGATCCTCAAAGGCGTCGCCGACCAGTATCGCAAACTACGCAACACTTTCCGCTATTTGCTCGGCGCGCTCGACGGGTTCAGCGACGAGGAGCGGCTGGCCGACGTCGCGGCCTATCCGGAGCTGGAGCGCTACATGCTCCATCTCGCCTCGGAGCTCGACAAGCAGCTGAAGCAGGCCGTCAACGACTTCGACTTCAACAGCTACACTCGGCTGCTGACCGATTTCTGCAACGACGACCTCAGCGCCTTCTTCTTCGATATCCGCAAGGACGTCCTCTATTGCGACGCGCCGTCGAGCGAGACGCGCCGCGCCTATCGCACCACGCTCGACACGCTGTTCCAGGCGCTGGTTCGCTGGCTGGCGCCGGTGCTCGTGTTCACGACCGAGGAGGTCTGGGGCACGCGCTACCCGGATGCCGGATCGGTGCATTTGCTAGAATGGCCGGAAATCCCGGCTGTCGATGCCGACGATGCTAAATGGGCCGAGCTCCGCGACCTTCGCACCCAGGTAACCGAGGCGATCGAGCCGCTGCGCCGCGACAAGATGCTGGGTTCCAGCCTCGAGGCCGAGGTCACCGTCCCCTCGACCGCCGACGCCGCCTTCCTCGCCGAGTTGTTCATCTCTTCGACAGTCCATCACGGCGATAGCCTCGCCGTGGCGAAAACGAACCATCACAAGTGCGGCCGCTGCTGGCGCCTCCTGCCCGAGGTCGAGGAAGATGGCCTGCTCTGCGCGCGCTGCTCGGAGGTCGTGTCGTGAGGTCACGTTCGACCGCGATCGCGGCCGCAGTCCTCATCTTTTTCGCCGACCAGCTGACCAAATGGCTGGTGACGGGCCCGCTCGGCGTCAACGAACTCGGCGACCAGATGGTGCTGCTGCCGATCTTCAATTTCACCTTCACGAAGAACACCGGCATTTCGCTCGGGCTGCTGACCGCCAATGGCGAGCTCGGCCGTTGGCTGCTGGTCGCCATGACCGCGATCATCGCGGGCGGAATCGCCTGGTGGATCACGCATGAGCACAAGCGTGGCGACCAGCTGGCGCTCGGCATGGTGCTGGGCGGAGCGCTCGGCAACATCCTCGACCGGGTGCGCCTCGGCTATGTCACCGACTTCTGCGACCTGCATTTCGGCGAGTGGCGACCCTTTTTAGTCTTTAATGTCGCCGACGCAGCGATTAGCATCGGCGTAATCATTTTGCTGCTTCGCGCCTTTCTGGCGAAACCAAAGGCGCCCAAGGAGACTATCGATCATGCGTAAGGCCATTGCCCTCACCCTCCTCCTGCCGGCGCTCGCGCTCGGCGGATGCAGCATCTTCAAGCCGAAGACGGCATCGCTCGACGAATTTGCCGTGGCCCGCAATGCGCCGCTGGTGATCCCGCCCGATTATTCGCTGACCCCGCCGGTTGCAGGCACGATTAGCTCGACCGCCGAAAGCGCCCAGGCCCAGGCGATCGAAGCCCTGTTCGGCGGCCCGGCCCCGCGCAGCGCGACCGAGACCAGCATGCTCGACGCTGCCGGCCGCGACCGCGTCTCGCTCGGCATTCGTTCGACCGCGGGCGACCCCGACAGCCGTGTTGTCGACAAGGGCCAGACGACGGTGACGATTCTCCAGGCGCCGGAAGGCGACACCCAGACTGCGTCAGCCCAGTAACTCAAGCCCCGAACGCCTGAGGAACCTAAAGACCCGATGACCGCAGAAAACCTTTCCGCCCGGCTCGCTGAGCTGGAATCGATCCTCGACCGTGCCCGCAAGCGGTTCGAAGAGGGCATGAAGATCGTCGAGGACGCGCATCGCACCTTCGGCGACATTCAGCAGGCGCTGCTCGGCGCTCCCGCAAGCGGCATGTCGGCCGAGGATAGCGAGGAAGCCGCCTCGCGCCTGCTTGCTTCGCTCAAGTCGGCAGGCGGCACCATGCCCGACACCCTTTGCGGCGGGCGTCTTGCCGTCGACCAGACCCAGCGCCTGATCCGCATCGACGGTCACCCGATCGGCATTACCGAGATGGAATATCGCGTGCTGGAGCTGCTTGCCTTTGCCCGCAACAATGTCGTTACCCGGACGATGCTGCTGAAGCATCTCTACCGCCGGTCCGATGACCAGCCGCAGCCGAAGATCATCGACGTCTTCATCTCCAAGCTGCGCAAGAAGCTGCGCTCGGCCTCGGGCGGTGCGGAGTTCATCGAGACGATTCCGCAGCGCGGCTGGATCCTCCGCGACATCGAGCGCGACGCCGCATAACCGAAACGGCTAAAGCCGGATTCACTTTTCTTTAGGCCGTCCGTGAGAAACGGCGCGGATGATTCACTTCGTCCCCGATTCGGCCAACGAGCCGGTACAGGCCCCCTATTCCGAGGCGATTGCCCGGTTGGCCGGCCTGCGCCAGGCTTTGAGCCTGGTTGAGGATATGGCTGGCATGGCGCCGTCGGCGTGGCCGCACCACGACGGGGCGAACGCGACCATCAACGGCGAAGCACGGCGCGCCTGGTTCGACGAGAGCTCCGCTCGTGCCGTTGCCGGCTCGGCCGCTGGCCTCGAAGCCATTGCTGAACTGAATGCCGAAGGCGGCCAGGTCCATCCCGCCGCCGCCGAGCGACTGGCGCTCGATATCCGCACCCGCCTCGAAGAGCTGGGCGCGGTCCTCAGCCTCTAGGCTGGCCCAAGGGCCTTCGGAGTGGCCGGATCGGCGCCCCATTCGCTCCAGCTTCCATCGTACAAGCGTGCCTCGTCGTTGCCGAGCAGATGCGCGGCGAAGATCAGGCTGTTGGCCGTGACACCGGAGCCGCAAGTGGCGACGAACGGCTTGGCGGGATCGATCCCTTCCCATTCGAACAGCTGTTCCAGCGTGTCCCGGTCCTTGAACGTACCATCCTCATTATAGAGCGCTTCGAACGGCAGGTTCCTGGCGCCGGGGATATGGCCGGGCGCGACACCGGGGCGGGGGTCCGGTGCATCGCCCTCGAAGCGCGGACGCCCCCGCGCATCGAGTAAGGGCGTATCCAGCCCATCGATGATCTGCTGTTTCGTGATGATCGGCGCCCGCGCCTCGGCTGCGAAGGCGGCGCTGGCAGTATTTGCCTCACCGCGTTCGGTCGGCCGGCCTTCGGCCGTCCATTTCTGGAAGCCGCCATCGAGGATCGCGACATTTTGCGCACCGAACTGGCGAAGCATGAACCAGCCGCGAGCCGCCGTTCGGACCGGACTATTGTCATAGACGACGATCCGATCGTCGCGGCCGATACCTAGCCTGCTCATCGCCGCACCGAAGTCCGATGCCGAAGGCAGCATGTGCGGTGCCGGGTTCGATTTGTCCGACAGTTCGTCGATGTCGAAGAAGACTGCGCCCGGAATGTGAGCGCCGCGAAACTCATCGGCGCCCTTGCGGCCGCTGGCCGGCATGAACCAGCTGGCATCGACGATGCGAAGATCCGGTTCGCCGAGATGCTCCGCCAGCCAATCGGTGGAAACGAGCGAGTCCATGCGCCCGGGATTGCCACTTGGGCCCGCTGTCCGCAATGACGGGCTTATGGAGGGGACGATCAAGCTGCACCCGAGCTGGCTCGAGCCGCTGAGCGGCGAGTTCGCCTCGTCCTACATGTCCGACCTGAAGCAATTCCTCCTCGCCGAGCGCGAATCCGGCAAGCGTATCTTTCCCAAGGGCAGTAACTGGTTTCGGGCGCTCGACCTGACGCCGCTGGACGAAGTACGCGTCGTCATCCTCGGCCAGGACCCCTATCACGGCGAAGGCCAGGCGCACGGCCTCTGCTTCTCCGTGCCGGATGGCATCCGCCCGCCGCCGAGCCTCGTCAACATCTACAAGGAGATGAAGACCGACCTTGGCATCACGCCGCCCGCGCACGGTCTCCTCGAACATTGGGCGCGACAAGGCGTGTTGCTCTTGAACAGCGTCCTGACCGTCCAGATGGGCCTCGCCGCCTCCCACCGCGATCGCGGCTGGGAACGCTTCACCGACGCGGTCGTCCGGTTGGTGAATGCCAAGTCCGACCCGGTCGTCTTCATGCTCTGGGGCAGCTACGCGCAGAAGAAGGCGGCGTTCGTCGACACCTCGCGCCACCTGGTGCTGAAGGCGCCGCACCCCTCACCGCTCTCCGCGCACAGCGGCTTCTTCGGCTGCAAGCATTTCTCCAAGGCCAACGCGTTCCTTGAAGCGCATGGCCGGCGCGCAATCGACTGGGCGTTGCCGGAATGCGTGAGTAGCGACTAGAAGCCCGCGCCATGGAAACCCGCCACCTCGGCCAGACCAGCGCGCTGCCCGCTTCTCCTGAAGAAGCCGCGCTGGATTATGTCCCGAACCCCCGCAAAGGCTCCCTATACCTGGTTCGCTTCGCAGCACCGGAATTCACCTCGCTCTGCCCGGTCACCGGCCAGCCGGATTTCGCGCATCTCGTCATCGACTATGCGCCGAACGAGACCATCGTCGAATCCAAGAGCCTCAAGCTGTTCCTGGGCTCCTTCCGCAACCACTGCGGCTTCCACGAAGACGTCACAGTTGGCATCGGCCAGCGCCTGTTCGACGAAATGAAGCCGCAGTGGCTGCGTATCGGCGGTTACTGGTATCCGCGCGGCGGCATTCCGATCGATGTCTTCTGGCAGTCGGGCGAGCCGCCGGCTGGCCTCTGGCTACCGGACCAAGGCGTCGCTTCTTACCGTGGCCGCGGCTAGAGTCGCTGTCCACGGCGCCGGCTCGGTCGGCTGCTTCATCGGGGGCTGCTGGCAAGCCGCCGGCATCGACGTCACCTTTATCGGCCGCCCCAATTTCGTTGAGGACATCGCCAATCATGGCCTGACGCTCAGCGATTCCAATGGCTGGGAGGCTCATCTCGACAAAGTCGATTATCGCACCGAACCGACTGGGCTCGCCGACGCGGACATCATCGCGCTGACCGTGAAGAGCGCAGCCACCGCCGATGCCGCGCGCGAGATAGCGAAGCACGGGCGCAAGGGCGCGCTGGTCATCAGCTTCCAGAACGGCATCAGCAACGTCGATGTCCTGAAGCGCGAGCTCGGCGACCGCTTTCAGGTCGCGCGCGGCATGGTCCAGTACAATGTCGCCTTTTTGGGCGAAGGCCGTTTCCACAAGGGCGTCGCCGGCCATCTCTACACCGAGAACCTTCCCGAGACTCAGGCTTTGGCCCAACGGATCGGCGACGGCCCGGCAGCGCTGAAACTGTCGGACGACATGCTAGGCATCGCCTGGGGCAAGTTGCTCATCAACCTCAACAATGCGGTCGCTGCGCTGTCTGGCCGCACCCTACTCGACGAGCTGAGCCAGCGGGACTACCGCCGCGTCGTCGCCGCCTCACAGCGCGAAGGTCTTCGCCTCCTCAAGCGCGCGGGCATCGAGCCGGCGAAGATCGGCGGCGTCGCGCCGAGCCTCCTGCCTTTCATCATCGGCTCGCCCGACTGGCTGTTCCGGAACGTCTTCTTGGCCAAGTGGAAGATCGATGCCAAGGCGCGGTCGTCGATGAACGACGACCTCATCGCTCGCCGCCGCACGGAGGTCGATTATCTCAACGGCGAGCTGGTCGCTCTGGCTAACCGCATGGGCACGGATGCCCCGATCAACCGCCGCATTGTCGAACTGGTTCGCCTTGCGGAGAAAGGCGTCGATCCCTGGGGACCGGCCACCCTCCGCCGCGAAGTGCTGGGCCGCTAGCGGAAGCTAGCCTCGGCTTCCGGAACCGCAGCATCATCGTCGGGCGCCGGCGCGTCCGAAGCCCGCGACTTGGTCCACATGTACAGCCCGATGATCGCGACTGTGAAGACGACCAGGCTGACGACCATCACCGACGAATAGGCCGGTATCAGCGCAAACACACTGGCGCTGTCGGCGGACCCGGCCTTCTCCGCGCCCGCGACGGCGGCCGCGTAGACGACGCCCATCAGGCTCTCGCCAACGATCATGCCAGTCGCCATGAGCACACCCATGCGCTCCGCGAATGCCGGGCTGCGTGAAGCGAGAGCCCAGCGATTGTAGAAATAGCCGAGGACGGCGCCGAACGGGATCAGCAAATTGGCCTCCATCGGCAAATAGATGCCCATGCCGATGGCGAGCGGCGGCAGATGCAGGCGGCCATTGGAGGTGCGCTTCAGCCCTTCGTCGATGATCACGGCAACGACGCCGATGATTGCGCCTTCCTTGATCAGGCCCCAGTCGAGATTGCCGCCCAGAACGCCCTGCGCGATCGTCGAAATAATCGCGGCTTGCGGCGCTGGTAGCGCGGTCGCCCTTGCACCCGGCGCGCCCTGGAACGTGAAGGCCGTGTTCATGAGGTCGAGGATCGGCGGAATGACGAGCGCGCCGAAGACGACGCCGAGAACCAGCGCCACCTGCTGCCGCCATGGCGTCGCGTCGACCAGCTGGCCGGTCTTTAGATCCTGCAAATTGTTGTTGGCGATGGTGGCAATGCCGAAAATGACCGCTGTTACAAACAGCGCATAGGCGACAAGCGCCTTGGTTTCCTCGCCCGTCGCGCCGCCATACATCGCCGCCAGGATCAATGCGATGCCGAGGACCGACAGGATACCGACACCCGAGATCGGGCTGTTCGAAGCGCCAATGAGGCCAGCCATGTAGCCGCAGACGGCCGCGATCACGACGCCAGCAATGAGGATGTAGACAAGGCTGATGCCGACCGTCAGGCCGGCATTACCCGAGATCGGGGCGGTGTTGCCGAACGCAAAGAGCAGCAGGCCGATCGGGATCATCGACAAGAGGATGGTGCCGCCGACGATACCGATTGGCATATCGCGCTCGGTCAGCGGCAGTTGTTCGGCGCGGCCCGCCTTGCGCTCGGCGCTGGCGATGAGCGCCGAGCGGATGCCCGCGATAATCGGGCCAATGATCTTCAGCAGCGTCCAAATAGCGGCGACGCCGATGGCGCCGGCGCCGACCATGCGCGCCTTTTGCCGGAACGCCGTGCTGACCAGAGTCTCGATGTTCCCCGCCGCCTGCGCGATCAGACCAGCATCCTGTGTCCAGTGCGGGACGATGAATGCCCAGCTGATGAGGATGCCGATCAGCATGGCGACACCAACGGCAATGCCGACGAGGTGACCGACGCCGATCAGCGCCATCGAGAAGCTCGTGGAAATGCCGGTCGCACCCGCGCCGACCTTGAAGGTCCGGCCGGCGGTGTCCGTCAGCAGCCTGGTTTTGGCGAGCAGGAAATAGACTGCGGCGACGATGGTGGATCCGCTGATCAGCGCGAGGCCACGCTTGTTCTCTTCAGCCCCGCCAACGCCCGATCCGACCTTCAACACTTCGGCCGCCGCGACGCCTTCCGGGTAGGGCAAGTCGGATCCCGTCACGAGTGCGCGCCTGAGCGGTACCGAATACATGACGCCAAGAATACCGCCGAGGCCGATGACCGCGACCGACAGCCAGTATGGGAAGCCCGTCCACCAACCGACCATGATCAGACCGGGCAGCACGAAGATGATCGCCGACAGAGTTCCGGCCGCCGAAGCGATGGTCTGGACGATATTGTTTTCCTGGATGGTCGCGTCCTTGAACGCCTTCAGTACCGCCATCGAAATGACGGCCGCCGGGATCGACGTCGCGAAGGTGATGCCGATCTTGAGGCCCAAATAGACGTTGGCCGCGGTGAACACGACGGTGATGATCGCGCCGAGGATGATGCCCCGGATCGTCAGTTCCTTGATGCTGCTCAGCTGGCTGGTACGCGCGTCGGTCGCCATGTCTTATCCTTCTTGAAACTCAGTCCCAGCCGCGCTCGAGGAAACGCGTGGCAAAGGCACAGTGCATGGCGACGCCGCGCGGTAAAACGCTTTCGTCGACCATCATGCTCGGGTTGTGCAGCGGTGCGCGCGTGGCGGCATCGCCGTCATGCGGCGCGACGCCCAGGAACGCCATCGCTCCCGGCACCTTCTGCAACACATAGGAAAAGTCTTCGGCGCCCATGCTCGGGCCCGGCGGCTCCAGGAAGGCATTGCCTCCGAACTGGCCCACCGCGAGCTCGCGGATCATCTTCACAGCGCGCGGGTCATTGATCGTCGGCGGATAGCCTTCCTCGATCCACGCGCCGGCGCTGGCGCCATGGGCCTCCGCCACCTTGGTGATGATCCGCTCAAAGGCCTCGCCGACTGCCTTGCGCGTCTTCACGGACAGGGTCCGCATCGTGCCGACGAGCTCAACATCGTCAGGGATGACGTTGTGCGTGCTGCCCGCCGAAATCTGCGTCACCGACAGTACCGCCGGATCGGTGAAAGTGGTCCGCCGCGCGATATGGGCCTGCAGCGCCATCACTGCTTCGCAGGCGATTGGCACGGGGTCGACGGCGTCGTGCGGCATGGCAGCGTGCCCGCCCTTGCCCGTGATCATCGCGCCCACTTTGTCCGCTGAGGCCAGCATGGCACCCGAGCGGCAGGCGATCACCCCGCCCGCGACATTCGGGAAGATGTGAAGGGCGAACGCGGCCTCGGGCGTCGGGTCGTCCAGCAGCCCCTCGTCGATCATGTAGCGCGCGCCGTGCATTCCCTCTTCGCCCGGCTGGAACATGAAGAGGATGGTGCCGGCTAGTTCCTCGCGCCTGGCGCACAGGATTTTCGCCGCGCTGACGAGCATGGCCGAATGCGTGTCATGGCCGCAGGCGTGCATGTGCCCGTGAGTATGGGACGCGAAGTCGAGGCCGGTCTCCTCGTGGATCGGCAACGCATCCATATCGCCACGAAGCAGAACGGTGCGCCCGGGACGGCCACAGTCCAGCCGGGCGATGAAGCCGCTGGTCGACTGGCTGTCGCGAATATCGAGAGGCAAACCGGAAAGCGCCGCCTTCAGCTTGGCGGTCGTCTTGTGGCAATTGAGGCCCAGCTCCGGATCGGCATGGATCGCGCGACGCAGCGCGACGGTGGATTCCTGTTCGGCTTCCGCGGCCTCGCTCCAGACTTCCAGTGTCATTCGTCGTCTCGTGAGAAAGTGAAGATCGTGTCCCAACGCTGGAGCAGCAGGTCGCCCTTGTCGATAGGCAAGCGCTGATTCTGGAACTTGGCGTCGCTACGCTCAATTTCCCGCATCAGGTCGGCGGACAAAGGATCGCTTTGCAGGCGAACCGCACCGTCCTTCACCGACCAATGGCCCTGCGCCGCCTCCGACACCGCGCCATAATCCAGCGAGTAGAGAAAGGTGCCGTCGTCCTTCAACAGGAGCTCCGCGCCGACTTCCATCTGGTGCGTGCGGTAGTCGCCAGCAACAGTCGCCGGCGCGCCAGCCGCAAGCAGGAGCGCGGCTATGAACGCCGTCATTCGATGCTGACGCCCGCCGGCACCGGGCTCGAGTGGCGGCGTACGACCCGCCAGCCCTCATCGGTGTTCACCCAGACATCGGTAAGCAGGACCCGCTCGTCGATCGCATGGCCCATGAAGCGGAGCTTCCACTGCGCATCGACCGTGGCGACGATCGTCTGGTCCAGCCGAAGCGAGTCCATGACCCGGACCTCCAGGCTGATCAGGTCCATCTTCTGGAGTGCAATCAGCCAGTCTTCCAGGCTGACGCCGACAGTCCCGGTCGAGCGAATGCCGACCAGCTTGAATTGCGGATGGATGAGTTCCCGCAGCCGGCCGACGTCCTTGGCGAACAAAGCGTCGCGCCACTGCCGCTCGAGGTCGCGGATGTCGGTCTGGTCAGCGACCACGCATCAGGCCTCCGAAAATTCCCCGCAGGATCGAGTTGCCAAGCTGGCGGCCGACCGAACTGGCGGCCGCGCGCGTCGCGGACTGGATGATTTTGTCCGACATGGTCGGCCTCGCCGCTTCCCGCGCCTGTCGCGCCGCCTCTCGGTCTGCCTCGCGCTGGCGCTGTGTCTCCAGCCGTTCCTGCGCAGCCTGGGCGCGGGCCGCTTCCTTGGCGGCAATGGCATCGAGCCGCGCTTTCTCGGCGGCGGCCTTGTCGGCCTCGGTCTGAGCCTTGGCGGCGGCGGCCGCAGCGGTCGCTTCGTCGGCCTTGGCCTTCAGGATTTCCTCGGCGCTGTCGCGGTCGAGCACCGTGTCATATTTCGTGCCGATCGCATCGGTTGTCCGGATCACGGAACGCTCGTCCGCGGTCAACGGACCGACGCGCGAGGAAGGCGGCTTTATCAGCGTCCGCTCGACCGGCGACGGCGCGCCATCCGGCTGCAGCAGCGAAACCAAAGCCTCACCGACCTTCAATTCGGTGATGGCGGTCGCGACATTGATTTCGGGGTTCGGCCGGAAGGTATCCGCCGCCGACTTCACGGCTGCCTCGTCCCGTGGCGTGAAGGCTCGCAGCGCGTGCTGGACACGGTTTCCGAGCTGGCCCGCAACCTTGTCAGGAATGTCAATCGGGTTCTGCGTGATGAAATAGACGCCGACGCCCTTCGAACGGATAAGGCGGACCACCTGCTCGACCTTCTCCAGCAAGGCGGGCGGCGCATCGTCGAAAAGCAAATGGGCTTCATCGAAGAAGAAGCAGAGCTTCGGCTTGTCGGGATCACCGACCTCCGGGAGCTGCTCGAACAGTTCGGACAGCAACCACAGAAGGAAGGTCGAGTAGAGCCTCGGGCTCGCCATCAACTTATCAGCCGCAAGGATGTTGACGATGCCCTTGCCGGACTCGTCCAGCTTCATGAAATCTTCGAGCTCCAGTGCCGGCTCGCCGAAGAAATGATCCCCGCCTTGGGCGCGAAGCTGGAGCAGCGACCGCTGGATCGTGCCGACCGACGCCTTGGAGACATTGCCATATTCCAGGGTCAGCTGATCGGCCTCTTCGCCGCAATGTACGAGCATGGCCTGAAGGTCGTCGAGGTCGAGGAGGATGAGGCCTTCCTTGTCCGCGACATGGAAGGCGATGGTCAGAACGCCTTCCTGCACGTCGTTCAGGTTCATCATCCGTGAGAGGAGAAGCGGCCCCATTTCACTGACGGTGGTCCGGACGGCGTGGCCCTGTTCGCCGAACAGGTCCCAAAATTGCACCGGAAAGGCTTCATAGTTCCAGCCCGTGTAGCCGATTTCGTGGGCCCTGGCGGCAAAGGCCTCATGCGGTTTGGCGGTCGCAGCCCCCGGCATGGCGATGCCGGCAAGGTCGCCTTTGACGTCGGCAAGGAACGTCGGGACGCCGTCCGCGGACAGGCTCTCGACGATGCCCTGCAACGTAACCGTCTTGCCGGTGCCGGTTGCGCCGGCGATCAGGCCATGGCGATTGGCGCGGTTAAGCTGGAGTTCCTGAGGATGAACCCCGCCGGGCCCGGCGCCAATGAAAATGCCCGTCGCCTGATCAGCCATGTGCGCCTTTCTCCTCGGCCCGAAGGGCGAGACCCTAGGCCGAAGAGGTAAGTGCGGGCAAGGCTCGTTACTGCGGGGTGATGTCGACCCCGACGAACGCCTCGGGTGCGTTCCCCGCCTTGACCAGCAACAGGACGCTCGTCCGGCCCGCCTTCTTCGCAGTTTCGATGATCGCCGACACCTGGGCCGGCGTCGTCACTGCCTGGCGGTTCACCGATACGATCACGTAACCGGCGCGCAGGCCCTCGTCGGCTGCCTTGCTGGACGGATCGACAGCAGTGATCAGCACGCCGCGCACCGTCGCCGGCACGTTGGAGCGCTGGGCGAGTTCAGGAGTCAACGGAACCAGCGTCAGCCCAAGCGCCTGCGCGGAGCCAGGCGTCGCCGCCGTGCCCGTAGTGCCATCGCCCTGGTCGGTATCGCCACCCGCCTGCTGGGCGAGCTGCTCTTCGGTCGGGCGCTGTCCGACGGCGACTGTGACGGTCTGGTGGCGACCGTCGCGGACGATTTCAACCGGCACGCGCGCGCCGACCTGGGTGTTGGCGATCAGGTACGAAACCGTCTCGTCCGGATTCACCTCGCGGCCGCCGACTTTCACGATGACGTCGCCCTGCTGGATGCCGGCTTTCGCCGCGGCTTCGCCGGGAACGACCGAGCGAACGATTTCGCCATTGTCCTTGGGCAGTCCCAGCGAGGCGGCGATATTCTCGTCCAGCGGCTGGAGGCCGACACCGAGATATCCCCGCGACGGACGCTCGCCGCGGCGCAGCGAATCGATGACCGGCTTGGCGAGCTCCGCCGGAATGGCGAGGCCGATGCCGACATTGGCGCCGGTCGGCGAAATCAGCGCCGAATTGATGCCGATGACATTGCCGTTGAGATCGAACATCGGGCCGCCGGAATTGCCCATGTTGATGCTAGCGTCGGTCTGGAGGTAGCGGTCGTAGGCGCCGACGCCGGTGATGCCGCGGTGCAGCGCCGAGATGATGCCGGCCGTCACTGTGCCGCCAAGGCCATAGGGGTTGCCGATGGCAAGCACCCAGTCGCCGACCCGGACGCGAGTGGAGTCGCCCCAGTTGACGTAAGGCAGGTTCTTCGCGTCGATCTTCAGCAGCGCCAGGTCGGACGCCGTGTCGCGGCCGACGATCCGCGCCGTATATTCGCGGCGATTGGTCAGGATCACCGTCACCGTGTCGACGGTGCCCGTGCCGGTCAGGCCCTGCACAAGGTGGTTGTTGGTGACGACATAGCCGTCCGGCGAGATGATGAAGCCGGAACCGAGCGAACCGGCCTCGCGAGTCTTCGGCTGCCCCTGCTGCGGCGTTTGCCCTTGCTGGCTCGGGTCCTGGCCGCCGAAGCGCCGGAAGAATTCCTCGAACGGATCGGTCTGGGTCTTCACCGGCACGCGTTGGCGGGTGGAAATGTTGACCACCGCCGGCTGGAGCTTGGCGGCGAGGTCCGCGAACGACATGGGTGCGCCGTGCGGCGGCATCGCGGCCGGCGCATTTTGCGCGACCTGTGCCCCTACCGGCCCGGTCGCAACCGAAAATGCCGTTCCGCCGATCAACAGTGCCGTCGCGACTCCATAGGCGTAGCGCACCAGTCCGGACTCCTTCGAAACCATTACTTACCTCTCAGCTCGAGCCGACGTTTATGGGACGCGACGCTAGGTCGAGCTCATGAACGCAAATTGAACATTGCTGGATGCCTATCGTCCAGAAAATTCCTTCAAATAGGCATTGTCAGGCGACAAAATGACGGTTGTGGGGCCGATTTTCTCGGTTCCGTCACCCAGGAACGTCGTCCGGTAGCTCTGCATGGCCCGATAGAAGTCGTAGAATTCCGGGTCCTTGCCGAAACTCGCCGCATAGATGCGCGCGGCTTCCGCATCGGCATCTGCCTGGATGATCAGGGCCTGTTTCTGGCCTTGGGCACGGATTGAACGGGCCTCCTGCTGGCGGGCGCTGATCATGCGGTTGTAGGCCGATTGCAGTGGCGTGCCGTCGGGCAGGTCCGCCTTCTTGATGCGGACATCGACAATCTCGACGCCATATTGCCGGGCAACCCGATTGAGGCCGGTGCGGATGTTCTCCATGACACCTTCGCGCTCGGGGCTGAGCAGCGATGCGAACGGCCGCTTGCCGAGCTCGTTCCTGAGTTGGGAGCCGAGAATCGGCCGAAGCGCGTTCTCGACACGGTCCTCGGTCCTCGCCGCAATATACATGCGCAGCGGATCCACCACGCGATAACGGGCGAAAGCATCGACCTCGAGCCTCAGCTGGTCGGTCGACAGCACCTGCTGGCGCTCCATGTCGATGTCACGGACGCGCTTGTCGATCCAGACGATATCCTCGGCGAACGGGATGCGCGCATTGATGCCGGCGCCAACCGTGCCGAAGGGCCGCTTCGGATCGTAACGGTTGATGATCCGGACCGGCTTGCCGAACTGGACGACGACGCCCTGTCTGGTTTCAGGCACGATCGAGATGCTGCTCATGACCAGGGCAAGCACGAACAGGGCAAGCAGGCCTGCCCACAAAGGATGGCGGCGAACGAAGTCGATCATTGGGCTGGCTCCTTCGGCGGAGTTCGCCTCAACTCATTCAGGGGCAGGTACGAATTGACGCCCGGCGCCTCGACGATCGTCTTGTCGACACTCTTCAGGACGCGCTCCATCGTTTCATAATACATGCGCCGCTTGGTCACGCCCGGGGCAAGCTTGTACTGCTCATAGACCTTGTCGAATGCAGTGGACTCACCCAGTGCCTGCTGCCGCAATTGCAGCGCGTAGGTGTTCGCGCGGTTGACGGTTGCCTGGGCATCCTGCTGTGCCGCCGTAACTTCCTTGAAAGCGTCGTTGACCGCGGCGGGCGGATCCGCCTGGCGGATGGCAACGCCCTGCACCGAGACGCCGGATTTGTAGAAGTTCAGCGTTTGCTGCATTTCTTCCGCGACCCGCGATTCAATTTCGCCGCGCTGGTTGCCCATTGCACCTTGCAAGGAAACGTTGGCGATCACCTGCCGCATTGCGCTCTCGGCAACCTGGCGGATCGTATCCTCCGGCTCGGCAAGCTCGAACATGAAGAGTTCGGGATCGCTGACCTTCCAGCGGACCTGGTACGCGATATCGATCATGTTCTGGTCGCCGGTCAGCATCAGCGTCTCTTCGCTGGCCGAACCAAGGTTGATCTCGCGGATGTTCTCGACGTCCAGTTTCTGCACCCGGTCGATCGGCGCCGGCAGGGTCCAGCCGATGCCCGGTGTCAGCGTATGGCTGTAGCGGCCGAACCGCGTGACGACGCCGCGCTGCTCCGGCGCGATGCTGTGCATGCTCGTACCGACCAGCCAGATCGCGACCAACGCAATGACGACCCATTTGATAAGGCCTGACGGCGCTTGGCCGGAGAAACCGCCACCACCGCCGCCGCCAAACCGCTCGCGGCTGCGCGTCAGCCATTCGTCGAGGCTGGAGACGTTGCCCGAGCTCGGCGGCTCGCCCTTGCGGCGGCGCTTGGGCCCGTCGCCCCAGGGCCCGCTATTGTCGGGCGGCGGCTTGTCACCGCCATCGCCTCCGCCGGGCGCCTGGCCCCATGGTCCCTTATTGTCGCTGAACAGGCCGCGACCCAGCGAGCCCAGCCCCGAGAAGATGCTCATACGCCCCACTATAGGAAGCCGTCGGGCCGAAAAACAGTGGCAAGCGAAACGAGAGTGCCTAAGTGGCCCAAATGCCCGATCTCGACGCCCTTGATCATCATCCCGATGTCGCCCGCATTCGCTCACGACGCCTGACCGGCAAGGTGGCGACCCTCGTCGTCGACGCGACCGGCTTGGATGACGGAGAAAAGGAAAAGCTTGAACTGAGCCTCAAGGAGGCCGCGCTCGCCGTTCCCGGCATCGAGGAAGCCCGCATTGCACTCACCGCCACCAAGCGCGGGCGGACCGTCGTCGCCGTCGGCAGCGGCAAGGGCGGCGTCGGCAAATCGACGCTCGCCGCGAACCTCGCCGTCGCCTTGGCGCGCCTCGGCCAGAAGGTTGGGCTGATCGACGCCGACATATACGGCCCCTCCCAGCCAAGACTGTTCGGTGCGACGCAGCGCGCCGAAGCCAAGGACAAGCAACTGATCCCCGTCGAGGCGTACGGTGTGAAGTTGCTTTCCGTCGGCCAGCTGGTCGCCGAAGGCACCGCCCTCGCCTGGCGTGGCCCCATGGCGTCCGGCGCCTTGAACCAGCTGATCGATGCCGACTGGGGCGATGCCGAGCTGATTGTCGTCGACCTGCCGCCCGGCACCGGCGATGTGCAACTGTCGCTGATCCAGAAAGCGCGGCCTGCCGCCGCCGTCATCGTTTCGACGCCGCAGGACCTGTCGCTGATCGATGCCGCCCGTGCCATCGACCTGTTCGAAAAGACCCATGTTCCGATCGCCGGCGTCATCGAGAACATGGCCGGCTACGACTGCCCCCATTGCGGCCAGCCGTCCGACCCGTTCGGTCATGGCGGGGCCGAAGCGGAAGCCAAGCGGTTGGGCGTCGCCTTCCTCGGTCGCCTGCCTTTGTCCGCCAGCCTGCGCGAAGCGTCCGACGCCGGCAATCCGCCCGCCGCCGGCGAGGGCCCTGCCGCCGCAGCCTTCGCAGACCTCGCCCGCAAGCTGCTGGTCCAGCTGGAGACAATCCGCGGTTGAATGTGCCGCCTGTGGCGCAGAACGCCTAGGCCGACGCCACCGTCATTTCCGGGACCAGCACCGTCGGCGCATCCACACCACGGCGAAACCGGAGGTCGCTCCCCGGCTCCAGCGTCAGGAACATGTCCTTCAGGTTCGACGCGATCGTAATCTCCGCAACCGGGCCGGCGATCTCGCCATTTTCGATCAGGAAACCCGCCGCGCCCCGGCTGTAATCGCCGGTCACCGGATTGACACCCTGCCCGATCAGCTCGGTCACCAGGATGCAGCGCGGGAAGGCCGCAACCAATTCCTCGCGGCTCCGCTCACCGGCAGCCAAATAGAAGTTCGAAGGTCCCGCACCCGGCGCACCGCTCACCCCGCGCACCGCGTGGCCGGTCGGCTGGATACCCAGCTGCCGCGCATCGGCGCTGGTCGCGAGCCAGGTCGTCAGCACCCCGTCGGCGACGATGTTCATTGCCCGGACCGGCAGGCCCTCGCCGTCGAACGCCCGGCTCCTGATGCCCCGCTTGCGAAACGGATCGTCGTGGATGGTGACGCCCTTCGCGAACACCTGCTCGCCCAGCCTGTCTTGCAGGAAGCTCGTCTTGCGGGCGATCGAGCTGCCCGTGATCGCCCCGGAGAAGTGGCCGAGCAGCGTCCCGGCGACCCGCGGCTCGAACAGCACTGGATATTTGCCTGGCACGATCTTGGTATTGCCCAGCCGCGCGACCGCACGTTCCGCCGCCCGCCGCCCAATGGCGTCGGCGTCTTCCAAATCCTCGGCGTGGCGCGCGCTGTGCCAGCCATAGTCGCGCTGCATGCCCGAACCTTCGCCGGCAACGACGCTGACCGAACAGCTGTGCCCCGAAGCCCGCGTCCCGCCGGAAAAGCCGCCGCTCGTCGCCAGCGCGAAGGTCGATGCGGAGGCCGAAGCGCTGCCGCCATTGCTGTTGGTCACGCCCGCCACCGCCAGCGCGGCGCTCTCCGCTTCCAGCGCCCGCGCCTTCAGTGCTGCCGGATCAGGCTCGATCGCGTCCCAATTGTCGAGATCAGCGAGCTCGCCGCACAGCAGCAATTCTGCGGGTGCGAGCCCGGCATAAGGATCCTCCGGCGCCTCACCCGCCATGGCGATCACCCGCCCGACCAGCGCCGACAGCGCCTCGTCACTCAAATCCGACGAAGCAACGCTCGCCGACTTCGACCCAACAAAGACGCGCAGGCCCATTTCCTCGCCCTCAGAGCGATGCACATCCTCCAGCGCGCCTTTTCGGACCTGCACGCCGCTCGACCGCTCGCCGACATAGACGGCGTCGGCGGCATCGGCCCCGGCGGCGCGCGCCTGTTCGACCAGTTTTTCGGCTTTTTCGCGGGCGGAAGCGACGCTCAACATGGGCGCGGGTTAGGCGCTCAACGGACCGCGCTCAACCCCACCACGAGCATCGCGAAAAACACGAGCGCGCCGCACCACCGGTTGGACCGGAACAGATTGAGCGCTGCCTCCCCGTCCTTCGGGTCGGCCCGCAACGCCTGGTTGGCGAGGTGGATGGCCGCCGGAACAAGAGCAGCCAGTGCCAGCCAGGTCGGCTTCACCTGCCATAGTGCCGCGCCCCATCCGGCCAGAGCCAGCGCGTAGAACATCCCGACGCCCAGCGCCGCCTTGCCGCCTAGCCGCCGCGCGCTCGACCGGACCCCGACCAGCGCATCGTCTTCCATGTCCTGGATGGCATAGAGCGTGTCGTAACCGATCACCCAGGCGACGCTGCCAAGCCACAGCAGCACCGGCGCCAGGTCCATCGATCCCGTCACCGCCGGCCAGCCGACCAAAGCACCCCAACTGAACACCAGCCCCAGCCAGGCCTGCGGCCACCAGGTGATGCGCTTCATGAAGGGATAGGCGGCAACCAGCGCCAGGCTGCCGAGCGCCACATATTGCGCCGTCCGCTCCAGCTGCAGCAGAACCACCAGCCCGACCAGGCACAGGCCGATGGTCAGCACCCAAGCTGCTTTCAGGCTCACCCGTTCGCTCGCCAGTGGCCGCAGCCTCGTCCGCTCCACCTGCCGGTCGAGGTCGCGGTCGACGATGTCGTTATAGACGCACCCCGCGCTCCGCATCGCGAACGCACCGAGCGCCAGCCACAGAAACAGGTCCCAGCGCCCCTGCACCCCCGCCAGCGCCACGCTCCATGCACAGGGCCAATAGAGCAGCCATGTCCCGATCGGCCGGTCCACCCGCATCAGCGACGCGTACGGCCGCAGCCGAGGCGGCAAGGCCCCGATCAGCCCGCGGCGTTCACTGTCAGGGACGGTTTCAGTACTAGCAGTCACGCGGCTCGATTAGCGGACGGGATTCATCTTGTCGCTAATGTCCGCTTTCGACCCATTGCGGACACTAAGCGCGCGCGATCAGAGAACCTCTAGAACCTTGCCAACAGCGACAAGGCGCGAACCCTCTTGGATGCGCCATTCTCTACCCGGATAGATTTGCCCTTCGAGCGCTGGCCACCACCATAGCGTGATTGATGCTTCAACTGAGTGTCCCGGATGGACCTCAACACCATCGGGCAGTTCGATAAACCCCACTGTCATTTGGCGGTCGTCGGGTCCAAAGAAGTTATGATTGGGGCGATAACTACCGAATATGGGGCCTTTGCGTCCCCCTTCGGCGGTTGAAAGAAAACGCACCACGGCACGCACCGTTACCATGTCTGGCTCGTTCTTAGTCATTAGTCTTTTGTGGCAAAGCTAGTGTCCGCTTTCCACCCAAACCTGCCACTAGAATTCGCTGTCCTACAGCCACAGGGCTATGTCACGACGCCCTCGGCTCTTTCGCAGCGTCGATTCTCCAATCCCGTTTTGGAGCAAAGGTAACGGGGGTAACGACCCCCCGTTTTGGTAGGGAAAGTCGTTACCCTAACGCTTCCGGCTCAACTCCCGCATCGCGTCGTCGAGCTCTTCCAGAGCCAGGGAATCCATGCGGTCGTGCATCGTCCCAAACGCATGCGGCTGACCGTTCACCCGGTGAAGCGGGTCATGCCGCTTTTGGCGTTGCAGCCATCTGCGCGTGAACAATCTCCGGGCTCAACAGCCGGCCGCCAACAGCCCAATGGTCAATCTCGTTGAGCTTCACCCAGGTGACTTGCCGCATGGCTTCGCCTTCGACCGAAATCATGGCTTCCGTCACCCTCTCGATCATGTCCTTCTTCTGGTCGGCGGTGAAAATGCCTTTGACCACGTCGATTGTAACCAGCGCCATATCAGCCGTTCCTTCTTATCCCCGGGTCGCGATACGGCTCTGCACAATTGCGGCCCAACAAATCCTCCGATGACGCCTATAAGCGCCGCTTATCGAATCGTCCGCTTCGCGCTCCTGGAGGATTTTCCTGTCCTACGGCTACGCGGCTGTGCAACCGAGCCAATGGCTCATTCGCATCGTTATGATCTGCACATTCTCGCATGCGCGCCCGCGAGCACGCACGCGCTGTGAGGGCGACTTTAGCGAACTTTGACCTTCCGTCAGCGCGAACATTGTGAACATTCGGCTCGCGGCCTCCCCCTTTTTGTCATCCCGCGAAATGTCCGGACGGCACCCGCTTTCAACCTATTCTGGCATTAACTTCCTGTTTATTGATGCAAATTAAACAGGAGATATTGGACCGTGTTGGGGGGACCAATGAGTAGCGTAATCGCGTTGGATAGTCTGATTAAGCGTGCCGACCGGCATGAGGTGAATGTCGCGGCGCTTGCGTTCCGATTAGACGGAACCAGTCTGGGGGTCACCATTCGCAACATCTCGTACAATGGATGCCTGATCCTGGCGGATGCCGCGTTCGCCATTGGTGAGAAACTGAGGCTCGCGATCCCGCGAATGGGAGAGATTAGGGCACAGGTTAGATGGTCCTCGAATGAGGGTAAGGCGGGCGCATGCTTCATTCTTGAAGAAATTCGTCCGGACGAACCTCATCTTCCCGCGAAAGCGGGAACCTGGTTTTCTACCTCTTCCGGGTAACCGCTTTCGCGGCGGTGACGAATGTTGTTAGTGTCCGCCGATGCCCGCAACCCCCGCCTGGCCGCCGAAAAGCCTGCCGCGCCTGTTCGTCGGCGGGCCGCTTGGCCCCGGCATTTCGGTCGAGCTGGATTCCGGACAGGCCAATTATCTCGGCAATGTCATGCGCCTGAAGACCGGGGATGAAGCCTTGCTGTTCGATGGCGCTTCTGGGGAATGGCTGGCCCGCGTCACTGACGCCGGCAAGAAGCGCATGACGCTCAGCATCGAGCGCCGCAGCGGCGAGCAGGAGGCCGTTCCCGATTGCTGGCTCGCCTTCGCGCCGGTGAAACGCAGCCAAACCGACTGGATGGTTGAAAAGGCGACCGAGCTCGGCATCGCGCGGCTTCTGCCGGTGACGACGAAGCGCACCATCGTCGAGCGTGTGAAGCTGGAGCGGCTGGAAGCCATCGCCATCGAGGCCGCCGAGCAGTGCAACCGCACCACCGTCCCCGACATCGCCGAGCCCATCACGCTCGACACTCTCCTCAAGGGTCGCGACCCCGAACGCACCCTCTACTTTGCCGATGAAAGCGGCGGCGAACCTGCCCTCCACGCCATCAAGCCCGGCCCCGCCGTGTTGCTGACCGGCCCCGAAGGCGGTTTCACCGACAAGGAGCGCGACGCCATCCGCGCGGCGCCCAATGCCGTCGCCATCAGCCTTGGTCCCCGTATCCTCCGCGCTGAAACCGCGGCACTGGCCGTCGTCACAACCTATATGGCGCTCGCCGGAGACTGGCGCTAAGCGCGCCCACGAATGACAACCCGAACCGATGACACGCCGGCGAGCCATCGCCTGATCGAGGGCCGCGAGGACCTTTTGTCCGTCTTTTCCGGCGGTGAGAAGCCGCGCGAGAATTGGCGGATCGGCACGGAGCACGAAAAATTCGTCTATCGCTGCGCCGACCATCGCGCGCCGAGCTGGGACGAGACCGGCGGCATCCGCGACCTGCTGATGGGCCTCACCGAGTTCGGCTGGCGCCCGATCGAGGAGAACCGCAAGGTCATCGCGCTGTCGGGCCCCGACGGCACCATCAGCCTGGAGCCCGCCGGCCAGTTCGAACTATCGGGCGCGCCGCTCAGGGACCTGCACGAAACCTGCGCCGAAGCTGGCCGCCACCTCGAACAATGCAAGACGATCGGCGACCGCCTCGGTCTTGGATTCCTCGGCCTCGGCATGTGGCCGGACAAGGCCCGCGCCGATTTGCCGATCATGCCCAAGGGCCGCTACGACATCATGCTGCGCCACATGCCGCGTGTCGGCACGCTCGGCCTCGACATGATGCTGCGCACCTGCACCATACAGGTGAACCTCGACTATTCGTCCGAGGCGGACATGGTGAAGAAATTCCGGGTCGGCCTGGCACTGCAGCCAGTCGCGACAGCGCTCTTTGCCAACTCGCCGCTGACCGAGGGCAAACCCAACGGCTACAAGAGCTTCCGGAGCCACATCTGGGAGGACACGGACCCGGCGCGCACCGGCATGCTGCCCTTCGTCTTCGAAGACGGTTTCGGCTACGAGCGCTACTGCGACTACGCGCTCGATGTGCCGATGTACTTCGTCTATCGCGACGGCAAATATATCGACGTCGCCGGCGAAAGCTTCCGCGATTTCCTCGAAGGCAAATTGCCGCAACTGCCCGGCGAGAAGCCGCGCCTTAGCGACTTCATCGATCATCTTTCGACCGCCTTCCCGGAAGTTCGCTTGAAGAGCTTTCTCGAAATGCGCGGCGCCGACGGCGGGCGCTGGGGCAAAATCTGCGCCCTTCCCGCTTTATGGGTCGGCCTGCTCTACGATCCGGCAACGCTCGACGCGGCCTGGGACCGCGTCAAGCATTGGACGATCGAGGAGCGCGAAGCTCTTCGTCACGCAGTTCCCCGGCAGGCGCTCGAAGCGCCGATCCCCGGCGGCGGCACCATGCATGACCTCGCCCGCGAGGTGCTCGACATGGCCTCGGCCGGTCTCACCGCCCGCGCCGAACTGAACGCCAGCGGCGACAATGAAGGCGGCTTCCTCGATCCGCTGCGCGAAGTCGTCATGACCGGAGTCACGCCCGCCGACCGGCTGCTCGACAAGTATCGCAACGAATGGGGCGGCGATGTCCGCCACATCTACGACGAGCTCAGCTTCTAGGGCTGATGGGCAATCCCTGGGCCTACGACTTCACTGCTGTCGGCGCCCGGACCTCGCCTCTGCTGATCGTCCACGGCAGCGATGTCGAGGCCAGGGAGAAGGGTGAAGGATATCGCGTCAGCGGCAATTCCGACATCTATCGACTTCTGCCGGAGGGCATGGCCGTCGATCAGGTCAACCTCAGCAAGCAGTTCGTCAAAGGCCCGCCGCCCGATCCGGCGCGCTACGACTGCGTCCTCAACCTGGTCACCGATCCTGACCAGCACCCGAAAACACTCGAGAAAGTTCGCAAACTCCTCAAGGGCTACAAGGGACGTGTCGTCAATCGTCCCGAGGCAGTGCTCCGGTCGAGCCGCGACCAGGTTGCGAAGCGTCTCGGCGGCATCGACAACCTGCGGGTGCCGAAGGTTCTGCGGCTTCGCAATCCGAAGCCTGGAGGAGCGGTCGCCGCCGCCGGGCGCCAGGGTCTCGACTTCCCGATCATCGTCCGCCTTGCCGGTTCGCACATGGGCAAGATCGTCGGCCTCGTCGAAACACCGCAGCAGCTGGACGAGGCCTGCAGTGGCAAGGGCGAATTCCTGCTAATCGAATTCGTGGATTTCAGGAGTGCCGACGGCCTCTATCGCAAGAGCCGCCTCTGGTCCCTCGGCGGCCGGACGATCCTCCGGCATTCGGTGGCCCAGGATGACTGGAACGTCCACGTGCGCGCCAGGCATTATATGCTGTCGCACCCCGAGTTGATCGAACAGGAATTGCACCTCTTGCGGCGGCTGGAGGGCGATTTTCCGGAGCCGGTCCATAAGGTTTTCAATGCGGTCAAGGAGCGCATGGGTCTCGACTTCTTTGGCATGGACTTTGGCATTGCGCAGGACGGCCGCGTCGTCCTGTTCGAAGCCAATGCAACGATGAGCTTCTTCCCGCTCGTCCCCCACCCGCGTTTCGCCTATTTCGAAAGCTTGCTGCAGCCGGCCCGTGCCGCGGTTGCCGCCATGATCGGACGTCGGGAGTGAATGCATGACCAATGACCGCCGCACCCTCTACCCAGAGTTCGAGCCTTATGAGAGCGGCATGCTGGACGTCGGCGACGGTCACAGCCTCTATTGGGAGCTATCGGGCAATCCCGACGGCAAACCCGTCGTTTTCCTGCACGGCGGTCCGGGCGGCGCCTCCAGCCCGAGCCACCGCCGCCAGTTCAATCCCGAGAAATACAAGATCCTGGTGTTCGACCAGCGCGGCTGCGGCAAGTCGACACCCTTTGCCAGCCTCGACAACAACACGACCTGGGACCTGGTCGCGGATATCGAGAATCTGCGCACGCAAGTCGCGGAGGTAGAGAAATGGCAGGTGTTCGGCGGAAGCTGGGGGTCGACGCTGAGCCTTTGCTACGCTGTCACCTATCCCGATCGCGTCACCGAGCTGGTGCTGCGCGGCATCTTCCTCTTCGACCAATATGAACTCGACTGGCTCTACAAGGAGGGCGGCGCCTCCTCGCTTTACCCGGACAAGTGGGACGACTTCGCCGGCTTTATTCCCGAGGCCGAGCGCGGCGATCTCCTCACCGCCTATCGCAAGCGGCTCACCAGCGAGGACCAGGATATCCAGCTCGCCGCCGCCAAGGCCTTCGCGGTCTGGGAAGGCAATGTCGTCACCTTGCTTCCCGACCCGGCCGTGATCGATGACTTCGCCGAGCCTCACAAGGCGGTCGCCATCGCCCGGATCGAGAACCATTACATGATCCACAAGGGCTGGCTGGACGACGGCCAGTTGCTGCGTGCGGCGGCGGAAAAGCTGCGCGGCATTCCGGGAATCATCGTCCAAGGGCGTCACGATTGCTGCACTCCGCCCCGCGCCGCCTGGGCGCTCAAGAAGGCATGGCCCGAAGTCGACCTGCAAATCGTCCCCGACGGCGGTCATCTGTACAGCGAACCCGGTGTGCTCGACGGACTGGTGCGGGCGACAGACAGGTTCGCGGAACTTTGAGGCAAGCGGGCACGCGACCCTTCGCTAAAGCCCAAAGGAGCGGGCCGAAAAAGGCCGTTAGTCAGGCGGCAGCCGCATCTTTCATGCGCTCCGGCATCGGACGCACGATGCGGTTGTGCAGCCGGAAGTCACGGCTGAAGAGGACATGGAATAGGAGCCTGGTCCACGACCGGTGGTGATAGAGGTGATCGTAGAACTCCGGTGCAGCCGCGCGGACGGCCGGAAGCCGCGACCACGACACGTGGGGAAAGTCATGGTGCTCATTATGGTAGCCCATGTTGAACGATAGTTTGTTGAGCGGGCCATAATAAGAATAGGTCTCCTGCCCATCCTTGAACATGTAATGCTCCTGGATCCATCGCGCGCCCACGGGGTGCACGCCGAGGGCGAAGACAGTCGAGGCAAACAGATAGGCGACCGGCCACCACCCAAAGAACCAGATGACAGGCGCCATGGCCCCGACCATCGCGACGGCGTTGATCACTACCCAGCGGTCGACGCGGCGGATCGCCCTTACGGTGGTTGGACGCAATAGGCCCTGCACTGCCCAAAACATGCCGAGCCACACAGTCTTGCGCCACGGACTGTTGCCGACCCAACTCGCTTCTTTGGGTGTCGGCACGTCGGCGTCGAGCCCCGGTGTGCCGAGATAGGAATGGTGAAGGAGATGGTAGTTTCGAAAGCCGATCGCGGCCGGGAAGACAATGGCGACATTGGCGAAGATTGCGCCAAGACGGTTGGAGTTCGCGGTCCTGAATACCAAGTTGTGCGAGTAATCGTGGATCAGCACGAACAGTGCATGATTGGCGAAAGCGCCGACCGCATAGGCCGCGACGATGATGATCCACCAGTGCGCCCCGAGGACCGTAAGGCCAACGCCGATGGCCAATTGCAAGGCGACGAGCAATATTGTCCACAGAGCCGACCGTCGGTCGCGCTTGAAGAGCGCCCGAACCTCGGGATGGTTTGCGAGGATCTGCTTTGCCCGCTCCCGGTGCGGGATCGGCAGGTTGCTCAGCGCGAACGCCGTAGGTGCTGGTTCGGCGACCACATGCTCACATTACGACAGTCAAGATTGTCTGCAATGGGTCGAAAGCAAACCCTAGGCGTTCGGCAGCTTTTGCTTCGCTTCGCCCCAGCCGGCGAGCAGCTTCGACGACGCACGCTCGATCAGCTTGTCGGCGTCGAGGATGGAAAAGATGTTGCCGCTTTTGATGTCGTCCAGCTCTTCCCAGGCGATGGGAGCGGCGACGGGGGCGCCGTCGCGGGCCCTTGCCGAATAAGGCATGACCGCCGTCGCGCCGCGCTGGTTGCGGAGCCAATCGAGGAAGATGCGGCCCTGCCGCGCCACTTTGCGGATGTTGGCGGTGAAGGTCTGCGGCTCGGCCTCGGCAATGGCGCGGGCGAAGCGTTCCGCGAAGTCGCTGACTTTGGGCCATGCCACACTTGCGTCCAACGGCACGATGACGTGAATGCCCTTGCCGCCGGTCACCATCGGGAAACTGACGAGACCAAGGTCGCCAAGAAGCGCCTTTAGCCGCACCGCCGCGGCGCGGACGTCGGCGAAGTCGAGGCCGACATCCGGATCGAGGTCGAAAACCAGGCGGTCCGGTTTCTCCAGCGGCTTCACCCGGCTGCCCCAGCCATGCACTTCGATCGTCCCCATCTGCACCAGGGTCAGCAGGCCCTTGGGGTCGGCGATGTAGAGATAATCCTCCGTTGCGCCGTTCTTTTCCTTGACCGGGACATGCTTCACGTCCGGGCCGAAACTGCCGCTGTCATGCTTCTGGAAGAAGCATTTCTTTCCTCGACCCTGTGGACAACGCACCAGGCTGATTGGCCGGTTGGCGCTGTCGACCATCATCAGGTCGGCGACGGCGGCATAATAATCGGCGAGCTGGCCCTTGGTCAGCTTGTCGGCGTCGAAGATGATGCGGTCGCGGTTGGTGACCCGGATACCCAGCGCCTCGGCGGTCGGCCGGTCTCCCTTGGCTTCGGATTTGGCGAGATGCTTGGGCACTTCGCGGACCACCTCTTTCGCGCTCTTGTCATCGCGCAGGGCGATGAAACTCGGATGCCGTAAAGTACCAGCAGTCGTGAATTCGGTGAACGCCACCTCGCCGACCAACTTGGGCTGCAGCCAGTGCGAGCCGCGACGGGCGGAGCGTGGGACCTCGAGCGGCGGTGCATCGACCTCCAGCGGCTTCATCGTCGCGATGAGGTCGCTAATCATCTTGGTGTCGAAGCCGGTGCCGACCTTGCCGGCGTACGTAAGCTTGCGGCCCTCCTTCACTGCCAGGTGCAGCGAGCGGAAGCCGCGGCGTTTGTCGCTTTCCTGCCAGCCGACGATGATGAATTCCTGCCGCTGGATGCATTTGATCTTCAGCCAATTACGGGAGCGCGTGCCGGAATAAGGTGCGTTGGCCTTTTTCGAGATAATTCCCTCGCCACCCTCCTTGCAAATGGCGTCGAACAGGGCCTCGCCCTTGCCGATAACATGGTCGCCGTAGAGGATCGGATGGCTCGCCGACTTGAGCAACGCCGCCAGGCGCTCCTTGCGCTCGACGTTGGGCAGCTTGGTGATGTCTTCGCCGCGATCGACGAGCAGGTCGAAAGCGTAGAAAGCCAGGTCGGCCTTCCCGCCTTTGAAGCTCGCCTGGAGGAGCTGAAAGTCAGGCTTGCCGTTGGTATTTAGGGCCACGGCCTCGCCGTCGATCAGGCATCCGGCTGGTAATGCCGAGGCAGCTTTAACGAGTGATCGGAACTTATCGCTCCAGTCATTGCCCTTACGGGTGAAAGCGGTCGCAGCCCCGCCAGCCGTCGCGATAAGGAGCCGATAACCGTCATATTTATATTCATGCAGCCAGCCGCTGCCGGTCGGCACTTCGTCGACCAATGTCGCCAGCTGCGGCGCCTGGAATTTCGGCGGTCCGGCGCCGGCCTTTTTCTTGGCGCGGCCGCCCTTCTGCCGGCCGCGATCGGAGCGCCACACGTCGGCCCCGGCGGCGATCTCGGCCATGGTCCGCCCGGTGGTGACGCTGGTCACGCATTCCTCAACCAGCGCATCGCCCTCTTCGGGCTTGGCAAAGTCATCGGTGATCTTCTTCAGCATCCACGGCTCGGCCTTCTCTCCTGGCTTCGGTTTCAGGCGGAACATCACCCACTCTCCTTTCATCCGCTCGCCATCGAGAGCGAAGTGGAGATGGCCTTCCTGGATCGTCTTGCTGGGGTCCTTGCCGGGTTCGGGAATCCAGCGGCCCTGGTCCCAGAGCATGACCGTCCCGCCGCCATATTCACCCTTGGGAATAGTGCCCTCGAACCCGCCATAGTCGAGCGGATGGTCTTCGGTCCGCATGGCGAGCCGGTTTTGGCCCGGGTCGAGGCTGGGTCCTTTGGGTACCGCCCAGCTTTTCAGCACGCCGTCGAGCTCCAGCCGGAAATCCCAGTGCAAGCGCGAGGCATCGTGCTTTTGGACGACGAAGCTGTCGCCCCTGCCTTTCAGCTTGCGGCCTCTTGGCTCCTTCGTCTTCGAGAAGTCGCGTTTCTTGTTGTAGGTCTCGATATCGAGGGGAACCTTGCGGGCCATGACCTAGCGCCGCCCTCCCGCTGCGCGCTTCTTTGGGGCGGCTTTCTTCGCCGTGCTCCGCCGCGGCGCCGGTTTGGCCGAGGCAGGCTTCACTGCCGGCTTCTTCTTTGGCTCTTCCTCATCACCGCCGAGGCTCTTTTTCAGCGCGGCCATCAGGTCGATGACGTTGGAGCCCTTGGGCGGTCCCTTGTCCGGATCCTGGATGACCAGTTCGCCCTTCTTCTTGCGCTTTTCCGCGATAAGGCCCTTCAGCGCGTCGACATAACGGTTGTGGAACTCGCTGGCGTCGAACTTGCCCGCCTTCTTGTCGATCAGGCTTGTCGCCATATCGAGCAGGTCTTCGTCTGGCTTCGTGTCGCCGATGTCGCGGAAGTAGCCCTGGGCCTTGTTGACCTCGTCAGCATAGCGAAGTGTCTCCAGCAGCATGCCGCGGCCACAGGGCTTCAGCGCTACAACATATTCCTGGCCGCGCATCGCCAACTGGCCGATGCCGTATTTCTTCGCTTGCCGAAGCGCCTCGCGGATAACGACGAATGCCTCTTCCGCGAGGTCGTCCGCCGGCACCACGTAATAAGGCTTGTCGAAATACATGGGATCGATGTCGCTTGAATCGACGAACTGGACGAGGTCGAGAGTCTTGCGGCTCTCCAGCTTGACGTTCTCGATCTCTTCGGGCTCGAGCAGGACATATTCGCCCTTCGAGACCTCATAGCCTTTGATGATTTCGTCGCGGTCGACCGGCCCGATGCCGGGCACGACCTTCTCATATTTGATCCTCTTGCCGGTCGGCTCGTGGATTTGATGGAAGGCGATCGTCGCGCCGCTCCGGGTCGCCGAATAGAGCTCGACCGGGATCGAGACCAACGCCAACCTGATCTGTCCACGCCATATCGGCCGCGCCGCCATTCTCGCCTCCGTTGCTGCCGGGGGGATTCAATCGCTAGCCATGCGGACTCGTTCCGCATCTGCCCATCGGCTAGAATGCCGAGACGGGAGACTTTTGCTTATGGTGCCCATGACGACGATCAATGCTGCGTCCGCCCAGAAGCAGGCCGCGAGGCAGAAGATCATCAAGCAGTTGCAGGGGGCGGGCGCCACCAGCATGCAAATGCCGGGCTCGGTCGAAGTCGAGGCCGACGAGGCCCAAGAAGCGCTTGCCGACTTGCTGGCTAAGGGCGAGGTGCGGGAAGCCCGCTCCGGGCTCTATTACCTGGATGAGACCAATGTGAAAGAAGCGCAACCGGGAAACGGGTTTGTCGCCCTTCTGATCATTCTTATCGTCATCAGCGTCACGGCCTCGGTCGTCGCACTGACCACCAGCGGCGGATAATTATTTCCGCGGGGCTCATCCAAAGCCCAGATCCGCAGCGTCTATTGCTCAGAAGAGCGAAAGGACCAGTCATGGAAGCGGATATTGCAGGTTTCATCACCATTGGCGCAGTCGTCGCGTTCGTTGCAGCGCAATTGCTGCGGACCCTCAGGACGCACATTACCCAGAAGACGCTACGGGAGGCGGTGAAGAAGGGGACGGCGATCGATCCGGAACTGCTGATGGACGCGGACCGTCCGGCGCCGGCCGGCACCAACGACTTGCGCATCGGGATGGTGCTCATCGCGCTGTCGCTGGCGATCGCGGCTTTCGGCCTTTTGGAAGGCGGCAGCTCGATAAGGGAGTCTATGGAAATAGCGCTATTCCCACTGTTTGTGGGGTTGGCACTCCTGCTTCGCCTCCGGCTGGTCCGTGATCGGGTTGAAGGCTGATCCTGGATTCCACATCCGAGCGCATGCTCGCTCGCCGCACCGCGGCGGGCGAGCTTGGCGCGTTCGGCGAATTGGTCCGCGCGCATGAGCCCGCGCTTCGATCCATGTTGCGGCGATTGGCCGGGGATGCCGCCGACGACCTCGCCCAGGACACGTTCATCGCTGCGTGGCGGGCCGCCGCTGGCTGGCGGCAGGACGGCAGTTACCGATCGTGGCTTTACCGGATCGCCTGGCGGCAGTTCCTGTCCTACCGGCGCCAGCAACGCCCGACGGAACCGCTTGAGGTCGTCCAGGACGTCGGCATGGACAATGGCGCCGGTCCCAAGGCGGAGATCGCCCAGGCCATGGCCCGCCTCGGCGAACGCGAACGAATGGCAGCACTGCTTTGCTTTGCGGAAGGATACAGCCACGGGGAGGCGGCGGACATCATGTGTGTGCCTTTGGGAACGCTGAAAAGTCTGGTGGCACGGGCAAGGCGGGGGCTGGTTGAATGCCTGGAGGACGAGCAATGAACGAAGCTGATCTCGACAAGCGACTGTCGGCCCTGTTGCAGGAGCCGGACGCCGCGCCGGATCCGGCCTTCGTCGATCGAGTCGTCCTGGCCGCGCGGGTAGATCGCCAGATCCGGGTCGCGCGGCGACGAGCCTTCAGGCGGACCTTGATCGAATGCGGCGCAGCAATCGCGGTCGCGGGCGCATTCTACCTTATGTCGCAGGAACAGGCGCCGCTTCCGGACGGGAGATTCTCCTTGTTCGGGCCGGCCATGGCAGGGCTGGTCATGCTGGGGCTCTGGGCTCTTGTGACGCTCCCGACGCCTGGATACGCTTCGACCGCTTCTTGACCGAAGCGCTCGCGCAGGGCATCGGCAGGCAAGCGAGCGGGTGTAGCTCAATGGTAGAGCAGAAGCCTTCCAAGCTTACGACGAGGGTTCGATTCCCTTCACCCGCTCCAGTCTAGCCAGTCCGAGGGACGGGCGTTGGCTGGAGCGCCGGAAGGGACGACAATTTCCTAGTCGCATCGGTTGACAGCGGCATCTGACGCCGCCAATTGGCGCGCCTGCCAACACCTGGAGAGGTGGCCGAGTGGTTAAAGGCAGCAGACTGTAAATCTGCCGGGCTTCGCCCTACGCTGGTTCGAATCCAGCCCTCTCCACCATCCCGACATCGCCGGCGCCCAAAATGAGCCCAAGCAACGCTCATGACTATAAACGTTCATAAACTAAACTTTGTTAAGCAAACGAGCCTTTTGACCGGCGCAGCAACAGGGTTTTGCCTTCGCTCGTCTTTGTCGGTAAACCGCCATTCGTGCCGATGCCCGGGGAATTCACAGACGGCCATTCCAATGGCGGTGGCGCGATGCCGCTTGAAACGGATTCGCGCGCCGCGAATCTCGTCGCCAGGCTGAGCAAGGGACAGCTCGATGCCCTGCTCCTCGTCGACCAGCATCTTTCCTCCAAGGAGATCGCGGTCGAGCTCGGCATTTCGCCCCACACTGTCGACCAGCGTATTCGCGGCGCCCTTCAGGTTCTCGAAGTGGAGCGCCGTGCCCACGCCGCCCGCATGGTCGGGCAGGTCCACGGGCCATATCAGCGATTGATACATCAAACGCCGCACATTGAGAGCGGCGATTCCAAGGGCCAACCCGATGAGGCGGTCGGTTTACAGATTCGGCACGCTGACCGTGCAGGAAGGGCTGGCGACCTCGGTGTCATTACCGAGCAGAGACCGGGGGCAAGCTGGTCTTTCCTGCCTTTGCCGTTCGCAACGAGGAGTCGCCCCAGGAATGAGATGAGCGTTGGCCTTCGGCTGGTCTGGATCCTCCTGATCGCCATGGGCGCAACCCTCTCGGCCGGGATGTATCTCGCCGGCCTTGAGAGCCTGGCCCGAATGTTGGGCCACTAAGGCCGCCGACGCTTCGCTTCAGTCCTGTTCGGTTTGACCGGGAATGCGGGGACCCGCGCTTCCGGAAAGGAGAAGGTCATGCGCAAGCAACAAATTCAAAATGCCGCTTTCGAAGTCGCTACCCAGGTTCGGGCTGTCGAAGGCACAATCGACACGGCGTTGGCCGAAATGGCGGAGCTGCAGGCACGAATCATGCGCGCCAATGCGGTTGCCGGCGCCGGCGTCGTCACTGCGCACGAAGCGATTGAGCAGCTCTCGGCCGCCCTGGGCGGACTGGTCAGAGCGCGCGGCGCCATGGGAAGCTGCCATTCGGCCCTCGTCGAGGCGAAAGACCGGGTTCCGGGCCTGCGCACGACGTCGTTCGGCGACGGCACCGAATGCCCGCCGCAGACAGGCTTCAGCGACCTCCGCATCGTCGCCTGATAAAGGCTTGACCGGGCCGTGTCGAAAGGCATGGTCCGGTCGACTTCCCCATGACCCCTCACCTCTACTGGACCATCCTGACTCTGACCTGCTTGTACGCAGGGATCGCCGGCGGCAGCGACGAACGCAGTGTGGCAATCGTCTGCCTGGTGGCGAGCGTTGTCACCGCCTTCGTGCTTTCCCCCTGGGGACACCGCTATTCCCAACTCGAAGCCGGCGAAATGGTGGTGGATCTTGCGGTCTTTGCGTCCTTCGTCCTGGTCGCGTTGCGATCCGACCGCTTCTGGCCATTGTGGATCGCGGGTCTGCAGCTGACCTCCAGCCTCGCCCACCTCATGAAGGGGATGAATCTGGACCTCGTGCCGCAGGCATATGCGGCGGCGACCAAGTTCTGGAGCTATCCGATCCTGCTGATCGTCATAATCGGCACCTGGCGCCGGCAGCAGCGCGTACGCCGCGAACACCGCACTCACACAGCCTAGCCCCAAGACATCAGGCTGGGCTAGAGGACGGCCCATGCTGCTGTCGATCGACTTGGCCCGTTCACTCATCGGAGTGCTCGACGAGCCTGCACTGATTATAGAGGGCGCGCGAACCGCAGCGGCCAACGACGCAGCGAAGTCCCTTTTGGGACAAAGGATCGAGGACTCGGACCTGCGCTTTGCGATCAGGCATCCGGAAGCATTACGGACCATCCTTGCAGGCAAGGTAGCAGACGTTGAAGTCGTTGGGATCGGCTCCGCTGATCGTCCCTGGTTGCTGTCGGTGCGACCAATCGAGCGCGGGCTTACACTTGCCCGGCTCATTGATCAGTCGGCGGGCCGCGCCGCCGAGAGGATGCGAGTCGACTTCGTGGCCAATGCCAGCCACGAATTGCGGACTCCCCTCGCCACCATTGCGGGCTATGCCGAGACGCTTGCTGACGAAGGCGAAGTCGATGAACAGACGCGCCGACGTTTCGGTTCGGTCATTCAATGCGAAGCTCGGCGCATGCTCCGCATTGTCGAAGATCTGATGAGCCTGTCCCGGATTGAAGCCGAGCGTTTCCTGGCGCCCCGCGAAGCAGTCGATCTTGGCGAAGTCGCCCGCCTTGCGGCCGACCATGCTGGCCCATTGATCGAGAAGCGCAGCTGCACCGTCGAGCTCAAGATCGAAAGCGGCATGCCGCCTGTCGCCGGCGACTTTGCCCAGTTGCTGCAGACGGCGGACAATCTTGTCGGCAACGCCATCCGTTATGGCTGCACTCAGGAGAATGCAGCCGTCATCATCGAAGTGCGACGCGACGGTGATCGCGCCCTGTTCTCCGTCCATGACTCAGGGGATGGAATAGCCGCCGAACACCTTCCGCGCCTCACCGAGCGGTTTTACCGTGTCGATGCCGCTCGCAGTCGCGACAGCGGCGGTACGGGTCTAGGTCTTGCGATCGTAAAACACATCGTCGAGCGGCACCGCGGCCGCCTGACAATTGAAAGCCAATTGGGTCAAGGCACGACCGTACAGGTTGCGCTGCCATTCGAAGCCGCCGCGCTCTAAGGCTGGATCGGTGTCACATATTTGTAATGACAACGTCACTTCGAAGTCGCGATTGCGTCGTAGACGCGTCGGCATGATCTCATCGACTGCACGGGGCGCGGCAGGCGCCCTTTTTCTCATCCTGCTGGCAAGTCGCGCGGAAGCTCGTGACGACAACCAGCTGTGGACTGGCGCCACCGCCACCGTCAAAGTCAGCGACAAGTTCCGAATATCGCAGGAGGTCGTTGCCCGCTTCAGCGACAATCGCAACGGCCTTTACGAAGTCGAGGCGGTGACGATGCTCGGCTACAAGCCGACCAAGAACGTCACGATCGCCGCCGGCTACGTCCACAACCCGCTCTATTCAAGCGGTGATTTCACCGCGATGGAGCATCGGGCTCGAGAGCAGGTGCAGGTCGACAATTTCGCCCAGGTCGGCTCCGGACAGCTGAGTGCGCGACTGAGGTTGGAGCAGAGGTGGCGCGAGCATGCCGACGGCACGGCCTGGCGCGCCCGTCCTTATATCAAATATGCTATTCCGCTGACCAAGGACGGTAAGACGAACCTCAACCTCAGCAATGAGACCTTCATCAACCTGAAGAACACCGCATTCCAGGCCGCCGACGGCGTCGACCGGATGCGAAACCTGATCTCGATCTCGACGCCACTGTCGGGCAAGCTCGGGATCGAAGCCGGCTACCTCAACCAATATGGTTTCGTGAAGCATGGCGACGACACGATGGACCATGTCGCCACCGTCACGCTCAGCCTCAACCTGTGATGCGTGTCACAAAACTGAAATCATAACGTCACAAGCGGGTCCCCATTCGGACGCTAGGGCGTGCCTCAGGGAATTGAAAACCCGGCACGGGGAGTAACAGAGCAATGAAGAAGATGATCTTTGCGCTGCCGATGGTAGCGCTCGTCGCCGCATGCGGCGGTAACGATTCCGGCGGCGCCGCTGGCGCACAGATCAAGATTGTCGGTTCGTCGACGGTCTATCCGTTCACGACCGCGGTCGCCGAGGAATTCCAGCGCGCCAATCCCGGCATCAGCGTGATCGTCGAATCGACCGGCACTGGCGCCGGCATAAAGCTGTTCTGCCAGGGCATCGGCAAGGACTTCGCCGACATCGTCGACGCCTCGCGGCCGATGAAGGCCAGTGAATATGCCGACTGCGCGAAAGCAGGCGCCAAGCAGGTGATCGAAGTGCCGATCGGCATCGACGGCCTTACGCTGATCGAAGGCAAGGACGGCCCGGGCTTGGACCTGACCGTGGCCGATATCTACAAAGCGCTCGCCGCTGACCCGTTCGGCAAGGGCGCGAACACCGCCAAGACCTGGAAGGACGTCAACCCGGCCCTTCCCGCGATCAAGATCCGCGTCCTCGGCCCGCCCCCGACGTCCGGAACGCGCGATAGCCTGGCCGACCTCATCCTCACCAAGGGCTGCGAAAGCGACCCGGCGATGAAGGAACTCAAAAAGTCGGACGATGCCAAGCACAAGGAGCTTTGCACCAAGATCCGCGAAGACGGCGCTTATGTCGAAGCCGGAGAGAACGACAATTTGCTGGTCCAGAAGGTCGCCGCCGACCCCGATACGCTGGGCGTGCTCGGCTACAGCTTCCTTGAGGAAAATGCGGACAAGGTGAAGCCGGTGAAGCTTGCCGGCGTGGCTCCGACCGAAGCAACCATCCAGGATCTCAGCTACCCGGGCAGCCGCACGCTCTACATTTATGTGAAGGGCGAGCACATGGCGGCCAAGCCGTCGATCAAGGCATTCGTGGAAGCTTATTCGAAGGCATGGGTGAAGGACGGTTCGCTCGAGAAGCGTGGACTGGTTCCGTTCGGCGCGGCGCAGGCGGAGACCGCCAAGGCGCAGGCCGCGGCGCTCAAGCCGCTTGACCCGACGACCCTGAAGTAGGCTGGAGCGGCGGGCGCATGACGCTCCTCATCGCGCTCATCGCAATCGGCCTCGTTGCCGTGTCAGCCTGGTGGCTCGCCATCGGCCGGGCACGCGACCTGCGCGGAAAGGGAAGGCTCAACAGCCTTCCCGCCTACCATGGCGTCCATACCCTCCTGTGGGCCCTCCTCCCGGCGCTTTTGATGCTGGCGGTCTGGGCGCCGATCCAGACGACACTGGTCAACCAGGCGGTGCTGGCGAGCGCGGAGGGCAAGGCGCTCCCCGCTTTCGACATGCAGCGGGACGCCATCCTCGATGAGGCCCGCCAGATCGCGGCCGGGAACATCGATCATGGCTACAACCCGCAATCGGAGCAGCTTGCGCCGCGCTTCAGCGAAGCCGAAAGCCGCTACGGCGCGATCGGCGGCGGCATTGCCCTGCTCCTCACCTTTGCCGGTGCGGCGCTGGCATTGCGCCGGGTCGTTCCGGAATTCCGCGCACGAGCTGGAGTCGAACGGTGGATTCAGGCACTGCTGGTCGCGGCATCGCTGATCGCCATCCTGACGACTCTGGGCATCGTCCTGTCGTTGCTGTTTGAGTCGCTGCGCTTCTTCAAGCTGGTCAGCCCGGTCGAATTCCTGTTTGGCACGAGTTGGAGCCCGCAGACCGCGTTGCGGGCCGACCAGGCCGGGTCGTCGGGCGCTTTCGGATCGGTGCCGCTCTTCTGGGGCACCGCCTTCATCGGTGCGATCATCGCTATGATCGTCGCCATCCCGCTGGGCCTGATGAGCGCGATCTTCCTGACACAATATTCGCCGCCGCGCCTGCGCGCATGGCTGAAACCGATCCTGGAAATCCTCGCCGGCGTCCCGACCGTCGTTTACGGATATTTCGCCGCGTTGACGGTGGCGCCGATGGTCCGCGACTTCGGCCTCGCCATCGGCATCACCTCCGCCAGCAGCGAAAGCGCGCTGGCCGCCGGCCTGGTGATGGGCATCATGATCATCCCGTTCGTCAGCTCGATGGCGGACGATAGCATTGCCGCCGTGCCGCAGGCGATGCGCGACGGCAGCCTTGCGCTCGGCGCGACCAAAGCGGAGACCATCAAGAAGGTGCTGCTTCCCGCCGCGCTCCCCGGTGTCGTCGGCGGCGTCCTGCTCGCCGTCAGCCGCGCCATCGGCGAAACGATGATCGTCGTCATGGCGGCCGGCCTCTCGGCCAACCTGACCGCGAACCCCTTCGCCAGCGTGACGACCGTCACGACCCAGATCGTCCAGCTACTGACTGGCGACCAAGAATTCGACAGCGCCAAGACCCTTGCCGCGTTCGCGCTCGGCCTGGCGCTGTTCGTCATCACACTCATTCTCAACCTCATTGGCCTCCGCGTAGTGCGCAAGTACCGGGAAGCATATGAGTAGCTCGTCAGCCAGCCGCTGGACCGACGGGTCGATGGATAAGCGCGTACGGCGCCGCTACGCCGCCGAGCGGCGGTTCAGGCTGCTCGGCCTGCTCGCCATCGGCCTCAGCGTCGCCTTTCTCGCCTTCCTGCTGATCAATATGGCGGCAAAGGGGCTTGGCGGCTTCAACCAGACCGAGGCGAAGCTGACCATCGACTTCCCGCGGTCGGACATCATCCTCGACCCGGCCACATTGAAGGGTCCCGAAGCCAAGCGTGCAGTCGCGTCGGCCGACCTCGAAACCGCGCTGAATGCTTCGGCCGTCAGCGAATATGGCACTGGCGCCAGCGACCTGTTCGGCCCGGCTGCCGCCCGGCAACTTGGCCGCGACCTGATCTCCGACCCGTCGCTGCTTTCCCGGCGTGCTGACCTCTGGCTGCCCGTCGCCAGCGCCTATGATGTCGCCGCCAAAGACGAGGGTTCGACGAAAGCCGAGCAGATGGTCGCGGCGATCGGCGCCAAGGGTGCATTGCAGCGCGGCTTCAATTCCGACTTCCTCGGCGCGTCCGATGCAACCGACCCCGGTGCGGTCGGTGTCTGGGGAGCGCTCAAGGGCAGCTTCCTGACCATAATCGTCACCATTCTCCTGGCTTTCCCGGTCGGCGTGCTTGCGGCCGTCTATCTTGAGGAATTTGCGCCGAGAAACCGCTGGACCGACCTCATCGAGGTGTCGATCAACAACCTTGCCGCCGTACCGTCGATCATCTTCGGCCTGCTGGGCCTCGCAGTGTTCCTCAACTTCATGCACCTGCCGCGCTCCGCGCCCTTGGTAGGCGGCCTGACGCTCGCGCTGATGACTATGCCGGTCATCGTCATCGCCGGGCGCAACGCCATCAAGTCCGTGCCGCCGTCGATCCGCGATGCAGCTTTGGGTGTCGGCGCGTCGAAAATGCAGGTGGTCTTCCACCATGTCCTGCCGCTGGCGTTGCCCGGCATTCTTACCGGCACGATCATCGGCATGGCCCGCGCGCTCGGAGAGACCGCGCCGCTGCTGATGATCGGCATGCGCGCATTTATCGCCAATCCACCGCAAGGAATTGCCGATCCTGCCACCGTCCTGCCGGTGCAGATCTTCCTTTGGTCGGACGAGGTCGGCCGTGGCTTCGTCGAGAAGACCAGCGCGGCAATCATTGTCCTGCTCATCTTCATGCTGTTGATGAACGGCATCGCCATCTATCTTCGTAATCGCTTCGAGCGCCGCTGGTGACACTGATGAACGAAATCCATGCCCCCGTTCCCGCCGACATCGACGAGCCGCCGGCGGACGCGAACCGCGCGCCGAAAATGAGCGCGCGCGATGTCAGCGTTTTTTATGGCGACAAGCAGGCGCTGAATGGCGTTTCGATCGACATTCGCGACGACCGCGTCACCGCCTTCATCGGCCCATCGGGCTGCGGCAAGTCGACGTTCCTGCGCTGCCTCAACCGCATGAACGACACGATCCCGAGCGCACGGGTGACGGGCAAGATCTCCCTCGACGGCCAGGACATCTACCACTCCAACATGGATGTCGTGCAGCTGCGCGCCCGGGTAGGCATGGTATTCCAGAAGCCGAACCCCTTCCCCAAATCGATCTATGACAATGTCGCTTACGGTCCCAAGATCCACGGCCTTGCAAGCAGCAAGGGTGAGATGGACGGCATCGTCGAAAAGAGCCTGAAGCGCGCCGGCCTTTGGGACGAAGTGAAGGACCGGCTGAGCGAAAGCGGCACGGCCTTGTCCGGCGGCCAGCAGCAGCGGCTGTGCATCGCCCGCGCCATCGCCGTCGATCCCGAGGTCATCCTGATGGACGAACCCTGCTCGGCGCTTGATCCCATCGCCACCGCCAAGATCGAGGAGCTGATCCACGAGCTTCGCGGCCGCTATGCGATCGCCATCGTCACGCATAATATGCAGCAAGCCGCGCGCGTGTCGCAGCGGACCGCATTCTTCCACCTCGGTGAGATGGTGGAATATGGCAAAACCAGCGAGATCTTCACTAATCCGCGCGAGCGCCGCACGCAGGATTACATCACCGGCCGCTACGGTTGATCGGAGCAGCAGCAATGGCGACTTCATCCGGACATACACTCAAGGCCTTCGACGACGATCTCGATCGGCTGCGCGCACTTATTAGCGAGATGGGCGGGCTTGCCGAGCATGCGATCCGCGAGGCCATGCGCTGCCTGCAGCAGCGTGACGTCGAAGGCGCGGCGAAGATCGTCGAGAATGACGCGAAGCTGGACGCGCTTGAGGTCGAGACAGAGCGCCGCGCGGTGCAGCTGATCGCGCTGCGGGCGCCGATGGCGGGCGACCTTCGCGACGTCGTGGCCGCCCTTAAGATCTCGGGCGTCGTCGAGCGTATCGGCGACTATGCCAAGAACATAGCGAAGCGGGTGCCGCTCCTGGAGACAATGGGCAATATCGAACCATTGTCGCTCCTTCCCGAGATGGCGCGCATCGCGACAGAGATGGTCCACGACGTGCTGACCGCTTTCGTCGAGCGTGATGCAGACGCCGCGCTCCGGGTGATGGAGCGCGACCATGCGGTCGACGATTTCTACGATTCCATTTTCCGCACCTTGCTGACGCACATGATGGAAGACCCGCAAAGCATCGGCCAGTCCGCGCATCTACTGTTCATCGCCAAGAATATCGAACGTGCCGGCGACCACGCCACCAACATCGCCGAGATGGTCTATTATGCCGCCACCGGGCAGCACATGACCGAGGCGCAGACGGGTAAGAAGCCATGATGGCCAAGCGCCTCCTGCTTGTCGAAGACGACCGCCAACTCGCCGAGCTGGTCCGCTTCCACTTCGACCGCGCCGGATATGAGGTGACGCGGACCGGTGACGGCGACGAAGCGCTGATCCTGGCCGAGGAGGTGCGCCCCGACCTCGTCATCCTCGATTGGATGATCGAGGGCATCAGTGGCATCGAGGTCTGCCGCCGCCTGCGCCGCCGCCCGGCGACGGCCAACATGCCGATCATCATGCTGACCGCGCGCGGGGAAGAGAATGACCGGGTGCGCGGCCTGGAAACTGGCGCCGACGATTATCTCACCAAGCCCTTTTCGCCGAAGGAACTGGTCGCCCGCGCGGGTGCCGTCCTGCGCCGCGTGCGACCGGCACTCGCGGCGGAGACGCTCGATTACAACGGCATCGAGATGGACCTTGCTGCCCACCGGGTTCGTCGCGACGGCAAGAGCATCCAGCTCGGCCCCACAGAATATCGGCTGCTGCGCCATTTCCTAGAAAATGCGGGCCGCGTCTTCTCGCGCCAGCAGCTGCTCGAGACGGTCTGGCCGCATAGCGAGGATATCGAGCTGCGCACGGTCGATGTGCATATCCGGCGCCTGCGGCTGGCGCTCGGCGAGCCGGACATCATTCGGACCGTCCGCAGCGCCGGTTATGCGCTCGATGCGGAGGGGGTTGCCTAGGCAACGCGTCCGCCGCATGGGACGGCCATGTCCCGGCGCAAGAAATCGCACCAGAGCCACGGCAGTCCGAACCGTCCCCGATTCTGGGGAAAACATGCGGTCGCCGCCGCGCTCTACAATCCCGACCGCAGGGTGGTTCGCGCCTGGGCGACGCGGGAGGCAGCCGGCTTCATGCAATTTCCGGACAGCGTCCCCGTGACGTTGGCGGACGTCGCCGACCTGGGCCGACTGGTGCCGCACGATGCGCCGCATCAGGGGGTCGTGATCGAGGCCGAGCCGCTGGAGGATATGTGGCTGGCCGACCTGCTGGCCGAAGCCGGCGAGCGATCGATCCTGCTGGTGCTCGACCAGGTCACCGACCCGCATAATGTCGGCGCGATTTTACGCTCGGCCGCCGCCTTTGGTGCGCTCGGCATCGTCACGCAGGATCGGCATTCGCCACCGGAGGGAGGGGTTATCGCCAAGGCGGCGTCGGGCGCACTGGAGCGAGTGCCCTGGGTGCGGGTTGTGAATCTCGCGCGTGCCCTGGAAGAGATGGCCGAGGCGGGCTTCTGGCGCATCGGCCTTGCAGGCGATGCGAAGACCGACTTGAAGGACGCGCTGGGACCGCCGCGGGTCGCACTGGTGCTGGGGGCGGAAGGTCCGGGCATGCGTTCGAATACCCGTGAGCATTGCGACGCGCTTGCGCGGCTGCCGATTACGGATGCGGTCGAGAGTCTGAACGTTTCCAACGCCGCCGCCATTTCGCTCTACGCGGCGAGTATCGCCTGATGGTCCGCACGGTGAATTCCATCAATGCGGCGGTCGATGAGCTGGCGCGGCGTGAAAAGGCCTTTGCCAAGGTCTTGGAAAAGCACGGCCGGCCTGAGCCGCGAGTCAGCGAACCCGGCGCGACGACCCTGCTGCGAACGATTGTCGGCCAGCAGGTCAGCGTCGCCGCCGCGCGGTCAATGTGGGCCAAGTTGGAGGCGGGTTATGGCTCCCCGCCCGACCTCTCCAAGATCCTGAAAGCGACGGACGAGGAACTGCGCGTGGCAGGCCTGTCGCGGCAGAAGGCGGGCTATGCGCGCAGCCTTGCCGGCCTCGTGCTGTCGGGTGAGCTCGACCTCGGCAAGCTGCCGGTCGACGATGAGGAGGCCATCGAGCTCCTCACCAAGATCAAGGGCATCGGCCGCTGGTCGGCGGAGATTTACCTGCTGTTCGCGGAAGGGCGGACGGACGTCTGGCCGGCGGGGGACCTCGCCGTCCAAATTGAGATTGGCAAGCTGCTCGGCCTCGAAGGCAAGCCGAGCGAGAAGCAATTGCGCGAGCTTGCGGATAAGTGGCGGCCGCATCGCGGCGCCGTCGCCGTGCTCGCCTGGCACAGCTACAATTCGCAGGTCCTGTAACTAGCTGCGAATGCCCTTTTCGTAGCGGCGGGCGGCGAGCGCCTTCCAGCCGCGCTTCCCCTGATCGAGACGGAGCGGCGACAGCCGCGCGCCGTCATTGGCGGCCTTGCCTCCAACCAGGAAGCTCGCGGCGCTCTGCCCCTCGCCGCTCGACCAGCGATAGCGCGAATTCAGCGCGACCATGGGCATGAACAATTTGCGGCCCTCGACTTCATATTCGCGCACCGACGCTCGCGGAAGGCGGACGGCGCTCTTGAGCGTGATGCGCGCCATGGGCGCCACCGCCGGGATCTTGTCCCGAACCTGCGACGGCGCGGTGTAGAATTCGCCCAGCTGCGCGTCCTGCTGGTCACCGGCGTTGATCATACAGGCCTCGACGGCGACGTCGCGAGCCGGAGCGCTTCCCGAATTGAAGATGGTGACATCGAAGGCGATGGCCGCATGGTCTTCGGTCAGGGTCGCCTGGCTGGGCTCAAGCTCCAGCTCGATCCATGGACGAAGGCTGGAGGCCACAACGCCAGCAGGTACTGCTGGCTCGGCGCTGCGTAGGCTGGAGGTGACGACGCCTGAAGGCACCGGAGGCGCCTGGGGCTCGGGCCGGCGGACAAGCGGCTCCTCAGCCCGGCGCGGCGCTGCAACCGGAGCCGAAGCAGGTTCGGGAGTTGCCTCGAAGTAATCGGATACCCCGGCTGCCTCGTAACGGCGGCCGCGACGCTGCAGCCCGAAATAGACGGCAGCGCCGGCGGCGAGCAGGAGGATCGCCGCAATCCACGGCAAGGGCGAGAAATCTGACGAGGCCTGAGCAGGCAGCGCGACAACTACGGGCGCCACTGCGGCGGGCGCCGTAATGGGCCGCGTTGCCGCCGGTGCTGGCGCGTTGGTCCCACCCGGGATGGGATCGATCACGCTGCTCGGCTGGGCCTGAATGGGGCGCGGTTCGCTTGTGGCTGCCCGGACCTGAGCGGGCCGCTCCACAACTGATGTGGCCGGCGCAGCCGTCCGCGTTGCGGGCTCGCGGGGCGGAGCGGCAGCCGGTTGCTGCTCGGCAGGCTGCGGCTGCGCTTCGCGCGTGACCGTGCCGCTGAGGCTGAAATTGGATAGCTCGCGCGGGCCAATGTCAGCCGCGGGCTGGGTAGCGGCCGGGGCGGCCGACGTGGAATTGTCCTGAGCAAGCACTGGCGAGCTGGCGATCAGCAATGCCGCCAGCCCGCAATGTCCAACCAAACCCCTGAACTTATTCACCAAAATCCGAATCCCCGTCGCCGCTGAAACGCGCCTTTGGCCCGCATCGTGCCGCGCTTCAAGGCTTCGGCACGCTAGGCCGCGTCGACCAGCACCAATTCCGCGTCGTCCTCCGCCTCGATCCGCAGTCCGGTTTCGCCCTTGATGGCGATTCCGTCGCGCGGACCGGCGGCGACGCCGTTCACCCGGACCCGCCCGCTCGGCACCAGGTAAAGGTGGCGATCAGGGTCGGCCGCGAGCTCGATCGCGTGACCGGCTTTCACCGTTGCACCAAGTACCCTTGCGTCGGCATGAATGGTCAGCGCGCCGTCGTCCGGATTGCCGCTGGCCAGCACCTGGAATTGGCCCTCGCGCTCCTCTTTCGGGAAAGGCATGGCGCCCCAGCCCGGCTGGACTCCCCGCTCGTCGGTTTCAACCCAAATCTGGAACAAGGTCGTCGCCTCGTCCTCGAGGTTATACTCGGCATGGACGACGCCCGAACCGGCGCTCATTACCTGGACGTCGCCGGCGCCGGTACGGCCCTTGTTCCCCATCGAATCCTGATGCGTGATCGCGCCGGTCCGGACGTAGGTGATGATTTCCATGTCGCGGTGGGGGTGCGGCGGAAAACCGGACTGGGCGGCGATCTGGTCGTCGTTCCAGACGCGAATCCGGCCCCATCCCATGCGGGACGGGTCGTGGTAATTCGCGAAGCTGAAGTGGTGGCGGGCATTGAGCCAGCCGTGGTCGGCGTGACCGAGCGAATTGAATGGGCGGATATCGATCATGGCACCCAATTTGGCCGAGTGCCGCCTGCCTTCAAGTGTCAGCCATGTAACCTGAGTGCAGCGGCGTAATGAGCGGCCTTCTCAGCATAGTGAGCCGCGGATAGCTCCAACGCGGACTTTTCCAAATCCGTAAGTGGGCGAAGCGCCCGGGCTGGCGAGCCGACGATCAGCATTCCCGGCTCAAACACCTTGCCCTCGGTCACGAGCGCACCGGCGCCGACCAGGCATTTGTCGCCGATGACCGCGCCGTTGAGGATACGGGCGCCCATTCCGACCAGCGCGAGGTCGCCAATTGTGCAGCCGTGCAGGATTGCCTGGTGGCCGACAGTGACCCGCTTGCCTATGGTCAGTGGCGCGCCCGGGTCGCTGTGACCGACGGCGCCGTCCTGGATATTGCTTTCATCGCCGACGATGATCGGCGTGTTGTCGGCCCGGATGACGGCACCGAACCAGACGCTGGCGCCAGCTCCGAGACGGACATCGCCGATCAGGTCCGCGGACGGCGCGGCCCAGGACCCTTCACCAAGCGATGGCGTGAGATCGTCAAGAGCGTAGAGTGGCATGGCGCAGCCTTAGCAAGCTGTCCCATCGCCGGACAGACCGGACTCGCGCGTCGACCGCTTGCGGGGCGGCAATGTAAAGACGGCGCACCAAGCGGAGTGGAATCATGGCTGGGGAACAGGAACGACGGCGCGATGAGCGGCTGTCGCTCGACGCGGATGTAGAATTCCGCCGCAAGCGCGAGGCGCATTACACCGTCCGAATGCAGGACCTGACGCCGCACGGCTGCAAGATCGCGCCGCCGGAAAGAGTCGATGCGGGCGAGATGGTCTGGGTCCAACTGCCCAGCCTTCATTCCATTGTCTCACGTGTGAAATGGACAACCGGGTGGCAATCCGGCGTGGAGTTCGAACAGCCCATGCATCCGGCCGTGTTCGATATGCTCGCGGCAAGGCTGGCGCCCGTCGAGGCTTAGGCGCTAGGTCGGCCCGATGGCCGACTCCAGCAACGCATTCGCGATCCGATTTCACGAGACGGGCGGGCCCGAGGTCCTGGCCGTCGAGCCGATTCATGTTGGTGATCCAGGCCCTGGCGAAGTCCGGATCCGCCACAAAGCTGTCGGCCTCAATTTCATCGACACCTATTTCAGGACCGGCCTCTATCCCGTCGAATTGCCCGGAGGGCTCGGCAATGAAGCCGCCGGCGTTGTCGAGGCAGTCGGCGCCGACGTCACCGGATTCATGGCCGGTGACCGTGTCGGTTATTTCAGCGGGCCGGTCGGCGCCTATGCGACACACCGCCTCGTCAGGGCGGACTTGCTGGTGAAGCTGCCTGACGGGATCTCCAGCGAACAGGCTGCGGCCGCGATGTTGAAGGGCTGCACCGCCGAATATCTCATCGAACGCTGCGCCAAGGTTGAACCCGGTCAATGGGTGCTGGTCCACGCCGCGGCCGGCGGTGTCGGCTCCATCGCCGTACAATGGCTGAAGGCCATCGGCGCCAAGGTCATCGCCCACAGCGGCAGCGCCGCCAAGGCGGAGCTAGCGACCGGACTGGGTGCGGATATCTCCTTGCACTGCCCGATGGATGAGCTTGCGGCGAAGGTCCGCGAAGCGACCGGGGGCGAAGGCGTGCCAGTCGTGCTCGACGGCGTCGGCGAAGCAAGCTGGGAGGCATCGCTTGCGTCGCTCGCGAGGCGCGGCCTGATGGTCACTTATGGCAATGCGTCGGGGCCGGTTCCCGCCTTCGCACCGCTGGAGCTCAGCCGCCGCGGCTCGCTGTTCGTTACGCGGCCGACCTTGTTCGATTATTGCGCGACGCCTGCCGAAATGCGGTCTTCAGCAGCCCGCTTGTTCGAAATGATGCTGTCTGGCAGTGTCGAGGTGCAGATCGGTTCGCGCTATCCACTGGCCGACGCCGCCGAGGCCCACCGGGCATTGGAATCGCGGGCGACGACCGGTTCGACGATTCTGATGGCCTAAGCTGTTGCTGGCCCCCCGCTTTGAGCGAGAATGGTGCCCAGGAGAGGAATGGACCCCTCGACCCCAAAAACGGCGGATTCAAGCCAACCACGGCACGACCGACCCGCACGATTGTAGCGCCCTTTTGTAGCGTGTCGTCAAGGGATGCGAAACGTTATCCGCCTCTGGTTTTCGCCGCCGCACGCTACGCACGCGCCCTTCACAAGCTGGGGATCATCTTGCAGGTCGCGCAACAGCTTTGGAGAGGAAGGCAGCGCAAGGAAAGCGGACACTGACACGGCGGCACGTTCACCGCACGCGCAACAAACGACCTCAACCTCAATTCCGTCCTGCTCAGCCTGTTCAAGAGTGAACTGTCGCAGCCATTTTTTGGGCAAGTCCTCTTTGGTGATGGGAGGCCCCGCCTTGTTTTGCAAAGTTGTCTGATTGGCGATGTCATAGCCCCGCGTCCGACACAGGCGGGCATAGTTGGTCTCCGAGAGCAACGATTGGAGGCGCGTCGGCTGGCGATCCAGCACCTCAAAGTTCGGCACAACTCCAGCATGTAGCAGCTCTTTCAGCCGGTATTTGATTCCCTTCCCCTTTCGGGCGAGCTTCTCGGACTTGCGCAGATGGTTTCGCACCCGCTGCCCGAACTCGTCCGTTTGGCCGACATAGACAGGCCAACCAGCAGGGTTACCTCGCAAGTCGGGACGCCGTGGGTCCCGCATCAGGTAGGTTATCCACGTTCCTTCCTGGTTCGCCGCCTGGGCCAAGGCAATCTGGCGCTCTATCGCCGCGTTGACCTCCTTGCCGCCCATGACGGTTAGCTACCCGCCAGTAGAGCGGATGCCTGCTGGAGCTTTTGGGCGACATATTCACGGTAGCTGCGCAACATATCCGCGTGGGCCGCTTCGCCTTCTGCCTGCATCTTGGCGGCTTCTTCGTCAGCCGCTGCCAGGGTGAGGAAAGGGGCCTTTTCACAACCGTGTCCAAGCAGCCTCATGGCGACGAGCCGCGCCCGCTCCGTCCGCATTTCAGAGGGCAGGCTTTCTGGGCAATGCGAATAGATCAGGCGCATAGCCAATGCGCGGAACCTAGCGTCTTGAATCTGCACGGCGATGGCAAAACGGTCGCACCAAGGTGCCGCATGAAAACGCAACATGGCAGCATTGTCTGAAGGCGATGCGAACCCGTTGTAGATTTGTTCCTCAACGTGGTCACTGGGATCGTATGTCTTGCCTGGGGTCAGAGCGATTATCCGAGCAACCAGATCAGGCCGAGACGCGAGAAAGGCCGCACGCTCGGCGAGCGTGGCATAGGCAATCCCGTCAAATGGTTGCCCGGCCCAGCCAGCTACCAATGGAGCCTTATTCGGCTTGATTGTGCGCAAGGGACTGGTTTTTCGTCGGAGCCACACCCCTAGCTGTTCGTCATCTAGACCAACGAGCTGACTCGGATCGACGGTGAGGTCATACGCCAGCACTGCCCCCATACCGTTTAACTGGTTACCCAACGTGGTCAGAACGTGTTCCTTGAGGCCACCTTGGTATGAGTAGCTCCGCGCAACGTAGACCGGATTGTCGTGGATGACTGCCAAGGCACGCGACTTGGACGCGCAGTGGAGGAGTTGCTCCCAGGCGGCGGGCGCCTTCTCCTTGATCTTGCGACAGATGAAAATTGTCGCCTCCACATCCGCCATAGCGTCGTGAGCGTTGAGGTGAGGAAAGCCATTTGCTGGCGCGAGCTGGGCCAGCCCATAGACTGGCTTACCCTTCTCGTCTCTCGGCAAGGTTAGGACGTCGCTGGCGAACGCTTCAACGCACTGCGCCAGTTTCAGAATGTCCGCTCTTTGGTTGCCGTTCGTGTTGGTCAGGTAAGGTGGATGGAGGCAACGGTAGAAGGCCTGCTGCAGGAGCGGTTCATCATAGCCGATCGTGTTCCAGCCGACGAACGTAGTCGGGCACCAGGCGGCGATACGATCTCGGACCTGGCAGATCATCTCATAGTGGCTGGGAAGTGCTGGGTCGGTGATCCGCTCGATCGTCATACCCGTTACACGGAGAGCACCCGCTGAAGGGACTGTGTGCTCGTCCAGTCGGCAGCGAATCTCAAACCGATCGATCTCGTTTAAGTCGTCGTCAGTTAGGATGGCGCCGAACTGTAGGATTTGGTCAAAGAACTTGTTCTTGCCGGTAGTTTCGGTGTCATAGAAAACGAAGCTCATCGGAAAACACCCCGCGGCGATTCGGCAAGGTCTATCGTCATTTAATTGACGTTAATGCGCAAGGTTGCACGCTCCCTCTCGCCTTTCGTCGGACCCAACCAACAACAACAGCCGAGGGCCTTTAGCCCTTTTTTTGAATCGCCCGAGCCTTGGTAGCTGGGACCCTCATGGGCGAACAAATGGGGCCCAATGGCTGCTTGCGTCTCCGTATAAAATGGCCTAACGAACGTTACGCCATTCGATACAGGGGCATCCATGATGAAAGTCGTCATCTACTACCGCGTTTCCACTGTCGCGCAGGGACGTTCGGGATTGGGCCTCGACGCCCAGCGAATTGCGGTCGAGCAATACTGTCGTGGACGCTCCTGTGAGGTCCTCGACGAGTTCGTGGAGGTGGAGAGTGGTAAATACAACGACCGTCCGAAGCTCGCAGAAGCGCTTCACCTCGCCAAGGTGACAGGGGCGACGATGCTGGTAGCCAAAATGGACAGACTCTCCCGCAATGCCGCCTTTCTCCTGACACTTAGGGACAGCGGGGCCAAGCTGGTTGCGGCAGACCAGCCCGATGTGAACGATATGACCGTGGGTATCTTGGCGGTAGTTGCTGAGGAGGAGCGCAAGGCGATCTCCGCTAGGACCTCAGCGGCTCTTCAAGCGGCGAAGGCAAAGGGCCGTAAGCTGGGCAACCCGAACGGCGCGGCGGCGCTACGTCGAGCCGGAAAAGGCAACAGCGCGTCCGTGAAAGCAATCAAGGAGGCGGCGGACCGCCACGCCAACGATATCGCTCCCATCATCCGACACTTGCGCGACCAAGGCCGCGTTTCGTTACGCGAGTTGGCGGCTGGCTTGAATGAGCGCCACATACGGACCCCGCGTGGCGGCGCATGGCATCCTACGTCCGTCAAGAACCTTCTCAATCGCGTCGGATTTGGCTAACAACAAACGGTGATTAACCGAGGCTTCCGCTTCCGGCTCTATCCGACCGAAGAACAGGCTGTCAGGCTGAGTCAGTTCGCGGGCGCAACTCGTTTCGTTTACAATCTTGCCCTGGAGCAGCGCTCGACGTTCTGGCGTCCAGGCCGCCGTTTCAATTACGTTACCCAAAACAGAGAAGTGACCCAGCTCCGCGCGGAAGTGCCTTGGCTGGCGGAAGTTTCGGCGGCTTCGTTGACGAATGCGCTGCGGGATTTGGATCAAGCCTTTGCGGCATTTTTCGCCCATCGTTCCGGCTATCCGACCATGCGGACTCGGGAGCGCAACAGCAGTTTCCGTGTCAAAGGCGAAGAAATCGCCGCCAAGAAACTGAACCGCCGTTGGGCGGCTGTTCGCATCCCTAAGATTGGCTGGGTTCGTTACCGCGACACGCGCCCTTTGCGGGGCCGAACCCTGAACGCCACGATTGGCCGGGATGCCCTTGGATGGCATGTCTGTTTCGCCTGCGAAATCGAACACGAAGCGCAGCCGTCAGCGTTGCCCTCGGTCGGCATAGACAGAGGCGTTGCGAATACGATTGCGCTCTCGACTGGCGAATTGCTCTCGACGCCCGCTACGAAAACCCTGGAGCGCCGCAAGAAACGCGCCCAGCGCATCCTCGCCCGCCGCCAGCGCGGCTCCGCGCGCTATCGCAAGCAGCGCCAGCGCCTCAGCCGCATCACCTCCAAGATCGCCCGCGTCCGCGCAGATTGGCGACACAAGGCCACGACAGGCATTGCCGATCGCTTCGGCCTGGCCGCAATCGAGGATTTGAACACCAAGGGCATGACCGCAAAGGGGCGCGGCAAGCGCGGCCTCAATCGGTCGATCCTGGAGCACGGCTGGCACCGTTTCGAGACGACACTGGCCTACAAATTGGAAGAGCGCGGCGGGACGCTGGTTAAGATCAATCCCGCTTATACGAGCCAAGAATGCTCGGCGTGTGGTGTCACCGACAAAGCGAGCAGAGAGAGCCAATCGCGCTACGCTTGTCGACATTGTGGCACCACGATCCACGCCGACACGAATGCGGCAATCAATATCCTCCGGCGAAGCTCGCCGGCTATGCTCGTGGAGGGCGCCGGTTACGGCCCCGCTGAAGCGAGAACCGTCAATCATGCGCTGGTCGCATGAGGAAGCTGATCCACACATGGGTTAGTTGGTCATCAGTTCTTGGGTTCGCGCCCTCGCATGACTTAAACGTCCAACATCTTCTCCCTGTCTAACGGGAGGTTCGACCGGTAGATTGCCTCCATGTATCGCGTTTCGCCGTTCGCCAGACGGTCAGCTACGCCCAACAGCCGATACATCGCCTCCGGCTGTTCGCCCTCGTCCAACTGGAGAAACAACTCCTCGGCATAGGCTAGCGCCTCCTCGAACTCGTCGAGGCCAGGACTAATAAAGCGCTTGTCGGGTTCGGGTGGGCCTTGCGCGTCATCGGGGTCTTCGGCGGGCGTGATGCCTTCGGCCTTGAGCCAATTCCTGACTGTCGCGTGGGAGACAATGTAGTGGAGGTCGCTCGCCATCCGCCGAAGGGACTTTGGAGACCCGTCGCGACCCAAGTGGTCGCCGCGCTCCAGGTAGATGCGGAAGATGTTCCGCTTGTCCTTCCGGTTCAGATTGAGGCCGTGGTCAACGTTCGCCTTGAAGGCCTCGCGGACGGCGGCCTGTTCGCTTAGCTTGGCTATCTTGGCGTTGAGGGCGGGAAGGCCCGCCTGGAGCGCCGCCTCCACGCGGTGGAAACCGTCCAAGATGTAGAGGCGTCCGTCAACGCTCGCGACGGTGATAGCCGGAAACCCATCACCTCGGCGCATGTCGTAGACGTATTTCTTGACCCGCTTTGCATCCAGGCCCTCGGCGCGAATTTGGAAACGCTGGTCGATGTTCAGGGCCTTCAAACCGACTGACTTGTAGCGCCAGTTGGGGCCGTCGTTTGATTTCGGAATTGCTCTTCTCCTTGTAAAGTTTGAACAGTTGGGGAGGACGTTTTTCAGAGGGAAAGTTGGGGTGGGCCGTCCACCCGGCCGGACACGATATTGAATTGGGTCGCGCTCTCGGGAGCGGGCTGTCGCCATCTGCTTCGGTGACCCCGCTAAAGAGGAGGCTCCCAGTGGCGGACCTTCTCCAGGCCCCAGCCGACGAACGACAGCTTCAGCATCTCGCGGCTCAGCGGCTCGCGCGAGCCATACCTCGCGTTCATGTCGTTAGCCTTGGGCGCGTGACCCATCAGATAATCTTGAGCCTCGCGACTTACGCCGCTCTCGCGAGCAATCGTTGCCCAAGTTGGCCGGAACTCGCGAGCGGGCCGCTTCCCCTTCAAGCCGACGCCGCTCTCGCCGAGATAGTTGCTCCACCATTCGCCGAAACTCGCGAACAGTTCGCGTCGTTCGCCCTTGGGGCGCAGCGCCGGAAATAATGCGATTTCGCCACGGCTCTTCAGCCACGCGACGTAGCGGTCGAACCCAAGGTCCGTAAGGACAGAGGGCAAGGGGATGATGCGCTCGGCGCTCGGCGACTTGAGCTTCCTTGGTCCCTTGTGGGGATGCTCGCCGAGCATGGTGATGGCGAGGGTCCAGCTTCCGCTTTCGTTGTCATGGGCGACGTCGGCGACGAGCGTCTGAGCCAGCTCCTCGGGCCTGGCCCCTGTCGTCAGAAGAAGCAACGGCAACCAGTAAGAAGCGTCCCCCCTCCCCCGCGCAGGCCGCTCTCCGGCTACAAAGATTGGAAGGCCAAAGACGGCCTTTGCCTCGTCGCGGGTCAACCCATGGTTCTTGCGGGTCGCGGGAGCCTTGCCCAGCATCGGGCGGGTAAACGGATTGCCCAGCGCATCGGCGATGCGACCGGAGCGCTGACACTTGCTCCAAGCGGCCTGGAGCGCGCCGATGATAGTAGCGCGCGTCTTGTGGGATAACCGGTCAACCTGATCCCCGTCATAAGCCTCGACGAGCCTCCGCAAGGTCCATCCGCGCCGACTTTGCGGCACAGCCCTCTTGAGAGGCGAGAGAGCCAACAGGTCGGCTAGGTCGCTGACATGGCGGCGGGTGATTTGTTCAGGCGCAAGATCGCCGTGGGCCTCGGTGAAGTAGCGCAAGGCCGTGTTCCAGCTTTGCTTCGTGGACGGCCCTCCCGAAAACGTCGGCCTCGTCATCTCCTCGCGGACGAGAGCCGCGAATGAGTTGGCTTCTGCGCGCGTCGCCACCTCGCGCTTGGTCGGCGGCGGCTCGGGGACAATCGGCGTCAAGATTGGATTGCCCCTGTCGCGCTCCATGCGGGCGCTGTTGGCGCGAATGGTGGCGCGCAAAAGGTCCAAGCAAAGAGCCGAGAAGGCGTCGGTGGACGTATCGAACACCCAACCTTGTTTCGCCGCGAGCGCAATCGCGTCGCTCTCGAACATCTCCCGAATGAGAGGAATATTGTTCCGGTAGAGGGTCTCCCTCAATCCGTCGTCGGCGGCGTCGTGACAGTCGGGGTCGGCGGTCCCCGCGACCCTCGCGGCGTCGTCGGCCTTGAGGCAAGCGGCCTCGTGGCTCTCCACCAGCCACGCACTCCGGCTTTCGTCCAAAGTATCAAACGAGCGGGAGGTGACCTTACGCGCTTGAAGGAGGAGCCGTTCGTAACCTGTGAGGGCTGAACGATAGCGCTCGATCGCCCCAGCTTCGCTGAGACAGCGAGCCTCAAGGGTTACAATATGCTCACGGCGACGAATGTAGTGTCTGACGTCGCTGGGATAGGCGCGACGGAACTCAAGGCGGCCCGATTTAAGCCGCCGAACGAACTTCCCTGTAATCGGCATTCCACACACTCCTGCTGGCGGCGCTGTGGAGCGCCGATTTGTAGCGTCGGAGTGGATGGAAGTGCTTGTAGTTCGCCATTTTTCTTGTCGCCCAATCACTTAGGCGGCTGATGGTGCCCAGGAGAGGACTCGAACCTCCACGCCCTTGCGAGCGCCAGCACCTGAAGCTGGTGCGTCTACCAATTCCGCCACCTGGGCACAGATGATTTGGAAATCAGTTAGGTAGGGCGCGGCCAATGGCGTCCGCGTGAGCGCTTGTCAATGTGCCGTCGCGAGGGCAAAGGGCGGGCCCATGTACGACAAGCGAAACGGGCTGGTGACGGTCTTCGGCGGCGGCGGATTCATCGGCCGTTATGTCTGCGAGCAGCTGTTCAAGACGGGCGTTCGCGTCCGGGTTGCCGAGCGCCATCCGCGCCGCGCCTATTTCCTCCAGCCCTTGGCCGCGGTTGGCCAGCTCGACCTCATGCAGGCCGATATCACCCGCCGCGATTCGGTTGCCCGAGCGGTCGATGGGGCCGATGCGGTCATCAATCTCGTCGGCACGCTGAAGGGCGATTTCGAAGCCCTGCAGGCCGATGGCGCCGGCATCGTCGCGGAGGAGGCGAAGAAAGCCGGAGCGGGTGCGCTGGTCCATGTCAGCGCCATCGGCGCCGATCCCGAGAGCCCCTCGCGCTATGGCGCGAGCAAGGGCCACGGCGAGGCCAAGGTCCGCTCAGCTTTTCGTAACGCAACGGTGATCCGTCCGAGCTTGGTGTTCGGGCCCGAAGACCAGCTTACGAACCGCTTCGCGACCCTGATGAGCCGCCTTCCGGTCTATCCGGTGATTGCGCCCAGGACCCGATTCCAGCCCGTTTACGTCCGCGACCTCGCCAAGGCGATTGCGGCCTCGGCACTCGACCCCACGGCCCATGCCGGCAAGACATATGAGATTGGCGGCCCGGAAGTCCTGACCATGCGGCAGCTTTCGGAAGAAATCGCGTCGATCGCGGAGCTGTCGCCGAGCATGGTCGACATGCCGAACCTTGCCGCCAATGGCCTGTCCTACCTCGGCTTCCTGCCGGGAGCGCCGCTGACGCGCGACCAATGGCTGATGCTGCAAACCGACAATATCACGGGCAAAAAGTCGGCAGGGTTGAGCGCGTTCGGCATAGAACCGACGCCGATGACCGCCGCCGCGCCCGAATGGCTGGCGCGCTTCCGCGAAGGCGGCCGCTTCGCTGCCCGCAATCAAGCCGCCGCCTAAATGCCGGTCCTCCTGCTCGTCATCATCCTCGGCATCGTCGAGGGCGTCACCGAATATCTGCCGGTCTCGTCAACCGGGCATTTGATCCTCGCCACCGAGCTAATGGGCTATGACGCGGATCGCTGGGCCTTGTTCAACATCGCCATTCAGCCCGGGGCGATCCTCGCCATCGTCATCCTCTATTGGCGGACATTCTGGGACGTGCTGACCGGCCTATTCCAGCGCAGCCCCAGCGCCTGGGCGTTCACGCGCAACCTGCTGGTGGCGTTCGTCCCCGCCGTCGTGCTCGGGCTTGCTCTTGGCGACCAGATCGAAGGCCTGCTCGGCAATGCCACCGTCGTTGCTGTGGCCTTGATCCTCGGCGGGTTCGCTATCCTCGCCGTCGAACGCTTCGCAAAGCCGGAATATTCAGGCGGCGTCGCGGCCATGAGCCTGAAGCAGTCGGTCCTGGTCGGCATCGTCCAGTGCCTGGCGATGATACCGGGCGTCAGCCGCTCCGGCGCGACCATCCTCGGCGCCATGAGCCTCGGCGTCGATCGCCGAACGGCGGCCGAGTTCAGCTTCTTCCTCGCGGTGCCGACGCTGGCCGGCGCGACCGTGCTCCAGCTGTACAAGCATGGCGCCGGCATCGGCGGCGACATGATCGGCTACATTCTCTTGGGCGCGCTGATCTCGTTCATCGTGGCGATCATCGTCGTCAAAGCCTTCCTGGCCATCATCACTCGCTATGGCTTCGGACCCTTCGCCTGGTACCGGATCATTGCCGGCGGCGCGGCATTGATCTGGCTCACGGCGCGCTAAGCCTTTCCATCCCCACGGCTATTGCCGATAATGGCCGTCAGTGATTCGAAAGGACGCGGCTATGCGTGCAATTGCCCTCCTGCTTCCGTTTGCCCTTACGGCGACGCCGGCTCTTGCCGCGGAGCCCGCCGCAAAGGGCGGCCAAATCCAGATCCCGCATGAGCTGACGGATCCTGCGACCGGCGAGAAACTGGGCAGGATGGCGGGCGTGCTAGCGCGGGCGCTGATGGACATGCCGGTGGGCGAGCTCCAAGCCGCCGTCGAGGGCCGCGACGCCACCGCCGCGGACCGCAGGCGCACCGTGCGAGACATTGCAGGCGGCGACCGTAACCTGGATCACAAGGTCGAAACCCAGGTCGCGGAGGCGATGCCGCGGCTTCAGGCGGGAATGCAGGCAATGGCAGCCTCATTGCCTGCCATCATGGCGACGCTGCAGCAGGCGGCCGAGCAGATGGAAGGCACCATCGACCGCGCAAGGGCGAACTTGCCCGATCCAACCTATCCCAAGCGCTAGACGCGTCGGCCAATGGCGCTAAAGCTGCCCCGACATGTGGCAGCTCTATCAATTTTCACTGTGTCCCTTTTCCCGCAAGGTCCGGCTGGTCCTGGGCGAGAAAGGCGTCGCCCATGAGCTTGTCCGTGAGTATCCGTGGGAACGTCGCGACGAGTTCATCGACCTCAACCCGGCTGGCGAAACGCCGGTATTGGTCGACAGCGAGGCTGGGACGACCCTGATCGGCAGCCAGCCGATCTGCGAATATTTCGACGAAACCAACGCCAAGATGCCGATGATCCACGGCGATGCGGCGCTGCGTGCGGAGATCCGGCGGCTCACGCAATGGTTCGATGAAAAGCTGTTCCGCGAAGTCGTCGAACCCTTGATGCACGAACGGATGCGCAAGCGGCTGGTATCGAACGCCTCACCCGACACGCGTGTGCTGCGTGAGGCGATGCGGATCGGCAACGGCCACCTCGACTACATGGACTTTCTGCTGGATCACCGCCGCTGGCTTGCCGGTGCGGGCCTCAGCCTGGCCGATTTCACCGCGGCGGCGCATCTTAGCGTGATCGACTATCTCGGCGCTCTCGACTGGCGCGGACACAAGCAGACCAAGGACTGGTATGCGGTCATGAAATCACGCCCCGCTTTCCGGCCGCTGCTCGGCGAACGGATGGAGGTCATCGTGCCGCCGTCCCATTACGACAAAGTCGACTTTTAAAGTCGCTAAGTTCGCAAAAGTCTTGGGATGAGTGACCAAATTTCCGTGAGCTCGACCCGCCCCCCGATCTCGATCACCTAATCTGACGATAAGAAACAGCCCAGGGACTTATTCCCATGGCCGAGCAGCTGTAGGACAGCGAATTCCGGCCGCTAACCGGAACGCATCCGGAACGATTAATTCGTTGTCGGCCAAACGAACGCAGCCTGCGGCGGCTGGAACTCGACGCATCCCCCCAACCGGCAGATAACTCACTGACAGAACAATATTTCTCCGGGGGGAGGCCGATGAATTTTCCGCTCTTCAATTTCGGCTCTCGCGATCTTGCCATCGACCTCGGGACCGCCAACACCGTCGTTTACCTGCGCGACCGCGGCATCGTCATCGAGGAGCCATCGGTCGTCGCCATCGAATATGGCAACGGGATGCCCAAGGTCCGCGCGGTTGGCGACGATGCCAAGCTGATGCTCGGCAAGACGCCCGCGAATCTGCGCACCATCCGGCCGCTCCGCAACGGGGTCATCGCCGACCTCGAGGTCGCCGAGCAGATGATCAAGCATTTCATGACCAAGGCGCTGGGTAGCCGCAGCAAGTTCGGGAAGGCCGAGGTCGTCATCTGCGTGCCCTCGGGATCGACGAGCGTCGAACGCCGCGCCATTCGCGATGCCGCCTCGAACGCCGGCGCGAGCGAAGTGCGGTTGCTGGAAGAACCGATGGCGGCGGCTCTCGGCGCGGGCCTGCCGGTCGCCGATCCAGTCGGTTCGATGATCGTCGATATCGGCGGCGGCACCACCGAGGTCGGCGTCATTTCGCTCCAGGGCCTGGCCTACAGTCAGTCGGACCGCGTCGGAGGCGATAAGATGGACGATGCCATCATGTCCTACGTCCGCCGCACCCATAATCTGCAGATCGGCGAGGCGACCGCGGAACGCGTGAAGAAGCAGATCGGCGTAGCCCGAATCCCCATGGACGGACGCGGTTCCACGATGGTCGTCAAGGGCCTGCACGTCGAGAAGGGCGTGCCGCGCGAAATCGAGCTGACCCAGGCCGAGATCGCCCGGGCGCTGAGCGAACCGGTGGCGCGCATCGTCCACGCCGTGCGCGAAGCTCTCGAACACACCGAGCCGGAGATCGCCGCGGACATCATGGATGCCGGTATCACCATGACCGGTGGCGGATCGCTGCTTCGCGACATCGACGGTGTTTTGGCGGACGAAACCGGCCTTCCGGTCCAGGTTGCCGACAACCCCATGCAGTGCGTCGCGCTCGGTGCTGGCCTTACCCTGGAAGACCGGATCTACCGCGGGGCTCTGCAGGCCGCCTAGGCCGCGAGAGGCTCGCCTTCGGGTGCGCCCCGGCCGAGGCGGTCGGGCAAATCTTCGCCGACAGGCGTGAAGTCCAAGCTCACCGAATTGATGCAATAGCGCTCGCCGGTCGGCGGCGGGCCGTCAGGGAAGACATGCCCCTGATGCGCGCCGCAGCGCGCGCAGACGATCTCGGTCCTGACCATGCCGTAACTTGTGTCGCGGATATATTCGAGGTGGTCAGTCGAATAAGGCGTGGTGAAGCTCGGCCAGCCAGTGCCGCTTTCGAACTTGTTGCCAGCCTTGAAGAGCGGAAGCCCGCAGAGGCGGCAGGTGTACACGCCTGCCCGTTTCTCATCGAGGAAAACACCGCAGAACGGAGCCTCCGTGCCATGTTCGAGCAGGACGTGGCGCTCTTCCTGACTGAGATCGGCCTCCAGCTGGCGGCGTTCCTCGTCGGTCGGCGGCGTCAGGTCGAACTGCATCGTGGTCGTTTCAGTCATAACCGCTCCTCATGGTTAGACTCGCAGGAACGCACGCCCCGCGAAATAGAACACAAAAGCCAAGGCGGCGAGCACCACGACGCCACCGACGCGCCCGATATCAGTCGTCTGCCGCTGCAAATCACGCCAGGCAACAATGATGAAAGCCGCGGCCGCAGCAGTGTCCAGAAAGAGGATGATGCGTTCCGCGAGGTCCAGCGTCATCGCCGCACCCCGATCAGAATGCCGACGCGATCCAATAGAAGATCGCGGCGACTGTCGCCGAAGCGGGAATGGTGATCAGCCAAGCGATCATGACATTGCCGGCGATGCCCCAACGCACCGCCGATGCGCGGCGCGCCACGCCGGCGCCGATGACGCAGCCAGTGATGGTGTGCGTGGTCGAGACGGGGATGCCGAGCCAGGACGCGGTAATGAGCATGACCGATCCGCCAAGCGAGGCGCTGAAGCCCTGGTGCTGCGACAATTTGGTAATCCGCGTGCCCATGGTCTCGATGATCTTCCAGCCGCCGGACAGGGTCCCGAGGCCAATCGCGATGTAGCAACTGATCGCAACCCAGTGCGGGACCGCGAACTCGCCGTGCAGATAGCCGGTCGAGTAAAGCAGGACGGTAATGATACCCATCGTCTTCTGGGCGTCGTTCAGGCCGTGGCCAAGAGAGTAGGTCGCTGCCGATATCAGATGGAGCGACCGGAATGTCCGCTCCGCTCCCCGGGCGCTGGCCCTCCGCCCGAGCCAGCTCGTCACCAGCATGATCAGCATCGTGAGCAGCAGGCCCAGGGTGGGCGACAGGACGATGGCGATCAGGGTCTTGTTGAGGCCTGTCCACTGTACGCCGGTCATACCGGCATGGGCCACGCCCGCGCCGATAATGCCGCCGACCAACGCGTGGCTGGATGACGAGGGAATGCCCTTCAGCCAGGTGACGACGTTCCAGAACATGGCGCCGACAAGGGCGCCAAACACGACCGCCGGCGTCACCAGGTCCTTGTCGATGAGGCCCTTGCCGATCGTGTCGGCCACCTTGTGCAGTTCTGGCACCGCCAGCGAGAGGAAGTAGGCCGCGAAATTGAAGAAGGCGGCGAACAGCACGGCCCAGCCGGGCGAGATCAGTCGCGTTCCAACGACCGTCGCGATCGAATTGGCCGCGTCGTGCAGACCGTTGAGGAAATCGAAGGCGAGCGCCACCATGATCAGTCCGATCAACAGCGGCAGTGCGAGTTCATGCATGGGGTTTCAGACCCTCAGGCGTGATCGATGACGATGCCGTCGATCTCATTGGCGACATCCTCGAAGGCGTCGGCCACGCGCTCTAGATGCTTGAAGATCTCGCGGGCGACGATGAACCTGATGGCGCTGGTCTCGCCATATTCCTGGAAGGCCTTTTTGAGGCCGGCGGCGTGGATGTCGTCGGCGACGCCCTCGAGCTGGACGAGGCGTTCGGTCAATTCGTGGATGCGGGCGCCGTTGCGGGTGATGTCGCGGAGCAAAGGCATGGCCTCGACGGTGATCGCCGCCGATTCCTGCGTGATCGCGGTCATCTTCTTCATCTCATCCTGGAGATGCTTGAGCTCGTAGAGGTCGATGGCGCGGGCGGCGGCCTGCATCTCATCGATCGCATCGTCCATGGCCCCGATGAGCGAGGTAATGGCGCCCCGGTCGAACGGCGTCAGGAAGGTCCTGCGGACGCTGCGCAGCACCTCGCGGATGATGTCGTCAGCTTCATGCTCGCGCTGCTCGACAATGCTCAATTGCTCTTTGGTCGAGGAATCATCATCGGCAAGCCGGTTAAGCGCCTCCGCGGCCGCCAAAATGGTCGCCGCATGAGCCTCGAACATGCCGAAAAAGTCGCCCGTTTGCGGGAGCAGGCGCTGAAACCAACCGAACATCAATGAATCCCCTGCGTCGGGGTTCGGGCGTTAGTTTAGGCGTCCGGCATTAGCAATATGACGCTTTGGTTACAGCGCTCGGGGCGTAACGGGCGGCGCCAGTCCAACGCCGCCCGTATCGAAGCGCTAGTTCCGAAGCTGCCGGAACCCTTGCCGCATGTCGTCGACCAGGGCTTCAGGCTGTTCCCAGGCAGCGAAATGCGCACCCTCCGGATGCTGCCGATAGTAGATCAGGTTCGAGTAAGCCTTCTCCGCCCACTTCCTTGGGATCGGGCAGATCTCCTCCGGGAAGGCGCTGACGACGGTCGGTACCTTGACGCCCTTCGGAGCGAAGAAGACCAGCTTGTTCTCCCAATAGAGCCGGGCCGAGGACACGCCCGTCCGCGTGAGCCAGTAGAGCGTGATATTGTCGACAATGTCTTCGCGCGTCAGGCCGAGTTGCTCGCTGTCGAATACCCGTGTGATCTGCCGATACGTCCAGATGTCATGATCGATGATCCAGGCGGCGAGGCCAACCGGGGAGTCCTCGATGCCATATAGCGTCTGCGGCCGGTTCCCCATCTCGTTCGCATAGCCAAGGCCATGTTTATAGAAGAAGGAGACATGGTCGAACGACCGGCGCTCCTCTTCGTCGAGGCCGTCGGGCGGCGGCGCACCGGCAAATGCGGCGGCATCCACTTCAGGCGGAATGGCGCCGGCCATGTTGGTGTGGATGCCCAGCAGCCCAGCCGGCGCCTGGACGCCCAACTGGTCAGTGATGATGGCGCCCCAGTCGCCGCCTTGCGCGACATAGCTTGCATAGCCGAGGCGGCTCATCAGCTTATCCCAGACTCGCGCGATTTTTTCCGGCGTCCACCCAACTTCCGCCGGCTTCCCGGAGAAGCCGTAACCGGGCATCGACGGGATGACGACGTCGAACGCGTCCGCCTCCGAACCGCCATGCGCGGTTGGGTCGACAAGGCGATCGATGATCTTCAGTTGCTCGATGACCGAGCCGGGCCAGCCGTGGGTGACAATGACCGGGAGCGCGCCCTCGTGTTTTGACTTCACATGAATGAAGTGGATGTCGCCGCCGTCGATATTGGTGATGAAGTTAGGGTAGGAGTTGATTCTGGCCTCGATCTTTCGCCAGTCGTGCTCGTTCAACCAGAAGTCGGCGAGTTTCTGGATCGTCGCCAGTCGCACACCTTGTGTGTCGTCATCGACGAGTTCGCGGTCGGGCCATCGTGTTGCGGCGATCCGGCGTTTCAGGTCCGCGAGTTGCTCGTCCGATGCGCGAAAGCTGAAGGGCCTGATCGACTCATCGACGGCGCCAATGATGAATGTTTCAGTGGCGCCTGAATCGGAAACAGGCGGAGCCGCGGCCGGCGCTTTGGAAATGGTTTCAAGCTCGGGTGTTTTGGTGTCGGCCATGGAGGTCTCCAGCGTTCGAGGTGCACGCGGACACGGCCGAAGATAATGCTGGTGCGCAACCTGACAGGCGGCCCGCGAGCGCCCTGCGCTCCCGGAAACGAGTCGGTCAATCGGCCGACTCGGCAAATTTATGCGTGGCGGGCGGCGATCAGATAATTGAGGCTGAGGTCGTCGCTGAGATGCAGTCCTCGCGTCGCTGAGAAGGCAATGCCTTCGCAGTCGATGACCGACAGTCCGGCCACCGCCATCATTGGCTTCATTTCATCGGGCGTGATGAACTTGCTGTGATCGTGCGTCCCCTTGGGAATCTGGCCAATCCCCTCGGCGATGGTGATCATCAGCAGGCGCGATTTCGCCGTACGATTGGGGGTCGAGAGGACCAGCAACCCACCCGGAGCGAGCCGGGCAACGAGCGAATTGAGGAACGCCTGCGGTTCGGCGACATGTTCGATCACTTCCATCGAGGTGACGAGGTCGAACTGGCCGTCGAGCGCTTCGACTGCCGAGTGGCGATAGTCGATCTCCAGACCCTGCCCTTCGGCATGCGACTTGGCAGCCTCGATCAGCGGAGCGGCCGCGTCGATCGCCGTGACGTTCGCGCCCAGCCGGGAGAGCGGCTCTGCCAGCAGGCCGGCGCCGCAACCAACATCGAGCGCGGTCTTGCCTTCCAGAGGACGCAGGCTGTGTTCGTCCGCCTGCCAATGCTGGTCGACCATGTCGCGGACATAGGCGAGACGGACCGGATTGAGCTTGTGCAGCATCCGTTCCGAGCCGTCCGGATCCCACCAATCGGCGGCCTGCGCACCGAACTGAGCAATCTCTTCCGGAACGACGCTGCTTCTTGTGTCCGCCATGCGCGCCCCCTAACAGTGCGCCGCTTTTCAACCAAGGATGAAGCTCACTCTCACATGGCCCGCATCGTCATGAAATTCGGCGGCACGTCGATGGCGGGCATCGAGCGCATCCGCAATGTCGCCGGCCGCGTGAAGCGGGAGGCCGAAGCCGGAAACCAGGTCGCGGTGGTGGTCTCGGCCATGGCCGGTGAGACCGACCGGCTAGTACAGCTCTGCCGCGAGGCGGCGCCGCTCTATGACCCGCGCGAATATGACGTGGTTGTCGCCAGCGGCGAGCAGGTCACCGCGGGCCTTTTGGCGATGACGCTGCAGGGCATGGGCCTCAACGCCCGCTCGTACATGGGCTGGCAGTTGCCGATCCGGGCTTCGGGTCACGCCGCCGCGCTGATCGAAGGCATCGATGTCGCCGTACTGGAACGCGTGTTCGACGATGATGGCATAGCTGTCATCCCCGGCTTCCAGGGCGTCACCAGCGATGGCGCGGTCGCGACACTGGGCCGCGGAGGATCGGACACGTCTGCAGTGGCACTGGCGGCGGCGATGAAGGCTGACCGCTGCGACATCTATACCGACGTCGACGGCGTCTACACGACCGACCCGAGGATCGTCCCCAAGGCGAAGAAGCTCGACTTCGTCACCTATGAGGAAATGCTGGAGCTGGCTTCGGTCGGCGCCAAGGTGCTGCAGACACGCTCGGTTGGGCTCGCCATGCGCACGAAAATGCCGGTGCAGGTGCTCTCCTCTTTCGAAGACCGGCCCGGAACATTGATCGCCGACGAGGCGGCCATTGAAGGACAGATTATGGAACGCAACGTCATCACGGGCATCGCCCACGACCGCAATGAGGCGCTGATCACTCTGGTCGACCTACCCGACACGCCGGGCACGGTCGCGGCAATCTTCGGACCGCTGGCCAAGGCCAACATCAACGTCGACATGATCGTCCAGTCGGTGCGCCAGGCGGGCGAGGCTAGCGACCTGACCTTCACCGTTCCAAATGCCTCGCTGGCTCAGGCGGTGGCGGAGCTGGAAAAGGCCAAGGGGAAGATCGGCTTCAAAGAGATCATCACCAACATGGAGATCGCCAAGGTCAGCGCCGTCGGCGTCGGCATGCGCTCCAACGCAGGCATCGCCGCGCAGATGTTCGAGGCGCTCGCCGAGCGCCGCATCAACATCCTCGCAATCACGACGTCGGAAATCAAAGTGAGCGTCCTTATCCCCGAAGAATATACCGAGCTGGCGGTGAGAGTGCTGCACAGCGCCTTCGGCCTGGACGCCGAGGCCGACAGCGCGGGAGCGGCGGCATGAGCGGCGAAGGGATGATCGCCGAGCCTCGCTCGGTCCATGGCAGCGAGGGCCATGCCAAGCTTAAGGAACTGATGCATCGCGGCACCGCATTCCTCGGCTGCGAATATGCTATTCTCGGCGGCGCGATGAGCTGGGTATCCGAGCGCAACCTCGTCTCCGCCATCTCCAATGCCGGCGGCTTCGGGGTGATTGCCTGCGGTGCGATGAACCCCGAACTGCTCGATACCGAAATCGCCGAGACAAAGAAGCGGACCGAGAGGCCGTTCGGCGTCAACCTCATCACCATGCATCCGCAGCTAAGCGAACTTATCGATACTTGCGCGAAGCATGGGGTCAGCCACGTCGTGCTTGCCGGCGGCCTGCCGCCGGGCGGCGCCATTGAGCGCATCAAGGCGAGCGGCGCCAAGCTCATCTGCTTTTCGCCGGCCTTGGCCTTGGCGAAGAAGCTGATGCGGTCGGGCGCAGACGCACTCGTCATCGAAGGCATGGAGGCAGGCGGCCATATCGGCCCGGTTTCGACGTCGGTGCTGTGCCAGGAAATCCTGCCCCACGTCGCGAAGGACATTCCGGTTTTCGTCGCCGGGGGAATCGGCCGCGGCGAGGCGATCGCGGCTTATCTCGAAATGGGCGCGGTCGGCGTGCAACTCGGCACGCGCTTCGTCTGCGCGCACGAGAGCATTGCGCATGCCAACTTCAAGAAAGCCTTCATCCGCGCCTCGGCGCGCGAGGCCATTCCCTCGGTCCAAATCGACCCGCGGCTGCCGGTCATCCCGGTGCGGGCGCTCAAGAACCGCGAAATGGAGAATTTCGCCGCGAAGCAGCGCGAGGTTGCCCAACAGCTAGACGACGGCGCGATCGAAATGGCCGAGGCCCAGCTGCAGATCGAGCATTATTGGGCCGGCGCGCTCCGCCGCGCAGTCATCGACGGCGACGTCGAAAGCGGCAGCGTCATGGCCGGTCAGTCCGTAGGTATGGTGAACCGCGAGGAGCCAGTCACCGATATCATTCAGGAGCTGGTCGACGAGGCAGCGGCGGCGCTCGAGAGCCGAGGCTGAAAGTTCCAGTCCTTACGAGCGCGAAATCGTTGAAACGGATCGCGAAATTGTGCGTTCCGGCGGGAAATGGGGAAATCGGCAACATTTGTTAAAACCATGACCGCACCAACAAACGACCCAGAATTTAACGACCTCGACGATGCCCGCAGCGACCTTCGGGAAGGGCTCGCAAACAGCCGGGCGATTGTCCGCCAATCGCGCCTTCTGATCGAATTGTCGGAAAGCGACAGCGCGCTGCCTGCGAACGACGATTTGGGCCCGATCGCCAACTAGACTTTGACATCTTGGATAAGCGCGACGCTTTCTGATAGCGCTGCGCCATGCCGCTGACCGCCGCCAAGTCCGCCCGCGAAATCCTGACCGGGCTGCACGACCTGATGGCGAGGCGCGCTTCGGCGCAAGCCAAGCTCGACCATGTCGTCGACCTGATCGCCGAGGCGATGCAGAGCGAGGTCTGCTCGATCTACCTCTTGCGCAACAACAAGCTGGAGCTGTCGGCGACGCACGGCCTTCGCAAGGAAGCCGTGCACGTCACGCGGCTGGCAATGGGAGAAGGACTGGTTGGCACCATTGCCGCCGAAGGCCGCATCCTCAACCTTGCCGAAGCCGACAGCCACCCGGCCTTCGCCTACCGCCCGGAAACCGGCGAAGAGAGCTTCCACAGTTTCGCTGGCGTGCCAATCGTTCGCCGCGAAAGCGCCATCGGCGTGCTTGCCGTCCAGCATGCCGATCCGCGACGCTACGAAGAAGTCGAGATCGAGGCGCTGCAGACGGTGGCGATGGTGCTCAGCGAGCTCATCGCCAATTCGCGGTTGGTCGATGGCGGGCGGACGGTGCGCACCGACAGCGGACCGGTGCGCATGGCCGGCCTCAAGCTGGTCACCGGCATGGCGCGTGGCGCCGCTGTGTTCCACGAACCGCGCGTCAGTATCGAACATACTGTCGCCGACGACACGGAGGCCGAGCGCGCGCGCGTCTATTCCGCCTTCCGGCGCATGCGGGAACAAATCGAGGCGATGACCCGGGAGGCCGAGTTCGGCACCGCGGGCGAACATCAGGAGATCCTCGAGACCTACAAGATGTTCGCCTACGACGAGGGCTGGTCCCGGCGCATCAACGAGGCGATCGACAGCGGCCTGACCGCCGAAGCAGCCATCGAACGCGTCCAGCAGCGCACCCGCGCCCGCATGCAGGAGATTGACGATCCGCTGCTGCAGGAGCGGATGCACGACCTTGAAGACCTGTCGAACCGGCTGCTGCGCATCGTTTCCGGTCGCATGGGCACCGCCGCCCAGACCGGCCTTGCCCGCGACAGCGTCCTCATCGCACGCAACCTCGGGCCGGCTGAACTGCTGGAATATGATCGGCGGCGGTTGAAAGGCGTGGTGCTGGAGGAGGGCTCGCTCACCGCGCACATGACGATTGTCGCACGCGCCATGGGCGTGCCCGTGGTCGGCCGCGTCGGCGACATCCGCCACGTCGCTTCCGAAGGCGACACGATCCTGGTCGATGGGGACCACGGCACGGTCGTTGTCCGCCCGACCCGTGCCCTGACCAACGCTTTCGAACAGCGCATGGCGCTGAGCCAGAAGCGGCGCGCCGAATATGCGTCGCTCAAGAACCTCCCATCCGTCACTACTGACGGCGAACGGATGACGCTGATGGTCAACGCGGGCCTGGCCGAAGATGCGGCTGCACTCCACCTCGCCGGCGCCGACGGCATCGGCCTTTTCCGCACCGAATTCCAGTTTCTGATCGCCGCGCAGCTGCCGGGCCGCGAAAGCCAGCTCCGGCTCTACAAGCAGGTGCTGGACGCGGCGGGCGACAAGCCGGTCGTCTTCCGAACCGTCGACATCGGCGGCGACAAGGCCCTGCCCTACCTGACCGACGAAAAGGACGAGGCCGAGAACCCGGCCATGGGCTGGCGGGCGCTGCGCCTCAGCCTCGAGCGCACGACCCTGATGAAGGCACAGGCGCGCGCGTTGATCGAAGCATCGAAGGGCCGTGTGCTGCGGGTCATGTTTCCGATGGTCAGCGAGCCGTGGGAATATGAGGAGGCACGCGCTTTGTTCGAAGAACAGCTTGCCTGGTCGAAGCGGGCAAAGAAGCCGGTTCCGAAGAGCATCGAGTTCGGCGCCATGTTGGAGGTGCCAAGCCTCGCCGAAATGCTCGACGAACTGCTTCCCCGGGTCGATTTCCTTTCGATTGGCACCAATGACCTGACCCAATTCCTGTTCGCCGCCGATCGCGCCGACCCGCGCCTGGCCGAGCGCTACGACTGGCTGAGCCCGGCGATCCTGCGCTTCTTGCGCCGCGTCGTGCGACAGGCGGACGCCGCCGGCGTACCGGTGCGCGTCTGCGGCGAGATGGGCGGCAGGCCCCTGGAAGCCATGGCGCTGATCGGCGTCGGCATCGGCAATTTCTCGATCACGCCGGCCGCCGTCGGCCCGGTCAAAGCGATGATTCGCTCGCTCGATGCCGGCGCCGCCAGGGCACGAATGGAGAAGCTGTTGGCCAAGCCGCCGCGCGACATGCGCAAGGCCCTGCACGATTGGGCAAAAAGGCATTCGGTGGCGCTCGGCTGACGGTTGACAGACCGCCCAGCGGCCCCGACAACCACCAGGGATTTTCGAAGTGTTTGGCCCCGGGGAGTGGCGATGGGCGACGCTGAATTTGTCGAAGAAGAAGGCGCACAGAGTAGCGTCGGACAACGCCTGCGCGAGGCTCGCGAAGCATCCGGCCTTAGCCTGGAGGACATAGCCACCCAGACGCGGATTCCGACCCGCCACCTGGAAAGCCTTGAAGCCGGGGATTTCAGCCGACTGCCGGCGCCCACCTACAGCATCGGCTTCGCCAAGAATTTCGCCGGCGCCGTTGGGCTCGACCGGACGGAAATCGGCGAGCAGTTGCGTGCCGAAATGGGCGGCACGCGGCCAACCTACACCAATACCGACGTCTTCGAACCGTCGGACCCGGCCCGGGCCATGCCGAAATGGCTGATCCTGGGAGGCATCGTCGCGATCGTCCTGGCCGTGCTGATCTTCAACTGGTTGAACAATCGCTCGCTGTCCGAGCCTGACCAGGTTGCCACGGCGAACGAGGCAGGTGCGGCTCCGGCCACGCCGAAGCAGGCCCCGCCTGCGCAGCCGCAAGCGCAGGGTCCAGTAGTCATCGCCGCCAGCGACACCGCATGGCTCCAGATCAAGGATGGCACGGTCATCCTGAAGCAGGGCATGATGCAGCCGGGCGAGACGTTTGAAGTTCCGGCGAACGCCGCCGCGCCGACACTGACCACCGGCAAGCCTGAAGCATTGCGGATCACCGTCGGCACCACCGTCGCGCCATCGATCGGCGAACCTGCCAAGAAGGTGACAGTCAGCCTCAAAGGCGCGGATTTGCTGCGTCCGGGCGCCGCTCCACCGGCAGCCTCCCAGCCCGCCGTGGCTCCGCCGCCAGCCCAATCGGCTCCGGCCCGCGTTCGTCCGGCTCCACGCAAGACCGCGCCCGTTACGACGACGAACGCGCCGCCGCCAGCCGAGCCGCCCGCGAACACGACCGCGCCGGCCACCAACACGCAGTGATGTTCATCGCCGGGAAAGCCCGTTCGGGCGAACCTCCAAACTTCGTCAATTCAGTATCTTAGGACTTCAAATGCGATCCCTAAAGTTCGCCTGCCTGACCGCCCTTGCATTGATCGCCGTCGCGCCGGCCGACGCCCAGCGCCGCCAGGCCACTCCTGAGGAGCGGATCGAACGGCTGGAGAAGCAGGTCCGCCAGGTCCAGAAGCAGGTCTTTCCCAAGGGCCAGCCCGCCGACACCGCCGGCTTCAGCGACGATCCGGCCGCGACTTTGACCCTCACCAACCAGCTTTCGAACCGCCTCGATGCGATCGAACAGGAAATGGCGCAGATCACCCGCGCCTCCGAAGAGAATGGCAATCGACTGGCGACGATGGAGGCGGAGCTCGCGCGGCTTCGCGCCGACCAGGACCGTCGCCTGCGCGCGCTGGAGACGAACAGCGGCGGATCCGGCACTTCGGCCAACGATGGTGCGACGGGCAACGACGACCAAACCGACGATCAGGCAGCGCCGCCGCCAGAAACCCGAGACAGCGGGCCACTGGTTTCCAAACCAAAAGTCGAGAAGCCGAAGCCCAAGCCCAACGCGCCCGTAATTGCTTCCGCCAAGCCGGGAGACGCCAATTTCGATGCGACCGGCGAGGAAGCCTATGACCGGGGCTACCAGTTGTGGAGCACCGGCCGGTACGACGAGGCGATCACGACGCTGCGCGCCTTCTCCTCCTCGTTCCCCGGTCATCGCCGTGTCAGCTGGGCCAACAACCTCGTTGGCCGCTCCTTGCTCGACAAGGGGCAGGCGCGCGCCGCCGCCGAGGCGCTCCTCGCCAATTATCGCGGCAACCCCAAGGGCGAGCGAGCGCCCGACAGCCTCTATTACCTTGGCCAGGCCCTGATGAAGCTCAACCAGCCTGCCCAGGCCTGCAAGGCCTATGGCGAGCTGGAGGATGTCTACGGTTCGACCATGCGCGCCGAATTGAAGAAGATGCTGCCCGCGGCCCGCACCGCGGCAAAATGCGGCTAATCTGCTAAGCTTGGGCGCGTGACCGACGCGCTCATCCCCCGCCCGGACCTCGTCGCCCGTTTCGAGGCGGACCTAAAGCCGCTCGTCGGCAAAAAGGCGAAGCTCGGCATTGCCGTCTCCGGAGGGCCGGACAGCCTGGCGCTGCTGCTGCTGGCTGCCGCATCCCGGAAGGATCGAATCGAGGCGGCGACGGTGGATCACGGCCTGCGGCCGGAGAGCGCTGGTGAGGCCGCGTTCGTACAGTCGGTCTGTGAGCAACTCGGCGTTCCCCATGTCACATTGCCGGTGAAGGTCGCCCCCGGCTCCAGCATCCAGGCACAAGCACGGCGCGCGCGTTATGACGCGCTTGGCGAATGGGCCATCGCCCGCGACCTGGGTGCCGTCGCCACTGGTCATCACGTCGACGACCAGGCCGAGACGCTGCTCATGCGCATGGCGCGCGGTGCCGGCCTCGGAGGATTGGTCGGCGTCCGTTATTCGCGGCCACTGGAGCCGGGGGTCGACCTTGTCCGCCCGCTCCTGGAATGGCGTCGCGACGAGTTGGGGGCGATTGTCGCCGCAAGCGGCGTCACGCCGGTCGACGACCCCGCCAACCGTGACCCTCGGCACGACCGCAGCCGGTTCCGAACGACGCTGGCCGAAGCCGACTGGGCTGATGCCGAGAGGCTAGCGGCCTCCGCGAGATGGCTCGCGGACGCTGATGAGGCGCTCGAATGGACTCTCAAGTCCTTACTGGAAACGCGCCTTGGACGAAGCGAAGGCGCCCTCACCATCGACGCCGAAGGCCTGCCTCGCGAGTTCCAGCGCCGGCTGCTCGTTGCCGGCTTCGATCGCATGGGCGCGCACCGCCCGCGCGGGCCCGAGCTCGACCGGGCGAGGAAAGCGTTGCGGGCTGGCAAGGCGGCGACCTTGGCTGGCCTGAAGCTCGACCCCGGCCCCCCTTGGAAGCTGTCAGTTGCCCCGCCGAGGCGGCGGAACTGAGCCTGTTCCATTGTTATTAAGGCCAGGAAGCTTATTTTAAGCGCTTCAAACAAGGTGACGAATGGACATGAACGAGAAGAAGCCCGGAAACCCCTGGACCAAGTCGCTACTGATTTGGATGGCGGTGCTGCTTGCGCTGGTCGTGTTCGTCCAGTCGATCGGCGGCAGCCGCGCAACGACCGGGCAGGCCGTCGCTTATTCCGACTTCGTCAACCAGGTCGATGAGGGCAATGTCCAGGCCGTCACCATAGCCACGACGCCGGGCGGCAATTCATCCATCAGCGGCAAGCTGAACAGCGGCCAGACCTTCCGCACGACCGCGCCTGCCGATGCCAATGTCTCCGACCGGCTGATCGCCAAGGGCGTCGCCGTCTCGGTCAAGGCGGAGGAGCAGTCGAGCTTCTGGCTGATCCTGCTCTACCAGTCGCTGCCGTTCCTGCTCATCTTGGGCATTTCGTTCTTTGTCATGCGCCAGATGCAGAAGAACGCCGGCTCCGGTGCGATGGGCTTCGGCAAGAGCCGCGCCCGCATGCTGACGGAAAAGCAGGGCAAGGTGACCTTCGCCGACGTCGCCGGCATCGACGAGGCCCGCGAGGAGCTTCAGGAAATCGTCGAGTACCTCAAGGATCCGGGCAAGTTCGCGCGCCTCGGCGGCAAGATCCCCAAGGGTGCGCTGCTGGTCGGCAGCCCCGGCACCGGCAAGACCCTTCTCGCCCGCGCCATCGCCGGTGAAGCGGGCGTGCCCTTCTTCACCATCTCCGGCTCGGACTTCGTCGAAATGTTCGTCGGCGTCGGCGCCAGCCGCGTCCGCGACATGTTCGACCAGGCCAAGAAGTCTGCGCCGTGCATCGTCTTCATCGACGAAATCGACGCTGTCGGCCGCCATCGCGGTGCCGGTCTCGGCAATGGCAATGACGAGCGCGAGCAGACGTTGAACCAGCTGCTGGTCGAGATGGACGGCTTCGAAGCCAATGAAGGCATTATCATTATTGCCGCGACCAACCGCCCTGACGTTCTCGACCCGGCGTTGCTGCGTCCGGGCCGCTTCGACCGGCAAGTTGTGGTCCCGCGTCCCGACATCGACGGCCGCGAGCAGATCCTGCAGGTCCATATGAAGAAGGTGCCGCTTGCGCCCGACGTCGATGCGCGCGTTATCGCGCGTGGCACGCCGGGCTTCTCAGGCGCCGACCTCGCAAACCTTGTCAACGAAGCTGCGCTCCTCGCCGCCCGCAAGGGCAAGCGCCTCGTCGCCATGCAGGAGTTTGAGGAAGCCAAGGACAAGGTGCTGATGGGCACCGAGCGCAAGTCCATGGTGATGACCGAGGACGAGAAGAAGATGACGGCCTATCACGAGGCCGGTCACGCCATCGTCGCTTTGCACGAGCCGGCTTCCGATCCGATCCACAAGGCGACGATCATCCCGCGCGGCCGGGCTCTCGGCATGGTCATGCGCCTGCCGGAACGCGACAATTACAGCTATCACCGCGACAAGATGTACGCGAACCTCGCCGTGGCCATGGGCGGCCGCGTCGCCGAGGAAGTCATCTTCGGCTACGACAAGGTAAGCTCCGGAGCTTCGTCGGACATCAGCTACGCTACCGGCCTTGCCCGCGACATGGTCACCCGCTGGGGCATGTCTGATGCACTCGGTCCGCTGCAGTACGCGGAGGCCGATGAGGAGGTCTTCCTCGGCTATTCAATGAACCGGCAGAAGAACATGTCGAACGAGACCGCGCAGGCGATCGACAAGGAAATCCGTCGCATCGTCGAGCAGGGCTACGATCGCGCCAAGGGCCTTCTCGACGAGCATCGTGACGAGCTGGAGACGCTGGCCAAGGCGCTGCTCGAATACGAAACCCTCTCGGGCGACGAGATCAAGATCGTCCTCGACGGGGGCAGCATCGACCGCGGCGGCACGTCCAAGCCGACGATCCCCACCGCCGGATCCTCAATCCCGAAGGCGAAAAGGCCAAACACCGGCCTTGGCGGCCCGGCCACTGCCGGCGCCTGATCTTCGTTCAAACGGCGTTCATTCCGCTCCCGCTCAATTCGAAACGGATTGAGCGGGAGTTTTTGCATGAAATTTGGAATCGCGGCGGTGCTGGCAGTGGTGTCATTTCCGGCCACGGCGCAGACCATGAACGCCGAGGCCTTCAACCAGCGCATTCAGGCGCTGAAGGCCAAGGGTGCCATGGCCATGTTCTCGCCGGGCGAAATCAAGGCGCTGACCGCAGAAGGGCAGGCCGCCGGCAAGGCCGCTCGCGCCCAGCAGACGGCGGCCGTCAAGGCAGGCAAGACACCTCGCTTCTGCGCGCCCGATGGGCCACAAAAGATGAAAAGCGACGAGTTCATGACCCGGCTCGCGGCCATCCCGCAGGCGGAGCGTCAGAAAATCGACATGACCGAAGCCATGACCCGCATGCTCGCGGTCAAATTCCCCTGCAAGACAAGCTAGCGCCTAGGCCACTCCGACGGCAGCGACGACCACGAAGAACAGCGCGCCGGCGATGAACGCGAATGTAGTGAGGAACAGGGTGCGGACGATCGCGCTGAAGCGACCGAGCTGGTAGGCGCCCTTCAGCTGCCGGTACATATGGATGGGCGGAACAAAGAACAGGAAGGCCGCCACCGCCGTCATGTTGAACTCAATGAGCGCGTCGGCAAGGATGACCAGCATCATCATGAACGACAGCGAATAAGTCACGAACACCGTGTGGTCGTAGAGATAGTATTTCCGGCTGAACGGGAACAGCAGCCACATGAAGGGCAGCGACAGCGGGATCAGCAGCCAGCTGTACTTGGATGCCGCATCCTGCATGTTGGTGACGACCAGTTGCGGGTTCTTTTGAACCCTTTCGACCACGCCGCGGACCCATTGCGGAGTGTCGTCGTCTGGGTCGGCTTTCGTGAAATTGCCTCGGCCTACCTTCTCCAATGCTTCAAGGCCCTTGCGGTCGTCGGCCAGCCGCTTGTCGATGGCGGCGACCGGCTTGCCTGCCTTGACCGCGGCCGCGCGCTTCGTCTCGAGTTTGGCGATCTCTTCCTTCTGCTTGTCGGTGACAAAACTGATGTTGGCGTTGCCTTCACCCACCTTGCCGGGATCGAGTGCGCCAGTGAAGTTGAGCACCGCGAAGGTCAGGAAGACGCTGAACAGGTAAAGCGCGATCGGCGAGATGAAGGTGGCGCGCTCGCCAGCGATGTAACGCCGGGTCAGTTCGCCCGGGCGCCAGGCCAGCATCGGCAGCGTCTTCCAGAATTTCCCTTCAAAATTGAGCACGCCGGCGACGAAATCGCCCATGAATGCCCGAAGCGAGCGATGGACATGCGCCTTCTGGCCGCAATTCGAACAATAGCGGCCAACCAGCGGCGCCCCGCAATTGAGGCAATTGGCCTCATGCGTGTGCCCGTCCTTGCCAACGCCCGTGCGCGGCTCAACCGCCGCCGCCAGCATTCCGCCGGTCACCGCGTCGCCGATCGCATCGAATTCGCCCATTGCTCCTCCCTTCCCGATTGTGGCGCAGGGAGGCCGCGGATGCTAGCCATTTGGCAGCATGAAAAAGATTGGCCTTCTCGGCGGCTCCTTCAATCCGGCGCATCGCGGCCACCGGCGGATCAGCCTGGCGGCAATGGCGGCGCTGGGCCTGGACGAGGTCTGGTGGTTGGTCTCGCCCGGCAATCCGCTGAAGCCCGCCAAGGGCATGGCGCCCTATGAAGCCCGGTTAGCTTCGGCACGCGAAGAGGCAAGAGGCACCCGTATCAAGGTTAGCGATTTCGAACGCGAGGCCGGTACGCGCTACACGGTGGATACTCTTGCCGCGATCAAACGGCGCTACCCCAATGACCGCTTCATCTGGCTGATGGGCGCCGACACTGTGGCCCAATTCCATCAGTGGCGGCGCTGGCGTGAGCTGTCGGCAATGGTTCCAATTGCGGTGATTCACCGCCCCGGCTATGATGCACCTGCCCGCGCGGCGTCCGCGATGGGCTGGCTCAGGTGGTTCGTCCGCCCCCTGAGCCAGGCGAAACGATGGACGGACTGGAGTGCACCGGCGATTTTCTTTCTTCGCCTGCCGCCCGACCCGACGTCCGCTACTCGCCTTCGCGCGCTAGACCCCAATTGGCACCGCCGTTTCACCGGTTCGAACCGGCGGGCCCTGTCGTCATAGGAGCAATCTTGGCCAACCCAAGCCCAGCGACCGAAAAATCGAACCAACCGATCGACGTAGAAGCGCTTCACGCGCTGGTGATGCAATCCCTCGATGACGACCAGGCGGTCGAGCTCGTCTCGATCCCGCTGACCGGCAAGTCGAGCATCGCCGATCATATGATCATCGCCAGCGGCAAGTCGTCGCGCCAGGTGGCGTCGATGGCGAACAAGCTTGCGGATCGCATAAAGGAGCAGTTCGGCAAGATCGTTCGCGTCGAAGGGTTGCCAACCGCGGATTGGGTGTTGGTCGATGCCGACGACGTCATCGTCCACCTGTTCCGGCCCGAAGTCCGGACCTTTTACAACCTAGAGCGGATGTGGGCCTTCGGCGACGAAGCCAAGAGCGGCACGGCCTGACGGGGCAGTGCTCCTCCACATCATTGCCCGCGGCAAGATCGGCCGCTCGCCCGAAGCCGAGCTTACCGACCGTTACCTGAAACGCATCGCCTGGCCTGTGAAGGTGACCGAGCTACCAGACCGCGGCGGCAATATGCCGGCGCCGCCGGCCGGGAGCATCACGGTGCTGCTCGACGAGCGCGGTGAGCCGATGAGTTCGACGGCGCTGGCGAAGATTCTCGAGAAATGGCGCGACGGCGGCAAGCGCGAGGCGCGTTTCATGATTGGCGCGGCAGACGGTCATGACGACAAAGCGCGCGGCGAAGCCGATTTATTGCTGTCCTTCGGGCCGGCGACCTGGCCGCATCTTCTCGCCCGAGCGATGCTGGCCGAGCAATTGTTCCGCGCCACGTCGATCCTTGCGAACCACCCCTATCATCGCGAAGGATAGGGTATGCGCCGCCTCGTTCCGCTAATCGCTGTCTTGCCACTGATGATGGCGGCCGCGAGCGCGCCCGTAACAGCGGAGACGGAGCCGGTCGACACTGAACTCGCGCGTGCCCGGGTCGAGGCGAAGGCGGCCGAGGCGGATGTCCAGAGGTTTGAACAGGCCGCGGCCAAGGCGCGCGACGAGGCGGAGAAGCTGGCGGCGGAACGGCAGGCGGCGGCCTCGGCTATTACTGCCTCCGAGGCGCAGATCAGCGCCGCCGACGCCCAGGTTCGATTGACCGAAGCCTTGGTCGCCGAACGCCGACAGCGTCTGGCTGAGCGGCAGGCGCCGGTCGCGGCCCTCCTCGCGGGCATCGTCAGCATGGGACGGCGGCCGCCGTTGCTGAGCTTCGCCGATTCTTCTTCGCTCGACGAATTCGTCCGCGTCCGCGCGCTGCTTGATACGACAATGCCGCTCATCCGCCAGCGAAGTGCCGCGCTCTCCGGTGACCTGGAGCAGAGCCGCAGGTTGCAGGCCTCCGCAGCGGCGGCACGGAAACAGCTGACAGCCGCGCATGAACAGCTGAAACAGAGGCAACAGAGGTTTGCCGCACTTGAGGACAAAGCGTCCCAGCAAGCGGCCAGACTTGGCGCGAGCGCGGTTGGCGCCGGCGATGTCCTGACCGCAACCGGCGAAAACGAGGCAATATTGGTCGGCGAGGCAAAGCAGCGCCGCTCGTCACTGGCCCTTGCCGCAGACCTCGGCGCGCTGCCTCCAGCGATTGCCCGACCCGGCAAGGCAGGGGCTGGCAAGCCTCCTATCGCTTACTCGCTACCCGTCGCCGCGCCGGTCGTGGAAGGCATGGGCGCGGTCAGCGACAACGGCATCCGCTCGCGCGGCATCACGATCAAGGCCTATGCCGGCGCCGACGTCCGGGCGCCCGCCGATGGCACGATATCCTTTGCCGGGCCGTTCAGGCGCCATGACGGCGTCGTCATTATCGATCATGGCCATGGGTGGATGACCCTGATGACGGGAGTGCGGACAGATTTGCGGAAAGGCGCCCGCGTCCGGATCGGCGATCCGCTCGGTCGGGCATTGGGTCCGGTCGGGGTCGAATTGTCTACGAACGGGACGCCCGTTTCGGCAGCCCTCATCGCCGGTTCATCTCAAATAGTGTCCAATGGACGGAAGAGCGGCTAAATACGCCGTAGATTTGCAGGGATTCGTAGAATGAAAGCCTTCGTCGCCAAGCTGCTTCCGCCCCTCGCCGTGGTGGGCGCGCTGACCCTGATCCCGCTGACGACCAGTTCGGTTGCGGCCGCCGATGCGGATACCATGAAGGAGCTGGATACCTTCATGGACGTCTTCAACCAGGTGCGCGCGACCTACGTCGACCCGGTCGACGACCACACGCTCATCAAGGGTGCGATCGACGGCATGCTGGCGGCGCTCGACCCGCACTCCTCCTACATGGAGGGCACCGATTATTCGCAGTTGAAGACGACGACCGACGGCAATTACGGCGGCGTCGGGCTTTCGGTGACTATCGAGGATGGCGCGGTAAAGGTCATCACCCCGACCGAAGACACGCCTGCCGACAAGGCCGGGATCAAGGCCGGCGACTACATCACGCATGTCGACGGCGAACTGCTCTACGGCCTCGACCTCGACGAAGCGGTCGATAAGATGCGCGGCAATCCGGGTACGCAGACGACGCTGACCATCGTCCGGCCGGGCCGCGACAAGCCGTTCGACGTCAAACTGACCCGCGCCCGCATTGAGCTCCGGCCGGTGAAATGGGAGGTCAAGGACGGCATCGGCATCGTCAACATTAACACCTTCGCCGGCAACACCGGCCAGGCGACCGAGGCGGCGCTGACGGCGATCGACAAGGCGACCGGCGGACACCCGCTCGGCTATGTCGTCGACCTGCGCTCTAACCCGGGCGGCCTGCTCAATGAGGCCGTTCGCGTCAGTGACGCCTTCCTCGACCGCGGGGAAATCGTCTCCGAGCGCGGCCGCGACAAGAAGGACGTCGAGAATTGGTATGCCAAGCCAGGCGACATGTCGCACGGCCTGCCGATCATCGTCCTCACTGACGTCGGCACCGCCTCGGCGGCGGAAATCGTCGCTGGCGCCCTGCAAGACCACCGCCGTGCGATCGTCATGGGCGAGCGCAGCTTCGGCAAGGGATCGGTCCAGGGCGTTTCGGAACTGACGCCGAACAGCGCTCTCAGGCTCACCATCGCTCGATACTACACCCCGTCGGGCCGCTCGGTTCAGGCCGGCGGAATCGAGCCGGACATCGTCGTCCCGCAGCTGTCGGATCCGGATTACAAGACCCGTCCGGCCGTGCGCGAAGCCGACCTTCGCCGCCATCTGCTGAGCCAGGCCGCGGTCAAGGAAGACGTGCTTGAAAACGACTCGACGCCCGACCCGCGCTTCTCGGCGACGTCCGAGGAACTGGAGAAAAAGGGCATCAAGGACTTCCAGCTGGATTATGCGATCAAGACGCTGAAGCGGCTGGCGCCGGGCACGCCGTCGACCGTCGCCAAGTCGCGCTAAGGACGTCCGTCAGCTTATGGCTTCGGCCGCACAGCGAGGTTCTGCACCCATGCCCGGCAGCGCGCTGGCGCGCCTGATCGCGCTCATCGTGCCGGTTGCGCTGCTCGGCGGCGCTCTTGGCTCCCAGTATGTTGGCGGACTTCACCCCTGCGAGATGTGCTACTGGCAGCGCTGGCCGCATGGCGCAGCGATCCTGCTCGCCGCGGCCGCCTTCGCAATGCCGGCAAGGTCGCGGACCCTGACCGCGCTGGCGTCCTTGGCCATCGCCATTTCCGGTGCGATCGGCGTCTATCATGCCGGCGTGGAAATCGGTTGGTGGCAAGGCATAACGACCTGCACTGCAGGCGGCGCGCTCAGCCTCGACCAGCTGATGAAGGTACCGCTGGTACGCTGCGACCAGATCCAGTGGTCGCTGTTCGGCATATCAATGGCGGGCTGGAACGCAATCATCTCGCTGGGCGCTTTTGCGGCGATCTCGGCGCTTCTCATCCGGAGCAGGCCGTGAGCCGCTGGAAGCCCGGCGACGCCCGTCCGGACGCGACCAGCATGCTGCGGGTCGACCAGGCCGGCGAATATGGCGCCACTCGAATCTATGCTGGCCAGCTAGCCGTCATCGGTCAGGACCGACCCGCCGGGCGCGTGATCGCCCGCATGGCCAATCAGGAGCGCCGCCACCTGGAGCGCTTCGATGCTCTGATGGAGGAGCGGGGTGTCCGGCCGACGGCTCTGCAGCCTTTGTGGAAAGTCGCGGGCTTCGCGCTCGGGGCGGCCACCGCCCTGATGTCGGAGCGGGCGGCGATGGCCTGCACCGATGCGATCGAAACGGAAATCGACCGCCATTACTCCAGGCAGCTCGCCGAACTGGGCGACAGCGATCCTGAATTATCGGCCGACATCGAAGCCTTTCGCGCCGAGGAATTGGAGCATCGGGACACTGCCCGCGAGCATGGCGCAGCCGAGACGCTGGGATATCCCCTATTGACCGCAGCCATCCGTGCGGGATGTAGGGTGGCAATCGGCCTGTCGAAGCGAATCTGAGTGAATTTGAGGAACCTGAGGGGCGGCCGGGCCGCTGAACCGATCGAAAGGACGCCTGTAATGTCGAAGCTGCCCCTGGCCCTTGCAGCCGCCGCCACCGGCCTCGCCGCGCTGGCCCTCCCGTCCGCGCCCGCGCTGGCGCAGAATAACAACGGCAAGGTGAGCGAGATTATCGTTTACGGCACCGACCCGTGCCCGCGCTCGACTGACGATGAAATCGTCGTTTGCGCGCGCAAGCCGGAGAGCGAGCGCTATCGCATTCCCGAAAGGCTCCGTCAGGGCGGTTCGTTGCAGTCGCGCCAGTCCTGGGCCGCGCGCGCCAAACAGTTCGAAACGGTTGGCCGGACCGGCGTCAACAGTTGCTCGGCGGTTGGGCCGGGCGGCTATACCGGTTGCGAGCAGCAGCTGATCAACCAGGCGTTCAACGAGCGCGAGGAGCAGGTCTCCAACGAAAGCTCGCCTCGCTAGGCCAAGCTAGGCCCTCGATTTTTCGGCCTGAATCCACGCATTGATCTGCGCATCCAACGCATCCAGCGGCACCGCGCCCTGCCCGATCACCGCATCATGGAAGCGGCGGAGGTCGAATTTCGGCCCCAGTTCCTTCTCTGCCCGGGTCCGAAGTTCGCGGATCTTTAGCTCGCCAAGCTTGTAGGCGAGTGCCTGGCCGGGGTTGGAGATGTAGCGGTTGACCTCGGAATCGATGTTCTTGTCGGTCAACGCCGTATTGTCCTTCATGAAGGCGACGGCCTGCTCCTTGGTCCAGCCCTTCGAATGGATGCCGGTGTCGACCACCAGCCGGCAGGCGCGCCACATCTCGTAGCTCAGGCGCCCCATGTCCTTCTGCGGCGTGTCGTAAATGCCAAGCTCGATGCCCAGCCGTTCCGAATAAAGTCCCCAGCCTTCGACAAAGGCGGTGAAGAAGGCCCCGTATTTGCGCCAGGCGGGCATGTCCAGCTCTTGCTGGGTCGCAACCTGCATATGGTGTCCCGGAACGGCTTCATGGACGGTCAGCGCCGGCAATTCCCAAAGCGGCCGCTGATCGAGATGGGTCGTGTTGACGAAATAGGTGCCCGCGACGCCTGCGTCGGGGCTGCCGTCCATATAATAGGCCGTTGTATTGCCCTCCGCCGTTTCCAGCGGAATGGGTTTCACGCCATAAGGCAGGCGCGGGAGCTTGGTGAAAAGGGTCGGCATCTTGCCGTCGATAGTCTTTGCCATCAGCGCCGCGGCCCCCATCAGCTCTTCGGGCGTCTTGGCGAAATATTTGGGATTGGTCCGCATGTCCGCGATCATCGCCTCGCGGCTGGCGAAGCCCGACTTTTTGGCGAGCGCATCCATCTCGGCGCGAATGCGAGCCACTTCGCCGAGGCCGAGCTGGTGGATTTCGTCCGGCGTGCGATTGGTCGTCGTCTGCTGTCGAACGAGGAAGGCGTAATATTCCTTGCCCTGCGGAAGCGCCGAAATGCCGACGCTCTGGCGACATTTGCCGGCGAGTTCCTTGTGATAGACGTCGGCCCAATTCTGGTAGGACGGATTGAGCTTGTCAGTGATCAGTGCCTTGGCCCGCGCCTGCAGGTCGGCCCATTGCGCGTCAGTCACGCTCGCCGGTTTCGGCGCAGCGAACGGCGCGTAAAAGCGGGACTTAGTTGGATCGGCGGCGATCACGCCAGTGATGGTCGGCTCGAACGTGGTCAGCGTCACGCACGGCTGAACGAAGCCTTCTTTGGCGGCCTTGCGGCTGATGTCGGCCATGTTCGCCATCTGCGCCGGAACTTGGCCGATACGGGCGAGGTAATTGTCATAGTCGGCATAGGTGCGGACGGGCTGCATTTCACCCAGCCCTGCCCAGAACTGATGCAGGCTGCCGAGTGTCGAGAACAGCATCTGCCGTTCGCCGAATCGGTTGCCGGCAATGGCATCGGACAGCGTACGCCTGAGGATTGCATAATTGGTCTGGTCGGCGGGCGACAGCGAAGCCTCCGGAATCGCCTCGAGCCGCTTTAGGTCGGCTGCGGCCTCGGCGGTCTGCCGGTCCATCTCCGCCAGTGTGAAGACACCGAGCTCACGATCGTATGTGGTAACACCCGTCTGGGTGGCGAGGATCGGAGAATCCTTCAGGTTCGCCGCCCAATAATCGTCCATTAGCTTGTGAAAATCCTCGGTCGGACCCGCCAGCGCCGGCGCGGCGATCGACAGGCAGGTGGCGGCAAGCGCAATCTTCAGGTGACGCATGTGATTGACCCCCTCGTTAGGGCGGCAAACTAATCCCGCCTCGACAGGGCGCAAGTGCCTTCGACGGACGGCAGCGGCGGAACTTCCAATCCCGCCATGCGCTGCTGCCTCCGGTGCCATGACAGTCGCCGACACAACTCCGGACTTCGAGCCCGCTCCGCCGCACGACCGGGCCTTCCTCGGCCATCCCAAGGGCCTTGGCTATCTGAGCTTCACCGAGGCTTGCGAGCGCTTTTCCTATTATTCCATGCAGACGCTGCTGGTGCTCTACATGGTGCAGTATCTGCTGCATCCCGGGCACGTCGAGAATGTCGTCGGCCTGCAGTGGCTGAGGACGCATTTCTATGCGGGGCTCGACGGCCAGCCGCTCGCGTCTGCAATATTCGGCACGTACACAGCTCTCGTCTATGCGACGCCAATCCTCGGCGGCATCATCGCCGACAAGTGGCTGGGCCGCCACAAGACTCTGATCCTCGGCGGCATCTTCATGGCGATCGGCCATTTCCTGATGGCGTTCGAAGGCAGTTTCCTGCTCGCCTTGTTCGCGCTCGTCGTCGGCGTCGGCCTCTTCAAAGGCAATATCGCAACCCAGGTCGGCGCGCTTTACGGTGACGAGGACAACCGCCGGGCGATGGCCTTCCAGATCTTCTACATCGCCATCAACGCCAGCGTCATCGTCGCGCCGCTGATCACAGGCACGCTTGGCCAGAAAATAGGCTGGCACTGGGGCTTCGGCACGGCTGGCGTCGTCATGGTTTTGGGGCTTTTCATTTACATCTCAGGCAAGAGATGGCTGCCGGCCGACACCGTCCATCCGAACAGCGTCACTGACGAGCCGGCACCCCCTCTCGACAAGATGGACGGCAACGATTGGACGCGTGTGATTGCGCTGATGCTGCTGATCCCGGTGATGGCGGTTTCGCTCCTGACCAATCAGGAGATATTCAATGCCTATCTGGTTTGGGGCGATGAGCATTTCGCGCTCAGCTTCATGGGCACCCAAATCCCCAGCACCTGGCTAATCACCCTTGATGCGGCCTTGAGCTTTTCCATGCTCGTCGGCGTCGCCCTCTTTTGGAAATGGTGGGGCACGAAGCGCCGCGAGCCCGATGAGCTCGGAAAGATGATCATCGGATCATGCTTCACGATCGCCGGCGGCCTCTGCCTGTTCATGGCAGCGCTCACGCAGCCCGCGGCCGGCAAGATCGGCCTGTTCTGGCCGTTCATGTTCCACCTGCTGAACAGCATCGGCTTCGCCAACATCCTGCCGGTCAGCCTGGCGCTCTTCACCAAAGTTGCGCCGCGGCAGATCACCGCGACCGTGGTCGGGCTCTATTACCTGGCCTTCTTCGCGGCAAACGCCGTCGTCGGTTATGTCGGCGGCCTCTACTCGTCGCTGCCGACCACGACCTTCTGGCTGCTCCACGTCGCCAGCGCCGCCTTCGGCCTCGTCTGCTTCATCATCTTCAAGGTGACCATGGCCAGCCGCATGCATCACAGGACCGAGCCGGCGACGGCCTGACGACACCAACCTTGCCCCGCCGCGTTGTAGCGGCATGAGCGATCGAGCCATTGCCGAGCACGGCCTTTCCGACGCGCTCCAAGCCGAACGGGGCCTCCAGCCGGGCGGCAACCTGCGCCGCGCCTGGGAGGAACTGCTGGCCGAAGCCCGCAGATGCACGCGCTGCGACCTTTATAGATGCGCGACGCAGACCGTGTTCGGCGAGGGCCCGCTGGACGCGAAAATCCTGTTCGTGGGCGAGCAGCCGGGCGACCAGGAAGACGTGGCTGGCCGCCCGTTCGTCGGCCCCGCCGGCCAATTGTTCAACGAGGCCTTAAAAAGGGCCGGCATCGATCGCGTCGAGACCTACGTCACCAATGCCGTCAAGCATTTCAAGTTCGAGCTCCGCGGGAAGAAGCGCATTCATAATTCGCCCAACGCCGGCGAGATCACCGCTTGCCGCTGGTGGCAGGAGCAGGAGCGCGCATTGATCAGGCCGCCGCTGACCGTGGCGCTCGGCGGCACGGCTGCCCGGTCCCTGTTCGGGAAGGCCATGACGATTTCAAAACTCCGCGGCGCTCCGCACGAGCTACCGGATGGCAGCGAATGCTGGGTGACGGTGCACCCGAGCTTCCTGCTGCGCATGCCCGAAGAAGTCCGCCGCCGCGAAGAACGCGCGCGCTTCGTCGAAGACCTCATCGCGATCCGCAAGCGAGCGGCGAAGCTGGCGGGCTAGAATCCGAAACGGAGCTGGGCCCGAATTGACCGGGGGGCGCCCGGCGCAATGTTGTTATCGCCATTGGTCATCGGGAAATAGTCGACGTTGAAGATGTTCTCCAAATTGACCTGCGCCTCCACTCCCTTGAGCAGCTTGTAATAAGCGGCAGCGTCAACGCGAGTGTAGCCGGGAAGCGTCACACTGTTGCCGATCGACGCATAGGACTTCGACCGGGCGACCACGCCAAGGCCAAGCCCAAGCGATTTCGAAACGTCATAGCGGTTCCAGAGCGAGAAGCTGTGCCTGGGCACGTTTGGCACGTTGCAATCGCCGCTCGCGCAGGCCGTCGTCGCCTCGGTCACCTCCGCCTTCTGCCATGCGTACCCTGCCGAAACCTGCCAGCGTGGGCTGAGGCTCCGCTCCAACCCGAGTTCCAGGCCACGGCTGCGCTGTTCTCCCGAAAGGAGGAAAGTCCCGCTGCCGTCCGGATTCGCGACGCGCGTGTTGGTGCGATCGAGGCGATAGATTGCCGCGGTCGCAAGCAGCCCGTTGATAGGCTCCCATTTCGCACCGAGCTCGTAATTGTCGAAGCGTTCCGGCTTCAGCGAAGACGTGTTGATGTCGAGGCCGCTGAACTGGTCACCCGACTGCGGAAGGTACGAACGGCTGTAGCTTGCATAGATTGACAGATTTTCGCCCGGCTTGAGGACGAGGCCGAAACGTGGCGACAACAGCTCATCTCGGCGGCTGAAACTGCGATCCACGGCGGGCCTTAAGTCGTCGACTTCCAGTTTGAAGCTGTCGAAGCGCAGGCCGGCGACGATCTCGAGCCATTCCGTCGGCCGGATCTGGTCCTGAACATACAGAGCACCGATGCTCGCCTTCGTTCGGTTGTTCGCGTCGGTGGGGAGCGGCGCGAAGACGGTGATCGTATCGACGGTCGGATCGCTTAGCGGCACGGAGCCATCGGGCAGGATTCCGGTCCCGGATACAGCGCCGGTCAGGCGGTGGTTGCGAGTCTTCTGCCGCCCGACCTCGAAGCCAAGCAGGAGCGTCTGGTCGACACCGCCCAATCGGCTCTCCCAGATCAGGTCGGTTTCGCTCAACAGGTTTCGACGGTCGTTGCGATTGTTATAGGCGCCGAGCTTGACTCGCTCAGGCAGCGTCGAGGTTGCGGCAAGGACGGCGCCGTTCGGGAAGATGTTCTGATAGAATTTGTTGAAGTCGCCGAAGATCGTGTGGTTCCTGATCGTCAGGCCCGGCGCAATCTCGTGCTCGGCGCCGAACCGAGCGATGTTGGCGTCTACCTTCGCGTAACTCTGATCGGGATCGCCGAAGAAGGTCCGGTCGAAGCCTTCCAGCGGCTCGCCTACCTTCGACGGCACGCCGCGGTCGGCGGTCCTGCGGTCGTGGAAAAATTCGTAGCCGAAATCGAGCCGCGTAGCTTCGCCAGCCTGGAAGGCGAGCGTCGGGTTGATGCCGTAGCGCTCCAGGTCGACATGACGGCGGAAGCTATCCCCGTCTTCGTACATACCGGTAAGGCGGACGGCGACATTGTTGCCAAGCAGCTGGTCGGCATCGCCCGAAAATCGAACGCTGCCGTAGTTATCGGTCGAAACCAGCGCTTCGCGATGTGAACCGAAGGTGGGCCGTTTGATGACGCGGTTGACGATGCCGCCGCCCCCGCCGCGGCCGAAAATCATGGCGTTGGGTCCCTTGAGGACTTCCACTCGGTCGACGTTGTAGAAATCGCGGAAATACTGAACGTCGTCGCGGAGGCCATCGGCGAAGAAATCCGCTGTCGAGCTGTTGCCGCGCAGCGTGAAGGTGTCGCGATTGCCTTCGCCAGTGGCGGGGCTCGCTCCGGGCACGAAGGTCAGCAGGTCGCCGACGGACCGAATTGCCTGATCCTCGATCTGCTTTTCCGAGATGACGGTCAAAGCCTGCGGGATGTTGCGGACCTCGGTATTTGTCTTCGTCGCCGTTGAAGTGCTCTTGGCGCCATATTCGGCGCGCTGGCCTGTGACGGTGATCGATTCGGCCCCGGCCGCCGCGGCTGTCGCCGCCAAAGTTTCACTATCCGCCGCCGCTTCCGCGGCTAAGGCCGGCGTAGCGAACGCAAGCAGCGACACGGCGGATAGTTGAACCGAAACCGAACGCATTCCCTTGGACCCCTTACTCTCGTTGAGGCCCGGTTAGCGTTACTGATAATCATTCGCAATAGCGATGACAGCAATTGTTTCGGTCAGTCGCTCATTCAGCGGCCAACAGGGTTTCCGCACCGCCAAGGTCGACCGAGACGAGGCGGCTGACGCCCTTTTCCACCATGGTCACACCATAGAGCCGGTGCATCCGGCTCATCGTCACGGCATTGTGGGTGACGATCAGGTAGCGGGTGTCGGTTTCCTGCGTCATCCGCATCAAGAGGTCGCAGAAGCGTTCGACATTGGCATCGTCCAGCGGCGCGTCGACCTCGTCGAGCACGCAGATCGGCGCCGGATTGGTCAGGAACAAAGCAAAGATCAGCGCGACCGCCGTCAGGGCCTGCTCGCCGCCGGAGAGCAGGGTCAAAGCGCTCAGGCGCTTGCCTGGCGGCTGGGCCATGATCTCCAGCCCCGCCTCCAGCGGGTCGTCGCTTTCGACCAGCTCCAGGTGCGCCTGGCCACCATCGAATAGGGTCGTGAACAGGCTGCGGAAGTGGGCGTCCACTTTCTCATAGGCCTCGAGCAACCGCACCCGGCCCTCGCGGTTGAGGCTGCCGATCGATCCGCGCAGGCGATTGATCGCCTCCTGCAACTCGTCGCGCTCGGCGGCTCCGGCCAACCGGCTTTCCTCGAGCTCCGCCAGTTCCTGCTCGGCGACGAGGTTCACTGGCCCCAGGCGCTCGCGCTCGGCGGTCATGCGGTCGAGGTTGGATTTCTCCGCGTCGGCATCGTCGAGCGCTTCGGAATCGAAGCCGATGCGCTCCGGCAGCAGGGGCGGCGGACATTCGAACTGCTCGCCGCATTCCCGCGCCAGCTCCGCACGCCGCGCTTCCTGGCCCTCGGCGCGGGCGACCGCCCCGGCACGCATTTCGCGGGCTCCCGCGAAGGCTTCGCCGGCCTCGGCCAGCTTGCGGGCGGCGGCAACGCCGCTGGCCTCCGCCTGCGCCTCGGCGGAGGCTGCCTGCGCCGTCCAGGCGTCGCTCGCCTGATTGTCCTTTTCGATCCGCGCGATTTCCCCGGCCAAGCGGTCCGGCTCCCCGGACATTTCCTGCCGCTCGCTCGCCAGCTCCTCGGCCCGGCTAGCCGTTTCCAGCAAGCGGGCTTCGGCGTCCTTGGCGCGCGTCCGCCATTCGCCCTGTTCGCGCTGGGCGGCGGCGTCGCGTTCCCGATCGGACGCCATTTCACGGGCGCGCGTCGCGGCAGCGGCGCGGATTTCCGCAACCGCTTGGCCGGCGGCACTCGCCGCCTCGCGCGCAGTGTCGATTTCACCGGCCAGCTGGGCCGGGTCCGCGAGCGCATCCAGCGTGCCCTGTGCGGCCGTCACCGAATCCCGTGACGCGGCCAGCAAAGGCTCGAGGTCGGCGCGGCGCTCGGCCAATGCCGTGCGCTGCGCTTCGAGCCTCTCCAAGGCCCCGGCGGCGGCGTCGGCGGCGCGGGCCGCATCACGTCCCTGACGCTCGGCCGCCGTCGCGGCGGCACGGGCTGCTTCCGCATCGCGGCGATGCTGCTCGACCGCCTCGGTCGCCCGGTTTCGGCCCATCGCCGCCTCGTCGACAGCCGATTGCAACGCCGGCAATAAGCGCTCGATTTCGGCCAAGCGATTGGCGCGGATCAGCCGCTCAGCCGCCGCCGCGCCCCCTGCCTCCGCGACAAAGCCATCCCAACGCCGCATGCGGCCGTCACGGGTCACCAGCCGCTGGCCAATCGCCAACGGCTGGCCAGTGTCATCATCGGCAACGCCCACCTGGGCCAGGCGCCGTGCCAGCTCCTTCGGCGTGGTTGCATGCGCCGCCAGCGATTGCAGGCCCTCAGCCAACGCGGGATCACCCGCCCGGGCATCGCTTCCCACCCAGCGCCGCGGGCCGTCGCCGCCGATCGCGGCTTCAAGGTCGTCGCCCAGAGCCGCCGCCAGGGCCCGCTCGTAACCCGGTTCGGCGCGGACTTCGACAAGCGCCGCGCCGCCGCCCTGCGCTAGCGCCTTGCTCAAGGCATCGCGTTCGGACGTCGCCGCCGCCAACGCCGCGCGTGCCGCCGCCAGTTCGCTTTCATAACGGTCGCGGGTCTCGGCGGCCTCGGTCCGGCCATGCTCCGCATCCGTCAGCGCCGCTTCGGCGCTGGCCAACGCCTTCGTTGCTTCGGCTGTCGTCCTTTCGGCTTCGGCCTTGGCGTCGACATGCTCGGCGCCATCCCCCAATTCCTCGATTTGTCGCGCCAGCTTGGCGGCCTCGGCCTCAGTCCGCTCGGCTTGGGTGCGCGCCGACTCCAGCGCCGCCTCGGCAACCCGGCGCTCCGCGCGCATCGCCGCTTCGCGAGCTAGCAAAGCAGCAAGGTCCGCCTCTGCCTGCCGCGATGCGGCTTCGGCGGCCGTCAAATCCGTCGCAATCCGTCCAGCCTGCGCCTCGCCGTCGGCAAGGCGGGACTCGATCTGACCGCGCTCCGTCTCCAGCGCGGCGATGGCTTTGGCGGCATCCTCGCGCAGCGCTTCCTCGCGCGCGGTCTCGACCTGCAACGCATCCTGCAGCCGATCGAGCTCGGCGAGCCTGCGAACCACTGTGTCTCGCCGCGCCCGCGCGGTCGCCAGCTCATGCGCCAGCGTCCGTCCACGGTCCCGGGCATCGGCCAGTGCCGACCGCCGGGCCGATAGCTCGGACGCCTCCTGCTCCTGCGCCAGCTGCGCGTCCTGCATGCCCTGCTGCAGCGCCGCCACGGCAGCGGCCGCGCGGCGCGCTTCCTCGGATGCTGCCTTGGCCGCCCGGTCGGCCTCGCGCCACCGCGCGTAGAGCAGGCGTGCTTCGGCGGCGCGGATCTTCTCCGACAGCTGGCGGTAGCGCTCGGCCGCTCGCGCCTGCCGCTTGAGCGCCGATGCCCGCGCTTCCTGGTCGCCAAGCAATTCATTGAGGCGGGTGAGGTTGGTCTCGGTCGCCCTGAGCTTCTGCTCGGCATCCTTGCGGCGTGCGTGAAGCCCGGAAATCCCGGCCGCTTCTTCCAGCATTTGCCGGCGCTCCACCGGCTTGGCGGCGATGACCGCGCCGATGCGCCCCTGGCTGACCAGCGCCGGCGAATGGGCGCCCGTCGCCGCGTCGGCGAACAGCAAGGCGACGTCCTTCTGACGAACGTCGCGGCCGTCGATCCGATAGGCGGACCCGGCCCCGCGCTCGATACGCCGCGTGACCTCGCTTTCGCCATCGGCATCTTCGTCACCGCCGTCGCCGGCCTGCCGTTCGATCAACAAAGAGACTTCGGCGAAATCGCGCGGGGGGCGCGTCGCCGTCCCGGCGAAGATGACGTCCTCCATGCCGCCGCCGCGCAGCGACTTGGGGCTGCCTTCGCCCATCACCCAGCGAATGGCTTCGAGGAGGTTGGATTTGCCGCAGCCGTTTGGGCCGACCACGCCGGTCAGCCCTGGCTCGATCCTCAGTTCAGCCGGCTCGACGAAGCTCTTGAACCCACCGAGCTTGAGCCTGCGAATTCTCAACGCGCCCCTCCCCTAGCGCGCCCGGCCATTACCCGCCGAGCGCCGCCTTGATCTTGCCTTCCAGCTGGTTCCAGACGGTCGAGCTGTTGTCCATTTTCACCAGCTCGCCGTTGAGCAGGAAGCCCGGTGTGCCCGGAATGTTATAAGCCGACACGGCGTCGTTCTGCATCTGCACCAGCCGGTCGACCTCGGCCTGGTTGGCAAGGCAGGCGTTGGTCTTCTCCGCCGGCAGGCCGCGCAGAGCCGCCCAATCCTGGAAGCCGGCGATCTTGGCCAACTCGACGAATTGCTGGTTGGGCGGCAAATTCTGGATGGTCTGAAGCTTGCTCTGGTCAGCAGCCTGGATCTTGGAGACCCAATCGCGCTGGTCGGCATAGAAGCCCCGCGTCAGCCCAAAGAAGCTGGCCGGGCCGCCGCAGCGCGCCACCAGCGACGCGGCTACATCATAGGGATCGCGGACGAAGTTGCGGAATTCGTAGCTGACCTTGCCGGCCTTCACGTAATTCTCGATGAGCGGCTTGGCGCCGGTCTCGTCGAATTCGGCACAGTGCGGGCAGGTCAGGGATCCGAACTCGACGATCTTCACCTTGGCATTGGGGTCGCCCATCAGGAAGCCGCCTTCGGGCGTTTGGCTGACGACCGTCGTCCAGTCGCCGTTCTTCGGCGGCGCGACGGGTTTCACCGGACCGGATGCGGCCGTGCTGCTCTTGTTGCCGGCCTTTTCGGCATTGCAGGCGGCGGTCGCGAAGCTGGCGGCGGCAAGCGCCAGGAAAAGTGTGCGGGTTTTCACTTTGGCAGGCTCCGAATGATGGGAATGGGTTTCTCGTCCACAGGAGTGACAACCGGTGGCCCGGTCGTCGCGGCGATATGCCCGGCAAGCGAGGTGAGGCAAGCGAGAAGTTCCGGGTCGGCGATGGCGCGCAGGCCCTCGCCAAGCTCAGTCGGCACGTCGGACGGTTCCCGCCGCTGCCGCTTCGGCGTCGAACTCGGCACCTTGCCCTGGCGGAACGCGACCTTGTTGATCGCCTCATAGCCGAAGAAGCGATTGACCCTTTCGATGATCATCGGGCCCAGATGCTGGATCAGGGGCGCATGGGCACCTTCGACCAAAAGTGTAAGCGTGCCGCCCGATTTCTTGCCCGTCGGGAAGCGGATTGATTCGGGTACGGAGACATGGCCGTAGCGGTCCCCGACGATTTCCTTCCAGCGGCTGACGATGCTCGCCTGGACAAACCCGAACCGCTTCAAGGTCGTACCGCCGATGTCACCCACCAGGTCCCCGCACGACCGGGCATGGCCGCGGCGCGGAGAATCGTCGTTGGTGGGCTTTCGCTTCGACATTCGCCTTGGTCATGCCATAGCGCTTCCATGAGCGCCAATGCCGCAAGCCGGCTTTTGCAACATTATGTGGATAACTTCAGGCGCTTGCCGTGGCGCTCGCCACCCGGCTCGCCGCCACCCGAGCCCTACCGGGTGTGGCTCAGCGAGGTGATGTTGCAGCAAACGACGGTTGCGGCCGTGACTCCACGCTTCGAACGCTTCCTGGAGCGCTGGCCGACCATCGAGGCATTGGCCGCCGCCCCCGAAGCGGATGTCATGCAAGAATGGGCAGGCCTCGGCTATTACGCCCGGGCTCGCAACCTCATTGCCTGCGCCCGTGCCGTCGCGGCAATGGGAGGCTTTCCAGCTTCCGAGGCCGAGCTCCGCAAGCTGCCCGGCATTGGCGCCTACACATCGGCTGCCGTTGCCGCGATTGCCTTCGGCGAGGCGGAGGTCCCCGTCGACACCAATGTCGAACGCGTCGTCGCCCGCCTGCATGCGCTGACCGACAAGTCCGCGGTCCCTGCATTCGCTAAGGCCATGATGCCCGAAGGCCGGCCCGGCGATTTTGCGCAGGCGATGATGGACCTGGGCGCCAGCATCTGCAGGCCCAGGGCTCCCCTGTGCACGCAGTGTCCGCTCGCCGCCGATTGCAGGGCCTTTGCGCTGGGCACGCCCGAAGCCTTCCCGACGCCAAAGCCGAAGACAATCCGCCCCCAGCGCTACGGCATCGCCTGGTGGATCGAACGCGACGGCCTTGTCTGGCTGGTCCGCCGTCCCGCCAAAGGCATGCTTGGCGGCATGGCGGCGCTGCCCGGTCCGGATTGGCAGGACGAGCCCGTCACGGCGAACGCCATCGCCTGGGTGACGCATGTCTTCACCCATTTCGCCCTCGACCTCACCATTGTCCCCGTGGCCGAGCCATGCGGCGAAGGCTGGTGGCAACCCATCGACCGGCTGTCCGAAGCCGGCCTGCCAACGCTTTATCGCCGCGCTGCCGAGGCCGCGCTTGCCGGGATGACCGCCCTTGCCGCCTGACGTTTTCTTCGGCGGCCTCGGCCTCGACCGCGCCGATGTGCTGCGCGCCCAGCCCGAACGGATTGCCGAGCTTGCCACGCGGCCCGATGCCCGCCAGCTGCAGTGGGCCGAAGGCTTGCCCTTGCTGGACAGCGAAGGCCGTCTCAATTGGGGAGATCTCCAGGACCCGCAGGTCTTCCTGGGCCTCGATGGCGATTCCCCGCGATTCTCGTCCCTGCCCAGGGTGGACGCCGGCCGCTCCGCCTTTGGCTTGCTAGCCGACCTCAACGACAAGGACGCGCCGCTCTTTGCCTGCGCCTTGAGCCTCGCCAATTGGCACTCGCGGCATCCCCATTGTTCTGTGTGCGGCCATGCCAGCGACATCGTCCGCGGCGGCTGGTCGCGGCGTTGTCCGGACTGCGGCGCCGAGCATTTCCCGCGCTCCGACCCGGTCGTCATCATGCTTGCCGAGCATGACGGGCGCCTGCTGCTGGGGCGCCAGCCCCACTATCCGCCGGACCGCTATTCAGCCCTCGCCGGGTTCGTCGAGCCGGGGGAAAACATCGAGGCCGCCGTCGCGCGCGAAATATCGGAGGAGGCAGGCATCGCCGTCACCGATGTCCGCTATATCGCCAGCCAGCCGTGGCCCTTCCCTTCGACATTGATGATCGGTTGCCAGGCACATGCACTCAGCGACGAATTGACCATCGATTTCACCGAACTCGAAGACGCGCGGTGGTTCACCCGCGACGAGGTCGCCGCAGCGCTTGCCCGCGTCGAAAATCCGCCATTCCTGCCACCGCCGCGCCACGCCATCGCCCGCACATTGCTCGAGCATTGGCTGGCCGCTTGATGAACTGATTGGCGCGCCTTAAAGGATGCGCCAATTCACCGCTCCAATCGTCGGAAAAGACCTTCATGCAAGATCGCCAGAACACCATTAACGGCTGGGTGCTGTTCGCCGGAATCGTCGCCCTGGGCGGCACGATCGTCTTCGGCGAAGTGTTCCATGCGGAGCGCCCTGAACATATGGGCTATCCGATCGAAGGCGTGGTCGAGGAAGGCGCCGGCGCTGCCGAGGCGGAGAAGCCGATCGAGTTCTACCTCGCGTCGGCAGATGCGGTGAAGGGCGAGCAGGTCTTCAAGAAGTGCGCTGCCTGCCACAATGCCGACAAGGGCGGCGCCAATGCGCTCGGCCCGAACCTGTGGGGCGTGCTTGGCGAACCGATCGGCAAGGGTGCCAATGGCTTCGCCTTCTCCGACGCTTTGTCCGGCAAGGGCGGCAATTGGGACTGGGACTCGCTCGGCCAATGGCTGCACAGCCCGAAGAAGTTCGCGCCCGGCACCAAGATGACCTTCGCCGGCCTTTCCAATCCGGAAGACCGTGCCAACGTCATCGCCTTCCTGAATGCGCATAGCGACGCTCCGAGGCCGCTGCCTGCGGCTCCGGCTGAGGCCGCACCGGCGGCTGGCGACAAGGCGGCTGCAGAAGCCGCGGGCGCCGGCGCTCAGAAGGCCGAGAACGAGCCTGTGCTCAACGAGCAGCAGGCGGCCAAGGGCGGCCAGAAGAACGTCGGCGGCGAAGGCGCGCCGAAACTGACCGGTACCGATCCGACCGCCAAGCCGAAGCAGTGAGCCAGGCCGGTGGTGAGCAGCAAAGCCGCCACCGTCGCCGACTATCTCGCTGAGCTACCGGCCGACCGCCGGGCAGAAATCGAGAAGGTACGTGACCTGGTTAACGCTGCGCTGCCCGCCGGATATCGCGAAGGCATGGCCTGGGGATTGATTGGCTGGGTCGTTCCGCTCGAAGTGCATCCCGACACATACAACAAGCAGCCTTTGCTGTACGCAGGGCTGGGCGCGCACAAGAACTACAATTCGCTCTATCTAACCTGCGTCTACGCCTCGAAGGAGCGAACCGAGCGCCTTAAGGCAGCAGCAGCCGAAGCCGGCAAAAAACTCGACATGGGCAAGAGCTGCATACACTTCCGACGCGCCGAAGACCTGCCGCTCGATCACATCCATGACGAGATCGCCTCGACCGCACCGGATAAATTCATCAAATTTTACGAGGAAGCCCGCCGCAGCGGCAGCTGTTAGTCGTTTTCGTAATAGTCGCGGACGAACTTCCAGGCTTCGTCGGCATCCTCGCACCAGTGGAACAGGTCGACGTCTCCCGGCGAGATCACGCCTTCCTCGGCCAGCGCCTCGAAATCGATAACCCGGGTCCAGAAATCCTTGCCGAACAGCAGGATCGGCAGCGGCCGGACCTTGCCGGTCTGGATGAGCGTTAGCAGCTCGAAGAATTCGTCGAATGTGCCGAAGCCGCCAGGGAACACCGCTACCGCCCGCGCGCGCAGCAGGAAGTGCATCTTCCTCAGCGCGAAATAGTGGAACTGGAAGCTGAGATCCGGCGTGACATAGCTATTGGGCAGCTGCTCGTGCGGCAGGACGATGTTGAGCCCGATCGACTCCTTGCCCTCATCCTGGGCGCCGCGGTTGGCGGCTTCCATGACCGACGGGCCGCCGCCCGAGCAGACGACAAAATGCTTCTTGCCTTCCTCATCGCAATCGCAGCGGCTGGCATGGCGGGCGAGTTGCCTCGCGATGTCGTAATAATGCGACTTGGCCTTCAGCCGCTCGGCGACCTTGCGCTGATAATCTGTCTGCGCGCCGGCGAGCAAAGCATCGGCCTTGGCTGGTTCCGGGATGCGGGCGGATCCGTAGAAGACGAAGGTCGAGCCGATATTGGCTTCGTTCATCAGCAACTCGGGCTTCAGCAGCTCGAGCTGGAAGCGCACCGGCCTCAGGTCCTGCCTCAACAGGAAGTCCGTGTCCTGGTACGCGAGCTTGTAGGCCGCGCTCTCTGTTTGCGGGCTGGACGGCACATGCTTGGCGGCCTGTGCGTCGACCTTGGCTTCAGGGAAGATACGCTTGGGAGGGATATGGTCAGCAGTCATAGGCGGCTGGCCTTAGCCGACCATATCCCAAAGCCCAAGCGGCTCAGGCCGTCACCTCCTCGCGGCGTCCGCCCCAATCGATGTGGCGGGTGGCGTACATGACGCCGGCCAGCGCCGCGAAGAGCAGCAGCGAACCGATCAGCAACGAGAAGGCCTCGAGGCTGAGCAGGATGTAGAGGACCGCATAAAGGCCGATCAGCAGCCCGCCGATAAACGTCGCGCGACGCCAGCTCTTCAGCACCGCTGCCGAATAGGCCGTGTTGAGACCGGCGATTGCCGCCGACGCCAGCACATAAGCAGGCGTGAAGCCGATGACCTCGGCGAAGGCCAGCAACAGGACGAAGAACAGCACCAGCGCCGCGCCCATCAGCAAATATTCCACCGCCGATACGCGAACGCCGCCGATGACATCGAACAATAGCAGCGCGAGAAACGTGAAGCCGATGAACAGGAAACCGTATTTCACCGACCTGTTGACCTGCGAATAGAGGTCGACGGTCTGGATCAGGCTGATCTGGGCAGACTGCGCCTGGCCGGCATCCTGCATGACCACCGGCGCCGGCTTCATGGTCGGGGCGGGCGTATCCGCGACCGCGCCCGCGTCGGCGGTCGAGATCAGCGAGCGGCCAAGCGCCAGGTTGCCAATGTCATAGCTGGCGGTGAAACCCTTGCCGGTGACACTGCGGTTGCCGGGAATGAACGACCCTCCGAAGCTCGGGCTCGGCCAGTTGGAGGTCACCGCCCATTTGGTGTCCCCGGCCTGCGGGGCCAGGCTGAGGGCGCCGTTGCCGCGCACCTCATAGGCATAATTGACCGCGATATTGCCGCCACTGGCCAGCGATGCCGCGTCGATGAATGCGAAAAAGCCGCGCCCGCCGCTGCTGCCGCCGCCGGGTTGGAGCCGCAGCGGCGTGCCTTGTGCAAGGACCTTGGGATTGGCGCCGAGGCCGCGCGGATCGCTGAGCGAGAAGCGCAGTTCGGCGCGGTCGAACTTGAGGTCGGGCAAGCTAATTCCGAAACGGGCTAGGTCGGGCGGCAGCACGAATCGCGCTCGGCCTTCCATCTTCGCATTGTAAATCACCGCCTCGTAAATCGAGCGCTTCCGGTGCTGCGACTGTATGTCGGTCTTGAGCTCGACGGTTTCGGGAGCGAGGGTCAACTCCCGCACCACGTCGCGTGCCACCGTCGTGCTCTTCCCTGCCTGGACGACCGTGTCCGTGGCGGTGGCGCGATAGGGGATGACCAGTACCGGCCCGGCCATCGCCTGTGGGCCGCCCCAGCCTTCGGTGATCGAGGCTTGGGCCTGCTCCGACTGGTTCTGGCGGTCATAGACCAGCGCCCAGACCATGAAGGTCGGAATCGCCAGCGCCGCGGCAATGAGTATCGCCATCAGCAATTTGAAACCCGGTGACCGCTCACCGCCCGATTTGATCATGCTCCATCCCCTTGCTTGTCATGGCTGCACATTGCCGGCCTGACCGGCAAGGGGTCATGAGCGGAGGGTGAGCAATTGCTGAATTGAGCGCTCAGCGGTTGAGCGGCTTGCAATAATGCTGCTGCTCTTCGGGTGACGAACGCAGGCGGGTCGTCACATAATATTCCGCCGCTTGGCTCGCATAGTCGCGATGCGCATCGTCGATGAAGGGCGCCGCGTCCTTCAACCATCCGGCGAAGCATTCCGCGACCGGTTTTGTCGAATGCCCGCAGTCAACGAAGTTCCCGTAGGCGGACTTCCATTGCAAGAAACGCGCGCGATCCATGGGTTCGCCGTGACCGGGAATCAGAGTCTCGAACCGGGTCGCCGCCACCTCGTCTATCGCCTTACGCCAGCCGTCCGGGCAGGCCGTGTCCATGAAGGGCACAAGGCCGACGACGAGGTCACCGACAATGGCCAGCCTCGCCTTGGGATCGTAAAGCCACAAGTCCGCCTCGGTTGCCGCAAAATGCGCAACATGGACGTCGAGCCTGCGACCGCCGATTGTGAGGCTCCGAGATTCCTTGACGACATCAGTCGGTCGCAACGTGTCGGGGTGATCCATCACATAAAAGCCGCGCTGGAGCTCCGCCTGCATCGCCGGCGGCACTTTGCCAGATTTCAGATACTCCTCGGCGCCCTTGCGGCTCTTCGGAAAGAAGTCCGTGATCGCACCGTCGATGGCATCCGTCGCATAGACACGTGCCCGCGGATAAGCGGCGCGGATTTCGGCATTGCCCGTCGTGTGATCGAGGTGCCAGTGCGTGTTGAAGATGGCGATGATCGCCCGCCCGCGCTCCTTCGCATAAGCCAGCAGGCGGTCGCGATGTTCGGGATGCCGCCCGGTATCGATCAGGATCAGCCCGTCCTTCGTGTCGAGGAAGATGCTGTTGCCGTCCGGTCCCTTGCCGGGCGTCACCTGTCCTGACACGAGGTGATAGTCGACCGGCACCGAAGCCGCCGTCAGCAACCCTGCCGCGATGATCAAAAGCCTGCGCACCGGCGCCCCCTTTGCCCTGCCGCTCGCAGGCTAGGGCGGTGCGCAGCATCGGAAAGCGGCGGTCGGCAGAGGCGTCAGGATTTTCGCCTAACGGAGGCTCAGTACACCCGGGCCTTGGGCTTGATGTAATCGACGTCGCTGGTCAGCGTATATTCGTGGACCGGTCGGTAATCGATCTTCACGCCGCCTCCGTTGCCGCCCCAGCCGTCGAACCAGGCGATGGTGTGCTTCATCCAGTTCTTGTCATCGCGCTTGGGGTAATCCTCATGCATGTGCGCGCCGCGGCTTTCCTTGCGATTGGCGGCGCAATGCATGGTGACAACCGCCTGGCTAAGGAGGTTGTCGAGCTCCAGCGTCTCGACCAGGTCGGTGTTCCAGATGAGGCTGCGATCGGTGACGCGAACGTCCGCCATCCTCTTGTAAACGGCGTCGATCTTCGCCTGGCCCTCGTCCAGCGTGCGTTCGGTGCGGAAGACCGCGCAATCGGCCTGCATCACTCGCTGCATCTCCAGCCGGATTTCGGCGGTGGGGGTGCCCCCTTCGGCATGGCGGAACTTGTCGAGCCGCGACAACGACAGATCGGCGCTGTCCTTCGGCAACTCGGGCTGCTTGCCGTTCGCCTGCAGGATTTCGCCCAGCCGGTGACCGGCTGCGCGTCCGAAGACGACCAGGTCGATGAGGCTGTTCGAGCCGAGGCGGTTGGCGCCATGAACCGAGACGCAAGCCGCCTCGCCGACCGCGAACAGGCCGGGGACGACGGCGTCGGGATTGCCGTCCTTCAGCGTGACGACTTCGCCGTGATAGTTCGTCGGGATGCCACCCATGTTGTAGTGGACGGTCGGCGTCACCGGGATCGGCTGGCGGGTCAGGTCGACGCCGGCGAAGATCTTCGCGGTCTCGGTGATGCCCGGAAGGCGCTCGGCCAGGATCTTCGGGTCGATGTGGTCGAGATGGAGGAAGATGTGATCCTTGTGCTCGCCGACGCCGCGGCCTTCGCGAATTTCCATTGCCATCGAGCGTGAGACCACATCGCGGCTGGCGAGGTCCTTCGCGCTCGGCGCATAGCGCTCCATGAAGCGCTCGCCCTCGCTGTTCGTGAGATACCCTCCCTCGCCGCGCGCGCCTTCGGTGATCAGCACGCCGGCGCCGTAAATTCCGGTCGGGTGGAATTGGACGAACTCCATGTCCTGCAAAGGCAGCCCGGCGCGGAGCACCATGGCGTTGCCGTCACCGGTGCAGGTGTGCGCGGATGTCGCGGAGAAATAGGTGCGACCATAGCCGCCGGTCGCAAGCACGACCGACTGGGCGCGGAAGCGGTGGATCGAGCCGTCGTCGAGGCACAGGGCGACGAGGCCGCGGCACGCGCCGCCTTCCATGATCAGGTCGAGGGCGAAATATTCGATGAAGAAGTCAGCGTCGTATTTCAGGCTCTGCTGATAGAGCGTGTGCAGCATGGCATGGCCCGTGCGGTCGGCGGCGGCGCAGGTGCGCTGTGCGGCCGGGCCCTCGCCCATATTCTGGGTCATGCCGCCAAAGGCGCGCTGGTAGATCTTGCCTTCGTCGGTCCGGCTGAACGGCATGCCGGCATGTTCAAGTTCGTAGACGGCGGCGGGCGCCTCACGGACGAGATATTCAATCGCGTCCTGGTCGCCGAGCCAGTCGCTGCCCTTGACGGTATCGTACATGTGCCACTGCCAATGGTCGGGGCCCATGTTGCCGAGCGAGGCGGCGATGCCACCCTGGGCGGCGACGGTGTGGCTGCGGGTCGGGAAGACCTTGGTAACGCAGGCGGTCTTCAGGCCCTTCTCGGCCGCGCCCATCGTCGCGCGCAGGCCGGCGCCGCCGGCTCCAACGACGACGACGTCATAGACATGGTCGATGACCTTGTAGGCGCTGCTCGTCATGCTGCGGCTCCGAAGGCGATTTTCAGCAGGCTGAACAGGGCCCAGGCACCGCCGCCGATGCCGGCGAACAGGATCAGGCCGTTGAGCGCGAGGTTGTTGCCGGCGTCGTGGACGTAATCATCGACGACGACCTTCAGGCCATCGATGGCGTGGACGAAGGCGGTGACGACGAACAGGAACATCGGCACGAAACCGCTGGCAGACTTCAACCACTCGGCCAGCGTCGCCCGGTCGAGCGACGGCAGCAGGACGAGCGAGACGATCAGCCAGATGCCGAGCAGCAGCAGCGCCGCACTGGTCAGCCGCTCGCGAAGCCAGTGGCCGCCGCCATGATGCGAGGAGCCGAGGCCGCGAACCTGGCCGAGCGGGGTCGAACTTTCCTGCGCGCTCATTGATTCACTCCCAAAATCAGGAACACGGTCAAGGCCGTCAGGAAAAGGCCGCCGACAATGGTTAGCACCGCGAAAAACCGGTTGGTCTTGAGCTCGAACCCGGCGCCGATGTCCATGACCAGATGCCGGATGCCGCTGAGCAGATGCTGCCAGAAGGCCCAGGTCAGGCCGATCAGTACGACCAGCCCGTACCAGCGCGTCGCGTGAGTGGTGAAGGTCGCATAGGCGTCACCGCCCGCAGCGATCGCCCACAGCCACCAGGTCAGCACGGCGAGGCCGACCACCGCGAGCCCGCTGCCCGTGATACGGTGAAGGATGGAGACGGTCATGCCCGGCCCCCAGCGCCAGACTTGAAGATGTGGCGATAACGGCCGGTCCGAATTGCGGCTCATGCGCTTGGATGCTCCCGATGGAATGGCGCTGACCGCTTAGGAGGCACTTGTCGGCGGCGCAAGTTTCGCGCCCCTCCCTAACCCGGTCTTAACCATTCGCCCCTCATAGCCGCCCGCTAGAGACGGCAATTGGCTTTCGAGGATTGTGAGAATGGCGAGCGTGCGTGGCAATTCGAGTTACGATCTGGCGCGTGGTGTGCGCCTGTATGAGGAGGACGGCCCCCTTCCGGAGCGGGCCGCCAACCTCTGGCGTGTCGTCGCCTCCGCCGACGCTGAAATGGCTCGTGCCTTCTGGCTCCGTTATCGCCGCTCGGACGAGGTGATGAGTCCGATTTCGGATGCCAAGGTCAATGAGCTTGTAAGCGACATCCTCCCTTACCTCCGCGACAAGTTCGAGCGCATCGCCAGCCCGCAATGGGTCGAGACGGCGCGCGGCTTCGTCGAAAACGCGCTGGCCAAGAACGTCACGCTGTCGACCTTGCTTGCCGGCCTTGCCGCCCAAACGGACGCGGCCTTCGCTGCCCTCCGTGCCGCGGTCGAAGAAGGCCCGGAACTGGTCAATTGCTGCCGGACGCTCAGTGACGTCCAGATGCTGGAAATCGATGTCTTCGTGCATCACGCCGTTGCTTTCACCCGCGCGGAAGCCGACGCCCGCCAGGCTAGCCACGCCAATAATTTCAACCAGAAGGTGGTGGGCGTCGTCCAGCGCTGCACCGCGGAGAGCGAGCAGCTGCGCTCGCAGGCATCGACCACGTCGAGCGCGGCTCGCGGCATGCTCGGCAAGACCAGCGAAGTCGCCGCCGCCGCGGAGCAGTCGGCGACCGCCATGCGTGAAGCCGCGCAGACCGCGGCCGGCCTCATTCGCGCCATTGAAGACGCCCGTTCCGAAGTGGAAGTCGCCGCCGGCGTCGCCACTCGCGCCGGCGACCAGGCCGAGGCTGCCGTGAAGGTTAGTCAGGCCCTCAGCTCGCACGTCGAAGCCATCGAATCGATCCTCGGCCTGATCCGCGATATCGCCGGCCAGACCAACCTCCTTGCCCTGAACGCGACCATCGAGGCTGCCCGCGCCGGTGATGCCGGCCGCGGCTTCGCGGTCGTCGCCCAGGAGGTGAAGAGCCTCGCGTCGCAGACTGCCCGCGCCACCGACGACATCACCGCCAAGATCAGCGCCATCACCGCCGCGACCAAGCAGACCGTCGAAGCAAACGGCTCGATCCAGGCGACGGTCGAGGAGGTCGAAGCTTCCGCCAACCGCATCCGCGAGGCCATGGAGCTCCAGGCCCAGACCGTTACCATGATCACCGCAGCCGTCGACGAAACCGCGCTTGCCGCGGATTCCATGTCCTCGACCATCGCCGCCATCCGCAGCGATACGGAGAATGTCGCCAAGGACATCGACAATGTCGAACAGGGCTTCGGCCGCTTTTCCGAGCAGATCTCCGACTTCCGGTCGGCGACCAGCGAGTTCGTTTCGAAGTTCGCCGCGTAGGAGCAACCCGAGGGATATTTTCCCATGACCGCCTTGCAGCCATTGACGGATACCCAAGTGCAGAACCGTCTCGACGCCTACAATGCCGGCGGCAAGCTGGAGCGTGACATCCGCGCGCTCTGGGATGATTCCGGAGACCTCATCGAAGCCGAGGTCCGCGACCAGTTCGGCGAGCAGGCCGCCGAGCGCGTCCGCAAGCATTACACGTCGAAAGTCGATGCCGACTGGGTGCAGGAAATCGCCGAATATGGCCGCCGCATTTTCAGCGAGAAGACATCGGTCCCGGCCTACATCGCCGAGCGTGACAAACTCGTCGGCAAGATCACGGCGCGGATGTTCGAGCGCTTCGCAGCCGAGCCCGACAGGCTGCTTGAAAACACGCTCTCCTTCCAGCGGCTGACTACCTATGAGACGGACATCATCCTGGCCCAGGTCGCATTGCTCGAGGCCGACGATGCCGCCGAGGCTCGCGGCGAGCAAACCAAGATGTTCGAGCGCAAGGTTACAGACCTCGTCGGCAAGGGCGTCAGCCAGTCCGAAGCCCTGATCCAGCGCACTGGCGCCACCGCTGCCGCCGCTCGCGGCATGCTCGGCAAGACCAGCGAAGTCGCCGCCGCCGCCGAGCAGTCCGCGACCGCCATGCGCGAAGCCGCGCAGACGGCGGCTGGCCTCATTCGCGCCATCGAGGACGCCCGTTCGGAAGTGGAAGTCGCCGCCGGTGTCGCCACTCGCGCCGGCGACCAGGCCGAAGCCGCAGTGAAGGTTTCCCAAGCCCTGAGCTCGCACGTGGAAGCGATCGAATCGATCCTCGGCCTGATCCGCGACATCGCCGGCCAGACCAACCTCCTCGCGCTGAACGCCACAATCGAAGCCGCCCGCGCCGGTGACGCCGGCCGCGGCTTCGCGGTCGTCGCACAGGAAGTGAAGACGCTGGCTGCCCAGACGGCCCGCGCCACCGACGACATCACCAACAAGATTACGGCCATCACCGCCGCCACCCGCGAAACGGTCGAGGCCAATGGCTCGATCATGGGCACGGTCGAGGAGGTCGAGGCTTCCGCCAACCGTATCCGCGAGGCGATGGAATTGCAGGCCCAGACAGTGACGATGATCACCGCTGCCGTCGATGAAACGGCTTTGGCTGCCGACTCGATGAGCTCCACCATCGCCGCGATCCGCAGCGATACGGAGAATGTCGCCAAGGACATCGACAGCGTCGAGCAGGGCTTCGGCGAATTCGGCAAGCAGATGGTCGACTTCCGCGCCGCCGCGAAGGACTTCGCCAGCCGCGTTGCCTGAGGACCCCGCCCCGCGCTAGTCGGGGCAAATGAACATCCTGCTCACCGGCGCGAGCCGCGGCATCGGTGCCGCCACCTATGAACTGCTGCGATCAAAGGGCCACCAGGTTGTCGGCCACTGCACGCAGGGCAGCGAGGATTTGGTTGCCGGCGACCTTGCCGAACCAGGCGCGCCCCGGAAGATCTGGGACGAGGCCCTCGCCCGGCTCGGCCGCATCGACGTGCTGGTCAACAATGCCGGCATCTTCGAAGCCATTGAGGACGACGCCTCTGACGCCGAGTGGCAGGCCGGCTGGACCCGCACTCTAACCGTCAATTTGACGGCTTCCGCCGACCTCTGTCGCTTCGCCGTCCAGCATTTCAAGGCGAATGGCGGCGGCCGCATCGTCAATGTCGCCAGCCGCGCCGCCTTTCGCGGCGACAGCCCCAGGCACTGGCACTATGCCGCCTCAAAATCGGGCATGGTCGGCATGACCAAGACCATCGCTCGCGCCTATGCGGCCGATGGCGTCCTCGCCTTCTGCGTCGCGCCCGGATTTACCGTTTCGGAGATGACCGAGGAATATCTGAGCGGGCGCGGCGGCGCATCGATCCTCGCCGACATCCCGCTCGGCCGAGTCACCAGCACCACCGAAGTCGCCGAGGCCATTCGCTGGCTCGCGACCGAGGCGCCCGCCGCTTCGACCGGCTCGGTGATTGATCTCAATGGAGCCAGCTATGTTCGTTAGCCTCGCCGCCGCCGCGCTGGCCGCCTCGGGTCCCGCGAGCATGCCCGAGTGGCACACGGCCTGTGACGGCAAGGAAGCCTGGAGCGATCCCGCGCCGCCGCTTCACGTCTTCGGCAATGTCTATGACGTTGGCACCTGCACGATCACGGCGTTGCTGATTACCTCGCCGAAGGGGCACATCCTGCTCGACGCCGGTCCCGCGGAGTCCGCGCCGGCCGTCGCCGCCAACATCGAGCGGCTCGGGTTCAAGCTGTCGGACGTCAAACTGATCGGCGGCAGCCACGAACATGTCGACCATGTCGGCGGCATCGCCGCGCTGCAGAAACTGACCGGCGCGACCGTCATGGCCGCTGCCCGCGCCTATAATCCCTTTGAGACCGGCGAGCTCGACAAGTCGGACCCGCAGTCGGGCCTCCTTCCCCCTTATCCAGGTTCGGACGTCGGCATGATCCTTTGGGACGGCCTCGTCGTCGATGAAGGGCCGCTGCACCTGACCGCCCACATGACCCCGGGCCACGCGCCGGGCGGCACGACCTGGTCGTGGCGATCCTGCGAGGACAAGCGCTGCGTCAGGATCGTCTATGCCGACAGCGTGACGGCGGTGTCGCGCGACGATTACCGCTTCAGCGACCATCGCGGCTACGTCCTCCGCTTCCGCCGCAGCCTCGGCGAGATCGGCCGCCTCGATTGCGATTTGCTGATCACGCCGCATCCGGGAGCCAGCAATTTCATCGACCGTCTCGACGGCAAAGCTCCGCTGATCGATTCCGGCGCCTGCAAGGCCTATGCGGACAAGGGCCGCGCGGCGCTCGATGAACGGCTCGCGAAGGAAAAAACGCCATGAGCTGGCGAGTCAGCCTCGACTGCACCAAGGCGGAGGCCGAGGCGTTGCCCGATTCCGGGGATCTCTTTCCGGACCTCGACAATCCTCCGGTGATCGTCGCCGAAGAACCCGACCCGGCGAGGCCGGACCTGTGGCGGCTGCATGCCTATTTCGACGAGCAGCCCGGCTGGAACGAACTCAAGGTCCTCGAAACCCTCGCCGACGAGGGCGACCCGGTCCTCGAGCGGCTCGACGAAACGACCGACTGGGTAACCGTCAGCCAGGCGGGTCTGGAGCCGATCCGCGCGGGACGCTTCTTCGTCCATACTCCGCCCCACTACAAAGAGCGTCCAGAAAGCGCCCTCTGCTTCGAAATCGACGCCGGCCTGGCCTTTGGCACTGGCCAGCATGCGACCACCGCCGGTTGCCTGGCCGCTTTGGACCGTCTGGAACGAAGCGGCGCCAGCTTCTCGAACATCGCCGACATCGGCACCGGCACCGGCCTCCTCGCTTTTGCCGGTTTGGCGCTCTGGCCGGACGCCAAGGCGATCGCCACGGATATCGATCCGATCGCGGTCGACGTCAGCCGCGACAATGCCGCCATCAATGGCGTGAAGCTCGGGATGCAGGCGGGGGAACTGCTGCTGGCGGTCGCCGACGGCATGGACTCACCGATGCTGGCCGCCCGCGCGCCCTTCGACCTGCTGATCGCCAACATCCTCGCCGGGCCGCTGATCGAGCTGGCACCGGCCTTCGCCAAGGCAACCGCGCCGGGCGGGACGATCATTCTCGCCGGGCTGCTCGATACGCAGGCGGACGCCGTCATCGCGGCTTATGAATCGCAAGGGGCGACGCTCGTCGAGCGAGGCCCCGGCGAGTGGACCGTATTGGTTCTACAGGCTGCCTAGGCAGCGGCGACGATTTCCGCCCACTCCGCTTCACCGATGACTCGGATGCCCAGTTCTTCGGCCTTTTTGAGCTTGGACCCTGCGCCCGGGCCGGCGACGACCAGGTCAGTCTTGGCCGATACCGAGCCTGCCGCCCGTGCCCCCAGCCGCTCGGCCTGGGCCTTGGCCTCATCGCGGCTCATCGTCTCCAGGCTACCGGTGAAGACGATGGTCTTGCCGGTCCATTCCGTCTCGCGCGCGGTCGAGACGAAGGCCGCGGGCCTGGCCAACGCCAGCAGGTCGGCGAGCTCCTCACGATTGTGCGGCTCATGGAAAAAGTCGACAACCGCTTCCGCGACGACCCCGCCGACGCCTTCAACAGCCGACAACTCGGCAATGGCGTTTTCGCTTCGAGCCACCCGCTCCAGCTCTTCGATCGTGCCGAAGCACTTCATCAGGTCTTTGGCGGTCACCGCGCCGACGTGGCGGATGCCAAGTCCGAAGAGGAAACGCGCCGGGTCGAAGCCGACCCGCGCGTCAATGGCGGCAAGCAAATTGTCGACCGATTTTTCCTGCCAGCCCTCGCGGCCGATCAGCTCACCGCGTCGTCCCTTCAGCCGGAAAATATCCGCCGGCCCCTTCAGCCACCCAAGCTCGACAAACTCGACGAGGCTCTTCTCCCCAAGCCCGTCGATGTCCATCGCCCCGCGCGAGACGAAATGGCGCAGGCGCTCGATGCGCTGGGCGGGGCAGATCAGGCCCCCAGTGCAACGGACATCGACTTCGCCTTCCTCGGCGACGGCTTCCGAATGGCACTCGGGACAATGGTCAGGAAAGGCGTACGGCTTACGCCGCTCGTCGCGGGTGAGGTTCTCGACGACCTGCGGGATGACGTCACCGGCCCGCTGGATGCGAACCCGATCGCCTTCGCGCAGGCCCAGCCGCGCAATTTCGTCGCGGTTGTGCAGCGTGACATTCTGGACGATCACGCCGCCGACCCCCACCGGGGTCAGGCGACCGACGGGAGTGAGCTTCCCAGTCCGCCCAACCTGGATTTCAATCCGCTCCAGAGTCGTCTCGGCCTTTTCAGCCGGGAACTTGTGCGCCAGGCCCCAGCGCGGCGCCCGCGCCACCTGTCCAAGCCGCTCCTGCCAGTCGAGCCGGCTGACCTTATAGACGACGCCATCGATGTCGTACGGCAGCTCAGCCCGCTCATGCTCAATGGTGCGGTAGTGAGCGAGCGCCTCCTCAATGGTTTCGCAGCGTTTCAGGAGCTCGCTGACGGGAATCCCGAACCCCTCGATTGCGCGCATGGCGAGGATTTGAACCGTCGCCAACGGCTCGCTGACCTCGCCCCAGCCATGGGCGAAGAAGCGCAGCGGGCGAGACGCCGTCACCGCGGGATCCTTCTGCCTGAGAGAACCGGCGGCGGCGTTGCGAGGATTGGCGAAGACCTTCGCCCCCGCGGCTTCTTGCCGTTCGTTCAGGGCGGCGAAGTCGTCCTTCGACATGTAGACTTCACCGCGCACCTCCAGGACATCCGGAGCGCCGGCAATGCCCTGCGGAATGTCGCGAATGGTGCGGACATTGGCGGTGACGTCCTCACCGACGGTGCCGTCGCCGCGAGTGGCTGCAAGGACCAGCACGCCATACTCGTATCTCAATGAGCAGGAGAGGCCGTCGATCTTTGGCTCGGCGGTCATCGCCACCGGTTCACTGTCCGGCAAATTGAGGAAACGCCGGACGCGCGCGACAAACTCGCGGACTTCCTCCTCGGAAAAGGCATTCTCCAGGCTGAGCATCGGCCGGGCATGCGCGACCTTGGCGAGACTGGATGTGGGCGCGGCGCCGACAGCCTTCGATGGCGAATCCGGACGAACGAGCTGGGGGAATCGCGCCTCGAGCTCGGCATTCTCGCGGATCAGCGCGTCATATTCCGCATCGGAGATCTCCGGCGCGTCCTGGTCATGGTAGAGGCGGTTGTGGCGGGCAATTTCCCTCGCCAGCCGCATTAGCCGGTTGGCCGCATCCGCTTCGGTGATCGTCTCAGGCAAACAGCTCACCAAGGAAATCGTAAAGCGCCGCGAACGATCGCCGCGCCGCCGCCGCCTGATATTCGACGCCGGGGATGCCGATCTGCGCGGTTGCATTGGGGTTGGTGAAGCCGTGGCCGGTGTGGCCGTAAGCGTGGATCTGCCAGTCGGCACCGGCTTCCGTCAGCTCTTTCGCCAGAGCGACGACCGCATCCGGCGTGACCATCGGGTCGTCCCAGCCGTGATAGCAAACCACTTTGGCGCTGATCTTGTTGGCGGGCAGGCCGGGCGGATCGAATAGGCCGTGGAAGCTGGCCACGCCCGCGATGTCCTCGCCGGTTCGCGCGAGGTCGAGCGCGCACTTGCCGCCGAAACAGAAGCCCATGACGGCAATTTGGGTTGAATCCACCTCGGATTGCCCACGGGCGAGTTCGAGCATGGACAGCAACCGGTCGCGCAAATTGGCGCGGTCCTTCCCGACGCGGCCCATCTCCCCGAACATCACGTCGCGCGCTGCTCCGCGGAATTGCTTCCCGAACATGTCGACGACCAGCACATTGTATCCACGCCCCGCAAGGTCGCGCGCCCAGCCGATTTCCAGGTCGGTGATCCCCATGACCGAAGGGATTAGGATGACGCCGGGAAGCGCCTGGCCCGTCCCGTCCGTAACCAGGACGCTCTCCAACTGGTCGCCGTCGAACTCGTGGGCGATATTGCGCTGCTCGATACTCATTATGCCGCCTCCATCAGCCGCGCGGCCTGAGCGCGGGCCTCATCGGTGATTGCCGCGCCTGAAAGCATGCGGGCGATTTCCTCGCAACGCTCTTCCGGCGAAAGTTTGCGCACCGTCGTCCGGGTGCCGCCGTCGCCGTGGCTCTTCTCGATCCGGTAATGGTGCGCTGCCCGCGCGGCGACCTGCGGGCTGTGGGTGACAACCAGCACCTGGGCATCGGCCGCCAACCGCGCAAGCCGTTCACCGATTGCGCTCGCGACCGCGCCCCCGACACCGCGATCGACCTCGTCGAAGATCATTGTCCGCGCGTTGCCGGCTTCGGCCAGCGCCACCTTCAGCGCCAGGATGAAGCGCGACAATTCGCCGCCGGAAGCGATGCGGGTCAGTGCCCCGAACGGCGCGCCGGGATTGGTCGAGACCTCGAACTCGACTCGGTCCATGCCTTTCGGGCCGGGCTCCGCATCCGCGATCGCGGTCCGGAACCGGGCCGCATCCAACTTCAGCGGCGCGAGTTCCTCGGCGACTTTGGCATCTAACCGCCGCGCGGCCTCTTCCCGTCGGGAGCGCAACGCACTGGCGACGGCATCATAGGCAACTCGCGCCTCGCGCAGCGCCCTCTCCAGTTCGGCAAGCCGCTCGCCGCCCGCTTCTATGGCCTGCAGTTTCGCCTGCATTTCTTCGCCCAGCGCCGCCAGCGCATCAGGATCAACGCGATGCTTGCGGGCCAAGGCGCGAATCTCGAACAGCCGTGCCTCCGTGGCCTCCAGCCGCGCCGGGTCGAACGCCAATGCATCCGCGGCGCGTGCGATTTTGTCCTCGGCCTCGCCCGCCTCGATCACCGCCCGATCGAGCGAGGCCAGCGCTTCGGCCAGCAACGGATGATCCGCCGCGCCTCGTTCGATCCGCCGTGCCGCCAGCCGCAAGTTTGCCAGCGCGCCGTCCGATCCGCCGAGCAATTCGTCGAGTCCGGTCAGGCTTTCCCCGGCCTTTGCGCCGGCCTGCATTGCCGCCCGCTCCTCGGCCAGCCGCGTCTCCTCTCCCGCTTCCGGGCCAAGTGCCGCAATCTCGTTCGCCGCATGCTCGAGATAATCGCGGTCGCGCTCGGCATTGTCCGCCAGTTCCCGGGCCTCATCCAGTTCCCGTGCGATCTCCTCGACCTGGTTCCAGGCCGCCTCCACGGTCGAGACATCGATACGCCCGAAAGCGTCGAGCAAGGCGCGATGGCCACGGGGATTGAGAAGCCCACGATCATCGTGCTGGCCGTGGATCTCGATCGCCTGCGCGGAAACGTCGCGCAGCAGCGACGCCGGCACGCTCGCGGCCCCTGCAAAAGCCCGGCTGCCGCCATCGGCCTTCAGCGATCGCCGCAGGATGACCGGCTCGCCCGGCTCATGGTCGATGCCCTGCTCGTCGAGCACCGCCAAGGCGGCATGGCCGTCCGGCAGCTCGATCTCGGCCGATACGCTGGCTTGGCCCTGTCCGCTGCGCACCAGCGACGCATCCGCGCGGTTACCCAGCGCTAGCCCGAGCGAATCGAGAAGGATGGATTTGCCGGCGCCGGTTTCACCGGTCAGCACGCCGAGGCCCGGCTCGAACTCGAGCGCGAGCCGGTCGATCAGCACCACGTCCTCAATGATGAGCTGCCTCAGCATCCGGAGGCGCCCGCGAGGATCAGCTCTGCGGCGTCGCTGCCGCTGCCGGCGCGTGCCGCTGCATCAATTTGTAGCTGCGATCATACCACTTGCTGCCAGGGTAGTTGGCGCCCAGCACTGCCGCGGCCTTCTGCGCCTCATCGGGAATGCCGAGGGCAAGATAGGATTCGACCAGGCGCTCAAGCGCTTCGGGCGTGTGGCTGCTGGTCTGGTATTTATCGATAACGGTTCGGAAGCGAATCGTCGCCGCCAACCAATTGCCCTGGCGCTGGTAGAAGCGGCCTACCTCCATCTCCTTGCCGGCAAGGTGGTCGTTGATGAGGTCGAGCTTCAGCCGCGCATCGGCGGCATAGCGGCTCTCGGGATAACGGCGGATTAGCTCGTTGAAGGCGTCGGATGCCTGCTGCGTAATCCCCTGGTCGCGGTTCACGTCCTCGATCTGCTGGTAATAGCTCATCGCGATCAGATAGTTCGCGTACGGGGCGTCCTTGTTGCCCGGGTGAATGGTCAGGAAGCGTTGCGCCGAGCTGATCGCGTCCGGATAGGACTGCGCCATATAATAAGAGAAAGCGCTCATAAGCTGCGCGCGCCGCGCCCAGACCGAATAGGGATGCTGGCGCTCGACTTCGTCGAAGGTCTTGGCCGCCATCAGGTAATCCTTCTGGTCCAGCCGCTTCTTGCCCAGGCTGTACAGCGTGTTGACGTCGCGGGCGACGTAGGCCGTATCTCCCTTGATCTTGTTCTTCGCGCAGCCGGCGACGGGGAGGATCAACGCGGCAGCGACGAGCGGCGCTGCGATACGGGTCAGGGTCGACATGGCGGGCTTTCTAGCGCGGGGTATTGGGGAGGCCAAGCGTCTGGATGGAGCTTATTTTCTGAACCGCCGATTGCCGGTCAGGAGTCGCGGGCCGGCTCGCCGCGTCCTGCCGGCCGTGCCTCGTCCGCCGGCGGCGGCCCCGAGGACAGGCCGAGCGTGATCAGCAGCGAGGACGAGACATAGATCGACGAATAAGTGCCGATGATGATGCCCAGGATCATCGCCGAGGTGAACCCGCGCAGCACATGGCCGCCGAAGATCAGCAGGGCGCCAAGGGCCAGCAGGATGGTCAAGGACGTCATGACCGTCCGCGGCAGCGTCTCGTTCACCGACAGGTCGATCAAATTGCCGAGGTTCATCTTGCGGTATTTGCGCAGATTCTCGCGAATGCGGTCGTCGATGACGATCTTGTCGTTGATCGAGTAGCTGATGATGGTCAGCACGGCGGCGACAATGTTGAGGTCGAACTCCATCCTCGTCAGCGCAAAGAAGCCCAGGGTCATGAGCACGTCGTGGGCAATGGCGACGAAGGTCGAGACGCCGAACTGCCATTCGTACCGGAGCCATGAGAAGATGGCGATTGCGAACACCGCCAGGAACACGGCGAGAAGCCCGTTGCGGATAAGCTCGCCCGAAACCTTGCCCGACACGGTATCCGACCGCGTAAACTGCACGCCCGGATTGGTCTGCTCGACGGCCGCCTTCACCTTGGCGACGACACGGTTGGTAGCGCCGGAGTCCGTCTCATGCGGCAGCGGCAGGCGGATCGACACCGTCTTCGGGTCACCGAATTGCTGCAACGAGCTCTGGCCGACGCCGAGGCTGTCGATCGTGCCGCGCAGCGTGTCGAGATGCGCCGGCTGCTGGAACTTGGCCTCGATCATCAGGCCGCCGACGAAATCGACGCCGAGGTTGAGGCCGCGGATCCCGACCAGCGCCATCGCCCCCAGCGTCAGGGCGGCGGTGATTCCAAACGCCCAGTAGCGCAGCTTGACGAAGCCGATGTTGGTGTTGTCGGGAATGAGCTTCAGGTGACGCATTGCGTTCGGGCCTTAGATATTGAGCACGCGGGGCCGGACGCGCCGGAGCCACAGCGCGACAAGCATGCGGGTGAAATAGACTGCGGTGAACACGGACGTGATGATGCCGATCAGCAGGACGACCGCGAAGCCGCGCACCGGCCCGGAACCGAGCGCCAGCATAATGACGCCGGAAATCGCGTGGACGGTATTGGCTTCGAAGATGGTGCGGCTCGCTTCCTTGTAGCCGAACTCGATCGACTGGATGACGCCGCGGCCTCGTCGCTGTTCTTCGCGTATGCGCTCGTTGATCAGCACGTTTGCGTCGACCGCGGCGCCGATGGTCAGAATGAAGCCGGCAATGCCCGGCAGCGTCAGCGTCGCGTTGAACAGCGCCATGACGCCGATGATCACGAAGGCGTTAATCACCAGCGCGATGTCGGCATAGACGCCGAATCGCCCGTAGGTGATCAGCATGAAGATGATCACGGCCAGCGTCGCGACGATGCTGGCGACGACGCCCTTCTGGATCGAGTCCTTGCCGAGCTCCGGTCCGACCGTTCGTTCCTCAATGACGTTCAGCTTCACCGGCAGCTTGCCGCTGGCAAGGCTGACAGCCAGCTGATTGGCGCTCTCTACGGTGAAATTGCCGCTGATCTGCGCCTGGCCGCCAAGGATGGGTTCGTTGATGTTCGGGGCCGACAGGACCTTGTCGTCAAGGATGATCGCGAACGGCTTGTTGACGTTCTCCTGGGTCACCCGGCCAAAGCGGCGGGCGCCGGTCGAGTTGAATGTGATCGAGACGACCGGGCGGCCGTCCTGGTCGAAGCTTTGCTTGGCATCGGTCAATTGCTCGCCGGAAACCATGACGCGGCGCTTGACCGCGATCTTGGAGGAACCGTCCGCCATCGTCAGCACCTGGCTGCCTGCGGGCGCACGGCCCTGCGCGACCTGGGCCGGGTCGGCCGTAAGGTCGACCAGCTTGAACTCAAGCCGGGCCGTCTGGCCGATCAGCTGCTTCAGCGCTTCTGGGTCTTCGACGCCCGGCACCTGCACCAGGATGCGGTTGCCGCCTTGGGTGATGACCGTGACTTCCTTGGTTCCGCCCGGATCGATGCGGCGGCGGACGACCTCGCGGGCGACGCTCATCGCATTCTCGATGGCCTGCTTGGAACCACTGGCGGTCGGGGTCAGCACGACCCGCGTCGTGTCGACCACCTGGACGTCCCAGTCGCGCTGGCCGGTCATGCCCTGCGGGCGGGTCATGGCCCGCATGCGCTCGACCGCGGCATCGACCTGCGATGGGTCGCGGACCATGAACGACAGGCGCCCACCCTGCGTCGAGATGTCACCGATGGCGATCTTGGGGTCGCCGCGGCGAAGCTCGGTCGTGACCGAATCCTCCATCGCCGCAAGGCGCGTCTTGTCCATGTCCCGCGCATCGGCCTCGAGCAGCAGGTGACTGCCGCCGGCAAGGTCGAGACCCATGCTGATCTTGTAATGGGGAAGCCACTTCGGCCAGCTCGACGCCAGCGGCGTGCCGGCGATCAGGCTAGGGATGGAAAGGAAGATGCCGACCGCAATGGTCAGCGAAATCAACCAGATTTTCCAGCGCGGGAAATCGAGCATCGATCGTGCGCCTTAGTCGTTGGCCGGTTTGGCGTTCTTGCTGAACACCTGGCTCAGAGTCGACTTGACCACGCGGACCTTCACGCCTTGCGCGATTTCCACCTCAACCTCGTCGTCGGTGATCTTGGTCGCCTTGCCGCGAATTCCGCCGCCGGTGATGACCTCGTCGCCCTTCTGCACCGCGTTGATGGCCGCGGTGTGCGCCTTCATGCGCTGGTTCTGCGGACGCAGGACGAGAATGTAGAAAATGATGAAGACCAGGGCCATCGGCATGATGAAGCCGATGAGGCCGGCAGCGCCGCCTGCAGGGGCCGCGGCCGAGGCCAGGGTGGTCGCGAAAATCGAGCTGGACATGAGAGGAAGAGATTCCCTTCGAAGGACTTGGCCGCGTTCTTTGCGCGATCGCGCGGATAGCGCAAGAAATGCGATGGTCGGGGCGACTGGATTCGAACCAGCGACCCCCACACCCCCAGTGTGATGCGCTACCAGGCTGCGCTACGCCCCGACCGATGCCACCGCTCAGGGCAGCGAGGGGCATCTAGTCAGGCGGGCCAGCCAAGGCAAGGTCAGGAGGAAGAGTGCCGCGTCGAAAGTCCAAAAGAAACAGGCTCCTCAGGCGAATCGCGCTGGCGATTGCGGCGATTCCAGCGGCCTATCTGCTGGCGGCGCTCATCGGCTCGCTGATCCCGGTCAATCGCGCCTGGAATGAGCCTGACGACGGAATCACCATCTATGTCGCCAACAACGGCGTCCATGCCGACCTCATCCTGCCCGCCGACGTCCAGGGCCTCGATTGGGCGCTGCTCCTGCCGAAAGGCGACTTTGCCGCGCCCGACCCGCAAGCGCATTGGGTCGCGTTCGGCGCCGGCGAGCGGCGGGTCTACCTCGACACGCCGCGCTGGCGGGACATCACCCTGCCCACAATCTGGTCGGGCTTGAGCGGCGGCGGGAGGGTCATGCACGTCGAATGGGTCCGCGACCCGGCTTATGCGGCTCGCGCCATTCGCCTGCGCCCCGAAGAATATCGCCGCCTGTGGCAATCGATCCGCGCGGAGTTCGCCCTCGACGCCAATGGCCGACCGACCCGCATCGATCATCCGGGTTACGGCCCGGACGACGCTTTCTACCAGGGCCGCGGCAAGGCCAATGCCATCAGCACCTGCAACGTCTGGGCCGCCGACCGCCTGCGGTTGGCAGGCGTCAGGACGAGCTTGTGGTCACCCTTCTCACAGGGGCTCGTCTGGCGATATCGCTCGGAAGGAACGCTCGCGAAACAATAATGCTTGCATAGCCGCGGCATCGGCCCACAGTTCGCCACGAAATTCGGGGGCTTGGCCCATGGCGACTGTCGCACTTGATTCCGCCGCACCGGCGGCGGTCCGCCGTCACCCTCCGGGCCTGTGGACGCTGGCAGCCACCGAACTGTGGGACCGCGCCAGCTTCTATGGCATGCAGGCGCTGCTGATCCTGTACATGACGCAATACTTGCTGCTTCCTGGCCCAGTCGACCAGGTGGTTGGGCTGCACACGCTCAAGTCGGTTATTACGGCCGTCCGGGGCCCGCTTAGCGTTGAAGGTCAGGCGACCCAAATCTTCGCGCTCTACATCACGGTGCTTTCGCTGCTGCCACTTGTCGGGGGCTGGCTCGGCGACCGGTTCATCTCGCGGCGAGCGGGGGTGATCGCCGGGGCGTCGCTGATGAGCGCGGGTCATGTCTTTCTCGGCTACACTGCGACCTTTCTGGTCGGTCTAATGCTGGTGCTTGCCGGTGCGGGATTGCTCCGTGGCAACGTCACTCCGCAAATCCGGGCGCTTTACGACGCCGAGGACACACGCACCGCCGAAGCCTTCCAAATCTTCTATCTCACGGTTTCGGGGGGCGGCTTCATTTCGCCGCTCATCATCGGCATCGTCAACGAGCGGTATGGATTCCATCCCGCCTTCGCCATCGCAGCGGTCGGCATGCTGATCGGTCTCGCCTGGTATCTCGCACGGATGAAAACGCTCCCGCCCGACCCACCCCGGACGATGCGTGTCGACAAGGCCGCGGCGCTCACGAGTGCAGAGAAACGCAATGTCCGCACACTCCTCCTGTTCTTCGCCGTGCCCCTCGCCTTCTGGGTGGCGCAAGCGCAGGTCTGGAACATCTACAACATATGGGTGAAGGACCATGTGGACCGCGTGATCGGCGGGTTCAGGATCCCGATCCCCTGGCTGCAGTCTTTTGACAGTCTTGCACCGATGGTGATGGCGATCGCTGCCATCTTCTATTGGCGGAAGGGTGTACCCCGCACCGAGAATTACGGGCGGATGGCGGCGGGCTGCGCCCTGTTCGGCCTCGGTATGTTGATCCTCGCCGCCGCGCCCTCCATCGCCGGGCGTGAGTCCCGGATTCCAATCTTGCTGCCGATCGCCTTTCACATCGTTTCGAACGCGGGCTGGGTCCTGTTCGTCCCGACCTGCGCCGCTTTTGTCGCCACTTACGCACCCGAGAGTTGGCGCGGAACGATGCTCGGGCTCAACTTGCTGACCGTCAGCGTTGCCGGCTTCGTCAGTGGCCCGCTTAGCAGTATCTACGAGGCGCGCGGGCCGACCTTTTTCTGGGCGGCGATCGCAGTCGTGCCGATTGCCGGAAGCGTCATCCTGCTCGTCGCGACACCGTCACTGCGACGTCTCCTAACACCTCTGGAGGTGCCTCAGAGCACGTAGCGGCTGAGGTCGGCGTTGCGCGCAATGCCGGCCAGCTGCGCCTCCACGAAAGCCTTGTCGACGACCAGGCTATCGCCCTTGCGGTCCTCGGCGGTGAAGCTGACCTCTTCGAGCAGCTTCTCCATCACCGTCTGCAGCCGCCGCGCGCCAATATTCTCGACCGCCTCGTTCACTTCGGCGGCGATCCGCGCCAGCGCCTCGATGCCGTCGTCCGCGAACTCGATCGTCACGCCTTCGGTCGCCAGCAGCGCCCGATATTGCTCGGTCAGGCTGGCGCGCGTCGCCGACAGGATCCGGACGAAATCCGCCTGGCTGAGCGCCTTCAGTTCGACCCGGATCGGCAACCGTCCCTGCAACTCGGGCAACAGGTCCGCGGGCTTGGCGATGTGGAACGCGCCTGATGCGATGAACAGGATATGGTCCGTCTTCAGCGGTCCATATTTGGTCGCCACCGTCGTCCCTTCGATCAGCGGCAAGAGATCGCGCTGGACGCCCTCGCGGCTCACTGAACCGCCGCGCACGTCGCTGACGGCGATCTTGTCGATCTCGTCGAGGAAGACGATGCCGTTCGCTTCGGCATCGGCCAGCGCGACGCGTGCCACATCGTCCTGATCGACGCGCTTGTCGGCTTCCTCCTCGAGCAGCTTCTCGAACGCCGCCGGCACTTTCAGCTTGCGCCGCTTCTTCGGCGGCCCGCCCATGGCCTTCGACATCATCTCACTAAGATTGATCATGCTGACGCCGTTGCCCGGCATCTCGAACTGCATGGCGGGCGCCTCGGCGACCTCCACCTCGACCTCTGCATCGCTCAGCGCCCCGTCGCGGAAGCGCTGGCGGAAGCTCTCGCGCGTCGCCTCGCTCGATCCCTTGCCGGTCAGCGCATCGAGCAGGCGATCCATCGCCTCGCCTTCCGCCGCCTCACGGACGCGCTGGCGGCGCCGCTCCTTCTCAAGGCGCACCGCTTCCTCCACCAGGTCGCGGGCGATTTGCTCGACGTCGCGGCCGACGTAGCCGACCTCGGTGAACTTGGTCGCCTCCACCTTGACGAAGGGCGCATCGGCGAGCTTCGCCAGCCGGCGGCTGATCTCCGTCTTGCCGCAGCCCGTCGGCCCGATCATCAATATGTTCTTGGGCGTCACTTCCTGCTTGAGCTCGGGCTTCAGCCGCTGCCGCCGCCACCGGTTACGCAGCGCCACCGCGACCGCCTTCTTGGCGTCCTCCTGCCCGACGATATGCGCATCGAGCGCGGCGACGATCGCCTTCGGCGTAAGGTTGTCGTTCATCAGCCGATCGTCTCCACGGTCAGGCGATCGTTGGTGAACACGCAGACCTCGGCGGCAATGGCCATGGCCCGACGCGCCAGCGTCTCCGGATCCGGCTCATAGTCCGCCAGGGCCCGCGCCGCGGCGAGCGCATAATTGCCGCCGGACCCGATGGCGGCGATCCCGCCTTCCGGTTCCAGCACGTCGCCATTGCCGGTGAGGATCAGCAGCGAATCCGTGTCCGCGACGATCATCATGGCTTCGAGGTTGCGAAGGTATTTGTCGGTCCTCCAATCCTTCGTCAGTTCGACCGCTGCCCGCATCAGCTGGCCGTTATGCTGCTCCAGCTTCTTCTCCAGCCGCTCGAACAGAGTGAAGGCGTCCGCGGTCGCCCCGGCGAACCCGCCGATGACCTGCCCGTCCGCGCCCAGGCGCCGGACCTTCTTCGCATTGGGCTTAATGACCGTATTGCCCAGGCTCACCTGACCGTCGCCGGCGATAACGGTCCTGCCGTCCTTGCGGACACCCAGGATCGTAGTTCCGTGATATTGTTCCAACGAGATGCTCCCGCTCAGTTGCAGGAAATCTGGGAAGCGGGTGGAAGCCTTACAAGCCGGATGCCGGAACCGTCCCCCCGAGCGCATAGGCAAGCCCGTCGGAAAGTGCGCTGTCATCGATATGATGATCGCCGACGAAAGGCCGGAATATTGGCTTCAGGTGGTTGGCTATGATCAAGCCGGCAATGTCCTTCTCGGCAACCTGGAACGGCAGCACCTGATCCTGCCGGCCATGGGCAATGAACACATGCTGCGAAGGCGCTACCATCTTCGGTATAACGACGAATCCCGGCGAGAAAGCGAGCACCGTCGTGAACAGCTGCGGGTTGGCCAGCCCCAGCGACAATGCGTAACTCGCGCCATCCGAGAAGCCGAGCAGGACGACGTGGCGCGTATCGATCGGCATATGGCTGAAAAGATCGCTGAGTGCAGCGTCGATACGGGCAATATCCGCTCCAAACCGCAAGTTCGGTGCTGATTTCATCGCCAGCGGCCCGTCTCCGCCGTCATGGCGCGGAATCAGGTCCCAGGTCGGCCCTTTCGATTGCAAGGCAAGAAGGATGACGCCCCGGTTGTCCGCTTCCTTGGTGAAGCGGTTGAGGAACTGGTCAGCCTTGCCACCATAACCATGCAGCAGGACGATCAGCGGCATGGGTTTGCCGTTCGCGGAGGCCGGAACGTAGGCGATTGCACCATTGGCTACGACGGTCCGGCCACTCGGCAGGACCGATGCCGTCGCGGTCGGCTTCGCGGTCAGGATCGGGGAAACCGCACCGGGGGCGAGGCTCGGCACTGCCACCAGAACCAGGAACGCGAACAGCCGGCGCATCAGGGCTGGCGCGCGAAGCGGCGGTCCGGGACGATCCAGATCAGCGCGACCGCCACATACATCGCAACGGAGACATATGGGCTCCAGAACGCGACAGCGATCGCCGCGAGGTAGATTGCGAGGCTCGAATATTCCTTCAACGGATGCTGGACGACTTCCCTGATCCGCGCGCCTTCGCTTGCCGCAGCCGCCAATGCCCATTGCAGCATCCTGAACGTCAGTGCGGCGCCCGCAAGCACGATTCCAAACGAAGCCACCGGCCAGGGAGTCACGCCGGCCTCGCCAATCCAGCGGATCATTAAGGGAAACAGGGTCAGGCAGAACAACAAGGCGTGGTTCGTCCACAAGACCAGGCCGGTCACCCTCTGCGCCGATTGCATCATGTGATGATGGTTGTTCCAGTAGAGGCCCACGTAAATGAAGGCGAGGAGGTAGGCCGCAAGCAGCGGCATCACCTCCATGACCGCCGCGAACGTGTTTTCGGCCGGGAACTTCAGCTCCAGCACCATGATGGTCAGCACGATGGCGACGACGCCGTCGGTCAGCGCATTCAGTCTCTCGGGTCTCATGGCGGCAACCTTATCGGCAAAATCCTGAGGCCCAAAGCGGGACACCCCCGGATGGACGGAGCAAAGCGCGCGACGGAGGGTTGAACCGTCGTGAACAGGGGCCGCGAGCTGAAGCTGATCTGCGCCGGGCTGAGCGCCTGCTTGGCGAGCGCTGCTTTTGCGAAGGACGATCCGCCTTCGCTTTCCATCGACCCGATCGTCGCGCGCGGCCTGCTCGCCCCCATCGATGAGGCGACAGCGCCCTCCTCCTACCGTCTCGACCCGGGTCCTGACCCCTCAGCCGGACAGCGCGCCAAGCTGACGTTCGACCTTGGCAAGGCGTCGCTGTTCGCGATCACTGGCCGCATCAAGCGCGAGGCCGCGCCGACCGGCCCGCTCGATCCCGGCCACGCGCGCCTGCTTGGCCAGAAACGCGACAGCGGCAAAATCTATGGCGCCGGCGTTTCCGGCACCTTACACGGCATCGATCTCAGCGCGACCTACCAGTACAGCAAGATCAGCGCCGAGCAGGGCGATAGCGACAGCGTCGCCGATGGCCCGGGCCGCAGCCATTCGCTCCGCGCCACCGCCCGCCTCCATTTCCGCCGCTAGTCTTTGGATGGCGCGACCGCCGCTTGCGCCCGCACCCACTTGATCAGTTCGTCGAGCTGGATCGCCTGTTCCGTCGCCGTCAATTGGTCGGGCTGAGGAAGTCCACCTTCTTCGGTGTCTTGAGCAACCCGCTTGGCGGCAATGGATAGGCCGGGCACTGGCGCTGTTCCGCCATTGCGGGAATCGCTTGCGGCGGGGCTGAGTGCGCGCAGGCCCCCGGCAGCAGCGCGAGCAGCGGCAATACGATCTTCAAATTCATTCTCTGTCCTTTCGTTGATTGCCGCCTGCTCGGCCTTCACCCGCGCGGCATTGGCCGCGTCTAAGGCACGCGCCTGCTCGGCGGCGGCGCGGACATTGGCGACCGTCGCGGCATGCGCCGCCCGCTCGCCCGCCAGCATTTCGGCATAATTTTCTGTCTTCGCCTTCCAGCGGTTGCGGTCATGAACCAGCAGCGCCAGCAGCAGCACGCAGCCAATGCCGACGATGAGCTTCGGCGCCAAGCGGTTCGGGATCGGGATCATTCACCCTCCGCTTCCAGGCTGACGCCGTCTTTGCCCGCCGCACCCTTGAACCGTCCCACGGGTCCGCCGACCAGCAGGCCGACAATCACCGAGCTCATCGCGGCGATGAATCCGCCGAGTGCACATCCGAAGATGACGACGATGCTATGCTCCTGGGCCGCGCTCCAGCCGCCCCACATCAGCAGGCAGACCATCGCGACCGCCGCAATGGCACAGAACATGCCGGCCGCGGCCGCCAGCCAGCCGTAAATCAGTCTCTGGCCCTCGGCGAACGTGAGAGGCGGAGGAAAGCTCAAGCGGTTCGTCCTGCTCTCCATCACGAACCTATCCGGTTTGCTAGCCAGCCATAGAGAAAGGCCTCATTGGCCGGCCGGCGCTCGGCGAGGCGCAGGTAGCGCTCGCCCTGCAGCGCCTCGATCGCGCGCAGCAGAACGGTTTCACCCTTGGCTCCGCGGCTGGCGAGGAAGGCATCGAGCGCCGCGAGCGTCGCCGGACCGATCCGCCCGTCCGGCACCAGGTCCGGATAATCCTGGCCGTTGCGGTTCAGCGCCGTCAGCGTCCGCTGCAGGAAGGTGAGGGCGACCGCCGGGCCCATATTGACGCCGGTGTCGAACAGCTCCGCCGCCAGGCGCTCCGACCGTTCGGCGACCGCATCCAGCCTCGGCCGCAGCCAGTAAAGCCGACGGTAGATCGCCGCAGCTTCCTCGCGCGGCAATGACGTCATGACGCCGGTATAGCCATGCGCCCGCGCCACCGCCTCGGTAATCCCGAACTTCGTCGGCCCGCCCTTGTCGGCGGGATGATGGACGTACCCGCCCTCCCGCTCAATCAGTTCGTCAATCAATGTGTCGACCGTCATCCACGTCCTCCGGTTTACCGAGTCGCGATGAAATAACCGTATAGGTTATCTGTAGGACAGAGAAATTATCCCGCGTGCGCGGTTGCACCCTCATGCTCTGGCGCTAAGCTGCCACCATGCTCCGCACCCTCACCGCTTTCGCCAGCCTGTCGCTGCTCGCCGCCGTTCCCGCCTCTGCGGCCTTGTCTCCGCAGGAACGCAAGATGACCGCCATCGTCGATGCCGAGCAGGCGCGCACGCTCGCCATGCTGGAGAAATGGGTCAACCAGAACAGCGGCTCGCTCAATATCGAGGGCGTCACCAGGGTCCGCGACATGCTCCGCGCCGAACTGGAGCCGCTCGGTTTCGACGTGCAGTGGGTCGACATGCGCGCCACCGGCCGCGCCGGCCACATCGTCGCCCGTCACAAGGGCAATGGCGCCGGCAAGCGCCTGCTCCTTATCGGCCACCTCGACACTGTGTTCGAACCGGACTCGCCCTTCCAGAAATGGACGCGCCAGGGCGACTGGGCGGAAGGCCCCGGCTCCGGCGACGACAAGGGCGGCATGGCCGTCATGATCGCGGCCCTGCGCGCCATGCAGGCCGCCGGCACATTGAAGAACGCCGACATCAGCGTCGTCCTCACCGGCGACGAGGAAGACGCCGGCGACCCGATCACCATCGCCCGCCGCGACCTGATCGCCGAGGGCAAATGGGCCGACGTGGCGCTCGATTATGAAGGCCTGGTCGTCGATGGCGGCAAGGACTGGGGATCGACCGCCCGCCGCAGCGCCGGCGGCTGGACCGTCACCGTCAAGGCGAAGAGCGGCCACTCGTCCGGCATCTTCACGCCGGGCGCAGGCGCCGGGGCCATCTACGAACTGTCGCGGATCATCGACACTTTCCGCCGCGAGCTTCCGGAGGACAAATTGACCTTCAACGTCGGCCTGATCGGCGGCGGCGCCAGCGCCGATCTCGACGCGGGCCGCATCCGGCTGCAGGCGACGGGCAAGACCAACGTCATCGCCGCCTCTGCAGTCGCGCGCGGCGACCTCCGCGCCATCAGCCAGGAGCAGATCGACCGCACGCAGGCGAAGATGCGCGCCATCGTCGCCCGCTCGCTGCCCGGCGCGACCGCGACCATCACCTTCGACACCGACGGCTATCCGCCGATGGCGCCCACCGCCGGCAACCGCGCCATCCTTGCCCGGCTCAACACCGTCAACCGCGACATGGGGCTGGAACCGATGGGCGAGCTCGACCCGGTCAAGCGCGGCGCCGGCGACATCAGCTTCGTCGCCGCCGACACCGACGGCCTCGCCGGCCTCGGCCCCGACAGCGCCGGCGACCATGCGCCCGGCGAAAAGGTCAACATCCCATCGATCTGGCGCCAGGCCAAGCGCGCCGCGATCCTGATGAGCCGGCTGTCAGCGGAGAAACGCTAGAGTCCGGAATCGACGCCAAAGCTGCGAGAATGCCGATTTCTCGGTTCGGCGGGAAAATGCGGCAACCCCGAGCCGACTACTGTTCTTCACGTTCCTCGGCCGCAAGCGCTTTATCGGCCTCGTCGATCGCTGCCACGAGATCGATGAAGCATGGGTCATCATTGACCGGGAAGTATCGCCTGAACTCCTGGCCAAGGATGTCCAGGTCGCTCTGGGTCAATAAACCTATAGCTATGATGGGGCCTCTATTCACAGGCCTCGAACGAACGGATGGCAGACGCGTGCCTTTCGTTACGGGTCCTTAGGTCGCGTGAACCTCTTGGTCCACACGGCTGCGGCGATAATTCAGCACAAGCCCGCAAAGCTCAGCGAACGCATCGGCGGTCGTCAGGTCGCTCCGGTTAAGGCCCGATTTCGGCGGATAGGCGACGACAAAGGTTCCAAGGGCTGTCCCGTTAGAGTGCTTTGCGGGGATGGACACCAACGCCTCAAGTCCATGCGTGAGTCCCAGGTCCTTCCAGGCGGATGTGAAGCGGGAATCCGCCGCCACGTCAGTGCTGACGACGGTTCGGCCCTCATAAACCGCAAGCGCACAGGACCCCGGCTTGTCCGCGACGGCGATCCCTTGGAGAGCCTTCGCGTATTCAGGTGAAAGCGAGGGAAATATTGCATGTTCGAATGTGTGCAGGTGACGATCGAGAATGGTCACTCCGGCTCGGGTGCCGGGCGAATGCCCCTCGAACGAAATGCACAGATCCTCCAGGATTTCTCCCGGCTCTGTTCTATCCGCGATTTGCTGAACCACCCTATCCCGGACCGAGGTGATGACTACGGTCATGACTGTACTGCCCTCTCTCGGCTGGGAGCACCTTCGTCTCTCTGTCGTTCGCGGGCCGGCCAAAGGGCGGACGATGCCGGGTAAGTATCACGGGTGCGGCAACGACGCCAACCAACTGCATCTGCATCGACCTTTAGATAGGCCCTCTAGACGTACATCCCGTCACGCAGGTTGATGCGATGCTCGACCCACATTTTGAGCGCGCACAGCATCTGGCTCCAGCCCATGCAATTGCCGTAGCTCGCCTTGAGCGCGCCCTCATTCTCGCGCCAGCCTTCCTCGGCGATCTCGACCATGGTCCGCGCGCCATCGTCGAGGGGGGAGAATTTCATCGTCACCGTCGTCTTGTAATCGCTGCCCGTCATCTCGCCACCCTCGACGTTCGGCGGCTCGCCTTCATTGGCCTGCCATTTGAGGATGATCGTCTCGTCCGGCACGACCTCGACCACCTCGACCGGGAAGGCGCCGGGGAAATCGTGGAAATCCCACATCACCGTCGCGCCTGTCTCCAGCCGCCCTTTGGCGCCGCCGGTCGTGAAGTAATGTGACAATTGGTCGGGATCGGCGACCGCTTCGAACACCTCATGCACCGGCCTGGCGATGCGCGCGGCCACACGGAATTTCAGCTCCATGGCAATTCTCCTCAGCCGTTCAAACGCGCGCCATCCATCGCGGAGCCACGCAATCAGGCCGGCACGTAGGTCAGCCGGATGACATCCTCGTCGATCCGCTCGCTATCCACGAAACGAAGCCGCGGCCGCGGCCCGTGGAAATAGGGGTTCCCGCGGCCGAGCACGACCGGGTGCAGATAGATCCGGTATTCGTCGATCAGGTCGAGGTCCGTCAGGCTGCGCGCCAGCACCGGCCCGCCGACCTCGATCTCGCCTTCCACCTCGGACTTCAGCCGCCGCATCGCCGCGCCAAGGTCGCGCCCCACGAGCGTCGCGTTCGGCCCGACCGATCTCAGCGTGCGCGACACCACCCATTTGGGTTGCCGCCGCCAGGCCTCGGCGAATTCCCGCTCCGGCTCGCCCCACTCGGGACGGTCCTCGTCCCAATAGCGCATGATTTCGTAGAGGACGCGGCCATAGACGCTCCCCGCCTGTTCGCGCGCCTGCTCGATGAAATGACGGAAGAGCACCGGCCCCGGCCCGAACGCCATATGGTCGACATAGCCGTCCAGCGACTGGTTCATTCCAAAGACGAGCTTCGCCATGCGCCGATCCCCAGGGTCCAGGTTTTCAGCATAGCTTGGGCCTGTGCGGACGATCTACCCATAGTCCCTACCTTTGGGCGGCGAATGCGAGTAGGCGCTCCACCCATGCAACAATCCGGAATTCACGCCGCGCTCGCGGACGCGCTGGCCGTTCGCGGCTATGACACGCTCACATCCGTCCAGTCGGCCGTCATCGAGGAGCAAGCGCACGGCCGCGACCTCATCGTCTCCGCCAAGACCGGCTCGGGCAAGACCGTCGCCTTTGGCCTCGCGATCGCCGGCCAAGTCCTGGAGGGCGACAAGGCGCCCTGGACCCGTGAGCCGCTGGCGCTGGTCATCGCCCCGACCCGCGAGCTCGCCATTCAGGTCAGCAAGGAGCTTGAGTGGCTCTACGCCTCCGCCTCGGCTCGCGTCGTCACCTGCGTCGGCGGCATGGACCCGATGAAGGAGCGCCGGGCGCTGCAAAGCGGCGCCCATATCGTCGTCGGCACACCCGGCCGCCTGCGCGACCATCTCGAACGCGGCGCGCTCGACCTCTCCGCGCTTCGAGCGGTGGTCCTCGATGAGGCGGACGAGATGCTGGACATGGGCTTCCGCGAGGAGCTTGAGGAAATCCTCGACGCGACTCCGGCTGAGCGGCGCACCCTCCTATTCTCCGCCACCATGCCGCGACCGATCGTCGCGCTTGCACGGCGCTACCAAAAGGACGCGCTGCGCATCGAGACCATTGGCGAGCGCGAGGCCCATGCCGACATCGCCTACCAGGCTGTCGCCGTCTCGCCGCCCGATATCGAGCATGTCGTCGTCAACCTGCTGCGGCTGCACGAGGCGGAGACCGCCATCCTGTTCTGCGCCACCCGCGACGCCGTGCGCCGCCTGCACGCCAGCCTGACCGAGCGCGGCTTCCAGGCGGTGGCGCTGTCGGGCGAGCACAGCCAGAGCGAGCGTAACAACGCGCTGCAGAGCCTCCGCGACAAGCGCGCCCGCGTCTGCGTCGCCACCGACGTCGCTGCCCGTGGCATCGACCTGCCCTCCGTCTCGCTCGTCATCCATGTCGAACTGCCCCGCGACGCCGAGGCGCTGCAGCACCGTTCGGGCCGCACCGGCCGCGCCGGCCGCAAGGGCATTGCCGTGCTGATCGTGCCCTTCCGCCGCCGCCGCAATGTCGAGACGATGCTGCGCAATGCCCGCATCAACGTCGAATGGATCGACCCGCCGATGCCGGAGCAGATCCGGGACCGGGACCGCGAACGCTTGCTCGAAATGCTCTCGGCGCCGGTCGAGGTCGACGACAATGACCGCCAGCTTGCCGAACAATTGATGGCTGAGCTGCCACCCGAAACCATCGCCAATGCTTTGGTCCGCACGCTCCGCACCGACCTCCCGGCACCGGAGGACATTCTAAGCTCGGGCGGCGGCCAGGATCGCGGCGAGCCCGGCCCGCGCGCCGGGTTCGAAGGCTCGACATGGTTCGTCATCAACGCCGGCCGCCGCCACAATGCCGACCCGCGCTGGCTGCTGCCGGTCATCTGCCGCTACGGCCACATCGGCCGCAACGACATCGGCGCGATCCGTATCGCCGCGAACGAAAGCTATTTCGAGGTCACGCAGCGGGCGACGCCCGGCTTCATCAAGGCGCTGCGCCGCGCCGTCATCGCGCCGGAGGACGAAGGCATGGTGATCGAGCAGGCGCCGCCGCGCTCGGCCGAGGCGGAAGCCCGGCCCCGCCGCGCCCCAATGGCGAATCCGCGGCACAAGCCGAAATGGCAGGGAAAGAAGGCCGGCCGCCGGAACTAGGCCCGGTATTCGCCTCCGGACGCCGCCAGCAAATCCATCAGGTTTCGCGCCGCTTCCCGCTCCGCTTCGTCCTTGAAGGCGACATCGAGGTCGGGCGCCTGCCCCAGCATGTATAGCACCGACCACAAGGCGAAGCGCCGGGCGCGATCGCGCTCCAGCCCGAAATCGACGCGCATCTTGTCGATGCCGGACTGCTGCACGGCCGCGGAAACCTGACTGAGGTCCGTGGTGCCGAAATAGCGCTGCAGGAGGTCGTCGAAGTTCATGGGCGTCGGCCGGGAAAAGGCTCGGGCGGCGCAAAGGCCTGACAGGCCGCCGCGATCCGCTCAGGACATTGGCGACTAGGCGTCAGGCTGCTCGGACTTGGACTTGAAGGCAAGGATCAGCGCCGTGGCTATGCACAGGATGAATCCGAGAATGATTGCGACTGTTGCGATTGACTGGATCATCCGCGTCCTCCGTGGGCCGCCGCCATTCTAGCAGCTTGGCGCCCGCATTCCACCCATTGCCGATAGCCCCCGCGAATGAGATGCTTCGGCAGGGGGGATCAGCATGAGTGCGATCGAATGGCTGCTCAATCTGTTCACGCTGTTGCTCGGCTTCATCCTTGTTGAGGTCCTGAGCGGGTTGATGCGAACGCTTCGTGCCCGCTTGCCCAGCGGGCCCGGCGTCAAGGCCGACATCCACATAGGCTGGCTGACGCCGATGCTGGGGGCCTACATCATGCTCAACGTCCTGCTGATGTGGGGGACGCTCTGGGTCTACAGCCCGATGATTCCGGTCGGCTATGACACGATGACCCTCGGCCTCATCCTCTGCAGCTTCTATTATTTCGCCGCTTCCATGATCTTTCCGGACAAGCCGCGCGACTGGCCCGACGTCGACGCGTGGTTCTGGCTGCACCGGCGGCAGGTCCTGGGCTGCATTCTGGCGGCAAACATCCCCGTCATGTTGCCGGACTATTTGGTCTGGAAAGCCACGGCGAGCGAGATGGCCGTCAACTCGGTCGTGGTTGTGTTGCAACTGGGTTCGCTGCTGCTGGCGATCTTCGCGCGGAAACACGCAGTCGTGTTGGCGGCATTGGGACTTCTAATCGCGATCCACTTGTCCTTCATCCCACTCGAATATCTTCACCGGCAGGGAATCTGGTAGAGTCCGCTTTCGACCCATTGCGGACGTTAGCCGAAGCAGCAAGCGGTTGACCGATCAGGAGGCAGGCTACGGCGGCAAGCCGAGGGGCTCACCGCCATAGGCAGGGATTCGAGATTAGTCGTCGTCCTCGCTGGCGTTGATGCCGGCCAGATACTCGCAGGTCGCCTCGGTCGTATCGCCGGCATAGTGATAATCCACGCCCGCGCCGGTGTAGCCGCTGTCGCCGTACGTGTAGATGTCGCTGATGCTGTCCGAACGCATTTCGAGGCGCATCGCAATCGACAGGGGCAGATATTGGGCCTTTGCAACGCCCGCATCGGCCTGGCTGGCGGCAGCTTCTTCCGACACGAAAGTTACAAGGCAGACCTTGGGATCGTGTCCATAAGCCTTTCCGGCCGCAAATGCTGGGCCCGAGAACGCGGATCCGACTGCTAGTGAAACCATCAACAAAGTACGCATGTGGGAACTCCTCTCCGCTTCGGACGGACGAACAAGGAAGCCATCGCCCAAAGCTCGCCAAGAACGAACGGAAATTTAATAGGGTCCGAGAATCCGCCTTCGACCCATTCTGGCCTCTAGCCCGACCATCCTAAGGCCCGATATCCCCGCCCTTCGACCGCAGCACGCGCCGCGTCCGTTGCGGTAATTGCAGGGCGTTGGCGACATCGTCGTCCCAGCCATAGGCGTCTGCCTGCAGCCTGAGCGTGCCGCCATCGTCGAGGAAGGCAGTGTGGTAGAGCAGGCGCACCGGCACCGGCGTCTTCATGGTCACGAAGCTCTCGTCTTCGCCCGTCTCCGCTTCCTGGAACTTGGGCAGCACGCCGTCGTCTCCCGCCAGCATTTCCGCGAAGCCGACTGCGTCGTCGACGCGGATGCAGCCGTGGCTGCGGTGGCGTTCATTCGCTCCGAACAAAGCCTTGGCCGGCGTGTCGTGGAGGTAGATTGCGTGGTCGTTCTTCATGTCGAACTTGACGAGGCCGAGCGAATTGTCAGGCCCAGATTCCTGCACCAGCCGGCCGTTCTTCCGGACGATATGGTTCTCGGCGAGATAGGCCTCGCCCTTGGGCGCCAGCTCCTTTTCCTCGATCGACTTGGGCACGTTCCAGGTCGGGTTGGCGACCAGCTGGACGATTGGCGACAGCAATTGCGGCGTCTCCCATTCCGGCTGGCCGACGACGACGCGGCGCTTGTCGCGCAAGCTGCCGTCCCGCCAATATTCCAGGAACGTCCCGGCCGTATTGACGTCGATCCTGGTCCCCGGCGGGTTGCGGTCCAGCCAGCGCCGCCGCTCCAGATTCACCGCCAGTTGCCGTGCGCGGTCCGCCGGGCCGGTGTTCAGCACCTGCAGCGTTTCCGGCCCGACAACGCCGTCGTCCTTGATCCCGTAATTGGCCTGCAGCCCCTTCACCGCATTGGCGATCGCCTGTGTGTAGAGCTGCGGCTTTTCGGACTTCGGCAATTTGTCCGGCAGATAGCCATTGGCCTGCAGCGCCGCGACCAGGGCCGGCACGCGCGGGTCGGACTGGCCGACCTTGATCGTATCGCCGCCGCCGATTGCCGGTGCCGCCGACAGGTTCTTCAACTGGTCGACATAGGCCGCCGACAGCGCCTTATATTCTTGCGTTTGCGGGGCCAGGGATTCCAGCCACTCGCCCACCTTGCCCCGCTGCACGGCCGTATTGAGGCCACCGGCCAAATCCAGATCCGGCACCGGCAGGGTATAGATCGCCCACAATTTCTTCGGGTTCACGACGCCGTGCGACAGGGCCTTGGCATAATTGAGCGCGGCGCTGGTCAGCGCGATTTCGCGCGCCGTCGCATCCGCGGGCGCCGTCTTGGGCAGGAAGGCGATATGCTCCAGCGCGTGTTTTTGCGCCTGCGACAGCGCCGCCGTGAGCTGCGCCGCATGGTCCTTGTCCCAGGCCGCTGCCCACTGCCGCGCCTCGTAGAAGCGGCGGAGATCCTCATCCTTGACCGCGGCCTTCAGCGCTTCCGGGCTGACGCTCGCCGCATCGCTCCACTCTTGCGCGGTCTGCGCAGCGGCATCCTGATTGGAAATCATGCCGCATCCGCTCAGGGAAATGACGGAACAGGCGACCAGCAACGCTCGATACTTCAATGTACGCAAACTCCTCTGTGCATTGGCCTAACAAGCGAAGGCCCGACAGCGTTCCGCCGCCGAAACTTGACAGGCCGGACGGAAAGGCATTCCCTCCGTCCGTGCCGGGGCGTCTTCGGCCCTGGCCTCTTGGGGGAGGGGCAAGTTGCAAAACGCTGTGAGAGAACGGACCCCGGTCCATTTGTGGATCGTCGGCGGGCTGGCGGCCCTTTGGGGCGCCTTCGGCTGCTACGACTATACGATGACCCGCATGCGCAACACGGATTACATCGCCAGCATGATGCCCGGCGTCGATCCGCAGGCAGTGCTGAACTGGGTCGACGGTTTCCCGATCTGGGTTGCCTTCGGTTGGGGCCTTGGGGTCTGGATGGGCCTTGCTGCCGCGTTGCTGCTGCTTTTCCGCAGCCGCTGGGCCGTTCCGGCGCAGGGCCTTTCCCTGATCGGGGCTTTGCTTGGCCTTGGCTACCAGATCATGGGCGGCGCGGAACCGCTGCCCGGCATGGAAGACACGATGGTGAACAAGCTGATGCCGTTCATCATCATTGCCATCGCGCTCGGCCTGTTCCTTTATGCCCGCGCCATGGCGAACAGGGGTGTGCTGAAATAGCTTTTCGGGCGGTGCGCGGGGCTATTTGATGGCCCAGCGCGCCGTTACGAAATCCTTGGCCCGCCGATACTCAAAGGTCGTCACCCGGCCGTCCTTGTCGGCGTCGGCGATTTCCTTGAACGCCGCCAGCGCCGGCTGCGCCTCGAACAGGGTCAGCCAGCCGTCATGGTTGGTGTCGAACAGCCTTAGCGCCCAGGCCTTCAGCTCCGGATCGCGGTCGAACAGTTCATTCGCGTTCGGGTTCACCGGCGCCGACGCCAAAGTCGCCTGTGCAGCCAGTCCGATGATGAAGCCAATCATGCCGCCCCAAACGCTTAAGGGCCGCCATTCTTTCCCTTCTCCAGGCAATCTCGCACCGCGGCGTCCAGCGCGTCCGGGCGGAAAGGCTTGGCGAGCAGCTGCGCGTCCGGCGCCGCCGCGCGGATCGCCTCCGTCTCGTTATAGCCGGAAACGAACAGGATCGGCTGGCCCGGCACCTCGCGCAGCATCCGCGACGCCACCTCGCTGCCGTTCATGCCGGGCATTGCATAATCGAGGATGACGAGGTCGGGCCTTTTCTCCTCAAACGCCTTCAGCCCCTCCACCCCATCCACCGCCTCGCGCACCGCATAGCCGAAGTCGGCCAGGCTAGCGGCGATGAACTCGCGGACGTCCGGGTCATCGTCCACGACAAGGACCGATGCCTTGCGACGACGGCCCTTGGCGACGGTAGCAGCTTCGGCCACCTCCTCGGCACTCTCCTCCGCGCGGCGGAAGTACAGCCGGACGGTCGTCCCCTCGCCCGGCCGGCTCTCGATCCGCGCCGTGCCGCCCGATTGCCGGGCGACGCCATAGACCATCGACAGGCCGAGCCCGGTCCCCTTGCCGACTTCCTTGGTGGTGAAGAAGGGCTCGAAGGCGCGGGCGATGACGTCCTCGCCCATGCCCTCGCCGGTGTCCGAGACCGCAAGCTCGATATAATCGCCGTCCGCCAGTTCGGGGTCGCCCTCGACATCGACCTTGGCGGTGGTGAAGCTCAGCACGCCGCCGTCCGGCATGGCGTCGCGAGCGTTGATCGCGAGGTTCAGCACCGCCAGCTCCAGCTGCGTCGGGTCCGCCATCACCGGGATCATCGCCTCGTCGAGGTCGAACTTTTTCTCGATCGTCGGGCCGAGCACGTTCCTGAGCAACGGCCGCATCGCATCGATCAGCACCGCGACATGGGTCGGCTTGACCTCCAGCCTCTGCACCCGGCTGAACGCCAGCAGCTGCGCCGTCAGCCGCGCCCCCCGTTCCGCCGCCGTCAGCGCATTGGCCGCGTAGCGCTTGAGCCTTTCCTCCTTCACATTCTTCTCGATGAGGTCGAGCCCGCCGACCACCACGGTCAGCAGATTGTTGAAGTCGTGGGCGATACCCCCCGTCAGCTGCCCCAGCGCCTCCATCTTCTGGCTCTGCCGCAGCTGCTCCTGCGCCGCCTTGAGCTCGGTCACGTCACGCGCTTCGAACAGGAGGTAGACGACCTTCCCCGCCGGATCGCGGATCGGCTGGACGGCGACGTCGAGGAAGGCGGTCGCCACCCCCTCGCGCTCCATCTTCACTTCCTCGTTGAACAGCTCGCCCTTCGCCGCCGCCTTGATGCCGCGCTTCATCGTCGGGACGTGTTGCGGATAGGCGATGAGGGTCGGCGAATCCCAGATCTTCTTGCCGATCGCCTTGCGCGGTTCGGGATCGCGCCACACCGCCGACTTGTGGTTCAATTCCAGCACCGTGCCCTCGGGGTCGAGGAGGACGATCACCTCCAGCACCGTGTCGAAGATCGCCCGGAACCTTTGCTCGCTGACCGCCAGCTCGCCGGCTTGGCTTTCGACCAGCGCCATGAGGTTGAGCTCCGCCTCCTTCGCCAGCGTCACGTCGCTCGCCACCCCGATGAACCCGACCAGCTCCCCCTCCGGCCCGAAGCGCGGCTGCGACACGCTCCTGAGCCACCGCCACTCCCCATCGAACCTCTGGTACCGCCCCTCCAGCGTGAACATCCGCTGCGAAGCTTCCCCGGCGATGCTCTCGCGGACGATGCGATCGACATCGTCGGGGTGGATCCGCGTCCGCCAGTCGAGCGCTTGCGCCTCCTCGCGGCTCAGCCCCGTGAACTCCATGTAAGCGTCGTTGACGAAGTCGCGGGTGCGGTCGAGCCGCGTCACCCACATCATCGCCGGCGCCGAATTGGCGATGCGGCGGAAGCGCTCCTCGCTCTCGCGCAGCGCCTTTTCGGCCAGCTTCTGCTCGGTGACGTCCGTGACCAAAGCGACGATGCCGGCGACCGATCCGTCGGCGGCATGTTGCGGAATATATTCGGCCTGGATCGACAGCGGCCCGCGCGTCGGGTGCTCATATTCCGCGACGAAGAACTGCCGCTCGCCGCCATAGGCCGCGGCCAGCATCGGCTTGCGGATTGCATAAACCTCCGGCCCGACAAGCTCTTCCATGGTCGCACCGAGGATCTCCGAGCGCGGCCGCTCGAAGAACTCCGCCAGCGCCCTGTTGACGAAGCGATAGCGCCGCCCCGCATCCAGATACGCAATCGGCATCGGCAAGGCGTCGGCGATGGCGAGCACCGCCTGGAAATCCCACGCGGCCGCGGGCGCCGGGGCTGCCCCGCTACCCGTCGAATCGCTGCCCGCACGCTCCGCCATCAGCGAAGGCTACGCCCTATCTCGCGCCGGACAAGAAAAGAGATGTACAGCATTCCGGTGCCGAAATGCTTTGGCGCCCTAAGGTTCCCTGACCGCCTTAAACTGTCCCGCGCCCACCTGCCGGTACCAATCCCCGCCGCAGTAGAAATAGGCCCCGCCCGCCTCCACCATCTTCATGCATCCGCCCGGCAGGGAGGCGTAGGTCGCCCCGAGCGCCCAGGGCTTGCGCGGCGGCGGTGGCGGCTCGGGCAGCGGCGCGGGCACCTGCACCTCATGCACGACCTCTCGCTCGATGACATGCACCACCTCGCGGTCGGGATAGAAGAACGGAATTTGGAAGCCTTGGTTGGGCATAACCCCACCGCCATTGGCCTGCGTCGAACTGCTCCTGGGTCCACCCGGAAAATTGTTCTGCGCCTGGGCTGCGGACGTCAGGCCGCAAAGCACCAGGGCAAAAGCGAAGGCTTTCATCGCCCCGCCCCCTTACTCCAATTTGCGCGCTTCACTTATAGGATTTGATTTGCTCCACCCTCGCGGATGGAAAATCCCAACCAGCAAATCCCCGTCATCTGCGATCAGTGCCGCGCCACCGGCATGGCCGGCGACGAGGCTTTCTCCGCCATCCCCGACATCCTCGACTTCACGCCGGTGCAGCGCCGCGCCCACGTCAACGGCTGGAAGGACGAGCACCAGCGCGCCTTCATCGCCGCCCTCGCCATCACCGGCTCCCCGCGCCAGGCCGCGCGCGCCATCGGCAAGCACGCATACGGCGCCGAGCAGCTCCGCACCAACCGCGCCGGCAAGAGCTTCGCCGCCGCCTGGGACGCCGCGCTGGAGCTCGCCCGCGAACGCGAAACCCACCGCATCCACCACAACCTCACCGACCTCGCCCAGCAGCGCGAAGCCGAACTCGCCTCCCTCTCCGTTCGTCCTGAGCTTGTCGAAGGGCGTTCACGCCACCCCGAATCCTTCCCACCAGGCTACGACCCCGAGTTCGACGACGAAGACCGCCTCGAATATCTCGAGGCCAGGATGAACATCCGCCGCAAGCTGCTCGCCGCCCGCCGCCTCTACCTCGCGCGGATCGCGGAGTGCCCCCGCAAGCGGCTGGCCTGGGAATTGCTCGTCGGCCCCACGGATTGGGAGAAAGCCGGGCGCATGGAGCCGCAGGACGACGAGCCCTGCCCCGACCCCGACCGCAACCCGCAAGGCATGCCGCGCATGACCAGCGCGGACATGATCCTGACGGTGGACGGCGGAATGCTGCCGGATTTGACCGGCGGCGAGGACGCACTGGCCCCGCTGCGTGCAGCCTTCAGCGGACAGCGGCTGCTAACCGGCGACCCGGAAACCGACGCGATGTTCGCGGCGATTGCGGCGGCAAGGGAGGCGCATCCCGAAGACTTTGACTAGATCAGGGGACCGTCTAACGAGTCACTATGGCCAAGCGCAGAATCCCCACCTCGTTTTGGAACGGAATCGCAAAGGTTTTCTTCTGGCTCGTCGTGATCGCCGGAGCGCTGATCATCCTCAAATGGCTGGCAATCATTGCCCTCGGTTTGATCGCATTTTTCTGGATTGCCGACCGGCTGTTCGGGTCTTCGGGCGACGATCCGGCTACGGACTCCGAATAATCCTTGTTCCTGAAATGTTCTCATCGGCGTAAGCCAATGGAATGTCTTTCAGGCGAGTCAAAACCATCGGGGAATTGCTGCGGCATCGCTGCGCTTTGCAGGTGATCTGTACCTTTTGCGAGAACATCCGAACGCTGACCTATCTCGAATTGGGCAGGCTGCCGGGACAGACCCCCCTCGAGGGTTTGCACCGCCGCTTTCGCTGCCACCGCTGCGGTTTCAAGCAGGCGCGAACCAAGCTGCTCTTGCCGATCAGCGGCCAAGAGCCGTTTCGGCTGCCCTAGATTTCCGCTTCGACCAGTCGCAGATTGCGACCATGTGCAACCTCTACAACATGCGGAAGAACGTCGATGAGGTCGCCCGGCTGTTCCGGGCCGACCCCGACCCGCGCGGCAATGCCGGGGAGATGGTCTATCCCGGCTATCCCGGCCTTGTCGTTGCAGGCGGCCGCGTGCGGCAGATGACATGGGGCTTCCCGCTGACGCTGAAGGGCAAGAACGGCCAGCCGCTGAAGCCCAAGCCGGTCAACAATTGCCGCACCGACAAGCTCGACAGCTTCATGTGGCGCTATTCGTTCCAGGAACGGCGCTGCCTGATCCCCGTCAGCGCCTTTTGCGAGGCGGAAGGGGAAAAGGGCGCCAAGACCCGCACCTGGTTCTCACTGCCCGACCAGGAGCTGTTCGCCGTCGCCGGCATCTGGCGCGACACGGACGAATGGGGACCGGCCTATTCGATGGTGATGACCGAGGCCTGCGAGCATGTGCAAGGCGTCCACGACCGCATGCCCGCCATCCTCCCGCCGAGCGACTGGGACGATTGGCTGAACGGCGCGCCGGATGCGGCGGGATTGCTGTGCAGGCCTTACGAGATGGTGATGACGGTTGAGCGGACCGAGGAGCCTTGGGTTCGGCGGTAGATTAGGCGTCAGAGATACGATGGGGCCGGGTCATATCAGGCTCCCAATACATTGTGGCGAGCACCAAAACCCTACGGACCTCATCTTCGCTGTCGACTTGCACGATAACGTCGGTCCCGGAGCAATAACGTTCCGTCCTAAGTTTTCCGGCTTTTTGAAGCGTAAAAAGATGCGCCTTGGTTCGGTAATCCATTCGAATCCGTGGCATTTGGCTATCTCACATCCGCTCGATGATAGCAGTGTAAGTAAGCTGAATTAATGGATGCAGCAGGCGCGCGCGATCTACTTCGCGACCAGACCAGAGCGTTCCAGGTCTTTCATTAATCTCTTGCGGGATTCGTCGATCTTCGCCTTCTCAGACGTAACCGCGCGAGCATCCTTCCGGCTGGTGAAGCCGATCGGCAGCAAGAGATTTAATTGTGAGCGATTAGGCTGCTGTTTCTGGATCATCACCTTCACCGTCCCCCCCGGCGTTTAGTTTTGAGATCACCAAATTTTCGGTCATCGTATATGAATCCAAGGGCGTTGCGAATATCGGTTTAGCTTCCCGAGGATTCGCTTCAACGAATTTTCCGTTCTCCTTACGTTCTCTTCCGCTGCTTGAAAAGAGTCTGAGGGACGTCCGAGGCGCAAAGCCCTCGTACTGAAGAAACCGCACCTTTTCGCCTAAGCTTTCATCCAAGGTGATGGAGTCGCTGTGCAGCTCCAGCGCCAAGCTCTTAGAGTATGGCTCTACGTAATAGACCGTGCTGACTCCGGCCGCCACGATGTGCCGAGCACAATTATGACAGGGGAATGTAGTGGTATAAAGCGTTGCGCCTATCGTGGAGCCCGTACCCAGCCGAGCGACGGAAACGATTGCCTCCATTTCAGCGTGAACCGAACGCGAAAACTCGATCAGGTTCGCAACGCCACCCTCCATCGCTTCTGCGACAAGGTCAGTTGCATTTTCCTTGGTAGTCCCCACGGCGGCAACGATGTTCGTTGCAAGCGAGAGCTTGTGCTTGTCATTGTGGCACTCATTTTCTTGCCACCGGAAGCAGCGGTGATCCGCGCCCCCATCCTCACCATAAAGACCCCCGCCAGACTTCGGCACATCATTGCAGCCTACTCCGAGCAAGTCTCCCTTTTGATCGTAGATCGCCGCCCCCACCTGGCGCGACAGGCACGCTGACCGAACAGCTGCTGACGCAGCTTCCATCATCCCCTTTTCGGCATATGTCGGAGTGTGAAGCTCGATGCCGAAAATTGTCTGAAGAAACCTCTCGCAAGGCGCCTTGAGATCTTCCTTATTCTCCGATGAATTTCGGATAAAGTAATTCGCTTGGTGAGCGATCTTACTGACCTTTTGGCCAGAGTTGAGCTCCTCATCGTAATCCCGTGTCATCGCATAGCGTGCGTCGCTGTCTTCCATTCCCTTCCGTTTCAGGCGTTCCAGCCGAACATCCTCTGGCGCGAAGACGCTAACGACCCAAAGGAGATCGCCGTAAACCTGTCTCAACCTCTTGAGTTCAGCAGGATTCTTCAAGGAATCAAGGAAATAGGCGCGACGCTGCGGCACCACGACACGGGTGTCGCCAACGGCTTCATAACCCTTTCGCTGGTCGCGCTCGATTGCGATCTTTTCGATCGCTCGGTCGGCAAGATATCGATCGGCAAACCTTGACCGGAGCGCATTTCCTGCTGTCTGAAATCGGTCGATACGATCACTCGCGCTTAGGGCGGCTGGAAAGTCCATGAAGACTTCGTGCGCGTGATCTTTGATAAGGTCACTGAACACGATGTGGACCGTGTCGTAGCCGTACTCGTCGGCAAGTTCTTTCGACAGCGTTTCGTATGTCGTTGTGCAGCCCGAACCTACGGGGCCAACGAGAGCGATCACCAACTCTAAGCTGAGCCGATCGTCGATATCTGCGAATTTGGGTTTCGGAGCAGTTGAATCGTCAAGGTCATTCGCGACCGGTGATGTACTGGCCATGCAGGTTCCCCATGCACGCCGATACCAATGCCGACGCGCCCCACCCGAGCAGGATTAGATTCGTGTTAAATTGGCTCGAATGCAAGGGCTTATACGTAGACCTGCCTGGGGTGCAACGGAACCGCCAAGCCTCATCCCCCATCCGCAGCGCATCAATAAACGCCTCCTGCGGGATGTTCTCTAATTCAGTGCCGTGTTCGGTCATGCCCCGAAGTGACGCGTGCTCGCACTCCCCTACCGCCTATTCTTCCGAGCCGCATAGCGGGCGTCGCGGGTGGCTTTTTTCTCTTCTTCGGTGGGCGGGGCTGATGCGGCTGCCTTGATGGCATCGTCGGCTGCCTTGGCTTCGGCGGCGGCCTTTTTCGTTGCCGCCTTTTCGGCCTTGGCGGCTTCGCGGCGCTCGGCGGCGGCCTTGCGTTCGGCGGCGGCTTTCTCGTCGACCGGCGGCCTGGATTTATATTGCTCCAGCAACTTCTGCTTCGCCTGCGCGGCCTGGCCGGCGCGGTCCTGGAATGTGCTGTTGTAGGTCATGATCTCTAATCTCCTGGCCGTCGCTATAGGCGTTTCGGGGCCGGTTGCGGGGATAATCGTGGGCAAGCAAAGAAAGGCCGTCACGAACTGAATTCGTGACGTCGGTCGGGCTCGCTGCGCGACCCGCCGTCCGGAATGCGCCGTCTCTTCGCGCTGGCTCCCGATTGCTTGCGCAATCGCTCACCTGCGCTCGGCGGCTTATTCTTCCCCCATCCGCAGGGCCGCGATGAAAGCCTCCTGCGGGATTGAGACGTTGCCATATTCCCGCATCTTGGCTTTGCCCTTCTTCTGCTTCTCCAGCAGCTTGCGCTTGCGGGTCGCGTCGCCGCCGTAGCATTTGGCGGTGACGTCCTTGCGCATGGCGCTGATCGTTTCACGGGCGATGACCTTGCCGCCGATCGCGGCCTGGATCGGGATCTTGAACAAATGCCTGGGGATCAGCTCCTTCAACCGCTCGCACATGCCGCGCCCGCGCTGTTCGGCGGTGCCGCGGTGGGTGATCATGCTCAGCGCGTCGACGGGCTCCTCGTTGACCAGGATGCTCATCTTGACGAGGTCGCCCTCGCGGTAGCCGATCTGCTCGTAATCGAAGCTGGCATAGCCGCGGCTGATCGACTTTAAGCGGTCGTAGAAGTCGAACACGACTTCGTTCAATGGCAGCTCGTACTTGACCTGCGCGCGCTGGTGGGCGCCGCTGCCGACATAGGTCAGCCCCTTCTGGATGCCGCGGCGGTCCTGGCACAGTTTGAGGATCGCGCCCAAATATTCGTCGGGGGTGTAGATGGTCGCCTCGATCCACGGCTCCTCGATGCGCTCGATCCGATTGGGGTCGGGCATGTCGGCGGGGTTGTGCAACTCGATCGTCTGCGCCGGCTCGTTCTTCGAATGGGTGAGGTGCATCTTGTACACCACGGATGGCGCGGTGGTGATGAGGTCCAGGTCATATTCGCGGGTCAGCCGCTCCTGGATGATCTCGAGGTGCAAAAGGCCGAGGAAACCGCAGCGAAAACCGAAGCCCAATGCCGCGCTGCTCTCGGTCTCGAAGCTGAAGCTCGCGTCGTTGAGGCGCAGTTTGTAGAGGCTGTCGCGGAGCTTCTCGAAGTCGGCGGCGTCGACCGGGAACAGGCCGCAGAAGACGACCGGCTGGACTTCCTTGAAGCCGGGGAGCGCCGCGGACGCGGGCTTCTTGGCGTCGGTGATGGTGTCGCCGACGCGGGTCTCCGAGACTTCCTTGATCTGGGCGGTGATGAAGCCGATCTCGCCGGGGCCGAGCTCGGGCAAGTCGGTGCGCTTGGGCGTGAAGCAGCCGACGCGGTCGATGAGGTGGGTCGTCCCCGCCGCCATGAACTTGACCTGCTGGCCCTTGCGGATCGCGCCGTCCATGACCCGGACGAGGATGACGACGCCGAGATAGGGGTCGTACCAGCTGTCGACCAGCATCGCCTGCAGCGGCTTGTCGCGGTCGCCTTTCGGGGGCGGGATCTTGTCGACGATCGCCTGCAGCACGTCGTCGATGCCGATGCCGGATTTCGCGCTGGCGAGGACGGCTTCACTGGCGTCGAGGCCGATGATCTCCTCGATTTCCTGGCGTACGCCTTCCGGGTCGGCGGCGGGGAGGTCGATCTTGTTGATGACCGGCACGATTTCATGGTCGTGCTCGATCGACTGGTAGACGTTGGCGAGGGTCTGGGCCTCGACGCCCTGCGCCGCGTCGACGACGAGGAGCGCACCCTCACAAGCCGCGAGCGACCGCGAAACCTCATACGCGAAGTCCACATGACCCGGCGTATCCATCAAATTCAGCTCATAGCCGTTCCACGTCAGGCGGACGGTCTGGGCCTTGATGGTGATCCCGCGCTCCTGCTCGATCTCCATATTGTCGAGGATCTGGCCGTGCGTCATCTCGCGGTCCGTGAGGCCGCCGGTGCGCTGGATCAGCCGGTCGGCAAGCGTCGACTTCCCGTGATCAATGTGGGCAATGATCGAGAAATTTCGGATGCGATCGATTTTGGTCGATGTGGGCGATGTGGTCATTGTGCGCGCCGCTAGCAGTTGCGGTGAACGGTGTCAGCACTGCCTCGCTTGCCCGGTTAAATAGTGGTAGGGGCTGGACCGTTACTTCAGGGGGTAATGATGCGTAAATTGATGATTGCGCTGACCGTTTCGGCCGCGCTGACCGTTCCTTCGATGGCCTCGGCGCAGACCAGCAACACCGGCATGAGCTCGGCGCACAGGATGCAGCTGAACGCACAGAGCCAGATCCCGGTTTGCACCAAGAATCTCGGCACGATCGCCATCGTCCCGCCCGACAACGAGTGGTGGCATGCCTATAATCTCGGCAGCCCCGAGGCGATCCTCAAGGTCTTCATCCAGCAGTCGCGCTGCTTCAGCCTCGTCAACCGCGGCAGCGCCATGCGCAGCCGGGCGATGGAGCGGGCGATGGCCGACAATGGCGACCTGCAAGCCGGCTCCAACGTCGGACGCGGCCAGGTGAAGACCGCCGACTATTTCATGCAGCCCGACATAGTCACCGCGAACCAGAACAGCGGCGGCGGCGGCGCGGGCGCGGCAATCGGCGGCATCCTCGGTCATATGGGCGGCTGGGGCGGCACGTTCGGCTCGCTGGCAGGCGGCATCAACGTCAAGAAGGGCGAGGCGGCAGTCACGCTCGACCTCGTCAATGCCCGCACGACCGAGGACATGGCACTGACCCAGGGCTATGCCCGCAAGAAAGATGTCAGCTGGGGCGCCGGTGGCGGCGCGGCCTGGTGGGGCGGCTTCGCGGGCGCCGGCGGCGGCGGTTATCAGAATACCGAGATCGGCCAGGTCATCGTCCTCGCTTATCTCGACGCCTACATCCAGATGGTGACGCAGCTCGGCGGCCTTCCGGCCAATCCGTCGGCGGCGGCCCCGCAAGCGCAGTAAGCCGGACGATCAGTTCAGGAGGTGCGGTCCCTTCGCGGGGGCCGCGCCTTTCTTATGCGGCGAGCCTGTATCCAACGGCCGGTTCATTGAGGATCAGGCGGGGGCAGGAAGGGTCCTCCTCCAACTTCTGACGCAGCGCCCGAACGGCGACGCGAAGATAATCCGTCTGATGTTCCTGGGCCGGGCCCCATGCGACCCTGAGCAAATGTGCGTGGGTCAAAACCCTACCCGGATGCTTCGCCATCTCCGCCAGCACCGCATATTCCTTTGGGGTCAGGTGCACTGGCGCGCCGTTCCTCGACACTGTCCGATGAAAAAGGTCGATGGTCACCTCGCCGACTTCGACCGGCTTCTGGTCGTCGTCCGAGCCGGTCTCGCTCAGGTTTGCAAGATAGCGCTCCAGCTTTGTCGCCTCTGAGGCGAGCGCTGACATCATTTCCTTTTTGTCCTCGCCGCCGCGCCTGAGACCGCTCACCGCCCTGACAATCGCCGACAGGCGCGGGCCCATGTCCTGAGCGATGGTCGACAACAAGGCCGAACGGATCCGGTCACGGTCGCGCGTCGCTTCGAAGTCGCGCGTTTCGGCTTCCAGCCGCGATCGTTCCATCGCCAGCGCAAGCTGGTCAGTGAGGTTGTCGAGCAGGTCGATCTGCCCAGCCGCAACTGGCCGTGTGCCGTCGTCGCGGGCAAGTCCGATCGTTGCCAGCACGGCACTTTCCGATCTGATCGGGTAGAAGACCCACTCGGTGGCGTTGACCGCCTCGGCGCCGCGGCCGGCAGGGCGGCCCGATTGCATCGCCCAGGCTGCGGCGGCGATGTCGCTGGGGGTCAACAAGGCGTGAGTAGGCCGCGCCGCGACCAGCTGCGGCTCCTCGACCCCCGCCATGAACACTGCATTGCACTCGAAGAGACCGGCAAGCTCGCGGCAAGCGATCCTGCCAATCTGCTCGTCGTTCGACGTAGAAAGAAGCCTTCGCGCGAAGCCTGCGATCGTTGCGTTGCGCGCCGCATTGGCCTCGGCAATTCGAGCCGCCCTCCTCATTCGCGCCGCAAGCTGGCTGGTGACCAGAGCGACCAGGAACAGCAAGGAAACGGTTGCGACGTCCTGTGCACTGGCGATGCGGAACGTGTGGAAGGGCGCCGTGAAGTAATAATTGAACGCCAGCGCCGAGCCGACGGCGGCAACCAGGCCGGGACCTAGGCCATAAAGTGCGGCAGCGGCCAGCACGGCCGGGAGATAGAGGAGATCGACTGGGGAATTTCCCCAGCGCGGCGCCACCAGCATGCCGGCAAGGGTCGACACGGCCACCATGACCAGCGTCTCGGCATAGGGCCTGACGAGACCGATGGCAGTCGCTTCCCGGCGCTTGGCGATCGAAATCGATGCGTCGTCCATGGCCGCCAGATGCGCCTTGCCGATGCCGCCGTCGAGACTTCCCTATGGTTCATTCCCGAAAACCACATGGAATCTTTATGCTCCCCGCCGCCACTTCGGGGCCATGACAAGCATCACCGCGACGGCCGACACCGTCCCCGCTCCAAGCGCAGCTCACCAGGGTCCGCGCGACAAATTGCCGATCCTCATGCTCGGCGCCATCGGCGTCGTTTACGGCGACATCGGCACCTCCCCGCTTTACGCGCTGAAGGAGAGCTTCATCGGTCCCCACCCGATGGCGGTCGATCGGCTGCATATCTTCGGCGTCATCAGCCTCATCTTCTGGTCGTTGATGCTGGTCGTCACGGTCAAATATGTCTTCGTCGCGATGCGCGCCGACAATCGCGGCGAGGGCGGATCACTGGCCTTGCTCTCCTTGATCCAGCGAAGCCTGCCCGGCCGAAAATGGACGGCCAGCCTTGTCACCATGGGGGTCCTGGCGACCTGCCTTTTCTACGGCGATGCCATGATCACGCCGGCCATTTCGGTGCTTTCGGCGGTCGAGGGCCTGACGATCGTCGAAGCCGGGCTTCAGCCTTTGGTGATTCCCATTTCAATCGGAATCCTCGTAGGCCTGTTCCTTGTCCAGGCGCGCGGCACCGCCCGCGTGGGCGCGATGTTTGGGCCAATAGTCCTCGTCTATTTTGCCGCCCTGGCGGTCCTTGGCGTAAACAATATCGCCTTGCATCCCGATATCCTGGGAGCGCTCAGCCCCAACTGGGCCGTGGAGTTCTTTCTCTACAATCCGAAGCTGGCCTTCCTCGCCATGGGTTCGGTGTTCCTGGCGGTGACAGGCGCTGAAACGCTCTATGCCGACATGGGGCATTTCGGACGCAAGGCTATCGGCTTTTCCTGGTTGGGGCTCGTCTATCCGTGCCTCATGATCAACTACATGGGGCAGGGCGCACTGTTGCTCAGCAATCCCGCGGCTGCGGAAAATCCCTTCTACCTCATGGCCCCCGAATGGGCGCGTTTGCCGCTGGTCGGAATCGCCACGCTGGCGACCATCATCGCCAGCCAGGCCGTCATTTCCGGTGCATTCTCGGTCACCCACCAGGCGGTCCAGCTCGGGTTCCTTCCCCGACTGAAGACCATGCAGACCAGCGCCAAGGCCGCGGGACAAATCTATATCCCCGCGGTCAACTGGCTCCTGCTGGCGATGATCATCATCCTGGTCCTGGGATTCAAGGAATCGACCAACCTTGCCTCGGCCTACGGGATCGCGGTTACAGGAACGATGCTGATCACCACACTGATGCTGGCTTTCCTGGTGTTCCAGGTCTGGAACTGGAACCGCTTCCTGGCGATTCCGATCATCGGCATCTTTGCATTGGTCGACGGCATTTATTTTGCGTCGAACATTACGAAGATTCCGGACGGCGGCTGGTTCCCGCTGGTCGTGGCTGCGATTAGCTTCACCGTCCTCACGACCTGGGCGCGCGGCCGGCAGCTGCTGCGCAAGGCGCTGGAGGAAAATTCGGTGCCGCTGCAGGTTTTCGTCAAATCGGCCAAGTCGGCCTTCCGCGCCCGTGGCACCTCGGTCTTCATGTCATCCTCGGCTGACGGCATCCCCTCGGCGCTGCTTCACAATTTGAAGCATAACCAGGTCGTACACGAGCGTGTCGTCATCCTGACCGTAAAGGTGGAAGGCGTGCCCCACGTCGATGCCGCCAATCGCAGCGAGACGAAGGAAGTCGGTGACGGCTTTTATCGCGTCATCCTCCATTACGGCTTCATGGAAGAGGTCGACATCCCCGGCGACTTGCAGCGGGTGACCGACGCGGGCGGTCCATTTGACATGATGCGCACCAGCTTCTTCCTTGGCCGCCAGAAATTGATCGCGACAAAGGAGCGGCCCGGCATGGCCCTGTGGCGCGAACGGCTGTTCGCCTGGATGCTCAAGAGCTCGGAGAGCGCGATGGAATTCTTCCGCCTGCCGATCAATCGCGTGATCGAGCTTGGCAGCCAAGTGCAGATATGAGCTCGCTCCTGCTCGCCGCGGCTGCCGCGGCTGCTGCGGCCCTAGACACGCCGATCTGCGCCGACCGACCGGCCAAGGCCAATGCCGTCTGCACCGTGCCGGCCGGGCATTTCCAGTTGGAGGTCGGCGCGATTGATTGGGCGCAGATCAAGGAAGGCGGCGAGACGGTCGAGGCGACCGCGTTGGGGTCGAGCCTGCTGAAGGTTGGCGTCGATGACCGGTCGGACGTCGAATTGAATATCACGCCGTACGTCCGGATCACGGGCGACGCGGGCAAGGCGTCCGGATTTGGAGATATTTTGGTCCGATACAAATACCGGCTGTCGGATGATGACGCGCCGGTTCAGCTTGCGCTCCTGCCATTCGTGAAATTTCCCACCGCCAAGCACGATATCGGCGACGGAAAGCTGGAAGGCGGACTGGCTATTCCCGTCAGCTTTTCATTGGGCGGGGCGGTCAGTGCGACGCTCGGCCCAGAGGTGGATCTTCTCGCCGATGTGGACGGTCATGGTCGCCACGCCGCCTTGGTCAACGTCCTCAATATTTCCGCGGCGGTTACGCCCCGGCTGACGATCGGCGGCGAGCTGTGGAGCAGCTTCAATTTCGACCCGGCGGAAACCGTTAGCCAGGCATCGGCGGACGCCGCCATCGCCTATGTCATCGGCAATGATGTGCAGTTGGACGCGGGCGCCAATTTCGGTTTGACCCGCGAGACTCCCGACCTGGAATTCTACGGCGGAATTTCGGCGCGATTCTGAAGCGGTTCCGGTCGTTTATCGATGCCCGGCGCGCTTTAACCGAAGACAGTTGCGCTTGCGCGTCAGCCGCTTAGTGTGCGCCCGCATATTTTCTCTTCATCCGGAGCCTCCCTCCCATGCGTAACTTGTCCAAGCTGACCGTCCTGCTTGCGTCCGCGTCCGTGCTGGCGGCCTGCGCTCCCAGCGCCCGCGTCCAGTCCGCGGCCGTCGCCGATCTTACGGCAGCGGTTGCGCCGGCCATCCCGCCTGCCCCGCCCGTGATTCAGGCCGCTCCGGTGAGCGCGCTGGTCAGCCAGGTCGCCATCCCGCACACAGAGTTCAAGCTGGCGAATGGCCTGACGGTCATCGTCCATGAAGACCACAAGGCGCCGGTCGTTGCGGTGAGCACCTGGTATAATGTGGGCTCCAAGGACGAACCCGCCGGCAAGACCGGCTTCGCGCACCTGTTCGAGCATTTGATGTTCAACGGCTCGGAAAACCTGCCGGGCGATTACTTCACCTATCTGCAGCAGATCGGCGCGACCGATTACAACGGCACGACCTGGTTCGACCGCACCAATTATTTCGAGACGGTTCCGAGGGGCGCGCTGGAACGGGCCCTGTTCATGGAAAGCGACCGCATGGGCTATCTGCTCGGCGCGATCGACCAGTCGAAGCTCGATAACCAGCGCGGCGTCGTGCAGAATGAAAAGCGGCAGGGCGACAACCGCCCAGGCGGCCTCGTCGACTATGAAGTGCTGGCGACCCTTTTCCCGGGCGCCCACCCCTACCATCACGACACCATCGGCTCGATGGCCGACCTCGACGCAGCGACGCTCGCCACGGTGAAGGAATGGTTCATCGACAAATACGGCCCGAACAATGCCGTGCTGGTCCTTGCCGGCGACATCAACGCCGCCGAGGCGCGGCCGCTGGTCGAGAAATATTTCGGCGCGATCAAGCCAGGCCCGGTCAACAATCCGGCACAGGCGAATGTCCCGACCCTGCCGGCGACCAAGACGATCGAGATGAAAGACCATGTCGCCGCGGTCGAGCTGCAGCGCCACTGGGCCGTCCCGGGCATCAATTCGCCGCAGCTGGCCGCGATCGACCTTGGCGGCTCGATCCTCGGCGGCCTTGCCAGCTCGCGCCTCGACCGCATCCTGGTCCGCGACGAGAAACTGGCCGTCTCGGTCAGCGCCGGCCTGCAGGTCTTCCAGCGCATCGGCCTGTTCGAGGTCAGCGCGACGGTTAAACCCGGCGTCGATCCGGCGGTGGTCGACAAAAGGCTCGACGAGATCATGGCCGACTATCTGGCCAACGGCCCGACCGAGGAAGAGGTCGCTCGCGCGGCGACGCAGGACGTTGCCGGCCGCATCCGTGGCCTCGAAACGGTCGGCGGCTTCGGCGGCAAGGCCGTCGCGCTGGCCGAAGGCAAGGTCTTCACCGGTGACAGCGATTTCTACAAGCGCTCGCTGAACCAATATGCCTCGGTCTCGGCGGCCGACGTCAAGGCGGCGATGCAGCAATGGCTCGGCCGGCCGGCGTTCAAGGTGAACCTCGTACCCGGTGAGCGCCCGCCGTACGAGGAAGCCAAGGGCGGCAAGGCCAAGGGCAAGGACATCCCGACCAAGAAGACCCCGCGTGTCATGCCGGCGGTCGCCCAGACGCCGCCGCTCGACTTCCCGAACGTCACCCACACGACACTGTCGAACGGCGTCCAGGTCCATTACGCCCAGCGCAATGCCATCCCGACCACGCAGGTCGCTCTGTCGTTCGACGCCGGTTATTCGGCCGACGCCGTTTCGGGTCGCGGCTTGCAGAATTTGACGCTGAACCTCCTGGAAGAAGGCGCGGCCGGCAAGACGAGCCAGCAAATCGCCGAGGAAGAGGAGAGCCTGGGAGCCGAAGTTTCGGCCAGCGGGAGCGCCGACCGGTCCACGATCATCCTCGGGGCCCTGTCGGCGAACCTGTCGCCGTCGCTCGACTTGCTGCGAGACATCGTCGAACGGCCGGACTTCAACGCCCCGGATGTCGACCGTGTGAAGACCCAGACGCTGACCGCGATCAGCCAGGCGCAGAAGGAGCCGAATTCGATGGCGGCCCGCGCCTTGCCGGCGCTGATCTACGGCGAGAACCACCCCTATGCGACGACCGGGCTGGGACAGGTTGCGGCTGTGACCGGTTTTACGCCGGATAACCTCAAGGCGTTCCACAGCACCTGGCTGCGCCCGGACAATATGGAGATTTTCGTAGTCTCCAACCTGCCGCTGGCGGAACTTCAGCCGCAGCTGGAGCAGCGTTTCGGCACCTGGACCGCGCCGGCAACTCCCAAGGGCGTCAAGACCTTCAGCGCGCCGCCGGCTCGTCCGTCCGCCCAAAGGATCTACCTGATCGACCGTCCGGGCTCGCCGCAGTCGATCATCTATGGCGGCCAGCTGACGGGTATCAATCCATACGGAGAAATCGTCCCTTACAGCGGCGCCAATGAGGTTCTGGGCGGCAACTTCCTGTCGCGCATCAATATGGACCTCAGGGAAACCAAGGGCTGGTCCTATGGCGTGCGCTCGTCGATCGCCCTCAACGTCAATGCCGTGCCGTATTTGATCAATGCGCCCGTGCAGGCAGACAAGACGGGCGAGTCCATCCGCGCGCTTAACAACGACCTGCAGATCATGCTCAACAAGCAGGGCGTGACTCAGGAGGAACTGACCCGCCTCGTCTCCAACAATGTCGACGCGCTTCCGGGCCGGTTCGAGACAAGCGGAGCGGTGCTTGCAGCGATGATGGCCAACGACCTCTACCGCCGGCCGGACAATTATTATGAGCTGCTGGCCGACAAGTATCGCGGCCTGACCCGCGCAGGCCTCGACCAGGCGCTGAAGACGGCGGTCGACCCGAACGGCTTCAGCTGGGTCGTCGTCGGCGACGCCAAGCAGGTGAAGCCGCAGCTCGACAAGCTGGGCATTCCGGTCGAGGTGATCCAGCCGAAATAAGCGGCGGGATACCTCGCGAAACGATGGCGGCGGTTGCCTTCCGGCGGCCGCCGTTTTCGTTTGGGGCTAAGGGCGACTTTAGGCGGAAACCGGATGCGGCCGTTTTGGGTGGAAAGCTGCCGTCAGCGGGCTTCCAACTTTGCGGACCTCACCAGGAAGCGCTTCTCGGCATTGAGATAGGTCCATTCGACGCCAGCGCATCGACATACGATCCTTTTGCCCAGCAAGGGGATTGCTTCGCCCTTGAGGTAAACCCGGCCGGGTTGAATGAAGTCATCGAAAGCCGCCTGGACCTGCTGATCGGCAAAGTCGGGCCATAGGTCGTCGCCGGGGTGGTCTACAGGCGTCAGGGTGTAGCCGTAGTGCATTTCCCAGCCCACGTAGAACTCACGCTCCACGTTGGTTGGTGACGCCTGCACTTCGCGGAGAGCGGCCGCCCGGCCGTCGGCAATTTCCCTCTGGACGGCATCCATATCCACGCGCTCAAGGACAGGAGGGCTCGGGACGCAGGCGGTCAGGCAGCAGAGAGCGAACGCCGCGGCACATAATTGATGCGTATCGCTCAATTCGATTGCCGGTACGTATCGATCATCACGGATTTCACGCATCCTCCGCGGGGTTCGGGCAATTCGAAAGACAGCGTGCCCCAACTCTGCCGAGCTTTGTAATACCAGCATTGCGCGTCGAGACAGGATTGCTCGACCCCACCGCCCTCGAAGTGTCGGGCCATCACGCTTGCCCTCACGCATTTCCCGGAAATGTCGTCGAGCTCGAAGATCAGCCCGTTGCGGTCGAACCTCATCTCGCCCTTTCGCGCGACCATGCCGCCAATGGCGGTTTGGCCAAAGTGGCATCCGTGTGTCGCGCACTCGCTTTGCAGATTGAAGGCGCGGGCCACGGCCGCAGCCGTTACGGGCTGCTTTTTGAGTGCATCGGCAAGGCGTTCGAACAGCTCGCTCTCGCTGCGATTGGGTCGATCATCGCTGGGTTCCAGCGGAAAACCCGTCTGGAGTGGCTCCGGCTCGATCGGCCCGGCAATCGGCGGCTCCGTTGAGCATCCGGCCGCGCAAAGAAATGCCAACAAAGCGACGAACACACGCATAACCCAATGCTTACAGGCAAGGCCAATGTCCGCAATGGGCCGAGAGCGGACATAAGCGGCGTCGCCAACACTCAAGCGTGTGGCGTGATCGCGAAATGCTTTTTTTGCCTGCCCAATAGTGTCTCGCGCCTGTTGTTTTGGGATGTGCGATGAGTCTTGTCGGCGTGCTCAAGCGGTGGCTGGTCGAGCCGCCGGTGTTCGATGCCATGGTGCTGCCCTGCGCCTTTGCGGCGGTGACGGTTCCGACCGCCCTGCGTTTCGTAGTCGATGACCACATTTCCGGCGTCGCCTTCTCGCCCTATTTGCCGTTCGTGCTGATCGCGGCGCTGCTGATGGATTGGCGCTATGCCGCGCTGGTTGCGCTGGCGTCGGCGGCGGTTGCGGACATGATGTTCATCGACCCGCGCTTCGTGCCGATCGCCGGACCGACCGACGTCTTCGGCATCCTCGTCTTCCTGGGCACATCGGCGTTGATGCTGACGCTGGTGCGGGCGGCGCGCTACTTCGTTCGCAACAGTCCTGGACCGGTGGCGTGCGAGAGCAAGGCGACGGGTATCATCTTCAGCCTGGAGGACGGCCAGGCCTGGGCCAGCTGGTCCGGCTGCGGTTCGAGGCAGCGCCTCGGGCCCGAAGAGGAAGTTGCGGGCATGATGAAGGACTTTCTTGCCCAGGTGGAGATCGGCAGGCGGCTCAACCGCCAACCGCTTTGACTAGTTAATCCATGTTGCCAATTTGCTGAAACGCGACATGTCGTGATTTCTTAAATTCAAGGCGCTCAAGCCAAGTTGCCCCTTCCCCGCAACCGTTACGTCACACCCGTACTCCAAGCGAACTGGGGGCAGTCGATGTTTCGCTACAATCTCTATGTTTTCGACCGCGAAGGCGGGCTGATCATTCAATATCATCCATTCGAAGCAGCCGGCCATGAAGCGGCGGTCGACCATGCCGGCAGCCTGAACGGCCATCAACCGATGGAATTGTGGAGCGAGGACGCCTTGGTGAAATCCTGGCCGCATAGGAGCAGCGGCGCCACTTGCACATGCGGATGCGCCTGCGCCGCCTAATAATGGGCTAGCCAGACGGGCACGCACGCCGCGGCGATCAACGCCAACTGCAGTGCCATCATGGGTATCGTGAAACGCCTGCGCAGGTCCGCCGTCGCGATCGAAATGGCGACCAACGGCACCTGGGCCGTCATCAGCAGCTGCCAGAGATGCGCGCTGGTCGTCTCGTCCGCTTTAGGGCCGATGCCAGCCAGGATGTTGGCGAACACCACGAAGAGGGCGAGGGCCGAACAGGCGAGGGACGTGATCAACGCGCAGCGGTGGACGTCCCTTCGGCTCACATCATCCCCTTCCCGCCAGCCGGAATAGCATCGAAGAACCAAGCCAGAGAAGCACGAACATGCCGCTGGCGCCCATCAGGTCGAGCGGCCAGTTGGGGTCCTCAACGCCAAGGCCGGAGCCAAGCGCGATGCCGGCGACGACCGCTTGGGCGATCGCGGCCAGAGCCGTGACCCACACCATCGCCCTTGCCCGCCCGCGGACGACGACCGCTCCGACGATGACGATGCCGAGGACGGCGAGGTAAATCTGGTTCGCCGGATTGTCGTCCGAGCCGATAATGCCGACGGCAAGATTGACCCAGACGAGCAGGAAGCAGGTGAGGATCGCGAGGCCAAAGCCGGCGCGATAGGCACGGCGGTCGGACAGGCGCGCGACGAGCTCATAGGAACCGCAGGCGAGGCCCAGCATCGCCCCCATGACGATGAAGTCTTCCGGGCCCCAGACGACGCCGCTGCCGGGGAACTGCATGGCGATAGCCGGGAGCAGCAGGAGAGCTGCGGCCCCTCCCCAGATTATCCACCGCATCCGGTTGCCGCGCCTTATGCCTTGCCCCTCTGCATTGCTTGCCATGACCTTTCTCCCAATCGGCAAATATGGTCGTAACGGTGCCATTGCATGCCGCTGAACGTCATGAGCGGGGCATGAGGAAATGCTGAAACGCGCGCAAATGTCATTCCGGGAGCGTCAGGGTTAACCCGCGCAAAACTGTCCCAGGTTGCATCATTGGACTCGATTCACCCCGTCCCAGCAACGTCCGAACGCAGGATTCATCGCTAATCAATGAAGTTCGCGTAGACCTTATCCTTTCGATTCAATCCGATACGGGAGCGATATGAGGCGGCTAACTGGGGCTCTGGTCTGTTTCTATGCGCTGATTGCGACCCCCGCTCTGGCGGAGGCGCCGGACGGCCTGCGGTTCCTTGAGAGCAACCTCAGCTCAATCGCCAATTCGAGCCCGGGCAATATCGGCATTGCAGCATTGGACCTGAAGACCGGCGAGCTGGTTGCCGTGCATGGCGACCAGGCCTTCCCGATGGCGAGCACGGTCAAGGTCGCGGTCGCCGCCAACTATCTCGCCCAGGTCGAATTCGGCCAACGCGACCTCGATGAAATCATCGGCGGCCAGACTGCCTCGCAGCTGATGGCGCGAATGCTGATTCACAGCGACAATCACGCCACCGACCTGCTGATCCGCAATCTCGGCGGGCCGGCCAAGATCCAGTCCTGGCTGGAACAGCGCAATGTCACGGGCCTGCGCATCGACCGCAACATTGCCGACCTGCTCGCTGCCAAGCGCGACCTTTGGGACGTGCGCGATTCCGCCAGCCCCAAGGCCATGGTCGAGCTGCTGCGGCGGATCGACAATGGCACGCTGCTAAGGCCGCAAAGCAAGTCCTATTTGCTGAGACTCATGGCCCAGTGCCAGACCGGCAAGAACCGCATGCGCTACCTGCTGCCGGCGGGGACGCCGGTCGAGCACAAGACGGGGACGCTGACGGGCCTGACCAGCGATGTCGGCTTCATCACACTGCCTAACGGCCGCCGGCTGGCGGTGGCCTTCTTCGCCCGCGCCGGCACCAACCGGCCGCAGACGATCGCGACCGCCGCGAAGGCCGTTTACGACGGCTTCGTCTATTACCTGCGCCAGCCGTTCACGGTGTCGTTCGGCTCGCAGTACGGGACGCCCTAAGGCTCCACCTTCGTGAAGTGACCCATCTTGCGGCCGGGGCGGGCTTCGCCCTTGCCGTAGAGGTGCAAATGCACGCCGGGCGCGGCCATCAGTTCGGGCCAGCGCTCGACCTCAGGACCGATCAGATTTTCCATCACCGCCTTGCGGCCGGCAAGCGCGGTCGAGCCCAAGGGCAGGCCGCAGACAGCGCGGATATGCTGTTCGAATTGCGAGGTCTCGGCGCCCTCGATCGTCCAGTGACCGCTGTTGTGGACGCGCGGGGCGATCTCGTTGACGACCGGCCCGTCGGCGGACGCAAAGAACTCGACCGTCAGCACACCAACATGTCCGAGCGCCTCGGCAATGCGGAGCGCGAAGTCGCGGGCTTCCTCGACCTGGGCCAGGACGGCGGCCGGTGCGGGAACCGTCGAGCGACGGAGGATGCCGCCTTCATGGCTGTTGTCGGGCGAATCCCAGAAGGCATGGCTGCCATCGGCACTGCGGGCGAGGATGACCGAGAATTCGTGGTCGAAAGGGACGCCCTTTTCGGCAACTGCCGGTTCGCGCCCGATGGCATCCCAGGCGGCTTCCGCCTCGTCCGCCGATCGAATCCAGGCCTGGCCCTTGCCGTCATAACCGTAACGGCGGGTCTTGAGCACAATCGGATGCCCGAGCGCCTCGACGGCCGAGCGGACATCTTCGGCGCTGTCGATGCATCGCCAGGGCGCGACCCGCGCGCCGCAGCCTTCGATGAATTCCTTCTCGCGACCACGATCCTGGGAGATACCCAGCGACTTGGTGCCGGGCAGCAGCCGCTTGCCGATGACCAGCAAGGGATCGACCGGCAAATTCTCGAACTCGTAGGTCACGACATCGACCTGAGCGGCGAAATCCTCCATCGCCAGCAGGTCGTCGAAATCGGCGCAGACATGGCCGGCGGCGACGTCGGCGGCGCAGGTCCGCCTGTTCGGATCAAAGATGATTGTGCGATAACCGAGCTGTGCCGCGGCCATGCTGAGCATCCGGCCGAGCTGGCCGCCGCCGACGATGCCGATGGTCTCGCCCGGTGCAATCATTCGGGATGTTCGGCGACGCTACTGGTCTGGCGCTCGCGGTGCTCGTCGAGCTTGCGGCCCAGCTCTGGATCGGCGGTGGCGAGGATCGAGGCGGCGAGCAGCGCCGCATTGACCGCGCCAGCCTGGCCGATGGCGAGTGTCCCCACCGGCACGCCGGCCGGCATCTGGACGATGCTGAGCAGGCTATCCATGCCCTTGAGCGCCTTGGATTCCACCGGCACGCCGAGCACCGGCAGAGTCGTCATCGATGCGGCCATGCCGGGAAGGTGCGCTGCCCCGCCAGCGCCGGCGATGATCACCTTCAGCCCACGGCCCTTGGCGCTGTGCGCATAATCATAAAGCCGCTGCGGCGTGCGGTGCGCGGAGACGACTTTCTTCTCGTAGGCGACACCCAGCATGTCGAGCGTTTCGGCGGCATGGCGCATCGTCTCCCAGTCGGAGGTCGATCCCATGATGATTCCGACCAGCGCCATTTGAATTCCAAGCCCCTTACGAACAGGCCTGCGGTTTAGGAACAACAGTTGGTTGGCGCAATCTGAGACAACCGCAAACGGCTAATTCCGTTTCAGTTGAAATTCGGCTATTTGGGAAAAGGGCAAAGCGGGCATCACGATATGGATCAGCGCGTTATCAGCGTGGACCCAGAAACATTGGTCGCCGAAATCTCGCGGTTGCGAGCCGAAGTGGCGCGTCTGGAATCGCGGGTGGAGGAACTCGATCGGCTGGCGAACATGGATTCGCTGGTGCCGGTCGCGAACCGCCGCGGCCTGGTCGCCTCGCTCGACCGGATGATCGCCCGCCAGGAGCGCCACGGCACGCCGTCGGCTCTGTTATTCGTGGACGTCGACGGGTTGAAGGCGCTCAACGACGCGTTCGGCCATAGCGCCGGCGATGCTGCACTGATCCATTTGACAGAGATGATGGTGGCTAGCGTTCGGCAGACCGACATGGTCGCGCGGATCGGCGGCGACGAATTCGCCATCCTGCTCGACCATGCCGACGAGAAGAGCGCCGAAGAGACCGCCGCGCGGCTGGCCGACCAGGTCGCGGATTGCGAGTTCTGCTTCGGGGGCAAGTGCCTGCCGCTTAGCATCGCCATCGGCTTTACGGTGCTCCAGACCGGCGACTCTCCAGCATCTGTCCTCGATCGGGCCGATGAGGCGATGTACCGGGAAAAGGACGCTGCCTGACCGCGTCTCAGCTGCGTTCGGTCAAATAATAGCGGTCGTGGACTGAGAGATCGTCCGCCAGCTCATAGACAATCGGCTCACCGGTCGGGATTTCCAGGCTGACGATTGCGTCGTCGCTGATCTTCGACAGATGCTTTTCCAGAGCCCTCAGCGAATTGCCGTGCGCGGCAACGATGATCCGCTGGCCCTGCATGAGGCGCGGCGCGATCTCCGCCTGATAGTAAGGCAGCGCCCGCTCGATCGTATCCTTGAGGCTTTCGCTCGCCGGCACGTCAACGCCTGAATAGCGACGGTCCCTGCCGACGAAGTAGGGACTGTCCTCTGGAAGAGGTGGCGGCGGCGTGTCGAAGGAGCGACGCCAGATCTTGACCTGCGCGGCCCCGACCTTGTCGATCATCTCCTGCTTGTTGAGCCCGGTCAGCCCGCCATAGTGACGCTCGTTGAGGTGCCAGTCCTTGGTCACCGGCAGCCACAGGCGGTCCATTTCATGCAGGACGAGGTGCAGGGTGCGGATTGCCCGCGTCTGCACGCTGGTGAAGCATTGATCGAAATCGAACCCGCGATCCTTGAGCAGCTTTCCGGCGGCGCGCGCCTCGGCAATGCCCTTGTCGCTGAGGTCCGAATCCCACCAGCCGGTGAAGCGATTCTCAAGGTTCCACTGCGACTGTCCGTGCCGCAGCAGGACGAGCTTAGGCATCGACCTTCTCGGACTTCGAGCTCGCCGACTGCGCAGCCTTGAGGTCCGGCAGGATCGCATGCAGCGAATCCAGGCAGGAGAACGCCAAATATTTCGAGCGGTCCGGCGACCAGCCATAGACCTCGTCGGGCAGGTCGAAATTGTCCTTGAAGGGCATTTCCAACGTCATCGACACGCAGCCGTAGCGCTCGGCCAGCTGGGTCGTGGACATCGACATATTGGCCTGGCCCGGGGCCGGGATCTCATAGCCCTGGCGGGTCTGGAAGTCGGGCGATAGCCGCTCAAGCGTGTCGCTGAACAGCTTGAAGAGCCTTGTCTGGCTGTCCTTCAGCGACGGGATGCCTTCGAAACCGGCAAGGAAGTTGGCGGGGATCGCCTCGTCGCCGTGGACGTCCATGGCGAAGGCCGGCGGCTGCTCATCCATGGCATTGCGGACGCACAGGACTTCCGGGCTCTTGTCTGCGCTTGGGGCATGCCATTCGCGGTTGAGGTTCACGCCGACGGCGTTGGTGCGCAGGTGGCCGCGTCGCGACCCGTCCGGGTTCATATTCGGAACCACATGGAACGTGCATTCGCTGCGGAGGACACGGGCGACTGGATCGTCTGGATCGGTCAGCTTCTCAAGCGCGCCTTCCATCCACCATTCGGCCATGCTCTCGCCCGGATGCTGGCGCGCATAAAGCCAGACGGTCAGCTTGCCCTCCCCGATCGTCAGGCAGTCGATGTCCTGGCCGTCCAGGCTCTTGCCGAGCGAGCGGTAGGCAACGCCCGGAAGCGCGGCAATCGTCGAAACCAGGTCGTGGTGCCGCTCCATCGAATAAGGCGCGAAGTAAGCGATCCAGACGATGTCGGCTTCCGGCGTGAAGCGGATGGAAAGAGTGCCGTCGGCGTAGCTGGTGCCGTCGATGCGGGTCCAATCCTCACGGTCGATCGAAACGCAAGCCTTGTAGTCCGGCCAGCCGCCCGGATAGGCCGAGCCGCCGCAATTGGTGATCTTCAGCGTTACTTCGCGGCCGGCTGCGCCCGCTAGGCGGAAGTGGAACCACTGGTAGAAGTCGCTCATGTGATCGGTGACGATCTCCAGCTCGGCAGTCGTGCCCGATTGCTTGACGACGCGAATGTTGCCGGCGTCGAAGGCGCTGGAGATGGTGATCGACATGAAAGGCCCTTCGGAATTTATGGTGAATTTGGCGGCCTGATAGAGCCCCCGGCGGCTCCTCGCAAACCCTAGTGCTTGACAGGCAGGCCGTCGGAGCCGAAGCTTATGGGGATGGCTAACGCTTTTGCATCGCTGACGAATTTTACGGCTCGCGGCTGGTGGTGGCGTTCGCACTCGTTTGGCGCGGCCCGATGGCGCGGCTGGTGAAGCTCTAGATCACCAACCCAAGTCCTTCGAAGCCCGCCCTCAAGGCGGGTTTTTTCTTGCCTTAGCCAAACGAGATCAGCCCATGTTGTCACAAGCCCAAGTTGAGCTGCCGCCGCTTCGCCACGAGGTCGTCGACCACGGCCCGGTGCCCAATCCCCTGCCTCGGCTCCTGTCCGGCCATGACCTCAGTTCGGAGGATTCCGAGCATCTGTTTGAACGCCTCGTGCTCGGAAAGCTGGAGCCCGCCGAAATTGCCGGAATGCTCATTGCCTTGCGCATGAAGGGCGAAACGACCGAGGAGATGATCGGCGCGGCGCGCGGGCTCTTCGCGGCGGCAACGCCGTTCGATCGGCCCGATTACCTCTTCGCCGACTGCTGCGGCACGGGCGGGGATGGATCGGGCCTGATCAACGTATCGACCGCGACCGCCTTCGTTGCGGCCGCCTGCGGCCTGCCCATCGCCAAACATGGAAATCGTGCCGTCAGCTCGAAATGCGGATCGGCCGATGTGCTGGAAGCCCTGGGCGCGAAGATCGAGCTCGCGCCGGACAAGGCGCGTCGGCTGCTCGACACGACCGGCTTCTGTTTCCTTTTCGCGCCGGCCTATCATCCCGGCCTGCGCCATGCGGGACTGGTGCGGCGCCAGCTTCAGGTGCGGACCGTGCTCAACCTGCTCGGACCCTGCATCAATCCGGCCCGGCCCCCTGTGCAGCTGCTGGGCGTCGCCGATCCTGCGAGGCTGCACATGATCGCAAAGACACTGGATGCAATGGGCGTCGAGCAAGCGTTGGTCGTCCACGGCTCGGGCCTCGACGAGATCGCTTTGCACGGCGAGACGCATGCAGTGCGTCTCGATCGCGGCCGGCTGGAGGAGCAGATATTGGTGCCGGAGGACGTCGGCCTGCATCGCGCACCGCTCGAGACGGCAGTCGGCGGCGATGCCGAGGAAAATGCCGCGCGCCTCCGGGTGCTTCTCGCCGGCGCCGGCACCAAGGCCGAGCAGGACATCACCGCGCTCAACGCCGGGGCCTTGCTGATGACCACCGGCAAGGCGTCGAGCCTGCGCGAAGGTTTCGGTCTGGCGCGTGACGCCTTGCTCTCGGGCGAAGCGGGGCGCGTCCTTAACCTCTATGTCGAGGCGAGCCATGACTGACGTCCTGGCCGGTATCGTCGCGCGAAAGCGGAGCGAAGTCGCGGATCGGCTTCGCGGCCGCTCGTTCGAAGTCCGGCCCTCGACCCGTAGCCTGTACGACACGCTGGCCAGGGACGGCGCGCGGTTCATCATGGAGGTAAAGCGCGCCTCGCCCTCCGGCCATCGTAGCAGCCTGCCCGTGATAGATGCGGTAAAAGCCTATGCGCCGGTCGCGGACGCGATCAGCGTGCTGACCGACGGGCCGGCCTTTGCCGGTTCGCTTGCAGATCTCTCCAAGACGCGGGAGCTGTTCGACGGCCCGATTCTCGCCAAGGATTTCATCGTCGATCCGGCCCAGGTGCTGGAAGCGCGCGCCGCCGGGGCCGACGCGGTGCTGGCGATGATGTCGGTGCTGACCGACGGAGAGGCCCGGACGGTCATGACCGAAGCCGAGCGCCTCAACATGGATGTCATTGTCGAGGTGCATGACGAAAAGGAGCTGGAGCGTTCCCTGTCGCTTCGGCCGAAGATCATCGGTGTCAATAATCGGGACTTGAAGACGCTGGCGACCGACCTTTCCGTCACCGAGCGGCTTGCGCCGCTCATCCCCGCCGGCGTGCTGGCGATCGCCGAATCCGGCATCGCCGCGCGCAGGGACGTCGACCGTCTAGCCCCCTTGGTCGACGCCTTCCTGGTCGGTTCGGCGCTCATGGCAGCGCCCGATACCGGCCAGGCGGCGAGGGCACTGGTCCATGGCAACGTCAAAATATGCGGACTGACATGCGTGGAAGATGTGAAGCTGGCGGGAGCGGCGGGCGCGACCCATGCCGGTTTTATTCTCGCGCCATTCTCGTCACGAACAGTAACTGCCCAGCGTGCGAAAGCCTTGGCCGAGGTGGCGCGATCGGCAGAGATGAAGCCGGTCGGCGTGTTTCGCGACGCACCGGTGAACGAGGTCATCCGTGTCGCCGCAAAGGCGGGCTTGGCTGCTGTGCAATTGCATGGCGCGGAGACGGAACAAGAGATCGCGACCGTCCGCGCGGAACTGCCCGAAGATGTCGAGGTCTGGGCGACCTGCCCAGTAAACGGCCATGCCCCAGCTGCCCGCAGGGGCGCCGACCGGAGCCTGTTCGACACTGCACGCGACGGACGCGCCGGCGGCACGGGCGAGACGTTCAACTGGTCGCTGGTGAGGGAGCGGAACGACCTCCCCTCCGCGTTCCTCGCCGGCGGCATAGGACCAGACAACGCCCGTACGGCGCAGGCTGTTGGCGCCTTTGGACTCGACCTTTGCTCGCGCGTCGAATGTGCGCCCGGGTTGAAGGATCCTGACAAGGTCGCAGCCCTGTTCGCTGAACTTCGGGCGCCGTCGAGGAGCGGATCATGCTGATGACCGGCCGCTTCGGCCGCTTCGGCGGTGCCTACGTCCCCGAGATCCTCGTTCCAGCGATCACCGAACTCGAGAACGCCTTCCTGGCCGCGCGTGGCGACCCCAGTTTCCAGGCCGAGCTCGACGATCTGCTCACCACTTATGCCGGACGGCCGACACCGCTGACGCGTTGTCGCAACCTCGGCGCCGGCAAGGCCCGCATCTACCTGAAGCGCGAGGACCTGCTTCATGGCGGCGCCCACAAGACAAACCAAGTTCTCGCACAGGGCCTGTTAGCGAAGCGCATGGGCAAGTGCCGGCTGATCGCTGAAACCGGCGCCGGACAGCATGGCGTCGCGACGGCGATGGTCGGCGCGCTACTGGGATTCGAGACGCGAATCTACATGGGCGCCGACGACGTCGAGCGGCAGCAATTGAACGTCTTTCGCATGGAGCTGATGGGCGCTGAGGTCGTGCCGGTGACCAGCGGCGGGCGGACATTGAAGGACGCGGTCAACGAAGCGCTGCGCGACTGGACCGCGAGCTTTGCCGACACCCATTATCTGCTCGGGACGGTAGCCGGCCCGCATCCTTTCCCACTGATGGTCCGCGAATTTCAGCGCGTCATCGGTAAGGAAGCGCGCGAACAGATCCTGGAAATGGAAGGCCGACTGCCCGACGCCGTCATCGCCTGCGTCGGCGGGGGTTCAAACGCAATCGGCATCTTCTCGGACTTCATCGAGGATGAGGGAGTGGCGCTGATCGGCGTCGAAGCCGCCGGCAAGGGTCTCGACGGGCGCGACCATGGCGCCACCATCCTCAAGGGCCGCCCCGGCATCCTTCATGGCGCCGAGACCTTCCTGCTGCAGGATGAGGACGGGCAGGTTGACGATACCTGGTCGGTTTCGGCTGGGCTCGACTATCCCGCTGTCGGCCCGGAGCACGCGCATTTGAAGGAGAGCGGCCGCGCCGATTATGTTGGCGTGAACGACCAGGAAGCGCTGGACGCCTTCGCGGCGCTGGCACGGAACGAGGGCATCATTCCGGCCTTCGAAAGCGCCCACGCCGTCGCTTTTGCCCTGAAGCTTGCCGAAGAGCGCGACGACAATCCGGTCCTGCTCGTCAATGTCTCCGGGCGCGGCGACAAGGACATGGCCTCGGCGCAAAGGCTGCTCGGCAAATGACGCGCTACGCCGCCATGTTCGAACGCAGCGGCCAGCGCGCGCTTGGGGCCTTCCTCACGCTCGGCGATCCCGGCATTGCCGAGTGCGAGGCCTACCTCGATGCGCTCGTCGACGGCGGAGCCGACATGGTCGAACTCGGCATTCCGTTCAGCGATCCGGTCGCCGACGGCCCGGTCATCCAGGCTGCCGCCGTCCGGGCCCTCAAGGCAGGCGTACGGACCGGCGATTGCTTCGAGATGATCGGGCGCTTCAGGAAACGACACCCGGATATTCCGATTGGCGTTCTGACCTATGCCAATATCGTCAACGCTCGGGGCATTGAACAATTTGCACATGAACTGGCCGAGGCCGGCGCCGACAGCCTGCTGGTCGCCGACGTCCCGTGCTTGGAGGCCGAACCCTATGCGGCGGCGGCGAAGGCGGCGGGGATCGACTTGGTGATGATCGCCGCGCCCAACACCCCGCAGGCGACGATCGAGCGGATCGCGCGCATCAGCAGCGGCTACACCTATTGCGTTGCCCGCACGGGCGTGACCGGCGCGGACCGCCGCCTTCAGCTCGATCACCGTTCCCTGTTCGAATCGCTGGATTTGGCCGGAGCGGCGCCCCCTGTCCTCGGTTTCGGGATTTCCAGCCCCGATCATGTTCGCGAAGCCTTGGACCATGGGGCGGCTGGCGTGATCAGCGGTTCGGCCATCGTCCAGCGGATCGCGGACGGTGCCTCGCCTGCCGAAGTTGCGGCTTTCGTTCGGGAATTGAGGGGCGCCACGGAGGCGCAGCGCCTTGACTTCGCCTCGGTCGCCTTATAGGGGACGCCCCGGTTTCACGACCTCCATACATTTTAGAACAAGAGAACGAGCAGGCAGCCCGGCCATGAAGATTCGCAATAGCCTCAAGTCGCTGAAGTCGCGTCACCGCGACTGCCGGGTGATTCGCCGTCGTGGCCGCACCTACGTCATCAACAAGACGAACCGGCGCTTCAAAGCTCGTCAAGGCTAAGCTGCGGGGCAGCTTTGCCCCTTTGCGAGCTCGCCAAGGCTAACCAGCCCTTTCCACAATTGTCATTCCCGGCCGGGGGTCCTTAAGTGGAACCCCGCATTGGCGTGCGCGTTCGTTTCGCCATTGTAAGCAAGATTACAGGGAGTGAACGACATGGCCGATGATAGAGACACCGACCGTACGACCATCGTCGAAACCGACGGCGGCGGCAGCGGCGGCGTGGTTGCCGTCGTGCTGCTGATCATTGTGGTTCTGGTGCTGCTGTTCCTGTTCCGCGACCAGCTCGGTTTCGGCGGCAAGGACACCAACATCAATATCCCCGACAAGGTCAACGTCGACGTCAATACGCATTAATGAGACTGGGCCGGCTCCCTGCGCGGGAGGCGCGGAGTCGGCTCACTTCCCCTCAGCGGTTTGAATTATCGAGCGGTCCGGCGTAACCCCGGCGGCCGATGAGCCATCCTTTCGCACTCAACCGAATCCACCATGCCGCCTATCGCTGCAAGGACGCGGGCGAGACGGTCGCCTGGTACCAGCGCGTACTCGGCATGCGCTACACCAACGCCTTCGCCGAGGACCATGTGCCCTCGACAGGCGCCTATGATCCCTACATGCACGTCTTCCTGGACTGCGGCGGCGGCAACGTCATTGCCTTCTTCGAACTGCCCAACCAACCAGAGATGTCGCGCGACCCCAACACGCCCGAGTGGGTGCAGCATATCGCCTTCGAGGTTGGCGACTTGGACACCCTGCTCACCGCCAAGACGCATATTGAGGCGCAGGGCATTGACGTGCTTGGCCCGACCTATCACGGCATCTTCCGCTCCATCTATTTCTTCGATCCCAACGGGCATCGGCTTGAGCTTGCGTGCAACATCGGCACGCCGGATCAATATGAAGAGCTTGAGCGCGTAGCGCCGTTGATGCTCGAGGAATGGAGTCGGACCAAGAAAGCGCCGAAGCACGCGCAATGGCTCCACGTCGATCCCGGCTCCCTGGCCGAATGACGTCCGAGCCGGCGTTCGCCCAACCCACGATCGGAACCGCATGAAGCTCGCATCGCTGAAAGATGGCCGCGACGGCCGCCTCGTCGTCGTTTCCGAGGATCTCGCTTATTATGCCGACGCAGGCCACATCGTCGCTTCGCTTCAGGCGGCGCTTGACGACTGGGACCGCTACGAGCCGGCTTTGCGACTGCTGGCCACCGACCTTCAACATGAAGCCATCCCGCTCGAGCGATTCCACGAGCGCGATGCCGCCGCGCCTTTGCCCCGCGCCTATCAATGGGCCGATGGATCGGCCTATGTGAACCACGTCGCCTTGGTGCGGCAGGCGCGCGGTGCGGAAATGCCCGACAGCTTTTGGCACGACCCGCTCATGTACCAGGGCGGTTCCGATGCCTTCCTTGGTCCGCGCGACGACATTCCGCTCACTGACGAAAGCTGGGGATGCGACCTGGAAGCCGAGGTCGTGGTGGTCACTGGCGACGTGCAGCAGGGCGTCAGCCGCGAGGAGGCGTTGAAGTGCATCCGCCTTGTCGGCCTCACCAATGACGTCAGTCTGCGTAACCTCATCCCCGGCGAACTCGCCAAGGGCTTCGGCTTCTTCCAGTCGAAGCCGGCGTCGAGCTTTTCGCCGGTCTTCGTCACGCCCGAAGCGCTCGGCGACCGCTGGCGCGACGGCAAGCTGCACGGTGCGCTGGAAGTCGAATTGAACGGCCAGCCCTTCGGCAAGGCCGACGCGGGCGAAGACATGACGTTCGATTTCGGAACGCTGATCGCCCACGCCGCCAAAACCCGGAAACTCGGCGCCGGCACGATCATCGGATCGGGCACGGTGTCCAACCGCGATTCGGATGGTGGACCCGGCCGCCCGGTCGCCGACGGCGGCCTTGGCTATAGCTGCATTGCCGAAGTGCGAATGGTCGAAACCATCCTTCGCGGGCAGGCGGCAACTCCGTTCCTCAAGGCTGGTGACCGAGTCTGCATCACCATGCACGACGACCGTCATCACCCGATTTTCGGAACGATCGACCAGACGGTCGTCGCCGCCTGAGTCCAAGCCCTTAGGAGATTCCCCTGACATGACAGGGGGATGACAGCCATTGGTGGCCGCCGTTCGTCCACCCGTCGATGATTGCCGCCTTTTCGGAGGTCGTTCCGGCGCCGAACGATTCAGCCGGATGGCTGGTCGAAGCGGGCGCGAAATCAAATGTAAACGGGCGCATTGAGTCTCCTGCCGCACGCACGGCGCAAAAAGGAGATTTCAGATGTTCGGACGCAAGACTGCCCCCGTCGTTGCCGCCCTCATCTCGGGCCTGGCAAGTATCGCCATCGCTGCCCCTTCCTTCGCGCAGGAGCCGCCCGTCATCGTCTACGGCGGCGCCAACGTGAAGACGGAACGCGTCGGTTTCGCCGACCTCCAGCTCGCCAGCGCTTCCGAACAGAAGCGCCTCAAACATCGGGTCGGCGGCGCCATCGAGCGCGTCTGCGATATCGACCTCGGCCGCGATGGCCTGCAGGACAATGGCTATTACGCCTGCGCCAATACGGCCTGGGAGTCCGCCGCGCCGCAGATCGCCGAGGCGGTCGCCACCGGCAAGACCTCGATCGCAGGTGCGGCAATCATCGTCAGTGGCCGGTAAGCACTCCCCCACCCCCCGGCCAATGCTTGCGGCGTCGCTACCCGAAAGCGGCGCCGCAAGTCATTTGGGGCCGCGCCTAGGGCAGGAACGGATAAGGCGAGATGCTCTTCGCGTTACGGTCGACCGCCAGCATCCGGCCTGCCGGCGGAGTTGCACGATAACCGCAATCGAGCCTGGGACAGATTGAGCAGGCCGGCCCGACCGGCGTGACTGGCGCATCGGCCAGGTCATAGGCCTCCGCGCAGTGCAGCTTGTGGGCAAAGACAATATCGCAGCCCAGCCCGATGGCGAGCAGTCCGCCGGACAGGTCCGACTTGATTGGACGCTCTATGGTTCGCGCGACCGTGAAATAGCGATGCCCGTCCGGCGTCTCGATCAGCTGGGTGACAACCTGGCCCGCCGCCTGAAAGGCTGCGTGCAGGTTCCAGCGTGGGCAGGTGCCGCCGAAACGCGAGAAGGGAAACTGGTCGCCGGCGTAACGCTTGGAAATGTTCCCCGCCGGATCGACCCGCAGCATGAAGAACGGCACGCCGCGCGCACCGGGCCGGCTCAACGTCGTCAGCCGGTGTGCGACCTGTTCGACATTCGCGCCGAACTCGCCGCACAGCCGGTCGATCGAATAGCGCATCTCCTCGCAGGCCTGGAGAAACCGGCCGTAGGGCATCATGATCGCCCCGGCCGCATAATTGGCGAGGCTCATGTGAAGAAGCTGGCGAATTCCCTCGTCGGGCGCGCCCGCCTCCGCGACCATGCGGTCGATGACACCCGCGAACTCGACCAGCGCCAATTGATAGGCGAGGGCGAATGTCCGGTTTTCCGGCCGGAGCTGCGATGAGATCAGGAACAGCTGCCGCTCGGCGTCGAACTGCTGGCTTATATTGCCGAGCTCGGACTGGGAGACGACGCGGGTCGTGATCCCCCAGGCGTTCTTGAGCCGCTTCCGCATCGGCTCCTGCATCGACAGCGGATCGCTGAGTGCGCCGCCCAAGGTCTCCGCCGCCTCCTCGAGCTCCGGATAATGGTTGCGGTGCTGCTGGATATAGTCGCGCACCCAATTTTCCGGCGTCACGACGGAGCGCGCATCGTCGTTGCTCGCAAGGCTCGGGTTTCGGCCGGCTTCTTTCAGCGCGGCGTAGAGCCGGGCGACGGCATCGGCGACGGACGGAGAATTATGGGCCAACTCGGCAAGTTCGTAACGCGGCACTCCAAGGTCCGCGAGCAGATGATCGGAGAAAATTTCGGCAAGCTCGTCCGGCCCGGTGCGCGTGCCGCCGCCTGCCGCAAAGGCGCGGACATCGACATCGTAATGCTCGGCCAGCTTCAGCAGCAAGGTTGCCGTCACCGGCCGCTGGTTACGCTCCAGGTGATTCAGATAGCTCGGGCTGATCGCCAGGCTCGTCGCCATGTCGGTCTGCGACATTTGGTGGTCGCGGCGGAGGCGGCGGAGGCGGTGGCCGAGGAACAGCTTGCTGGACATGATTCACTGGCTGTCAATTTCGCCCATCCGGCACAAGTCAATTTGTGACAATCCGACACTTTTTGCCGGTGCCAAACCCGCGCTCGCATGTTGGAAATGGTGCAAACACAGCCATTTTTTGCGGAGCAACAGGCGATGACAAGTTTTGACCAACTGATCCCCGCTCCCCCCGGCCGCTTCGATGGAATCACTCGTCCCTATTCGGCCGACGAGGTCCTGCGGCTGCGCGGGTCGATCCCGATCGAGCATTCGCTGGCGCGACGCGGCGCGCTGAAGCTTTGGGAATTGCTGAAACGCGAGGAACCGGTCCGGGCGCTGGGCGCGGTCACCGGCAACCAGGCCATGCAAATGGTACGAGCCGGCCTGGAAGCGATCTACCTTTCCGGCTGGCAGGCGGCGGCAGACGCCAACACGGCGGGCGCCATGTACCCCGACCAGTCTCTGTATCCGGCCAACACAGGGCCGGAGCTGGCGCGGCGCATCAACCGCACGCTCGCCCGCGCCGACCAGGTCGAGCATATGGAAGGCGGCGCCAAGCGCGACTGGTTCGCGCCGATCATCGCCGACGCCGAAGCCGGGTTCGGCGGCCCGCTCAACTGCTTCGAGATCATGAAAGCCTATATCGAGGCCGGCGCGGCAGGCGTGCACTTCGAGGACCAACTCGCATCCGAAAAGAAGTGCGGCCACCTTGGGGGCAAGGTGCTGATCCCGATCCAGGCGGCGATCCGCAATCTCAATGCCGCACGCCTCGCCGCTGATACCTGCGGCGTGCCAACAGTCCTCGTCGCCCGTACCGACGCGGAGAGCGCGAAGCTCATCACCAGCAACGTCGACGAGCGTGATCGACCGTTCCTTACCGGAGAACGGACGCCCGAGGGCTTCTACCGCTTGAAGGACGGCAGCGGGCTCGATCATTGCATCGCCCGCGGCCTCGCCTTTGCGCCGCATGCCGATTTGCTGTGGTGGGAAACGAGCCACCCCGATCTGGAGGAAGCGGCCATCTTCGCTGAGGCCATCCATCGCCAACACCCCGGCAAGCCGCTCGCCTATAATTGCAGCCCCAGCTTCAACTGGGCGGCGAAGCTCGACGCGGACACGATCGCCCGCTTCCAGCGCGAGCTCGGCGCCATGGGCTACAAGTTCCAGTTCGTAACGCTGGCGGGGTTCCACAGCCTCAACCACGGCATGTTCGAACTGGCCGCCGGCTATCGCGATCGCGGCATGGCTGCTTACTCCGAACTGCAGCAGGCCGAGTTTGCGAGCGAGGCCGCTGGGTACACCGCCACCCGCCACCAGCGCGAGGTCGGCACCGGCTATTTCGACGCCATCGCTACCGCCGTGTCCGGTGGCGAAGCCTCGACGGTCGCGTTGCAGGAATCCACCGAAACCGCCCAGTTCGCGGCGGCCCGCTAGGGAGAATGAGCATGGGACAGCGCTACTGGGTCTTGGGCGGCGAATATCGCAACTGCCGCTTCGACGAGGTTGTGCCGGGCACGGAAGAAATCTCCGGCCCGTTCCCGGATTTGCAGCGCGCCCGCACCGAATGGACGCGGCTGACCTTCCGCGACCGTCTGGCGGCCACCACCCGCTACGTCATCACCCAGGAAGCGATGGCACGCTGACCGTGCTTGCCGAGCCGCAACAGCGGGCGCATTCCGCCCGCATGATCGAAGTCGCGCCCAGCGAGGTCCCCGGCGCCGAAGGAATCCTGACGCAGGGTGCGCTGGCCTTCCTCGCCGAGTTGCACGAATTGTTCGACGCCCGGCGGCTGGAACTGCTTGAGCGCCGCATCGAGCGGCAGGCGCGCTTCGACGCAGGCGAGTTGCCCGACTTCCCGGAGGAAACCCGCGCTATTCGCGAGGCCGAATGGAAGGTCGCGCCGATCCCGGCCGACCTCCAGGATCGCGAGGTCGAGATCACCGGCCCGACCAACGCCAAGATGGTCATTAACGCGCTCAATAGTGGCGCCAAGGTCTTCATGGCGGACTTCGAAGACGCGACCTCGCCGACATGGGACGAGCTCGTCCAGGGCCAGGTGAACGTCCGTAACCGGTGGCTCGGCACGCTCGATTTCACCGATCCCGGCAACGGCAAGGCCTATTCCCTTGGACCAAATCCGGCCGTGCTGATCGTGCGCCCGCGCGGCTGGCATCTTCCCGAGCGGCATGTGATCGTCGACGGGCGCCCCATCGCCGGTGCCCTGTTCGATTTCGGTCTCTATCTCTTCCATAACGCCAAGGTCGCGCTCGACGCCGGCTCGGGCCCCTATTTCTACCTTCCCAAGCTCGAGAGCCGCCACGAAGCGGCGCTGTGGAGCGACGTCTTTGCTCATGCCGAGCAGCGGCTCGGCCTCGCGCGCGGAACGATCAAGGTAACGGTGCTCATCGAGACCATCCCGGCCGCGTTCGAGATGGATGAGATCCTCCACGCCCTACGGGAGAATATCGTCGGCCTCAATTGCGGGCGCTGGGACTATATTTTTTCGTACATCAAGCGACTGGGGCGTCAGGCGGGGCGGTTAACTCCTGACCGTTCCGCCATGACGATGGATAAGGCCTTCCTCGCCGCTTACTCGCTCCGCCTCGTCGCCACCTGCCACCGCCGCGGTGCCTTCGCGATGGGCGGCATGTCCGCCTTCATCCCGGTCAAGGGCGACGAAGCCGCGAACCAAGCGGCGATGGACAAGGTGCGCGCCGACAAGCTCCGCGAAGTCGGCAACGGCCATGACGGAACCTGGGTAGCGCACCCGGCGCTGGTGCCGGTGGCACTGGAAGCGTTCGCGACCATGCCCGGGCCGAACCAGTTGTCGAAGATGCCTGGGCGCGCACCTGGCCGTGACGACATGCTGGATCTGCACGAGGGCCCGCGTACCGAGGCTGGTGCCCGGGAAAATATCCGTGTCGCCGTCCAGTATATCGCCGCCTGGCTGGGCGGCCGCGGCGCGGTGCCGCTCTACAATCTCATGGAAGATGCCGCGACGGCCGAGATCTGTCGCGCCCAGCTCTGGCAGTGGCTGCGCTTTGCGGCGCCGCTCGACGACGGCCGGCACTTCAGCCGCGACATGTTCGAGGATTGGCTTGCCGAGGAACTTGCGGGCCTCGGAGACGAGGATCCCAACCTCGCCCCGGCCGCGACACTGTTCTACGACCTCGTCACGCGCGAGGATTTCGAGGAATTCCTCACTTTGCCTGCGTACGAGTTGCTGGATTAGTCAGGCCACGGAAGTGGTGCCGCTTGGGGGACTCGAACCCACGACCCCATCATTACGAATGATGTGCTCTACCAGCTGAGCTAAAGCGGCATTTCCCGGAGGACGGGCGCCCTTAACAGTGACACCTGCGTCCCGCAACCCGCGCTGTATCAAACAAACATGCTTAACGCTTTGTTAGTCGATTCCGGGCAAATTACACCCGAATTGGGGGCAATCGGGGCGTTTACGAAGCATGGATAGCTTCTCCGACTACAGCCAAGCGTTTGATGCACCGGTTGAGCCCGTTGGCTCGGCCGGCGATGACGCGACGGTGGCGATCGGCACGGACGAGCGGCGCATGCACGTTCGCGCCTATAATTACTGGGTCTCGCTGCTGGACGGCCGCGACTATCCCTCGATCGAGGACCTCGATCCGGCGAACATCACCGATTTCGCGCAGAACAGCGTGCTGCTGGACTTCACGGGCGGACGCGACAATCCGGCGACGCCCTATATCGGAGCCGCGATCCGGTCCGAATGCGATCTAGGCGACGAAGTTGCCAGTATCGACCAGGTGCCGAGCCGCTCTCTGCTGTCACGCCTGACCGACCATTACATGCAGATCATCGCCAACCGCGCGCCGGTCGGCTTCGAGGCCGAGTTCGTCAACCAGCGTGGCCATTCGATATGCTACCGCGGCATCCTGATGCCCTTCTCGTCGGACGGCGACACCATCGATTTCATCTATGGCGTCATCAACTGGAAGGACGCCGGCGACGCGCCGGTCGAGTCGCCGGTGCTCGTGCCTGCCTTGGCTCCGCTGGAGCTGGAACAGGTCGACGAACTGGATGAGGAGATCGAGGACGAGGAGCCGCTTGAGCTCGACGAGCCGCAGGAGATTGAGGTCGAAGCCGAGGCGGGCCTCGCCGATCGCCTCTGGGCCGCCCGCGAAAGCGCCGAAATCTGCAAGCAAGCCGACGGCCGCAGCCGCGCAGCCCTCTATCGCACGCTTGCCATGGCCTACGACTTTGCAGTCGCGACCAAGCGCGTGCCGGACGAATATTCCGAAATCCTAGACGACGCCGGCGTGAAGGCTCAGGCCCGTGCGCCGATGACGCCGATCGTCAAGCTCGTCTTCGGCGTCGACTATGACAAGACACGCCTCACCGAATTCGCATCCGCGCTCAGCCATGCCGAGCGCTGCAAGGTCGAGTTCGGCGGCTTCCTCGATTTCGTCGAGCAGGCAGAGGGCGGCCTCAAGGGCCTCGTCGCTGCCGAGCGCAAGGCGCGCCGCCCCGATTTGCCGGTCGAGAACAAGTCGGAGATCGCCCGCTCGCACTTGCGCGCAGCTCGCGGAATTGCACTTTCGGAATTGCCGACCAACCAGGAATTTGCCCTCGTCGTCACGCGCCGCAATGCCGCCGGCGTGCACGAGGTCGTCGCATTGGTCACCGACGAATCCTTGCTCGACCGCGCGCTCCGCCGCACGGCCTAGCCTTTCCAAGCCTTGTTTCGGCCAAGGGGGCGGGTCTATAGGCCGCCGCCAATGACCCTCAAGGAAATGGCAAGACCTATGGCGGCCCAACCGGTCGTGGACGGATCGCTGATTAGCGCCGTTCGCGACGCCCTGATCAGCAACGCGCTCCCCGGCGAGCTCGATGGTTTCTCCCAGGAAGACCGCGACGAGGCGGCGGCTTTCGTCGTCGATGTCGGCGCCAAGCGGAAGGCCGGCGAGCTTGCCTTGCAGATGAAGTCGATCGGCGGCGAAGTCGGCAAGCGGCGCATGCGGCTTGCCATCGTCAACGACGACATGCCGTTCCTGGTCGACAGCGTCGCCGGCGCCATCGCGGGACGGGAGCTCGGCATCCACCGCCTGCTGCACCCGGTCGTCAAGGCCCAGCGTGACGACAAGGGCAATCTCATCGCCATTGGTGAGGGCCAGCCGGAATCGATCATCTACATCGAACTCGACCGCGCCGACGCCCGCCGCCGGCAGGAACTGGTCGAAGAGCTGCGCGCCGTGCTCACCAACGTCCGCCATGCCGTTGCCGACTGGCGCGAGATGCTGGCGTGCATGGAAGCCGATGCAGAAATCCTGGACGGCCCCGACGACGAGGGCGCGGCGCTGCTGCGCTGGCTCGCCGAGAATCACTTCACCTTGCTCGGCCATGCCGAGATCGACCGGACCGGTCACGCCCGCAGCTCGCTGGGTATCCTTCGCGGCCAGGACAATTTGTGGGATGAGCCCAAATCCAAGGCCGCCCTCGAGCATTTGAGCGGCAAGGAAGCGCCCGCGCTCCTGCTCAAGGCCGACCGGTTATCGCCGGTCCACCGCCGCGTGCCGCTGGACGTCGTCATGGTCCGCCGCCCTGACGGCTGCGTCTCGGTCCATTGCGGCTTGTGGACCAGCGCCGCCATGCGCGAGCCGGCCGAGCATGTGCCGGTCCTTCGTGGCCGGCTTGCGGCCCTCGACCGCGAGCTTGGCTATTCGCCCTCGAGCCACGGCGGCAAGGCGCTCGCCCACGCGATTTCGACGCTTCCGCACGACCTGCTGATCTCGTTCGACGAGCATGAGGTGCGCGACGCGGCCCTGACCGCAATGTCGCTGGCCGACCGGCCGCGGCCCAAGCTGTTGCTGCTCACGGGCGCGCTCCAGCGCCAGCTTTACGCGTTCGTCTGGTTGCCGCGCGAACAGCTGACCACTGCCCGGCGCCTGGCCATCAGCGACATGGTCGGCGAGGCGGTGGATGCGCCGCTCAGCAGTTGGTCGGTGGACGTCGGCGAGGATGAGCTGGCGCTTGCCCGCTTTACCTATAGCGTCGACACGACAACGAAGATTCCCGACGTTGAAGAACTCGACGCCCGCTTGGTCGAGATGGTCCGCGGCTGGGCGCCGGCGGTCGAGAACGAACTGGTCGACCAAGCCGGTTCGGGACGTGGCGCGCGCCTCGCCCTCACCTATCTCAATCTCCTGCCCGACGATTATCAGGCACGCACCAACGCCAGCGAGGCGGCGCAAGACATCGTCCGCCTCGGCGCGTTGGAAGGCCCGGACGACCGCGACGTCCGTCTCATTAGTTGCGACACCGAGGGCGACCTTCGCCTCAAAATCTATCGCTGCGGCGGATTCGTGCCCTTGTCAGATGCGGTGCCGGTACTCGAGAATTTCGGTTTCCGCGTGCTTGAGGAAATGCCGACGCGGGTCGGCAGCGACAATGTCGGTCACATCCACGACTTCGAGATCGACCTGCCGGAAGGTGTCGATTGCGAAGGCTCGTTGGAGCGCAACCAGACGGTCGAACGGGCCGTTGCGTCCGTGCTCCGCGGCGAGTCCGAGAACGATGACTTCAACAAGCTGATTCTCGCCGCCGACCTTTCCCCGCAGGCCGTCGTCTGGCTGCGCGCCTGGTTCCGCTATTTGCGCCAGACGGGCGTAACCTACGGCGTCGCCACGGTCGTCGACGCGCTTGGCCGCGCTCCGGCCGCGACCAAGGCGCTGATCGACATCTTCAGCGCCCTCCACGATCCGCAGCACCGGAACGGCCGCGAGCAATTGGTCCAGAAAGCCCGGGAGGCATTTGAAGACGCCCTGCGTGCCGTCAGTTCGATCGAGGACGATCGGATCCTCCGCCTGATGCGCGCCCTCGTCGAAGCGACCTTGCGCACCAATGCTTTTTCGCCCGCCAGCGCGCTCGCTTTGGCAATGAAGATCAACAGCTCCAAGGTGCCCGGCCTTCCGGCGCCGGTGCCGTGGCGCGAAATCTGGGTCTACAGCCCGCGCGTCGAGGGTATCCACTTGCGCTACGGGCCAATCGCTCGCGGCGGCCTGCGCTGGTCCGACCGGCGCGACGACTTCCGCACCGAAGTCCTCGGCCTGATGAAGGCGCAGGTGGTGAAGAATGCCGTCATCGTGCCGACGGGCGCCAAGGGCGGCTTCTATCCCAAACAGCTGCCGAGCCCTGCCAACCGCGATGCCTGGCTGACGGAAGGCACCGAAAGCTACAAGGTTTTCATCCGTTCGCTGCTCTCGATCACCGACAACATCCTCGAGGACAAGGTCGTCCATCCTGAGTCCGTCGTCATCCACGACGGCGACGACCCTTATTTCGTCGTTGCCGCTGACAAGGGCACCGCGACCTTCTCCGACGTTGCCAACGGCCTGGCGCTGGAGGGCAACTTCTGGCTTGGCGACGCCTTCGCCAGCGGCGGGTCCAATGGCTACGACCACAAGGCGATGGGCATCACCGCCAAGGGCGCCTGGGTTTCGGTCCAGCGCCACTTCCTGGAAATGGGCATCGACGTCCAGACCGACCCCGTTCGTGTCGTCGGCTGCGGCGACATGTCGGGCGACGTTTTCGGCAACGGCATGCTGCTCTCGCAGGCGATCAAGCTGGTCGCGGCCTTCGACCACCGCCACATCTTCATCGATCCTAATCCCGATCCGGCGGCGAGCTGGGCAGAGCGCAAGCGCATGTTCGAGCTGCCGCGCTCCAGCTGGGACGATTATGACCGCAGCGTCATGTCGAAGGGAGGGATGATCGTGCCGCGCTCGCAGAAGTCGATCACGCTGACCGAGGAAGCCCGTACGGCGCTCGGCATCGAGGCGACGGAAACCGATCCCACGACGCTGATCAGCGCGATCCTCAAGAGCGCCGTCGACCTTGTCTGGTTCGGCGGCATCGGCACCTACATCAAGGCTTCGACCCAGAGCCACGCCGACGTCGGCGACACCGGCAATGACGTGCTGCGCGTCGATGCCAACCAAGTGCGGGCACGGGTTATCGGCGAAGGCGCCAACCTTGCCATCACCCAGGCCGCGCGTATCGAATTCTCGGAGCATGGCGGCCGTATCAACACCGACTTCATCGACAATTCGGCCGGCGTCGATTGCTCGGACAATGAGGTGAACATCAAGATCCCGCTCAACCGCGAAATGCGCGAAGGGCGGCTCGAGGAAGGCAAGCGCAACGCCCTCCTCGAAAAGATGACCGACGAGGTCTCCGAACTCGTACTGGAAGACAATCGCCTGCAGAGCCTCGCACTATCTATCGCCGAAGCAGGCGGCGCCCAGGCGCTCCCCGCCTTGGTCCGCACCATCGAGATTCTCGAAGCAAGCGGCCGGCTCGATCGCAAGGTCGAAGGCCTGGCCTCGAGCGACGTGCTCCTGCGTCGCGGCATGGACGGGCGGGGCCTGACCCGGCCCGAGCTCGCCGTCATCCTGTCGATGTCGAAGATGTCGTTGCAGGAGGCGATCGAAAAGACACATCCGGCTCGCGATCCGATCCTCGAACCTCAGCTGTTCGCAGCCTTCCCGAAGCCGATGCAGAAGGCGCATGCCGACGCCATCCGCGCCCACCGCCTGCGCGATGAAATCCTCGGCACCAAAGTCGCCAACCGCATGGTCAACCGCCTCGGGCCCAGCATCTGCATGTTGCTGTCCGAGGAAGAGGGCGTGTCGCTTGGCCAGGTGGCGACGGCCTTCCTCGCGGCCGAAGAATTGCTTGACCTCCCCAAACTCTGGCATCGCATCGAGCAGGCCGAAATCCCGGAATCGCTCCGCATCGAACTATTCCAGGTCGCCGCGCGGTCGGTCCGCAGCCACGTCTCGGACATCCTGCGGTCGACGGGCGCGGAGACCACGGTCAGCGACCTCGTCAACCTGCTCGGCCCGGGCGTGAAGAAGGTTGCGGCGGCGGCCGCGCGACTGATCCGCTCCGAAGTTCGCAACGAGGCGGCCAGCCGCCACGAGCGCCTGATCAACCTCGGCGCCGACGAGGACATCGTCGACGGCCTGGTGCGGCTCTACGAGCTGGATGGCGTCATGGGCATCGCCGCCCTCGCCGCCCGCAAGCATTTCGACGAGCTGGATCTGACCAAGGCCTATGTCGTCCTTGGCGAGGCGCTTGGCCTCGACTGGGCGCAGCAGCAGGTGGCGCGCTTCGTGCCCGCCGACCCGTGGGAGCGCCTGCTGATCGCCGGGCTGGAACGCGACTTCGAGCAGCTTCGGATCGACTTCCTCGGCCGCTTGCGCGACCCGGATCTGGTCGCCTCGACGCAGCGCTGGATCGATCGCCATGCCTCGCGCATCGAGCAGTTCCGCCGGCTGGTCGTCCAGGCCCGGACCGCCGGTGCCGTGACCGCCGCCATGCTTGCGCAGATCGCCAGCCAGGCGCGGGTATTGCTCGGCCGCTGATCGAACAAGCCAAGTTGCCGCACGTCCTGATCCTGGTCCCGGATCCCCTGTATCCGGAGCCCTTCGCCTGGGCTTTCCACGTCGAGGCCGACGCGCTTCGGAATGGCGGGTTCGAGGTGACGGCGCGGCCGTGGACGGCGATCGGCGACCTGACGCCGTTTGACGCCGTGCTGCCGCTCGTCGCCTGGGGCTATCATGAACGCTACGATGAGTGGCTGGCGCTGCTCAACCGGATCGAGAGCGAGGGCGCCCGCTGCATCAACCCGCCGGCGATCCTGCGCTGGAACAGCGACAAGGCCTATCTCGCGGAAATGGACGCTGGCGGCGTCCCGACCGTCCACACCATCGCAGTCGATGCGCTGGACGAGCATGTCCTGCGCGAGGCACGTGACCGCTTCGGCTGCGAGCGGCTGGTGGTGAAGCCACCGATCTCCGCGTCGGCCACCGGCACCTTCCTGCTCGGGCCGAACGACCCGGTTCCGGGCGAGGCCGCCGGCCGCCGAATGCTGGTGCAGCCGTTCATGGCTTCGATCGCCAGCGGCGAATATTCGATCATGCTGTTCGACGGAGCGTTCAGCCACGCCATCGTCAAGAAACCCAAGGCCGGCGATTTCCGGGTACAGCCGCATTTGGGCGGTACCGAAGAACCCTGCGAAGCACCCGCCGGCGCCATCGATCTCGCCAAGGCCGCGCTCGCCGCTGCTCCCCCCGAGGCCGTCTACGCCCGCGTCGACATGGTTGCCGACGATGACGGACAATTGCGCATCATGGAGCTTGAGCTGATCGAGCCCTCGCTCTGGCTGCAACATGCGCCCGACAAGGGCGCCGCCTTCACCTCAGCCGTTCGCCGCGCGATCGAACAGCCATAAGCGCAGTGCGCTCGTCAGGTTCGGTGGGCTCGACGCCTCGATCCTGAGCGCATCGATCCGCGCTACCAGCGCATTGACCGGCACGTTGAGCTCTTTCGCCGTCCGCTCCAGCGCCTCCCAGAACATTGGCTCCAGGCTGATCGATGTCTCATGGCCGGCGATCGTCACCGACCGTTTGACCGGCCCTTCGAAGCGTTCCGGCCCCATCAATACATGTGCTGGCCGCCGTTGACCGACATGGTCGAGCCGGTGATGAAGCCGCCCTGTTCGTCAACGAGGAAGCCGACGGCGCGGGCGATCTCTTCGGCCTTGCCGAGACGCCCGACCGGAATCTTGGCGATGATCTTGGCCAGCACCTCTTCGGGCACCGCGGCGACCATGTCCGTGTCGATATAGCCCGGAGCGATCGCATTGACGGTGACGCCGTTACGCGCGCCTTCCTGCGCCAGCGCCTTGGTGAAGCCGTGGATGCCGGACTTGGCGGCGGCGTAATTGACCTGGCCATATTGCCCGGCCTGGCCGTTGATCGAGCCGATATTGACGATGCGGCCGTAGTTCCGGCCCTGCATGCCCTCGAACACCGCTTTCGCCATGTTGAAGCAGCCGCCGAGATTGGTGTCGATGACGTCCTGCCACTTCTGGTGGTCCATCCGCTTCATGGTCGTGTCGCGGGTGATACCTGCGTTATTGACGAGCACATCGACCGGGCCGAGGTCGGCTTCGACCTTCTTCACGCCCTCCTGGCAGGCATCGAAGTCGGACACGTCCCACTTGTAGGCGGCAATGCCGGTGCGCTCGGTGAACTCGCGCGCCCTTTCGTCATTGCCGGCGTAATTGGCCGCAACCTTCATCCCCATGTCTTTGAGGGCAACGCTGATCGCCTCGCCAATGCCTCGCGTGCCACCCGTGACAATCGCCACTCGTCCCATGAAGCCTCTCCCTGTCGTTGTATGCGGTTCGCTTATGCCCCCTCATGCCAGCCTGCAAGCTCGCGGCGGATCAGGGTTTCCAGCAGGCCCATGCCTTCCGGGCTGTCGTTCAGGCATTCGAGCAACGCGAACTTCTCGCCGCCCGAGGACAGGAAACTCTCGCGCCCGCGGATGCCGAGCTCTTCCAGAGTCTCCAGGCAATCGGCCGAGAATCCGGGAGCGGCAACCGCGATGCGTTTCACGCCCTTTCGCGGATAGGCCTCGATCGTTTCATCGGTCGCTGGCTCGAGCCATTTCGCTCGGCCAAAGCGCGACTGGAAGGTCACATCGACCGGCAAGCTGAGCTTTGCCGCCAGCAATCGCGCTGTCGTTTGGCAATGGTCGTAGTAGGGATCGCCGAGCTTGCGGGTTCTCTCCGGCATGCCGTGGAAGCTGAGCAGCAGCTTCTCCGGCTCAAAGTCGAGCGCCGCGAGCTGCCGTTCGATGTTGGCCTTCAGCGCACCGATATAGGCAGGGTCGTCATAATAGGGCGGCAAGGTGCGGATCGCCGGTTGCCAGCGCATCCCGCTCAAAATCTCGAAGGCCTTGTCGTTGGCCGTGGCGGTCGTCGCCGCGCAATATTGCGGGTAGAGCGGCGCCAGCAGAATCCGATCGCAGTCGTGCGCCAGCATTTCCCCGAGACCGTCGGCTATCGACGGCTGGCCGTAGCGCATGGCGTCGAGGATCATGATCTCATCGCCCAGGCGCGCCCGCAGCGCCGCCGCCTTGCGTTTGGTGATCGCCCGCAGCGGTGAGCCGTCCTCGGTCCAGACCTTGCTATAGGCCTCGGCGGATTTCCTTGGCCGGGTCCTGAGGATGACCCCGCGCAGCAACGGCTGCCAGGCAATCTGCGGAATCTCGACTACCCGGCGGTCCGACAGGAATTCGGCGAGATATTTCCGGACCGCCTTCGGCTCCGCGCTGTCCGGCGTGCCGAGGTTGATGAGGAGGACGCCGATGCCGTGCATCATGCCGCCATCAGGTCGAACGGCAGCTTGCGCAAGCGGCGTCCCGTTCCCGACGCCAGTGCATTGGCAACGGCGGCCGCACAGACCAGGTGGCCAAGCCCGCTGACCCCGCCCGCAGTCTCGCGGCTGCCGATCAATTCGATTTCGACCTTGGGAACCGGTGAGAGGCGCCTTAAGCCGAGCCCACCGAGAGGTCGCGCGACCGGCATGCCGGCGATGAACTCCGGCGCCGGTGTCGTCGCCAGATCGAGCGCATGCAGAAGTGAGCCTTCAACCTGCTGCCGGACGAGGTTGGGATTGACGATCCGGCCGCAATCGACGGCGGCGACCATCCTCTCGACCTGGATTTTCTGGTCAGGGCCAACGCCCGCCTGCACGAGGAGCGCGATGTGCGAGCCGAAGGCGGAGGACGCAGCCACGCCCATCGTGCTGCCCTTGCCGCCGCCGTCCCAGCCGCCGATCGCGGTCACCGCCGTCAGGCATTTTGCCAGCCGGACGCTGCCGCCCAACATGCCCATGCGAAAGACGAAGGGATCGGCGTTTAGCGCCCGCGCCATTTCATCGACGAAGCTCTCCGTCGCGAACCCGGCCAGCGCTTCCAGGCCGCCACGCATGTAGGCGGTCTCGAACGGCAATTCGGTGTTCGACCGCCCCACCCGGATCGACGGAATGGCATATGAAGGCACTGCGTTCTCGATCTTGGCGTTGCCGGCGACCGCAAGCCGCGCGCTCCACGCTTGCACCGCGCCATTGGGCGACGGCAATCCCGCCATCCTGGCCAGCAGCGGCGAGCGCGGACGGTCGTGATTCTGTGAGCCATTGGCGGACAGGGTCAGTTGCACCGGCTTGCCCGTCCGCTTCGCCAATTCGACGGCGATCGGGATGACGTCCGCCTGCATCGCTGCCCCGCCGCCATCACCGACCGGCATCGGATAGAGGGTGACAGCGCTTGGCTTCAGTCCCGCGGCGTCGGCCGCGGCGCGGTGCGCGGCGTCATAGTCCTGGACCGGCGCCCAGACCTCCAGCCTGCCATTCGCCAATCGCGCGGTGGCCGCCATCGGCTCGAGGCCGAGGTGCTGGCTCGGCGCAATGCGATAGGCCGCCCCAAGAGCGCGGGCCGAACCGACGGCCTTGTCGAAATCACCCTGATCGAAAATCGTCTCGAAGTCGGCCGCCTCGTCGGGCCGCGCGCCGCGGCCATGACCGCTGAAATGCGGCTGCCCCGCCTGCAGCGCCTTCTCTGCCGCCCACCAGGTCTCACCGATCGCGGCCAGCCAGCCCTTGGCCGCGATGACCTGTTGCGCGCCCGGCTGGCGCTCTGCAGCCGAACGCGAGAACGCCTTGAGCTCCCCGCCCGGCGGCGCGACCCGGACCGCTGCCAGCACCATGTTCGGCAAACGGACGTCCCCGGCGAAGCGCAGCGATCCATCGGATTTCGCCGGAAGGTCGAGCCGGGGGAGCGGCTGCCCGACCAGCCCGCCCGCACCCCAGGCCCGCACTTCGACATCGTCGCGGGCGCTGAGACCGGCGGCGGCAGCGGCAAGCTCGCCGATCGCCGCTCGTCTGTCCTCGTGGCTGACGAAGCCATTCCGGACAGTACATTCCGCCGCGGCCACGCCCCACTTCTTGGCGGCAGCCCTGACCAGGAGGTCGCGCGCCGTTGCGCCGGCCTGCCGCAGCGGGCCTTCGAAGGCACGGATCGATGTGGCGCCAGCCGTGACCCGGCCATCCAGCATGGCATTGCGATAGACGGGTGCGTCCGGGGCGGGCACGACCGCGACATTCTCCCAATCCGCGCCAAGTTCATCGGCCACCAGTTGCGCCAGGCCGGTCCAGATGCCCTGGCCCGTCTCCGCCTGCGGCACGGCAACGGTCACCTGTCCGTCGGTCGCGATCTTGAGATAATGGCCGAAGACCTTCTCGTCCTTGCCGGCGCTGAGCGCGCTGCCAAGCTCGCGCGGCCACAGGGAGAAGGCGACGACGAGGCCGATGCCGGCCCCGCCGCCGATCAGCATTGTGCGGCGGTCGATCGGCTTCAACGCGCGTACTTTTCCTTGAGCTCGACCCGGTCGATCTTGCCGGTGCCGAGGCGCGGCAGCGGTGCGGCGGAGAAGATCATCCGCGCCGGAATCTTGAAGGCGGCGAGCTTGCCGTGGAGGAAATCACGCAAGCTACCCTCGTCGAGCGACGCGCCGTCACGACTATGGAGCACGGCCACAGGCACCTCGCCCAGTCGTTCGTCGGGCGCTCCAAACACCGCCGCCTCGGCGATGTCAGGATTGGCGTAAAGCGCAGCCTCGACCTCGGCGGCACTAATGTTCTCGCCGCCACGAATGATGATGTCCTTCTTGCGGTCGACGATGAAGAGATAGCGATCCTCGTCGAGGTAACCGATGTCGCCAGTGCGCAGATAGCCGTCGGCGGTGAAGGCAGCGGCGGTCGCTTCCGGATTTCGCCAATAGCATTTGATGTTGGCGGCGGCGCGGATGCCGATTTCGCCGCGCTCGTTCGCCGGCAAATGCACGTCGCCAGCACCGAGGATGGCGACTTCGACAAACGGGATCTGCTCGCGGCCGGTCGAGGCCGGCTTGGCCGCGTAATTGCCCCAGAAATTGGCACAGCCGACCGCGTTGGTTTCGGTCAGGCCGTAGCCCAGCGCCGGCTGGGAGTTGGGGAATGTTTCCTGCAGCCGCCTTACGTGGCTGACCGGGCGCGGCGCTCCGCCGCCTGTGATGTCGGTCAGCGAGGACAAATCATACTTGTCGCGGTCGGGGTGGTTCATGAGTTCCAGGCTCATGGTCGGCACGCCGACGAAATAGGTGATATGCTCCTTTTCGATCAGCCGCAGCGCCTCGCCCGCATCCCATTTCGGCATGACCACCAGCCCGCGCCCCACGACGAAGCTGTTGAGTAGGACCGGTACCTCCCCGGTGACATGGAACAGGGGCACGCTGAGCAAGGTGCGCGGCGGCGCCGGATTCTTTCCCTGACTGAGCAGGATTTCCTTCAGCACGATCAGGCCCACCGAATAGGCATAGGTCCCGGTCGTCACTGCGCGGTGCGTCGAAAGCGCGCCCTTGGATTCGCCGGTCGATCCCGAGGTGAAAAGGATCGTCGCATCGTCCTCCGGCACGACTTCCGGAAGCTCCGCATTCTCGTCCGCGCCCTCAAGCAGCTCGGCCAATGCCTCGCCGAGCGGTCCCTCGATCGGCAGCGAGAGTGTCTCGATCTTTCCGCAACGCTCGGCCAGGCGTTTCGCGCGCGGCGGATCGGCGAGGATCAGGACCGGCTCGGTCAGCTCGACCGCATGCCGCATCTCCTCGGCTTCCCACCAGCCGTTGAGCAGGGTCGAAATGCCCCCAACCTTCAGGATCGCCATGTGACTGACGACCCAGGCCGGGCAGTTGCGCATGGCGATGCCGACGCGGTCGCCCTTGCGGATTCCGCGCGTCACCAAAGCCTTGGCAAGCCTGTCCGACCAATGGTCGAGATCGGCGAAAGTCAGCCGTTCGTCGCCGGCAACCATGGCTTCGACCTGGCCGTTCAATGCGCAGAAGGTCTTGAAGAAGACAGGCAGCGTCGCCGGGAAGTTGCCGACAATGGCGCGGCCCTCGGCGTCATGGTCGATGACGATGCGGCCTCCGGGTCCCGTAGCCTCGGCCAGCTTCTCGTCGAACTTCAGGTCGAGCTCAGTCCGCAAACCGCAACTCCTTTGCCTTTCGCTGGCACCACCTTATGAGGCGGCAAACCCAGGGGGAAGTGCATGGCGTTGCCTGTAGTGAATAATCAAGACGCGATTGCCTGGACCGACCTCCACCTCTCACCGGTGGCGCTCGACCTCGGCTTCTTCCAGCTGCGTTGGTACAGCCTCGCCTATCTCGCCGGAATCTTCGTCGGCTATTGGTATTTGCTGAAGCTGGTGAAGCAGCCCGGATCCCCCATGGCCCGCCGCCATGCCGACGACATGGTCTTCTATGCCGCGCTTGGCATCATCCTCGGCGGGCGCCTTGGTTACGTCCTATTCTACAACCTCGCCTGGTACATTCAGCACCCAGCCGACATCCTCAAACTCTGGGACGGCGGCATGTCGTTCCACGGCGGGGTCATCGGCACCACGCTCGGCATTCTCTATCTGTCATGGAAAGAGAAGCTGCCGTGGCTGCGCATGCACGATTATGTCGCTTGCTGCGTGCCCTTCGGCCTGTTCTTCGGCCGCATTGCCAATTTCGTGAACCACGAACTTTGGGGCGCGCCGGCCGGCTCCGGTGTCCCATGGGCGATCCGTTTTCCGGAGGTCATCGCCGGCCTGACGGTGCTCGGCCCACCGCGCCATCCGACCCAGCTCTATGAGGCAATTCTGGAGGGCGCCGTCCTGTTCGCGATCCTCGCCTGGATGTTCTGGAAGACCCAGGCCCGTTACGAACCGGGCAAGCTCGTCGGCGCCTTCATCTTCTTCTACGGCTGCTTCCGCTTCGGCATCGAGTTCGTCCGCGAACCGGACGCCCAGCTCGTCGAGTTCGCCCGGGCGACCCACCTGCACATGGGCCAGTGGCTGTCGCTGCCGATGATCCTTGGCGGTCTCTACCTGATGTTGACTGCCAAGGGGCGGCGGGTGCGGGTCGAGCCGACGGCGGGGTCGGCCAGCGTCGCGTGACGCCGCTCGAAAGAGCGCTACGGGAACGCATCGAGGCCGAGGGGCCGATTACGGTCGAGGCCTTCATGGAGGCCTGCAACGATTTTTATTACGCAACCCGCGACCCCTTGGGCGCGGCCGGCGACTTCACGACCGCGCCGGAAATCAGCCAGATGTTCGGAGAGTTGGTCGGCGCCTCCCTCGCGGATTGCTGGCATCGGTCGGGATCGTCTGCGCGTGCAATCTACGCCGAGATCGGCCCGGGCCGCGGAACCCTTGCGGCGGACGCACTGCGCGCCATGCGGAGCGCGGGCTTCGCCGGCGAAGCGCATCTGGTCGAAACCAGCCCGAAGCTGCGCGAGAAGCAGGCCAGCTCCGTCCCTCACGCCAGGTTTCACGACCGCGTGGAGCAGCTTCCCGGAGTGCCGCTATTGCTCGCCGCCAACGAGTTCCTCGACGCTTTGCCGGCCCGCCAGTGGATCGGCGATGAAGAGCGGAAGGTCGCGATTGCCAATGACCGGCTGAGCTTCACGCCGGACGGCGAAGTCCATGAGGATTCTCCCGCCCGGCGCGAGGCAGTCGCAGCCATCGCCCGCCACCTGGTCCGGAACGGCGGCGTTGCGCTGATCATCGACTATGGCCACGCCCGCACCGCGCCCGGCGACACGCTTCAGGCTGTCCGTCGCCATGAATACGCCGACCCGCTGGCCGATCCCGGCGAGCAGGACCTCACCTCCCATGTCGATTTCGAGGCGGTAGGGCACGCCGCGGAACAGGCCGGCGCGCTAGTCAGCACTCTGGTGACCCAGGGCGACTGGCTGCGCCATCTCGGCATCGAGCATCGTGCGCAAAGCCTCATTGCCAGCAACCCCGACAAGCGCCACGATGTCGAACAGGCACTGCATCGACTCTGTGGACGGGATGAGATGGGCGAGCTGTTCAAAGTCATGGCCATCCGGTCGCCGGATTGGCCCGAGCCGGCCGGGTTCGCGGCATGACCGTCACCTTCCGCTTGGCCGGCACCGACGACGCCCCCGCGCTTTCCAAGCTTGGCGCCGCGACCTTCACGGAGACCTTCGGCCACCTCTACGATCCGAGCGACCTCGCCACCTTCCTTCTCAACCATGACGAAGCAAATTGGCGGCAGGAGCTGGCCGATCCGGGCTTTGCCGTCCTGCTGGCCGTCGACGAGGATGGCGAGGCCGTGGGCTATGCCAAGGTCGGGCCGCCGCATCTGCCATTCGAGCCGCGCGGCGTCGCCGTCGAGCTTCGCCAGCTCTATTTGCTGGAGCCCTTCCAGGGGCAGGGCCTCGCTGACCAGATGATGCAATGGGTCATCGACGAGGCCGAGAAGCGCGGCGGCAACGACCTCTATCTTTCGGTGTTCACGGAGAACCACAAGGCGCGGAAATTCTACGAACGCTGGGGCTTCGTCGCCGAAGGGCGCTACGCCTTCATGGTCGGCAGCCATGCCGACGAGGACATCGTCATGCGGCGGCCGCTTTGAGCGGCGTTGAAGTCATTCGATCCTCAGCATTGAAAGGCGTCCCCCACGGCTTTCTCGGGCGTCGCGGAGGGGTGTCGCAAGGCGTGGTCGCCGGTCTCAACGTCGGTTGGGGGAGCGACGACGACCGCGCCGCAATCACCGAGAACCGCAGGCGGGCCGTTGAGTCCGTGCTGCCCGGCGCACGGCTGGTCACCGTCCATCAGGTGCACTCTTCTGATGTCGTCGAGGCAGGGGATTGGCCCGACGATGATCGTCCGCACGCCGATGCCCTGGTCACGAACAAGGCCGGCATTCTCCTCGGCATCCTCACCGCGGATTGCGCGCCGGTGCTTTACGTCGATCGTGAAGCCGGAGTGATTGGCGCCGCGCACAGCGGCTGGCGCGGCGCAGTTGCAGGCGTCAACGAGGCCACGGTCACCGCCATGGAAAGGCTGGGCGCTCGCCGCGACCGCATCGCTGCCGCCATCGGCCCCGCCATCGCCGCCCGCAACTACGAGGTCGACCACGGCTTCGAGGAGCGCTTCCTCTCGCTCGATCCCGCCAATGAGCGCTTCTTCACCGAAGGTCCTGCTGGCAAGCCGCATTTCGACCTCGAGGCCTATATCGTCGCGCGGCTGGCGGCTGCAGGCGTCCGCAAGGTCGAGGCACTCGGCCTCGACACCTACGCCGACAGCGACCGTTTCTACAGCTTCCGCCGCGCCACTCACCGCCGCGAGCCGGACTACGGGCGACAAGCCTCCCTTATAGGACTCCCCGCCTAATCGATTGGCGCTGCCCGCACGGACGCGCTAGAGCGCGCCGCGAACGGGAGATTAGAGTGTCCGACGAATTTGATCCGATGCCGTCCACCAAGCGGCCGCCGAAGCAGACCCCCACCACCATCGGCAACCACAAGCTGAAGCCAGCAACCCTGATGATGGGGTACGGCTTCGATCCGTCACTGTCGGAAGGATCGCTCAAGGCCCCGATCTTCCTCACCTCGACCTTCGTTTTCGAGAAGGCGGCCGACGGAAAGCGCTTCTTCGAGGGCATCACCGGCAAGCGGCCGGGCGGCGGCACTGCCGAGGGCCTGGTCTACTCCCGCTTCAACGGCCCCAACCAGGAAATCCTCGAGGATCGCCTGCAGATTTGGGAAGACGCGGAAGCTGCCCTCACCTTCTCCAGCGGCATGACCGCTATCTCCACCTTGCTGCTGGCGGTCGTCCGCCCGGGCGACGTCGTCGTTCATTCCGGCCCGCTCTATGCGGCGACGGAATCGATCATCGACAAGATCCTGCCGCAGTTCGGCGTGAAGTGGATCGACTTCCCCTCCGGCGCGACCCGCGAGGAGATTGACGAAGTCCTCGCCAAGGCGAAGGCGATGGGGCGCGTCTCGCTCGTCTATCTGGAAAGCCCGGCCAACCCGACAAATGCGCTGGTCGACGTCGAGGCGGTCCACGCCGCCCGCGCCGCCGCGTTCGCCGGCGAGGAACTGCCGCCGATCGCCATCGACAATACATTCCTGGGGCCACTCTGGGCGAAACCACTGGCGCAAGGAGCCGACGTCAGCGTCTACAGCCTGACCAAATATGCCGGCGGCCACAGCGACCTCGTCGCCGGCGCCCTCGTCGGCAGCCGGGCCGTGATAGACAAGGTTCGCTTCATGCGAAACACGATGGGCGGCATTTGCGACCCCAACACCGCCTGGATGCTGCTCCGTAGCCTTGAAACGCTGGAGCTACGCATGAGTCGTGCCGGCGAGAATGCCGAACGCGTCTGCGAATTCCTCCGCGACCATCCCAAGGTCGAAAAGGTCGGCTATCTCGGCTTCCTCGAGGAAGGCTCGCGCCAGGCCGACATCTACAAGCGCCACTGCACTGGCGCCGGATCGACCTTTTCGCTGTACCTCAAGGGGGGTGAGAAGGAGGCATTCGCCTTCCTCGACAATCTCTCGATCGCGCATCTGGCGGTCAGCTTGGGCGGCACAGAGACGCTGGCGAGCGCGCCCGCGGCCATGACGCATTTGTCCGTACCCGACGAGCGCAAGAAGCAGCTGGAAATCACCGACAACCTCGTCCGCATTTCGATCGGCGTTGAGGACCCGGACGACCTGATCGCCGACTTCGAGAACGCGTTGAGGGCGGTCTAAGACCAATCCTCGATGGCCCAGCCGCGCTCCGTCGCGAGCCGGCGGAGCTTGTCATGCGGGTTCACCGCGACAGCTTCGTCGGCCCATTCGAAGACCGGCGCGTCGCTGGCATGGTCGGAATAGAAGCGGACGTGGCCGCGCTTGAAACCGCTCTTGCCGAGCCAGTCGGTGACCATGCTAAGTTTGGCGGGACCGTAGCAATTCTCGCCGTCAATCTTCGCGTGCACACGCGCGTCGAGACCGATGATCGAGCCGGTACCGATGACGTCGTCGAAGCCGAGCTTGCGGCCGACGGCGTCGGCGTAAAGCGTGTAGCTGGCGGTCGCCATAACGACCCTGCGTCCTTCCGCCTTGTCCCGCGCGATAGCTTTCAGCGCGCCCGGCCGGATATTCCCGGCGACCGTCTTCTCGGCAAAGCCGTCCACCAGTGGCTTCAATTCATGCGGGTGGCGCTTGTGGCCCAGCAGCAGCCGGTGGTTGATTTCCTTAAGCCGCCCTCGGTCGATCAGCTTGGCGACGTAAGCCAGCATCGACAGGATCACGAACGGCAGGAGAAGCAGCCGCCACGGCGCCCGCTTCACCGCGCAATGCAGCAGGAAGGGCGTGTAAGTCGCGTGTCGCGTGATCGTCCGGTCCATGTCGTAGATGGCGAAATCGGTCATGCGCGGCGATCCAGGATGGCGGTCACCAGCTCATAGTCGCTCGGCTTGTCGACATCGACCGCGGCCAGCGGGTCCTCGAGCCGCACCGCCCGCAGGCTGACGCCCAGTTTCCGCCCCATGGCGTCGAGCGTCTGGTCGAGCGTCCGTAGGCGTAGCAAGCCAAGCAGTCCCGGCCAGCCAAGCGCCAGCAACAACCGCCAGCCTTTCTTGCGATCCTGCTCGACATCCCGCCACAAGGCGATTGCCTTCATCGCGTTCGCCGAGCCGAGCAGGAACAAATTGGCGCCGGTATATTTGCCGCGGCGGAAGCCGATCCAGGTGCGCCGGGTCTGCGGCAGCCGCTTCATCAGCGCGCTCCGTGTCACGACTCCCAAGGCAAGGTCCGCGCCCTCGCCCTCGGCGCAGAACTGGTCGACCATGGCTTCGTCGAGCAAGGCGTGATCGGCGGTCGTCACCAGCAGCGGCCAGCGCGTCCGCTCGTCGGTACAGATGTGCTCCAGCGTCTCAGCGATCGTCCCGCTCGAGGGTTCGATCGACCAGCGGCCGTCATCGAACAAGACCGGCGCGATCAGGTCGGGCTCCTGCGTCAGGATCCGTACGGCGCCGACATTCCTGCTCGCGAGCAACGCCTTCAGTGGCCGCAGCACCATGGCCTCGCCAAGAATGGGAATCAGTGCCTTCGCGTCGACCCCATAGCGCTTCGCGAACGGATCGCCGCCCGGCCGCGAGCCGGCAAGCAGCAGCGCCGTGACCTTGCTCACGACAGCCAGCTGACGACCTTGCCGCCGCGCTCGGTCAGCGCATTGGCCTGCGCCAGGCGGACGGCGTGGAAGATCAGTGACACGATCGTCCACAATGCGACCAACTCCAATCCCGTGTCGGGCTTTCCGCGGATCAGCGAGAAGACCAAAATCACCATGTTCGGGTTGCGGCGCGCGGTGATCAGCCGGAACTTGCTGTCGATCTTGCGCCAGACATGGATGTGCATGCCGTATTTGCGCATGAAAATGCCCTCGATCACGCGCTGGACGACATAGCCACCGACGATCGCGCAGATGATTAGCCATTCGTAGACCGGCTCGAAGGGGTCGGCCCGCGAATTGAGCCCGTTCGCCCAGGCCCACCACCAGAAGGGCGGGTGAACGAGGTCGAGGCCGTGGTCGAAGATATTGCCCCATTTCGACGACTGACCAGTGCAGCGCGCCAACTTCCCGTCGACCGTATCAAGCACCATGAAACCGAAGGCGGTGGCGACGCCCGACCAGTACAGGCCCTCCATCCACAGGAAGAAAGTAGCGATGCAAAGGATCGCGCCAATCAAGGTCACCTGGTTGGGCGTCATCCCCGCCTGGGCTGCCCAACGGGTCAGATAGAAGGCCGGCCTTCGCCACAAATAGAGCGTCAGGATATCGGTGACGCCCTTGTAGCTGGCGTCATAGGCTGCACGTTCCACCGGCTCCGGGTCGGCGGGATCGAGCGGCAGGACGAACGGCCGGTCGCGCTTGCGCAGCTCGGAATAGCTGAGTTCGGCGGTCTCGGCGTCGATTTTGTCGAGCCCCGTTCCGGTCCACGGCGAAGCGGATTCCATCGCCCGCTGCACCGGGCTTGAATCCTGTCCCGCAGGAACATGGGCCAGCACCGCCCGGTCGCCGATCATGAGGACATTATTCGGGTGGTGCTTGATCGCGGTCAGCCACACTGGGTCCCAGGCGAAGCCGAGGTCCGAAAGGATGACGGGCCGCGACGGATCGACCTCGCGCGAGCAATCCATGCCGGCCTTCTCGGCCAGCCGTTCGACGCGCGTTTCCGCGTCCAGCCCAAATACGCGGGCGGGGTTCTCGCCAACCGGAACGAGCAAAAAATCGGTGCGGACGGGTTCGGACGCCATTGTGGCAAGCGTATAAGGCACAAAGTTCGGCAGGAAAGTGGCAGTTTGGCTCGCATTGTCGCAAGCTATTGCCGCTGGCCGTTAATTCGCGCAGTGTCCGCCCCGCATGGCGACCAGGGGGTACAGGAAGGGCGACGAGCATTCTGACGAGCGCATCTATCGGTGCGTCGGCAGCCTGACGATCTCCCGCGCCGCCACCACCGAACGAGAAATCGAGCTCATGCCGGACGGCATGACCATCGATTTGTCGGGCGTGAACAAGATGGACACGGTTGGCGCCTGGCTGGTCTATCGGGCCACACGCGACCGGGGCGCCAGGGTCGAGGGCGCCAGCCCAGAGGCCGAAGGCCTGCTGGAGCAGGTCCGGCAGGCGGACGTGCCCGTCCGGGTCACTCCCGAAGAGGAAGGCACAGGGTTCAAGCGCGGCGTCTCCGAGCTCGGCGAATATGTCGTCGAAGCCGGCCAGATCCTGTTCGGCCTGCTAAACTTCTTCGGCGCGACCCTGATCGGCTTCTGGCAGGTCTTCAAGCGCCCGCAGCAGCGCTTCCGGATGAACGCGGTCGTCACCCGTTTCGACCTCGTCGGCGTCCGTGCGCTCGGTATCATCGGCCTGATGAGCTTCCTCATCGGCATCGTCATCGGCCAGCAGGGCGCCGTCCAGCTGCGCGCATTCGGTGCCGAAATCTATACGATCAACCTCATCGGCCGCATCACCGTCCGCGAGCTCGGCACGCTGATGACCGCGATCATGGTCGCCGGCCGCTCCGGCAGCGCCTTCGCCGCCCAGCTCGGCACGATGAAGCTGACCGAGGAAATCGACGCGATGCGCACCATCGGCGTCTCCCCGACCGAAGCGCTGGTCATCCCGCGCATGATGTCGGCCATCGTCATGATGCCGCTGCTCTCTTTCTACGCGATGATCATGACCATCCTCGGCGGCGGCATTTATTGCTGGATCGACCTCGAGATTCCGCCACTGACGTTTGTCCAAAGACTGCAGGAAGTCATTCCGATTACCGACGTCTGGGTCGGCCTCATCAAGGCCCCGGTGTTCGGCTTCGTCATCGCCCTGGTCGGCTGTTTCCAGGGCATGCTGGTCGAAGGCGATGCCGAGCAGGTCGGCCTGAGGACGACCAATGCCGTCGTCCAGGCGATCTTCCTGGTCATCGTCATCGATGCCGTCTTTGCGGTTTTCTTCAGCTCGATCGGCTGGATATGAGCGACACGTCGCCGATACTGCCGGAGGGTGCCAAGGTCGTCATCTGCATTCGCGGGCTGCGCAACGCCTTCGGTGAGGAAGGCGAGCAGCAGCAGGTCATCCACGACAAGCTCGACCTGGACGTCAAGCGCGGCGAGATCCTCGGCGTTGTCGGCGGATCGGGCACCGGCAAGTCGGTGCTGATGCGCTCCATCATCGGCCTGCAAACGCCGGAGGACGGCGAGATCGAGGTCCTTGGCGAGAATATGATTGGCCGCGAAGAGGACGAGGCGAAGAATATCCGCCGCCGTTGGGGCATCCTCTTTCAGAACGGTGCTCTGTTCTCGACGCTGACCGTCGCCGAAAATGTCGAAGTGCCCTTGCGCGAATATTTCCACTTGAGCCCGACGCTGATGGACGAAATCGCGGGCTACAAGATCGCCATGGCCGGGCTTCCGGCCGACGCGGCCCCCAAATTCCCGTCGGAACTGTCGGGCGGCATGGTGAAGCGCGCCGGCCTCGCCCGGGCGCTTGCGCTCGACCCGGAACTTCTGTTCCTCGACGAGCCGACCGCCGGCCTCGACCCGATCGCGGCGCAGAATTTCGACGAGCTCATCCTCTCGCTCCGCGACAAGCTCGACCTCACCGTTTTCCTCATCACCCACGACCTCGATACGCTCTATGCGATCTGCGACCGCGTCGCGGTGCTGGCCGACAAGAAAGTGGTCGCGGTGGGAACGATTGAACAATTGCTGGCTTTGGACCATCCTTGGATTCAAGAATATTTTAACGGACCGCGCGGGCGCGCGGCCGCGGCGGCGTAAGGGGGCCCAGGACAAGATATGGAAACCCGGTCCAACTATGTGCTGGTCGGCTCCGTCACGCTGGCCCTCTTGGCCGGCCTGGCGTTGTTCATCGTCTGGATCGCGGGCCTGAACGGCGAGAAGCGCCGGTGCTTCGACATCTATTTCGCGCAAGGCGTCGGCGGCCTCAACAAGGGCACCGGCGTCACCTTCTCCGGCGTGCCGGTCGGCCAGATCACGGAAATCTCGCTGCTCCCGGAGCGACCGGAATTCGTCTGGGTCCGCATCGAGGTCGACCAGGACACGCCGGTGCTCCAGGGCACGACCGCGCAGATCAAGGGCGTCGGCTTCACCGGCGTCTCGGAAATCCAGCTCGATGGCGCCGTCCGCGGCGCCCGGCCGCTGACCCAAATCGGCCCGCAAGGCTGCCCGGTTATCCCGGCTTCACAGGGCGGCCTTGGCGCGCTGCTCAATTCGGCGCCGGAGCTGATCGACCGCATCCAGCGCCTGACCGAGCGGCTGACGGAGCTGCTGAGCGACCGGAACCAGGATGCCGTCGCCGATATCCTCGGGAATATCGATCGCACGACCAAGGTGCTGGCCGACCGTGCGCCGGACCTTGCCGACGCCATCGGAGACGCCCGGATCGCCGCCCGCAATGCCGGCATCGCCGCCCAGCATGTCGGCGAGCTGGCCGACAGCACCAACAAGCTGGTCAACGATCAGGGCAAGCCCGCCGCGGAAGAACTCCGCAAGGCACTTGCCGGGGTGCAGCACGCAGCCGACAACCTCGATTCGATGATTTCTGATGCTCGACCTGGCGTACAGAATTTCTCGAAGAACACGCTTCCGGAAGCGAACCGCATGGTCCGCGACCTGCGCGACCTGTCTGAATCGCTGAAGTCGCTGACCGACAAGGTCGACCAGGGCGGCGTCGGCAGCGCGCTCGGGCCGCCCAAGCTTCCCGACTACAAGCCGAGGAACGGCAAATGAGGATGATGTTGCGAGTATCACTTGCCGCGGCCATGGCCATGTCCCTGGGCGGTTGCGCCCTACTCGGCGGAGGCCCCAAGCCGCCGCCCTGGCTGCTTACCCTGACGCCCAGCGCGCCGGCGCCGACGTCCGTCGTCCGCTCTGCCAATGCCGGCGAAGCCGTCACCATCGACGTGCCCGTCATCCCCAAGGAACTGCGCTCGGTCCGCGTGCCGGCGCAGGTCGGAGAAACGGCCATCGCCTATATCAAGGACCTGCAGTGGGTCGACACGCCCGACCACCTCTTCCAGGACCTGCTTCAGGAAACGGTGTTGCGGACGACCAACCGCGTCGTCATCGATCCCAAGCAGTCGACGCTCGATCCCGGCCTTGTCGTCACCGGCCAGCTCCTGAGCTTCGGCTATGAAGCCGGCCAGGGCACGGTTCTGGTCCGCTACGACGCCGCGCTATCGGCAGCCGGCGGCACCCGCGTAGAGACCCGCCGGTTCGAAGCACGCGCCCCCGCCGATGGCACCGCCGCGACGGTCGGCCCGGCCCTCAACACCGCCGCCAACCAGGTTGCTAACGACGTCGCCAAGTGGATCGGCGGCTAGGCGAGACTCTTCGAGGCCTGCTCGTAGACGTCCTTCGACAGGCCCGGCGCCTTTAAGATTCGCTCGAGTTCGCCGCGCATCAGGCTGGCGCGATCTTCGTGGAAGCGGCGCCAGCGGCCGAGCGGTGGGATGAGCCTCGCCGCAACCTGTGGGTTGATGGCGTCGATCGCCAGGATCATGTCGGCGAGGAAAGCATAGCCCTCGCCACCTGACCGGTGGAACGCCCACTGGTTGCCGGCGAAGGCGCCGATCAGCGAGCGCGCGCGGTTCGGGTTGGCAAGCGTGAAGTCGGCGTGCTCGGTCAGCGCGCGGACGGTCGCCAGCGTCTCGTCCCGCTGCGCCACTGCCTGCAGCGCAAACCATTTGTCGACGACCAAAGTATCGTCGCGGTAGCGCAGGTAGAAATCGTCGAACGCCTGCTGGCGCTCCGCCGCATCCAGAGACGAGAGAATGCCGAGCGCGCCCTGTCGGTCGGTCATATTGTCCGCCGCATCATATTGCGCCTTGGCCAGCGGTGCCGTTCCGGCCGGATCACCCGCCGCAAGCAAAGCCAGCGACACCGTCTTCAGCCGCCGCATGCCCTTGGCGTCCGGGCTGAGGTCGCTGCCCGGTGCCCCAGCCCGCTGCGCCTCGCCAAGCTCGCGCGCCAGCGACCGTCCAACCGCCGCGCGCAGGCCCTCACGAGCCGCGTGGATCGCATCAGGATCGACCTTCTCCATCCGATCGCCGATGAGCGCTTCCGACGGCATGACCAATGCCTCGCCCTTGAAGGCGGGATCGAGCGCATTGGAGGTCAAAGTGTCGCGCATGGCCGCGATCACCGGGTCCGGATCGACTGCCTCGCCATTGGCGCCCCCGATCAGCACGCGCAGCATCAGTTCCTGGATTGCCTCGTAACGGGCGAAGGGATCACCATCGCTTTGCGCCAGTCGCTCCAGCTCGCCCGGCCGCCGTTCCGCCTCGACGATGATCGGCGCCGAAAAGCCGCGGTTGATCGACAGCAACGGCGGTTCGTCCACGCCGTCGAACGTGATCCTATCCTCTGACTTATCGAGGATGATGAGCCGCTCCGTGCCAATCTCCGCGCCGCTGTTGGCACCGATGAGCGCGGTCTGGAGCGGCAGCGGCATCGGCATCTTCGTCGGCTGCTCCGGCGTCGGCGGCACCGTCTGGGTCAGCGCCAGCGTCGCCGTCCGCGCTTCGGCGTCATGTTCCAGTTTCGCCGTCACCTTCGGCGTGCCCGCCTGCTCATACCAGAGGCGGAAATGCTTCAAATCGATGCCGCTGGCATCCTCCATCGCCCTGACGAAATCCTCGCAGGTCACCGCCTGCCCGTCGTGCCGCTGGAAATAGAGATCGGTCCCGGCGCGGAATTTCTCCGGCCCCAGGATCGTCTTCATCATCCGGATGAGCTCGGCGCCCTTGTTGTAGACGGTCGCCGTGTAGAAGTTGGTGATCTCCATATAGCTGTCGGGCCGCACCGGATGCGCCAGCGGGCCGCTGTCCTCCGGGAATTGCGCGGCGCGGAGCAGGCGGACGTCGTCGATGCGCTTCACCGCTTCCGAGCCCATGTCGCCCGAGAAGCTCTGGTCGCGGAAGACGGTGAAGCCTTCCTTCAGGCTGAGCTGGAACCAGTCGCGGCAGGTGACGCGATTGCCCGACCAATTGTGAAAATATTCGTGCGCGACAACGCCAGCAACGGCATCGATGTCGGCGTCGGTCGCCGTCTCCGTGTCCGCCAGCACGTAGCGCGAGTTGAAGATGTTGAGGCCCTTGTTCTCCATCGCGCCGAAGTTGAAGTCGTCGACGGCGACGATGTTGAAGACGTCGAGGTCATATTCGCGGCCATATTGCTTTTCGTCCCAGGCCATGGCCGCCTTCAGGCTCTCCATCGCATGGGCCGTCTTCGGCAAATCCTTCTCGCGGACCCAGATGCCGAGGTCGACCTTACGGCCGCTAGCGGTGGTGAAATGGTCGCGATTGGGCTGCAAATCGCCCGCGACCATCGCGAACAAATAGCTCGGCTTGGGAAACGGATCCTCCCACTCGGCCCAGTGCGTGCCGCCTTCGCCTTCGCCCTTGGTCACTTCATTGCCATTGGCGAGCAGCACCGGATAGCGACCCTTGTCGCCGCTCATCCGCACGCGGTAGCGCGACAGGACGTCCGGGCGGTCGGGGTGGAAAGTGATGCGGCGGAAGCCCTCGCTCTCGCATTGCGTGCAGAGGATGCCGCCCGAGGCATAAAGCCCCATCAGCTTGCTGTTGGCATTGGGAGCGATTGCGACCTCGGTCTCGACGGTCGCGCTGTCGCCACCAATCGCGACAACCAGTGTCGTGCCATCCATGTGCCACTCGCCGCCGCTGACCTTCAGCAGCTCGAGATCGTCGCCAGCCAGCCGCAGTGGCCGGTCATGGTCGCCGTTGCGCTCGACTTTGAGCGTCGCCCTGACGACCGTCCGCTCGGGATCCAGCACAACGTCCAGCGCGACCTCCGGCACCAGCCAGTCGGGCGGGCGATAATCCTTGCGGAGGACGGCGACATGCTCCGGCGTGGGCGGAGCTTCGGGGTTCAAGCGGGCGTCTGACATGACCGCGACTTAGGGGGCCGCCACGCGACCGGCAAGCGAAGCGGGCTTGCGGCGTGGCGAACGCGCGCTAGGCTGCGCCCAGAGAACAGGAGGGGGGTCTTCCAATGTCTTTGATGCTGGCCGCGGCGAGTGCTGCGCAGGGATTCGACGTCGAGGCGGCGACGCGCGCCTATCTGGACACGCTGCAGGGCGCGGCGCGCGCCAAGTCCGACGCCTATTTCGAAGGCGGCTACTGGCTGCCGCTGTGGGGTGCGCTGGTTGGCATCATTAGCTACTGGATCATGCTGCGCTTCCGCTGGTCGGCAAAATGGAGCGGCTGGGCCGATCGCGTCACCAAGCGCAAATGGCTTCAGCCGATGCTCTACGCGCTGCCTTTCACCCTCATCGGCGCGCTGCTCACCTTGCCCTGGTCGCTCTACACGGATTATTTCCGCGAGCATCAATACGGCATGTCGAACCAGAACCTTGCCGAGTGGTTCAAGGAATTCGGCATCATGCTCGGCGTCGGGATCGTCACCACCGCCATCTTCCTCGCCATCATCTATGCCGTAATCCGCAAGAGCCCGAAGCGCTGGTGGTTGTGGGGAACGGTCGCAACCGCCGTGCTCAGCGCCATCATGATCCTGGTCGCGCCCGTGTTCATCGAGCCGCTGCTCAACAAATATACGCCGATGCAGGCAGGCCCGGTGCGCGACGAGATCCTGCGCATCGCCCATGAACAGAAGATCCCGACCAACGACGTCTATGTCGTCGATGCCTCGAAACAGACGAAGCGCATCTCCGCCAATGTCGCCGGCATCGGGCCGACGATCCGCATCGCGCTCAACGACAATCTCCTGAACCGCTCGAACCTTGCCGGGATCAAGGCGGTGATGGGGCATGAGATGGGTCACTACAAACTCCATCACATCCAGAAGCTGCTGGCCTACCTCACCATCCTGTCGTTGATCGGCTTCCTCATCACTTATTGGGTAGTCCCCAAGTTGCTTGCCCGTCATGGCGAACAATGGGGCGTCCGCGAGGTCTCCGACCCCGGTTCGGCGCCGGTGTTCATGATTGTGCTTGCGATCCTCGGCGTTCCGGGCGGCATCCTGTTCAACAGCGTCATTCGCCATCACGAGAGCGAGGCCGACGCCTTCGGCCTCGAAGCCGCGCGCGAGCCGGACGGCTTCGCCATGACCGCCATGCAATTGAGCGAATATCGCAAAATCGAGCCGGCGGCCTGGGAAGAGCTGCTCTTCTACGATCATCCCTCCGGCCGCACCCGCGTCCACATGGCGATGGAGTGGAAGGCGAAGCACCTCGACGAGCTGCCGCCGGAACAGCGCAAGATCATGGTGATGACGCCGGAGATGAAGGCGAACTAGGCTGCGTCGGGCGCGGGAATGACCTTCCTGCGCCCGCCCAGCGCCACCAGCATGCCGCCGAGCGCCAGCACCGCGCCGCCGCCGGCGAGCAGGCTCCAGCGATAGCCTTCGAAGACGGTCGACAGGGCCATGGCGATGATCGGCACCAGCACGCTCGAATAGGCCGCGCGCGCCGGGCCGATCTTGCGGACGACAGGGAAATAGAGGCTGAAGGCCAGGCAGGACGCAGCCAGCGCCAAATAGAGCAGGCCGAAGATGTAACCGGGGCGCGGGTCGAAGGTCGGCGGTCCAGCCATCAGCGATGCGACGGTCGCATCCAGCGCCGCGCCGATGGCCATCGACCAGAAGAGCAAGGGGCTCAACGGAAAGCGGCGGACCCTCTCAACGGCCTGGTAGACGTTGGAGGTCGATGCGCCGAACATACCGACCAGGGTCAGGGTCAGGCCGACGGTGAGGTCCACAGCGCTCGCCCGGCCCAGCTTGAACTCATGCGCGAACAGCAGTCCGATGCCGACGGTCGCGATGGCCGAGCCGACGACGAACCGCCGGTCCACCTTCTGGCCCAGGAAGAAATAAGCGAGGATGGCGTTGGGGATCAGCAGCAGCGCGAAAAAGGTCGCCACCAGTCCCGAAGTGATGTGCCGTTCGGCCAAATAGACGCTGTTGAAGTTCAGGCAGAACTGGGTGAGACCGATGATCGCCGCCGGCACGAGCCCCTTGCGGCCGAGCCATAATTTGTCGCCGCGAACCTTGGTAATGATCGCCATCCCGGCGGCGGCAAGGATGAAGCGGTAGGTAACCGACCAATGGGGTGAGACGCTGGCGCCGTCGCCGATCTGGTCGCGGATGACGATCCAGGTCGATCCCCAGATAAGCGTGAAGATCGTGAAAGGGATTGCGACGGCCGGGTCGAGCGCCCGGAAGTGTTGCCTCATGGCACGCGTATCATAGGGTTCGGATCGCGGCGGCGAGCCGCGCTACGGCGTCCATGTCCTGGTCCCAGCTGGTGACCAGCCGGATTTCGCCGGGACCCCAGTCATAAAAGTCGTAACCTTGCGAGCGCAGCGCAGCAGCCTCCGCCGCGGTCATGCGCACGAACAATTCATTGGCCTGTACCGGATAGACCAGCCGCTCCGAGCCGCAGGCCTCGGCCAGCGTCCGGGCGGCGGCATTGGCGGCGCGGGCATTGGCGAGCCAGAGGTCGCCTTCCAGCATCGCCAGGATTTGCGCGGCGGAGAAGCGGCCCTTGGACGACAAATGCCCGGCCCGCTTTTTCAGGACCAGGGCCTCGTCGGCCAATTCCTGCTTGAAGAAGATCAGGGCCTCGGCGTTCATCCCGCCGTTCTTGATGAAGCCGAAGCTCATCACCTCGACCCCGGCGCGCCAGGTCAAATCGGCCGGATGAGCGCCGGTCGAAGCGACCGCATTGGCGAAGCGGGCGCCATCGAGCTGGAAACCGAGCCCGTGGCTGCGGGCGAATTCACCCAGCGCCGCCACTTCGTCCGGCGAATAGGTCATTCCATATTCGGTGGCATTGGTGATCGACAGCGCCTTGGGCTGCACTTGGTGGACATCGGCGCGGATGCGCGCCCGCGCCTCGGCGGCGGCCTCGACCGTGACCTTGGCGCCCGGCCCGTCGAGCAGGATCAGCTTGCCGCCATGCGTGTAGAAGCCGGGCGCACCCGCTTCGTCGACCTCGATATGCGCGTCGCGGTGGCAGATGATGCCGCCATAGGGCGGGCAGAGCGTCGCGAGGCCTATGCAATTGGCCGCGGTTCCGGTCGTCACCCAGAGCGCCCGCACCTGCGTCCCGAACAGATCGGAAAAGGCGCCGTCGAGCCGCAGGCTCCATTCGTCGCCGTCATAGGCGGTGTCGAGCCGGTTGGCCTCCGCCAGGGCATCGAGCACCGCCGGGCAGCAGGGTGCGGCATTGTCCGAAAAAAAACGCATCGCGTCGGCGGCATGACGCGCCCGCGCGCCACGGTCAATTGTGCATAAGAAAAGGGCCCCGCCGACGCCGGCGAGGCCCGATCCTTACGCTTGCGGCAAACCTTAGCTCAGGTCAGACGAAACGTTGTTGAAGGTGTCGCCGAGCTTCGAGCCAACGCTCGTCATGGCGGCAATAGCGGCAACGGCGATAAGAGCGGCAATCAGGCCGTATTCGATCGCGGTCGCACCCTTGTTGTTGCGAATCAGCTTAAGAAACTTGGTCATGGTCGTACCCCTTTGAATTCGACAGGCGGAAACTGCCCTCGAAAGGTAAACAAAGGGTTTCGGATGCGGACTGACCCGATGGGCACAGGATTTGGGTGGGTTTTTGTCCCGCGTGGGGACCTCAGGCCCTTCTGATTTTCATGCTCGCCAGTCCCCCGGACTGGCTGTGCGTGAAAATGGTGCTGCCGGTGAGGATTGAACTCACGACCTCAGCCTTACCAAGGATGCGCTCTACCACTGAGCTACGGCAGCATGTCGGAAGGACGCGCGCCTATGGCCGGAGCCCCGCGCAACTGTCAACCCGCTTGGCCGGAGAAATGCCGTCAATTAAACGGGCTGCATGGCAAGACAGGACAAGGACAAGGCCGAACGCCTCGCCGCCGCGCTCCGCGAGAACCTGCGCCGGCGCAAGGCGCAAGCCCGGGTCGCGTCGGATCAGCCGAAGAAGGACCCGACCCAGCCGGCCAGCGAATAGCCGAGGTCGAGGCCGCGATTGATCGCGATCCGCGGGCCCAGGATGTAGAGTGACGCCAGCACCCAGCCGAGGGCGACCAGCCCTAGCGGCTTAGCGGCGCGCATTGCCTTTCCAGCCATGCCTTGTCCTCCCCTTCGAGCTGCGGCCCGATCAGCGCCAGCACCTCGGCATGATAATCGTTGAGCCACTTGAGCTCGCGGTCCGACAGCATCTTCGCATCGATCAGCCGCTTGTCGATCGGCACAAAGGTCAATGTCTCGAAACCGAGCGTTTCCTTGTCGGCGCCTGGCACCGGCTTCTCAACCACCAGCACCAGATTCTCGATGCGGATGCCGTATTCGTCCTGCTTGTAATAGCCGGGCTCGTTGGAAATGATCATGCCGGCCTGCAGCGGCTCGTCACCGCCCGCCTGCGAGCTTCCCACCGGCGAAATCCTCTGCGGGCCCTCATGCACCGCCAGGAAAGCGCCGACGCCATGGCCAGTGCCATGGGCGAAGTCGCATCCCGCTTCCCACAGCGGCCGCCGCGCGAAGCTATCGAGCTGCGATCCGCGTGTGCCCTTCGGGAAGATCGCCGTGGCGATGCCGATATGGCCCTGAAGCACGCGCGTGTTGCGGTCGATCATCTCCGCGGTCGGCTCGCCGATCGGCACCGTGCGGGTGATGTCGGTCGTACCGTCCTGATACTGGCCGCCGGAATCGACGAGGTAGAGCGTGCCCGTCCGAAACTGGAGGTTGGATTCCGCCGTGCCCTTGTAGTGCGGCAGCGCGCCGTTCGGCCCGAAGGCCGAGATGGTGTCGAAGCTCAAATCCTTGAGACCGCCCAGCGCCTCGCGGAAGCCAAGCAATTTGTCCTGGGCGATCATTTCGTCGATCTCGCCCTTGGGCCCTTCATCCTCGATCCATTTCAGGAACCGCGACACCGCCGCGCCGTCACGCGCCTGCGCCGCCTTGTGGCCGGCGACTTCCGCCGCATTCTTGATCGCCTTGGGCAAGACCGAGGGGTCGCGGCGGCTGAGGATACGCGCCCCGCCCGCCTCCAGCGCCTGCGTGATTGCCGCCACCGACCGCTCCGGATCGACCGCGATGAGCTTGTCCTTGAGGCCCTTGAGATAGGGTTCGAACTCATAGCGTTCATGCAGGCGGACACCGTTGCCGAGATGGGCGCGGACGTCGTCGCCGACCTTCTCGCCCGCGACGAACAGGTCCGCGGTGCCGTCGGCATTGACCAGCGCAAACGCCAGCCCAACCGGCGTATGGGTTACGTCCGTGCCGCGCACATTGAAGGTCCATGCAATCGAATCGAGCGCCGCCAAAACCGCCGCGTCGGCGCCTTCCTTGACGAGCCAGTCGGCCATGTCGTGGCGCTTCTCGGCCGATCCCTTGCCGGCGAACTCGTCCGACTGGACGGAAAGGTGCGCCTTGCTCGGCTGCGGCTGGTCGGCCCAGACCGCGTCGATCGGGTTACGCTTCACCGCCACCAGCTCGGCGCCCTTCGCGGCCAGCGAGCGTGTCGCCTGCTTCACCCAATCCGACGTATGCAGCCAGGGATCGTAGCCGATCCGCGCTCCGTTCGGCGCATTCTCCTGCAGCCATTTGGCGACGCTGGTTTCCGGCACCGACTGGTAGCTCCACTCGGTCGGGCTCACCTGCTGGCGAACCTGGATCGTGTAGCGTCCGTCGGTGAAGATCGCCGCTTCCTCCGGCAAGACCACCGCGGAACCCGCCGAGCCCTTGAAGCCCGTCAACCACTCAAGCCGCTGGGCGTAGCTGCCGACATATTCGCTCATATGCTCGTCGGTCAGGGGCACGACGAACCCGTCGAGCTTATCGGCCTTCAGCTGTTCACGCAGCGCGGCAAGGCGGTCGGCATAGGAAGACATGGCAAACTCTCGTTTCGACGCTAGAGAATGGCGGCGATACCCCTCTTTGCTTCTAGCAGGAAGACTTGATGTCCTTGGTTCAGCCCCCGGTCGCAGAACGCCGGGACCATAGCTTCACCCACCATGGCGTGACGATCCACGACCCTTACGCCTGGCTCCGCGACGCCGGTTACCCGAATGTCACCGACGAGGAGGTGTTGGGCTACCTCAAGGCCGAGAACGCTTTTTTCGAAGCCGCTTTCGAAGAGCCGAACAAGGCGCTGATCGACACTGTGTTCGAGGAGATGAAGGGCCGCATCAAGGAGGACCTGTCGAGCGTCCCCATGGCCAATGGACCCTATGAATATTGGTGGGCCTTCCAGCCCGGCGCGCAATACCGCCAGTGGTTCCGCCGCAAGCTTGTCCTGAGCCAAGCCGAAGGGCTCGACGGCACGGGCGAAGAACTGATCTTCGACGAGGTCGCGGCCGCCGCCGGCCTCGACTATTTCCGCTTGGGGGCGATCGTCGCTTCGCCCGACCACAAATTGCTCGCCACCCTAGTCGATGACGACGGCTCGGAGCGCTTCAAGCTCCGCATCCGCGACATCGCGACGGCCAAGGACATCGAGACCGTGACGGAGGTCGGCATCGGCTCGCCCGTCTGGACCAGCGACAGCAAGGCCATCGTCTTCACCGAGGTTAACGAGCATTGGCGCAGCGACAAGGCCAAGCTCCACCGCCTCGGCGACGATCCGGCGAAGGCGCAAATTCTCTACGAAGAGCATGAGGACAAGGGCTTCTCGGTCGGCGTCGACCGCTCGCACGACAAGAGCCTCATCTTCATCTCCACGGGCGACAACACCTCCAACGAAGTGCGCTTCGTACCCGCCGACAATCCCGCCGCGGAGCAGGTGCTGGTCGCCCCCCGCCGCCCGAACTTCGAATATCAGTGCGACGCCGCCCACGGCCGCCTGTGGATCGTCACCAACGACGAACACATCAATTTCCGGCTGGTTTCGGCACCCGTCGACAATCCCGGTAACTGGCGCGAGGAGATTGCCGGCTCCGACCGCACTTACCTGCGCGGCGCCACTGCTTACCGCGACCATCTCGCATTGACGACGCGGGTCGACGGCCTCGACCAGCTAATCCTCCGCACCTACGAAGGAGCCGAGAAGCGTCTGCCGTTCAAGGAGGCCGCCTACAGCGCCTATTTCGGCGGCAATCCCGAGTTTGCTCCCCAGACCTACCGCATCGGTTACAGCTCGATGGTTACGCCGCCGACGGTCTACGATTATCATCCGGATGAAGATCGGCTGGAGGTTCGCCGGGTTCTCGAAATCCCGTCGGGCTACGACCCCGGCCTCTACGTCACCGAGCGCCGCATGATCGCCGCCCGCGACGGCGCCCAGGTCCCGGTGTCGATCCTCCGCCGCAAGGACTTCCCGCAGGACGGCTCGGGCAAGCTCTTTCTCTACGGCTATGGCGCCTATGCCATCGCCATCCCGCCAAGCTTCAACACCAATCATTTCAGCTTGGTCGACCGCGGCTTCGCCTTCGCCATCGCCCATATCCGCGGCGGCGACGACCTCGGCCACGGCTGGTACCAGGACGGCAAGCTGGCGAAGCGCATCAACGCCTTCAACGATTTCGTCGACGTCGCCCGCGGCCTCGTCGAGCTCGGCTATGCCAAGGCCGGGAATATCGCCGCCGAAGGCCGTTCCGCCGGCGGCGAGCTGATGGGTGCGGTCGCCAACCAGGCGCCCGAGCTATGGGGCGCGATCATTGCAGGTGTGCCGTTCGTCGACGTCCTCAACACCATGCTCGACGATGAGCTGCCGCTGACCCCGGGCGAGTGGCCGGAATGGGGTAATCCCATTACCGACAAGGCCGCGTTCGACCTGATCCGCAGCTACAGCCCTTACGACAATGTCGAGGCCAAGCCTTATCCGGCGATGCTGATCATGGGCGGCCTCCACGACCCGCGCGTCACTTATTGGGAACCGGCGAAATGGGCCGCGAAGCTCCGCGCCACCAAGACCGATGACAATCTCCTGCTCCTAAAGACCGAGATGGGCGCGGGCCACGGCGGCAAGTCGGGCCGCTGGGACGCGCTGAAAGAAGACGCCGAGGCCTACACCTTCGTCCTCACCCAGTTGGGCGCTGCGTGAGGGCATTCCTCGCCCTCCTCGCCTTGCTGATCGCCGCCCCGGCGGCCGCCGAGCCGGTGCGGGTCACGGTGACGCGCGAAGGCGATGCCTTCATCGCCGATTATCGCCTGCCGATCGACGCATCCGGCTGGGGATTCTGGCGCTCGTCTCCCGCCGCCAGCGACAATCAGAGCTGGCGCCTCAAAAGCTGGAAGGTCCTGACCCCCGGCGTCACCCTTGAACGCCGCGGCCAGCAGGACGCCTTCGTCGGCATCGGCGGCCGGCCGGTGCCGCGCCGAGTCCGTGTTCGCCTGACGCCCTACACCGGCGAGGTGACCTCCAATTACGTGCCTGCCCTGCGACTTGGCGGCGACAGCATTGCCTTGTTCGACGGCCATTTCGCCTTGTTCGCGGTCGGCCGCGCCAACCAGCTCGACCGGCTTCCGGCAGGATTCGACCCGCAGGCCGCGAAAGTCGGCGACTATGGCACCGCGATCGAGTTTCGTGGCCGCAACCTGCGCATCGCCGGCGATGCGGACGGCTATCGCAAGGGCGAGAGCGCCGGCGCCTACGGCCTGTTCGGCGTCCCTCGCGCCAGTGTCGCCAACGGCATCGCCACCGTCATCGACAGCGAGCTTCCGAAATGGATCGCCGACGACCTGACCAGCTTCACGCCCCGGGTGATGGGCGCCATGACGGCGCGGCTCGGCCCGGCCGGCATCGGCCAGCCGACCGTGCTTGCCGCCTGGGAAGGCGGCGACCGCCAGGGCGCCAGCATGAATGGCGGCACCTTGAAAGGCCTCATCCTGATGCGCTTCGAGGGCCAGGCAGCGCTCCACGAGTTGCCCGCGCTGCGCAGCATGGCGCGCTGGTTCATCGCCCATGAAAGCTCGCACTTCTGGCTTGGCCAGGCGGTGGATTACGAAAGCGCCCGCGACAGCTGGATCATGGAGGGCGGCGCCGACTTGCTGGCGGTGCGCACGGTTGCCGCCTTGGACCCGACGTTCGACCGCACCAAGGTGTTGAACGAAGCACTGGCCGACTGCTCGAAGCTCGCCGTGAAGCCTGTGGGAACGGCGATCGAACGCGGTGAGCCGCGCGCCAATTACGCCTGCGGCGCGATCTTCTCGCTGGTCGCCGAAAAAGCCAGCAAGGGGGATTTCTACGGCTTCGTTCGCAACCTCATCGCCGCCGGCCGCGCTACGCATACAGTCAACAGCGACCAATGGCTGACGGCGCTCGACGCCACGGCCAGCAATCTCAGCCTGTCGCCGCCGATCCGCAAGCTGATCGAGCAGGGTTCCGCCAGGCCTGCTGACGATATCGCAGCGCTGCTCAAATCGGCTGGAATCCTCTACAAAGTCGACGCCAAGGGGTTGCCGCAGCTGTGAGGCCGATCTTCGAGATGAAGCTGCTGGCCGAACCCCAGCACATCGACGAGCTTGGCCACGTCAACAATGCCGTCTGGGTGCAATGGATGGAAACGGTCGCGGTCGCTCACTGGCGCAGCGTTGCCGACCCCAACCACCAGGACGATTATGTCTGGGTCGTCGTCCGGCACGAGATCGATTACCTCCGCGCCGCTTTGGAAGGCGAGACGATCACCGCCCGCACCTGGGTCGGCGACGCCCCCAAAGGCGCGCGCTTCGAGCGGAACATGGAATTCGTCGGCGAAGACGGAAAGATCAGGGTCCGCGCCCGCACCGACTGGGCAATCATCGACAAGGCCTCCGGCCGCCCGATCCGCGTTCCCGCGGATGTTGTCGCCCCCTTCATGGCCTAGCCCTGCGCTCGTCCTGAGCGAAGTCGAAGGGCGCTGGCAGAACGCATTTCAGATTCGAACCGACCGCGCTACACTCCCCCCATGGGCCAAACCGTCCTCTACGATTACTTCCGCTCCTCCGCCGCCTATCGCGTGCGGATCGCGCTCAACCTCAAGGGTGTCGATTATGAGCGGCGGCCGGTCAGCCTGGTCGATGGCGCGCAAAAATCCGATGAATATCGTGCGCTCAACCCGCAAGGCCTGGTGCCGATGCTGGAGATCGACGGCCTCAAGCTGACCCAGACCCTTTCGATCATGGTCTATCTCGACCAGACGCGGCCCGAGCCGCTCCTGATGCCGCGCGACCCCGCCGACGGCGCCCATGTCCGCGGCATGGCGCTCGCCATCGCCTGCGACATCCATCCTTTGAATAACCTGCGCGTCCTCAAGTATTTGAAGGGCGAGCTCGGACAGGAGCAGGAAGCGATCGATCGTTGGTACGCCCATTGGGTGAACGAGGGCCTCGCCGCTTTGGAAGCCATCGCCGCGCCGCGTGCCGGCGCATTCCTTTTCGGCGACACGCCGACCATCGCCGACGTCTGCCTGGTGCCGCAGCTCTACAATGCGCGGCGCTTCAACATTCCGATCACGCCCTACCCGACCCTGCGCCGCGCCGATGAAACGGCGAGCGCCCTCCCCGCCTTCGCCGCGGCCCATCCGGACCGCGTCGCCCAAGAGGAAGCCGTCCAATGAACCGAGTCGACGCCATCAACCGTGGCATGGATGATTTGAAGACTCTCGAAGAGGTCGAAATCCCGTCGCTGAAGGGTAAGGTCAGCGAGGAGGAGTGGAAGATCCGCGTCGATCTCGCCGCCGCCTACCGGCTTGTCGCGCATTATGGCTGGGACGACCTCATTTTCACGCACCTCTCGGCGCGCATCCCGGGACCGGAACATCACTTCCTCTTGAACCCGTACAACCTAATGTTCGAGGAAGTGACGGCGAGCTCGCTGGTCAAGGTCGACACGAATGGCAATGCCGTCGAGCCTACGCCGTTCATCACCAATCCGGCCGGCTTCACCATCCATTCCGCCATTCACATGGCCCGCGAAGACGCCCATGCGGTCATGCACCTCCACACACCGCACGGGCAGGCGGTCAGCGCCCATGCCGACGGCCTGCTGCCGCTCACCCAGACCGCCATGCTGATCCGCGAGGACACGGCCTTCCACGATTATGAGGGAGTCGCCGTCGACCTCGACGAGCGGGAGCGGCTGGTCGAGCATCTCGGCACCAAGAACCTGATGATTCTGCGTAACCACGGCACTTTGGCGGTCGGGCCCAGCGTCGGCGAATGCTTCGTCCGCCTCTATTATATGGAGCGGGCCTGCCAGGCGCAGATCATGGCGCTGTCGGCCGGCGAGAACGTCAACAACCCACCTCAAGGCGCTCCCGAAGTCGCCGCCGAGCAGGGCGCCGTCGGCATCACCCTCGCCGCGAAATTCCTCGCCTGGCCGGCCCTGCTCCGCAAAGCCTACCGCCTCGACCCCAGCTTCGCGAGCTGAGTTGGCGAAGGGGGCGGCATCGGTCAGCGACTTTCGTGCGCTCGCGAAAGCGCGGCTGCCGCATTTCCTGTTCGAATATATCGACGGCGGTTCCTACGACGAGGTGACGCTTGACCGGAACGTCGAGGATTTGCGTGCGATTGCCTTGAAGCAGCGCGTCATGCGGGACGTCTCCGAACTTGATCTGTCGACGTTATTGTTCGGCCACACATGGGATTTGCCCGTGGGGCTTGGGCCGGTCGGCATGTCCGGCATGTACGCCCGGCGAGGTGAAGTACAGGCGGCGAGGGCCGCCACCGCCGCCGGCGTTCCATTTTCCTTGTCGACCTTGAGCGTCTGCTCGATCCGCGAAGTCGCGCGGGAGCTGGCGCGGCCCTTCTGGCTGCAGCTCTACATGGTCAAGGACCGCGCCTTCCTCGAGGACTTACTGCAGATCGGACGTGACTCCGGTTGCTCGGCGCTGCTCCTGACCGTCGACCTGCCGGTGTCCGGCAGCCGCTACCGCGACGTCCGCTCCGGCCTCGCCGTCCCTGCCAGCGGCGGCGCTTCGTTCCGTCGCTTCTGCCAGTCGGCACTGCGGCCGGGATGGGCGTGGGACGTCGGGCTGAACGGCCGCCCGCACGGCCTCGGCAACCTCGAGCCGGTGCTCGGCAAGAATAGCGGGCTTGAGGATTATTTCGGCTGGATCGCGAAGAACTTCGATCCGTCCATCACCTGGGCCGACCTCGCCTGGGTGCGCCAGCGCTGGGAAGGTCCGATCATCATCAAGGGCATTCTCGACCCGGAGGACGCCCATGCCGCGGTCAGCCATGGCGCCGACGGCATTGTCGTTTCCAACCACGGCGGCCGCCAGCTCGACGGTGCCCTATCCAGTGCCAAAGCGCTGCCGCGAATCGCCGATGCGGTTGCGGGCCGGATCCCGATCCTCGTCGATGGCGGCGTCCGCTCCGGTCTCGACGTCGTCCGAATGCTGGCGCTCGGCGCAGATTTCGTCCTGATGGGCCGTGCCTGGGCCTATGCCCTCGCCGCTGACGGCGAACGCGGCGTCGCCCACATGCTGAAGCTGGTCGAAGCGGAAATACGCGCGGCGATGGCCCTCACCGGATGCCGAAGCATCCGGGAGATCGATCGCGCCATTTTGGCAGAATGAATGGTCGGGGAGAGAGGATTCGAACCTCCGGCCCCTGCCTCCCGAAGACAGTGCTCTACCAGGCTGAGCTACTCCCCGACCGGAACCCGCGGGTGCGACGGATGGTCGCAGCGGGAGCCAAGGCGCGGGCTACATAGATTGGGGTTTCAGATAGCGCAACCCAAGGATCAGCTTGGGCGGCCAAGCACTTTCATCCAGTCGCCATGGCGCACGAATTTCTCGCGCGGGCTGCCCGGTCGCGCCTGCGCCTCCTCGGCCCGTTCGATGGCGCGCCAGTCCTCGAAGCTCGTTGCTTCCACGCCGCGCTCCTGAAGCAGCGCGTCGAGCCCTTCACCGCCCGGCTTGTCGCCGTCCGACCCGGCCGGCATCGCCGCCGCGACCTGCTCCGCGACTTCATAGCCATCAGGCCGGTTGGTCCCGATCGTCCCGGTCGGCCCCCGCCGCGCCCAGCCGACGCAATAAAGCCCGTCGCTGATCTGGCCGTGGTCGTTCAAGTAATGGCCGTGCTTGTCGTCATGGGGCACGCCGGCCAGCGGCGGCGTCGAATAGCCGATGGCGGTGATGATAAGGCTCGCCGGCACCTCGTAGGTTTCGCCGGTTCCTACAGCCCGCCCCTCCTCGTCCAGCCGGGTCCGCTCGACGATAATCCGCTCCGCACTTTCGTCGCCCTCGATCCGTAAGGGTTTGGCAAAAAAGTCAAAAATCATGCGTTTGGGCTTTTTGGAATCCACTGCAGTGCCCGCGAACTCCCTGAGAATCGTGATCGATTTGCGATGCCCCGGCTCCAGCGCCTCGTCGGCTTCGACGGGGGGGAAGTCGGCCGCATCGACCTCGGGCGAAGCCTCCTCGAGATGCCCCAGCTCGCCCAATTCCTTCGGCGTCATCGCAATCTGGTGCGGCCCACGCCGGCCGAGGATGGTGATGGTCCGGATCAACGATCTGCCCAGCGCATCGAGCGCATGACCGACGATGTCGGAGCCTTCGAACTCGTGGCCGGTCTTCGACAGGATGCGAGCGCAGTCGAGGGCCACATTGCCGTTGCCGATCACCGCTGCATGGGTGCCGCCAAGCGGCGGGTCGAGGTCGACGAAATCGGGATGGCCGTTATACCAGCCGACAAACTCGGCCGAGCCTACGACGCCAGGCAATTCCTCGCCCGGAATGCCGAGCTTGCGGTCGCGCGGAGCGCCGGTCGCGAGAATGACGGCGTCGTACAGTTTCGTCAGATCATCAATGGCAAGGTCGTTGCCGATGGTGACGTTGCCGACGAAGCGGACGGTGTCGGTCTCGGCAACCTTGTCGTAACGCTTGGAAACGGCCTTCAACGACTGGTGGTCCGGTGCGACTCCGAAGCGGATCAGCCCATAGGGAACGGCGTAGCGATCGAGGATGTCGATGCGGGCCTGATCGCCATAGGCCTTGGCCAAGGCCTCCGCGGTATAGAACCCGGCCGGCCCCGAGCCGACAATCGCGAAATGCCGCATGCACGCCTCCGCCTGTTGTTCGGCGGAACCTATAGCCAAAGCGGCCCCGCGCAAGTCAGGCCTTGGTTTTGTCCTCTAGGAGGTCAGGCGCCTTCGACTTGATGGCGGCTGCGATCGGCGCGGCGAGCATTCCCAGCATGCCGGCCAGCTCGACATGAACCCGGGCGGCCGTGTCCTCGACGGTGATCGACGCGTCGACCGCCTGCCCGAGCGCGCTGATGCCGAGGTCGAGGCGGTCGCCGACCCAGTTCGAAGTCACTGCGGCACCGCCCGGAATGTGCCTCTGCAGCGAACCGATGTTGGCAGCGATGCGGCGCCGGGCCTCTTCACGGCCGAGCTTGTGGGGGACGGAAACGTCGATGGGCTGAGTCATAAGCGAGACGTGCGATGCGATCCGCGGTTTTTCAAGCGGCGCGGCACTGATATCGTCACGCGATGCGCGCGCTGCTTGCTTTGTTGATGTTGGTCCTGGCCGTGCCGTCGGCCGCCCAAGCACCGGTCTTCAACCCCGCCGCCAACTACATCACGCCCGGCCAGGACGAGCCCGGCTACCGCGCCTGGGTCGCGGCGAATCCTTATCGGGCGCTCTATGTGAAGGCCTTCGATACGTATCTAACGACCTATGGCGCAGGCGGCGTGGTTCCGACTTGGCAGCTCTTGCGGACTGCGACCGACTGGTCGCGGTGCAGCGCCCAGCCCTTCGAGGTACCGCCGACCCAGGCCTGGCCGAACATTGTCGCAGCGTTGCGCTATGTCGGCGCTTACGTCGTGCCAAAGCTAGGCCCGGTCGAGGCGGTCTCGGTCTACCGCAACCCGGCACTCAACGCCTGCGCCGGCGGAGCATACGAGAGCACTCATAAGACCATGGGCGCGATCGACATGGTGCCGCTTACGCCGATCACACGGGAAGCACTGATGACACGGCTGTGCGGCATCCATGAGAAAAGCGGTGAGCGCTTCTTGATCGGCCTCGGACTCTACAAGGGCCTGCGCTTCCACATCGACGCCAAGAAGTTTCGCGAGTGGGGCATGGAAGGCACCCAAGGCCATTTTGGCTGCGGCGCGGTACTGGCCGAAGGGCCGATGCCGTACGTCGAAAGCTCAGCCGTGGTGACGACCCCCCAACAGCCGTAGGCCTTGCGGCGAGCCCGCTTCCCGACCATCGTGCCGCCCGAATTTAGTTTGGGGAGGCTCCATGTCCTTGCGTTTCGCCGCCGCGCTGTCCGCTCTGTTGCTCGCCGGCTCGGCCAGCGCCCAGACCTTCTCTCCCGACCGCATCAAGTCTGACGTGTCCTTTCTCGCCGATGACCTCCTGGAAGGGCGCGGCACGGGCACTCGCGGATACGATATCGCGGCACGCTTCGTCGCCGAGCGTTACGAAGCGCTGGGCCTGAAGCCCGGGGGCAACAAGGGTTGGTTCCAGGACATCAATTTCGTTAGCGCTGCTCCCGATCCGACCCATGTCTCGGCGGTGACCCTCAATGGCGTCCGCTTCGAACATGGCGGCCATGCTATCATGAGCCCCGCCGCCAATGACTCGGCGATCGACCAGAGTGCGCCGGCCGTCTTCGTCGGGTGGGGCCTCGAGAACAAACAGTACGGCCTCGACGATTATCGAGGACTCGACGTCAAAGGAAAGATTGTCGTGCTGATGCGCGGCACGCCAGACGGGCTGCCCGGAGACATCGCTGCCACGCTTAACGAGAAGAAGAGTGAGCTTGCGGTTTCAAAGGGCGCGATCGGGGTCGTCACCATTGCCACGCAGGAAACGCTCAAGGCATTCCCCTGGGCAAAGATCCTCGCCAACAGCGCGGTGCCGCGCATGCGTTACGTCCATCCCGACGGCCAGATCGAGGACGTCACCGGGCCGCTGAAGCTGAGCGGCTTCATCGATCCAACGGCGGCAGAGCAACTGTTCAAGGGCTCCTCGCTCGACGGGAAAGTGGCCGCGATGCTCGGCGACAAGAAGGCCCGGCCGAAAGGTTTCGCGCTGACGTCGCCGATCCGTGTTGAGCGCTTTGGCAAGATCAACCGCGTCCGCAGCGCCAATGTGCTCGGCCTGCTCGAGGGCGTGGATCCTACGCTCAAGAACGAGGTCGTGATGCTGACCGCGCATCTCGATCATCTGGGGATCATTCCAGGGCGCACCGGCGACGCCATCGCCAATGGCGCGATGGACAATGCCGCTGGCATTGCCACGATGTTGGAAGCCGCACGCGCGTTCGTCGACAGTGGCAAGAGGCCGAAGCGGTCAATCCTGTTCGTCGCCTTGACCGGTGAGGAAAAGGGCCTCCTCGGTTCGGAGTACCTGTCCAAATATTCTGAGCCTGCCGGCAAGAATCTGGTTGCCGACGTCAATCTCGACGAGCCGTTGATGACCTATGATTTCACTGACGTCATCGCGTTTGGGGCCGAGCATTCCACCATCGGGGCTACGGTTGAGCGGGCCGGCGCGCAGCTAGGCGTCAAGCTCTCGCCGGACCCGCAGCCGGAGCAGAACATCTTCGTTCGCTCGGATCACTACAAGTTCGTCCAGCAGGGCGTCCCTGCTGTCATGCTCTCAACCGGTATGGCGAACGGCGGCGAGGCGGCGTGGAAGGTCTACGAAGAAAAGCATTATCACGACCCCAGCGATGACTTGAGCCAGCCCATCGACTGGGCGGCGGGGGCCAAGTTCGCGAAGATCAACTATCTGATCGCACGCGACCTTGCGGACGCTCCGACCGATCCGCTCTGGTATGCGAACGACTTCTTCGGCGACAAGTTCGCGCCGAACGCGCCAAAAGCGCCTAAGCGGTGAGGGTTGTGCTAGCGGGATAACACACCACATCGTCTCAAAATCGAGGGATAAGCATGGATTTTGAGAAACTGACGGACCGGGCGCGCGGCTTCCTGCAGGCGGCACAGACGATTGCGGTCCGCGAACATCATCAGCGCATCGCACCGGCGCACCTGGTGAAGGCGCTGCTCGACGATGAGCAAGGCATGGCCGCCGGACTGATCCAGGCGGCTGGCGGCGATGCGCAGGCTGCGCGTCGCGAGGTCGATGCCTTGGTGGCCAAGGTACCTGCCGTCACGGGATCGGGGGCGACCTCCGCTCCGGGCATGGACGGCGACACCATCCGCCTGCTCGACCAGGCCGAGCAAATCGCGAAGAAAGCCGGCGACCAATATGTGACCGTTGAACGCATCCTGCTTGCGGCAGCGCTCGCCAAGGGAACAGACGTCGGCGACGCACTCGCCAGGGCGGGACTAACCCCGCAAAATCTTAACGCCGCCATCGACAAGTTGCGCGGCGGACGAACCGCCGACACCCAAGCGTCCGAAGATCGCTATGATGCGCTTAAACGCTACACGCGCGACCTGACGGAAGCGGCGCGGTCAGGCAAGCTCGACCCCGTCATCGGTCGCGACGAGGAAATCCGCCGGACGGTCCAGGTGCTGGCCCGCCGCACCAAGAACAACCCTGTCCTCATCGGTGAGCCGGGCGTCGGCAAGACCGCAATTGCGGAAGGCCTGGCGCTGCGCATCGCCAACGGCGACGTGCCGGACACACTGAAGGACCGTCGGTTGTTGTCGCTGGACATGGGATCGCTGATCGCCGGCGCCAAATATCGCGGCGAGTTCGAGGAACGTCTCAAAGGTGTCCTCGACGAAGTGAAACAGGCCGCGGGCGAGATCATCCTGTTCATCGACGAGATGCACACTCTGGTCGGTGCGGGGAAATCCGAAGGTGCGATGGATGCGTCCAACCTGCTGAAGCCCGCGCTGGCCCGGGGCGAGCTTCACTGCATCGGTGCGACGACGCTCGATGAATATCGCAAGCACGTCGAAAAAGACGCGGCGCTGGAGCGGCGCTTCCAGCCGGTGTTCGTCGGCGAGCCGACGGTGCCCGACACGATCTCGATCCTCCGTGGGCTAAAAGAGAAGTACGAGTTGCACCACGGGGTGCGCATCACGGACGCCGCAATCGTTGCCGCAGCGACCCTGTCGAACCGCTACATTTCCGACCGCTTCCTGCCGGACAAGGCCATCGACCTGATGGATGAGGCGGCGAGCCGCATCCGGATGGAGGTCGAGTCAAAACCGGAGGAAATCGAGAATCTCGACCGACGCATCATCCAGCTGAAGATCGAGCGCGAGGCGCTGAAAAAGGAACCCGACAAGGCCTCCCAGGAGCGGCTGGCGAAGCTCGAAGAGGAACTCGCCAATCTCGAGCAGCAGTCGAGCGAGTTGACCCAGCGCTGGCAGGCCGAAAAGGACAAAATCGCCGGCGAAGCCAAGGTCAAGGAGCAACTCGACCAGGCGCGCCTGGAACTGGAACAGGCGCAACGCTCAGGCGACCTCGCCAAGGCCGGTGAACTGCAATACGGCCGCATCCCGGAGCTGGAGAAACAGCTTTCCGAAGCCAGCCAGCAGACCAAGGGGGCGATGCTGCGCGAGGAGGTGACCGACCAGGACATTGCCGCCGTCGTCAGCCGCTGGACCGGAGTCCCTGTCGAACGGATGATGGAAGGTGAGCGCGAGAAGCTCATCCACATGGAAGAGGCGATCGGCCGGCGAGTGATCGGCCAGGCCGATGCCGTGAAAGCCGTGTCCGCCGCCGTCCGCCGTGCCCGCGCGGGCCTGCAGGATCCGAACCGCCCGCTGGGCTCATTCTTGTTCCTGGGTCCGACGGGCGTCGGCAAGACCGAGCTTACCAAGGCGCTCGCTGAATTCCTGTTCGACGACTCGACCGCAATGGTCCGCATCGACATGAGCGAGTTCATGGAGAAGCACGCGGTCGCCCGCCTGATCGGCGCCCCTCCGGGCTATGTCGGTTACGAAGAGGGCGGGGTCCTGACCGAAGCCGTCCGTCGCCGGCCCTACCAGGTTGTGCTGTTCGACGAGGTTGAGAAGGCCCACGGTGATGTCTTCAATGTGCTGCTGCAGGTGCTGGACGACGGTCGCCTGACCGACGGCCAGGGCCGCACGGTCGACTTCACCAACACGCTCATCATCCTGACCTCGAATCTTGGCAGCCAATATCTCGCCAACCTCGGCGAGGACGAAGATGTCGAGAAGGTCGAGCCGCAGGTGATGGAGGTCGTCCGCGGACATTTCCGGCCGGAGTTCCTGAACAGGCTGGACGAGATCATCCTCTTCCATCGCCTGGGCCAGGCCCACATGGGTCCGATCGTTGACATCCAGGTTGCAAGGCTTCAGCAACTGCTCGATGACAGGAAGATCCGTCTGGAAATGACGGATGCAGCGAGGGCATGGCTTGGCCGCGTCGGGTACGACCCGATTTACGGCGCCCGGCCGCTGAAGCGTGCGGTGCAGAAATACCTGCAGGACCCACTCGCCGACGCCATCCTGGCCGGCAAAATCCACGACGGCCAGACGGTCAAGGTCGATGAAGGCGACGGCGGCCTGAAGATCGAGCCTGCCTGAGCCTCAGCGAAGCCTTTGACGGCGCTTGGCAATCGCGGCATGGTCTCGCCCATGCTTTGAACCAAAGGGTGGGACTATGTCGCGCGTTGCACATTCGCTGATTGGAGCCGCAATTCTGGGAGTCGTTGTTGCCGCACCGGCTCCGGCCAGAGACCTCCCGAAGACTTCGACACCGAAGCTTTTTGAAGAGGTTGTCAGTTGCCGGACGATTCAGGATTCGGCGGAGCGGCTGGCCTGTTACGACCGTAATGTTGCAGCGCTCGAAACCGCACAAAAGACGAATGAGCTCTACGTCGCCGACAAGGCGGCCATGAAAGAGGCGCGGAAGGGCTTGTTTGGCTTTGCGCTACCCAATCTGAAGATCTTCGGGGACGAGGATCTGGGTGACCTCAAGGAGCTCGAAACGACGATCGCCGCGGTCAGCACCGGCTCCAGGGGCTATATCATCACCCTGCCGGACGGCGCTCGCTGGGCGCAGACAGATAAGCGCTACATGGATCAGCCGAAGGTTGGGGCGAAGATCAAGATCGAGAAGGCGGCTCTCGGCAGCTATATGGCGAGCATTAACAAGAAGCCCGGCTTCCGCGTCGAGCGCATCAACACTGACCGCTGAGGGCGGGCGGAAAAAGTGGTGATCGCGCTTTCGTCCGTCATGACGCAATTGCAGCGGGCGCAGATGCTGCAACAGCAAGGGCGGGTCGGCGAAGCATGGGCGTTACTGGCAACACTACGATCCGCGATCAACGGCAATGGCCAGGCGCTGCGCCTTTACGCGCTGGTTGCTCACTCTGTTGGTCGGATCGACGAAGCGGCGGAGGCACTGGAGCAGATTATCACGCTCGAGCGCGAGCCCCCGGAAATCGTCGGCGCACTGGCCGACATGCTCAGCAGTGCCGGGCGGCACGAGGAGGCACTGCGCAATTGGGATCGGCTGGTCGCTCAGCATCCTAAGGTCGCGGACGCGCACCTCAACCGGGCAGTGACCGCCGCCAACGCCGGCAGGCATGATTTGGCCGTCGAAGCGGCCGCCGCCGGACTCCAGCACTTTCCCGGCCACGCGCGACTGATCGCGACGAAAGCGATGGCGCTTAAGAATATCGGCCGAATCGAAGAAGCGGTCTCGCTGTTCGAAATCGCCGTTGCCGCTGACCCGGAGCGGGCACTGACTCGCCACAACCAGGCCGTGACGTTGCGCGCCGCCTGCCGATACGACGAAGCCTGCGAAGCTTACGCGGAAGCCGAGCGGCTCGGAATGCACGGGGCCCAGTTCCATGCCAATTGGGCTGCCGCGGCGCTGGAGGCTGGGTGCGTCGAGGAAGCCACCGATTTGTATAAGAAGGCCTTGGCAGAAGACCCCGCCCACAAGGAGTCCCGCAAGGCGCTCACCCGGTTGGAAATCGAATACCGTGGAGGGGGGGATGCCTTTGCTCATTACGAAGCTGAGGTAAGAGCGAGGGGCTTTGCGGCGGAACCCTATCTCGATTGGATTGACGCATTGATGCGCAACAACCGACCGGTCGAAGCGGCAGAGGTCGCAAGCGAGGCGCTGTCTCGGCATCCAGATCAGCCGACGTTGCGGACGATAGCGCCCTACCTCAAAGGCATGACGGGAAAGCCGGGACCTTGGCTCGACGCGCTTGAGGAGGAGGCCGTCCGCCGGCCAGGCGACACCCATTTGGCAGATTCGATTCAGATGTTGTCTATTCGCGCGGGCCGATGGGATCGTGCCGAAGAATTGTTGCGGCAGCAACTCGCCCGGGACCCGGACAATCAGCTCGTCTGGGCCAAACTCTCCATTGTCTGGCGAATGCTGGACGATCCGCGCGAGCATTGGCTGTGTGATTATGACCGCCTGGTGATGGTGACCGAGGTACCTTCCCCTGATGGGCTCCTCGACCCTGCGCAATATGCGCGGATCATGGCCACCGCCCTCGACCCTCTACATCAGACGCGGCACGCACCTGGCGATCAGACATTACGGGGCGGAACCCAATCCAGTGGCGATCTGTTCGCTCGCCTGGATCCGAAAATCCAGGGGTTCCGGAAGGCCATTCTGCTGGCCGCCGGCGACATGGTCGCAGCATTGCCGGCCGATCCGGCCCACCCGTTTCTGCGTCGCACGTCCGACCGGCTCGGCTTTTCCGGGAGCTGGTCGGTGCGACTGCAAAGCGGGGGCCATCACGTCTCCCACGTGCACTCCGAAGGCTGGATGAGCTCAGCCTACTACGCAAGATTGCCCGAGACCACGGAGCAAGCCCCCAACCCGCATGAGGGATGGATCCAATTTGGCGTTCCTCCGGACAATTTCGGCATGGACCTTGAACCACGCCTGATCATTGAGCCAAAGCCTGGCCGCCTGGTTCTGTTCCCGTCCTACATGTGGCACGGGACGATCCCATTCCAGTCGGGCGATCGACTCACCGCCGCTTTCGATTATCTGCCCCTCTAGAGACGCGGTTGCGCATCATGGCTGGTTGCGGCACGTGGGTGCGCCATGAGCAGCTTGCTTCAATTGAATCCGGAGCTCGACCGGGAGTCGCTGGCCCAAGAATTCGAGCGCAAGGGTCGATTGCAGATTCGCGACGTGTTGACGTTCGAAAGCGCGAGGCAACTACGCGACATTTTGACTGAACGCACGCCGTGGAGCTTGGCAATCCAGTCGGGGTCGAGCGCGCCGACGAAAATCATCCCCAGCCATGAGCTGGCGGCAATGACGCCCGGCCAGCGGCGCGAATTGGTCAAGGACATTGGGGTGGCCGGACAACCCGATTACGCGTTTGCCTACGAGATGTATCCGCTCGTGACGGCTTACTTGGAACGCTGGCGGCCGGGCTCCCTCCATGAACGGTTACTTGAAGACCTGAACAGCGCTGAGATGCTGACCTTCATGAAGGACGTCAGCGGCATGGAGGACATCGTCAAGATGGATGGCCAGGCAACGCTCTATGGACCGGGGCATTTTCTTTGGCCGCATAGCGACGCCGAGAGCGAACGCGGGCGCCGCGTTGCCTATGTGCTGAACTTGACCCTTGGCGACTGGAAGGCTGAGTGGGGCGGCTACCTCAACTTCTACGATTCCGACTGGGATATTGAGCAGGCTTTCCGACCCAGATTCAACTGCCTCAATCTGTTCCGCGTGCCGCAATGGCATGACGTTTCGATCGTTACGGCCGGCGCTGCCTTGGCACGCTACGCAATCACGGGCTGGGCCCGGAACCGCTGAACCTGCGCGCCAGGCGCATCGACCTTTCGAATTTGGCGCTTCGAAAAAAAACGGCGGGAGATTGCTCTCCCGCCGCCCTAATAGTTTGATCTTGTGATCGAAGCTTAGAGTTTCACCTTGCCCTGGATCGTGAAGTAACGGCCCAGGATGACCGGGTTGTAGTAAGCCGCGTTCACACGGAAGCCCGAGTCTCCGGCAGGCGTCTGCTTCGGCTTTGCATCGAACAGATTCTGGATGATGCCAGTCAACTCGAAGTTGTTGCCGATCGACTTGCGCAGAGACAGGTCGAAGTAGCTCAGCGCCGGAAGCCTCGGATCATGTTCGTCGCCGAAGGCTTCCACCGTCTCGGACAGGTAGTTCCAGCGCATCTGAGCGGTGAAATCGTCGCTGTCATAAGCAACGGTCAGCGTCGACTTCCACTCGGGGAAGGTTCCGCCGATACCGCCACCGGTCTTGCCAGCGAAGTCACCTGTGCCGAAGTCGATCTCATTGAGCCAGGAGAGCAACTCCTGGACCCGCAAGCGACCACCGATACCAAGACCAATGTCGTTGAACGGAACGCTGTAGTTCAGTCCGACGTCGATACCGCTGGTCTTGAAGGTGCCTTGGTTGCCGGTCGCCGAGTTGACGGCCGTAAGCTGGCCGGTCGCCGGATCACGGGTCACCCGAGCGCAAGAAGCCGCATTAAGATTCAGGTAGCAGTCGTTGATGAAGAACTGCGCGCCGAATGCACTGATGATGTCGTCGATCTTGATGTTGTAATAATCGACCGTCGCCGAGAAGCGGCCCAGGCCAAGATTCGGCGTCAGCACCGCACCGATGGTAAAGGTCTTCGCGGTTTCCTCACTCAGGCCCGGGTTACCGAATGCGAAAGTCTGGACCTGGTCGTTGTTCTGGTGGAACGACGCCGGATCACTGGACGGTAGGCTGAAGTTGATCAACGGAGCGAACGCGTTGCACTGCGCGATCGTCGCACCCGTCGGGGTTTCCGTCGCGTTGCACGGATCGGTGTAGGACGGGAAGCCCTGGTCGCCGTTCTGGAACAACTCGACGATCGACGGGGCACGTGCCGCCTTGTTGTAGATGCCGCGGAACTTCAGCCAGTCGGTCGGAGCCCACTGCAGGCCGGCCTTCCAGTTAAAGAGGCCGCCGGCCGACGAGTAGTCCGAATAACGGGCGCCGGCTTCGAACGACAGTTCATGAACGAACGGCAGGTCGGCAAGGATCGGGATACGGACTTCGCCGTACACTTCCTTAACGTTGACCTTGCCCTTCTGGTTCTGGACGGCGTTGAAACCGTAGATATCGCCGTTGCGCTGCGCGTCATCGACGATGATCTCACCCTTGTCCGTCCGTGCTTCCGCACCGACGGCGACGCCGACCGGCCCGGCCGGCAGGTCGACCAGGTTGCCGGTGATGTTGCCGGCAATCCGGACCTGATCGAACGTGCGAGTTTCCTGGGTGTCGATCCGGACAAAGCTCAACATGTCGGCATCGATCGTATTGGCACCGAAGATGTCGAGCGGCACGCAGTTTGGCAGGACACCCGGACCGGTGCAGCCGGCGAGGCCCTGCGCCACGGCGGTGTTGTTGATATTGCCGATGGCGCGGATGCTATCCGCCGTCTTACCGTAACTGGCCGTCTCGTCCCAGTTGAAACCGTGCGCCAGCGGGCCCGACAGGGTGCCGCGAAGGGTCTGCGTCTTGGCGTTGAAGAGGCCGATACGCGGACCAGTTTCAGAGAAGCGACGATCGATGGTGAACGGCGCGTCTGGGTTCGCACGCGTCTGAAGTGCCGCCAGCAGGTCCGGGTGACAGGACTGCACGCCGCACGCCCCGTTCGCAACGATGAACGGATTGAGGGTCGGGTCGACGACGATGCCAGTAGCTGGCGTCGGCGCCAAGTTCACTTCCTGCGTCGAGTCGGTGTAATTGCCGACGACTTTCAGCCGGATGGCGTCACTGATGTCATAGCGAGCCGTGGCGGCAAAGTTATACCGCTTGTACGGCGTCACCAGATAGTTGACCGGGTTGAAATTGTACCGGCTGGAACCCGTCGAACGATCGGCGAAATTGCAAAGCCCCGACGTATTGCGCGGCGACAGCAAGCCGTTCTGGTCAAACGAGATGTTCCCCGTGTTGACGTTGGCGGCGTTTGCAACGCCGTCGCAGTTCGTGTCGGCGACACCGGCGTCGAAATTGTTGTTCGTGACACCACCGGGGCCCGTGGTGACGGCCGTCGACAGGTTCGCAAACGGATTGGCGGCGTCATTGGCGATCCAGCCCCAAGGCGGGGTACCGGAACCGCCGGCGCCAGTGACAATATCACCCGGCTCCAGGACGAGGTGATCGGCCACCACGCGATGGTCGCCCCTAAAGACAACAACTGCGGCATTGCGGAACAGGTCACGGTCGCCCTGGCCGACCGGGTCACGAGTATAGTAGCTCGCGAACAGGGTCATGTTGCCACGGTCGTCACCGAAGTTGCCACCGAGGAGGCCCTGGACGTTGAAGCTCGCGCCGTCGCCGTGATCGGAAATGCCGTACTGCGACGAAAGCTCGAGACCTTCGTAATTGTCCTTGAGGATGAAGTTCACGACGCCCGCGATGGCGTCCGAACCGTACACCGCCGAGGCGCCGCCGGTGACGACGTCCACGCGCTCGATGAGGCCGGCCGGAATGGTGCCGATGTCGACGACGCCCGAGCTCGATGAAGCCGGAACACGCTCGCCGTCGACGAGGATCAGGGTGCGGTTCGGGCCGAGACCGCGAAGGTCGAGGGTCGAAAAGTCTTCACCGCCCTGGTTGTTCGAAACGCGGGTGTTGCCCGGAATGATCTGCGGCAGTTCGTTCAGCAGCGATTCGACGGTGACCGTACCGGTCAGGTCGAAGGTTTCCGAATCAACCGTGGTGACGGGGCTCGGTGCGTCGAGCTCCGGACGGATCAGGCGCGAACCGGTGACGACGATTGCTTCGTCGCTGGCCTCGGCCTTGCCCTTGTCGCTCAGAGCAGGCTGCTCTTCGGCCGGAGGCGAAGTCTCGCCCGAGGCCGGAGGCGCGTCTTGCGCCATCGCCGGTGTAGCGAGAACGCCTGCGCCAAGAAGCGCGAGAGCCTGCCAAGCGGCAGTCGCACGCAAATTGGATTTCCTCATTTCTATCTCCCGAATCGGACGCCCCTTGCGGTGCGCCACCAGTTCGCGGGCGCAATCCACCCCCACGTAGGATGAGGTTTAGCGTCGAAAGGGGCCGCCCTGTCCAGCGTCGAGAGGCGCTCTGTCAGCTTTTGTTAAGCCACTGTGACAGCGGGGACACAGTGGCGTAACGAGCCGAAATATTCCTCAGGCGCGCCTTTTTGCGCGCTTTTCCGCGGCGAGGCTGGCGGCCGCGTCGATATAGGGTTCCTGCCGTTCGACGCTCCAGTAGCGAAGCTCGTCTAGCGGGATGGTCACGCCCGTTTCCGCGCAACGCACGTGGTCGCCGTCGCTGAGCAGCCGGAAGGTTCCGGCCATATACCGGATCTTCGCTTCGCGACCGCGTCCGCTCATCAGCATTGCAACCCTGCCTTCAATCTTCGTCGAACAGCCCGGGCTGTCCAGTCGTTCCCGGCTTCCTGGGGCGATAGGACCGCGGGGCCGCGCGCTCAAGTCGCGCAACACTTCCCTCGACGATCGCTTCCACCGTCCCGTCGGCAAAGCGAAGGCTCAGCAGGCCAGCGGACCGGGCGGCAGCGGCGTGGACCAAAGTTTGCCCTTCCCTGTCGGTCACGCGCACAAATCCGCGCTGCAAGGGGCGCTCGGGATGGGCCAGCCCCGCAAGGCGCCAGAGCGACGCCAGCCTTTCCGATGCCTGCTCGATCCGTTGGCTGATCAATTCATGCCTCAAACGCGGCGCGACGGCGCTGAGGTCGGCGCGCGCGTGGGCGGCCCGGGCGGCCAGTGCTCGGGGCAGACGGTCCCCGACGTCGTCGAGCCTTTGGCCCGCCGGCGCCAGAAGGCCGGCGGCCTCGGGCCAGCGATTGGTCGTAAGCTCCAGCCGCTCGCCAGCCCGCTTTGCCGCTCGCACGAGGCATGCCCTCGAGCGCTGTCCCAAGTCGGCAATTGCAGAGGCGAGTTCGGCGCGGACCGGCACCGCCATCTCCGCTGCCGCGGTGGGCGTCGGAGCACGCCGGTCGGACGCGAAGTCGATCAGGGTCGTATCCGTCTCATGGCCAACGGCACTGATAAGAGGGATCGGACATTCAGCGGCTGCGCGCACGACCTCCTCCTCATTGAAGGCCCACAAATCCTCGATCGCCCCCCCGCCTCGCGCCACGATCAGGACATCGGGCCGCGGCTCGATCGCCGCCATGCCGCGGATCGCTGAAGCGATCTTGGTTGCGGCGCCCTCGCCCTGGACCGGGACAGGCCACAGCACAACGTGGGTTGGGCAACGGTCATCAAGCCGGTGAAGGATGTCGCGAATTACGGCGCCTGTCGGCGAAGTCACGATTCCGATGACCTGCGGCAGAAAAGGAAGCGGCCGCTTGCGGGCGGGGTCGAAAAGCCCTTCGGCGGCTAACGCACGCTTGCGCTGCTCGAGCAACGCCATGAGCGCGCCTTCGCCGGCGAGCTCAAGCCGATCGACGATGATCTGATATTTCGAGCGGCCGGCGTAGGTGGTGAGTTTCCCAGTGCCGATGACGTCGAGCCCGTCCTGGGGCTGGAAAGCGATGCCCGACGACTGTCCACGCCAGATGACCGCATCGATACAGGCACTCTCGTCCTTCAAAGTGAAATAGCAGTGGCCCGAGGCATGCCGCTTCCAGCCCGATATCTCCCCTCGCACCCGGACAAAGCCGAACGCCGCCTCGACGGTTCGCTTCAATGCGCCGGACAATTCGGTAACGGTCAGCGGAGGCGAATTGTCCGACGGCGACACCTTCGCTAACAGGCCGGGACGGTCGTTGTCGGAAGCGGGGTCGGTGAGGTTCATGAACATCCTGCTGCTGGGTTCTGGCGGACGCGAGGATGCGCTTGCCTGGCGACTGAAGCAATCACCCTCATGCGACCGGCTGGTGGCGGCACCGGGCAATCCAGGGATCGCTCGCTGGGCAGAATGTCTTCCGGTCGACCCATGCAATGCCGGCGCGGTCCTGGATTTGGCAACAACGATTGGTGCCGACTTGGTCGTGGTTGGTCCGGAGGCGCCACTTGTCGCTGGCGTCGCAGACGCGCTCCGAGCGCAGGGTTTTCTAGTCTTCGGCCCGGATGCCGCCGCCGCTCAGCTCGAAGGGTCCAAGGGCTTCACCAAGGATCTGTGCGCCCGCGTGGGCATTCCAACGGCCCGTTACGTAAGGATCGAAACCGAGGGGGACGCGCTGGCCGCGCTGGACGGCTTTGCGATCCCGGTCGTCATCAAGGCCGACGGCCTGGCCGCGGGCAAGGGCGTAACCGTGGCAATGAGCCGCAACGAGGCGGAATCGGCGATCCGTGCAGCCGGCGATGGCCCCATGGTGATAGAGGAATTCCTGGAAGGCGAGGAGGCCAGCCTGTTCGCGCTGGTCGACGGCGAGCGTGCCGTCGTCCTGGCTTCGGCCCAGGACCACAAGAGGGTCGGTGAAGGAGACACCGGTCCCAACACCGGCGGCATGGGGGCCTATTCGCCTGCGCCGGTCCTGACACGGGGACTTGAGCAGCGCGCGATGGATGAGATCATCCTGCCGACGGCCCGCGCGATGGCTGCTGCCGGCACACCATTTTCGGGCGTTCTATACGCCGGCCTGATGCTTACGCCCGAAGGGCCGAAGCTCATTGAATACAATGTGCGCTTCGGCGACCCCGAATGCGAGGCCATCATGCCCCGCATCATCGGTGATTTTGCAGGCTTGCTTCGGGACGTTGCATCTGGCCATGACTTTGAGCCGCCTGTCTTGTCGACCGAGGCAAGTATGACGGTGGTAATTGCGGCGCGCGGATACCCGGGCGATCCAGCTGCAGGCGGCGAAATCGCGGGGATCGAAGAGGCAGAGGCGGTCGACGGAGTAACCGTCTTCCAAGCGGGCACCCGATCGGATCTTGGGCGGCTGGTCGCCAATGGCGGCCGGGTGTTGGCGGTGACCGCGGTTGGAGCCAACTTGGCGACAGCTCGCGAGCGGGTCTATCGAGCAGTCGATCGGATATCGTTTGCCGACGGTTTCTGCCGCCGGGACATCGGCTGGAGAGAGCTGGAGCGCCAGGCATGAGATGGACCTATTTCCTGCTGCTTGGCATCGTCGCGGTGGCCGCTGCAACCTGGATTTGGCACGGCCCGCTGGGCGCCGGCGACCAGTTTGCCCGGGCAGTCGATGCTCGCGCTCGAGCGATGCTCGACCATTACGAAATGTACCACGTGGAGGCGCGGATGGAGCGGACCCCCCTGCGGCGCCGAGTCATTCTTTCGGGACCGGCGGACGATTTCCAGCGCAGCGAAATAAAGCGGATGGTGGAGGCGCAGCCGGGGGTTGCCGAGGCTGTCTGGAGCACTGCATCGAAGCCGGTGGAGAGCACGCAATGATGCCGCTGTTCGTGGAATCTTTTTTGATGGCGTTGGTGGGTTTCGGTGTGGGCTTCCTTTTCGCCTATTTGGTCGCCCTACGGCGTCACTGGATCCGATAAGGGGAAGACATGGTCGAACTGTTTTATGCGTATTGGCCCGTTGTACTGATTGCTGTCGCGATCGGAATCATCGTCGGCTTTCTCATCTTTCGCCCGCGGCAAAGGGTCCGGCTGACGGACAGCGCGCCAGTCCGCCCGCACATGACAATTCATCCGGGAGAAACCGTGCTGGAGCACGAGGCCGAAGTAACGACCAGGCATGTCATCGGCAGCGAGGGTTCCCTACCGGCGCAACCTTCAGACGAACTCGAGAGACTGAAGGGCGTCGGTCCGAAGCTTGCCTCCCTGCTCAAGGCACATGGGCTTACGCGATACGAACATCTGGCGAAGCTTTCAGACGAAGAACTGGAGCGGCTCGATGCCGACCTCGGCGCATTTCGAGGTCGGTTGCAGCGCGACCGGGTCGTCGAACAGGCTGACTATCTCGCCCGCGGCGACATTGACGGCTTCGAACAGAGGTTCGGCAAACTCTAGGCGCCGATATAGACGGGAGTCCCGACCTCCGTGACGCGGAACAGCTTGGCCGCGAACTCACCTGGCAAGCGCACACAGCCATGACTGGCCGGCACGCCCGGCAAATGACCGGCATGTAGCGCAATCCCATATTTATCGATGCGCTGCATGAAGGGCATCGGTGCATTCTCGTACTTCAGCGACTTATGGAACCTCTGCTTCTCCAGAATGGGGAACACGCCTGTGGGCGTGTCCTTGCCTGGCTTGCCACTGGAAATGGTGGAGACCGCCACGAGCGTGCTGCCCTTGTAAAGGAAGGCCAGCTGGTCCGAGAGGCTGATTACCACTCGTGGGTCGCCATCGCCTGGCTCGTCGCGCCAAAGATACTGCCCTGCCTTGAGCGATTTATCGCCGAAGGCCTCCAGCATATCCTGGTTGGCAAGAGCAGCCGCGTCGGTGGCAGCCTCCTTGGCTTCAACGGATTCAAATGAAGCGGCTACGGGAGCGAACGGTACGCAGAGCGCGAGCGCGCCCGAAGCCGCCAGCACAAGAGCTAGCTTCTTCATAACAGTCTCTTTTTTCTTGCTTTTTCTAATCTGCGATAATGCACAAGGTGCGACTCGGTTCCCGCGCGACGCGGTGAACCAGGCGCGAGCCCGCTGGCACTGCGGGGTTTATTAGTGTGCTAGGCTGCGACTTCGGAGAAGGCCGGACGACTACTCGGCGCTTCCACAGCCGAAGCCTCGCGCTCGTAACGCTGCGCAATCTCGAAAAGGATGGACCGACCTTCGTCGGTCATGGCGGTGTCCGCAAGCTCGCGGCACTTTTGCGCCCTGTCCTGCAATTGCTGTGCCCGTGTCAGCATTGGCCAGTCTCCGCGTCCCCACCGAGTCGCAGCGCCTTTTTACCCTATCCCAAATCAATATGCAGGCCCCCGTCGAGGCCCTGGCCAGACGGGCGAAGCGCGGGATGCACGCCTCGACGCATTTCGCCGGGCCCAAAACAAAGCCCGCCGGATCCGGAGATCCGACGGGCCGAGTTCCTCATTGGCTTGCGGCGTTTAGTCCGCCTGCCTCCGAGAAGGCTTACGCTTAGCCACGCTCCGGCTCAGGCGGAGGCGGAGGCGGAGGCGGCGGCGGCGGGCACGCGTCGGTCGCCAGGATCACCGTTCCGTCCGGGCAGGTCTGCGTCGCCGGAGGCGGCGGCGGCGGCGGCGGGGGCGGCGGCGGCGGAGGCGGCGGCGGCGGCGGCGTGTAGAAGTTATACAGCAGGCTCAGCATCAAGCTGTGCGAGCGGAAACGGCCGTCGAGCGACTCTACGTCGTTGCCAAACGGCTGATCGAAGTCGACGCCGCTGACGTTAAAGAAGCGATACTTCAGGCCGAGGTCGATATTCGGCGTAATCGACTTGCGGATGCCGGCGAGGATCTGCCAAGCGATCCCGCCGTCTTTGTCCGAGAGGCTGCTGTCGCCGTTGATGTTAACGTTGGCGAGGTCGATGTCATAATCGACGGTGGCATAGCCCAGACCTGCGCCGAGGAAACCGCTCCAGCCGTCTTCGTCACCGAAGTCGAACAGGACGTTTGCCATCGCCGACCAGACGTGGACGTCGCCGTCGGCGTCGAACGGTTCGGTCGGATTGACAGAACCGGTCAGTTGCGTGTCAATCTGAACCTCGTCGACCGAGGCACGCTTGTAGCCGAGCTCAAACTCACCCCGGACTAGGCCGAAGTCGTAGCCCGCGACCAGGTCGACGTCGAAACCAAGCTTGTGATCGATGGTAAACGCGTCATCGACGTCGTATCTGAAATTGGCGTCGTAATCGTAGTTGAAGTCGAGATTCGTATCCTCGACGAGCATGACGCCGGCATCGACGCCAACATACACTGACTTGTCACGGGCCATTGCCGGTGTCGCCAGCGCAGCGGCCGCCACTGCGGCGAGCAGATAATTACGCATGCGGACTCCCCTTTTGTGCACCTGAACGGTGCGGATCCAGCTCTTCCTATACCGCAAAGTTCCGGCAGGGGAACGTCCACTTTGCGTTTTCGCTGCATTCCGTTGCAGCGCGGACACACATGGCCGATTGCCCGATTACGCTTCCGTGACTCCGCCGTCGTCTCTTCGTACCCGTTTGGGCCGTGTTGCCAGCAACTTGTCGATTTTCCGCCCGTCCATGTCGAGGACCTCGAACTTCCAGCCATCGCTCGTGAAGGTCTCGCCGGTCTCGGGAATGTGCTTGAGGATCGACAATGCGAAGCCGGCGACGGTCGAGAAGTCACGGTCCCCAAGCATGCGCATGCCCAACCGATCTTGCAAGAGGTCGGCGCTCGCAGCGCCGGACAGCAGCCAGCTGCCGTCCTCGCGTTCGACGCAGGGCGGGTCATGGTCGACGTCGAGGTCGTGGTGGAATGCGCCTGCTAGCGCCGAAAGCAGAGAGCCGGGTGTAACGATGCCGTCGAGATGGCCATATTCGTCATGGACAAGGGCAAGGGGCACGTCCGCGGCCCGGAGCACGGCCAGGGCATCCATCGCGTCCATCAGGTCCGGGATAACCGGCGCCGTTTTCATCAGCGCGGACAAATTGAGGTCACGGCCATCGAGTAAAGCGATCAGCAGGTCGCGCGACGAAACCACCCCGAGAATGTCGTCGACCGAGCCGCGGGCCACGGGGATTCGACTGTGGGGTGTGGCGGCCAGTGCGGAGCGTATTTCATCTCGGCCGCACTCCAGGTCGATCCAGTCGATTTCCGTGCGTGGTGTCATCACCTCGCGCACGGGGCGGTCGGCCAGCCTGACAATGCCGGAGATCATTGCCCGTTCGTCTTCTTCGAGAACGCCGGCGCTTTGCGCTTCCGCCACCACGAGGTGCAGCTCTTCGGCCGTCACCTGGTTCTTCGATTCACGGTCGAGCCGCAAAAGCTTGAAGATAAGGGCGCTCGATCGATCGAGTACCCAAACGAACGGAGCCGTTATCTTCGAGAGCCAGCCCATCGGCCGGGCCATGACGACAGCGATCGGCTCGGGCGACCTTAAAGCGATCTGCTTCGGAACAATTTCACCGACGACGAGCGAAAAATAGGTCGTCAAGAAGATGACTATCCCGAAGCCGATGGTGTGAGCGGTTTCGGGATCCACGCCCAGCATCTGCACGCGCTGTGTCGCCGGCTCCCCTAGGCTGGCGCCCGAGTAAGCGCCTGAGAATATCGCGATCAATGTGATCCCGCTTTGAACTGTCGACAGGAATCGCCCGGGATCGGCTGCAAGGTCCAAAGCCGCCTGCGCCCCCTTGCTCCCTGATCGCGCCATCGCTTTCAACCGGGCTTCGCGGGACGACACAATGGAAAGCTCGCCCATCGCCAGGACTCCGTTGAGGATGATCAAGGCGAGGATGATGAAGACATCGATCCAGGGAATGGGCAGCAACTGATCGCTCATTGAGGCGCCATTCCTAGCCGGAGACCCCGGACTCCGGCAAGCGAGGCTCCTCCGACGCTATCGTCGGGCTGCAAAGAAGGCCTTCAACTGCTCCGCCGCTTCGCCTTCGCCGATGCCGGAAAAGACTTCGGGACGATGATGGCAGGTAGGCTGGTTAAAGACCCTTGCGCCGTGAACTACGCCGCCGCCTTTCGGGTCCTCGGCTGCGAACGTCACCTTGGAAATGCGCGCCAGCGACATGGCCGCGGCGCACATAGCGCAAGGCTCAAGCGTCACCCAAAGCTCGCAACCGTCCAGGCGATCGCGTCCCAACCGCGTCGCCGCGTGACGAATGGCGACGATCTCCGCATGCGCGGTGGGATCGAGCTGGCCGCGCATGGCATTGCGGGCCTCGGCGACAATCTCACCGTCACAGGTGATCACCGCGCCGACCGGCACTTCGCCGCTGTCGGCAGCGACGGCGGCGAGATCGAGAGCCCGCCGCATTGGAGGGGGCAACGGAAAACTGCGATTCATCGCCGCCGCGCTAGCGCGCAGCAAAGCAATTGTCATCGCACTGCTTAGCGCGTGGCGTTGTCGGTCGTTGCGTTCGTCTCCACCGGGCGCTCGACCTTGATTGCGGGGACCTTGACGGTGACGTTCTTTGATTCGGTACCAACCGCTATCTTCCCGGTCTCGACATCGAACGCTGGCGCCTGCCCGCCAGAAGCGGTGACGCCGGCCGCATTTGCCTCGACCGCAGGTGCTTCCGCACTGCGCGTCTGCCTGATGTTGATCAGGCCAGAGGCAACCGCGACGATCAGGGCGACGACCGCCAGAATCAGGATTAATATGACCGCGCGCATCGCAACCCCTTTTAACCTATGTCAGCAGCCAAACGCGCCGCGTCGCCTTCCGTTGCCTTCAATTCGCGCGCGGAGCGGTTGACGCCAGAGCCGTGCACGGCTATCGGGCGGCGCTTTCCGGGACCTCTGCGGCCCCGCCCATAAAATCAGGATTTGAACATGTCGCGCGTTTGCGAACTGACCGGCAAGGGTCGGCAGGTGGGTAACAACGTTTCCCACGCCAACAACAAGACCAAGCGGACGTTCCTGCCCAACCTGCAGAACGTGACGCTGATCTCCGATGCGCTGGGCCAGAGCGTCAAGCTGCGCGTTTCGACCCACGGCCTGCGTTCGGTCGAGCATGTCGGCGGCCTGGACAATTGGCTGCTGAAGACGAGCGACGACAAGCTGAGCACCAAGGTGCGCAAGCTGAAGCGCGAGATCGTCAAGAAGAACGCGGAGCAAGCTGCCTGAGGCAGTTTGCGGTAGCGGTCTGGCCGAAGCCGCCGCTGCCTAGGGCAGGTCGAGCGCCACCAACAGGGTTGGCGCCCGCGGTCTGAAGTCATTATCAGTCACCAGCCAGAGCCGCGTTCCGCCACCGGGACGCGGCTCTGCTGTTATGCCCTCGACATTGGCGGTTGGGGCCAAGGGAAGGCTGGCGACCTTCCTTAACTCCAGGCCGCCATTCTGCGCGCGCACCGCCTCCGCGAGGCCCTTTTCCAGGCCGGTTGCTGACACAGCGCGCGTGACCACAAGAAGCCGGCCGTCCGGTAATTTCAGGGCGTCGGAGACGTAGCCCGAGCTGTAGCCCAACGGATGGCGGGCAGTCTGGCCATTGCGGACCTCCAGCCATTCTCCGCCGAGTTCCGGAAACAGGATCAGACCATCCTTGTCGGAGTCGAGGCCCTCAATCCCCCGATTGTCCGGCCAGCGATCGACGCCGAAGTCGAGCTTGTCGATTGGTCGGCGAAACCCCTCATCGTAGAGCCAGAGTTGGTTCCAGCGTTCGAACGCCACCCACCAGCCACGACCTTTGGGATCGCGAGCTACGGCTTCGCTGTCGCGATTGCTCTTGAAGGAGGAGGTGCCAGGACCGGCCGGCAGGTCGCGGATTTCCGCCTCACCAAGGGTGCCTGGCCTGGGAAGCCAGATCACCGACCCCGAATCGGTGACTGCCATCAGCTTGTCCCGGTCAATGGCCAAGGCCGACAGGCCGCCAAAGCGAGGGTCGGTGACCTCGACCTGCCATGCCCCGGCGAGGCGGAGCGGCGCGAAGCCGGCGGGGTCGAGCTGGATCGGGGTGAAATGGGCCGCGGCGGAGCGCCGCGGGCCGTCACTGCGGTTCGGCATTAGCTGGAACCAGCAGTGGATTGCTAAAAGTAATAATGCGATTGCTAAGTAGCTGAAAAGACTAGCTTTGCTGAACAATTGCTGCACGCCGCGTTCAGCCTGTTGGAAGCGCGAATCAGGCATATGTATCGGCACTGACGAGGTTTCCCCCTTTTCCTCGTCCGTTGGGGGCAAGCGCGGGCGACTGCGCGAACCTCCGGACCGGCCACGGTCGAACAGATCCCTCGCGTCGCGTATCGAGGGGGGCCCGGAGTGCGTAATCGCTCCGGGCCCAATCTGTTCTCATCAATTTTTCTCGAAAAGCGCGGCGAGCTGCTCGATCAGCGCGCCGCCAAGCTGCTCGGCATCCATGATCGTCACCGCCCGCGAATAATAGCGGGTGACGTCGTGGCCGATGCCGATCGCCGCGAGCTCGACATTCGAGCGTTCCTCGATCCAGCCGATGACCTGCCGCAAATGGCGCTCAAGATAGGTGCCGCCATTGGCCGACGCGGTCGAATCGTCGACCGGCGCACCGTCGGAAATCACCATCAGGATGCGCCGTTCCTCCGGCCGCGCCAGCAGCCGGCGATGGGCCCAGAGCAGGGCCTCGCCGTCGATATTTTCCTTGAGCAGCCCCTCACGCATCATCAGGCCGAGATTGCGGCGGGAATGGCGGTACGGCTCGTCGGCGCGCTTGTAGACGATGTGGCGAAGGTCATTGAGCCGGCCGGGAAGCGCCGGGCGCCCGTCCGACAGCCATTGCTCGCGGCTTTGCCCGCCCTTCCAGGCGCGGGTGGTGAAACCGAGGATCTCGCTGGCCACCCCGCAACGCTCAAGCGTCCGGGCGAGGATGTCGGCGCACATGGCGGCAATCGAAATCGGACGGCCGCGCATCGATCCCGAATTGTCGATCAGCAAGGATACGATCGTGTCCTTGAAATCGGTTTCCTTTTCGACCTTGTAGCTCAATGAATGGCCCGGCGAGACGATCACACGGGCGAGCCGCGCGGCGTCGAGCAGGCCTTCTTCCTGGTCGAATTCCCAGCTGCGCGCCTGCTGCGCCATCAGCCGCCGCTGCAGGCGGTTGGCGAGGCGGGTGACGACGCCCTGAATCTGGCCCATCTGCTGGTCGAGATAGGCGCGCAGACGGCCAAGCTCGTCGGAATCGCACAGCTCTTCGGCCTCGACCATCTCGTCGAACTTTGTCGTGAAGGCTTTGTATTCTGTCGCCGGCTCGTCGGCCCAGTTGCGGCGCCCGGCGCGTGGCTGGGCGCTGTCGCTGCCTTCCTCGCCCGCCGACGTCTCCTCGCCCTCTGCTTCCTCTTCGCCGGACTGGGTCTCCTGTTCGCCCTCGCGCTCTTCCTGGCGCATTTCCATCTCGCCATCGGACGAGCTGCCGGCTTCCTCGCTGTCTTCGCCCTCGTCGGAACCGGGCTCTTCGCCCTCGCCCTCCTCGCCGCCCTCTTCGAATTCCTCGTCGGCGGGCTCGGCCGCGGATTCGAGTTCGAGGTCTTCGAGCAGGCGGCGCGACAGGGTCGCATAGGCCTGCTGGTCGTCGATGGTCAGCGCCAGCGCGTCGAGTTCGGCACCGGCTTTCTCCTCGATCCAGTCCGACACGAGCTTGAGGCCTTCGCGCGCGGGGGCGGGCGGCTCGGCTCCTGTGAGGCGCTGGCGCGCGAGCAGGCCGACCGCAGTCGCTAGCGGTACTTCCTCCGCAGTGCGGGCGCGGAGGATGGCGTCGGAGCGGACGCGGGCTTCGGCCAGCATGTCGAGATTGCTGCGCACACCGTCCATTGCACGGGCGCCGAGCGCCTCGACCCGGGCGACTTCCAGCGCTTCGAAGACCTCGGCGGCTTCCGGGTCGGCTGGCACGGAGGTCCGATGGATGGAAGCGTCGTGATAGCGGACGCGCAACGCCGCCGCATCGGCCGCGCCTCGCGCCTCCGCGACAAGCGTGGGTTCGAGCGATGGTCCCGGCGAAGGCACGCGCACGGTCTTGCCGCCGGCGGGCCCCGGCTCGGCCGCGAAGGCGATGTCGACTTCGCGGTCCCTGGCGATCGAGCGCGACGCGCCGGCGAGGACGCGGCGGAATTCGTCGAGGGGAGCGGGTTTGGTCACGGGAAGACCATCCCGTTCGTCCTGAGCGAAGTCGAAGGGCGCAGGCTCGACAGTCGTGCCAACCGCCCTTCGACTACAGGCTTCGCCTTCCGCTCAGGACGAACGGGAGAAGGCAATGCGCGCATTTTATACGTGCCCGACAACGCTCTCGGGGAGATCGGTCCCGAACACACGCTGGTAATATTCGGCGATCAGCGGGCGCTCGGATTCGTCACACTTGTTCATGAACGAGACCCGGAAGGCGTAGCCGACGTCGCCAAAGATCAGCGCATTCTGCGCCCAACTGATGACCGTGCGCGGGCTCATCACAGTCGAGATATCTCCGTTGATGAAGCCCTGTCGCGAGAGGTCCGCGACCTTGATCATTTGCTCGACCTGCTGCTTGCCGTCCGGGCTGTCATATTCGCCCGACTTGGCGAGGACGATTTGCGCCTCGACCGCGGCAGGCAAATAGTTGAGCGTCGTGACGATGTTCCAGCGATCCATCTGCCCCTGATTGATCGCCTGCGTACCGTGGTAGAGGCCGGTCGTGTCGCCGAGGCCGATGGTGTTGGTCGTCGCGAACAGCCGGAACCACGGATTGGGGCGAATGACGCGGTTCTGGTCGAGGAGGGTCAGCTTGCCCTCCGTCTCCAGCACGCGCTGGATGACGAACATCACGTCGGGGCGGCCGGCGTCATATTCGTCGAACACCAAAGCGACGGGATGCTGCAGCGCCCAGGGCAGCAGGCCTTCGCGGAATTCGGTGACTTGCTGGCCGTCCTTGAGGACGATGGCGTCGCGGCCGACGAGGTCGATGCGGCTGATATGCGCATCGAGGTTGATGCGGATCAGCGGCCAGTTGAGGCGCGCCGCCACCTGCTCGATATGGGTCGACTTGCCGGTGCCGTGATAGCCCTGGACCATGACGCGGCGATTGCGGCCGAAGCCGGCACAAATCGCCATCGTCGTGTCGGGATCGAAGACATAGGCCGGATCGAGGTCGGGGACGCGCTCGTCGGCCTCGCTGAACGACGGCACCTCCATGTCGCTGTCGATGCCAAAGGCTTCGCGCACCTTCACCATCTGGTCGGGCGCGGCCATCACCGTGTCGCTGCGGCTGTCGAGATTTACGTTGGGAATATCGGCCATAGGCCAGCCATTAAGCGAGCGCGGGCGTCGCCTCAACCTTTGCGGGCAGGACGAAGAGGTCGATGAAACGCCGCGCAAGGTCGAGATCGCCTTCAATATCGATCGTATCGAACGGTGCGCCGCCATGGATGACGCCGGCGATTGCTGTCGGCGACCCGGTGAAGACAAGATCGCAGCCTGCGGGTTCGGTTCGCTCGACATCGAGACGGCCGTCGTGGACGGTCGTGAAGTAATCGGCGTCGCCGAGCCGAAAGCCGACGCGCATGGCAACGCCCGCCGCGCGCTCGGGCGAAATCAGGGTCTGCATCGACATGATGATCGAGACGTGGCTCATCGGCAGGGTCGGGTCGTGCAGCGGGCTGCGCGCCGCCCAGCGGCCGAGATTGGCGATCACGGGAATGGCCTCCAAACCCCAATCGGTGGCCTCATAGACCTGGACCGAAGCGGGCGGGGGCAGCTTCGATTTGCGGACGAGGCCGCGGGCTTCGAGCTCGGTCAGGCGCTGCGTCAGGACGTTGGCGCTGATGCCGGTGAGATCGCGCTTCAGGCCGGAGAAGCGCCGCGGACCATAGGCAAGTTCGCGCAGGACCAGCATCGCCCAGCGTTCGCCGATCAGGTCCATCGCATGCGCAAGACCGCAGGCATCCTCAAAACGCTTCTTGTCTTCACTGCGGCGACTCATAGTTACTTTTTCTAACTCCTTGGTTGCTTTTTAGGACTGCCGGGTTCAAAAGGCAAGCGAATCGAGTCGCAGAAGAGGGGCTTTTCGATGTCACGGATGATTTTTGTGAACCTGCCGGTGGCCGACCTCGGCCGGTCGCGCACGTTCCTAGAGGCATTGGGCGCGGTCAACGAACCCAAGTTCACCGACGACACCGCCGCCTGCATGCAATTCAGCGACAGCATCTTCGTCATGATCCTGACGCATGAGAAGTTCAGCGGGTTCACGCCGCGGCCGATCGCCGATGCGCGGACGGGCAGTGAAGTGTTGATCTGCCTTTCGGCGGACAGCCGCGAACAGGTCGACTCGTTCATTGAACGGGGCGTAGCGGCCGGCGGGACTGCTGACCCGTCGCCGAAACAGGACTATGGGGTGATGTACGGGCGAAGCGTGGCCAATCCTGACGGACACATCTGGGAAGTGATGTGGATGGACGCGGCCGCCGCCAATGAGGGCGCGAGCGCCATCGACACGAACGCAACGCAGGAGGCCTGAGCAATGCCGCTCAAATCCGATGCGCCGACAGAAATTACCGCCTTCCGCTGGGTGCCCGACTTCGCCCAGGGGCTGGTCCGCGACCTGAGGCTGCGCTGGGCGATGGAGGAAATCGGGCGCGATTACCGCGTTCGCCTCCTCAACGCATTGAAGCCGCGCCCTGAAGAATATTTCCACGAACAGCCTTTCGGGCAGGTCCCGTTTTACAAGGACGATGAGGTCGAGCTTTTCGAAAGCGGCGCGATCCTCATCCATCTCGGGCTGCAGGACGAACGGTTGCTTCCGACCGATCATGCGCCGAGGATGCGGGCCATTGCATGGACCATCGCCGCGCTGAACAGCATTGAGCCGGTATTGCTCATGCTGATCTCGCTCGACGTGTTCATCAAGGACAAGGAAGCGGCCAAAAGGATCCGACCGGAAGTGGTCGAGCGGCTGGCGGGGCGGTTGAAAAATCTGTCCGAAGCGCTCGGCGACAGGGATTGGCTGGAGGGGCGCTTCACCATCGCCGATTTGATGATGATCGCGGTCCTGCGCCAGTTGCGCGGCAAGAGCACCATCGCCCAATTCCCGAATTTGATGGCCTATGTCGAACGCGGAGAAGCCCGCCCGGCATTCCGGCAGGCGCTCGCCGACCAGTTGCAGACCTTCAAGGAGAATGAGCCGGAGCCAGAGCCGGCCTGAAAACCAACTCGAAAGAAGGAGAGGGATTATGACCTATTTCGAAGGTTTCATCGTGCCCGTGCCCGAGGCCAACCGGGACAAATATCGCCAAACGGCCAACGACTTCGCCTCGCTGGTCCAGGGACTGGGCGTGCAGCGGCAGGTCGAGGCTTGGGACAATGACGTGCCGGAAGGCAAGGTCACGGACTTCCGCAAGGCGGTCGACGCCCAACCGGACGAGAAGGTCGTCTTCTCCTGGTTCGAATATCCCGACCGTGCGACCCGCGATTCCACCAATGAGAAGTTCCGGTCCGACCCAAGGATGGAAGAGCTCGGCGCCAACATGCCGTTCGACGGCAAGAGGATGGTCATGGGCGGCTTCGACGCGATCGTCGATGAAGGCCAGGGCGGCGGCGGCAATTATACCGACGGCTATGTCGTGCCGGTGATCAAGGGCAAGGAAGAGGATTATCGCCAGCTGGCGCAGAAGATGGCCGGCAAGTTCCGCGAACATGGTGCGCTGAGGGTCGTCGAGGCCCTGGCCGACGACGTCGACCATGGGAAGCACACGGACTTCTATCGCGCCGTGAAGGCCGAGGACAATGAGACCATCGCCTTTGCCTTCGTCGAATGGCCGGACAAGCAGAGCCGCGATGAGGCCTGGGCCAAGATCATGGCCGACGAGAGCCTGAAACCGACGGGCGAGCTGCCGTTCAACGGGCAGCGCATGTTCTGGGGCGGCTTCGACAAGATCGTCGATACGGCCGGCCAGGAACAGCCGGCGCCGAAGGCGGAAAGTCCGGTCACCGCCTGAACGCGGCACCATCACTGAGACATAAGGAGGCGACGTATGAGCGACGTTCGCACGGAAGCCGGGCCTGCGCCCGCGACACAAAGGCCCAGCGAAGACCAGGGCGCGATGATCTGGTACGAGCTGATGACGACGGACCCTGCCGGTGCCGGCGCATTCTATGAAGCCGTCGTCCCCGGCTGGAAATTCAGCCAGTCCATGCCAGGGCCGGTCGAATATCGGATGATCGGACGCAGCGACGGCGGCAATGCCGGCGGCGTGCTGAAGATCGACCAGGCGATGATCGACCATGGCGCGAAACCGATTTGGCTAGGCTATGTCTGCGTCGACGATGTCGATGCCATTGTCAGCGAAATCCTGCGGCGCGGCGGCAAGGCGCTGATGGCTGGCGCCGACATCCCCAATGTCGGGCGCATCACGATGGTCACCGACCCGCAGGGCTATCCCTTCTACGTGATGAAGCCGACCCCGCCTGCGAGCGATCCCAATGCCAAGAGCGACGTCTTCTCACCCGATGCCGAGCAGCGGGTGTCGTGGAATGAGCTCAGTACCTCCGACCCGGCGGCCGCCCGCAAATTCTATGGCGAGCTGTTCGGCTGGGGCAGCGACGAGTTCATGGATATGGGCGAATATGGCGAATATCGCTTCTTCAACCGTGGCGAGACCCGGATCGGCGCCCTTTGCGGCATAATGCCCGGCGGCGAAGGCGGTTGGCGCTATTATGTCCGCGTCCCGTCCATCTCGGCCTCCATCGAGGCGGTGAAGGCGAACGGCGGTACGGTCTCCATCGGACCGCACCAGGTTCCGACCGGTGACCACATCATCATCGGCAGCGATCCCCAGGGCGCCACCTTCGCGCTCGTCGGCAAGCTTTAAGGAGAGATTGGATGACCCCGAAAGCCAAGTTCACGACCTGCCTCTGGTTCGACAAAGGCGAGGCGCGCAAGGCCGCAGAATTCTATGCGTCCATCCTCCCCGACACGCATTTAGGCCCCCCACACAAGGCCGTCAGCGACTATCCCGGCGGCCATGAGGGAGACGAACTGACCGTCGAATTCACCTTGCTCGGCCAGTCCTTCCTCGGCCTCAACGGCGGCCCGAACTTCAAGCCGAACGAAGCGGTCAGCTTCGTCGTCCTGACCGATGACCAGGAAGAGACCGACCGCCTTTGGGACGCCATCACCAAGAATGGCGGCGAAGAGAGCATGTGCGGCTGGTGCAAGGACCGATGGGGCTTTTCCTGGCAGATCACGCCGCGCGTTCTCATCGACCTCACGACCGAAGGCGGCGAGCGAGCGAAGCGGGCCTTCCAGGCGATGATGACGATGAAGAAGATCGACATCGCCAAGATCGAAGCCGCGGCCAAGGGCGAGACCGCCGATGCGTAAGCTGACGGGAGCAGTCTTCGTCTCGCTCGACGGGATCATGCAGGCGCCGGGCGGGCCCGACGAGGACCCGACCAGCGGATTCCGCTTCGGCGGCTGGACGGCGCCCTTCTGGAGCGAGGACATGGGCCCGTTCGAAAAGGTCATCAACGGCGAATACGACCTGCTGCTGGGCAAGCGGACCTACGACATTTTTGCCGCTTACTGGCCGCACAATACGGACAATCCGATCGGGGCCACGTTCCAGCGCATCAACAAATATGTGCTGACCCATCGGCAAGAGCCGCTGAGCTGGGAAAATAGCGAGAAGATCGAAGGCGGCTCGACGGCGGACGCGGTGTCAAAGCTCAAGCAGACCGAAGGCCGCGACCTGCTCATTCAGGGGAGCAGCACGCTCTACCCGCAGCTGCTGTCGGCCGAGCTGATCGACCGGTTGGTGCTGATGACCTTCCCGGTGTTGCTCGGAAAGGGGAAGAGCATCTTCAGCGAAGCCCAGACGCCTCATGGCCTCAAGCTGGTCGAGAGCTTCACGTCGTCGTCGGGCGTCGTGACGACGATCTACGAACCGGCCGGGGAAGTGAAGACCGGTACGTTCGCGACCAAGGAGCCGAGCGAGGACGAGCTGAAGCTGCGCGAGAACATCGCGGAGGGCAGCTGGTGACCATCCAGTTTTTCGGTCACCCGTTCAGCAGCTACACCCAGAAGGCCCTGATCGCGCTTTGGGCGGACGAGACGCCATTCGATTACCGGATGATCGAGGATCCGGAAAACATGGCGGAGCTGAAGCGGCACTCGCCCTTCGGCATGTTCCCGCTGATCGTGGATGGCGACCGCGCCGTGTTCGAGAGCTCGATCATCATCGAATATCTGCAGGATAATCATCCCGGCCCGAACCGCTGGATCCCCGACGGCGACGAGGGGCTTCGGGTGCGCCTCTTCGACCGGTTCTTCGATCTTTACATCATGAACACGATGCAGGTTGGCGTCGCCAATGCGCTACGGCCGGAAGGCAAGCAGGATGCCTATGGCGAGGAACGGGCACGCGAGAGGCTTCACGTCGCCTACAACTGGCTGGAGGAGAATCTCGGCGAGACCTGGGCGGTGGGTGAGCGGTTCACCATGGCCGATTGCGCGGCCGCGCCGTCGCTATTCTACGCCGACTGGGTTGAGCCGATTCCGGATAGCAGGCGGCGGCTAAAGGCTTATCGCGCGCGGTTGCTGGCGCATCCCGTTGTTGCCCGCGCGGTGGACGGCGGCCGGCCGTACCGCCACTATTTCCCGCTGGGAGCGCCCGACCGCGATTAGGCGAAGGCGCGGGCGACCTTCAGCTTCTGCCAGGCGACAATGACCTCGCCGAGCTTGCGCTCATGGCTGCGGTCGCCGCCGTTGCGGTCGGGATGGTAGCGGCGGACCAGTTCCGAATAGCGCTTGCGGACTTTGTGAAGGTCTGTGTCTTCGCGGAGACCGAGAATGCCGAGCGCGTGCCGTTCCTCTCCCGAAAACCGCGACATTTCGCGGCGAGGGATCCCAGGCCGGAACCGCGCCGAAATGGCATCGAGCGGATCCTTGAAGTCCGACCAGGCCGGGCCGGGATCGGCGCCGGGCGCGGTGAATACGCGGGTCTGGCGATCGCGGTCCCAACCGGGAATCGGCGATTGCGCCGCCTCGATCTCGTCAGGCGTCATGCCGGCGAAGAAGTTGTACTTCGCATTGTGCTCGCGGACATGGTCGAGGCAGAGCCAGCGCCAGCTTCCCGGACCGTCGAAATCGCCGGGCGTCAGCGGGGCGCGAAACTCGCCGGCCGCGCGGCAGCCGCGCACGGCGCAGCGCTTCGCCGCCCCTTCGACCCGCCCGTGCATCTTTGATTGCTTCGTCGCCATGGAACACCCCTATATAGAGGCGATGACGGACATTGAGCAGGGGCCGGTCGCGGGCGAAATGCGTCGAAGGCTCGAAGCGGCGCTTCATCCCACCATTCTGGCGCTGCGCGACGACAGCGAGCAGCATCGCGGACATGGCGGATATAATCCCGCCGGCGAATCTCACTTCAGCCTGACCATCGAAAGCGCCGCCTTCATCGGCAAGTCGCGTGTCGAGCGGCAGCGGCTGGTCCATGCCGCGCTCGGCGACTTGCTGAAGGAACGGGTACATGCTCTGTCCATCACCGCCCGGGAGCCGCAAACATGATCGAACAGGTCGTCACACCCGTCACCCATGACCTTGGCGCCTTCAAGGTGCGCCGCGCTCTTCCCGCCCGCGAGCGGACGATGGTCGGGCCATTCATCTTCGTCGACCAGTTCGGGCCGGCGCAGATGGTGCCGGGCGAAGGGATGGATGTACGCCCGCACCCGCACATCAATTTGGCGACGGTCACCTATCTTTTCGACGGCGCGATCCAGCACAAGGACAGCCTGGGCAACGACCAGCGCATCGAGCCTGGCGCGATCAACCTGATGACGGCCGGCAAAGGCATCGTCCATTCCGAACGATCACCGAACGACACGCGCCGCGTTGGCCCGAGCTTCTATGGGATGCAGACCTGGCTCGCCCTCCCCGACGGCAAGGAAGAGATCGACCCGGCGTTCGAGCATGTGCCGACCGAAGGTCTGCCGCTGGTTGAAGGCGACGGCGTGTCGGCGCGTGTGCTGATGGGGTCATTGTGGGGCGCGACGGCCGGCACGACCTGTCATTCACCGACCATTTATGCCGACCTCATCCTGGACGCCGGGGCCAGCGTTTCGATTGAGGCCGAAGCTGACGAGCGCGCGATCATGGTGACGGAAGGCGAGGCGGCGCTGGACGGCGAGCAGCTCGAGCCATTCGCGCTCTACGTCATCGCGCCGGGGCATCAGTCGATTCTCAAGGCATCAATCCCGACGCGGGCGATGCTGCTCGGCGGCGGTGCGTTCGCGACCCCGCGCTTCGTCCACTGGAACTTCGTCAGCTCCAGGCGCGAACGGATCACGGAGGCGAAGAACGACTGGATCGAGCGGCGCTTCCCGCTGGTGCCCGGCGATGAGGAGGAGTTCATCCCCTACCCGCCCGTGGTCAAGACGGTGAGCTATCCATGACCGAGATGCGCAAGGTCCCGCTGAAGACGGGCGTGACATTGAACGTTGCGCTGGCGGGGCGCGCGGATGCGCCGGCGGTGATCCTGCTACACGGCTTTCCGGAATCGCACCGGACCTGGCGCGGGGTGGCGCCGCTGCTGGAGGATGAGTTCCGGCTGGTCATGCCCGACCAGCGCGGCTTCGCTGCGTCGGACCGGCCGACTGACGTCGAACAATATCAAGCCGACAAGCTGATCGACGACATTTACGCCCTTGCCGAGGCGCTGGAGATCGAGAGCTTCGCGCTCGTGGGACATGACTGGGGCGGGGCTATCAGCTGGCCGGCGGCGCTGCGCGGCGACAAGCGCCTGACGCGGCTGGCGATCATCAATGCGCCGCACCCGGTCGTCTTCCAGAAGAGCCTGATCGAGGACGCGGACCAGCGCGCGGCGTCGCAATATATCTCCGCCTTCCGTTCGAAGATGTTCGAGAAGGGCGTCGAGAGCATGGGTTACGAGGCGCTGTTCGAGAAGAGCTTCTCGCGCCATGTCGACCTTGGCCTGATCCCGCCGGAAGAACGCGCGCAATATATCGCCGACTGGTCCGAGCCCGGCGGGCTGACGGCCATGCTCAACTGGTACCGCGGATCGAAGGTGATGGTGCCGCCGCCGGGCGTCACTTTGCCGCTACCCGACTGGGTGACGGGTGCCTTTCCGAAAGTCGAAGTGCCGACGCTCGTCATCTGGGGGATGCAGGACAAGGCGCTGCTGCCGATCCAGCTGGAAGGGCTCGACCGGCTGGTCGACGATCTGGAGATCGTGCGCATCGCGGATGCCGGCCATTTCGTCCCGTGGGAGAAGCCGGAGGCCGTGGCCGCCGCGCTCAAGCCTTTCCTTCAAGGCCAACGCGCGGCATAGGGCCGCACTTCATGTCCGCCACCCGATCCCGTTCGCGCTCCGCAGCGCGCCTCGCCGCCGTCCAGGCTCTCTACCAGATGGAGATGGAAGGCACGCCGCTGGCCAAGCTGCTGCATGAATTCCACCAGCACCGACTGGGCGCGACGATCGAGGACGAGACCTATGCCGACGCCGAAGTCGACTTTTTCGACGACATCGTCAGCGGTGCCGACGCGCGGCGCGAGGAGATCGACGGACTGATCGGCCAGAGGCTTGCAGAAGGCTGGAGCCTGGAACGGCTCGACCGGCCGATGCGGGCGATCCTGCGCGCCGGCGCCTATGAATTGGTCGCGCGCGCCGACGTGCCGGTGGCGACCGTCATCAGCGAATATGTCGATGTTGCTCACGCCTTCTACGACAAGCGCGAAACGGGCTTCGTCAACGGGCTGCTCGACGCGATTGCGAAATCCGCTCGAAACTGACCGTCATTCCCGCGAAGGCGGGAATCCCGCTTTTCCCAGTTTGGGTTAAGAAGGCAGCGGGACCCCCGCTTTCGCGAGGGTGACGAACCGAGAGAGTGCGTTGAACGAATCCGAAGTCATCAACCGCCTGAAGCGCATTGCCACCGACCCGGCGGCGCGCGGGCTGGCGGACGATGCGGCGGTGCTCGACGGGCTCGTCATCACCCACGACACGATTGCCGAAGGGGTGCATTTCCTGCCGACCGACCCGCCGGCGAGCGTCGGATGGAAGCTGGTCGCAGTGAATTTGAGCGACCTCGCCGCCAAGGGCGCGGCGCCACGCGCGGCCCTGCTCAGCTTGTGTATCGGCGATGAGGATTGGGACGAGGCATTCCTGGGCGGCATCGAAGCGGCCTGCGAGAGCTATGGCCTCAATCTCATCGGCGGCGACACGATTGCGCTGCCGGAAGGCGCGCCGCGGGTGCTTGGGCTGACCGCCATCGGCAAGGCAGGCGAGCGTGTGCCGTCGCGCTCCGGCGGGCGCGCGGGCGACATTCTCTGGGTCGTCGGCACGTTGGGCGACGGTGCGGCCGGGTTGAACCTGCTGCAGGAGGATGCCGAAGCCACCGGACCCCTTATCGACCAATATCGCCGGCCGGTGCCGCTGCTCGCGGCCGGACAGGTGCTGGCGCGCAAAGCCAATGCGACGATGGACATCTCGGACGGACTGCTGATCGACCTTCAGCGCCTCGCCGAAGCGAGCGGCTGCGCTGCGGAGGTCGATCTTGACGCCCTTCCCTTGTCGCGTGCCTTCATTGCCGAGCGCGGGCAGGACCGGCGAGCGCGGCTGTTCGCGGCGACCGGCGGCGACGATTATGCCTTGCTGGCGGCGCTCCCCGAAGGTTTCGACCCGTTAGGACTTCCTTTACCATCGGACTCGACAATCGCGGCGGTCGGACGACTGACAGAAGGCAGCGGAATTACGCTGCGCGACGCAGCCGGGCCGGTCGGGTTGCCGGAGAGGATGGGCTATGAACATCGCCGCGATTAGCGCCCGCCAGTGGGTCATCGCCCTCATCGGCCTGGCATCGGGAATGGCGACGGCCCTGTTGTTAAACTAGGGTTTTTGGCCAACTAGACAGCCGCTTAACGACCCCCTAAACCTCCGCCCGGTTTTCATCCGCGGCGGCCATTCCGGACACGCCGCAAGCTCCGGTCCTACAGGGGAAAGTCTACTCATGAACCCGGTTCTCATTGCGATCGCCTGCGGCGCTCTCGCTGTCCTCTACGGTATTTTCACCAGCCAGCAGGTCCTGCGCTCCAGCCAGGGCAACCAGCGCATGATCGAGGTCGCCGGCGCGATCCAGGAAGGCGCTGCCGCCTACCTGAAGCGCCAGTACACCGCAATCGCCATCGTCGGCGTTATCGTCGCGGGCCTGGTGTTCTTCTTCCTCGGCGGGCTCAGCGCCGTCGGCTTCGTTACCGGCGCCATCCTCTCGGGCGTCGCCGGCTTTATCGGCATGAACATCTCGGTCCGCTCCAACGTCCGCACGGCGGAAGCGGCGCGCTCCAGCCTGCAGAAGGGCCTGACCGTCGCCTTCCGCGCCGGCGCCATCACCGGCATGCTTGTCGCCGGCCTGGCGCTGCTCGCGATCGCGGTCTTCTTCTGGTACCTAACCGGGCCTGCCGGCTACGCCCCGGACGCCCGTGAGGTCGTGACCGCGCTCACCGCGCTCGCGCTCGGCGCCTCGCTCGTGTCGATCTTCGCCCGTCTTGGCGGCGGCATCTTCACCAAGGCCGCGGACGTCGGCGCCGATTTGGTCGGCAAGGTCGAAGCCGGAATCCCCGAGGACGACCCCCGCAACCCGGCCGTCATCGCCGATAACGTCGGTGACAACGTCGGCGACTGCGCCGGCATGGCCGCCGATTTGTTCGAGACCTATGTCGTCACCGTCGGCATCACCATGGTCAGCATCGCGCTGGCGCTGAAGGGCTCGCCCCTGCTGCTGCCGTTGATGAGCCTGCCGCTGCTGATCGGCGGCGTCTGCATCATCACGTCGATCATTGGCACCTACATGGTGAAGCTGGGCAAGAAGGAGTCGATCATGGGCGCCCTCTACAAGGGCTTCTGGACCTCGACGATCCTCGCCATCCCGGCGATCTACCTCGCTGCTCAATATGCCCTCGGCGATCTCAGCCAGACCGTCACCACCTCGACCCAGAGCTTCCCGGCGATCAACCTCGTCTGGACCAGCTTCGTCGGCCTGGCGGTGACCGGCCTCATCGTCTGGATCACCGAATATTACACCGGCACCCACTATCGTCCGGTCCAGTCGATCGCCAAGGCCTCGCAGACCGGCCACGGCACCAACATCATCCAGGGCCTGGCGATCAGCCTTGAATCGACGGCCCTGCCGACGCTCGTCATCGTCGGCGGCGTCATTGTCAGCTTCCAGCTGGCGGGCCCGCTCGGCGTTGCCTTCGCGGCTTCGGCGATGCTGGCGCTGGCCGGCATGGTCGTTGCCCTCGACGCTTACGGTCCGGTCACCGACAATGCCGGCGGCATCGCCGAAATGTCGGGCCTCGAGGAAGACGTGCGCACCCGCACCGACGCCCTCGACGCGGTCGGCAACACCACCAAGGCGGTGACCAAGGGCTATGCCATCGGTTCGGCCGGGCTCGCCGCGCTGGTGCTGTTCGGCGCCTATACGGCGGACTTGAAGGAGTTCGGCGCGCAGATCGGCGTTTCGGCAAACCTCGATGCGCTGTTCAGCCTGTCGAACCCGTACGTCATCGTCGGCCTGCTGCTGGGCGCACTGCTGCCGTATCTGTTCGGCGCGATGGGCATGACCGCTGTCGGCCGCGCCGGTGGCGCGGTGGTCGAGGAAGTCCGCGGCCAGTTCCGCGACAACCCCGGCATCATGGATGGATCGGTCCGCCCGAACTACGCACGCACGGTCGATCTCGTCACCAAGGCCGCGATCCGGGAGATGATCCTGCCGTCGCTCCTGCCGGTGCTGGCGCCGATCGTCGTCTTCTTCGGCATTAGCCTCGTGTCCGGGGACCGCAGCCAGGGCCTTGCCGCGGTCGGCGCGCTCCTGCTCGGCGTGATCGTCTCCGGCCTGTTCGTTGCCATCTCGATGACCTCGGGCGGCGGCGCCTGGGACAATGCCAAAAAGTATATCGAAGACGGCAATTACGGCGGCAAGGGCAGTGAAGCCCACAAGGCCGCGGTGACCGGTGATACGGTCGGCGATCCCTACAAGGACACCGCCGGCCCGGCGGTCAATCCGATGATCAAGATTACCAACATCGTCGCCTTGCTGCTGCTCGCGGCGCTGGCGGCGCAGGGTGCCGGCGCGGCACTCTGATCGTTGATGTACATGGGGTCAGGCGGGGGCGGAAACGCTCCCGCCTTTCCTTTTGAATTCCCCGCAGCTAGACAGCCGCGACTTTTTTCAGACGATGAAGGAATTGAATGGCCAAGGAAGAACTTCTCGAGATGCGCGGACGGGTGGTGGAGTTGCTGCCCAATGCGATGTTCCGCGTCGAGCTGGAGAACGGCCACGAAATTCTCGGCCACACGGCCGGCAAGATGCGCAAGAACCGCATCCGCGTCCTGACCGGCGACGAAGTGCTGGTCGAACTGACGCCCTACGACCTGACCAAGGGTCGGATCACCTACCGGTTCAAGTAAGGAGCGCCGCAGATGCGGCTCGTCCTCGCCTCCGCCAGCCCGCGCCGGCTAGACCTGCTGGCGCGCATCGGCGTCCATCCCGACACGATCGTCCCCGCCGACATCGACGAGAGCGTCCCGGCGGGAGAACTTCCGCGTGATCATGCCGTGCGGCTGGCGCGCGAGAAGGCCGAGGCGATTGCCAAGGCCCATCCCGACGCGCTCGTGCTGGCCGCGGACACCGTGGTCGCGGTTGGGCGGCGGATCCTGCCCAAGGTCGAAGATGAAGCGACGCTGCGCCAATGCATGGCGTTGCTAAGCGGTCGGCGGCACCGCGTACTGACGGGTGTTTCGCTTGCGGGACCTGGCGGTCTTCGCTCGAAGCTCGTCGAAACGATGATCGCGATGAAGCGGCTGTCGCCCGAGGAAGTCAATTATTACGCCAGCCATGGCGAATGGCGCGGCAAGGCCGGCGGTTATGCGTTGCAGGGCTATGGTGAAGTCTATGTCCGCCACATCTCCGGCAGTTATTCCAACGTCGTCGGCCTGCCCTTGGCCGAGACCAGGCTGATGCTGAAGAATGCCGGCTATCCTCTCCCCTGACTGGCTGATCGAGCGCGGCATCGGCGAGTGCCGCGCGGTGAGGATCGGCGGCGGCGAGATCGTCGCGACCCGCGTCCTGCTCGACGGCATCATCGCGGCTGGGACCGTGCTGGAAGCGAAACTGCTGCGACAGGGCAAACCGGCCATCGCCGAGGCCCTCGGGCAGGAATATGTGCTGCGTGACGGCGCCGGTCCGGCGACTGAGGGCCAGTCGATCGTCATCGAAATCACGCGCGAGGCCATTCCGGGTGGCGAGCATTGGAAGCGGCCCCTGGCCAAGCTCAGCAGCGAAGCCCCGCGCGAGCCGGCAATCGAGGCCGAGGCGCTCCAGTTCCCTTCGCCACACGACCGGCTGGAGGAATTCGGCTGGGCCGATTTGCTGGAGGAAGCCCGGAGCGGCATAGTTGCCTTTGCCGGCGGAGCGCTGCGCGTGTCGCCGACGCCCGCCATGACCCTGATCGACGTCGATGGAAACCTGCCGCCGCTGGAACTGGCGATGGCCGGAGCCAAGGCGGCGGCGCGGACGATCCTGCGTCACGGCATCGGCGGTTCAATCGGGATCGACCTGCCGACTGTCCAAGGTAAAGAACAGCGGACAGCGATCGGCGCGGCGGTGGACACGATCCTGACCAACCCGTTCGAACGGACGGCGGTGAACGGCTTTGGATTCCTGCAGATCATCCGGCCGAGGCTGCATGCCAGCCTGTTCGAACTGGCGGCGGATCGGCCGGCCTTCGAAGCCCGTGCCCTGCTGCGCCAGGCATCGACCGAGACCGGCGCAATTACGCTGGCGGCGAATCCCGCAGTCGTCGCCGTGCTGGAAAACCAGGCCGACTGGATCGAGACGCTCGCGCGCCACGTCGGCGGGCCAGTCAGCTTGCGGTCCGATGCGCGCTTCACCATGTCGGGCGGACATGCCGAGAAATCCTGAATCAAGCGCCAAAGCCTGCCCGCTCTGCGGCCGGCCCGCCTCCCCCGACCATGCGCCGTTCTGCGGCCAGGGCTGCAAGGACCGCGACCTCCTGAAATGGCTGGGCGACGGTTATCGCATTGCCGGGCCGCCGGCAGACGAAAGCGATTTGACCGGGGTGGACAGAGAGGACGACGACAGTTAGGGACGCGCTCGCCTTGCCGGACAGACCTGTCCGGATCGTGGGCCCAGGTAGCTCAGTTGGTAGAGCACGTGACTGAAAATCACGGTGTCGGCGGTTCGATCCCGTCCCTGGGCACCATCGCCTAGCGCAGCTTGTCAGGGGGACTGGCACAGGGCGATCAACCTCGCAGCATCCCTTATTTGAAAGACGGGCTCCGGCAGTCCATCGTGCGACGAGCAAAGGCAAGCGAGCGCAAATGGTACAGCAACTTTCTCTCGCCACGTTCATGGCGATTCTCACTGTCCTCATTCATCTGACCGGGCTTGCCCTGCTGGTTCGGCTGCTGCGCTCCGAGCATCGGCTTGTGACCCCGATCCGGAAGGCCCCACTGGCAACGCTGCTACTGGCGTCGCTCGGAGTGATCCTCATCCACACGGTGGAAATATGGACCTATGCCTTCCTCTACCTTGGGCTGGACGCGCTCCATGATTTCGAGACCGCGCTTTATTTCTCGACGGTGACTTATGCCTCCGTCGGATACGGCGACGTGTTGCTCGGAAAGAATTGGCGCATTCTCGGCGCCATCGAGGGAGCGACCGGAATCATCATGCTTGGCTGGTCGACAGCCTTCCTTGTCTCGTTGCTCGCCCGGCTGAAGCTGCTGGCCCACGACTGGCTCAGCCCGGATACCTCCGGTGGGTGACGCCGAGTGCGTTGATGTGCTGATTGTCGGCGCGGGCCTTTCGGGCATCGGCGCCGCAGCGCATCTTCGGCGCGGCTGTCCGGACAAGAGCTTCCTGATCCTGGAGGGCCGCGATGCCATCGGCGGCACTTGGGATCTGTTCCGCTATCCCGGCATTCGCAGCGACAGCGACATGTACACTTTGGGCTACAGGTTCAAACCGTGGACCGGTCCCAAGGCGATCGCCGACGGGCCGTCGATCCGCGCGTATGTCCGCGAGACGGCAACCGAGCATGGCATCGACGAGCACATTCGCTTCGGCCACCGCGTAGTCGCGGCCGACTGGTCGTCGAGCGAGGCGTTGTGGCGCGTCGAGACGAAGACGGCGGACGGGCCGGTGGCCTTCAGCTGCCGCTTCCTGGTCATGGCCAGCGGCTATTACGATTATGACCAAGGTTTCCGGCCGCGCTGGGACGGCGAGGAGAGCTTTGCGGGCGAGATCGTCCATCCGCAATTCTGGCCCGAAGGCCTCGATTACGCGGGCAAGAGGGTCGTCGTCATCGGCAGCGGCGCAACCGCGGTGACCCTGGTTCCCGAGATAGCGCGCAAAGCAGCGCATGTGACAATGGTGCAGCGTTCCCCGAGCTACATCGTCGCCCGGCCGTCGATCGACGGAATCGCAGAGTGGCTGAAGCGACGACTTCCTGCGGGGGCGGCTTATGCGCTGACGCGGTGGAAGAACGTGCTGCTGAGTAGTTTCTTCTTTCGCCTTGCCCGGCGACGCCCCGAAAAGACGGCGGCGAAGCTGATCGACATGGCCAGGGACGAGGTCGGCGAAGGCTTCAACTCGGCCGACTTCACACCCGGCTACAAGCCGTGGGATCAAAGGCTTTGCCTGGTCCCCGACGGCGACCTGTTCCGCTCGATCCGCGACGGTAACGTCAGCATCACAACTGGGGCAATCGATCGCTTCACCCCAGGCGGGCTAACACTCGTCACGGGCGAGGAGGTCGCTGCGGACGTCATTGTCACCGCGACTGGGTTGAAGGTCGTGCCGCTCGGCAAGGTCCGCTTGTCGGTCGACGGCAAGGCGACCGACCCGGCCGCGGCCATGGTCTACAAGGGCATGATGCTGAGCGACGTGCCCAACTTCATGTTCATCTTCGGCTACACCAACGCCAGTTGGACGCTGAAGGCTGACCTGACGTCTGAATATCTGGTGCGGTTGTTGAAGCGCATGGACTCGTCACGTGCGCGGGTGGCGGTGGCGCCGCGCAATTCTTCTGTGAACGAAGTCCCCTTCCTCGATTTCACGTCGGGCTACGTGAAGCGGGCGCTAGAGGTCTTGCCCAAGCAGGGGGAGCGGCGGCCCTGGCGGCTCTACCAGAATTACTGGCTGGATCTTCTCACACTGCGCTTCGGGAAGATCGAGGACGGCACGCTGGTGTTGGAGCGCGGCTAGGCAATCGCCCGGACACCGGCGACGGCGCGGTCCCACTGCTCGATACGCCGGGCGCGGCCGCCTTTGTCAGGCGCAGGAATGAAACGGTCGATTGGTCCCCGAACCGCGGCCGCCGCTTCCCGAAGCGATCCGAAGAGGCCGCAGCCGACTCCGGCAAGCATGGCCGCACCCAGGGCGCTGGTCTCGATATTGCCGGGACGCTCGACTTCGAGGCCGAGCAGGTTGGCGAGGTCCTCGGCGAGAAAGCGGTTAGCCGCCATGCCACCGTCGATGCGCAGTGACGACCATGTGATGCCGTCGGCGGCGAAGGCGCGCTGCAGCTCGAAGGTCTGATTGGCGACGGCTTCCAAAGCGGCGCGGACGATGTGTGCGCGGTTGGATCCCAAAGTCAGGCCGAGGATGGCGCCCCGCGCATCGGGATCCCAATGCGGCGCACCGAGGCCGGTGAAGGCCGGCACGACACAAACGCCCGCGCTGTCCTGCACCGATCGGGCCAGTTGCTCGCTTTCCGCCGACGTGCCGATCAGGCCGAGCTGGTCGCGCAGCCATTGCATCATGCTGCCGGCGACGAACAAGGAGCCCTCGAGCGCATAGCGGCGCTTGCCGCCGAGCTGGCAGGCGATGGTGCTGAGGAGGCGATTGTTCGAGACCGGCGGCGCATCGCCGGCGAGCGTCAGCACGAATGTGCCCGTGCCGAACGTTGCCTTGGTGTCGCCGGGGTCGTAGCAACCCTGGCCGACCGCGGCCGCCTGCTGGTCGCCGGCGATGCCGCAAATCGGAATGGGCGCGCCGAAATGGTCGGCAAGCGTCGCGCCGAGCTGGCCCGCGCTGTCGCAGATTTCCGGAAGCGCGAACTTCGGCACTCCGAACAGGTCGAGCAAGCCCTCGTCCCAGCCGCCGGTCAGCGACATGAGCGCAGTGCGCGAGGCGTTGGTGGCGTCGCTGATGTGGAGGCCGCCCGTGAGGCGGAACACCAGCCAGCTGTCGATGGTGCCGATGGCGAGATTGTCGCCGGCGTCCTTCAGTTGCGGCCATTGGTCGAGAGCCCAGCGGATCTTCGAGGCGCTGAAATAGGGGTCGAGCAACAGGCCGGTCTTTGCCTGCAGCGCCGGTTCGTGGCCGGCATCCTTGAGCTTGTCGCAATAGTCGGCGGTGCGGCGGTCCTGCCAGACGATGGCAGGCGCCAGCGGGCGGCCGTTGCGGCGGTCCCAGAAGACGATGGTTTCGCGCTGGTTGGTGATGCCGATGGCGGCGACTTGCGAGGCACCGCCCGCCTTCTTGACCATCGCGCCAGCGGCGGCGCGAGTCAGTTGCCAGATGTCTTCCGGGTCCTGTTCGACCCAGCCGGGCGCTGGAAATTCGCTGTGGATGGCATGCTGGGCGAGGCCAAGGCCTTGGCCGGAACGGTCGAACAGCATTGCGCGCGTGCTCGACGTCCCTTCGTCGATGACCAGCAGCTTGTCGCCCATGCCCCGCCTCCTCGGGCAGCGTTAGACGGGTTCAGCGCAGGGCGTCGAGGGTCTTGCGCTCGGACGGGGCGTCGGGCCGCCCTTTTGCCTTTTCGCTGGCCGTCAGCCGTGGCGGCGCTAAAGGCGCTGACTGCCGATGGACCATTTCGATTTCAAAGCAGGCGAACTGCATTGCGAGGCGGTGCCGCTCAGCGAGATTGCGCGCGAGGCGGGGACCCCGGTCTACGTCTATTCGGCAGCTACGATCCGCCACCATGCGCGGGTGATGAAGGCCGCGCTGGAACCGACGGGTGACCCGCTGATCGCCTTTGCAGTCAAGGCCAATCCGAACCCGGCCGTATTGGCGATCCTGGCGGCCGAGGGCCTTGGTGCCGACATCGTCTCGATCGGCGAATATCGGCAGGCGCGGGCGGCAGGCATATTGCCGGATCGCATCCTCTTTTCGGGGGTCGGCAAGGACAAGGACGAAATGGCGGAGGCGCTGGCGGGCGGCGTTTGCCAGTTCAACGTCGAGTCCGTCGAGGAAGCGCGAACGCTATCGGAGGTGGCGATCGAAGCCGGGCTGACGGCGCCGCTAGGCCTGCGCATCAATCCGGATGTTGAGGCCGGAACCCACGCAAAGATCACCACCGGCACCGCCGACAGCAAGTTCGGCATACCGGCCCGCGAGGCGATGGAAGCGTTCCGCATCGCCAGCCGCCTGCCGGGCCTGAAAGTGCAGGGAATCACGGTCCATATCGGCAGCCAGCTGACCGACTTAACGCCCTTGGAAGCGAGCTTTCGGCGCGTAGGTGAGTTGATCGCGGCGCTGCGCAACGAAGGCATCGCCATCGACCTGGCCGACCTCGGCGGCGGGCTTGGCGTGCCCTACGAACCGGGCCAGCCTGAGCCGCCGACGCCGGCCGCCTATGGCGCGATGGTCGAGCGCGTGAGCAAAGGCTGGGACGTTCGGCTGGCTTTCGAGCCGGGGCGATTGATCGTCGCCAATGCCGGCGTGCTGCTTGCACGGGTGATCCGCGTGAAGCCGGGCGAACGGCATCCCTGGATCATCGTCGATGCGGCGATGAACGACCTGATGCGGCCGGCGCTTTATGACGCCTATCATCATATCGAGGCGGTGCGGCCAAGCGGCGACCACATCATCGCCAATGTCGTCGGGCCAGTCTGCGAGAGCGGCGACACCTTTGCCATGGCGCGCGACATGGACAGGGTCGACGCCGACGACCTCGTCGCCTTCCGCAGCGCCGGCGCTTATGGCGCGGCGATGTCGAGCGGATACAACAGCCGGCCCTTGACGCCCGAGGTGCTGGTCGATGGCAAGCAATGGGCGCTGGTGAGACGGCGGGTCGACCTTGCCGATTGTGCATCCCTGCCCTTGCCGAAATGGCTTCTTCCGCGATGAAGTGTTTCTGGGACGAACGGCAAAGGGCGCACGCGCCGGTCAGCGAATTCTTCAACGGAGCCTTGCATCCGGCGGCCGAAAATGTCGGCCGTGTCGATGCGGTCCTGAACGCAATCGGGAACACCGAAACACCCGTGGACCGCGGCCTGGAGCCGATCCTCCGGGTCCATTCGGCGGAATATCTCGAACTGCTGGAAGTCGCCCATCGCGAGTGGTTGGCGCTCGGCCGCTCCGGGGAAGTATTTCCCTACACCTTTCCGATTTTGGGCCGGCGGCCCTTGGCGCTCGAACGGATCGACGCGCGGCTGGGACAGCACAGCTTCGACACGTCGACCCCAATCGGACCGTCGACCTGGAACACATGCTATTGGGGCGCCCAAACAGCTCTGTCCGGGCTGTTTTCGATTCTGGACGGAAGCGGAGCCGCTTTCGCTTTCTGCCGCCCCCCGGGCCACCATGCCGGCGCGGACTATTTCGGCGGCTATTCCTATCTCAACAATGCCGCGATCGCTGCCGAAGCTGCACGCGCCCAAGGCAAAACTAAGGTGGCGATCCTGGATGTCGACTATCATCACGGCAACGGCACGCAGGACATTTTCAATTTTCGCGACGACGTGACCTACGCCTCGATCCATGCCGATCCCAAGACCGACTATCCGTTCTTTTGGGGGCATGCCGACGAGACCGGCGACGGGAACGGTGAAGGCGCGAACCTCAATATCCCGCTTGCGCGCGGCACGGACTGGCACGCCTATGCACCCGCGCTGACGCAGGCCCTGGACTGGATCGAGCGCCAAAAGGCGGAGCTGCTGATCGTCTCCTACGGAGCGGACACGCACGAGGCCGATCCGATCAGCCATTTCAAGCTGAAAACCGCAGACTATGCCGCCATGGCGCGCCGTATCGCGTCGCTTGGCCTGCCGACGCTGATCGTCATGGAAGGCGGTTATGCGATCGAGGCGCTGGGCGACAACATCGCCTCGTTCCTCGGTGGATTTTAGTTCGGCGGCGACCCTGCTTCGCGCTTCGCCTTCATGCCAATTGCCGCCATTCCGGCCGCCATCACGAAGCCGAAGGCGGGCCTCAATCCGAACCCGTCATTCAGCAGCGCGATTGTACCGGCCGCGACGAACAAAGTGGCGGCGACATAGTAGATCCGCCAATCCCTGGTCCAAGCCATGGCAAGGCCCTCCCCTGTGCCGGGAGAGTGCGCTTCAACCGGCGGCCATGCAAGCCTAGAGCTTGTCGGTCAGCTCCGGCACGATCTTGAACAGGTCGCCGACGAGGCCGACGTCCGCGACCTGGAAGATCGGGGCTTCCTCGTCCTTGTTGATGGCGACGATGGTCTTGGCGTCCTTCATCCCGGCGAGGTGCTGAATCGCTCCGGAAATGCCGATGGCGATGTAGAGCTCAGGAGCGACGATCTTGCCGGTCTGGCCGACCTGGTAGTCGTTGGGCGCGTAGCCGGCATCGACCGCGGCACGGCTGGCTCCGACGGCGGCGCCGAGCTTGTCGGCGAGCGGGTCGAGCAGGCTGTGGAACTGATCGCTGGAGCCGAAGGCGCGGCCGCCCGAAACGATGATCTTGGCGCTGGTCAGCTCCGGCCGTTCCGACTTGGAGATTTCAGCAGAGACGAACTCGGCCTTGCCGTCGTGGCTACCGGCATCAACCTTCTCGACGCTGCCAGAACCGCCGTCACGCGCGGCTTTCTCGAAAGCCGTGCCGCGGACGGTGATGACCTTCTTGGCGTCCTTCGACTTGACGGTGGCGATGGCGTTGCCGGCGTAGATCGGCCGAGTGAAGGTGTCCGCACCCTCGACCGAGAGGATGTCGGAAATCTGCATGACGTCGAGCGCCGCGGCGACGCGCGGGGCGATGTTCTTGCCGGTGGTCGTGGCGGGCGCGAGGAAGGCGTCATGGTCGGCCATCAGCGCGGCAGCGACGGGGGCGACATCCTCGGCCAATTGGTGCTCGAGATGAGCGCCGTCGGCGACATGGACCTTGCCGACACCGGCGATCTTGGCGGCAGCAGCGGCAACGGAATCGACGCCCTTGCCGGCCACGAGCAAATGGACTTCGCCTAGCTTTGCGGCGGCAGTGACGGCCGCGAGGGTCGCATCCTTGATGGCGCCGTCGGCATGTTCGACCAGTACAAGCGTCTTCATGCGACGACTCCCAGCGTCTTGAGTTTGGCGACCAGTTCATCGACCGAGCCGACCTTGTCGCCGGCCTGGCGCTTGGCCGGCTCGGTAACCTTGAGGACCTCGAGGCGCGGGGTCGTATCGACGCCGAAATCGCCCGGCGCCTTGGTCGCCAGCGGCTTCGATTTGGCCTTCATGATGTTCGGGAGCGAGGCATAGCGCGGCTCGTTCAAGCGCAGGTCGGTGGTGACCACCGCCGGCGTCGCCAGCTTCACCGTCTCAAGGCCGCCGTCGACCTCTCGGGTGACGCTGACATGATCGCCCTGAGGTTCGACCTTGGAGGCAAAGGTGCCCTGCGGCCAGCCGAGCAGAGCCGCCAGCATCTGGCCGACCTGGTTCGAATCGTCGTCGATCGCCTGCTTGCCAAGGATGAACAGGCCGGGCTGTTCCTCCTCCGCAATCTTGGCGAGAATCTTGGCGACGGCCAGCGGCTCGACCTCATCGTCGGTCTGGACGAGGATGGCGCGGTCGGCGCCCATGGCGAGCGCGGTGCGGAGCGTCTCCTGTGCCTTGGCCGGGCCGACGGACACCGCGACGATCTCGGTGGCATTGCCCTTTTCCTTAAGGCGGATGGCTTCCTCGACGGCGATTTCGTCGAAGGGGTTCATGCTCATCTTGACGTTGGCAAGGTCGACGCCGCTGCCGTCCATCTTGACGCGCGGCTTGACGTTGAAGTCGATCACTCGCTTGACGGCGACCAGCACTTTCATGGCGTTAGCTCCTGAAGCTTAAGCGGCGACCTTGACCTCGGCGACGATCTTCTTCGCCGCGTCGCCAAGGTCGTTGGCGGCAACGATCGGCAGGCCGCTCATCGCCAATATGTCCTTGCCCTGCTGGACGTTGGTGCCTTCGAGGCGGACGACCAAAGGCACCTTCAAATCGACTTCGCGCGCGGCGGCGACGATGCCTTCGGCAATGATGTCGCAGCGCATGATGCCGCCGAAGATGTTGACGAGGATGCCCTTCACGGCGGGATCGCTGAGGATGATCTTGAAGGCCGCAGTCACCTTTTCCTTCGATGCGCCGCCGCCGACGTCGAGGAAGTTGGCCGGGAAAGCGCCTTCCAGCTTGATGATGTCCATCGTCGCCATGGCGAGGCCGGCGCCGTTGACCATGCAGCCGATGTCGCCGTCGAGCTTGATGTAGGCGAGGTCGTATTTCGAGGCTTCGACCTCCATCGGGTCTTCCTCGGTGATGTCGCGCAAGGCTTCGAGGTCCGGGTGGCGGAACTCGGCATTATTGTCGAAGCCGACCTTGGCATCGAGGACCATGAGCTTGCCGTCGCCGGTGATGGCGAGCGGGTTGATCTCGATCTGCGAAGCGTCGGTGCCGACGAACGCATCGTAAAGCTTGGCCAAGACCTTCGATGCCTGCTTGGCGAGGTCGCCGGACAGGCCGAGCGCGGCGGAAACCGAACGGCCGTGGTGCGGCATCAGGCCGGTGGCCGGGTCGATGGTGATGGTCTGGATCTTTTCGGGCGTATCGTGAGCGACCGCCTCGATATCCATGCCGCCCTCCGTCGAGGCGACGATCGCAATGCGGCCGCTCTCGCGGTCGACCAGCAGCGCGAGGTAGAATTCCTTTTCGATGTCGACGCCGTCAGTGATGTAGAGGCGCTGCACCTGCTTGCCGTGCGGACCGGTCTGGATGGTGACCAGCGTCTTGCCGAGCATTTCCTCCGCATTGGCGCGGACTTCGTCGATCGAGCGCGCGAGGCGGACGCCGCCCTTGGCGTCGGGGCCCAATTCCTTGAACTTGCCCTTGCCGCGGCCGCCGGCGTGAATCTGCGCTTTCACGACCCAGAGCGGTCCGGGCAGCCGCTTGGCGGCCTCGACGGCTTCATCGACACTCATGGCGGCATGGCCCGCGGGAACCGGCACGCCGAACTTGGCGAGCAATTCCTTGGCCTGATATTCGTGGATGTTCATGGCGGCGCCCTTAAGCATGACTCCGCGCATATGAAAAGGTTAGGAAGGCGGACGTGACTGTGCCGAGCGTCCGCAAGATCATTCATATCGACATGGACGCTTTCTATGCGTCGGTCGAACAGCGCGACAATCCGGAGCTCAAGGGCAGGCCGGTCGCGGTCGGCGGCGGGCATCGCGGAGTCGTTGCGGCGGCGAGCTATGAGGCGCGCAAGTTCGGGGTGCGGTCTGCAATGCCGTCCGTCACCGCAAAGCGGCGCTGCCCGGAAATCGTCTTCGTGAAGCCACGATTCGATGCGTATAAGGAAGTGTCGAACCAGATCCGGGCAATCTTCGCCGATTACACCGAGCTGATCGAACCTTTGAGCCTCGACGAGGCCTATCTCGACGTCACCGAAGACCGGAAGGGCCTGGGCAGTGCGCGAGCAATCGCCGAGGACATCCGGCGCCGGATTCGCGAGGAGTGCAATCTGACCGCTTCGGCTGGGGTCAGTTATTGCAAGTTTATCGCCAAGCTGGCGTCCGACCAGAACAAGCCGGATGGCCTTTGCGTCATCACCCCCGACAAGGGGCCCGCCTTCGTCGCCACCCTTCCGGTGAAGCGGTTCCACGGAGTCGGCCCGAAAACGGCGGAGAAAATGGAGCGGCTGGGAATTTTCACCGGCGCCGACCTTGCCGCCTGGAGCCGGGAGCAGCTGGACGCGCATTTCGGCAGCTCGGGCGAATGGTATTGGAAGATCGCGCGCGGGATCGACGAAAGGCCGGTGCGCCCCGACCGGCCATATAAATCGGTCAGCGCCGAGCGCACGTTCGACGAGGACGAACGCGATCCGGGCAAGCTGGCGGCGGAGCTGGAGCGGGTCTCCGGCTACGCCTGGGCTCGCGTGGAGCGGGCACAGGTGATCGGGCGGACCGTGACCTTGAAAGTGAAGTATGCCGACTTCACCATCATTACGCGGTCGAAGAGCTTTGCCTTGCCGATCGCCAACCAGGTCGAGTTCAATGAAGCCGGACAGGCCTTGCTGGCGACCCTGATCCCCGTTCCAAAGGGAATCCGGCTGCTTGGCCTCGGCCTTCATAACCTGAGCGAGAATGACGCGGGGGGGCCGGTCCAGCTCGGGCTGGCAATTTTGTGACATTTATGATATAGAATCGCGTGAAGGCCGCTGCGCTCTGTGTCGGCCAACTGCAGGATTTGTCATCGAGAGGCGGGGGAGCCCGGCCGCAGATCGTTTTGGGGGACGATGCGGCCAGACAAGGCTTTGGGGTCTCGCCGACCAGAGAAAGGTGTGTGGAATGGCAGCGAAAGCGTTGAGCTTCGATGTTGGTGATTATGTTGTCTACCCCAAGCACGGCGTTGGCCGGGTGGTTGAACTTCAGAGTACCGAAATTGCCGGTGCATCCCTCGATTTGTACGTCCTTCGCTTCGAAAAGGAGCGGATGACCCTTCGCGTGCCCGTCAACAAGGCGGACTCGGTCGGCATGCGCAAGCTGTCGAGCGATAAGACGATGAAGGACGCGCTCGAGACGCTGAAGGGCAAGCCCAAGGTCAAGCGCACCATGTGGTCGCGCCGCGCCCAGGAATATGAAGCGAAGATCAATTCGGGCGACCTGACGTCGATTGCCGAAGTGACCCGCGACCTGTTCCGTGCTGACGACCAGCCGGAGCAGAGCTATTCCGAGCGGCAGATCTTCGAAGCGGCCTCGTCGCGCCTGGCGCGCGAGCTCGCGGCCATGGAGCAGGTGGACGAACCGACGGCGCTGGTGAAGATCCTCGAGATCCTCAACAAGGCCGCCGCGATCCACAACAAGGCCAAAGAGGCCGTTGCTTAAGACGTTTTAGTCGAGAGCTGGGAAAGAAGGGCGTCTCCCCACGGAGGCGCCCTTTCTTTTTTGTGGCCGCCTCCCAAAGTCGGTGACTTCACCGAGTGCGCAGCAGGCTCGCAGGCCCCAATGCCGAGTATCGGTTATGTCGGAGCCTGGCATGGATGGACAGCGGGTCGCCCTGGTCACTGGCGCAGCGTCGGGCATTGGAAGGGCCACGGCTCGCGCGTTCGCGCGCGCGGGTTATGAGACGGTCATTGCCGACATCAGCGAACCAGAGTCGATGGAAGCGGCCTGCAGTTTCATTCGCTGCGATGTGTCCGACCAAGCAGCTGTCAGTGCCATGGTCGCGACAGTCATCGCCGACCATGGACGACTGGATGCGGCCTTCAATAACGCCGGGGTGCTGGGCCAGCTTGCCGCCACCGCCGACACCGATCCGGAAGCATTCGACCGGGTGATCGCCGTCAACCTGCGGGGGACCTACCTCTGCCTGCGCGAGGAACTGAGGCAAATGACGAAGCAGGAAAGCGGCGGGGCCATCGTCAACTGTTCGTCGGTTGCCGGGCTCGTCGGCCTTGCGGGCGCTCCCGCCTATGTCGCGTCCAAGCACGGGGTCGTTGGGCTGACGCGCACGGCGGCCCTTGAATATGCCAAGGCGAACATCCGGGTGAATGCCATCTGCCCCGGCCCGATCGAAACGAAAATGCTCGAGGATCTCATGGTCGGCATGCCGCGCGAGGCGATCATCGCTGCCGAACCCGTCGGGCGCATCGGCACACCGGAAGAGATCGCCGAAGCCGTGCTTTGGCTATGCAGCCCGGCCGCGAGCTTCGTCACTGGACAGGCGATCGCCGCTGACGGCGGCTGGACGGTGCAATGAAACGCACCGGCCACGGAACGACATGGGGTTGAGACGGGTTTGCTGGTATAAAGGCGGTTTCGTCGCCGCCGTTGAGGAGAGGGTCGATGGCATTTGCGCTCCAGCTTCAGGAATCGATCCGCGACCGCGAGACGCAAGCGCGATCCGAAGTCCAAAGCGGCGACGGACTGGGACTGATCCTCAACCGTTACTTGCTGACCGTCGAAGCCGAATCCGAAAGCTTCATCCTGACGTCGATCCTCTTGGTTGACGGCCCGAACCTGCGGCATGGCGCCGCGCCAAGCCTGCCCGAAGCCTACACGTCGTTGATTGACGGCATGGAATATGGCGACAACCGCGGCTCGTGCGGTACGGCGGCTTTCCGCGCGCGGCCGGTTTACGTCACCGACATCGCCAGCGACCCGCTCTGGGCCGAGTTCAAGGATCTCGCGCTTCCGCATGGCCTTCGCGCCTGCTGGTCGACGCCGATCTTCGACGATGACCGCAAGGTCATCGGCACCTTCGCCATCTATCACCTCGCTCCCGGCGCGCCGACGCAGGAGGAGATCGACCAGATCCAGACGATTACGGACTCCGTCGCCCGCGCCATCATGTGGTCGAAGAGCAAGCAGGACCTGGTACGCGAGGAAGCGCCGCAAAAGCCGCCATTGAAATTGGTCTAGGCTAAGCTTTCTTCCGCCGCCGGTTCGTCATCGGGAGAGATGACCTGGTGGACCTCGCAGATGCTTCGAGGCTGCGCGAGGCCCCAACGGTCAATCTCGTCACGCAGCGCTGATTCACTCGGTGCGCGATAGACACAATAGACCTTGTCGTCCGTCAGGTAGCTTTGCACCCATTCGATGCCCGGAGCTACGCCGTGCAGCGCCGAACAGGTGCGCCTCGCGGTCTGCTCCTGCTGGAAATGACTGAGGTTACCGAGTCCGGTGAAGTCCTTCTCGATCACGAATTCCGGCATGGCCCGACTCCCGTGTGCCGTTCACCATCCTAACACAGAACATGAGGGCAAGTCCCCGTGAAGGGAGCAAGTCGCCCCGCCGCTACGTTAGCCAATCATTTACTCCGTTCATTTAAATCGCTCCAGTCTGAGGGATTTTTGATGCGTAACGGGCCGAAGCGAAGCGATTCGATCCAGGTGGCGTCCAGCCACCTCATCACCACATGTGCGACGCTGGCTGCGATCATCCTGTTCGTTGTCCTGGGCGTCCGGGTGGTTCCGAGCAGCTTCGGATCGGCAGTGCCCCCTAGTGGCAGCCTCATTGCCGCCTTCCTGCTGAATATCGCCATCATCCTGTTTGGCTGGCGGCGCGCCAAGGAACTGGCACAAGCGATGGCCGCTCTCGCCCATGCGGAGCAGGAAGCGCACCGGAATGCCTATGTCGATTGCGTGACCGGGCTTGCCAATCGCCGTGCATTGGCAAAGGCGCTCGCCGAGAAACTGAGGACGTCGCCGGTCAACGGCGCAATCACCCTCATCGACCTGGACCATTTCAAGAAGGTCAACGACCTCCACGGCCATTCGGCCGGCGACGATCTGCTCAACCATGTCGGCAAGCTCCTCGACGATATTGCGCCCAAGGATAGCGTCGTCGCCCGGCTTGGCGGCGACGAGTTCGCGCTGCTGATGCCCGTCGCCGACGCGAAGGACGCGGAAGAGCGGGTCGGCGCCATCCTGCAAAGCCTTTCCGCGCCGATCGACGTCGGCGCCTTCCATGCGCATCTGTCGGCGTCCGCCGGCCTCGCCATGCTGGTCGAAGGGCAGTCCGCGGAAGACATGCTGCGCCGTGCCGACATCGCGATGTACTCGGCGAAGCGCGCGGGCCGGAACACCTTGCGCTGGTTCGATTCGGACCAGGAAGCGGAGATCAAAGAGCGCGCCATCCTGGAGGACGAAATCCGCCAGGGAATCGACGGCGACGAATTCCTCCCCTTCTTCCAGCCGCTGATCAATCTCGAAACCGGCGAGACCAGCGGCTTCGAAGTCCTGGCGCGCTGGCGCTCGCCGCGCCGCGGGCTGGTCGAGCCAGTCGACTTCATCGCCATTTGCGAAGCCTCGGGCATGATCGCCGCTTTGTCGATGAACGTCATGCGCAAGGCGCTTATCGAAGCGAAGGACTGGCCGGCGCACCTCAAGATCGCGGTCAACATCTCCCCGGTGCAGTTCCGCGATCCGCAACTGGCCGAGCGTATCCTGAAATTGCTGACGGAGACCGGGTTCCCGGCCCGTCGCCTGGAACTGGAAATCACCGAGGGCTCGCTTATCGAGCATCCGGAACAGGCGATCACGGTCGTGCAGAGCCTGAAGAATAACGGGATCAGCATCGCGCTCGACGACTTCGGCACCGGTTACGCGTCATTGACGCAACTGCAGGCATTGCCGTTCGACCGTATCAAGATCGACAAGAGCTTCGTCGCCACCATCGGCGAGAGCGAGCAGAGCGCTGCGATCGTCCGGACCATTGCCTCGCTCGGCAAGCTTTTGTGCGTGCCGATCACCGCCGAGGGTGTCGAAAGCGAGACCATCCGTCAGCAGTTGGCCGACGCCGGTTGCCAGGATGCGCAAGGCTGGCTGTTCGGACGCGCGGTTTCCGCCCAGTTCGTCCGCGACCATTTCGACCTGCCGGCCGAAGGCTCGGAAGGTCCGCTCGACCCGCTTGATACTATTGATCATGAGCGTCGCGACGGCGACCGCCGCGCTGCCGCCCGGGCCCGGCTTGCCGCGGGCCGCAAGTGGTAAGGCACCCTACGAACATTTAGCTTGCGTTCCGATTTCCGCCCAGTGTATTAGTCAGATAATACGCACTGGGAGGATGATATGCGCCGTTTCACGATTCCCGCTTCCGTAGCAATCGCGCTTGCCGCGGCCGGTTGTCACCGGGCTGCCGACGCCGAAGACCGGAACGCCGGGCCGAAGATCGACCGCACCTATCAGGTCGGCAACTTCAACAAGATCGAGGTCGCAGGACCTTATGACGTGAAGGTTGTCACCGGCGGAGCGCCCGGTGTGACCGCCCACGGCGGTGAGAACCTGCTCAACGAAACTGAGGTCGTCGTCGATGGGGACGAATTGAAGATCCGGCCGAAGAAGCATCGGGGCTGGCATTGGTCGAACGGCACAGCGCAGTTCACGGTCAATGTCGCCGCACTGCGCGCAGCCACGATCGCCGGATCGGGCGGGATTACCGTCGACAAGGTCAGCGGGGATTTCGACGCGGACGTGGCGGGCTCGGGCGACCTGCGCCTGCCGTCCGTAGCCGCCGGCAAGCTCAAGCTGGCGATTGCAGGATCGGGCGGCCTGATGGCAGCGGGCACGGCCAACAATGTCGACATCAGCATCGCCGGTTCGGGTGACGTCGACGCCAAGAGCCTGGTCACACGCACTGCCGCCGTCTCGATCGCTGGATCAGGAGGAGTCGCGGCCCACGCTACCGAGAAAGCGGACGTTTCGATCATGGGGTCAGGCGACGTCGAACTGACCGGCGGCGCCAAGTGCAGCGTTTCAAAAATGGGATCGGGTGACGTCCACTGCGGATAACGCCGCGGTGACGGCTTGTTAACCATAAGCGGCGAGAGTGGCTGAATGAAAACCGCTGCCCTCGCCGCTTTGTTTTTGCTCGCCGCGCCCGCTGGGGCCGCGACCCGCAATTATTCCGTCACCAGTTTCGATCATATTCGCGTCGACGGACCATACCAGGTGACGCTGAAGACGAATGTCGCGCCGTTCGCTCGCGCGATTGGGAGCCAGCAGGCGCTGGACGCCGTCTCCATTCGCGTCGAGGGGCGGACGCTCATCGTCCGCGCCGATCCGGGCGGTGCCTGGGGCGGCTACCCGGGCCAGGAACGGGGACCGGTAACCATCGAACTGGGTACGCCCGACCTTGCCAATGCGCTGGTCAATGGAGCCGGTGCGCTGGCCATTGACCGCGTCAAAGGCCTGAAGTTCGACTTCACCATCCTGGGCTCGGGAATGCTGCGCATCGACCAGGCCGACATCGATCAGATGCGGGCATTGCTCGACGGGTCGGCCAGCGCGCGACTGGGCGGCCGTGCCGCGAACATCAATGCAAGCGTCCGCGGTACGTCGACCTTCGATGCCGAGGCATTGTCGGTGAAGGACGCCGTCATCGCCGCCGAGGGACCGACGGTCATCCGCGCGACAATCACCAACAGCGCCAAGATCGATGCGCGGGGCCTGACCTCCGTGACCGTCGAAGGTGGCGCCGCCTGCACCGTCAAGACCCAGGGTTCGGCAACCGTTACCGGCTGCCGCTGACATCAATCCGCAATCTTGTGACACCGTCCGGATAGAACGGCCACGCAAACGAAACTAGCGTCGCTCCGCTGACGCTCGGGGGATGTTTGGGGCCGTTCCATCACGCACTGGTCAAAGAGACCATCGAGGCCTTGCGGCGCAACGTCGAGGCATTGCGTGAGCTTGAGCAGGAAGGTGTGCCCGATCCCGAAGCTTTGGCCAGCCTCGAAGCTGCACGGTCGATACTGATCAAGGCCCAGGAGGTGGTTGGCTGCTTTGGCGAATTGCCGCCAGCTTAACCCCGTTGCGCCTGCGCCGTGGCCCGACCCTTGGTCGGAGTTTCGTTGAACCGGTTGCTGTACCAGGCGCTGAACGAGGCGAGCGTGGAATAACCGAGCAAATGTGCGATATCGGTCAGGCGCAGTCGGCGATTGGCGAAATGCTGGCTGACCTGCTGCACCCTGACCCGATCGAGCAATTCGCTGAAGCTGGTTTCTTCGCGGTCGAGCCAGCGCTGCAGCGTCCGGATGTTCGTACCCAGCGCATCGGCAACTCCCGCAATCGTGGCGCGGCCAGCTGGCATGAGCAATCGGATCGACTGCTCAACCTCCTCTTCTATGGTGCGAGGCCCGGGATCGACCATCGCGCCCACCAACTGGCGCGCATGAGCAGCCAGCGCAGTATCGGCACGTGGATTGATACGGTTCATGTCGGCGGTCTCGACAACAATCCCGTCGAAATCTGCCCCGAATTGCAGCGGGCAATCGAACAGCCGGTCGTAAATGGCCCGGTCCGGGGACACTGGCCGCTCATATGAGAAACTGACGCATTGGGGGCGCCAGCTTTCGTCCATCAAGGTCCGGCACAATTTGTGAAGGACGCCGAGCGCCAGGTCGCCCACCTGGCGGGACACCATGGGCGGATTCAGCGCGAAGACTTCTCGCAGGTAGAAGCTGTCCTCATGCTCTTCGATCTGCAGCATGAGGTTCGAATTAATGCGATTGCGGAATTCGGCCATGATCTCCATCGCGTCCCGAAGCGTCGATTGATGAACGATCAGCAGGCTGACCAGGCCGAGGTCGCTGAGCTGGCGCCGCTCCGCCATCATCAGCCCGAAGGTCACGCAGCCGGACGCGGCGGCGCTGTCCTCCAGCAGCCGGACAACCGGCCGGGCCGGAAGCATCAGGTCGGGATTGCTCATCATGGCTGGCGACAAGCCCGCCTGCCGGAGCAAAGGCCTGACATCGAGGCGCAACTGCTCGGCCACTTCGAAGTAGCCGGTTAGCGAGGCGGCGCGGACGAGCTCCATTTTGCCCCCATGTTTGACACGACATCATCAGGAACTGTCGTGATCCGTATAATCGCCCCCTCCTACACCTGATAATTCGGCCGCGAAATCCCAATCGAAAGACTTTTGTGGCGCGAGCAGTACGCTTCTATGAGACCGGTGGCCCGGACGTTCTCCGTTTCGAGGAAGTGTCGGTCGGCCAGCCCGGCGACGGCCAAGTCCGTGTTCGCCATCTCGCGGTCGGGCTCAACTTCGCAGACACCTATTTCCGCCAAGGCTACTACCCCGTGCCAGTGCCGAACGGCATGGGAGTCGAAGCATCCGGCGTCATCGAAGCGGTTGGCCCTAACGTAAACGGCTTCAAGGTCGGCGACCGCGTAACCTATACCGGCAGTCCGCTCGGCGCCTATTCGACCGAACGGGTCATGCCCGTCGGATCGCTTTTCAAGCTGCCGGTCGATATCACCCACGAAACCGCCGCGGCGATGACCATGCGCGGTCTCAGCGCCGCCTACTGGCTGTTGAAGACCAACCCCTGGATGAAGGCCGGCGACACCATCCTCATCCATGCGGCTGCCGGTGGAGTCGGCCTGATCGCATCGCAATGGGCGAAGCTCTTGGGACTGCGCGTCATCGGCACAGTTTCCACCGAGGCCAAGGCCGAACTGGCCAAGGCTCATGGTTGCGATGAAATCATCTTTTACCGCCGCGAGAATGTCGTCGAGCGTGTCAGGCAGCTGACGGACGGCGAAGGCGTCACGACGGTATACGACACAGTCGGCAAGGACACGTACGAGGGGTCGCTGAAGTCCTTGAAGCGACGGGGGGTGCTTGTCGGCTGCGGAACGGCATCGGGGCCATTTCCCCCGATCGACGCGCTGCAGCTTGCCATTCAGGGCTCGGTCTATTTCACGCGCCCGGCACTTGCCGACTACATTGCCGATCCGGCCGAGCGGGCCGAGCTTTCCGGTGCGCTGTTCGACCATGTCGCCGCCGGCCGCATCCGGATCAATATCAACCAGCGCTACGAACTTGCCGACGCCATTCAGGCTCATCGCGACCTCGAGGCGGGAAAGACGACGGGCTCGTCGATCTTCGTCATCCCATGAGGATCGAGAAGCTCACGACGCACATCGGTGCGGAACTGGTTGGCGTCGATCTCGCCAAGGCCACGAGCGACGATGCCTTGTTCGATGACATCAAAGCCGCGCTGCTGGAACACAAGGTCCTGTTCCTCCGCGACCAGCTGATTTCCAAGGCCGACCACGTCGCCTTCGCTTCGCGTTTCGGCGAGCTGGAGGATCATCCGGTGGCGGGCAGTGACCCGGACCATCCCGGCCTGGTCTGCATCTACAAGGACCTCGACTCCCCGCCAGACCATTACGAAAATGCCTGGCACTGCGACGCGACGTGGCGGGAAAAGCCGCCACTGGGCGCGGTCCTGCGCTGCATCGAATGCCCGCCAGTCGGTGGCGACACGATCTGGGTCAATATGGCGCGCGCCTATGAGGACCTGCCCGCCGACATCAAGCTGCGGATCGAGGGACTCTACGCCCGTCATTCCATCGAGGCGTCATTCGGCGCCCGAATGCCGATCGAGAAGCGGCACGCGCTGAAGGCCCAATATCCCGATGCCGAACATCCGGTCGTGCGAATCCACCCGGAAACGGGAGAGAAGGTGCTGTTCGTCAACAGCTTCGCGACCCACTTCACCAATTATCACACGTCGGAGAACGTGCGTTACGGCCAGGATTATGCGCCGGGCGGGTCGAACCTGCTCAACTACCTGATCGCGCGCGCTTCGATCCCCGAATACCAGGTGCGCTGGCGCTGGCGGCCAAACAGCATCGCCATCTGGGATAACCGCTGCACCCAGCATTACGCCGTGATGGATTACTGGCCCGCCGTCCGGAAAATGGAACGGGCAGGAATCATCGGCGACAAACCCTATTAAGGAGAAGAACCATGCAGTTCATGGACGACAGCCTGCTGCCCGAAAACCAGGATCCGCTGGTCATCCAGGTAGCGCCTTATGCGCCGAGCTTCCTGCCGCGCGACAGCGACGACATTCCCGTGACGATGCAGGAGCAGGTCCAGAAGGCCGTCGATTGCTACAATGCCGGCGCCACGGTGCTCCACGTCCACGTCCGCGAGCCGGACGGCAAGGGCTCCAAGCGGCTCGAAATGTTCAACGAAATGCTCGATCGCTTGCGCACGGCCGTGCCGAAGATGATCCTGCAGGTCGGCGGTTCGATCAGCTTCGCGCCGAAGGACGACGGACAAGCAGCTTTGTGGCTGGGCGAAGACACACGTCACATGCTGGCCGACCTGAATCCGAAGCCCGACCAGGTCACCATCGCCATCAATACCAACCAGATGAACGTGATGGAGCTGATCACCGACGAGGATGCCGCCGGCACCTCCATGGGCGAGCCCGATTACAAGAAGGCCTATACCGAGATGTATTACGAGAGCGGTCCGGCTTTCGTGAAGGAGCATCTGAAGCGCCTAGTCGCCTCCGGTATCCAGCCCCACTTCATGATCGGTTCGATCAAGGACCTGGAAACGGTCGAGCGCATCGTTCGCCAAGGCCAGTATATGGGCCCCTATGTGCTGAACTGGGTATCCATCGGTGGTGGCCACGATGGACCGAACCCGCGAAACCTGATGGAATTCATCAACCGCGTTCCGCAGAATGCGACTCTGACCGTCGAGGGCCTGATGCGCCACGTCTATCCGCTGAATGCCATGGGCATCGCCATGGGCCTGCACGTCCGGGTCGGCCAGGAAGACAATCTCTATGGCCGTCGCGGCGAGCGCGCGACTTCCGTCCAGCAAATCGAGAAGATGGTGAAGATCAGCCAGGAGCTGTGGCGCCCGATCGCCACCGCCGAGCAGGCCCGTTCCATCTACCAGATCGGCACTTTCTATTCGAGCGTCGAAGAAACGCTTGAGAAGAACGGCTGGCTGCCGAACCGCACGCCCAGGTTGGCGCAGCGCCAGGCGGCGTGAAGCCCTTCGCTTCCGACGCCGCGATCAGCAGGCCGAAAATCCCGGGCTACGCCTGGGTGGTGTTCGCCCTCACCTTCGGCCTGCTGATTTCGGACTACATGGCGCGGCAGGTGCTGAATGCCGTCTTCCCTTTGCTCAAGGCAGAATGGGGCCTGAGCGACGGACAACTCGGTTTCCTTGCCGGCATCGTGCCGCTGATGGTGGGCTTGCTGACCTGCCCGATCTCCCTGCTGGCGGACCGCTTCGGCCGGGCAAAAAGCATCGTCGTCATGGGCCTGGTTTGGAGCGCCGCGACCTTGCTGTGCGGCCTGGCCCGCAGCTACGACCAGATGCTCGCCGCGCGCGTGCTCGTCGGCGTCGGCGAGGCGGCTTATGGCAGCGTGGGTATCGCCGTCATTATCAGCGTCTTCCCGAAGCATTTGCGCGCGACGCTTACCGGCGCGTTCATGGCTGGCGGCCTGGCCGGGCAAGTGCTCGGCGTCGGGATCGGCGGCGCGGTGGCTGCGAGCCACGGTTGGCGGACTGCGTTCAATGCCATTGGCGTGGCCGGACTCGTGCTCGCTTTGGCTTACGGCTGGTGCGTCAGGGACGCCCGCATCTCGGGCAATGCAGGCGAAGAACGGGTCAAGCTCAGCTGGGCGGGCCTGAAGCCCCTGTTCGCGGGCGCAACGCTGAATTGCGCCTACGTCGCCAGCGGCCTGCAATTGTTCGTGGCTGGCGCCCTGCCCGCCTGGTTGCCGACCTATTTCGTCCGCTATTACCACCTTCCGCTGGCCAAGGCCGCAGGCGTCGCCGCGATCTTCCTCGCCATCGGCGGCGTCGGCATGATCCTGTGCGGTGTTGCAAGCGACCGGCTCGTCAAGACGATGCGGGACCGCGCCCGCTTATCGGCGGCTTTCTGTATCGGCTCGGCGCTGCTGGTTGCAGCGGCGTTCGCTGTCGGAACGGGGTTGCCGCAGCTCGTGCTGCTCGGACTTGCCATGTTCCTCGCGGCTTCGACGGCGGGATCGGCTGGATCGATGGTGGCGGGCCTGACCCCCGCTGCATTACATGGCACGGCCTTCGCGGTGCTGACCCTCGCCAATAATGCCTTCGGCCTGGCGCCCGGCCCAATCGTCACCGGATGGCTGGCAGATCGCGTCGGCCTGCTTGGCGCGCTGCAGTTGCTGCCGGCGGCAAGCGTCGCCGCTGCCCTTGTCTTTTACGCCGCCTCGCGCGCGGCCCGGCAGGCGACGGCCTGACCGAGACCGGGCGACCTACAGGCCGAATAGCCGGATTACGAAGTAACTGACCGAGCCGAGCGCAAGGAGCGACAGGACCACTGTGGCCGTTACCCGGCCCCCAGCCCGTGAGACGGTGCGGACGTCGACACCCAGGCCGAGCGCCGCCATCGAAATGACGGTGAGGCCGGTGGCCAGGCTTCCGATTGGCGCGAGCGCCCAATCCGGAACCAGGCTCGCCGAGCGCAGCACGACCATGACCATGAAGCCGATGATGAACCACGGCACGAGCTGGTGCAGCGCCGGCCGGCCGCGCCGGGGGCGATCACCGGCGGTTACATGGGGGGCGGGTTCGTCGGCCTCCTCCCGCCACTTCGCCGTCATCAGTGAAAGGACCAGGCAGACCGGGCCGAGCATCAGCACGCGGATGAGCTTTACGAGCGTTCCGACCTGTACCGCCTTGACGCCAATTGGCGCCGCTGCGGCGATTACCTGAGGAACGGCATAGACGGTCAATCCGGCCAGCGCCCCGTAGCCGAATTGGGTCATGTGCAAGATCACGCCGAGCAACGGCAGGGTCAAAACAACGATCACGCCAAGCACGGCCGTGAAGGCGATCGACGATGCCACCTCGTCGCCGTCCGCGCCGATGACCGGTGCGACGGCGGCAATCGCGGAATTGCCGCAGATCGAATTGCCGCAAGCAACCAGCATGGCGAGGCGTTTCGACAAGCCGAGAGTCCGGCCGATGGCAAAGCTCAGAAGGATTGCGCCCGCGACAATCGCCAGAATTGACACCAGCAGAGGCCAACCCGCCGACAGGATCGTCGCGGCGCTGACCGATGCGCCCAGCAGGACAACGGCGATTTCCAGCACCAACTTGGCGCTGACATCGATGCCCGGCTTCCATCGTTCCCCGGGAACCCAAAACGTCCGGACCGCCGCGCCGATCAGGATCGCCAGCACCAATGCCTCGATCCAGGCACGGCCGGTAAGGGCCAATTCAACCTCCGCCAATGCAGAGCCCGCGGCCGCGACAAGCGCGCAAAGGACTAATCCGGGAAGGATCCTGGCGGGGACCGGTACTGTCTTGGACGACGGCGCAAATGCCATGACGAACTCTTACAACTTAGCCGGGTCACGAAAACAAGATGGAGCCCCGGCGCCAGCGTGCACCGAGGCTCCACTCTCCGCAACCGGTTGAACAAAGGCCCCGGCGCCTGGGGAGCGCCGGGACCTCCGCCCCCATACTACAAGGTTTCGACCCGGGAGTTGGCCGCCACTCCGGTTGAGCGCGGGTCGGCATTGAGCCGACGGACGACCGTACTTCTGGCAAAGACCTCGTAGGAGAGACCGAGCGAGCGAAAGAAACTGGTACAGGGCGCTCGCCCGATTTCTTGTCAGTCCTCAGAAGTTGAAGCGGCCCTGCAGAGCGACGGTCCGGCCTTCGTCGACGACGTTCGCCTGGCTGTAGGCACCGAAAGTCGAGAAGGCCAAAGGCGTCTGGACGCCCATCGAGACGGTCCGCTTGTCGAACAGATTCTTGCCGAGAAGGGCGACTTCCCAGCGGCGGCCCGGATCGCCGATGGCGATACGACCATTGAACTTCGCATAGCTGCCCTGCGTCTGGTTCGGGTCGAGCGTCGGCGACAAGAAGTAGCCGTCGGAAGCGAACATGTCTGCGGTCGTACGCAGCTCTAGGCTGTTGGTGATCGCAGTGTTCCAGTCGACGGCGAGCGTCGCCTGCCAGTCGGGAACGAGCTGGTTGGTCTTGCCCTTATAATCGCACTGGCCGTTGGCGCCGTCCGGAACCTGGCCCGGATAGCACTGGCCGTTCGGATACTTCTTGAATTCGAAGTCCGTCAGCGCGCCGGCTGCTCGCAGCGTCAGGTGCGGAGTCACAGCGAAGCGGGCGTCAGCCTCCAACCCCTGAGTCGTGGCGTCGGCGTTGCCGACGACATAGCCAAGTACACCGTCGAACACCGAGACCTGCAGGTCCTGGATCTTCGTGTGGTAGAGCGAGGCGTTGAAGATCCCGCGATGGTTGAAGAAGCTGGTCTTTGCACCGACCTCCCAGTTGGTCGCCTGCTCTTCGTCGAACTCGAAGGCGTCAGCCATGGACGAGTAGAAGCCGCGGTTGTTGCCGCGGAAATCGAAGCCGCCCGACTTGGTGCCCTTCGTGAACGAGCCGTAGAACATGATGTCCGGGTTGACGTCATATTGAAGGACGACGGACGGGACGAAGCCGGTCTTCGAAACCTTACCGTCGACCGGATGAACGCCGTAGGCGAGCTGCAAGCCAGCTGCCTGCCCTCCCGGAATGCCGCCCATGCCGGCGATGGTGGTGAGATTGCTCGAGCTTATGTGGAACAAGCTGCCGAAGACTATCGGCGCCATGATGGCCTGAGTACCCGTGAGCGTCGAACCGTCGATGCCCTCGATGGTGATGTTGCGGTCGCCTTCCTTCTTCTCGTGGGTGACGCGGCCACCGACGTTGACGCGGAAGTGTTCATTGAACTTGTAGGTCAGCTGACCGAAAGCCGACAGGATATCGGTGTCGACATGGGCTTGCCGCGCGGCGCGGGTGTCCCTGATGTAATTGCCGAAGGCCCCCGGTTTCAGGTTCGCCGCCTCCACCAAGATTGAATCATGGTCGATGTTGATGTTGTCGCTGTAGCTATGGTCGCTGGTCTGGAAGAAGCCGCCGACGATATACTCGAGCTTGCGGGACGTATCGGAAGCGAGCCGGATTTCCTGGCTGAACTGCTTGTACTTTTCGTGCAGGTCGATCGTCAGGATGTTCGCGCCCGTAAAGTCGCAGTCGCAATCCTCGTCATAGCTGAACTTGTTGTAGCCGGTGATCGAGGTCAGCTGGCCGATGCCCGTGTCCCAATTGGCCGTCAGGACGTAGGTTCCGGAAGTATTGTCCGACGTGTCGCCGTTGGACGAGCGCTTGTCGTCCTTGATATTGTTCGAGACTGACGGATCAACGACGAACTCATCGCTCGGGCTCATTGCGCCGAGGAGAGTCAGGATCTGAGCGTAGGTCTTGCCGCCGAATGGCGCACCGGCAATGGACGGCAGCTCATTGTAGACTTCGATGTTGCGACCCTTGGTGTCGAACTCGCCATGCTCGGCCTTGAAGTTCAACGTAAAGTCGTCGGTGACGTCCCAGTCGACGATGCCGCGCAGGTTCCAGTCCTTGCGCTGCGGTTCGCTGCGATCGAGCGTGATATTCTTGATGAATCCGTCGCCGTCGTGGATGCGGCCGGCGATGCGAGCGCGAACGTTGTCGGTAATCGGACCAGAAACGGCGCCGAGCAATTCCCAATCGTCGCTATCGAGCTGGTAGCTGCCCTGGACATAGCCCGTGAGCACATTGGTCGGCTGGGCCGAGATGATGTTGAGCGCGCCGGCAATCGAGTTCTTGCCGAACAGGATCGACTGCGGTCCGCGCAGAACCTCGACGCGCTGGACGTCGAGGAAGGGCGCGCGGGCCTGCTGGGCACGGCCGTAGTGGATGCCGTCAATATAGGTGCCGACCGACTGCTCGAAGCCCTGGTTGACGCCCGAGAAGATGCCGCGGATGGCGATGTTCGAGCCGATACCGGTCTCGGTCATCTTGAAATTGGGGACCTTCGTCTGAAGGTCTTCGATCTTGCGGATGCCCTGCTGCTGCATCGTCGCGCCGGAGACGGCGGCGACGGACAGCGGAACGTCCTGCAGCCGCTCGGACCGCTTGCGGGCGGTGACGACGATGTCGCCTTCGCTTTTCTGCTCGTCGGCAGCCGGAGCCTGCGAAGCTGCGGTATCCGCCGGCGCGGCTGCCGCATCCGCGGCGGCGGCGGCGACTGGCGCTGCAGTTTCCTCGGCGAAAGCCGGGGTCGAGCAGAGTGCGAAAGCAAGAGATGTTACGCTTGAGACAGCAAGCAAGGCTTTGAAACTAGACAATTGGAATCCCCTCCCGGAATTTGGGGTGGAGACTTAAAAGCGTAACAAATGTTGGTTTGCTGGCCGATGCCAGCAATTATCGCAATGACGCCAATTTAACGATGCGCCGCGCACTGTGCCCTGGCGGTAACGATCAAACCAGTGCCAGCGCGGAGAGCTTTCCGTAGAGGCGAGGCGGCAGGTCGGCAACACCGCTGGGATCGGCTTCGTCAGTTACTTCGGCTTCCAAATAACGCCAACCCTGGTGCGCCCGCCTCGGCATCGGCGGCACAATCACCAGCTCATCCGAACATACGATGTCGATTCGACCGTCGGGCCGGTCGTCGAACCGGAGGATCTGCTGGCGGCCGATGATTCGGTGCTTGACGATCCAGTGAAGCGAGCCCCCAATCAGCTCCTCCATCCTCTTCGGCCGCATTCGGGTCGTGACCCTAACCTCGCCATTTTGCGCACGCGCAGCGACCCGCTTCTGCAGCGATTCGAGTGTGCGGCAGCCAAAGGCGACCTTGGTCAGGTGGAGCGTCGGCACAATGCCAATGTAGTGGCGTACCGACGGTTTCGGGAGTGCTAGTGGACGAGGCCGACTGCCGTAGCCAGGCCGAGGAAGGCGAGGAAGCCCATGGAATCCGTGACCATCGTCACGAAAATCGACGAAGCGACCGCCGGGTCCGCGCCATAGCGCTCAAGGGTCAGCGGAACCAGGACGCCCGCCATGCCGGCGATGAGGATGTTGAAAAGCATCGCCGCGGCGATGACTCCGCCCAGCGACGGACTGCCGAGGACCAAGGTGACGCCGACTCCGATGAGGACCGCGATGGTCACGCCGTTGAGCAGAGCCACCCTGAGTTCGCGGCCCACCGCGCGCCAGCGATTCGAGCCGGTCAACTGATTGGTGGCAATGGCGCGGACGGTAACGGCTAGCGTCTGCGTACCGGCATTGCCCCCGACACCGGCGACGATCGGCATCAGCACCGCCAACACCGCCAGCCGCTCGATCGAATGTTCGAAAATACGGATAATCGAGGCGGCAACCAGCGCCGTCATCAGGTTCGCCGCCAGCCAGCGGACGCGGCCGCGATAGGTGTCGAAGATCGGCTCGTTGATGTCGCCTTCGCCGGCACCGGACAGCAGCAGGACGTCCTCGCCCGCCTCTTCCTGGATGATGTGGACGATGTCATCGACCGTAATCATGCCGACCAGCCGGCCGCTGGCATCGACGACCGCCGCCGAGATGAGCGCATATTTCTGGAAGCGGAGAGCGACCTCTTCCTGGTCCATGTCGACCGGGATGAGGGTCTGGTCCTCGACCATGATATCGGTGACCATCGAGCCGCGCGGTGAACGCAGGATCGACGACAATTTGCAGGTACCGACAGGGTGGTGGTCGGGAGAGACGACGAACACTTCCCAGAAGTCGGTGGCCAGTTCGTCTGTCTGGCGCATGTAATCGATGAGCTGCCCGACCTTCCAATGCTCCGGCACCGCGATCAGGTCGCGCTGCATGAGACGGCCGGCGGTTTCCTCCGGATAGGTCAGCGCTTCCTCGACCGCGGCGCGGTCGTCGGGCTCCATCCTCTCGAGGACGGCCTGACGATCGTCGCTGTCGAGGTCCTCGATGATGGCGACGGCGTCGTCGGTGTCGAGCTGGCCGGCGAGGTCGGCGACCTGCTCCGGCTCCATCTCGTCGATCAAGGTCTCGCGGACGTAGTCGTTCAGCTCGGCATAGACGTCGGCATCGACGATCTCGGCGAGCGCCTTGACGAGGCCTTCGCGCTCGTCGCGCGCCGCAAGCTCGATGAGGTCGGCGACGTCGGCGGGATGGAGCGGCTCGACCAGCTTGCGCGCGGTTTCGTTGTCGCCCTTGTCGACCGCATCGAGGACACGCTCGACAAAGTCCGGGCGCAGCCGGTCCTCCGAGTCCATGATGTCCGCTTCCTCAGGCGGGGGAGTGGCGGCGATCTGCTCGCTTTCGCTCATCTTCTTTCCCCCGGACCCAAACTTGTTTGGGTTCCCTATGGCCGCACCGGCTCTGGCGCAACCCGCCCCGGCCGCCTAAAGCGCGGCCAGGTTACAAAGGAGATCGAAGATGGCCGACGACACGCTGACCCTGACCCTTTCGAGCGGCGGCGACGTCGTCATCAAGCTCAGGCCCGACGTCGCGCCCGGCCATGTCGAACGGATCACCAGCCTGGCCAATGACGGCTTCTACGACGGCGTCGTCTTTCATCGTGTCATCCCCGGCTTCATGGCCCAGGGCGGCGACCCGACAGGGACCGGCTATCACGGGTCGAAGCTCCCCGACCTCAAGGCGGAGTTCAACGCCGAGCCGCATGTCCGCGGCACCTGTTCGATGGCGCGATCCCAGAACCCGGACAGCGCCAATAGCCAGTTCTTCATCTGCTTCGACGATGCGCGCTTCCTCGACCGGCAATATACGGTCTGGGGCCAGGTCGAGAGCGGCATGGAATATATCGACGCCCTTCCGGTCGGTGAGCCGCCGGCCGACCCTGGCAAGATCCTGAAGGCAACGGTCGGTTAAGATGGCGAAGCCGGTCGCCCTCGTCACCGGCGCCTCGGCAGGGCTGGGCGTCGAGTTCGCCCGGCAACTGTCCGCGAAAGGCCACCGGCTGGTGCTGGTCGCCCGACGCAAGGACCGGCTTGAAGATCTGGCCAGGGAGGTCGGTAACGCCCGCGTGGTTGCGCTCGACCTCAGCGAACCGGGCGCCACCGCCAAGCTGATGGCGAATGTCGCCAAGGCCGGCGAGACCATCGAGCTGCTCATCAACAATGCCGGTTTCGGCCTTGCCGGGCGCTTCGTTGAGCTCGACGCCGATCGCCAACGCGAGATGGTCGATCTCAACTGCGGCGCGCTCGAAGAGCTGTCGCGAGCCGTCCTGCCCGGCATGATATCGCGAAAGTCCGGCGGCATCCTCAACGTCGCCTCGACCGCCGCCTTCCAGCCGGGCCCTGGCATGTCGGTCTATTTCGCGACCAAGGCCTTCGTCCTGTCGTTCAGCGAGGCCCTGCACGACGAGATGAAGCCGCACGGCATCAAGGTGTCCTGCCTGTGCCCCGGCCCAACGCGCACCGAGTTCCGCGAGGTTTCGGGCTTCAAACCCAAGGGGCCGGGCAGCAAACAATCCGCCGACGCGGCCTCGGTCGTGCAGGCGGGGATCAAAGGCCTCGAAAGCAACCAGGCGATCGTGGTGCCGGGCCTCGCCAACAAGGTCATCTCGCAGGTCAACAGGTTCCTGCCCCGCGCCGTCATGCGCCGCGCGGCGCGGATGCGCTAGGTCGCCGAGACTTCTGGTCCGGGAATCTCGGTGGCGTGCCGCTGCTTGAACCTGTCGAGGAGTGACTGATAGCGCGGATGCTTTCGGATCGGATCCAGGTCTGAATCATGCAGGAACCACCTCTCCTGCTCGGCGCCGCAATGATCGATCCATAGTTCGAGCAAATCCATCGCATGGTCGATCTCGCCCAATTGCGCGTAAGTGCAAGCCGCGTTGTAACGCGCGTTATTGTCGTCGGGATCGATCAGCTTCACGCGCTCAAGCCATTTGAGCGCACGTTCCTTATCGCCCAAAGTGGCAAGGGCGCCGCTTCCCAACTGGGCCGGTCGCGAATTCTCAGGGTGAAGTTTCAGTTGCTCCTCGGCGCGCTTGATACCCATCCAACCATATTTGTCGGACTCTTCGCTCCGACCGACCGCGCGCAGGACGATCTGCAGAAGCAGCGGGGCCTGTGAGTCTTCCGGCTGAATCTCAACCGCCCTCGTGTAGAGTTCGATCGCCTTGTCGAGGTCGCCCTCGGTGACGCTGAATCGCGCGTAGGCGAGGTTGGCATCGAAATTGTTGGGATCGAGCTCAAGCGCACGCTGGAAAGCCTGAACTGCTTCCTCCCTCCGGCCGCTGTTAGCGAGCGCTTCGCCGCGCGCGGAATGCACCTCGGCAAGGTTCGGATCGAGCGCCAGCGCCTTGTCGGCGATTGCCAGCAACTCGTCCGCGTCCGTCGGCACGTTATACATGCCCCAAAGCCTCGACATGGCACTGGCCATGCCCGCATAGGCGCGCCCGTAATCCGGGTCGATCTCGACCGCTTTGCCGAACATTTCCTTGGCAAGGAGAAGGTAAGACCTAGTGAAGGCGTGGAAGAGCTGCCTGCCCTTGAGGTAGAAATTGTAAGCCTCTACGCTGCCTGTCGGAGCCGTTGTGATCGCCTCCTTTTCCTGAGGGAGCAGGTGGATCCGCAACTGGCCGACGATCGCCTGCGTGATTTCGTCCTGAATGGCGAAGATGTCATCGAGATCGCGGTCGTAACGGTCGGCCCAGACGTGGCCGCCGGTCGTGCCGTCGATCAGCTGGCCGGTGACACGCACCCGGTTGCCTGACTTGCGGACACTTCCCTCGAGCAAATATTTGACGCCAAGCTCGGCCGCGACCTGCTGCAGCTGCTGGGCCTTGCCCTTGTAGGTGAAGCTCGTGTTGCGGCCGACAACGAACAGGCCGCTGACCTTACTCAGGTCAGTGATGATATCCTCGGTCATTCCATCCGAGAAATATTCCTGTTCCGTGTCACCGCTCATATTGTTGAACGGGAGGACCGCGATCGACGGCTTATCGGCCTCTTCGACCTTCGTTTTCGCCCGGACCGGTGCATTGCCGAGAGCAACGTTGAACACGCGGACCGGGTGGCCGATGTTCTTCAGGTCGACATCGCCCATGTCCTCGAAGACGAGATCGAGCTTGTTTCCGATATTCTCGCGAACAGCACTGGAGACGGCGACGCCGCCGGGCTTGGCGATGCTTTCCAGCCTCGCTGCGACGTTGACTCCCTCGCCGAAGATATCGTCGTCATCGACGATCACGTCCCCAAGGTTGATGCCGATCCGAAACTCGATCCGGCGGTCTTCCGGCACCTCCACATTGCGCGAACGCATCTCGTGCTGGACTTCGGCGGCGCATTCGACGGCGCTGACCACGCTGGGGAATTCCACCAACATCCCGTCACCGGTCAGCTTGACGATACGGCCTTGATGCTCGGCAATCGTCGGATCAACGAGCTGGGCGCGATGCTCCTTGAGCGCCGTCAGCGTTCCGACCTCGTTCGCCCCCATCAACCGGCTGTAGCCGACCACATCAGCAGCCATGATCGCGGAAAGCCGGCGCTCCATGGGACTCGAAACCCCTCCCGTGCGTGGCGCTGCACTAGCACATTGTCGCCGATTAGCTAACTGGGATGCCAGTTTCGGATTTCGCACTTGCACAACAAATGCTGCGGTGCGATATTCCTTCTGCCTTTAATGGCATCCTCTCCTGACTTCAGGCCGGGCAGCCCAAACTGCCCGGCCTTTTTTTGCGCTTCGGGGGCCGACCCTTTATTCGCCCGCCGCAACGACCACATTGAACCGAAAGCGGCGAGGGCCGTTGGCCGACCGCAAGGCGGCGGGATCAAGGAAAGGTTTGTTGATGGCGGATGTCGAAACGGTGGCTAGGCGGCTTCAGGTCGCCAACCTCGCCCCCACCGATGCCGGACGGGGCGTGGCGCGGCTGCCGGTCAAGTTGATGACCGACCTCGGGCTGACCGAGGGCGATATCATTTCCATCGAGGGCAAGCGGCTCACGGCCGCCCGGGCCATCCGGCCTTATGGCGACGACGAGGGACTGGAGATCATCCGGCTCGATGGCCTGCAGCGGGCCAATGCCGGGGTTGGTTCGGGCGATTTCGTCGAAGTGAAGAAGGTCAAATCCAAGCCCGCCACGCGCGTCGTCTTCGCGCCTGCACAAAACAACATCCGCCTGCAGGGCTCGAGCGAGGCGCTGAAACGCAGCTTCCTGGGCCGGCCGCTCACCCAAGGTGATACGGTCGCCACCGCCGGCCAGCAGCGGGTCAACGCCGACGTGCCCGACCACATCCGCCAGCTGCTGAACGCCCCGGCCTTCGCACTCCAGGAAGTGCGCATGACGATCGTCACCGCGCTTCCCAAGGGCATCGTTCATATCGACGCCGACACCGAAGTAGAACTCCTTCCCGAATATACCGAGAAGGCCGGTGAGCGCCGGGCCGACGTCACCTATGACGATCTCGGCGGCATGCGCGACACCATCGACGCCCTGCGCGAGATGGTCGAACTGCCGCTACGCCACCCCGAGCTGTTCCAGCGCCTGGGTGTCGACCCGCCCAAGGGCGTGCTGCTTCACGGCCCGCCCGGCACCGGCAAAACGCGCCTGGCGCGCGCCGTCGCCAACGAGAGCGATGCCCAGTTCTTCCACATCGCCGGTCCCGAGGTGATGGGCTCCGCCTATGGCGAGTCAGAGAAGAAGCTGCGCGAATTGTTCGAGCAGGCCGCCAAGGCCGCGCCGTCGATCATCTTCATCGACGAGATCGACTCGATAGCACCCAAGCGCGGCCAGGTTTCCGGCGAGGCCGAGAAAAGGCTGGTCGCCCAGCTCCTCACACTGCTCGACGGCCTGGAGCCACGGCAGAATTTGGTCGTCATCGCCGCCACCAATCGGCCCGAAGCGATCGACGAGGCGTTGCGCCGGCCCGGGCGCTTCGATCGCGAAATCGTGGTCGGCGTGCCCGACGAGAATGGCCGCCGCGAGATCCTGGCCATCCACACGCGCGGCATGCCGCTGGCCGAGGACGTCAACCTCGACGAGCTGTCGCGCCGTACCTACGGCTTCGTCGGCGCCGATTTGGCGGCCCTGACCCGTGAAGCGGCGCTGGAGGCAGTGCGCCGCATCATGCCGCGCATCGACCTCAACAAGGACGCCATCCCGACCGAGATCCTCGACGCCTTGTCTGTCGAGGCGAAGGACTTCGACAATGCCCTGAAGCGCGTGCAGCCGTCGGCGATGCGCGAGGTCATGGTCGAAGTGCCGCACATCAGCTGGGACGACGTCGGCGGCCTCGACGAGGCCCGGGACAAGCTGCGCGAAGGCGTCGAGTTGCCGCTGAAGCATCCGGAGGCGTTCCGCCGGCTTGGCATCCGCCCGGCCAAAGGCTTCCTGCTCTATGGACCGCCCGGAACAGGCAAGACGCTACTGGCCAAGGCCGCGGCTCGCGAGTCCGAGGCGAATTTCATCGCCACCAAATCATCTGACTTGCTCAGCAAATGGTATGGCGAGAGCGAGCAGCAGATTGCCCGGTTATTCGCCCGTGCCCGACAGGTCGCGCCGACCGTGATCTTCATCGACGAGATCGATAGCTTGGTCCCGGCCCGCGGTGGCGGGCTTGGAGAACCGCAGGTCACCGAGCGCGTCGTCAACACTATCCTGTCCGAGATGGACGGCATGGAGGAGCTCAACAACGTCGTGCTGATTGGCGCGTCCAACCGGCCGAACCTGATCGATCCGGCACTATTGCGGCCGGGACGGTTTGATGAGCTCATCTATGTCGGCACGCCAGATACGGCCGGACGCCGGCGTATCCTGGCGATCCACACCAAGGACATGCCGCTGGCAAAGAATGTCGACCTCGAATCCCTGGCGCAGCGCACCGAACGTTTCACCGGGGCCGACCTTGAGGATTTGGTCCGCCGCGCCGGCCTGACGGCGCTCCGGCGCGGTCTCGATTCCGACCTCGTCACCATGGCGGATTTCGAAGCGGCGCTGAAGGAAACCCGGGCCTCGGTTACCGAGGAAATGCTGAACGACTATGCCGAGATTCAGCGGACGTTGAAGTCGGACGCGGTGCGGCCGGTGGGAGGTATCGGCTTCGTCCTGCCCGGCATGCTCCAGCCGCGCGGCCCCAAGACCGTGCCGAACAGCGAGGACCTTTAGTCGAGCCGGGCGCGGGCCCACGGGGCCATTGCCAGGAGCAGCAGCGCCGATAGCGCAAAGGGCAGATGATGATCGACGCCGTAGAGCGCCATGCCGATTCCGGGTGCGGCCACGTAGCTGATGCCATTGGCTGCGGTGATGACCCCGGCGACGCCGCCCTGATCGCCTAACGGCACGGCGAGGCTTGCGCCGGCCGTGAAGCCGGGTCGCGTGAAACCGAAGCCGAGTGAGGACAAGGCAAAGCCGAGGACCAGCCCGTACAGGTTGGGGGCCAGCATGGTGACGATGAAGCCGGCGGCGGCAATCACCGAGCCCCAGAGGATCAGCGCCCGAGGCCTCAGCCCGAGGCGCGGAATCAGGCCCCATTGGGCGGCAAGTCCGGCGCCGGCGCCGGCGATCATGACGATGGAAATCGGCTGCTCGGACCCCTGGGCGGGAATCTGCAGGCGATCGATCACGAAGAAGCCGATGCAGGTGAGTGTCGCCGCCTGGGCATGGCCGGCCGCGACTCCGGCCAGGATCCAGCGACGGATTCGCTCGTCGTGCCATTTCAGCATGTCGCGGCGTGGCGCCGTAGCGGCGACGACGCTTGCGCCCGTGACCGGGGAGGCGAGCGATGGATAGCTCATTGCGGCGCCCCGGCCCGAGCGCCTGCCCTTGGTGTCGTCAGGGAGCCAGATTGCGATGGCGGTGAAGACGATGATGCCGATTATCGCGAAGCCGAATAGCGGGCCGGGCAGGCCGACGAAGGGCAACACGAACGCCGGTGCAATCGCGGGCCCGATGATCGTTCCCAGGCCGAAGGAGGCCGCCAGCGCGGAAAGCGCATTCACCCGCGCCGCCCTGCGGGTCTTGGAGGCGAGATAGGCCTGGGTCGCGCTAGGCGTCGCGCAGCCGAGCGACCCATAGATGGAGCGGAATGCTGCGAACAACCCGAAGGTCGCGGCTCCGGTGATGGCACCCTTGAGGCCAATCGCGAGCGTGATCCCACACAAGGTCATCGAGACAATGAAGCCGCCGAGGCCGAGGAGGATCAACTTCTTGCGGCCATGATGGTCGCTGCGCCTGGCCCAAAAGGGCGCCAGCAGCACCCACAGCACCGCCGACCAGGTATAGGCAACGGCCACCCAGAAATCGGCGATGCCGATCTCGCGCCCGATGGCCGGCATGACCGATTGCAACGCCGTATTGCCCGCCGCCGCCACCAACATTGCAGTGAACAGCAGAAGGAAGTGCGGGGTCGACATCGCCGTGCCGGCGATCCCCGGTCGGGGCGCGCGTAAACGCATTAACGTGCATTAGGCGCGGCAGGCCGTGGCGCAAAGCAGGCGATGGAACTTGCAAAGGCCCGACTGTTTTGCCAACGCAATGCACCTTCGAAGGCCCCCGCTGGAGACTCAATGAACGCTTCGTCCGCCCGCACGCTGAAAGGCCCGCGCCGCTTTGTGCGCCGCGTCGCGCATCGGGCGAACAGCCCGCAGTGGCAGTTCCTGCGCGGTTTCCTGAAGAACCCGGTGATGGTCGGTTCGGTGATCCCGTCGAGCAAGGTGCTCATCGACAAGATGCTGTCGCGGGTGCGCTGGGACGAGGTGAAGTTGTTCGTCGAATATGGCCCGGGTGTCGGTACCTTCACCCGGCCGGTTCTCGAATTGCTTCCCGCCGACGCCAAGCTGATCGCGATCGACACCAATCCCGACTTCATCGACTATCTGAAAAAGGGCATCGAGGATGATCGGCTGATTCCGGTCACGGGTTCGGCCGCCGACGTCCAGAAGATCATCGAGGCGCATGGTTTCGCCCATGCCGACTACATCCTGTCGGGACTCCCCTTTTCGACCCTGCCTCCGGGTGTTGGCGACGCAATCGGTGAAGCGACGGCCAAGGCGATCCGCGCCGGTGGCGCATTCCTCGTCTACCAGTTCAATCCCAAGGTTCGTGATTTCATCGCGCCTTATTTCGAGCGGATCGACCGCGGTTTCGAATGGATCAATGTGCCGCCCGCGACTCTCTTCTGGGCTTGGCGTGAACCGAAGGCCGTGGCGGCCGAATAAGGCTACTCCGCCCCGAAATTGAGCCTTCGCGTGACGGTGTAGTCGACTGCCGTCACCAGGAAGAAGGACAGGCCCCATTTGATGCGGTTGAAAATGGTGCTGCGCTTGCGCCAGGCCTCGCGGGTGATTGCGAGGCTGTCGTCGAGCTCGCCCTCGAAATAGAGTCGCATGAGCGAAGCGAACTCGGAGTCGTCGACGCGCAGCATCATCTCCATGTTGAGATAGAGGCTGCGGAAATCAAAGTTGGACGAGCCGATATGAACCTCGTCGTCGAACACCAGAAGCTTCGTGTGCAGCTTGGTGCGCTGATATTCGAAAATCTCGACGCCACGCTTCAATAGCTGGTTGTAAGTGAAGCGAGCGGCGAAAATGGTCGCCGTGTTGTCGGACTTGGCGGCGGTGATGATCCGGGCCCGGCCCTTGGCGCCGGCTCGGGCGATCCGCTTCAGCATGCCCCAGGGCGGGGCGAAGTAAGCGGCGATCACCTCGACGTCGCAGCCCTGGCTGAGGTCGCGAGTGGTCGACACGGCCCAAGGCGAGACGCGGCGCATCGGGCCACCGAACTGCCACTGTAACTTGCCACTGGTCTCGCTGTAGCGGGTGATGATGTGGCGCAGCTCGCGGATTCGGGCGTGCTTCTTCAGCGCCCAGCCCATCAGGGCGTCATAATAAGGCGTCAGCCGTCCTGCCGCGAAGCCGAAGACCAAGAGGCCGATATCGCGCCAGCCGCCCTCGTCGGAGCGCTGAAAATAATCGTCCTCGATATTGAAGCCGCCGACCATGACCCGACAGTCCTCGGTCTCGCCGTCGACGAGCAGCATCTTCTGGTGATTGCGGAGCAAGTAACGGCGCCCATAGGAGGGGTGGAAGCGGCAGACGGTCGCCCCAGCCTCGCGCAGTTCGGTGAAGAAGCTGTCGGGGTTCATGCTGCTGCCAAAATCATCGATCAGCACTGAGACCGCGACGCCGCGCTGGCGCGCCGACATCAGCGCATCGCGGACACGCTTGCCCGAGAAATCTCCCGCGAACATGTAGTAAAGCAGCCTGAGACTGGTCTTGGCGTTGCCGATGAGGTCGAGTACGGCCTCGAGCCGGTCGGGCCCGTCCGGCAGCACCAGCAGGCGGTTGTCGTCGACCGTCACCAGGCGGCTTGCAAGCGATGACGGCCGGCCTCTCATATGGCTTCTAGTGGCGATGCCTTGAGCGCGGCGCAAGCTGTGGCCAACATTGACTTATTGGCGTGCCGTCACTATCTCGCCGCCTCCTCCAGAAAGCTATTGGATTGGGAAGCGACGAATGGCGCGCGTGACGGTTGAAGATTGTGTCGACAAGGTTCCGAACCGGTTCGACCTCGTGTTGCTTTCGGCGCAGCGCGCCCGGCAGATCAGCGGCGGCGCCGACCTGACCATCGATCGCGACCGCGACAAGAACCCGGTCGTCGCCTTGCGTGAAATCGCCGAGGAAACCGTCAAGCCGAAGCATTTGGAAGAGGCGGTCGTTTCCGGCCTGCAGCGCGTGCGCATCGACGAAGAGGACGAAACGGACGAGCTGGCGAGCCTCAGCGAATCGGCCGAGGCCCTGCGCTTGACCGCCGCCGCCCCGCCGCGCCCGACCCCGGGCGGTGCTGATTACGAATAAGCCTTCCGGCTTCAAACTAGGAAATCAGGCGGCCTCAGCGCCGCCTTTTTTCTGTTCCGCTCCCGGGCGTACGATCCATTTCATGTCACCGAGCTTGAGCTCCCGACCGTCCTCGGCCTGAACGCAAATGCGGCGGATCGGTTTGCCATCGCGCAAGTCAGCCAGGACGATGTCCTGCGTGCCGTGCCCCCAATCCTCGCCCCACTGCCTGAGCGCCAAAACGACTGGCAGCAAGGCTTCGCCCTTGCGGCTAAGTGCGTAAATGACCTTCCGCTTGTCACAAGGGTCGGGCGAGCGGTCCAGGATGTCCCCCGAAACGAGTTTGGCGAGACGATCCGAAAGGATGTTGCGGGCGATGCCGAGGCCGGCCTGGAACTCCTCGAAGTGCTGGAGCCCGTTGAATGCCCCCCGAAGAATGAGGAAGGCCCATTTCTCGCCGATGAGTTCGACGGATTGAGGAATGGGGCAGCTGAGGGCAGCCTCCCTGAACGCGTCGATGTGCGCCGTACTATGGCCCAATGACTCTTCCTCTCAGCGCAACACAAAACACAGATACGACGAAAAAACTAGTTGCGAAATGAAACTGTAAGCGATAAACAGTTTCAATCGAAAACGCAATTCAGGGGTTTAACATGTCCCGCACTTTCATCCTTCTGGCCTCTTTGGCTGCGATCGCCGCTCCGGCGAGCGCCGCGACCTATGCCGGCAAGCCTGCCGCCGCCGCCAGCGCCAACAAGTTCGTCGCCAACGACATCGTCTGGAATAATGCCGGCGGCGTCTACCGGGGCAACACCGACGACAGCCGCCCACTGGTGCTCTGCCAGTCGCTCGCCAAGAAGGCCGGCCAGCTGGAAAGCTTCACCGTCAATGGCCAGGCGATTGCCGCGGCCGACCTTGCCAAGTGCAACGCTGCTGCTCCGGCTGCATCGACGCCCGCGGTCGCCGAGGCCAACTAACCATTTCTCCTTTGGCCGGCGCGCGGTCCCCCTCTTATGCGCGCCGGCCAATTCGCGCTTGCAACATGTCTAGCGCTCACCCCACATTAGGGCCGTGCTTCGACAGTATGAACTGATCGAGAAGGTCCGGGCCTATGACCCCGACGCCGACGAGGGGCTGATCAACCGCGCCTATGTCTTCTCCATGAAGGCCCACGGCGCCCAGGTCCGCGCCTCGGGCGACCCCTATTTCAGCCATCCGATCGAAGTGGCTGGCATTCTCACCGACCTGAAGCTCGACGACGAAACGATCGTCACCGCCATCCTCCACGACACGATCGAAGATACGGTCGCGACGCCGGAGCAGATCGAGAAACTGTTCGGGTCGAACGTCGCCAGGCTGGTCGACGGCGTGACCAAGCTCAGCAAGATCGAAGCGCAGAGCGAAAACGAGCGCGCCGCCGAGAACCTCCGCAAGTTCCTCCTCGCCCTGTCTGACGATATCCGCGTCCTTCTGGTGAAGCTCGCCGACCGCCTCCACAACATGCGGACGCTTCATCACGTGCCGAGCGAGGAGAAGCGTCGGCGAATCGCGCGCGAGACAATGGATATTTATGCCCCGCTCGCCGAGCGGATCGGCATGTACGAAATCATGAACGAGATGCAGACACTGGCTTTCCGTGAACTGGAGCCGGACGCCTACGCCTCGATCACTCGCCGCCTGAAGCAACTCCACGACAGCGGCGGCGACCTCGTCAGCAGGATCGGCCTCGGCCTGCAGCTCCATCTCGCCGACCATGGCCTCGAAGCCGAAGTCACCGGCCGTGAGAAGCACCCTTTCTCCATCTGGAAGAAGATGGCGGAGCGGCACATCAGCTTTGAGCAATTATCCGATGTCATGGCCTTCAGGGTCATCGTCGCCAATGTCGACGAATGCTACCGCGCGCTCGGCCTCATCCATGAGCGATGGCCGATGGTCCCCGGCCGCTTCAAGGACTTCATCTCGACCCCCAAACGCAACGGCTATCGAAGCCTGCACACCTCCGTCATCCATGATTCGAAGATGCGGATCGAGATCCAGATCCGCGACAAAGCGATGCATGCCCAGGCCGAGCGCGGGCTTGCCGCCCACTGGGCGTATAAGGAAGGCAAGCCGATCGCCGATCTCCACGTCCCGTGGATCGACGACCTCGTCGAGATTCTCGACCACGCCGATAGCCCGGAAGAACTGCTCGAACATACGCGGATGGCGATGTACCAGGATCGCATCTTCGCCTTCACGCCGAAGGGAGAGCTTATCCAGCTGCCAAAGGGCGCGACACCGGTCGACTTCGCATTTGCCGTCCACACCGCGCTTGGCGACCAGACGGTCGGCGCGAAGGTCAATGGCCGCGTTGTGCCGCTCAGGACCCTGCTCGAAAATGGCGACCAGGTCGAAATCCTTGCCTCGGAAGCGCAGCACCCGCAGCCGAGCTGGTTGCGGTTCGTCGCGACCGGCAAGGCGCGGTCTTCAATCCGGCGCTTCGTGCGACACAAAGAGCGCGACGAGACGATCGAGCTTGGGCGCAAGATTTACGATGAGATCGTCGGCCGCCTCCCTGCCCCGCTCGCCCCCGAATCGCTTGGGCGCGCGGTCAAGAAATTGAAGGTCGAGGATGCCGACGCGCTGATGATCGACATCGCCCGCAAGCGCATCTCCGACGAAGACGTCATGGAAGCGCTGATGCCGGGTTCGGCCGGCAGCGACGTCGCCTCCCGCCCGCCTGCCCAGCGCCAGGCGATTTCGATCAAGGGCCTGACCCCCGGCGTCGCCTATCACCTGGCCGAATGCTGCCACCCTATTCCCGGCGACAGAATCGTCGGCCTGCGCCGCGAGGACGAAAGCATCGAGGTGCACGTAATCGGTTGCGACCAGCTGGCAACCGGCATTGACGCCGACTGGCTGGACCTGGCCTGGGGCGACGAGTCGGACGGCGGCACGGCGCGGCTGTGTATCATCCTGCGCGACGTGCCCGGTGCACTCGGCACCATGGCCGGAATCCTGGGCGCAAAAGGTGCGAACATCATCAACCTGCACCTGGCGCATCGCGACGGGAGCTTTCAGACGTTCCACCTCGACGTCGAGGTGCACGACCTCGCGCACTTGCACTCGCTGCTGGCGGCGCTGCGGAGCGCGGACCCCGTTTCCAGTGCCGAGCGCCTTTAGGCCTTTTTCGCCTTCGGCCTGCGGATGGCGTCGGCGCCGCCCGCGGCCAACACCGCCAGCGTCACCAGGTCTGACGAGCTCGCGGTCATAGGCGCAATCTGCACCGGAAGAGCCATGCCAACGAGGTACGGCCCAAGGACGCTTTCGGCCGAGATGGCGCGCATCAGCTTGGCCGAAATATTCGCCGACTGCAGGCCTGGCATGATGAGGATATTGGCCGGGCCGGTCAGGCGGCTGAATGGATAGAATTTCGTCTGGGCCTCGTGGTTGAGCGCCACGTCGGGGCCCATCTCCCCTTCATATTCGAAATCGGTGACGATGGTGTCGAGTAGCTTCACCGCGTCGCGCAGTTCCTCAATATGGCGCCCCGGCGGATTGCCGAAAGTCGTGTAGGACACGAAGGCGACGCGCGGCTCCTGCCCCATGCGGCGGGCGAAGGCGGCGGCGCGAATGGCGATCGCTGCATATTGCTCCGCCGTCGGTCGCTCCGTGACGGCGGTGTCGGCGATGAGCACAGTGCGCTGGCGGCCGACGACGATGCTGATGCCGAAGGGCGTCCCGCCGGCCTCGTCGTCAACCACGGTCCGGACCTGCGCCAGGGACTGGCTGAACGGACGGGTCGTGCCGGTGATCATCGCATCACCTTCCCCCAAGGCCAGCATGGCGGCGGCGAAGGTGTTGCGATCCTGGTTGACCATGCGCTCGACCTCGCGGCGGAGCATGCCGCAGCGTTGGCGCTTGCCGTAGACGAAGTCGACGGCGCGGCCGACGAGCGGCGAATTGCGGCTGTTGAGGACTTCGTAGTCGCCAGGATTTTCGACACCCAGCTCGGCCAGCTTCTCGCGAACGTCCTCCCGGCCGATCAGGACCGGCGTGCCATAACCACCTTCCTTGAACGCGATGGCGGCGCGCAGGACGTTGGGCTCGTCGCCCTCGGCGAACAGGACGCGCTTCGGGTTCAAGCGGGCCGCTTCGAACGCAAGGCTGAGGACCGACGCAGTCGGGTTTAGACGTGCCCGCAGCGCCGTCCTGTAAGCGTCCATGTCCTCAATCGGCTTCTGGGCGACGCCCGTCCGCATGGCGGCTTCGGCAACGGCAATCGGGACGATCTCGATGAGGCGTGGATCGAAAGGCGCAGGGATAATGTAGTCGGGGCCGAAGCTCTGGCTCTTGCCGCCATAGGCTGCGGCGACTTCCTCCGGCACAGCCTCGCGCGCCAGGGCGGCAAGCGCGGTGGCGGCGGCAATCTTCATTTCCTCGTTGATCGCGGTGGCGCGCACATCGAGTGCGCCGCGGAAAATGAAGGGGAAACCGAGGACGTTGTTGACCTGGTTCGGATAGTCCGAACGACCCGTAGCGATAATCGCGTCCGGGCGCGCGGCCTTGGCGTCCTCCGGCAGGATTTCAGGGTCCGGATTAGCCATGGCGAAAATGATCGGCTGCGGCGCCATCGCCACCACCATGTCGGGCTTCAGCGCGCCCGCGGCCGAAAGGCCGAGAAACACGTCTGCGCCAACCAAGGCTTCCCCAAGTGTCCGGGCATCGGTGTCGACGGCGTGGGCCGATTTCCACTGATCGAGGTCATCGCGGCCCTTGTGGATGACGCCCTTGCGGTCGCACATTATGACATTGTTGTTGGCCACGCCCATCGCCTTGATGAGCTCTGTGCAGGCAATGGCGGCGGCGCCGGCGCCGTTGCACACGACCTTGACGTCCTTCATCTTGCGATTGGTCAGGTGGCAGGCGTTGATGAGGCCGGCGGCGGTGATGATCGCGGTGCCGTGCTGGTCGTCGTGGAAGACCGGGATGTTCATCCGCTCCTTGAGCGCCGCTTCGATGCGGAAACAGTCTGGAGCGGCAATATCTTCAAGGTTGATTCCGCCGAAGCTCGGCTCGAGCAATGCAACGGCGTTGATAAAGGCGTCGGCGTCCTCGGTCGCGACCTCCAGGTCGATGGAATCCACATCGGCGAAACGCTTGAAGAGTACCGCCTTGCCTTCCATCACCGGCTTCGACGCAAGCGCGCCCAAGTTACCGAGGCCGAGGATGGCAGTGCCGTTGGAAATGACAGCGACGAGATTGCCCTTGGCCGTGAGGTCGTAGGCCTTGCCGGGGTCGGCGGCGATCGCCTCGACCGGCACTGCGACGCCAGGCGAATAAGCGAGGCTCAAATCGCGTTGCGTGGCCATCGGCTTGGTGGCGACGATTTCAATTTTGCCCGGCCTGCCGCTCGCGTGGAAATCGAGCGCCTCCTCGGCCGTGAATTTAACGTTGCTTTCCATGCCGCCTCGCGTTCCTCTCGGACGCGCCTTTAGCGGCCTTTTTGCCTGAGAGTCACCCTCGCTTGGCGCGCGCTTTGCCGTTACCACGTGATGCAATGGCCAGAAGTGATGCGCAGACCCCGATGATGGTGCAGTACCATCGGCTGAAGGCCGAAGCCGGTGACGCCTTGCTTTTCTATCGGATGGGCGACTTTTTCGAACTCTTCTTCGACGACGCCAAGATCGCCGCGCAGTGCCTCGACATCGCGCTCACCAGGCGCGGCGAGAACGAGGGCGCACCGATTCCGATGTGCGGTGTGCCAGCACACAGCGCGGAGTCCTATCTGGCGCGTTTGATCAAGGCGGGCCACCGGGTCGCCATCGCCGAGCAGACGGAAAGCCCGGCGGAAGCACGCAAGGCGCGTGGGTCGAAGGCCCTGGTCGATCGGGCGATAATCAGGCTGGTGACTCCGGGAACGCTGACCGAAGAGACGCTGCTGGCACCGGCATCTGCCAACTGGCTGGCAGCGGTCGCCAGGTCCGGTGACGAATGGGGCATCGCTGCCGCCGACATCTCAACTGGCCGATTCGAGCTGATTTGCTGCGAGGCGGGTGAGCTGGGCGCGGAGCTGGCGCGACTGTCGCCGGCTGAAACTATCGCCGATTCGCCGGTTCCGGGGATTTTTTCCGCCATTGGCAAGGGCGGGTTCGACAGCCTCACTGGCGAGCGGTCATTGAAGGCGCAATTTGCGGTCACGACCCTGGACGGCTTCGGCGCGCCCGGCCGGGCCGAACTGGCGGCGGCAGGCGGCCTGCTCGCCTATTTGGCGGCAACTCAGAGGGACGCCGGTTTGTTGCTGTCCGCGCCACGGCGGATTGCGCGTGGCACGCACGTGGCCATCGACCCGGCGACGCGCGACAGCCTGGAAATCACGCGGTCGGCGACGGGCGGAATCGCCGGCAGCCTGCTTGGCGAGGTCGACCGCTGTGTCACCGCTGCAGGACGGCGCCTGTTGGCTGCCGATCTGTCTGCGCCGTTGCTCGACCGGGCGGCCATTGAGGCACGGCTCGCACTGGTGCAGTTCTTCCACGACGACCAATTGCGCCGTGAGAACATCCGCGATGCGCTGAAGGCGATGCCCGACATCGGCCGTGCGCTCGGCCGGCTGGTAGCCGGGCGCGGAGGCCCCCGCGACCTTGCCCAGCTCCGCGACGGCCTTGCTGCCGCGTCGTCGCTGAGGAAGGATCTGGAGAGCATCACGCCACAGCCCGACCTGCTGCGGCAAATGCTGCCATTGCTCGGCGGCCATGCGGCGATGGTCGACAGACTAAGGATCGCCCTGGTCGATTCGCCGCCGATCGACACCTCGAAAGGCGGCTATATCGCCGAAGGCTATGACGCGGCTCTCGATGGGTTGCGAGCGGCCTCATTGGATGGGCGGCGCGCCATTGCCGCGCTTGAAGCTCGCTATCGTGACGCGACCGGCGTCGCTTCGTTGAAGATCCGGCATAATGCCGTGCTCGGCTATCATATCGAGGTCGCCGCACGGCATGCCGACCGTCTGATGGCCCCCGACAGCGGATTCGCGCACCGCCAGACTCTCGCCGGGGTCGTCCGGTTCAACTCGCCGGACTTGCATGAGGAAGCGGCCAAGGTCGTTGAAGCTGGGGGTCATGCGCTGGCCGCCGAAGCCGCTCATCTGGAAGAGCTGACCAAGCTGGCAGCAGATGCGTCGACCGCGATCACCGCCACCGCCGATGCGATTGCACGAATCGATGTCGCCGCCGGCAATGCAGCGCGCGCTGCGGAGGGCCAATGGTCGCTGCCATCGCTCGTCGAGCACCCCTGCCTGGAAATCGACGGCGGCCGCCACCCGGTAGTCGAACATGCGCTGTCCGATAGCGGCGAACGCTTCATCGCCAATGATGTGAGCCTTGGCCCGAATGATCGACTCTGGCTGATCACCGGCCCCAACATGGGCGGCAAATCGACTTTCCTCCGTCAGTGCGCGCTAATCGTTCTATTGGCCCAGGCCGGCTGTTTCGTGCCCGCCGTCCGCGCCAAGGTCGGTCTGGTCGATCGGCTTTTCAGCCGCGTCGGCGCCTCCGACAACCTCGCCCGCGGTCGCTCGACTTTCATGGTCGAAATGGTCGAAACCGCCGCGATCCTCAGCCAGGCGACGCCCAACAGCCTGGTCATCCTCGACGAGATTGGCCGCGGCACTTCGACATATGATGGCCTCGCCATCGCCTGGGCCGTGGTCGAGGCCATGCATGACGAGGTGAAGGCGCGAACCTTGTTCGCGACCCACTACCACGAGCTGACCCTCCTCGCGGACCGGTTAGATAGCCTGTCGCTTCATCATGTCCGTGCGCGCGAATGGAAAGGCGAGCTCGTACTGTTGCACGAAGTCGCCGACGGTCCGGCCGACCGCAGTTACGGCATTGCCGTCGCGCGTCTGGCGGGATTGCCGCCGACGGTTGTCGCGCGGGCGCGCTCGGTGCTGACCAAGCTGGAAGCCGGCCGCGATGCAACCGGCGGAATTGCTGCCGGCCTGGACGAATTGCCGCTTTTCGCTGCCGTCGACCCGGAGCCCGTTGCGGATCCACTCATGGACGCGATCGAGCGCTTTGAACCCGACCGGATGAGCCCTCGTGAGGCGCTTGATGCATTGTACGAATTGAAGCGTTTGGCGGCGGAGCGCAGCTGATGCTTCCGGCCCGCTTCGACCTGGTCGAGGACCGCCGGACCATCATCGACCGCCGGGCCATCGCCGAGCGCATCGCCGGACTCTCGCAGGGGGCACAGGGAGAGATCTCGACAATCCTCAAAGGCGCGCTCGAAACGGGCCGCGTGGAAATTGCGCGCCGGTTCGAAGCGGAGCCAGCGCGCGGGCGCATGGCCGCCGCCTGCTACGCGTTCCTGACCGACCAAATCCTGCGGTTGGCCTTCGACGCTGCGCGGTCGCATTTGGTCGACAGCAAGCCGTCTGATGACAGCGTTGCAATCGTCGGCCTTGGCGGGACGGGCCGGGGAGAGATGGCCCCGTTCAGCGACGTCGACCTGCTGTTTCTGGTCCAGGAAGGTAGCGGCGACGACGTGGCGGCGCTGATCGAGGCGACGCTTTACCTTCTCTGGGATTTGCCCTGGAAGCTTGGCCACGCGGTCCGGAATTGCCGGACCCTGATTTCCTTGGCGAAGAATGACATCACCATCCGCACCGCTTTCCTCGAGGCGCGATGGATCTGGGGTGACGAACAGCTGTTCGACAATTGCACCGCTCTCTTTCGCAAGGAGGTCGTGAACGGGACGGGTGCCGAGTTCGTCAGCGCCAAGCTCGCTGAACGTGATCAACGTCACTTGAAGCTTGGTGACAGCCGCTACGTGGTCGAACCCAACGTCAAGGACGGCAAGGGCGGCCTGCGCGACCTTCACACGCTTTATTGGATTGCCCGATATGTTCACGGCATCAACAGGCCGGCAGACCTGGTGGAGGCCGGCCTTCTCACACGCCAGGAATATCGTCGGTTCGAACGTGCCGAACGATTCTTCTGGGCAGTGCGCTGCCACCTGCACCTCATCGCGGGACGAGCTGAAGAACGGCTGAGCTTCGAGTATCAGCCGCTCATTGCGCGGGCGATGCGCTACGCCGAGCGGCCGGGGAAATCCGCGGTCGAACGGTTCATGCAGTTCTATTTCTTGCAGGCCAAAGCCGTCGGCGACCTCACCGGCCTGTTCCTCGCGCAGCTCGACGAGCAAATGGCCCGCAAGGGGCGGCGGTTTGCGCTGCCGACATTTCCGCGTCGACCGTCCAAACTCCACGGCTTCAGCCTCGATCGAGGGCGGCTTTCAATCCCGAGCGAGACTTTCCTCGCCGAACAACCGGCGCGGCTAGTCGAGCTGTTCGCAATTGCCGCGCGGGAGGGACTGGAGATTCACCCGCGAGCGATGCGCGCGTCGACCCGGGACGCAAGACTGGCCGATCAGGTGCGGGACGATGCCTCCGCCAATGCCTTCTTCATGGAAGCGTTGACGACAAAGGAACACCCCGACGTTGTGCTTCGCTGGATGAATGAAGCCGGCGTATTCGGGCGCTTCGTTCCCGATTTCGGCCGCGTCGTCGCCCAGATGCAGTTCGACATGTACCATCATTATACGGTCGACGAGCATTCGATCCGGGCAATCGGCCTTCTGGCAGCGATCGAGCGTGGTGAACTCGCCAAGGACCATCCCCTGTCGACGGCACTATTTCGCCAGATAGGCTCACGGCGGACACTTTATGTTGCCGTCTTGCTCCATGATATCGCCAAGGGGCGGCGGGGCGACCACAGCATTCTCGGGGAGCAAGTAGCGCTGGAGCTTTGCCCGCGCTTCGGCCTCGATCCCGCCGAAACCGAAACCGTCGCCTGGCTGGTGCGCCATCACCTTTTGATGTCGGCGACGGCTTTCAAGCGCGACCTGGCCGACCCCAAGACGATCGAGGATTTCGCCGCGCAGGTGCAAAGTGCCGAACGATTGCGGCTGTTGCTGATGCTGACCGTCGTCGATATTCGGGCGGTCGGGCCCGGAACGTGGAATGAGTGGAAGCGCCAGCTGCTGCGGACCTTGTTCGATGCCGCCGAAGAGCGTTTGCGCCTGGGTCACAAGCAGCGCGGCCGGGCCGAAGAGGTCAAGGAGCGGCAGGAATTGTTGGCCGCTGCACTAGGGTGGCGGAAGGGCGCGGCGCTTGCCCATGCGAGGCGCTTGCCGGACAGTTATTGGTTGGCGGAACCTGCAGCCTGGCAGCTTGCCAATGCGCGACAGGTCGCGGAGGCGGAAGCGCATTTCGGCGACGCCAAGCCGAGCGTGATCGCGGTCGACGAACCCGATTATGGGGCTACCCGGGTCAGCGTCTTTGCGCCTGATCGACCGGGACTATTCTATCGCGTCTGTGCGGGCCTCGCCGCGGCGGGGGCGTCGATCGTCGACGCGCGCATCCACACTACGCGCGACGGCATGGCACTCGACAACCTTCTGGTTCAGGACTCGCAGCGGCGGCCGTATGCCGACCGCCGCTTGCGCGGCCGACTGGTCAAAGCCGTTGAATCGGCGCTGGCATCGGACGCGCTGCCGATGCCTCCGGCAGCGGCGCCACTACCGCGTCGCCGCGCCGCATTCAGTGTCGCGCCGTCCGTAATCGTCGCTGACCAAGCATCCAGCCGCACGACCGTGGTCGAGGTCAATGCTCGCGACCGCGAGGGCTTGCTGGCCCGGCTGGCATTGGCGATCCATGACCAACACCTGCAGGTCCGCTCGGCCCATATTGCGACCTACGGCGAGCGGGCCGTCGATACCTTTTATCTCACCGGTGCGGACGGCCGTAAGCTTCACGCGGAAGTGATCGAAGCCCTGCGTGCCGCGCTGACTGCCGCCGCGAGCGAGGCGGATCGACGCAACCGCGCCGCCTGACACGAAAAAAAGGCCCCGCCCGCGAACGGACGGAGCCCCCCTTTTTTGGTTGGTCGATTAACCCCGTTCAGGCGCCGGTGCCGGCGGCGGCGGCGGCGGCGGAGACGGGCAGGTCGCGCTCGCCTCGATGACCGAACCGTCGGCGCAGGTCTGCATCGGCGCCGGCGGTGGTGGTGGCGGAGCCGGCGGGGCGGCCTCAACCATCCGCGGCCGCGGCTGACCTAGCTTGCCCTTGATAGTAAGCCCGAAGGTCCGCGGCTCCCCGAGGAAGTCGGCGTAGAGCTGCTGCGATCGCGTTGTCACTGGATAGTTGGCAAGCACACCACAGAAGCCGTTCAGCGCGCCGTTCTCCGTGCAACCGCCCTGCAGCGGCGCGTCGAAAGCGACCTGCTTGAACTTGGTGTCGAGGAGGTTCTGCGCCCAAAGCTCCACGCCCCAAAGGTCGTTCGGCCCACTGATACCGATGCGGCCATTGATGACACCGAAGCCTTTCTGGAACTTCTCGACGTCGAGGTCGGAGCCAGTGTTGAAGCCGCTCATCTGACGAGCATCGATGTAGAAGAGGCCGTGCATGCCGTTTGAACCGATCGGCGGCGTGTAGCCGAAGGACGCTGTCGTCACCAACTCGGACGCGCCCGAAACCTGCGCGTTGGAAAGCTGGAATAACGAGCCTGACAAAGGTTCGCCGCTCGCGCCGACCAGATTGTCTCGGTAGCGCGTGCGGGCATAGGTCATGCCAACATTGAAGCTCGCGTAGCGGAACGGCCGAGTGAAGACTTCGATCTCAAGGCCCGTCGAACGGACACCCGACCTCAAGCTTCCGACGCACGCTCCCGTTGGCCCGGTTGTGACCGGATCATTGACGTCAGTATCGCCATTGGGGACGTCGAGCGAGCTGCAGCTGTTGACGTTTTCAACCTCAAAATTGAGGCCATTAAACGTGTTGAGCTGGAAATCCTTGAAGTCCTGCCGGAACAAGGCGAGGTTGATGTCGATTCCTCGCCCGTTATATTTCAGACCCAACTCCCACGCGTCGTTGAGCTCCGGATCGAACTGCAGGTCAGATCCGCCAGCAGCGTGAGTGCAGTTAAGGCCTGCGCCAGGACCTGTGCCACAGACCGCACCCGCCACAGTGGCATGGGTTGATAGATTGGTCGTGAATGCTCTCGCGAGTGCCGACCGGTCGAGGTTGAAGCCGCCGGCTTTGTATCCCTTTGAGTAGCTCGCATACATCAGGATTTCGTCAATCGGCTTCCAGCTGAGCACCGCCGTGCCCGAGAATTTATGCTCGGTCTTGCTGTCGTCGAATGAGTAGTCGTGCCCTGGAACACTGGGAATGAGGCATGGCAGCGACGCGAGCGTGGTTCCGCTCAAAGCCTCACAGATCAAGTTATTGTCGGTGAGATGAGCGTCGAGCGTTTTCTTCTCATGCGTGTAGCGCAGGCCCACGGTAAGCTTCAGGCCCTTGGTGATCTCAAAAATATTGTGCGTGAAAATCGCAAAGTTGTCGCTGTCCTGGTCGTAAAGGTCGTCGAGTCCGACGCCCGTGAAGGTCCGGCCGGTGAGGTTCGTGAAACCACTGGTGGTGCCGCCGGCGAAGGCGCCGAGCTTTGAAAAAGCCTGGAAAGTCAGCAGATTTGCACCTGTGAGCAGGCCCGTGCCTATCATGGCGTTGGCGACATTCGTGTTGAAGCAGGTGCCCCCGTTGTTCGTCGCATTGTTCGTGTCGATCAGGCCATTGCCTAACGCGACGAGGCCGGCGTTGTGCAAAAGGTTGCCGGCGTTGACGAAGGTTCCCGCAAAGCTGTTGGCGACAACGCAATTGGCGTACTGAGAATAATCATTGCCGTACGTCAGATTGTCGCGGAGTTTCAGGTTTTCGTGCGCATAATAGCCACCGACGAGCCAATTCAGACGGCCACCCCATAGCTCGCCCTGAAAGCGCAACTCTTGGGTGAATGTCTTGAACTTGTTGTACGAACCGCCGCTGCCATCGCGATAAAGAATGTCGAGATTGTTGAAGTCTGCATCCTGGCCTCGCTCGAAATCGTTCGACCGATAGGCCGTGATCGAAGTCAGCTGGGCGCCGCCAAAATCGTAATTGGCCTCGAGCGAAGCGCCCCAATCCTCGGTGTCCGAATTGAAGCTGCGGCCCGGAGTGACCGAGATCTTGCGGTCATAGGGGTCGTCGAGAATGATGCCCCGCGCGTTAAGATCGGGGTTCCCTACGGGGTGAAGCCCACGGATGATTGTTGCAAACGTCGAGGGCAACGAAAGATAGGTTTGCGCACTCGTCCGGAGTTTGTCTTCGGTCGGCTGGTAGACGGCGGCGCAGCATTGCTCGTTGCGATGCGTGTAATCCGCGATGAAACGGACGGATAGGTCGTCGTTCGGCTGGTAGAGCAACTGGCCGCGGACCATGTAACGGTTGCGATCATTGTAATCGCCGCCGCCGACTACATCGTCGAGGAAACCGTCGCGTTTGATCCAGACGCCGTCAATGCGGGCCGCGAGCGAATCGGTGATCGGTCCGGTCGCGCCGAGGTCGAGCCGTTTGTAACCGTAATTGCCGATCGAGGCCTCGCCGTAGATTTCTTGGGTGAAGCGCGGCTTGGCGGTGATGACATGGATGAGACCGGCCGACGCGTTGCGTCCGAACAGCGTTCCCTGCGGGCCGCGGAGCACCTCGATGCGGTCGACTGCGCCAAGTTCCGTCAAGCCGACGCCGGTGCGGGAGCGGTAAACGCCGTCGATGAAGGTCGCAACCGAGCTTTCGAGGCCCGGGTTATCGCCGACCGTGCCGATGCCGCGGATGTTTGCGCGAGCGGCGCCACCTTCGGATGAGGTCGAGAAGACGAATAGCGAAGGAGACACCTGGTTGAGGCCGCGAAGGTCGGTGGCGCCAGTCTTTTTCAGCGTGTCGCCGCTGACTGCAGACACGGCCAGAGGAACGTCGCTTAGCGCCTCGTTACGGCGCGTGGCGGTGACGATGATTGCATCGCCTTCCTTCTGTTCGTCTTCAGCCTTGGGCTGGTCGACCGCGGCGGCTTCACTTGGGCCTTCGGCCGTCGTGGATGAACTGCCCTGAGTGTCCTGAGCGTAGCTGGGCGTCGCGAGTACGGCGAATCCCGCCGAAAGCAGCCAGATCGACTTGCGCATGGTTTTCCCCTCTCATTCCCGCTCGCGCGTTTCCCCAGGCGCGATGCGGATTGAGAGGGAGGCTAATCCACTGCTTACAGGAATGAAAGCGAGCGCCGGGGGAGGCCGCGCATGATTGGCGCGCCCCTGCGGCGTTTATGCAACATTCCTGTAAAGTTGTGACAAACAGGCGGGCGTGGAGGCGCCCTATTTCGGGGCCAGCACCATCAGCATCTGCCGGCCTTCCATGCGCGGATGGGCTTCGATCTTGGCAATCTCCGCCACCTGCTCCGAGGCACGCTGAAGCACGGCCATGCCGAGTTGGCCATGAGCCATCTCGCGGCCGCGGAAGCGCATCGTGAGCTTCACCTTGTCGCCCTCCTCGAGGAACTCGACGACCTTGCGCATCTTCACGTCATAGTCGTGGTCGTCGATGTTCGGACGCATCTTGATCTCCTTGATCTCCTGCGTCTTCTGCTTCTTGCGCTGCTCGTTGGCCTTCTTCTGGGCTTCGTACTTATAGCGGCCAATATCCAGGAACTTCGCAACGGGCGGGTCGGCGTTGGGAGAGATTTCGACGAGATCGAGTCCGACCTCAGCCGCCTGCTCAATCGCCTCGCGCGTAAACATCACGCCCAGATTCTCGCCGTTCTCGTCGATCACCCTGACCTTCTGGGACTGGATGAACTGGTTGAAACGGGGGCCGGACAAGACCGGCGGCGCCATCGATCGGCGCGGATTGGGCGGTGGTATAACGCAATCTCCATTAACGGTTGGAATCAGCCTGCCAGCTAAGCCTTCGCACTCCGAAAATAAAGGGGTGCGGCCCGAAAGCCGGCATTTTCCGGTTCAGCTGTGGCGGACTCGTGTCAGGCGAGAACGGATTCATCCGCGCGTGTCCGCAGGGCGCGGGCGATGGCGACGTGCCGGGCGATTGGGCGCGAACCATCTTCAGTTGAGAAGGTCGGGCGGCACGGCCTCCGCAGTGACCATCGCCACCGCCTCGTCCAGCGACATCATCTTCTGGTGCTCGTCCGATCCGAGCCGACGCACGGCGACCGTGCCTTCATCGGCCTCGCGCTTGCCGACGACCAGCAGCAGGGGAACCTTGGCGAGGCTGTGCTCGCGCACCTTGTAATTGATCTTTTCATTGCGAAGGTCGGCTTCGGCGCGGATGCCCGCGGCCCGCAGTTTCGCGATGACCGCGTTGGCGTAATCGTCGGCATCGGAAACAATCGTCGCAACCACCGCCTGGACGGGCGCCAGCCAGAGCGGGAACTTGCCCGCATAATGCTCTATCAGGATGCCGATGAACCGCTCGTACGATCCGAAGATTGCCCGGTGGAACATCATCGGCCGGTGCTTCTGCCCGTCCTCCCCGACAAATGTAGCGTCGAGCCGCTCGGGCAGCACCCGGTCCGACTGCAGCGTGCCGACCTGCCAGGTGCGGCCGATCGCGTCCTTTAAGTGCCATTCGAGCTTCGGTGCGTAGAAGGCGCCTTCGCCGGGCAATTCCTCCCAGCCGAATTCCTCGGTCGCCATGCCGGCGGCGATGACCGCCTGACGGAGCTCCTCTTCGGCCTTGTCCCAGTCCGCGTCGCTACCGAAACGATTGTCCGGCCGTAGCGCGAGCTTGATCGAATAGGTGAAGCCGAAATCCTTGTAGATGCGAGCGGCAAGCTCGCAGAAGGCCTGCGCCTCGCTGACGACCTGGTCTTCGCGGCAGAAGATATGGGCATCGTCCTGCGTGAACTGACGCACGCGCATCAGGCCGTGGAGCGCCCCGTGGGGCTCGTTCCGGTGACAGCTGCCGTTCTCATAGAAGCGGATCGGCAGCTCCTTGTAGCTGGTAATCCCCTGCTTGAAGACGAGGATGTGGCCCGGGCAGTTCATCGGCTTCAGCGCCATGAGGTCGGCCTTGCCGGACAAGATCGGCGCGTCCTCATCGGTGCTCGGAATTTCATCCGGGACGATGAACATGTTTTCGCGATATTTGCCCCAGTGGCCGCTCTTCTCCCACTGGCGGGCGTCCATCACCTGCGGTGTCTTGATCTCAAGATAGCCGGCCGCGTCGATTTGCCGGCGCATGTAGGCCTCGAGCGCGCGATAAATGACGAAGCCGTTCGGATGCCAGAAGACGCTGCCATGCGCCTCGGCCTGCAAGTGGAACAGGTCCATTTCCTGGCCGAGCTTGCGATGATCGCGCTTCGCCGCTTCTTCCAGCCGGACGAGGTAGGCGTCGAGTTGCTTCTTGTTGAGCCAGGCGGTGCCGTAGATGCGTGACAGCATCGGGTTCTTGGGATCGCCACGCCAGTAGGCGCCGGAGACGCGCGTCAGCTTGAATGCCTGCGGGTCGAGCTTTCCGGTCGAGGCCAAATGTGGGCCGCGGCATAGGTCTATCCACGCGTCGTCGGACTGGCCCGACCGATACATGGTAATGGGTTCGCCTTCCGGCAATTCCATCACCCATTCGGCCTTGAAACGCTCGCCCTGCTTCTCGAACAGCGCGCGGACATCCTCGCGCTTCCAGACTTCGCGGACGAGCGGCTCGTCGGCGGCGATGATGCGCCGCATCTCTGCCTCGATGAGGGGAAGGTCCTCTTCCGTGAAGGGGCCGCGCTCCGCGCTGGGCGAGAAATCATAGTAGAAGCCGTCCTCGGTCGCCGGGCCGAAAGTGATCTGCGTACCGGGGAACAGGTTCTGCACCGCCTCGGCAAGGATGTGCGCGAAGTCGTGGCGGACCAGTTCGAGAGCGTCCTTCTCGTCGCGCGAGGTGATCAGCGCCAGGTTCGAATCGCCTTCGAACGGGCGCATGATGTCTCGCACCTCGCCGTCAACGCGCGCCGCCAGCGCGGCCTTGGCCAGGCCCGGTCCGATCGCCGCCGCTACGTCGGCTGGGGTCGAACCCTCGGGCATCTCGCGCACGGAGCCGTCGGGAAGGGCGATCTTGAACATTTTCGTCATGGCCAGCGCATGTAGCGGTGTGCGCCGCGCGTCTCAACCGATGAGGCAATGTAAAGCAGGCTTGACTAACGGGGGCCGAGTCGGTAAAGGTCGCTTTACAACCTGAGAAGGATGCTTGACATGTTACGCACTCCGGCCTGGAAACGCTATAATTGGCGCGTCATCTGGCTGAGCTTGGCCTACGCGGCCTTCCTGCTGCCCGCCGTCTACGGCTTCAAGCACGCCCTTATTCCCGGCGCCTGGAAATATGTCGCTGCGGTCCTCCCGGCGCTGCCGATCGTCGGCATCTTCGTCGCAATCGGCCGCTATTTGGTCGAGGAAGAGGACGAATATGTCCGCATGCTGATGGTCCGGCAGATCCTATGGGCGAGCGGCTTCACGATGAGTGTCGCCACCATCTGGGGCTTCCTCGACAACTTCGAGCTCGTTGGCCACGCCGACGGTTATTACATCGTCGTCGTCTGGTTCTTCGGCCTCGGTATCGGCGGCATTGCGAACAAGCTCACGCTTGGCGAGCGCGGCTGCTGACCTTCGCCCCATCGTACAGGAGCCTGACATGAATATTGCTGTTCAAGATTCCGCACAGGCCGGCCGCCGCAAGCAGCTCGTTCTGGTGGTCGCCCTGGAAATGGTGGCGCTGAGTGCTGCCGCGGTTGCCATGATCTTCTTCGACCTAGGATGGGTGGGTGCCATATTGATTGCCTTGCTGGCCGGTGCCTTTACGATCGCCATTGTGCGGGTCGGAGAAGGCAAGGCCAAGGCCGAGGGCAATTTCTCGGTCGCAATGGGCCGCTACAACCGGCGTATGCTCGTCGCGAGCGCTGTCTACGTCGTCGGCTTGTTCGGCGCGATTTGGGCCGATGAACTGATCCGCCCGGGCGGGCCGCTCGCTTTTCTTATCGGGTTTTTGCCGTCGATCGGCGTCTTGGTGATGGTCGTCGCAATGGCGCGCCTGGTTGCGGAAGAAGAGGACGAGTATCAACGCTCCCGGCACATCCGGGCATCGCTCTTCGGTCTCGGCACCTTATTGGTCCTGGCGACAATCTGGGGCTTCTTCGAACAGTTCGGACTGGTGCCGCACGTGCCCTCCTGGGCCGCCGTCCCGGTCTTCGCGCTTGGGCTTGGGCTCGCCAATTGCCTGCCCGGGAGGCGCGCGTGAACAACCGGCTGAAGATCCTCCGCGCCGAGCGGAGCTGGAGCCAGGGCGATCTTGCCGACCGGCTCGGCGTATCCCGGCAGAGTGTTAACGCCATTGAAACCGGCAAATACGACCCGTCGCTGCCCCTCGCCTTCCGGATCGCCGAGCTGTTCGGGCTCGCCATCGAGCAGGTGTTCAGCTCTCCGACCCAGCATCAGTCCAAAGCCATCTAAAAGGGAAATCCAATGCGCATGCTTCTTCTCGCCGCTGCTGCGGCGCTCGCCACCCCTTTGTCTGCTGCCCAAGCGGCGCCGGCCACCCAGAGTCAACCGGCGGAGGTTCGCCTGCCGCACATTTCCATAGTCGCCGAAGGCAAGGGGTCGCCGGTCGTTCTCATTCCCGGCCTGTCCTGTCCGCGAGAAGTCTGGGAATCCGCGGCGGCAGAGATCCGCAAGGCCCATCGCCTCCTGCTCGTGCAGGTGAACGGCTTCGGCGGCGATGACCCGGGTGCCAATCTCGACCAGGACATCCTGGCCGGCATCGGGAATGACCTGCACGCGTACCTCCAGCGCGAGAAGATCGGGCCTGTCCATCTCGTTGGTCATTCGATGGGTGGGCTGGCCAGCCTGCTCTTCGCGAATGCCCATCCCGAGGACGTGAAGGCATTGATGATCGTCGACGCCTTGCCGTTCTTTCCGGTGCTCATGGACCCCAATGTAACGGTCGAACAGGCGCGCCCGATTGCGACGATGATGCGCGACCAGGTCGCGGCGACCTATGGCAAGCCTGTCGATCCGGCGGTGATTGAAGCCAATGTGAGAGGTCTGGCGCTGAAGCCCGAAAGCCTGGTCCTGACAAGGAAATGGTCCGCCGCGGCCGACTCTCGCGTCACCGCTCGTGCGCTCTACGAGGACATGACGACGGACGCCCGACCCCTGCTGCCGGCGATCAAGGCGCCCATCACCATTGTCGTACCCTGGAGCGATAGCGCGTTCGGCAAGGAAAGGACTCTCGCCTTCTACGGCAAGCAATATGCCGGAGCGCCAAACGTCCATTACGCCGACATCGGCGATGCTGGCCACATGGTCATGCTCGACCAGCCGCAGGCGTTCGAGGCGGCGGTGGAGGCGTTTCTCGCCAAGTAGGTGGCTGGCGGCCAGGCGGGGAGCTTGCTACCCGCCCCATCCATGAACGCCATGCCCCGCCCCGAACCTGCCCCGCTTTCCTATTTCGATCCCGGCGACGGCCGCCGAATCGCCTATCGGCTCAGGCCGGCGAAGCCGCAGATCAAAGGCCCAACCCTGGTCTTCCTGCCAGGCTATGCTTCCGACATGGACGGCACCAAGGCGAGCGAGATCGACGTCTTCGCCGCAGTGTCGGGCCTCGCCTACCTTCGCCTGGATTATTCCGGCACCGGCTCGTCCGGCGGCGATTTCGCCGAGGGGACCCTGGATCGCTGGCTCGATGAAGTCATCGCCGCGATCGACCAGCTTGTTGAAGGTCCGGTCGTCGTGATCGGATCGTCCATGGGCGGATGGCTCGCGCTGCATGCCGCGCAGAAGCGGCCGGAGCGCGTGAAGGCCATTGTTGGCGTGGCGGCCGCGCCGGACTTCACCGACTGGGGATTCACCGCGGAGCAAAAGGCGGAGCTGCAGCAGAGCGGCAAGCTGGAACAGCCCAGTCCTTATGGAGAGGAGCCGCAGGTCACGCATCGCGCCTTCTTCGAATCGGGCGCGGCCATGCGACTGCTGCACAAGCCGGTCATGCTCGATTGCGCCGTGCGGCTGGTCCACGGCGATGCCGACGAGGACGTGCCGATCGGCGTCGCCTTCAAGCTGCTGCAGGACGCCCATTCAGGCGATGTCCAGCTAAACATCATCAAGTGGGGCGACCACCGGCTGTCGAAGCCGCACGAAATCGAGACGATCGTGCGGACCATCGCCGTCCTCGCGGAGAAAATTCAATGATCCTGCTTGCCGCCCTTCTCTCTGCCGCGCAGCCGGCGGCCTCGCCGGCCGTCACTGCCGAAGCCGGGCAATGCGGCAATATGGACGACGCCGGCCAGAAGATCTGCGAGGCGCTGGCAGCCCAAAAGGCCGGACGTTTCACCGAGGCCGCGAGCACATTCGAATCTGCCGCGCTAGCGCAGAAGCCCGGAGACGCCGCCGCCGACCGCATGCTTGCTGCCGCCGGCAATATGTGGATCGCCGCAGGCGAGCCGGGCAAGGCGGCCGTCGCGCTGGACAAGGCGCTGAGCGGGACCGGCCTTCTCGCCGACCAGCGAGGTGAGGCCCTGCTCGATCGCGCCCGCGCGGCCGAGGCGCAAGGCGATTTCAAGACCGCCCGCGCCAAGGTCACAGCGGCCTCCGTCACCATCAGCGGGGATGCATTTCTCTGGTATTTCTCGGCGGCATTGGCGATCCGCGAGCAGGACGCCACGACGGCCAAGATCGCAATCGGGAAAGCGCTGGCCCTGGAACCCAATGATCCGACGGTCCTGTTCGAAGCCGGCCACGTCTACGAGTTTGCCGGCGAAGACGACAAGGCGCGCGATTACTGGACGCGCGCTTCGAACGCCGATCCCAAGGGCAAGTCGGGCGATGCCGCCCGCCGTGCACTGGCGATGATGGATGTGCCTCTGACGGTCACGAACAAGGTGACCAAAGAACCGATCGAGGACGAGAAGAACTAGCCTTCCCGTCCCCGCATTCGGCCTAGCCCAAATCGTAATCGATCGTCGTCACGACGCGGACTTTCTGGAACGGCGAACTGCCACCGGACGAGCCGCAGTCATCGCAATCTTCGCCGTCGCGCGCACCCACCGAGAAATAGCCCTGGCTGGCGGTCTTCAGCTTGCCGACCGCCACGCCGCTGTCGCTTGCGAACTGCTGAGCGCTGCGCCGCGCATTCTGGTTTGCCTCGGCAATCATTTCCGGCTTCAGATCGTTGAGCTTCGTAAAGGTGTACGTGACGTTGCTGCTCGACAGTTCGACGCCGTCGCGGAGCAATTCCGCCTGCCGGGCATAGGCCGCTCGCGTCTTCATCACGTCGTTGGTCCGAAGCTGGATCGAGCGGCTGACCGTCAACAACTGCGGACCGGCCGGCGCGCCATAGCGGTCGGTCGGCTGTGAATGGCTGAGCGTGACGTCCACATCCGTAATCTCATCCGACTTGAAACCCGCGCGCTGAAAGAATGCGCGGACCGACCGCGCCTGTTGGTCGACCGAGCCTTGGACGGACGCCAGCTCGGTCCCCTGGTAGGAAAAGCCGATCGACCAGGTCGCTAGGTCCGCTGTGACATCGCGTTCGGAAACACCTCGCACGGTCACCGTTCTGTGCTCGGCCAGCTTGTACCGCCGGAGACCGTCGCCCAGCGCATAGCCGCTTGAAGTCAAACCCAAAGCAAAAATCGCCACCGCGCCCAAAAGGACGGCACGGCTGTCCTGCAGCTTCTGGATCATGTTAGGGATACCCTGCGTTCGTCCGCATGAAGTGCAGCCACCGGTCACAATCGCCGGCCACGGCTGCGACGAACCGTGCCTATATAGCGATGAACTGAGCGAGGCCAAAGTGAAATTCCTCCATTCCATGATCCGCGTGAGCGATCCCGAGGCGACTGTTGCATTCTTTCAACTATTGGGGCTCGAGGAGCGGCGACGGATGGAGAATGAACAAGGCAAGTTCACCCTCATTTTCCTCGGCGTTCCCGGGGATGAGGGAGGCGAGGTCGAACTCACCTACAATTGGGGCGAAGAAGGCTATGCCGGCGGCCGCAACTTCGGCCATCTCGCCTATCAGGTCGACGATATCTACGAGACTTGCCAACGGCTCGCCGACAATGGTGTGACCATCAACCGCCCGCCACGCGACGGCCACATGGCTTTCGTCCGCAGCCCCGACAACATCTCGATTGAACTGCTGCAGAAGGGTGAGCGCAAGGCGCCGGCCGAACCCTGGGCTTCCATGCCGAACACGGGCGAATGGTGAGGGCTATGGAGATCGTCCCAGTCCCGGTCCTGAATGATAATTACGTTTGGCTGATTCACGATAGCGATAGCGGCGAGACAGCGGCGGTCGATCCTTCCGTCGGACCGCCGGTGATCGAGGCGGCCGAAGCGCGCGGGTGGCAGATCTCGCAGGTCTTCAACACGCATTGGCATCCCGACCATACGGGCGGGAACCAGGCCATCCACGAGGCGACCGGTGCGCCGGTCACAGGTCCGACGGAGGTCCGCAAGGTTTACGAGCCTGATCGGATTGTCGGTGAAGGCGACCATGTCCGACTCGGCGGCCTGGAAGCGAATATCTGGGACATTCCGGCCCATACAGCCGGCCACATCGCCATTTATTTCCCAACCGCCAAGGCGATCTTCGTCGGCGATACGATGTTCGCCATGGGCTGCGGCCGCCTGTTCGAGGGCACTGCCGCCCAGATGCACGCCAATCTCCAGCGGCTAGCGGCATTGCCCGAGGACACGCGAGTCTATTGCGGTCACGAATATACGCTGGCGAACGCGCGTTTCGCGGTGACGGTCGAGCCGGACAATGCCGACCTTGCAGCGCGACTCCAGCGAGTCGAGGATCTGCGCGAACGCGGCGAGGTGACATTGCCCACGACGATCGGCGAAGAACGCCGCACCAATCCCTTCATGCGCGCCCATAGCGTTGATGAACTGGCGCGGCTTCGGCAGACGAAAGACAGCTTCGGTTAATCACGGAAGGCGTTTTGATGCCTTTCAGGGAGCGACCAAACTCTAAGGGGAATGACGATGCGCCTTTTCATGCTTGCATCCGTTGCGGTCGGCCTGTGCGCCTGTGCCACCGCCAGTGAACCGATCCAGCGTTCAGCCCAGGCCCAGCGCGAATATGATCACGCTCTGGCGGGCAAGGTAGCTGGCAAGGCCGAGAAATGCCTGCCGACCTATCGATCGAACGACATGACGATCATCGATGACAATACCATCCTCTTCAGGGATGGGCGGACAACCTACGTCAATCATCCGCTCGGAGGCTGCAACAATCTGCACCAGAGCGGCCGCGCGTTGGTGACGAAGAATTTCGGCCCGCAATTGTGCCGCGGCGACCTGGCGACGGTGGTCGACAATTCGTCCGGCATGTCCGTGGGCGCCTGCTCACTCGGCGACTTCATTCCATACAAGCCGAGCTAGGCGAACCCATAGTCGCCTGGCCCCGGACAGGCGGGGCGGCTTACTTCTTGTAAAGCGCGTCGAGGCGGTCTCCATAGGCCGCCTTGATGACGTGCCGCCGGATTTTCATCGACGGCGTCAGTTGTTCGTTCTCCACCGTGAAGGACTCATCCGCGAGGATGAAGCGTCGTACCTTTTCAACAACCGACAACTCGGCATTCACGCGATCGACAGCCTTGCCGAGCAGCTGCTGCAAATCGGGATGATTGGCATATTCCGGGTCGGGAACCAGCAGGCCGACCAAATATGGATGGCGGTCGCCATGAACCATCGCCTGCGCGATCTCCGGCTGCAGGGTCAGCATGCCCTCAACCCGTTGCGGGGAAACATTGTCGCCCTTGTCGTTGACGATCAGATCCTTCTTGCGATCGGTGATGACGATGCGGCCTTTGGCATCGAGGTGGCCGACATCGCCCGTGCCAAGCCATCCATCGCTCAGCACTCGCGCGGTTTCCTCGGGATTGCGCCAGTAGCCATGCATGACGAGCTCGCCGCGGACGAGGATTTCGCCATCCTCGGCAATGCGGATCTCCGTGTTCATCAGCGGTGGGCCGACTGTCTCCATGCGGATCCCCGCCTGGGGACGGTTGCAGCTGATCACCGGTCCGGCTTCGGTCTGGCCATAGCCCTGCAGCATTGGCAGGCCCATCGCCTGGAAGAACAGGCCTACGTCGGTGTTTAGCGGGGCGCCGCCTGACACCATCGCTTTCATCCGGCCGCCGAACTTCTTGTTCACTTTCTTGCGCAAGGTAAGTGAGAGTATTCCGTCCATCGGCAGGTCGAGCGGGTTCTTCTTGCCCGCATAGCGCTTGGCCTCGATCGATAGCGCGCGGCTAAGGAGATAGGCGGGCAGTCCGCCGTCTTTCTCGATGGTCTTCAAGATGCGGGCGCGAAGCATTTCGAACAGCCGCGGCACGACGACCATGATCGTCGGCTTCACCTCCTCTATATTGGCGGCGAGCTTCTCTAGGCTCTCGGCGTAATAAATCTCCGCGCCAAGCGCGATCGGGAAGTGCTGGCCACCGGTATGCTCGTACGCGTGGCTTGCAGGCAGGAAAGAGAGGAAGACCTCCTCATCCCAGCCGAAATCGGTCGAAATGACGTCGATGCAGCCTTCGACATTGTGCAGGATCATGCCGTGGTGCTGCTGCACCCCGCGCGGCGCGCCGCCAGTGCCCGAGGTGTAAATCAGGCAGGCAAGATCATCGCGGCCGACTGTGGCGGAAGCGTCCGCCGTCCCGCCGATATCCGCGGGGCCGTCCACCAGCTCCGCCCAATGATGAAATTGCGCGACCTCCTGGGTCTGGCCCGTGCGAATGTCTTCGATGCCGATGATGTGATGACATTCCGACGCGAACATCACTGCCGGGATCAACTGCTTCGCCAGCTTCTGAGTCGAAACAATGACCGCGCGTGCGCCGGAATTGCCGAGAATATGCTGGTGGTCGCGGGTTGTGTTGGTTGTGTAGGTAGGCACGGTCACGCAACCTGCGGCCATGATGCCGAGGTCGGCGATCAGCCATTCCGGTCGGTTCTCGCTGACCAGCATGACGCGGTCGCCGGGCTCCAGGCCGAGCTTCTTGAGGCTCGCGGCCAGCGCCGCAACCTGGCGCGCCGCTTCATTCCAGCTGATCGATACCCACTTGCCGTCGCGCCTGGCCCAGAGAAACGGCTTCCCACCACGTTCGCCTGCGCGCGTAAAAAACATCGAGACCAGATTTTCGAAACGTTCGAGCTGACGCGCCATTCCTCTCCCCCGAATTGTGCGCCTTCTTAGCTCATCGAGGGCGAAGCGCCACCTGCTTGGAAGAGCGGCCAGTCTGGGCTAGGCGCACCGCATGCGCATTACCCGCCTGTTCGCCTGCGTCTCCGCTTTCCTTGGCCTCGTCAGCTGTGTTTCCGTTCCGGCTGGAACGACCGCGCCCAACGAGCAGCCGTTCGTCATTGCCGCCAATCCGCTTGCGGCCGAAGCTGGCCTCAATGTCCTGAAGCGCGGCGGCAGCGCGGTCGATGCGGCGATCGCGGTGCAGGCGATGCTGGGCCTGGTCGAACCGCAGAGCTCCGGCATCGGCGGCGGCGCCTTCATGACCTACTATGATGCCGCCTCGAAACAGGTCATGGCTTATGACGGCCGCGAAGTGGCACCGGCGCAGGCAACGCCGGACATGTTCCTCGATTCCTCCGGCCGGCCACTGCCGTTCGAGCAGGCCGTACTGAGCGGCCGGGCGACGGGCGTTCCGGGCGCGGTCAAGATGTTGGCCCTTGCTCATGACGAGCACGGCAAGCTCCCGTGGAATAGCCTGTTCGGCTCGGCCGAACGGACGGCGGACGAGGGCTTCATCGTCAGCCCGCGCCTCGCGAAGCTGGTCGTTTATCCCGTGCCGGAGAATGGCGCTCCAGACGTGATTGCCTACTTCCATCAGGGACCCGGCGGTGCGCTGGTCAAGGCCGGAGATCGGCTGGTCAACAAAGCCTACGCCGCCTTCCTCCGCCGGCTGGCGAGCCAGGGACCGGCCGCGCTCTATGGCGGCGAAACGGGTGCGCGCATCGTCGCGCGGACTCGCGTCGCGCCGCTGGCAGGCTCGATGACCATGGCCGACCTTGCCAACTACAAACCGATCAAGCGCGAGCCGCTGTGCGCACCCTATCGTGTTTACTTGGTCTGCACTCCGCCGCCGCCGGGCAGCGGCGTGGGAACATTGGAACTGCTTGGGTTGCTGGAGCATACAGACATCGACCGGCGCGGCCCCAACGATCCCGACGCCTGGTACCTTTTCGCCGAAGCCAGCCGCCTGATGTATGCCGACCGCGACCGTTATGTCGGCGATCCGGCCTTCACCAATGTACCTGCCAACGGCTTGCTGGCGCCCGACTATCTGGCAGACCGCGCGAAGCTGATTGGCGACATGGCAGGCCCGCCGCCCGCCGCGGGCAATCCCGCTTTGGCGCCGGCGATGGCCGCCGATCATACCTACGAGCCGACCGGCACATCGCACTTCATCATCCGGGACGCAGCCGGGAATGTCGTTTCGATGACCACCACGGTTGAATCCATTTTCGGCAGCGGGCGGATGGTGGATGGCTTCTTCCTCAACAACCAGATGACCGATTTCTCATTCACACCGGTCGATGCCGAGGGCCGGCCCGCCGCCAACGCCGTGGCAGCGGGCAAGCGCCCGCGCTCGTCAATGACTCCGCTGCTGATGCTCGACGGCGATCGCAATTTTGCCGGTGCGTTCGGGTCGGCCGGCGGCAATTCGATCATCGCCTTTGTCGCCAAATCGATGGTCGCGGCGATAGACTGGAATTTGCCGACGCAGGAAGCGCTGGCGGTGCCGAACCTCGTCGCCCGCGGACCCAATTTCAACGGCGAGGTTACCAAGTTCAGTCCCGAGATATTGGCCGCGCTCAAGGCCAAGGGCATTGATTTGAAGCCGGGCCAGGGCGAGGACAGCGGAGTCCACGCGGTGATGATCCGCAATCGGCAGGTCGACGGCGGCTACGACCCTCGGCGCGAAGGTGTAGTCCTGACCTTGCCGCGCTAGCGCTCGCCGCCGACGGCTTCGGCGATGCTGGCGAGATTCTCTTCGGTGAGCTTGGCGGCGAGGCCCCTGGCGATCCGGCGGGCAAGGCCGGGGCCTTCATAGACCATGGCCGAATAGATCTGGACGAGGCTGGCTCCGAAGCGGATGCGCACCCAGGCATCGTCGGCGGAGGCAATGCCTCCGGCGGCTACCAGCGGAATGGCGCCCCCACTGGCCGAGCGAAAGCGGCGCAATGCATCGAGCGCCAGTGTCTTGAGCGGTTCGCCGGACAGGCCTCCGGTCTCATTGGCGAAGCGCGATTGGAGCGGCGGTCGCGAAACCGTCGTATTGGCGACGATGATCGCATCGACCTTGTGCTGCATGGCAACGCGGACGATCTGGTCAGGCTCGCCCTCCCCCAGATCAGGAGCGACCTTCAAAAAGACCGGTGGGCCGCCAACCGTCCGCGCTTCCTGCACCGCCGACAGCAAGGCGCGCAGCGCGCCTTCATCCTGGAGCTGGCGAAGTCCCGGCGTGTTGGGCGAGCTGATGTTGATCGTCAGGTAATCGGCGACCGGCGACATGGCCCGGACGCCGGCGACATAATCGGCGATGCGATCGGGCGAATCCTTGTTCGCGCCGATATTCACGCCGACGATACCGCGGCTGCGGTCGCGCTTTGTCAGCCGCTCCAGCGCATCCGCCTGGCCGCGATTGTTGAAACCCATGCGGTTTATGACGGCGCGGTCTTCCTTGAGACGGAACAGGCGAGGCTTGTCGTTCCCGGCCTGTGGCACTGGTGTCAGCGTGCCGATCTCCACGAATCCGAAACCCAGGCCAAGCATCCGGTCGGGAACTTCCGCATCCTTGTCGAAGCCTGCCGCCAGCCCGACCGGCGACGGGAAGCCCAGACCGGCGACGCTGGTTGTCAGCGAGCCCGGAAAGGCAGGCTGGCGACGGCCAGGCGACCACTTCAACGCCGCGATGGTCGCGCGGTGCGCGCGTTCCGCATCCAGGCGGAAGACCAACGGCCGGAGGAGCGGGTAAAGCGCCATGGCGCAAGGCCTAGACGGTTGAGTTTTGGACGCCAAGCGCCTAAATCGGACTGGAAAGCTCCGATTAGATGCGACTCACCCACCTTGCCGACTATGCAGTCGTGCTGATGACCGCCGCCGCCCGGCGCGAAACGGGCGAGCGCCTGAGCGCCAACGAGCTTGCCGCCGAGACCGGCGTTCCGCTGCCAACCGCCCAGAAACTGATGGGCCTGCTCGCCAATGCCGGCCTGCTGCGGAGCATGCGCGGCCAGGGCGGCGGCTTCTCGCTCAACCGCGACGTCGTCGCGATCAGCCTGGCAGACATCGTCGAGGCGGTCGAAGGCCCGTTCGTCATGACGCAATGTGCCGACGGCGTGAATCACGAATGCCTGCTCGACAAGCACTGCCGCGTGAAGCCGCACATGGGCATTATCGGTGAGCGGGTGCGCGGGGCGCTGGGCGCGGTCTCGCTGCAGGAACTGGCGCAATGACCGACGACGTCCAGAACAAGGAACTGCGCGAGCGCGTCGCCCAGGATTATGAATGGGGCTTTGCGACCGAGGTCGAGCAGGAGTTCGCGCCCAAGGGCCTGAACGAGGACACGGTCCGCTTCATCTCCGCCAAGAAAAACGAGCCCGAGTGGATGCTCGACTGGCGCCTGAAGGCCTATCGCGCATGGCTGGAGATGGAGGAGGTCGACTGGGCCAAGCTCGAAATTCCGGCGATCGATTATCAGGACGCTTATTATTACGCGGCGCCCAAGTCCAAGCCGAAGCTGCAGTCGCTCGACGATCTCGATCCGGAAATCCGCCGCACCTACGAGAAGCTCGGCATCCCGATCGAGGAGCAGAAGGTGCTCGCCGGCGTCGAAGGCGCGCGCAAGGTTGCCGTCGACGCCGTGTTCGACAGCGTTTCCGTCGCCACCACGTTCCGCGAGGAATTGTCAAAGGCCGGGGTCATTTTCCTGTCGATTTCGGAAGCGATCCGCGAGCATCCGGAGCTGGTCAAAAAGTACCTCGGCAGCGTCGTTCCGCAGCGCGACAATTACTTCGCCTGTTTGAACAGCGCAGTCTTTTCCGACGGCACCTTCGTCTACATTCCCGAAGGCGTCCGCTGCCCGATGGAATTGAGCACCTATTTCCGGATCAACGCCGAGAATACGGGCCAGTTCGAGCGCACACTGATCGTCGCCGACAAGGGCAGCTATGTCAGCTATCTCGAAGGCTGCACGGCGCCGATGCGCGACGAGAACCAGCTGCATGCCGCGGTGGTCGAGATCTTCGCGCACGAGGATGCCGAGGTGAAGTACTCGACCGTCCAGAACTGGTATCCGGGTGATGCCGAGGGCAAGGGCGGCATCTTCAACTTCGTCACCAAGCGCGCGTTGTGCAGCGGCGATCGGTCGAAGGCGTCGTGGACGCAGGTCGAGACCGGCAGCGCGATCACCTGGAAATATCCGAGCTGCATTTTGAAAGGCGCGAACAGCGTCGGCGAATTTTATTCGGTGGCGCTGACCAACAACCGCCAGCAGGCCGACACGGGCACCAAGATGGTGCACATCGGCGCGGGCACGCGATCCACCATCGTCAGCAAAGGCATTTCCGCGGGCAAGTCGAACAACACCTATCGCGGCCTGGTGCGCGTGCTTCCAGGCGCCGAGAATGTGCGCAACTTCACGCAGTGCGACAGCCTGCTGCTCGGCGATAAATGCGGCGCGCACACGGTGCCCTATATCGAGGTCAAGAACCCGACCGCGACAATCGAGCATGAAGCGACGACGTCGAAGATCAGCGAGGACCAATTGTTCTACGCGATGAGCCGCGGCCTGGATCAGGAAGCGGCGGTCGCACTGATCGTCAACGGTTTCGCACGCGAGGTCTTGAAGCAACTGCCGATGGAGTTCGCGGTCGAGGCACAGAAGTTGCTTGGCATTTCTCTGGAAGGAAGCGTGGGATGATCAGTATCGCATTCACAGCCGCCACCCTCGTGCTCGCCCAATATGGGGGCAGCTACGGCGCACCGCCGTCCAGCTCTTACGGCAGCTCCAGTGCTGGAGGGGTGGATACCGCGCCTTTCGTCCAGCTTGAGCACAAATGCCTCGACCAGGCGGTGACCGACACGGGCCCTGCGACCCAAGACGTGAAGCAGCAGGGCTTCGACAAGTGCCTCGCGTTGCACGACGCAATGGTGAAGCATGCGACCGCCAATTTGAGCGGGAAGGAATCCGCCAACGTCAAGCGCGACCTCGATCATGCATTGCTTGGGGTTGAGAAGAATTACGCAAAGAAGCTGGGCCTGATGATGCCGGCCGAGGTGAAGTGAACGAACGAATGCTGAGTATCAAACACCTCCACGCGACGGTTGCCGGCAAGCCGATCATCGATGGGCTCACGCTCAGCGTTCCGGCCGGTGAAGTACATGCCATCATGGGCCCGAACGGCGCCGGCAAGTCGACGCTCGCCTACGTGCTCGGCGGGCGGCCCGGCTACGAAGTGACCGAGGGTTCGGTGACGTTCGACGGCCGGGATTTGCTCGCCCTCGAGCCGCACGAGCGCGCGGCCGCTGGTCTGTTCCTGGGCTTCCAATATCCGGTCGAAATCCCCGGCGTCTCGTCGCTGCAGTTCATCCGTGAGAGCCTGAACACGCAGCGCCGGGCGCGCGGCGAGGCCGAGCTTTCGGGCGCGGAATTCATTAAGCTGGCGCGTGCCGAGGCCGCCGAGCTCGGGATGGACGCGGAGATGTTGAAGCGGCCGGTCAACGTCGGCTTTTCCGGCGGCGAGAAGAAGCGCGCCGAGATGGTGCAGATGGGCATCATGCGCCCGCGCTTCGCGGTGCTCGACGAGACGGACAGTGGGCTCGACATCGATGCCCTCCGAACCGTCGGCCGCGAGATCAACCGCATCATGCGCGCGCCGGACAAGGGCGTGCTGCTGATCACCCATTACCAGCGGCTTCTCGATTATGTGCAGCCGGACAAGGTGCATGTGCTGTCGACGGGCAAAATCGTGCGTTCGGGCGGCCCCGAGCTGGCGCTGGAGCTGGAGCGCGAAGGCTATGCGGAGGCGGCTGCGTGACGGCGCTTCCGACCCGCAAGCTGGAGGCATTTCGCTATGCCGACATCGACGCCTTGTCGTCGGTGTGGGAACAGCTCGCGGCGCCGCGATCGATCCAGATTGCTGCGCACAAAAAAGTGCAGCAAATCTGGCTTCCGAACGGCAACGACATCGAAGTCCGGCGCGCGGAAATCACGCTGGAAGCGGGCGCGGAAATGTCGCTGTTCGCGCTCAACAATGCGCGCGATTACGGCCGCATCGAACTGGATGTGACGCTGCGCGAAGGTTCGCACTTTACGTTCAACGCAGCGAACATAGGCGCGGGTGAATCGAATCTCGAGATCGTCACCACCGTCCGCCATGACGCGCCGTCGGCGGTGTCGCGCCAGGTCGTACGCAGCGTGCTCGGCGGCAAGGCCGTCGGCTCCTATTTGGGCAAGGTCGCGGTGGCCCGCGACGCGCAGCAGAGCGACGGCGAGCAGTCGGTGAAGGCCATGCTGCTCGACCGCGGCGCAACGGCCAATTGCAAGCCCGAGCTGGAAATCTACGCCGACGACGTGAAGTGCGCGCACGGTGCTACGGTCGGTGAGCTCGATCCCAACCAATTGTTCTACGCCATGTCGCGCGGACTCGATCCGGCGAGCGCCAAGGCGCTGCTGCTCGAAGGCTTCGTCATGGGCCTTTGGGACGATGCGGAGGGCAGCGACGCGATCTGCGAAGCGGCGCGTGCGGCGTTGAAGGTGGTCACGGCATGAACGTCGCCGCCAACATCACTCCGGCCCTGTCGGTGCGTGGCGAATTCCCCGCCATCGCCGGCTGGCATTATCTCGACAGCGCCGCGACTGCGCAAAAACCGCAGGCAGTGATCGACGCCATCACGCGCGGCTACGACCGCGATTATGCGACGGTGCACCGCGGCGTTTACGAGCGCTCGGCGGTGATGACGCAGGCCTACGAAAATGCGCGTGCGGCGGTCGCGTCATTTATCGGCGCAGCGAACGCCAATGAGATGGTCTTCACGCGCAATGCGACGGAGGCGATCAACCTGGTCGCGCAGACCTTGCCGAAGGGCGGCCGCGACCGCGTCCTGCTTTCGGAGCTGGAGCATCATTCCAACATCGTCCCGTGGCAGCTGGCCGGATATGCGATCGATGTCGTCCCGATCACCGCCGACGGACTGATCGATCTCGACGCCGCCGAACGAATGATTTCCGACCAGCATCGCGTGGTCGCCCTCGCGCACGTTTCGAACGTGCTGGGCTCGATCCTCGACGCAAAGCGTGCCGCCGAGATCGCGCATTCGAAAGGCGCGCTGCTGCTACTCGACGGCTGCCAGGCGGCGCCGCGAATTCCGGTCGATGTGCAGGATATCGATTGCGATTTCTATGCGCTGTCAGCGCACAAACTCTATGGTCCGACTGGCCTCGGCTGCCTGTGGGGACGCGGCGAGTTGCTGAACGCCTTGCCGCCATACCAGGGTGGCGGCGCAATGATCGACAGCGTGACGTTCGAGAGGACGACCTTCGCGCCACCGCCGCAGCGCTTCGAAGCCGGTACCCCGCATATCGTCGGGGCTGTCGGCCTACATTCGGCGATCGACTGGGTGAACAGCGTCGGCCTCAACGCCATCCACGCGCATGAGACGGCGCTGGTGCACGAATGCCGCGAAGCTCTTCGTCGTATCAACAGCGTTCGCCTGTTCGGTCCCGAGGACAGTGCCGGCATCGTCAGTTTCGCCATTCACGGGGTTCACCCGCATGACATCGGCACCATATTGGACGACGAAGGCGTCGCCATCCGCGCCGGTCACCATTGCGCCCAGCCTTTGATGAAAGTGCTGGGCGTTCCGGCGACCGCGAGGGCGAGTTTCGCCGCCTTCAGCGACTCCTCGGACATCGAGGCGCTGGTGAAGGGCATCGACAAGGTCTTGCGGATTTTCGGGCAATGATGGGCGAAGAGAAAAAAATCGAGGTAGAAGAGGTCGACGGCGTCGAGACCCCGCCGCGGGCGCGCGTGACGCCGGACTTCGAGCGCAAGCGCGATTATCTCGCCGGCTTCCTCGCCGAGACCAAACCGGAAGTGCCGCAGGGCGGCGCCGGCGGGCAGCTGATGGAGTCGGTGATCGAAGCGCTCAAGTCCATCTTCGACCCTGAGATCCCGGTCGACATTTATGAGCTCGGTCTCATCTATGGCGTTGACATCAGTGAGGATGGCGATGCGGTCATCACCATGACGCTGACGACGCCGCACTGCCCGGTTGCCGAAAGCATGCCGGCTGAAGTCGAGCTTCGCGTCCTGTCGGTGCCGGGCATCCGCGACGCAGAGGTCAAACTGGTCTGGGACCCGCCATGGGACCCGAGCAAGATGAGCGACGAAGCTCGCCTGGAATTGGGGATGCTGTGAGCGGTATTTGGAATGAATAGGGAATCGAAAGTGCGTGCGCGTCCCGCCGCGATCATCCTGACGCCAGCGGCCGAGGCCCGCATCGCCGAGCTGATGGGCAAGGCTCCCAAGGGCGCAATCGGCGTCAAATTGTCGACGCCCCGTCGCGGTTGCTCAGGCCTCGCCTACTCGGTCGATTACGTCAGCGAGCGCAATGCGTTCGACGAGAAGATCGAGACGCCTGGCGGCGTGTTCTACGTCGACGGCGGGTCGCTGCTGTACTTGATCGGCTCGACCATGGACTGGGTCGAGGACGATTTTGCCGCCGGTTTCGTGTTCCAGAACCCGAACGCCAAGGGCGCCTGCGGCTGCGGCGAGAGCTTCACCGTCTAGGCGAAGCGCCTAGAATCCCAGGGTGAAGCGGACTGCACCGCCGACATCCGTATCCGCCGACTGAATATGCCCTGGCTGGCGGCGAGCGAACATGTTGCCGCCGAGCCAGCCACCTGCGAACGGCCGCGAATAGTTGACCTCGGCGTCAACCTCGCGCCCGCTAGGCGTGAACGACAAGGTCGACCAGCTCTCGGTGGCGCTGGCGGTGGCGTAGCTGTAGCTCGTCGGCAGCATGAGGCCGAGGCCGCCCTTTTCGATCCTGAGCGGCTGTGCAAGCCGGAAACCTAAGCGGTCGCCTACGCTGAGCAGGTTCCATTTCTGCAGGTCAAAGGCATAAGCCGCGCTCTGGAAGCTGCCGCTGGAGAAATTGGTCCAGCCGCGACGCGCGCTGAAGCTGGCCTGCCAATTGTCACCGAACTGGCGCCGGGCCTCGACGTCGAGGAAGGTACTGCTCGAGCCGCCACCGCCGTAAGCCTCGCCCAAGCGGCCGCCGAGCACGGTCTCCTTCTCGTCGAGCTTCGACACACTTGCCGACAGCCATGTCTTGCCGAAATTGCGGTCCATCGCGACCGTCGCCATGCGATAGGGCGATCCGTTCGCCGTGCTCGCCGTATCCTGCCAAACCTCGCCGCTCTCCGACGACAGGGTCATTCCGACCGGCCCAAGGTTACGGCGCAATGCCATGCTGGCGCCCCGCTTGGCCGCGAAGCCCGGTTCGCCGCCAACGTCGCGAGCAACGAGGAAGGCGCCAGATTCGGCGTTGGATAGCTTGCGCTCCAGTGCCTTGGCTCCTTCGGAAAGGCCCAAGGCCAAGGCGGTCTTCCGGTCGAGTCGCGCAACGGCGGCACCGGCGACGACCCGCGCCTTGCGGGCATCCTCCGGGCCAATACCGAGCCGCTCTGCCTCGAAAACGCCATTTGACTGGCGAGTCTCCGCAACGGTCATCGCGACGCTGAGCGGGCCAACAGACACGGCGCTATCGCGCACCGTCTGCCCATTATGGAGCGCACGAGTAAGGGGCATGTCGGCTTGCGCCGCGCGCAGCGATTGCGCGAGGTTCAGAGTGAAGGCGCGATTGTAGCCGTCGATAATGATGGCGCCGAGCTTGCCGTCGATCAGTCCGCCGTCGCCGGCAGCCGGGGGCAGATCCCCGCTTGTCCCCTCGCCGACCGCGACCTGACTGTTGGCGAGCGTCGTCGTTCCGTTTGGCTGGAACGCTCGGGCGATGTTGAGGCGGCCTTGCCCGTAGATGGGGTCGACCCCAGCTGCGCCTAGGTCATCCGCAGTGCTGTAGAGCAGGGAAATGATCTGCGCCGCCGTCAGGTTCGGGAACGCCTGCGCGAGAAGCGCGACCGCCCCCGTGATCACCGGCGCCGAAAAGCTGGTTCCCGACCATAGGTAAAGTGTGCCGGTATTGTCCGGCGAAAGAACACGCGTGCCGATCGCAGTCAAATAGTGCTGCGCACTCGTGCCGGCCTTGTTGGAAAAGTCGGCCAGCTGATCGAGGTCTGTGCTGGTGCCGTTATAGAGGCCCACCGCCCCAGCGATGATGACATTGTTCGGATAGTTCTGGGCGGGGATGGCGGCGAACGGGTCAGCGTTGTTCCCCTTGGCGGTTTCGCCGTCATTGCCAGCAGAAATAACCAAGATGATACCGGCGTTGACCGCTCGCTGGATCGCCGAGCTGAGAGTCGGGCCGGGCGCTGATCCGCCAAGCGACATATTGATGACACGGGCACCGGCCAAGCGCGCTGCATCGAGACCCGCCGCGATGTCATTGTCAAAGAACACGCAGTCGTCGGTGCCGGTGCAGCTCCCTGGATCATCCGCACGTTCCGAAATGATCGTCGCGTTGAATGCGACGCCCATCGTGTCGAGATTGTTGCGAGCCGCCGCCGCAACGCCCGCCACTGCCGTGCCGTGACCGTCGGAGTCGCCGACACCGCGGCCGCCCCCCGTCGCGTCACCGGATCCAGGATCGATACGCCCCGCGAACTCCGGCGAGTTGGCATTGATGCCGGTGTCGACAATGCCGATCTTGATGCCTTGGCCGGTCGCGCCGGCATCATAGGCCACAATCGCGCCGTGCGAATTGGCGCCGTTCGAGCGCAAATACTCCGCCGTATAATAGGGACTGGTCGTCGGTGTCGGCGTCGGCGTGGGGGTTGGCGTTGGAGTCGGTGTGGGAGTCGGCGTCGGTGTGGGAGTCGGCGTCGAATTGACCGGCGGGCCGCCCGCACCACCACCGCCGCCGCACGCTGAGAGCATCAGCGCCAGCGCCAATCCGCTCGTCGCCAGAAGCTTCTTGGTCATTCACCCCACCCCACTCAACTAGCTGTAATTCAAAGGCTTTCCTTGCATCTTATGCTTAACAAAACCTTTCATTTTGATGAAGGCCCTATTTGCGGCTAGGCGCGTCCTCGCATGCTGGAACCGCGCTTCGCCCACATCCGCGACTGGATCTTCGACCTCGACAATTGCCTTTACCCGGCGTCGGCGGGTCTGTTCGCGCTGATCGACGAGCGCATGGGTGCCTATATCCAGCGGCTGATGGACGTCGACCTTGTCGAGGCGAAGCGTATCCAGAAGGCCCATTTCCACGAGCATGGAACGACGCTCGCTGGCCTGATGAAGGAGCATGACGTCGACCCGCACCACTTCCTGGACGAGGTGCACGACATCCCGCTCGACCGGATTGAGGCCAATCCGAAGCTGGCGGCCGGCCTCGCGCGCCTGCCGGGGCGCAAGTTCGTCTTCACCAACGGCGATGCGCCTTATGCGCGCCGGGTTCTCGAAGCGATCGGCGTTCACGTCTATTTCGACGAGCTCCACGACATCCACGCCAGCGATCTCAGGCCCAAGCCCGACCCGCATGGCTACGAGCTGCTGCTTGGCCGCTACGGGATCGACCCAAAGGCCGCAGTGCTGGTCGAGGACATGGCGCAGAATTTGAAACCCGCGAAAGCTCTGGGAATGACGACCGTCTGGGTCGACAATGGCTCCGAACGCGGCGCACATCTGGCCCAGGATGGCCATGTCGATTTCGTCATCGCCGACGTCGGCGACTGGCTCGAAGATATTCTAGGGGACGACAATGACGATTGAGAGCGTGATCGATGCGGCCTGGGAAGCCCGCGACAGCATTGGCGCCGACACAAAGGGTGAGGTCCGGCAGGCAGTCGATGCCGCGCTCGCCTCGCTCGACAGCGGCGAAGCCCGGATTGCCGAAAAGGTCGACGGCGACTGGCGCGTCAACCAATGGCTGAAGAAGGCCGTCCTGCTCTCGTTCCGCCTGAACCCGATGGAGGCGATCTCCGGCGGGCCGGGAGGTGCACACTGGTGGGACAAGGTGCCGTCCAAATTCTCCGGCTGGGGCGAGCGCGAGTTCGGCGAGGCGGCTTTCCGCGCGGTGCCGGGCGCCATCGTCCGCCGCGGCGCCTTCATCGCGCCGGGCGCAGTGCTGATGCCGAGCTTCGTGAATATCGGCGCCCGCGTCGGCGAGGGAGCGATGATCGACACCTGGGCGACGGTCGGCAGCTGCGCGCAGATCGGCCGCAACGTCCACATTTCCGGAGGCGCTGGCATTGGTGGCGTGCTCGAGCCGCTGCAGGCGGGACCGGTCATAATCGAGGACGATTGCTTCGTCGGCGCGCGTTCGGAGGTGGCCGAGGGCGTTATCGTCGAACAGGGCGCGGTGCTGTCGATGGGCGTCTTCATCGGCGCATCGACCAAAATCGTCGACCGTGCCAGCGGCGAGGTTATGTACGGCCGCGTCCCGGCCTATTCGGTGGTCGTACCGGGAACACTGCCGGCCAAGGACGGCGGCCCCAGCCTTGCATGCGCGGTGATCGTAAAGCGCGTCGACGAGCGCACCCGGTCCAAAACCAGCATCAATGAACTACTAAGGGACTGAGCAGGGAATCGATAAGTCCAGCTTATCGTTGCTGCCGAGCCTTTTGTTGGCCGACGCGCACTGATTCCGGCAGATTCGGGGGATGGCACGCGACGATCTCTTTGACCGCAAGGCGCGGGACGCGCAGGCGCAACCCCCCGTCTATCCGGCGCCGATGATCAATAGCGAAATGACCGGCCGAGAATGGGCCATCCTGCTGGTGCTGGCCATTATCTGGGGCGGCGCCTTCCTGTTCATCGGCGTCGCCGTCAAGCACGTCCATCCGCTGACTTACGTCTGGCTACGGCTGACGATTGCCGCCGGCGTGATGCTCCTGTTCCTGAAGCTGAAGGGAGGCAAGCTCGGTCTGCCGCGCGAGGTCTGGGGCTCTATCCTCCTGCTGGCGTTGCTCAACAATGCCTTGCCGTTCACGCTTTTCGGCTGGGGCCAGACCCATATTGCCAGCGGGCTTGCATCCATCCTCAATGCAACGACGCCAATCTGGGGCGTCCTTGTCGCGCACCTCTTCACCGACGACGAGCGCATCAACCCGCGCAAGCTGGCCGGCGTGCTGCTAGGCTTTGGCGGAGTTGCCGTGATGATCGGCCCGGCCTTGCTCGCCAACGTCGGCACCGATGCGCTGGCGCAGCTGGCCTGCATTGGCGCCGCGCTGAGCTACGCCTTGGCCGCCGTCTGGGCGCGCCGCTTCCGCAAGATTGGCGTGTCGCCGATGTCGGTGACGACTGGCCAGCTGAGCGCCGGCGCGCTGATGATGCTACCACTGGCGATGCTGGTCGATCAGCCGTGGACGCACCCGCTGCCGCCGCTTTCAGCATGGGCGGCGATCGCCGCGCTGGCGATCTTCTGCACCGCGTTCGGCTACGTCCTCTATTTCCGGCTCATCGAAACCGCAGGCGCGATCAACGCGCTGTTGGTGACCCTGCTGGTCCCGCCCTTCGCGATCCTGTTCGGCACCCTGTTCCTGGGTGAGGTCTTGGCTCCGCAAGACTTCATCGGGCTCGGGCTGATCGCCCTCGGCCTGGCGGCGATTGACGGACGGCTCGTGCGCCGCTTCAGCCTCTACCGAGCGGCTACTTCGCTTCGCTGAGCAGCTTCTGGGCTTCGGGACCGGTCCAATCGAGGTCGCCGATGTAGCGCCAGATCTCCTTGCCGTCGGAGCCGTAGAGCACGGTCGTCGGCATGGTCTGCACGCCAAGCGCGCTCGACAGGGCCATCGAGGAATCGTGATAGGCGCCGATGTCCTTGACGCCGAGATTGGCGAGGAAATCCTTCACAGCTTTCTGGTCGCTCGTGTCCTGGCTCACCGAAATGACGCCGAGCTGGCCGTCGACCGCATGGCTTGCCGCCAGCTTGTCGAGCGTCGGCAGTTCCTTGATGCAAGGGCCGCACCATGTCGCCCAGAGGTTGACGAGGGTCGGCACGCCCTTGAACTGGGCAATGCTGATGTCGCCGCCGTCAGGGTCCTGGAAGATCGTCGGCGGGGCGGCCTTGCCGGCCTGGCTGCGGTCGACGCCTTTCTCGACGATATCGGGGGCCGCTGCCGTGGCATTTGCCTCATTGGCTTGAGGCGCTTCGGGCTTTTGCCTATCGCAACCGGCGATAAGGGCGAGGCCAAGGAGCAAGACGATCGAGCGCAAGGACAACTCCGCGAACCAGATGTGGGGCGGCCGCTTTGCGGGCGGCCCGGCCGCGGTGATGCGTGAGATCAACGCCTCCATCGCGGTCGACAAACGCCTATGGCGGGAGGACCTGACCGCGTCAAAGGCGCATGCGGCCATGCTCGGCGCCCAAGGCATCATTTCGGCCGACGAAGCCGCTGCGATCGCCAGGGGCCTCGATCGGATTGCCGAGGAATATGCGGCGGGGAAGCTGGTCGAGGATTCTGCGCTCGAAGACATCCACATGCATGTCGAGCATCGGCTCGGCGAGTTGATCGGGCCTGCGGCAGGCAAGCTGCACACGGCCCGCTCGCGCAACGACCAGGTCGCGACCGACTTCAAATTGTTCGTCCGCAATTGCGCCGATGAGGCGATCGCCGGGATCGATGCGCTGGAGGATGCCTTACTGGCCCGCGCCGAAGAACATGCGGCAACGGTCATGCCGGGCTTCACCCATTTGCAGTCTGGCCAGCCGGTCACGCTCGGCCACCACCTGATGGCCTATGTCGCCATGCTGGCCCGCGACCGCAGCCGGTTCCTGGATGCGCGGGCGCGGATGAACGAGAGCCCGCTCGGTTCGGCGGCGCTGGCCGGCACCGGCTTCGACATCGACCGCGACGCGACGGCGAAGACTCTCGGCTTCGACCGGCCGACGACCAATAGCCTCGATGCCGTCTCCGACCGCGACTTCGCCGTCGATTACCTCCATGCCGCCGCGCTCTGCTCGGTGCATCTGTCGCGCCTTGCCGAAGAAATCATCATGTGGGCGTCGCAGCCCTTCGGGTTCGTGAAATTGCCCGATGCCTGGTCGACCGGCTCGTCGATCATGCCGAACAAGCGCAATCCCGACGCCGCCGAGCTGGTGCGCGGGCACAGTGCGCGGATCGTCGGCGACCTGGTGGCGCTGCTGGTGCTGCTGAAGGGCCTGCCGCTCGCCTATGCCAAGGACCTGCAGGACGACAAGCCGCCCCTGTTCGACGCGCACGACCTGCTGTCGCTGAGCCTTGCGGCCATGGCCGGAATGATCACCGACCTGGAATTCGTGCCGACGAAAATGCGCGCCGCCGCAGCCGCCGGACATGCCACCGCAACCGAGCTCGCGGACTGGCTGGCCGCGAATGGCGTCCCGTTCCGTGAAGCCCACCACATTGCCGGCCGCGCCGTTGCGCTCGCTGAAGCGACCGGCAAGGCGCTCGACGAGCTGAACCTGGCGGACCTTCAAGGCATCGACCCGCGCATCGGCGAAAACGCGCTGCCGCGCCTGTCGGTCGAAGCGGCCGTCAAGGCGCGTGGGTCGGCTGGCGGGACGGCCCCGGACAGGGTAGCAGAGGCCGTTGCGGCCGCTCGCGCCGCGCGCCGGAGTCGTTAATGAAGCTTGTTCGCCTCATTCCGTTGTTCGTGCTAGCGCTCGCCGCTTGCGGCAAGGTCGCGCCCCTAAAACCGGCAGCCGGCCAGGCGCTGCCGATCAGGCCGGCGATGGCGACAGTCACGCCAACGGCCGAGCAACTGCTGACGCCCCCGACCTACGCCAAGCCGGAGCGTGTCGACGAACTGATGAAGCGCTCGCAGCCGCGCCAGACGGACCGTTTCGACCTGCCGCCGCCCGCCGGTGAGGCACCGCCGGCTGCGGCTCCGGAGGGCAATGCCTCCGAGAACGTCACCATCTCGGATCCGCAATGAGCTGGAAGCCGGTTCGCAAGGCGGTGTTTCCCGTGGCCGGGCTCGGCACGCGGCTGCTGCCGGCCACCAAGTCGATCCCGAAGGAAATGCTGACGGTCGTCGACCGGCCGCTGATTCAATATGCGGTCGACGAAGCGCGCGAGGCGGGGATCGAGCAACTGATCTTCGTCACCGGTCGCGGCAAGGCGGCACTCGACGATTATTTCGACATCGGCTTCGAACTTGAAACGACCATGCGCGAGCGCGGCAAGAGCCTCGATGTACTTGCCTCGTCGCGTTCGGGTTTCGGCGAAATCGTCTCGGTCCGCCAGCAGCAGCCGCTGGGTCTCGGCCATGCGGTCTGGTGCGCCAAAAATATCGTTGGCGATGAACCGTTCGCGGTGCTGTTGCCCGACGATCTGATGGCGCCGGGTGCGCTGAAAGATATGGTCGCGGCCTATAACGAGCTTGGGGGCAACATCCTGTTGACCGAGGAAGTGCCGAAGGAGAGGACCGCCAGTTACGGCGTCATCACCCCGGGCGAAACCAAAGGCCGGGCAGTCGAGGTGAAGGGTCTGGTCGAGAAGCCGAAGCCCGAAGACGCGCCATCGAATCTCGCCGTCATCGGGCGCTATATACTGCAGCCCGAATTGATGCGCATTCTCGATTCCGGCGAAAAGGGTGCGGGTGGCGAGATCCAGCTCACCGATGCCATGGCGAAGCTGATCGGCGCGCAGCCCTTCCATGCGGTGACATCGGATTCAGCCCGGCACGATTGCGGCGACAAAGCAGGCTTTGTGCTGGCCAACCTTGCGCTAGGCCTGGGGGACCCAGCCGTAGAGCCGAAGATCCGCGCGTATCTGAAGGGCGCCTAAGCCTCCAGTTCGACATCCCAGTAGAGATAGTCCCGCCAGCTCTGGTGCAGGTAATTGGGCGGGAAGCGCCGCCCGTGGTCCTGTAGCTGCCAGCTGGTCGGCCGGATCGGTTCGCTCTCGATTTGCATATGCGCCTGAATCGGCGTCCGCCCGCCCTTACGCAGATTGCAGGGCGCGCAGGCAGTGGCGACATTCTCCCAGGTCGTCCGCCCGCCCTGGGCGCGCGGGATGACATGGTCGAACGTCAGCTCCTTGCGCGACCCGCAATAGACGCAGCGAAAGCGGTCGCGGAGGAACAGGTTGAACCTCGTGAAGGCTGGATATTCGTTCGGCTTCACGAATTGCCTGAGCGCGATGACGCTGGGCAGCTTCAGCGCCCGGCTCGGGCTGTGCACCTCGCGGTCGTAATGGGCGACGACATCGACGCGCTCGAGGAACATGGCCTTCACCGCGGTCTGCCACGGCCAGAGGCTCAATGGATAATAGCTGAGCGGCGTATAGTCGGCGTTGAGCACCAGCGCCGGGCAGCTGTCGGGGTGGCGGATGAGGTCCGGATGATACATGACGCGGGCAATGGCCTTTCCGTGTCCGCCCGCTCGAACACCGCTCCGGCCCTGTCGCACGCAAGGAGGAGTGAGACCGAACGGGCTCGCTTCCCTTGTGACCTGCCGGATGCCAACCCGGCGTGACAAAGCCATGAATCGGACATTGCAGATTCGTCGTCAAGTGCACCCGGAACGCCAAGGCCGCCATAACATGTCGCAATCTTGGCCAATGTTGCAGCCGGGACTCACTTGCCGGTGACGACGACCCGCTTCGCGCCGTCCCCGTCCGGCCGCCTGCACCTGGGCCATGCCTATTCGGCGGCGATCGGCAGGCGGGCGGGCGATCGGTTCCGTTTGCGCATCGAAGATCTGGACCCCGGACGCTGCCGGCCCGAGTTCATCGACGGCATATTGGAAGACTTGGCTTGGCTTGGCATCCGGTGGGACGGCGAGCCCCTGATCCAATCGCAACGGACGCATTTATATGCCGACGCCTTGGACCAGCTGCGCGAGCGTGGCCTTGTTTATCCCTGCTTCTGCACGCGCGCCGACATTGCCGCTTCGCTGACCGCCCCGCACGGCGATGCAGGTGCTGCTTATCCCGGCACCTGCCGCGGCCTGCCCGACGATCCCGAGCGCCGATCAACGACGGCGCATAGCTGGCGGCTGGATAGTGCCAAGGCGCTGGCCATCATTGGCCTGCCGACCTGGACGGAGCACGATGGCACGCAATTCGAAGCGAAGGCCGGCGACATCGGCGACGCCATCCTCGCCCGCAAGGACGCGCCTTCATCCTACCATCTCGCCTGTATCGTCGACGATGCGAATAGCGGCGTAACCGAGGTCGTGCGCGGCGCCGACCTGCGCCCGTCGACGCCGGTGCAGCGGCTGTTGCAGCTACTACTCGGCCTGCCTGAGCCGACCTACCGCCATCATGCGCTTGTCCTGCACGGAGACGGCCGCCGCCTCGCCAAGCGCGACCTGGCGCCAACGCTTGCTGCGATGCGCGACGGCGAGGTCGATGGTCGCGCCCTTGCCGCGGATTTGGTCAACGGCAAGCTGCCCCTTGGTTTCATCTTCTCCGCGGACTAGGAGCGCGCCATGAGCATCTTCCTCGTCATCCTGCTTGTCGCGGCCATGGCGGCAACCGTCTACGTCCTGGTCCGCGGCGTCATGACCATGGCCCAGGGCAAGGAGATGTCGAGCGAGCAGCAGCAGAAGTGGATGCAGAAGCGCGTCCAGTTCCAGGCGCTGGCGATCGTCATCGTCATCATCATCCTGCTCGCCGCCGGCGTTTCGCGGGGCTGACCTGGTCAAGCTCAACAAGATTTACACGCGCACCGGCGACACCGGGTCGGCCGGCCTTGTCGACGGTTCCCGGGTTTCGAAGAGCTCGGCTCGAATGCACGCAATCGGCGAAGTCGACGAGGCGAACAGCGCCATCGGCGTCGCTTTGACGCTGGCCGACGACGATCACGGGAAGCGGCTACGTGCCATCCAGAACGAAATGTTCGACCTCGGAGCCGACATCGCCACGCCCGGCGCTATGGAAGGCGCGCTGAGGATCACCGCCGGCCAGGTGGAGCGCCTCGAGCGCGAGATCGACACCATGAACGCCGAACTTGAACCGCTGACCAGCTTCATCCTGCCCGGCGGTTCGCCTGCGGCGGCCTCGCTCTACCTGGCGCGGGCCGTCGTCCGCAGGGCCGAGCGCGCGGCCGTTGCATTGAATGAGAGTGACCCCATCAGCCCGCACGCGCTCGCATATTTGAACCGACTATCCGATCATCTGTTTGTCTCGGCGCGGCACATTGCACGCAGCAGCGGAGGGGATGTTTTGTGGCAACCCGGAGCCACTCGCTAAGCGGCCAGCTTGCCGACCGGCTCGCCGCGACGCGGCGGCTGAGCCTTGACCTCGCCGCGCCGCTGTCCGAGGCCGACGCCAACCTCCAGCCCTTCCCCGACGCCAGCCCGGCCAAGTGGCACCTCGCCCACACGACGTGGTTTTTCGAGACGTTCGTCCTTCGCGACCATGCGCCCAGATATCGCCCCTTCGACGAGCGCTTCCACTTTCTCTTCAACAGCTATTACGAAGCCGAGGGCGACCGCCACGCCCGGCCCAAGCGCGGCCTGCTGAGCAGGCCCTCGCTCGCTGAAGTCCGCGACTGGCGGGCGCATGTCGACGAAGCGCTAGCCAAGGCCATGCCGAACCTGCCGGCGGCAACTCTCGAGCTGATCGAGCTCGGAATCAATCATGAGCAGCAGCACCAGGAATTGCTGCTGACCGACCTGCTCGCCGGGCTCGCCGAGAATCCGCTGGAGCCGGCTTATGGCGAGCTTTCGGCTCCGGCCTGCTTCGCCATCGGACCGCTCACTTGGCTACCGGGCCGCGAAGGAGTCGCGAAGATCGGCGCGGTCGACGGCGGCTTCGCCTTTGATTGCGAACGCCCAAAACATGACGTGATTCTGACACCGCATCAGATTGCCGCGCGGCCCGTCACCAACTGCGAATGGTCGGAGTTTATCGCGGGCGGCTGCTACTCGAATCCGTCGCTCTGGCTCAGCGACGGCTGGGCCTGGGTCCAGCAGGAAAAGATCACCGCGCCGCTCTATTGGCATGGCGACGGCACCATCTTCACCCTCGGTGGCCGCCGCGAGATCGACGGCGCCGCGCCTGTTTCCCACATCAGTTTCTACGAGGCCGACGCCTTCGCCCGCTGGGCCGGCGCGCGACTGCCGACCGAAGCCGAGTGGGAGGATTTCGCCAGCGGAGCCGATCCCTGGCTCGGTCATCAGCTCGATACCGGCGGCCCGGTCATCCCGCGCCCTGGCGGCGGAGTCTTCGGCGACGTCTGGCAATGGACCGCCAGCGCCTATCTCCCCTACCCGGGCTTCAGGATCGCCGAGGGCGCGGTCGGCGAATATAATGGCAAGTTCATGAGCGGGCAGATGGTGCTGAAGGGCGCCAGCTGCGCCACGCCGCGCGGGCACAGCCGCGCCTCCTACCGCAATTTCTTCCCGCCGGCCGCGCGCTGGCAATTCACGGGAGTGCGCCTTGCTCGCGACGCCTGACACCGACACTGAAGCCGATCCCGCCTTTCGAGCCGATGTGCTGGCGGGCCTCGCCGAGCCGACCCCGGCCATCCCGGCCCGCTGGTTCTACGACCGCCGCGGATCGGAGCTGTTCGACGACATTACCCGGCTGCCAAGTTATTACCCGACCCGGACCGAGACGGCCCTTCTTGAAGAGATCATGTCAGAAGTCGACGCCTTGTCGGCGGACAATTGCGCGGTCGTCGAACTCGGCTCTGGCTCCTCGACCAAGACGCCGCTGCTGCTGCGCGGCATCCAGCCCAAGGCCTATGTCCCGGTCGATATCAGCGGCGACTACCTGCGCGAAAGCGCCGCTGTCGTCGATAAAGATTTCCCGGACATCCACGTCTATCCGGTCGAAGCGGACTTCACGAAGCCGTTCGCTTTGCCGCCCGAAGTTGCGGAGCTTCCCAAGCTTGGCTTCTTTCCCGGCTCGACGATCGGCAATTTCGTGCCTCGGAGCGGCACCGACCTGCTCCGCCACTTCCGCGACATCCTCGGCACCGGCGCGCGCCTGCTGATCGGCATGGACCGGGTCAAAGGCATTGAGCGCCTGCTCGCCGCCTATGACGATCCGGAAGGGGTGACGGCCGAATTCAACCTCAATCTCCTCCACCGCATCAACCGTGAGCTCGGCGGCGACATTCCCGTCGATGCCTTCCGGCATCAGGCACGCTGGAACGACATATTGTCGCGGATCGAGATGCACCTGGTCGCGAAGCGCGACGTCAGCTTCTCCATCGACGGCCATTCCTTCTCTTTCGCCAGGGGTTCCAGCATCCATACGGAGAACAGCCACAAATACGGCCCGCGCGGCGGCCGCGTGCTGCTGCTCGCCGGGGGTTGGACGCCATTGCGGGAATGGACCGACGAGGACGGCGACTTCGCCCTTATCCTCGCCGAAGCCATGCCCAATCGTTTCGCCCCCTAGTTGCCGCCGGAATCGCGCGCGGCTAAGCGTCGGCCATGATACTCATCACGATCATCCAGATCCTCATCGTCCTGCTCGACGTCCTGTGGTGGGTCATCATTGCCCAAGTGGCGCTGAGTTGGCTGATCGCGTTCAACGTCCTCAACACCTCGAACGATGGCCTGCGTCGCTTCCTCTACGGTCTCGAACGCTTCCTCGATCCGCTTTACCGGCCGATCCGCAAGATCCTGCCGGACTTCGGCGGTCTCGATTTCTCCCCGCTGGTGCTGCTGCTGGTCATTTCCATCCTTAGCCAGATCGTGCTTCCGAATATCGCCATGAGCCTGCCACCGGCGGGCGCGGCCTGAGCCGATGGCGGCCCGCCTGATCGACGGGCGCGCCGCCGCCCAGGAGGTTCGCGCCCGCGTCGCGCAGGAAGTCGAGCGCTTCCGCGCTGCCACTGGCCGCGCGCCCGGTTTGGCCACCGTGCTGGTTGGCGAAGACCCGGCCAGCGCCGTCTATGTCCGATCCAAGGGCAAAGCGACGCGCGAGGCGGGCATGGAGAGCGTTAGCCACAATTTGTCCGCCGACATCGGCGAAGCCGAACTGCTGGCGCTGGTCGACCAGCTAAACCGCGACCCCGCCATCGACGGTATCCTCGTCCAGTTGCCGCTTCCCGGCCATATCGACAGCGCCAAGGTCATCGCCGCCATCGATCCCGCCAAGGATGTCGACGGGTTCCATCCCATCAACGCAGGCAAGTTGGCGATCGGGGCGGCCGACGCGCTCGTTCCCTGCACGCCCTTTGGCTGCCTTTACTTGCTGAAGCAGGAGCTGGGCTCGCTGTCCGGCCTCGACGCCGTCGTCATCGGCCGCTCCAACATCGTCGGCAAGCCGATGGCGATGCTGCTGCTCGGCGAAAGCTGCACCGTCACCATCGCCCATAGCCGCACCAAGGACCTGCCCGCCGTCGTCCGCCGCGCCGACATCGTCGTCGCCGCCGTCGGCAGGCCGGAAATGGTCAAGGGCGACTGGCTGAAGTCCAGCGCCACCGTCATTGACGTCGGCATCAACCGCGTCGACGCCGGCGAAGGCAAGACGCGGCTGGTCGGCGACGTCGCTTTCGACGACGCCCAAAAAGTGGCGGGCGCAATCACGCCGGTCCCGGGCGGGGTCGGGCCGATGACCATCGCCATGCTGCTCCGGAACACGCTTGTGGCGGCGCACCGCCGCGAAGGCCTCGCGGAGCCCGCGGGCCTGTGATCGAGCTTTTCACCACCGCCTTCATCACCTTGCTGGTGATCATCGACCCGCCGGGCTGCGCGCCGATCTTCGCTTCGCTGACCAGCGGCACGACGCAAGTGCATCGCCGCAAGATGGCCGTACGCTCGACGGCGGTTGCCTGGTGTATTCTCGTCTTCTTCGCTTTGCTCGGCGAGCCGCTGCTCCGGACGCTCGGCATCTCGCTGTCCGCCTTCCGGCTGGCGGGCGGCATCATGCTGTTCATGATTGCATTGGATATGGTGTTCGAGCGGCGGACCGAGCGCCGCGAGGAGCGGGCGAAGGAGATCGAGGGCACGCCGGAGGCCGAAGACATCAGCGTCTTCCCCATGGCCATCCCGATGATCGCCGGGCCCGGTTCCATCGCTTCGATCATGCTGCTCAGCGCGCGCGCCGAGGGGCTGACGCAGGGCGCGATCGTCCTCGGTGCGCTGACCGCGGTCATGATCCTGACCCTCATCGCTCTACTGACAGCAGGTCCGCTGATGAAGCTGATCGGCGCCAAGCTGGAAGCCATGATCACCCGCATCCTCGGCGTCATCCTCGCCGCGCTGGCGGTGCAGTTCGTCCTCGACGGGCTGGAGCGGAGTTTGCCGGGGCTTGCGGGTTAGGATCGCGCGCCGCGAACTAATGGCAGCTTTCGGCCCAATGCGGACATTGGCTTCCTAAAAAATTTCGTGCGCCGGGAATAAACCGGAACGCCGGCCGGTCGTGTCGTCGAACGCCTTTCAAAAGAGGACTTTCGATGAACCCCGAAAACGACCGCCGCGATTTCCTCAAATGCATGGCCTGGGCCGGCACAGGAGCGCTCTTTGCCTTCAACGGCGGGATCACAAGCTCTCTGGGTCTCGACAGCGCGATCGCCGCGCCGCTGCTTCGTTCGGCGTCAAAGCCTTTCACCTTCGTGCAGCTGAGCGACAGCCACATCGGTTTCAACAAACCGCCTAACGCTGACGCCCGGGCGACCTTTCGCGAAGCCATCGCGAAGGTGAAGGCGCTGCCGAACCAGCCGGATTTTGTCATCCACACCGGCGATGTCTCGCAATTGTCGCGCGACGAGGAGTTCGATGACGCGGACCAGATGCTGAAGGAGCTGGGACTTCCCGTCTTCTTCGTGCCCGGCGAGCACGACATGCTGGACCCCGACGGAGGCAAGGCATTCCTTAAGCGCTTCGGCAAAGGAAGTATGGGTGCCGGCTGGTACAGCTTCGACCATCGCGGCGTGCATTTCATCGCCCTGGTCAACGTCGCGGACCTTAAGCCCGGCGGAATGGGCAATCTCGGCGCGGAGCAGCTCAAGTGGCTCAAGGCGGATCTCGCCGCCCGCCACTCTTCGACCCCCATCGTCGTCTTCGCCCACATCCCGCTCTGGACGGTCTACGAGGCATGGGGTTGGGGGACCGACGATGCTGCCGAAGCATTGAAGCTGCTTGCGCGGTTCGGATCGGTCACCATCCTCAATGGCCACATCCACCAGATCACGCAAAAGGTGGAAGGGCACATCGCCTTTCACACGGCGCGCTCGACTGCCTTTCCGCAGCCCGCGCCGGGCACCGCTCCATCACCCGGTCCACTGAAGGTCCCTCCGGAGCAACTGCACAGCATGCTTGGCATCACCGATGCCGTGTTCGTGCGCGGCCACGACCGCGTCGCGCTGATCGACTCCACTCTCACCGCTTGAATCAAAGGAAATCTGCATGACCCGCGCTTTTGGAATGGTGACGTTTCAAGCCTTCTCACTGCTCGCAGCCGCATTCGCGATGACGATTGTCGCCGATGACGTGAAGGCGGCTCCGCCTCCGCAGGCCCAGCTCGTTCACATCGGGAATTTCACCTTCAATCAGGCCACGCTAACCGTGCGTCCGGGGACCACTGTCACCTGGGTCAATGATGACGACATTCCCCACACGGTCGTCGCGCAGGGTCTCGCGTTCAAATCGAAGGTGCTCGATACCGGCGACCGCTTCAGCTTCACCTTCGCCAAAGCCGGGCAATTCGGGTATTTCTGTTCCCTGCACCCGCACATGACGGGCACGATCGTCGTGAAGGCGTGAGCATGGGACTAGTCGTCAGCTCGTGAGGAATTTTGCCCCCACCCTCTTCACGCCGCGCGTGGCGACTAGCAACCGTCCGGTGCCGGGAGCGTCCCTGCCCGGCGCCGGACATCTGCAATCATTCAACCAGCTGATCCTGCCCCACCTCGACGGGGCCTATAACCTCGCGCGCTATCTCACGCGCGACCCCGTGCTCAGCGAAGATGTCGTGCAGGACGCACTGTTGCGGGCCTTCCGTGCGTTCGCCCAGTTCCGGGGAGAGTCGCCAAAGGCTTGGCTGTTCGCGATCGTTCGTAATTGTTGCCGGAGCGCACAGACGCCGGGCGGAGCAGTGTCACTGGTCGTCCACGAAAGCAGCCTAGGCGAAGAAGCGGCGGCCCTGGTCAAGAATCAGCCGGATCCCGGTCCGAGTCCGGAGGACGAGGTGTTGCGCAAGGCCGAAATCGGCCAGGTCAGGGCAGCGATCGAGGCTATCCCCGAGCCATTCCGGGAAGCCATCGTGCTGCGGGAGCTGGAGGACCTGTCCTATGCTGAAATCGCCGAAGTCACCGGCGTGCCGATCGGTACGGTCATGTCGCGCCTCGCGCGAGGTCGGGCCATGCTGGCAAAGGAGTTGTTGCCCGCCGGAAGGAACGGCGACGAGCAGTCTAGGAGTGTGAAGTAATGGTTGCGTGCGCTGATCAGGAGCTGCTCCTCGGCGGTCTTGTCGACAACGAGCTCGATGCGGCGAACGTCGCGATGGTCGAGGCGCATGTTCTGCGCTGTGAAGGCTGCCGCGAGGAACTCGAGCGTCTGCAGGCGCTGCACAACCTCATGCGGAGCGACGGCGTTCGCCATGCCGCTCCGGATTCGCTGCGGCAGCGGATCGGCGCGATGCCCGAGCTTTCGCCCAGGGCGGCGAACGAGAACAGGCTGCCGGCCTGGCTTGCGCCAGGTCTCGGCGGTGCGATCGCAGCCTCGCTCGCAATGGTGACGTTCCTCCCTGCTACCGGGCAGGCGGCACTCGAGCAGCAGCTTGTCTCGAGCCACGTGCGCTCTCTCCAGCCCGGCCATCTCATCGACGTGCAGACGGCAAACCAGCACGTTGTGAAGCCGTGGTTCAACGGCAAGGTGGATTTCGCGCCGCCGGTGCCGGACCTTTCGGACCGCGGCTTCCCGCTCGTCGGCGGCCGGCTCGATTCCATCGACGGCAAGACGGCGGCGGCAATCGTCTACAAGCGCCGGCTCCACACGGTGAATGTGTACGTGTGGAGAGCCTCCGCCGCGCGCGGCCGAAACAAGGTCGAAAACGGCTTCGCGCTTGACCAATGGAGCACGGACGGACTTCGCTTCGCCGCGATTTCCGACATTCCGTCGGCCGAGCTCCGGCAGTTCGAAAACCTCTACCGGCAACGATCGGACACGGCGGGACGGTGAGCTGAAGCCGTGTGAACGTTGCGAACGGCCTCTAGCCGACCACTTTCCACATCTTCAGCGGGCTGCCTTTGCCAAGGTCGATCGGTTGCAGCCAGGCCGGGATCTTTCCCTTGTCGAGCTGAGAATAGAAGCCGTTCGGGGCGTCCGACTTGAACAGGGTCGACTGGCTCATCATCGGGCAGACGAGCACATAATCGGACCGGTACTTCTTGATGATCGCATGCGCCTGGTCCGGCGACCACATGAAGGCGTGCATCATGTCGATGATCTGAGTGCCATTGCGATGATAGGGGCCGGTGATCGAATAATGATGGGTGACGGTGATCAGCCGCGGGGCAAGGTCACCGAAGGTGAAGACGATGCCTTGCGGCTGCTGCGCCACCGGTTTCATCGCCCACAGCGACGGGCAGAGGTTGTTGGCCAGCCCGATCTTCTTGTCGCGCGGCGTCTGGGTCTTGTCGGGGATCTGGTCGAGGATGATCGGGGCCGCCGCGCCTAGCCCGCCCAGCACGATCAACGTCGTCCCAAACACCCGTACGATCGTGTTGTTCGACGCGAAGGCACGCGGCGCCCAGGTCCACACGAGCGCAACAGCGCCGGGAATGGCGAGCATCTGCGCCGCCGGCCCTGTGCGCGTCTGCCAGAAGAGCAGCAGGGTTGCCGCGATCGCCGATAATGCGACGCCGGCGACCTTGAGCAGGCGGCTCCAGTCGCGCCGAGCTTCCCAGACGAGCAGCGCCCAGCCGATGGCCCCCGCAATCGGGAGCGCCAAAGTGAATGTCGCCGTCCGCCAGCCGTGCGCGTAGATCGGCCGCGCCTCACGGACATGGCTGAGCCAGAGCTTATAAAGCTCCGGCGAAGCGCCTTCGAGCCGCGACAGGCAATGCGGCCAGGCGAGTGCATGGAAAGCGGCGATCGCGATTCCGGCGGCCGCTGCGGCGCCGAGCCGGATCTGCCATTTCACAGGCGACCAGGAGGCAAGGCAGAGCAGGAGCGCGCCGCCGAGCAGGGCATCGGACATCCAGACCGGCGACAGTGCGTCGCAGACCGGCCCGCGGTTGGCGTAGGAGGCGAAGACGAGGAAGCCGAGCGCGGTGCCGCCCGCCAAGGTCACGGCATAGGTCGCCAGCCGCCGCCTTTCGTCCCGGTCGAAAATCCAGAACAGCACCAACGTCACGCCGCCGAGCGCCAGATAGATCAGCATCTCCAGCCCGATGCTGAGCGACAGTGCCGTGGCGATGCCAAGCACGACGCCGCCGCGGGCGCGCTTCTTGTCGGCAATCCCGGCACAGCCGAGCGCCAGCAGGGCCAACTGCCAATTGTGATGGTCGATCCGAGTTGGCTGGAACATGCCCATGGTCGAGCCGGCAAAGAACAGGCAGCCGATTGCCAGCGGCCATGCCGCCGGCGCCACCAGGCGACGGATGATCAGGCTGAGCGACGTCATCATCAGCGCCAGCGGGATCAACGGCGCGACGGCGACCGCCATCTGCTCCGCATGGGGGCCGGTTATGAACAACCGGCCAAGCAGGATCAGCCCGGCAATCGGCAGGTCCACCAGACGCGACCAGTGGATGTTGATGCCGTAGGGGGTGTTCATCTTGTATTGGCGAAGGTCGAACCAGCCCTGCCCGTTCATCCAGGCGCGGACCTGGCTCATCCGCATATTGTCGTCGGTATCGGTGAGGATGAAGCCGCGGATGTAATTCCAGCGCGAATAGATCAGCCAGGCGCAGAACAGCGCCCAGGCGATGAGCAGCAACAGACGCCAGCGGCGGTCGAAAACCTGTTTGAGCTTTTCCATAAACGCCTGGCCGACCCCATGTTCTTGCGCTCTTCGCTGTTTCGCGCTCTAGCGTGGCCCGAGCCTAGGACAAGCGGCAGACGATGAGCGACCACGAATATTCCCACGATTTCTATTCCTATATCGACGCCGGGTCGCGACGGTCGGCGCGCGCCGTCGCCTCGATCCTCCTGCCGGAAATGAAAATTACGAGCCTGCTCGATGTCGGCGCCGGCCACGGTGCCTGGGCTGCAGAATGGCTGGCGGCAGGCGTGAAGACTGTAGTGGCGGTCGATGGCGACTATGTCCAGGCCGACCAGCTGGCGATCCCGAAGAAGAACTTCCGCGCCCACGACCTCTCGACGCCGCTCGATCTCAAAAAGAGCTTCGACCTGGTGCAGACCCTAGAAGTCGCCGAGCACTTGCCTGAGGGTAAGGCCGAGCTCTTCGTCGACAACCTTACCCGCCACGGCGACGTCATCCTCTTCTCCGCCGCCGTCCCGCACCAGGGTGGCGAACATCACGTCAACGAACAGCCGCCCGAATATTGGCGCGAGAAGTTCGCGTCGCGCGGCTATGCGGCGTTCGACTTCGTCCGGCCAAAGCTCCAGGGCCAGAGCGAGGTCATGCCCTGGTATCGCTTCAACAGTTACGTCTATGCCAATGCGGCGGGCCAGAAGCGGCTGTCGAAGGCAATGCTGGCGAGCCGCGTGCCTGACAGCCAGCCGCTCGAAATCGGCGGCGACTTCGCCTGGATGCTGCGCCGGGCAGCAGTGAGGCTGATCCCGACCTCGCTGGTCAAGCCTGTGGCCATGGCCAAGGCAACCATCGAGGCACGGCTGAAGAGGTGAAGAAGCATATCGACCGCGCGATGGCCGACCCGGAGGCCCGCGCCGCCTTCGGTCAGCTCATCCGCTACGGCGTCATCGGCGCGCTGATTACCATCGGCGGCCAGGCGATCTATTACGTTCTGGCCGAAACCCGGACAACGTCGCCACTCGTCGCCATCGCCATCGCCTGGATCGTTGGTGTCGTCGTCGGCTATTTCGCCCATGGCTGGATTAGCTTCGCCGGACACGGGACACGGGACGATCACGCCGCCACCGGCACCCGCTTCGTCGTCGTCAACATCGTCGGATACCTGCTCAACAGCTTCTGGGTCTGGCTGTTAGTGGAGCGCCTTCTTGGGCCGACGTGGTGGCCGATCGTTCCCAACATCGCGTTGACGCCGCTGATGACCTTTTGGCTTCACCGCCATTGGACCTTTCGCTGAGGCGACGATGCCGAGCCCACGCTCGTGGCTCGGCGGCTGGCCTATTCCACCCCCCTCGATTTCCTGGACGATGTAGAGCGGCCGCTGTTTCGACTGGCTGTACAGCCGGCCGATATATTCACCCATCATCGCCAGCACGAACATCTGCACCGCGCCGATGGCGACAACGACCAGCATCAGCGACGTCCAGCCGGGAATGGCACGGCCCGACAGCCAGCCGGCGAGGATGTAGATCACCAGCAGCACCGAGCCGATCGAGAGCCACAGGCCGGCATGGCTCGCAATCTTCAGCGGCGCCGACGAGAACCCGGTCAGCGCATCGAGCGCGAAACGGATCATCTTCCTGAGCGGATATTTGGTCGTCCCCGCGAAGCGCTCATCGCGGTTGTAGGGTAAGGGCACTTGGCGGAAGCCAATCCAAGCGACCATGCCGCGAATGAAGCGCGCCTGCTCCGGCATCGCCAGCAAAGCGTCGAGCGCGCGGCGGCTAATGAGTCGGAAATCGCCGGCATCCACGGGGATGTCGACATCGGTTGCCCGCGCCAGCATGCGATAGAAAGCGTGGGCCGTCGCGCGCTTGAACCTGGTCTCGCCGGCGCGCGCGGTCCTCAGGCCATAAACGACGTCTGCGCCCTCGCGCTGCATCGTGTCGATCATGGCCGGAAGCAGCTCTGGCGGGTCTTGAAGGTCGGCGTCGATGATCAAGATCGTGTCACCGCGGCAAAGGTCCAGGCCGGCGGTCAGCGCCAGCTGGTGCCCATGGTTGCGCGACAGATTGATGGCGACCAGCCGGGGATCGGCAGCCGCCAGGTCCTTCATCATCGGCCAGGTGCGGTCGCGTGAACCGTCATTGACGAGGACGATCTCATAATCACCACCGGCCGCCGACTTCGCGGCCTTGGTCAGCCGCTGGTACAAAGCGGCAATGCACTCCTGCTCGTTGAAGCAGGGGACGACGATCGACAAGGCGGTCATGGTTTCGGCTGATCCCCGGTTTTGCCGATAGCATAGAGCAGGCTGCCCGGCCCGCGCCAGACGGGAGTCATCCCATCAACCAACCGTGGGTCGATTGGCGGTACGTCGACCAGCCAGACATAATCGAAGACGCCCTTTGGGATCGCAGCGAGCGCGCGCTCGGCCGCCCACGCCTCCTTACTCTCGCATTCGGCCGGCCGTACGATCTGCGATGGGTCGGCGGTGAAATGCCCTGCTGCCTTGTAGCGGACCGACAGCAAGTTTGCGCCCTCGACGGTCCACTGGTCGTTGGAAAAGGCATGCCGGCGAACGAGAGCCATCGCCGGCAAATGCGTGTTGCGGGGCAATGCCCACAGGGCTTTGCATTCCTGACCGACGAGGCTGACGAGCGCCACGCCGCGCGGAACATGGTCGAGCGCATCAAGCTTTGCTTCCTGGTCGTTTGACGCCATCGCCAGGCTGATTGTCGTGGCGACTATGCGCAGCGCATAAAAGCCAACGGCCAGCACGGCGAGCTTTCGGGCCAACGGCATCACCGTCTCCGTCCGGAAACGGATGGCTAGGATGGCCGTGGCAATCATGAACGGCGCCAGGCGCATGTCAGCATAAGCTGATCCGAAGACGATCCGTGGCAGAATCATGAAGCCGGCGAGCAACACCAGGGCGGAAAACGCCAGGTTGCGAGAGAAAGTGAGCTCGGGGCGCCGTCGTGCCTCGACAATGACGGCCAGTAAGGCCGCGACACAGGCAAAGTCGAACCACTGCCAGCGGTCGCGCAGCGACATCATGATCCAACTGGCCTTGGCGGGCAGGTTGAACCAGTCAGCCGTGCCTCCGCTCTGCACCGTGCTCCGCCAGGTCAGCATGACCACCACTGGGCCAGCCATGACCACGGCATGGAGGGCAGCGCTAAGCGCGGCCTTCCACCAGTCCACTCCCTTGTCGTGCTGACGGACGGCTTCGGCTGAGAAAGCCAGCAATCCCAAGGTGCCCCAGCCGAAGGTATGGCAGAAGAAGAGAACGAAGCTGATGGGCACGAACAGCACCAGCCGCAGCGTCGTCCGCCCGAGGCGCCCGAGCCTCAGCCAAAGCCCGAAAGCGAGAAAAGCTAGCGCCATCGACAAGGTGAAGTTGACGAAGCCGAACAGGAAGGGATGCCCGATGGCAAAGGGAAGCGCGAATGCGGCGGTCGGCGGAAGGCGGTTGTGCACTTCGCGCGCGACCCAGAGGAACCCGCCGACAGTCAACGGCGGGATGCTCATGGCGATGAGCTTCACCGCCATTTCCAGCCCGAACAACTTGCTCAACGGAATGACGAGTATGTCGACGCCGAGATTGCCGATCAGGTGCCAGTCATAGGCATAGAAGCGTTGCAGCTCGGGCGACGAAGCAAGGTCGAGCTGGACTGTGTAGCGGCCCATGTGCCCGAGCAGGTCGACCAGGGGCGGAACCGGCGGATAGGCCAGTGGAATAACGGCGGCGAGGATCATCGCCGCGACGAACCAGCGCGTTTCCCACCAGGGCCGGGGGCCTGGCAGCGAGGGCGGCGCTGCAGCTTCCAAGGTCAGCCGCGCGTTCTGTCGCGCTGGGCCAGGAGCCGCAGGCGCAAGGCATTCAGCTTGATGAAGCCCTCGGCATCGCGCTGGTCGTAGGCGCCGGCGTCGTCCTCGAAGGTGACCACGCGCTCGCTGTAGAGGCTTTGCGGCGACTTGCGGCCGGTGACATGGACCGCGCCCTTGAAGAGCTTCATCCGCACCGTGCCCTCGACCTTCGCCTGGCTGTGGTCGATCGCTGCCTGCAGCATCTCTCGCTCCGGCGAGAACCAGAAACCGTTATAGATGAGCTCCGCGTAGCGCGGCATCAGCTCGTCCTTGAGGTGCATGGCGCCGCGATCGAGCGTCAGCTGCTCGATGGCTCTGTGGGCGGCATGGTAGATGGTGCCGCCCGGGGTCTCATACATGCCGCGGCTCTTCATGCCGACGAAGCGGTTCTCGACGAGATCGAGCCGGCCGATACCATGCTTGCGGCCAAGGTCGTTGAGTGCGGTCAGCAGGGCCGCCGGCGAAAGTGCTTTCCCATTAAGTGCGACGCCGTCGCCGCCCTTGAACTCGACGGTGATCTCTTCCGGCTTGTCGGGTGCGGATACGAAATCGTCCGTGCGCGAGAAGACATAGTCCGGGACTTCTTGCCACGGGTCTTCGAGCACTTTGCCTTCGGACGAGGTGTGCAAAAGGTTGGCATCGGTCGAGAACGGGCTCTCGCCGCGCTTGTCCTTGGGGACCGGGATCTGATTCTTTTCGGCGAAGTCGATCAGTGCGGTGCGGCTGTTGAGGTCCCATTCGCGCCAGGGGGCAATGACCTTGATGTCCGGATCGAGCGCATAATAGCCAAGTTCGAACCTGACCTGGTCGTTACCCTTGCCGGTAGCGCCATGGGAGACGGCATCGGCGCCGACCTGGTGGGCGATCTCGATCTGGCGTTTGGCAATCAATGGCCGGGCAATCGAAGTGCCGAGCAGGTAGAGCCCCTCGTAAAGCGCATTCGCCCGCATCATCGGGAAGACGTAGTCGCGGACGAATTCCTCGCGCAGGTCGTCGATGAAGATGTGCTCCTGCTTGACCCCCATGAGCTCCGCCTTGTGGCGCGCCGGCTCCAGCTCCTCCCCCTGACCGAGGTCGGCGGTGAAGGTGACGACCTCGCAATTGTAGGTCTGGCGTAGCCACTTCAGGATGACGCTGGTGTCGAGTCCGCCGGAAAAGGCGAGGACGACGCGGCGAATCGATTCGCTCATCGAGGGGGTGAAACTCCTTGGGAAATGGGGCCGCGCGCCATTGCCACCCCTTCACTTCCCATTCAAGCGGGATACAGGAATGGCGGATTATCCCTTCGTGCGGACTTTTGAGTGGGAGGTCTCCATGAAGGAATTTCTGATCGGCGCCGCCGGTATCGTGCTTGCGGGCGCAGCGATTGCCCAGGCACCCGTCGCCCAGCCCGCGCCGGCTCCGCAAGCCGTCCCCGACCGGCCGATGGCGGACCGGATCGATACCCGCGATGAAATGGTCGCCAAGGTTCGGGAGCATTTCGCGCAGCTCGACACGAACAAGGACGGCTTCTTGAGCAAGGAAGAAGCCGAGGCCGGTCATGCCGCGATGCGCGATCATATGCGCGAAAGGTTCGCCGACCGCGGCGCGCGTCGCATGGAATGGACGCAAAAGACGCGCGACCCCAACGCCGCATTCGACCGCCTCGACACGAACAAGGACGGCAGCATCAGCCGCGACGAATTCTCGAAAGCGCACGAAGAGCGCATCGAGCGCCGCGTCGTCCTGAAGGACGGCCATCCACTTCCGGAAGGCGTCGCGCCACCTCCGGGCATGCCGCACGAAGGCATGCGCATGCATCGCATGGGCGGCGGCATGATGGGCGGCCAGATGTTTGAAATGGCCGACGCCAATCGTGACGGGCGGGTTTCGCTTCAGGAGGCGACCGACGCCGCGGTCAAGCATTTCGACATGGCCGACGCCAACCATGACGGCCGCATCACGCCGGACGAGCGCAAGCAGATGCGGATGCAATTCATCGAGAAGCGCCGCGCCCCGAAGGCCGGCTGAACCTCTCGACCCGCTTGAGACAAAGGGCTCGGCTCCGGCCGGGCCCTTTTCGTTTGCACTCACGGCGATTCCCAAGGCGGGACAAATTGTTTAAGTCTTATTAACTCAATTACTTGACTTCTGATTAATGAAAGCGCAGCGGGGCAGGGCGTCTTTTGGCGCCCAGAATCCATCGGCGAGAGCGGGATTGCGCGATGAAAAAGCATCGGCGTTTCAGGAAGAGCGAGTCGGGCGCTGCGGCAGCAGAATATGCGCTCGTCCTCGCCATCCTAGGGGCCGCTCTGACCTTTGGTGCCTTGTCGCTGGGCAACGCCATTACTGACTCGCTGGGCGAGCCGAACGGCTGCGTGGCGGGCACCGTCGCTTCCAACATCAACTGCTGATCGCTTGACCTGTTGACCGCCTGCCCCGACACCCGTCGGGTCATGATCCGCGCCGCCGTCCTGTCAGCCTGCATGCTCGCAACCGCTGCGGCTGCTGCGCCGTCACATCTGCTGGCCTCGGGCGGTAGCTGGGCCAGCTTCGATCGCGGCCAATCCTGTGAGGCGGTCGCGCAGCCGCTCTTGCCTGCGAAAAAGCAGGAGTTGGCGCCGTTCGCCGCAATCGCCTTCGATCGATCAGGCCCTCGCCACGGGCAGTTCTCCGCGCAGCTGCGGCGTCCCGTCAGGCCACGCTCAAGCGTAATCCTGACGATTGGTGACCAGCCCTTCATGCTGGTTGCGAGCGGCGCTTCTGCCTGGAGCAAGGATTCTGCCCAGGAAGCCGCGATTATCGCTGCAATGCGTGCGGCGAGCGGGCTGAGGGTGGAAGCGCGCGACATAGGCGGTCGCCGCATGTCCGATCGCTATCTGCTCGAAGGCGCCCCAACCGCAATCGACGCGGCCGCGGCGGCCTGCTCGCTACCCCGGTAGAAATTCCGCCACATTCCCACTACATGGGCGGCAATCCATGAGCGCCGACACCGACCTGATGCCCATTCCGGGGCCCGTTGACCCTGTGCCCGTGCCGCGCGCGGCCGTTCCGCGTGCCGACGGCAAGGTCGAGCTTATCGGGCTCGGCAAGGACGCCATGCGCGCCGAGCTGGAGCATGCGGGGCTCGAGCCGAAGCAGGCCAAGCTCCGCGCCAAGCAGATTTGGCACTGGATCTACAATCGCGGAGTCACCGACTTCGACGCGATGAGCGATATCGCCAAGACGCAGCGGCCCTGGCTGAAAGAACGATTCGTAATCGCGCGGCCGGAAGTGGTCGAGGCACAGGTTTCGAACGACGGCACCCGCAAATGGCTGCTGAAGACCCACGACGGCCATGAGTTCGAGATGGTCTTCATTCCCGACGCCGATCGCGGCACGCTTTGTGTCTCCAGCCAGGTTGGCTGCACCTTGAACTGCCGCTTCTGCCACACCGGCACCATGCAGCTGGTCCGCAACCTCGAACCGGCGGAGATCGTCGGCCAGGTGATGCTGGCCCGCGACGCGCTCGGAGAATGGCCCAGCCAGCCCGAAGGCCGCATGCTGACCAACATCGTCATGATGGGCATGGGCGAGCCGCTCTATAATTTCGACAATGTCCGCGACGCGCTGAAGATCGTCATGGACGGCGACGGCCTCGGCCTTTCCAAGCGTCGCATCACGCTCTCGACGTCAGGTGTCGTCCCGATGATGGCGCGCGCCGGCGAGGAGATTGGCGTCAACCTTGCCGTCTCTCTGCATGCGGTGACCAAGGAAATCCGCGACGAGATCGTGCCCTTGAACCGCAAGTATGGCATCGACCAGTTGCTTGAGGCCTGCGCCGCCTATCCGGGCGCCAATAACGCCCGCCGCATCACGTTCGAATATGTGATGCTCAAGGACAAGAACGACAGCGACGAAGACGCGCGCGAGCTGGTTCGCCTCATCCGCAAGTACAAGCTGCCGGCGAAGGTGAACCTCATCCCGTTCAACCCCTGGGGCGGTGCGCCGTATGAATGTTCGAGCGAGGAGCGAATCCGTTCCTTCAGCAACATCGTCTTCGAGGCCGGCATTTCCGCGCCGGTCCGTACGCCGCGCGGCCGCGACATCGATGCCGCCTGCGGGCAGCTGAAGACGGCCGCGGAGCGCAAGCGCAAATCCCGCGAAGCCGCCTGACCGATTGCCGCCGCACTGACGCCGTGGCATCCGACAACAAATCATTCGGGGAATTTGCATGGCGTTGATCGAGAAGCTGGTCGGTAAGATCATCCGTGAAGGCCGGCTGGTGCTGCTGATGCCCGGCGGCAAGAGGCTGGAATTCGGACCCGGCGGCGGCAAGACCGTCACCGTCCGCCTTGCCGACAACAAGACCGCCTTCGCCATCGCCCGCAATCCACGCCTCGGCCTTGGCGAGGCCTATATGGACGGCCGGATGACGATCGAGGACGGCACCATCCTCGACCTGATGGAGCTGGCGACTGCCGCCAACCCCTGGGAGGATGCAAGCGCAGGCCGCAAGGCCATCGGCAAGGGCAAGAGCCGCTGGAAGAAGCTGTGGCGCGCCAAGAATGTCGCCAAGCGGGCGCGGAAGAACGTCGCCCACCATTACGACATCGGCAATGACCTCTACCGCCTCTTCCTCGACGACGACATGCAGTACAGCTGCGCTTACTTCACCGACCCCAGGAACAGCCTGGAGCAGGCGCAGCTCGACAAGAAGGCGCATATCGCCGCCAAGCTGGCGCTGGAGCCTGGCCAGCATGTCCTCGACATCGGCTGCGGCTGGGGCGGAACGGCCCTGTTCCTCAACAAGGTCGCCGGTGTCCGCGTCACCGGTGTGACGTTGTCGGAGGAGCAACTGAAGGTCGCTCGTGAACGCGCCGAGGCAGCCGGCGTCGCCGACCAGGTCAAGTTCGAGCTGATCGATTACCGCCATGTCGAAGGCCAGTTCGACCGCATCGTCTCGATCGGCATGTTCGAACATGTCGGCGGCGCGCATTACGACGAATTTTTCGGCAAGTGCCGCGAATTGCTCAAGCCTGATGGCGTCATGCTGCTGCACACGATCGGCAAGCTCGGCAAGTCGATGAACGCGCCCGACCCGTTCACCGACAAATATATTTTCCCCGGCTACCACCTGCCGTCGATCTCATCGATGGCCGCTTCGACCGAGAAATTCCGCCTCATCACCACTGATATCGAGACGCTGCGCCTGCATTACGCCTATACTTTGCGTCACTGGCTGCAGCGGACGCAGAAGGCCAAGGCGAAGATCGTCAAGCTGTACGACGAGCGCTTCTACCGCATGTGGGAATTCTATTTGTCCGGCGGCGTCGTCGCCTTCGAGTCCGGGTCGATGTGCAATTACCAGCTGCAATATGTCCGCGATCGCAATGCCTTGCCGATCACCCGTGACTACATAGCCGAAGTGGAGGCCAAATATCGGGAGCTTGGTGCACCTTCCACGAAAGCAACCGTAAAGGCCCCGCGCAGCCGGCGGACAAAAGAGGCGGTGTAGAGTAAATCAAAGTTCAGCCATAACGGTCGTACTTGCGGTCGATTTGGCGATGTGACATGAAGCCCGCGCTCGGATTGTTGCGCTGCCGTGGGAGGCCTGTCATGTCCGAGTGTATTCCACCAAAAATTAGCTGCCTGACGCCCTGATCAGCTTCGCGTGACGTCCGCGTTCCTGCTGGCCGACGCCGCGTCGGAGCTGATGCTGTTTGCTGCTGTCGGCTTCCTGCTGTTTGCTCTCGACGACCTGGCCGTCGACCTCATTTACTTTGCTCGCCGTGCGTGGCGGGCAATGACAATCTACACCCGCTACCCGCGCGCCTTCGCGACCAGCATCGCCATGCTTTGGAAGCCACGCTTCATCGCCATCTTCATCCCCGCATGGGATGAAAGTCTGGTGATTGGGCCGATGCTGAAGTCGACCCTCAAGCGCTTCGATCATCCCGACTACCGGATATTCGTCGGCTATTATCGCAACGATCTCGCGACGGCGGCGGCGATCGTCAATGTGGCCGACAAGCGAATAGAAGCAGTCGAAGTGCCGTCCGACGGCCCCACCACCAAGGCCGACTGCCTCAACCACCTTTACGATGCCCTTCTCACCTACGAGGCAGGGACCGGCCGTTCACCGATTGCAGTCGTGCTCCATGACGCAGAGGATGTGGTTCACCCCTTCGAGCTGACATTGTTCGACCAGCTCATCGACCGGGCCGCCCTGATCCAGCTCCCAGTCCAGCCGCTCGTCGATCCATCGTCGACCTGGGTAAGCGGCCACTACTGCGACGAATTTGCCGAAAGCCACGGCAAAGAATTGGTGGTGCGTGAAGCCGTCGGCGCAGCAATTCCACTGGCGGGCGTAGGTTGCGCCATAGAGCGGAACGCATTGGCCCGGCTCGCCGCCATCCAGGAAGGCCGCCCCTTCATCGGCACCAGCATGACCGAGGATTACGAGATGGGGCTCCGTCTCGGCGCGCTCGGCCTCAAAACCATGTTCGTCCGAATCCCGGCACGAACAGGTAGCAATGCCGTCGTTGCCAGCCGTGGTCATTTCCCTGCCAGCTTCGACGCCGCCGTACGCCAGAAGGCGCGCTGGGTTGGCGGCATTGCATTTGCCGGTTGGGACCGCCTCGGCTGGCGGGGCGGGCTGGGCGAGCGGTGGATGCGGATGCGCGATCGCCGTGGCCCACTGGCGGCATTGCTGATGGTCGCCGGCTACGCGGCCGTTCTGATCTGGATCCAGCTCGGCCTTGCCAGGAGCCTGGGGGCTCCTGCGCATCCAAGCTTGTCGCCCGCATTGAAATCGCTGCTCACGATTAATGCGTGGCTGCTTGGTTGGCGTGTGCTGATGCGATCCGGCTTCGTCACTGCCAACTACGGTTTGAGACAGGGGTTGGTGTCCATCCCGCGCCTGTTGGTCGGCAACCTGATCGCCATCCTGGCGGTCAAGCGCGCCCTATTCCTGCATGCCAGCGGCGGTCCCAAGAGCTGGGACAAGACCCGCCACATCTTTCCGGCCGAGGAGATTGCATCATGAGTTCATCGATCCGGTTTCTGGGATTGGCAGTCCTCGCTTGGGCGGGGGTTCGCGCGGCAAGTCTGGGTATGGTCCCGGGAATTGCCTCAACTATTTCGCCACCGGCCGAGGCCGCGACTACGCGCCTGCCACCGGTTGAGGAAACCCACTTTACGCCGCCGCTGCCGCCGATGGAGCCGGTCGTAATGGCCGGCAACGCTAATGGCCCTTATCCGGGTTATCCACCCTACGGGCCCTATCCTCAGCCGGTGGCTATTCCTTATTATTACCCCGCACCGGCACAGGTGACGGCCACACCGAAAACTCGCCCGTCGGCATGGGATGAGGTCGCCCCAACTCCCCGGGATCTCTACGATGGCTGGGCAGTCTCAGAGCCGACACCCATAACGCAAATGGCCTCGACAGCGGTTGGAACGCGGAGTGATCCTGCCCCTGCATACACTGCGCCTGCTGGCGTCCGTCCGCCGCTGCTCAAGCGCCTTGATCGCCTCCAACTGACCGCTTGGGCCCTATTGCGCGGAAGCCCCGGACCCGGCGCTCTCGCAACCGGCGGAACGCTTGGGGGCAGTCAAGTCGGTTCGCGGTTGTCGTACAATTTCACTCCGTCGCTGTCGGCTTCACTAAGATCGAGCGGCTCGGTCGGTGGCGTTCGCTATGCAGAAGCGGCGGCAGGAATCCGCTGGAAGCCGCTGGCCAATGTTCCGGTTGCACTGAATTTCGAGAGGCGGCAGGCGCTGAACCAATGGGGCGGGCGTAGCGCCTTTGCCCTCTTCGCGGAGGGTGGCCTCTATCAAACGCCGGTCTTGGGAATAGGCAGCCTCGACCTCTATGCCCAGGGCGGTGTCGTCGGCGTCAAAAGCCGCGACTATTTCTTCGACGGCGGCGCGACGATCACGCGGCCAGTGTGGAAGAACTTCTCCGCCGGGCTCGGCGTCTGGGGAGGTGTGCAGCCCGGTCTATATCGAGTCGATGCCGGACCGCGGCTGACCATGAATGTCCGTCGCGGTATTCGGCTGCATGCAGATTATCGCCAGCGGGTGGCTGGTGAGGCCCTGCCGGCATCAGGCCCGGCGTTGACGATTGCCGGTGATTTCTAAGCGAGAAGCTTAGCGGCCGTGGCCGCGCCAGCGCTTGATGGTGCGGCTGATGATGCCTTCTTCGCCACCCGTCTCGCGCCACAGGGCCGCGAAGCTCGGGTCGGACGAGGCCGGCCGCTTTTCAGGCTCCAAATCGTCGAAGCGGACTCGGATCGGAATGGCGACGCCTTCGCCGCAAACGATGCACTCTCGGTTGCGGAGCGCCGGGATGGCATCGAGGAAGCCGCGGGCGCCTTCCGGCATGGCGGCGCGGACGCAGGCCTGGTCGCGATCGTTGTTCAGGCGCATGGAGATGATCGTGCCGCACTGCGACAGCACGCCTTCGGCCAAATCCGACGGACGCTGCGTGATGAGACCAAGACTGACGCCGTACTTACGGCCTTCCTTGGCGATACGCTCAAGGATCTTGCGGACCGCCTGGGCGCCGGAATTCTCGTCCTTGGGGACGTAACGGTGCGCCTCTTCGCAGACCAGAAGCAGCGGCCTCTGCGCTTCGGTGCGGCTCCAGATCGCATAGTCGAAAACCATGCGGGCGAGCACCGAGACGACGACGCTGGTGACTTCCGACGGAACACCCGAGACGTCGACGATCGAGATCGGCTTGCCGTGTGCCGGCAGGCGGAACAGCTTGGCGAGGAACGGGCCCATCGAGTCCGACACCAGCATGCCCGAGAACATGAAAGTGTAGCGCGGATCGGCGCGGAGCTCGTCGAGCTTGTTCTTCAGTCGCTGATAGGGCGTTGTGTCGCCGGCTCGGTCGAGCTTACCCATTTCCGCCGTCAGAATCTGGCTGAAATCGGTGAGCAGGTACGGGATCGGCGAATCCACCGTCACCTTGCCGTACTGCTCGAGGTTCTTGCCCTTGGTGCGGGCGGCCAGAAGGATCTTGCCGAGAATGTCAGCATCGCGCTGCCGCTCGGCCCCATCGGTCGTGAGGAACACCTCGCAATGTTCCTCGAAATTCATCAGCCAGTAGGGCAGCTGTAGGTTGTCGACATTGAACAGTTCGCCGCAATCCTTGAACGCAGCCGAATATTCGCCGTGCGGGTCGATCATGACGATATGACCCTCGGGGCTCAGCTCCGAAATACGGTGCAGGATCAGCGAAACGCTGGTCGACTTACCGGTACCGGTCGAACCCAAGACCGCGAAGTGCTTGCCGAGCATCGGGTCGACGTAGAGCGCACCGCGGATGTCGTCGGTCGGATAGACGGTCCCGATTTCGACGTGCGGGCTGTCGTCGGCGGCGAAGATGGCGCGCATGTCTTCGGTCGAAACCGGGAAAACGGCGCTTCCGGGAATGGGATAGCGGGTGACGCCGCGGCGGAAGTTGACCATGCGGCCACCCGACGCGTTCTGGCCTTCGCCGAGAAAGTCGACGTGCGCGATGACGCCATCGTCACTATCGTCGGCGCGCAGGGTGCGGACGTTGGCGATCAGCCAGCTGCTACCGACCTTCATCTTGACCTGGCTGCCGACCTGACCAGCCATGGCGATGGACGGATCCTGATGCTCCGCCAAAGCGTGGAGCTGGGCGACGTTCATCGCGATGCGCGAGCCCGAGCCCGCGATTTCGAGTACGGTGCCAATTTCGCCGACCGAGCTGGACGGTCCGGGCACACGGCCGCCCGTCTGAGCGTTGTCATCGCTATAGCTCGACAGATGATCGACGAACTGCTGCAGGTTCGGTTGCTCGTTCATTGCTTGACGACGCCTTTGCTACTTCCGGAAACAATCAAGGCGTCGGCATATCGAAAGCCGGTTAAGATTTGGCTTACTTCACTTCAGCTCCGGCGCGAGAAGGCCCATGCCGCGGCATAGCCGAGACCGAGCGACATGATCATCGCGGCAAGGCCATAGACGATGGAGTGGCGTCGCGCCGCCAAGGCGACGTAGCGCTCGAAACCCGACTTGCCGATTTCGATTTCCCGGGTTGCGGCGGCGACAACGCGGTTATTGTCGATCAAGAAGGTTTCGGCAGTGTAGGTGCCGACCGGCACCTGACTGGGGATGTCGATGCGGGCCCGGTAGAGAACGCCCTCAGCTATCTCCACGCCCTTGGGATTCTCGCGGTACAGGCCCTGCCGCTTGCGGAGGTCGAGCAACCCGGCTTCGAACCGGCGTTCCTTGTCGGGCAGCGCGCCACCGCCCGGAGACAATTGGAGGTTGTCGAGACCCAGTTCATAGATGGCGGCCGTGCGGTCATCGATGAGTTCTTCCACCGGCCGCGACGAGGCGATCGCGTAGAAACTTGGGGCCGACCGGAAACGGTGGCTGTCGGCATTCATCCAGATGCCGGCGATCTTGTGTTTTTCGCGGACGACGATCGGCTGGACCGGGCCCTTGACGACGACTGCAATGTCAGCCCGCTTCGAAGGCAGCCGCCCACCGGGATAAAGGATGGCGCCGAACAACAGCAGCTGCGCGCCGCTGAAGCTGTAACGGATCTCGATCGCTCGGGAGGAAACGTCTGGCACCAGCACCGGCTTCGACGCTCCGACCAAGAGCGGCGCTGCCAGGGCGAGGAAAAAGGCCCCCCGCCTCATAGGTAATAGACCGTGTAGATTTCATCTGGCCGCCAGGCGAGGCCGAGAGCCATGCGCAAGGCCACGCCCAAGATGATGACGGCCAATGCGAACCGAAGAAGGTCCGGCTTCAGCCGAGTCGTCAGGCGGGCGCCATATTGCGCGCCGATGACGCCGCCGAGGAGAAGTAGGCCGGCGAGGACGATATCGACCGATTGCGTCGTCACGGCATGAACGAACGTCGTCACCGCGCTGACCGCGAGGATCATGATCAAGCTGGTCCCGATCACAACCCGCGCCGCCATGCCGAGTAGGTAGATCATGGCGGGAACGAGGATGAAACCGCCGCCGACGCCCAGAAGGACCGTTAGCATGCCGGCGGCGAAACCAAGCGCCATGGGCGCCAGCGGTGAAATATAAAGGCCGGACGCATAAAAGCGCCACCTCAGCGGCAGGGATGCGACCCATTTGTTGTGCCGTGGCTGCGTTTTGGCCTCGGGCTGCTGGACCCAGCCAAGCGCGACTATCGCATCCTTGAGCATCAAACCGCCAATGGAGCCTAGCAACAGGACATAGAGAAAGCCGATGATGAGATCGATCTGGCCGCTGTTCTGAAGCACCCGGAACAGCATGGCGCCGACAATCGATCCGACGAGGCCGCCGGCGATCATGACGCCGCCCATCTTCAAATCGACGCCGCCGCGTTTCCAGTGCGCAGCGACGCCGGAGACGCTTGCCCCGGTAATCTGCGTCGTGGCGGATGCGACCGCGACCGTCGGCGGGATGCCGTAGAAGATCAGCAAAGGCGTTGTCAGGAAGCCGCCGCCGACCCCGAACATGCCCGACAGCAGGCCCACCACGAACCCAAGCACGACAATGAAGACCGCGTTGACGCTGAGGCCGGCGATGGGAAGGTAAATGTCCATGTCGCGCCCGGCACGCTAGCCGCTCGCTTCGCCGCAGGCCAGCATGGCGTTGGGGGCACCGCCGACGGCTATTGATCCAGCACTGCCTAACGCTTGAAGAACTGGACCTCGCGTTCATGTTTTTCGGCCGCGGCGCGGCTGGAGAAGGTGCCGAGGTTCCTGCGCTTGCCGTCGGAGCCCTTCTTGCGTGAGTAGAGACGATACTCGCCCGATTTCAGTTTTCTGATCATAGCGCGGCTTCAACGCCTGGCGGTGGCAAAGGCTGCCGACGGCATGGCCGTAAACTCCCTGCAAAATCAGCCACTTGGCGGGATGATAACTGATCTAAGTCTCTAATATTGTTTGGTTTTTTCAGTTCGTCGACGTATCGTTTCGGCTTGCCTTAAACGCTGCGACCAGTTCGCAGGTGCGCGTGTTGGTTGGGCATGATGTACACACGCAAGACGCTTAGCCTGGCCGGGACCGCGATTGCCGCGGCCCTCGCCTTTTCATCAACCCCGCTGGTTGCGCAGGACACTGCCGCCAGCGAAAGCACGGCGGCCGATACTTCGGCAACGACGACGACCGCAGACCCGCTCGCGCCGACGGCCGACGCGCCGGAGTCGACCACGACGGCGCCCGAGCCGTCGGCCAAGCCCAAGGCAAGCACCAAAGCCAAGGCCGTCACGACGGCCAAGCCGGTGAAGGCTAGCCCCAAGGTGGCCGCGAAGGCTCCGGCCCCGATTGCCGCCAAGAGCGAACCCGCCCCGGCCGCGGACCCGGTGGCAACGCACGCCGAAAGCACAGCCGCCGTGCCACTGGCCAGCATGGCGGCCGCCCCGAAAGCCGCGCCGCGACCGCAGCAGGCGGCTCCGACGACGTCGCTCCAATCGCTGACGGACCCCGATATGTTGCCCTATGCGGCGGGTGCCGGTTTGAGCCTGCTCGCTTTGGCCGGGGTCGGTGTTGCCGCAGCCGCCAGCGGCCGCAGGCAGCGCCGTCGCGACACAACCGCCCCGGACGATCGCATTGTCGCCGCCGATGGACCGGTGACGAAGGAGCCGGGCTTTGTTCGAGCGGCGGCGCCCGTCGCCGCGCCTCCTGTTGCGGGGGCAACGGTGGCGCCGAGCTTCGATGCTCCTGCCGGGTCGAGCCCGCGCACTGTCGCGGCCTACAAGGGCCCGACCGAGGACAATCCTTCCCTGTCGCTCAAGAAGCGGCTGAAACGGGCCCGGGCGATGGACCAGATGGAGCGGCGCGGGACCCTTCCTCCGGCGCTCGCCGCCCCGGCGCGGAAGGCGAGTACGCCATTTACGGACTCGAAGGTGTCGGCGTTCCGGTTCGGGCAGCCGAGCGGCCAGCCAGCCTTCCAATATTGATCTCCCGGCGAGCAGTGGCGGAGCGCCGTCGTCCATCCGGGCGGCGGCGCTTTGCTTTGCGCGGATCGCGGCGCCATGATTTCGGAGCGATTCGACATGGGGGCGAGCATGACGGCGGACGAGCTAATCGAGGCATTGCAACTGGCGCCGCATCCCGAAGGCGGCTGGTACCGCGAGACCTGGCGGGCTGAGGCGACGGAGGGCGAGCGGGCGGCGGCGAGCGCGGTGCTCTATGTCATCCAGCCGGGCCAGCGGTCGCACTGGAACCGGGTCGACGCCGATGAAGTCTGGCTGTGGCACGCGGGCGATGCGGTCGAGCTGAGGATCGCCGCCAGCGACGCCGGGCCGGTGCGGACGGTGAGGCTTGGCGGGCGCGTCACGGACGGCGAGCAGGTGCAGGCGATCATCCCCGCCGGCCAATGGCAGTCGGCAGAGCCGGTCGGCGGCGCGGCTAGCTACGCCCTTATTTCCTGCATCGTCGCGCCGGCGTTCGAATTCCGTGGTTTCGAGCTGGCTTCGCCGGACTGGGAGCCGGGCGCCTGACGGGAAAAGGCGGCCTTAAGGTCACTAAAGTCGCTAAAGTCTCGGGATCAGCGACCATTTTTCGGATCATTTGCGGCTGTTGGAAAATTGCACATTGTGGAGGCGGGCGATGCGAAAGAGCGCCCTCTCAATGGCGTCCAGTGCCACCTGTAGGACAGGAAAAACGACGGACGGCTCCTGAGTCTCCCTGATGGCGGGGCCCTATACAGCGGCCTAGCCCTGACCGCGAAGGAGATCCCCATGACGAAACTCCCAGCCCGTATCGGCTATGCTTTGACATTCGCATCCTTGATCGCACTGGCGAGCGCCGGCGATGCCCAGCAGCGGGCCCGGCAGGGCACCCAGAAGGCGACCACGGTGAACAAGGCGGGCAATACCAACCGCGGCACGCGCAACACGAACGTCAACAAGAACACCAACGTCAACGTGAACCGGAACGTCAATGTCGACCGCGACGTCCATGTCTATCACGGCAACCGCGTCCATGCGGGGCGTTACGCCTGGCCGCACGGCTATGCCTATGGCCGCCGCGCCGTCGGCTACATCATGCCGCGGCCGTTCCTGACCTCGGCCTATTATTACAGCGGCTGGCGGGCGCTCGGCCTGGCGGCACCATTGGCTGGCCACCAGTGGGTGCGGTACGGCGAAGACCTGCTGCTGGTGCAGGTGGCGACCGGCCGCGTCGTCGACGTCCGCTACGGCGTATTCGACTAAGTTTTCAGCCTAAAGTTCACTGATGTCATGGAGTGGACGACCAGAATCTGTGAACTTAAGCGGGCTGGCGGCGGTGGCGGGTGCGAAGGAGCGCAGGGTGCGAAAGAGCCGTGTCCTCGATGCATGACCGCGCGCGTGTAGGACAGCGAACAGCGGCCTGAACCTAGGCCGATGGCTAGTCCTTCACCGCCGAAATCATATCGGCATTGGGTGACTGCGGCGGGACCACGCCCTTCAGCCAGCAAGTGCGATTTGAAATCACATAGGTCATCGCCACGCAGCGCTTTTCAATCCGGCAAAGCTCCGAGCAATCATAGGCGTTGGCCGCGTATTTTCCGATGTTGCTGAGGTCGTGGGCATCCCGGTTCACGCCTTGTTCGAGCGGCCCCATTGTGCCGCCCGTATCAGTTGATGTGTTGTCCTGCACCTCGGTCGAATTGTCCTGATCGGTTCCGCCATCGGTGTTCGACGTCGCATTTTCCTGCGTGTTGTTCTCGTTCAGGTTCTGCGCGTCGGTCGAATTCCGGCTTTCGTCAGGGTCATGCTTGGGGTTGATCGCGGGCGAGTAGAGGCCGAGCACGAGCAACACCCCGCCCAGCGCGAACAGCAGCGCCTGCCGCTTGATCGAGGACAATGCAGGCAAGGTGACGCCGAAGGCGCTGAGGCCGCCTCCGATCAATGCCCCGGCCATGAAGACGATTCCAGCGCTCACGAAAACGGTTTGCATTGCGATTCCCCCCACAATGCCGGTTCCCGAGCGCGCTCATTCTATCAAAAAAGAGGCGGGAAGATAGGCTCGCCGCGTTCCGGCTCCGGTTCAGGTGTCGAAGGCGCCAAGGATCGGGCAGGGCCCGCCGCGCTTTTTGGCGCAGGCGGTGGCGAGCCCGGAAAGCGCGTCGCGGGCTTCCTGCAACGCCAGGATCTTCTCATCGATGGCGGCGACCCGGGCCTGGGCAAGCTCGCGGGCGCGGGCGCGGTCGTCCGACGCATCGAGCGCGATGAGCTCGCCAATCTCGGCAAGGGTGAAACCGGCGGCCTGGGCCGAGCGGATGAACTTCAATCGCTGGACATCCTCGTCGCAATAGCGGCGCACTTCGCCATGCGGCCGTGGCGGCTCGGGGAGCAGGCCGCGCCGCTGGTAATAACGGACGGTCTCGACGCCCACGCCCGCCGCCTTGGCGAGCCCGCCGATCGTGTCCGAATTTCCTGCTTGATTCCGTACCATGGTACGGAGGTTAATAGTCCTTTTGTCCACGGCGAATCAACGCCGCGACGGAAGGAGAAAAGAGATGCTTTCCAATACTTATCTTAGCGAGCTGCAGGTCCAGGCTGCCAAGCTCGACACGCGCGGTGGCTGCAAGTGCAAGCCCTGCACCTGCAAGAATTGCGCTTGCTGAATGGTGATGCCGCCGCCCGGCAAAACCGGGCGGCGGCTGATCAACCGGGTTGCACCAGCGCAGCAGCCAACCATTCGGGGCTAGGTGGCGAGCCGGCGGGCGGTTATGAAAGGCGGGTGCACGCCTGAGCGTGGGAGGAGACCGATCATGGCCAAAGGCCAAGTCAAGAAGAACAAGGAAGCCCGCAAGCCCAAGAAGGAAAAGGTGAAAGTCATCGCCGCCAACCCTTCGACGAAAGGGCGCTAGGCGCCACCGAGCGCAAGCGAGCGATTGCGAGGCAATCGCGACCTAGCGCGCAGAGATGGCGCCAGCCGGACGGCCTGCGCGGCTCGCCGCGACAGGACCTACGGCGCGGATTCACTCCGCGCCGAGCGCCACGGGCACCGATGCAGCCGGCAATTTTGCAATCTGCGGGCATTCATTTCATCCTGAACCAGAGACGAAATTGCTGGGTATGGGTCGCGGCGTATGACGAATACAGTTTGCGGAGCGGTAATTGACTGGGCCGCGACAGGTTCGATGCTCCAAGGGCTCGGCACCATCGCGGGCGTGTCAGCCGTCGTTTGGGGAACACTCAAGGCGACAGGGACTTGGAAGGCGCAAAAGCTGGCGGAACGGCGATCGGACAACGCTGAGAGAATACTTACAGCCGTGTACAAAGGTCGACGAGCCATTAAGTACATCCGCGGTGTAATGGTGTGGGCACACGAACTCAGCGCAGCAGAGGCGAAGCTAAAAGAGAATCCTGATTGGGAGCGCGCAACTGAAGCGCGCCAAAAGCGCTTAGTCACTGCTCAGGCTTATTATGACCGGCTAAATCGGACCAAGGACGAGCGTCTTGCTCTGGATGAATGCTTGCCAATGGCACGTGCCCTCTTCGGCGAGGAACTCGAAGCGGCCATTGAGAAGCTAAACCATCAGTTTTGGATCGTTCAGACGTACGTGGATGCCTACATCGATGATGAGAACGGGAATGACGCGGAATTCACAAAGAAAATCCGCCGCGCAATGTCCGAAGTCGAGCCAAGGGCGGGTGAAACAAGTGAGGTGTCAGAGGCTGTAAAAGAGACTGTCACCATCGTTGAGCGTATTTGCGTTCCGGCTCTTCAACTTGAAGGCGCGGAAATGGCAGCGTCTGCCTAGCTTATCGAAACAACGAATGGCCCAACAAGGCCCGATTTCGGAAACAGAGCTAATCCGAGCTGCACCGAAGCGTGTCTATCTGGACACCCAAGACTTCTCTAGGTTCGGAGAATTGGTCCGGGGTAAGCCCGACGGTCAATCAAAGGAGCTTTTCGACTACCTCCTGTCCAAAGCCGGCACAGGCGAAGTGCAATTTGTCTATTCGATGGTCACTCTGTCCGAGCTGCTCCAGTACCACCCCGACTTCGAAGCTACGACGATGGCTCGAGCAGAGGCAGTTGAGCTGCTTTGTAACGGATGGTGTTGCATCAATCCGAGCAGACTATTGGCACGAGAGGCGGCCATTGCCCTGAAAGGAAGCGGTCACGATCTCGCTGTGGTCCAATCACGGGATAATTGGACCCCCAATATTTCCAACGTCTTTGAAGACTTTGACCAGAAACTGACCGAGATAAAGCAATCCATCATTGCCGAGTCTGTCGGTATGAACCGCAGGGCCCGTCGGATTGCGGAGAAGGGTGCTTCGGATCGAGCATTCGCAAGGATGCTACACGAAGCCGCCCCGTTGATCGCGGGCGAGTACGGGCTTTCCGAAAAGGGTTTCCTCGGGGCATTTCTTCTTCATCACAAAGGAAAGATCAGTGCCGAAGACGCGTCGAAACGGTTTTTCTCAGAGGTCTCGAGGCCGACCAGATTTGTGAAAATCTACTTCGAGAAATATGATGGAGATAAGAATTTTCCTCAGTGGATAAGCGGCGCAGGTGAAAAGCTCAAAAGCGGCATGGAACGAACCATTGAAGGGTTAGCCGCGCTGCCACTCGACGCCGTCAAACACCACTGGGCTGGACTGTTTGAGGGCCAGCGTCAGAGAATCTCAGCCATGCTGCTTGGTTTGGCCGCTCCAGAGTTAGAGGAGTTTGGGCTATCGGAAGCAGAGTTGGACTCTCTGGAAGGCAACCATTTGGTCCGAACTATGATGCCCATTAGAGTCTATGTGGACTTACTGAAGGCCTATCTCGCCCAAACAATTGGCATTCATGGCACAAAGGCAGAGCTCGAACGGGGTTTAGCTGGCGATCTCATGCACTCCATGTACGCGCCGTACGTAGACGTTTGGCGTTCAGACCGACGATTTGCCGCGGTTGCTCGGACGGTCGACCTAGGTCGCGCAACGGTTTGCTCGCGTTTAAGCGAATTACCGAATTTGATCTGAAGCCCCTACCCCTTCACCGAAGCCAGCTCACTCGCCACCACCAACCCCTCCGTCACCTGCGGCGGATTTGGAAACAGGCCCGGCGCGTTGGCAATGATCCAGTCGTGGGCGAACTCGACCGATTTGTCGGCGCCGTCCTTGTCCTCGAACACGCTCAAGGACGCCATCACCCCGTTGCCGGCGTCGATCCAATAATAAGCGACGAAGCCGGGGATATCGTCGAGGCTGGGAAGGAAGCTTTCGCGGACCAGGCGGCCGGCTTCGGCATCGTCGACGATCCCCTCGTAGCGGCGAACGGCTGCGTACATGGGCAATCTCCCTTGACGGAAAGCGCCCAGCCCGATGCAGGGCGGAGGCGCATGCTTTGCCTCCGCCATCCGCTTGTCAACTCAAGGATGGTTAGCCGGTCGTCCGGCTTAACGTCCCGGCGGCGGCGTGCCCTTGCCCGGGGCCGGCTTTGCGGGCGTTGCCGCATTGGCGGGCTTGCCGCCTGCGGTTTCGAGCATGTCGACCTTGGCCTGGATGGCGGCGGCGCATTTCTGCATCGTCGGGCCGGCGTTTTCGTTGTTCAGCGTCTTGGTCTGCGCATCCAGCAGCGCCTTTAGCTGCGGGGCGGTCATCGAATTGCTGATCCGGCCGAGGTAGAAATAGACCGCCGCTTCGGCGATCTTCTGCCCCTTGGGGTCCTTGGCCTGGGCCGCGAAGGCGTTGCCGAGGATGATGCACTGGGCGTCGGTCGCGGTCTGCGCGGTCGCGGCGCCGCCGGTGGCCAGGAGCGCGGTCGCAAGGGCGATATTCAGGGTCTTCATTTAAGGATTCCTTCGTGAAAATCAGTCTGTTGCGGGCAGGTATAGCTCCCCGCCTTCGTCATGGAAACGCTTGCTCATTTCTTCCATGCCCGCCTCTGCATTAACGGCAGCAGACTCTTCGGCGGCCTGCCCACGCCGTTGACCCTTCGGGCCAGCTTCGCTTCCGACTTCGCTCAGGACGAGCGACGAGGGGTTGAGGCGGGCAAATTCTCGGACCTCCTGAGTAATCTTCATCGAGCAGAATTTCGGGCCGCACATCGAGCAGAAGTGGGCTGTCTTGGCGCCTTCGGCGGGCAATGTCTGGTCGTGATATTCCTCGGCTGTGTCGGGATCGAGGCTGAGGTTGAACTGGTCGCGCCAGCGGAATTCGAAGCGCGCCTTCGACAGCGCATCGTCGCGGACCTTGGCGGCCGGGTGGCCCTTGGCGAGGTCGGCGGCGTGGGCGGCGAGCTTGTAGGTAACGACGCCGACCTTGACGTCGTCGCGGTCGGGCAGGCCCAGATGCTCCTTGGGCGTCACGTAACAAAGCATCGCCGTGCCGTACCAGCCGATCATGGCGGCGCCGATGCCGCTGGTGATATGATCGTAGCCGGGCGCGATGTCCGTGGTCAGCGGGCCCAAGGTGTAGAAGGGCGCCTCGCCGCAGCTTTCCAGCTGCTTGTCCATATTCTCCTTGATCTTGTGCATCGGCACGTGGCCGGGGCCTTCGATCATCACCTGCACGTCCTGCCCCCAAGCACGCTTGGTGAGCTCGCCGAGCGTGTAGAGCTCGGCGAACTGCGCCTCGTCATTGGCGTCGGCGATGCTGCCGGGGCGGAGGCCGTCGCCCAATGAGTAGGCGATGTCATAGGCCTTCATGATCTCGCTGATCTCGTCGAAGCGCTCGTAAAGGAAGCTCTCCTTGTGGTGGGCGAGGCACCATTTCGCCATGATCGAGCCGCCGCGGCTGACGATGCCGGTGACGCGCTTGGCGGTCAGGGGCACGTAGGGCAGGCGGACGCCGGCGTGGATTGTGAAATAGTCGACGCCCTGCTCGGCCTGCTCGATGAGCGTGTCGCGGAAAATCTCCCAGGTCAGGTCCTCGGCAATGCCGCCGACCTTTTCGAGCGCCTGGTAGATGGGAACGGTGCCGATCGGCACGGGCGAGTTGCGGATGATCCATTCGCGCGTGTCGTGGATGTTGCGGCCGGTCGACAGGTCCATGACCGTGTCCGCGCCCCAGCGGATCGCCCAGACCATCTTGTCGACTTCGGATGCGACGTCGGAGGCGACGGCGCTATTGCCGATGTTGGCGTTGATCTTGACCAGGAAGTTGCGGCCGATCGCCATCGGCTCGGATTCCGGGTGGTTGATGTTGTTGGGGATGATGGCGCGGCCGCGGGCGACCTCGTCGCGGACGAATTCGGGGGTGACGAAATCGGGGATGGCGGCGCCGAAGCTCTCGCCGTCGCGGGCGTTGGCGCGGGCGCGTTCGCGGCCGAGATTCTCGCGGATGGCCACATATTCCATCTCGGGCGTGATGATGCCCCGCCTGGCGTAATGCATTTGCGAAACGTTGGCTCCCGGTCTGGCGCGAAGCACGCGGCGGCGGACGTTGGGGAAGGGCTGGACGCCGCCGGAGCGGTCGGGGCCGAGTTGGCCATTGTCCTCGGGCCGGACCTCGCGCTGCGCGACTTCCTCGACGTCGCCGCGGCCGCGGATCCAGTCGCGGCGAAGCTCGGGCAGGCCGGCCATGATGTCGATCCGCGCTTCGGGGTCGGTGTAGGGCCCACTGGTGTCGTAGAGGGTGACTGGCGGCTCGCCGCTGGTCGGTTCGAGGTCGACGGCGCGCATGGCGACGCGGCGGTCGCCGACGAAGATCTTGCGGCTGCCGCGGATCGGGCCAGTCGTGACGGAGAGTTCTGTGCGGGCGGGAATGTCGGCCATGACTGGACTTCCTTAAATAGCGATGGGATCAGCCCGGCCGGTCAGGCCGAGGATGATGAGGACGATTCCGAAGGTCGCGGCGAAGAGCGAAATCATCCGCTGGTTCACGACGACGGGCCTGAAGAAGATAAGCAGTGGGCGCGCGGCGATCATGATGAGCAGTCCTTCGACCAGCGCGATCCAGGCAATCGCCGAGACGATGATGGCGAGCAGGTCGGTCCAGTGGTGGTGGTTCATGATCATGACGCCGCCGATGACAAACACGACGAATCCAGTGACGAAGGCGAGCGAGGGCGAGCGTTCGAACTCCTCCATCATGGCCCGCCAGTCGATGCGGCCGGTGAATCCCGCGATGCCCGCGGCGAGCTCGTAGAGGCCGATGAGCACCAGGAGATGCAATGTCAGGGGTATGGCAGTCGTCATCTTCCTCTTCCTCCGCCGGTTTGAGCCGGATCAGGTTCGGCGGGTCGCGGCCTCAGCCGCCTCTCAACCGCTTGCGCGCGGTCCCCCGGGGAAGAGTCGCCTGTAGGCGGGATGGACGGCCCTGTCGATTGCCGCGAGGGCCGGGCGGTCCGTCGATTTGTCGAAAAGGCCGCGACTCCCGCTATCGCGAGCGGATAATACAGCCGCGATTTCAGCAGGAGCTCAGCTGGATCTCATGCCGCTCACCGGCCGTCCGGGTAGACATTGGCCGGAACAGGAGGACGTCCATGAACCGAGTGCTTTCCGTCACCATTGCCGCGCTGCTTGCCGCAGCCGGCGCAGTTCCGGCCGCCGCGCAGGTTGACGTCCGGGCGTCGAGCGCCAGCAGCAAGCAAACCGATGAATCCGTCGTCGTCACGGGCCAGCGCAAGCAGATCGCACAGGCCTTGAAGAAGCTGATCGAGCAATCGGACAGCGAGCAGTTCGCGCGGTTCGAGGACGAACTCTGCCCGATCGTCATCGGCATGCCGCGCGACTGGACTGCCAGCCTGACGCGCATGATCCGCGAGAACGTGATTGCCGTCGGCGGCAAGGCCGGTAAGCCGGGCTGCACCTTCAACGCCGCTATCATCTTCATCGACCAGCCGCTCGAGTTGGTGAAGGCCTTCGCAGAAGAGGAACCGGGCTATTTCAGCATGACCCCGAAAGAGCTTGCGAAGTTCACGGCCGTGCAACGCCCGGTGACGAGCTGGCATGTCACCGACATGCGCGGCCGGGACGGTCAGGAGCTGGGGCAGATGGGAATGCTTGGCGGAATGCCGGCGGACGCCAGGATCAATCGCAATGCCGCCGCCAGCCGACTCTACACAAATGTGCGCGAGGACATGCTGGTCGGCTTCGTCGTCATCGACCGGCAGCAAACGGTGGGGAAGAGCCTGCGACAGCTGGCGGACCTGGCGACCATGCACATCATGCTCGACGTCAGGCAGGACGCCTCGGAGCTGGACCCCGGCTCGATCCTGTCGCTGTTCGAAGCGCGCGCCGATAATAGTCCCGCTCCGGACCGCCTGTCACAGTTCGACCGCGGTGCGTTGCGGGGCTTCTACACCCAGCGCGAGAACAACCGTTCGGCGCGCCAGCAAGCAGAGAATATCGCACGGGCGATCGAGAAGGGCGCCGGCGACGAGCCCCCGCCGGCGAAACAGTAGATTAGCGCTTGGCGCGGGCCGCCGCGCGCTCCTCGTCAACGCTCAGCGTGCCGTCCTTGTTTGTGTCGGCGCGGTCGAACTGAGCCATGGCGGGGCCCCGATTTTCGGCAAGGCTGATCTTTCCGTCCTTGTTCGTGTCCATCTTGCTGAGCAAAGGCGCGACGTCGGCCTTGGGCAGCGCCTGAGCCGATGCGATCGCATTGAATTCCTGCAAGGTCAGCGTTCCGTTCTTGTCGGCGTCCATCTTGCGGAACGCCGCTTCGCGCTCCTTCAGGAGGGTTTGCTTGCGAGCCGCCAACCCCTTGGTCTCGGCCGCCTCCAGCTCGGCCCGATCGGCAAAGCCGTCCTTGTTGGAGTCGACGGCGACGAATGCGCTGTCGATCTTCTGCATGAAGGTCGCCTTGCTGAGGGGTTGTGGGCCCTGTGCGGGAGCAGCGGCCTGCGCGAGCGCCGGAGCAGCGGAGGCGAACAAGAAAGCGGTCACGATGATGCGATTGATCACGGTTGTATCTCCAGGGGTGGATGTCACTTGGTCAGTCCGGTGGCGTACGGTTCGTCTATCCCACGGAACCCCGACGAAAATCCTGAGGCCGCGGGCCGCTTAGACCGTTGGCAGCCAAAGGAAAAGCCGGACGAAACTGGCGAATGCTTCCTGACCTCATCCTGAATAGGCCATCCCCGGCCCGTTTCCTTTTCGCGGAGCGCGGGCTAACCCGATGGGCAATGAACGGATTGTCCTATCTCGACCGGCTCGAGGCCGAGAGTATCCATATCCTGCGCGAGACGGTCGCCGAAGCGAAGCGGCCGGTCATGCTCTATTCGATCGGCAAGGACAGCGCGGTCATGCTGCACCTGGCGAAGAAGGCGTTTGCGCCCGGGCCTCTGCCCTTCCCCCTGCTGCATGTCGATACGACCTGGAAGTTTCGCGACATGTACGCGCTCCGCGACAAGGTCGCTGCCGAGCCGGGTATCCGGTTGATCGTGCATACCAATCCGGAAGCCGAGGCGAAGGGCATCAATCCTTTCGACCACGGGGCGCTGCATACCGACCTGTGGAAGACCGAAGGGCTGCGCCAGGCGCTGGAGGCCGGGCAATATGACGCGGCATTCGGCGGGGCGCGCCGCGACGAGGAGAAAAGCCGCGCCAAGGAACGCGTCGTATCGCGGCGCTCCAAATCGCATCGCTGGGATCCGCGCGCGCAGCGGCCGGAACTGTGGTCACTCTACAATCTGCGGATGAAGCCCGGCGAAAGCGTCCGCGTCTTCCCGCTGTCGAATTGGACCGAGCTCGACGTCTGGCGATATATCCAGCGCGAGGGCATCGAGGTCGTACCGCTCTATTTCTCCGCCGAGCGCGAGGTCGTCGAGCGAGACGGCCGGATCCTGATGGTCGATGACGAGCGCTTCCGGCTGAATGATGGGGAGCACCCGATTACGCGGCGCATCCGGTTCCGGACCCTCGGCTGCTACCCCCTGACCGGAGCTGTCGAAAGCGAAGCCGCCGACATCTCTGCAATCGTCGCCGAGATGGAACGCTCGCGGACGTCCGAACGCCAGGGCCGCGCCATCGACAAGGAAGGCGGCGACCATGCGATGGAGCGGAAGAAAGTCGAGGGCTATTTCTGATGGGTGGCGGGGGTGGCGACCTGCTGCGCTTCATCACCTGCGGCAGCGTCGATGACGGCAAGTCGACGCTGATCGGACGGCTGCTCTACGACAGCAAATCGATCTTCGACGACCAGGCGGATGCGCTGGAAGCAGAGAGCGCACGGGTCGGAACGCAGGGCGAGAACATCGACTTCGCCTTGCTGGTCGACGGCCTCAGTGCCGAGCGCGAACAGGGTATCACCATCGACGTCGCCTATCGCTATTTCGGAACCGACAAGCGGCGCTTCATCGTCGCCGACACGCCGGGCCACGAACAATATACACGCAATATGGTCACCGGCGCGTCGACCGCCGACCTCGCCGTGCTGCTGGTCGATGCACGCAAGGGTGTGCTGACCCAAACCCGGCGTCACAGCCTGCTGGCGAAGCTCGTCGGCATCCGCAACATCGTCGTTGCGGTGACGAAAATGGACCTGGTCGATTACGACCAGGCGGCGTTCGATGCTGTGGTCAGCGACTATCGCGCCTTTGCCGATGGTGCCGGAATTGCGATTTGGATGGCGATCCCGGTCTCTGGCCTCAACGGCGACAATGTCGTCAGCGGCGGCGAGCGGACGATGCCCTGGTATGCCGGGCCAAGCCTGCTGGAGCACCTCGAGACGGTGCCCCTCGGCAGTGACGAAAACGCCGGGCGCCCGCTACGCCTGCCGGTCCAATATGTTGTCCGCCCCAATCTCGATTTCCGCGGCTTTGCCGGCCAGATTTCCAGCGGCACGGTGCGGGTCGGCGATGCGGTTCGGATCCTGCCATCGGGCCGGACGAGCAAGGTTGCGCGTATCCTGCTTGGCGAAGCGGAGCTCCACCTTGCGACCGCCGGGCAGTCAATTGTCGTCACGCTTACCGACGAGGTGGATTGCGCGCGGGGCGATGTCATTGCCGCCGCCGACGACCCGGCGCAGGCCGCCGACCAATTCGAGGCCGACCTCGTCTGGATGGCGGAAGCAGAGATGGTCCCGGGCCGCGGTTACTGGCTGAAACTCGGTGCCCGAACCGTCAATGCGACCGTGCATGCGCCCAAATATGCGGTGAACGTCAACACGCAGGAACACCTCGCCGCCAAGACTTTGGGCTTGAACGACATCGGGGTTGTCGAACTGACCACGGACGACGACATCGTCTTTGAGCCTTATGCGGACAGCCGCGCGCTTGGCGGCTTCATCCTGATCGACAAGCTGACCAACGCCACCGTCGCGGCCGGGATGATCCATTTCGCGCTGCGCCGGGCGACCAACGTCCACTGGCAGCACGTCGATGTCAGCCGAGACGTGCATGCGGCGCAAAAGGGGCAGAAGCCGGCAGTTGTCTGGCTTACGGGCCTGAGCGGAGCCGGAAAGTCGACCATCGCCAACCTCGTCGAGAAGAAGCTGCTGGCGCGCGGCCGGCACACCTTCCTGCTGGATGGCGACAACGTCCGCCACGGCCTCAACAAGGACCTGGGCTTTACCGAGGCCGACCGCATCGAAAACATCCGCCGTGTCGGCGAGGTGGCGCGACTGATGAGCGATGCCGGCCTGATCGTCATCACCGCCTTCATCTCACCCTTCCGTGCCGAACGCGACATGGTGCGGGCAATGATGGCGGAAGGCGAGTTCATCGAGGTATTTGTCGATGTGCCGCTCAGCGTCGCCGAAGAGCGCGACGTCAAAGGCCTTTATGCCAAGGCGCGGGCGGGCGAGATCGCCAATTTCACCGGTATAGACAGCCCCTATGAGCCGCCCGAAAAGCCCGATCTCCGCATCGACACGACGGCGATGACGGCCGAGCAGGCCGCGGACATGATTGTCGGTGCGCTGATGGGGAGGATGCAATGACCCGCCCGAACCTCAAGGATCCGGACGAGTTGACCGCCTACAAGCGCGAGCTACGCGGGCTCTACAAAGTCTGGCGCTGGGTAGGTCTTGCGGTTGTCCTTGCCGGCGTCGTCGTGATGTTTGTGCGCGGCGGGCAGTTCGACCTTTATTCGGGCGCGCTGCTGTTCGTCGGCTGGGCAATCCTGATCGCGGTCGTGATCCAGCGCACACGTTACCACAAGCGGCGTATGGCCGAGCCGGCTGCCTGACGGCCGCCTACCAGGCGAGCTCGATCCTTCCGCCCCACTCGACCGCCACAGCGCGCAGGTCGACGGCGGGCCAATCAGCGAAATCCACGGCCAGAGGCGCGGCGCGGCCCGCACCGGAAAGCGACAAATTGCCGGCGAGCTGCCCGGCGTCGAGCAGTTGGCGACCGACGTCACTACCGATGCTGGATACGCCGCTGGAGCCCGCCGGCATCTGCCCTTCAGGACGGTCCGGGACAGGCGGTGGTGTCGCCGCCGGCGCGGTAGACGTGTCGGCGGAAGCCTTACGGCCGTGGAGAGCATCGATTTCGGCTTGCCGCTTCTGCAGATAATAGGTGCGCGCGGCGACATAGGGATCCAAAGTCGCGTGAATCCTGGTCAGTTCGTCATTGAATTCCAGGCGACGTCCGAGTTCGCTCAACACCCAGACAGGAGTGACGATCTCCTTCCTGGCAAACCACTTCGGAAAGATCGCCGGCATGACCATCAGGTCCAGCCGGCCGCCGATGAAGTCGCGCAACGTGGTAGGCCCCACCAGCGGCAGATAGAAATAAGGTCCCGGCTTCACGCCATAATAGCCGAGCGTATTGGCGAAGCCGTTTTCGCGATGGGGCAGGTTGAAGGGCTTTCGCTTAGCGATATCGATCACACCGCCCCAACCGAGCGTGGTGTTGATCGCGAAGCGCCCGAGGGTCTCGGCTGCCTTGCCCGGCTTCAGCTGCAGCATGTAGTTGATGAAGACGACGGGCTCGCCGAGGTTATGCAGGAAGTTGCGCAGGCCCTTGCGGACCGGGCGGGGCATGATCTCGCCATAGGCGAAGGCGACCGGGGCGACGAAAGACTTGTCGACCGTCTGGGCGACCTCGTACGATTGCGAATTGAGTTCCTCAAGCGGGTCGGCTGGGTTGGGCTTCCGTCCGACGACGATGATGTCTTCCTGTTCGCCGCCCGGGGGCGAAGCCTGGGAGTCCGTTTGCGTCGCCGGAACCTGAATGATCGGGCGGGCCGGTTCGGCTGGTCCCAGGTGGATTGGATTCTGGGGTTCGCTGGATTGGGGCGACGCCGGAGCCTGGGCCGTTGCCGAGGATTGGAGCGCCTCGGCGCCTGCCGCCGTTGCGACTTCCCACTGGTCACGATCGGCCGCGGCCAGCACCGTCGCGACGGACGCCGCCGAGGCCGACGCATTACCGTTGGGCACCGCCGCGGCTGCTACCGTCATCGCAGTCGTCAGTGCCGTAACGCTCATTCACTCATCCCCAGCGCAGCGTCCGATCTTGTCGACCTCAGTCGCCGTCGCCGGGATCGGCCGAGAAATATTTGTCGTACTTGCCTTCCTCGCCCTTGTGCTCGTCGGCGTCGGCAGGGCTTTCCTTCTTGCGCGTGATGTTCGGCCATTGGGTGGAGAAGGTCGCATTCAGTTCCAGCCATTTTTCCTGGCCGGACTCGGTGTCGGGCAGGATCGCCTCGGCCGGGCATTCCGGCTCGCAAACGCCGCAGTCGATGCATTCGTTCGGGTTGATGACGAGCATATTGTCGCCCTCATAGAAGCAGTCGACCGGACAGACCTCGACGCAGTCCATGTATTTGCAGCGGATGCAGGCGTCGGTGACGACGTAAGTCATGGGTCGGCTTCTCCCTTGTTGCCCCCGTCGCTAGGTCGCGGCGCTGGTCTCGTCAATCTCCGCGTAGGCGGCGCGCGCTTCGCTGGCCGGGCCGCGGCGATCTGGCAGGGCGAGGATACGGATGACGCGGACCTTGCCATGCAGTGGCAGGGCAATGACGCTGCCGACCGTCACCGTGTCGCTCGGCTTCTCGACACGCTTGCCGTCGATGCGGGTCGTTCCCTGCCTGATGATCGCCTGTGCGAGTGAGCGGCTCTTCGCCAGCCGGATGCGATGCAGGAAGAGGTCGATCCTCACTTCTTCAGCTTGGCGAGCTCGGCAAAGGCATGACCGGCGGACGGCGAAGCTGCGGGCCGGCGGTCGGGGCGGCGACCGCGCCATTTCCAGGCGCCGTCGCGGGTCTCGAATCCGACTTCCTTCATCAGCCGCCCGATCGCTTCTTCATCGAGGCCAAGGGACGTGACCAGTTCGCGGTCGACCGGATCGTCGCCGCCATTCCCTCGGACCTGGTGGGCGTGGGCGGCAAGACGCTCGACGAGGTCGAGACGGAGCCAGGTTGCGCCGAAGCGGCGGAAGGCCAGCTCGGCGCCGCGCGGGTCGGCATCGCCTGAAAGCACGGCTGCGCCTGCCGCAGGCAGGACCGGCATGGGCTGGTTGGTGCGGACCGCGAGCAGCGCCGCGCGCCAGTGCTGGGCCCCCGGCTTCAGCAAGGCGGGGATGTGGATGTCGAGCGCGCCCAGGCGCACTTTCATCCGGCCAAGGACGTAGCGATCGGCCTTGTTGAGCGCGGCGATCTGCGCGGCGACGGCGCGGCGCGGGATGACGCCGCCGGCATCGACGAGCATCGCCGCGAGCGCCCGGACTCCGGCCGTCGCATTGGGGTCGGCGGCGGTTCGCGACAGCGCCTTGAGCGGGCCGAGCTGGCGCTGGATCGACCGATCGAGCCAGGACTCGAGGCGGGCGCGCAGGGCTGCCCGGCGCTGCACCGATAGGCGATCCAGGGCGCGGCTGGTGCGTAGGGCGGGTTCGAGAAGGGCGCGGCCGGGAGCGAGGCGGGCGAGGACATGGCCCTCCCATGTCACGGCAAGCCCGCCGTTCTCCTCGACCGCCAATCCGAACCAGTCGTCGTCCGCTTCGATAAGGGTGCGCGCGCGACGGTCGAGTTCATCGCCCAGGCGCCGCTCGGCTGCGGCGAGCAGCATACGCTTGTCGGCGAGGCGCGCGTTGGGATCGACGCGGAAATCGAAGCCGGCGAGGTGGCCAATTGGCTCCGGCCCGACGCTGACCTCGCCATCGGCGGCGACAGTCACCGGCAAGGCATCAGCGCCGCGCGCGCCGATGTCGCGGACCAGCACGGCGGTGCGGCGGTCAACGAAGCGCTGGGTCAGCCGCTCGTGCAATGCATCGCTGAGCCGGGCTTCGACCTGCCGCGTGCGCTCGGCCCAGCGTTGCGGATCGGCGAGCCAGTCGGACCGCTGGGCGATATAGGCCCAGCTGCGGATACCGGCGAGGCGGTCGGCCAGCACCTCGATATCGCCCTGGACATTGTCGAGCCGGGCGACCTCGGCCGCGAACCATTCGTGCGGGACGTGGCCGCCCTCGCCGATGTAAGAATAAAGGCGGCGGACCATGCGGGCATGGTGCATCGGGCCGACCTTGCGAAAGTCGGGTAGGCCGCAGACGCTCCACAGCCGTCGAGCCGCCGAACCGCGCCGCGTCGCAATCGCCGGATCTTCAGCAAGCAGCTTCAGAACGGCGAGGTCGATCGCCAGCGGCGCCGGACGCAGCAGTGGATTCTCAGATTTACATTCGAGGCTGGCGATGAGGCTCGTCACGTCGGTGTAATCGAGCTCGTTGTTGCGCCAGTAGAGGAAGTCGAGCGGCCGGAAACGGTGGTCCTCGATGGCCTCAATCTCCTCGTCGGAGAATTCCGGCGCGGCATCTCCGCCAAGGCCCAAAGTGCCGAAGCTACCGTCCTTCTGGTGACGCCCGGCGCGACCGGCGATCTGCGCCATTTCGGAGATGGTGAGGCGGCGGTCGCGGCGCCCGTCGAACTTGCTGAGCCCGGCGAAGGCGACGTGCGTAACGTCCATGTTGAGGCCCATGCCGATGGCGTCGGTGGCGACGAGATAATCGACCTCGCCGCGCTGGAACATGTCGACCTGGGCGTTACGGGTGGACGGCGACAAAGCACCCATGACGACCGCGGCGCCGCCCTTGAAGCGGCGCAGCATCTCGGCGAGCGCGTAGACCTGCTCGGCCGAGAAGGCGACAATGGCGGAGCGCGGCGGCAGGCGCGAGAGCTTGACCGAGCCGGCATAGCGCAAGGTCGAGAAACGCGGTCGGCTGACGATCTCCGCTTCCGGCAGCAGCTGGCGAACCAAGGGCTTCAGCGTGTCGGAGCCGAGGATCAAAGTCTCCTCCCGGCCGCGGGCGCGCAGCATGCGATCGGTGAAGACGTGGCCGCGCTCGGGATCGATACCGAGCTGGGCCTCATCGATGGCGGCGAAAGCGAAGTCCTTCGGGAAGACGGCTTCGTGAGCGCGGTCATCGCGGCCCCCGACCACGGGCATGCTCTCGGCGGTGCACAGCACGTAGCGCGCTCCTTTGGGGACGATCCGCTCCTCGCCGGTAATCAAAGCGACATTGTTCTCGCCCTTGATCTTGCAGACGCGGTCGTAAACTTCGCGCGCCAGCAGCCGCAATGGGAAGCCGATGACCCCGCTGGAGTGGCCGCACAAGCGTTCAATGGCGAGGTAGGTCTTGCCGGTATTGGTGGGCCCAAGGATGGCCCGCACAAGGGAGTCACCGGACATGCTTGCGATGTTGGCATGGCCACCGCGAAGCGCAAGCATTGTCTTTGTTACTGGACCCCGGCCTACGCCGGGGCGACTGGTTTTCAAGCCAGTCGATTAAACCGCTATTAACCTTGTTTGGGCACAGCGGACCCCAAGGAGAGCGGCGTCTTGCGCGAGGCATGGGTTCAGCAGCAGTTTCTGACGGCGGCCCCAGCGCGGGCGCCGGTTGGCTTCGGGCGCGCCAAACCTCCGTTCAGTCTTGTCGTCGACCTCAGTGACAATCCGTTTTCGAGGGACTGGTGGCGCGGCCTCGCGACGCTTGGAGCGCTCGTCGTGTTTGCCATCGCGCTGCGGCCCGATTTTGGCCCGCTGCCCGCCGGAACCCCGGAAATGCCGAAGGCCATCGAGGACCAGTGGGACGCGACAGCGATTGGATCTCTGGATCGCGGCTCCCCGACCGGCATGCGCATGGCCGCCAATAGCAGGGTCGAGCCGATCGAATCTGCGCCCGAACGGGCCTTCCTCGACCTGTTCGCCACCGTCGGCCGCGACGGGCTGGCGCGCTCGCTGGTGCGCATCGGCGCTTCGACCGGCGATGCCGTGCAAGTCGAGAGCCTGGTCCGCGGGGAGGGCGGGCGCGTCATTCCCGGCACCGGCATTTCCGTTACCCTGGGCCGCAAGGAGGCCGCCGGGCTGAGGCCGATCCAGAAGATTGTCGTCCGCACCGGCCTCGACATGCGGATGGCGATCGAGCGCGGCGACACGGGCCTGACCCTGACGAAAATGCCGATTGCGGTCGATAACCGGCCGCTGCGCATCCGCGGCCGGGCCGGCGAAGGGCTCTATTGGGCGTTGCGCGCAGCCGGCGCATCGAGCCAGTCCGCCGCATCCTATCTGAAGGCGCTGGCGACGCAGATCGACGTCGGCGCCATCGCACCCGACGACCGCTTCGACCTTGTGCTGGCCAATCGCCACACGGCGACGGGCGAGAACTTCCCAGGGCCTCTGCTTTATGCCGGGCTCGAGCGCTTCGGGCAGCGCCCGGTGCAGCTGGTCGCATGGAATATCGGCGGGAAGATCAATTGGGTCGATGCCGCCAACAACCAGCCGGTGCAGGCGTCGAACGCGATGATCTGGCCCGTGAATGCCCGCATCACCTCGACCTTCGGCATGCGATACCATCCGATCCTGCACTTCGCGCGGATGCACAAAGGCATCGACTTCGGCGCCGCCTGGGGCACGCCGATCCATGCCGCCGCCGACGGCCAGGTCGCCAGTGCCGGCTGGGCCGGGGGCTATGGCGAGCAGGTGAAGATCAACCACGGCGGCGGCCTTGCCACCAGCTACAACCATATGAGCCGGATGATCGTGTCGCCGGGAATGCCGGTCCGCCAAGGGCAGGTCATCGGCTATGTCGGCACCACCGGCCTCTCGACCGGCGCGCACCTTCACTATGAAGTCCTGCGCAACGGCGTCCAGGTGAACCCGATGGCAGTGCGCATGACCAGCGCGCCGGCGATCGACCCGGCGATGACCGAGGCGATCAAGGCTCGGCTGAAGGCGCTGCTCGGCGTCGGGACTAAGACCTAGCAGCCGAAGGAGAGGCTGGTCTCGCCCTGCTTGACGAGGCGGACCCCATCCCGGTTCGTACCGGGCGCGGTTTCGACCGTGAGGTCGTCGAGGTCAGGCCCGCTCTTGCTGAACAGGGTCGCGAAATGGCGCTGGCCGAGCATCATGTGCTCGTCGAGCGGTTTGCAGCCCGTCGACTTCACCTGACGCAAGCCGACGAGATAGCCGTCGGCATTGTAGAGCTCGGCGTAACCCCAATTTCCCTCGAACGAGCCGTCCTTGAGGAAACCAGAGCATTCCCTGGCGATAACCTCGCACACCTTTTCGGTTTCGGGGTCCTCGGTCCAGCGCGGCTTGGGATCAAAGGTGAAATCGGCGGGGCGCTGGGCCGCCGCCGCCAACACGATTCCGGAAACGGCGATCAGGATAACGCGCATTCCACCTCCCCCTCAGTCCAATAGCTCCAGAACTTCGCTGGCACAGGTTGCGCCCGCAGCGGCAAAAATCTCCATCGAGGATTTGAGTTTGAGCGCGTCGACCGGACCAAGAATCGCCTTGGCGCCCACGCCCCGCTGAAGATGAAGCTGTATCGCCTCGCAGCATTGGATCAGGCGCGGGCCGAGGATCGGGTGATCGAGATAGGCACGCGCCTCATCGGCACCGGTCAGCCCGAAATGCTTCGCAGTCGGGCTGTGGCCGAGATCGACGTGCTGCGGGAAGACGAACCACATCCAGTGACTGCGCTTGCGACCGTCCCGGAGTTCGGCGAGCGCCTGTTCGTGGACGCCGCCCGCTTGCGCATCGACGAAGCGTTGCAGGTTGAACGGGTCGGCGCCCGCCACCCTATTTGCGCTTCAGGCCCTCTGCGACGGCGAGCGCCTTGGCGACATGCTGCGTCGCGTCGAGATTGTCCTGCACGAGGACGATGATGCCGCCCTTTTCGATCACATAAGTGGTGCGCGTCGTCAGGCCGGGATGCTCTTTCCAGTCGACGTCGAACGCCTTCCGGATTTCCGGGGTCGCGGTCGCCACCGGGAAGGCACCCGCGCACTTGGCGGTGGAGAAGGTCGTCAGCGTCGCGTTGTCGTCAGCGCTCATGCCGATGACGCGGGCGTGTGCCGCCTTGAACTGGGGCATGGCTTCGCTGAACAAATGGGCTTCGAGATCGCAGCCCTCGGTGTTGGCCTTGGGAAAGAAGTAGAGCACGACCGGGCCGCTACGCAGCTCCCGCTTCAGGTCGAACGCGTAAGGCTTGCCGGCGAAAGCGCCGTCCGCCTTGATCAGCGGGGCCTCGGTACCGGCGGGCAAAGCGGCGAGTGCCGGAGCCGCGAGCAACGCCAAAGCGGAAAAGCCAAAAGTCCTGCGCATGCCACTCCCTCCACAAATACAGCGTGCAGGCTAGCGCGACGCGCGCGGCGACGCCACGGGATTCGTCACTCAGGCAGGATCAACGGGCGCTGAGGCGTGAGGATGAGCCGTTGATGCGGCGACCGTGGACCCAGCTTTTGCCTTCGCCCAGCGTCAGGATCGGCGTGAACAGCCCATGTTGGGACGCGTTGACGGGATGGTCGAACTTGTCGTCGAGCATGTAGAAACCGCTCGGCGCGCGCGCGAGCAGGACAATGTGACTGCCGACGCCGAGTTCACGGCCAATGCTCATGTAGAGGTCGCGGGCATTCCAGCCGGCAGCCTTCAACACCTGCATTTCGACGACGGCGATATCTTCGCTGTCGCCGGCGCCACGTTCCAGCGTCTCGCCGGCATTGGCCCAAAGGTCGGCAACCTTCATGGTGTCGAGGTCCTGGGCCCAGCGGACGCGTTGCTTCACTTCGCGCTGGACGGTCGCGAGCTGCTCCTCGGGCGTCAAGCTGCGGACGGTATCGGCAAGTGCAACCACCATCGGATGGGCGCGGTCGGTGTTGGAGACGCGGCGGAAACGCGCATCGTAAAAGGTCACCCCGGCGCTGACGGCGGCAGTGCCGAAGACGTCCGGTGTCACCGGCGTCACGCCATTTTGCGGACGGTAGGTCAGGTCCTGGAGGCGGTTGTATTTGCCGGCGGCCGACTCGGGGCCGACCCGGACTTGCGCCGTGGCGGCGCCAGCGATGCAGGCAACAGCCAACGTCGCGCAGATGAAGCGTGCGTGCATCGCAAGTCGTTCCTTTATCGGAATAATCCCCCGTTACGCCAAACCTCTGCCCACAGTTCCGTTAAAGGAAGCGGTTTACGGTGTGCCGACAGCTTTCGCCGTCGAAACGATGGAATTGTACAGAAAAAGGCGGTTTTCGGCAGTTATCGAAGGTTAACGGAAGACCGATCCGACGATCCAGATTAACGACATCAGGATAACGACGAGCAATAATGAGACGCCAAGGACATAGCGCATGACGTGCGGCTGCACGGCGCCGGTGACTTCTTCCTGGCTGACATGAACTTCATCGCCCTGGCGTTCCATGCACACCCTCCTGAGCTATGCGAGAGTCGGAAGGGTCATCATACGCCTCGCGAGAGACGGCGGGTAGTGGTGGCCGCGCCTAGCGGTCAGCGGCCACCAGCCCGGTGACGAGGTAAAAGATGATCGCCAGCGGCGCGGCGATGAAAAAGGCCGCGACGAAGCCGAGCCTGACAAGCAACGGATCGACACCGGTATAATCGGCGAGGCCGGCAGCGACGCCCATGACCTTGGCGTCACGGCGGTTGATGAGGAAACGGCCATTCATGGCTTTATCCTTACGCAAGTACAGTTCAGGCGAAGAACGGCAGCGGGCCGATGGCGGCACTGACGAACAGCAGCGAGGTCAGAAGCGCACCGGCGAAGGTGACGGCGATCTGGCGTTCCGAAGAAACAATGGCGTTCATTTCAAATTCCCCTTTTGCGCCCCCCGATGGGGCGATGCATTTAATAATGCAGGGAGCGTGCCAATTGGAAATTATACAATAAAATCAAGGTGCGCGTAGATTTACCAATGCCCAGTGTTGGGAAATTTCACAATAATATTGGGAAATTTCACCTATCGGTCAGGCCGAGGCGCTGTCTTTCGGCGCTGGCTTCGGCTTGGAGGCCGTCGCCTTGGGCGCGACCGGCTGGCATTCGGCCAAGAGGGTCGGGAAATCGAGGTCGCTATTGGCCATGAGTGTGTCATTGCGAGCGGCGAGGCAGGCCTGCTCGGTCGCATAATGGGCAGCCGGGGTCGCGACCGTCTGGCAGTCGATGGCGCCGTCGCTGCAGCCCATGATGGCGATGACGAAATATGCCGGTCCCATTGTCAGTCCGCTTCCCGCTCACTGGCCGTTTAACGCGAATCAAAACCCCGATTTAACGTTGGAGTTCCAGCCGCTTGGGGGAATTATTTGCCCAGCTCCATCGGTGTTCCTACCTAGGATGACTGATGGCAGAACAATCGGCAGATTCGGCGCCCCGCAAGGCGGGCTTCAATACGTTGGTGCGCTTCCTGCCCCTGCTCTGGCCCAAGGGTGAGGCCGAGCTGAAGGTCCGTGTCGTCGTGGCCCTGACGCTGGTGCTGGCCGGCAAGGCGATCGCGCTCCTCATGCCCTTTGCCTACAAAGCGGTGGTCGACGGCATGTCCGCCGACCGCCAGGCCTTCGGCGCGGTGCTAATGCTGGTGGCCGCCTATGCCGCGGCGCGCTTCGGCAATGTGCTGGCCGACAACCTTCGCAACGCGGTATTCGAGAAGGTTGGGCAGCAGGCCGGGCGGCGCCTGGCGGCGATGGTGTTCCGCCATGTCCACAATCTGTCGCTTCGTTTCCACCTCGAACGGCGCACCGGCAGCCTGACCAAGATCGTCGAGCGCGGCACCAAGAGCATCGACATGATGCTCTATTTCATCCTCTTCAACATCGCCCCGACAGCGATCGAGCTGACGGCGATCTGCATCATCTTCTTCGTCAAGTTCGGCATCGGCCTGGTCGCCGCGACCCTGGCGATGGTCGCTCTCTATATCGTCTTCACGCGGACCGTGACCGACTGGCGCGCCAAGCTGCAGCGGGAGATGAACGAGGTCGACAACAAGGCGATCGGCCGCGCGGTCGACAGCCTGCTGAACTACGAGACGGTCAAATATTTCGGCGCAGAGGAGCGCGAGGCCAGGCGCTATGACGACACCATCGACGCTTTCGCCAGGGCGGCAACGAAGAACGAGGTGTCGCTGGCCTGGCTCAACATCGGCCAGTCGGCGATCACCAACCTGATGATGGCCGGGGCGATGGGCTACACCGTCTGGGGCTGGAGCCAGGGCCGCTTCACTCCGGGCGATGTGGTGCTGGTCAATTCGCTGCTGATGCAGCTGTTCCGGCCGCTCGACCTGCTCGGCTGGGTCTATCGATCGATCAGGCAGGGGCTGATCGACATGGAGGCGATGTTCGAGTTGGTCGATACGCGGGCGGAGATCGTCGACGCGCCGGACGCGCCGTCGCTGCAGGTAGGGCGCGGGCTGGTAGCGTTCGAGGACGTGCACTTTGCCTATGAGCCCGAGCGGCCGATCCTGAACGGCGTCAGCTTTGCGATTCCGCCCGGGACGACGCTGGCGGTGGTGGGGCCGTCGGGCGCCGGCAAGTCGACGCTCGCGCGACTGCTCTACCGTTTCTACGACCCGACCGGCGGTGACATCCGCATCGACGGGCAAGATATATCCAAGGTCACGCAGGGCAGCCTACGAGCAGCGATCGGCATTGTCCCGCAGGACACGGTGCTGTTCAACGACACCATCGGCTACAACATCGGCTACGGGCGCGAAGCGGCGAGCGAGAGCGAGATCCGCGGCGCCGCGCGCGGGGCGGCCATCGACCGCTTCATCGCCGCTTTGCCACAGGGATATGAGTCGATGGTCGGCGAGCGCGGGCTGAAATTGAGCGGCGGCGAGAAGCAAAGGGTCGCCATCGCCCGCACCCTGCTGAAGGACCCGCCGATCCTGATCCTCGACGAAGCCACCAGCGCGCTCGACAGCCGGACCGAGGAGGCGATCCAGGCGACGCTCGACAATGTCGCGGAGAACCGGACGACCATCATCATCGCGCATCGTCTATCGACCATCGTCAACGCCGACCGCATCGTCGTTCTCGACGCTGGCCGCGTTGCCGAGAGCGGCACGCATGCCGAGCTTTTGCGGGCGGGCGGGCTTTACGCGGAGCTGTGGGCGCGGCAGGCAGCCGAAAGGGCGCTGGAGGAAGCCGCCGAGTGATCGTTCACGAGATTCTGCGTAACATATTTGGGTTCGATCATTTCCGCGGAGTGCAGGAGCAGGTCGTCAAGCGGGTGATGGCCGGCAAGGACAGCCTGGCGGTCATGCCGACCGGAGCCGGCAAGTCGCTTTGCTATCAATTGCCGGCCCTGGCGCGCGAAGGGACCGCGATCGTCATCTCGCCGCTGATTGCGCTTATGCACGACCAGATCCGCGCGACCGAGGGCCTTGGCATTCGCGCAGCCTCGCTGACGTCCGCGGACAGCGACCGAGAGACGACCATCGCGCGGCTGCGGAACGGTGAGCTCGACTTGCTCTACGTCGCTCCGGAGCGGGCTACGACAGAGCATTTCCGGCGACTGGTCGAGCAATTGCCGATCGCGCTCATCGCCATCGACGAGGCGCATTGCGTCAGCGAATGGGGCCATGATTTCCGGCCCGATTACCGCCAGCTGCGGCCGCTGCTCGACGCGCATGGCGATGTGCCGAGACTGGCGCTGACGGCGACCGCCGACCGGCGGACGCGCGCGGACATCCTGACACAATTGGGAATTCCGGAAGACGGGCTGGTCGTGACCGGGTTCGACCGGCCGAACATCCGCTACCATGTCCGACCGCGCGACGGGATTGGCGGGCAGCTGAAGCAATTGCTGGCCGGCCAACCGGGGGCCGGCATCGTCTATGCTCCGAGCCGCGACAAGGCGGAGAAGCTGGCGGAAGGGATGGCTGGAAGCGGCCGTCCGGCGCTCGCCTATCATGCCGGACTCGACCCCGCCGTGCGCAAGCGGAACCAGGCCGCGTTCGTGTCGTCGGAGGAAATGGTGATGGCGTCGACCGTCGCCTTCGGCATGGGCATCGACAAGCCGGACGTGCGCTTCGTCGCCCACGCCGGCATCCCGAAATCGATCGAGGCCTATTACCAGGAGACCGGCCGCGCGGGCCGCGACGGCGAGCCTGCCGAAGCGTGGCTGTTCTGGGGTGCCGAGGACTTCGCCCGCGCCCGGCAGGGTATCGAGACCGAAGTCGAGCCTGCGCGCCAGCAAGGCGAGCGCGAGCGGCTGAATGCGCTTGCGGCGTTCGTTGAGGCCGCGACCTGCCGGCGCGCGATCCTGCTGCGGCATTTCGGCGAGGACCCGCCGGCGCAATGCGGCAATTGCGACAATTGCCTGGAGCCGCCGGCGACGATCGACGCCACCGAGGTCGCGCGCAAACTGCTCTCGACGGCATTCCGCACGGAAATGCGGTTCGGGGTCGCGCATCTTTCCGCGGTGATGGCGGGCGACGACAATGAGAAGGTGCGCGGCTTCGGCCATGACCGGCTGTCGGTGTTCGGCATTGCGACACCCGACGAAATCGCGCTGGTCCGCCCCGTCGCCCGTGCCCTGATTGCCCGCGATGCGCTGCGCGCCGATGCCTATGGCGGACTGTCCTTTGGCCCTGCCGCAAAGCCCATCCTGAAAGGCGAGGAGACGGTAACGATCGCTGTGCCGCCGCCGCGCAAGAAGTCACGCCGCCGCGATACCGGCGGGCCGACGAGCCCATTGTTCGAAGCTCTACGCGCCAGGCGACGCGAACTGGCCGCCGAGATCGGCGTGCCGCCCTATGTCATCTTCCATGATTCAACCCTGCGCGAGATTGCGGAGGCGAAACCGGCGACGCTTTCCGACCTTTCGCGCGTTCAGGGCGTGGGCGAAGCCAAGCTAAAGCGCTATGGTGAGGCCATGCTCGCGGCGGTCGCGGATTTTGAGGAGGGGAATCAATGATCCGGCAATTGGACGACAAGACCATGGTCAGCGGACAGCTGATGCCGGACCAGATCGCCGATTTGAAGGCGCACGGCGTCACCATGCTGGTCAACAACCGGCCCGACAATGAGGATGCCGGGCAGCCCCTTTCCTCAGACCTTGAGGCGGCGGCGCGGGCGGCGGGCATGGAATATCGCCACATTCCGATCCGCTACGGAATGGGGCCGTCCGATGTTGAAGCCATGCGCGACGCGATCAATGCGACGGGTGAAGGCAAATTGCTGGCCTTCTGCCGCTCCGGCAATCGCTCGACTCTGGCCTGGGCGGTCGCCCGGTCGGAGGATGGCGCCGAGCCGGATGAGCTGCACAAATGCGCCGAAGCCGCCGGATTCAGCCTGGCGCCGGTCGCGCATCTTCTCTGAACCGGTAAGCCTTTCGACAAACGGCTGAAATTCAGGCTTGCGTAAGGCGCGAGTCGGTTGAAGGGCAGCCAAGCTGACCGAATAGTCCTTGAGGAACCACCATGATCCGCACTCTTCTTCTGGCGACAGCCGCTGTCGCACTCGTTTCCACTGCCCCCGCCGATGCCGCCGCCAAGAAGGCGGCTCCGGCTGCCTCGGCGAGCCTGCCGGCGAGCAACCCGTTCGCCAAGCCGAGCACATTGCCGTTCGAGACCCCGGATTTCTCGAAGATCAAGGACTCGGATTATTTGCCCGCGCTCCTGGCCGGCATGGCGCAGCAAAAGCGCGAAGTGGCGGTGATCGCTAACCAGAAGGCGGCGCCGACCTTCGACAATACCGTCCTTGCGATGGAAAAGTCCGGCCTGCTGCTTGAGCGCGCCAATCTGGCGTTCAGCGCGGTCAATGGCGCCAACACCAACGACACACTGCAGGCGACCGATACCAAGACGGCGCCCCTGTTCGCAGAGCATTACGACTCCATCTTCCTCAACGCGAAGCTGTTCCAGCGCTTCAAGACGCTGCACGACAAGCAGGCGGGGCTGAAGCTCAACGCCGAACAGGCCAAGCTGCTGGACGTCTATTACAAGCAATTCGTTCACGCCGGCGCCGAGCTGTCGCCTGCCAAGCAGGCCGAGCTCAGGGTCATCAACAAGCGCCTGAGCACGCTGTCGACGGCCTTCAGCCAGAAACTGCTGGCCGCGGCCAAGGCCGGCGCGCTGCACTTTGACGATCCGGCAGCGCTTGCGGGCCTGTCCAAGGAGCAACTCGCCGCGGCCCAGGAAGCGGCGAAGGGTCGCAAACTCACCGGCTATGTCCTGCCGCTGCAGAACACGACCCAGCAGCCGTCGATCGATTCTCTGACCAGCCATGACACGCGCCAGAAGCTGCTCAACGCCAGCCTCACGCGCGCGGAACATGGCGATGCCAATGACACGCGCCCGATCGTGGCCGAACTGGCTCAGCTCCGCGCCAAGAAGGCCGCTTTGTTCGGCGCCACCAATTTCGCCGACTACACTTTGTACGACCAGATGGCGAAGGACCGCGCGACTGCGGTCGGCTTCCTCGACCGGCTGGCGCCGGCGGTTTCGGCCAAGCAGCAGAAGGAATGGGCCGACATCGTCGCGCTCGCGAAATCGCAAGGTGCGGCCTTCCAGCCGACGGCCGCCGACTGGAACTATTACGCCGAGCAGATCCGCAAGGAGCGTTATGCGCTGAACGGCGACGACCTGAAGCCCTATTTCGAGTTCAACAAGGTGCTCGAAGACGGCGTCTTTTATGCCGCGAACCAGCTCTATGGCCTGACGTTCAAGGAGCGGAAGGACATTCCGACCTGGAACCCCGACATGCGCGCCTTCCAGGTCTACGACCAGGACGGCAAGGAGTTGGCGATCTTCATGATCGACCCGTGGAAGCGCGACAACAAGAACGGCGGCGCGTGGATGTCGAACCTGGTCAACCAGGCCTATCTGCGCAAGGCCAAGCCGGTCATCTTCAACGTCGAGAATTTCACGAAGCCCGCGCCCGGCCAGCCGGCACTGATCAGCTTCGATGATGTGACGACCATGTTCCACGAGTTCGGTCACGCATTGCACGGCATATTCGCCGCGCAGGAATATCCGACGCTTTCGGGCACCAACGTGGCGCGCGACTTCGTCGAGTTCCCCTCGCAGTTCAACGAGAATTGGGCGCTCGATCCGAAGATCCTGCCCCACTATGCGGTCCATTATCAGACCAAGCAGGTCATCCCGCAGGAGCTGATCCAGAAGGTTCTCAACGCCCGCACCTTCAACCAGGGCTATGAGGTCGGCGAGGCGCTAGAAGCCGCGCGGCTCGACCTCGACTGGCACTCGCTGCCGGCCACGGCCGCGCTGCAGGATGTCGACAAGTTCGAAGCGGATGCCCTCGCCAAGGGCGGGTTCGACACCAAGGACGTGCCGCCGCGCTATCGTTCGAGCTATTTCCTGCACATCTGGAGCAACGGCTATTCGGCCAGCTATTATGCTTACGCCTGGACGCGCATGCTCGGGCAGGACGCGTTCGACACGTTCGAAAAGAACGGCGGCCTGACCCGCGCCAATGGGCAGCGCTTCCGCGACATGGTTTTGTCGCGCGGCAATACGCAGGACCTTGCCGCCATGTACCGCAACTGGGCGGGTCATGATCCGCAGATCGACCCCTATCTCACCTACTATGGCTTGGGATCGGACGGTCCGACCAAGTAAGACTTAAGCTGGGCCGGGAGACGCTTCCGGCCCAGTTCTTTTCACCAGGGATTGGTGTTGCCGGCGGCGCGCTCGTCGGGGCGCGGCTGGCGGCCAAGCATGGCATTGCGGTGCGGGAAGCGGCCGAAGCGCTTGATGACATCGAAGTGCTTTTTGGCGAAGCCGAGCAAGTCATCGTCGCCAAGGGCGGTGAACAGGATCAGTGAGTGCTCCTGGTCGGCGAGGTTCTCGCTATGCTCGAACGGCATGTAGAGGAAGGTCTTCTGGTCCTTCGTAAGCTGTTCGTCATACCCGCGATCGACGGCGCCCTTGGCGATTCCAAGCGCCAGACTGTCGGTCATGAACTGGTCGGCATGACCGCGGAACATGTTGCGCGGCAGCTGGTCGAAGAGAATGACACCGGCGAGCGCCGTCAACGGACCGTCGAGGAAGCTTTCCGGAGGTAGCTGGCGCTTTTCGGCGTAAAGGTCCGCGACGCGATTGCGGCAGAGGGCGTCGACCCCTTCTCCGCCGCGCCACCAGTGATCGGGCCCGACCTCGTCGAACCAGAAGGCGAGAACCCGTTCGCGCCAGTCGCTCAGGCCGCCGTGCCTCCAACCGTCAGGCCGTCGACCAGCAGGGTCGGCTGGCCGACACCGGCCGGCACCGACTGGCCGGCCTTTCCGCAAATGCCGACGCCCTCGTCGAGCGCGAGGTCGTTGCCGATGCCCCTGACGCGGGTCAGCACGCTGGGCCCGTCTCCAATCAGGGTTGCGCCCTTCAGCGGTTCGGCGATCTTGCCGCCGCGGATGCGATAGGCCTCGGTGCAACTGAAGACGAACTTGCCGCTGGTGATATCGACCTGCCCGCCGCCGAAGCTCTTGGCATAGACGCCGTCCTTGACGCGTGAGACCAGCTCGTCTGGGTCGTCCTGGCCGGCGAGCATGAAGGTGTTGGTCATGCGTGGCATCGGCGCGTGGGCGAAACTTTCGCGGCGGCCGTTACCGGTCGGCTCCATGCCCATCAGCCGGGCATTCAAGCGGTCCTGCATATAGCCCTTGAGGATGCCGTCCTCGATCAGGACGGTGCGGCCGGTCGGCGTACCTTCATCGTCGATGGTCAGCGAGCCGCGCCGGTTAAGGATGGCGCCGTCGTCAACGACCGTGACCCCCGGCGAAGCGACACGCTCGCCGATGCGGCCGGAGAAGGCCGACGTGCCCTTGCGGTTGAAGTCGCCTTCGAGGCCGTGGCCGATGGCTTCGTGGAGCAGCACTCCCGGCCAGCCGGGGCCGCAAACGACCGTCATCTCGCCGGCGGGCGCGGCGATCGATTCAAGGTTCACGAGCGCCTGGGCGAGCGCGACGTCGATCGCCCGGTTCCACTCGGCTTCATCGAACAGCTTGTCGTAAAGGTAACGCCCACCTAGGCCGTGGAAACCGGCCTCGCGGCGGTCGCCGTCGCGGGCCATGATCTGGACACCGAGGCGGACCAAGGGGCGGACGTCGGTGGCGGTGAAGCCATCGGCGCGGTGAATGTCGATGACACTCCAACTGGCGAGCAGCGAAACGCTGACCTGCTCGACTCGCGGATCGCGGGCGCGGGCGGCGGCGTCGATCTTCTGGCAGAGCGCAACCTTTTCGGCGAAAGGCACAAGGCTGAGCGGATCTTCGGCGCCGTACATCGCCTGGTTGGTGCGCGCCGGCGGCGGCGCGGCCGGGCCCTTGGCAGGGTCGAGCAATTTGAGGGTCGCGGCGGCGCGTTCGATGGCGGCAGCGCTGATCTCGTTGGCGTGGGCGAAGGCGGTGGTTTCGCCGGAAACGCCGCGCAGGCCGAAGCCCGAGGCGCTGTTGTAGTCGGCGGTCTTCAGCCGGCCGTCGTCGAAGCCGAAGGCCTCGCTGACGCGATATTGAAGATAGAGCTCGCCATCGTCATGACCGGCGAGATGGCGGCCGGCGAGTTTCTTGGCCGCGTCGGGGTCGAGGCTCCGGTAGAGGAAGCCGCGCGGGTCTGCGTAAGTCATGCGCCGGTGGTGCTAGTGTCGGCGGGTCCGCCCTCGAGCACGAAACGGCGGTCGCAATAGCCGCAATCGACGAAACCGGTCTGGTCCTCGATATGAAGATAGACGCGCGGATGGCCGAGCGCGGCGGGTACTTCGCCCGAGCCGTCGCAGGCGACTCGGACCGATTTGACCTTGATGGTTTCAGGAGGCGGAATCATGGCGCCGAGGTAGCGCCGAGGCCCGCCCGCTTCAATGGCTACTGATAATCCGCCGTCAGGTCGTAGGTCGCCGAATAGAGACCCTCTGGCTGGTTGACGTCGATGAAGATCGTCCCGCCGACGCCGACGAAGAAGCTCTGGTTGGCGGCGATCGTGCGCAGCGCCGGGCCATCGAGGGTCATGCCGATGACGGTAATCTTGTCGCCAGCCGGGTTGGCGAGCTCGGTCGGCGGCGTCAGGTCGATGAAGACCTTCTGGCCCGCCGAACCGGCGCCTGCGAACCGGCCGCGCTGGCCCTGGTCGGTGCTGACGAGCGTGATGCCCGCCGAGCCAGTGCGCCCGCCGGTCGTGGCGTTGATCGTTACGAAGCCCGCCGTCGTCGACGAAGGAATGATCGTGCCGAAATGGATGTCCTGCACCTTGGTCAAGGTGAGGGGAATGAGCAGCAGCGCGCGGCCCGGCGGGGGCGAGGCGACGCTGACTGGCGCGGCCATCACGGGCGCAGCGGCGATGAAGCTGGCGGTGACCGCCAGCGCGGCATGCTTGAGGTTGAACACTGGCCCACGCTCCACGAAAATCGAGTTGCCGCCATTATCAGCGGAAGGCGCTACTCAGCGTTGAAAGGAGAAGGTTCGCGTAAAATTAACTGCGTATCTCAGGCAGTTGCGCGGACGGAATCGCCATAATTCCCCTCTGGGGCGCGCTGCAGGGTTAATGCGGCAATTACCGCGGTCAGTAAGGTAAAGGCCTGTTTTGCCGCGCCCCTTTGCCGCTTGGCGAAAGCGCCGCTAGTGAGTCTCGCCATGTCCGAGACCGAGCCAGCCATCCGCATCGAATCGCTGTGCAAGACCTATGCGGCCAAGGGCGTCGAGCCCAAGCGCGCGCTGGACGACGTCAGCTTCGACGTGCCGCGTGGGCAGATCTTCGGGCTGCTGGGCCCAAATGGCGCGGGCAAGTCGACGCTGATCAACATCCTTGCCGGCCTAGTCGTAAAGACGAGCGGCAAGGCGGCGATCTGGGGCTTCGACATCGACCAGCACCCGCGCAACGCCAAGCTGTCCATCGGTATCGTGCCGCAGGAAATCCTCTTCGACCCCTTCTTCACCCCGCGTGAGGCGCTGGAAATCCAGGCGGGACTCTACGGCGTGCCGAAGGACAAGCGCATCAGCGACGAACTGCTCGCGGCGATGCATCTGACCGACAAGGCGCATGCCTATTCGCGCACCCTGTCCGGCGGCATGAAACGCCGCCTCCTTGTTGCCAAGGCGATGGTCCATTCGCCGCCGATCCTGGTGCTCGACGAGCCGACTGCGGGCGTCGACATCGAACTTCGCCAACAGCTCTGGGCCTACGTCCGCGGCCTCAACCAGCAGGGCGTCACCGTCGTGTTAACGACCCACTATCTCGAGGAAGCCGAGGAGTTGTGCGACCGCATCGCCATCATCAACCACGGCAAATTGATCGCCAATGAGCCGACACGGCAGCTGGTGGCGCGGGCACAGGACAAGGCGGTGGTGGTCACGGTCGATCGCGACCTGACCCAGGCGCCGGCCAATGCCTGCTTCGACCGGATCGAGGTCAAGGGCGAGCGGGTCCTGGAGATCGGCTATCGCAAGGACAAGGTGAATGCCGGCGAGGTGCTCGACGCGCTGCAGAAGGAGGGCTTCGGCATCGTCGACGTTTCGACGCGCGACCCCGACCTTGAAGACGTGTTCCTTAGTCTGACGCGGGAGAATGCGTGAGCCAATACGACGTCCTCATCGTCGGGTCGGGCGCGGCGGGGCTGACCGCGGCGCTGAACCTTGCCACGGACAGGAAGGTCGCCGTCATCGCCAAGGGCGCGCTGGGCGACAGCGCCTCGGCCCGCGCGCAGGGCGGCATCGCGGCGGTGCTGGAGGAAGGCGACAGTTTCGAGGCGCATGTCCGCGACACGATGATCGCGGGCGCGGGACTCAACAACCTGGAAGTCGTCGAGCATGTCGTCGCTGAAGCGCCAGCGGCGATCGCGCGGCTCGCCGAGCTGGGCGTCCCGTTCAATACCGATGGTCCCGACGGCTGGCACCTGACCCGCGAGGGTGGCCACAGCCACCGCCGCATCGTCCATGTCGCCGACGCCACCGGTTGGGCGATCCAGCAGGCGCTGGAAGCGGCGGCCGAGGCGAACCCGAACATCACCCTCATTCCCGACATGGCGGCGATCGACCTGGTCACCGGCCGCCATGCGCAGGAGTTTTCGACATCAGGCGCGGTGCACGGACTCTATGCCTTCAACCGGCGCACCGGCGCGGTCGAGACACTGACTGCGCGGGCTACAATCCTTGCGACCGGAGGCGCAGGCCGTGCCTATCTCTATTCGACGGCGCCGCGCGGGGCGACGGGCGACGGCATCGCCATGGCCTGGCGCGCCGGCTGCCGCATCTCGAACATGGAATTCATGCAATTCCACCCGACCTGCCTCTACAACCTTGAGGTCAAGAACTTCCTGATCACCGAGGCGGTGCGCGGTGAAGGCGGGATTTTGAAGCATCCGGAAACCGGCCACCGCTTCATGCCCGATTACGACGAGCGCGCCGAGCTGGCGCCGCGCGATATCGTCGCCCGCGCCATCGACGGCGAGATCAAGCGCGACGGCCTCGACTACGTCCATCTCGATATTTCGCACCGCGAGCCGGAGTTCGTCCGGACACATTTCCCGACCATCTACGCCAGGCTGCTGGAGCTCGGCATCGACATCACGAAGCAGCCGATTCCGGTGGTGCCGGCGCAACACTACACCTGCGGCGGGGTGCTGGTGGACATCCACGGCCGCACCGACGCGCCGGGGCTCTATGCGGCGGGCGAGGTGACGCAGTCGGGGCTGCATGGGGCGAACCGGCTGGCGTCCAATTCGCTTCTGGAGTGCCTCGTATTCGGCGAGGCGGCGGCGAAGCACATTTTGGAATGCTGGGACCAACTGCCCGAGCCGCCGGCGGTCCGCGGCTGGGACGAAAGCCGCGTCACCGACAGCGACGAGGAAGTCGTCATCCAGCAATGCTGGCGCGAGATTCGCCAGTTCATGTGGAATTTCGTCGGCATCGTCCGCACGACCAAGCGGTTGGAACGCGCCAAGCACCGCATCGACCTGCTGCGGCAGGAGGTGAATGAGTATTACAAGCTGTTCCGCGTCACGCCGGACCTGATCGAGCTCAGGAACCTCGTCGAAGTCGCCGACCTCATCATCCGCTCGGCGCTGGCGCGGCACGAAAGCCGCGGGTTGCATTACACGCTCGATTATCCGGAGACATCGCTCGTCCCGCACGACACGGTGCTGGTGCCATAGGTCGGCGTCAGCCGGGCCAGCGTGTCGGCCGGCCCTTCAGCGAGGGAGTGATGGCCTGTGCTGGCGGACTATGGTAGCCCGCGGACATCGCTCGTGCCCCTCGTCGGGTAGTGAGCGTCCAAGCGGCGCAACTCGTTTTTTTGGATAAGGTCCATACTGTCATGTCCGTAGTCATCGATGTTGTCCGAAGCAGGGTGCTGGACGAGATGCAGAAGGGATCCGCTCCTGATGAAATTCTCAACGACATTTGCCTGTCGTTCGAAGCTAATTCGCCGGGCGCACGGGCCGGAGTGACCATGCTGGACCCGACCCTGCACACGTTTGAGAATGCTACTTTCCCATCGCTTTCGCCGGAATATGCAAGAGCGCTTCAAGGCATTGCGGTGGCGGACAAGCCCGGGTCCTGCGCGCTTGCGGTCTATGAGGGCAGGACGGTCGTCAGCACCGATGTCGCGACGGATTCGAGATTTGCGCCTGCCTGGAAAGACCTTGGGTTGAAGCATGGGCTCGAGGCCCTGGTTTCCATTCCTGCAAAGCAAGCCGACGGGGTGGCCTTGGGAACCTTTGTCGTCGCCTATCCGCCTAAATCGGGTCTCAGTCGCGGCGATTTGCTGACAGCGGACGCTTTCGCCGAGCTGTGTGGGCTCGTGCTCAGCTATCGCCGCAGCCGATTGACGCCGGGTTCGGTAGCCCAATCTTACGAAGCCCAAAGTTCCCCCATCTGAGCCGTCTTGCCAGCTAGGCGCTTCCCGCTAGGCTCCCGCCGCATGACAAAGCTCGCTCTCGCCGTCCTGCTCTCCGCCGCCGCGCTGCCTGCGCAGGTCGCTTTCGCCCAAACGCCCGCTCCCGCCGCTTCGGCACCCAGCGCCGCCGACAAGCAGTTGAAGGCGCTCTATGAAGGCTATTCCGACTGGGTCGCCAAGGAGTTCGGCACTTTCCAGGACGCCAAGGGCGAGGAGCAGCAGGGCGGGAGTTTAGCCCATGTCGACCCGGCTTCGAACATCCGTCGCGCGGCGCATGAACAGCGGCTCCTCACACAACTGAACGCAATTCCCGCCACGCAATTGTCGGCGGACGAGAAGGTCAATGCCGGCGTGCTCCGCCAGATCCTGGAGAATGACGTCGCCGACGCGAAATATCGCGAGTGGGAAATGCCGGCGAACAGCGACAGCAATTTCTGGACCTATCTCGACGAGCGCGACACCCTATCCGACGCTGGCGCCTACCAGCGCTACATCGGCCGGATGCGCGACATCCCCCGCTATTTCGACGAGAATGTCGCCAATATGCGCGATGGGCTGAAGCGCGGGTTCACGCCGCCGGCCGCCACACTGGTCGGCCGCGACGGGAGCATCGCCAGCTTCATCAAGGACAAGGCCGAGGACAGCAGCTTCTACGCGCCGTTCAAGGCGATGCCGTCGAACATCAGCGCGGCCGAAGCGGCCAAGCTGCAGGCGGAGGGCAAGGCGGCGATCGAACAGGCCGTGATGCCTGCGTACCGGAAGCTGCTAGCCTTCTATCGCGACACTTATGTGCCTGGTGCGCGCAAGACCGTGTCGGCGCACGATTTGCCGGACGGCGATGCCTTCTACCGGGCGCAGATCCGCGAATATACGACCACCGACATGACGCCCGAGGCAATCCACCAGCTGGGCCTCAAGGAAGTCGCGCGCATCCAGGCGAACATGGACAAGACCATGCGCGAAGCGGGCTTCAAGGGGACGTTCGCGGATTTCCTGACCTTCCTGAAGACCGACCCGCAGTTCATTGCCCGCACGCCCGACGAGCTTCTGGGCGTTTCGGCCTATGCGGTGAAGCGCGTCGACGGGAAGCTGGCGCAATATTTCGAGGTGCTGCCGCGCGGCCGTTTCTCGATTATCCCGGTGCCGGACGCACTGGCGCCCTTCTACACCTCCGGCCGCGGCGGACGCGAAAGCTGCCAGATGAACACTTACGATTTGAAGAGCCGGCCGCTCTACAACATCCCGGTGCTGACGCTGCACGAATGCGAACCCGGCCATAGCTTCCAGGGAGCGCTGGCCGAGGAGGGCAAGCAGTTGCCGCGCTTCCGCCGTAACATCTATTTCTCGGGCTATGGCGAGGGCTGGGGCCTCTACAGCGAGTATCTCGGGTACGAGATGGGCATTTACCGCACGCCCTATGAGAGGTTCGGCGCCGAGAGCTACGAGATGTGGCGGGCGGCGCGGCTCGTGATCGACACCGGCATTCACCGCTACGGCTGGTCGCGTCAGCAAGCGATCGATTACCTCGCCAGCCACACGGCCTTGTCGCAACACGAAGTGGAAACCGAGGTCGACCGCTACATCAGCTGGCCGGGGCAGGCTCTGGCCTACAAACTGGGCGAAATCACCCTCCGCAAGATGCGTGGTGTAGCCGAAACGGAACTCGGGACGAACTTCAACATACAGAAGTTCCACAGCATGATCCTGGGCCTGGGGTCGGTGCCGCTGCCGGAGCTGGAAAACCAGGTGCGACTGTGGATCGCACGGCAAAAGGCGGCACCCGCCCCGGCGCCATGAGGGGTCAAATTTCGGGAGGGGAATCTATGCCGGTTGAATTGAGGATCGCCGCCTTTGGCGCGGCGCTGTTGATCGCCCACATCGTCATCGCGGCGGTATTCAAGACGGGGCAATATGGCCTGAAATGGGACTTCAGTGCGCGCGACGAAATTCCTTCGCCGCCCAGCGAGGCGACCGGGCGCCTCATCCGCGCGCAGGCCAATTTCGAAGAGACCTTCCCGATCGCGATCGTCGCATTGCTCGGCGTCGTAATTGCAGGCCGGACGAGCGAGGCCACGGCCCTGGGCGGCTGGATCTGGCTGGGCGCGAGGGTCGCCTATCTACCGCTTTATTGGGTAGGCATTCCGGTCGTCAGGACGATCGTCTGGCTCGCCAGCGTCGCCGGCCTGGTCATGATCCTCAAGCCGCTGCTGGCCGGCTAACGAAGCTTTGAAATCTTGAGCCCGTCGAGCTTGGCCCGCGCCTGGATGGATTCCTCGCTGCGGGTCAAGGCCTTGGACAGGGCCTTCAAGGCCATGCCCTTGCCCGCCAGGCGGTGAAGCTTCTGAAGCTCGTCGCTCGTCCACGGCTGCTTATGGCGCAGGAAACGGTCGGTCACAGGCAATCCCCCTCTGGGCAATCCTCTTCGCCATGCTCCTCGACCAACCCGAGCTTGCGGACAAGCGGCGGCATCGTCAGCCCCTGGACAAAAATGGAGAAGGCGACGACCAGGAATGCGGCAGCGGCCACTTCGCCGCGTTCGGCGAGGCTGGCGGGAAGCGCCAGCGCCAGCGCCAGGGCAAGCGCCCCGCGAAGACCGCCCCAGAAGAGCACGTGCTTGTATTTCCACGGGACCGCGAGGCTTGATCGCGCGAAGGCGAGGCTGCACGGGTAGACGGTAACGGCGCGGCCAGCGAGCGCGGCCATTGTCGCCACGACCGCCACTGGAACGGCGGCCCACAAAGCGGGCGTGGCCTCGGCACTGCCGATGAGGATGAAGACGAAGCTGTTGGCGAGGAACGCCGCGAACTCCCAGAAATTGAGCAGCATCGGCCCGCCCCGCGATGACAAGGAGCCGAGCTTGCCGAAATTGCCGATGACGATCCCGGCAGCGAGCGTCGCCAGCACACCCGACATGTGGAATCGCTCGGCGAGGAGGAAGCTGGCGTAGGCGGCGATCATGGTCAGGCTGATTTCGACCAAAGGGTCTTCGGTCTTGCCGGCAATGAACAGGCAGGCCCAACCAATCGCGATCCCGCACAGGGTGCCGCCGATTGCGATGCGTACGAGGGCGATCCCGACGTCCGCAGGGCCCGCTGAAGCTCCGGCCGCAATCCCGAGAAGCACGGCGAACCCCAGCGCCGCAACGCCATCGTTCAGCAGGCTTTCCGCTTCGACCAGCAGGTGAAGCCGGTGCGGAACCCGCACCTCCTTGAACATGGCGATGACAGAAACCGGGTCCGTCGCGGCGATCAGCACGCCAAAGAAGGCGGCGGCCAGCCAGCTCCAGCCGATGACATAATGCATGGCGGCTGCGACCAAGGCAGCGGCCAGTGCAACGCCGACAGTGACCAGCATCAGCAACAGCGGGAATTCCCGCTTGAAGGGCCTCCACTGGATCTGGATCGCCGCCTCGAAAATCAACGGTGGCAGGAACACCTGCATGATGAGTGCCGGCGTCAGCTGGAGGTTGGGGCCGATTGGTGTCAGCGCCAGGATAAAGCCGGCAATGACCAGGCCGACGCTATATGGCATCCCGATCTTGCGGCAGAGCATCGCCGTCAGCGCGGCCACGATCAGTATCAACCCAAGAAGCGAGAAATCGACAGGTGGTTGATGCCCCATGGCGTCTGGCTAGCGAAACGCGTCGACGCGGCCAAGCGCAAGCGGGTGGAAAAGGGGGAAACCCCTGCTACATCGCCAGACAAATGTCCGACGCCCAGCCTCATCTCTACCTCGTCGACGGGTCGAGCTACATCTTCCGCGCCTATCACCGCTTGCCGCCGCTGACCAACCGGCACGGCCAGCCGGCGGGCGCGGTCTATGGCTATACGGCGATGCTGTGGAAGCTGGCGGACGGCCTCAACAAGGCCGACGGGCCGACCCACATGGCGGTGATCCTCGATGCGTCGGAATCGACGCACCGCAACGAAATGTACGATCAGTACAAGGCGAACCGGCCGCCGCCGCCCGAAGACCTCATCCCGCAATTTCCGCTGATCCGCGTCGCCACGCGCGCGTTCTCCATCCCCTGCATCGAGCAGAACGGACTGGAGGCCGACGATATCATCGCCTGCTATGTGCTGGCGGCGACGAAAGCCGGCTGGAAAGTGACGATCGTCAGTTCCGACAAGGACCTGATGCAGCTCATCGAGGACGGCAAGGTCGACATGCTCGACACGATGAACGACCGCCGCATCGGCCGCGAGCAGGTGCTGGAGAAGTTCGGCGTCGGGCCGGAGAAGGTCGGCGACGTACTGGCTTTGATGGGCGACAGCGTCGACAATGTGCCGGGCGTGCCGGGCATCGGGCCAAAGACCGCGAGCCAGTTGATCCAGCAATATGGCGATCTCGACACGGTGCTGGCGTCGACCGACGAGATCACCAAGCCGAAGCTGAAGCAGAACCTCATCGAGCATGCGGATGCGGCGCGATTGTCGCGCGAGCTGGTGCGGCTGGTCTGCGATGCGCCTTTGCCGGAGCCGCTCGACGACCTGGTGCTGACGGGCATTCCGCCCGAGCCCCTGAAGGAGTTCCTCGAGGACCAGGGGTTCAAGTCGCTGCTCAACCGCGTCGCTGGTGGCGGTGCCTCTTCGGGCGGAACGCGGCCAGTTGACGTCATGGCGTCAAAGCCGGTGGCCGCGGCGCCGACGCCGCCGGAAGCGCAGGACATCAATGTCGACCGCTCGGCCTATGAGACGGTGACGACGATGGAAGCGCTCGACCGCTGGATCGCCGAGGCGACCGCCAACGGTTTTGTCGCGCTCGACACCGAGACGGACTGCATCGACTGCGTCATCGCGCGGCTGGTCGGCGTCAGCCTGGCGACCGCCCCGAACAAGGCCTGTTACATCCCGGTCGGCCATGTTTCGGCCGACCTGCTGTCGGATGCGCCGAGCCAGATGCCGATGGCCGATGTACTGGCGCGGCTGAAGCCGCTGCTGGAGGACCCGGCGGTCCTGAAGATCGGCCATAACCTGAAATACGACTGGGTGATGTTCGCCAAGCAGGACATCAACGTCGCGCCCTATGATGACACGATGGTCATGAGCTTCGACCTGGATGCGGGGCGGGGCATTGGCGGGCACGGCCTCGACGAGCTCGCCAGAGCGATGTGCAACCATGAGTGCATTCCGTTCAAGCAGGTCTGCGGCACGGGGCAGAAGGCGATCACCTTCGACAAGGTGCCGCTCGCGCAGGCGACCGAATATGCCGGGGAAGACGCCGATATCTGCCTGCGGCTGTGGCAGCGGCTTAAGCCACGATTGGCGTCGGAGAATGTGACGCGCGTCTATGAGATGGTCGACCGGCAATTGGTCACGACCGTCGGCCGGATGGAGCGGCGCGGCATCAAGGTCGACCGCGACTATCTCGCCAGCCTGTCGAGTGAGTTCTCCAAGGAGATTACGGCGCTGGAAGGCCGCGTCTATGAGGCGGCCGGCGGTCCCTTCACGATCGGATCGCCGCAGCAGCTTGGATCGGTGCTCTACGACCGGCTTGGCCTGAAGGGCGGACGCAAGGGCAAGAGCGGCACTTACTCGACAGACGTCAACGAACTGGAACGGCTGGCGGGCGAAGGCGTCGAAGTCGCTAATCGCGTTCTGGAATGGCGGCAGCTGACCAAGCTGCGCTCGACCTACACCGATGCCCTACAGGCGCAGATTAATCCCGAGACCGGGCGGGTCCACACCAGCTATTCCCTCTCGGGCGCGCAGACCGGCCGCCTGTCATCGACTGAACCGAATCTGCAGAACATTCCCATCCGCACCGAGATCGGCCGCAAGATCCGCGACGCCTTCGTCGCCGAGCCCGGCTATCAATTGATGAGCGCGGACTATTCGCAGATCGAGCTTCGGCTGGCGGCGCAGATGGCGGACGTGCCGCAGCTGAAAGAGGCGTTTGCGGCGCACGAGGACATCCACTCGATGACCGCCGAGGAATTGTTCGGCAGCGTCGACCGCGACACGCGCGGCAAGGCCAAGACCGTGAATTTCGCCATCCTCTACGGCATTTCATCCTGGGGCCTGGCGGGGCGGCTGGGCGTGCCGAAGGAAGAGGGAGCGGCGATTATCGCCCGCTATTTCGAACGCTTCCCGGGCATCCGCTCCTATATGGACGACACGCTGGCGTTCGCACGGACCAACGGCTTCACCCGCACTTTGTTCGGCCGGAAAACGCATTTTCCGAACATCCGCGCCGGCAACCCCAACCATCGCGCAGGTGCAGAGCGCGCCGCCATCAATGCTCCGATCCAGGGCACCAGCGCCGACCTCATCAAACGGGCCATGAACCGCATGGACGAAGCATTGGAGAAGGCAGGCCTGGAAGGCGTGCGAATGCTCTTGCAGGTCCACGACGAATTGCTGTTCGAGGTGCCCGACGGGCGCGAGCAGGAAGCAGCGGCGGTTGTGCGGGAGGTCATGGCCAAGGCCGCCGAGCCCGCGATGAAGCTGGATGTGCCGCTGGACGTCGAAGTGGGCTGGGGCGCCAATTGGGGTGCCGCGCATTGAGCACCGCGGCGGATCAGGGGGCGGCAGACACAGCAGATCTCGCGGCGCTTGCGCGCGGCGGCCGGATCAATTTCTTCGGATTCGTGCTGCGCCTGGCGGCGCGCCTGCCGTTCCTGTTCATCGCCGGCCGCATCTATGGCGCCGAGCAATTGGGCCGCTTCGCCTATGCGGTGCTGATCGTCGAATTCGCGGCGCAGCTGGCGACGCTCGGCCTGAAGCGCGGCCTCGCCCAGCAGCTGGCGCATACCGACAAGCCGCATGTTTGCGTCGTCTGGGATTCGCTGATCGTCGCCGCCTTCGGTTCGGGCATCGCCATGGCCGCGCTGATGCTGTTCCCGACGGCAATGTTCCCGAACAGCGAAATCAACGGTCTTGAATGGCTGTTGCCGGTCACGATCTTTGCTCTTGCATGGTCTGACATCACGCTCGCCGCCTTGGCCTATCGCCATGACGTCGGCGCGACGGTTCGGGCGCGGGCGATCGTCGAACCGTGGACGATCAGCATCGCCGCCTTCGCCTGGTCGTTCATTTCGACCCGCGATGGGCTGATCATCGCCTACGTGCTTTCGATGGTAGGGGCGCTGGTCGCCTCGCTCGTTCCATTCCTGAAGAGTTATGGCCTCCCACGCGGCTGGAGCCCGGACCCAGCCGGCCTGTGGCGGATGGCGCGACGCAACCTGCCGGTCGCCGCCGCCGACGCCGTCGAATGGGGATCGCGGCGGGTCGACATCGCCATCCTCGGGCTGTTCTTCCGGCCCGACATCGTCGGCATCTATTATGTCGCGCAGAACGTCGCTTCGCTTCCGGCCAAGCTGAAGACCAGCTTCGACCCGATCCTTGGCCCCGTCATCGCCCGCAACATCGCCGCCGGCGATCAGGGGGCGGTCGCCAAGCAGGTACGGCAGGTCGGCTTCTGGGTGATCGCCGCGCAGCTGGGCGTGGCGCTGGCGCTGGCTATACCGGGCGAGGCCGTAATGGGCCTGGTCGGACCGGCCTTCGTCGCCGGTACCGGGGCGCTGGCCTTCCTGCTGTTCGCCGAAGTCATCGCCGCGACGGCGGCCGTCAGCGAAGCCGCGCTCATCTATGTCGCCAGGCACCGCAACATGATGATCAGCCTGTCGATGATTGCGTTCCAGGCGCTGTTGAGCGTCGCGCTGATCAAGCTGATGCAGGCGGAGCATTGGCCGGTCATGGTCCAGGCGACGGGCCCGGCGACGGCGCTGCTCATCTCCCTTGGGCTGGCCGCGATCATCAAATCGCGCCTGCTGGGGAGTATATTGAAGGCGCGCGTGTCGGGTTGGCGCTGGGCCCTGATCTGGGCGAGCGCGGCGGGAATCGTCGTCGGCTGGCTGTTCACCTTGCTGCCGCACAGCTTCGAATGGCTGGAATTGGTCGGTGGTATCCCCGCGATCCTGCTGGCGTTTGGGCTGGTCGTCTGGACCAGGGGCTTCGGGCCGGAAGACCGCGAGCTCTTCCGCATGCGCAAGGAAGAGATCGAAGAATTGAGCTTGCCGGACCCTTCAACCGGAGGCGACGCGCCCCGCTAAGCCTGTTGCCGCCGTGGCCGGCGCGAAGTGAATTCGCGCCGTCAGTCCTGTCCGCAGCGCGGCAGGCTGGCCGCTACTCAGCCTCTCTCACGCTGCTCCGGCGACACTGCGTGTCGGCGTCGCTGCGCTCGGGTCTTCGTCAATGCCGGAAGTGCCGCATTCCTGTAAAAACCATCGCCAAACCCGCGTCGTCTGCAGCAGCGATGACGTCCTCATCGCGGATTGAGCCGCCAGGTTGAATTACTGCCGTCGCGCCCGCTTCGGCTGCGGCGAGCAAGCCGTCGGCGAATGGGAAGAAGGCATCAGAGGCGACCGCTGAGCCGACCGTGCGCGGCTGTGGCCAGCCATTGGCTTCGGCGGCTTCGACAGCGCGAATGGCGGCGATGCGCGAACTGTCCCGGCGGTTCATCTGGCCGGCGCCGATGCCAGCCGTGACACCGTCCTTCGCGTAGACGATCGCGTTCGACTTGACGTGCTTGGCGACGGTCCAGGCGAACAGGCAGTCGGCCAGCTCCTGCTCCGTTGGCGCGCGCTTGGTGACGACCTTCAGGTCATCCCGGCTGATGCGGCCGTTGTCGCGCGACTGGACGAGCACGCCACCGGTGATGGTCTTTAGGGCGAATCCTCCGCGCGCCGGATCGGGCAAATCGCCGGTCAGCAACAGCCGCAGGTTCTTCTTCCGCGCGAAAGCGGCGATGGCACGTTCGTCAGCGTCCGGGGCGATGACGACCTCGGTGAAGATCTCGGCAATGGCCTCGGCGGTCGGGCCATCCAGCGATCGGTTCAACGCAATGATGCCGCCAAAGGCCGAGACACTGTCGCACTCGAGCGCATGCCGGTATGCCTCGACCAGCGACGAAGCGGTCGCGACGCCGCAAGGATTGGCGTGCTTGACGATGACGCAGGTCGGTTCGGCCGCGCGGAATTCGCTGACAAGTTCCAGCGCCGCATCGCCGTCGTTGATGTTGTTGTAGCTGAGCTCCTTGCCCTGCACCTGTCGCGCGCCGGCGACTCCCATCGCCCCGCGGGATTGCGGCAAATAGAGCGCCGCTTTCTGATGCGGGTTCTCGCCGTAGCGAAGCTCGCTGCTCTTGGTCAGAGCGATAGGCAGGCTGTCAGGGAAGAATTGTTGTTGGTCGGCGAACGCGAACCAGCTGGCAATGGCGGAATCGTAGGCGGCGGTCAGCGCGTAGGCCTTGGCCGCCAAACGCTTTCTGAGTTCAAGCGTCGTACCGCCCTTTTCGTCGAGCTCGGCCAGTACGGCGGAATAGTCGGCGGGATCGGTGAGAATGGCGACCGAGGCATGGTTCTTGGCCGCCGAGCGCACCATCGACGGGCCGCCGATATCGATATTTTCGATGATCGTGTCGCGGTCGGCGCCGCTCATGACAGTATTGAGGAAGGGGTAGAGGTTGACGACGACGAGATCGATCGCGCCGATGTCATGCTGGGCCATCGAGGCTTCGTGCTCGGCATTGCCGCGCACCGCGAGGAGACCGCCGTGGACCTTGGGATGGAGGGTCTTCACACGCCCGTCCATCATTTCCGGGAAGCCCGTAACTTCACTAATTTCACGGACATCGAGACCAGAATCGCGAAGTTTGGCTGCAGTGCCGCCAGTCGAGACGATTTCAACATTGTGCCGGGCGAGGCCGGCCGCAAGCTCCTCAAGGCCGGACTTGTCGGACAAGGAAATTAGCGCGCGCCTTACCGGCACCACATCGGTCATGAACGTCTTCCCTTAGCTTGAACGGCGGAATTGCCAGGCGGTCTGCCCGCCCAGCGCCGAAACTTCGCCGACCACGGCCAATTGCAGGGTCGGTATCACTTCGCCCGCACCGGAGACATGCAGGCTTTCCTCGATCGACAGCATCGCGCCCCGGCAACGGAAATTCCAAGGCGGCGCCCCGGGAGGGCGCAGGATCGCGCCCATGCCGTCGGCGGTTGCCGTCGCCTCGATCCCCGGCGCGAGGTGGAAGCGGATGGCGAATGGCGCGGATTCGCGGATCTTCTTGCGGCCCTTGGGCAGCAGCTGGTCGTTGCCGCGCACTTCCTTGCCGTCGTTGCCGAGGACGATGCTGCGCTGGTGCAGAAGGCCGAAGCCGCGCAGATAGCCGTCGTGGCTGGCGGTGACGCGCGAGCTGTCATTGTCTTCCGAGCGGTCGATCACGACGTCGCTGACTCCCTTGCCCAACGATCCGTCGTCGAGAATGGCAGTCGAGTTGGTGTCATCAAGCGTCAGCGTGCTGTGCGCGGCGGTGGTGCGAAGGGCCTGGACCAGTTCATGCGGCAGATGGTGCGGCAAGAGGCCCGGCCCACCGCAATTGACGACGATGCGTTGCGCGCCGTCGCTGAGCTCAAAAGCCAGGGTCGAGGCGCTGCCGGCCAGCATCTTTGGCGGCGGCGGCGGCGCGGCATCCATGACGAGGATCGTGCCAAGCGCCGACAAGCGGTGATAACCCCAGCCTCGCGCCTGACGCAGCGGGCGGGCGCGAAGGCCGCAACCTTCGATGAGTGCGGCGACGCGGGCCGGATCACCCGGATTGCCACCCTGCCAGCTGGAGAGGCCGCCATCGCCCATGGTGACACCATGAAGCGCAGCCAATGCTGCTGCGGCGGCGCTCTCCAGCAAGTCGGGCAGCGTCTGCTTGGCGGCAAAATATGCGGCGCGCAGCAGGCCGAGGCGGTCAACCAGCAGCAATTGCTCCTCGGGCGAGCGACTCATCAATCCGCCGTCTTCGAACTGGGCGGCGGCAAGGGCGCGCATCAGGCCGGCCTCCGACCGGGCGACCCGCGGGAGGCCGCCCTGGATCAGCAAAGCGGCGGCGACGACGCCTGCCCAGGCGGTGATGCGCGGCAAGCCCGCGGGCGCCTTGTCGGCGTTGGCGTCAAGGTGGCGCGCGCCGCGAGCGAGCGTGTTGAGCAATGCCGAGCGATAACCGCTTTCCCGACTGGACAGGACGTAAGGCGCATAGGCAGTCCAGAACAGGATGCGCTCGCCCCAGAGTTCCGGCGCCCAGGCCTCGTCGATGCGGGTGCCGTGGGCGACGAGCCAGCGGCCGACCAGGGCTTCGGCAACCTTGGCGCCTTTTTCGCGTCCGGCCGCGGCGGCGAGATCGCGCAGCCAGGAAAATCCCTGGAGGCTTTCGGCGAACGGACCGTCTGCGCCAAGCGCGGCAAAATCGAGGTCGGCGAGCGGCACCGCCTCGCTGCCGAGCACGAAGCGGCCCGCAAGCAAGGCGTCGCCCCGCGCGCGGTTTCCATCGACATGGTCGCGCGGCACGGCGGTAAGCCGGAGCGGGCTCTTGCGCGAGCCGATGAGCCGGGAGAGCAAGGAGCCCCGCGCCAGCTTGCCGACGATTTCACTTCGGGCCGCGTCGGCTGCGCTCATCCTTCTCCCCGGAGCGCTCGGATGTTGGCGGCATAATGGTTGGGTCCGCCGCGGAAGGCGGCGGTGCCTGCGACTAGCGCCGTGGCGCCTGCATCGACCGCCTGGCGTGCGGTCTCCGGATCAATCCCGCCGTCGACTTCGATGGTGACGTCAAGATTTTCCTTCGCGACGCGTTTGGCGATCGCTTCGATCTTGCGCAGCTGGCTGGAAATGAACTTCTGGCCGCCGAAACCGGGGTTGACGCTCATCACCAGGACGAGATCGATGTCTTCCAGCACATAATCGAGCGCCTTCGCCGGTGTTGCGGGATTGAGCGACACGCCGGCCTTCTTACCGAGCGATTTCACGTGCTGGATCGTTCGGTGAAGGTGCGGTCCGGCTTCCGGATGGACCGTGATGATGTCGGCGCCCGCCTCTGCAAAGGCGTCGAGGAAATTATCGACCGGCGAGATCATCAAGTGGACGTCGAACGGCTTCGACGTGTGCGGACGGAGCGCTTTCACGACACCCGGGCCGATGGTGAGGTTGGGCACGAAATGCCCGTCCATGACGTCAATATGGATCCAGTCGGCGCCCGCCTGGTCGATGGCGCGCACTTCGTCGCCGAGCTTGGCGAAGTCGGCGGAGAGGATCGACGGCGAGATGATCGGCTGGGCCATGGAGCCGATTAGACGGGAAACCCCCTTTTCGACAAGCGGCTTGACCACCAGCCGTATTATTTCAATAATACAGTGCTGAACAGGGAGGTAATTGATGAGGAAGCGCGTCTTGTTGGGAGCAGCGGCGGCGCTGGCGGTGGCGGCTCCGGCCCATGCTGTGCCGACCGATTTCAAGGCCGAGGCAGACGCGCTCCTGAAGAAGAGCTTCCCCGATGCGGGGCCGGGCGCAGCGGTGATCGTCACCGAGCATGGCAAGCGGGTCTATGAAGCAGGCCAGGGTCTCGCCGACGTCAATGCCAAGACAAAGATCACGCCCGAGACGGTCTTCCGCATCGGATCGATCACCAAGCAATTCTCGGCTGCGATCATGTTGCAGTTGGTCGCCGAGGGGAAAATCAGCCTCGACGACAAATTGTCGAAGTTCCTTCCGGATTATCCCAAGCCCGGCGCGGATGCGACGATCGCCGAACTTCTGAACCATACGGTCGGCGTGCAGAGCTACACCGATATTCCCGGCTGGATGGACGAGAAGCACACCGCCAAGGCCTATACGACCGAACAGATGATCGCCGAGTTCAAGGACCTCCCCTCGCCGTCCAGGCCCGGCGAGAAATGGGCTTACAACAATGGCGGCTATGTGCTGGTTGGCGCGGTGATCGAAAAGGTCACTGGCAAGCCCTGGTACCAGAATGTCGAAGAGCGGATCGCCAGGCCGCTCGGTCTCAAGACCATCCAATACGGCATTGTCGAGGACAGGATGCCGCACATGGCGAAAGGTTATACGCTGACCGACGACAAGGTCGCGGCTTCGCAGAAGATCCACATGAGCGTGCCGCATGCGGCGGGTGCGCTCATCGGGTCTGTCGAGGATCTGGCGAAATGGGATGCAGCGCTTCGTCACGGCAAGGTCATTCCGGCCGAATTGTATGCCAGGATGAATTCGCCGACGAAGCTGCCGGATGGTTCAACCGAGCCTTATGGCTTCGGAATGGGCATGCGCGACCTCCGCGGCCATGAGGCGCTAGGCCATGGCGGCGGCATCTTCGGCTTCGTCACCGACAGCATCTATTTGCCCAAGGAAGACGTGTTCGTCGCCGTATTCAGCAATAGCGACAGACCGGCGACCAGCCCGGGCCTGGTCCTGCAGAAACTGGCGGCGATGGCTATTGGCGATCCCTATCCCAGTTTCCAGAAGGCTGCGCTGGATACGAAAGCGGTCGAGCCGTGGGTTGGACTTTACAAGGTCAAGGACGGTGAGCGCCGCGTCTTCCTGCGCGACGGCAAGCTGATCACGCAGCGCACCGGCGGCGGTGAGCTGGAAGCGCTGTCCGGCGGAAACGGGCGGTACTTCTATGACAACAGCCTGACCTGGTTTGAGCTGAAGCGCGACGCGGCCGGCACACCGGTCATGGCCATGTACCAGCAAGGTGCGGCGACTGCAGAAGAAACGCCGCGCGCCGGCCCGATTCCGGCGGAGCTGCCGGTCGCGGACGTGCCGCGTGCTACGCTCGAAAGCTATGCCGGCCTGTACGACACGCCGGCCGGGCGGCTGACCGTCGCCTTGCCGGCCAGCGGGCCGATGACGGTCATGCTTGAAGGCCAACAGGCCATTCCTGTGCTGGCCGTCACCCAAACCGAGTTCCGCCTCGTCGGGGTCGATGCACGGATCGAGTTCAAGGCCGAGAACGGCAAGGTCGTCGGCGCGACGATCAAGCAGGGCGGACGGGACCTGCCAGCGAAGCGGGCCAACTAATCCCGGCGGAGGCGAGCGACGAAGAAGCCGTCCAGCCCGCCTTCGTCCTCGAGCAAGCCGGGCAGGACGCGCACCCAGCCTTCCGGCGCTGACGTCACGCCGTCAGGCAGCTCGCCTGTTCGGGGCGGATCGATGTCGAACCCGGGATTGCGATCGAGGAAGACGGCGAGCGTGCCCTCGCCTTCCTGCGGCTCCAGTGAGCAGACGGCGTAAATGAGATAGCCGCCGGGCCTCACCATCTTTGCAGCGCGGTCGATAAGCCGGGTCTGCAGATCGGCGCTCTGGCCGATGATGGAGGGGCGGGCCCGGTAGAGGACTTCAGGATGGCGCCGGAAGGTGCCCGTTGCCGAGCATGGCGCATCGAGCAGGACGGCATCGAATTGCCTTGGCGGCTCCCAGCCTAGGGCGTCCGCTGTGACGAGTTCCGCCCTGAGTCCGGTGCGGTCGAGATTGCTGCGCAGTCGTGCGAGACGACTTTCCGACTGGTCCAGTGCGGTGACGCGATGGCCTGCCGCAGCCAATTGCATGGTCTTGCCGCCAGGGGCAGCGCAGAGGTCGAGAATGTCCGCGGGCTCCCTCGACATCAGTCGCGCGGGAAGCGACGACGCAAGATCCTGCACCCACCAGCCGCCTTCATCGAACCCAGCCATCTTGGTCACGGATTGGCTGGCAAGGCGGACGTGGCCGGGAGCGAGGGACTTGCCGTCGTGCTCCGAGGCAAAGGCCTGGGCGTCAGAATCGTCGCGGAAGCTTAGGTCGAGAGCCGGCCGCCCGGCGATGGCGCGGCGAGCAGCGAGGAGGACGTCTTCGCCCCAGGCCTTGCCCCATCGCTCTTCGACCGCATCGGGCAGGTGCGGTGCATCGATTGGCGGCACTCCGCGCCGAAGCAAGGTGCCGAGTACGCCATGCACGAGGCGACGCGGGCCGCCTGCGACGAGCGGCAAGGCGGTGGCGACAAGTGCGTGCTCGGGCGTCTGCAGCGCAATTTTCTGGGCCAACGCGATCCTGAGCACCATTCGCGCCTTGGAATCGTCGGGCAGGCGTTGGCGGGTAGCGCTGTCGATCAACGCGTCGAGGTCGGGCAGTCGGCGCAGGGTCTCGCCCGCGATGGCGATGGCCAGCGCCGCGTCCGCAGGCGGAAGTTTGGTACCCTGGGAGGCTGAGTCCAGTGTCCGCCCGCGACGGAGCACCGCATCAAGCATCGAGAGCGCCGCCTGGCGCGCACCGAGGCCTTCGACCTTGTCCACCTAATGCAATTCGGTGCGGCGGGGCGGACGAGTGCGTAGCGCCTCGAGCACCTCGGGAAGGCTGCGCCGTTCGGCGAGCAGGTCGTCGACGGCAGTGACGATCGGCATGTCGATGCCCTGCTCATCGGCGATGCGGCGCAGCACCGGGGCGGTGAACGCTCCCTCCGCGACGGTGCGGCGGTCGCTCATCAACTCCTTCGCCGAGCGGCCTTCCGCGATCGCCTTGCCGAGCGAGAAGTTGCGGGAGCTGGTCGAGGTGCAGGTGAGAACAAGGTCGCCCAGGCCCGCCATGCCGGTCAGCGTTTCCAGCCGGGCGCCATGGGCCAGGCCGAAGCGCGCCATTTCGGCGAAACCGCGGGCGATCAGTGCGGCACGGGCGTTCTGGCCGAGGTTCGAACCTTCGACGACGCCGCACGCGATGGCGAGGACGTTCTTGACCGCACCGCCGATCTCGGCGCCGGTAATGTCGTCGGTGAGGTAAATGCGAAAGGACGGCAGAGCGATCCGTTCGCGCAGGTCCTCGCCGAGCTCCCAATTGGCGCAGGCCAAGGTGACCGCCGTCGGCTTCGCGGCGGCGACTTCATGAGCAAAGGTCGGGCCGGAAATGACGTTGATCGGCGAATCCGGGCAGACTTCAGCGGCAACATGGTGGAGCATCAGGCCCGTCTTGTTCTCGATCCCTTTGGAGCAGAGGACGAGAGGCTTGCCCGAATGCGGCGCCTGCTCGAGCACCGAGCGCATATGCTGGGCGGGCGTCACCACCAGCCACGCGTCGCAATCGGCAAGTGCGCCAAGGTCGTTGGTGGCGCGGATCGCCGGCGAAAGCGGGACGCCGGGCAAATAGAGACTGTTCTCGCCGATCGTATTAATGGAATCGGCGACCTCGGTTTCCAGCACCCAGAGCAGGGTTTCGCGGCCGGACCCGGCGGCGACCTGGGCCAGCGCCGTTCCCCAGGCGCCGCCGCCAATCACCGCCAGCCTTTCGATGGTCATGCCTTCACCCCCGCTCCGCGCACTTTCTCCGCCGCTTCGTCGAGCGGCCAGCGGGCCCGCGCCGGTGCATCGAGGCCGTCGCATTTCCCCGCCGCAAAACGCTCTGCCCCCGCCCAAGCGATCATCGCCGCATTATCGGTACAGAGCCAGGCCGGCGGCACGCGGAAGCGACGTCCGTTAGCTGACGCCAATTCCGCGAGGGCCGATCGCAAAGCGCGATTGGCGGCGACGCCACCGGCGACGACGAGCGTGGGCGCATCGCTCTTCTCGAGCGCGACCGAGGTGCGGTCGACCATGCAGTCGACGACGGCTTGCTGGAAGCTGGCGGCAATGTCGGCTGGCTTGTAAGTCCCCGCCGCAACCGCGCGCTGCACTGCGCTCTTGAGGCCGGCGAAGGAGAAATGCGGTTCGCCGCTGCCCACGAGCGGACGAGGAAGCGGTACGGCCTGGGGGTCGCCGTCTTTCGCCAATTCCTCGATGGCCGGGCCGCCCGGATACGGCAGGCCGAGGAGCTTCGCCGCCTTGTCAAACGCCTCGCCGGCGGCATCGTCGATGGTTGTCGCCAGCCGCGAATAATCGCCGACGCCGCGCACTTCGAGCAGCTGGCAATGACCGCCGCTGGCGAGCAGCAGCAGGTAGGGAAATTGCAGGTCCGGATCGACGAGGCGCGGGCTTAGGGCGTGGCCTTCGAGATGGTTGACCGCGACCAGCGGCTTGCCGCTAGACAGGCTGAGGCCCTTGCCGGCGAGCAAGGCGACCATGACGCCGCCGATCAGGCCGGGGCCGGCGGTGGCGGCGATTGCGTCGACCTCGCTGATGCTGACATCCGCCTCCGCAAGGACCTGGCGGATGAGGCCAGGCAGGATCTCGACATGGGCGCGAGCGGCGATTTCAGGGACGACGCCGCCGAACGGACGATGCGCTTCGTTCTGCCCGACAATCGCCTGCGCCAGAATCTGGCGGTCGGACGTTACCAGCGCTGCAGCGCTGTCGTCGCAGGAGGATTCGAGGCCAAGGATGAGTGCCATCGCGAAGTCCTTTGCCTCATGGGGCAGCGCTCGGCTAGTGCGGCGCCGTGGATAGCTTCCTCAAGCTCGGGACGCGCGGATCGCCGCTGGCGCTGGCGCAAGCGCATATGGCGGCGGCGGCGCTGGAGGTCGCGCATCACTGGCTAGGCGGCCGCGTCGAGACCGTCGTCATCAAGACCAGCGGCGACAAGGTGCAGGATCGGCCGCTCGCCGACATCGGCGGGAAGGCCCTGTGGACCAAGGAGCTGGATGCGGCCTTGGTGAAAGGCGAGACGCATGCATCGGTCCATTCGATGAAGGACGTCGAAACCGAGCGGCCCGCTGCTCTGTGCCTGGCGGCGATGTTGCCGCGCGCCGACGTCCGCGATCGATTGATCGGCGCGGAGTCCATCGAGGCGCTGAAACATGGTGCGAAAGTTGGCACGTCCTCCCCGCGCCGGGCCGCGCAACTGCTGCGGCTTCGGCCTGACCTGGAGATCGTCATCTTCCGCGGCAATCTCGGCACTCGCCTCGCCAAGCTCGAGGCCGGCGAGGTCGATGCGACCCTCCTCGCCGCCGCGGGGCTGGAGCGGCTGGGCCAAGGAAGTATCGGCGTGCCGATCCCGATTGACGTCATGCTGCCGGCTCCGGGCCAAGGCGCGATCGGCATCGAATGCCGCAGCGACGACCATGAGACGCTTTCCCAGCTTGGTCGGGTCAACGACCATCAGACGTCAGCGGCGGTCAGGGCCGAGCGTGCCTTTGCCCGGGCATTGGGCGGAAGCTGCCATTCGCCAGTCGGCGCCTATGCGGCGATCAAGGCGAACGAGGTGTACCTGCGCGTCGAGATCCTGAGCGAAGACGGCAAGGACCGCATTGCGGATGAAGCTCGTTTCAGGGTCGGGGACGACACAAAGGCGGAGGCTCTTGCCAAGTCCATGTTGGCCAACGCACCTGCCAGCATTCGGCGGCTGTTCGCAGCGGGATGAAGCCACTCGTCATTCTGCGGCCCGAGCCCGGCGGCAGCCGGAGCGTCGCGCGCGCGCAAGCGCTCGGCCTCGAGGCTATCCATATCCCGCTGTTCGCGGTCGTGCCGATCGAGTGGCAGGCACCGCATCCCGGCGACTTCGACGCAATCATCCTCACCAGCGCCAATACAGTGCGCCACGGCGGCGAGGAATTGCTGAAGCTAAAGAGCCTGCCCGTTCATGCGGTTGGCGAGGCGACCGCTGCCATCGCGCGCGCTGCAGGTTTCATTGTTGTCAGCGTCGGCGAAGGCGGAAGCCGGGCCATGAACCTGCCACAGGGGCAAAGGCTGCTCCATCTCACCGGCCGCGATCATCAGACCTTCCCTGGCGCCACGAGCATCGCCGTCTATGAGGCACGGACAGTCGATGAGCCTGAAGGGATCGCGGAACTCAAGCATTGTGTGGTCGCCGTTCATTCGCCGCGAGCCGGCGTCCGGCTGGCTGAACTGGTCGAGGACCGAAATAAGATTTCCATCGCCGCGATCAGCCAGGCCGCCGCCGACGCGTGCGGCCCGGGCTGGCAGAGCGTCCACATCGCCGCCGAGCCCAATGACATCGCGCTGCTAGCCCTCGCCGCCAGCCTGTGCGAAGGTCATGACGCATGAGCAACGGAACCACTCGGCGCGAACGCGGCTGGACGGCCACATTGGCCTGGATCCTGCTGCTGCTCGTCGTCGGTGCGGGTCTCGCCGTCTGGGGATTGACCCGCTGGGATGCAGCGGCCCGCTTCTTCGGCATTGCGCCGCAACCTGCGCCGATCGCTGCGCGCGCGCAGCCGCAACAGGCACTGGCCCAATCGCAGCAGGCGGTCACCGCCGATCCCGACCAAGCCGCGAAGATCGCCGATCTCGAGGGCCGGCTGCGCGCGGTCGAGAATAGTTCGCGCCGTACCGCGGGGTCGGTCGGCCGGGCCGATGCCTTGCTCGTCGCGTTCGCCGCCCGGCGCGCGATCGATCGCGGCGTTCCGCTAGGTTATCTGGAAACTATGCTGGCGGACCGCTTCGGCGACACCAATCCGCGCGCGGTCGCGGCAATCATCAATGCCTCCCGCGAGCCGGTCACGCTCGACCAGCTAATTGCCGATTACGACCAGCTAGGGCCGGCGCTTCGCCGTGGGGCCCCGAACGAAGGATTGTGGGCGGGGTTCAAGCGCGAGATGGGCTCGCTCATCGCCGTTCGCCGCGCCGCGACCCCGTCGGGCAAGCCGCAGGCCCGCTATGAAAGGGCGACCGCACAGCTGCAGAATGGCCGCGTCGATGCCGCCTTGGCTGAGACCATGCGCTTGCCCGGTGCGCCGCGGGCGGAAGATTGGATCGCGAAGGCCCGCCGCTACGTCTTCGCCCATCGTGCGTTGGACGAAGTGGAAAGCGCCGCCTTGCTGTCCGGCGGGCGCTGACTCGACTGGTCGTCAAAAGGATTCGACTTGCCGCAGCCCAGCTTCCGTTCAGCTTCGCAAGCGCACGATAAGTGACTGAAATGTTGGGCGTGCTGGGGGACAGGCATTCATGACGTCAATCGGTTTGCAGAGGATGTTGGCAATCCTGCTGTGCCTCACGCCTGGCGGCGCCGCATGTGCCGCGCCGGACGCGGCTGCGACGCCAGTCCGGGCGCAAACCCAACGCACCGTCCATGCCGCCGCACCGGCCGCGCTCGCCGCTCGCATCCGCGAGCTCGGCGCCGGCTTCGACGGCCGTGTCGGCATTGCCGTTCAGTCGATCGACGAAGGCTGGCGCACCGGGTGGAAGGCCGACGAGCTTTATCCGCAGCAGAGCTGCTCCAAATTCTGGGTGTCGCTGACCGCGCTCGATGCCGTCGACCGCGGCAAGGTGTCGCTCGACGACCAGGTTTCGTTCGGCCGCGATGACCTGACCCTGTTTCACCAGCCGATTGCCGCGCAGATCCTGGCCGGAGGCTATACGACGACGCTTGGCGACCTGATGGTCAAGGCGATCACCACGAGCGATAATACGGCCAACGACAAATTGATGCGCTCGGTCGGCGGGCCGGACGCGGTGCGCAGCTTCCTTGCCCGCAAGAACATCTCGTCGGTCCGCTTTTATAATGGCGAGCGCGCACTGCAGTCGAAGATCGCGGGCCTGATCTGGAGCCAGAGCTATTCGATCGGCGATGCTTTCTACAAGGCGCGCGATGCGCTGCCGCTATCGGTGCGCAGGGCGGCCTTCAACCGCTATATCGAAGATCCGTACGACGGCGCCTCACCCAACGGATTCGTGTCCGGCCTGGCTCGGCTGAAGCGCGGGGAACTGCTTTCACCATCCTCAACCGCGCGCCTGCTGCAGATCATGGGCAATACGAAGACCGGCGCCAACCGGCTGAAAGGCGGGCTCAAGCCCGGCTGGTCGCTGAGCCACAAGACGGGGACCGGTCAGGTGTTGGGCGATGTCCAGGCAGGCTATAACGACATCGGCATCCTGACGGCGCCGGACGGGCGCAGCTATGCGGTCGCGGTGATGATCAAGAAGACGTCGGTCCCGCTGCCGACGCGCATGACGCTGATGAACAATGTCGTCCGCGCGGTAATCGACAGCCATCAGATCAATGGGGCCGCCTATACCCTCTAGCCTCCCAGACGTCGGTGTCCGGATGCGCGCCACTCCCGGCGTGCAGCGGGTACCGACGCCGAATCTCGAACTATTCATTGTGAAGCATTTCCTGGGGCCGGACCTCTGCGCCGAGATGATCGAGCGTATCGACCGGCGTCGCCGGCCCAGCACGATCGCCGACGACAAGGGGATCGACGCTTATTTCCGGACCAGCGAAACCTGCGACCTCGACGGCGGCGACCCGGTCGTCGCCACCGTTAACGCCAGGATTTGCGAATTGCTGGGACTGCCCGAAGATCTGAGCGAACCGTTGCAAGGGCAACGTTATGCACCGGGCCAGGAATTCAAGCCGCACACCGACACGTTCGAGCCTACCGGCGTCGACTATTTCCAGCATTGCGCGGAGCGCGGCAACCGCAGCTGGACCGCCATGTGCTACCTGAACGAGCCCGACGACGGCGGCGCCACACGCTTCAAAATGATCGGCAAGACAATCCGGCCGGCGGCTGGCAAGCTCCTCTGCTGGAATAATCTGTTGCCTGACGGGCGACCGAACCCGGCGACCCTTCATCAAGGGATGAAGGTGCGCAAGGGCACCAAATATGTGCTCACCAAATGGTTCAGGGAGCATGCAGATGTCCTTTGATAGCCGTAACGGCAACCGGCGGCGTGGCTGAAGCGTTGCGCCGGGTGAACAGGGTCTCTCGAAGGAGAGGGAGTATGCGCCTCGTCGTTCCTGCCGCGCTCGCGGCTACCGTCATCGGGCTTGCCGCCTGCAACACCTATGCCGAGCCTGCCAGCGCCGCGAATGCGGCAGCCGCCGGCGGGCGCCAATGCTTCTACGCGCCGAACGTCACCGGCTATCGCCGCGGCCCGGGAGATACGGTGATCGTCAACACCAACAGCCGCGACTATTATCAATTCGACACGCAGCCTTACTGCGCCGACCGTATCGTCTGGGAGAACCGGGTCGCGCTGCGCTCGCGCACCGGTACCTTCATCTGCAATGGGTACGATGCCGAGCTGTATGTGCCCGACGCCGTCGGCGCGGCCTATTGCCCGCTCTACCACATGCACAAGCTGACGCCGGCCGAAGTCGCCGTCGAGCGGGCAACACCGCCCCGTGACAAGCGCTGAACTGGTTCAATCCGGAGGACTAGTCGCTGGAGCGGGCGAAGGGATTCGAACCCTCGACCCCAACCTTGGCAAGGTTGTGCTCTACCCCTGAGCTACGCCCGCTCTGTGCGCTGGACCGCCGGAATCGAATGACCGGCAGCCGGGTGAGGCGGCGCGCCTAGCATGGCCCGCCGACGCCGCGCAAGTAGGGCCTGATGCCTTGCCGTGCAAGGCCCGCTCGCCCATATGCCGGCAAGCTGATCAGGCGGAGTAATTGAAGCGTGGCGACCCTCGGCATCAGTGAAGCGGAACGGGAGGCAATCGCCCGGTTTGAACGCGACGTCATCAATCCGTCGATGACGCAGCTCGTAGTCCTGCAGTTCACCGCCGAATGGTGCGGGCCGTGCAAGCAACTCTCGCCCATCCTCGACAAGGTCGCCACCGATTATGCCGACAAGGGTGTCGCTCTGCGCCGGATTGACGTCGACCAGGAGAAGATGGTCGCGGCCCAGTTCCGCATCCAGTCGATCCCGACCGTCTACGCTCTCTTCCAGGGCCAGCCGGTCGCCGACCTGACCAATTACCGTAGCGAAGGGCAGATCAAGAGCGCGCTCGACCAACTGCTCGGTCAATTGCCGGTTCAGGGCGAGGCGCAGGAACTAAAAGCCCAGATCGAGCCGTTGTTGGAAATGGGCGAACAAGTGCTGTCCGAGGGCGATGCTGACCGTGCCGCCAGCATCTTTGCCCAGATACGCGACATGGCGCCCGAAGATCCGGAGGTGGCCGGCGGCCTGGGTCGCGCGCTGGTTGGGGCCGGGAAGACGGACGAAGCGCGGGCCCTGCTCGATTCGCTCGATGCAGAGATCGCCAAGCACCCTGCCGTCGCCCGGGCGCGAGCAGCGCTGGAAGTCGCGGCGGCGCCGGTAGCCGACGTATCCGTGGAGGAAGCGAGGCTCGCCGCCAATCCTGACGACCACGAAGCCCGCTTCGCCATCGCCAATGCGAAAATGGCTTCCGGCGACCGGGACGGTGCAGTTGACGACCTCCTGGAAATCATCGGCCGCGACAAGGAATGGAACGAAGGTGCGGCCCGCACCCGCTTCCTGCAGTTGCTCGAGGCGGCTGGGCTGGAGGATCCCTGGGGCCGGGCGCAAAGGCGGCGGCTATCTGCGGTGCTGTTCACGTGATGGGCGCGAAACCAGCGCGGGTGCCGATCTTCCCGCTGGCCGGGGCGATCCTGTTTCCGCGCGCGCAATTGCCGTTGCACATCTTTGAGGATCGCTATCGCTCCATGGTTGAAGACGCGTTGGCCGGTAGCGGACGCATCGCCATGATCCAGCCGCTGGACGAGAGCGAGCGGCCGCCGCTCTACAAGGTCGGCTGCGTCGGCGAACTGGTCGGCGTCGAAGAACTCGAGGACGGCCGTTACAACATCATGCTGCTGGGCTCGAACCGGTTTCGGCTGATCGCTGAAGCGGACGTGCCGACGGTTTACCGCCAGGCCGATGTCGATCTCGCCGCCTTCGACGATGACGAACCGCCGGCGCTCGCTAGTATTCAACGCGCGGAAGTTGAACGGGAGGCCCGCAAGTTCGGCGACGCCCTTGGCCTGGCGGTCGATTGGGAAGCGGTCAGCCGCCTAGATGACGAAATGCTGGTCAACGCCATTGCCCAGGTCGCGCCGTTCGACACCGGAGCCAAGCAGGCGCTGCTGGAGGAAGTCAGCCTCGCGGGACGGGCCGATCTGGTCGTCCAATTGATGCAGTTCCAGCGCCTCGCCCCGGGCGGCGCCGACATGGGACAGACCCTGCAATAATCAGATAGGCAGGCCGCGCAGAAGCAGCGGCAAGTCGCCGCTGGTGCCGCGCGCTTCGCTCATTAGACGTTCCCGAAGCGGTTTGATGCGACCCGTGACTGCCATTCCGAACCGGCGGACGGCCGAAGGCAGCTTGCCGGGAACTCCGTAGATACGGGTGAGGCCATCGGTGGCGGCGGCCACCATCAACGTGTCGAGGCTGCGCCAGCGCTGGTAGCGGTCCATCAGCTGGCGGTCGCCAAGATCGAGGCCGAGCCGCGCACCTTCGACCAGGACCTGCGCCAAAGCGGCGGCGTCGCGGAAACCGAGGTTCAGACCTTGCCCTGCGATCGGATGGATAGCGTGGGCGGAATCGCCGACCAGCGCCATTCGCCGATCGGTGATGCGCGCGGCATGGTGGAAGCCCAACGGATAGGATTGCCGCGGCGCCAGCAGCTCGATCTTGCCGAGAAAGCCACCCATCGCCGCCTGCGCCTCGGCTGCGAACTGCTCGTCGCTGAGTGCGAGGAATCCGGCGGCATCCTCCTTCTGCACCGACCAGACGATGGCAGAGCGGTGGCCGCCCTCGTCGTCCGTCATCGGCAGCAAGGCGAACGGACCCGTGGGATAAAAGATTTCCCAGGCGATATGCTCGTGCGGCTGTTCGTGACGGAGCACGGATACGATCGCCGCATGGTCATATTGCCAGCGGGCAATGCGAATGCCGGCCTCCTCCCGACTCGGGGAGTTGCGGCCTTCGGCCACGGCCAGCAAGGGCGCGCGTATTTCGCCACCGCCCTGCAATCGAACCATGACGCCATGTTCGCCGCGATCGATGTGGGCGGCGCGCGATTTCCACCGGAGGTCGATCTTGGCGCCTTCCTCCGCGCGAGCCCGCAACGCCTCTCGCAAATGCCGGTTCTCATGCATGAAGCCCAAAGGCTCATCGTCGTCCTCGGGTGCTTCGAAAGCGAGATGGCCCGGCTTGAGCCCATCGGCGACGCGGATGGTGCGGATTGGACAGCCTGGTTGCGGGAAGCGCGCCCCGACGCCGATCGTATCGAGCATCCGCCGGGAGGAAGAGGATACGGCGCTGGTGCGGCCGTCGAACTTGGCGTCCTTCCAGGCTTCCGGGTCGACAGGATCGATCACGGTGCAGGAAAGGCCGCTGGAATCCAGCGCCGCGGCCAATGCGAGGCCGATCAATCCGCCGCCGAGAATGATGACGTCCGACCGTGTCATGGTTGCCGCGCTTAGCGGCTAATCAGCGACGGGGCGAGTGCACTCTCGCTTGACCGGTGAGTCCACGAGAGCGCATTGTGCGTCAAAGACTTACCGGGGGAAGACAATGGCGACCGCTGCCGAGCGGGCCCGCAAGCGGGACCTGGGGCCCGACTGGAGGGAAAAGCTCCGCGATTCCGTTCGCATGTTTGCAGTACGGACGATCGGCACGCTGCTGTTGGCAGTCAGCCTGGCCCTCGCCGTAGCTTTGGCCACCCACCACAGCGTCGATCCAAGCTTTTCGACCGCGGCTGGCGGACCGCCGGTCAATTGGGTCGGCACGCCAGGGGCCTATGCGAGCGACCTCCTGCTGATCCTGTTTGGGCCGGCGTCGGGATTATTCCTGCCGGTCCTGGCGCTCGCGGGTTTGAGGATGATGCGCGGCGATGGCGCCGGGCGGCTTGGCCGCTCTTTGTTGTTCACCGGGATCGGCATCTTCCTGGTTGGAGTCGCTCTATCGATGGTTCGCGACACGGCCGTGTCGGGACTTCCGGCGGGATGGGGCGGCGCTTTGGGATTTGCCGGGGCGCACGGGATCGACGCAGGCGTAAACCTGATCGGCGACCGCAATATCGCCGGGCCATTGCGCATGGCGCTGATGGCGGTGCTGGCGCTTGGCGGCCTGATCATCACCTGGTTCGCCCTCGGCCTGCGCGAGGAAGAGAAGGGCTGGGTCGGCGGATTGTTCAAGCGCGATCCCGACCGGATCGTCCGGCCGCCGCGCCGTACCGTCGAAGAGCGCGAGGCGCGCGATATGCCTGCGGCCCCGCCGCGCTCGCGGCCCGCCGTCGCCGTCGCCGAGCCCGCCAAGGCCGTCGCGCCCGCAACCCAGCGCAAGGCCGACGGCCGCAAGCGGAGCCCTCATCAGGCGAGCCTCGCTTTGGGCGACGACTACGTCCTGCCCTCGCTTGACCTGCTCAACGCCCCACCGCCGCATGGCAAAACCCAGGTTGACCGCGCCGGGCTGGAGCGCAACGCTCGCCTGCTTGAAAGCGTGCTTGAGGACTTCCATGTCCGCGGCGACATCGTCGAGGTCCGCCCCGGGCCGGTCGTGACCATGTACGAACTGGAGCCGGCGAGCGGCATCAAGGCCAGCCGCGTCATCCAGTTGGCCGACGACATTGCCCGCAACATGTCGGCCTTGTCGGCGCGCGTGGCGACGATCCCGGGCCGCAGCGTCATCGGCATCGAATTGCCGAATCCCAAACGCGAATCCGTCAGCCTGTCGGAACTCATCGGCAGCCAGGCGTTCGAGGACCAGGCGATGTCCTTGCCGCTCATCCTCGGCAAGAACATCTCCGGCGACCCGGTCATCGCCGACCTTGCACCTATGCCGCACCTTCTCGTTGCCGGCACTACGGGGTCCGGCAAGTCGGTCGGCCTCAACTGCATGATCCTGTCGTTGCTCTACCGGATGAGCCCGGACGAGTGCCGGATGATCATGATCGACCCGAAGATGCTGGAGCTCAGCATCTACGACGACATTCCGCATCTGCTCTCCCCGGTCGTTACCGAGCCAGGCAAGGCGATTCGCGCGCTCAAGTGGACGGTCGAGCAGATGGAGGAGCGCTATCGCATGATGGCGAGCCTCGGTGTCCGACAGCTCGCCAGCTTCAACGCCAAGGTCCGTGACGCCAAGGCCAAGGGCGCGCAGCTCGGGAGGCGGGTGCAGACCGGCTACAATGCCGACACCGGCCAGCCGGTTTATGAGACCGAAGAGCTGGAGTATGAGGTGCTGCCGCAGATCGTCGTCATCGTCGACGAGCTCGCGGACCTGATGATGACGGCGGGCAAGGAGGTCGAGTTCCTAATCCAGCGTCTGGCGCAGAAGGCGCGCGCCGCCGGCATCCACTTGATCATGGCGACGCAGCGGCCGTCGGTCGATGTCATCACCGGCGTCATCAAGGCCAATCTGCCGACCCGCATCAGTTTCCAGGTCACCAGCAAGATCGATTCGCGCACCATCCTCGGCGAGCAGGGCGCCGAACAGCTGCTGGGCAAGGGCGACATGCTCTACATGCCGGGCGGCAAGCAGATCGTCCGTGTGCACGGCCCCTTCGTGTCCGACGAGGAAGTCCGTCACGTCGCCGAGCATTGGCGGCGGCAGGGCGTGCCCGACTATATCCAGGCCGTCACCGAGGAGCCCGAAGACGGCGGCTATCTGTTCGACGGCCAGCCGACCGGCGATGACGATCCGGAGACCCAGCTCTACCGCAAGGCGATCCAGATCGTCGCCGAGAGCCAGAAGGCCTCGACCTCCTACCTGCAGCGGCAGCTGCGCGTCGGATACAACAGCGCGGCCCGCCTCATCGAACGGATGGAGAAGGACGGTTTGGTCGGCCAGCCGGACCATGTCGGCCGCCGCGAAGTGCTGATCGACACCGACGGTCACCCCCTCTAACGGCCGTTTTGAACCCTGAACGAACGGGAACCCACGGGTTCAGTCCGCATTCAATGGCGAAACGCCACCACCGGCGGCAAAATTTTCCAGGAGTTTGTGACCATGGCTTTTCCGACCCTTCTTGCCCGCGCGCTGGCGCCCGCCGCCGCCATCGCCATGCTGGCCGGCCCCGCGATTGCAGCGTCGGCGGGCGAGTTGGCGCAGGTCGAACAGCATCTTGCGGCCGCCCAGTCGATGACCGCCAACTTCGTCCAGACGGACAGCAAGAACCACCAGTTGGCCGGCACCATGCAGTTGAAGCGCCCGGGCCGGATCCGCTTCGAATATGGCCGCGGCGCCAACATGTTGCTTGTCGCCAACGGCAAGACCCTAACGTTTATCGACTATGACGTCGGCCAGAAGTCGAGCTGGGCGATCGCCAAATCACCACTCAGCGTTCTGCTGTCGGGCAATCCCGATCTCGACCGTATCGCCCGCGTCCTACCGAGCGCCGACAGCCGTATCCTGCTGGTCCGCGCCCGCGATTCGCGGCGGCCGGAATTCGGGACGATGATACTCGCTTTTGTGAAGACCCCCGGTGCCCCGGCCGGCCTGCGCCTTGAAGGTTGGACGGCGATCGACGCGCAGAACAAGCGCACGACGGTCAAGCTGGACGGCCAGCGTTACAACGTTGCGGTGGCTGAAAGCGCCTTCAGCTACGCCGAGCCCGCCAAGAAGGCGAAACGTTAAAATACGTAGCAAAGTAAAACTGTTCATCATGCGGTCAGCATCGCGCGCGTAAAGCGGCCTGGATTGCTGCACTTAGCCGGGGTTTCCCCCTGTTACCCGGGCAGCAGCAATCGCCTTGCGTGACGAACGCTTGGTCGGCCCTCGCTCCAATGCCCCCGGAGCGGGGGCCTTTTGGCATTTAGGAACATTCGGCTAAGCGGACTCGCGTGACCAACCTCAAGATCGCCTCCTGGAACGTCAATTCCGTCCGCGCGCGCATCGGCATCGTCGAGCGGCTACTGCACGAGGAGGCGCCGGACATCCTCTGCCTCCAGGAGACAAAGGCCGAGGACAAGTCATTCCCGTCCGACCTGTTCCGCCAGATGGGTTACGTCCACCAGAAGCTGACCGGCCAGCGCATGCATCATGGCGTCGCCATATTGTCGAAACTGCCGCTGCACGACGAAGGCCGGCACGACTGGCAGGACAATGGCGAGGCCCGCCATGTCGGCGCCCGCCTCGACTGCGGCATCCGGCTGGAAAATGTCTACGTTCCGGCCGGGGGGGATATTCCCGACCGCACGGTCAACCCGAAATTCGGTCAGAAGCTCGACTTCATCGAGCGCATGACGCGCTGGTCGGAAAAGTTGGCTGAGCCGACTTTGATCGTCGGCGACTTCAATGTCGCTCCGCTGCAATGCGACGTCTGGAGCCACAAGGCTTTGCTCGACGTCGTCAGCCACACGCCGATCGAGGTCGATGCCCTCACCAGGCTGCAGCAGGCCCATGACTGGGTCGACATCGGCCGCGCGCATATTCCGGCGCCGGCGCGCAATTTCACCTGGTGGAGCTACCGTTCGCCCGACTGGACGAAGAACGACCGTGGCCGGCGCCTCGACCATATGTGGTGCAGCCCTGAGGTGGCGTCGCTGGCGGTCGCCCATCGCGTCCTCGAGCCGTGCCGCAATTGGGAGCGGCCTTCCGACCATGTGCCGCTGATCGTGGAGCTCGCCGTTTGACGGCCAGCCCGGTCGAGCGCGCCGTTGCCGCCCTTCGGGCCGGCCGCCCGGTCGCGGTCGGCTCGGCAACCATCCTCTCCGTCGAGACCGCCACTGGCGCGATACTCGACCTGCTAGACCCGCAAGCCAAGGCACCCCTGCTGTTATCGGGTGAACGCGCGGCGGCCCTGGGTCTCGGCAATTTGCGTGAGGTCGGCGATCTCAAGCACGCGGTGCAGGTTCATCGTGCGCCATGGCTCGACCGCGAAACGGCGCGCTCGCTGGCGGACCCTTCCCGCGACTTCGACCGCGGCCCGATCGGACCGCTGGGCGCCGAAGCGGTACGCTGTCCGGGCGAGGCCGAAGCCATACTGACTCTGCTGCGGCTTGCCGGCGTATTGCCGGCGGCGTGGCTGGTGGGGGTCGAAGCGGAAGCGAAGGTAGGCGTGGAGGCAATCATGGCCGCCGTTCATGCCCCTCAGGTACAGCTCGTCACCCGGGCGAAGCTCCCGGTCGAGGGACTGGAGGGCACGCAAATCGTCGCCTTCCGCGACACCGGAACCGGCGAGGAACATGTGGCGCTCGTCGTTGGAGCCTTCGGCGGTCGCCCGCCGTTGGTCCGCCTCCACAGCGAATGCCTGACCGGCGACGTCTTCGGCTCCCTGAAATGCGACTGCGGGCCGCAACTGAAGGAAGCGCTGCGGCTGATCGGCGCTGCAGGTGGCGGGGTGTTGCTCTATCTTCGCCAGGAAGGCCGCGGCATCGGCTTGGCCAACAAATTGCGTGCCTACGCACTCCAGGACCGCGGGCTCGACACGATCGAGGCCAATTTGCGCCTTGGATTCGCCGACGACGAGCGCGGCTATGGCGTGGCGGCGGCGATGTTGAGGGCGCTGGGTGTGGATAGTGCCCGGCTGCTGACCAACAATCCAAACAAGGTCGCGGGGCTTGAAGCGGCGGGGGTCCACGTCGTCGAGCGCGTCGCGCATCATATGCCGACCAACCCCCACAATGCCGATTACATCGCTACCAAGAAGGCCAAGAGCGGCCATCTCGATTAGGCTTCGAAAAGCGCACTCCCGACTCTGACCGCCGTCGCGCCCAAGCTAACCGCCACTTTGTAATCGCTGCTCATCCCCATGCTGAGCCCGGTGACGTCATGACGCCGCGCCAGTTCCGCAAGCAAGGCGAAATAGGGATCCGGCTGCTGCTCGTCGGGCGGGATGCACATGAGCCCGGCCAGCGGCAGCGGCGAGGCGCAGACCTCATCGAGGAACGGCCCGAGTTCAGCGACGGCGACACCGCCCTTCTGGTCTTCGGCACCGATGTTCACTTGTACGTACACCGGCGGGAATCGACCCGCCTTCTCGCCAGCCTTGACCAGGGCCGCCAGCAAGGACGGACGGTCGAGCGAGTGGATGACGTCGAACAGGGCCACCGCCTCGTCCGCCTTGTTCGACTGCAGCTGGCCGATCATGTGCAGCAGGACATCCGGATAGCGAAGGCGCAGCGCGTGCCATTTGGCTCTGGCTTCCTGCACGCGGCTCTCGCCGAAATCGCGTTGACCCGCCTTCAGCAGCGGCTCGATCTGGTCTGCGCTCCGGCCCTTGGTCACCGCAATCAGTGTCACGTCTTCCGCTTTACGGCGCGCGACCTTGCATGCCTCGGCAATGCCGTTGCGAATTTCAGCTAATCTGGAAGCGGAATCGAGCGTCAGAACTTGAAAGCGGTCCCGACGTAGACCGCCTGGCTGTCGCGGCGCTCGTCGCGGGTGGCGGAGACGCGGTCCTGCTCGATCTTGTAGCGAACGCCGCCGGTGACCGCGATGCTGCGGGTCAGGTTGTACGCACCGCCGACATCGAGGGCATAGCCGCGCTCGCGGCCGATAACCGGGGCCTGGGTGCCGTCACTGCGCTCTGCGGTTGCGGCGAGGCGGCCGGTAAAGCGGTTAAGCGAGTAATTGACGCCGACCACTGCGGTTTCACGCCCGCCCAGCGCCAGGTTGGTGCCGCTGGTCTTGGCGACATCGCCGGTTACGGCAAAGCGGCGCCAGCCGACAGCGACGCCGAGGTTATAGGTTGATGGAGCCAATGCTCCGATCGCCGAATTGGCGGAGGCGGAGGCGAGATCGGCATTGCGGCCCGCGGCGGCATCGGCACCCCGGGCTCGGATCGCAACCCGGACCTGCGACGGCCGGTTCTTCGGCGCTGCAGGCGTGAATTTGAAGTCGGCGACTGCCGGCCGATTACCGAATTCCGCGGCAAGGCGAGGATCTGCAGTGGCTGGCGTGAAACTGGTCACCCGGTCGAAAGAAATCGCGACCGCAGGCGGGCGCTTCTTCGCCTCAGGTTTGGCCATGGCGATGGCGGGGACGAGCAGCAGGGCGCCCGCAGCAAACGCTGCAGCGACCGTTCCGCTGTTCTTGCCCCACTTCAACACCGACTCACACTCCTTCGCACGAAGGATATAGCGATTCACCCGCTTTGGTTCCAAGGGTCCATCAGGATTCCCCCGATGCCTGTTGCGATAAGAGCACAACCCTGTCCCACGGCTGAACAGTGATGCCCCCGAAACGAGGTGCCGTTCAGGTACGAGACAGCGCTTGCGGGCCTTGGGTGAGTGCCTATAACGGCCTCAATTCTTGCCTTGGACGGGAAACCCTATGCTCCGCCTGCCGATCACTACCGTGGCTGTCCTTGCTGTTGCGCTGAGCGCCTCGGCCTGTTCGCGTAACAAGGAAGCGCCGGTCAATCTGGCTCCTTCGCGCATGACCTCGATTGGCGTGAACGCCTATCTGTGGCGCGCGGCCGTCGATACCGTCTCGTTCGCCCCACTCCTGCAGGCCGATGCCAACACCGGCATCATCATCACCGACTGGTATTCCAACCCCAAGTCGCCGGGCGAGCGCATCAAGCTGACCGTCACCATCCTCGACCAGGACCTGCGCGCCGATGCCCTTCGCGTCGCCGCTTCGCGGCAGGTCAACCAGTCGGGCGTTTGGGTCGATGCGCCGGTGGCCGCCGCCACCGTCCAGAAGCTTGAGGACATCATCCTCACCCGCGCCCGCGACCTTCGCCGCACCACCGTCGCCGGGTAGAGCTATCGGGACATGACCGACCGCTTTGATCCGGCGGCTGCCGACCCGCGCTGGCAGAAGCGCTGGGAGGAAGCGAAGAGCTTTTCCGCCGACAGCGCGTCGCCGAAGCCCAAGACCTACGTCCTCGAGATGTTCCCCTATCCCTCGGGGCGCATCCACATGGGGCATGTTCGTAACTACACAATGGGCGATGTCCTCGCCCGCTATCGCCGGATGCAAGGCTTCGAAGTGCTCCACCCGATGGGTTGGGACGCGTTCGGCATGCCGGCCGAAAATGCGGCAATGGAAAAGGGCGTCCATCCGGGCGGCTGGACGCGGGCCAACATCGCCACCATGCGGGCGCAGCTGAAGCGCCTCGGCTTCGCGCTCGACTGGGACCGTGAGCTCGCCACCTGCGAGCCTGATTATTACGGCCACGAGCAGGCGCTGTTCCTCGACCTGATGGGGGCCGGCCTCGTCACCCGCAAGGAAAGCGAGGTCAATTGGGACCCAGTCGACATGACCGTGCTCGCCAACGAGCAGGTGATCGACGGCAAGGGCTGGCGGTCCGGAGCTCCCGTCGAGCGCCGCAAACTCAGCCAGTGGTTCCTGAAAATCACCGACTTCGCCGACGATTTGCTCGAAGGGCTCGAATCCCTCGACCAATGGCCAGACAAGGTACGGTTGATGCAGGAAAACTGGATCGGCAAGAGCCGAGGCTTGCAATTCTGCTTCCGCTTCGTCGGCACCCCGCCCGGCGGAGCCTGCGACGTCGAGGTCTTCACGACCCGCCCGGACACCATTTTCGGCGCGAGCTTTGTCGCCCTGTCGCCGGGCCATCCGATCGCCGAAGCCCTCGCCGCACAGGATCCGAAAGTCGCCGAATTTATCGCCAAATGCGCGGCCGGCGGCACCAGCGAAGCCGATATCGAAACCGCTGAAAAACTCGGCTTCGATACCGGGCTGGAGGTCGTCCACCCGTTCGATCCCGAATGGCGCCTTCCGGTCTGGATCGCCAACTTCGTCCTCATGGAATATGGCGCGGGCGCGCTTTACGGCGTCCCCGCCCACGACGCGCGCGACTTCGAATTCGCGGTCAAATATGACCTGCCGATCCGCCGCGTCGTCGCCGCTCCGACCCAGGACGGCTTCACGCCGGTCACTGAGGCCGAGACCGAGCATGGCGTCGCCGTCAACTCGCGTTTCCTCGACGGACTCAGTACCGCCGAGGCGATGACCGCTGTCATCCGCCGCGCGGAGGAGGCCGGCTGGGGCAAGGGCACCACCCAGTATCGCCTGCGAGACTGGGGCGTTTCACGGCAGCGCTACTGGGGCACACCGATCCCCGTGATCCATTGCGACAAGTGCGGCCCGGTCGGCGTCCCGCGCGACCAATTGCCGGTTGTCCTCCCCGAAGACGTGACCTTCGACGTTCCGGGCAATCCGCTCGACCGGCATCCGACCTGGAACAAGGCCAACTGCCCGAAGTGCGGTGGCGCGGCCCGGCGCGAGACCGACACGCTCGACACCTTTGTCGATTCGAGCTGGTACTTCCTGCGCTTCGCCAGCCAGCCCGCCGACAAGCCGTTCGACCGCCGCGAGGCCGAGCAATGGCTGCCGGTCGCGCAATATATCGGCGGCGTCGAGCATGCGATCCTGCACTTGCTCTACGCCCGTTTCTGGACCCGCGCCCTGGAACACATGGGGAAGGTCGGTTTCGCCGAGCCGTTCAAGGGCCTTTTCACCCAGGGAATGGTGACCCACGAGACGTACAAGTCGCAGGACGGCCGCTGGTTGTCCCCCGACGAGGTCGAGGCCGGCGAGGGCGGAAGCCTGCTCGAGCGCGCAACCCATTCGTCGGTCCAGCGCGGCCGCGTCGAAAAGATGTCGAAGTCGAAGAAGAACACCATCGACCCGGAGCCGATCGTCGACCGCTACGGCGCCGACGCAGTGCGCTGGTTCATGCTCTCCGACTCACCCCCCGAGCGCGACCTCGAATGGTCGGAAAGCGGCATCGAAGGCGCGGCGCGCTTCACCCAGCGCGTCTGGCGGCTGGTGCAGAGCGTTTCCGGCGCATCCGGCGCATCCGGCGAGGATGAGGAACTCGATCGCAAGGTCCATCGCGCCGTCGCCGCCGCCGGCGCCGCGATCGAAGGCCTGCAGTTCAACAAGGCGGTTGCGGCTCTCTACGAACTGACCAACGCCATTGAGCGCGCCAAGCCCTCGGCAAGCCGCGACGGGGCGATCCGGACTTTGGTCCTGCTGGCCGCGCCCATGGCCCCGCACTTGGCCGAAGAGGCTTGGGTCGCGCTCGGCGAGCAAGGCATGATTGCCGACGCCGATTGGCCGAAGCACGACCCGAGCCTTCTGATCGACGAGACTGTGACCTTGGCCGTGCAAGTCAACGGCAAGCTCCGCGACACGATTCCGGCCGCCCGCGGCCTCCCCAGGGAGGAAGCTGAGGCGCTGGCGCTCGCTTCGCCGAAGGTGCAGGCGCAGCTCGGCGGCAAGGCTCCGCGCAAGGTGATTGTGGTTCCCGACCGGCTAGTGAATATCGTCGCATGATGCGGTTCCTGCTCCTCGCCTGCGCTCTCACCCTTTCGGCGTGCGGCCTGAGGCCGATGTACGCAGGCGGCGAGTCTGGCGTCGCCGCGACGTCGCTGCGCTCGATCCAGGTGCAACCAATCCCCGGCAAGGCGGGGTGGCTGGTGCACAAGGCCCTCGTCCAACGGCTCGGCGAGCCGGGGAGAGGCGCGGCCACCTACCGCCTTGAGGTTGAGCTCGACGACAATATCACCGGTTACGGTATCCGCGGCGACAGCGCCGCCACCCGCGAGCGCCGGACGTTGCGGGCGCGATATCGCCTGGTGGATTTGTCGACGGGCGGAGTCGTGCTCGACGCGACCGCCGGGTCGGACGCCGGTATCGATGTCGTTTCGTCGCAATATGCGACCGTCGCCGCCGAGCAGACAGCGCTCGAGCGGCTTTCCGAAGTGGTTTCCGACCAGATGGTCGGCCGCCTCGGCCTCTACGTCACACGGACCCACGGCGCGCGGTGAAGGCGCAGCGCGGATCCATAACCCGCTCGGTCGAACAGCCCGACCGCTCAATCCGCTTCTACCTCCTCTATGGACCCGACGATTCGGGATCGCGCGGACTGGCGAACAAGCTCCTGAAGGCACTGGATGCGGAGAAACTGGCTCTGACCGGCGCAGCCGTGAAAGCCGACCCCGCCCTTTTAGCCGCGGAAGCCGGTGCCATCTCGTTGTTCGGCGGCGCGCGGCTGATCTGGGTCGATCCCGCCGGCGATGATATTGTCGAGGCGGTCGAGGGGCTGCTGGAGGCTCCCGCAGTGGAAAGCCTGGTGGTCGCTATCGGCGGAGCGTTGCGAAAGACGTCGGCGCTGGTGAGACTGGCCGAATCCCATGGCGCTGCGCTCTCTTATGCTTCTTATGCCCTTGAAGGCCGCGACGCCGACCGCATGGTGATCGAGCTTGGCCGAGGCGAGGGCCTACAGATGGATCCCTCGGTCGCTTCGGCCGTCGCAGCTGCCTGTGACGCCAACCAGTCGATCGTCGCGCACGAGCTGGCGAAGTTCGCCCTCTATCTGGGCGCCTCGGCCGATCGCCCAAAGGAACTCACCCGTGAGGTGGTCGACCTGCTTGGCGCGGAGTCTGGTGAAGGCGACATGATGCGGCTGGGCGATTTGGCCCTCGCGGGTCAGGCAAACAAGTTGTTCGAGGAACTGGACCGCGTCGCACTCAGCAACAGTGAGGCGATTCCCGTTATCCGGGCGCTCCAGCGACGGCTAATCCAGTTGACCGGTCTTCGTGCCCAGATTGACCAGGGCAAGGGCGTTGATGCCGTCATGACGTCGATGGGCAAGGCACTGTTCTGGAAGGATAAAGCTCTGATGCAGCGGCTCCTGTCCGGTTGGACGTCGGAGCGGCTGGCGGCGATGCTCGAACGCAGCTCGGCGCTGGAAAAGGCAATCTTCTTTTCCGACGAACCACCTGTGGCTGCGCTTGAAGAAGAGCTCGTGACCATCGCCCGCGCTGCCCAGCGGCGCGGTTAGATCGGTTCGCCGCTGAGGCGCTGGCAGATCATGTCGAGCTGATCGAGGCTCGAGTAGGTCAAATTGACCGTTCCACCCTTGCCGCCATGCTTCACCTGGACTTTGAGTCCCAGCATGTCACTCAACTGGCGCTCAAGTGCCGCGAGGTCGGTGTCGACGGTGCGCGCATTGCGGGCCGACGCTCTTGCGATGTCATAGCCCGCACCGGGCTTGACCAGCTTGGCAAGCTCTTCGGCCTGGCGAACGCTGAGGCCCTTATCAGCGATTTCCGCAGCGAGAGCTTCTGGCTCTTCGGCAGTCAAAACCGCCCGCGCATGCCCCATACTGATATCGCCTCGCATCAGCATTTGTCGGACAGAATCAGGTAAACCCAATAATCTCAACAAGTTGGCGACGTGGCTGCGAGACTTGCCGACCAGCTTGGCGACATTGTCCTGGGTATGACCGAAGCGGCCGATGAGGGTCTGGTAGCCCTCAGCCTCTTCGATCGCATTAAGGTCCGCGCGCTGGACATTCTCGATCAGCGCCAGCTCGGCGCTCGAACTATCGTCATGCTCGCGGACCAAGGCAGGAATCGTGTGCAGCTGCGCCCGCTGCGACGCCCGCCAGCGCCGCTCGCCGGCGATCAGCTCGTAACCGCCCTCGACGGGGCGCAGAAGGATCGGCTGCAGCACGCCATGCTGGCGGATCGATTCGGCCAATTCGGCCAGCGATTCCTCGTCAAAATGCTGGCGAGGCTGGGCCGGGTTTGGCCTGATCTGGGCAATATCGACTTCGCGGACGCTGTCACGGCGCCCTTGTGCGTCCTCGGCAGGCCGCGGCGCATCCCCGAGCAACGCGCTAAGGCCCCTGCCCAGTCCCTTCTTCTGCTCGCTCATGCAGCCACCGGTTCGGCGCGCAGCCGGTTCAGCTTCGCCATGACCTCCCGAGCCAGGCCGATATAAGCCTCCGAGCCAGGGCATTTGAGATCGTAGATCAGAGCCGGCAGGCCGTGACTGGGCGCCTCTGACAGCCGGACGTTGCGGGGGACGATCGTTTCGAACACCGCATTCCCCAGGCAGGCGCGGACATCTTCCGCCACCTGGCTCGACAACCGGTTGCGACGATCGAACATGGTGAGGACGACGCCGAGAATCGACAGGCCCGGATTGAACGCCACTCGTACGCGCTCAACTGTTTGTAAAAGCTGGGAAAGTCCTTCCAGAGCGAAGAATTCGGTCTGGAGCGGCACCAGTAATTGCTGGGCGGCGACCATGGCATTGAGGGTCAGCAAGCCGAGCGAAGGCGGGCAATCGATCAGGCAGACGTCCCACCGACCCGGAATCGCTTCGTTGAGCGCATGTTCGAGCCGATGCGTGCGGTTCTCGAGGTCGACAAGCTCGATCTCGGCCCCCGACAGGTCGACTGTCGCCGGCACGAGATCCAGTCGCGGTACGCGTGTCGCCACTGCTGCCTCGCTGACGCTGGCGCGACCGATCAGCAAGTCGTAGCTGCTGCGAACTCGCGCCGACTGGCCGACTCCAAGCCCGGTCGAGGCATTGCCCTGCGGGTCGAGATCGACCAACAACACCTTCCAGCCGATCGCGGCCAGGGCCGTCGCCAGATTGATGGCGGTCGTGGTTTTTCCCACTCCGCCCTTCTGGTTGGCGACCACAATTCGGATCATCCCCGTCCCTTTCGCCGGACTTGCGAGGCAACCAAGATGGCGGCCTCGTCGCTCGTCACACTCGGAACGAGCTGGAAGCTACCCTGCCATGACCGCTTCGCTTCCTCCAGTTCCAACTGCGCGCTTTTCCCCTTTGGGAACAGCCACAGCGTTTTATCTGTGGACAGATGGCGGGATATGCTGAGCAAAACCTCGAGTGAGGCGACCGCCCGGGCAGTGATGACATCGAACTTGCCCGTGATTCGTTCTGCTTTCGCGACGCGGACTGTAACGCGCCCACCAAGACCCAAAGCCTCCGTCGTACGCTGCAGGAATTCCGCGCGTAGCTTGCGGGGTTCCACCAGAGTCACCGGACCCTCTGTCAGTATCGCGATCACCAACCCAGGAAGACCCGCCCCTGAACCAATGTCCAGCCAACTTGAGTCGGGTCGTGGCGCGAAGCGGACGAGTTGGGCGCCGTCGGCGATGTGGCGCTCCCATATCTCTTCGGTTGTGGACTTTGAGATAAGGTTTTGGCGCTCGTTTTCCTCTAGCAGGAGGGCCACGTAGCGTTTTAGCAGGTCGAGTGTTTCACGTGGAACATCGCGGCCGACAGCCGCTTCTATCAACTCGATCATGCCGCCCGACGCGCGGCGGCGACGTGAAGCGCGGCAAGCGCAGCCGGCGTAATCCCAGCGATTCGCGATGCCTGGTCGAGGTTCTCGGGACGCGCGGACGTGAGTCGCTCGACCGCCTCGTTCGACAGGCCCGGTACGACGCCGAAATCAAAGTCCGTGTCCAAGAGCACCGAAAGATCGCGCTGCACCGCCGTCCACTCGCGCCGTTGCCGTTCAAAATAGGGGGAATAAAGGGTGTCTGCCTGCCCCTCCTCAGTTTCGCCCCATGCCGGCGTCTCACGCAGATCCAGATGCGCTTCGATCTGGTCACATCGCCGGCTCGTCACACAGCCAGCCGCGAGTGCCTGAGGCCCCAGTCTGCTAGTCGCGTTGTCCGCGCGCAGGTAGAGGCGATATTCTGCACGCGCAGTCATCATCCGATACGGCTCGTTCACCCCCTGCAAAGTGAGGTCGTCTATCATCACACCAATGTAAGAGCTGCGTCGGTCGAACCGGACTTCCTCCAGGCCAAGCGCGTGCGCCGCTGCATTGAGTCCGGCGGCGAGCCCTTGCGCCGCCGCTTCCTCGTAGCCGGTGGTGCCATTGATCTGGCCAGCCAGGAAAAGGCCTTCGACGGCTTGGTGTTCCAACGTCGAACCCAACTTCCGCGCATCGGCATATTCATACTCGACCGCATAACCGGGACGGACGATCTCGGCCCTTTCCAAACCCTCGATAGTCCGCAGAAAACCTAGCTGAACATCCGCAGGCAATGAGGTGCTGATCCCGTTCGGATAAACCACATGAGTGTCCAGCCCTTCCGGTTCCAGGAAGATCTGATGACCCTCCCGGTCGCCAAAGCGGCGGATCTTGTCCTCAATCGAGGGGCAGTAACGGGGTCCCCGCCCCTCGATCGCGCCCGCAAACAGCGGAGAGCGATGGAAATTGTCACGAATGACGTCGTGCGTAGCGTCATTTGTGCGCGCAATGGCGCAGGCCAGTTCCGGAGGCCGGACTTGTGGCACGATAACGGACATCGACCAATCGTCGCCGTCGCTCGGTTGTGGCTGCAGCCGTGCCCAGTCGATCGTTCGGCCATCAAGGCGTGGCGGCGTCCCCGTCTTCAGCCGTCCTTGCGCGACACCCCACTCCCGGAGCTGCGACGCAAGCGCGACAGATGGCTTTTCCCCGGTGCGGCCTCCCGCAACGCGTTCCATCCCGCAAAAGAGCGCCCCATCTAGAAAGGTCCCAGTGGCAATGACCACCGCGGCCGCCGCGATCGTGTCCCCATCGACGACGACACCCTCCACGTGGCCGCCCCGGACGGCTAGCTCGGTCGCCTCGCCGACCAGAACTTCGACGCCGGACTCTCCAAGCAGTTCAACGACGCCCTTGCGATACAGCATCCGGTCGGCCTGGACACGCGGCCCCCAAACGGCGGGACCCTTGCTGCGATTGAGCATGCGCCGGTGGATTGCGGCGCGATCCGCCGCGCGGGCCATCAGCCCGTCAAAGACGTCAAGCTCCCGGACTAGATGACCCTTGCCCACACCGCCGATCGACGGATTGCAGCTCATCTGGCCAATGTCTTCGGCGCGGAAGGTTACCAATCCAACACTCGCGCCACGGCGCGCCGCTGCAGCAGCAGCTTCGCAACCGGCGTGGCCGCCGCCAATGACGATAACGTCGAACATTGCGTCGCCTTAGCCGAAAGCACCTTGCAGCGAAACGGCTGGCGTCCCGGCCGGTGTTTCACGTGAAACATTCGGCCATCGTCTAATAGATTCAATCACTTACCCAGGCAGAAACGTCCGAACAAGGCATCGAGGACATCTTCCACGCCAGAACGCCCACCGAGCCGATCGAAGGCCGAACGAGCCGAGCGCAACCCTTCCGCCAACATGACCAGATCGGCGCCTCCGGCTCCTGCCAGTCCTTCGCGGGCCAGTTCGATCTCCTGCGACTGGCGTCGATTGAGGGCCAGTTCTCCTTCGGCGGGCAATATCGCCCTGGCGGCCGCCACGATCGCCTGAACAAGGGCCGCCAACCCTTTGCCGGTGACACTTGAAACAGGGAGCGACCCTTCGGGCCCATCGCCCCTACCCGGATCGTCGGCTCGCGCGTGCACCCGGATGACCCGTGGCAGGTCCGGTGCGGATGCCGGTTCTCCCAGCCATAGAATCAGGTCCGCGCATTGCAATTGGCCCTGGGCGCGATCAACGCCGATGGCCTCAACCGCATCCCTGCTCTCCCGTAAGCCGGCGGTGTCGACAAGGACTATCGGAATACCGTCAATAGCCAGCGGCACCTCAATCACGTCGCGAGTCGTGCCGGCAACATCCGTGACGATGGCTTTCTCGGCCTCCGCCAAGGCATTAACCAGGCTGGACTTTCCCGCATTAGGAGGGCCCGCCACGACGACCCTGACGCCTTCCCGTAATGGCTCAGCACGCGGTCGAGCCAGCCACAGCGCCAATTCGGCCGCCAGCTCCTTCGCTTCCTGGCCGAGCACATGCTCGTCGGCCGCTGTCTCGTCCTCATCCCCAACATAGTCGATGGCCGCCTCGGCTCGGGCCGACAGGTCCACCAGCCGCTGCCTCCAGGCTTCGATCTGCTTGCGAAGGCCGCCCTCGGCCATCAGCAGCGCCGCCCGTCTCTGGCTCTCGGTCTCGGCCTCGAGCAGATCAGCAAGGCCCTCAGCCTCCGTCAGGTCTATCCGGCCATTGGCGAAGGCCCGCCGCGTGAACTCGCCCGGTTCGGCTTGCCGCATGCCGGGAAGTGACGTCATGACGCCAAGCAATGAGTCGACCACGGCGCGGCTGCCATGACACTGATATTCAACGACATTCTCGCCAGTAGCCGACTTCGGCCCGTCAAACCTCAGGACGAGTGCCTGATCGATCTCTTCTCCGCTTTTCGGCGAACGTAATGTCTTCAGCACCGGCCGTCGCGGAGCCGGCAACCGCCCCGCGATTGCCTCACAGGCCGCGAACGCCTGCGGTCCGCTGGTGCGGATGATCGCCACGGCCGCCGGCGGTCGGCCGCTCGACAAGGCAAAGATGGTGTCGCCGCTCAACATAAGCGGCCTCTTGTCAGCTTATCGTCGGGAAGCCCAGCACCGGCGCGACATTGTGATAGCCGTCCCAGATCATCTTCAACGCCACCCACAGGATGACGACGAGGCCGAGATAAGCGATCCACCGGTAGCGCTCGATGTATTTGGCGATGACATTGGCGGCGACACCCATCAGCGCCACCGACAAAATGAGACCGACAATCAGGATGCCGGGATGCTCTCGGGCTGCGCCGGCGACAGCGAGGACGTTGTCCAGGCTCATGCTGACGTCGGCAATGGCAACGGCCCAGGCGGCCGAGGCGAAGGACTTGGAAGCGGAGATACCGCTGTCTTCGTCGCCCTCGACCTCGGGGGATCCCGGGCTCTCGTTGTCGTCACGGATCTCGCGGTACATGCGCCATGCGACCCAGAGCAGCAGCAGGCCGCCCGCAAGGATGAGGCCGACGATCTGCAGCAACTGGCTGACGACAAGTGCGAAGCCGATGCGCAGGACCAGCGCGGCAACGACGCCAAGCAGGATGACCTTCTTGCGCTGCTCCGCCGGCAACCCGGCCGCCAATGCGCCAACGACGATAGCATTGTCGCCCGCCAGCACCAGGTCGATCATCAGGACCTGGGCGAACGCCGCCAGCGCGCCTGCCCCGAACGTTCCCAAATTGGAAAAATCGTGGACGATGGCGTTCCAGATTTCGGCAGGACTGCCGAGGCCTGCCGAATGGGCTACGACCAGAAGCAGGTTGTCGAGCAAGTGATCCCCCTCGCGCTCCGTCGATCTCGTTCAGCGCCCGACGAGCAGCGCGGTCATTGGTTCCTTGCTAGCCGAGGTGGAGGGCGGTCCTCAACCCCAGCACATGCTCGCCGCCGACCCAGCCTTCGTAAATCATCGTGGCCGCGACATAGAGAATGACCGCAAGACCGATGTAGTTGATCCAGTGGTAACGCTGGATGAGCTTGGCGACGTAGTTGGCGGCGATCCCCATGAACAGGACCGAAAAGGTCAGCCCGATGAACAGCAATGCCGGGTTCTCGCGGGCGATCGAGGCGACGAGCAAGACATTGTCGAGGCTCATCGACAAGTCCGCGACCATGATCTGGACCGCGGCCCGGAAGAACGTCTTGGTCGCCCTCGGGCCCTCGACTACCTCCGTCTCCGGATCGTCGTAGGTCACTGAATCCGTTGGCGGATGCAGCTCTCGGAAGATGTTGTACGCTACCCACAAAAGTAGCAGCCCGCCCGCGAAGACCAGCCCCGTGACCTTGAGCAACTGGGTTGCCAGCACCGCGAAGGTGATGAGGAAGACGAGCGCCATGGCGACGCCCAGCAGCAGTACCTTCTTGCGCTCGCGGTCGGGCAGGCCGGACGCCAGCGAGCCCATGATGACGACATTGTCGCCGGCCATGGTCAGGTCGCCAATGATGATCTGGCCAAGCTTGGCCATTCCACCGGCTGTAAAAATCGCCTGGAAGTTGAGGCTGGCGAGCATCGGCCTTGAACGCTCCTAGGCCCTCAACGGCCCATTACTGGTTCATCGAAGCGAAGAAGTCTTCGTTCGACTTGGCGTCCTTCATCTTGTCGAGCAGGAACTGCATCGCGTCGACCGTGCCCATCTGCATCAGGATGCGGCGCAGGACCCACATCTTCGAAAGCGTGCCCTGCTCGACCAGCAGCTCTTCCTTGCGGGTGCCGGACTTGCCGACATCCAGGGACGGGAAAATGCGCTTGTCGCTGACCTTGCGGTCGAGGACTATTTCGCTGTTACCGGTGCCCTTGAACTCTTCGAAGATGACCTCGTCCATCTTGGACCCGGTGTCGATGAGTGCGGTGGCGATGATGGAAAGCGAGCCGCCTTCCTCAATGTTGCGGGCGGCGCCGAAGAAGCGCTTCGGCCGTTGCAGGGCGTTGGCGTCAACACCGCCGGTCAGAACCTTGCCCGAACTCGGCACGACCGTGTTGTAGGCGCGACCGAGGCGAGTGATGGAGTCCAGGAGGATGACGACATCCTTCTTGTGCTCGACCAGGCGCTTGGCCTTCTCGATCACCATTTCGGCGACCTGCACGTGGCGCGAAGCCGGCTCGTCGAAGGTCGAGGAAATCACCTCGCCGTTCACCGAGCGCTGCATGTCGGTCACCTCCTCGGGACGCTCGTCGATGAGCAGGACGATGAGGAAGACTTCCGGGTTGTTGTCGGTGATCGCCTTGGCAATGTTCTGCAGCAGCACCGTCTTGCCGGTGCGCGGCGGAGCGACGATCAGCGCGCGCTGGCCCTTGCCGAGCGGTGCGACGATGTCGATGACGCGCGCCGACTTGTCCTTGATGGTCGGGTCGAGCGTGTCGAGCTTCAGCTTCTCGTCCGGATAGAGCGGCGTCAGATTGTCGAAATTGACCCGGTGCCGGACGGTTTCGGGATCATCAAAGTTGATCGAGCTCACGCGGGTCAGCGCGAAATAGCGCTCGCCCTCCTTGGGGCCGCGGATCTCGCCTTCGACCGTGTCGCCGGTGCGTAGGCCGAAGCGGCGCACGAGGCTCGGCGCGACATAAATGTCGTCGGGGCCAGCCAGATAATTGGCCTCGGGGCTGCGCAAGAAGCCGAAGCCATCGTTCAGCACCTCGATCGTGCCCATGCCCATGATCTCGGCGCCAGCTTCGGCGCGGACCTTGAGGATGGAGAACATGAGGTCCTGCTTGCGCATCGTCGATGCGCCTTCGACGCCCATCTCCTCGGCCATGGCGACCAGGTCAGCGGGGCTTTTTTGCTTTAAGTCTTTTAAATGCATAGGATTATTCGCTTGAGTACGATTGGAAATTTGGTTCGTGCGGCAGGACGCCGCAGAAAATCGGATGGGGACACACCGGCGAAGGGGAATACGGGCCGGCGCGGCCGTTTGAATCGGGCGTTAGGTCTGGCTCAACCCTGAGTCAATCGGGACAGGCCGTCAAAACGGACGAACAATCACCAACACTGCGATCAGCGCCACGGCAATGCCGGGAATCTCGTTCATGATCCTCAGAGTCCGGTTCTCGAGCGGCCGCATGCCATTGGCCAGCTTCTTGCCATAGGCGCTGATCCAGCCCTGGTAGCCCGACAGGCCCACCACCAGTGCGAACTTGGCGATGAACCAGCCCTGGTGGAACGCATCCACATGGACGGCCAGCATCAGGCCCAGGACCCAGGTCACCAGCATAGCAGGGCCAAGGATGATGGTCCGCGCCCGGTCCTCACGCTCGATCCAGGCGCGGTCCTCGGCTGAGCCGGGGGTCGTCGCATGGTGGTAGACGTAGAACCGTGGCAGCAGGAACAGGCCCGACATCCAGAAGATGACGAACGTGACGTGCGCCGCCTTCACCCATGGATAAGCCGCGCCCAGGAAGCCGATGAACTGACTCATTCCCCGCCCTTCACCTGGCGCATCAACTCCTCGACATGGGCGAGAGGGGTATCCTGCTGAATGCCGTGCCCCAGGTTGAATATGTGGGGGCGGCCGGAAAAAGCGTCAAGGACGCGCTGCACCGCGTCCGAAAGTGGCGCGCCGCCACCGATCAGCGCCAACGGGTCGAGGTTCCCCTGCACCGGCATGCCTTGCGGCAGTTCGCGGTTCGCCCAATTGGGGTCCGCAGTCTCATCCACGCCGATCGCATCCACGCCAGTCTCGCGCGCATAGGCTCCGAGCTTGCCCCCGGCACCTCGCGGGAAGCCGATCACCGGGATCTTGGGATGGCGCTTTTTGAGCTCCGCCACGATCCAGGCAGTGCGGGCGATGACGAAGCGCTCAAACTGTGCCGGCGCGAGGCTTCCCGACCAGCTGTCGAATAATTGCACCGCATCGACGCCCGCTTCGATCTGGCCGCTGAGATAATCGACCGTCACCATTGCGATCATATCGAGGATGGCATCGAACTTGCCGGGATCGGAATAAGCCAGGCGCCGCGCTTCGGCCTGCTCGCGGCTGCCCTGGCCGGCGATCATGTAGGTGGCGACGGTCCAGGGACTGCCGGCAAAGCCCAGGAAAGTCGTCTGGGGCGACAACTCCGCCTTCACCCGTCGCACCGTCTCATAGATGGGCTGGAGGCGCTCCATATGCGGTTCCAGGTCCCGCATGCGCGCATCGAGCATCGTCGGCGCCAGTCGCGGCCCTTCGCCGGCGACGAAGCTCAGTTCCTGTCCGATCGCGAACGGGACGATGAGAATGTCGGAAAACAGGATTGCGCCGTCGAGCTGGGGGTAACGACGCAGAGGCTGGAGCGTGACCTCCGCCGCCGCCTCACTGTCATAGACGAGGTCGAGGAAGCCGCCCTTGTCGGCCCTCAACGCGCGATATTCGGGCAAGTAGCGGCCGGCCTGTCGCATCATCCAGATGGGTGGCGGGTCGCGGCGCTCACCCTTGAGCACGGCGAGCAATGGCTTGTCGCTCGGGCTGGGAGGAACGGACTCTGGCAAGGGCGCCAACCTCTTTCTTTCTTAGATATATATTTAAAGGAGAGATGATGTTGTTGATGGGGCCGAAGTCGCGGGGTTTAAGCAGGCCTCCGCGATTTGCCAACAGAGAGGCAAAAGGCGCGAATCGCGCGATTCCGGCGAGTCGCGTGGCGCCACTCCCATGATTCACAGCTTGGGGGCGATTCCTCTCTGCCTGTGGGCGGAATCGGGAGCCGAACCCGGCTTATGCTGCGGCGCACGCAGGTTTGGAGCGTCCCCACTTCCGCGCTAGGGCAGCGCACTGGCTTATCCACAGGGTTATTCCTCTCGCGCCATGACACTGATCCTTGCCTCTTCCAGCGCCATAAGGCGTGCCCTGCTGGAGCAAGCGGGCGTCTCCTTTAGGGTCGAGCGACCCGATGTCGATGAAGCGCGGATCGAGGCGACCCATGCCGGCCATGACTTCGAACTGGCATTGTCGCTCGCCGAAGCCAAGGCCGCCGAGGTCAGCACCAGGCACTCTGGCGACTGGGTCATCGGCGGCGATTCCGTTGTGTCGGTCGAAGGCCGGCGCTTCATGAAGCCGCGGGATCGTGACGATGCGGCCGACCATCTCCTTCACTTCTCAGGAAAGGCGATGCGGCTGGTGAGCGCCGTCGCGCTGGCCCGCAATGGCGAACTCGAGTGGAATCATATTTCGGATGCCGTCTTGCACTTCCGACCACTGAGCGAGGAATTCATCCAGGCCTACCTGGACGCGGAATGGCCCGATGTTTCCTATTGCGTCGGCGTGTTCCGAATGGAGGGACTCGGCGTCACCTTGTTCGACGAGGTCGAGGGCGATCATTTCACGATCCTTGGCCTGCCGCTACTGCCTCTGCTCGGCGCGCTGCGCGAGCGCGGCCTGATGGCGTCATGACGTCAAACCTTGGGTTCGCTGAGGTCATTGGCGATCCGATCATCCAGTCGAAATCGCCGGCGATCCACAATTTCTGGCTCGCGAAGCTGGGACTGGCAGGCGAATATAGATCGACGAGAGTCACCCGTGACGGGCTCGAGGACTTCATCGCCGGTCGCCGCCAGGATCCGGCGTGGCGCGGTTGCAATGTCACCATGCCGCTGAAGCTGGACGCTATCATGCTGGCGGAGGAAGCCAGCGACCGGGCAATCGCGGCCGGCGCCGCCAACCTGCTGGTTGCCAAGGAGGGCAAGCTGCTGGCCGGCAATACCGACGTCGGCGGCGTACTGCAGGTCCTTGGCACGCGGATGAAGCAGGGTGTTCCCGGCGGCATTACCCTGCTCGGCAATGGCGGAGCAGCTCGCGCCGTGCTCGTTGCGGTGCGCACTTTGGGATACACGGGCGTCAGGATTCAAGCACGGGACATGTCAGCGGCTTACAAGCTCGCAGTCGAATTCGGGCTGGCGATCGAGCCATCGCCTTTCGACCGGCCGATCGACACCGAGGGTCTCATCAATGCCACCCCGCTCGGAATGGTGGGCGTCGAGCCCTTCACCATCGACATTTCGCGCATGCCGGCCAAGGGCTTCGTCTTCGACCTGGTGACCGACCCGGTCGAAACGCCGTTGTTGAAGTCGGCACGCGAGCGTGGGCTGGCGGCGACGGACGGGATCGCCATGCTCGTCGAGCAGGCCGCGGCGAGTTTCATGCTATTATTCGGGGCTCAGGCGCCGCGGCAGTTCGACGGCGAGTTGGTGAAGGCACTCAGGCCATGATCAAGATTGCGCTCACCGGCTCCATCGGCATGGGCAAGTCGACGGTCGCGGCGATGTTCGCCGAAGCGGGAATTCCAGTTTTCGATGCCGATGCGGAAGTGCGCCGCATGCAGGGCCCGGGCGGTAGCCTGGTCGGACCGATCGGCCAGCGTTTTCCCGACTCCGTGGTTGACGGCGGCGTCGACCGGGAACGGCTTTCGGCACTGGTGCTGGCCGACCGCGACGAGCTGGCTGCACTGGAATGTATCGTCCACCCGGCGGTGGCGCAGGCTCGCGAGGACTTCATCGAGGCGAACCGACATGCGCCGGCTTTGTTGTTCGAAATTCCACTGCTGTACGAGACTCACGGCGAGAGGGCCTTCGACAAGGTGGTTGTCGTCTCCGCTCCGGCCGAGGTTCAGCGCGAACGCGTCATGCAGCGCGACGGCATGACCGCCGCCAAGCTTGAAGGGCTGTTGGCGCGACAGCTTCCCGACGAGCAAAAGCGCGAGCGAGCGGACTTCGTGGTCGACACCGGCGTCAGCCACGAGGAAACCCGCAATCAGGTCAGGACTATCCTTGCTTGCCTCGGCCTCTCCGGAGCGCGATAAGCACGATATGCGGGAAATCATTTTCGACACGGAGACCACCGGCCTCAACCCGGCGGGTGGCGACCGACTGGTCGAAATCGGCTGCATCGAAATGATCAACCGAGTCGAGACCGGCCGCACGTACCATGCCTATTTCAACCCGCAGCGGCCGATGCCGAGCGAAGCTGAGGCGGTGCACGGCCTCTCCGACATTTTCCTCTCCGACAAGCCACTCTTCGCCGACAAGGCGGAGGAGCTGCTGGAGTTCATCGCCGATTCGCCGCTGATCGCGCATAACGCGAGCTTCGATTTTGGCTTCCTGAATCACGAGCTGGAGCGCTGCGCCCGCGATCCCGTCTGTCTCAGCCGCATGATCGATACTCTGGTCCTGGCGCGGTCAAAGCATCCTGGCGCCAAACACAGTCTCGATGCCCTGTGCACGCGTTTCGGCGTCGACCGCAGCCAGCGCGTCAAGCACGGCGCCCTGCTCGATGCCCAGCTGCTCGCCCAGGTCTACGTAGAGCTCACGGGCGGCCGTCAGATCGGCCTGTCGCTTGGTGCGACGACCGCTGCTGTCGAGATTGAATCCGTCGCGACCGTGCAAGTGGAACGAGTCGTGCGTGAACCGCGCCCGCATGCGCCTTCGGAAGAGGAACGGACGCGGCACCGCAGCTTTATAGCTAAGCTGACCAGTCCTTTGTGGGAGCGTTTCCTCGCTCCGATTTGACGGCAGCGCGGACGGCGGCTTTTTCGCCGCCCGCTGGACGCAGAAAGGAACGCAAAAGGTGCAGGTTCGAGTGGCGGGCCATCAGGTCGAAACCGGCGAAACTTTGCAGTCGAGGGTGAACGAGCGGATCGAGGCGATTGCCGACAAATATTTCGATCGCGCCATCACCGCCAACGTCACGTTCGGAAAGGGCCCGTACGGCGATTTCACCTGCGAAATTGTCGCACCTGTTCCCCAGGGCGTGGTGTTGAAGGCATCGGGTCGGGCGGACGAAGCCCGCATTGCTTTTGAAGGTGCCGCTGAAAAGATTGAGCGGCAGTTGAGCCGCTATATGAAGCGCCTTCGCGAGCGCCGAAACGGCAATGACAACGCCGTTCCCGAACTGGTCGAGGATGCCGGCTACACCATCTTCGCGCCGCCGCAGCCGGCGGAAGAACCGCCGACGAGCCCGGCGATCATAGCCGAGACTCGGGTCGACATTCCCGACGCTACGGTATCGGACGCGGTGATGATGCTCGACCTCAGGAACACCAATGCGCTGATGTTCAAGAACATGAAGAGCGGCGCACTGAACATGGTCTATCGCCGAGACGATGGCACGATCGGGTGGGTCGAACCGCGCACGGAATGACATTCCGCCACGTCGGTCCTAAATGACGATCCGGCGCGTTATTGCCGGTCCTTTGAAGAATGTCCTGAACGATGCATCTCACCGACTTTCTCGACTTCGAAGCCATTCGTGTCGGACTGCCAGGCGGCAACAAGCGCAAGCTGCTGCAGATGCTTGGCCAGATGGCGGGAACGCGCCTGGAACTTGAACCGGACGCGATCATCGAAACGGTCGCGGAACGCGAGCGCCTGGGCTCGACTGGGTTCGGCAATGGCGTCGCCATTCCGCACGGCAAGGTCGACGGACTGAAGCGTATCTATGCGATGGTCGCGCGCCTGTCCGAACCACTCGATTACAAGGCGATCGACGGCCAGCCTGTCGACCTTGTCTTCCTGCTGTTGTCGCCGCCCGAAGCGGGGGCAGAGCATCTGAAGGCGCTGGCCGCGGTCAGCCGCGTCGTACGCCACGGACCGACACTGGAGAAACTGCGGGGCGCACGCAGCCGGGACGCTTTCGCGGCCGTGCTCATGGGTGCCGACGAGCGCGATGCCGCCTGAAGCGACGGGCGCCGAGGCCCATTTGCGCGCGCTCGAGGCGCTTTATGATTCGGCGCCGATCAACCACCTGTTCGAATCGCGGATCGAGCTGCCCAAGGCGGGCCAGTCCCTGATCAAATTTGAGGTGAAGGGCGACGCTTTTCACGCCGCCAACGCCGCGCACGGCACCCTCTATTTCAAGATGCTGGACGACGCCGCCTTTTACGCGGCCAATGGCCTGGTCAGCGACCGGTTCCTGCTGACGACCGCCTTCAACTTGCACTTCACAAAGCCGTTGAAGGCAGGCGGGGCCGTTGCAGAGGGCCGCTGGATTTCGGGTCGCCGCCGCGTATTTGTCGCCGAGGCGCGGATTGTCGATTCCTCAGGTGAAGAGTGCGCACGCGGTACCGGCACATTCCTCCGCTCGCACATCGCGCTGACCAGCCTCAAGGGATATCGCGCGTCTTGAGTGAGCGGCTGCCGTCCGGGGTGGAGGTGTCGGCGCTGATCCGCCGCGTGCAGGGAGAAGGCGGGTTCGCTTCCATCCTCCACAAAGGGGATACTGATCGCGGCACCATCAGCCTTTTGATCGCAGAGCGCGGCGAAATGCGGGCCCTGCTGGAGCGACGCATGGCAGCCGACTTTTCCTATCGCTGGACGGAAGTTCCTTCATCTGTCGTGGAAGAAGGCTCGGATTGGCGCGAATGGGTGAAAAAAGCGTCCCAGATCGACCCGGATTGCTGGATTCTGGAACTGGACATCGCGGATGCGCAACGATTCATCGCTGAAACGACCGCTGCGGGTTGATACTTAGGGAATGCCAGCCGAAACGGGGGCAACACCAGAGCGGGGGGCACCCATCCGGCAATTCGGCCTTTGAGGTGCCACGCAGACGGTAAGACGCCCAGGCGCACAAAAGGGACGCGTTAGATTGTCCCAGCGCTAGTCGGGCCGACGACCGCCACAAAGATCAAGCTTAATGACGTTTTCCATCCGGTCGGCCATCACCGTGCTCGCCGCGCTGTCCGCTTCATCGGTCGCGCCGGCACAGGTCACTCAGGACGCTGAGCCGCTGATCGCAGCAGGTTCCGGCGTGATGCCCGTCCCGGCTGTCGTCCAGACGCTCGACAATGAAATGCTGACATCGCCCGATCCTCTCGCTCCGTTGGCGAAGGAGGACGGCGACGATTCGGACCAAGACAATGACACGGCCAAGCCGAGCATGGATTTGGCCAGCCTCGTCGCCCAGTACCGCAATGACGATCCCGGCAGCCGCGAACGCGAGTGCCTGGCCGTCGGCATCTATTTCGAATCGAAGAGTGAGCCGCTGGCTGGCCAGCTGGCCGTCGGCGAAGTGATCGCCAACCGCGCGCACAGCGGCGGCAGGTTCCCCTCGTCTTATTGCGGAGTGCTCTTCCAGCGCGGCCAGTTCAGCTTCGTGTCCGGGCGTTCATGGCCTGCGATCGCGCGGAGCAGCCGCCAATGGCAAAATGCGGTTGCGATCGCCCAGATCGTCGATCAGGACCTGAAGGATTCGGCAGCTCCCGGCGCCTTGTTCTTCCACGCCAAGCGCGTGTCGCCGCACTGGCGCCTGACTCGCGTTGCCAGCATCGGCAACCACGTCTTCTACCGCTGATTGAGGGCTAAAACGGGGACTCGCTAATCCTCTCGGATTGGCTGCGTTCCCGTTTTATTCTAATCAGGGCGTATGAGTTCCGCCCCGATTCCCGATTGCTTCGTCGACCAGCCTCCCGTCGCCGCCGAAGTTGCGCGCGGCGTCACGCGGCTGTTTTGCCGGCGTGACTGGTTCGCCATGTGCGAGGTTCCGCTGCCAAACGGCCGGCGCGCGGACCTCATGGCGATCGACTCGAAGGGCCAGCTGGCGATCGTCGAAATCAAGGTCAGCAAGGCGGATTTGGTCGGCGATGCCAAATGGCGGGACTATCTCGACTATTGCGATCGCTTCTTCTGGGCGGTGCCGGAACACCTCTGTGCGATCCTCGAGAGCGAGCATTTCCTGCCGGGTGAGGCGGGGTTGCTTGTTGCCGACCGCTATGACGCGGTCATCCTCCGCGAAGCCATGGACCGCCCGCTGGCGCCGGCCCGGCGAAAGGCGGAGACCTTGCGCTTTGCACGCCGTGCAGCACGGCGCCTGTCGGCGCAGATCGATCCGACGCTCGGCGAAGGAAGCTAGGGCCTAACCGGACCTACGGTCGCCTTCTTGGCTGATTTCACGGTCTCGATCAGCGTAACGATGTCTTTCGACCGATTGTCGCGTTTCGCATATTCGCGAGCAGTGTAGCCGCTCGCATGGTCCGCCAGGTCCGGGTCCGCGCCGGCCTCGAGGAGCATCTTGACGATTGGGGACTGGCGGGCCTGGACCGCCACGATCAGCGCCGTCTCTCCAAGCTTGTTGGTCTTATCCACCTGCGCATGTTTCATCAGCATGCGCGCCGCGCCTTCGGTAAAGCCGATGCGCGCGGCAATGATCAGCGGCGTGTCGCCATTCTTGTCGCCGATGTCTGGATCGGCATCCTTTGACAGCAGGAAGCCCACCCAATTCGGGTTGCGATTGTGCATGGCGATGTGGAGCGCGGCATCGCCGTCGCCGCCACGGTAATTGACCACGGTCGAGCCAGGCTTGTTGATAAGCTCGAGAGCCTTGCCGCCATCGCCGTCGTGCATTGCCTTTACGAACGCCTCGCCGTCGGATCCCCCATATTGTGCAGCGGTGGGGGCCGACGCCAGCAAAGCCCCGGCTATGACGAAAGATCGGACGAGACGATGCATACTTACCAAACCCCGTTTGCTCTTGATTGCGCTTCCTTGGCACCGCATGGCTACACCGTCGATGAACGAGCGAAAACCCTTTTGGGAAAAGCCCTTGTCCGCGCTCGATCGCGGTGAGTGGGAAGCCCTGTGCGACGGCTGTGGTCGCTGCTGCGTCCATAAGCTCGAGGACGAGGACACCGGCGACCTCTACGCGACCAATGTCGCCTGCGAACTACTCGACCGTCGCAACGGCCGTTGCACCGATTACGCGCATCGCAAGAAGCGCGTCGCCGACTGCGTCGTCTTGAAGAAAGACAAGCTTGAGGAGCTTGAATGGCTGCCATCGACCTGCGCCTACAAGTTGCGTGCGGCGGGAGAACCACTGCCCGACTGGCACTATTTGATCTCGGGTAGCCGCGAGACCGTGCATGAGGCGGGGCAGTCGACCCGTGGCTGGACGGTCAGCGAAGTCGATGCGGGCGACCTGGAGTGGCACCTTGTCGACCGGCCGCTCTGAATCCCTGTTCCACGACCCTCGACTACCATTGCCGATTGCGATTCGGGTTCATCCACGCGCCCGACGCTTGAAGCTGAGGCTGGACGAACGACGCGAGCTGCTGTTGCTGACGGTGCCGCCACGCGGAAGCCGGCGATCCGCGCTTGACTGGGCGGCCAGCCAGCGCGCCTGGGTCGATGCCCAGCTCTCGAACAGAACGGCCCCTGTCGGCTTGGCTCCGGGCGCAATGATTCCCGTGGAGGGTTCGGAAGTGCGGCTCGAATGGATCGACGGCGGGCCGCGCACCCCTGCGTTTGCAGTAGGAAGACTCTCCTGCGGTGGCCCTGTCGAGTCCTTTCCCCAACGGATCGAGCGTTGGCTTCGGACTCGAGCGCGTGACCTCCTCTCGGACGACACCGCGGATTGTGCCCGGCGCGCCGGTGTCAGTGTTCGCCGCGTGAGCATCGGCGACGCTGGGTCCCGCTGGGGCAGTTGCTCAGCCTCGGGCAGCATCCGCTACAACTGGCGGTTGGTGCTTGCCCCGCCAGCGGTTCGCCGCTGGGTGGTCGCGCATGAGGTCGCGCACCGCATTCACATGAACCACGGTCCGGCCTTCAAAGCGTTGGAGGCGGAGCTGTTCGAGGGCGACGCCGAAACGGCGCGGCTATTGTTGCGACGGATCGGGCCGGGGCTGAAGCGGATCGGCAGCGTTTGACGGTGGCTGCTGCTGCGGCGGCGGCGGCGGCGGCCGTTGTTCACGGGGTGGCAGCGGGCTGTTGAAGATCCGGTCCAGTTCGGTCTGGTCCGGCGCGCCCTGCTGGCCAGGCTGAGGCACGGGTGCCAGCGGGTCAGACGGCGGCGCTATGCTCATGCCATTCTCATCGACCTGGGCATTGCCTTCATATTGATAGGGCGCGTCCCAGCCCTCTTCGTCCGGCTCGAGCTGCCAGTCGGGCATGGGAACATTGGTTTCGAACTGCTCGACCGGGCGATTGGCGACGGCGGCGGACATGAAGCTGGCGAACGCGCGCGCCGGTGCGGTGCCGCCCTGCAGGCCAGGGATTGCCTTTGCGTCGTCGCGTCCCATCCAGACGCCTGTTGTAAGTCCGCTGGAGAAACCGATGAACCAGCCGTCGCGGTTCGACTGCGTCGTGCCGGTCTTGCCGGCCACCGGGCGCCCGATGTTGGCGGCACGACCGGTCCCGGACAAAACCGCCGACTGCAGCAAGTCGGTCATACCGGCCGCGACCCACGGCGCGACCAGCACGCGGCCTTCTGATCGATCATGCTGGTAAAGCAGCCGTCCGTCGGCGGTGACCACCTTGCGGATTGCATAGGGCATCACCGAAACGCCGCGATTGCTGACGGATGCAAAGGCTCGCGTCATATCGATCAGCCGGACATCGCTCGTTCCCAGCACCATCGACGGATAGGTCGAAATCTTGCTGCCGATGCCGAAGCGCTGCGCCATGTTGGCGATGGTGCTGAAGCCATATTGCTGGCCGATCTGTGCGCTGATCGTGTTGATCGAGCGGGAAAACGCCTCGCGCAGTGTCACCGTGCCGGCGAAGCTGCGGGTCGAGTTGCGTGGCCTCCAACCATCAATGTCGACCGGTTTGTCGACCATCGTGTCGGTCGGCTTCATGCCGTTCTCGAGCGCGGTCAGGTAAACGAACAGCTTGAACGAGGAGCCAGGCTGGCGCTCGGCCTGGGTGGCCCGGTTGTAGATGGAATCGACATAATCGCGGCCACCGATCATGGCTCGGACGGCGCCGTCCCGGTCGATGGAAACGAGTGCACCCTGCGCCCCACCGGGCGCGAAGCCATTGATGGCGCGGTCCGCCGCCGCCTGCATGCGCGTGTCGAGCGTCGTCCAGACATCGATCGGCTCGGACGAGTCGTCGATCAACGTATCGAGCTGGGGTAGCGCCCAGTCGGTGAAATAGCGAACGCTGTTCTGCTTGGCCGCGGGTTGGACCCGGATCGCCGCGGTGTCGACGCCTGCAGCCGCGGACGGCGAGAGGAAGCCATTCTCGACCATCGAATTCAAGACTACGCTGGCGCGGCCACGGGCGGCTTCGACGTCCGCGGTCGGCGAATAGTTTGACGGCGCTTTGACGAGGCCGGCGATGATCGCCGCTTCGCCAAGGCTCAAATGATCGGCGCCATGGCCGAAAAAGGTGCGGCTGGCCGCATCGATGCCGTAGGCGCCGCCGCCGAAATAGACGCGATTGAGGTAAAGCTCGAGGATTTGGTCCTTCGAATATTTCCGCTCGAGCGCGAGAGCTAGCACGCCTTCCTTGATCTTGCGGCCGAAGGTGCGGCTGTTGGTCAGGAAGATGTTGCGCGCGAGCTGTTGGGTGATCGTAGAGCCGCCCTGCCGCCAATGTCCGGTCTGGACACGAACCTTGACGGACCGGGCCATGCCGATCGGATCAACGCCGAGGTGGCTGCGAAATCTTTTGTCTTCGACCGCGATCATTGCCGAGCGCATCGTCGCCGGAATCTCGTTGTAGGTAAGCCAGCGGCCGAGATTTGGGCCCATCGACACCAGCACCGTTCCGTCGGAGGCGCGGACGCGGATCATCTGGCCGAGGTTGCTGCGCTTCGTCAGCTCGCCATAATCGGGCAACTGCCCGACGGCGACGAAGACGGCAATGCCAAGCGCCAGGACGCCGAGGACGCCTACCGCCAGCACATATTTCAACGCGGTCTTGAACAGTCCGCTCTTGGTCTTGGCGGTTCGGGCCATGCAGTAGAATCGATAGAAAGCTTGTGACTGCGCCGCAAGCGGCAGGCGTCCACGGCTGCTGCATTCATGGTGAAGGGCGCCTTAACCATTTGGCAAAGCTGTCCGGCGTAGGGCTCATCCCATGACGGGCCGACGTATTGCCCTGCTGTCGTTTGGCGCCCTGCTTGCCGGGGCGCTTGGCATGTCCGGGCCGGCACCGGCTCAATGCCGTCTTTGCGCGACTCCCTCGACCCAGACGATCACGAGCGCCGATTCGGACAATATGCGCATTGAGATCGAGGCCAGGCTGGACTTCGACCAGCTGGTCGTTCGCGACAATAGTCCGGGGTCCGTCCAGTTGCAGCCGGACGGCTCATCGACGATATCGGGATCGGTCGGCGCCATATCCGGTCGCGCAATGGTCGGCACGGCGATGGTCCATGGTGAGCCGGGCCGGTTCGTGCGGGTCGATATGCCAACCGCAATCACGCTCCACGGAATTCGCGGCGGGACGATCCGGCTCGATTCGCTGGTCACCGACCTGCAATCGGCGCCGAGGCTCGATTCGGAAGGCATGCTGCAATTCCGTTTCGGCGGCGCGCTGCACATTGAATCCAATGCTGACGGCGACTTCCGCGGCGACATCCCGATCACGGTTGATTACCTCTGAGGAACAGACTGGTCCGGAACGGTGGAAAACCTAACAGTCCTTTAACCATGTCGCTGAGCAAAGCCGTAAGCGGTCTAGGTTAATTCCGAAATCACGGATGGACGGGTCGACCGTCGGCCCGTTCTATTTTGGAATCACGTGGGGAAATTGCCATGACCAAGTTTGTGAAGATTGCGGCCGTTGCCGCTGCTCTGCTGGGCACCGCCCCGGCGTTTGCCGCGACGTCGGTTACCGGCGCTGCGCCGTCGGCCACGGCTCGCATCATCCGGCCGTTGACGCTGACCGCCACCGGTTCGCTCAACTTCGGCACGATCGTTATGAACAATGTGACCGCCAACCGCACGGTTACGGTCAACCCGGACGGCTCGATCACCTGCGCCGTCGAGCTGGTGTGTGACACGACCGGTTCGTTCGTCACCTACAATGTGACGGGCACGAACGGCCAGACCGTCAACATCATCAAGAACACCTCGACGCTGACCGGTTCGAACTCCGGTTCGCTGACGCTGACCCCGGTCGGCGCCAACAGCGTTGTGCTGACCAACTCGGGCGCCCCGGGCAAGGACTTCCCGATCGGCGGCTCCATCGACATTGCTCCGACCACGATTGACGGCGTCTATACCGGCACCGTCGACGTCCAGGTCGACTACAACTAAGCCGCAGACCAGGAGGCCGGTTCGCCGGCCTTGCGCGAGGGGCCGCCGGAGCGATCCGGCGGCCCCTTTTTTCATACCTGCCGCATTCGGCGGCAATACGGCTTATGGTTAGCCCAAAATAAACCATTTCCGGTCAATGTTCCCTCCGAAACGGATCGTTCGGAGTTGGCTTACATGACCATCGTAAATCGGATCGCCGCCGCACTCGCTTTGCCGCTGGCCCTGTTGTCCTCGATTCCCGCCCAGGCCGGCATCGGCGACCTGCTGGTCGCTCCGACCCGCATTATCCTCAATGGCTCGCGGGGAGCCGAAGTTGTCCTCAGTAACATTGGCGACGAGGTGGCGACCTATCGCATCTCTGTCGAATTCCGGAGGATGAAGGAGGACGGCAGCCTGGAAGAGGTCGCCCAGCCCAATGATCGGGAAAACGCCGCGAAGGACATGATCTTCTACGCGCCGCGCCGGGTGACCATCGCACCCAACGAACCGCAAACCATCCGCATTTCCGCTCGCGCCCCCCAAGGGCTGCCCGACGGCGAATATCGTGCGCACCTGCTGTTCCGCGCCGTCCCCCCGCCGCGCCCGGTCACCGCGCCCAGGGAAGTGAAGGGCATCGCGTTCGAGCTGATCCCTGTCTACGGCGTTACCATCCCCGTCGTCATCCGAATGGGCAACCTGCAGGCGAAAGCCGGCATCGCCAATGTCCAATTGACCCAAAAAGATGGGAAATCCGCCGTTTCCTTGGACCTTACGCGGGCCGGCGATCGATCCGTCTTCGGTGATGTCCGTGTTTTCAAGGCCGGCGTGAAGGACCCAATCGCGATCCAGCGCGGGGTCGCCGTCTACACCGAGGTTGGCGTGCGGCACATGACCATTCCGGTCAATCCAGACTATGCCGGGCCCGCCGCCGGTCCGGTCACCGTCGATTTCGTCGAAAGCAGCGACGCCGGCCCGGTCTCGCTCGCCGAAACCAAGACGGTCCTCCGCTAGGTTCTCGGGAGGACGGGGGAACGGCCGTGGGCCGCATCCGCGACTGGGGGCGCACCGCGCTTACCTTCATGGCGCTGGCTTCTGCCGGCGCCATTGGCGCGTCTACACCTAATCTCAGCGGATGGGCGGCCGAGCCGGATGACCAGTTCCTCCTCGATGTCAGCATCCGCCAGCAACGCCTGGGCGACGGTGTCCGCGCCTATCCGACGCCCGAAGGGACCTGCATCATCCTCGGCGACTTCCTGACCACGCTCGACGTGCCGATGCACATCGATCTCGATTCGAAGACGGCCAAAGGCTGGGCCTTCAAGGAGGCGAATCGGATCTCTATCGACCGCGCGGCCGGCAAGGTGCAGTTCGGCACGCTGAGTGAAACGCTACCCGCCGGCGCCATCCGCGACGTACCGGAAGGCTGGTGCGCCGACACCAATGCGCTCAGCCGCTGGTTTGGGATCAAGGTCGTGCCAAGGACCGGCGGATCGGTTCTTCTCCTTGAATCACAAGCGAAATTGCCGGTCGAAGAAGCCATCGCGCGACGGAAGCGGGCAGCTTCGATCAAGAAGAATGCGTCCCTTGAGCTTTCGTCGCTGCCGCAGGTCAAGCTGCCTTACCGCCTGTGGCGCGCGCCGGCGCTCGACTTTGTCGTCAGCGGCGGCGTCACCTATCGCGCCTCGACCGGGACCGAGATCGACCGCCGTGCCGCCGTCTACGCTGCAGGCGAGATCGCAACCTTGTCCTACACCGCCCAGGTCGGCAGTGACGACAAGGGCGAACCCCAGGTTTTCCGTTTCCGAGCCTTCCGGTCCGACCCCGACGGTGGCCTCCTGGGTCCGCTCAATGCGACCCATTTCGAGGTCGGTGACGTCACCGGCCATGACGACAAGCTGCTTGGTCCGGGAATCAACGGCCGCGGTGTCGCTGTCACCAACCAGCCGCTGTTCCAGCCGGCCGCTTTCGACCGCACGCGATTCGAGGGCGATTTGCCGGCGGGTTGGGAGGCGGAAATCTATCGCAACGGCCAATTGTTGGGCTTTGCCGAGGCGGGCGATGACGAGCGTTACCATTTTGACGACGTCCAGCTGGTCTATGGCGACAACCAGGTCGACATCGTCCTCTACGGGCCGCAAGGGCAGATTCGGACGCGGACTGAAAACGTCAACGTCGGCCAGGACAACGTCCCCAAGGGCGAGACCTGGTACTGGGCCGGCGTCAATCAACCCGGCAAGGATATTATTAATTTTCAGGATGTTACCGACGATCCCAACAGGCCGAACCTTCAGGCAACGGTCGCTGTCGCGCACGGCATTGACGCCAAGACGTCAGTTGCGCTGCTGGTCCAGGCGGTCATGCTCGACGATGAGAACCTCACCTATGTCGAGGGTTCGGTGCGCCGTTCCGTCGGCCGGGCGCTGGTCGAAGTCTCGGCTGCGCGCGATACAAAAGGCGGCACCGCAGCCCGCGCCCAGGTCCTGACCAAGCTCGGCGACGTTGCGCTGAGCGCCGAAGCCATCGCTACCAACAATTTCCGTTATGAAGGCGACAGGCGCGAGAGCGTCCACGAAGCGCGGCTGTCCGCCGATGCGCCCATCAAGATCGGCCGTGCCAGCATCCCGGCCCATGCCGACGTCCGTTACACAGAAAAAGCAGATGGCACCTCCTATCTTGAGGCGGCCGGGCGATTGTCCACGCATATCAACCGTTTCAACCTGTCTGGCGAAGTTCATTATCTGCGAAATTATGCGTCTACCGACAGCGGGCCGGATCCGCCCGGCGAACTCGAGACCTCGTTGATCGGATCGGGCCGCGTTGGCCCGGTACGGTTGCGCGGCACGGCGACCTGGGAGTTCCAACCTCAGTCGCGGTTCAAGAACGCGGAAGGTTCCGCATATTGGTCGGCGTCGCAAAACGCAGATTTCGAAGCCGGCGTGTCTTACGATGCGCTGACCCGTGTCGCGCGCGCCCGGCTGACGCACATCCGCCGTTTCGACACCATGGCTTTGTCCGTCACCGGTGAAGCGGCGAGCGACGGCGCGCTGGCGCTGGGCTTCAACCTCAATTTCTCGCTCGATCCGAGCCACGGATTCGGCTTGTCCCGACAGACGCTGGCCAATGCCGGTGCCGTAAAAGCGCGTGTTTACCGTGACTTGAACGACAATGGCCGCCGCGACCTCGATGAGCCGCTCGAAAAGGGCGCGCTCATCACCACCGGCTCCCGCCTGGCGGAGCACGGCACGGACGCGCACGGCGAAGTGATGGTCGCCGGGCTCTCCAATTACGTTCCGGTGGCGGTCGGGATCGATACGTCCAGCCTGTCCGATCCCATGCTTGCGCCCCGCCAGGCGCTACAGGTGGTCACGCCGCGGCCGGGCATCGCCGCCGAGGTCGACATTCCGCTGGTCGGGGCCGGCGATATCGAGGGCGCGATCGTCCGTGACGGCGGGGATGGGTTCGAGGGGCTTGATGTCGAACTGCTCGACGCATCCGGCAAGGTTGTCGCGACCGCCCGGACCGACTTTGACGGCTTCTTCCTCTTTGAGAGGGTCGCCTACGGCCACTATGGCGTGCGGATTGCCGCTGAATCCGCCCGCGTCGCCAAGGTCGCCCAGGCGCTGAGCGCCTCCGCCGACATCACCAGCGCCAGGCCGGTCGTCCGGATGGGCGCCATTCGGGTAGTTCCCGCACAGCAAATCGCCAGCGCAGACATGGTTAAAGAGTCGTCTAACACGACTTTGCACTAGGCTTCACGAGATTGCGACGCAGTTGCAGGAATATTCCGCAGCAACACTCAGTCGGTTACACCGTTGCCTTTTGTAAGAGGAGCACACGGTCCGACATTCCCCCGGAATGCCGGCTGGGTGTGCTGGTGCGGTCGAGAAGACTCGAACTTCCACGGCCTTTCGGCCACAGCGACCTCAACGCTGCGCGTCTACCAATTCCGCCACGACCGCACTCGTGAAATGCGCCGCACTGAACCGCGCGGCGCCTTGGCAGGACGCGGCCCCTAGCAAAGCACTTCCCGCCGCGCAATGGCACCGCTTCCGTCCCATTCGGGGACAAATGGTAAACAGCCTGCTTACCACACTGACTGCGGTGCTTTATGCCTGCCGCCATGTCCATTTGGCTCGCCTTGCCGCTGATGGCAGCCGGTGCCGGCGCACCCGTCCCTACGGATGTCACGCGCAGCCCGGTCACGGCCAGTGCTCGGGCGACCGTGATCATTCTGTCGGGCGCCAAGATTTCCCTGAGCGAGGCCCCACAACCGGAGGGCTACAAGGTGACGGCGGCCGTGATTACCGACCAGGACGGCAATCGCCGTCCAGCCAAACTCGTGGAATTCCAGTAATTTAGGCTAGGCGTTATTCTCGCCGAGCGTGACTCGCAGGTAGACGCCGCCCTCGGGTACGTCGACTTCGGCACTGTTGAAGCTGGCGCTTGCGCCCGGCGCCAGCGTTGCCGCCGGCCGTTCGATCATCCAGCTGTAGACCACTTTCTTGCGAGAGGCATCGAGAAGCTCGGCCTTGATGGGCGGCACCGCCTGGTCCTTGTCGGTCGGATTGATGACCCGGCCGCTCACCGCGAACAATTGGTTGCCGCTGGCCAGGCGCTGGCGGTCGTTATTGGTGACCATGACCTCCAGGTCGGTATCTCCCGTCGCCAGGCCAAGTCGTTCACGGACCGCGTCAGGGGCCAGGAACCAGCCGGCGGCAGCGAGAATGGCCACGACCAGCAGGATCCACACCAGCACCGGAACACGCCGCTTATGGGCGCCGACCGGCTCCGGTTCGTAAAATGGTTCGAATTCCTGGACTTGCTCGGCGCCAGCAACCCACTCGGACGCGGGTTCCGGGCCCAAAGCGGCGGCAGCTTCCGCGCCGGTCACCCGGTCCTCTTCGCCCGCCCACTCGTCTCGCTCTGGCGGCGCCGCCGGATCGGACTCGCCGACCGTGTCCGCAGCCTCGGCCGCGACCTCATGCTCGTCGGCAACCGCCGCAGTTTCTTCGTCGCTTGCCAGTTGCGCTTCCTCATAGGCGCGCTGCTCGGCTTCAGGTCCACTGCTCGGATCGATCATCGCCGCTTCGGCAATGCTCTGCTCTTCGGGGTCCGGCACATTGGACGTCTCAGGATCCTGGTGCCAGCTATGCTTGCATGATGCGCAGCGGACCTGGCGCCCGCCGGGCGGGATGGCGCCGTCCTTGACGACATAGCGGGTGTCGCAGGCTGGACAGGTGAGGATCATCTTGGGCCGAATACTCCCCTGTTCGGTGAATCCATCTGGTAAACAGCATGTTGCCGCCATTGGCAAGGCGGGCGCGCCTGTGCGAGGAACAGCTTTGAGCGCAGCGCGCGAGTAAGGGGTTGGGGAAGCTGGCAACGATCGTCGAATTCGACCGGGTAGGCCTTCGCTACGGGACTGGCGCGGAAGTGCTCCGCGACCTCGACTTCCGGCTGGCCGCGGGCGGCTTCTATTTCCTCACCGGCCCGTCGGGCGCCGGCAAGACGTCGCTTTTGAAGCTTCTTTATCTAGCCCAGCGACCGACGCGCGGCCGCATCCAGTTGTTCGGCGACGAGTTGACGGACGCCCCGCGGGAAGCACTGCCGCCCTATCGTCGGCGCATCGGCATCGTCTTCCAGGACTTTCGATTGATCCGGCATTTGTCTGCCTTCGACAATGTCGCCTTACCGCTGCGGATCGCCGGCAAGCCGGAAGCGGAAGTCGAAAGCTCGGTGCGGGAGATGCTGGCCTGGGTTGGTCTCGCCGACCGGGCCAGCGCTCGCCCGCCAACGCTGTCGGGCGGCGAGCAGCAGCGTGTCGCCATCGCCCGCGCCGTGATCGCCCGGCCGGAGCTGTTGGTCGCTGACGAGCCAACCGGCAACGTCGATGCCGAAATGGCGAAGCGCATCCTGCACCTGCTGACGGCGCTCAACCGCCTCGGCACGACGATCATCGTGGCGACCCACGATATTTCGCTGATCACCGCGACGCCGGGCGCCCAAATGATCCGGCTCGACAATGGCGCAATGGTTGATCCGACCGGTTCGCTGAAGAACCCGCCGGCACAGATGGGCCGCGCCGATGCTTGACTGGGTCCGCGCGACACCGGCCGAACGGCGGCTGCTCCCCGGCGGCCGGATGCAGGGTCCGACGCCCTGGGTGATCGCCATCATGATGTTCGTGATGGTCGTCATCGCCGCGGCCGGATTGTCGCTGGCGAATGCTGCGGGCGTCGTCTCGCGCGGCGTCGAGAACCGCTATTCGGTGCAGGTTGCCAACGGCGCGGCCAGGGCGCCGGCCGCAGAGGCCGCGCTGCGCAACGCGCCAGGGGTCGCGGCTGTCCGCCCCGTCCCTGAGACCGAGATGCGCAAGACTCTCGAACGCTGGCTGGGCCCCGAAGGCGCCAAGGCCGACTTGCCCTTGCCGGCATTGATCGATGTCGACCTCAAGCCCGGCGTTTCGCCTCAAGCCATTGCTACAAAGGTAGAAGCCGCAGTCCCGGGCGCGCGTTTTGTCGCCCATAGCGCGACCTTGAAGCCGATGTTGCGCGCGATCCATTCGCTGACATGGGTCGCTTTCGCCATTGTCCTGATGATCGCTTTGGCAACTGCGGCAGCAGTCGTGCTTGCCGCACGCAGTGCACTCGCGGCCAATCGCCCGACGATCGAGGTCATGCATGGTGTCGGCGCCACCGATGACCAGGTCGCCCGCCTGTTCCAGCGCCGTATCGCCATCGATTCCCTGAACGGCGGCGCTGCCGGGGCACTGGCAGCCGGCGTCGTGCTGCTCGTCATCGCCGGTGGCCGGGCCGCTTGGGTGGAAGATGTCGCCGGCGGCCCGCTTCTGACCTTCCTCGATCTCGTTGCCCTCGCTCTACTGCCCCTGCTCGGCACATTGCTGGCGACCCTGGTTGCGCGCATCGCCGTGCTTCGCGCATTGCGGGAAGCGCTATGATCCTGCGCTTCGGCTCGTTGCTGTTGATCCTGTACGGCCTGGGCTTCGCTTTGTTCGGAGTGACCCTCGGCAAGCCGGCCAAGGATAAAGTCGCAAACACCGACGGAATCGTCGTCATCACCGGCGGTGCGGGGCGCATCGAACATGGCGTGGAAATTCTCTCGGAGGGCAAGGGGCAGCGGCTGCTGGTCGCCGGCGCGGACCCTTCCGTCACCAAGGCCGATCTCGTCCATCGCCTCGGCGGCAGGAAAAAGCTCGTGCAATGCTGCGTCGACCTCGGCTCGGAATCGGTCGACACCCGCTCTAACGCCGAGGAAACGCGCCGCTGGCTGCAGAAACAGCATTTCCACTCGGTTCGCCTGATCACCAGCGACTGGCACATGCGCCGCGCCCGCTACGAGTTCCGCCGCGTTCTTGGTGAAGACTTCAAGGTCGTGCCCGATGCCGTTCGCACCGAGCCGGGTTTCATGACCTTGTTCGCCGAATACAACAAATACCTCCTGCGCCGGGTCGCGGTCTGGCTCGACATCTGATGACCTTGATCCGCTCGCTGCTGTTCGCTTTCCTCTTCTATCCCGGCACCGCGGTTTACGTGACGGGGGTGATCCTCCTATCGCCGTTCGGCGACCGCACCGTCCGCGCCATCGTCCACGGCTGGTCGGACTATCATCACTGGCTCGTCCGCAACGTCCTCGGCATCCGCATGATCTTCGACGGCCATGTTCCGGAAGGCGCCTACCTTATCGCGGTCAAGCATGAGGCGATGGTCGAGACGATCGAGGGCCTGCGCCTGGCGCGCACCCCGGTCGTGGTCATGAAGCGCGAGTTGACGCAAATCCCGTTCTTCGGCTGGGTGACACGACGCTATGGCGTCATCGGTGTCGATCGAGAGGCCGGGGCCAAGGCTCTCCGTACGATGCTGGCCGAGGCAAAGCAGGCCGCGGAGCAGCGCCGCCCCGTCATCATCTACCCCGAAGGTACGCGCGTGCCGCATGGCGAGAAGCCTGATCTCAGGCCCGGCTTTGCCGGCCTCTACCGTGCGCTCGGGTTGCCCGTGGTGCCGGTCGCGCACGATAGCGGCCGGCTGTGGAGCCGCGGCCTCGTCAAGCGGCCCGGCATCATCCGTTTCAAGGTCGGCGAAGTCATCCCCTCGGGCCTGAAGCGAGAGGAGATCGAAGCCCGCGTGCGCGACGCGATCAACGCCCTGAACGACTAGCTGCGGAGCTTCGCGCCCAGTTTCTCGGCCGCACCGACGATTGTCTTCGAAATCTCGGCGATCTCGGCCTCGGTGAAGCTGTGTTCGCCGGGTTGCAGGACAACCTCGATCGCCAGGCTCAACTCACCGCCCTCCGGCTGGTAGCGATCGAACACCCTGACGTCGGTGATCGCCTGCTTGTCGGCACCGCGAATGGCACGGACCAAAGTGTCCGCCGCAAGCTCGCCCGGCACCACAAACGCATAGTCGCGAGTCACCGACTGCAGCGCGGGCGGCGAATAAGCGACGCGGGCATGGCCGCTCGACCGCGCTTCGGGAATGGCGTCCAGATAGATTTCCGCGGCGACCGTTCCCGGCAGTCCGCGGGCGATCGAAGGGTGCAGCTCACCGAAAACGGCCAGCACATTCTTGCCAAGGCCCAACTTGGCCGATCGGCCTGGATGCCAGTTTGGTCCGGCGTCCATCGTCAGCTGCAAGCTCTGCACGGGTGCTCCGGCAGCTTCCAGCAGCGCCAGCGCCTCGCCCTTGGCGTCGTGGGCGCTGAAGTCCTGCGGCTTGCCGGCGATCCAGCTGCGCGGCGTCTTGTCGCCGGCCAGGATGAAGCCCGCGGTGCGGCGCTCGCCTTCCTGCAAATAGCGTCTGCCGATTTCGAACAGCCGGACGCTCGCCGCGCCGCGATCGAGGTTGCGGCGCGCAGCAGCGATCAGTCCCGGCAGCAGCGACGGGCGCATATGGCTCATGTCGGCGCTGATCGGATTGGCGACCACGTCAGCGGCACCGCCGAACGTGTCAGCTTCCTCTTCGCTGATGAAGCTCCAGGTGACGGCTTCCTCGAACGCGCGTGCGGCGGCGGTTCGGCGGATGCGGCGCTCGGCGACCTGCGCCTTGGTCGCGACCGGCTTGGCGACGCCATCGGCGCGCGGCAACGCCGTCGAGGGGATTGCGTCGAGCCCGACCATCCGCGCGACTTCCTCGACGAGGTCGGCGGGCCCGTCGACGTCACGCCGCCAGCTCGGAACCGTCGCCTCGCCATTCGCAACCTCGAAGCCAAGGCGTTCGAGGATGGCTTCCTGCTCATCCGCGGGCACATCGAGACCGCCCAGTGACAAGGTGCGCGCCGGATCGAACTTCACGCGCTTCTCGGCAACCGGCGCCTCGCCGGCGCGGACAACACGGCTCGCTTCCCCGCCGCAGATGTCGAGGATCAGGCCGGTCAGGATGGCCAGGCCATCCTCGAGGAATGCCGGGTCGACACCGCGCTCGAAGCGGGTGCGCGCATCGCTGGTTAGCTGCAGCTTCTGGCCGGTGCGGGCGATCCGGTCCGGATCGAAATAGGCGATTTCGAGCAGCGTGTCGGTCGTCGTGTCGGCGACGCCGCTATGCTCGCCGCCCATGATCCCGCCGATGTCGTGGACCTGCGCCTCATCGGCGATCACGGTCATCGTGTCGTCGAGCACATACTCTTTCTCGTTGAGCGCCAGCACCTTCTCGCCGTCTTTGGCGCGCCGGGCGGTGACGGCTCCGTTCAGCTCCTTCAGATCGTAAGCGTGCGCGGGCCGCCCGAGGTCGAGCATCAAATAATTGGTGATGTCGACCAGCGCCGAAATCGGCCGCTGCCCCGCGCTCTTGAGGCGTTGCTTCATCCACTCGGGCGAAGCGCCGTTGGTGATGCCGCGCACTGTCCGGCCGAAGAAGGCCGGGCAGCCTTCCGGGTCCTCGGTGCGAATGTCGACCGGGCAATCGAAACTGCCCTCGATCGCCGGCACATCGAGCGGCTTCAGCGTCCCAAGCCCTGCTGCCGCAAGGTCGCGGGCGATGCCGCGCACGCCCATACAATCCTGGCGGTTGGGGGTGATGGCGACGTCGAACACGGCATCGTCCAGCCCGGCCCATTCGGCATAGAAACGTCCGACCGGCGCATCCTCGGACAGCTCGATGATGCCGTCATGCTCTTCGCCGAGCTGCAACTCGCGAACCGAGCACATCATGCCGCGCGATTCGACGCCGCGGATGGCGGCGATCTTCAGAATCATGTCGCTGCCCGGCACATAAGCGCCCGGCGGACCGAAGACACCGACCAGCCCGGCTCGCGCATTGGGAGCGCCGCAGACCACCTGCACCGGCCCTTCGCCGGCATCGACCGAAAGCACCTGCAGCTTGTCCGCCTGCGGGTGCCGCTCGGCAGACAGCACCTTGGCGATGCGAAATGGCCCCAGCGCCTCCGCGGGGCTGGAGACGCCTTCGACCTCGAGGCCGATGGCGGTCAGCCTTTCTGCCACCTCATGCGGCAAGGCCTCGGTGTCGAGATGCGCCTTCAGCCAGGACAAGGAGAACTTCATGCGCCCACTCCTGCGCTGAGGGTGGGCACGTCGAGGAAGCTGAACCCGTAATGCTTCAGCCAGCGCAAATCGCCGTCGAAGAAGGCGCGAAGGTCATCCATCCCATATTTCAGCATCGCCAGCCGGTCGACGCCGGTGCCGAAGGCGAAGCCCTGCCATTCGTCAGGGTCAAGTCCCGCGGCGGCGATCACGCGAGGATGGACCATGCCGCTACCCAGCACCTCCATCCAGCCTTCCTGACCGCCGACGACGCGGCGGCCCTTCTCCATCGACCAGCCGATGTCGATCTCGGCCGACGGCTCGGTGAAGGGGAAGTAGGATGGGCGCATGCGGATGGCGACGTCATCGCGCTCGAAAAAGGCCTTGAGGAACGTCTCCAGGGTCCACTTGAGATGTCCCATGTGAATATCGCGGTCGATGACCAGGCCCTCGATCTGGTGGAACATCGGCGTATGGGTGGCATCGCTGTCGCTACGATAGACGCGTCCCGGCGCGATGATCCGCAAGGGTGCGCCCAGCGCCTGCATAGACCGGATTTGCACCGGCGAAGTGTGGGTGCGCAGCACGCGCGGCTCTTCGCCCTCATTGCGCGGCTGGACGTAGAAGGTGTCCTGCATTGCCCGGGCCGGATGCGCCTCCGGCATGTTGAGCGCGGTGAAGTTGTGCCACTGATCTTCGATCTCCGGCCCTTCGGCGACGGCGAAGCCGAGGTCGGCGAAAATCTCCGCCAGTTCATCCATGACCTGGCTGACCGGATGAACGCTGCCGACCGGGATGGCGTCGGAGGGAAGCGACAGGTCCACACGTTCCGTCGCCAGCCTTTGTTCTAGCACCGCCGCTTCCAGCGCGTCCTTGCGGGCGGCAATGGCATTGCTGACCGCCTCGCGCTGGGCGTGAATCTTCGGAGCTTCCTTCGTCCGGGTATCCGCGTCCATCGCGCCCAACGATTTCAGCAGTGCGGTAATACTTCCGGATTTGCCCAGCGCCGCCACGCGCAGCGCATCGAGCGCCTGCAGGTCGGGCGCGTCTTGAATTTGCTTGATCAGGTCATCGGCCATTGCGTCGCGGCTCTAGCAATGCCGCGCTGCAAAATGCAAAGGGAAGCATGGCCAACTGGCCCAGACTCGATGCCGGCGATGCACCGACACTGGCGATCCTTCACCTCGCCAGCCAGATGCTCGGCAAGATGCGAGTCGCCCACGCACCGTGGGTCAATCACGGCTGGCACGCGACGCTCCATCCTGTCGCGGAGGGCCTCGCGATCGAGCCGATCGCTTCGGACGCCGGCAATTTCACGCTGACGCTCGACCTGTGCCGCCACGCCATCGTCCTTCACGTCGGCGACGGCGAACGCGACCTTTTGCCGCTCGACATCGGCAGCATCGCTGCCTTGCACCGCAATCTGGTCGTCATGCTCGAATCGCACGGCCTGCCGTCAACCTTCCACAACCGCCCGAACGAGATTCCGGGCGCGCCGCCCTTTGCGGAGGATGTCGCGCCCCGCGATTATGATCCGGACGCCGCCGAGCGCCTTCACGCGGCCCTGTGCCGCATCGAGCCGGTGTTCGAGCGTTTCCGCGCTGGTTTCCTGGGAAAATGCAGCCCGGTGCATCTCTTCTGGGGCAGCTTCGACCTTGCCGTGACCCGCTTCTCGGGCCGTTTGGCGCCCGAACATCCCGGCGGCATCCCGGGCCTACCCGACCGAATCACCCGAGAAGCCTATAGCCACGAAGTCTCCAGCGCCGGCTTCTGGCCGGGCGGCGCCAGCGCTCCGCCGGGCACCGAGCCCTTGTTCTACAGCTACGCCTATCCCGAACCGCCCGGTTTCCGCGACAGCGGCAACGACATCAGCGGCGGCATCTTCGACGCGACGCTTGGCGAATATGTGCTGAGTTACGAGCACGTCCGCCGATCGCCCGACCCGGATCGCGCGCTGCTGATGTTCCTGCAATCCACCTACAACCGCGCCGCCAACCTGGCGCATTGGGACCGCGCTGCGCTGGAACGCGACCCGGTCGCTCCCTGACACGAGAAGGGCGCCGAGATCGCTCTCGACGCCCCTTTCCGTTGTTCCGTTGAAGAGGTGGCTTAGGCCGCCTTCTTCTCCAGCGCCGCTTTCGCCTGGGCGATGATGGCGGTGAACGCCTCGCCCTCGTGCATGGCGATGTCGGCCAGGACCTTCCGGTCGAGGTCGATGTTCGCCAGCTTCAGCGCGTGGATGAACTCGCCATAGGTCAGGCCTTCGGCGCGGACAGCGGCATTGATGCGCTGGATCCACAAGGCGCGGAAGCTCCGCTTCTTAACCTTGCGGTCGCGATAGGCGTACTGACCGGCCTTTTCGACGGCCTGGCGGGCGATACGGATCGTGTTCTTGCGACGGCCATAATAGCCCTTCGCATTGTCGAGGATCCGCTTGTGCTTGGCGCGGGTGGTAACGCCGCGTTTGATGCGTGCCATTGTCTATCCGCTCCTTACTTGAGGCCGTACGGGGCCCAGCCCATCACGCGCGCCTTGTCGGCGTCGGCGAGGACTTCGGTGCCACGGTTCTGGCGGATGTACTTGGCGTTGTGGCTGATCAGCCGGTGGCGCTTACCAGCGACGCCGTGCTTGATCTTGCCGGTGGCGGTGAGCTTGAAGCGCTTTTTGACGCCGCTCTTCGTCTTCAGCTTGGGCATTTTGTCTCCTTTTGCGCCAACAGGCGCGACTTTATCGAACAGCCACGGCAGCCCTTACTGGCCGGGCCGTTCTTGTTTCTCCAATCGCTTGGAAGCGCGCGCCTCTAAGGGGAAAGCGCCAAAAAGGCAACCTCTAGTCGAAGAGCGAGCTGACGCTGGCCTCGTCGGCGATGCGGCGGATGGCCTCGCCGAACAAGGGTGCGATGCTGAGGCGGCGGATCTTGCCCTTGGGGTCATCGGACTCGCCCGGAAAGATGGTGTCGGTCACCACCAGTTCGCTAAGCTCCGACGACTGGACGCGCGCCGCGGCACCGCCCGACAGCACGCCGTGGCTGCAATAGGCATAGACGTCGGTCGCGCCCTGGCTCTTCAGCGCGGCGGCGGCATTGCAGAGCGTCCCCGCCGAATCGACGATGTCGTCGACCAGGATGCAGCAGCGCCCCTCGACGTCGCCGATGATGTTCATGACTTCCGATTCGCCGGCGCGCTCGCGGCGCTTGTCGACGATTGCCAGCGGGGCATTGTCGAGGCGCTTGGCAAGGCTGCGGGCGCGTACCACGCCGCCGACGTCGGGCGAGACGACCATCAATTGCTTGTTCGCCAGCCGTGCCTGGATGTCGGCCGCCATCACCGGCGCTGCCCACAGATTGTCGGTCGGTATGTCAAAGAAGCCCTGGATCTGGCCCGCGTGCAAGTCCATGGACAGCACGCGGTCGGCGCCGGCAGTGGTGATGAGGTTAGCGACCAGCTTTGCGGAAATGGGCGTGCGCGGGCCCGGCTTCCGGTCCTGCCGCGCATAGCCGAAATAGGGAATGACCGCGGTGATCCGCTTCGCCGACGCACGCCGCAGCGCATCGATACAGATCAGCAGTTCCATCAGGTTGTCGTTGGCCGGGTAGCTGGTCGACTGGATGACGAACACGTCCTCGCCGCGGACATTCTCATTGACCTCGACGAACACTTCCTCGTCGGCGAAGCGGCGCACGCTCGCCTCGGTCAACCTGATCTCGAGGTAGTCGGCGATCGCCTTGGCGAGCGGAAGGTTCGAGTTTCCGGCCAGCAGTTTCATTGAGTTTCCCTTGAATCCCGAGGCCCTCCTAGCGGCGGTAAGCGTTGCACGGAAGGGCGGCGTCGCTAAATGCGAAGCACAATGACCGATCGCCTCACCATTGCCCTCGCCCAGCTGAACCAGCGCGTCGGCGATCTCGACGCCAATGCCGAGGCCATGCTCGAGTGGCGGGCGAAGGCGAAGGGTGCGGACCTGATCCTGTTCCCCGAGCTTCAGCTGACCGGCTACCCGCCCGAAGACCTCATCCTGAAGCCAGAGTTCGTCCGCCGCGCCCATGAAGCGACCGACCTCCTCGTCGCTGCCAGTGCCGAGCCTGGTCCGGCAATGCTGATTGGCACGGTCATCAATGAGGGCGGCTCCGTCTACAACGCCTTCATCCTCGCCGAGGGCGGGCAAATCGTCGGCCGGACGCTGAAGCACGAGCTGCCGAACTACGGGACGTTCGACGAGAAACGCGTCTTCGCCTCGGGGCCGCTGCCGGAGCCCATCGAGTGGCGTGGCGTTAAGATCGGCCTGCCGATTTGCGAGGACATCTGGCAGGACCGCGTCTGCGCGCATTTGGCCGAAGCCGGCGCCGATTTCCTTCTCGTCCCCAACGGTAGCCCGTTCGAAATCGACAAGGACGAAGCCCGCCAGCAGCTGGTGCGCAGCCGCGTCGTCTCGACCGGCCTCGCGCTCGCCTATCTGAACCGCGTCGGCGGACAGGACGAACTGGCGTTCGACGGCTCGTCCTTTATCGTCAACGCCGACGGCGAGCGGGTCGTACAGATGTGCGACTGGGAAGAGTCGCTGCTCATCACCGAATGGGCGAAGGAAGACGGTCGCTGGGGCTGCGCCACCCGAAAGCAGTGCGAGCTCGATGACTTTCCCGAGGGCATCTACCACGCAATGATGATCGGCCTACGGGATTACGTTGGCCGCAACGGCTTCCCCGGCATCATCCTTGGCCTTTCCGGTGGCATCGACAGCGCGCTTTCCGCCGCCGTGGCCGTCGACACTTTGGGCGCCGACAAGGTCTGGGGCGTGATGCTCCCCTCGAAATACACGTCGGGCGAAAGCCTTGAAGATGCACGGGAAAATGCCCGTTTGCTCGGTTGCCGTCATGACGTCATTTCCATCGGCAAGGGCGTCGACGCCCTGCATGAGACGATGCCGGACCTCAGCGGTCTCGCCGCCGAGAATATCCAGGCGCGCCTGCGCATGGTGACGCTGATGGCTTTGTCCAATTCGGGCGGGCAGATGCTGCTGACCACTGGCAACAAGAGCGAGATGAGCGTCGGCTACGCCACCCTCTACGGCGACATGGCCGGCGGCTATTCGGTGCTGAAGGACGCTTACAAGACGACCGTCTTCGCCCTCTCGCGCTGGCGCAACGGCAAGAAGCCCAAGCATGCGGTCGGGCCCGACGGTCCAGTGATGCCGCAGCGGATCATCGACAAGCCGCCGACCGCCGAACTGCGCCCGAACCAGAAGGACGAGGACAGCCTGCCGCCCTACAGCCTGCTCGACCGCATTCTCGAGGCCTTGGTCGAGAAGGAAATGTCGGTGCGGGAGGCCGCCGAGGCCGTTGGCGCCGAGGAAAGCCTGGTCGCCGATATCGAAAAGAAGCTGCTGCGCGCCGAATACAAGCGCCGCCAGGCTCCTCCCGGCGTGAAACTAGGCCGGCGCAACTTCGGCCGTGACCGCCGATACCCCATCACCAACGCCTTCCACACGGGTCAATGAGCGGATAGACATTCCGTCTCCGAAACGGGTGGAGGGGGCATGTTCCACGCGGTGCGTCAATGGTGGGGCGAAGGCCGCGGCAAGGCCACCGCGCGGCTGTTCGCATTCGAATTCCTCGTCGTCGTCGCCGGCGTATTGGTGGCCCAGGCGCTTGCCAACTGGGTCGCGGAGCGCGGCCAGCGTGCCGAGGGCGAACGATTGCTGGCGCAAACGATGGAGATAGGGCGGGGCCTGCAGCGGGACCTCAATTATTGGCAGCGCTATGGCCGGTGCCTGCGCGGCCACGTGGCAAAGATCAGCAGGGCCGCGGCGGATGGCCGCCTCCTTTCGGCAGAGCAGATCGGTCGGCCGGCCTTGCCGTCGCCGCCCGATCTGGCCTTGAGCAGCGACGACTGGCGCAAGATTCGCGACGTCATCTCCGACGAACGGGCCGGAGCGCTGATTTCCCTCACCAACACGGCCGAGACCTACAACTTATTCACCGGCCAGATAGCGGAGCAATGGCCGACGTTTCGCCTGCTTGACGGAGCGACAGGATCGCCTTCGCCGGCCGACCGCGCCCAAGTCCGGCTTGCCGCGACCAAGGTCGACAATAACCTGCGGTGGGTGATGTTTCAGGGTTCGACCGGATCGGTCGAGAACATGCACGAGGCCGGCCTGGAGCCAAACGGCGATCTTCCGCCGTCGGCGCGGTTCGTCGACGATTGCGGCCTGCTCAAGGATTGGCGCTGATGTTCCGCAGTGTCAGGCATTGGTGGGGAAGCGGCCGCGGCAAGGTCTCCGCGCGGCTATTCTTGTTCGAGTTTGTCGTCGTGGTGGCTGGCGTGCTGACTGCGCAGGCGCTCGCCAGCTGGGTCGCCGGTCGCGCCGAGCAGCGTGCCGTGAGCGATGAAGACAAGCGCGTCCGCTATGAGATTGGGCGAGCCAGGCAGGTCGCGGGCGTTTGGTCCGCGGCCGTTCCTTGCCTGGTGCAGCGCGTGGAGAGCGTTGCACGTCAGGCCGCGACCACCGATCCGATCGATGCCGACGAACTGAAGGTGCCGCGTTTCTTCGGCTATACCGTCGAGCCTGTCTCAGCGGACATGGATCGTGAGTTTCACGCCCAATTGGGCAATGAGCGCGTGGACAATTACGCGGTCATAATTTCAGCGAGCGCGACCATCCGGGATTCGTATCGCGAGGTGCGCCGAGGATGGGACCGTCTTGCCTTGCTGGATCCGGCGCTCGGATCGCCGTCGGACGCGGATCGAAGCACCGTGCGCGATGTCGCCATCCAGTTACGTTCGCAGCTCGAGCTCATCCGTACTGCGGCGGAGTCGATTGACTCAACCGCGGCGGGACTTGGGATTGCACCGCTTACGTCCGGCGCGGACTTTGGCGCGGTCCTGCCGGTGAAGAACTGCAGCGAGATTTGGCGCACCGGGCAAATTTGGCGAGAGGACCGGCGCTAGCCAGCGCCGGCTTCTGCCTCTAACCGGACGCAAATGAGCGTCACTACCCGCTTCGCCCCCTCGCCTACGGGCCGGCTGCACGTCGGCAATATTCGCACGGCGCTGCATAATTTCCTCTTCGCACGGAAGCATGGCGGCCGTTTCCTGCTGCGCATCGACGACACGGATCGGGAGCGCTCGACGGCGGAATTCGACCAGGCGATCCGCGACGACCTCGAATGGCTTGGCCTCCGCTTCGATGACGTCGTCCGTCAGTCGGACCGCTTCGCCCTCTATGAGCGCGAATTCGAAAAGCTAAAGGCCGCAGGGCGCGTCTATCCCTGCTACGAGACGCCCGAAGAGCTGGAGCTCCGCCGTAAGGTACTGCTCGGCCGCGGGCTGCCGCCAGTCTACGAACGCAAGCCCGAAGGCTCCCCGGTCCCCGAAGGCGTCGCGCCGCACTGGCGCTTCAAGCTCGATCACGAATCGCCGATTGCCTTCACCGATCTCATCCGCGGCGAGCAGCATTTCGACCCGAAGCTGATCAGCGACCCCGTCATCCGCCGCGCCGACGGCAGCTGGCTCTATTTGCTGCCCAGCGTCATCGACGACATCGACCTGGGCGTCACCCACATCGTTCGCGGCGAGGACCATGTCTCGAACAGCGCCGTTCAGAAGCAGATGTTCGCTGCCCTCGGTGCCGAGCCGGCTGCTTTCGCGCATGAGGCCTTGCTGGTCGCGGCCGAGGGCAAGCTCTCCAAGCGCCTCGGCTCCTATGGCGCCGAACACCTGCGCGATGAGGGAGTCGAGCCCATGGCTTTGCTGTCCCTGCTCGCTCGGATCGGCACCTCGCAGCCGGTGGAGGCCGTCGCCAGCCTCGATGCGCTCGCCGCCGACTTCGATTTCTCGCATTTTGGCCGCGCCCCGGCGCACTTCGACCCGCACGATGTCGAACTGCTCAACGCCAAGCTGCTCCACCATCTTGAATTCGACGATGTCGCCGACCGCCTTCCGGAAGGGGCCAGCGAGGCCGACTGGCTGCTCCTGCGCGGCAATCTCGCCCGGCTCGACGATTATGCCGACTGGCAGCCGGTGCTGGATGGCCAGATCGACAAGCCCGTTCTCAACCGCGACGACCGCCTCTTCATCCATGATGCCTGGGCGGTTGCCGGCGCGATCGACTGGTCGGACGAACCCTGGCGGGCGCTTACCGAGGGGCTCAAGGAGAAGACCGGCCGCAAGGGCCGCCCGCTGTTCATGCCGCTGCGGCTGGCGCTGACCGGCCGCGAATCGGGCCCGGAAATGGCGCCTTTGCTCGCCCGCATCGGCCGCGAGCGGGCCATCCACCGCCTCGACGCCATTTCCTTCGACTGATCCGGCAAGGGCGCTGCAGCGCAGCAACTTTTCTGCTTTGGTTGGTAGATGTAATGATGTAACATTGCATTTCTTGACCGTAGAAGGAGGGTTTCATGCTTGCTTATGCCCCCCGCCCCGAGCGCCGCCGCATCAGCCCGACCGCGCTCGCCCTGATCATTGGCGCCCACGCCGTCGCCATCGTCGCGGTGATGAGCGCGAAAATGGAGATAGAAAGGCATCGCGAGCCACCGATATTCGTTGAGAGCCTTCCAAATCCCCCAGTGCCCGAGCCACCGAAGCCGCACCCAAAGGCCCAGAAAACCCCAAAAACGACATACACAACGACAGATCCTATCGTTCAGACCCGGCAGACGGGGCCGAAAACCGATCCGCTACCGTCCCTGCCGCCAGTCGTGGGCGGTGGGACGATCGACCCACCGCCGCCGCCGCTTAAGCCAGAGCCGATCGTGCGCAGCGGCCCGCACTTCGCCACGCCGCCCGGCGAAATCCGCCCACCCTATCCGGAAGCGATGCGGGCCGCAGAGAAGGAAGCGGTCCTCCGGCTTCGCCTTGCCATCGACGAACATGGGCGGGTCATCAGCGTCGATCCGGTCGGCAGCGCCAACCCGGCCTTCCTCGCTGCCGCGCGTCGGCACATTCTCAAGTCGTGGCGCTACGCACCGGCGATGGAGGGCGACCGCGCCATCGCCTCAAGCACGGTCATCACGCTCGAATTCAAGCTCGACTCCTGATGCAACGGGGGCGGGGGTGGCGGTTACGTCATCCCCGCCTTATCTAGGCCGCTTATGGCCGTCCTCCCGCCCATTCACCGCCCAAGCGTCGCCATCCGCGACCTGATGGCCTTCATGCGCCAGCGCAGCCGGGAACAAGTTATCGGGGCAATGCTGGCCGTGCTGGTGACGATCATCATCGTCATCCTTTTCCTCGTCGACCCGCAGATCAACACCGCGCCCCCGCAGCAGGTCATCTATGTCGAACAATGGCCGGCCAACCGTACCGACGACCAGATCAAGGCCGACCAGAAGAAGGACCAGGCGGAGCGGGACGCCGCGCTGAAGGAACGGCAGCGGCAGTTCCAGAAGCTGGAAAACCAGCTTGGCATCGAGTGATGCGCGCCGGATGGCCGAGGCAGTCGCTTTAGGCGACGGCGCTCGCGGCCGGACCGCACCCAATCCCAATGTCGGCTGTGTGATCGTCCTCGACGGCGAAATTGTCGGCAAGGGCGCGACCGCTCCAGGCGGCAGGCCCCACGCCGAAGCCGTCGCTCTCAAGCAGGCTGGCGCGAGAGCGAGAAGCGCGACCCTCTACACAACGTTGGAACCCTGCGCCCATGTCAGCACCCGCGGTCCGGCCTGCTCCAACCTGATCGCGGACGCCGGGATCGCCCGTGTCGTTGCCGCCATCCAGGATCCCGACCCCCGCACCGCCGGCCTCGGCTTCAAGATCCTCCGCAAGGCGGGCGTGAAGGTGAAGACCGGCGTCGGCAAAGTTGCGGCTGAAGCCAGCATGGCCGGCTTCCTCACTCGCCTCGCTTTTGGCCGCCCGCGCATCACGCTGAAACTGGCCCTTTCGATCGACGGCAAGATCGCGCTTCCCTCGGGCGAATCGAAGTGGATCACCGGAGAGGACGCCCGCGCCCACGTCCATCTCGAGCGCGCGCACAGCGACATGATCCTCGTCGGCCGCGGCACCTACATGGCCGACCAGCCCCGCCTCGACGTCCGTCTGCCAGGCCTCGAAGAACGCTCGCCCCGCCGCGCCTTGTTGAGCCGCGGCGAAGCGGTCCCTGGCTGGGAAATGCTTAAATCTCCGAAGGATGTGCACCGACTTCATGACGTCAACGACCTGCTGGTCGAGGGTGGATCTGCGACCGCGACGGCATTTCTGGCCGAGGATCTGGTCGACCGCATCCTGATCTATCGCGCCCCCATTCTGGTCGGCGAGGGCAAATCCAGCTTCGGGTATATCGGCCTCGACGCCATCGCCGATGCCCATGGTCGCTGGCAGGCCGTCGATCCGCGTCCGCTTGGCATCGACAGGCTCGAAGTCTACGAGCGCGTTCGGGGTTAGGAGCGGCATGTTCACCGGCATCATCACCGACATCGGAACCGTCCGAAGCGCTGAAGAGCGCAGCGACCTGCGCCTCACCATCGGCTGCGGCTACGACATGGCCGGCGTCGACCTCGGAGCCTCCATCGCCTGCTCCGGTGTATGCCTGACCGTCGTCGACAAGGGGAATGACTGGTTCGCGGTCGACGTCTCCACAGAGACCCAATCCCGGACCCCGTCACACATGTGGCAGGAAGGCACGAAGCTGAACCTGGAACGCGCCCTGCGCGTCGGCGACGAGCTCGGCGGCCATTTCGTCACCGGCCACGTCGACGGGATGGGCGACGTCCTCAATGTCGCACCGGAAGGGGGCTCGATCCGCCTTTCCATCCGCGCCCCCGCCGAAATCGGCTCCTATATCGCCGGCAAGGGCTCGATCGCGCTCGACGGCGTTTCGCTCACGGTGAATGACGTCAACGATGCCGACGGCGGCACTGACTTCGGCATCAACATCATCCCGCACACCGCCGCTCACACTACATTGGGACGATTGGCGGCTGGCGACCGCGTCAATCTCGAGATCGACGTCCTCGCACGCTATTTGAAGCGCATGGCCGCATCACAATAGGAACATATCTGTTCCCTCTTTTATCACATTGCAATGTGATATATGGCCGCTTCATGAGCACGACCCTCATCGACCAGCTAACCCAAATCATCGAAACCGGCGAAGTCAGCCGCGCCGGCCTTGCCCGTGCCGCCGGCCTTCACCCCAATAGTTTGCGCAAATTGGGCGCGGAGGACTGGAATCCGACCGCCGAGACGCTGAAGCGGCTCGAAAAGCTGATCCAGCGCGGCAATGCGCAGGTGCTGGTCGGCGCTGAAGCGATCATCGACGAGGCCCGCAACGGTCGCATGTTCATCCTCGTCGACGATGACGACCGCGAAAATGAAGGCGACCTCGTCATTCCGGCGCAAATGGCGACCCCGGACGCCATCAACTTCATGGCCCGCCACGGGCGCGGCCTCATCTGCCTGGCTTTGACCAAGGATCGTGCCGACGCGCTCGAGCTGGCGCCCATGACCAGCAACAATCGCACGCGGATGGAAACCGCCTTCACCGTCTCGATCGAGGCGAAGGAGGGCGTCACGACTGGAATTAGCGCTGCCGACCGCGCTCGCACCATCGCCGTCGCCATCGATTCCGCCAACGGCCCGGACTGCATCGTCTCCCCGGGCCACGTCTTTCCGCTGGTCGCCCGTCCCGGCGGAGTCCTCGTCCGCGCCGGCCACACCGAGGCGGCGGTCGATGTCTCCCGCCTTGCCGGCCTCAACCCGTCGGGCGTCATTTGCGAGATCCTGCGTGAGGACGGCACCATGGCGCGCCTCGACGACCTCATCGAGTTTGCCGCCGCCCACCAACTGAAGATCGGGACGATTCGCGACCTCATCGCCTATCGCCTGCGCCGCGACCACATGGTGTCGGAAGTCGCTGACACGCGCTTCACCTCGAAGCGGGGCGCCAACTGGTCGGCCAAGGTGTTCCGCGACAAGGCCAGCGGCGCCGAGCAGCTCGCCCTCGTCCACGGCACGGTGGAAGAGGACAAGCCGACCCTCGTCCGCATGCACAGCCTCGACCTTTTCGCCGACGTCCTTGGCGAGCAGAGCGAGCGCAGCGGCCTCCTCGATGGCGCCATGGCGATGATCGAGAAGGTGGGCGGCGGCGTTGTCGTCGCGCTTCATGCCGCCTCGCCGGGCTCGCTTTCCCGCTCCGCCGACGTCCGCTCCGGCAAGCCACCCCAGGGCGAGGCGCTGCGCGACTATGGCATCGGCGCCCAGATCCTCGCCGCGCTCGGCGTCCATGACATGATCCTGCTCACCAACACGCGCCACGCGCCGGTCGGCCTGTCGGGCTATGGCCTGTCGATCGTCGAGGAACGCTGCATCCCGCTGGAGACCCGCTGATGGCCCGCATCCTGATCGTCGAAGCCCGCTTCTATCCGCACCTGAACGACATGCTGCTCGACGGCGCCCGCGCCGCGATCGAGGCGGCCGGCAACGAGCATGAGACGATCACCGTCCCCGGCGCGCTCGAAATCCCGGGAGTCATCGCGCTTGCCGCCAAGAGCGGTCGCTATTGCGGCTTCGTCGCCTTGGGCGTTGTCATCCGCGGCGAGACCTATCACTTCGAAGTCGTGTCCAACGAAAGCGCCCGCGCGCTGACGGACCTCAGCCTTGAAGGCTATGCGATCGGCAACGGCATCCTCACCGTCGAGAACGAGGCGCAGGCGATTTACCGCGCCGACCCGGCCCAGGCGAACAAGGGCGGCGGCGCGGCCAAGGCGGCGCTCGACATGGTCGATATCGCCACCCGCTTCGGTGCCGCCCCGTCCTATTTGCGGCAGGTGCGCTAGGCGGCCGCGGCCTCGTTGATTCGCGCATAGTCCACATAGCCGCGCGCGTTGCCGCTGTAGAACGTGCTCTCGTCGCCAGGGGTCAGCGGCAAGCCCATCCTGATACGGTCGACCAGGTCGGGGTTGGAGATGAACGGCCGGCCGAAACTGATCGCATCGCCGACCCCCTCGGCCAGGCGAGCGCGAGCGCTCGGACCGTCATAGTCGCTGTTGAGCGCGATCTTGCCTGAGTAAATCCCTCGCATGGCCGGGCTGACCGGCGCGGTCGGAACGGCGCCCGCGGAAGTCGGCTGGTGCGCTTCGCGAAGCTCGATCCACGGAACCTGCAGGCATTCGAGCCGCTCCGCCAGGGCTGTGAACAGCGGGATGGGGTCGCTGTCCTCGACGCCCTGCGAATAGATGTTGGGCGAAAAGCGGATGCCGACATTTTCCATGCCGATGGCATCCCCCACCGCGCTCAGGACTTCGGTGACGAAGCGCAGCCGATTGTCGATCGACCCGCCATAATCGTCTTCTCGATGATTGGCTGAATCGCGGAGGAATTGGTCGACCAGGTAGCCATTGGCGCCATGGACCTGGACGCCGTCAAATCCGGCAGCCATCGCGTTCTCTGCTGCTCGCCCATAATCCTCGACAATGCGCTCGATGTCGTGGGCCGTTGCCGCGCGGGCTTCCGTATAGGGCTTCTTGCCTTCGTAGGTGTGGGCATAGTCGGGTGCAGTCGTCGCCGACGACGACAAAGGCTGCCCGCCGCCGAGATCGGGATGGACCAGCCGCCCCATGTGCCAGAGTTGGGCGACGATCCTGCCACCGGCCTCGTGGACCGCCTCCGTGACCGGCTTCCACCCTTCGATCTGCTGGTCGTTCCACAGGCCCGGCGCATTAGGCCAGCCAAGGCCCTCCCGGCTGATTCCTGTGGCTTCGGTGATGATGAGGCCTGCGTCGGCGCGCTGCGCATAATATTCGGCCATGATTGGAGTGGGCACCGCTTCCCTGGTAGCCCGGCCCCGGGTCAGCGGCGCCATCCAGATACGATTCTTGAGTTGAAGACCACCGATAACGACGGAATCGAACAGATTTGACATAAGGGTCCTTTCTGGACGCAGCAGCAAAAGCCAGTCAATGGCTGTGGAGATGAGATAAGCGCGCTGCTCGTTCAACAGCGATTGTCCGCATGCTCTCATAAGATGAACTTATACCTTCCAGCCTATGGCCGAAGGCCCTAAGCGCGGCGCGTGACACAATCCCATCCCCATTCTCTGGCCTATCCCGCGCTGCTGCTTGGCAATGTTGCGCTGGCGTTCGGCCCGTGGCTGGTACGCATGGCCGACACAGGCGCGGTAGCGGCCGGCTTCTGGCGGTTGGCGCTCGCCGCGCCGTTTCTCTTCCTGCTAGCAGGCGTCTCCGGCCAGCCGGTTCGCTGGCCGGGGAGGAGGCTCGCCATCGCCCTCTTTGCGGCCGCCGCTTTTTTCGCCCTCGACCTCGCCGCATGGCATGCCGGCATCCGCCTCACCAAGCTCGGCAACGCGACCCTGTTCGGCAATTTCGCCAGCTTCGCCTTCGCCGCTTACGGCCTGTGGATGGCGCGCAAATGGCCTTCGCACATGCAGGCCGTGGCGCTCGTCCTGGCTGCCGCCGGTGTCGGCGCGCTGATGGCCGGCAGTGCCGAGCTCAGCGCCCGTCACGTGCGCGGCGACAGTCTCTGCCTCGCCGCGGGTCTACTTTATACCGGCTATCTGATCATCGTTGAGCGCTCGCGCGGGCGGCTGAAGCCTCTGCCTCTCCTGTTCATGGCCAGCCTGTTCGGCGCGATCATCCTGCTGCCCATCAGCCTCGCCTTCGGGGAGCGCGTTATTCCGCATGACTGGACGCCGCTCCTCATCCTGGCGTTCACCAGCCAGATCCTCGGCCAGGGCCTGCTGGTCTACGCCATCGGCCACGTGCCGCCTCTGATCGTCGGCCTCGCCTTCCTGACGCAGCCGGCCATCTCAGCCCTTATCGGCTGGCTGGCCTATGGCGAGACTTTGACCCCGCTCGACTGGGCGGGCGCCATCGCCGTCGGCATCGCCTTGGTCCTCGTCCGCTTGCGCTTGGGCAAGCGCGCGGCCAATTAGCCGCCATGGCCGACCAACCGACTCCTCTCGAAGCCGTCCGCGCCCAACTCGCGCTCGCGGTTGGCGAGAATGCCGTGTTCGACGGCTGGAGCGACAAAGCGGTCGAGGCCGCCGCCGCCACCCACGGGGTCGATCCGGCCATCGCCCGCCTGGCTTTCCCCAAGGACCAGCTCGGCAAGATCGGCGCCTATATCGAGGCGGTCGACGCGGCGATGGAGGCGCATTTCACGCCTGACGTCATCGCCGGCATGAAGATCCGGGACCGAATCCGCGAGCAAATCTGGTTCCGTCTCCAGGCCATGGGACCGGCGCGCGAAGCGGTGCGCGCTGCCCTCACCATCCTCGCCATGCCGCAGAATGTCGCCACCGGGCTCAAGACCGGCTGGCACAGCGCCGACCTCATGTGGCGGCTGGCCGGCGACAAGGCGACCGACTTCAACCATTATACCAAGCGCCTGACCTTGAGCGCGGTCTATGCCTCCACGCTCGTCGCCTGGCTCGACGACCAGAGCGAAGGCTGGGCAGAAACCAGTGCCTTCCTCGATCGCCGAATCGCCAACGTCATGAGCTTCGAGAAGTGGAAGGCCAGCTGGAAGGGCAGCAGCGAGCAGCGCCCGAGCATCAGCCGCTTCCTCGGCCGCCTGCGCTACCCGCCGCACTAGGGTTCCAATTTCCTCTCGTTATTGATAATCAGTCGCAAATGAATGCGGCCCAGCCTGCCCAAGCCTTTGCGATTCCGCTCGATTCGCTCGAGCTCGGCAAGCGCGCGCATATCCAATCCATCGATTGGGCCGCGTTGGAGGAAAGCGCAGCTCGCCGCCTCCGCCAGTTCGGCTTCGACGAAGGCGTCACCATCGAGGCCTTGCACCTCGGCCCGTTCGGCCGCGATCCGCTCGCCGTGCGCGTCGGCCGAATGACCGTCGCCATCCGTCGCGCCCATGCCCGCGCCGTGCACGTCGTCCCGATCGCAAAATGAACCCCCAGCCTTTGATCGCGGTGGTCGGCAATCCCAATGCCGGCAAGAGCGCCTTGTTCAACGCCTTGACCGGCGCGCGTCAGAAGGTCGGCAATTATCCGGGCGTCACTGTCGAACGCCATGTCGGCCGCGCCATCCTGCCGTCGGGCGCGCCGGCTGAGCTGATCGACCTTCCGGGTTCTTACGGCCTCGACCCGAACAGCCCCGACGAAGCGGTCACCCGCGACGTCCTTCTCGGCCGCCAGCAGGGCGAGCGCCTGCCCGACGCTTTGCTGATCGTCCTCGACGCCTCCAACCTAGACAATCACCTGCGCTTCGCCTTGCAGCTGATCGCTTTGGGTCGCCCGACCGTCGTGGCGCTCAACATGGTCGACCTCGCCAAGCGTGACGGGCTTGAGCTCGACGCTGCCAAGCTCGAAGCCGAGCTCGGCGTGCCGGTCATCGAGACCGTCGCCGTCCGCCGCCGCGGGATCTCCGACTTGCTCGGCCGTCTCGAAAGCGAGCTCGGCCACCAGCGCGCGGTTCACGGCAAGGACTTGCCGCCGCCCGACCTCATCCACCTGCAAAAGCGCGCTCGCGAAGTCGCGGAGGCGGCTATCCTCCGCGAAACCCCGGTCCGCCGCATCACCCACCGGCTCGACGCCGTCCTGCTGCACCCCGTCGCGGGCCCGATCATCCTCGCCGCGGTGCTTTTCATCATGTTCCAGGCGGTCTTCGCCTGGGCGACGGTTCCCGCCGACGCGCTCGATGCCGGCATCACCAGCCTCGGCAATATCGTCGGCAATGCGCTTGCCGCCGGTGTCCTCAAGTCCTTGGTGGTCGACGGCGTCTTCGCGGGCGTCGGCGCGGTCATCGTCTTCCTGCCGCAGATCCTGATCCTCTTCCTCTTCATTCTCGTCCTCGAAGCGACCGGCTATCTCGTCCGCGCCGCCTTCCTGATGGACAAATTGATGCATTCCGCCGGCCTCTCGGGCCGCGCCTTCATTCCGCTCCTGTCGAGCTTCGCCTGCGCGGTCCCCGGCATCATGGCGACGCGGACGATCGACGATCCCAAGGACCGGCTGACGACCATCCTCGTCGCGCCGTTGATGACCTGCTCCGCGCGCCTGCCGGTCTACACATTGATCATCGCCGCCTTCATCCCGAACCGCGCGGTCGGCCCTGGCATCGGCCTGCAGGGCCTGGTGATGTTCCTGCTCTACATCGGCGGCATCGCCGGCGCCCTGCTCGCCGCCTGGGCGCTCCGCCGCTCGGTCGTGAAGGGCAGGGGCGGCGCCTTCATGATGGAGCTGCCCAAATACCAGATGCCACGCCTCGTCGATATTGCGCTCGGCCTCTATCAACGTGCGCTCATCTTCCTGAAGCGCGCCGGCACCATCATCCTCGGCACGACCATCGTCCTCTGGGCGCTCGCCAGCTTCCCGCAGGCCGGCCCGGGCCAGAAACAGAGCGAAGTCTCCATCGCCGGCTACATCGGCTCAGCAATCCACAAGGTCGTTGCCCCCATCGGCTTCAACCAGGACATCAGCCTCGCGCTCTTGCCCACCATGGCTGCGCGCGAGGTCGCCGTCTCGGCCATCGGCACCGTCTATGCGCTCGACGCCAGCGACGAGGGCCAGCTGACCAGCCTCGAGGACCGTCTCGCCAGCCGCTGGAGCCTTGCCACCGCGCTCGCCTACCTCGTCTGGTTCATCTTCGCGCCGCAGTGCATCTCGACCATCGCCGTCACCCGCCGCGAGACCAACAGCTGGAAGTGGACCGGCTTCATGGTCGGCTACCTGTTCGTGCTCGCTTATGCGGCCGCCGGCCTCACTTACTGGACCGCCGTCGCATTCGGCCTTGGCTAAGCACCACGCCCGTCCTATCGCTCGTTCAAACTGGAATTGAGGAGAGCGGAAATGGCGGGAAGCGTGAACAAGGTCATCCTGGTGGGGAACCTCGGCGCCGATCCTGAGGCGCGCTCGCTCAACAATGGCGGCGAGGTCGTCAACATCCGTGTCGCCACGTCGGAAAGCTGGAGCGACAAGTCCTCCGGCCAGCGCCAGGAGCGCACCGAGTGGCACAATGTCGTCATCTTCAACGAGAATCTGGGCAAGGTCGCCAAGTCCTATTTGCGCAAGGGCAGCAAGGTTTATCTCGAAGGCCAGCTGCAGACCCGCAAGTGGCAGGACCAGTCGGGCAACGACCGCTACACGACCGAGATCGTCTTGAACCGCTTCCGTGGTGAGCTCGTCCTCCTCGACCGTGCCGAAGGCAGCGGCGGCGGTCGCAGCGACTTCGGTGGCGGCGGTGAGGACTTCGGTGGCGGCTACAGCGGTGGCGGCGGCTCTCGCCCGCAATCGCGTCCGCAACCGGCGGCCTTCGACACCGATTTGGACGACGACGTTCCCTTCTAAGGTCTAGAACTCGACCGTCAGTGATCCGTTGACCGGCACGGCCGCCCACTTAGCGGTCAGGTCGTCGAGCGTCGCCCGCACCCCATCCACATCCTCGGCCGTCACCGGCGCGGCGGCATGCCCGCGCGCCTCGCAGGCGATCCTGTAGGTCTCCAGCAGCTCGTCCGCAGGCACTCGGCCGCCCCACATTTCCGCCTGGAAGCTTTCGACCAGCCGCTCGATCGCCTCTTCCGACTCTCCGCCCTGCGTCGCGAACACCGCCGCGTCGCCCCCGGCGACCATGCCCAGGAAGCCGCGATGGGCGAGCACGCTCTCCACCGCATAATGGATCATGTCGTGCGGGATGATGCCCTGCTTGGGGTTCCGGATCGTCTCGGGCGCCGCATCGGGGCGCTCGATCAGCAGATCGTCATATTTCCCGTCGCGCTTGGTGAATGTCAGCCGCATCGAACCCCCTGTCCGGCAGACCATAACGCCGCTTGCATCCGCTTTCGACCCATTGCCGTCCGTCGTTTACACTCTGGCAGCATCCGGGTGCTAAACGGAGCGCTAGCGAGAATATGGCAACACCCGCACCCAAAGCGCAGGACACAGATCCTTTTGCCGACCGCCGCGCCTTTCCGCGCGTCGAAGTCGCCTTGCCCGCCTTTCTTCAGGCCAATGGCGATCGCCATGCCGTGCAGATTCTCGATTTGTCCGCGGGCGGCGCCAAGCTGGACTGCCCGCTGTCACTGCCGGTCGGCGCGGCGGTGCAGCTGGACTGCGGGACCCTGGCGCGCGGTGCGGTCGTCCGCTGGCAGGATGGCCGCGTCATGGGCATCTGTTTCGACACGGAGCTCGGCCATCGCGACGTCGCCGCTCTGGCCCAGCGCTCGACGGCCCTTGCCGCCTTCAGGAAGACGCGCGAATAGGCTGCTGTAAGGCGGGGTTCATGACGGTGCGCTCAGGAGCCTTGTCCGTCTGCTGCAATTTTGCGGGGTGATGAATGCGATGCGCCAGGTCCTAGCATTATCGCTCTTGGGGATGGCCCTTCCCGCCGCCACCCAGCCGCCGGACCATCCGCAATTTTCGCCGCGCACGCCCGTCTACCTCAGCCTGATGGGCGAACCCCTCGAGGGCGATGCCGGTGGCGGCTCGCCGGTGACGAAATGGATTGCCCAGGCCGACACGGACGGCGACGGCGCGGTCAATCGCACCGAATTGCTTCGCGATGCCGAAAGATTCTTCCATCGCCTCGACACCAACGGCGACGGGGTCATCGATTCCGACGAGATGGGCAATTACGAAAACGTGATTGCCCCCGCCCAGGTCAGGATGGCTGGCGGAATCAGGCCGATTTCGGAAGCCAGGCATGCGGTTGTCGACTATGCGGACGATGGCGACGGCGACGGCGTCCAGAGGCAAGGCACGGGCGAGACCGGCCTGTTCGGCGATGCCACGGCCGTCCCGGAACCGGTGGCCATGGCCGACATCAACATCGATCGTTCGGTATCGCTGGATGAGTTTCGGGCCGCCGCCCGCAAGCGCTTCACCCAGCACGATCTCAACGGCGACAACAAGCTCACCGCGGACGAACTCGCCCCGGCCCGCGCCCCCGACCGAGGCCGCCACGCGCACGGCACGCACTAGGATCAGCCAATTTCGTCATTCCCGCGAAAGCGGGAATCCCGCTAGTGTGTCACCGCCGACCCATTGCGCACATCCGCTTCCGACCCATTCCTGCCACAAGGCTATTTGGATATATGGTCCCTCATGGCGATCGCTTCGGTCTTTGCCATCTGGCCTTCGTCCACGGCAATGGCCGATGCCTGACGCTTGGGAGTCCGGCCCCTCAGCTTGCGAGCTTTTGCTCCTTTGCAAACGGACTGAGGCCGAGCCAAGATTGCATGGCTGAGGCGATGTCTCGATCGCCAGTCAACCGCATCCGATTGTTCCCGACCGCCGCGCGAACCGTATCGAGCCCCATCCAGATCGCGGTCATGGTGCGCAGGTCGACCGATACATAGAGGTCGACTTCGAATCCGGGATCGATCGAACAGAGATCGACACCGTCCGTCGGGTCAACGATCAGCCACCAGGATTGCCGGTTGGCCGGGAGTTCCGGATAGATGAACTGAATCACATTTCGACGTCGCGGCAGGGGCGTCGGGTTCAGATTCCGCCGCAAATCCCACATCAGCAATTGGGCATCGAGGTTCTGGAGTGACAGCTCGGCCTTGACCCGGCGTTGGCCCCAAATACCGAATCCCTCGACGATCTTATCGAGCTCCCGTCCGGCCGGTGTCAGCCGATACTCAAGAATACCGGGCTCAGAATCCGATCGTTCACGCCTGACAATTCCCGCAGCTTCAAGTTCCTTGAGGCGCTGGGACAGCAAGGCGGGGGACATGCGCGGAACGCCGCGCCGCAGGTCGTTGAAGCGGGTTGAGCCGGCGACGAGCTCGCGAAGCAGGACCACGGTCCACCTTGTGCACAGGATCTCGGCCGCCATCGCGACTGGGCAGAATTGCTTGTAACTTCCGGCGGCCACGTTTCCCTCGATTCCAATGGCATCCGCTATAGGTTCGAAACGGACGCCGCCGCTAGTTCACTTTCTGTACTGGGCAGATTCAGTCTCTGAACTGGCTGCGTGCGACTGCTGTCGCTAGCCCGCCGCGCTCCCGGATCCGATCGATCCGGCTCAACGCTCAAACGACAAAGGTAATTCTGTGAGAAACTTTTCGAATGCTTGGACTGCAGCGCCGACCTTCCGTGCGGCAATTGCGGCGGCGATAATCCTCGTTGGCGGCACTGCGCCGGCCTCCGCCGCAGTGATTTCACGCAGCGCCGATGTGCATGCACCCGCCTCGGCCGTATGGTCGTTGATCGGCCCATTCTGCGCGATCAAGGACTGGCTGCCTCCGGTCGGACAATGCATCGAGGACGGCAAGGCGCCGCCGACCCGGATCCTCGTAACCAAGGACGGGAAGGCCGCCTTTGTAGAGACTGAAGCGGCGAGAAATGAGGCGGAGCACACCTACTCCTACCGCTTCCTGTCGAGCCCCCTTCCGGTCTCGAATTACAAGTCGACAATCAAGGTCACCGCCAAGGGCGACGGGACTTCGACCATCACCTGGTCCGGTTCTTACATTCCGGAGCGTGGCAAGGAACAGGCCGCCAGCGATGCGCTGGGCGGCGTTTATGAAGCCGGACTTGGCGAGATCAAGGCAAGGTTCGCCAAGTAGCAGGGCGGTTTCGACCCGCCGATTGCTCGATAAGTCATCGTGTCGAGGCGCGCGGCGTTGGCCAGGCCATATGAGCCCGGCCAATGCCGTCGCCTGATTGCCGAGGCACTTTCCTGCATCGCTTTAGTTCACAATCCTTACGGACTCCGCGACCGTTTTGGTCAGGTTAGGGCGAGTTCTGAGAAGCGGAAAACCTGGTCGGCAATCCAACCAGCCAGCGCCTGCGCGCGAACGCGGACGCTGGCATGATGTGGCGCTAAAAATGTGGGCCGGCGTCAATGGGCGTCCGCTTTCCACCCATTCCGGGCTCTAGGCTTCGTCGGGCTTCTCGCTCTTTAGCGCTGCAAGCGCCGCGAACGGTCCCGCTTGCTCTTCGCTGAGCACGCCCGCCGCTTTCAGCGCCGCCTCGGCATTCGGCCCGCGCGGATAGGGGTCGAGCACCAGGCTCAACGTGTCCGCGACGGCCGCGCCCAGCTCGATCGCGGCGCCGTCGTGGAAGACGACGTCCAGCTCGCCCTCGCCAAGCTCCACTTCTTCGTCCGGCCGCCCTTCCGGCTCGGGCAGGAACAGCAATTCGAAGGGCTCGTCGATCCGCGCCGGCACCGGTTCGCCGCTGGCGACGCAGGCTTGGCTCAGCGCCGCCTTGATGCGGCCGGTGGCGGTGATCTTCTCGCCATCCCGGCCCAGCACCGCATGAGCTTCCAGCCGGTCGAGCGACAGCAGGCCGAGCCGCTTGGCGATGGCGGCGCATTCCTCGGCGCCCGCATTGAGGTCGACCCTTTCGCCGTCGCGGATCTGCGCCAGCGGCAGGCGCGCTTCGAAGCTTTCGCTCATCCCATCTGTCCCGTCATCAGGGCCGAATCACCCGTTGCCTGCAGCCTTTGCCACCAAAGCTTCGTCGCCTCGACCGCCTGTGCGCTCGCTTTGCCTTCGGGCACCGCGTACCCGTACAGGCTCATGCGCGTCGTCTCGTCCCACGGGTCGATGGCCTCGACCGCCCGGCGCCAGCGGTCGATGCGCGAGGCCAGCGCGCCGACCATCATCCGCACCTGCTTGCCCAGCGACGGGTCGCCAAAACCCTGTTCACGCATCTGCACGTCCATGTCGGCGATGAATGCTTCGGCCAGCCGTGGCCCCAGCGCCCGAGCCGGGTCCGCGCCACGTTCCAGCCTGATGTCGGCGAGCGAAAGCAGGGTCGTCAGCACGGCGAAGCGGCCGTCCAGCGTGTCGGGGACCTGCGCTTCGCGATACCAGTCTGGCCGCCGCGCCTCGGCGACGATCGCCCGGTAGAGCGGCCCGGCATCGGCCAGGGCCTTGGGTTGGAAAAAGGGCAGGCGCATTCAGCTTCCCATTCAGCTTGCTTTAAGCGGCAGCGGAGTCACTTGCTGCCCGACGCCGCACCGCATATTGAGGCGGCGCCGCCTGAGCGCAAGCTGGCCGGGAAAACGAAGGAGTTTGAAGTTCATGGCGTCGAAGTTCGTCAGCGTTGCAACGGCGCTTGTGGGCGTGACCCTCCTCAGCGGCTGCCTCGGCATTAAGGAGCACAAGGGCTACGTGCTCGACAAGGAGCTCGCTTCGGCCGTTCAGGTCGGCGTCGACAATAAGGCGTCGGTTGAAAAGACCCTGGGCCGTCCCAGCTTCACGGGCCAGTTCAACGACAGCGACTGGTTCTATGTCTCGCGCGACACCAAGTCGGTCGCCTTCCGCAGCCAGAAAGTGACGGACCAGGAGGTCCTCCACGTCCACTTCGACCAGGCCGGCAACGTCGCCGCCGTCAACAGCACGGGCAAGGAACTGGTCGTCAACATTTCGCCGGTCGACGACAAGACGCCGACGCTTGGCCGCAAGCGAAGCTTCTTCGACGAATTGTTCGGCAATATCGGCGCGCTGAACAGTGGCGCGCTCGCTCCCGGCAACGCCCCCGGCCAGTAAGCTTTTTCTGGAACGCCGTTTGCCCTAACGGGGGTCGCATGACCGCGACACCCGCCGGCATGACCTATGCCGAATATCTGCATCTCGACGATTTGCTGTCCGCCCAGCAGCCCCTGTCGGACCTGCATGACGAAATGCTGTTCATCGTCATTCACCAGACCAAGGAGCTCTGGCTAAAGCAGATGCTGCACGAGGTCGCGCTGGCGATTGCGCTGGTCGAGGACAATCGCTTTGCCGAGGCCTACAAGGCGCTGTCGCGGGTCAGCCGCATCCAGTCGGTGATGACCTTGAGCTGGGACGTGCTCGCGACCCTGACCCCGGTCGACTATTCCGCCTTCCGCCATGTGCTCGGCACCTCTTCCGGCTTCCAGTCGGCGCAATTCCGCGAGCTGGAATATCGCCTCGGCATCAAGGACCCCAAGTTCCTCGATTATTACGAAGGCGGCACAGAGGGCCATGCCCGCCTCACCCGGGCGCTGGCCGAGCCGAGCCTGTGGGAAGTCGCCGACGCCGCCCGCGACAAGGCCGGCGCCGCCAGCTGGCTCGAAGTCTACAAGGACGCCGACCGCTGGTTCGAATTGTACCAGCTTGCCGAAAAGCTGGTCGACGTCGACGATGCCCTCGCCGCCTGGCGGCACAAGCATGTGCTGACGGTCGAACGGATCATCGGTTTGAAGCGCGGCACCGGCGGCTCGGCCGGCGCGGCCTATCTCCGCTCGACGCTCGACAAGCGCGCTTTTCCCGAACTCTGGTCGCTTCGGACGGAGCTTTGAGCTTCAAGCGCCTGTTCTCGCGCAGCCTCGGCGCCGCGCCGGACCGGCTGCATTTCGCCGCCCACAGCCATCACCTCTGGCCCGACGCCAGTTTCGCCGGCCAGCAGCAGGCCTGGCTCGACGCCGCCGCCCTCGCCGACCGCAAGTGGGACAAGGTGATGGGCGAGGTCTGGCCGGAGGCTCAGGGCCATGTCGCCCGCGAGCTTGGCGGCGTGCCCGCCGACCGCATCGTCTTTTCGTCCAACACCCATGATTTCGTCATTCGCCTCTTTGCCGCCGTGCCGCGCTCGGGGCCGGTCCGGATCCTCACCAGCGACGGCGAATTCCACAGCGCCCGCCGCCAGTTCGCCCGCTGGGAAGAAGATGGCGACGCCGTCGTCACCCGCGTCGCCGCCGAGCCGTTCGACACGTTTTCCGACCGTTTTTTGTCCGCTGCGCAGGGCGGCGGGCACGACCTCATTTTCGTCAGCCGGGTCCTCTTCAACAGCGGCCGGATATTCGAGCGATCACAAGAACTTGGCGCACTCGCAAATCCTATGGGCCCTTGGGTGGTCATCGACGGCTACCATGCCTTCATGGCCATCGAGAATCCGTTTTTGGAAACCACTGCTCAGTCCGCTTTCTTCCTCGGCGGCGGCTATAAATATGCGATGGCCGGCGAAGGCATGGCCTTCATGCATTGCCCGCCGGGTTACGGCCCCCGCCCGCCGATAACGGGTTGGTACGCCGAGTTCGGCGACCTTACGGCGCCCCCGGGCAGTTCGGTCGGCTACACCCGCGACGCCATGCGGTTCATGGGCGCGACGTTCGATCCTTCGGCGCTCTACCGCTTCAACGCCATCCAGCGGATGCTCGGCGAGGAAGGCCTGACGACCGCCGCGATCAGCGCCCACGTTACCAGCCGCCAGCGGCGATTGCTGACCGCCATTGAGGGAACGGCACTCTCTGGCGCGGAGCTCCTCAACCCCCTCGAGGGCGGTCAGCATTCGCGTTTCCTCGCCTTCCAGAGTCCGAAAGCCGCCGAATGGAACGCGGCGTTGATGGAGCGCGGCTGCATCACCGATGTCCGCGGCGAAGTGCTGCGGATCGGCTTCGCTATTTATCATGATGAGGCCGACGCTGCGGCCTTGGCGGGGCTGGCGAAGGACCTGGCCTAGGGCTCCAGTCCCGCACGCAGGATCCGGTTGGCAATCGCCGCAACTTCCTCGGCATCCTCCTTGCCCCACACCGAAAAGCGCAGCCCGAGGAACACATTCATTCCCATCGCAGCCCAGGCGAGAACGTCGCGCTCCAGCGCTGTCAGGCCCCGCACTTCGCCCTTGCAGGCTCCGGTTTCCAGGCGCGAGGCGATGCGGTCGGCGACGGTCTCATAGTGCCGGCGATAAGCTTCCGGCGCGACGAACTCGGACTCGTCGATGATCCGGTAGACTTCCTTGTGGGTGGCCGCGAAGCGCAAATAGGCCGCGAGCGCCCGCCGCTCGGCATCGAGCGTGTCGGCTCCTTCGGACAGGGCCGGCGCGACCTCTTCACGGACCTGGGCCGACATGTCCTCGACCAGCGCGGCGAACAGGGCCTCCTTGCTGTCGAAGTAGGTATAGAACGTCCCGAGCGCGACCTTGGCGCGGCTGGTGATGGAAACGATCGAACTTTCCGAGAATCCCCGCTCGCCGAACTCGGCCAGTGCCGCATTGAGGATCTTGCGCATCGTCTTTTCGCCACGTGCGGTGCGCGGCGTTTTTGCTGACCCTGCGGCGAGCACCGGTTCGACCGACTGTTGCACCATTGCCGCTATCCCCCGGTTTCCGCCCGACCAAAGTTGAAAGTCGGTTCAACTTTCATTATGACCCCGTCTCAATGGCGGCGCAACCGGCACTGGCCGGAGACCGTCACATCGGAGGGGCTTATATATGCGCAAGATCGATCTTGCTCGCGCCATTCTTCTCGGCTCGAGCGCAGCCTTCATTTTTGCAGTGCCGGCGTCGGCGCAAACTGCGGCAGAAACCAATCAGCAGGCCAATGACCAACCTGCGTCGGCGGAAGCCACCACGGCCGCCAACGACGAAGGTAAGGACACGGCGACCGACGAGAACATCACCGTTACCGCGCGTCGCACCTCGGAGCGCCTGCAGGATGTTCCGGCGGCGGTCTCTGCCTTCAACGAGCGCACCCTCGATCGCCTCCAGGCGGTTGACCCGACCGGTCTTCAAGGCGCGGTTCCCAACCTCAACATCGTCCAGGGCCGCGGCTCGTCGAATGCGATGAATATCTACATTCGTGGTGTCGGCCAGCCCGACGCACTGCAGACGTTCGACCCAGCCGTCGGCGTATATGTCGACGACGTCTACCTGTCGCGAATCCGTGGAACGCAGCTCGACCTGCTCGACATTGATCGGATCGAGGTCCTGCGCGGCCCGCAGGGCACGCTCTACGGCAAGAACACGATCGGCGGCGCACTCAAGGTCGTGACGCACCGGCCCGGCGACGACTTCCGCGCCAGCGGCTCGATTGCCATTGGCAGCTACAACCAGTTCGAGGCCAAGGGAGTTGTCTCCGGCCCGATCGCCGCCGGCATTTCGCTCGGCCTGGCGCTCCTCACTTCGAAGCACGACGGCTATGTCAAGGATGAGCTGAACGACCGCGAATATAACGACAAGGACACAAAGGCGCTGCGCGGCGACATCGCCATCACGCCGATCGAGAACCTGCGGATCGACATCAGCGGCGACTACACCTGGGAAGACACGGCAATGACCGTGGGCCAGCCCCTTAACGATCTGACGACAGCCTACACGCCATTTTTCGGCACGATCCTGCCTGTCGGCAACCTATACGAAGACGGATACCATTTCACCGCCCAAATCTCGCCAAATCTGCCGAACTCGCTGGAGCTGCGACATCGCGGCCTATCCGGCACCGTCGCTTACGATGTCAGCGACCAGTTGACCCTGAAATCAATCACCGCACTGCGCAAGATGGATACGGCGGACAATATCGATATCGATGCGTCGATTTGGAACACGGGCGATGTTTTTGTCGGTGTCGACCAAAAGCAGTTCAGCCAGGAATTTCAGGCCCTGTACAAAAGCGAAAGGCTGTCCGGTGTTGCGGGGCTCTATTACCTGAATGAGCGAATCAAGTCTCATCAGGAGGCCTACGGATCCGACTATCTCCGATTCAGCCCACTCGTCGCTCCGCCCGCATTCCTGCGCACGATTGACGATGACCTGAGTACCAAGAGCTACGCCGCTTTCGTCAACGGCACCTATGCGGTCATGCCGAACGTGAATCTCTCTGCTGGCATTCGGTTCACTCACGAATCCAAGGACTATGATCGTTCGACAACCCGCTACATCGGCGGCGCTTTCTACGACATCTTTCCATTTTCCGGGAAGGATCACTGGAACGATTGGTCGCCGATGGCGAGCATCGATTACCACCCGACCGAAGACGTCATGGTTTATGCCAAGGTGTCGAAGGGCTTCAAATCCGGCGGTTTCAACGGCCGGGCAAACAGCGTTCAGGAATCGACCGAATACGACCCTGAAACTGTCTCGTCTTACGAAGCGGGCGTGAAAACACGTTGGTTCGATCAGCTGACACTCAACCTGACCATATTCCACAACGACTATAAGGATTTCCAGGCGCGAGTGGGCGGCTGTGGAGAGATCGATCCGATAACGCTCTCATGTACTCCGCTACTGTCGGTGTTGAACGCCGGCAAGCTGAGGATCCAAGGTGCCGAACTCGAAGCGGCATGGACACCAGTGCGTGGCCTGCTTCTTGACAGCCAAGTGGGCTACCTTGACGCCGAATATAAGGAATTCGACGACACCAGATTCCCGGATGGCAGCGTCGGCGGTCCGCCGTTTCCCAACGGGAGCCGCGCATTCCAAACACCTGCCTTTAGCCCGAAATGGACGATCCGAGGCGGCGCTCAGTACAGCTTCGAAATCGGCAATGCTGGTAACCTGACCATTGGCGGCCAGGCCCGATATAAGAGCCGCACCGCTCTCGCCGTCGACAACACTTACATCCTCTATCCGCCGACGCCTGGCGGATCGACCAACGGCACCGGCACCGATGTCGAGGTCCCCGGACTATTCCAGAAGGGCTATTGGCTCGCCGATGCCCGCATTGTTTGGGAAGACCTCGGCAAGCATCTGGCTCTCGGCCTCTATGCGAATAACCTGTTCGACAAGGAGTACCGGACCGACGCCCAGGAATTCTCGTCGGTGGGTAGCATCAGAACCGTTTATTACGGGGCTCCGCGGACTTTCACGCTGCGCTTCACTGCTCGCTACTGAGCGGTCCGATGACGGGGTTTAGCGAACGGCGTTGGACGACGCCGGACGGGCTGTCGCTTTATGCCCGCGACTATCCGGCAAAGGGCGGGGAGAAGCATCTTCCCGTCCTCTGCCTCCACGGCTTCACTCGCAACTCCGCGGATTTCGAGGATTTGGCACCGGTCCTTGCCGAGAGCGGCCGGCGGGTGATCGTCATGGATGTACGCGGGCGCGGCAAGTCCGACTGGGATCCGGCGCCCAAGCACTATCATCCGAAATTCTACGCGCAGGATGTCATCGGCTTCCTCGGCGCGCTCGGTATCCCCAAGGCCGTCTTCCTCGGCACGTCGATGGGCGGATTGATCACTTTCGTGGTTGCGTTGCTGCGCCCCAAGTTGATCTGGGCCGCAATTCTCAATGATGTGGGCCCGGCCGTCGATCCGGCGGGCATTGCGCGCATTCAATCCTATGCCGGGAAGGCGCCAGTGGTCCGCACCTGGGAAGACGCTGCCGACTATTGCCGTATTATCTACGAAAGCGCGTGGCCCTTCTACGGCCCGGCCGATTGGCAGCACCTGGCACGCCGCACTTTCCGCGATTCTCCGGGGGGACCGGTGCTCGACTACGACCCAGCCATTGCTTCGGCGCCTGGAGCCAAGACCAAGACGTCGAGCCTGCTCGCCTGGTTCGCCCTTCGAAGGCTGGCCAAAAGGGTCCCGACCCTCGTGATCCGCGGCGAGAATTCCGACATTCTTTCGGCGGCCATCGCCGAACGCATGCGGCGCAAGGCACCCGCCCTGGACTTCGCCGTCATCCCGGGCGTCGGCCATGCCCCGACGCTTGCCGAGCCGGAATCGTTGTCCGCCATCCACTCGTTCCTGGTGCGGGTCCCCTGAGCGGCTAGCCATGCTGATTTGCCCGTGCCATCAGGCGGGGACCGATTGCGGGCAGGGGAGTAAGCGGTGACGGAAGCGAAAAGCATCAACCGCAATGTCGTGCTTGGCGTGCTGCTGACTGCATATATCCTCAATTTCCTCGACCGGCAGATGCTCGGCATCCTTGCTGCCCCGATCAAGGCCGACCTCAATCTCACGGACGCACAATTTGGGGCAGTCGGCGGCCTTGCTTTCGCGATGCTCTACTCCTTTCTCGGAGTGCCGCTTGCGCTCCTCGCCGACCGCACCCGGCGCAGCTGGGTGGTTGCAGGTTCACTGGCGGTGTGGAGCGGCTTTACGGCGCTGTGCGGGACCGCGCTCAGCTATGGCCAACTGTTCTTCTACAGGCTCGGCGTGGGTGTCGGCGAAGCCGGCGGCGTTGCTCCGTCTTACGCGCTCATTGCCGACTATTTCGAACCCGAGAAACGCGCCCGGGCGCTGGCCATCTACTCATTGGGTGTCCCGCTCGGCCTTGCTGGCGGTGCACTCGCCGGTGCCTATTTGACATCCTGGATCAGTTGGCGGGCTGCGTTCATCGTCATGGGCGCAATCGGCCTGTTGCTGGCCCCCGTCATGCTGCTTCTCGTCCGCGACCTGCCGCGCGCAAAGATGTCCGAGACCGCACCCTCTTTGTTCAGCACGTTCCCGATCGTCGCCCGCAAGCCAACCTTTTGGCTGATGGCGTTCGCCTCGTCGTGCAGTTCGCTGTGCGGCTATGGCCTTGCGCTCTGGACCCCCTCGATCCTTATCCGCAGCTTCGGGCTCGATTTGCTTTCGACGGCGCATTTCTTTGCCTCGCTCCTTCTTATCGGTGGCACGTTCGGAGTGTTCGCGGGCGGTTGGCTGGCGGACCGTCTGGGGACTGCCGACCGCCGCTGGTATGCGCGACTCCCGGCCATAGCCTGGCTAGTAACTGCGCCCTTCTTTTTTGCGGGCTTCATGGCATCAAACCTCAAGGTGGCGTGGCTGCTGCTCCTCGTGCCGAACGCGCTGAATATCCTTTGGCTCGGACCCGTCACGACCGCAGTCCAGCACTTGGTGCCGCGCGCCTTACGATCGACGGCCTCGGCCAGCTTCCTGTTCATCAATAATCTGATTGGGCTGGGCGTCGGGCCACTGTTGATGGGCGCGATTTCGGACGGCCTTAAGGCCAGCTATGGCGCCGAGGCCCTCCGTTATGCGGCCACCGCCTGCCTCGGTTTTTACCTTCTTGCGGCCCTGCTAATGTTCGTTGCGGTGGGTCGGCTCCGTAACGACTGGGTGAAAGAGGCCTAGGAGCCTGTCGCGCCGATGAACGGGGGAACGACCCCGTTTTGCGTTGGTTTTCTCTCGTTGAAAGGAGAGTTTCCATGCGCATTTGGATGCTCGCGACCAGTGCAGCGGCGCTGGCGATCACAGCACCGGCGCTCGCTGACAAGGGTGGGCACGGTGGTCATGGCGGCGGCAACGACGCCCAGGTTCAACGCGGCGGCGGTGACCGCGCCCAGGCTCGCGCCTCTCATGGAGGAGGCGATCGTGGCCAGATGAGAGCTCAGGCCCAGGGGGGAGACCGCGGCCAGATGAAAGCCGACCCCGGCAACCGCGAGCGTGGCAACCGCCAGATGTTCGCCGAGGGCCAGAATCGCGGACACGGCCAGAATGGCGAGCGCATGCGCGTTCGTGAGAACGCTCAGGGGAACCAGGGCAACCATGGTTTCCGCGCCCGTGGCAACGACAACCACCAGGGCGACAACAATCGACAGGGCATGGCTCGCTTCGAGGACCGCGGCAATCGCGGCCACGAGATGCGCGTCCTGAATGCCGAGCGCGGCAATAATGCCCGAGTATTTGGGGAGGACCATATCCGTGCTCGCGGCAATGTCCGCTTCGCCGAGGGCGAGAAGGTGTTTCGCGTCCGCGACGTCGATCACGGCGTCGTCCGCTTCCGGGATGTCGATCGCGACGATCTCTTCGTGCGCCGCGTCGGCTGGGTAGATGGCTGCCCGCCGGGATTGGCCAAGAAGCACAACGGCTGCCTGCCTCCGGGCCAGGCGGCGAGGTACATCGGGCAGCCGCTCGGTGCGGTGAGCCGGATTGCCGCGCTTGAGTCGTTGCCGGCCGCATTCCGCCCGCTCTACCTGGACAATGACGACTATTATTACCGCTATGGCGGCGGCTATCTCTATCGCGTCGATCGGGGCGACAACCTGATCAATTCGATGGTGCCGCTGTTTGGCGCGGCGCTGCTCGGCCAGCCGATGCAGCCTTACTACGCCAACAACTATTATCGTCCGTCCTACTACGACGCATTCTATCCGAACACGGCATATGACTGTTACCAGTACGGCTACGGCTACGTGTACAATACGAACTGCGCCAACGGCCTGATCCAGGACGTCATCCCGACCTATGACTATGGCTATGGCGTCGGCCAGATCCTGCCGTCGAGCTACGGCTATTACAACGTGCCGTACGCCTATCGCGGCAGCTATTACGACAGCGGCGATTATTATTATCGCTACGCGCCGGGTGCGATCTACCAGGTCGATCGTTCGACCTCGTTGATATCGGCAGTCGCGGCGTTGCTGACCGGCGGCCTGACAGTCGGCCAGCCGCTGCCGGTCGGCTATTCGGCTTACAATGTGCCGTACGCCTATCGGACTACCTACCATGACACGCCGGACACTTGGTACCGTTACAACAACGGCTACATCTACGCGGTCGACCCGACGACCCAGCTGGTGACCTCGATCGTCCGGGCAATCGTCTAAACCAACATGCGTACACGCCGGTGGCCCGGCGGGGATTGGAGCGATGCTCCACCCCGCCGGGCTTCGGCCAGTCAGTCAAAAATTGGGAGAGTATGATGAACAAGCGCATGATCTCGCTTGGCCTTGCGGTGGGCCTCATCGCCCTTGCCGGTTGCAACAAGAACCAGGAAGGCAAGGAGGCCGCAGCCAACGGCACGGAGGCGGTCAAAAAGGCCGGCGACAAGACCATTGCCGCCAGCCTCGATGCGAACAGCAAATACGCCAGTTTGGCCAAGGCGGCCGGCCTCGACCTGACGCTCCAGGGCGCGGGGCCTTACACGGTGTTCGTCCCCGACGACGCCGCCTTCGACAAGCTGCCCCCCGGCACGACCGAGGATTGGACCAAGCCGGAGGGGCGCCCCGAGCTGACTCGGACCCTGACCTATTCAATCCTGCCGGGCACTGTGCTTGCCGAAGACATCGCGAAGGCGATCGACAACGGCAAGGGCAAGGCCGAACTCGCGACGATGGGCGGCGAAGTGCTGACCGCGACCAAGGACGGCGACAAGATCGTCCTGACCGACGCCGCCGGCGGCAAGGCGACCATCGTCAAGGCCGACGACACCATGGCCAATGGCGTCATTCACCACACCGATGCGGTGCTCATGCCCAACAAGGCATCGTAACGCGTCGATTACCCCCTTCCGCGCGCCTTTCGCCTCGCTATAACGAGCTGAAAGACGCGCGAAGGGGTAGTGATGAAGGCGACGATCGAGCGGGCGACCCTGTTGAAGAGCCTGGGCCATGTGCAGTCCGTGGTCGAGCGCCGCAACACCATCCCCATCCTCTCCAACGTGCTGATGGAAGCCCGTGACGACGGCTCCCTGCGGCTGATGGCGACCGATCTCGATCTGCAGGTCGACGAGAGCGTCCCGGCACAGGTTGCGCAAGCCGGCGCTACCACCGTCCCGGCTCACACTTTTTTCGACATCGTCCGCAAGCTGCCGGAGGGCAGCCAGGTCGAGCTGACCGCCGCCGAAGGCAAGATGCAGGTCGTCGCCGGTCGTTCACGCTTCAACCTGTCGACCCTGCCGCGCGACGATTTCCCGGTGATCGCCGAGGGCGAGCTGCCGACCCGTTTCGAGCTGCCGGCGGCAACGCTTCGGCAGATCATCGACAAGACCCGCTTCGCCATCTCCAGCGAGGAGACCCGCTATTACCTCATGGGCATTTTCGTCCACGTCGCCGACGACAAATTGAAGGCGGCCGCGACCGACGGCCACCGTCTGGCGCGCGTCACCGTCGACCGCCCGGACGGCGCCGAGGGCATGCCGGATGTCATCATCCCAAAGAAGTGCGTGGGCGAGCTCAGGAAGCTCCTGGATGAGGTCGAGGGTACCGTCGAAGTGTCGCTGTCGGCGACCAAGATCCGCTTCGGCCTCGGCAGCGCCATCCTGACCAGCAAGCTGATCGACGGTACCTTCCCCGACTATAATCGCGTCATCCCGACCGCGAACGACAAGCTCCTGAAGCTCGATCCGAAAAGCTTCTCGGCCGGTGTCGACCGCGTCGCCACCATCGCCAGCGAGAAGACGCGCGCGGTCAAAATGGCGGTCGACCGTGACAAGGTGACCCTGTCGGTGACCTCTCCCGAGAGCGGTACGGCGACCGAAGAGCTCGCGGCCGACTATGGCTCGGACAATATCGAGATCGGCTTCAACGCCCGCTACCTCCTCGACATCCTGCACGAGATCGAGGGGGACACGGTTGAAGTCCATCTGGCCGACGCCGCCGCCCCGACGCTGCTCCGCGAGAACGACAACAGCCCGGCGCTTTATGTCCTCATGCCGATGCGGGTGTGATCGACGCCTGCGGCCGGTGATGCGTAGAACAATATTATTCCTGCTGCTCGGCAGCGTCGTAGTGCCGACTGCAGCCCCTGCGGCCGATAATCCCTCGGCACCATCTGCCGCGAAGCCCGACCCCGCCGCCAAGGCTGCGGCGCTGAAGCTCGCCAACATCCTCTATTCGGAGGAATCGCAGGTCAGGATGGCCGAGCGCATGGTGGACCAGGAGATTGGGCCTGCATTCCGTTCGAATCAGAGCTTCATGGACCTGGAGGCAGAATATCCCGGCTTCATCGACGCGCTCGTCCAGGAATTCAAACCGTCATTGATCAGGTTCACGCGACGGGAACTGCCGGGATACCATGATCGGGTCGCAGAGTTGATCGCGTCGCGCCTGACTGCTGCGGAGATCGAGGATCTGGCGTCCTTCTACAAAACGCCGACCGGGCAAAAGTTGGTCCACGGCGTCCAGGACAATCTGGCGTCCTCGTCAATTCTCAAGGAAGCAATGGACGACCCCGACAAGCCGGCCAGCTACGGGGCCATTGTCAGTGATCACAAGGCGGCGACGGAAGCAGCTACCAAGCTGATCGACAAAGCCGATGAGCCCGGCCTGATTGCCCTTTCACAAAAGCCCTATTTCACGCGCCTAGCGGTTCTTGGCCCGGACATGCGCAAGCTCGAACAAGACTTCATGAACGAGCCGGCGCCCGAGTTTGAGGCAGAGGTCGAGGCCATCGTCAAGGCAACCCTGGCTCGATTCGAGGGCGCGAAAAAGAGGTAAGCGCTGGGCCAAATCGGTCTAAGCGGGTTGCCAATGACCGCCGTCGCTCGCCTCGCCCTGACCGATTTCCGCAATTACGGCGACGCCGTGCTGGAGACTGCCGAAGGCTTCGTCCTGCTGTCGGGCGACAATGGCGCGGGCAAGACCAACATCCTGGAGGCCGTGTCGCTTCTGGCGCCTGGGCGTGGGCTGCGAGGCGCGGCGCTGTCGGAGATGGCGCGACAGGGTGGCCCCGGCGGCTTCGCCGTTGCGGCGCGCACAACAAATATCGATATCGGCACCGGCACGCTGGCAACGGCACCCGAGCGCCGCCAGGTTCGGATCAATGGCGCACCGGTCTCCGTCAATTCGCTCTCCGAGCGGCTGGCGATCCTCTGGCTGACCCCAGCGATGGACCGGCTGTTCACGGGGAGCGCGGGCGACCGCCGGCGCTTCCTTGACCGGTTGGTTCTGGCGCTGGAGCCCATGCATGCCCATCACGCCTCACGCTATGAAGCCGCCATGCGTGCCCGCAACAAGCTCCTGAGCGATGAACTGGGCGCCGACCCCGAATGGCTGGGCGCGCTGGAAATTCAAATGGCCGAGCATGGCTCGGCGATTTCGGATGCCCGTTCTCGCACCGTTGAAGCGTTGGACGCGACGCTTTCAGGCAATGCCGGGGACGACTTCCCGCTCGCCTCACTGGCGCTGGAAGGCTGGGACGGAGGCGACTTCATCGCGACGCTTCGCAGCAGTCGGGGCCGCGACGCGGCAGCCGGGCGGACAACCGTCGGCCCGCATCGGCAGGACCTCGCCGTCATCCACCGGGCCAAGCATGTGCCCGCTGCCCGATCCTCCACCGGCGAGCAAAAGGCGCTGCTGCTCGGGCTGGTTCTCGCCCATGCTGATCTGGTCGCCGAGCGGCGCGAGACACCTGCCATCTTGCTCCTCGACGAAGTCGCGGCACATCTCGACCCAGGCCGTCGCGCAGCCTTGTTCGGCCGGCTCGAGGGGCGCGGCCAAGTGTGGATGACCGCCACCGAAGCGGCGCTGTTCGACGGCATAGGTGAAGCAAGCCGCTTCCACGTCCAGGACGGCTCAATCGGCCCCACCTAGACTTTTCCGCATTTCTCTCTATATTGCACTGCAGCACGAGGCGCTTTCCAAAGCGGCGTGAACGGTCTCGAACCAGGGACCCCATCAAAGTAGCACTTTGATGGGAACCTTCGAGGACCCGGCCCGCGTCTCGACCGTTTTGCTTCCCAATTCACGCGGGGCGCTTTTTTTGACCCCCTCGGACCGTGCCCATTTGGCGCGGCCGTCAATGATATTGGACACTCATGTCTTTTCACAATCTCGGGCTCTCGAAGCCCCTCCTGGATGCGCTTGCCGCGAAGGATTATTCGCAGGCGACGCCTATCCAGACCCAAGCCATTCCGACCGTTCTGACTGGACGCGACCTGCTTGGCATCGCCCAGACCGGCACCGGCAAGACCGCGGCCTTCATGCTGCCGTCTCTCGACCGGCTTGCAGCCGCCGGCAACATCCCGCGCCCGGGCCAGATCCGCATGCTGGTGCTCGCCCCGACACGCGAACTCGCCTCGCAAATCGCTGCCAGCGCTGAGACGTACGGCCGCTTCATGCGCCTGTCGGTCGGCGTCATCTTCGGCGGCGTTCCGAATTCGAAGAGCCTGCGCACTGTCTCGCGCGGTCTCGACGTCCTCGTCGCCACGCCGGGCCGGCTGCTCGACCTTATAGACCAGCGCGCACTGAGCCTGCGTGACCTTGAAATCCTGGTTCTCGACGAGGCCGACCAGATGCTAGACCTTGGCTTCATCCATGCGCTGAAGCGGATCGTCGCTTTGGTCCCGGCCAAGCGCCAGACCCTGTTTTTCTCGGCGACCATGCCGAAGGCGATCAAGGGACTGGCCGACAAATATCTGACCAACCCGGCCGAAGTCGCGGTGACCCCGGTCGCCAAGACCGCCGACCGCGTCGCGCAGCAGGTGGTCATGGTCAACCAGCCGGAAAAGACCGCGCTTCTGACCCTGCTCATCCAGTCGGAGACCGACCTTGAGCGCACGCTTGTCTTCAGCCGCACCAAGCATGGCGCCGACAAGATCGTCCGCTTGCTCGCCGCTGCGGGAATCGCGTCCAACGCCATCCACGGCAACAAGAGCCAGGCGCAGCGCGAGCGCGCCATCGGCGAGTTCCGTTCGGGTGCCGTGCAGGTGCTGATCGCGACCGATATCGCGGCGCGCGGCATCGACATTCCGGGTGTCAGCCACGTCATCAACTACGACCTTCCTGAAGTGCCCGAGCAGTACGTCCACCGCATCGGCCGGACCGCCCGCGCCGGCGCCGAAGGCCAGGCGATTGCTTTCTGCTCGCCCGAAGAGCGTGGCCTGCTGCGCGACATCGAGCGGCTGACCCGCCTCAAGATCGACGTCGCGCCGCTACCCGAGAGCTTCGTCCAGGCGGCCGCCGCATTGAAGCGGCTCAAGCCCGCGCCAAAGGAGGCCGAGCGCCCGCAGCGTGGCCAGCGTCACGGGATCAAAGCCGACCGTCGTGCCGACGGTCAGCGCCGCGAGCACCGCAACGACCGCCAGCGTCATCCGCACCGGGCCGACGGTCATCCGGGTCACCGCTCGGCGGCCCAGGACGGCAATGGGCAGCGTCGCGATGATGCGCGGAACGATCGCACACGGTCGTCATACCGTCCGGAAGCCTATCGCGAAGCGGACGCCGGCACGCGCATGCCTCGCCCAGCTAATGGCGACCTGCGCTCCGAAGGGGGGCAGCCCAAGCGTAAGTTCCATGGCCGCCGTGGCCGTCCGGGTGGGGCCCAGCGCCGCGCTGGCAGCCCCGCCTGATCCGATTGTTGGATACGTGTAGGACTTGGCCGGGCTAGGCGGCGGGAATGCCGACTGACCTTGCCCGGGTCCTCACGATCCAAAGTTGATGAAGTTGACAACCCCCCGTTTCTCACCGCGCGAAGGTGGCAAGCGTCGGGCTTGAAGGCTTCGGGGATTCACGCGCGCGCATACGCGTGCGCGCGTGACTTTTCGCCCTGAAACCCTATATCGAGACCATGGCTACCGACCCCAACAAGAACGAATATGGCGCTGACAGCATCAAGGTCCTCAAGGGCCTCGACGCCGTCCGCAAGCGGCCCGGCATGTACATCGGCGATACCGACGACGGCTCGGGCCTCCACCACATGGTGTTCGAGGTGTCGGACAATGCCATCGATGAGGCGCTTGCGGGGCATTGCGACCGCATCCTCATCCAGCTGAACCCCGACGGTTCGGTTACGGTCGAGGACAATGGCCGCGGCATTCCAACGGGCATCCATGCCGAGGAAGGCGTTTCGGCGGCCGAGGTTATCATGACCCAGCTGCACGCCGGCGGGAAGTTCGAGAACACGTCGGACGACAATGCCTACAAGGTATCGGGCGGCCTCCACGGCGTCGGCGTGTCCGTCGTCAATGCGCTCTCCGAATTCCTCGACCTCACCATCTGGCGCGATGGCGAGGAGCATTTCATGCGTTTCGCCCATGGCGACGCGGTTGCGCCGCTCAAGGTCGTCGGCAAGGCGCCCGAGGGCAAGAAGGGCACTCGCGTCACCTTCCTGCCGAGCCCCGAGACCTTCAAGATCACGGAGTTCAATTTCGAACAGCTCGAGCATCGCTATCGCGAGCTCGCGTTCCTCAATTCCGGCGTCCGCCTGCTTCTCGCCGACGCACGGCATGAGGAGCGCGTCGAGCATGAGCTTTATTATGAAGGCGGCATCGCGGCCTTCGTAAAGTGGCTCGATCGCGCCAAGACGCCACTGTTCCCGGACCCGATCGCCATCTCCGCGGTCCGCGACGGCATCGGCATCGATGTCGCCCTCGAATGGAATGATTCCTATTACGAGAACGTCCTGCCGTTCACGAACAACATCCCGCAACGCGACGGCGGCACGCACATGGCCGCTTTCCGCGCGGCACTGACCCGCACCATCAACAATTACGCCGAGAAATCGGGGATGTTGAAGAAGGAGAAGGTCACGCTGACCGGCGAGGACATGCGTGAAGGCCTGACGGCCATTGTCTCCGTCAAGCTGCCCGACCCGAAGTTCAGCAGCCAGACCAAGGACAAGCTGGTCAGCTCGGAAGTCCGCCAGCCGCTCGAAAGCCTGATGGGCGACAAGATGAGCGAGTGGCTGGAGGAGAATCCGGCCAACGCCCGCACCATCATCCAGAAAGTGATCGATGCCGCCGCAGCGCGCGAAGCTGCCCGCAAGGCACGCGAAGCCAGCCGCAAGTCGGTGATGGGGATCGCCTCATTGCCGGGCAAGCTCGCCGATTGCCAGGAGCGCGACCCGGCTTTGTCCGAACTGTTCCTCGTTGAGGGGGACTCGGCGGGCGGCTCGGCGAAGCAGGGCCGCAACCGCCAAAACCAGGCCATCCTTCCTTTGAAGGGCAAGATCCTGAACGTCGAGCGGGCGCGCTTCGACCGAATGCTCGGCTCGAAGGAGATCGGTACATTGATCCAGGCGCTCGGCACCTCGATCGGCACCGAAGACTTCGACATCGAGAAGCTCCGCTATCACAAGATCGTCATCATGACGGACGCCGACGTGGACGGCGCCCACATTCGCACGCTCTTGCTGACTTTCTTCTTCCGCCAGATGCCCGCGCTCATCGAGCACGGCCACCTCTTCATTGCCCAGCCGCCGCTCTACAAGGTCGCGCGCGGCCGGTCGGAAGTTTACCTGAAGGACGACGCAGCCCTCGACGATTATCTCGTCGACGCCGGTCTCGACGGCCTGCTGCTCGAAGGCGCTTCGCAACATAGCGGTGAGGACCTGCGGCACTTGGTCGAGCATGCCCGCCGGATGCGCACCCTGATGCGTTACGCGCCGCGCAAATATGATCCGACGATGATCGAGGCTCTGGCATTGTCGGGCGCGCTCAATCCGAAGCTGGATGACGCCGGCCGCGCCAAGGCGATCGCCACGGTCGCCCAGTGGCTGGGTGCCGGCGACCCCGAAGCTCAATGGAGCGGCGAGGTTGCCGCCGAGGGCGGGTACCTGCTCCGCCGTGTCTGGCGCGGCGTCACTGACGCCCACATCGTCGAGCCCAGCTTCATCGGCTCGGCCGAGGCGCGAAAGCTGCACACGCTCGCCGCCGAGCAGGCAAGCGCCTATGCCAAGCCGGCGACGCTGAAGACGCTGAAGAAATCCGCGGCGGCTGCGCCCGAGCCCGAGGTTGACTCGGTCGAAGGCGAAGAGGTTGAGGTTGAAGCCGAGACCAAGGGCAAGACGGTTGCCGTCACGCGGCCGTCCGAGTTGCTCGACGCCGTTCTCGCCGCCGGCCGCAGGGGCCTCAGCATCCAGCGCTACAAAGGCCTTGGCGAGATGAACGCCGAGCAGCTTTGGGAAACGACCCTCGACCCGTCGAACCGCTCGTTGCTGCGCGTCGAAGTTGCGCAGGCCGATGTGGCAGACGAAATCTTCACCCGGCTGATGGGCGACGTGGTTGAACCCCGCCGCGAGTTCATCCAGGAGAACGCCCTCTCCGTCGCGAACCTCGACGTTTAGGGAACCGGGCGGAAGCGAAGGAGGTTGGCCGCTTCGTGAGCGCACCGACCATTACCGTCGCCAGCTACAATATGCGCAAGGCGGTCGGCCTCGACCGCAGGCGCGACCCGAAACGCGTGCTGCACGTGCTGCAGGAAATCGATGCGGACGTTGTCGCCCTGCAGGAAGCCGACAAGCGCGTCGGCGGCCGCGGCGCCGCGGTCCCGCATGAGCTTATCGACACCCACGGCCTCTACCGGCCGGTCAGTTTTGGCGTCCGTCACAAGCGCATGTTGGAGGGCGCTCGCAAGCATGCCGATCGCTGGCTCAAGGTCGACACCCGCAACCTCGGCTGGCACGGCAATGCCATGCTGGTGAAGCCGCATGTCGGCGTTCTCGACTGTGCAGCGCTCGACCTGCCGATGCTGGAACCTCGTGGAGCGGTGATGGCCGAGTTGCTGATTGGCGACCAACCACTCAGGGTCATCGGCCTGCACCTCGACCTGTCGGGGCTGTGGCGCCGAAGGCAGATGCGCGCCATCCTCGACACTGTTGCCAGGCGCCCCCAGAAAATGCCGACAGTCTTGATGGGCGACACCAACGAATGGCGGGCGGCTGCCGGTTGTCTCAAGGAATTGAACGGACGCTACCGGATCGCCCCGACCGGAGCGAGTTTCCATAGCCGCCGGCCAATCGCAGCGCTCGACCGCATCATCGTCGATGAAGCCCTTGGAATCGAGGCAGCCGGGGTCCACGCCAGCGCTTCTGCGCGCCAGGCGTCGGACCATCTGCCGATCTGGGCGCGATTGGTGCTTCCGACAGGTTAGCCGTTCCCGGCGATCTTGCGGGCTCGACGCCGCTGGATCGACGAGCCGATGCCCATCGCCTCGCGATACTTGGCGACGGTACGCCGAGCGACGTCGAAGCCCTGAATCTTGAGCAGGTCGACGAGGTCGTCATCGCTCAGGATGTCGGCCTCGGCGCCAATGAGCTTGCCGATCGCAGCTTTCACGGCCTCGGCCGCTGCACCCTCGCCATCGCCGCTGCCGACCCCGGAACCGAAGAAATATTTGAGTTCGAACATGCCGCGGTCGCAAAGCAGATATTTGTTCTGCGTTACCCGGCTTACCGTCGACTCGTGCATTTCAATCGCTTCGGCGACTTCACGCAATGTCAGTGGCCGCATTGCGGCGACGCCGCTTTCGAAGAAGCCCTGCTGCCGTCGGACGATTTCGCTAGCGACCTTGAGGATTGTTTTGGCGCGCTGATCAAGCGCCTTCACCAGCCAGCTTGCGCTTGCCAGGCAATCGCTGAGCCATGCCCGCGACGCCTTGTCCTGCGGTCCAGCCTTGAGCTCGGCATGGTAACGGCGGTTGACCAGCAGGCGAGGTAAGGTCCCGGAATTGAGCTCGACCGACCAGCCGCCGCCCGAGCGTTGGACGAGCACGTCGGGCTCTGCTGTTCCCGCGTCGCTCTTGCCGGCGAAACGGCAACCGGGCTTGGGGTCGTAGGCGCGCAGCTCGGCCACCATGTCGGCGAGGTCTTCGTCATCGACTCCGCAAATGCGCTTCAAATCCTTCATTTGGCCGCGCGCCAGAAGGTCGAGATTGGCGATCAGTCTCGCCATGGCGGGATCGTAGCGGTCGGCCGCCTTGGCCTGCAGGGCGATGCATTCTTCGAGGCTGCGGGCAGCGATTCCGGGCGGGTCGAGCGACTGGACGAGCGCCAACGCCTCTTCGACTTCCTTGGCGTTCACATCCATCGCCTCGGTGATGGCGCTAAGCGGTGTGTCGAGGTAGCCGGTTTCTTCCAACTCGTTGACGATGGCTTCGGCAATGCGGCCGACGGCGCCGCCAGTCCCATGGAGTTGGCTCAACAAATGCTCGGCCAAAGAGGATTCTTCCGCCTCCAGTCGTTCGAAGTCGAAACCCTCGCCGTCGCCCGAGCCGCCGCCGACATCGGCAAAGCTGTCAGTGTCGAGCGCTGCCTCCCGCCAATCCATGTCCAGCGGGGCATCCGCGTCTCCATGCATGGCGGTAATCAGTTCGTCCGACCCAGCCGGATCGGTTGCCTCGTCGCCGGTGTCGCGGTCCTCACGGATGATGACCCCTTCGGATGCTCTGCCTTCCCCCGGCCGAGCTTCGAGCAACGGGTTCTTTGCCAATTCCTCGGCGATGACTGATTCAAGCTCCATATTGGACAGCGCCAGGAGCTTGATCGCCTGCTGCAGCTGCTGGCTCATTACCAGCGACTGAGTCTGGCGGATCTGGAGGCCGGGCCCGAGTGCCATTCGGCCTACCCCCTAAAGCGCAAAGCTTTCGCCGAGGTAGAGCCGCCTGACCTCCTGGTCGGCGACCAGCGCCTGCGGCGTACCCTGGAACAAGACCTGCCCGTCGTAGATGATACAGGCGCGGTCGACGATATCGAGCGTCTCACGGACGTTATGGTCGGTGATGAGCACGCCGATGTCACGACTCTTAAGGTCGCGCACCAGCTCGCGAATGTCGGAAATGGAGATGGGATCGATGCCGGCGAACGGTTCGTCCAGCAACATGATTGATGGATCAGCGGCCAATGCGCGGGCAATTTCACAGCGACGCCGTTCGCCACCGGAAAGCGACATTGCCGCCGATGACCTAAGGCTCGTTAGCCCGAACTCCTCGAGCAAGCGCTCGAGGCGAGCCAAGCGCGCCTCGGCATCGGGTTCCACGACTTCCAGCACGGCAAGGATGTTTTGTTCAACCGACAGGCCCCGGAAAATCGAGGTTTCCTGCGGCAAATAGCCAAGGCCGAGGATCGCGCGCCGGTACATGGGCAGGCCGGTAATGTCTTCGTTGTCGAGGAAGATGCGCCCCGAGTCCGGCTTCACCAGGCCCATGACCGAATAAAAGCTAGTCGTCTTGCCGGCGCCATTGGGGCCGAGCAGGCCGACGACCTCGCCGCGCGAAACGCTGAGCGAGACGTCATGCAGGACCGCCCGGCCGTCATAGGCCTTGGCGATTGACCGCACTTCCAGGCCCCGCACCGTCTGGCCCGATGGCTGGGCCGGTCGCTCGAAGGTCTGAAGGTCGTTCACTGCCGTGTCTGGCTTACTGGTTGCCGCGCTTGGGAACGGTGAAGTGGCCTGTCACGCGACCGCCGCTCTGGCCAACGCCCGCCGGCCCGCCGTCAACGACCGCACGCCCTGAGTTCAGGTCGATGGTGAGACGTTGCCCGTTCACTTGGGAGCCGCTCCGATTGAGCTGGACCGCACCGATCAAGGTGATCAGCTTGCGATCGAGATCATAGATTCCGAAATCACCTCGCGCCGTTTCCGACGGGCTTTTCACAGTCACGCCGCCGCTAGCGTCGAGCCGCCGAATCTGGATCGAGCCAGCCGAAGAATAAGCGACGGTCAGACGCGTCGTGTCGAGTGTCAGTTCCGCCTGGCGAACGTGAACGTTTCCGGCGAACACCGCGCGATCCGCACGATCCTGGACCTCGATGCGATCGGCGGCGACATCGATCGGAGCGTCGGGATTATGCCCCTTAAGCGCCGAAACCGGCGCTTGCGCCAAAGCCAGGGAGGTCAGCGGAACAGCGGCAAATCCGGTAATTATGGTCAACACACGCGACATAGTTCTCATCTGACTGCCCCCTGGATGATTTTCAAGCGCGCCCCGCCGTCGAGCACGACCTTCCTCTCGCGCAAATCTGCACTCAGCTTATTCGCCTGGAATTGGCCGAGATTCATTGCCCCGGTCACCGGCCCGTGACTCTGCATTGTCTGTTGTTTGAGATCGAAATTCACGTCGCGCGTTTCCAGCCTATAGCCAGCCGGACCGACGACACGAACTGGTCCATTCACATCGACCATATGGCTGTCCAGGTCGTAACGGCCTTGGTTCGCCGCCACGACCAATGGCCCCTGACCAAGACTCAGCCGGGCCATCATTCCTTCGATATTGACGATAGGTTGGTCGGACGTCGGCTGTATCGCGCGATTCGCCGTGATCTCGAATTTGTTGCCCTTATTGTCTTCGCCTGTGTAGCGGGCGGTCTCGATCCGCATCCGCTCCGCCGCTTTATCGACGCCCTTCTTGTCGAGGATGAAGCTCACGTCTCCGCCACGCTGATCGAACGGCGCAATCGCGAGGATGAGCAGGAATGCTACCGCGACGATCGGCAGACCAATTTTTGCCAACCGCACAAGCCGGTCATGCTGGCTACCGGGCTCGGCCCAGTTCCGCTTCATGTCATGCTTGCGGATGGCCGCCTCAGACATGCGCGAAGATGTCCTCTTCCGGCCAACCGGCCAGGTCGAGCATGGCGCGCGCCGGCAGGAAGTCGAAGCAGGCCTGGGCGAGGTCCGTACGATTCTCGCGGGCCAGCCGCACGTCGAGCTTCTCCTTCAGCGCATGCAGGTACCGGACGTCGCTTGCGGCATATTCGCGCTGAGCGTCACTGATTTCCGGTGCCCCCCAGTCGCTGGTCTGCTGCTGTTTGCTCAGGTCCTGGCCGAGCATTTCCTTTACCAGTTCCTTGAGGCCGTGGCGGTCGGTGTAGGTCCGCACCAGTCGCGAGGCAGTCCGTGTGCAATAGACCGGCGCCGCCATGACATTGAGGTAGGCGCGCATGATCGCGATATCGAAGCGCGCGAAATGGTAAATCTTGATCCGGTCGGGGTCGACGAGAAGCGCCTTGAGGTTCGGTGCGGAATAGTCGCTTCCCGGTCCGAAGCGGACCAGGTGCTCGTCGCCGCGGCCGTCCGAAAGCTGCACCAGGCAGAGCCTGTCCCGGCCCGGCATCAAGCCCATGGCCTCGGTGTCGATGGCGACCGGCCCGTCCTGCAACTGCAGGCCGTCAGGCAGGTCTTCTTCGTGGAAATGAACTGACATCGGCTTCTTTCGTACCCGGCTTTGGCGGCACGCTCCTTGCATGCCCGTGAACACCTCTAGTCCGATGCATGGCTGCCATGCCAGCCCCTAGGCAGACGAATCACTAGGAGAAGCCCCATTTTTGCGGTAAGGGAGCCCCCGTGCGCGCGGGCTTTATCGCGCGCTAGACCGGTTGCGCCCCTAGCCCCAGCGCGTTGGTTAATGGAATTTTGCGGGCACGAAGAGAGTTAAGACGGGCATGGGTTTCGATAGAGGGCGTAAAGGCGACCGTGGCGGTCGCGGCAGGGACAAGCGGGACAGTTTCGGAGACGACAGCAGCTTCGGCGGTGGTGATCGCGGCTTTGGCGGCGGTGGCTTCGGCGATCGTGGCGGCGGCGGCGGATTCCGCAGTGGCGGCGGCTACGGTGGTGGTGGCGGCGGTGGCTACGGCGATCGCGGCGGCGGCTTCGGCGGCGGCGGTGGTTTCCGCGGCGGCGGCGGCGGCGGTGGCTTCCGTGGCGGCGGCGGTGGCGGCATGCCCCCGCAGGTCGTTGGCGAAGGCAAAGGTGTCGTCAAATTCTTCAATCCGCAGAAGGGCTTCGGCTTTATCGTCCGTGACGACGGCGGCGAGGACGTGTTCGTGCACATCTCCGCCGTCGAGGGTGCGGGCCTGACCGACCTGGCCGACGGCCAGCCGCTCGAGTTCACCTTGGTGGATCGCGGCGGCCGCATTTCGGCGACCGACCTCAAGATCGACGGCGAGCCGATGGAAGTCGTCCGCAAGCCGCGCGAAGAAGGCGGATTCGGCGGCGGCGACCGTGGCCCGCAGCGCCAGCTCACCGGCGAAAAGGCTCAGGGCACCGTCAAGTTCTTCAACTCGATGAAGGGCTTCGGCTTCATCAGCCGGGACGATGGTCAGCCGGACGCATTCGTTCATATCTCGGCCGTTGAACGGGCCGGCATGCCTTCTCTCAATGAAGGCGACCGACTCGAGTTCGAGATCGAGGTCGACCGGCGCGGCAAATATGCGGCGGTGAACCTCCAGCCGATCAGCGAATAATAAGAGCGAGGGTAACCTGAACGCCCGTCCGGAAGACCTCCGGGCGGGCGTTTTCTATTGGGCTTATTGCATCGGGATCGGCCGGCCCTCGACCATTACGTATGCGACGCGAGTAACGGCCGAAGGGTCGGTCAGCGGATCGCCGTCAACCGCGACGAGGTCTGCCGCCTTGCCGGCGTCCAGGGTACCGGTCTCGCCCGACAAATTCATCAGGTCGGGCCCACCCTTGGTCGCGGCGATGAGCGCATCGCGGGGGGTCATGCCGCCCTTGCTGACCATCAGGCCGACCTCCTGGGCCGCTTCCTTGTGCGGCGCAACGGCGCTGTCAGTGCCGAGCGCGATCTTGACGCCATTCCGATAGGCAAGGTTGAGGCCCCGGCCCCAAATGGAGAGCGTCTCACGCGCCTTGGCCTCGCTGGCCGGCGCCAGCTTGCCGGTGCCGAGCAGGCGATTGACGCCACTGAAGGCGAGGAGCGTCGCCGAGAAATAGGTGCCATGTGCCTTCATGGCTTTCGCGCCGGCCTCGTCGAGGAATGTGCCGTGCTCGATCGAGTCGACGCCGGCGTTCGTGGCGGCCAGGATACCGCCCGCACCGTGTGCATGGGCCGCGGCTTTCAGGTGCATGGCGTGCGCCATGTCGACGATCGCCTTCATCTCCTCATTGGTGAAATGCTGCTCCAGGCCCATGGCGCCGGGATCGAGGACACCGCCGGTGGCGTGGAACTTGATGACGTCGACGCCTGCCGCCGCCAGCTCGCGAACGACCTTCTGGCACTCCGTCGGGCCGGTACAGACGGTCGGATTCAAGTGAGCTTCATTGACCGCCTCTGCCAATTCGGGCGGCAAGCTCGTGGCCGCGTCACCGTGCCCGCCGATGATAGACAAGGCGTTGCCTGAAACCTTGACCCGAGGGCCGGGGAAGCGGCCTTCGGCGATCGCGTCGCGGACGGCGATGACGGCGGACGTATCGCCGCCAAGATCGCGGACGGTGGTGAAGCCGGCTCGGGCCATTTCCAAGGCGTGGGTCAGACCGACCGTTGTGGCATAGGGGTTGGAGTATTTCTGGGTGAAGCCTTGGTACCAAGGCTCGCCGGAGTTGCTGGTCAAATGAACGTGGACGTCGGTCATGCCGGGCATGACGGTCTTGCTGCGCATATCGACGACGATGGCGCCGGCCGGGGCAGTGGCGCCGTTCTCGATGCGGGCGATGCGGCCGTTCTCGACGATGACAGTGGAGGGGCCGCGCTCCGGTTGAGCAGCGTCGACAATCAGGCGGCCGGCCTGGATGGCATAGGTTTCGGCGGACACTGCAGTAGATTGCAAGATCGCAGCGGCGACGATGATGGCTCGGAACATGGCACTCCCCCGTAGGATTTGCGGGGGACACTAGCGGCGGCGATTCAAGTGACAAGCGCCAACAATGTGGCAATCTGGTCGGCCTCGTGCGCGTGTTTGTCGTCGCGGATACGCGAAATGCGCGGGAATCGCATCGCCAGGCCCGATTTGTGCCGCTTGCTCAAATGGATGGAATCGAAGGCGACCTCGAGAACGAGGCTCTTTTCGACCTCGCGGACCGGGCCGAATCGCTGGACGGTGTGCGTGCGGACGAAGCGGTCGAGCCACTTCAGCTCCTCGTCGGTGAAGCCGAAATAGGCCTTGCCGACCGGCAGCAACTCCTGGGCGTCAGTCCAGCAGCCAAAGGTGAAGTCGCTGTAGAAGCTGGATCGCTTCCCCGAACCGCGCTGCGCATACATGAGCACGCAGTCGGCGGTCAGGGGATCACGCTTCCACTTGTACCACAGCCCCGCCTTGCGGCCGGACGTGTAGGGACTGTCGCGACGCTTCAGCATCATGCCTTCGATGGCGGCATCGCGGGCGGACAGTCGCATGTCTTCAAGCGTTGCGAAGTCGGGCGCCTCGATCAGTGAACTGAGGTCGAAACGGTGGGAGTCGAGCTCTCCGACGAACCGTTCGAGCCGTGACCGTCGTTCGAACCAGGGCAAGGCGCGGAGGTCTTCATGGCCGTCGAAGAGGATATCATAGAGGCGGACGAACGCCGGATATTCGCCGAGCATTTTGTTCGAGACATTCTTGCGGCCGAGGCGCTGCTGGAGGGCGTTGAAGCTCGCGGCGGCGCCGCCATGCTCCTCCGCGCCCTGGCCGGCGCCGCGTACGAGCAGCTCGCCATCGACGACACCGCGCGTCGCGAAGGCCTCGGCGATTTCGGGAAAGCTGTGACTGATGTCGTCGCCGGTGCGGCTGTAGACACGGGTTTCGCTGCCGGCATGGGAGATCTGGACGCGGATGCCGTCCCATTTCCACTCGGCGGCGAAGTCGTCGAGGCTGACTCGCAGGTCCTCAAGCGGCAAAGCGAGCATGAACGGCCGGAAGAGCGGCATGTCTTCGGCCGACGGCTGCTCGCCGCGTCCTTCGGCCCAGTCGAACAGCTCGGCATAGGGCGGCTTGAGCCCGTGCCAGACTTCCTCGACTGCCTCGACATCGAGGCCGAAGGCGTCCGCAAAGGCCTGCTTGGCGAGGCGCGCGGAAATGCCGACCCGGAGCGCGCCGGTCGCCAGTTTGATGATTGCGAACCGGCCGGAGACGTCGAGATGGTCGAGCATCCGCGCTAGGACGGCGGGAGCGTCGACGCGGCTGGACTGCTGCAGCCGGTCGACGGCGTCGAAAAGCCGGATGGTGCCGTCGTCGAGGTCGGGCGGCTCCCCTTCCGGCACAGGCCAGAGCAGCGAGAGCGTCTCGGCCATGTCGCCGACATAGTCGCGGCTCATCGACAGAAGGACGGGGTCGATGCGGTCTTCGGCCATGGCGCGAACCTGGGCCGGCTTCACCGCCTTGATGTCGAGGGTGCCGGTCATGGCGGCGAGCGCAAGACCGCGGTCGGGGTCGGGTGTTTCCTTCAGGTAGTCACCGATCAGGCGCAGCTTGGCGTTGCGCGAACGCGTGTAGACGAGATCGTCGAGCAGCTGTGAAAAAGCGCGCACCGCGCCTTAATGCACGAATCGCGCGAGAGATGCCTTAGTGGAGGCGGACCGCGAGGGCGGCGAGGATGGTCTGGCAGTCGGCAGGCGATTCGCTGTCGAGGGCTTCGCCAAAATGTTCGAGGCAGGATGCAGTGGCGACGCGGTGGCCCGGAAGCAGCGCCAGCTGGGCCGAGCATTGGGCGAGGCGCTCAAGGACGGCCATTCCGTTGGCGGCGGCCATTTCGCGGATCTCGTCCATGCGCTGGTAGACATCGAGCGGCGACAGGCGCGCCGCGGTGCGCTGAATATTGGCGATGCGCTCGCCCAGCTGTCCACGGACCAGTTTGATCGAATCAGTCGCCATAACGATTGGAAGTTCACCCAAATTGGTTAACGACCTCTCAAAGCCGTGCTTTGCTTGACAAAAGTGGCTCCGGGCGTCATTGGGCGGCGCGTTCGAGCGGCGCATGACGCCGCTTTTTGATTTTTCAGCTTTCAGGATTTCTCGCGATGGCCAAGCCGGCAACCGTCAAGATCAAGCTCGTCAGCACTGCCGACACCGGCTTCTTCTATGTCACCAAGAAGAACCCGCGCAACCAAACCGAGAAGATGAGCTTCCGCAAGTACGACCCGGTCGCGCGCAAGCACGTCGAGTTCAAGGAAGCGAAGATCAAGTAAGCACCTAAGCGCAGCGAGAGGATTGCGAAGCAATCGTCGAGTAGCGCGAAGAGAGTGCGAACGGCCGGCCGACCGCCGGCCTCTTGGCCGAGCGGATCGACGTCACGAATTCACTTCGTGACTGCCCTTCAACAAGAACAACCGGGTTCCCGCTTTCGCGGGAATGACGAGTCTTGGGGCTACGCCCCTTGCGGCGTCGGCGCCTGCGCCAGCTGGTTCCTGCCGGCCAGCAAGTCCTCGACAGTTTCAGCGAAGCGAACCACGGAAATCGGTTTGGCGACATAGGCCTGCGCCCCGGCGGCGCGGATGCGCTCGTCGTCACCGACGCCCGAATAGGCCGTGACGGCCATGATCGGTACGTCCTTTAGCTCATCGTCCTTGCGGATCATCTCCATCAGTTCGAGCCCGGTAACATGCGGAAGCTGGATGTCGGTGATGACAAGGTCAGGCTTGAAGTTGCGGGCCGCTTCGAGCGCGTCGCGGCTGTCGAGCACACCTTCCGGCTCGTGGCCGTGCGCGGCGAGGAGGTCGCAGAACAGCTTGATGTTCAGCGCATTGTCCTCGACAACCAAGATCTTCGCCAAACCTTTTCCCCTGTTGGTTGCAACAAAATAAGCCATGAATGGCGCAACGCACAATGACGCCGAAACGCTGGCACTTTCCGCGCTCGCCGCGACGCTCACTGACGAACGGCGCGCGGAGAGGTTCCTGTCGCTGACCGGACTGTCTCCGGATGGGATAAGATCGCGGATCGGCGATCCGTCGCTCCTGGCGGCTTGCATTACGTTCCTGGAAGCGCATGAGCCCGACCTCATTGCCGTCGCCGAAGATATCGGCGTCAAGCCGGAGGACCTTTTGCGCGCCAAGGCCGAACTCGAATGAACCGCCCGCTCCTCATCACCGACTGCGACGAGGTGCTGCTGCACATGGTCGCGCACTTCCAGGACTGGCTGGACGAAGAGCATGACATCAACTTCGCTTTCGAGACGGGGGACTTCGCGGAGGCGCTGACCTATCGCCACAATGGTGAGGTGGTTGAGCGTGACCGGGTCTGGCCGCTGCTCACCGACTTTTTCCGCGGCGCGATGCACCGCCAGACGCTGACGCCAGGTGCGCTGGAGGCGCTCGGCCGGATCGGCGAGGTCGCGGACATCGTCATTCTCACCAATCTTGGCGATGAGGCGCATGGCTGGCGCGTCGAGCAGCTGGCGGCGCATGGCATCGCCCACGAGGTGGTCTGCAACCAGGGCGGCAAGGGCGTTCCGGCCCGAGCGATCATCCAGCGGCACAGCGCGACTGCATCTGTTTTTGTCGACGATTTGCCGGTCCATCATGCCTCGGTCGCCAAGCATTCGCCGGATACCTGGCGGCTGCACATGGTCGCGGAGCCACGGCTGGCGCCGGCCGTGCCGGTTGCCGCAGAGGCGCACGCCCGCATCGACGATTGGCCGACCGCCACGGACTGGATTCTTGAAAGGTTGAAGAGCGCATGACCAAGACCATCCTCATCACCGGCGCGACCTCGGGCTTCGGCCGGGCGGCAGCGCGCAAGTTCGCGGGCGGCGGTTGGCGCGTGATCGGCACCGGGCGGCGGGCCGAGCGGCTGCGCGAGCTGCAGGACGAGCTCGGCGAAAATTTCCTGCCGCTTGAAGTCGACATGCGCGACAAGGAAGCGGTCGCGGGCCTCGCAAAGCTGTCCGCGCCATGGGGCGACATTGACCTTTTGCTCAACAATGCCGGGCTGGCGCCGCCGACGACCCCGCTTCCGGACACCGACTGGGACCGGATCGAGGAGGTTATCGACACCAATGTGAACGGCCTGGTCGCCTTGACCCGGGCGCTGCTGCCCAAGCTGGTCGAACGCAAGGGTCAGATCATCAACCTTTCGTCGGTAGCGGGCACCTATCCGTACAAAGGCGGCGCGGTTTACGCCGGGACCAAGGCCTTCGTGCGCCAGTTCAGCCTCGACCTTCGCTGCGACCTGCAGGGGACCGGCGTGCGCGTGACCTCGGTCGAGCCGGGGATGGCGGAGACGGAGTTCACGCTCGTCCGCACGGGCGGCGACCAGGCGGCGTCGGACGCGCTTTATTCGAACATGGCGCCGATGACGGCCGAGGACCATGCCGATCTCTTCTGGTGGCTGGCAACCCTGCCGCCGCATCTCAACATCAACTCGATCGAGCTGATGCCGGTCAGCCAGAGCTGGGCTGGCTTCTCGGTCGAGCGGCAAGGTTGAGTCACAAACTCTCGTTCGTCCTGAGCGAAGTCGAAGGGCGTATGTTCGGCGGTTGTGCCAGCGCCCTTCGACTACGCTCAGGACGAGCGGGTGGGTTGGGGGTTGACCCAAAACCTGTCGGAGTGCACCGGCACCGCCCATGAGCATTGACCAGCGCATTGCCGAGCTCGGCATCACCCTTCCCACGCCCGCGGCCCCGGTCGCTTCCTATGTCCCGGCGGTCGAGGCCAATGGCCTGCTGCACATTTCGGGACAGATCAGCTTCGCCGAGGATGGCAGCCTGATTACTGGGCGGCTTGGCGAAGGTCTCGACCTCGAGGCGGGCACTGCCGCCGCGCGCCGTTGCGGAATCATGCTGCTGGCGCAGATGAAGGCAGCGCTTGGCACGCTGGACCGCGTCGAGCGGGTCGTGAAGCTGGGCGTATTCGTCAACAGCCATGGCGATTTCACCGACCAGCCGAAGGTCGCCAATGGCGCGTCCGAGCTGATGCAGGACGTGTTCGGCGAGGCCGGGCGTCACGCCCGCTCCGCCGTCGGCGTTCCGGTGCTGCCACTTGGCGTGGCCGTCGAGGTCGATGCGATCGTCCAGGTCCGTAGCTGACCCGTTGGAGCCGGGCCCCAAGGGGTTCGCGCATCGGGGGCTGCATTATGGTGCGGGATTCCCGGAAAACAGCCTGATTGCCTTTGCAGGTGCGCTCGAAATGGGCGCAGGGATTGAGTGCGACTTGCGGTTGACCCGGGATGACCACGTGGTCGTCTTCCATGACAAAGACGCAATGCGCCTGTGCGCAAGCCCGATGCGGATCGGGACAAGCAGTCTTGCCGAGCTGGGCCGGCTGCGGCTTGGCGACGGGCCGATCCCGACCCTGGAGAGCTTGTTGAAGCTGGTCGACGGGAGGGCGCCGCTGCTGCTTGAGGTGAAGGTCGACGGAGACATTTGGCGCTGGGCGCCAGCGCTGAAGCGCGCTTTGGCGGACTATCGTGGCGCTTTCGGGGTGATGAGTTTCGATCCACGCGTGTCGCGATTGATGAAGACGAATTTGCCTGAGGTACGGCGGGGACTGGTGGTCAGGGACCGGTTGCCAGCGTGGAAGAGATACTGGGCGATGTGGCTCGCCGATCCGCAGTTCCTGGCTGTTGAGACTGCGGCGCTCGGGAAGGCCTGGGTCGAAAGAGCGAGGCGGCGGATGCCGGTCTATAGCTGGACGGTGCGGAGCCAGGAGCTGCGGCGGAAAGCAGAGGTTCACGCCGATGCCGCTATTTGGGAGGGCGATGGCCGACCGTGAAAGCTTGGGTGTTGCGCGTATCGCGCCGGGCGTTGCCACGCTCGACGCGGCGCAATGGAATGCGCTTGCCGAGAAGGACGATCCGTTCCTCAGCCATGCCTTCCTGAGCGCGCTGGAAGATTCGGGCAGCGTCGGCGAGGGCACGGGCTGGACGGCCGCACCGATTGTCGTCGAGGGCGCGGACGGCACGATTGCCGCCGCCGCTCCGGCCTATCTGAAGAGCCACAGCCAGGGCGAATATGTCTTCGACCATGGCTGGGCGGAGGCCTTTGAGCGGGCGGCTGGGCGTTATTACCCAAAACTGCAGGTTGCGGTGCCGTTCACGCCCGTGCCCGGGCGGCGGTTGCTGGGCGGGTCGCGGCAGGCGTTGCTGGCGGCGATTGAAGCGGTCGTGACCCAGAACGGATTGTCGTCGGCGCACGCCACTTTTGTCGATGAGGCGGAGGTCGCGGAGTTTGCGGCGCGCGGCTGGCTGGCGCGAAGCGGAATCCAGTTCCACTGGCTCAATCGCGGCTACGGCAGCTTCGACGATTTCCTTGCCGCGCTATCGAGCCGCAAGCGTAAGCAGATCCGCAAGGAACGGGCGGCAGCGGTCGAGGGGCTGGAGGTTCGGGCATTGCGCGGGGCCGAGATCGGAGCGGCGGAATGGGATGCCTTCTGGACCTTCTACCAGGACACCGGCTCGCGGAAGTGGGGGCATCCCTACCTGACGCGCGAGTTCTTCAACTTGCTCGGGCAGCGGATGGGTGAGCAGTGCCTGCTGTTCATGGCTTTGTCCGACGGGCGGCCGATCGGCGGCGCGTTGAACCTGGTTGGGGCCGATACGCTCTACGGACGCTATTGGGGTGCGGTCGAGGAAGTGCCGTTCCTGCACTTCGAACTCAGCTATTACCGGGCGATCGAATGGGCGATCGATCATGGGCTGGGTTGCGTGCAGGCTGGAGCGCAGGGCGAGCACAAACTGGCGCGCGGTTACGAGCCGGTGATGACCCGGTCGGCGCATTTCCTGCCCGATCCGGGGTTCCGGCGGGCGGTGGCGGACTTCCTCGCGCGTGAGGATGAGATGATTGCTGCCGAGCTGGAGTGGTGCCGGACGGCTTTGCCTTATCGGTCTTCGGAATAGACGCCGACGATGCGCAGGTCCGGGCCGGCGACGCCGCGGTACATGCCGGGCGTCGTGAAGCCCCAGGCCGCTTCGCCCGAGGGCGCTACCGCGATCAGGCCCCCCGTGCCGCCCATTTCCTTGATGTCGGCGAGCGTGTCGTCGACCGCTTGCTGCAATGATGCGCCGGCGAGGCGGATGCGGTCGGCGACCTGGTGGGCCGCGACGGCGCGGATGAAATACTCGCCCGACCCGGTGGCCGAAATCGCCGCCGAACGATCGTCGGCGTAGGTGCCGGAACCGATGAGCGGCGAATCGCCGATCCGGCCCCAGCGCTTGGCGGTGAGGCCGCCGGTCGAGGTTGCGGCGGCGACGTGGCCGGCCTCGTCGACTGCGACCGCGCCGATGGTGCCGTATTTCACGTCGGCATCGAAATGGCCGCCGGCGGCAAGCACTTTGTCGAGCTGTGCGCGGCGCTCCTCGGTCTCGAAATAGCTGTTGTCGACAGTCTCGAAACCGTGCTCGCGGGCGAATTGCTCGGCGCCTTCGAAGGAGAGGAGGACGTGGCTCGACTGTTCCATGACCGCGCGGGCCAAAGCGATCGGGCAACGCACGGTCTTGATGCCCGCGACGGCGCCGGCGTCGCGGGCGGCGCCGTCCATGATCGCTGCGTCGAGGTCGATGCTACCATCGTAATTGAGGACGCTGCCGCGGCCGGCGTTGAAGACGGGATCGTCCTCGAGCACCCGGGCGGCGGCATCGACGGCGTCGAGGGCGCTACCGCCCGCCGCAAGGATCTTCTCCCCTGCATCGAGCGCGGCGTTGAGGCCGCCGCGCGCCGCATCCTCCTGATCGGGATCGAGACCGCCCGGCCGCATTGCTCCGCAGCCACCGTGAACCATCAAACGCCATGCCATGCGCGGCCCTTAGCGAGAGGCGGCCGCCGATTCCAGTTGACCTTTGTCGCAACATGATATTAAATTGATATCAAATTAAGGGGAGCTAGGTCACATGTTCGAGTCGAAAACCATTGCGCTGACGGCGAGCCGGGAACGGCCGGCGAGCGCGTACAGCGGCTACGTCATGCTCATCTTGTTGCTGGTCGCAATCCTCGCACAAGTTTGGGGGATTGTCGGGTTGGCCAGGGGCGGCGAGGGGCCCGCCATTCACATCGCGGCGGTGATTGTCGCGCCGCTGGCGCTGCTCTTCATCGCTTGCGGCTTCTACATGTTGCAGCCGAACCAGGCGGCGGCGATCACTCTGTTCGGCGAGTATCAAGGAACGGACCGCACGACCGGCCTGCGCTGGGTGCTGCCGTGGATGATCCGCAAGAAGGTGTCGGTTCGCGCCAACAACTTCATCAGCGAGAAAATCAAGGTCAACGACCAACGCGGCAACCCGATCGAGATGGCGGCGCAGATCGTCTGGCGCGTGGTCGACACGGCCCAGGCTTTGTTCGACGTTGATGACTATAAAGCGTTCGTCCGCGTCCAGGTCGAGGCGGCGATCCGGAAGATCGGCTCGCGTTACCCATATGACGATTTCGAGCACCACGATGTGACGCTGCGCGGTCACCTCGACGAGGTCGCGGGCGAACTTCGCAAGGAACTCATTGAACGGCTGGCGATCGCGGGAATCACGGTCGATGAATGCGGCTTCACGCACCTTGCCTATGCCCAGGAAATCGCCCAGGCGATGCTCCGCCGTCAGCAGGCGCAGGCCGTCGTGGCGGCGCGTCAGACCTTGGTCGCGGGCGCGGTCGGAATGGTCGAAATGGCGCTCGAGCAATTGTCGGAGAAGAACGTCGTCCACCTCGACGACGAGCGCCGCGCGGCGATGGTGTCGAACCTTATGGTCGTCCTTTGCGGCGAGCGTGACACCCAGCCTGTCGTCAACGCCGGCACGCTCTATTCATAAGAGGCGGATGTGGGCGGCGAGCGCAAAGCCTACCCCTTGCGGGTCGATCCGGGCCTTTGGGCCGCGGTCGAGCGCTGCGCCGCCGCCGAACTGCGCAGCACGAATGCGCAGGTCGAATGCCTGCTTCGCGAGGCATTGAAGGCGAGGGGCGTGAAGCTGGACATGCCGACGCCGATCAAGCGCGGCCGGCCGCCAAAGGGAGACTGATATGTTCATGGCCATTCATTCATCGTCGCAGCGCAAGCCATTCCTGATCGCAGCGGCCCTGTGCCTGCTGTTGCTCGGGATCGGCATCGGACTGGCGTTCGGCTGATGGCCGACTGGTTTGCGCCGAAGCGTTACGGTTACGGCGGCGGCGTGCCCATCGCCTGGCAGGGGTGGGTGATCACCCTGGCCTATGTCGCGACCATCATCGGCGCGACGCAGATCCTGAAGACCAACGGCTGGGCAATGGGCTCGGTCATCGTCACGGCGACGGCCATTTTCCTGGTCATCGTCATCAAGACTACGCGCGGTGGATGGCACTGGCGCTGGGGAGGTAAGGAATGATTGCGGAGTTTCTGATCATGGCAGCTGTCGCAGCCGCGCCAGTCGAGCGTGAAATCACTGCACCGGGCCCGCAGGGCAGTCTGGCGGGAACGCTGACCGATGCCGGCAAGGGCACCCCGGTCGTGCTCATCATTCCGGGATCCGGACCGACCGACCGTGACGGCAACAACCCCCTCGGAGTCACTGCCGCGCCCTATCGCATGCTGGCCGAAGGGCTGGCGAAACAGGGCGTCAGCTCCATCCGGACCGACAAGCGCGGCATGTTTGGCAGCAAGGCGGCGATCCCGGACGCGAACAAGGTCACGATCGCCGATTACGCCGCCGACGCCCACGCCTGGGTGAAGAGCGCGCAAGCCGCGACCGGCGTCAAATGCGTCTGGGTGCTCGGGCATAGCGAAGGGTCGCTGGTCGCGCTGACCGCGGGCCAGAAGCCCGAAGGTATCTGCGGAGTCATCAGCGTGTCCGGTCCCGGCCGCAAGCTGGGCACGGTGATGCGCGACCAGTTGAAGGGCAATCCGGCCAATGCGCCCATCCTGCAGCCGGCCCTGGCGGCGCTGGATTCGCTCGAAGCTGGTAACCCGGTCGATGCCGCGACCTTGCCGGCGCCATTGCAGCCTTTGTTCAACCCGGCAGTGCAGCCATTCGTCATGAACCTGCTGGCACAGGACCCGCCGAAGCTCGCCGCCGGGCTGACTGTCCCTTACCTAATCGTCCAGGGCGACAAGGACATCCAGGTCAGCGTCGAAGATGCGAAGCTTTTGGCGGCCGGGCAGCCCAAGGCGAAGCTGGCGGTCCTGCCGGGGGTCAACCACGTCCTGAAGCCGGTGCTCAGCGATGACCGCGCCGCCAATATGGCGGCCTATGGCGATGCGTCGCTGCCGATTGCTCCGTCCGTCGTCGATGAAATCGCGAGTTTCGTGAAGCGCTAGTTGCGCTTCTGGCCGGGGGCCCTGGCCTCGGGTCCCAGGGCATCGTCGAGCAGCTTCGCCAGACGAACCCCGCCGGCGAGAACCTGCCGCCGGACGACCGGAATCAGTTCCCGGACTTCGACTTCGGTGAGCGTCGGCCGGTCCTGCGGCTTCGGCCCGCAGGCATCGCCGATCAAAGACGAATAGGCGTATTTGCGTGCCGCTTCCCAGCTGTCGCGGCTCCAGTCCTCGACGGTGCCGGCGGCAAGCTGGGCGCGCTCTTCCGAAGTGGAGGAGGCGAGGATCGCTCGCGGCCCGGCTGGCGGCGTAGAGATGGAACGCTCGGCGAGATGGCCGTCCCAGATGCTGTGCAAGTTCGTGTGGCCGCCGACGATTCCGTAATTGGCCTTCACGTCGTTACCGCCCTTGTCGCCGCGATCGCCGGCATGCATCGGCTGGACGAGGTCGCCCATGAAATGGACGAGGAAGACGAGGGCCATGAGCCGCTCGCGCTCCGGCACCTTGCGGTCCGCGAGCAGGCGGGCGTTGCGCTCGATCTGCGCCGAAACGCAATTGCCGTCCTTGCAGGCAGGCTTGAGATCGAACGGCTTGCAGATGTCGACGTTCTGGTAGTGCCAGGCGTAGGCATAGGTGAAGCGGTCGCCCAATGGTTTGACGCAATCGGCCCAGACGCTGGCTTCCTCGATCGTCGCAACCGGGCATTCCGGCGTGTCGAGCAACTTGCCCTTGGCGAGCAGGTGGTTGATTTGCGCCCGTGTGTCGGGGCGGACGCTCTCAAGCGCGATGCGGCCAACAGACTCGTGACCATATTCCCACCAGGCAGAGGCGGGGGAAGCCGCGCATAAAGCGGCGGCGAACAAAGCTAGCTTTCGAATCGGCACTCAAGCGACTTAACGCGGGCAGAGCCGAATTGCAGCCGCCAAGCTTATCCGACCGACAGGTCCAGCTGCTGAATGATGAGCCGCCATTCGTCGAGGTCACCGAGCATGGCGCGCGCGGACTGCTCCATGAGGTCGGCGGATCGGTTAAGGTTGGATTTGCCATCGCCAATCTGGTCGCGAATGGCAGCGAGCGTCCGCGCTGTGGATCGCGACCGGAGCGCACTGGCGCCGAAATCGCCCTGGAAGCGAATGCCAAAAATCGCGGTTCCGACAGCAGGGAAGCCGGCCGACATCAAGGTCGCCCAATTCTGCGTGTTGTTCACCCAATCGGGATCGAAGATCAGTCCCCAGATCACCGCGACAGAGGCGATCAGCGTGAGCACGAAAAGAGCCATGCCGAACCGCGCCAGCCTCCGGTCGAGCGTCTCGATCTGATGCGCGCTGCGCTCATTGTAGGCGATCTGCGGTTCGATCTCGTGACGGACGATGGAATCGGTCAACTCCGCGACATTTTCCTGTCCGATGCGGCCGTGCGGGCAACCCAAAGCCCGCCAGATGCTGGCGGCGTACCAATCGATCCAGCGGCGGGCGACGGGGTTGGCCTGGCTGCCCGGCGGGTCGGGCGCGGCTATGCCCATCAGCTTGAGGCTCCGCAATGGTCGCAGGCGCTCCGCAAGCTGGCGATAATCGAGCCAACGGCGATGCCATTCCTGCTTCATCCCGACGGCCGTGTTGATGATGATCGCCAGCGTGATGAGCATTTCGGCAATCGCCAGATGCAGTTTCGATGTCGGCAAAGCAAAGGACGACAGGCCGAGGATGACGGCGGTGGCGGCGAACACGAAGTTGAAAATGTGCCCGCTGCGGAAGGTCTGGGCGTAGTAAGTCGCCATGCGATCCGCCCATCCATAGGCTTTCTGCAAGAGGTCGAGCGGAGCCGAGACACCGTGGCAGTCGGTGCAGCCGGCGAGGAAATTCTGCCATTCCTCCTCAATCGCCGCCGCCGACTTGCCCTCGTGCCAGTGCGCACGTTTCAGGCGCCCTGTTCCGGTAAGCGCCAGCAGGATCGGATACTCGAGACGAGCGCGAAGCCGCCGCTGCCGCTCATTCGAGAATTGCGAGTAGAAGCGCCGCTCGGCTTCGCTTGGCGGCAGGGCCAGCATGCCTTCCAGCAACTGGCGGAGACTGTCCTTGTCGAAAGGCCGGCTGACATTGGCGTCGTGGCGGCTGCGGGTCAGGACATTGGGGTCGAAGGCGCTCCACAGGATGCGGCCCTCGCCCGGATCGACCGGTAGATGGATGATCGCCGTTCCGCGCTGGATGGCGAGCTCGACGACTTCGGCAGTGCCGCCGCGACCGCGTGGAGGCAGGCCGTCCCATACGGCAATGAGGATGTCGCAGTGGGCCACGGTTCCGCGCCCCGCCATGACATAGGCCTCCAATCGATCCTGCGGATCGCCGGGCAATTCAAGCGTGCATCGAGCCGATGCAACGAGCCTGTCATAGCGGGCGCGGCTATCATCATCGTTGAAATCGGCGAGATAGGTCTGGCGGTCGAACGGCAGGATCGCCTGCAATTGCCAGCCGCGCGCCAACGCCGCTTCTGCCGCCATCTGGTCAGCACCCTCGGCAAGCGGACTGACGAGCGTGAATAGGGGCGCATCGGATGCGAACAAATCTGGCTCGCGGCGATGGAGCGACAGCGCTTCGGCCTCTAATCTCGCCAGGACATCAGCAATCCGGGTCTGTACGCCGGTGCGTTGCTTCGCCGGTATCGCTTCCAGCCGATGCCCTGTGACACCGATCGTCAGCGCAAAAGGGAGCGGCGGCGGACCGGCGCTTGGCCCTTGTCTATCTCCGTTCCGAACGCCTTCCCTCACTATTCTGCGAGACCGTTCCGGTTGTCGCCGATGGGATCATATTTCAGCCTGTACTTGGAATCGCCCTGCAATCCGAAGAAGAAGGCGAAGCCGAAATATTGCTTGTATTCATTGGGGTTGAGGACGCTCAGCGTCTTCCGGTCGGCGCTCATGCCGGTCGGCGCGAATCCGACCCAGGTCGAGCCTGCCCGCGGGCAATGGCCATTGGGATTGATGACTTTGACCGCCATCGCGTCATTGAGGTCCGCCTTGGTCGGGTTCGGGTCCTGGAAGTACATGTAGCCCTTGCCGGTATCGTCCTGAATCTGGAAGGCGATCTCGAACCCGTCCTTGAACACCCCGCCCTGCCAATTGTCGAAGGTAACCTCATCGTCCCCGCCGGCGCCCCCTTTCTTGATGGGCGTATTGCCGGTTGTCGACAGCTCGAAGTCGGCGGGGTTGTCGCTCTTGATCCTGACGGTAATCGTCACGGGCCTGCGTGCCATGTTTCCCTCCCTCGCAAAGCGCGCCGGTTCAGCGCAGCAAAACGTATCCGAGCACCACGACGAGCGCGACGCCGGCCACAATCAGCGTGTTGAAAATGGACGAGGACGCGAACCCCGTGGGATCGATCGAGCTGCCGCCGTTCCGATTGTCGCCGATGGGATCGTAGGGGATGAGCTTCTTCACGCCCTGTGTCGAACTGTCCACGAAGTTGATGGTGAAACTGAAGAAGCAATTCGACGGATTGGTGTTGACGACCGTCAGCTTCTTGGGCGCCGACTTTTCCGCGTAGAAGACGGGATCCTGGCCGTTGCCCGACGTCGGGCACGCAGGGATATGATCCTTGTCGCCCCAGGCCACCCAGAGGACGTCGGTCAGGCTCTGCGCGAATTCCAGCGTCATGCCGGATTCCTGGACGAGGGAGAAGTGCACCTCATGCTCGTCCTTCTTGGCCATCAACTCGTCGTCCTTGCTGAAGACGATGCTTTCCAGCTTTTCGCCCTTGGGCGTTTCCAGGTGGAAGGAGACTCCGTCCGGCTTGCTGGGGTCTTCATGAGCGATGATGTTCACATGCTTGGGAAACCGTTTGGCCATTTTTCCCTCCCTGCCACTTTCTCGTTGGAATCTAGATCGACCGCCTGAAGCCCATTGCGGCAAGACGCGCTTCAATCGCCCGCGCTTCCGCGTTCCTGCCAACGCGCTTCAGCAACTCTACCCGCTCGCCGAGCTCGCGCGGACGTTCGGTGACGTTTTTCGGCAGGGTAGCAAGGCCCGCCTGCCAGGCTTGAAGGGCGCGGGCGCGGTCGCCCTGACGGTCCGCGACATCGCCAACCAGGCGCTGCGCTGCTGCCAACTTATAGCGGTCGTCCAGGCTCGGCCCCTTGCCGACCGCCTGAGTGGACCGCAGCAATTGTCCCGCCAGCGACGCGGCTTCGTCCGTCGCGTTGGCCGCGAGGGCAAGCTCCGCTCGAACCGCCAGGCAGTCGCGATTGACCTCCTGCCAGTAAGTGACCTGTGTCGAACGCGCGAGAAGCCGGCTGACCATGTCGCAGCCGGCGCGCGCCTGGACACCCGCTTCCTCCTTCGAACCATAAGCGAGCAAGGTATTGGCAAGCGCGAGCTTCGAGGAAGCGGCATATTCCACCCAGCGCATATTGTCCGGCTCGGACGGGATCAGGTTCTCGGCGACCGATACCGCGGCATTCAGGTGCTCAAGCGCCTCCTTTGACTCGCCGCGCGAAGCGAAGAGCCGGCCCAAGGCCTGGTGGGCGATGATCATCTGCTCGAGATACTCGACGTCGCGCCCGCGTTTGCTGAGGCGGGTGAGCAGGTCGACTTCGCGTTCGCGTTGGGCGATCGCCTCGTCGAGCTTGCCCTCCGACCATTGCGCATCGGCGAGCCAGGCGAGCGATTTCGAGAAGTTCAGCTGGTATTCGCGATTGTTGGGCTCGGCCGCCGCAACGCGCTCGATGGTCGCGACCGCTGCCTTGAACTGCCGTGACGCCTCGGGGAAGCGGCGCTTGGCGAGGTAGACGATCCCGAGCTCGGCATCGGAATATTGGGTTTCCATCCGGTAGCGGACGCTTGCCGGATCGATGGACGTCATGCGGTAGGACAGGTTCTTGTATTCCCTCGCAGCCGCTTCTGCTTGGTCGAGCTGGCCGCGCTCGCGCGCAATCTCGCCGATCCAGAACACGTTCTGCGCATGCTCGAAGAGCCGTTCTGGATCGTCCGGCGACCGGCGGACCATTTCCGCGGTGCCTGACATGGCCTCGGCATAGCGGGCGCGGGCCCCTTCGAGATCGCCGCGGGTCTGCGCAATCTCGCCCATCATGGTCAGAGCCTTGCTTCGCTGGGCAAGGGCAGCGTCGGACAGCTCCGATTTGTCCTGCTTGGCGAAATAGGCGAGCGCCCGGCTACCGACGGCGTCGAGCGCGTCGAGCCGGCCGATCGGCTCCAGCTTCTGGCGAAGATCGCCGAGCATGAAGCCGACCAGGCCCTCGGCTTCGCGGCGCTGGTCGCGGGCCTCGTCGCGCTTTTCGAAGGCAAAAACGGCGAGGCCGCTGGTCAGGACCATGCCGGTGAGCGAGGCGGCCGCGATGGTGGTGAGGCGCTTGTGGCGGCGCTGCTGCTCGCGCTGGACGAGGTCGTCAAGGCCGACGCCAAGCATTCCGGCGATGATCTTGAGGAGGCCGAGCTGGCGGCCGTCACCGGTCGGGCGGAGATCGGCCGCGATGGGCTCGGCGCGCTTGCCGGTCGGCCGGCCGCGACTGTCGAACTTCTGGCGAAGTGCCGGCGGGAAGCATTCCTCGCCCTCATGGCCGGGAAGTTCGCTTGCAAAGGGCTCGCCATCGACGATCGCCGCCAATACGCAGCCGGATGGGTGCGCCTTCTTGAAGGCGATGATCTCTTCGTTTGTCCAACGCGACCGGGCCGCGTCCGGTGAGCAGAGGACGATCAGGCAGCGCGACGCCGCGAGCGCCTCTCGGATCGTGTGACCGAGGTCGCTCGCTGCCGCGAGCTCCTGGCGGTCGCGGAAAATCGGGCTGAAGCGGGCGGGTATGGGCCCGTGGGGACTGTCATTGCCGACCAGGGAGCGCGGAACGGCAAATTTCTCCAGCGCGCCATGCAGCCAATCGGCGGTTTCGCTGTCCTTGTGGCTGTAGCTGAGGAAGGCCCAATAGCGCGGGGTAACGGATGGGCGTTCGCGCCGGCTCGTGCCGGCAACGCTTCGCGGCGATACTAGGGCGACCTCCCGCATACGGTTTGCCCCACCCGTCTGTTAATGTCGGGCAATAACAGAGATTCGTAAGTCGCGCGATTCCCGAAGGATAAGGTTGGCGCGCATGGCCTCGGGGCCTATATCGCCGCCATGTCGATACGACCCTGGCGCGACATCGAGCGCCGTCCTTCCCGCCAGATCATGGTCGGCAGCGTTGCTGTCGGCGGCGACGCGCCCGTCAGCGTCCAGACGATGACCAATACCCCGACGTCGGATGCCAAAGCGACGATCGACCAGATCCGCCGCTGCGAGGAAGCGGGCGCTGACCTCATCCGAGTGTCCTGTCCCGATGTGGAGAGCACCGCTGCGCTGAAGGAGATTATCCGCGCCGCCAAGGTGCCGATCATCGCCGACATCCACTTCCACTATAAGCGGGCCCTGGAGGCCGCCGACGCCGGTGCCGCCTGCCTGCGGATCAATCCGGGCAATATCGGCTCCGAAGAGCGGGTGAAGGAAGTCATTTCGGCGGCGCGCGCCAACGGCTGCGCCATCCGCATCGGCGTCAATGCCGGCAGCCTGGAGAGGGACCTGCTGGAAAAATATGGCGAGCCGTGCCCGGAAGCGCTGGTCGAAAGTGCGCTCGACCATATCCGGATCCTCGAAGACCATGATTTCCGCGACTACAAGGTTGCCGTGAAGGCGTCGGACCTGTTCCTCGCCGTCGCCGCCTACCAGCAGCTCGCGAGCCAGGTCGATTGCCCGCTCCACCTTGGCATCACCGAAGCCGGCGGCCTGCTCACCGGCACGGTCAAATCATCGATTGGTATCGGCAGCCTGCTTTGGGCGGGGATCGGCGACACTATTCGGGTATCGCTGTCGGCCGAACCGGAAGAGGAAGTCCGCGTCGGCTACGAGATTCTGAAGGCCATGGGCATCCGCAACCGCGGCGTCCGCGTCGTCTCCTGCCCAAGCTGCGCGCGGCAGGGATTCGATGTCATCCGGACAGTCGAAACACTGGAAGCGCGGCTGCAGCATATCAAGACGCCACTGTCGCTCTCCGTGCTCGGCTGCGTCGTCAACGGTCCCGGCGAGGCGCGCGAGACCGACATCGGCATCACAGGGGGCGGCCAGGGAAAGCACATGGTCTATCTGTCGGGCGTGACCGATCACCATGTGCAGGATGCCGACATGGTCGATCATATCGTCAAGTTGGTCGAGGCGAAGGCGGCCGAAATCGAAGCGGCCGAACAGGCAGCGGCCGAAGCCGCCGAATAGGCTTTCCCTTTCCATAGGCGCATCGCTAGGGCCCGGACATGGTCGAGCCGCGCCATCCTCCTTTGATTGCTTTCATGGTGGCGGCGTTCGGCATCGCCACTTTCTCCGCCATGGACGCCGTGATGAAAGGGCTGGTGCTGGCTCTTGGCACTTACATCACCCTCTTCTGGCGAAGCCTCGCCGGAATGCTGATGACCGGCGCGCTCTTTGCGTCGAGCAAGCCGCGCCGGCCGGACCGGAGGACAATGAGGATCCACGCCACCCGTGGCCTTCTCGGCTCGGTCATGGCCGCAACCTTTTTCTGGGGACTGGCGCGGGTGCCGATGGCGCAGGCGATCGCACTGGCGTTCATCGCCCCGCTGATGGCGCTCTATCTCGCCGCCGCGATCCTCAAGGAACATGTCGGACCGCGGCTGATCGGCGCGTCGATCGTCGCCTTTGCCGGGGTTCTCATCATCGTCTGGGGCCAGGCACGGGCTGACCTTGGCCACGAAGCCTTGCTCGGCAGTATCGCCATCCTCTGTTCGGCCGGCTGCTATGCGGTGAACATCATCCTCATGCGCCAGCAGTCTTTGGCAGCGCCGCCGGTCGAGGCCAGCTTCTTCCAGAGCCTTTTCATGTTCATCGGCATGATTGCGGCGGTGCCGGTTCTCGGCATCGAGCCGCCGCCCGTGGATAAGCTGCCGCTGATCATCCTGGCGGCGTTCCTGGCGACGACTTCGCTGCTATTGTTAAGTTGGGCTTATGCGCGCGCGCAGGCGAGCTATCTTGCCACGACTGAATATACGAGCTTCCTGTGGGCCGCGCTGTTTGGCTGGATCATTTTCAACGAAACGGTTTCGCCCTTCACCGTCGCCGGTGCAGCCATGATCATCGGCGGCTGCCTGTTGGCGGCGCGGACACCGGAAGAAGCCGATCCAAGCATGGAAGTCGCCGCTTAGCCGGCGAGGACATTCACCGCGAGTGCGAGGACTCCGAGATTGTAGATGAAAGCGCCGATGCAGTGCATCACCACCAGCCGCCGGATCCGGGTCGAGGTGATGCAAACGTCGGAGGTCTGCAACGCTATTCCAAGAGTGAACGAGAAATAGACGAAGTCCCAATAGTCGGGCTCGGGTCGCTTGCCGGGGAAATCGAGCCCGGCATGGTCGCCACCAGCGTCGCTCGAGTAAAAGAGGTGCGCATAATGCAGCGCGTAGACGAGGTTGGCAAAGAACCAGGCGAGCATCAGGGTCGTGACGACCAGGGCCTTTTCGAACCCGGACAGGTGACGATCCCCGGTCAGCTCACCCGCAACGGCTACCAGGATGACCAGCGACAGGACCAACGTCAGCAGGAACAGGACTAGGCGGTTCGCGTCGTTCTCGCTCGCAGACTTGCGCATCTGCATGGCTTCATCGTCGAACAGGCTGGCGCAAGCGATGATGAATCCCAAGGCGGCGATGTCGAAACCCGCCATGATGGCCAGCGTCCGCTCGAGCCAGCCACCCGCAATCGCGCTGCCGACAAGCATCAGGACGAAAAACAGGATGAAGCGCGGCGGGGCGATGCGATTGCCGATGGTGCGCCTGGATGCCATGACCCGGAGCCTAACGTCCAATTCCGGCAAGGGAAGAGCATGGCCTGGTTCTGGCTGATCATTGGGGGATTGTTCGAGGTCGGCTTCACGACCTCGCTCCGGTTCGTTGACGGGTTCAAGAACCTGCCCTGGACATTGGCCTTCCTGGCTTCGGTCGCAGTCAGCATGGCATTGCTGGAAGTCGCATCCCGGCAGATTCCGATGGGGACGGCTTATGCGGTCTGGGGCGGAATCGGCGCGGTCGGCACGGTCGTGGTCGGGATGCTCTGGTTCAATGAGCCGTCAAGCACCATCCGGCTGCTGCTCATCCTCGCCATCGTCGCGGCCATCGCGGCGCTTCGCATGACGGGATGACCACCCTTCGTCGGCGCAGCAGCACCCGTTTGTCGAAATCACCCCTGTAAAAATCTGCCATTCATCTTTGCGCCGTCAAGCGCGCGGAGCCGTTCGACGTTTCAAAGGTTCCCGGCTCATGCCCCGTTCCCTGATTTTCCTCCTCGCCAGTGTTGCCGCCGTTCCCGCATTTGCCCAGCAGGCGGAACCATCGGTCCAGCCGGATGAACCCGCCCAGGCCTCCCAGCAATCCGAAGAAGGGACCGAGACGGCCGAAGACAGCGAGTCCGAGGAATCCGTCGTCGTCGTGGGCCAGCGCGCGCGGGGTTCGGTGATCGGTGACATCCCGACCGAAAACACGCTGAATGCCCGCGACATCCGGGCAACCGGGGCTACCAGCATCCAGGAATTGCTGGACGCTATCGCGCCGCAGATCGGCAGCGCGCGCGGCAGGGGCGGCGAGGCGCCCGTCCTGCTGCTCAACGGCCGGCGCATTTCCGGCTTCCGCGAGCTTCGCGACATCCCGCCCGAAGCGATCGAGCGCGTCGATATCCTGCCCGAAGAGGTCGCGCTGAAGTACGGCTATCGCGCCGACCAGCGCGTGGTGAACTTCATTCTTCGCCGCCGCTTCTATTCAACCGCCGCCCGCGCCGACGGCACGGCGGCGACCGAGGGCGGCTATGTAGCGGGCCTGGCCGACGCCACCCGCGTCAGCATCCGCAACGACACGCGCACGATGCTGAACTTGCACGGCGAGGCCAACAGCCGACTGAACGAAGACGAGCGCGAAATCGACATTGAGGACCCGGCCGGGTTCGACACCCGGCCCTATCGCAGCCTTGTCGGCTCCAAGGGCCTGGTCCGCGCCAGCGGCTCAGTCAGCCGGACCATCCTCGGCGATGTCGGCGCGACGCTGAATGCCGAGGTCCAGCACAGCGACGGCAAGTCGGGCCTTGGATTCGAGGACGTGCCGTTGTTCCGCGATACGTCAAGCAATAGCGCGCATCTCGGCCTGTCGGCCAACAAGGATGCGGGCCATTGGCATTATACGCTGACCGGCAATGCCGACTGGTCGCGCAATGTCACAACCAGTGACGTCGATGCCGACATCACCGACCGGGCTCGTTCGACGCAATTGTCGGGCGACCTCACCGGCCTCGCATCGGGGCCATTGTTTAAGCTTCCCGCCGGCACCGCCAATGTCACGCTGAAGCTGTCGGGCGACACGGCCGACCTCGAGACCGAGCGCCGCCGCAATAATATCGACGGGACCAACAAGCTGGGCCGCGACCGAGTGGACGCCTCCGCGAACCTTGACCTCCCGTTGCTGAAGAACAGCGCGGTCGGGCGGCTTGGCGCCAATCTCAACGCCGAGTTCGAGCATTTGTCGGACTTTAGCACGCTGAGCACCGTCGGCGCCGGATTCAACTGGGCACCGACGGAAAACCTGCATTTCATCGGCAGCTGGACGCGCGAGGAAGGCGCGCCAACGATGCAGCAGATTGGCGACCCCATCCTGGAAACTCCGGATTCGCGCGTGTTCGACTTCACGACCGGCGATTCGGTGCAGGTCACGTCGATCACCGGCGGCAATCCCGACCTCAGCCCCGACCGCCGCAACGTCTGGAAGCTCGGAGGCAATTGGAAACCGTTCGAGGACAAGGACCTGCGTTTCCGAGCCGACTATGTCCATGAGGTCATCAAGGACCCGATCTCCAGCTTCCCGGGGCCGAGCGCCGAACTAGAGGCGGCCTTCCCCGATCGCTTCGTCCGCGATTCCGGCGGCAATTTGGTCGCCGTTGACCTGCGGCCGGTCAATTTCGAGGAATCGCGGCGAGACTCCCTGCGCTGGGGGTTCGATTTCTCAAAGCCGCTGAAGTCTGCGCGGCCGACGCAGGCGCAGATCGAGTTGCTGCGCGCGCGGTTCCGCCCGCCGGCTGGCGCGACCCCGCCGGCGGGCGAGAGGCCGCCTGAGGGAGGGGCGCCACCGGCAGATGGTGGCCCGCCCCCAGCGTCAGGTGCTGGCAGTCCTCCGGGCGGCGGCGGGCCGGGTGGCGGCTTCGGCGGTGGTCCGGGCGGCGGTGGCTTTGGCGGTCGCGGCGGCGGAGGCGGCGGCTTCTTCGGCGGCGGCCAGAACCGCGGCCGGCTGACCTTCTCCATGACCCACACCATCAACCTCGTCGACAAGGCGGTCATCGGGCCGGGCCTGGAGCTGGACTACCTGCACGGCTCCGCCCTCGGTTCGACCGGCGGCAAGCCGCGGCATGAAGTCGAGTTCCAGGCGGGCTGGGCCAATAATGGCCTTGGCGCGCGGCTGTCGGGCAATTGGTACAGTCCTACGAAGGTGGACGGGGATACCGCCGCGGGCGACCTAAAATTCTCGTCGCTGGCGACATTCAACCTGCGCCTGTTCGCCAACCTCGGCGAGCGGCTGGACCTGGTCGCCAAGCATCCCTGGTTGATCGGCAGCTCCGTCAACTTCAGCATCAGCAATTTGCTGGATTCCAGGCCGAAGGTCCGCAACGCGCTCGGCGATGTGCCCTTCAGTTACCAGGAAGATTTGCTCGACCCGACGGGCCGGACGGTGACGATCAGCCTCAGGAAGCTGTTCCTGCCTCAGCGCTTCCGCGCGCGGACCAGCGCTTCTTCGACGACGCGATAGGCTTCTTCGCGGCCGCCCCAACGACCGACCCGGACCCACTTTTCGGGCTCCAGGTCCTTATAGTGTTTGAAGAAGTGCTCGATCTGCTGCAGCGTGATCGCGGGCAGGTCGGTCGCCTCATTGATCTCGGCGTAATAGGGGCTGACATTGATCTCGGGGACCGCGAGCAATTTCTCGTCGCCACCGGCCTCGTCTTCAAGGAAGAGAACGCCGACCGGCCGGACGCGAATGACGCTGCCGGTCATCAGCGGCCAGCGCGCCATGACCAGGCAATCCAGCGGGTCGCCGTCGCCGCACAGGGTCTGAGGAATGAAACCGTAATTGGCGGGGTAGCGCATGCTGGTGTGCAGGATGCGGTCGACGAACAAGGCGCCGCTGGCCTTGTCGAATTCATATTTCACCGGGTCGCCGCCGATCGGGACTTCTATGAGCACGTTGACGCTTTGCGGCGGATTGGCGCCGGCGGGAATCAGGTCGATGTTCATGATGGCGGGCGCCCTAATCCCGCCGCTTCGAATTGGCCACCCCTTCTGCGGGTTTTGTCCAATGGAATGGCCTTCGGAGCCTCGTCAAAACCATCAGGCCAAACGGCAGGGAGGAAGAGATGAACGGTAAGGGAATAGCCGAATTTCTCGGCACATTCTGGTTGGTGCTCGGCGGCTGCGGCAGCGCGGTGCTGGCAGCGGCCTTTCCGGACGTCGGCATTGGCTTGCTGGGCGTCGCGCTGGCCTTCGGCCTGACGGTCGTCACCATGGCCTATGCCATCGGGCATATTTCCGGGTGCCACCTCAACCCCGCGGTCACCATCGGCCTGTGGGCGGGCGGGCGCTTCCCGGCGAGGGACATACCGCTTTACATCGCGGCCCAGGTACTTGGAGCCATAGCGGCGGCCTTCACGCTCTACATCATCGCCAGCGGCCAGCCGGGCTTTACGCTCGCGCCGAATGGGCTGGCGGTGAACGGCGTCGGCGAGCTTTCGCCGGGAGGCTATTCGATCATGGCGGGGGTCGTCACCGAAATCGTCATGACCGCCTTTTTCCTGATCATCATCATGGGGTCGACCCACAGCCGGGCGCCCGCGGGCTTCGCGCCTTTGGCAATCGGCCTCGGCCTCACGCTCATCCATTTGATCTCGATCCCGGTGACCAACACCTCTGTGAACCCGGCGCGCAGCACGGGCGTAGCCATCGTCGTCGGCGGGCTGGCGCTGCAGCAATTGTGGATTTTCTGGGTCGCGCCGATCGTCGGGGGAGTCATCGGTGGCGGGCTCTACAAGATGCTGTCGCCGGAGCAGGAAACACGGCCCGATATCGTCGGGGATGGCGCCGCCGCCTGACGGGTGCTTGGACAAATCGCGGCTTGCGGTTAATCGCCGCCTGAATGGCGAAGATTGAGACGCCCCAACCTGTCCGGGGAACGCAAAGCCTGCTCGGAGAAGAAGCCGACCGCTTCCATGCGGTGATTTCGGCTTTCGATCGCGTGCGCCGGCTGTTCGGGTTCAGGCGGGTCGAAGTGCCAGTGATCGAGCCGACGGCAGTGTTCGCGCGGACGATCGGCGAGACGACCGATGTCGTCTCGAAGGAAATGTACAGCTTCGAGGACCGGTCGGGGGATTCGATCACGCTTCGACCGGAGCTCACCGCCGGGATCGCCCGTGCGTACATCAGTGAAGGTTGGCAGCAACACGCGCCGCTCAAGATCGCGACCTGGGGTGCGGCGTTCCGCTACGAACGGCCACAGAAAGGGCGCTTCCGCCAGTTCCATCAGCTGGACGCGGAGATTCTGGGTGCAGGCGAGCCGGCGGCGGACGTCGAAGCGATCGGCTTGGCGGCGCAGTTGCTGGCCGAGCTTGGACTTTCGGAGCGCTCGACCCTGCATCTCAACACGCTTGGCGATCCGGAGACGCGGACCAAGTGGCGCGACGCCTTGCATGCACATTTCTCGAAGCACCGCGCGGCCCTGAGCGATGAGAGCCAATCGCGCCTCGACCGTAACCCGCTCCGTATCCTCGACAGCAAGGCGCACCAGGATTGGCCCTTCGCCGACAGTGCGCCGGGGATCGACGATTTCCTGACCGTCGAGGCAGGGCAGTTTTTTGAGGCGGTGACCAAAGGCCTGGACGCGGCGGGCATCGCCTGGGTGCGCGAACCCCGGTTGGTACGCGGCCTCGACTATTACCGTCACACGGCGTTCGAGTTCGTCACCGAGGAGCTCGGCGCGCAGGCACAGTTGCTGGGCGGCGGCCGGTATGACGGACTGATGGAATCGCTTGGGGGCCCGCACACGCCAGCCATCGGCTGGGCGGCAGGGATCGAGCGGTTGGCGATGATGGTCGACGCGCCTGCATCTGAGCGCCCCGATGCCGTGATCGTGCCGCTGGGAGAGGCCGGCGAGCAAGTGGCGACCAAAGTGTTGGCCAGCCTGCGGAGCCAGGGCATCGCCGCCGACATGGCGTTCCGCGGCAATATGAAGAAGCGCATGGCGAAGGCAGATGCCGCCGGCGCACGCTTTGCCCTCATCATCGGGGAAAGCGAGGTTGAAGCCGGTGTCGCGCAGGTGAAAGACCTGCAGAGCGGCGAACAAAACGCCATCGCGTTCGACAAGCTCGCGGAGGCGCTTCGCCGATGAGCCGCATCTCGTTGGACCGCATCGTCTCTATCGAGGCGAAGAAGCATGAATTGACCGAGGCCATGGCGGCGCCCAGCCTGGCGCCGGACGAGTTCGTCCGCCTCTCCAAGGAGTATGCGCAGATCGAACCGGTGGCCAACGCCGCGCGCGAAGTCCGCCGGCTGCGCGCCGAGCTGGATGTGCTGCTCGGCATGGCGGCCGACCCGACAGCCGAGGCCGAATTGAAGGAAATGGCGGAGCTCGAGGTCGAGGACATCAAGCGCCGCCTGCCGGAAGCCGAGCGAGCGCTGGCAGTTAAGCTGCTGCCGCGCGACGCCGCCGACGAGCGCGCCGCGATGTTGGAGGTCCGGGCCGGTACGGGTGGCGACGAGGCCGCACTCTTCGCTGGCGACCTGCTGCGCATGTACCAGCGCTATGCCGAGGAGCAGGGCTGGAAGGTCGAACTAATCTCGGCCAGCGCGTCCGATGTCGGCGGCTACAAGGAAGCGATCGCATCCATCAGCGGCGCGGGGGTCTTCGCCAAGCTGAAGTTTGAAAGCGGTGTACACCGCGTTCAGCGTGTCCCGGCGACGGAGAGCGGTGGGCGAATTCATACGTCGGCGGCGACGGTCGCGGTGCTGCCTGAAGCCGAGGATGTCGATGCCCAGATCGACGACAAGGATCTGCGCATCGACGTCTATCGCTCGTCTGGGCCGGGCGGGCAGTCGGTCAACACGACGGACAGCGCCGTTCGTATCACCCATTTGCCCACTGGCCTGGTCGTCATCCAGCAGGACGAAAAGTCGCAGCACAAGAACAAGGCCAAGGCGCTGAAGGTCCTGCGGACGCGCCTGTTCGAAATGGAGCGCGAGCGACTGGCGAACGAGCGGGCCGGAGCGCGCAAGTCGATGGTCGGATCGGGCGATCGGTCGGAGCGCATCCGCACCTATAATTTCCCGCAGGGCCGCGTGACGGACCACCGAATCAACCTGACGCTGCACAAGCTCGATGCAATCCTGGAAGGGCCGGGCCTTGGCGAACTGGTCGACGCATTGATCGCCGAGGACGAGGCAGAGCGTCTCGCCGGACTGGAAGAAGCGTGACCGCCATCGCGCGGGCGCTCGATCGCGCCACGCAGGCCCTGAAGAAGAGCAGCGACACGCCGCGGCTTGATGCCGAACTGCTGATGGCGCACTCGCTGGGAATCGAGCGTGACACGCTCTTGCTGTCGAAGCAGGAGGGTGCGGCGCCAGCGGCGTTCGCCGGCTTCATCGAGCGTCGCAAGGACGGCGAGCCGGTCGCCTACATCACCGGAAAGCGAGCCTTCTGGAACATCGAGCTCGAAGTCGGCCCTGGCGCACTGGTGCCGCGGCCGGACAGCGAGACTTTGATCGCCGCCGCCGTTGAGCATTTCGCCGGCAAGCCGGGTCCCAAGCGCATCCTGGACCTCGGCACCGGGCCTGGCACGTTGCTTTTGGCGGCGCTCGACCAGTGGCCGAAGGCGACAGGCATCGGCGTGGATTCTTCCGACGAAGCGCTGGGTTATGCGAGACGCAACGCGAAGCGGTTGGGGCTGGCGGAGCGCGCACATTTCAAGCGCGGCGACTGGGCCAAGGGAATCAGCGAGAAATTCGATCTCGTCCTGATCAACCCGCCCTATGTCGCGGAAGGTGAAGAACTGGGCCCCGGTGTCGCCGAGTACGAACCGGCCGAAGCATTGTTCGCGGGTGAGGAGGGTCTTGCCGAATATCGCCGCTTGGCGCCCGAGATCGGCCGGTTGCTTACCGCCGGCGGACTGGCGGCAGTCGAGATTGGCCATGAACAGGACGAAGCAGTCGGCGAGTTACTCAAGGAACACGGGCTGGAGCCGCGGCTTGCCCGCGACCTGGCCGGACGTCCACGCGCGATGCTGATCTAGGTCAAAAAGAAAATCGCTTGGAATATTCGGCAATCGTCACTACATCTTGGCTCAGGCACGGAGCCGCTTCAGACAATCGCAAAGCGCCTCCGCCGCCACCCCCGACGCCATCGGCCTATGCACCAATAGCTGGTGCACAGCAGAGGATAAGGGGCAGCCAGGGCCTCGGCTCCGGCGGCCTGTCGCGGGGAAAGGACCTTCGGTGTTGAAAGGTTTTGCGACGCCCGAATGAGGCGCGAGTGCGATAAGGAACAACAGCTTGATTAATAATCGTCAAGGCGGCCGCCGTCGCGGCCGCGGTGGACAGCGTCCACAGGGAATGCCGGGTGGCGGAGGCGGTGGTAATCGCCAGGACAACCGCCAGCGCGGCAATGCCGCCCAGCTGCTCGAAAAGTACAAGAGCATGGCGCGCGACGCACAGCTTTCCGGCGACCGCGTCCAGACCGAATATTACCTCCAGTTCGCCGATCACTATTTCCGCGTCCTGAGCGAGAGCCGCGTCCGTTTCGACGAACAGCGCCGAGGCCGTGACGACGACGGCGATGGTGACGAGGACGAGATGCTCGAGGGCGTCGATGCCGAGGGCGAAGCCGAGGCCGAACAGGGTGAACGCCAGCAGCAGCGCCGTCCCCGCCGCGACCGCGACGATCGCTATGAGCGCCGCGACCGCCGGCCGAATGGCCAGGCGCGTGACGATCAGGGTGAGGACGAGACCGAGGAGCGCATTGCGTTCGACGCTCTTCCGCCCGCGATCGGCGCCGAAGAGGCGAGCAACGATGGCGACGCTGAAGAAGAGGCGCCGAAGCCCCGCCGCCGCGCTCGCCGACCGCGAGCCGACGATGGCGACGCGGAGATCGCGCCGGCCGCCTGATTCGGTCGAACTTGTATCAACGGAAGGGCGGTGCCGGTCTGGCGCCGCCCTTTCCTTATGCGGCGTCGACCGGCCTTGGCCGGTGCTGCTCGTCCAGCGCCACGAACGTAAACAGGCCTTCGGTCACCTTGATATGGGTGGCGCCTCGGTCCCGGGTGGCAATGACTTCGATCCGAACGCCCATGGAGGTTCGCCCAACTCGCTCCACTGTTGCGTAGACACTGATCAAGTCCCGCAGGTGGATGGGCGCGAGGAACTCCATCTTCTCGATCGCGACCGTGGCGACCGAGCCGTTGGCCCGACGCGAGGCGATGATGCCAGCGGCGATATCCATCTGGCTCAAGACCCAGCCGCCGAAGATATGGCCGTTGGCGTTGATGTCGCTGGGCCCGGGCACGACCCGCAACACGGG
>NZ_JAMGBD010000001.1:1622500-1853622 GCF_023516555.1 Sphingomonas alba
CTCGCCTGCTTGGTGATCAGCAGATACGGCGGCAGCTGGAGCATCGGCCCGTCCGGCTCGAACACCAAATGCTTGAGCCCCTGCACCTCTGCATCGACGGGGCCGAACAGCTGCAAATAGAGCTTGCGGGCGCGGACCGCGTCGAACGGGTCGGTGATCGCCTTGTCGCCCTGGAAATAGACGATGCTGTCGCGGATCTTGGCGACATCGTCGGCCATTTGCCGCTTGGTGGGATCGAGCCGATAGGCGCGCGCCGTGTCGTGCGTCGCATAGATGGCGTACATCCGGTCGCCGATGACCATCATCTTGTAATAGCCCTCGCCGGGGCGAAGCGCGGCGCGAACTTCGGCGAGCTCGGTCTGTTGCGGCGCCAATACCTTGTACCGCGGATAGTCGGCGAGCTTGGCTTGCAACTGGGTCTGGTCGGCCTTCATCGAGTCGAGACTGGCCTTCGCCTGCGCAAGGTTGGTGAGGTCGCGGGCCGTCGGCGCCGGTTTGGTTGACAGACGGGCGATATCGGCTTCGGTGCGGACGATTTCGCGGGTGCGCGCGACCGCCAACCGGAACATCGTCGAGGCCTCGTCATTGCCTTCCGACATCTGGCGGGCAAGCACCGCCTGGGTCTGGGCGACGCCGGGGCGCTGCAAGGCCTGGCTAGCGCGGAACATGTTCGCCGCCGCATCGGCCGAACCATCGCGGGAAAGCAGCCCAAAATAGGGTGCCAGCAACTCGCGCAGGGCCGTGCCGCTGTCCGGGATGGTCGAGCTCTGGTCGACGACCTCGGCATAAAGGGTGCGTGCACCGGCCTCATCGCCCGAGCGCGCGAGGTAGCCCGCCTTGCGGGCCTTGGTCGCCAGCAACATCGGCGACTGCGGGAAGTTCTGCTGGAGAATGCCGATCGCCGTGTCGAAGGCGCCGATGGTCGAACCGTGGTCGCCGGAGGCTTCCGCGACCAGCGCTCGTTCGACGTCGATCTCGGCACTCAGCCATGCGGCCGATTGCAGCTTGCCTTCACGGACCTGCTGCAGCTTGCCGCGGGCCTGGCTGAGCAGGTTGCTAGCGTCCGCGAGACGGCCCTGCATACGGGCGGCGATTCCCGCGAGCTGGAGCGCCTGGGCATCGAGTACGGCCGCGCGCTCCGCTGGCCGCAATTCGTTGCCAAGGCCCGTGACCTGAGCGGCCGTGTTGGCGTCCTTGTTGATTTCGTCCGCCAGCGGGAGCGTGATGAGCCCGCCGCGCAGGGAATCCTGGTCATCTGAATCGATGACATCCGCAACGGCGGTCTTCAGTGCAGCCAATGCCCCATTGGCGTCGTGCTGGTTCAACTCATTGATGGCGCGATAATTGCGGAGCAGGCGCTGGATGACGCCATTGCCCTTCGGCGAGGCGCGCTCCGCGGCGGAGAGAAGCCGCTCGGCGGCGGCGAAATTGGCGAGGTTGGACTGTTGCAGGCCCTGGTTGGCCAGCGCCTCGGCGCGCGATGCGGCATCATTGCCCTCGCGGTCGGCGAGATTTTCGAAAAACTCAGCGGATTCAGCGAAGCGGCCGCCGTTGTTGCGTGCGTAAGCCTCGGTCCGGGCGGCTGACGGATCGAAGGCGCCGGCCTGCGTCCGGGCGAAAGCCGCCGCGTCGCTGACCTCGGTCGTCGCGACCTGGATCGAACCCTGCTGCATGCGGTCAGTAACCACCGACGCCAGCGCCAGGCGCAGCGCCGGGTCATAACCGGCGAGGCCTTCGACCATGTAATTGGTGCGGCCCCGAGACGCAGTGTAGCGTTTATAGTCGAGCTTGCTGACGTCATCGCGGCAATTGACGCCTGTGACATTGCCGACATTTTCGACGGTGGCCGCCGCCGGCGCAGTGCACGTGAGGGCGCCCGTCTTGATGATGCTTTGTTCGTTGGCAAGATCGATGGCGCGACGAACGGCAATGACGCTGCCGACGGCGCTCGCGGCGTCGCGGCAGGTCAGCACATAGGCGCGGTCGAAGACACCGGTCAGGCGGCGATCGGCCGAACGGATCTGCGCCGTGCACAGAACGCCGGCATCGCCCAGCCGGAAGCCGTTCATGGTCGAGAGAGGCTGCTCCGCCTTGCCGGAGGCGGCGCTGGCGGCGAGCAGGCTCGAGGCGAGAAGCGCCAGGCGCAGGCTATGTCCGAATACGCGGGTCATTGGCCATTGTCCTTCACGGGAGTGGGGCACTGCCCTTGCTCGCTCGCGTCGCAGTCGGCGTCGCTGCCGAGCAGTGCCGGGTTGCCGGTACCGGATACCGGATCATTGACGTCACCCGACGGGATCAGCGGCCGGGTGTCGAACAACGGCTGCGGCGGCACGATCGGGTTGGATGCGCCGTCATCACCTTCCTCATTGTCGTCGATATCCGGCTCGTTGCCGAACTCGCTGTCGCCGAGGGGGTTATTCGTGATGAGGTCGATCTGATTGTCGACCACGTTGGATGATGGCGGCGGCGCCGGCGGCCGGATGATGCATTCACCGGTCAGCGGGCAGCCGTTGATGGTGCTGTTCGACGTGAACGGCGTGATGTCGGTCTCTGGCGTGATCAATGCATCGCGGACGGCCACGCCAGTCAGCGTGCCCCCTTCGGTCACCAGCTGGCCGTTGACGATGAGGTTGATCGAACCTGCAGGTCCGGCGGTCTCGAAGTCTTCGTTGAGGAAGGCCTGGCGAACCAGGAAGCCGGCCGGCGCGCCATTCTGTCCGCTGGTGCCCATGTTCTGGATGAGCACGTCCTGCAAATTGTCGGACTCGATCCAGAGTGTGTCGGCACGCAGGACGCCTTCGGGTCGCTGGGTCGTCGCGGCCTTGTTCAGGTCGTCTTGGTAGTTGGTGTACGTCGGGTTGGCCGCCAACTTGTCGAGAATCGTACCTTCGGCAACGTGGATGCGGTCTGCGTAGAGACCGAGCTCGCCGCTCAGGCTGCTGCCGTTCGATGTAATTGAAATCGACCCTGTCCCCGCATCAAGCTCGAAGCGTGTCGCATAAAATTCCATGGACTGGCCGCTTGTGAAGTTCGGCGCATTGACATCGCCCACGACGCGGATGACGCCGCTCGGCGATTGAGTCTGCAGATTGCCGACCGCGAATACCAGGGCACCTGTCGGGCTGAGAATGGTGTGGCCGGTGGTCGCGTTGTTGACCGTGAGATCGCCCACCAGCATGTCCAGCGCCGCGCTTGCATCGCCGCGTCCGACGAGGGCCACGTTGCCGCCGGCAATCCGGCCGAACTCGGCATTGGACAGCGAGTAACCGCTTCCCGTGAAGCCGTCGCCGATCAGCATCTGCAGGGCGTTGCTCGACGCGATGGTCAGCGTGCCGTTCGCAATCATTTGACCCGTGCTGGTGATGTCGATGTTGTTGGACGTCAGCTGGGCGTCGTTGCCGACGTTCCACGCGCCGTTGATGGTCGCCGTGCCGCCGGCGCTCGCAGTCGCATTGGTTGCCGTCAGCGCCTGCGTCGTCAGGCCGGTGCCGGCGGCCGCGCGGAACGCGCCGGTCGTGACCGGACCGTTGATCGTGATCGACCCGCCGGTGGCAACCGGCGCAAGCGCGAGGACCGCATTCGCGTCGAAGAAGCCATCACCGTTGATCGTGCCGCCGTGCGCGAAGAACATGGAGTCGTCGGCCATATAGACCTGGGCGCCCGGCGCGTTCGGCGTGGTGATGGAGCCTGTGGTCGTGTTGCCGCCAACCAGAGTCATGATGAGCTGGTTGGAGTTCAGGTCGCCGGTAACGAGGTTGGCGCTGGTCGCAAAGCCCACCGGCCCCGGCCCGGAGGCGTTGCCGACGGTGAGGTTGCCGACCGCCCCGATCCCGATTGAGAAGTCGCCGTCGAGCGACAACCCGGCGATGAGGTTGCCGAGGTTGATCGTGCTGCCAGCTCCGCCGGAGATTTCATTGCCCGCGGTGACATTGCCGCCGATGATCGATTCGTCGGAGTCAAAGTCGATTGCCCCGCCGATGCCGGCATTGCCGAAGGCCATGTTGCCGGTCGAACTCAGGTCGGCATCATATCCGATGTCGAGATCGCCAAGCGTCATCGTTCCGCCGGCATCTGCATTGAGATAGCCGCCGGCATCGATGTCGTCGGTCAGCATGTTGCCACCCGAATAAAGCTCGACGAAGTCGAACGCATCGATGAGGCCGGTCGTCAAATTGCCGCCCGCATTGGCCCAGACGCCATCGATAGAGCTGATGTCGCCGGTCGAGATGTCGCCGCCCGCGTCGAGCGAGATGCTCGCGCCCGGGAAGGACAAGGTGTGTATGCCGTCGAAGGCGAACAACTGCAGGAATGCGGTCGTCAGGTCGCCGGTCGTGATGTCGTCGCCAGCGACGAGGTCGATGCTGCCGGCGAAGATGTCGCCGGTGCTGATGTCGTCGAATGCATCCAGGGCCACGGCACCGGAAGCGTCGATGTCGCCCGTGTTGATGTCGCCGCCAGTGCTCGTCATGTTGACCGAGAAGGCAAGAATATCGCCGGTCGTGATTGACCCGCCATTAGCCAGCACGAAGTCGCCAACGTCGAGGTCGCCGGTCGTAATTGCGCCACCGGCATCGAGCGAAATGCCACTGTCGGTGTTAAGCAGGCCGATCGTCAGATCCGTGCCCGCGGCCGCGGTGAAGCTTGCTGCGTTGACGTCGCCGACCGTGATGGAGCCGCCGGTCTTCTTCGGCGTCGCCGCGAAGATGTCTTCGACGTCCCCGCCATCGTTGCTCGGGATGGTGCCCCCTGCATCGGTATACATCGCATAGTCCGCGAGCAGGACCCGATCGCCGGCCGTGATGTCTCCCATGACGATATTGCCGTGCGCCAAGCCGAGCACGTCGTTGCCGGCATTGACGTCGCCGGTGTTAATGGTGCCGACCGAGATGAACGCGGCGCCATAAGCCGCGTCGACAGTGCCTACGTCGATCGATGTCCCTGAAATGAGGCCAAGCGAGAAGTTGTCGTTCTGCGGCTGCGGATTGACGAACCCAACCGAGATGTTGCCGTAGTGGATGGCGCCAAGCGCATCGGTGAAGAGAACGTTGCCGGTGGTCACGTCGCCGCCGGTAACGGACCCGAGCGCAGTGATGTCGGCCCCTCCTGCGGAATTGATGTCCGTGAGCGAAACCGAGCCGTCGCTGATGATCCGAATGGCGACCTGTCCGACCGATGCCGGACCTGCAACCAGATGGCCAACCGTGACATCGTCGCCTGCTTCGATGCGGATGTCGGAACCCGCGGTCAGATTGAGGGCATCGACGGTACCGCCGGCATCCATATGGATCGAATGATTCGTCGTCGCATCATTCATCGAGATCAGACCGGCGGCGGTCAGGTTGATGTCGCCATCGGCGTGTATGTCGCCATCGGTAACCGGGTCGTCGCCTGCGACCAGGAAGAGATCGTTCCCCGCGTCCAAGGTGACGGTGCCGAACGTCGAAGTCAGGTTTTCGAGACTGATGTTGCCCGTCGTCGTCTGGGCATAGATGTTTCCGCCGGTCGTGATGTCTTCGCCGTGGATCGCGCCATCGGCAATCAGCGTGACAAAGCTGTTCGCGGTCAGGTTGCCGACCTCGATCGATCCGCCTGTCGATTCCTCGTAAATGCTCGTGCCCGCGCCGATGTCGCCGGTGTCGATATTGCCTCCCGCGACCAGGGACACATAGGTGCCCGCCGAGAAGCCGCCCTGGATGCCGATCGAGCCGCCTGCCGTGAAATCAACGCCATTGTCGTCATGGATGCTGTCGAGCTCGATGAGGCCCGGCACGTTGACGAGGAAGGTGTTTGTCACATCCCAATTGGCATCGGCAACGAAGTCGCCGTCGCTGGTGATGTTGACCGTATCGGCCGAAATCAGGCCGCTGTTGGTCCAGGTGCGACCGTCATAAATGAAGTTGCCCGCGCCGAGCGTGAGCGTTTCGACATTGAAGGCTGCATTGTCGACGAAAACAGCAAGATTGCCGATGGTGTTGAAAGTGAAATTGTCGGCCGTAACGTTGCTGCCGGTGATCGAGATGAGGTCGTTGTTAGCGCCGCTGCCCAAGACGTCGGCGCCGACTTCGAAGTCGAGCGAGCCGATGGTGCCGGTGGCGTTGATGAATTGGACGAAATTGCCGCCCATGCTCGTGCCGACACCGTCGGCGGAGCCGAGGCCACCGGTCGCGCTGGCGCTTCCGTAGATCGTTCCGTTTGCCGCATTCAGCGTGCCATGCTGTGCCGGGAACTGGAAGCGCGGGCTGACGAGGACCGCGATGCCGCCGTCGCCGCCGACCAATGCGTCGCCGCCGATGCCGTCGCCATCGCCGCCATAACCGCCGTCGCCGCCAAAGGCGTCTGCGTACATGTCGGCTTCGCCGGTCAGGTTGACCGTAGAGCCGCGGACCAGCAGCGTGACCGATCCGCCCGTCGCGTCGCCGCCATTGCCGCCAACGCCATCCACTCCAAGGCTGCCCGAAAGGCCGGTGCCGCCGGCCGGAGTGCCAGGACCGCCGGTGCCGCCGGCGCCGGCCGATCCGCCAAAGCCGCCCGAACCGCCGCGACCACCATAAGCGCTCGCATCGGCCGTGACGTTCCCGAAGGTCGCGACGCCGAGGTTGCTACCGGTCGCTTCCGCAAATCCGCTGGACGTCCCGAAGTTGACCAGGCCGCCAATACCGGCGCCGCCGGTACCGCCCGTACCACCAGTCCCGCCGTTGCCGCCGGTCCCGCCGTTGCCGCCAGCCCCGGTGCTGCCGGTTCCGCCGGTTCCACCGGTGCCGCCAGTCCCGCCGTTGCCACCGGTCCCGCCCGAGCCGCCGTCGCCAGTCGCGGAAATATTCAGGCTATCGATGGTCAGCGAACCATTGCCGGCCGCCGCAAAGGCAAATGCAATTCCGCCCTGACCGATGCCGCCACTGCCGCCCGTACCGCCCGCGCCGCCGTTGCCGCCGGTACCGCCGTTGCCGCCCGTGAGGCCGTTGGTGCCCGGCAATCCGTCGAGGCCGCCCTGGCCGTCGAGGCCCACATCGCCGTCGCCGCCATAGCCGTCCGCGCTCACATAGGCGCTGGAATCAATTCCCTGAATCTTGACGGAGCTCGGGCCATCATCGCTGTTCGCTGCGAAGATGGACGCCCAGCCGCCGGTGCCGCCGCCGCCGTCGCCACCTGACCCGCCGGCAAAATAATAGCCCGCATCGCCGCCGTAGCCGTCCGATGAAACGCTGGCCCCACCGAGAATGATCGAGCCATGCTCGGCGACGATGTGCGCGCCATTCGTCCCGGTGCCCGTGTCGATGTTGTAGACGCCGCCGCCGGTGCCCTTGCCGCCGGTGTCGCCGTTGCCGCCGTAACCATCCGTGGCGACGCTCGCATAGCCGATGGTCACGGTCGCGCCGTTGGATGCGTAGACTTCGGCGTTCTTGCCGCGGCCGTCGCCGCCTATGCCGCCGGAACCGTCGACGCTGCCATCGCCACCGCTGCCGATGGCTGTTCCGTAAAGGCTGTTGTCGATGGTGATCGAGCCGGCATTGCCATAGACGCCCGCGCTGCCGCCGGTACCGTCGCCGCCGATGTTGCCGCTGCCGCCGAAGGACGAGAAGCTGCCGCCGTAACCGTCCGCACTGATGTAGGCGCTGCCGTCGATATTGAGTGAGACCGTGCCGGTCCCGAAGGTCAGGATTTCGATCGTTCCGCCGAAACCGTCGCCGCCGGTCGAAAGATCGCCGCTATAGCCGCCACCGCCGTAGCCGTCGGCCTCCAGGGTGACATCATTGTCGATATCCACCGATCCGCCATCATATGCCGCAAGCTGCGCAAATCCGCCCGTGCCCTTGCCGCCGACGCCGCCATCGGCAGGCAAGCCGCCATAGCCGCTCGCATAAGCGTAGATGTTTCCGGCCGAATTGAGTGATGCGCCCGTCCCGTTCGCAGTCACGTAGACTTGGCCGCCAAAACCGTCGCCGCCGCCGCCGCAGCTGAAGCATTCGCCGCCGCCGCCGGCCGTACCTTCGGCATTCAGGGTCGTATCGAATGCGATGTCGACCTTGGCATTGGTGCCGCTTGCGCTCAGGGTGATATCGCCACCCCGTCCGTCGCCGCCGTTGACGAGGCTTCCAAACGTGTCGCCGCCGAAGCCTTGAGCGTAGGCGTAGATATAGCTGTCGATCGTCAGGTGACCGCCGGCCTGGGCATTGATGGCGACGCTGCCACCGGTGCCGTCTCCCGACGTGGCGCCCGAAGTCTCGGTTGATCCGCCCTCACCATTCGCCCGGGCATATAGATAGCTGATGTCCAGGATGCCGCCATTCGCGCTGACGCTGATGCTGCCACCGTCTCCCGCGCCGCCATTTCCGCCGAATCCGTCGCCGCCAAAACCCTGTGCGTAAACATAGGCGTCACCGGGCAGATCGACGTTGCCGACGCCAGAACTGTTGATGCCGGCGCTGCCGCCGTTGCCGGCGCCACCGACCAGGCCGCTGCCGCCAAGGCCGTTGCCTGTGAGCGAGACCGATCCCGAAACATCGACTTCAGCCCCGGCGCTGTAGATACCGGCCGTTCCCCCCGTGCCGGTGCCGCCGGTCAACAGGTTCGAGCCCCCGCCAAATCCGACGGCGTGGAAGTCTGCTGCGCCGTTGATGATATAATGATGCGCGTTCGCGGACAGGAGGGCGTTCCCGCCCTGACCCGCTCCGCCGTTACCGCCGTCGGAGAAGCCGCCGGTCCCGTCCGCGGACAAGGAGACATTGCCGTTGAGGGTCATCAGGCCGCCACTGGTCGAGCCGCTGGATTGGACCAGGTATGCACCACCGCCAATGCCGCTGCCGGCGGTCGCCGTATCATGGCCGCCGCCTTGGCCGTCGCTGGCGACATTGGTCGTTCCGTTGACCGTCAGACCCCCGTTCTGGCCGACGTAGACATAAGCCTGGCCACCGTGCCCGGTTCCGGATACGCCAGCACCGGTCGCATTGCCGCCGGTCCCGCTCGCATTGACGTCGACGTTGCCGGTGATTGTCAGTGTCGAACTGTTGTCGCCATGAATCCAGACCGTGCCGCCGGTGCCGTTGCCGGCGTTGACGCCGGAGACGAGGCCGTTGCCGCCCGTACCCAGAGCAGTGACGTCGAGCGCGTGGAGGTTCATCGGCCCGCCATTGGCGTTGACGTTGATAAACCCACCGGTGCCGCTGCCAGCTGTGCCGCTGGAAGAATCCGCGCCGGTGACATTGGCGCTGAGATTCGTCGTGCCGGCAACCGTAAACGTTCCGCCGACTCCGGTCGAAAGCGAAATGTCGCTTGCGGTCAGGGACTGGCCGGCGGCGGCGGAGAGGTCGGTCGAAAGAACGAGATCGCCGCTAACGGTGAGCGACGCTCCCGCGCCAGATGCGTACATGCCAATGTCGCCGTCTGCGTGGACGGTCAGGTCATTGTTGAACAGCGTGGTTTGACCGGCGTTGGAGAAGATATTGGCGTTGCCGGTGGCCTCGCCGAAGACATTGTTGGTGAAATGCGCGCCGGAGGCCTGGAAGCTCGCGGTACCGCTGCCGTGACCGGCCGACTTCGACCCGATCACTCCGTCGACAACGTCGTTGCCCGCCGAAAGGATGATAACGCCATTGTCATCGACGGCCGTGTTGGCAAGCGTGAAGCCGAGATCGGCGCCGCTGCTGATGGCCATGGTCATGGCCTGGTTCTTCGGGACCGCAACCAAATAGATGCCCTGGCGATCGGTCGGTCCCGATGGCGTCGGCCCGGTGATGTCGCCGGAAACGTTGATGCCCTGGCTGTCGCCGCTGCCGACCGTCACCTGGATGTCGAACAGGCCGTCTGGCGAGAAATTGATCGTCGCTGCTTCGGCGGCGACCAGCGCCGCAGCGCCATTGGCCGTAATTGTGCCGGTATGGACGACGCGCGGCGCGATCAGCGCAACATAGCTGTTGCTGGGCGGCAGGGCGCCAATGCCGCTGTTGTTGACACTGATGCTGCCGTTCACGGTGATTGAGGCGTTCGAGTTGGGCGCCTGGCCGAAGGTGATCGTGCCGAAGCCGTTGTTACCTGCGCCGGCGAAGCTCGCGTTGCTGATTGGCAGCGCCGAAAGCCCCAGGGAGCCGACGCTGACAATGCTGGTTCCACCGAGCAGGAAGCCGCCCGGCGCATAGAAATAGACGGCGCCGCGCTGAGACGTGCCGACGCGCGCCTGGATCGTGCCATTCATCTCCACGACACGGGTGAGGCTGGCCGTATTGATGTTGTTGAGGACCGCGAAGTCGTTGCTCGCGGTGAAAAGCGCCGTCGTGCCGCTGTTCTGGAAGACGATGTTGCCGCCGGCCAGCGCATTGTCCGTTGGCGTCCAATTGATGACCGAATTGCCCGAATTCAGGGTGATCGTGGTCGTGCCGGCACCCGTCGCGATATTGGCGCTGCCGCCGCCGTTGACCGCAAACGTGCCGGTTCCGTTGAAACTCTGCGCCGCGGCGGGCGTGGCCCCGACTGCGAGCACGGTCGCAAGCGCGAGGACGGAGCAGCTTGGGCGGCTGCGGCGGCTGTTTCGGACGTTACGCATCATCGATCAGCTCCAGGGCAACAGACGGGTAGTGAACGTCAGCAGGAAACGGGGGCCGGGCTTGCGGCGCTCGTTGAGCAGGCCGGCTTCGTCGATCGGCACGGCGACGCTCATATCGAGCGCTGCGCGGTCGCTAAATTCGCCGCGGACACCCGCGCCAACGGATTTGAGGTGCCGGGGATCGTGCCAGTGAGCGCCTGGCTGGTCTTCGAGGAGCGCACCCTTGGTCCATGCCCAGGCAGCATCGCCGAAGGCATAAGGCTGTAGCGACAAAGGCATGCGCTGGAACGGAGACAGCCGCGGGCCGCGCAACTCGACGGCAACGCCGACGCCGCTGTCGCCGGTGATGATCGACGGCTCATAGCCCCGGCCGACGGTATAATTGCCAAGCGTGAACTGTTCGAACGACAGCAGCTTGTCGAACGCATATTGGGCGCGCGGGCTGACCGCGACCGCGAGCGAATTGAACAGGCCGACCTCGGCCGTGCCGTTGAACCGGACGACCATCGCGGTCGGATCCGCGTCGATCCTTGCCTGCGGCGTCGATCCATCAGAGCATCCGCTTTGCGGGCAGCTTTCGCTGGCATCGAACACGTCGATGCCGTGACGAAGCTCCAGCGTGCCAGCGACGCGCCACTTCGGCCGGCGCGAGCGGAGGTCGACGGCGTCGAAATCGGCCCGCGCCCAGATCACGCGCAGCCGGTCGCGGGCGATTGGGATGAGCAGGTTGGTGTTCTGGTTGACGAAATCGAAGCCGGCGCCGAGCGTCAGGTTCTTTTCCTGGGTCCGAATAAGCGGGTACGCCGCGCCGAGCGACGCGAACAATGTCTTGGACTTGAGGTTGTCCTCGACGTCGTCAAGCGCGGGCTGCGACCAGGCGTAGGTGAACTGGCCGCTGATCGTCAGGCCCTCGTTACCGGGCCGGAAGCTGTGGCTCGCCTGGAGGATCTGCTGCTCTTTGAAATCCGACGTCGAATAGATGGAGACGGTGGTTTCATCGCCAAGGCCGGTGAGGCCAAATGCCTGGGCGCGGAGCTGCCCGCCCCAGCGGCCGGTTTCCTTGGCCGCGAGGTTGGAGACCATCGCGTCGACCGCATAGGCGCGCCGGATGACGTTGACCTCGCCGATCATTTCGCCCGGCGCAGTGCCGGCGGGTTTGAGGACGAGCTGGACGTTGTAGCCGGGAAGGTCGCGGGCCAGCAGCAAATAGCGTTCTGCCCGGTTGCGATCGAAGATCTCGTCCTGGGTCAGCTTGCTCAGGTAACCGGCAAGCTTCGCCTCGGCGCCGCCGGTCTGGCCGCGGGCGCGGATAGTGGTGACGCGCGCGTAAAGCAGTTCGAGCCGGACCTGCCCATTCTCGATGCGTTGGGTCGGCACCTGGACGGCGGCGAGATAGCCCTTGTTCCGCAAATAGGTCGCGGCGCGGTCGCGGATTTCGCAGATGATGGAAACGGGCTGGTCTGTGCCGGCATATTCGGCCCAGGTCTGCCGCATCTCTTCGGGCGTCGCGCCCTTGAGGTTATGGAAGTCGACGTTGGAGATCGTCACCCGGACGTCGTTGAATTCGGGGTTGGCGAGCGGGCACGGTGAACGCTCGACTCCGCCGATGACGTTGAGCGTGGATTTGGCGGGAGGCGGCGCAAGCTGCGGCCGGGTCAGTTCCTCTCGAGTCGGCGCGACCGCCTGAGCCGCGACGGGAGTCTCCGCAAGGAGCCCGGCAGTCGCTGCCAGCGATCCCAGTACATAAACGCCAGCCCGAAGATCCATGCCGACAACCCCCTCGTCTCAGACACGGAAAAAGACCGACCCACCCCCAGCGACTCGGTCTTAGTCCCCTGTTAACTTTCGTGTAACCAGACTTAACCAGAGTCAATTGAATAGGTTGGAAAAATTGTCCTGCATCGGGTCATTTTTCCTTGAGCAACAAGCCTGTCCGCCTCACGGTCGGAACCCGTGCTCATCTCGAGCATGCAAAGTTAACGGCGCCGATAGCGCCTACCGAGGCCGTGGCTAGCGCGCCTCGAAGCCCGCCAGCACCTCGGCCAGCCAGCGCCCCGCCGTCAGCGCGCTGAGGTCGGTCGGGTCGAGCGGCGGGTCCCACTCCGTAAGGTCCATGACCCGCACTTTCGGCTCCGTCGCCAGCATGCGGACCGCCGCGAAGAAATCCTCGGCCCGCATGCCGCCCGGCCGTGCCCCCGGGGCGCCGGGAAATTGTGAACGGTCGATCACGTCGATGTCGCAGTCGACGACAATCGCGTCGCAATGGGCAACATGATCGAGCGCGTGGTCGATGGCTTGGTCGATACCTGCGTCACGGACCTCGCCGATCGTGACGACCAGATGTCCGCCCTCGACCGCGTCACGATGCATGTCAGCGGAATTGGCGAAGGGGGCGAGACCGATCTGGGCGATATTCCGGCCCGGTAGACCGTCCTCGATCAGGGCCCGGACCGGATTACCGTTGCCGAGGCCGCGGCTGAGATCGCGCATGTCGAAATGGGCATCGAGCGTAATCAACCCGACCTTGTTCAGCGGCAGTCCGAGGGCATGGACGCCCGGCCGGGTCACCGCATTGTTGCCGCCGATCAGCAGAGTCAGCCGATGCCGCTCCACGCTGGCCTTGCAGGCGGCCAAGATCGCGGGAGTCGCTTCCTCAATGCCGAGGCCGGCGACCGGCACGTCGCCATGGTCGGCGACCAACGTCTGTAGCTCGCGCAAGGTCTCGACGTCATAGCGCCCGATCCGCCGCAGAGTCGCCCGCAGCAGCCCCGGCGCTAGGTCGCACCGCCCGGGCGTCACCGATCCCATGTTGAGCGGGGCGCCGACCAGGCCGATTGGCGCATCGCTCGCCTTGTCGACGATGAGGTCGGAAAGGTTGGGCCAGCCGCTCATGGCTTTGACGCTAGCATCTGCCCCGCTTAATGCCAGCCGCCATGTGGGATCGCCTGTTCGTCGACTGCAATATCGCGACCATGGACGCGCGCGCCGGCGACCCGCTCGGCATCGTCACCAATGGCGCCATCGCCATCGAGGATGGCCGCATCCTGCGTGTCGGCAAGCGTACAGAACTGGCCGGATTCCGCGCAAAGGAAGTGGTGGCACTGGGCGGGGCATGGGTGACTCCGGGCCTGGTCGATTGTCACACGCACTTGGTTTTCGGTGGAACGCGCGCGGCTGAGCATGCCATGCGCCGGGCCGGCGCGACCTACGAGGAAATCGCCAAGGCGGGCGGCGGCATCGCCTCAACCGTCGCCGCGACGAAGAAGGCGTCCGACACTGAGTTGCTGGAACAGTCGCGCCGCCGCCTGCGGGCTCTGATGGCGGGCGGCTGCACCACGGTCGAAATCAAGTCCGGCTACGGCTTTGATACGGCCAGCGAACTGCGCTTGCTCGAAATCGCCCGAAAGCTCGGCGAGCAGGAAAAGGTGCGGATCGTTTCGACGCTCCTTGCTCTCCATGCCTTGCCGAAGGACGCGGACCGCGAGACCTTCGTCAAGGAAGCGACGGACAAGCTCATCCCCGAGGCCGCGCGCCGAAAGTTGGCCACCAGCGTCGACGCCTTTTGCGAGACCATCGCCTTCACGCCGGCCGAGGTCGAGCGCGCCTTCACCGCCGCCCGCGCCCACGGCCTCGGCGTTCGCCTTCACGCCGAGCAATTGTCGCACCAGAAAGGCGCCGAGATCGCTGCCAGGTATAAGGCGCTCTCGGCCGACCATCTCGAGCACCTCGACGCCGCGGGCGCCAAGGCGATGGCGCGCGCTGGCACCGTCGCCGTACTGCTGCCCGGGGCCTTCTACGCGCTCAACGAAATGACCAAGCCGCCGGTGCAGTTGCTGCGCGACGCCGGGGTGCCAATCGCGGTTGCTACGGATTGCAATCCGGGCACAGCGCCGCTTCTCAATCCGCAATTGGCGATGAACATGGCTTGCACCTTGTTCGGGCTGACGCCGGAGGAAGCGATTGCCGGCATGACGATCAACGCGGCTCGCGCTCTCGGCTTGGCGCACGAGGTTGGCAGCATCGCCGCCGGCAAGGCCGCCGACCTCTGCGTCTGGCGCATCGCCGAACTGGCGGAGCTCGGCTATTGGGTCGGCATGCCCGGCCCGGAACGCCGCATCTATGGGGGAATGGATTCCTAAGTGACCGATCGACGCGACAATTCACGCCATATCCGTGCCCGCCGCGGCAGCGACATCAAGGCGAAGCATTGGACGACCGAGGCCGCCGTCCGCATGCTGATGAACAACCTCGACGACGAGGTCGCCGAGGACCCGCAAAGCCTGGTCGTCTACGGCGGAATCGGCCGCGCGGCGCGCAATTGGGAGTCCTACGACCGGATCGTCGAGACGCTGGAGCGGCTGGAAGAAGACCAGACCCTGCTCGTCCAGTCGGGCAAGCCGGTCGGCGTCTTCCGCACGCACAAGGATGCGCCCCGCGTGCTCCTCGCCAACTCGAACCTCGTGCCCAAATGGGCGAACTGGGAAGTCTTCAACGACCTCGATCGCAAGGGGTTGATGATGTACGGCCAGATGACGGCCGGCAGCTGGATCTACATCGGTAGCCAGGGCATCGTCCAAGGAACGTACGAGACCTTCGCGGAGATGGGCCGCCAGCATTTCGATGGCGATCTCAGGGACAAGTGGATCCTGACTGCCGGCCTCGGTGGCATGGGCGGCGCGCAGCCGCTGGCGGCGGTCATGGCCGGCGCGCATTGCATCGCCGTCGAATGCCAGGAAAGCCGCATCGAGAAGCGGCTGGAGACGCGCTACGTCGACAAGCGCGCCACCAGCATCGACGAGGCGCTCGACATTATCAAGAACGCCACCGAGCCGACCAGCGTCGGCCTGCTCGGCAATGCCGCCGAAATCCTGCCGGAGATGGTTGCGCGGGGCATCCGCCCGGATGCGGTCACCGACCAGACCTCGGCGCATGATCCCGCCAACGGCTACTGCCCCGCAGGCTGGAGTGTCGCGAAGTGGCAGGAGATGCGTGAGAAGGACCCGGCCACCGTTGCTACCGCAGCGCGTCACTCGATGGCAAAGCACGTCGAGGCGATGCTCGCCTTCAAGGCGATGGGCATTCCGACCTTCGATTATGGCAACAACATCCGCCAGGAAGCCTATGACGACGGCGTCCTGAACGCCTTCGATTTCCCCGGCTTCGTTCCGGCCTATGTCCGCCCGCTCTTCTGCCGCGGCATCGGTCCGTTCCGCTGGGCGGCGCTGTCGGGCAACCCTGAGGACATTTACCGCACCGATCAGCGCGTCAAAGAGCTGATCACGGACGATGCGCACCTCCACCGCTGGCTGGACATGGCGCGCGAGCGCATCGCCTTCCAGGGCCTGCCGGCACGCATTTGCTGGGTCGGGCTCGGCCAGCGCCATCGCCTCGGCCTCGCGTTCAACGAGATGGTGAGGAACGGCGAAGTCTCGGCGCCGATCGTCATCGGCCGCGACCACCTGGACAGCGGCAGCGTCGCCTCGCCCAATCGCGAGACCGAAAGCATGATAGACGGCAGCGACGCCGTTTCCGACTGGCCGCTGCTCAATGCCCTCCTCAACACCGCCAGCGGCGCAACCTGGGTGTCGCTGCACCACGGCGGCGGCGTCGGCATGGGTTATTCACAGCATGCCGGCATGGTCATCGTCGCCGATGGCACGGACGATGCCGCGCGGCGGCTGGAGCGGGTGCTTTGGAACGACCCCGGCACTGGTGTCATGCGCCACGCCGATGCCGGCTACGACATCGCCGTCGACTGCGCGAAAGAACAGGGCTTGGATTTGCCGATGGTGACGACGTGAAACTGAATCCGGAGAGCATCGACCTCACCACATTGCGCCAGCTTTGGCAGGGCGCCGATGCGCGTCTCGATGACGCTGCGATGGGGCGCATTGCGGGCGCCGCCGACAGCGTTAGCCGCATCGTTGCCGGCGGCGAAACGGTCTATGGCGTGAACACGGGCTTTGGCCTGCTCGCCAACACGGCGATTCCGGCGGAACGCCTCGCCGAGCTTCAGACCAACCTCATCCTTTCGCATAGCGCCGGGATCGGCGACCCCCTGCCACGCCACGTCACACGGCTGATGATCGTCCTCAAGCTGCTCGGGCTCGGTCGGGGTTTCTCGGGCGTTCGGCCCTTGGTGATCGACGCGCTGCAGGCATTGCTCGACCGCGACGCAATGCCGGTCATCCCGAGCCAGGGGAGTGTCGGCGCTTCCGGCGATCTCGCACCGCTCGCGCACCTGATCTCGGCGCTAATGGGTTACGGCAAGATCGACCTTGCAGGCACCATCGTGCCGGCCAAGGACGCGCTGACGAAACTGGGAATGCAGCCACTTGAGCTCGGCCCGAAAGAAGGCCTTGCACTCATCAATGGCACGCAGGCTTCGACCGCCATCGCCCTCGATGCTTTGTTCGCCGCCGAGCGCGTCTTTGCTTCGGCCATCGCCGCCGGAGCCCTCTCCGTTGATGCCTTGAAAGGCAGCGCCAAGCCATTCGATCCGCGCATCTCCGCGCTGCGCGGCCAGCCCGGCCAGATTCGAGTCGCGGCCGTCATTGCCGAGTTGTTGGCGGGCAGCGAAATCCTCGACAGTCACGGCCGCTGCGGCAAAGTGCAGGATCCCTACAGCTTCCGCTGCCAGCCGCAGGTCATGGGCGCGTCGCTCGACCTCCTCGTCAATGCTGCGCGCACGTTGGTAATCGAGGCGGGCGCGGTGACCGACAATCCGATCGTCTTCCCCGACGAGGATTCGGCCATTTCGGGTGGCAATTTCCACGCGCAGCCGGTGGCGTTCGCCGCCGACACCATCGCCATTGCGTTGTGCGAGGTCGGCTCGATCTCGGAGCGGCGGACCAGCGTCCTGGTCGACCCGAAGATGAGCGGCCTGCCTGCCTTCCTGACCGACGATCCGGGCGTCAATTCGGGCCTGATGATCCCGCAGGTGACGGCCGCCGCATTGACCTCGGAAAACAAGAGCCTCGCCTTCCCGGCCAGCGTCGATTCCATCCCGACATCGGCGGGGCAGGAAGATCATGTGTCGATGGCGCCGATCGCCGCCCGCAAGGCCGGCCAGATCGCCCGCAACGCCGCCGGCATCATCGCCGTCGAGCTGATCACGGCAGCGCAGGGCATCGACCACCATGCGCCGCTGAAGACATCGGCAAAGCTGCGGAAGGTGCATGCGAAGATCCGCAACTCATCGCCGCATTTCGGCGCCGACCGCTATTGGGCGGATGAAATGACATTGCTGCAGTCGGCTGTGCTGGCCGGGGATTTCGGCACATTCGAAGCGGAAGGTCGCTAGGCCTGCGATACCTCAAGGCTTCCGGCAGGCAGCGGGCCGATCACATCTTTCGCGGGGACTTGGGGATCGAGCCAGTCGCGCCATTGGCTTCGGTTGAGCAGTGCGACCTGGCGCGTGTGATAGGGCGTAATGTCCGGGCCCGGCTCGGTCGTCAGCATCGTGAACGCTTCGCCGACTTGCGGATGCGTCCGCCACAGCCCCGCAATGCAGAACCAGGGCTCGTCCGCCTTGGTGAACAGCCAGCGGTCCTTGGGCCCCTTGCCGGCTGCCGGCGTCGTATATTCATAGAATCCGTCGGCGACGATCAGGCAGCGCCCTTGCGGGAATTCGCGGCCGTCCGAACGATAGTTGAAGACCGGCTTGCCGGTCGGGCCGGGCCAGCTCCAGCGGCGCTGCACTAGCTCTGGCGCGCCATCGTCGGCGGCACGGATGATGGTGCCCGTATCGGTGATGCAGATATCCGTCGCCTGCAGGTTCGGCCGGCCTTCGGGGAAGCGCAGCGGGATGCGGATGTCGGAGATTTCGGTGAAGCCGACGTCGATCTCACCCAGCGTAATGGCGCGGCGATAGCGGTTGCACATGGCGCCTGCACTAGCAGCTATTGCGGCAGCGGGTCGTCGTATTTGTTCCAATATTGCGTGTGGCAAAGGACGCCGGCGGCGCAGCCGGTGACCTTGAGCTGCCCTGGGCTGGTGAGCTGGATTTTTGCGGTGACGCGCATGTTGCGGTCCGGAACGAAGAGCTTCCCCTGCCAGCGGCCCGCCTTGGTCTCTTTAAGGTCGGTCAGCAATTGCGTTCCGATCAGCTGGCTGGTCGTCTTGGCGGCATCCTGCTTTGCCTTGTCGCTCGCCCAGGCAACGGTGCCGCAATAATTGCTGCCGCACGATGCGATCTCGATGATGCTGTTACCGCCGGGGCTCCGCCAGCGGCCCTCGATCTCTGCTGCTGCGAGCGGGGCGGACGAACTAAGCAAGGCGATCGCTCCAAGAACGCGCATACCGACTCCTACTGGAGCCGCCTTTTAGCGGGTAAGTGGCGACTAATGGAAATCCCGACTTTTCGGGATGACCTGGACGTCGCGCGGGTGGCGCCCGACCGGCTGCCGCCACGACCCACCGGCATCGCCCTGGTTGAGCGTCGACGGGAGCAATCCGTCACCTAGGTGCCGGAGCATGTCCGTCCCGTCTTCCAGCTTGCGGACGACGACATGGATGACCTCGCTGTCCGCATCGCGCTGGACGATGCCGCGGACGACCAGTAGCCGCGCGCCCATGACGACCCGGCGTTGCTTGTCGAACACGTCCGGCCAGACGATGAGATTGGCGACGCCAGTCTCATCCTCCAGCGTGATGAAGCAGACGCCCTTGGCGCTGCCCGGCCGCTGGCGGGTCAGGATGACCCCGGCCAACAGCACGCGCTTGCCGTCGCGGATGGTCTTCAGCCGGTCGGCAGTGATGAAACCCTTGCCCGCATAATGGTCGCGCAGGAAATGCATTGGGTGCGCCTTCAGCGACAAACGGACGGTCTGGTAATCGCTGACGACATGCTCGCTCAAAGGCATTGCCGGCAGTTCGGCGGTTTCCATTTCGTCGCCTTCGTCGCGGGCATCGGCTGCGACGAACAGAGGCAAATCGAGCGCCGGTTTCAGCGCGCGCGCGTCCCATAGGGCGGCCCGTCGATCGAGGCCGATCGAGCGGAAAGCATCGGCCTCGGCCAGCCGTTCGATGGCATGCACCGGCAGCCCGCCGCGGCTACGCAATTCCTCGACCGTCCGGTATGGCCGCGACCGTTTCGCGACCAGTTTATCCGCCGCGTCGCGGTGACAGCCTTCGACCTGGCGCAGGCCGAGCCTAAGCGCCAAGCTTCCAACTTCGTTCGTCCTGAGCGTAGTCGAAGGGCGAGCGATTGTTGGTTCAAGCGTGCAATCCCAGTCGCTGTGATTGACGTCGACGGCGCGCACCTCGACGCCATGCTCGCGCACGTCGCGGACGATCTGCGCCGGTGCGTAGAATCCCATCGGCTGCGAATTGAGCAATGCCGCCGCGAACGCCGCCGGATATTTCCACTTCAACCAGGTCGAAATGTAGGCGAGGTGCGCGAAGCTGATCGCATGGCTTTCGGGGAAACCATATTCGCCGAACCCCTTGATCTGGTCGAAGCAGCGTTGCGCGAATTCGCGGTCGTAACCGCGCCCGACCATCCGTCCGACCATCAATTCTTCCAGCTTGGCGATCGTACCGCGCGAGCGGAAGGTCGCCATCGCCTTGCGCAATTCATTGGCTTCCTCGGGGCTGAACTTGGCGGCATCCAAAGCGATCTTCATCGCCTGCTCCTGGAAGATCGGCACGCCCATCGTTCGGTCGAGGATGCGCTTCAATTCGTCGGGTGGGCCATGTTCGGGAGATGGCGAAGGATAGGTGACCTTCTCCTTGCCGGAACGCCGCTTGAGATAGGGATGGACCATATCGCCCTGGATCGGTCCCGGACGGACGATGGCGACCTGGATGGCGAGGTCGTAGAATTCGCGCGGTTTCAGCCTCGGCAGCATGTTCATCTGCGCCCGGCTTTCGACCTGGAAAACGCCGAGGGAATCGCCCCGGCACAGCATGTCGTAAACCGCCGGTTCTTCGCGCGGGACGGTCGCCAGGTCCCGGCGCTCGCCATGGTGCTGCGCGACCAGGTCGAACGCCTTGCGGATGCAGGTCAGCATGCCGAGGCCGAGCACGTCGATCTTGAGGATCTTCAAATCGTCGATGTCGTCCTTGTCCCATTCGATGAAGGTCCGCTCTTCCATCGCGCCATTGCCGATCGGCACCGTCTCGGTCAGCGGCCGCTCGGTCAGGATGAAGCCGCCGACATGCTGCGACAGATGGCGCGGCATGCCGATCATCTGCTGTGCGAGCTTGATCGTCCGCTTGAGATGCGGGTCGGAAAGGTCGAGCCCGGCATCGTTCGCGCGCTCCTCCTCAAGCTCGCCGCCGGCACCCCAGATCATCGACGCAAGCGCGCCGCACATATCCTCCGACAGCCCCATGGCCTTGCCGACTTCGCGGACCGCCGAGCGCGGGCGGAAATGGATGACGGTGGCGGCGATCCCGGCGCGGTCGCGGCCATATTTCTCGTAGATGTGCTGGATCACTTCCTCGCGCCGCTCATGCTCGAAATCGACGTCGATGTCGGGAGGTTCGCGGCGTTCTTCGGACAGGAAGCGCTCGAACAGCAAATCGTTCACGGCCGGGTCGGCATTGGTGATTTTCAGGCAATAACAGACCGTGCTGTTCGCCGCCGATCCGCGTCCCTGGCAGAGAATGCCGATGCTGCGGGCGAAAGCAACGATGTCGTGAACAGTCAGGAAATAGCGCGCGAAATCGAGCTTCGCGATGATCGCCAGTTCCTTGTCGATTTGTTTACGGACCTTCTTTGGAATGTCGCCGGGCCAATAATCTTCGGCGCCTTTCCAGGTGAGATAGGCCAACTGCTCCTGCGGCGTCCGGCCGTCGGGCACGCTTTCGCGCGGATATTCGTAACGCAGCTCATCGAGCGAGAAATGGAGGGCATCGGCGAACTCGCGCGTCGCGGCAATGGCATGCGGCCAGCGCGCAAAAAGGCGCCCCATCTCCTCCGGTGGTTTCAAATGCCGCTCGGCATTGGCGTGCAGCAGGAAGCCAGCTTCGGTGATGGCCGTTTTCTCGCGGATGCAGGTCAGTATGTCCTGCAGCGGTCGCCGGTCGGGCGCGTCGTAATGCACGTCGTTGGTCGCGAGGATCGTGCCGCCGATCCCGCGCGCCAGCCGGTCCAGCCGCTCGATCCGGGCAAGGTCGTCTCCGCGATAACAATGCGCGGCGGCGACATGGCGGAGTGACGGCAAGGCCGCCTTCAGCCGATGCAGCTCGCTTTCGAAACCGTCGAGATCGTCCGGCGGCCAGGCGATGAAGGCGACGCCTTCCTGGCGCCCGGCGACATCGTTCAGCACCAGATGGCACTCGCCCTTGTCGGACCGCATCTTGCCGAGGCTGAGCAGGCTGGAAAGCCGGCCATAACCTTCGCGATCCAGCGGATAAGCGAGCAGGCTTGGCGCGTCGGCAAGGTCCAGGCGGCAGCCGATCAGCGGCCGCATCTTCGCGCCCTTGGCCGCGCTGTGCATCCGGACGACGCCGGCCAAAGTGTTGCGGTCGGCGATGCCGATGGCGTCGTACCCAAGGTCATAGGCGCACATCGCCAGTTCTTTCGCGTCGGACGCACCGCGCAGGAATGAAAAGGGCGACGTTACGCCGAGCTCGACGAACGGCGCCGGCGGGTTGGGCGGCCCTTCCAGGACCAGCCGGACCCGTGCATGGACATTGTCGGGCATCAGCCGAAAAGCCCGTGAAGGTACCATTCGGGCGCACCGCCGCGCCCGTCGCCGACCAGCCCTTCGCGGAAAATCCAGTAACGGCGGCCGTCCTTGTCCTCGACGCGATAATAATCGCGAAGACGAGCGGTCGACCGTTCCCGCCACCACTCGGGCGCGATCCGCTCCGGGCCTTCCGCCTTGGCGATGTCATGCACCAGCCGCCGCCAGACGAAGCGGCGCGGCAGCCCCTCGGGCGTCGCATAAACGACGGCAATGGCTTCCGGCCGGTCGAGGAGATGTTGCGGACGCGTGCTCCCTCTCCCGCTTGCGGGAGAGAGTTGGGGTGAGGGTCTCTCTTCAACCGCTAACCGCCAGCCATTCGCCCGCTCGGGAAGATGGCTGGCAATGGGTTGCGGCCGCCGCACGCGCTGCGGCCCCAGCTTGACGCTCAGCCGGTCAACCAGCTTCGCCACTTCTGCCTCACCGCTTGGTTCGTCGACTAGGCTCTCCTGCGTGGCGCCGAGCGGCTCGCACCAACTTGCCGTCAAAGCGAAGGCATCGAAGCCGAATTCGGGATCGAGGACGGTCGCCTTGTCGATCAGCAGGCGCATCAGATGCTTCGGATCGCGGGTCGGGATGGCGGTAGCGACGCCGGTGCCGGCGACGCTGCCGTCGACCCGATAGCCCGCGAGATGCAGCCGCCGCGCGCCGAGCTTCCGGTCCTGCAACTGCCGCGCCAGCCCCGGCACGAGGCGGCCTAACGCCTGGCCCGCCGCTTCCGGATGAGTTGCCGGCTCAGACAGCTTTGCAAGCACGCGGGGCGGGAGCTCGATACGCTCACCGGTCAGCGGCTCATCCTTGAGGCCCAACGCCCGATCGAGCGCATTCAGCGGATTATCCGCCTCGCGGAACCGCCGCTGCAGGCTCTTGCGGGGGACCTTCGCAAGCTGGCCGATGGTCTTGAGGCCCAGCCGTTCGAGGATCTGGATCGAACGAGCATCGAGCCGGAGGGCCGCGACGGGGAGGGGCGCCAAGGCCTTCGCCACATCCTTATCGACGACGCGGGGGGAGAATCGCGCCAATGCCCAGGCTGCTCCGGCGGTCGGGGCGATGGCGGTGCAGGCCGTCAGGCCAAGCGCGCCGAAGCGGCTCCGTATGTCTGTGGCCAAACCTTCCTCACCGCCGAACAAATGCGCGACGCCGCTGACGTCGAGCCGCAGCCCATCCTCGCCATCCACTTCGACCAAAGGCGACCAGCGTCCCGCCCACCGCGCCAGCCGCTTCAACAGCGCCGCATCGCCTGCCGGATCGGCCGGCTCGGCGAGCAACTTTGGGTCGAGCGCGCGGGCATCGGTCAGGCGCATGCCGGGATGGGCGCCCCGTTCGGCGGCGGCGGGCGTGACGGCATGGATCAACTGGCCATGCGCGGCCTCGACGACGAGTGCGACCGGAGCCTCAGGCGCGTCGGCGAAACGGCTCCAGCGCTCGATCGCCAGTACCGGCAAGCAAATGGAAGCGATCCGTTTCATGGGCGATGCCCCACGATCCCGGCGCATGCCCGCGCGCCCGGAACAGCTCCGCCTCCCAGGCCGGTGTGCCGGGCGCCTTTAAGTCGAAAGGGTGCGGCAGTGACGGCATGCTGCCCACCCGCCAGCGCATTCGCGCGCCGCTCAAATTGGCTGTGCCGCCCAGCCGCACCAGCCAGCAGGGCACTTGAGTTCGCTCCGCCGCGACCGCCAGCCGCCGCGTCGCGGTAAAGTCGAGGTTGACCGGATCGCCGTAAAGCTCGCCGATGACGGCGCCGATGCCAAAGCATCTCAGGCCCTCCTCCATCGCCCACAAGGCATCGCGCCCGTCGCGTGCTTCGACATGAATGAGTTCGATGCCCGGCAGGCCGGCAGGATGGACGCGGCCGGATTCGCGGATCGCCATCCGATCCTGGATCCAGAGCAAAGGCTTGGCCGCTTCCAGCTGGGGCAGGAGGAAGCCCGCCCAGCCGCCGTCCCGGGGACTGGACGCGAACAGCTCGCTAAGCGTCGGCTGGAGCGGCGCGGGTAGCCGGAAAGGTTCGCCCAACTCCCTCTGGAGCAGACGTTTTTCGGCCGCACGGCTTTCGCCGCCGGCGACCAGGGTAAGACCTGCAGCCACACGACTCGCAACGCTTATGTTCTTCTTTTGTTCTTATTCCCGTGAATCCGGGAACAGAGTCAAGGCTGCGACTCGGGAGCGCCCTTGAGGACCCGCGCCGGCGCCTTGGGTGAGGCTTCCGCCATCGGGTGAAGTTCGGGGGCGTTACCCTCCATTTCCGTGAGGAAGATGCCGATCTCCGCGACCACCCGGCTCAATGCCGGCCGGTAAACGGCGAAGCCCATGTGGTTGGTGTCGATTTCGACCGCCTTGTCGACCTCGGTGGCAAGGCCTCGCGCCGCGCTAGGCGCGACAATGCCATCGCGGCGTCCCCACAAAGCCAAAGTCGGTACGGGCGGTTTGTCATTATTCACCGGAAACGGCGGCCTGTTGACGTCGTGACCGGCGACCCGTTCGTAAATCTCGCGGACGTTGGTGTTGGTCTTGAGGTCGCCGGAGAAGGGCGAGGCGAGGGTGATCACCGCCCGCACCTTGTCCGGGCATTTGTGCGCCAGCTGCCGGGCGAACATTCCGCCGAGGCTCCAGCCGACGACCAGCACCTTGCGCGGATCCTCAAGGTCGGCGAGCCGCCTGCAGAGCAGGTTCAGCGTGTTTTTCTTCGCACCGCTGTTGATGCCGAGCAGCCAGGGATGTGCCCGCCATCCGGCCCGTGCCAGCGCCCGACGCAGGTCCATCGTCGTCCGGTCGGTGCCGAAGAAACCGGGGATGACCAGCACCGGAGGCCCGTCCTCGGGCCCGCGCGGGCCCAGCGGCCCAAGCCCCGAAAGCATGCGCGGCATGTGCCAGGCGACTTCGCGAAAGCGGCTCCAGGCCGACGGCGCAACGTCGTCGGGATTAACCTCACCCTCGGCGGCCGGTGGGCCGGCGGGCGCAGGGGCGCGCAGCCACTTCATGGGCCTGAAAATGGGGTCAATCCGCGAACGAAACAAGAATCGACGGTCGTCAGGGATGCTTTTTCAGGAAGCTGTCGATTTCCCGCACCACCTTGCGAGTGGCCGATTGCGAAACCGCGAAGGCCATATGGCCGCAGGATAGCTCCACAGCTTCGTCGCTTTCGCCAGCCAGTCCCTTGGCAGCCCGGATGGCGACAATTCCGTCTTTAGGCGACCAGATCGCCAATGTGGGGACCGGAGGCTTTTCGAAGATTCGTTCGACCGGCGGCTCATCAACTTTGTGACCGGCGACCCATTCATAGAGCCGCCAGACGTTGTTCCAGTGCGCGTCACCCGAGAATGGCGAGCCGAGGGTAGTGACTGCCCGGACCTTGTCAGGCACAGCCCTTGCGAGCTCACGAGCGAAGATCCCGCCGAGGCTCCAGCCGATGATGAGTACCGGCCTGCCATCCCAGATTTCGTCGAGGCGCTTGCGAAGCCGGTCAATGATGTCCTCGGTCGCGCCCAGGTTCCAGCCCATGCTCCACGGATAAACCCGCCACCCGGCCTCCGCGAGCGCGCGCCGCAGCTCCATGGTTGTCCGGTCATTGGCGACAAAGCCTGGAATAACGAGTGCCGGCTCTCCGTCTTCCGGACCGCGCGCGTCGAGATGTCCAAAGCCATGAGCTGTCCGCGACAGGAGGTAGCCCGCTTCGGACAATCGCCGCCAACCCGGCGGCGGACGCGTCTCATCCCTCAGAGATATTCTCCCCCCATCAGATCTTGCAGCGCCTTGGGCAGCCGCACCCTTCCGTCCTCGACTTGGTGGTTTTCCAGTAGCGGAACCAGGATGCGTGGGCTGGCCAGCGCCGTATTGTTGAGCGTGTGCGCGAAGCGCACTTTCCCATCGCTGCCGCGATACCGGATGTTCGCCCGCCGCGCCTGCCAGTCGTGCAGGGTCGAGCAGCTGTGCGTCTCACGATATTTGCCCAGGCTCGGCACCCAGCTTTCGATATCGTTCATGCGATATTTGCCGAGGCCCATGTCGCCGGTCGACGTCTCGATCACTTGGTAAGGGATTTCGAGGTCGGTCAGCAGACTTTCGGCGAGCGCCAGCAGCTTGGCATGGAATTCGGCGGACTGCGCATCGTCAGCCTCACAGATGACATACTGCTCCACCTTCACGAACTGGTGGACGCGCAACAGGCCGCGCACGTCCTTGCCGGCGCTGCCCGCCTCGCGACGGAAGCAGGGTGAATAGCCGGCATAAAGGATGGGCAGCCGGTCGGCCTCGATGATCTCGCCCGAATGGAGCGACGTCAGCGCGACCTCGGCCGTCCCCGCCAGCCAGACGTCGTCATTGGGCAGCTCGTAGGTCTCTTCCTTGTGGCCGGGAAACTGGCCCTGATTGAGGAAAGCCTGCTCCCGGGCGATGGCGGGTACCGTGATCGGCGTGAAGTCGGCGGCGGCGATTTTCTCCAACGCCCAGGCCATCAGCTTCATTTCCAAGAGCGCCAGCCTGCCCTTGAGGCAGTAGGTCCGCGATCCGGAAACCTGGGTGATGCGGCTCAAATCCGCCCAGTCGTTCTTCTCGATCAGCGCGACATGGTCGAGCGGCTCAAAGCTGAACTTGGGAACTGTCCCTTCCTGCCGGACGACGGTGTTGAAGCTTTCGTCCGGGCCAACCGGCGCGCCCTCATAAGGAATGCCGGGAAGCTTCAGCATCAGGCCTTTGAGCGCCGCTTCCTTGTCATTCAGCCCATTCTCAAGCTCGCTCGCACGAGCGCCGGCTTCCTTCGCCTTGCGGCCAAGCTCGGCCTTCTCCTCGGCTGCTGCCTTCGGAAACTGAGCGCTGATGGCGTTGCGTTCGGCTCGAAGATTGTCGATCTCGGTCTTCAGCGACCGCGTCTCGCCGTCGAGCGCCAGCAATGCATCGAGGTTGAGGTCGACCCCTTTGTCCCGGATCGCTTTCTCGACCGTCTCGCGGTTCGCCTTGATAAAATCCATCGCCAGCATGGCCGGGTCGATGCGCGAATTGCGCCCCGACCGCAAGTTTCCTAAGCGCCCGCCATGCCGTCCGGTCTAATCGCCCTCCTCGACGATGTCGCCACCATCGCCAAACTGGCGGCCTCCTCGATCGACGATGTCGCCGGCGCGGCCGGCAAGGCCAGCGCCAAGGCAGCGGGCGTCGTCATTGACGACACCGCCGTCACGCCGCGCTATGTGATCGGGCTGGCGCCGGAGCGGGAACTGCCGATCATCGGCAAGATTGCCCTCGGCTCGCTCAAGAACAAGTTGCTGTTCCTGCTCCCGGGCGCACTGCTGCTGACCGCTTTCGCGCCCTGGGCGATCGTTCCGATCCTGATGCTCGGCGGTTCCTATCTGGCCTTCGAGGCCGCGGAGAAAATCGCCGAGGCTTTGCTCCATGAGCATCACCACAAGAAACAGCTGCTCGATTCGATCGACGACCCGAAGGAGCTTGAGCAGCTGCAGGTGAAAGGGGCGATCCGCACCGACCTCATCCTCTCGGCGGAAATCATGGCGATCGCACTCTCCAGCCTCGAGCATTTGACGCTGGGCCGGACCGCCATCGCGCTGACGGTAGTCGCCTTCGCCATCACCTTCGGCGTCTATGGCGCCGTCGCCGTCATCGTAAAGCTCGACGACATCGGCCTGGAGTTATCGAAGCGGAAGCGGGGCCGCCGTCTCGGCAATCTGCTGGTGCGGATCGTCCCGGGTCTTCTCAGCTTCATTTCTACGCTGGGCACTGCGGCAATGCTGTGGGTCGGCGGCGGCATTCTGGTGCACGGCCTCGAGGAACTGCACATCCTGACCGTCGTCCCGGAGACGATTCATCACCTGTCGCTGAAGGCCGACGTCGCGGCCGGCTCGCTCGGCCCGGTCGCCGAATGGCTGGTGAATGCCCTTGGCGGCGCGGTCGTCGGCCTCGTCATCGGCGGGATCATCGCGATGATCGTCCGCAAACTGACCAAGCACCCAGAAGACTTCGTCGTCGACGCCTAGTCGAAGTGAAGCCGCCGGTAGCTGCCGCGGAAATAGAGCAACGGGTCGAGCGCGGAATCGAAGGTCGCCTTGATGACCCTGCCGAGCAGGATGTGATGGTCGCCGCCCTCATGGACGGCGTGTGCCTCGCACTCGAATACGCCCAGCGACTGATTCAGGACCGGGGCGCCTAGCTCGCCCGGCGACCAGTCGTTCGGGCCGAAGCGGTCTTCGTGACGTGTTGCAAAGCGGATCGAGGCCGGCTGCTGGCCCGTCTGTAAAACGTTGATGGCGAAATGCCGGGCGGCGAGGAAGGCCGGCGCCGTGGTCGCGTTTTTCGCAATGCAAACCAGCAGCAACGGCGGATCCAGGCTGACGCTCGTCAGGCTGTTGACGGTCAGCCCTGCCGGCTGCCCGCCGCTGTCCACGCAGGTGACGACCGTTACCCCGGTGGCGAAGCAGCCGAGCGCGTCGCGCAAAGTGCGCGGGTCGCAGCCGGTGCGATATTCGGAAGAGGCGTCGGCCATTGCCCAAGGGCTATACCAGCCCCTTCACCACATGCCAGCGCGCCTCATGGCGAAGATGAACAAGATTTCATGTGTCCGACACAGCGAGGCAATTGGGCACCGCGTATTTCCCGTTTTCAGCCGGACCAATGCCGGCATCAGGAGATATGACCAATGACCAAGCGTCTCATTGCCTCGTTCGCGGCCCTCGCCGTGCTTGCCGGGCCGGCCATGGCGTCGAGCACGGCCAAGCCTGCCGACACCACCAAGGTCCACAAGCAGTCGAAGAAGGAAAAGAAGAACGCCAACGCGACTGCCCAGAATGACAAGGTGAAGGTCGAAAAGACCGCCAAGCCCAAGAAGTAATTTCCTCCCTTTTCACGTGCCCCCTCGCCGCCCGGTGTTCCCCATTCCCTAACGCCGGGCGGCACCCGGCCATTGCCGCGCCGGCAGGCGGCATATTATGCAGGCGCCGGAGTGCCATGGGCCGCAAGATCCTCATCATCGAAGACGACGCGGAAACCGCGGACTATCTCGCCCGGGGCCTGATGCAGGAAGGCCATATGGTCGAGCAGGCCGCGAACGGCCAGGACGGCCTCTACCGCGCCACCGACGGCAGCTTCGACCTTGTCATTCTCGACCGCATGGTGCCGATCATCGATGGCCTGTCCGTCCTCCGCGCGCTGCGCGCCGCCAAGATCGAGACGCCGGTGCTGATCCTTTCCGCGCTTGCCTCGGTCGGTGACCGGATCGAGGGCCTCGAATGCGGCTCGGACGATTACCTCGTGAAGCCCTTTTCCTTCGCCGAGCTGTTGGCTCGCGCGAATGCGCTTTTGCGGCGGAGCGAGGCGCGCGTCGCCACCGATCCCAAGCTGACCGTCGGCGACCTCGTCATCGATCCGCTGTCCCGTACCGTGAAGCGCGGTGGCAAAAAGCTCGACCTCAAGCCGCGCGAATATCTCCTGCTCGAATATTTCGCCCGCAACGAGGGCCGGGTCGTCACCCGCACCATGCTTCTCGAACAGGTCTGGGATTATCATTTCGACCCGGCGACCAACGTCATCGACGTCCATGTCAGCCGCCTGCGGCGCAAGCTCGAGGAGGGTTTCGACCGGCCAATGCTCCACACGGTGCGCGGCGCCGGCTACATGCTGGCGGCCTGAGGCGGTTCCATGTCGACCAAGCTCCGCATCGCCCTGCTGGCCGGCCTCCTCGCCTTCGCCTCCAACCTGCTGATCATCGGCTTCATCCATTTCCAGACTCGCGACGAGATCGTCTCGGAGCTTCGCCACCAGGTCGCCGAGCAGTCGGCGGCGTTGAACCAGGTTTACAGGAAGGGCGGTGTCGCAGCGCTAAAACGCGAAATCTCGGAAGCGACGGACGCCGACGACCCTCAAACGGCGCTCGCCATCATCGATCGGTCGGGAACGCCCGTCTATGGCAATGTCGATTCCCTGCTGGCGCCGGACGTCGCGTGGTTCGCGAAATCGAGAAGCGCGGTCCTTCGCCTGAAGGGCGAAGATTCGGTGCTGGAAGCGTCCGTGAACTTCCGGCCGATCGCCGGCGGCCAATGGCTGCTGACCGGCCGCACCGTCTCCGCCGGTATCAGCCTGCGTGAAACGCTGGAGCGGTCGCTTGCTGTCGCGCTCGCCGTTTCGGTGCTGCTCGGACTGCTCTGCGGCCTGATCATCGGGCAATATGTCGATCGCCGGATCCACGACATCGTGCTCGTCGCCGACCGGGTCAGCGGCGGCGACATGTCCGAACGCGTTCCTTTATCGGGGGCGGACGACAGCTTCGCCAGGCTCTCGCGCCAGATCAACCAGATGCTCGACCGCATTTCGACCCTGATGGGCGAATTGCGAATGCTCACCGACAGCCTCGCCCACGACCTCCGCTCACCTGTCGGCCGGCTCCGCGCCGCCGCCGATGCAGCGTTGACCGCCGAGACTCCCGAAGAGCGCGACCAGATGCTCGGCGCCATCATCCGCCAGTCGGATTCGCTGATGCGGATCCTGACGACGGCGCTGGAGATCGCCCGGTCCGAGGCTTTCACCAGCAAGAACCAGTTCAGCTGGTTCGACCCGGCCCAGCTCGCCGGCGAACTGGTCGAAATGTACGAGCCGGTTGCCGAGGAAGCGGGCGCGGCCATGCGTCTCGACCGCTCGCCGGTCGTCATCCCGGTCTTCGGCCATCGCCAGTTGCTCGCCCAGGCGCTCAGCAACCTCATCGAGAACGCCATCAAATATGCGGCATCGGGCGGCGAAATCGCCGTCCTCGTCCATGATGAGCACTCAACACTGAAGCTGGGCGTCAGCGACCGCGGCCCCGGCATTCCCGCCGAGCGCCGCGACGAAGCCCGCCGCCGATTCGGCCGGCTCGACCCCAGCCGCGGCGACGAGGGCGCGGGCCTCGGCTTGTCGCTGGTGCAGGCCATCGCCCATTTGCATCAGGGTGACCTGGCCCTGTTCGACAATGCACCGGGCCTGGTGGCGCTGGTCCAGATCCCCGTTCGCGCCGACCGGCGATCCTAGGCCGCCGGCTGTTCCCAGAGCTCGATGGCATTGCCTTCGGGATCGTGCAGCCGCGCCGTGCGACGTCAGAGCGCCAGCAGCCGCTCCGCCGTCATTTCCCGCACCTCGGCAATCGTCGCATCCAGCGACTCCGACACCAGGTAGCGCGGCTGGAAGGCATCATGTTTGTACGGCGTATGCACCGCCCGCTCGACCGAGAAGGGCAGCCGCTCCACCTCCCCGCTCTCCAGACTGAAATGCGCCTCGCCGAAGCTGGAGGCGAGCCCTGCACCGAGGATCTTGAGCTCGCCGCGCTCCGTCGCCAGCCCGAACTCGACGCTGTGCCAGTAAATGCGCGCGACCTTCTCGCCTTGCCCGGCGGCAATCGCCGTCAGCCCGAGCCGGCCCATATGCTCTGCCATCTCCGCAAAATCGTGATGCGCCAGCATCGGGATATGGCCGAACATGTCGTGGAAGCAGTCCGGCGCCTCAAGGTAATCGAGCTGTGCCCGCGTGCGGATGAAATTGCCGACCGGAAAGACCCGTTCCGACAGCATGGCGAAGAAGGCCTCGTCCGGCACCAGCCCGGGCACCGCCACCACCCGCCAGCCGGTCCGCGGCGTCAGGATCGCGTTCAGCCCTTCGACGTCCGGTACCCCCGGATGCGACAGGCGCAGCAAATCGATCCCGTCGAGGAACGGCGAAACCACCCGCGATCCCAGCAGCTCCACCTGCCGCGCGAACAGCAGGTCCCAGACCGCATGGTCCTCGGGCGTAAAGCTCTCCCAGCACTGCGGGACGACAAAGTCCTGCCACCGGCGGGCCTCGTCATCCCTGGTAATCACATCCTGAAGCATTTCGTCGTCCTTCAATCGGGCAATAAAAAACCCGCCGAGCGGAGGCCGGGCGGGTCGAGGTCGGTCGTCAGAACTGAACGCGCGTCAGCTGCTCCCAACCTCGTCGGGATAATAATAAGGAGCGCTGGTCGTGCGGCGGTTCATTGCCTGCCCTCTATGTCAGGTGTGGAATGAACGTTCAATGGACGTCTTGGTTCAGAAGCCGAGCAGCACCGAGCCCAGCCAGACGAGGCCTCCACACAGGCCCATGCCGATCAGCGCAATCCAGAAGGGAGAGAGGTCGCGGGTCATGATGCTGCTTTCTCCGGAGTGCTGACGACGGCGACCAGCCGCGATTCCTGCCAGACCTCGCACGGCATGGCGAGCAGCTCGCGGACGCGGGCGACCGCTTCCTCGTCGCTGGCGGCGATAATCACTTCGGGCGCGGTCAGGATGCGTCCTGAACCGTCACGTCGGTATAGCCGGTATTCGGTCATACCCGCTCCTTAACTTGGGTTAAGCAGGCACTCCCATCTCCCAAGCGCCGAATTCGTTAAGAATTCCTTACCAAAAGGGGCCCAGGCGCCCGCTGGCCGAGTCTTCGCGGCAAACCGTCCAGTTTCGGTCCAGCCGTTCAGGTAAAACCCGATGGTGGAAATCCTTGATGGTTGTCGCCATTGCCGTCAGGCGGCATTCATCCCAGTCCTGCTCTTGCCAACCAAAAGGAATCCCATGCGCCGGCAAGCATTGATCGTCACGGCTTTCGCCATTGGCCTCGCGGCCCAGCCCGCATTGGCTAAGAGCGGCGTTTATCTCAGCCTGATGGGCGAGCCTTTCCGGACGAGCGCCAGCGGCGAAGACCCGTTCGACCAGTGGTTCAAGCTCGCCGACGACAATGGCGACGGCAGCATTTCGCGCCTCGAGTTCCGCCACGACGCGGAGGCCTTCTTCAAGATGCTCGACGCCAACGACGACAAGGTGATCGACGGCCAGGAAATGGCCGCCTACGAGCAATTGGCGCCCTCGCGGACCAGGGTTGCTGGCGGCGGAGGACCGGAAATATCGAGCGCCCGGCCCACGGCCAAGGCCTCATCGAAGGTGGAGAAGGGGCAGGTCGCGCTGGTCACCACCGGCGACGCGCCGTCCGCCACCCGCATCCATCCCGGCGACACCACCGTCAATTTCTCCGAAGTGCCGCAGCCGGTGGCCATGGCCGACCTCAATATCGACGGCCGCGTGACTCTGGACGAATTCCTGAAAACCGCCGGCAAGCGCTTTACCAACTACGACGTCAACCAGGACCAGAAGCTGACGCGAGAGGAACTGCGCTAAGCTGAAGCCACCGAGCGCAGCGCCGCCGACGCGGAACGCGTCGCCGGAGCAGCGCGGAGAGATGGCGATAGCCGGCCGGCCTGCCGCGCAGCGGACAGGACCGACGCCACGAATTTACTTCGTGAGGGCCAATGTCCGCTTTCGACCCTTTACGGACATTAAGTTCGGCAATCCCAGTGTTTGATGAGATTGCTTTCCTGCCACAGCTCCGCTGGCGGTTGCTTGACCAGCTCATTGGCGATCTGGATCGCGGCCTGATCTCCGTCGGCCTCGTAGCTATGCCAGCCCAAGACCACGGCCTTCTCCGTCGCAAATAAATAGAGGTCGTAGACTTTCACTGCCCCAGCGCCCAACCCTGCTCTGGCTATGTAATAAACATAACCTATGTCATAACCAATCGGCCCGGCAGACCGGAGAGCCAATGCCCGACAGCCTCATTGCCCGAGATATGTTTCTATCCGAAGCCTCGGGTCGCTTTGCACTCGGCCACGTATTTCGCACCTCGCAAGAGGTTGAAGGTGCGAGCGGAGCGATCGCGGACGATATCGGAAGGTGGAGGTGCGACATCATCGAAGGCGACCAGCTTACCTGGTCCAAAAAGGTCTACGAGCTGTTTGGGCTCCCTGCTGGAAAGCCCGTTGTACGGGAGCAGGCCGTTCGCTGTTACAAAGAGCATTCTAAGAGCGTTCTCGACCGATTGCGGAACGACGCTATCAGGCACAAGTGCGCATTCATCCTGGACGCTGCAATCGAGGTGACAGGAAAGGGCACTAAGTGGATTAGGGTGCTCGCCGTCCCCATCCTGCAGGGTGATCGCGTGATTGGGCTGCACGGCTTGAAACGCGCACTCTAGAGTCCGTTTTCCACCCAAATCGGACCTACCCCGCCAGCCGGTTGATCGCTTCTGCCAGCTTGATGTCGCGGGTGGTGACGCTGCCCGTCTCGTGCGTCACCAGCCGGAAATCGACGCGGTTCCAGACGCTGGTGAACTCCGGATGATGGTCGACCTTCTCGGCATAGTCGGCGACGCGGGTCAGGAAGGCGAAGGCCTCCGCGAAATCCTTGAAGGTGAAGCTGCGGGTCAGCGCCTTGCACGTACCCTCTTCGGTCCAGCCGTCCGGCACTTCCATCATCTGCTCCCCTAAATTCCGCCGCCCCAGCGATACTGCAATGCAATGCCGTAAAGGTCGAAATTGTTTCCGGTCCGCGTCGACACGCCGGTACTGGCATTGGCCTTCAACGAGAAGCGGCGGTTGATCGGCGCGGCGAAGATCAGGCCCGCCCGCCAATTCTGTTGCAAATTGTCGTCTTCGACCCCGTCGATGCTGGTCCGGCCGCCCGCGAACCAGCTGAGGTTCCCGGCCAGCCACATGCCCGGCTTCAAATTGTAGATGATATGGCCCTGGGCCGAATAGATCGGCTTCTGCGTTCGTTTGTGGCCGCCGAAGAAATCATTGTTGGCGGTATAAAGAGTCACGCCCAGCGCCGTCTCCACCGTCCATCGCCCCCAGGTCTTGGATGCACCAAGCTCTGGCTTGATCGACCAGCGGTTGCCGCCAAGGTTGATCAGCCGCTCATGGTCATATTGCCCCATGGGGATCGACACCTGGACGCTGGCGCCGAGCAGAAGGTCCTGCCGGTAGCCGCGAAACTCGGCCGCATTCATCGCCGGCGCGCCGTGGAACAGGATCGTCAGTCGCGCCAGCGGATCGCTAAGGCCCCGGATGTCGCGCTCGACCGGCTCACCGAAATAGGTCGCCTCACCCTTCAAATGGGCGATGGGGACGATCAGGTCGAACTTGCCGGATTCGCCGAACAGGTTCACCGACCGGGCATAGGCCGCCAGCACCGCATCTACATGCAGGTCGATATCGGACAGCGGCAATGCCGGGTCGACCGGGATCGCGCCCTTGGACTCACTGAAGGCGACAATCGCGAAATTGGTGCCGACCGGCGCGGGCGAGTAGGCGCGCGGCTCGATGCTCTGCGCGTCGGCGGGGGTTCCCTCCAATGAACCGGCCAATACAATGGCGAACGCAAGGCAGGCGGGCACGAAACGCATAGGCGATTCCCCTGTCGCGCGGCTTGTCGCAAGGGACTATAGCGCCACCGCACGCGCGCTTGAAATGCGCTTGGCCCGCACGCACTTGGGCCACCGAAAAGGAGTTGAAACCATGGCTTCCACCGCCGCCCCCTCCATCGAGCTCGGCCCTCTCGGCCTTGAGAATCCGATGGGCACCGACGGCTTCGAGTTCGTCGAATATACCGCGCCGGACATCGAGCTCTTGCGCTCGCTCTTCACCAAGATGGGCTTTCCAGAGGTCGCCCGTCACAAGAGCAAGGACGTCACGCTCCACAAGCAGGGCGACTGCAACTTCATCATCAATGCCGAGCCGGGCAGCTATGCCCAGGATTATGCCAACGCCCATGGCCCGTCGGCCTGCGCCATGGCATTCCGGGTCAAGGACGCCAAAGCCGCGCATGCTCGGGCGGTGAAGCTCGGCGCCACCAATGTCGATGTGAAGCGCGGCGATGGCGAGCTCGACATTCCGGCGATCGAAGGCATCGGCGGCTCACGCCTGTTCTTCGTCGACCAATATGGCGAGGGAAAGGGCATCGACGGGTCGATCTACGAGGTCGACTTCAACTTCCATCCCGACTGGCAGGAGCGGATGGAGTCGGCGGACTCGAAGCTGACCTACATCGACCACCTCACCCACAATGTGAATCGCGGCAACATGAAGACCTGGGCCGACTTCTATGAGCGGCTCTTCAACTTCCGCGAGATCCGCTACTTCGACATCGAGGGCAAGCAGACCGGCCTTTTCTCCAAGGCCATGACCTCGCCCTGCGGCAAGATCCGCATTCCCTTGAATGAGAGCCAGGACGACAAGAGCCAGATCGAGGAATTCCTGCGCGAGTACAAAGGCGAAGGCATCCAGCACATCGCGCTCGGCACGTCGGACATTTACGAGGCCGTCGACATCATCCGCGAGCGCGGCATTCCCTTCCAGGACACGCCCGACACCTATTACGAAATGCTCCCCGAGCGCATCCAGGGCCACGACGAGAACATCCCCGAACTCGAGAAGCGCCGCATCCTGATGGACGGCGCCCCGACCGAAGGACAGGGCCTGCTGCTGCAAATCTTCACCCAGAACGTCATCGGCCCAATCTTCTTCGAGATCATCCAGCGCAAGGGCAACGAAGGCTTCGGCGAGGGCAATTTCAAGGCGCTGTTTGAATCGATCGAATTGGATCAGATGCGCAGGGGTGTGATTTGATCGAACTCGCATGTTCCCCGGCGAAGGCCGGGGCCCAGGCCGCTGTGAAGCAGCGGTACCCGCTGCCCTGGACCCCGGCCTTCGCCGGGGAGCGCTGAAAAATGACCGAAGCCTACATTTGCGATGCCGTCCGTACGCCGATCGGGCGTTACGGGGGTAGCCTGTCGAGCATCCGCGCCGACGACCTCGCCGCGATCCCGATCAAGGCGCTGATCGACCGCAATCCTGGCGTGGATTGGGCCGCGCTCGACGATGTCATCCTCGGCTGTGCCAACCAGGCGGGTGAGGACAATCGCAACCTGGCGCGCATGGCCGGATTGCTCGCCGGCCTGCCGGATAGTTCGGGCGGTGTGACCCTCAATCGCCTGTGCGGTTCCGGCCTCGACGCCGTCGCGATGGCGGCCCGCGCGATCCGCGGCGGCGATGCCGATTTGATCATCGCCGGCGGCTCAGAAAGCATGAGCCGCGCGCCTTTCGTCATGCCCAAGGCGACCTCGGCCTTCGACCGCAATGCCGAGATTTACGACACGACCATCGGCTGGCGTTTCGTCAACCCGAAGATGCGCGACCAATATGGCGACGACACCATGCCTTCGACGGCGGAAAACGTCGCCCAGGACTTCCAGATCAGCCGCGAGGACCAGGACGCCTTTGCGCTCCGCAGCCAGGAAAAGACCGCCGCGGCGCAGGCCAGCGGCCGCCTCGCAGCGGAGATCGTCGCCGTCGAAATCCCGCAGCGGAAAGGCGACGCAATCGTCGTCGACAAGGACGAGCATCCGCGCCTGACGAGCCTCGACAAGCTCGCGGCGTTGAAGCCCATCGTCCGTAAGGGCGGCAGCGTCACCGCCGGCAATGCCTCGGGCGTCAATGACGGTGCCGCCGCCATCATCATCGCTTCGGAAGAGGCGGCGAAGCGCCACGGCCTGACGCCGCGCGCCCGCATCCTCGGCGCCGCCGTCGCCGGCGTCCCGCCGCGCATCATGGGCATCGGCCCGGCGCCCGCGACCGAGAAACTGTCCAAGCGCCTCGGCATTGCGGTTGCGGATTACGACGTCATTGAACTCAACGAAGCCTTCGCGGCGCAGGGTCTCGCCGTCCTCCGCCAGCTCGGCATTGCCGATGACGATGCTCGCGTGAATCCGAACGGCGGCGCGATCGCGCTCGGCCATCCGCTCGGCATGTCCGGTGCGCGCCTCGCGCTGACGGCGACGGAGGAATTGCAGCGGGGCGGCGGCCGCTACGGCCTCGCCACCATGTGCATCGGCGTCGGCCAGGGAATCGCGCTGGCGCTGGAGCGCGTGTGACCACCGGCTCCATCTGGGCCGTGCTGCGGTCGGTCATGGATCCGGAAATCCCGGTCGTCTCGGTCGTCGACCTCGGCATCGTCCGCGACGTCACTCCCGGTGAGGTGACGATCACACCGACGTACTCCGGTTGCCCGGCGACCGACGTCATCGAGCGCACCATCCGCGAGGAACTGGACGCGGCCGGCTATCGCGATGTTGCCATCAAGACCGTCCTCTCACCGCCGTGGACCACCGACTGGATCAGCGAAAAGGGCAAGGAGGAGCTGGTTGCCTACGGCATTTCGCCGCCCGATTTGGCGAAACTGGCGACCTGCCCCCGCTGTGGCTCGACCGATACGGAGGAAGTCAGCCGGTTCGGTTCAACCCCGTGCAAGGCGCAGTGGCGCTGCAAGTCCTGCCTGGAGCCGTTCGACCGCTTCAAATGTCACTGACCGCCGCACTGCCCCCGATGCAGCAGCTTGTGATCCGCCAGCACTAGAGCGACCATCGCCTCGACCACCGGCGCGCCGCGGGTGGCTACACAGGGGTCGTGCCGGCCCTTGATGCCGAAGCTTGAGGTCGGCTTGAACGCGACGCGCAGGACAATCGGATTGCCGGTCGAAATGCCGCCGTCGATACCGCTGACGCGCATGCCCTCGACATTCTCGCTGCCTTTGCGCCGCCCCGCCGCAAAACCCTCGCCAATCTCGACGCCTTTGACCGCATTGATGCCCATGCACGCTGCTGCCAGCTCCGCATCCAGCTTGGCATAGACCGGCGCGCCCCATCCCGCCGGCACGCCGCTGGCGACGCATTCAACAATCCCGCCCAGCGAATCTCCCGCCGATTTTGCCGCCTCGATCATCGCGCTCCAGCGGCTTGAATCCGCCTCGCCACCCATCTCGACGAGCCCGGCCTCGATCGTGACCTCGGGGATGACGAGTCTCGCCACCGCGCCAGCCGCGACCCGCGCCGCAGTCTCCCGCGCCGAAGCCCTGCCGCCACCCCTAGGATCGCGAATTCCATATTTGTTTTCATAGGCTTGGTCGGCATGGCCAAGCCGCGGCGGCAGCCCCTCGTAGTCCGCCGGCCGGGCGTCGACATTCTCGATCATCAGGCTGATCGGCGTCCCCGTCGTCCGGCCCTCGAACACGCCCGATAGGATTTGCACCCGGTCCGGCTCCCGCCGCGCCGACACCTGCGCCGAAGTGCCGGGACGCCGTTTTGCAATCCACTGCTCTATCCATTTCTCATTGAGCTGCAGTCCCGGCGGGCAGCCGTCGACCACTGCGCCGATCGCCGGCCCATGGCTCTCGCCCCAGGTCGTCATGGTCAGCAAATGACCGAAGCGGTTGATGCTCATTCGATGTTGGCCCCCAGCGCCCGCATGGTCTCGGCGAATCCCGGAAAGCTGGTGCTGATCATCTCTGCGCTGTCAACTGTGACCGGCTCGTCGCTGGCGAGGCCCAGCACCAGGAACGCCATTGCGATGCGGTGGTCGCCCTGCGCCGCGATCCGCGCGCCACCTCGTACCCTGCCGCGTCCGACGATGTGCAGGCTATCACCCCCGGCGACCACGGTGACCCCGCAGGCCGTCAGCCCGGCAATCACGGCGTCAAGCCGGTTGCTCTCCTTGTGTCGCAATTCGGCAAGCCCATGGATGGCGCTCTCGCCGTCGGCAAAGGCGGCAGCCACTGCGAGCAATGGGATCTCGTCGATCATCGCGGGAATACGCTCGGGCGGAATTTCGATCGGCTGTAGCGGCGCGTGGCCGATGCGAAGCGTGGCGACGACCTCGCCAGATTGAAGGCGCTTGTCAGACAATTCGACGTCGGCGCCCATCTCGTCGAGCGATTCGAACAGGCCGGTGCGCAGCGGATTGACCAGCAGGTCGCGGACCTCGACCGACGATCCCGGCACGATCGCCGCCGCAGTGAGCGCGAACGCCGCGGATGAGGGGTCCGCCCCAATGGCGATTTCGCAACCGGTCAGCTCGCGCATATCTCCCAACGCTACGAAATCGTCGCCCTGCACGACATCGCAGCCAAACTCGCGAAGCATGATTTCGGTATGATCGCGGCTCAGGGAAGGCTCCCGCACTGTAACTGCGCCGTGAGCCTTCAACCCCGCGAGGAGGAGGGCGGACTTTACCTGGGCGGAGCTTGGCTCGTTGACCCAGTCAATGCCGCCGAGTCTGCGGCCCCGCAGCGTGATTGGAAGCCTGTCGCCGCCACCCAGCTCGGCGCCCATCCTCGCCAAGGGCTGCATCACGCGCGCCATCGGCCGCCGCGACAAGCTGTCGTCGCCGGTAAATGTCGCAGTAAGGTCGAATCCCGCTGCTGCCCCCATGAGGATCCGCGCGGTCGTGCCGCTGTTCCCGCAGTCGATTGGACCGGGCGGGCTGCGCCACTTGGCACCCGTGACGCGCCACTGGCTGTCAACCTCTTCTACCCGCGCGCCAAATGCCTCCACGGCCCGGCGTGTAGCCATGACGTCTTCTGACACCAGCAACCCGGAAATCCGCGTTTCACCGTCCGCCAGAGCCCCTAGAATCAACGCGCGATGCGAACAGCTTTTGTCGCCCGGAATCTCGGCAATGCCGCTGATCGGCCCGGATCGCATCGACCGAAGATCCATCCGCTTAGCGTTCCCGCCGGAAAAGCATGGCAAGACCCGCCAGCGACAGCGCCGCCAGTCCGAACCAGGTCAAAGCGTAGACGAGGTGCATATTGCGGAACGTCACGACGGTCATGCCGCCGATGGGATAGCCGCCGGGATTGGGCGTTGCGTCCGCGTCGATGAAATATGGCGCGACATTGCTCAAGCCTCGCGCTTTGGCGATCGCGGCGACGTCGCGCGAATACCAACGGTTCTCCGCTGGTCGATTGGGACGGAGGATTCGGCCCTTGGGCTCGGTCATCCTCAGCAGGCCAGTTACCGTAACAGGCTCGGTCACCTGACCTTCGGCTTGGGCTGCCGACGGGGTTCGTTCCGCAGGTACGAAGCCCCGGTTGATCAGGATTGTGCCGTCCGCGGTCTGCAACGGCGTAACTACCCAGAAACCCGCGCCGCGCTCAGTCAGCGCATCGACCAGGGTTTCACGGTTGTTGAGCAAGAGACCCGATGCACGAACATGGCGATATTCGTCATCCTTCGCGTTGACCCTTGCCCACGCAGTCCGGGCAGGCAGGGGTTGGACGGGCGCAGCCACGCGCGCATTGACGCGCGCTATCAGGTCCAGCTTCCAGTCGCGCCGCTCGACCTGCCAAACTCCAAGCGCGGAAAAGAGAAGGAAACCAAACAGGCAAAGCAGGATGAGGAAGCGCCGCTTGCCTCGCGATGCGGTCACAAACTGTTGGCGGCCTGCGCGGGCACGCTCGGCATCATGTTCGAATTGAGGTGGTACATGATCCACAATGAGCCGGCGATCGTGATGATGAGCAGGATGGCCGTGAACATATAGGCCATCAGCGTCCAGCCACCCTCGGCCTCGCTGTTGACGTGCAGGAAGCAAACGGTGTGCACCAGGATCTGCAACGCAGCGAAGACGATGACGAACGCCGCCGTGACGCCAGCGTTGGCGATCGGGTGCGCCATCACCAGCCAGAACGGCACTGCGGTCAGGATGACTGAGAGGATGAAACCTATCGTATAGCTGCGATAGGAGCCATGACCGTGCGTATCGCCATGGGCGTGAAGTTCGGCGTCCAGATTGGCTTCGCTGTGGATGCTCATCTCAGGACCCCAAGCAAATAGACGAAGGTGAAGACGCCGATCCAGACGACGTCGAGGAAGTGCCAGAACATGCCGAGGCACATCAGCCTGCGCTTGTTGGCGACGATCAGGCCGCGCTGGCCAATCTGGGCCAGCATGACGAAGATCCAGACGATCCCGGCAGTGACGTGCAGCCCGTGCAGCCCGACGAGCGTGAAGAAGCCCGACAGGAAACCGCTACGTTGCGGTGTCGCGCCTTCGGCGATCAGACTGCCGAACTCGTAAAGCTCGACGGCAACGAACGAGGCGCCGAGAAGCGCTGTCACGAGCAGCCAGGCCTGAGTCGAGCGGACTTTGCCCGGCTCCATCGCCAGCATGGCAAATCCGAAGGTGATTGAAGAGACGAGCAGGATCGCCGTATTGAGCGCGACCAGCGGCAATTCGAAAATCTCGCGCGGCGTTGGGCCGCCCGCATAAGCGCTGCTGAGCACGCCGAAGCTCGCGAACACTGCCGCGAACAGCAGCGCGTCGCTCATTAGGTAAATCCAGAAGCCGAGCAGCGTGCCCCCGCCGGCGCCATGCTCGTGACTGTGCGCCTCGACCAAGTGGAAGGTCGGATCGGGAAGGGTCTGTTCGGTGACCGTCGCCATCGCCTCAGGCCCCCGCCACCGCTGGACGAACGCGCGCATTCTCGACTTGCTCAACCTCATCGGCCGGCACGTAATAGTCGCGGTTGTAGTTGAACGTGTGGATGATGATCGCCGCGATGAGTGACACAAATGACAGCGCTGCAAGCCACCAGATGTACCAGATCATTGCGAAGCCCATGACCATGGCGATGGCCGAGATTATGACTCCGGCGCCGGTGTTGTGCGGCATGTGGATCGGACGGAAGCCGCCGCTCGGTTTTTGGTAGCCGCGGTCCTTCATGTCGTACCAGGCGTCGAGGTCGCTGACGACCGGCGTGAATGCAAAATTGTAGAACGGCGGCGGAGAGCTGGTCGACCATTCCAGCGTGCGCCCGTCCCACGGATCGCCGGTCGTGTCGCGCAGCTTCTCGCGATTCTTGATGCTGACCGCGACCTGGATGACGAAACCGATGATGCCGACGCCGATGATCAGGGCGCCGATTGCGGCGACGACGAACCAGGGCTGCAGCGTCGGATCGTTGAAGTGGCTTACGCGGCGCGTCGTTCCCATCAGGCCGACGATGTATATTGGTGTCCAGGCGACCCAGTAGCCGATGACCCAGCCCCAGAACGCGACCTTGCCCCAGAATTCGTCGAGCTTGAACCCGAATGCCTTGGGGAACCAGTACGTCATCCCCGCGAACATCGCGAAGACGACGCCGCCGATGATGACGTTATGGAAGTGCGCTACCAGGAACAGGGAGTTGTGAAGCACGAAGTCGGCAGGCGGCACGGCGAGCAGCACGCCGGTCATGCCTCCGACGGTGAACGTCAGCATGAAGGCGACCACCCACATCATCGGCAGTTCGAAACGGATCGAGCCGCGATACATCGTGAACAGCCAGTTGAAGATCTTCGCTCCCGTCGGGATCGAGATCACCATCGTCGCGATTCCGAAGAAGCTGTTGACGCTGGCGCCCGAGCCCATGGTGAAGAAGTGGTGCAGCCAGACGATGTAGCTGAGGATGGTGATGACCACCGTCGCATAGACCATCGACGAATAGCCGAAGAGCCTCTTGCCCGTGAAGGTCGAGGTGATCTCGGAATAGATTCCGAACGCCGGCAGGACCAGGACGTAGACTTCCGGATGACCCCAGATCCACACCAGGTTCCAATACATCATCGGGTTTCCGCCGAGATCGTTGGTGAAGAAGTTGGTGCCGACGTAACGATCGAGCATCAGCAGCGCGAAGGCACCCGTCAGCGCGGGGAAGATGGCGATCGCGAGGACGTTGCTGCACAAAGCCGTCCAGGTGAAGACCGGCATCTTCATCATCGTCATGCCCGGCGCACGCATCTTGATGATGGTCGTGACCATGTTGATCGCCGACAATGTCGTTCCCACGCCTGCTATCTGCAGCGCCCAAAGATAATAATCGGGCCCCGTCCCTGGACTGTTCTGCAGGTTCGCAACCGGCACGTAATTGAGCCAGCCGGCCGTCGAGAATTCGCCGATGAAGAGCGAGATCATCACCAGCACGGCGCCAGCGACCGTCAGCCACAGACTGAGGCTATTAAGGAACGGGAACGCGACGTCGCGCGCGCCGATCTGCAGCGGCATGACCAAATTGACGAGGCCGACCACCAGCGGGATCGCCACGAAAAAGATCATGATCGTTCCGTGGGCGGTGAACACCTGATCGTAATGGTGCGGCGGGAGATATCCCTGGTTGGCGCCGAAAGCGATCGCCTGCTGGGCGCGCATCATGACGGCGTCGGCGAACCCGCGCACCAGCATTATGATGCCCAGGATCAGGTACATGATACCGATCTTCTTGTGGTCGACCGAGGTCAGCCACTCACGCCAAAGATAGCCCCACAACTTGAACTTCGTGACGGCGGCCAGAACCGCGATCCCGCCCAGCGCGACCACAATGAACGTGCCAAGCAGGATCGGTTCGTGGAGCGGAATGGATTCCCAACTCAATCGTCCGAAAATGATTTTGGAAAGCGACTGGTCCATTAGTGCGTCGGCCCCTTGTCCGCCTCGTTCCCCGGAGCGACGAACCGATTCCGGTTGGGCTGTGCGCCCTTCTCGCCCGGTGACTTCATGAGCGCGCCTTCGGGTTTATTGGTCGGCATCGACTCGCGGCCTGCGGGCATGGCGCCGGCTCCCATCGGTTCGTGTGCCATGACTTCGGTCGCGCAGGGTTTGCCGGGCTCGACGCAGCGCTCGAGGATGCGCCGGTATAGGTCCTGGTCGACACCGGCGAACCGCATCGCCGGCACTTTCTCGCTCGGCTTCAGCAGCTGCAGGTAAGTTGGCAGGTCGAGCGTCCGACCGCTGCCCTTTGAAGATGCGACCCACTGATCGAATTTGCCCGAGTCGACGCCATGCAAGGCGAAGCGCATGTCGCTAAAGCCGCGGCCGCTGTAGTTGGCGGAGAAGCCCTCGTCGTCGACGGGCCTGTTCAGCACCGCATGCAGCTGGCTCTGCATTCCCGGCATCGCGTAGATCATGCCTGCTAATGTCGGCGCGTAGAAGGTGTTCATCATGTTGGTGGAGGTGATGTCGAACCGCACCTCCCGGTTGACCGGCAGCACCAGCTCATTGACCGTGGCTATCCCTTGGTCGGGATAAATGAACAGCCACTTCCAATCCATCGACACAACCTGGACGTGCAGGGCTTCCTGGCGAGGTTCGGCGGCCAGCGCTGGATCGGTCGTGACCCGGTCGAGTGGCCGGAACGGATCCAGCAAATGCGTACTCGACCAGGTGAGGGCACCCAGCATGATGATGATCAGGAGCGGCGCCGACCAGATGACCAGCTCCAACGAGGTCGAATGGTCGAATTCGGGATCGTAGGTGCCGCCTTGGCCCTTGCGGTAGCGCCAGGCGAAAATGACGATCAGCAACATCACCGGAACGATGATCAGCAGCATCAGGCCGGTCGAGATGTAGATGATGTCGCGTTGTTGCCTGGCGACGTCGCCCGCCGGATTGAGCACTCCTCGCTGGCAAGCCGATAACAGACCGACAGCAGCGACCAGAATCAGCGTGCCAAAACGCCGCGTCCGGGGGTGGAGTCGCTGAGTCATTGCGCCGCCCTATACAAAGCAAACGCGGTTTCGACACTGGGACTTTTCTCGATTTCGCCAAACAGATGTTTTGCGGAAGAAAAGCGCGCCGCTCTTGCATTGATGGCCGGAGCGAGTGAATAGGGCCGCCGCGCCTGCTGGAGATGATTGCAGCATGACCCCGCCTCTATCCGCGTCCAGTTCGAGGCCACTTGAACGAGACGCCCTGATTGTCAACGCTCGCCACGGCACGATCTCGCCGGGTGACATTGCGATCGGCGTCATTATCGGCCGCACCAGCGAGTTCTTCGACTTCTTCGTCTACGCGCTCGCCGCCGTGCTTGTTTTCCCGGCGATGGTGTTTCCTTACGCGGACCCGGTCACGGCGACTCTTTATTCTTTCGCGCTCTTCTCGCTGGCCTTCGTCGGCCGTCCGTTCGGCACCTTGATCTTCACCGCCCTCGACCAAAAGCACGGCCGCGGCGTGAAGCTGACGATCGCTTTGTTCCTGCTCGGCGGCTCCACCATGGCGATCGCCTTGTTGCCCAGTTACGATCAGGTCGGGGTCCTCAGCGCCTGGCTGCTCGGTTTCTTCCGTTTCTGCCAGGGCGTCGCGCTGGGAGGGTCCTGGGACGGTTTACCGTCGCTGCTATCGTTGAACGCGCCGAAGAAATATCGCGGCTGGTATGCGATGATTCCGCAATTGGGTGCGCCGCTTGGCCTGTTCGTCGCCAGCGGTCTCTTCGCTTATTTCCTTGGCATTCTCACGGCCGATGATTTCTTCCGTTGGGGCTGGCGTTATCCCTTCTTCGTCGCGCTGGCGATCAACACAGTGGCGCTGTTCGCGCGGCTGCGGCTGGTGGCAACGCCGGAGTTCCAGCGCCTGTTCGAATCACGCGACCTGCAACCATCGCCGCCCTTCCAGGCTCTTTTCAGCGAATGGCGGACGATCGTACTCGGCGCCTTCGCGCCGCTCGCGAGCTTTGCGCTTTTCCACCTGGTGACAGTGTTTCCGCTTTCCTGGGTAAAGCTGATGACCCAGGACGATCCTGTCCGCTTCCTGCTGATCGAAGCTGCCGGCGCCATCATCTGCGTCACTGCAATCGGTGCATCCGGCTTCATCGCCGACAAGGTCGGCCGGCGCGCGGTGCTCGGCGTTTCGGCGGCGTTGATCGGCGCCTACAGCGGATTCGCGCCGCAGTTGCTCGCCGCCGGCCAGGTCGGCGAAATCGTCTACATGTTCACGGGCTTCGTGCTGCTCGGCCTTGCTTTCGGCCAATCGTCGGGCGCGGTGAACAGCAATTTTTCCGACTATCACCGCTATACGGGCGCCGCGATCGTCTCCAACTCGGCCTGGTTCATCGGCGCCGGATTCGCGCCTTTGGTTGCCTTGTTCCTGGCAAGCCGGCTCGGCCTTTGGGCGGTCGGGATATACCTGCTGTCGGGCGTCCTCTGCACGCTCGCCGCGTTGTTCATCAACCGCGAATGGGCCAAGCGCGAAGCTGATTGAGGCAAGTGGCGGAGCGGGAGTCCGTATAAGTATGCCGCCTAACGTCTTGAATGTTTGATACTTAATCAAAATCTATCAACCGCACTCCCACACTTTCTCCCACGCCAGCCGGTCGTCACCCCGTATTTTCGCCTATTTTACGGTCGCCGCCGCGTGCGCCCGCGTGGAGTGCGCGAAAATGCCTTGTGTCCGATCCGACGACACGCTCCGCTCTCATTATCTAAAGTAGAGAAATGTAGAGCGACCCCACACACGTTTTTCCTAGAGTCCGGTTTCGACCCATTGCGGACATTACCGCCGACCTTCATACCCACCGACGAAGTGGATAGGGATTTGGCCAAGTCGATTATTCTGTCGCTGATCCTTGTGATAATTCTTGTTCTCGGACTTAAATTCAGGACGATCGGTGTAAGAGGCGTGGCTTACGACCGTGACGACAGTCCGGCTTTATATTGGTCCGGGATTGCGCTCCTCTCTGTAGCGCTCGTCACATTGTTGGTCTCTGTGGGGTTTACGCTAGCCAGAATGTAATAAGGACGGACTTCGAGCAATGTCCGCTCTCCACCCAAAACCGCCACTAGCGTTCCGGCCGGACCGGTCGCAAAATGGGCAGCATGTGCAACCTCTACAATATGCGCAAGAACGTGGACGAGGTGGCGCGGCTCTTTAAGGCTGATCCCGACCCACGCGGCAATGCGGGCGAGACTGTCTATCCCGGCTATCCCGGCCTAGTCGTTGCGGAAGGCAGGGTCCGGCAAATGACCTGGGGCTTCCCGTTGACCCTCAAGGGGAAGAACGGCCAGCCGCTGAAACCCAAGCCGGTCAACAATGCCCGCACGGACAAGCTCGATAGCTTCATGTGGCGTTACAGCTTCCAGGAGCGCCGCTGCCTCATCCCCGTGACAAGCTTTTGCGAAGCCGAAGGCGAAAAGGGCGCGAAGACTCGCACATGGTTCTCGCTGCCGGACCAGGAGCTGTTCGCTGTCGCCGGTATCTGGCGCGACACCGACGAATGGGGACCGGCTTATTCGATGATTATGACGGAGGCTTGTGAGCATGTGCAGGGCGTCCATGACCGAATGCCTGCGATCCTGCCGCCTAGCGACTGGCAGGACTGGCTAGACGGCCCTCCAGACGCGGCAGGCATCCTTTGCCGACCCTTTGAAGGGGTAATGACCGTAGAGCGCACACAAGAGCCTTGGGTGAGGCGCTAAGATCGGGACTGGTCAGCAAAGGGTAGCTGGACGCCGCGCCATTCATAAGGCCGTGCCGAGCCGAATACGGCGCAAGCCTTCAATCGATCGGCCAGGGCATTCGCCACCTTCCGCGCTGCCTCATCAGCTTTGGTGGCGTCCCGGCCGTAGAGGTCGCTCCGGACCCGCTTGGGAAGCGTCCGGATCGCGAAATAGAGAAGGCTGGCAATCTCTTCAGCCGTCATCTGCTTCCAGCCGTGGCCTTGATTGTCGGTAGGGTCCTCGACTCGAAGCATGGCCGCGATAGTGGAACATCATGAGAACATCTGGCTAGGCCAATTTACGGCCGGACTAGATTTCCAGTGCCTCAGACAGCGCCAGGGCGTCGTCTAGCTCCACTCCCAGATAGCGGACGGTGCTCTCCAGCTTGGTGTGACCAAGCAGGAGCTGGCAGGCTCTGACGTTGCCGGTCTTACGGTAAAGCATGGCAACCTTCGTTCGCCTCAGGCTGTGGCTTCCATAAGCGGCCGGCTCCAGGCCAATGAGCGCGACCCACTCCTTCACGAGCCGCATATATTGGCGGGTGGATAAGTGAGCGCTTCGATCCATCCGGCTGGGAAAGAGCCAGCCGTCCGCCTCTCCCCGCCTGACCTCCAGCCAATCGGCAAGCGAGCGACGCGCGGTCTCCGTAATCTCGAATTGGACGGGGCGACCGGTCTTCTGTTGGATCACGCTGGCGCGGCTCCGGATCGCACCGGCTGACAGTATGTCGGGGAGCCTCAGCGCCAATACATCGCAGCCCCTCAGCTTACTATCCAAGGCAATGTCGAACAGCGCCAGGTCTCGGACGCGGCGGGCCATCTGGAGGCGGACGCGGATCGCCCAAACGTGCATCGGCCGGAGAGGGAGCTTTGCTCCGACTATCACTTGCGGCGGCTGGCTCATCGATCGCTCCCTTGGGTAGAGCGATATTCAACGAGCTAGTGGCGGGTTTGGGTGGAAAGCGGACGCTAGCAATCGCGACCTCTTCTGATCTCATTTGCGATAAAAAACGAACTCTTGCTTGCAGTGTGAGACGCCACAAAGAGTGAAAGCCTTTCGGTCCTGAGAGAAAGAGATGACCGTATAGGTTCGGCCACCCGCAACACTGACACGGTTGCCAGAAACCACGACATTCTGCGTTGGATGACCGGTAAGGCCGAACTTCATATTTTCGAGTGTGAAGGGGACAGGAGTGCCATCAATGAGCATCGACCCGTCTCTGAGTTCGACGGGCGCACAGCAAGCATTCCGATAGACGCCATTCACGACCGCGACCGGAGGTCGGTGGATGCGGCCGTAGACGTACCAACCCGACGCAAGAAGCAGCAGCACGACCAAGGCCACACGCTGGGTTGCAGGCATCGATAACTGCACGTCACGAGTTATGAAACTTCATCTTAGTGTCCGCAATGGGTCGAAAGCGGACTCTAATATTTTCCGCTATTTTATTCGGAGCACCGCACTGCCCGCATAGTGGACTGTAAAAAAGCTGGCTGGGTCATGGCAATGCGGCGGCCGGTGGCGGCTAAACATTGCTACTTTAGTAATCGAGACCGTGCAGTCCGGTTGATGTTCTCGCTCATCCCGTAGCGCTTGCCCCATAGCTCGCCGCCAGGACGCCTCAGAGCCAATCCAAGCGCCTCCGCCGCCTTCGGCTCCGCACCCTTCACAATGTATTCCAGAACGCCCCTGAGGGCGTCCGAGTAATGCTGGCCGAATTGGATCTCATAGATACTGTGCTTGAGGCTCATGCCGACCGGCACCGACTTGAAAGCTCGCTTGCATGGCTTCGCGCCCATGAGCTTGCGCCAGCCGCGTTCGCGCTTGGCAAACTCTCGGCTCAAGAGAGGCGGAACATACCAAAGGATGTGGACGTGATCGCCTTTGCCATCGCCCGCTTCGCGCACCCAAATATATCGGAGCGCCTCTCCCTTGGTCCTAAGCCAGTCGCCAGCGAGCTTCATGAGCCGGCCGATTGCCCAGACAGGATCAGCTATCTTTGCCGCCTCAAAATGAATGGTCGTGAAGCGGTTGAAGCCACGGTGTTCTCTCGGTGTATTATCACCGGCAGCGAGGATGTTTTCGACGTCCCTTTTTCGCAGTCCCGTGGATCGCCTTCCCCGTCTCAATGTGGCGACAGGCTGATGCATCGCGCTACTAGTATCTATCCCTTTAAATGCAAGCGTCGTGCCAGCCTTTTTACGGCTACGGAAAACGGCGCTTTCGGGGTTATTGGATGCCTTTACGCGCGGGCGCGCGAGGGCGCGCGTATCTGCCGACCAGTCAGCCTGTTTTCTGCCTGTATTAACAGGCATTTCGCCCGCTTTTGTTAGCGGCAAAAGAGCGGCCGGATTCGCAAGTTTTGATGGGTAGGGACGCAACACAGACTCAAGCGGCCGGAGCGTTGGAAAAAGGGCGGAGCTACGGCTAACCGCACCCCCGCCCAGATTAGGCCTCTAGGCCGCGTCCTGAGCTGTTTCAGACTCATTGGCAGCTAAGTAACGACCAAGGCTCTCGTGGAGGCCGTGGAGGCCGCTAAGAGGGACGGTGCAGCCCTTCCTGCCGTGCAGCCACTCGTCGCCGCGCCGAAAGAAGCGACGAAGGTCCGCGAAGCGGCTGCCGTTTAGCTCGGAAATGCCAAAGCGGATTAGCTCGGCTCCGTGCTCACGTTCCCAAATGACCCCCAACGGGAAATCCTCTGGGTCCGGCCGGATTGCCAATTCCGATTGGCTTGGGCTATCGGGGGGCGTTCCTTGACGAAAGAGAACAACCCTGGCCTCCGTTGCGGCTGCAACCGCGCGGGGGCCATTTCCTTGGCTTCGGTCTGTCATCAAGCGGCCTCCCCTTGTGCGAGAGCCTTGACGCTATCGACGCGGACCAAGCGGCGGCGACCGATATTCACCGTCAACAAACGGCCTTCGCTAATCAGCTCGTAGGTTTTTGAGCGAGAGAGACCCAGAGCGGTGCAGGTCTGCGGGATGCTGTAGAGCATGGGTTCGATTGCGTTACTCAAATACTCGTCCTTTCGACTTTGAGTGTGCACGGACAGATTCCGGCACACACCCAGAGTCTAAGGGAGTGACCCCTCGTTCAAGGTCAGATTCGGGCAGAAATCATTTACCTGTGGATAAATGCAAGCTGCTCTAAGGTTCGAAAGCGGGCTTCGAAGAGCAGCTCCTCGTCTTCGATCTCCAGCTTCGTCATTAGATAATCGTCTATCGACACAGCGTCCTGGTGCGCAGGTTCTCCAGGTTGCGCACGGCCGATTCCCTCCTTGCGGGCAAGCTTCCATGCTGCTTCGATCCGCCTCGTTGAAACCAGCATTCCAGTCTGTGATGTGTAATGTATGGCGGCAGCAAGCAGGACATACGGGCGATAGTAATATGGCCGCCGGTCGTAGCCGCTCAGCCAATACCAGACCCGCTCGCAAGCGGTCCCTATTCGCCTCATTTGATGATCATCTAGGACGCGCGGGCGACCCGCTCCTTCGCGCTTGCCGCCGCGCGTCACCGAACAGCCAGTCGAACAACCTTTGCCGTTTCCCGCACAGAATAGTCCGCCCAAGCGTCCATGAGCTTGCGCCTCTTGTCCAAGAGGTTGCCGCGTCGGTAGGCCGCTTCCGTCTTGTCCTTCACGGCGTGGGCTAAAGCCGCCTCGGCCAAGTCGCCGGAGAAATAACTTTCCTCTGACACCCAATCGCGGAACGTGGAGCGGAAGCCGTGGACCGTGAAGGGCAGCTTCATATCGCGGAGTAGCTTGGTCAAAGTCATATCGCTCATGGCCTTGCTCGGCTTGCCGCCCTGAAAGACGAACTTGCTGCCAGCGACGCGAAGCTCAGTAGCGCGCCGGAATACCCGCAGAGCCGGTTCAGAGAGCGGGACAACATGCTCCCGCTTGGCTTTCATTCGTTCGGCCGGGACGGTCCAAAGCCTCTTGTCCAGGTCGATTTCGTCCCAAGTCGCTCCCCGTATCTCGCCAGAGCGGGCGGCAGTCATGATCAGAGCCTCCAGCGCTAGGCGGCTCCACGTTTCCTTCTCGTGCAGCCGATCGATGAAGTCCGGCAGGTCCGCATAGGGCATAGCTGCAAAGTGTTTGGCCTTGGCCTGTCGCTTTGGAAGGCCCTTGAGGATCGCTGCGCGGGAAACCTCAGTCGTGCGATAGCCCTTGGCTACCGACCAATGGAGCACGGTCAGGATGCGTTGCAGGACGCGCTTCGCGGTCTCTGGCTTGTCGGTCCAGATCACGACCAACAGATCGCGGATCGCCGCCGTGTCGATGGCGCTGACCGACTGATCGCCAATCTCCGGATAGGCGTAAGTTTCCAGCGTGTTGATCCACTGGTCCTGATGTTTCCCGTTTTTCCAGGTTTTTTTATTCTCTCCGTGCACGATCACGGCGGCTTCTCGGAATGTGGGAATGCCAGCCGCCTTCTTGCGCTCTTTGACAGGATCGATGCCGGTCTCGATGAGCTTCCGCGTTTCGTCGGCACGGTCTCGTGCCAGACTGAGGCCAACCTTCTTGAAGCTGCCAAGTCCGATGTCGCGGCGCTTGCCGTCCTTCTGGACACGGAGCACCCATGAGCCGCTGCCAGGTTTCGCTACTTGCAGGAAAAGGCCGTCGCCGTCGCCATACTTACCAGCCGCCTTGAGGGCCGCTGTGACCGCCGTTGCCGTGAGCTTACCCATGCTACTCTCCCACAATTTCTCCCACACTGTATCGTGGCTGTGGGCGACTGGCAATGGACACCAGCGGACAGAAAGTGGCAGATTTGCTTTGATTTCCGTTGATTGAAATCAACTGACGAACGTCTGGGAATGTGCAAGTGGCGGAGCGGGAGGGATTCGAACCCTCGATACGGTTTTGCCGTATACTCACTTTCCAGGCGAGCGCCTTCGACCACTCGGCCACCGCTCCGCATGCTCTGGAGGAAGGCGCCCTTTAGGGCGGGACTCCGCCCTCGGCAAGTTGCATGGAACGACGGCTCGGCTATGCCGCTGCCATGGATCGGCGGTTCGGGACGGCGCCCAGCGCAGCAGAGATCGAGGCGATCGCGCGCGCCTCTCTCGAACGCTTGCCCGAACCATTTGCGGCCCACCTGAAAGACGTGGTCCTGACCGTCGAGGAATTCGCCGACGACCGCACGCTCGACGAGATGGGAATTGAAGACCCCTTCGAACTGACCGGCCTCTATCATGGCCTTCCGATAGGCGAGAAAAGCGTCGACCAAAGCGGTGCCTTGCCCGACCGCATCTTCCTTTATCGCCGCGCCGTTCTCGATGAATGGGCAAGCGAGGGCGAAACCCTGGAGCATCTCGTCCACCACATCCTCGTCCATGAGGTAGGCCACCATTTCGGCCTCAGCGATGCCGACATGCACGCGCTCGAGGACGAAGCGTGAGGCTGCTCGACGGCACGAACCTGGCCCTGATCCGTGGAGGCCGCCTGCTGTTCGAGAGCCTCGACCTGCATCTCGATGCCGGCGAGGCGCTGCACGTGACCGGTCCCAACGGTTGCGGCAAGTCGAGCCTCTTGCGGCTGGCGGCGGGACTGTTGCGGCCGAGCACCGGGCGTATCGAACATGGCGGGGTGGCCCTCGCCGACGAACATCTGGCTTTGGATCGTGAACTACCGTTGGGACGAGCGTTAGCCTTTTGGAACGGCGATACGGCTGGCGGCATGAATGCGATGGGCATCGGCCACCTTGCCGATGTTCCCGTGCGCCTGCTGTCGACCGGCCAGGCCCGGCGGGCACGGCTTGCCCGTGTCATCGGCTCGCAAGCGTCACTTTGGCTGCTCGATGAGCCGCTGAACGGCCTGGACAGCGACGGCGCGGACCGGCTCGCCACAGCTATCGCCGCGCATCGCAAGGCGGGTGGAGCGGTGCTGGCCGCGAGCCACCAGCCCCTTGCGTCCGACTGGCGGCAGCTGGAGCTAGGCGCGTGACGGGCGCGCTGATCTCCCGCGAAGTCCGTCGCGCTTTGCACGGCGCCGCGTGGCTCCCCGCCATCTTCTTTCTGCTGGTCGCGACCCTTGTACCCTTCGCCGTCGGCCCGGACGCAAAACTCCTGGCGCGCATTGCAGGCGGTACATTGTGGATAGCCGCTTTGACGGCGGCACTCCTGCCGATTGAACGCCTTATCGAACCGGATCGTGCCGACGGCGTGCTCGACCAATTGGCAATCGCAGGGACCAGTGAGGAGGCCATCGGCGTCGCCAAGATCGCCGGTCATTGGCTCACATTCGGGCCTTTGCTATTGCTCGCCGCGCTGCCGGGTAGTTTCCTGCTCGGCCTTGAAGGCCAATCGCTTGTCGCGCCGCTGATCGCGCTGGCAGTCGGCACCCCGGCATTGGCCGCCTTGGCTGTCGCGGTTTCGGCTTTGACTGCCGGCTTGCCACGTTCAGGCGCACTCGGCGGGTTATTGCTGATGCCTTTAGCTATACCCCTGCTCATCTTTGGCGCAGCCGCCGCCAGTGGCGAAGGTGCGGGTCCGCTCAAGCTGGAAGCGGCGATTGCGCTCTTGATCCTCGCCGGCGCGCCGTTCGTGACTGGCGCTGCCATTCGCGCCGCAAGGACCTAGCGCGACCACCTCGCGAAAATGGCCGTCGGCAGCAACAGGCCGCGCGCTTCTTCGCGCACGGCCATCTCTCCGCATTCAACCGTGCCGCCAAGGTCGGCCATCACTTGGCTGACGAGCTCACCGATCGCCAGCGCCGACATCCGGACCGCGTAAACCGTCAGAACGAGAAAGCGGCTGTTCTCGTCGAGCAGCTTGCGGCAGTCGGCGAGCAAGGGCGCGAGATGCTCTTCCAGCCGCCAGACCTCGCCTTCGGGTCCGCGCCCGAACTTCGGAGGGTCGAGCAGGATGCCGTCGTAACGCCGTCCGCGCCGGACCTCACGCGCCGTAAACTTGGTCGCGTCGTCGACGATCCAACGGATGGGCCTGTCTTCAAGGCCTGACAGCGCCGCGTTGGCCTTGCCGCCGTCGACCGACTTCTTCGAAGCGTCGACATGGACGAGTCGGCCGCCGGCTTCGCTTAGGAGCAATGTCCCGACGCCCGTGTATCCGAACAGGTTGAGGATATCGGCGTCGTCGGCGCGGTCGCGCATCCAGTCCCATTGCGGCGCCATGTCGGGAAAGAAACCAAGGTGACGGAACGGGGTCAGCGACGCATGGAACCGAACGTCGCCACGCCCGAGCGGCCAGCTCTTGGGGACGGGCTTGTCCTGCACCCAGCGGCCGCCGCCCTCCTCGTCCGACCCGGGGACGAACGTCGCGTCCGCCCGCCAGTCATCGGAAGCCGGCGCCCACATGGCCTGCGGCTCCGGTCGGATGACCCGGACCTTGCCATAGCGTTCGAGCTTGCGGCCATGGCCGCTGTCGATCAGCCCCCAGTCGACCCAAGGCTCGGCGACAATCGTCTCCAGGTCGGTCATGCGGCGCGGGCCGCAGGCATGCCGATGGTGGCGCGCGCGCCAGGCCCCGCGATCATTCGGGCGCCGGCGGCACAGACGTCGTCGAGCTTCACCGCTAACAATGCGTCGATGACTTCGGCAGGATCGACCAGCCGGCCGTGAACCGATAGCTGACGGGCGACATAATGCGCCTGGCCCCAAGGGGTTTCCAGCGACATCAGCAAGCCGGCGCGGGTCTGCGTACGGACTCGGTCGAGCTCGCGCTGGGTCACCGATGACACGGTGCCATGGACGATTTCCTCGATCAGCTGCAGCGCCGAAGCCGCCTGCCGGCGCGATGTGGCGGCGTAGATGTAGAACATGCCGATGTCGGCATAAGGGTGAAGTGTCGAACTCACGGAATAGGCCAGCCCGCGATCCTCACGCACCTGCTGGAACAACCGCGACGAGGCGCCTCCACCGATGATGTCGGAGAACAGCCGCGCTGCGTAATAATCGGGCGCATCGTCGCACGGGCCTGGGAAGCCAAGCGTCAGCTGGGCCTGCTCAGTCGGGTGCCGGACGGCCCGTGTCCCGCCGACGAACCGGGCGATCTCGTGCGCCGCCTTTGGCCCAGCCGGGATTGCAGACAGATGCCGCTCGGCAAGATCGACCAGCTGGTCGTGGTCGACCTTGCCAGCCGCGACGAGCGCGACATCCTCGCCGCGATAGTGGAGATCGCGCCAGTGATGCAGGTCGGCGACGGTGACGGCGCCGATGGTCGGTTCCTCGCCCAGGATCGAGCGGCCAAGGCTCTGGCCCTCGAACGCCGCCGCCCACAAGGCGTCGAACACCATGTCGCTTGGCGTGTCGCGGGCCTCCGCGAGCTCCTGGAAGACGACATCCTTCTCGCGCTCGAGGTCGACCTCGGCGAAATGCGGACGGAGGATCAGGTCCGAAATGAGCTCCACCGCCAGCGGCACATGCTCGGCCATGACGGTTGCGGTGAAATTGGTCGCGTCGCGCTCGGTCGAAGCGTTGAGATCGCCGCCGACCTCCTCGATCGCCTCGTTGAGGTCACGGGCCGAACGGCCGCCGGCGCCCTTGAACACCATATGTTCGAAGAGATGGGCGATGCCGTTTAGCGCCGCCGGCTCGTCGCGCGATCCGACCTCGGTGAACAGGCCGACCGCGGCGGTCTGCAGGTCCGGCATGCTGTGGGTCGCGACCCTCAGGCCATTGGCCAATGTCGTCAGCCGCATCGCGGTCATGGGCGGGCTTGCCTCCAGCGCTTGCGAAGGGCGAGCCCGTAAATCACCAGCGCAATCAGTGCCAGGCCGAACCAGGTCGCGGCATAGCCGTGATGCACCGCCGGAGTGATCGGGCTGACTGAGCTGACATCGGGTACTCGGCTCGGTTCCAGCCCGGCGGGTGCCGTCGCCGCGACCAGCCGGATCTGTGAAAGCCGGTCGGGAACGATGATCCCGCTGACCGGCCCGCCGTTCCAGCTGAACTTCGCATTCGGGTCCTGCGACCAGCCCACCTCGACCGCCATTCCCGGACCTTCGGCACCGGTGGAGCAATCGACGATTTGCGCATAGCCGCTGTCGCCTTTGGCATTCTCACCGGCGATTGCCCGCTTGCCGACGGGGCGCAGGCAGACACCGGTGGCATGGCGGAAGTAAGGAACATCGTCTTTCGCCAGCGGGATCGTCGGCCAGCTGATCGGCGGCAATTTCTCCGCTGCTTCATATTTGGCGAGCAGCTCGGCTTTCCAGTTGGCGCGCTGCATTTGCCAAATGCCAAGCCAGATCATGACCAGCACGGCAGCCGCAACGGCCAGCGTCGGCAACAATGGAATGCGCTTCGTCATAAGCGCCGGCCCTCTTGGGCGCCCGTTTCATATTCGCGGGCGAGGAGGAGGGCCTTGGCGACCCTGAGGCCTCCGAGCGTCAACGCCGCCCCAATCGGGATCCAGACGAGGTGCACCCACCAGGGCGGCTCGAACGACAGTTCGACGGTGATCGCACTCGCGGTGAGGATCGCCCCGACGATCAGGATCAGGAAGGCCGCCGGTCCGTCGCCGACGTTGAAGCCGGCGAAGTCCAGCCCGCAGCCACTGCACTTGGGAGCGAAGGCGGCGGCGCCGTTGAACAGGGTCCGCTCGCCGCAGCGAGGGCAGGCCCCCTCAAGCGCCGCCGTCAGCCTGGACATTAGCCGTGGATCGGCGCGCCCCAGCCGCCCCAAACGTAGATGGAGACGAACAGGAACAGCCAGACGACGTCGACGAAGTGCCAGTACCAGGCCGCCGCCTCGAAGCCGAAATGCTGCTTGGGGGTGAAGTCGCCGTTGTAGGCGCGCTTCAGGCAGACGGCGAGGAAGATCGTGCCGACGATGACATGGAAACCGTGGAAGCCGGTCGCCATGAAGAAGGTCGAACCATAGATGTTGCCCGGGTCCGTTTCGTTCAGGCGCGAGAAGCTGAACGGCGCGTGCGCATATTCCCAGCCCTGGATGAAGGTGAAGGTGAGGCCAAGGAGGATGGTGCACCACAAGCCCTTCTTGAGGCCTTCGCGGTCGCCGTGGATCAGCGCGTGGTGCGCCCAGGTGACGGTCGTACCGGAGCAGAGCAGGATGAAGGTGTTGAGCAGCGGAAAGCCGAACGGGTTGAGGACTTCGGTTCCCTTCGGCGGCCATTGCGCACCCACCACATCGACCGCTGATGGGAAGAGTGCGGACGAGAAGAAAGCCCAGAACCAGGCGACGAAGAACATCACTTCCGAGGCAATGAACAGGATCATGCCGTAGCGCAGGTGAAGCTGGACGACGGGCGTGTGATGACCCTCGTGCGCTTCCTTCACGGTGTTCGACCACCATGCGTACATGGTGTAGAGGACCATCGCCAAGCCGCCGCCCATGACGAACTTGCCGTACGGATTGTCATGCATCCACATGACCAGTCCGCCGAACAGGCCCAGCGCCGAAAATGCGCCGATGATCGGCCAGGGATCGGGCGGCAGGATGTGATAATCATGGTTAGGCTTGGTTGCAGCCATGGATGCGTCCCTCAAAATGCTTTGGTGCGGCTCTAGCCGGTCGTTTCGCCAGATTCCACAGGGTAAAACGTATAGCTCAAGGTGATCTCGTCGATCGTCTTCGTATCCTCGTCCTTCAGGATCTTCGGATCGACGAAAAACACGACCGGCATGATCACGCTTTCGCCCGGTTTCAGGGTCTGCTCGGTGAAGCAGAAACAGGCGATCTTGTTGAAATACGGGCCGGTTTCTTCCGGCGTCACGTTGAAGATGGCCTGCCCAGTCGTCTTCCGCGCCGTGAGGTTCGTCGCCCGGTAATAAATCGTCGTCCTCTCGCCCGGGTGGACGCGGACTGTTTCCTGAACCGGCTCGAACCGCCACGGTAGCTTGGAGTCAATATTGGCGTCGAAGCGGACGCCGATCTCCCCGGCCACCGCGCCCGGTGCTCTCTCGGCCCGCTGGGTCGTGCCGCCAAAGCCCGTGGCCTGGCAGAAGGCGCGGTAAAGCGGCACGGAAGCGAAGGCGAGGGCGACCATCGCCACTGCAACCAGCGCCAGTCGCAGGCCGGTCTTGGCGTTCTTGGCGGCGACAGCCGTCACCGGTTCACCGTCATTTTGGCGATGCTGATGGCGAAGATCAGGACGACGAACAGGCCGAGCAGGATGGCGGTGATCCGCGCCCGCTCGCGCTGGCGCTTGCGGACTTCGGGTTCGAGGTCGGGGGTCATGCCAGCATCCATTTGTCGACGACCAGGGCGGCGAACAGGCAGAATAGGTAGAGGATGGAGAAAGCGAAGAGGCGCTTTTCCGGCCCCATTTCCTTGGGCTCGGTCGCGCGGTTGGCGGAGACGTAAAGCGCCAGGATCAGGAAGGCGGCGCTGAGGCCGACGGCGACGGCGCCATAGATCCAGCCGGTGAGGCCCAAAGCCCAGGGCGCGACCGCGGCGGCGATCATCGGCAGCGTGTAGACGAGGATGTGGCGGCGGGTGGACTGAACGCCGGCGACGACCGGCAGCATCGGCACGCCCGCGGCGGCATAATCGGAGCGGACGAACAGCGACAGCGCCCAGAAGTGCGGCGGCGTCCACAGGAAGATGATGGCGAACAGCAGGACCGGCAGGGTCGAAACGTCGCCGGTCGCGGCAGCCCAGCCAATCAGCGGCGGAAAGGCGCCTGCCGCGCCGCCGATGACGATGTTCTGCGCGGTGCGGCGTTTGAGCCAGACGGTATAGACGAGGACGTAGAAGAGGATCGACACCGCCAGGATGATCGCGGCCAAATGGTTGGCGGCGAGATCCATGAGGATGACCGAGAAGAAGGACAGGCCGACGCCGAAGTGGAGCGCGGTCTGCCTGTCCATGCGCCCGCCCGGCAGGGGCCGAGAGGCAGTGCGCTTCATCTTGGCGTCGAGGTCGGCCTCGTACCACATGTTGAGCGCACCCGCCGCGCCCGCGCCGAGGGCGATGCAGAGCACCGCCGCGAAGGCCAAAACGGGGTGAACGTGGACCGGCGCCGCCAGTAGGCCGCACAGCCCGGTGAAGACCACGAGACTCATGACGCGCGGCTTGGTCAGCGCGAACAGGTCGCGTGAAGTGGCGGGCAGGTTGGCCGCGTCTTGGCTGATCGGCAGGGAAGTCACGCGGGCGGGCTATAAGGGGTTGGCGACAAGAGGAAAAGGGCGCTGTTCCCCTGCGCAGGCAGGGGTCCAGTTGTTCTTGGAAGGACTGAGCTCCTGCCTCCGCAGGAGCACTGCATTTGTTCAGGAAATCGACGCTAAGAGCAGCGAATGAAAACGCGAATCGTGATCGCCGCTTGCCTTGCCGCCATTGCGGCGCCCGCCCCGGCCCAGCCGGCGCCAATGGGCATATTGAAGCCGGTACCCAGGGACGACCTCGTCAAGGTGGCGCTGGAGACGGACAAGGGCCGTATCGTCCTTGCGCTCGACCGCGGCCGGGCGCCGCTGACCACAGCCAATTTCCTCGCCTATGTCGACAAGCACTGGTTCGACGGAGAGGCCTTTTACCGCGCCTTCCAATATGGGAGCGGCGGTATCATCCAGGGCGGAGTGAGGAGCGGCGGCAAGCAGCTGCCGCCGATCGAGGTGGAGACGACCGCCAAGACCGGCCTCAGCAACAAGGCCTGGACCATCGCCATGGCCAATGCCGGGCCGGGGACGACGCACAGCGATTTCTTCATCATGACAACCGACATTCCGGCCTTCGACGCCAAGGGCGCGGACATCGGCTTCGCCGCCTTCGGCCGTGTTATCGAAGGGCAGGAGGTGGTGAAGGCGATCCTCGCCGCGCCGGTCTCACCGGACAAGGGCGAAGGGTCGATGAAGGGCCAGATGCTGGAACCGGCCGTGAAGATCGTGAAAGCCGAGCGGGTGCCGGGCTAGGGTAACGCCCAAGCCTACGAAAACGGGGGGTCGTTACCTCCGTTACCTTTGCCCCGAAACGGGATTGGAATCGACGCTGCGAAAGAGCCGTGAGCGGCGTGACATGGGTCTGTGGCTGTAGGACAGCGAAATCTAATGGCAGGAATGGGTGGAAAGCGGACTCTACGCTTCGTCGCCCCGCGTCTTCGCGACAGCAACGGACTGGACGGACCTAGCAAGTTCCCACAGTCCGATTGCGACAAGCGCCAGGCCACCAGCCAAAATCCAATTTAGCGTCTCGCCTTCGACGGCGCTGGAAGGTGGCGAGATGAAGTTGGCTCGCCATGCCATGAAGGTGAGTCCAAGAACAAATGCGCCGGGCAATCGCATAGAAACGAGCTTCACGAGATGGCTCCTATCGGGTTTTACGAGACGAAAATGTCACTCGCCGCCAATGTCCGCAATGGGTCGAAAGCGGACGTTGCCTTCCGTCCGGTTATGAACGAGACAATCAGCATGAAGGAATGGGTGTTTTGGGCCTACGCGGCTGCAAGCTTGGCCGCGTTAAAGGTCGTTCTGATTGTGCCGTTTATCGGCTTGTTGGTGGTCGGTGTCGGCGTCGCCCTTTGTGTTGTCAGCTTTCGACGCGAACCAAAGGCGGCCGGCAATCCGGCAATCGGTCTTCTCGGCAACGTAGTTTTTATGTCGGGCGTATTCGGATTAATCGCCATGCCGACCGTCGTTCTGAACGACTGGGCCTACTACCTGATAATGGGCGTCATCTTCAGCGGCATGGGCATCATACTGCTTTGGATTTTCGTCAACGCATGGCGGAAAAGAGCGGCTTGGGAGGCGCGACAGTCGGACGCAAACGTGGGGGGCTAGTGTCCGCTTTGGGTCGAAAGCGGACATTAGCGTCATCTTGAACCGAATCTCCGGTTCCAAGCGTTGCGGGGGCGACACTTGGCAAAGGAGAGAGTCATGCGTTCCGCGTTATTGTGGCTGATCGGTATCCCGATCCCGCTCATTTTGCTGGTCGCTTTCTGCACCGGGCACCTTTGATCGCCCGCTGCCGGTTACCACAACAGGCAAAGAAAAAGGGCCGCCCCACCGGAAGTGGGACGGCCCTATTTTCATGTCCGGAGTGGTAGCCGGTCACTTCACGGCGCGCTCACAATGCTGCGCATTGTTGACGCTTGCTTCGTGACGTCGGTCGGGCTGGCCTTGGCGGCCACCCGCCGTCCGCATTTCGGCGGCTCTTCGACGTAAGTCAGGTTTCGCTGCGCAAAACCCGCCTTACCCTCGGCGCCTCAATGTTTCCCGTCGTCGATCACCGGAAGCGTTTCGAACTGGTGGAACGGCGGCGGGCTGCTTAGCGTCCACTCCAGCGTCGTCGCGCCTTCGCCCCACGGGTTGCCGGGAGCCTTCTTGCCGGCGGCCAGCGACCAGGCGAGGTTGATGAAGAAGATCGCCATGCCGGCAATCGTCACCATGTAACCGTAGGTCGACACCTGGTTCCACTTCTCGAACGCCGGTGTGTAGTCCGGGATACGGCGCGGCATGCCGTCGAGGCCGAGGAAGTGCTGCGGGAAGAAGATCAGGTTCACGCCGACGAACATGATGAAGAAGTGCAACTTGCCGAGCGCTTCGTTGTACATTTTCCCGCTCATCTTCGGGAACCAGTAGTAGAAGCCGGCGAAGATGGCGAAGACGGCGCCGAGGCTGAGCACGTAGTGGAAGTGCGCCACCACGTAATAGGTGTCGTGCATGTAATTATCGACACCGCCGTTGGCGAGGACGACGCCGGTGACGCCGCCGACCGTGAACAGGAAGATGAAGCCGATCGCCCACAGCATCGGCGTTTCGAAGCTGATCGATCCGCCCCACATCGTCGCGATCCACGAGAAGATCTTCACGCCCGTGGGCACGGCGATGATCATCGTCGCGGCGGTGAAGTACATCTTCGTGTTCACGTCCATGCCGATGGTGAACATGTGGTGCGCCCAGACGACGAAGCCGACGACGCCGATGGCGACCATGGCATAGGCCATGCCGAGGTAGCCGAAGACCGGCTTGCGGCTGAAGGTGGCGATGATCTGGCTGACCATGCCGAAGCCCGGCAGGATCATGATGTACACTTCGGGGTGGCCGAAGAACCAGAAGAGGTGCTGGTACAGCACTGGGTCGCCGCCCGCCGAAGCATCGAAGAAGCTGGTGCCGAAGTTGCGGTCGGTCAGCAGCATGGTGATGGCGCCGGCGAGGACCGGGAGCGCGAGCAGCAGCAGGAAGGCGGTGATCAGCACCGACCAGACGAACAGAGGCATTTTGTGCAGGGTCATGCCCGGCGCGCGCATGTTGAAGATGGTGGTGATGAAGTTGATCGCACCAAGGATCGAGCTGGCGCCCGCCAAGTGGAGCGAGAAGATCGCCATATCGACCGCGGGCCCCGCGGACCCTGAGGTCGAGAGCGGCGCATAGACCGTCCAGCCTGTCCCGGCGCCAAGGCCGGTGCCGCCGCTGACGAAGCTTGAGCCAAGCAGCAGGATGAAGGCCGGGACCAGCAGCCAGAAGCTGATGTTGTTCATGCGCGGGAAGGCCATGTCCGGAGCGCCGATCATCAGCGGCACGATCCAGTTGCCGAAGCCGCCGATCATCGCCGGCATGACCATGAAGAAGACCATGATCAGGCCGTGGGCGGTGATGAGCACGTTCCAGTGGTGCAGCGCCTCGTCGAAATTGGCGCCGGCGCCGGCGCCAAGCGGCCAGGCGTGATTGAGGATCTGGATGCCCGGGTGCATCAGCTCGGCACGCATGATGCCGGAAATGCCGCCGCCGATGATGCCCGCGACGATCGCGAAGATCAGGTAGAGCGTGCCGATGTCCTTGTGGTTTGTCGACATGAACCAGCGGGCGAAGAAGCCCGGCTTGTGATCGGCATCGTGATGCGCGTGGTCGTCGTGGGCCTTCAGCGCAACGGCGTCGGCGGGAATGGTGCTCATGGTCTCTACTTCCGCGTCTTAGTTCTGGGCCGTGGCGGCTTGATTGGTAGCAGGCTGGGCCGTCGCCGGAGCAGCGCCGGGGGCGACCGCCGGCTGCGGCGCTCCGCCAGCGGCCGGGACGGCGGCTTCGGTCACCGGCGAGGCAGCCGTGCTGTCGGGCGTTGCTGCGGGCTTGGCGCCCGGCATGGTGCCGCCCTTGCTGGCGACCCACTGCGCGAACTCGGCCGGGGGAACGACCTGGACGGCGATCGGCATGAAGCCGTGGCGCGCGCCGCAAAGCTCGCTGCACTGGCCGAAATAGACGCCCGGACGGTCGACCTTCACCCAGGTCTCATTGAGGCGGCCGGGGTTGGCGTCGATCTTGGTCCAGAAGGCCGGTACGGCGAAGGAGTGGATGACGTCGTTCGAGGTGACGATGAACTTCACGATCTTGCCCTGGGGGATGACGATGCGCTCGTCGACCGCGAGGAGCTTGGGACCGTCGGCGTCGGTGCGGTAGCGCTCGCCCGCCTTCACCTGGTCCTTTTCCTTCAGCATGTTGGCGACGATCTCGAACCCGCCATTGTCCGGATATTGGTAGGTCCAGTACCACTGGTTGCCGATCACCTTGACCGTGAGGTCGGCGGGCGGCGGCGAATATTGCTTGCGGAGCAGGCCGATCGACGGGATCGCGATGCCGACCAGGATCAGCACCGGGACCAGGGTCCAGACCACCTCGATGGCCGTGTTGTGGCTGGTGCGCGACGGGGTCGGGTTGGCCTTGCGGTTGAAGCGGATCAGCGTCCAGACAAGCAGCGCCAGCACCAGCGCGCTGATCAGCCCGCACAGCAGCAGCAGCCAGTTATTGTGGAAACTCTGCGCTTCGCGGCCGAGCTCGGTCACCTGCGGCTGGATGGCGATGCCACCCGGGGTCGGCTCGCCGATATCGGGCGTCGGGGCGACCATCGGGATGCCAGGAGCGGCGGGGGCAGTGTCATTTGCGGGAGCCGTCGTATTCGCGGCCGGCGCGGTCGCTTGCGGAGCCGCTGCGGCCAGTGGAGTCATCGCCGCGGCCGCAAGGGCAATTGCCCATCCAATCCGTTTCATTCTCACCCCGAAAATTGGGTTGCAGGACGGCCCGCCGAGGATGGCGTGCCCGTGAAGTCGGCGGCCTTATAGGGCGGGGTTCGCGCGCTCTCAAGGGCGTTGAACCGTTGGACTTGCGCGCCTAATTGGCGGCCATGACCGACGAGGAAATCCTGGCCGAGTTCCGGGCGGCGGAAGCGCTGCTCGACGGGCATTTCATATTGTCTTCCGGCCTCCGCAGCCCGCGCTATTTGCAATGCGCACGGGTGCTGATGGACGGAGCGCGAGCGGAGCAGCTGGCGAAGGCTCTGGCCGAGAAGATTCCGTCCGACATCCGCAACCGGATCGACGTCGTCGTCTCGCCGGCGATGGGCGGCGTGATCATCGGCCACGAAATGGGCCGGGCGCTGGGCAAGCCGGCGGTGTTCCTCGAGCGACCGGAAGGCGTCTTCGAGTTCCGTCGCGGCTTCGGCCTGGAGCGGGACCAGAAAGTCCTGATGGTCGAGGACGTGGTGACCACCGGCCTGTCGAGCCGCGAAGCGATCGAAGCCGTGATCGAAACGGGCGCCGAGGTGATCGCCGAAGCGTCGCTGGTCGACCGTTCGTCGGGGAGCGCGGACCTCGGCGTGCCCTTCTTTCCGCTGATCCGCATCGACGTGCCGACCTACTCTGCCGACGATTTGCCGCCCGAGCTGGCAGCGATCCCGGCGGTCAAGCCCGGGAGCAGGGCGGCGGCTTGAGCGGACATCTGCGTCTTGGCGTGAACATCGATCACGTCGCGACCGTGCGGAATGCGCGCGGCGCCGGCTATCCCGATCCGGTGCGCGCCGGTCTGCTGGCGGCGAAGGCGGGCGCGGACGGCATCACGGCGCACCTCCGCGAAGACCGCCGTCACATTACCGACGACGACATTGCCCGCCTGTGCGCCGAACTGCCGGTTCCGCTCAATTTCGAAATGGCAGCAACCGAGGAGATGTTGGCCATCGCGATGAAGCATCGCCCGCATGCCGCCTGCATCGTCCCCGAGAAGCGGGAGGAGCGGACGACCGAGGGTGGGCTCGATGCGGCCGGACAGCACAATCATTTGGCTTATTATTGCGAGAAGCTGCGCGACGCGGGGGTTCGGGTCAGCCTGTTCATCGAGCCCGACCCTGCCCAGATCGAAGCCGCGATCCGCCTCGGCGCGCCGGTCGTCGAATTCCACACCGGCCGGTACGCGCACCTCGAAGGCGCCGAGCAGGTGACCGAATTGAAGCGCGTCGCCGACGCCGCCGCCCTTGCCGCCAAGAACGGCATCGAGCCGCATGCGGGCCACGGCCTGACCTTCGACAATGTCCAGCCGATCGCCGCCATCCCCCAGATCGCGGAATTGAACATCGGCCATTTCCTGGTCGGCGAAGCGATCTTCACCGGCCTCGAAGCCGCGGTGCAGCGGATGCGCGCCTTGATGGGCGCCGCGCGATGATCGTCGGCCTCGGCTCCGACCTTTGCTCAATCGAGCGGATCCAGAATTCGGTTGACCGCTGGGGCGACCGCTTCCTCAACCGCGTCTTCACCGAGACCGAGCGGGCCAAGGCCGCCCGCCGCCCCCACACCATCGCCGGGACGTTGGCCAAGCGCTTCGCCGCCAAGGAGGCATTCTCCAAGGCGGTCGGCACCGGCTTCAAGCGCGGCGTCTTCATGAAGGACATCGGGGTAGTGAATTTGCCGTCGGGCGCACCTACCTTGGCGCTCACCGGCGGGGCCCGGGCGCGGCTTGACGCGCTGACGCCTTCGGGCCACGCCATGCACATCCATTTGACCATGACCGACGATCATCCCTGGGCGCAGGCCTTCGTCATCCTTGAAGCCCGCAAGCTGGAGTCCTGAGTGACCGAAGACATCGCCGTCCCCGAGACCAAGGCCGTCGAGCCCGAGAAGCCCAAGGAATCCGCCGTCTGGCGTGAGATAAAGGGCCTGTTCTGGGTGCTGGTCGCCGTGCTTGCCTTCCACAGCTTCATCGCCAAGCCCTTCTACATTCCGTCGGAATCGATGATGCCGGTATTGCTCAAGGGCGACCGGCTGGTGGTTTCGAAATACCCCTATGGCTGGTCCTGGGTCAGCCCCAGCTTCCACGTCCTCCCGCACTGGGACGGTCGCCTGCTCGGCAAGCTTCCGCGCCGGGGCGACATCGTCATCGTCACGCCGCCGGGCGGCAGCCAGGATTATATCAAGCGGGCCATCGGCCTCCCCGGCGACACGGTTGAACTGCGCAGCGGCCGGCTGATCCTCAACGGCAAGCCGGTCCATTCAGAACAGCGCCCGCCGGCAATGATTCCTGTCGATGCCAATGCGCCCTGCGGCATGGATTTCTTCGGTGCACAGGTGAGGACCGACGACGGCAAGGCCTATTGCCGCCTGCCGATCGTCCGCGAAACCCTTCCCGGCGGACCCAGCTACGACACCATCGACCTCGGTCCCAGCCAGGGCGATAATTTCGGGCCGATCAAGGTCCCGGCCGGCCATGTCTTCCTGATGGGCGACAATCGCGACCGCAGCGCCGACAGCCGCTTCCCGCTCGAGGAGCAGGGGCTCGGCGGTCCGGTGCCGTGGGAGAATATCGGCGGACGCGCCGAGTTCATTACCTTCTCGCTCGACGGCACGACCAAGCTGCTCAACCCCCTGACCTGGTTCCGGGCGCTCCGCAGCGGCCGCGCCGGCGACACTCTGCGCGGCACGACCCAGACCGAGGAAAGCGCCGAATAATGGCACGACGGCCGGTCCGGAGAGCGAAAGCCGCTCCGGCCGTCGAAGTGCATATCGAGCAGCCCGGCCCGACCGAATTCAGCGACCCGTTCGTCCGACGCGAGCTGGCGCGGGCCTCGGTCTGGCTCGGTCTCGCACTGGCGATCATCGGCGTCATCGTCCTCGCCCAGCCGCTCATGCTGATCATCGGCGGGATGATCTTCGCCGTCTTCCTTGACGGGGGTACCCGTTTGCTCGGTCGCGTCCTGCCGATCCGGCGCGGCTTCCGGCTGGCTTTGGTCATCATCCTTGGCTTCGGCTTCGTCGGCTGGACCTTCTACATTGCCGGCACGACCATCGCCGCCCAGTTCGAGGCTCTGCGTGCCGTCGTCGAGGCGCAGTTCACCAAGCTTATGGCCTTCGCCGCCTCGCTAGGCCTGATCCCTACCGGCAACAGCCTGTCCAACATCGGCCAGCAATTGCTCGGCTCGGTCGGCCGCCTGACGAGCGCTGTCGGCACCGCGCTTGGCGCCTTCGCCAGCCTGCTGGTGATGATCGTCATCGGTATTTTCATCGCCGCCGAGCCGCGTCTCTACGACCGGGGCGTCGCCTGGATGCTGCCGCTGCGCCACCGCGAGCGCTTCTACGCGCTTGGCGACAAGATCGGCTGGACCCTGCGCCGGCTGCTGTTCGGGCGGCTCATTGCCATGCTGTTCGAGGGCGTCGGCACCTGGCTGCTGCTTACCATCGGGGGTGTGCCGATGGCGGCTTTATTGGGACTCATCACCGGCCTGCTCGCCTTCCTGCCCAACATCGGCGCCATCACGTCGGGCGTCCTGATGGTCGCGGTCGGCTTCAGCGCCGGCACCAGCGAGGGATTGTGGGCGATTGTCGTCTATTTCTTCGTCCAGAACGCCGATGCCTATCTCGTCGTCCCGTACATCGCCAGGAAGACCGTCGACCTCGCCCCGGCGCTGGTGCTCGCCATGCAGCTGCTGATGGGAGCGCTGTTCGGAATCCTCGGACTACTGTTCGCCGACCCGATCCTGGCGATGCTGAAGGTGAGCCTGGTCGAGCTAAGCCGCCAGCGTGCCGTGGAGGACGCTGCGGCGGAGGCTCAGAGCCCCGGCTGAGGCGCTGCTTCGGGCTGCTGCTGCTGCTGCATCATCAGCGCCGCGTTCGGCACGATCTGGACGATCGAGATGTCGAAATTGAGGTTGGCGTTGGGCGGGATCGGGCTGCCCTCGGGCGGGCTGGCGCCATAGGCGAGCGCGGCCGGAATATGGATCTTGTAGCTGCCGCCCTTTTGCATCTTCTGCAGCGCTTCGGCGAAGCCCGGAATCACCTGGCCGGCGATCATCGGCACCGGCTGGCCGCGGCTCGAATCGAACTCCTTGCCGTCTTCGAGGCGGCCGACATATTCGAGCAGGACGCCGTCGACCGGCTTGATGAAGGCACCTTCGCCGGCCTTGACGGTGCGGATGGTGACGCCGTTCGGTGTCGTCTCGCCGCGCAGGGAGCCGGCCCCGACCCATGCCAGGAGGACGGCGGCGGCGACCAGTAGCAGGATGCCCAGCCAGAGCTTGGAGACAGAGCCGCGCTTCAACGGCTGAAGCGGAACCTGGCTGACGGACATGGGCGACCCCTTTGGGCTGGGAACAGGCAAAAAAAGAGGGCGCTCGACGGCGCCCTCCGGAATTCAATCGGTCTTAGCGGGCGCCTTCGCGCTCAATCCGCTTGCGCTCCAGCTTGCGGGCGCGGCGGATTGCAGCGGCGCGCTCGCGGGCGCGCTTTTCCGACGGCTTCTCGTAATGCCGGCGCAGCTTCATCTCGCGATAGACGCCCTCGCGCTGCAGCTTTTTCTTCAGTGCGCGCAGCGCCTGGTCGACATTATTGTCGCGAACGATGATTTGCATAAAAGACCGTCACTCCTAAACCGGCCATCCGCCGGGCGAATAAGGCGGCCATGCGGGACATTCATCCCGTCCACAACCGCGCAAATAATATTGTTCACCGCGAAGCCCTTCTCCGCGGCGGTGGCGGGCCACCTACCAGCGCAGCGGGGAATATACAAGAGCGGCCTATTTGCAGCCACTTAGCCCATCGAACTAAACGAATCACGACGAATCGAGCCGCCGGCGGGATGGAATTGGAAACCTGAACGATAAGGTTATCGGCAGTTAACGATCCGCCTGTTACACCCTTTGCTTCGCATTTGGAGTGGGTGGATGTCATTGAATCGTCGGGAATTGTTGCGCTTGGGTGCTGCCGGAGCCGGGGGATTGCTAATCTCTTCCGCGGCAAGCTCGGTGCCGCTCCCGATGGGCATCCTTGCCGCTCCGCAGGTCGATCTGAAGGCCGCGATGCCGACGCCTCCTGCTGCGCAGGCCCTCACCAGCGCGCCGGGCGGGATCAACCCGGTCCTGTTCCAGAAAGCCAAGGCGGCGCTCGATTCGCGCCCCTTCATCCAGAATCGCGATTTCATCGGCATAGTCGACTTTTCGAAGAGCTCGGCCGAGGGCCGATTCCACGTCGTTCACATGCCGACCGGCCAGGTCGAAAGCTATCCGGTCGCCCACGGCCGCGGCTCCGATCCCGACCATTCGGGCTTCCTCGAGCAATTCTCGAACCGTCCCGGCTCCGCCGCGACGTCGAATGGCGCCTATACGACCGGCGACTATTATAATGGCAAATACGGTCTCTCGATGAAGGTCCACGGCCTCGACTGGACCAACAACAATGCCGAGAACCGCGCCATCGTCATTCACAATGCCTGGTATGCCGAGCCGGAGATGATCGCCATTCACGGCAAGCTCGGCCGTTCGGAAGGCTGCTTCGCCTTCAGCCGCGCCGACCAGCAAAAGGTCATGGCCCGCCTCGGCGGCGGCCGCATGATCTACGCGGATAAGTTAGCGTAGCAGCGCAGGCGCGGACCCACTCCGCGCCTCCACCTTCCCAAGCACTGGATTTTATTTCGCCGCCGTCTGGGTGGCCTTCGCCTTGACCGGCGCCGCAGGCTTCTTGTCGAGCAATGCGGCAATCACCTTCGCGTCGCGGCCGTAGAGATCCTTGTAGTCAATGATCGTACCGTCATTGAGCGCGGCCGAGCTGAAATAGACGATATAGACCGGGACCGGCTTCACGAACTTCGCCTCGACCGTCTTTTCAGTCGCCAGCACCTCGTCGATGTGCTCGCGAGTCCATTCGCCGCCATCGTCGCTGCCGAGTTCGGCCGCGAGGTCATGGATGTTCTGGGTGCGGATGCAGCCGTGGCTCAAGGCCCGGACCTGGCCATTGAAGCGGCTTCGGGCGTTCGTGTCGTGCAGATAGATGTTGTACGGATTGTACATCACGAATTTCATCTGCCCGAGCGCATTGGTCGGCCCGGGCGGCTGGCGCCAGCGCTGGACCTTGCCGTCCTTGCCCTTCACGGACACGAAGCCCGCCTTGCCGGCGACCTCCTTGTTGATGCTGGTCGGCACTTCCCACCAGGGATTGAGAATGACGCCGGTCGCCATCGCAGTCAGCTGCGGCGTCGGTGTCTTGATCGACCCCGCAATCGCCCGCTGCTTCCAGCGCGTGACGCCATTCTCGACCAGCGTCGCGTAGAAAGCCGGCACATTGACGATCACGTATTTGTTGCCGAGGTCGCGGGGCAGCCAGCGCCAGCGGTCCATGTTGAGCCGGATGCGGTTGATCTTGGCCGTGTCGGATTTGTCGGTTGCCGCCAGCGCCGCCCTCAGGAAGCCATATTGCGAATGGGTCGGCAGCAGGCCCTGGAAAGCGGTGCGGATGCTGTGGGTCGCCAGCGCATAATCCAGCAATTGGCGCTGCCGCGCATCGTCCAGGTCCTTGTCGACGACAAACCAGCCTTGCCGGTCGTCGCCGCGGACATGGCCGAAGGCGAGGTCCGACGAGACTCGGTTGAAGAGGTCCGTAGCCGTCTTCGAGATGGTCATCGGGTCGCCTCCGCGGATGGCGCGGTTGAGGCCGGCGGGATCGTAATCCGCGGGGTCGAGCCCCTCGGCGCCAATGCCGATGATATAGGCAAGCAGGTCCTGGGCGTCGCTGACCTGCCACATCGGCGGCGGAAGTACTTCGAGGGCCGGGGCGGCGCCCTCGGCCGGCGGCAGGGGCGCCATTGGGTCACGCGCCGGCGGGCTGACCGGTGTCTGGATGCGCGCGTTCGGCGATTTCGGCTGCGGCTGGGCCGGGGCGTGAGGCGTGCTCGTGATTGGCTCCGCGCTCGATTGGGCGAATGCCTGGACCGGCAGCAGTGTCATCACCGTTGCCAAACTCAGCGAGCGGACAAGCTCAAACCTCTTCACGTCGACTATCCCCGTATCTCTGTGGGTGGTTACGCATTGGCGGCGACACAGTTTTGCCTGATCTGCATCATACACAGGATGAACAGCCTGCTCTAGAGACATTCGATGCCGAAACACATGATTGATGGCTTGCAAACCAAACGTTAAGTAGCGGCAATTATAGAGAAAATGTCTGACACGCGGAGGGCGCGATGCCTGGCAAATTTGGTCTCGAAGGTGGCATGATCCCGCGCAACGTCCGCCGTATGTTCGATGAACGCGACGAGCCGCGCTTCGATGTCGAAGGCGAGTTGCAGACCGCCACCATGACCTTTCGCGGCAAGACCCATGTCGTCCGTGTCGGCAATATTTCGAAATCCGGCGTCATGGTGATCTTTGCTGATGTGCCGCATATCGGCGAGGACGTAGGGCTTCAGTTGCTTGACCACGGGGCGGTCGCGGGGCAGGTGCGTTGGGTCCGTGAAGGTCGCGTCGGGATCAATTTTGTTGCGCAGCTTGAATCATAACGCCTGGAGATGAAGTTTTTTCGATGATTAAGGCGCGCATTGCCGAAGCCGACCCGTCCGATCGTCGAAGCGAACCGCGCTACCCGATCGATGTCGAGGGCAAGGTGCGGGAGCTTGGCTCCGAAGGCACGGAAGCCCGCGTCCTCAACATTTCCGAAAAAGGCTTCATGGCTGAGACCGCCGGCGAGTTCGATGTCGGCGCCCGGATCTGGCTGATCCTGCCCGGCCGCGACCGCGCCAGCGCCATCGTCCGCTGGACGGCTGGCCTCAGGCTCGGCGCCGAATTTGCGGAACCGGTGACGCTCGAAGGGCTTGCCGACTAGCTGCCAGCCCATCCGACTGTGACATAACGAACACGGTAAACTGTCCCGAAACGACACCTACGGATTCGTCCCCATAGCTGGCATGCAACCTTCCGGCGTATTCGTCCGTTCCAACCGACCGAAAGGAACGGTTTTTATGTCGAGCTATCCGACACTTGGCGATCTGCGCATGGCGCATGATCCTGCCGGCCGTGGCTATCACGCCGTGTATCGTGAGCATGAAGTGAATCACTGCCCCGGTTGCGGGCGTACGCACTGGATCATCGGCCGGGTTTCGGCGGAGTGCGCCTTCTGCACGACGGCCTTGCCCTTGGCTGAAGCCAGCATGCGGTCGCACAGCGGCCCGGCAATCATTCACCATCGCAACCGGATGCAGTCGCCCGCCTGGGCGGCCTAGCAACAGGTCCACAAATCCCGAAGAGCGCCCGTCCCGCGAGGGGCGGGCGTTTCTTTATCCGCCCACCGGCCGGACCGGCACCGGCGCATTGCAAAGGTCGACGCCGCCCGCCGGACGAATGTAGAAATCGTCCTTGCGGTTCTTCCTGAGGCGTAGCCATGTTGCGAAGGAGGCTGAGCCCTCCTTCAGATATTCGAACTTGGGCCGCTCGCCTTCCGGCATCATCGAGGCCAGCTTCACCGAGGCGATCGGCACGTCGCTAGTGCGCTCCTTGTAGAAGCCCAGTGCCTCGGTCCCGCGCGGCAGGCTGGAGAGGTTCTCGATCCCGCTGACGACGCGGCCGACGACGGCAATGTTCCGGTCGAGATGGCGGGGGGCGTGACCAATGGCGGCATAAAGTTCGCCGCCCATGCCGGTGTCGGGCGACAGGCCGCGGCCGACGCCGACGCTGCCGTAGCAGTGGGTGAGGTTGGCGGTGCCGCGCTTCGGATCGTAAGCGACCGGCCAGCCGAGCGAGAAGCCGGCGGCGGGCGCATAGGCGTCGGGCGAGCCCAGCGGCACGATCTTCAGCCCCTTGAGCGCGCGGTGATATTCGGCGGGCGGCACCTTTACGACGCCGGCGGGCAGCGGCTTCTCGCTGTCGTTATTGCCCCATTGCGCGACGTAATTGTCCTGGACCCGGTAGATGTTCGCGCCCTGCCAGTAGCCGGCGTGCGCCAGCTTCTGGATGTTGGCGACGTGCACCGGCGCGAATTGCGGCGCCAGTTCGACGACGACGCGCTTGCCGGAAGCGAGGTCGATGACCAGCAAATCGTCGGCCGGGATCTGCGCCCATTCCGCGGGTTTGGACGCCGCGATCGCGTCGGTCGGGGTCTTGGGCGGCGCTGGAGCCGCGGAGACCAGGGCTAGGGCGGGCAGGATTAGAAGGTGGCGCACGAAAATCCCCCTGTTCGCATCAACCCGCCTGTGCGGGGTGACGAATGAATGGGGAGAAGCTAGCGAGCAGTCATGCATATCGCCACCCTCATGCTTCTCGGTTCCGGTGAGCTCGGCCGCGAATTCGCCATCGCCGCCAAGCGCCTCGGCTGCAAAGTCATCGCTTGCGACCGTTACGCCAATGCCCCCGCCATGCAGGTCGCCGATGCGTTCGAGGTCTTTTCGATGCTCGACGGCGCGGCGTTGCGCGCGGCGGTCGAGAAGCACCACCCCGACCACATCGTCCCCGAGATCGAGGCGATCGACACGGCGACGCTGGGCGTTTTGGAGGGCGAGGGCTGGCACGTGGTGCCGTCGGCAAAAGCGGTGCAGCTGACCATGAACCGCGACGGCATCCGCGATTTCGCGGCGAAGGAGCTGGGCCTCAAGACCTCCGCCTATGTTTTCGCAGAAAGCCGCGATGAGGCCGTGGCGGCCGGGGACACCGTCGGCTTCCCCTGTGTCGTGAAGCCCGTCATGTCATCCTCGGGCAAGGGCCAGAGCGTCGCCAATCACGCCGACGAGCTTGGCCGCGCCTATGATTATGCCGTCGCCAACATGCGCGGCGAACGACCTCGAGTGATCGTCGAGCAATTCATCCGGTTCGACAGCGAGATCACGCTCCTGACCATCGCGACGAAGGACGGCATCCTCTTCTGCGAGCCGGTCGGACACCGCCAGGAGGCGGGCGATTATCGGGAGAGCTGGCAACCGGCGCGACTTCCGGACGCGGCGCTCCAATCCGCGAAGGACCAGGCAGCCAAGGTCGTCAATGCACTCGGCGGGCATGGCATTTTCGGCGTCGAATTCTTCATTGCGGGCGACGAGGCCATTTTCTCCGAATTGTCGCCGCGCCCTCACGACACCGGCATGGTCACCCTGATCAGCCAGAATTTGAACGAGTTCGAGCTGCACCTGCGCGCCATCCTCGGCCTGCCGATTCCGGCGATCGAGTTTTATGGGCCGTCGGCCAGCGCTGTGATCCTCGCGGGCCGGGAGTGCACGGATTTCCGGTTCGAAGGGCTGGATGATGCCATGGCCCTAGGTCGCGAAGGCTCGCCCGTGGACATCCGCATCTTCGCCAAGCCGAACACGCTGAAGAATCGCCGCATGGGAGTGGCCCTCGCCCGCGCCGAAGATACGGAGCAGGCCGTGGTCCGCGCGGTTCAGGCCGCAGGTTGCGTCAGGATTGAATATTCATAGTCTTGCATAAATATGCATTAATTTGCATAGGACCTGCATGATTCGTGCAGCCATCCTTGGTGCTTCCGGTTACGTCGGTGGCGAGTTGATGCGGCTTCTCGCTGCCCATCCGGGCATCGATGTCGCGCGGGCCTTCGGCGCGTCAGCCGCCGGCAAGCCGGTTCCTGCGTTCCATCCACACCTGAGCCTTGCTTATGGCGACTGGGCGTTCGATGCATGGGACGAGAGCCTGCTAGACGGCTGCGACCTGGTCTTCGCCGCGCTTCCGCATGGCGAGAGCCAGAAGCTGGTCGACGCCATTGGCGATCGCAAGTTCGTCGACCTCGGCGCCGATTTCCGGCTCGATACCGCCGAGGAATATGAGCTTTGGTATGGCGAGAAGCATGAGCGGCCGGACCTGCTCTCAAGCTTCGTCTATGGCCTGCCGGAATTCCGCCGCGCCGATATCGCCGCCGCCAATCGTGTCGCCGCGCCGGGCTGTTACCCGACGGCCGCCAGCCTGGCGCTAAAGCCCCTCGTCGAAGCGGGGGTCATCGAGACAAAGGGCGTCATCGTCGATGCCGCCTCCGGCGTTAGCGGCGCCGGCCGGATCCCCTCCCACGGCACGATCTACGGCGCGGTCGAGGGCAATTTCAAAGCTTATGGCCTGCTGAAACATCGCCACACAGCCGAGATGCAGATGGTGACCGGCGCCGAGGTCATCTTCACGCCGCACCTCGCGCCAATGAGCCGGGGCATCCTCGCCACCTGCTATGCCCGCGCCACCGGCCCTTCGGACCCGCTGGCGATCCTCGCCGAGGCCTATGCCGCCGAGCCGTTCGTCTATGTCGGCCAGACGCCGCCCGAGACCAAATGGGCGAGCGGATCGAATGCCGCCTTCCTGACTGCACGTTACGACCAGCGCACCAACATGGTCGTCGCCATCGCCGCCATCGACAATCTCGGCAAGGGCGCGGCCGGCCAGATGATCCAGTGCGCCAACATCATGCTCGGCCTCGACGAGACGGCCGGGCTTCCCATTGCCGGAGTCTATCCATGAGCGTTACCGCTGCTGAAGGCTTTGTCGCCGCCGGCGTCCATGCCGGGCTGAAGGCCAGCCGCCGCGACGTCGCCTTGCTGGCGACCGACGACGGCAATCCCGTGCCGACCGCCGCCGTCTTCACCACCAACAAGTTTCGCGCCCCGCCGGTCGAGGCCTGCGTCGAGCGGCTGCAGGCGTCGAACGGCATGGCGTCGGGCGTCATCGTCAATTCGGGCAACGCCAATGCCGGCACCGGCGCCAAGGGCCGCGCCAATGCCGAGACGATGTGCGAGTCCGCGGCGGAGGCAGTCGGCTGCTCGGCGCAGGAAATGCTGGTCTGCTCGACCGGCCTCATCGGCTTCCAGCTGCCGATGCGGAAGATCCTCGGCGGCATCACCAGGCTTGGCGACGCCCTGAGCCGCGACGGCCATCGCGACGCCGCCAAGGGTATCCTGACGACCGACACGCGCCCGAAGGAATCGCTGGTCCGCGGCGACGGCTGGACGGTTGGCGGCATGGCCAAGGGCTGCGGCATGCTGGCGCCGAACATGGCGACCATGCTCGCTTTCCTGACCACCGACGCCGATGTCGAGCGGCCGGTCCTGCAGGACATATTGTTCCGTGCCGCCGATGCCAGCTTCAACTGCCTGATCACCGACGGCGCGACCTCGACCAACGACACGGTCATGCTCTTCGCCAGCGGCCGCAAGGGGCCGCCCAAGGGCATGGCGGCGTTCGAGGACGGCGTCTTCCAGGTCTGCGAAGAATTGATGTTGCAGATGGCCCGCGACGCCGAGGGCATGACCAAGCTGGTCGTCATCCGAGTCACCGGAGCGGCCTCCGATGCCGAGGCCCGCAAGGCGGCCCGTTCGATTGGCTCGAACCAGCTGATCAAATGCAGCTGGTACGGCGCCGATGCCTATTGGGGCCGGCTTCTGGCCGAGGCCGGCTCCTGCGGCATCGCCTTCGAGGCTGACAAATCGTCGGTCAGCTATGGGGGCATCAAGGTCGCCGAGGGCGGAGTCGAGATCGCCCACGACGCCAAGGCGGTCCTCGCTCACATGAAAGGGAAGGAGATCGACATCCTCGTCGATCTCGGCATCGGCTCGGGCCAAGGCCGCGCCGTCTCAGTCGACCTTGGTCCCGGCTACATCAAAGAGAATGCGGCGACCTCATGATCACGCCCCACGATACCGCACGGCTGCTGATCGAGGCTTTGCCCTACATCCGCCGCTTCACCGGCAAGACCCTGGTCGTAAAGGTCGGCGGCCTGCCGATGACCGATCCGGATCGGGCGCGTAGCCTCGCCAAGGACGTGCTCCTTCTACACAGCGTCGGCATCCGCGTCGTGCTCGTCCATGGCGGCGGGCCGCAGATCGATGAGCAGATGGAGCGCGCCGGCATAGCCGTACAGCGGATCGACGGCCTCCGAGTCACCGACGCCGACACGCTCGACATTGTCCGCATGGTGCTGGTCGGCAAGACCAACCGCGACCTGGTCGCCGCGATCAACGCATTGGAGCCGGTGGCGATCGGCGTCGCCGGCGAGGATGGGCGGCTGCTGGAGGTCGAGCCGGTGGACGAACGGCTGGGCTTTGTCGGCCGTGTCACCAAGGTCCGTGGCGAACTGCTCCACGACTTCCATGATGACGGTTTGATTCCGGTGGTCTCCACGGTGGGCGCCGATACCTCGGCCCAGCCTTACAACATCAACGCCGACGACGCCGCCCGCGCCATCGCCATCGCCATGAAGGCGGAGAAGATCATCTATCTGACTGGCGCTCCGGGCCTGCTCGAGGACCCATCCAATCCTGACAGCCTCGTCCACCGCTTGAGCGCCGCCGAGGCTCGCGCCCGCATCGCCGATGAAAGCGTCACCGGCGGCATGATCCCCAAGCTCCTTGCCTGCGCCGAGGCGATCGAGGGCGGCGTCGGAAGCGCCCACATGATCGACGGTCGTGCCGAGCATGCCATCCTCATCGAACTCTTCACCGACGCCGGCATCGGCACGATGGTGACCCAATGACCGCCGCCAAGCAGCAGCGCCAGCGGATGATTGCCGACTGGTTGAGACAGCACAGGATCGGCAGCCAGGAGGAACTGGTTGCGCGGCTCGACCTGGCAGGCGTTCCGGCGACCCAGGCCACTGTCAGCCGCGACCTCGACGAGCTGGGCGCCGTCCGTATCCGTCGCGACGGGACCATGCATTATCGCTTGCCGGAGCAATTGGAGACGGGCGAAGCCGGGCGGCTCGACCGGCTTCTCAGCGAATGGGTGACCGACATTGTCACGGCCGGGAATCTCATTGTCCTCAAGACGCCGCCGGGCTCGGCGAATCTCGTCGCCAATGCGCTCGATGCCGCCGGCCTTGAGGAAGTGGCCGGGACGATCGCTGGCGACGACACAATTTTCCTCGCTCTGGTCGATGGTGCAGTGCCAGGAGCGGTCGCATCGGCCCTTCGCCGCCGCCGCGAAGGGCGCTAGGAAGCCTTTTCGTGCCGGAACGCGTTGCATACGGCAAAGGAGTCCACTGATGGCCAGGCTATTGCTGCCGCTCGCCCTGCTCGCCACTTTGGCGGCCTGCAACAATGACAATCCGGCGACCCAGCCGTCGCAACCCATCGTCGTCCGCTCCGAAGGGCAGGACAAATTGCACCAGCTCGACGACATGAACCGCGCCATCGCTCTCAAGCGCGCGATCTACGAAACGGGGGGTGAATGCCGGACGGTGACCAAGTCCGGCTATGTCGGCGAATATAAGAACGTGTCCTATTGGACCGCGAGCTGCCAGGACAAATACGGCCGTAGCCGCGACTGGGCGCTGTTCGTCGGGCCGGACGAAAGCGTCCAGGTCAGGCTTTGCGAAGATGTCGTGAAGGCGGGACTCCCCGCCTGCACCATCAAGCCCGGAGCCAAGGTCCCGAGCAAGGTCGGCTAGGCTTCAGGTCAGTCGCACTTCCGGGTCGTCTTCACCGACCCGTCGGCGCCGCCTTCCTTGATCGTGACGCAGGCGCCCTGGCGGGTTTCCTCGCGCCAGCTGCCGTCCGGATTGGTGATCCGGTTGCCCGGCTTCGGCACCCGCTGGCCGTCCTTGATTTCATAGTTGAACGGCGTGTTCTGGGTGCCCGCCTGCTGACCGCCCGCGTTCTGCGCATAGGCCGCGCCTGCAGCCAGCGCCGCAACGGCGACGCCGCCAACAACGAACATGATCGCACGACGAGTCATGGAATTTCTCCTCATGGCACCCTTCATAACGCCGGCGAAGTGAACCGCCGCTGAAAGTGCCTGCAGCCCGGCGTTCATACAGCAAAGAGCGCGCGAAGCCGATAATCTTTTTGGAAAGAAAGACTTAGAGGCCTTTGATAGCCTTTTCCAGCTTCTTCATGTCCTCGTCTTTGACGGGGGCGCCGGTGATGTCGGTAGCTTGGGCCTGCTCATCCTTCTTGGCAGGGGCGGGCGGGCCAGGTGTAGCGACCTGCATCGCGAAATAGATGATCCCGGCCGCCCAGATGAGCGCCATCCAGCGACTCTTGAATATCGACGAGTGCTTCATCGGGATCATGGCCCCAAGAATGCGCCGACAAGGTTAAGGGAGAGTTGCCGCGCCTTTGAAAGGCTGCGGATAGGCGAGGCCCATAAACGGAAAGGACCGGAAGTGTTGCCACTTCCGGTCCCCCGACTCTCCGGCTTTCGCCTTCGAGACAATCAATGTGTGCGACTCTTCCAGGCGATTCGCAAGCCCTAATTTAACAAAAATTTGATTCGGGAATTTCGGGGCTTCAGCAACGCAGTGTCGAACCCTGATACCAAGGCTTGGCGCAGTCCTGATTGTTGCGCATCCATGCCGGATAGGCCCGCTCCGGGCGGTCGTGCCACCAGCCGTTGAAGCTGTCGGGTTCGAACGGCCTATTGTTGTATCGGGCCCATTCGCCGCCATTGATCCAGACCCCGCTGTCGCCATTGTTGTTGCGGCGGCGGCCGTCATGTCGATCGCCGAAACTCCCGCCGCCGCCGCTGACGACGAAAAAGCCGTTAGGACTGTTGGGGGAATTGCCTCCGAAGCCATCGGCCATGGCAGGTGTCGATAAAGCGGCGATGCCCGCCAGTCCAAGCAACATCTTGTACATGTCGCTCTCCTCTATTTCCGCCCGGATCGGGCGCGGCAAGAAACGCCCCAGCACTCGGCCCGTTCAATCCGTGCTTCTGCCGATGTCGGCAGCGCTTACATCAGGCCGCTGCGAATGGTGGGAACGACAGGTCGAGCAACGCGGACGCCGCCTGAGCGTTGAGGGCCGAACAGGGAGCTGTGCCGCGTCTTGCAACGGGGGGCACTGAAAAGGAGCTCCACATGAAAATCGGAATTCTGATGATCGCCGCCGGCGCATTCGCGCTCGCGCCGGCGGTGGCCGCACCGGGTCACAGCCACGGTCCGACCACGGGCAAGGGCTGGGTTCATATGAACGGCCCGACCGAGCCTGCGCACGATGTCGAATGCGGCGAGGAAGATGCGACCCGACTTCCGGGCCACGCCGCCGATGCCCGCGGTTCGCCATTCAACGAGGATGGTGTCGCCGGCACGAAATATGCCGGAGAGCAGCCGCAGAATTCGCGGAACGGCCGGTCGGTGTCGCAATATGACCTGGCATGCGCCGGGGGTCCGCCGACGGAATAGGGCCGCGATAACCCGATCGTAACCGAACAATGGTTACGGTCGGGACATGAAGCACTGGGACGAAACCGACGTCGCCGACTGCAAGCCGATTCGCCTGTCGCGGGCGGATCGCAAGCGGCTGCGCGCCATGTTCGCACACGTCCCGGAGCATCGCCGCCGCCGCGAGCCGACACATCCCGGATCGATAATCGGGGTGGCTTTGGCCTTCGCGACACTGGCCGCGTTGGCCTGGGCGTTGGCGCCGGCCGGACCCGTGTCCCCGAAGATCCTGCCTTAAGCCTAGAAGCTGCGGAAGCCGGCGACGATTGCCAGCAGAAGCACGACAAAACTCATGCCTTCCTCCCTCTGCCCCGTCGAAGAGGCTGATCGAGTCGGCAGGAAGCGTCCAGCGGGCGTGAGGTTGCCAGTCGCGCTTGCATCACCTTTCGCCGACAATGGCGCGGGCGTTAGCGCATAGTTACCGGCTCCAGCGCGTGCTATGCGGAGGCAAGCAGCGGGGGGCATCCGATGCCGTACAGAAATGCGCCTTATTACGTATTGGCCTGTATCGCCGTGATCCTGGCCGGCTTCTGGGAAAGCTATTTCTCGCCGATCCTGACGGTTCCGTGGCAGTTCCACGCCCACGGCGTCGCCGCCAGTATCTGGGTGCTGATGGTGCTGTTCCAGAGCTGGTCGGTGCAGAAAGAGCAGCTGCCGCTGCACCGCGCGGTCGGCAAGTCGAGCCTCATCCTCTTCCCGTTCCTGATCTGCGGCCTCACCGCCATCATCGACCTTACCGGCAAGGGCTTCGTCGCCGGCAACGGCCCGACGCGGGTCCTGTTCGGCGGCCAGTTTTTCATCGGCCTCGCCATCGCCGTCGCCGCCTACGTCACCCTCTACTATCGGGCGCTCAAATACCGGCGGAAGGTGTGGCAGCATTCTGGATATATGCTGGCGACGCCGCTGATCCTGTTCGAATCGCCGTTCAGCCGAGTGCTCGGCACGTGGATTCCGCCGCTGCAGGTTCATGGGCCGCAGGATTTTCCGCGGATCATGACCACGATCGAACTCGGGATGGCAACGGAGCTCGTCATCATCGCCGTCATCTGGTGGCGGTTCCGCGACAAGGCGCGGCCGTTCCTGGTCGCGGGCGGGTTCATCGTCGCGCAGATGCTGACCATGGGCCTGATGCAGCACAATCCGGCGCTGGAGCGAATCCTAGTGCTGATCGGGACCGTGCCGAGCGCATTGGTCGTCGGCACCGGCTTCACCATCGGCGCGCTGACAAGCTGGGCGGGCTGGCAGGCGGGGAAGAGGCCGTCGGTGCCGGTGGCCGCGGCCCAGCCGGCCTGAATGCTAACCGACTTGTAACCACCGCCGTTTAGCGTTGCCGCCATGTCCCAGCGTTCGATTCTCCAGTTCCTTAACCCGTGGAAGCTCAAGCGCGAGCGGGAGGCGGCACGGCTTGCGGCGCTCCGCCATCGCGACGGCGATAGTTGCGCCCGCTGCCGGCGGCCGATGCGCTTCGATCTGCCGAGGGGATACGACCAGGTCTGTACGATCGAACCGGTATCGCCGGCCGGCGGCGAGGGCCTCGACAATTTCCGCCTGTGCCACACCCGCTGCAATCCATCGGGCAAGGACCATACCGGCGAAGCGCGGGCGAGGGTGCGGCGTGAGAGTGAAGCGGCCTTGTTCGACAAGGCGCGGAAGAGCCGGGCGGCCTGAGCCGTCACGGAGTCAATCCGTGACGTCGATCGGGTTGTCCTCCCTTCGGTCGTTCCCCGTCGGCCGGCACTCGCCATCTCTACGCGCTGTTCCGGCGGCGCAAGCGCCGGCGTCACTGCGCTCGGCGGCTCGGGCGCTAACCGTCTCGTAACCCTGTTCGGCCTAGAGTCCTGCGCATGACGAGGCCAGTCCCTTCCGGAAAGCAGTTCGTCGACCTCGCGGCCGAGGCGGCGAAGCCGTCGCGTATCCGCCGCGACCCGCCGCTTAAAGTGGCGAAGAAGACCGTCGTCCCGGACCGCGAAATCGTCGATCGCCAAGCGGTGCTGATCGGCATTGTCGCCATCGCCCTGAGCCTGGTGGTGATCGCGCTGTTCATCGGCAACTGGGCCGGCTGGTCGCCGCGGCAAGTGACGTTGGAAGTGGACGACCGCGGGGGATACTAGGCCGGCCAACCGGTCACGGGATCGGCTTCGGATCGCCCCATTTGACCATCGGCGGCCCCGCGTCGTCCTTCAACCTCAGGATCGCATAAGTCCGCGCCTGTGCATTGGCTTTCAGCCCTTGAGGTACTGGGATCGCCTGGGCTGAAATCTTGTTGAGCTCGCCGTCCTTCCACTGCTTGGGAGGTTCGTAATCGACACTGCGGTTGCAATAGGGATCTTTCGCACCTTGGGGCACGATCGGCCTGGTCCAGCACTTGCCGCTGTCGGCATGGCAATAGGGGTAGCCTTCGCCCGTAGCGCAGCCGTCGTCGTCGGTGCAGGTTTTCCCGGCCATCTGAGTGTAGCCCAGATCGGCGGGACGGAAGAGGATGCATTCCCCGCCGAGGCGATCGGATTCGATTCCGTCCTTGGAGCTCTTGACCTTGAACCATGAATTGATCCCGGGCTGGCGGTTGCCCGTGATCGTCCCGGCCTCGATAACGTAGAGTTCGGCTGCTGGCGCGGCGGCCGCGTCATTGGCCGATGCGTTTTCCGCGGGGCTATATTTGTTGCAACCGGTGGCGAAGAGAGGCGAGACGAAGAGAAGCGCGAGTGCAAGGTGACGCATGGACTTTCTCCTGCATCAGGTCGATTCGGCACCGTAATAATTACATAGATCAATTCGGAGGGCGACTCATGCCTAACGCTGTCTGGCTCCGTTTCTACAAGATGCCCTTCGCAAAGGTTTACCCGGCCTATATCGCCAAGGCCGAGCGGAAGGGGCGGACGAAGGCGGAGATTGACGAGATCATCCGCTGGCTGACCGGTTATTCGCAAAGCCAGCTGGAGGCGGAGATTGCGGCGGGCACGGACGTCGAGACCTTCTACACCAAAGCCCCGGCGCTGAACCCGGCGCGCTCCCTCATCACCGGCACGATCTGCGGCGACCGCGTGCAGGACATCGAGGAACCGCTGAGGCGCGAGTGCCGCTATCTCGACAAGCTCATCGACGAACTCGCCAAGGGCAAGGCGATGGAAAAGATCCTGCGGGCGGGCTAGCCGGCCAGTTGAGGACGAGGAGCGCCGATGCGCAGGAAACCGACGAGCGTGCAGGCGCTGACCGAGCTTGGCCGGGTGCGGCTGAGCAAGAGCTTCTTCATGCGCGACATGCTGCATTCGGAAATCGCGCAGGTGCACGGGCTGCTCAACGCGCCCGACGACCCGGACCTGGCGATCGCGGCGGGGACCCGGCTGTGCGAGGAACTGCTCGAACCGCTGCAGGACCGCTGGGGGCGCGTCGCGGTTCGCGGCGCCTATCGCAACCAGGAGGTCAACGCGCTCGGCAACCGGATGATGCGCGCCGGCAAGGCGGGCTATAATTGCGCTATCAACGAGAGCAGCGCGGCCGGCCACATCTGGGACCTGCGCGACAAGCATGGCTGCATGGGCGCGACGGCGTGCGTCGTCGTACCGGCCTTCTACGATTTGCACCCGGAGCCCGGCGGCTGGCAGCACCTCGCCCGCTGGATCGACGAGAATTTGCCTTATTCCTGGCTGCAGTTCTTCCCGAAATATTGGGCGTTCAACATCAACTGGCACGAGCGGCCGCTGCGGCGGATCGGCAGCTATGTCGAACCGAGAGGGCGGTGGCGGTGATTTTGCGGGCGAATGCGGTCGCCCGACGAGATTCTGCAATCTCCCTGGAGATTCGATTTTCAAAGAGCCGCTCCAATTCCCAATCGAAAGTTCGCTAAGTTCACTCCTCAACGCGCTTGAGCGCGCGCACGAACGGCCGATGGCTTCGGCGATCTGCCGTTCGCTTGGCATTTCCATGTTTGGGTGGACTCCGTCGGAAAAGGAGCCGCACCACATGGATCACATCATGGGCTGTAGGACAGCAAAAATTGCCGAGCGCAGGCGAGCGATTGCGTCAGCAATCGGGAGCCAGCGTCGAAGAGACAATTTTTGCCCGGCCGACGGGTCGGCGCAGCCGAACCCGTTCGACGTCCCGGATTCACTCCGTGACGGCTTGCTTCAATTCAACCTCGAGCAGGGACGCTTCGCAGTCGCACTTATGGCAGTGGCCATAGTCAAAGACCGCACCGAGCACCCATTCTTGCTTGCCAGTGTCCCAGTCGGCCCATGCGTCGCGGCTGACCGCGTCCGACCCGCATGTTCCGCAGACAATTGCGATGCGCTTGCCGGGCTTTGTCATTGGCACACCGTGCCCAGGCCCGAGCAATTTTCAACCCACTATTTGATCCGAACTAACCGGTCCGCCACATGGGTCAGCTTGTAGAGAAATCCCTGCCAGCCCGCCCGCTTTGCAGTTGCACTCAGAGGGTTGCGTGGTTCGAAGATCGAGGCATCCTGCAAGTCCGCAGACAGGTAATAGATCGCCTTCTTCTTCCCCGATTTTGCGACAGTGACAATGAACAGCGGAAAGAAGATTCCCGAATCCATTCGCTCCTTCTGCGGCCCCCACGCCGCGCCAAGGATGGAATCCGGTTTGCGGTCTACGTCATCGACGCGTGTTGCTTTCACCTGTGCAAGGTAGCCACAGAAATCGCAGATCAGGTCGGCGCAACGAAAGTTTATCGGGAGACGCTTGAGCGTTCGCGCGCGCTTACACCGGGGACAATTGCAGCTTGCCGCGACAAGCTTCTCGCCCAGTTCGCCGAGGTCCTGCTTGTCGGTCGCCAACCCGAATCTCCCGCTTTTACAGCGGTAGATCTGAAAAGGCTTCGTCCGGCAAGGAGACTTGAGTAGCGTTCGTCTATGGGCGGGGAACGCAAGGACAATGTGTATCGTGGCCAATTCGGTCGGCGGCGTTCTAACGCGCCAAGACCAAAGTGGCAGGGCACGGACTGGATCAGCCCGGAGGCCTACCAAGCCCTGAGCCGAGAAGAGAAACAGGAGCTAGCCAGCCGTCGCCAGCAGGTGAGGGGTCAGCGCAAGCAACGGAATTTCCAGCGCTATAGGAGAAAACCTAGGCGCGGCTTCGGCGGTTATTTGCGTTACAAAGCGACCGTCATCGGCACGGCGGCTGCACTCATCATTGGTGGCGGCTGGATCGGTGATCGACTGAGCCAGAAGCCGGTAGCAACGGCAACGGGCGCCTCGTCCGTTCGTGAGAGTTTCCACTTTTGCCATACGGGCGGCGGGACGAATTGCGTCGTCGATGGCGACACGATCTGGCTGCAAGGCGAGAATATTCGGATCGCCGACATCGATGCGCCGGAAACTCACGAATATGATTGTGCTTCCGAGAAGGCCCTAGGCGACCGGGCGACCCAACGGCTGCTGCAACTGGTGAACAGCGGGACGATCACGCTGAAATCAGTCGACCGGGACGCGGACGTTTATGGTCGCAAGCTGAGGCTAGTCCTCGTCGATGGGCACGACGTCGGCGATACGCTCGTGAACGAAGGGCTTGCTCGCTACTACCAAGGCGGTAAGCGACCTTGGTGTTGAACGTTTGCGTTGAGGAGTTGCGTATGAAGTACAGCATGGATTTCCAGTACATGCCCCGCGGCCATGATCGGCCTCTCGACGACGGCGAGATCGTCGGTCTCTCGGTAGACCAATCCCAATTCGCGCTCATCCCTGCAGTCGGCGACTACGTTCAACTCGAACCGATGACTTCGGACGCCGACCATGCGCGTTTTTCCGGGCGAGTTAAATCGCGTCTGTTCAGGTATTTCGGAAATGAGCACTGCGGGATCAACATCGTCATTGAAGAGACGGATGACGCTGTCTGGGGTGGACTGATCAAGGAATAAGCGGGGCTGCAGCATTCTGGCATTCGGCTCGCAAATATCGAGGGCGGCCGAAGCCGCCCCCTTTATCCGCTCAGCAATTGGGCCAAGCGCCGGCCTATCCGGTTTCTGCGCGGGCGAGGTTGAGCTGGAATTCACGCAATGCGGCCAGGGCCTCGTCTCGCGTGAAATAGGCTCGGTGGGATATGACGATTACTCTTCCTTGGGAGTCCATAAGGTAGAAACGCCACATCCATTCCTCGTCCATGTGCAGATATGCTTGCGCTTCTGCGAACATGGCTCCGCCTTCCTAAGAAGTGCAGGTGGAAGTGTGGGTACGGATTTTCCTGATCCCGACGTTGGGAGCTTATGCTTGCGGCCGATGTTTCGGTTCCACCCCAGACCAACCAGGGGACTGGGTGCTGAGCAGTACGCGAAGGGTCCTGATCCGCAGCCATTTGGTTATTGCGATCGATTTATGGCCCTTGCGACATACTACCCTCCCTAAGCTAGCTGAGCGGAAATTATCTTATTCAGCAGCAACCCCAGCCCGAGAGAACATATCCCCCTCATCGCCGCTGCCGCCTTCGTCGCCGGCACCGTCCTGGCCATCGTTCGCCGCGTTCGACTTGGCCTTCTGCCGGCGGTCGAAATTGTCCCAGACTTCGCCCCAATTCCCGCGGGTCGCGGCCTTGGAATATTCCGTCGCGCGGGTTTCGAAGAAGTTGGCGTGCTCGACGCCGTTCAGCATCGGCGCCAGCCAGGGCAGCGGGTGCTCGTCGACCATGTAGATGGGCTTCATGCCCAGCTGGCCCAGGCGCCAGTCGGCGATGAAGCGGATGTACTTCTGGATCTGCTTGGGCGTCATGCCCTCGACCGGGCCCATTTCGAAGGCGAGCTCGATGAAGGCGTCTTCCAGCCGAACCGTCTTCTGGCAGGCGTCGATGATCGATTCCTGGACGTTGCGGGTCAGGCAGTCGCGTTCCTTCACGAAGGTGTGGAACAGCTTGATGATGCCTTCGCAGTGCAGGCTCTCGTCGCGGACCGACCAGCTGACGATCTGGCCCATGCCCTTCATCTTGTTGAAGCGCGGGAAGTTCATCAGCATGGCGAAGCTGGCGAACAGCTGCAGCCCCTCGGTGAAGCCGCCGAACATGGCGAGCGTCTTGGCGATGTCCTCGTCCGTGTCGACGCCGAAGGTGCTCAAATAATCGTGCTTGTCCTTCATCTCCTTGTACTGGAGGAAGGCGGAATATTCGCTCTCCGGCATGCCGATGGTGTCGAGGAGGTGCGAGTAAGCGGCGATGTGCACCGTCTCCATGTTGGAGAAGGCGGTCAGCATCATCTTGATCTCGGTCGGCTTGAACACGCGGCCGTATTTGTCGTGGTAGCAATCCTGCACCTCGACGTCGGCCTGGGTGAAGAAGCGGAAGATCTGGGTGAGCAGGTTGCGCTCATGATCGGTGAGCTTCTGCGCCCAGTCGCGGCAATCCTCGCCCAGCGGCACTTCCTCCGGCATCCAGTGGATCTGCTGCTGGCGCTTCCAATATTCGAACGCCCAGGGGTATTCGAACGGCTTGTACTGCTTGCGGGCTTGAAGGAGGGGCATGCTTACTCTCCGTCCTCGCCGTCAACTCGGCGGGTTTCAATGTGGGTGACACGCGGGCCGGTCCTGCCCGCGAAAACAAGTGCAATGGCGACCAGGACGCCAATGGCGATGGCGATGATGATGGGCAGGCTCATTCGCCCGGCTCCACGATGCGTTTCGCCTTCACCTCGATGGTGCGGTCGCGGTAGACGGTCTGCGTCTTGCGGGCGCCGACGCCGAACACGCAGATGCCGAGGAAATAGCCGAAATCGTACCAGCCGCCGTCATTGGGGACGGCGTAAATGGCGGTGTTGCTGCTGAACAGCGAGATGACCCAGGCGACCGGGAAGATGAAGCCGTGCCACAGGCCTTCGAGGAAGCCGGGGGCGGCGGGATCGACGGCGGTCGCGGCCTGTTGCGCGCAGGCGGTGAGGGCGAAGGCTGCCCCTACCGCCAGAAGAAGCGGCCGCCGCGGAGCGGTTTGCCCGCCTGCCTGCGAGACTGCCGGAAACGCCAGATCTGAATGTACATCCACAGGCCGGAGAAGGCGAAGAAGAGCAGCGACAGGCCGGACATAATCGAGATGACGACGCCCGCGGGTCCGAAGCTCTCGCCCGAATGCAGATGATGGAGCAGGCCGACATTCCACGGCCCCGGCTGCTGCTTGGGCCGGCAGGTCATGTCCTCGGGGCATTTGAAGCCCGGCGGGGAGTTGGGCGAGGCTTTGGGAGGCGGCCCGGCGCGCGACGTCTCCGCGCGCTCGAACCCGCCCTTGTTGACCAGGCTGCCCACCTGGCTGAGCACGCCCGTCACCGAGATCCACAGCAAAAAGACGCCGAATATCGTCGCCACCCACCGATGCCACTTGCGCACGCGAATCTCCGTCTTGCGAATGTTTCGCAATATCAAGACGAAGTTGGTGCGATTGGCAAGGGGTCATTGCGCGCCCTCCAATTTGCCGGCGAGGCCGAGCGCGAAAACCGTGAGCGCGGCGCCCAATGCAGCCATCATCGTGCCGATCATGCGGCGGGCGTAACGCTGTGCGTCGCTGCCGCGGCGGCTGGAGAGGAGGATGACCATCCCCGCCGCCAGTGCGACGAGCCCGATGCCGAGCATGATGAGCTGGCCCATGGTCATAATCCCGCCGAATGCCTGTATTCGAGCAGGCCGGAGCCGTGGATCAGCAGGATCAGCCCGACGATCAGCAGGACGACGGCAGACTGGCTGCCGGTCTTCGCCTCACCCTCCGGCCCACGGCGGCGATAGAGCACCACCGCGCCCACCATCAGCGCCGCGCCGAACGCAATCTCGATGATGGAGGTAGTCGTCATTGGCAGGCCAGGCATTCGTCATAGTCTGTGGACGAGGCGAGCTGGATTTCTTTCAGCTCGGGCGTGTTGTCCGCTTCGACGCCGCCGGCGAACCCAGCGCGCTGCACCGATTTGGAGCGCAGGTAATAGAGCGACTTGATGCCGAGCTCCCAGGCGCGGAAGTGCAGCATCAGCAGGTCCCATTTGTCGACATCGGCCGGGATGAAGAGGTTGAGGCTGGTCGCCTGGTCGATGAACGGCGTGCGGTCGGCGGCAAGCTCGATCAGCCAGCGCTGGTCGATCTCGAAGCTGGTCTTGTAGACGTCCTTTTCCTCCTGGGTGAGGAAGTCGAGGTGCTGGACGGAGCCGCCGCGCTCGAGGATCGAGTTCCAGACGCTGTCCGAGTTCTTCGACTTCTCGGTGAGCAGCTTCTCCAAATACGGGTTTTTGATCGAGAAACTGCCCGACAGCGTCTTGTGGGTGTAGATGTTGGCCGGGATCGGCTCGATGCAGGCCGAGGTGCCGCCGCAGATGATCGAGATCGACGCGGTCGGCGCGATCGCCATCTTGCAGCTGAAGCGCTCCATGACGCCCATGTCGGCGGCATCGGGACACGGGCCGCGCTCGTTCGCCAGCATCATCGAGGCTTCGTCGACCTGCGCCTTGATGTGCTTGAAGATGCGCATGTTCCACGACTTGGCCATGGCGCCTTCGAACGGCAGTCCGCGCGCCTGCAGGAAGCTGTGGAAGCCCATGACGCCGAGGCCGACCGACCGCTCGCGCTCGGCACTGTACTTGGCGCGCGCCATCTCGTCCGGCGCGCGGGCGATATAGTCGGAGAGCACATTGTCGAGGAAGCGCATGACGTCCTCGACGAACTGCTTGTCGCCGTTCCATTCGTCCCAGGTTTCAAGGTTCATCGAGCTCAAACAGCAGACGGCCGTGCGGTCGGCGCCGAGATGGTCCTTGCCGGTCGGCAAGGTGATCTCGGAGCAGAGGTTCGACGTCGTCACCTTGAGGCCGAGGTCGCGGTGATGTTTCGGCATCGACCGGTTCACCTGGTCGATGAAGATGATGTACGGCTCGCCGGTCGCCAGCCGGGTCTCGACCAGCTTCTGGAAGAGGGCGCGGGCGTCGACCTTGCCGCGCTCGGTGCCGTCGCGTGGGCTGCGGAGCGTGAACTCGGCGCCGTCGCGGACCGCTTCCATGAACTCGTCGGTGACCAGCACGCCATGGTGCAGGTTCAAGGCCTTGCGGTTGAAGTCGCCCGACGGCTTGCGGATCTCCAGGAACTCCTCGATCTCGGGATGCGAGATATCGAGGTAGCAGGCGGCCGAGCCGCGCCGCAGCGAGCCCTGCGAAATCGCCAGCGTCAGCGAATCCATGACGCGGACGAACGGGATGATGCCGCTGGTCTTGCCGTTGAGGCCGACCGGCTCGCCGATGCCGCGCACCGATCCCCAATAGGTGCCGATACCGCCGCCCTTGGACGCCAGCCAGACATTCTCGTTCCAGGTGCCGACGATGCCGTCGAGGCTGTCGGAGACGCTATTCAGATAGCAGCTGATCGGCAGGCCGCGGCCGGTACCGCCGTTCGACAAGACGGGTGTCGCCGGCATGAACCACAGCTTGGAAATATAGTCATAGACGCGCTGCGCATGTGCGGCGTCGTCCGCGTAAGCCGAGGCGACGCGCGCGAAGAGATCCTGGTAGGTCTCGCCTGGCAGGAGGTAGCGGTCGTTCAGCGTCTCCTTGCCGAAATCGGTCAGGAGCGCGTCGCGCGACGGGTCGATCTCGACCTTGTGCGCCTTGGGGTCGACCCGCTTGCTGCCAGTCTCAACGACATCGTCGGCGCTGACTTCGCTGCTGCTCGAAAAATCCATGTCCTCACCCCGTGACTCGACCGCATTTCCCGCGGTCTGTTCTACTAATGTTCGACTCGGCGCCATGGGCCGAATCTAGCCCAAATTCGCAACGAAAGGGGTCTTTTCTCAGCCAGTCCCCGATATCCACAGGGCACGCAAATGGCCTCACCGGAAGATAGTGTCTTCCGGCCACAACCACAAGAAGTTGAGAAGCTCCCCCGTCGCTACACAATCTATAGTGCCTCAACTGGAATCGGACGCAAGATCAATTTTTAATCCAGCGCAAAAAAACTGTGGCCCGCAGAGAGGATTGTGGCGGCGCGGCCACGCAGAGCGTTAACCATGATTCAATTCGGGACAGGTCGCGCGCCGTGAATTCGTGGCTGGCGGACGCAACAACCGGCCGCCTGAGCGGTTGAGGGGCCGTCCGCACTACTTACGGAGGCTCGAATGAGCGACCAGGACCGGCCGAATCGGCCATCGCCATTTGCCCGAATCATGGGCGTCGTCATCGGGCTCATCGGATTGTGGCTGGCGGGCGGCGGCGCTTACCTGCTGACGCTGGGCGGCTCATTTTATTATGTGATCGCCGGCATCGGCCTGATTGCGGCTGCGGTGCTGCTGTTCCGTGGCAAGGCGTCCGCGCTGCTGGTTTATGCGGCCGTGCTCGCGGGCACGCTCGTCTGGGCGCTGGTCGAAGTTGGCTTCGACTTCTGGCAGCTGACGCCGCGCGGCGATTTGCTGGTGCCGATCGGCGTCCTGCTGATCTTGCCGTGGCTGACGCGGTCGCTGGCGCCTCGCACCAGCGCGATTCGCGGCTCAGGCCTGGCTTTATCGCTGGCGCTGCTTGCGAGTTTCATCGTTCTCGGCATCGCTTTGTCGCGCGACGTCCGCGACCAGTCCGGCAACCTCCCCGGCCAGCGCGCGCAGCTGCCGATCACCTACGCCGCCGCGCACGGCGACTGGCCAGCCTATGGCGGGACCGTCGCCGGGCTGAAGTGGTCCCCGCTGGCGCAGATCAATCCCGGCAACGTCAAGGATTTGAAGGTCGCCTGGCAAATCCACACCGGCGATTTGAAGCGCGCCAGCGATCCCGGCGAGTTCACTTATGAGGTAACGCCGATCAAGGTCGGCAGCCTCCTCTACATCTGCACGCCCCACGACATCGTCATGGCGCTCGATCCCGTCACCGGGAAAACGGTCTGGAAGTTCGATGCCAAGGTATCGGTCAAGGGCACGCAGCACATGAGCTGCCGCGGCGTATCTTATTACGACTCGGCGGCCGCCCCTGGTGCCGCGCCGAGTCCGCCGCGCGCCGCCGACTGCAGCACGCGCATCTTCATCGCCACCAACGACGCCCGGCTGATTGCCCTCGACGCCGCCAGCGGCAAGCGATGCGGCGATTTCGGCGACCAAGGCCAGCTCAACCTGACCCCGCAATATCCGGGCTATGAGGAAGGCCATTACCAGTTCACTTCGGCACCGCTGGTGACCAAGGGCCTCGTCGTCGTCGCCGGCAGCATCTTCGACAACAAGTCGGACAAGATGCCGTCGGGCGTCGTGCGCGCCTTCGATGCCAAGAGCGGCAAGCTGGTCTGGAACTTCGACCCGGGCAATCCGGACAGCACGGCGCCACTCGCCAATGGCCAGCATTACAGCCTGTCGTCGCCAAACAGCTGGAGCACCTCCAGTGCCGATGAGAAACTGGGGCTCATCTATATCCCCTTCGGCATGGGCGCGGTCGACCAATGGGGCGGCAACCGACCGCCGACGACCGAGAAATTCGCCTCCAGCATCGTCGCGCTCGATGCCGCCAGCGGGCGGCTTCGCTGGGTCTACCAGACCGTTCACCACGACCTGTGGGATATGGACGTTCCTGCTCAGCCCGCGCTGATCGACTTGCCGGTCGGTGGGCAGATGGTCCCGGCGCTCGTCCAGACGACGAAGACGGGGAATATATTCGTGCTCGACCGGCGCAGCGGCACACCGATCGTCCCGGTAGACGAGAAGCGCGTACCCGGCGGTCCTGCGCCGGGTGACCGATTGTCTCCGACGCAGCCTTATTCGCGCCTCACCCTGATGCCGCTCGATCCGGTCCGCGAACGCGACATGTGGGGCGCGACGATGCTCGACCAGCTGATGTGCCGGATCGCCTTCAAGCAGTTGCGATACGAAGGCGCCTTCACGCCACCGTCGCTGCAGGGGACTTTGGTCTATCCCGGCAATTTCGGCGTCATGGACTGGGGCGGCATGGCTTACGACCCTGCCCGGGGCGTAGCCTTCGCCAACCCGGACTACATGGCCTTCGTCGACAAGCTGGTGAAGAACCGGCCACAATGGCCGCAAAGCGAGATGGACAAAAAGGGCCTCAATCCCAACAAGGGCGCGCCATTCGCGGTCTACCTCAACCCGTTCCTGTCGAAACTCGGCTTGCCCTGCCAGGCGCCGCCCTGGGGCTATGTCGCCGGTGTCGACCTCGCCGGTGCGAAAATCGCCTGGAAGCATCGCAACGGCACAATCCAGGACAAGAGCCCGGTGCCGTTGCCGTTGAAGCTCGGCGTGCCGTCGCTGGGCGGTCCGATGATGACCGGCGGCGGAGTCGCCTTCATGAGCTCGACGCTCGACAATTATGCGCGCGCCTATGACGTGACGAGCGGGCGGCAGCTTTGGCAGGCGCGCTTGCCGGCGGGCGGGCAGGCGACGCCGATGACCTACGAAGGCGCCGACGGCCGGCAATATGTCGTCGTCGTTGCCGGCGGGCACGGCACGCTCGGGACGACCGCGGGCGACGAGGTGATCGCCTACGCCTTGCCGAAAGCCGCCTAAGCGGGCGCGATCACTTTCAGCGCTCTCGGACGAATGCGGAAGGTCAGCGGCGGCGGCAGGGACAGCGCTTCCCCGTCCATCGCGACGGACAAATGCGAGCGCGGGCTGTCGACCTTCAATTCCTTGACGCCTTTAAGCCGTACCATGTCGTCGCGCCGCCTGATGCCGATGAGGGCGCGGCCGGTGGCGGCCAAAAAGCCAGGAAGCGATTTGCTGCGCATGACCATGACGCAGAGTTCGCCATCGTCGAGCGCCTCGCGGCGACCGGCGGCGGGAAGTGCAACGCGATAATCGTTGTTGCCCACGAACAGCAGCGGAGTGTCGACCTTCGCCTCGCCGCCATCGGTGCTGAGCGTCAGGCGGCGGGAATGGAAGCGCGTCATGGTACGCAAGGATGCCACCAGCATCGCCAGCCGCTTCGAGCGCCCGAGCCGTTTCCGCTGGCCGTCGCGGTCCATGACCATCAGCGGATAGAGCCCGATCGAGGCGTTGTTGATGAAGATGCGGCCGTTGACCTCGGCAATATCGACCTTGCGGGGCTTTGCTTGCGCAACGACCTTCGCTGCCTCGGCGATGTCGAAAGGAATGCCGAGGTCGCGGGCGAAATGGTTGAGCGTGCCCAAGGGCATGATGCCCATGACCGCCTTGCTTCCCGCCAGCTCGCCGGCAACCGCGCCCATCGTCCCGTCGCCGCCGGCGGCAATGATCAGTTCGACACCCTGCTTGACGTGATCGGCGGCGCGGGCGGCGCAATCCTTGCCCTCGACGAGGACGATCTCGCTATCGACGCCCGCCGCGGCCAGCGCCTCGCCGATGCGGTCGCCGGCGCCGTCGGCGAAGCTACCGCCGCTTGTGTTGACCAAGGTGATCGCGCGTTTCATCCCGCCGAGAACAATCCGGCGGCGAAACAGTGCCTTCTAGTCGGCGGGCCCGATGCAAAAGGCCGCAAGCTTGTTGCCGTCGAGGTCGCGGAAATAGGCGCCGTAAAAGGCCTGCGGGCCTTCGTCGCCGCGCACTCCGGGAGCGCCCTCATCGCTGCCGCCCAGCTCCATTGCCTTGGCGTGGAAGGCATCAACGCGGGCGCGGCTGTCGCAGGCGATGGAGGTCATATTTCCATTGCCGACTGTCGCCGAATTGCCGTCATAAGGCTTGCAGACGGCGAGGCCGGGCTTGCCCATGCCGGTGCCGTACATGGTGAAGTTCGGGCCGAACTCCATGATGCGACCGGCGCCCAGCACCGGCATCAGCTGGTCGTAGAAGCCGCGCGCCTTCTCAAGGTCGTTGCTGCCGACCGTCACGTAACCAATCATGGCGCCTTCTCCTCCTGTTTCGCCGCGGCCAGTTGCTCTGCCGTGCAGGCGCCGGTGCGCTTGGCATCGACGCGCATCTTCATGACCATGTGCTCGCCTGGCTCCTTGCCCTCGTTGGTCATGGTCATGGCCATTTCGTAACTCTGCGGCTGATAGTTACCGGTCAGTTCCATGACCTGGTGGGCGTTCGGATGCTGGCAATCGAGCTTAAGGTCGATCTTGCCGCCGCCCCATTTGAAATGCTCGTAGCGGCAATTCTTGTCGGCGCCCGCGAAGAAGTCGGCGCGCGGGTTCTTGGCCTTGTCCTCGGTCAGGCAGACGTCATGGACCTGGGTCTTTCCCATCGCGCGGGCCATCATGTCCTTGGCCTCGGGCGGCATTCCGGGCGCCTCCATCGAGACGAAGGTGACGGTCTGCTCCCAGGCGCCCGGGTCGATGAAGCTGTCGGCGGCGCCCTTGGCCTCCATCGTCTTTGCGACCTCCGAGACTGAAGCGTTCTTCATCTCAACCTTGTCGCTGTCGCCGCAGGCGGTGAGCGCGAGCAGCGGGATGATCGACCAGAATTTCATGCGCGCCCCCTCGATGTTGCGGGCCGCCTCATAGGTCATTTGCGGCGGCGGGTCACTGCGCCGGGCTATTCTCCGCTTCCGGCGCCGCATTCGGAGCAGGCTCTTTCAGGCCATATGGCCGCCAGGCTGGGAGAGGCTCCTCCCTTTGGCCGCCGCGTTGCGCGGGCGCGCTCCGGCAACCATATGGCAAGGCGATGGCGATTCAAATCCGCACCTCGCTGGCCGAGCCGGAGACCGGCGAGACCTTCGTCCCGCACCGCCCGCCACGGCCGGACAAGGCGGAGGGCGGGCGCAAGTTCGTGCTTAGGTCGGATTACACACCGGCCGGCGACCAGCCGGCTGCGATCAAGGAGCTGACCGAGGCGGCGCTCGAAGGCGAGAAGAGCCAGGTGCTGCTGGGCGTCACGGGCTCGGGCAAGACCTTCACCATGGCGAAGGTTATCGAGACCTTGCAGCGCCCAGCCTTGGTGCTGGCGCCGAACAAGATCCTCGCCGCCCAGCTCTACGGGGAGTTCAAGAACTACTTCCCCGACAATGCGGTCGAATATTTCGTCAGCTATTACGATTATTACCAGCCCGAAGCCTACGTCCCGCGCACCGACACCTATATCGAGAAGGAAAGCTCGGTAAACGAGGCGATCGACCGCATGCGCCACTCGGCGACGCGCTCGCTTCTGGAGCGCGACGACGTCATCATCGTCGCCTCGGTGTCCTGTCTTTATGGCATTGGCTCGGTCGAGACCTATTCGGCCATGACCTTCAGCCTGAAGAAGGGCGGGACGGAGGACCAGCGCGAGATCATCCGCAAGCTGGTCGCGCTGCAATATAAGCGCAACGACCAGGCGTTCGCGCGCGGCAATTTCCGGGTGCGCGGCGACAATCTGGAAATCTTCCCTTCCCACTATGAGGACACGGCCTGGCGGATCAGCTTCTTCGGCGACGAGCTTGAGGACATCGTCGAGTTCGATCCACTGACCGGCAAGAAGGTCGCGTCGCTCGACAGCATCAAGGTCTATGCGAACTCGCACTATGTGACGCCCGGGCCGACGCTCAAACAGGCGATGGAGGCGATCCGCCATGAGCTCGCCGAGCGGCTCAAGGAATTGCAGGCGGAAGGCCGGCTGCTGGAAGCGCAGCGGATCGAGCAAAGGACAAATTTCGACCTGGAGATGATCGCCGCCACGGGCTCTTGCGCCGGCATCGAGAATTACAGCCGCTTCCTCACTGGCCGCCTGCCCGGCGAGCCGCCTCCGACCCTGTTCGAGTATCTCCCCGACAACGCCCTGCTGTTCGTCGACGAGAGCCACCAGACGGTGCCGCAGATCGGCGCCATGGCGCGCGGCGATCACCGGCGGAAGATCACGCTCGCCGAATATGGGTTCCGCCTGCCGAGCTGCATCGACAACCGGCCGCTGCGCTTCAACGAGTGGGAAGCGATGCGGCCGCAGACGACGTTCGTGTCCGCGACGCCCGGCCCGTGGGAAATGAATGAAACCGGCGGCGTCTTCTCCGAGCAGGTCATTCGCCCGACCGGGCTGATCGACCCCCCCGTGGAGATCAAGCCGGTCGAGGACCAGGTGGATGACCTTGTCCACGAGGCCAAGGAGACGGCGCGAAAGGGCTATCGGACCTTAGTCACGACCCTGACCAAGCGCATGGCCGAGGATTTGACCGAGTATCTGCACGAGGCGGGCCTGAAGGTCCGCTACATGCACAGCGACGTCGAGACGCTGGAGCGCATCGAGCTGATCCGCGACCTGCGGCTCGGCGTCTATGACGTGCTGGTCGGCATCAACCTGCTGCGCGAAGGCCTCGACATTCCCGAATGCGGGCTGGTCGCCATCCTCGATGCCGACAAGGAAGGCTTCCTCCGTTCCGAGACTTCGCTGATCCAGACTATCGGCCGCGCCGCCCGCAATATCGACGGCCGGGTCATCCTCTATGCCGACCGAGTTACCGGCAGCATGGAGCGCGCTCTCAACGAAACCGATCGGCGGCGCGAGAAGCAGGTCGCCTACAACCTTGAGCACGGCATCACACCGGCGTCCATCAAGAGCCACATCAACGATATCATGAGCGATGTGACGATGCGCGACGGCGTCCTGGTCGAAACCGGCGACGACGATCGGCCGCACCTCGTTGGGCATAATCTCAAGGCTTATATCGGCGACCTTGAGCAGCGGATGCGCAAGGCCGCCGCCGACCTGGAGTTCGAGGAGGCCGCGCGGCTTCGCGACGAGATCCGCCGGCTGGAGGAAGACGAGCTCGGAATCCCCGATCCGAACCGCGTCGCACCGCGACCCAGCGGCACCGCCACCGAGGGCCGGCCGGGCACCCGCAAGATGCGCTACGGCAAGACCAGCAGGACGCGCTTCGCGAGATAGTCGTTGGACTCCCGAAACTTTGGGTTCAGCCAGAGGCAACCCAATGCCGTGCAGAATGTTTGGCTAGTAGTTCCACTCGGGGAATGCGCTGCAAACCCGGCGCAACATTCATGAAAAAGCAGATTTCCATCACTCTCGGCGCACTGGCGTTCATCGCCTCCACGCCGGTCCTTTCACAGCCGCGCGGCGATGAGCCGGTGGCGGTTCCGCGGGCCATCAAGCAGGGCATCGACTTCGTCTATGTCGATCCGCAGCTGTCGACCGTCGCCAGGAAGCACCAGAGGTCGCAGAACTGGCTGGCGCGCCTGTTCAGTCCCAGCTCGGGCCGCCAGTCGCCGAACCCCGTCTTCTTCGACCTGCAGCGCGGCCTGCAACAATATGAAGCGAGCTACGGCCGCTTGCCGCAAACCAAGATCCCGGCTGGCGCTGCGCTGAAATCCGGATCGACCGGGAAACGCGTCCAGCTGCTGCGCACCCGGCTCGGCCTCCCGGCCTCGGGCGGCTTCGACCGCAACCTGCTCGACGCCGTCACCGCCTATCAGCGCGTCCACGGCCTCGGCACGCCCGACGGCATCGCCGGCAAGGGCACCATCGCCTCGCTGAACCGCGGCGCCAATTATTACGAACGCAAGATCGCCATCAACATGGAGCGCGCCTATCGACTGCCGCAGACGCGAACCTTCGATCGCTATGTCGTCGTCGATTCAGGCTCCGCCAACACCTATTTGTTCAGCCGGGACCGCGTCGCCGACAGCATGAAGGTCGTCGTCGGCATGGCCAAGACCAAGACGCCGATGATGGCGGTCATGATCCGCAATGCGAAAGCCAATCCCTACTGGAACGTCCCGCCGGAGTTGATCCGTTCGCTGACCGCCAAGCGGATCGGCGAACAGGGTCTCTCCTACCTCAAGGATTTCCATTACGAAGTCCTGTCCGACTGGACCGCCAATGCGCAGGTCATCGATCCGAGCACCGTCAACTGGAAGGCGATCGCCAGCGGCAAGCAGCAGCCGACGATCCTCGTCCGCCAGCTGCCGGGGCCATGGAATTCGATGCGCAACATGAAGTTCGAGATGAAGAACGACTTCGGCATCTACATGCACGACACGCCGCATGACGAGCTGTTCGCTGCGGCCGACCGGCATTTGAGCAATGGCTGCATCCGCCTTCAGGACTATCGCCGCTTCGCAGATTGGGTGTTCGGCTATGTGCCGGAGCCGCGTACCAACCGCGAAGAGCGGTTCGAAGTCCCGCGGCCGGTACCGGTCTTCCTGACCTACTTGACGGTCGATGCCAGCAATGGCGGGATCAGCTTCCGTCCAGACCCCTATGGCTGGGACGATCTGGCGATGCCGCAAATGTTCAACCCGGCAATGCAGGTGGCCTCGGTCAACTAAGCCGGCCTGCCGTTCATCGACAGGGACTTGCCAAGACACGCCGGGCATTGATCATGCGCCGGCGTGTCCGCCGCACTGTTCCTTTTCGCTCTGGCGTCCTCGTCGCCCGACATCGGCGGCGAGGCGACCCGCGAAGTCCTGCGGCAGAATTGCGTGCCCGTGGACAAGGACGAAATCCTGGTCTGCGGCTCGCGACGTCCCAACGAGAAATATCGCATGCCCGGCCGTGATGGGCCCTTCGATCCCGCCGGCGAGACCATGAGCGTGATGCGCGAGCGGCAAAGCTGGGTCGAGGAAGGCGACACGGGCGTCCAATCGTGCAGCGCCGTCGGCCCAGGCGGCTGGACCGGTTGCATGGTAAAGTCATGGAAGCAGGAACGCGACCAGACGGCCTGGGGCAAGAACGTCCCGAAGAAGTGGTAGCCCGTCGATCCGTCGAAGGCCCCTTGTCCTCCTCGCAATGAACGGCATGGTTCGCGCCAATTGCGAATCGGGGAGGAAGTCGATGAAGTCAGCTGTGTCGTTTGCCTTGGCACTTGCGCTCGCTGTCACCGCAGCGCCGGTCCTGGCCCAGGACAAAAGCGACAAGGACGCGCCGGCCGAGAAGGTCGTGCCGCAGGTCGTCACGACCCGGCACAGCGGCGTCTTTGGCGGGCAGAAGGTCAACTATACCGCGACCATCGGCGAGACGATCCTCAGCGCCGAGGACGGCACGCAGAAGGCGGCGGTCGTCACCACGGCCTATATCAAGGAACCGCGCGACCCGAACCGCCCGGTCACCTTTCTGTTCAACGGTGGCCCAGGCTCGGGCTCAGTCTGGCTGATGATGGGTGCTTTCGGGCCGATGCGGGTCGCGATTCCCTCCGATGCCCGCGACGACGGCAGCCCGCCTTATCCGATCGTTCCGAACCCTGACTGCCTGCTCGATGTCACCGACATCGTCTTCATCGACCCGCCTGGCACCGGCTTCTCGCATTTGATCGGAAAGACCGAGGGCAAGGAATATTACGGCGTCACCGCCGACGCCAAAGCGGTCGCCGAAGTCATCCGCCGCTGGCTCGGCGACAATGGTCGGTGGAACAGCCCGAAATATCTGGGCGGCGAAAGCTACGGGACGACCCGCTCGGCGGCGGTTGCTAATCAGCTCGTCAACACGACCTACAACGACGTTGCGCTGAACGGCATCATCCTGATGTCGACGGTGCTGGACTTCGCCGCCGGTGCCGACACCGCGGGCAATGAGCTGAGCTACATCACCAACCTGCCGTCGATGGCGGCGACCGCTTTCTATCACGGCAAGACCAGCTCACCGTCGGTCGAGCAGATCGTCGAGGAAGCGCGCCAGTGGGCGATGGGCCCCTATGCGGCGGCCTTGTTCAAGGGGCAGAAATTGTCGCCGGAAGAGCGGGCAAGCATCCGCAAGCAGCTGTCGCATTTCACCGGGCTCAGCGAGACCTATCTCGAGAGCGCCGACCTGCGGGTGACTCCGGACCGCTTCTACAAGGAATTGCTGCGTGACCGGGGTGTGACCGTCGGCCGGCTCGATTCCCGCTACACCGGCAAGGACTACGACAGCGCCGGCGAAAGCCCGGACAATGATCCGAGCTTCTACGGAATCGACGCCGCTTACACCGCCGCGGTCAACAGCTGGGAGCGGGACTCGCTCGGCTTCAAGACCAACCGCGAATATCAGTCGATCAGCGGCATCGGCCGCGACTGGGACTGGCGGATCGGCGGCCGCGACGCCAACGCCTATCTCAACGTCGCGCCCTATCTCGGCCAGGCCTTGCGCGAGGATTCACAGCTGCGGATTTTCGTCGGCCAGGGCTATTATGACTTCGCCACGCCCTTCTTTGCGACCGAATATGCCTTGTCGCGGACGGGCATCCCGCAGGACCGCATCCAGTTCCATTACTATCACGCCGGGCACATGATGTACGTCCGCGACGAAGACCGCCACAAGCTGGCAGCCGACGTCCGCGAGTTCATCCGCGCGAGGTAAAGATGGCGGCCGTCAGGCCCGCGACAGCTTCTTTTTGCAGTCGAGGATGAGCTCGGCCAATGCTTCCGACGAGACGGCCTTGGCTGCCTTGCGGAACGAAAACCATTTGCGCTTGCGCTCGAGCCGCTCCGGCCAGTTGGCCCGTACCTTGGTCACCGCCAGCGGATGGACCACGATCTTGATAGCGCGGCGGCCGCGCGGGACCTGCGATTTGATATAGTCGAAGCTGCCGATGGGCCGCCTGTCGACTCGACCTTCGACGCCGCCCTCCTCGAACGCCTCGATGGCGGCGGCTTCCGCCAGGCTGTGGCCGCGCATCGGCCAGCCCTTGGGCAAGAGCCATTGCTGCGTGTCACGGCTAGTCACGAGGAGAATTTCAAGGCGGCCGTTTGCGCGCGTCCGCCAAGGAAGGGCAGCGGTTTGAATCTGCGTTCCCTTTTTCGTCGTTTGCATGTTGTCCTGAACCATGCCGACGATCCTTCTCACCGCGACTTTCGCTCCGCAAAAGCCGTGGCGCAAGGGGGTGCTCGGACGGAATTTCGGCTATCAGGCGCGCCATGAGCCTGGAGATGGAGCTCAAACTTGAGGTGGCGCCCGAGTTTTCGGACAAGCTTCGGGCGCTCCCGCTCCTGCGGCGGGTGGAGCCAGACGTCGCCTGCCAGGCGTCCGTCTATTTCGATACTCGCAGGAAGAGGCTCCGCCGCCATGGCTGGACCCTGCGCGTGCGCGAATCGCGCGGCCGTTTCGTGCAGACGATCAAGCGTTCCGAGTTCTCGGCCGGCCTCTTCGAACGGGAAGAGTGGGAGGAGGTCGTCCACGGCCTTCGACCCGATTCCGATGCTATCGCCTGGACCCCGCTCGCCGCACTTTTGAGTACGCATCAGCTCCGACGCCTGGCCCCGGTTGTCACGGTCGAGGTGGAACGATCGACCTGGCTGATTCCCGCCGGCAAGGGGCTGGTCGAGGTGGCGTTCGACGAAGGCCAGGTCCGAGCGGGCGGGGCCCACGACGATTTTCACGAGATCGAACTGGAGCTGAAGCGAGGCGAAGTCGGCGACTTGTCCGCAATTGCCAGGAGCATCGGCCGCCGCATCCCCGTCCGCCTCGGCGTGCAATCCAAGGCCGAACGCGGGATCGCCCTCGCCAAGCGCAAATCATGCAAGGCATTCAAGGCAGACCCGATCGTCGTCGATGAGGATATGACGGTAGCCGACGGCGTCGCCACCATCCTCTCCTCGTGCATCAAGCAGTTCCGGCTGAACGAGCCGCTGATCGGCGCTGACCGGGACCCGGAAGCGCTGCACCAGTCGCGGGTCGCGATACGCCGGCTTCGGGCTGCCTTGTCTTTGTTCAAGCCGGCCATGGAGGACGAGGAATCCGTTCGGCTGCGTGCCGCGCTCGGGGACTTCACCAATCGGCTCGGACCCGCGCGGGACCTGGACGTGATGCTTTTCGCCGTCCCGCCCGCCGAACGGCGGCGGCCGGTGATGGAGCGCAAGCGCGAGCGCGCATACGCAGCAATCGCTCGAATGCTAGCCTCCGCCCGTTTTCGCAGCTGGATGCTCGAATTCGTCATCTGGACCCATGCCGGGGCGTGGCGAAATGGGAAGAGGGCGCAGCAGCCGCTGATGACGTTCGCGCTCAAGCGGCTCGATCGGCTGTGGCGCGCTATCCAGGGCGGCGCCGAGGCCTTCGATACTTTGTCGGTTACTGAGCGGCACCAATTGCGGATCGATGGCAAGAAGATGCGCTACTCCCTCGAGTTCCTAGAGGCGGCCTTAGGCCGGCACAGCAGCCAGAGACGGTTCGCGAAGGCAGTCGAGAATTTGCAGGAAACGCTCGGCGTGTTGAACGACCTCGCGACGGCGCGTGCGCTTTCACCGACAAGGAAGGTGCGCCAACCACCCGACGAGTTCGCCCCCGACGAAGAACAATTGCTGCAGGCTAGTCGCCGGCACCTGCGCGCTCTGCTCAGAACCGGCGCCTATTGGAAACAAGAATTCTGAAGCGCGGTCAGGCCGACTTGCGCTGGGTGCCGAGGCCGACAACCATCTGGTTGGCGCGCTCGTAGGGCAAAGGCTTGCCGAACAGATAGCCCTGGATGGTGTCGACGCCGAGGTCGCGCATGCGCTCGAAATCCTCGGCGGTTTCGACGCCTTCCGCCGTCACGTTCATGCGGAAGCTCTTGGCGAGCTGGACGATCGACTGGATGATGGCGACGTTTTCGGGCCGCGTGCCGGCCTCGCGGACGAAGCTGCCGTCGATCTTCAGTTTGTGGAAGACGGCTTTGTTGAGGTAGCCGATCGACGAATAGCCGGTGCCGAAATCGTCGAGCGCGATGCCGACGCCGAGCTGGCGCAGGCGCTTCAGCACATCGAGCGTCTGGTTGGTGTCGCCCAGGAAGACGCCTTCGGTGACTTCCAGCTCCAGCCGGTTGCCGGCCAGCTTGTAGCGCGACAGCGCCTGGCTGACGATGTTGGGCAGCGCCGGCATGATGATTTGCTTCGGGCTGATGTTGATTGCGACCGTGATCGGCTCCGGCCAGGTCGCAGCGGCGCGGCAGGCCTCGTCGATCACCCATTCGCCGATGGCCACCATCAGGCCGGTTTCCTCGGCAACCGGGATGAAAACCGGCGGCGGCACAAAGCCGCGCTGCGGGTGGTTCCAGCGGATGAGCGCCTCGAAGCCGGTCAGCTTCTGCGTCTTGGCGCTGACCAAAGGCTGGAAAACCAGGTGGAATTGCTTGGCGGCAATGGCCTGGCGGAGGTCCCCCTCCAGCCGCACACGGTCGTCCTGCTCGGTCTGCAGCTCAGACGAGAAGTAACGGGCGACACCGCGGCCGGCGTCCTTCGCCTGGTAGAGAGCGAGGTCGGCCTTGAGGATCAAATCGTCGACGGTGGCGCCGTCGATGGGTCCGAAGGCGCAGCCGACGGAGACTCCGATGCGGATCTCGGTGCCGTCGATCATGTAGGGCTCGGCGATCGACTTGATGATCGCCTCGGCCAGCATCTCGACCTTCTTGCGGCTCTGTGCATCGACGACGACGATGGCGAATTCGTCGCCGCCCATGCGGCCCACATGCCCGTCGCTGCCGACCTGTTCGCACAGGCGCTTGGCCACCGACTGCAGGACGGCGTCACCCTTCGGGTGGCCGAAGGTGTCGTTGACCGGCTTGAAGCCGTCGAGGTCGAGGAACATGATCGCGCAAGGCACATTGCTGACCGTCGCCTGGCGCAGGGACTCGCCCAGGAGCTGGCGGACGCGACCGCGGTTGGGCAGGCCGGAAAGCACGTCCATGTTGGCGAGATGGGTCAGCCGCTCCTGCGTCTGGCGGATTTCGGTGATGTCCGAGCCGACCCCGCGGAATCCTTCGAAGCGGCCGGCGGTGTCGATGATCGGGTCGCCGGCGATGGAAATCCAGCGCGGGCCGCGCGGCGTACCAAGCTCCATCTCCAGATTATTGAACGGAGCCTTCTCAAGCAGGATTCGGCCGAGCTCGGCATGGCCGCCGAGCAGCGACGGCAGCGAGTGGCCGAGGAGCGCGCTGGCGGGACGGCCCAGCAGGGCGGTCATGCGCGAGCTGATGTAGGTGACGCGATTTTCGCCATCGACCTGCCACAGCCAGCCCACGCCGCGCTGCTCATATTCCTGCAGCAGCAGCGATGCGCTCTCACTGGCCGAACCCATGTCGGCGTTGGTCTTCAGCTGGCCGAATGCCCAGCGGGCGACCGTGAAGACGCCGACCGTGGCGACACCGAGCGTAAACAGGATGTCGAGCGTGTGCAGGAAAGGCACCTGCTTGCGGGCAAGGAACAAGGCGAAGCAAACCGCGGCCGTGAAGCTGGCGATCCAGGCGGTAACGCAGGCGGGCATCACGACGAGGCCGAGCGCTGCAACGCCGAGGCCGGCGATCAGGGAGGCGGTGATAATCTGGCTGCCGGGCTCAAGCCATGGAAAGACGTAGAGCGGCAGGCTGAGCCACAAGGATGCGCGCACGACGACCTCGCCGACCAGGAACCATTCCGGCACCGGGCGGCCCGAACGGCCGACATGAGTGATGGCCTGCGTCCGGGCGACATGCATCGCCCCGAAATTGACGAGGCCGACGAGGCCTGCCCATCCAAGCAGCCACTGTGCCGGCACGTGCAGCCAAAGCTCGGCGACGATGAGCAGTGCCGCCACGGTGTTGGCGGCGGCGAAGAAGGGCGCGAGCTGGGCGCGGGAGATCAGCTGGACGTCGCGCAGGGGCGAGCTTCCCTCACTCTGCGCACCGGCAGTGAGAGCGAGCGATTCGCCGCCCGGCAGGCGGGCTGAAACCATGCGTTTGTAACGGTCAGGCGCCTCGTACATCCCGGATCCTGCAATCTTGAGCCGGACGGAGGTAGCTGAAGAGGGTTTAAGGGCGGTTAAAACTTGCCTCAGGCGGACGAATTCCGACGTCGGCGGATTTACTGGCCGCGAGAGCGATTTTTCCGCCAGGTGGCGAGCCGGATCAGTATGAAGACCGTCGGCGGGAAGAAACCGGCCACTGGGCGTTCTTGCGATGTAATGAATCGACGAAAAATGGAGCGCTTAACCGCAAGCGTTCAGGGGCCTTTGCCTGGCGGGTCAATGGCTTGGCGGCGTTGGAGCGCCCGGGCCGCGAGCGAACAGCCCAAAGCCCAGGCGGCGCCGACGCACCAGCCTGCAGCGACGTCGCTTGGCCAGTGAACGCCGAGATACACACGCGAGAAGCCGACGATCATAGTGAGAGCGATGGCCGCCGCGAGCAGGAAGATGCGGACGGAATGGCGCTTCTCCGCCCGCGCCAGCAGCCCGCCAAGCGTGAGATAAACGATGGCCGAGTTCATCGCATGACCGCTCGGGAAGCTGGTCGTCTGGACCTGGACGAGATGCGCGACCAGTTCCGGCCGCGGACGGGCGAACAGGTCCTTCAGGATGCCGTTCAAGGCCATGCCCAGCGCGATGGAGGCGAACAGGAATCCGGCCGTCTTGGCGCGCCGGGCAGCCAGTAAATAGCCGGTCGCAAGCAGGGTCACGAGCCACAGCACCGGGGCGCCGCCCAGCGCCGTCAGCTGCAGCATGATATTCGAAAGCCAAGGCGGCCCGACGGGCACAGAAGGGTCGCTGGCCCGAAGCGCCAGCATGAGCGTCTTGTCGATCGGCAGCGTCTCGCCCTCGCTCATCTCCCAGGCGAGCCGCAGGAACAGGAACAGCAGCAGCGCGAGCGCGAGGAAGGCCGTGAGGATACGGCCGTCCGTACGCAGTCGCGGCAGGCGCATGACTAGTTCTTGTTGGCCGCTGGGGCGCCCAGTCCCAGCTTGTCGATGCGGCCGGTCACCGACGGGTGATACATCGGCCGCGCCTTGGCATAGATGGCGATCGCCTTCGGGCGGCCCCATACCTCGTCCTCGAAGAGCGCGGATAGGAGCGGGCGGACGAACTTGCCGCGGCCCTGGCTGGTGACGAACTGCTCGACGCTCGGAATGGCCGGGTCGTAGCGATTGCCGATCGCCAGATCGAGCCAGGCGAACCTCACTTCGCTGTTGCGGATATCGTTGAGCTTGAGACCCTGCTCGAGCGTGTCGAGACGCGCTTTGGGCAGCTTGCGCGGCAACTTGTTGAGGAAGCGCAGGCGCTCGTCGGTCGTCCATCTGGCCCAAAGAGCCGTGTCGAGCGGCTTGCCGGCAGCGAAGGCGGCAACGGCCTTGTCGACTTCGGCAAATGCCTGCGGGTCGGGCTTCACCAGGTTCGACGGAATGCCGGGCTTGTAGACCCAATTGTCGAGCTGCAACCTGGCTTCCAGCGCCTTGTCGCCCTTGACCAGATGCTCGCGCATGTCGGCAAGGAACATGGCGGACGTGACCGGCTGGAAGGCGTGGCGGTCGAACCAGCCGCGCATATAGGCGTCGAACTTGTCGCGGCCGACGATGGATTCGACGGTACGCAGGAAGGCCGAACCTTTTTCATAAGCGATATCGCTCAGGCCGGCGTCGGGGTGACGGCCCTTGAGGTCGATGTGCAACCTCGTATCGGCGCCTTTGGAGCCGCCATTTTCTGCAACGGTCTTGTTCAATGCATCGACGCCCAAGGCTACCTGCTGTGCCGCGACCTTCGGGCCATAAAGCGATTCGACGATCCGCCGCTCGGCGTAAGTCGTGGTCCCCTCGTTGAGCCAGAAGTCGGCCCAGGTCGCGTTGGTGGCGAGATTGCCCGACCAGCTGTGCGCCAGTTCGTGCGCGATCAGGCTGACGAGGCTCTTGTCGCCGGCGATGAAGGTCGGCGTCAGGAAGGTGAGCGTCGGGTTCTCCATGCCGCCCAGTGGGAAGGACGGCGGCAGGACGAGCATGTCATAGCGGCCCCAGCGATAGGGGCCGAAGAGCTTCTCGGCCGCATCGACCATTTTCTCGGTATCGGCGAGCTCGGCCGCGGCGGCGTCGAGCATGCTCGGTTCCGTCCACACGCCGGTACGCGGCCCAAGCGACCGGAACTTCAAATCGCCGACCGCGATTGCGATCAGGTAGGGCGCGACCGGCTTGTCCATGTTGAAGGAGAAAATGGTCTCGCCGCCCTGGGTTAGCGGCTCGGCGGCGCGCGGCGCGCTCATGACTGCGGTTAGCGGGGCGGGGACGTGAATCTTGGCTTCCCAGCTCTGGCGGATACCAGGGCTGTCCTGCGTCGGGATCCAGCTCCGGTTGTAGATCGCCTCACCCTGGCTGAAGAGATAGGGGTGCTGCTTGCCGGCCGTCTGCGCCGGACTCAGCCACTGCAGCGCCTGCGCATCGGGCGCCGACTTGTAGGTGATGACCAGCTTCTTCGTGTCCGGGTTGAGCGCCACCGCCAGCGGCGTGCCCAAATTCTCGTCGACGGCGCCGACCTTGTACTGAAGCGGCTTCTCGCCGTCGGTGATCGACTGAATCTCCAGCCCCTTGTCGTCGAGGACGATTTCCTTGGCGTCCGGCTTGCGGTCGATATCGAGCGTCGCGGTGCCAGAGACCCGCTTGGCGTCGAAGTCGACGCTGAGGTCGAGCGCGACGTGATAGACCCTTGCCTCCAACGGCTTGGCAAAGCTGTGCGGATCGACCGCGTCGGCGGTCGTCAGGACCGGCGCGATCCTCGGCGCTTCGGTCGTCTCCTTCTCAGTGACCCTTGGCGCCTCGTCGGATTTCTCGCAGGCGGAAAGCAGGAGCAAAGCCGCGGCGGTGGCGGCGAACAGACGCATCATGGGGAAGGGAACTCCGTCTTATTCGGATTGGGTAACGTAGATGGTTCGCTTCGGTGCCGCGAAAGTGCGGCGAACCATCGGTTCGAAGAAGGCCAGGGGCGCACTGTCATAGGCCTCATCGAACGCCGCCTGGTCGTAGATTTCACAGAATCGGGCCGTCTCTTCGAAATGCTCATGACCGCGGAACTGCTCGCGCATATCGCGGTCCATCCCGAGGTAATGGAAGAAATAATAGCCCTGGAAGATACCGTGGTGCTCGACGATCCAGTGCAGCTTCTCGTCGACGAAGGGCTTCAGAATCGCCGCGGCGATGTCCGGATGGTTGTAGCTGCCAAGCGTGTCGCCGATGTCGTGGAGGAGGGCGGCGGCGACATAGTCCTCGCTCTCGCCGGCCCGATGGGCGCGGGTCGCCGTCTGCAGGCTGTGCTGAAGCCGGTCGACCGGGAAGCCGCCATAATCGCCGTCGAGAAGGCGCAGGTGGTCGAGTACGCGGTCGGCGAGGCCCTTGCCGTAGTGCATGAAGTGATTGCCGATGATCGCCCAGTCCTCCGGGCGAGCCTCGTCCATGCTGCGGAAGGTCGCGCGCGATTGCACTTCGTTCATGGCCTGTCCTCTCCGCATGGGGCCATAGACCCGGCCCGGCCCTGTCGCCAAGCCTTGGGGTTCGCGCTTGCCTCGCCTATATCCGGCTCGATGCGGCGTCAGGGACAAGGCAGCTAGGATGGCGAGCGACAGCGCGCGCCTGCTCGATGCGGCGGTTCAAGCCGACCCGCGGCCACGGCCGCGTCCCAAGGGGCCGGCCCGCCCGATCCTGAAGGGCGTCGGCCTCGATGCGCCCTTCTTCGCCGACAAGAACAAGGCCTTCTGGGTCCTGCAGTCGATTGGCTGGACCGGCTATTTCACGCTCCGTTCGCTGAGCGGCATCGCCAATTCGATGGGGGCGATGTTCGTCGTCCACACGCTCTTGCTGACCGCGACCGGCTATTCGATCACCCTGCTGATGGGCTCGCTCTACCGCCGGCTCATCACCATGCGGGCGCTCCTGACCGCATTGCTGTCGCTGTTCGCCGTCATCGTCGCCAGCTTCGCCTTCTCGTTCATCGAGACCTGGAGCTACGCGACCTTCCTGAGACCCGGGGCGCGGCCGGTCGGCATTGAGTATCTCGGCGCCCTGCTGCTCAACTTCTCGCTGCTCGCCGCCTGGTCGGCGCTCTATTACGGCATCAATTATTACCTGCTGCTGGAAGAGGAGATCAACCAGCGTGCCAAGCTGGAAAGCGCCGCTTCCTCGGCGACGCTGGCGATGCTCCGCTACCAGCTCAACCCGCACTTCCTGTTCAACACGCTGAACAGCATCTCGACCCTGGTGCTGCTGAAGCAGACCGAACGCGCCAATGCGATGCTCGCCCGCCTGTCGTCCTTCCTGCGCTACACGCTCGTCAATGAGCCGACCGCGCAGGTGACTTTGGCGCAGGAAGTGGAGACGCTGAAGCTCTACCTCGAGATCGAGAAGATGCGCTTCGAGGATCGCCTCCGCCCGCACTTCCGTATCGACCCGTCGACCATCGGCGCGCGCTTGCCGTCACTGCTGCTGCAGCCGCTGGTCGAAAACGCCATCAAATATGCGGTGACGCCGAGCGAAAACGGCGCCGACATCTGGATCAAGGCGGAGCGGCAGGGCCACGGCATTCGCATCGAAGTCGCCGACAGCGGCCCGGGAACGCAGTCCGGCCTCGCGGTCCACGAGTCCACCGGCGTCGGTCTGCCGAACATCAAGGACCGTCTGGCGCAAGCCTATGGCGCCGCGCACGACTTCCAGACCAGACAGAACGAACATGGGGGGTTCAGCGTTATTCTCGACATTCCGTTCGAGAGCAGGGGGCGCGACATTCACGAAGATAAGGAATCCGAATGACCATCCGCACCATCCTGGTCGATGATGAGCCGCTGGCGACGCAGGGGCTGCAGCTCCGTCTGCAGGCGCATGAGGACGTCGAGATCGTTGCGACCGCCGCCAACGGCCGCGAGGCGATCCGCGCCATCAAGACGCACAAGCCCGACCTCGTCTTCCTCGACATCCAGATGCCGGGCTTCGACGGCTTCTCGGTCGTCCAGGGCCTGATGGAGGTCGAGCCGCCCTTGTTCGTCTTCGTCACCGCCTTCGGCGAGCACGCCTTGCGCGCATTCGAAGCGCAGGCCGTCGATTACCTCGTCAAGCCGGTGGAGGAAGACCGCCTCGCCGCTACCCTCGACCGGGTGCGCCAGCGCCTCGCCGAGAAGCGCGGGGCCGAAGAGGCCGAGCGCCTGCGCGAAACGCTTGTCGAACATGCGCCCGAAGCGGCGGAGGAACTGGCCGAAACCGTCGGTGCGGAAGGCCCCGCCGCCAACCGCTTCGAGAAGATGATCAACATCCGCGACCAGGGCCAGATCTTCCGGGTCGACGTCGACACGATCGAGCGGATCGATGCCGCCGGCGACTATATGTGCATCATGACCGGCGACAACACGCTCATCCTGCGCGAGACGATGAAGGACCTCGAAAAGCGGCTCGACCCGCGCCGGTTCCAGCGCGTGCACCGCTCGACGATCGTCAACCTCGACCTCGTCCGGCAGGTGAAGCCGCACACCAACGGCGAATGTTTCCTGGTCCTGGATTCGGGAGCGCAAGTGAAGGTTTCGCGTTCCTACCGGGACGTGGTTGCGCGGTTTGTGCACTAATCCTGGCTGCGCCGTCGTTCTTTAAACCATCAACGAGAGGCTGCCGTGGCGAGACGGGTGAAGGATTTCATCGAGATCAGTGAGTACACCTCGCTCGACCGGCTGATCGAATATCTGAAGACGATCCGGGACAATTTGCCGGAGGATTCGGAGGCCGAGCTCAGGCTCAAGGGCGACGATTTCTTCGGCCGTCGGCTGACCATTTCCTATACGCGCGAGCTGACTCCCGAGGAGGCGGAGCGGGAGATCCGCTACGGCACTGCCGCCACCACGCCGGGCGGGTCGGAGGACTGGATCGAGGAATTGAAGAAGAAGCTCGACAAGGTTCCTTAAGGGGGAAAGTCATGCCGTCGAAATATGAGACCTTTGCCGCTTTGCACGTGCCCGGCGACCCAGTCATTCTGTACAATATCTGGGACCCGGGCAGCGCGGTCGCGGTCGCGGCGGCAGGCGCAAAGGCGTTTGCGACCGGCAGCCATCCGGTCGGCGACGCCGCGGGTTTCGGCGACGGCCAGAAGGTCCCGCTCGACTATGTCTTCGCCAACGCCAGCCGCATCATGGCCGCGGTCGACCTGCCGCTCACCGTCGATTTCGAGGGCGCCTATTCCGAGGATCCGCTGCTGGCAGGCGCCAATGTCGCGGCGCTCGCCGCAATCGGCGTCATCGGCTGCAATTTCGAGGACCAGGTGATCGGCGGGGAGGGCGTCCACCCGTTGAAGTCCCAGGCGAAACGCATCGAGGCCATCCGCAAGGCGGTCGGCGATGCGTTCTTCATCAATGCCCGCACCGACCTCTACATCAAGTCCCAGGACCATGATGCGGCGCTGCTCGACGAGGTGATCGAGCGCGGCAAGGCCTTCGCCGATGCGGGCGCCAGCGGCTTCTTCGTGCCGCGCATGGCCGATCCGAAGCAGGCCGAACGCGTCGTCAAGGAAGTGCCGCTGCCGCTCAACCTCATCGCTTTCCCCGGCGCACCCGACAAGAAAGTCTGGGCCAATGCCGGCGTCGCCCGCATCAGCCACGGCCCCTTCCCGCACCGCGCGCTGATGGCGAAACTTACCGAGATGGCGAGCGCGGCCATCAACTAGGGGTTGAGCGCAAGAAACGGGAAGCGGCGCCACGGACCGACGGATACGGGGGCGCAATGACCCAGAATGACCAGGCACGCGCCTTCGCGGCGCTTCATATTCCCGGCGACCCGTTGATCCTGTTCAACGCCTGGGATGCAGGCTCGGCCACGGCCATAGCCGAGGCTGGCGCCAAGGCCATCGCCACCAGCAGTTCCTCGGTCGCCATGGCCAACGGCTTTCCCGATGGCGAGGCGGTGCCGATGGACTTCGCGCTCGCCAATGCCGACCGCATCGTCCAGTCGGTCGGCCTGCCGGTGACGGTCGATTTCGAGGGCGGTTACGCTGTGGCGCCCGAAGCCGTCGCCGCCAACGCGAAGCGGCTGGCTGCTACCGGCGTCGTCGGCTGCAATTTCGAGGACCAGGTCGTCGGCGGCGAGGGACTGCATTCGATCGACTATCAATCCCACCGCATCCGCGCCCTCCGCGACGCCGTCGGCCCCGACCTCTTCATCAACCTGCGCACCGATTTGTTCCTGAAGGCCGACGCCTCGGCCCATGACGCCACCTTGGCCGACGCCGCCATCGAGCGCGGCCGCGCCTATGCCGATGCGGGCGTGAGCGGCTTTTTCATTCCCGGCCTCGGCGACCTGACGCTGGTAGAGCGCATCTGCAAGGCCGTGCCCCTGCCGGTGAACGCCATGCATTTCCCCGGCGCGCCGAACCGCGAGCAATGGGCCAGCGCAGGCATCGCCCGCATCAGCTACGGGCCATTTCCCCACATGGACTTGATGGCTGCGCTTACTTCGATGGCGCGGGAGGCGATTTCTTAGCGTGGTCCTCCCGGTACTTGAGGATTGCCTTGTTCAGGATCTTCATATCGTCAGGAGCCAGTTGGCCGCCCACAGTCGGGTTACAGCGCCGGCCGAGGCTCTCTCCTAGAGCCGCGCACATCCAGATTGCGTCTTCATATGCCCCTTCATGATAGCTTAGCGCAACGCGATGCTGTCGGGTTTCCTGGGCCATCCGGTTCTTAAATGCTTGATCACTGCAAAGAGCCTCACGATCATAGGTTTCAACCTGCGGCTCATCCGCTTTTGGATCGTACGCCACACGTACTCTGGCGTCTTCAGCGGGGACTGGATCGCGTTTCACCATCCTGAAATAGTCGATCTGCTTTTGGCCCCACGCCATCGACCGGTTGAAATTCGTGATCTGCGCTCGAACGGACTCGTCGTCTATTGACGATAAACCCCCGGCCCCCATCAACTCATTGTAAACCGAGCGAGGGGCATCAAGAGCCGGCAACATCGCTACGGTACCCACGGCGCGCCAGAGATCTTCTGGCGGGCACTTGCCGCTGCTAAGCTGGGAGGCGAACTCCTCCTCATCTTTCACTTGCTCACGCATGCCGTCCCTGAACGGTCGCAGGATGGTGATGTCCCACTCCGATTCCTCGAATAGGCGTTCCATCATCATTTGATGACGCGCAGCCTCGTTCCGCCGCGATGCCCATTCGTTGAGTTCGAACGCGATCATGATCCCGGCGACGACGCCTAGCGTCTCCAGCGTCAGGAGCGCCCACTCACGCCCCTCGATGCCCTTGAAAGCACTGCCCACGCGCTTGAACAGGATCATGCCCCACGCCCCCCGTTGGGCGCACTATGCCTGATTCTGCGCGCCTTGCCAGATGGCGCGCGGCGCCTTCAGATCACCGACGACCACCAGGCCGCGACCAGCCAACAGGCGATGGGCGCGGTGATGGCGCCGCACAGCCAGCCCGCCTCCGTCAAAGTCTCGCGGCGACGGAGTGACCGGATGGTCATCGGCACGGCGAGGGCAAGCATCAGTACGTATGCGGCGAAGCTCGCCATCAGGACCATGATGGTGCCGATGGCGCCGTCGCCATATTGAGGCAGCTGCATCGCCCAGACTAGCAACAGGATCGCTATCACGGCGAGCGTGATGATCAGCCCCTTTGTACCTTTGACGATCATTGTCCCAACTCAGGCCGCCGCGCGCCTTTGCCACGGCCAGCGGAAGCCGGGGCCGGACTTGAGTACGCTTCGGCGGAAGAGGCCTGCCGAAATCTTCAGGATCAGCACTACCCACAGGGCCTGCCAGAGCAGTGCGACCGCGTGCGGCCAGAGCGCTGCCTGTTCGGCGGCGCGGCCGAACATCGAGAAGGGCGAGGACAAGGGGAAGACGGACGCGCCGAGGGCGACGGGACTGTCGGGATGGCCGACGCCCATGCTGGCGAAGCCGAACAGCAGCACCTGCGCCATGGTCACCGGCATCGACAGGGTCTGGACCTCGCGGACGGTCGAAGCCTGCGCGCCGATGCCGAGGAAGACGCCGCCGATCAGCAAATAGCTCATGGCGAAATAGACGGGCCCCAAAGCCAGGAACATCGGCCAGCCGACGGCCGGCTCCGGCAGGCTGCCGAGACCGTTGGGGGCCCAGATGGAAATGGCCGCGGCGCCGGCGATAACCCAGACGGCGATGCCGACCAGCGAGATGGCGAGCATGGCGAACAATTTGCCAAGGAAGATGGCGTCGACCGGAACGGCGGCGGACAGAATCTCGATCACCTTGTTCGATTTCTCCTCGATCAGCTGCGACAGCACCATGCCGGCCAGCAGCAGCGTCAGGAAGAAGAGCAGGAACTGCCCCGCTCGCGCTGTCAGTGCTCGCGCGGCCTGCAGCGTCCCGGACGACTGGTTGAGGATTTTCACGCCCAAGGCGACGTTCGGGACATGCTCCGCGATGGGCCTTCGGGTGTCGTCGAGCATCCACTGCAGCTGGCGGATGGTCCGCCCGTCGGCATTCACGGCGCCGGAGAAGAACGGCTTTTCAAGACCGCCTTCGAGGACGCCGAGGACAGGCGGGTCTTCCTGCTTCAGCAAGCGGTCTCGCTGGGCGCCGAGATTTGCTTCGGGCCTCGCCTGGACGAGGATGATCAGGTCTTCTTCGCTCATCGCCATGGCCAGACGCCCTCGCGCTTGCGCGATTCGGGCAAAGTCCGTGTCGTTGGCGATCACCTCCACCACCGGCTTCCTGGCGTCTTCGTCGATCTTGGCCCCGATGCCGCCCAAGCCGCCGCCCAGCAGCGCCGGGAACAACGGGCCGATCAGGAATAGCAGGAAGGTCTTGCTGAACACCGTCGCGGTGAAGTCGCGGCGGGCGATGACGAAGGCCGACTGGATGATTTGCTTCAGCTTCATGCGGCCACCGCCTGGTTCTGGGCGTCGCCCATTTCACGGGCCGCCGCCTCGCCGGCGATGGCGACGAAGGCATCGTGCAGGCCTGGCCGCTCGATGCTCAGGGTCTCGATACCCGCGCCGCCTTCAATCAGCGCCTTGAGCAGCGGCTCGGGGCCGCCGGACGGAAGCTCGAACACCCATTCCTTGCCGACGCGGCGCGCATCCGCCGGGATCGCGGAGCGCCACGGGCCATCCTCGGCGCGGGTGCGCAAATGGACGATCTGCCGAAGCCGGTTGCGGGCCTCGTCGACGCCGCCTTCGAATGCGACCTTGCCGCGCGCGATGATAGCGATGCGCTCGCACAGCCGCTCGGCATGGGCGATGACGTGGGTGGAAAAGAGGATGGTCGTGCCCTCCGACGTTTGCCGCCGGATCAGCGCCTCAAGCTTTTCCTGGTTGATGGCGTCGAGGCCGGAGAAGGGCTCGTCGAGCACGATCAGCTTTGGCTTGTGGACGATGGTGCCGAGCAGCTGGACCGTCTGCGCCATGCCCTTGCTCAGGGTGCGGATCGGCTTCTTCGCCCAGTCGCCAAGGCCATGGCTCGCCAGCAATTCCGCGCCGCGCGCCCTGCCTTCGCGGACCGGAAGGCCGCGCAGCGCACCCATGAAGGCGATGGCTTCGAGGCAGCTCATGGCGGGATAGAGGCCGCGCTCCTCGGGCAAATAGCCGACCACGTGCGCGGCCTCTAGCGGCCGGTCGTAGCCGAGCAGGCTCCGCTCGCCGGTCGAAGGGTCGATGATGCCGAGCAGCATCCGCAAGGTCGTCGTCTTGCCGGCGCCATTGGGGCCGAGGATGCCGTAAATCGAGCCGGCCGGGACGGCCAGGCTGACGCCGTCCACCGCCTTGGTGTCCCCGAAAAATTTCACGAGATCGCGGGCCTCGACGGCCAAAATACTGGCGTTCATGGCCACTGTGCTAAGCCGCCATCCTTAAATGACAATGACCATCGAGCAGGAGATCCGCGAAAAAGCGGCCGAATTGGGCTTTATTGCCTGCGGTTTCGCACGCGCTGACTCTGCGCCCCAAGCCGGCGGCGAGCTGATGGACTGGCTCGGTGACGGCCGGCACGGCGAGATGGGCTGGATGGAGGAGAGGGCGGCGCAGCGCTCATCGCCGCAGGGCCTGTGGCCGGATGCGCGGTCGGTGATTGCGCTGGCGATGAGCTATGCGCCCGCGGTCGATCCGCTGACGCTGGCGGAGCATCCCGAACGCGCCCGCATCTCGGCCTACGCCCAGGGCGGCGACTATCACAAGACGGTGAAGAAGGGGCTGAAGGCGCTTGGGCGCTGGATGCACGACCGGTTCGGCGGCGAGCTCAAGGTCTTTGTCGATACGGCGCCGGTGATGGAAAAGCCCTTGGCAGCGGCCGCGGGCATCGGCTGGCAGGGCAAGCACACCAATTTATTGAGCCGCGAGCATGGCAATTGGCTGTTCCTCGGCATTATCTACACCAGCCTGGAGCTTCAGCCGGATGAGCCGATGGAAGCCGGGACGCATTGCGGCAGTTGCTCGGCCTGCATCACGGCCTGTCCGACCGGCGCCATCACCGGCCCACACCGCATCGATGCGCGGCGGTGCATATCCTACCTCACCATCGAGCATCACGGGCCAATCCCGCATGAGTTTCGTGAGGCGATGGGCAATCGCATCTACGGCTGCGACGATTGCCTGGCCGCCTGCCCGTGGAACCGCTTCGCCGACAGTGCCGCCGCCAACCGCGCCTTCCTGCCGCGCGCCGAATTGACCGCACCCAGGCTCGAAGATTTGCTCGGGCTCGACGACGCCGGCTTCCGCGAAATGTTCTCCGGCTCGCCGATCAAGCGGATCGGCCGCAACCGCTTCGTCCGCAATTGCCTGATTGCCGCGGGCAACAGCGGGGATGAGTCCCTTGTCGACAAGGTCGCGCCGCTCGTGAGCGACGAGGATCCCGTGGTCGTCGACGCCGCCCAATGGGCTCTGGAACGCCTATCGTTGCAGAAGGTCGAGGCAGGTGTTGATCGAGATGTCGGCGCCTGAGGGCGCGCGGGTGTCGACATGGGCGACGCGGTCGCCGATGTGACCGCTTTCCGGATAGAGATAGGCGTCGAGCACGCAGCCGTTGTGCGCCCACTGCAGCTTGGTGCCCGGGCCTTCCTTCACCTGGAAGGTCGGCTGGCCGAAGCGCGAGACGAGGTCGTTCTCCGTGAAACCGATCATCGTCGTCCCGACCGGCGCTATGGGCCTGGTGACGACCGCCGGCGTCTGCACCTTAGGGGCGCAGGCGGCGAGGGCTGAAATACCAACGATGATGAACAGGCGACGCATGAGCAAGTCATGGCGGTTTTTCTACTGTCCGTCATCCCCGCGGAAGCGGGGACTCAGGAAAAGAAAATCTAGGTTCCCGCTTTCGCGGGAATGACGACTTGGGTAACGGGCCGCTCTCCGGATTCTTGCAGGAAGTTCAAATGACCGCTCCCCGCCTCGATGTGCTGTGCATCGGCAATGCCATCGTCGACGTCATCGCCGATGCCGACGACCGCTTCATCGAGGAGCAGGGTCTCACCAAGGGCATGATGCGCCTGATCGACGACCGCGAGGCGGAGCGGCTCTACGGAGTCATGGGGCCCGGGGTGGAGCAGTCGGGCGGATCGGCCGGCAACACCGCCGCCGGCCTCGCGGCGCTGGGCTGCAAGACCGGCTACATCGGCCAGGTCGCCGACGACCAGCTCGGCGCCATCTACCAACATGACGTCGAGAGCCTCGGCGTCGACTTCATCGTCCCGGCCCGGGCCGACGTCGGCGCCACCGCGCGCTGCCTGATCCTGGTGACGCCCGATGCCCAGCGGACGATGAATACATTCCTCGGCGCGGCGCAGATGCTGGACAAAGAGGACATCGACCCGGCCGAGGTCGCCGCCGCCGGCATCGTCTATCTCGAAGGCTATTTGTGGGACCCGCCGGTACCGCGCGCGGCGATGGAGAAGGCGATCGATGCCGCCCATGCCGCCGGCCGCAAGGTCGCCTTCACGCTTTCCGACACCTTCTGCGTCGACCGTCACCGCGACGGCTTCTGGCAACTGCTGAACGACGGCAAGGTCGACATCCTCTTCGGTAACGAAGCGGAGATCGCTTCGATGGCCGAGGAGAGCGATCTCGATGCCGCCATCGCCAAGGTCGCCGCCGCCGTGCCCATGCTGGTCGTCACCCGCTCCGAGAACGGCGCCACCGCCATCGCTGGCGGTGAGCGCGCCGATGTCCCGGCCGAACCGATCGAACGGCTGATCGATACGACGGGTGCCGGCGACCTGTTCGCCGCCGGCTTCCTCGCCGGCCAGGCATGGGGCAGGAACCTACATGATTCGCTGAAGCTCGGCGCTATCGCTGCCGCTGAAGTCATCCAGCATTACGGTGCGCGGCCCGAGGCTAATCTCAAGGAACTAGCCGGCGGCCTCCTCGCCTGACAGAAAGGGCGGCCCCGTCGCCGGGACCGCCCTCTCTTTTGCCCGACGACAGGAACTACGGTCGCATGACCGGCTTGCCGCTCTCGTCGCGCGGCTCGTCTTCAGGGAACAAGGCCGGTTCGCCGGTCGCGGCGACCTGGTGGCCCTTCGCCAGCTCGGAATTATGCATTCCGTAGACGAAGTAGAGGGCGACCGCTCCGACGATGTACCAGCCGAAGAAGATCAGCACCTTCGTTTCGACGGTAAAGATCAGCGCGAAGCAGCTGACGATGCCGAGCACCGGGAGCACCGGATAGAGCGGCACCTTATAGCCACGCGGAATCTCCGGATGCGTGCGACGGAGCCAGATCACCGTCAGGCAGACGATGCCGAAGGCCGCCAGCGTTCCGACCGAGGTCGCGTCGCCAAGGAAGTTGATGTCGAAGAAACCGCCGGCAATGGCGACGAGGATTCCGACGACGAGCGTGTTGATCCACGGCGTCCGGAACTTGGGGTGCACGGTCGAGAAGACCTTCGGCAACAGGCCGTCGCGGGCCATGGTGTAGAAGATCCGGGTCTGGCCATACATCAGCACAAGGATGACCGAGGTGAGGCCAACGATCGCGCCAACTTTGATCGTTTTTGCAAACCAACCCCACTGCGGCCCGAAGGCGTCGACCGCGACCGCGACCGGATCGGGCACGTTGAGCTTGGTATAAGGTACGATCATCGTCAGCACGATCGACACCAGAATGTAGATGACCGTGCAGATGACCAAAGATCCGATGATGCCGAACGGCATGTCCTTGGCGGGGTTCTTTGCCTCCTGCCCGGCCGTCGAAACCGCTTCGAAGCCGATGTAGGCGAAGAAGACGATCGATGCAGCGCGCAGGATTCCGCTCCAGCCGAACTCACCCTTCGCCCCTGTGGGCGGCGGAATGAACGGATCCCAGTTGGGCAAATAGGTGGGCAGATTCTTGAGCAGGATGAAGCCGCCGACAAGAATGAAGGCGGTCAGGACCGTCACCTTGATGGCGACGATCGCATTGTTGAACTTGGCCGATTCCGACACGCCGACGACCAGCAGGATCGCCAAAGCCGCGCAGACCAGGAAGGCGGGCAGGTTGAAGACGGTCGTGATGACGGTCCCGTCGGCCAATTCCTTGGGATGGCCCATCGGACCGGTCAGCGTTGCCGGGATATTGACGCCAATATCGGCGAGCAGGCTTACCATATAGCCCGACCAGCCAACCGAGACGACCGAAGCCGCCAGGCCATATTCGAGCAACAGCAGCGCACCCATGATCCAGGCGGCAAATTCGCCGATGGTGGTGTAGCTGTACGTATAGGCTGACCCGGAGACGGGCAGGGTTGAAGCCAGTTCGGCATAGCAAAGGCCGGCGAAGGCGCAGACGATGCCGGCGATCACGTAAGAGATGAGCACGGCCGGACCCGCGTGAAGCGCGGCTGCATTTCCCGTGCGAACGAAAATACCGGCGCCGATGATGCAGCCGATGCCGAGGAAGACGAGGTTCCAGGGGCCGAGCGAGCGCTTGAGCTCGCTTGTCTGGGTCTCATGCTGAATTTGAGCAACGCTCTTGCGCAGCATGATGCGCCCGAGGAGCCCCCGTGGAGCGGCAGTGGCCATGTGTACCAACCCTCTACTGAAAAGTGCCGATTGTTTCGATCGCGGAGCCTAGCGGCTGAAACCGTGAGGGCAATTCAAAAAATCGCGACAGAAACGCTCAGCGCGCCAACATGGGCCCCAGCGGCTGCCCGCCGAAGATGTGGATGTGGAGGTGCGGCACTTCCTGGCCGGCGCGCTTGCCGACGTTCGACAGGACCCGGTAGCCCTGAGCATCGGCGCCCACCATCTTTGCGACCTCGCCGACCGCCCTTGTCAGCGCCGCAATCTCGACGTCGCTGGCCGTTTCAGAGAAGTCGTCCCAGCTGACATAAGGTCCCTTGGGGATCACCAGGACATGGACCGGTGCCAAGGGGTTGATGTCGTGGAAGGCGAGGACATGCTCGTTCTCCATGACTTTCTTGCAGGGTAAATCGCCTTTCAAAATCTTCGCGAAGATGTTCCCATCGTCATAAGGCTGCTTGGAATCGATCGGCATGTCTGTCTCCGCTTGACCGGCTTGCGCGGCTCGCTACCACGAAATCGATGACCGACGACACGCCTGAAAGCCTGATTCCGTACGATGAGATCGTCCAGGAGGCGCTGCGCCAGGTGGTGGGCCGCGTTCTGCGCGAGGTCGAGGAGACTGGCGGGCTGCCCGGCGGCCATCATTTTTACATCACTTTCCAGACCCGCATGCCCGGGGTCAGCATTCCCAAGCATCTCGCCGAGCGCTTCCCCGACGAGATGACGATCGTCATCCAGCACCGCTTCTGGGATTTGAAGGTCGAGGACGACTGGTTCTCGGTCGGCCTGAGCTTCGGCGGCGTGCCGACGACCGTGTCCGTGCCATTCGAGGCCGTTACCGAATTCGTCGATCCGGCAGTGGACTTCAGCCTGAAGTTCCAGGCCAATGCGCCGGAGCCGCCGGAAGATCATGACGACGCGGACAATGACGTCCCGGCCGCACCGTCGGCGACGAGCGAAGACGGCTCCAACGTCGTCAACGTGGATTTCACCCGCAAAAAGTAGCTGGTGACGCGTCACCCCGGGCTTGGTGATGCAAGCCAGCAATGTTTGGGGAACATTGCGCTTGCATCACGGTCTGCCTTCCTTAAGCCGCCAACAAGAAAAGGCGGATGCCGGATCAGGTCCGGCATGACGAAGGAAGAACAATGGCCACCAACACCCGTACCGAGACCGACAGTTTCGGCCCGATCGAAGTCCCCGGCGACAGCTATTGGGGCGCGCAGACCGAGCGCTCGATCGGCAATTTCCCCTTCGGCCCGCGCGAGCAGATGCCGCTGGAGATCGTCCACGCGCTCGGCTTCGTGAAGCAGGCCGCGGCCAGGGTGAATGCGCGGCTGGGCCTGCTCGATCCGGAAATCGCCGAAGCCATCCAGCAGGCAGCCGGCGAAGTGTCGCGGGGCGACCTCGACAGCCAGTTTCCGCTCGTCATCTGGCAGACCGGCTCGGGTACGCAGTCGAACATGAATGCCAATGAGGTGATCGCCGGACGCGCCAACGAGAAGCTGACCGGCAATCGTGGCGGCAAGTCGCCGGTTCACCCCAACGACCATGTGAACAAGGGCCAGTCGTCGAACGACAGCTTTCCGACGGCCATGCATATCGCCGCCGCCATTGGCGTCGTGCGTACGCTGATCCCGGCGCTGAAGCGCATGCACGAGCGACTGGCCGACCAGGCGCTGCGTTGGGATTCGATCGTCAAGATCGGGCGTACGCATTTGCAGGATGCGACTCCGCTGACGCTTGGCCAGGAATTCTCCGGCTACGCGGCGCAGATGGCCGACAATATCGAGCGGGTCGAAAGCGTCCTGCCGCGAGTCCTCAAGCTGGCGCAGGGGGGGACGGCGGTCGGCACAGGCCTCAACGCGCCCAAGGGCTTTGCCGAGGAGTTCGCCAAGGAAGTTGCCAACCTTACCCAGCTTCCCTTCACCTCGGCGCCGAACAAGTTCGCCGAGCTCGCCGCGCATGACTCGCTGGTCGAGCTGTCGGGCGTGCTCAACACGATTGCCGTCTCGGTTTCGAAGATCGCCAACGATATCCGCCTGCTCGGCTCCGGCCCGCGTTGCGGGCTTGGCGAGCTGAAGCTGCCGGAGAACGAGCCGGGCAGCTCGATCATGCCGGGCAAGGTCAACCCGACCCAGTGCGAGATGCTGACGATGGTCGCCGCCCAGGTGATGGGCAATCACGTTGCCGTGACCGTCGGCGGCCTGCAAGGCCACATGGAGCTCAACGTCTTCAAGCCGCTGATCGGTGCCAATGTCGTCCGTTCAATCAACCTGCTCAGCACCGGCATGGTGAGCTTCACCGAGCGTACCCTTGATGGCCTGGAGGCGGACGAGCAGAGGATCGGCGAGCTGATGGGCCGGTCGCTGATGCTGGTGACGGCGCTGGCGCCGGAGATCGGCTACGACAATGCGGCGGCCATCGCCAAGCATGCGCACAAGAAGGGAATGACCCTGAAAGAGGCCGGGCTCGACCTCGGCCTGGTCGATGAGGAAACCTTCGACCGTGTGGTGAAACCCGAGAAGATGCTCGGCCGCTGATTTCCTGCTAGAGTGACGTTGAACGGCAGGGGACCTGTTGATGCGCCGCTTTCTTGCCAAGACAGTCGTCTTACTGCCAGCGCTCGTGCTCGCCGGTTGCGGCGGTTCGGGTGCGCGGGTGCAATCGGCATCGGTGACCCCGGCCGTCATCGCCTCGCCGGTCATGATCAGCGCCGCGGCTTACGTCGCCACGGCCTCCTCGATCGACCTTTATGAAATGCAGTCGGCGCAGCTGGCGCTCCAGCGCACGCAGGATCCTGCGACCCGGGCACTGGCCGAGACATTGTTGAGCGCGCATCGGGGAACGAGCGCGCAATTGTCTTACGCCGGCCGCCGCCTCAACCTGCTGCCTTCGGCCTCCCTTGATGCCGAGCATCTCTCGATGCTGAATGCGCTCCAGGCGACGAGCGACTTCGACAATACCTATCGCGCCCAGCAGGCCATCGTCCTCCAGGAAGGCCTGAAGCTGCATGAGGGTTATGCAAAGTCCGGCGACAGCCCGACTCTGAGGCCGATTGCCGCGAATGCGGAGAATGTGATGCGGGCCAATCTGCAGGCTTTGAGGGGATCGCGATGAAGCGCCTGGTGGTTGCGTTTGCGGCGTTAGGAACGACGGGAATGGCACTTGCGTCCTCGCCCTTTCTGATGGGGGTCTGGGGTGGTCAGCATGCCGGCATCGCCTTCCAGGGCGGCCTGGCGGAAGTAAAGTTCGATTGCGCCGCGGGCAGCATCGACGAACCCGTCTATCCCGCCAAGGACGGCACATTCACGGCGCGCGGGACTTTCAGGGCAGGGGCGACGGGGCCGGTCAAGGTCGGCCAAATCTTCCGCAGCCAGCCGGCGACCTATTCGGGGACGGTCAAGAAGCACGTCATGACCTTGTCCATCGAACTGGAGGACGGAACCACCACCGGCCCGTTCACACTCAACGAAAGCGCGCCGTCGCAGCTGACCCGCTGCCTCTAGATTCGGGTCAGAGCTTCCAGCTGAAGCGGGCGCCGATATTGTCGATTCCTGGATTTTGATCACTGAAGATCTGAGCGTGGCTCATGTGGATCCAGCTGGCTTCGATGCTCATTCGGTCGCTGAACCGATAGCCGATGCCAAGCTCCGGCTCGAACAGAACCCGGCTCCCAAATGCGATTTTGTCGTCACCGGGCCGGGTGAAGTCGCGCGACGAGCCGGTATGAACGGCGAGCCCGAGGCCTGGCCGGACGAAGACCTTGGTCCCGAATTTGAAGGCCAAACCCGCAGCCGCATAATGGGTCTTGCCGGCACTGTTGGCGGCGACAAAGACGTAGGGCTGCGGGCCCTTCGGGCTCATCAGCGGGTCCCAGCGATAGCCCGCCTGCAGGTCGACGCCGCCCTCGATCCCGCTCTTGTCGAGCGGCGTGTTGATGTCATGGACATAGAGTCCTCCGAAAACTTCGCCGGCGGTTGCGGGCGATGCAACGACAAGGGCGATCACGGAAAGAGGGATAAGGCGAAACACGGGACTGGCCTCCATTACGGATGCAATGGCCACCAATGCTTGGGAGAGAAAATCGTGCCGGTCAGCCGGCCTGCCAGTTGCGGATGAAGTCCGTCGGGAAGAGGAACATCCAGATATTCAGCGTCAAATTGTCGCGGACGGCAATCAGGGCCGCGACTTCGAGTGTCACGACAAGCATGGCCGAAGCCCACAACGGAAGTTTCCGGGCGAACCAGAAGCCAAGCATCATCATGCCTATGTCGCTCAGCGTATTGACGATGCTGTCGCCGGTGTAGCCAACGGCAATTGTCGCTTCGCGATAGCGAGTGATCGCCCAATTGCTGTTTTCCACCAGTTCCCAGGCGGCTTCGATGACGGTGGCGATCAGGAAACGCAGCTCGATCGGCAAGCGCCGGAATGCGAGCCACAACAACCCATAAAAGAGCAGTCCGTGGATGACATGACTGGGGCTGTACCAGTCGGCCAGCATTTGGCTGGTCCTTGGGCTGTCGCCCTCGTTCACCCAAAGCGAGATCGAGCCGCAAGTGCAGATCGGCGGACGGCCCATCATGTAAAGGATAACCACGGCGGCGGCGACGATGGCCGCGGCCCAAAAGAACGTTCTATTGCGCGTCACAACGCTGAGCTTGGCGGGGCGAAGGCGAGTGCGCAACCTTCGGCTTGGATCGTCGGTTTAAGCGCCTATGTCGAGCGTACCCGATGAGTGCCCAATCCCGCCCGCGCTGAATGGCGTGCCCGGACGCCAGCGTCGCCTAGACTGGCGCCGTGTCGTCGGGCCGGGGCTAATTACGGGTGCCTCGGACGACGATCCGAGCGGCATCGCGACTTACAGCCAGACCGGCGCCCAGTTCGGTTTCGCCCTTTCGTGGACCATGATCCTGACGTTTCCGCTGATGTGCGCGGTGCAGATGATCAGCGCCCGGATCGGCAGGGTGACCGGGAGAGGCCTCGCCGGCAACATCGTCCGTTTCTACCCCGCGTGGATAGCCAATTCGCTGGTCGCGCTGCTGCTGATCGCCAACACGATCAACATCGGCGCCGACCTTGGCGCGATGGCCGATGCCGGCAAGCTCGTCACCGGTTTGCCATCGCAAGTCTTCCTGCTGATCTTCGCCGGATTCTGCGCCGCCGCCGAAGTCTTCATGCGCTATAAGGCCTATGCGCGCGTGCTCAAATGGCTGACGCTGGCGCTCCTCAGCTACATCGTCACTTTGTTCATGGTCGACATTCCCTGGTTGGAAGCTGGCCGGGGCCTGGTCTTCCCGCATGTCGAGTGGAGCCCGGAAACGCTGATGATGATCGTCGCCATCTTCGGCACGACCATCAGCCCATACCTCTTTTTCTGGCAGGCCAGCCAGGAGGCCGAGGAGGTCGAAGACGACGATGAGGTCCAGCCGCTGAAATGCGATCCTGCCGAGGGACGCGTCGAGCTGAAGCGCATCGGCATCGACACGATGATCGGCATGCTGGCGTCCAACCTGGTTGCGCTGGCCATCGTCTTCACCTGCGCGGCAACGCTCAACGCCCACGACATCCTCAACATCCGGACCTCGGCGGACGCGGCTTCGGCGCTCAAGCCGTTCGCCGGCGACTATGCCTCGATCGTATTCGCCGTCGGCATCGTCGGAACCGGTCTGCTCGCGGTGCCCGTGCTGGCCGGCTCGGCAGCTTATGCGCTGGGCGAGGCCCGGCACTGGCCGGTCGGCCTCGATCGCAGGCCGAAGCGGGCCAAGGCGTTTTACGGCACCATCGTGCTCGCGACCGCCATCGGGGCGCTGATGAACTTCACCCCCATCGACCCGATCCGCGCTTTGGTGGTCGCCGCGATCATCAACGGCATCGTCTCGGTGCCGGTCATGGCGGTGATGATGCTGGTATCCACCCGTAAGTCAGTAATGAGCGTATTCACGGTCGGCGGCGCCTTGCTCTGGCTCGGTTGGCTGGCAACGGCGGTCATGGCGCTGGCGGTCGGGGCGATGATCTACACCATGATCTGACCCTAGGGGTTCCCGCCCTTTCGCAAGCGGCGCGAGGTTGTTAGAGGGCGCACGCGCCCCCAACCAGCGACACCAAGGAAAATCGATGATCCCGACCGGCCAGGACAGTCTCAATACCCGCTCGACCCTGGAGGCTGGAGGCAAGAAATACGCTTATTATTCGCTGCAGAAGGCTTCAGAAGCTCTCGGCGACGTCTCGCGCCTGCCCTTCTCGATGAAGGTGCTTCTGGAGAACCTGCTCCGTTTCGAAGACGGCGTGACGGTCACGCGCGATGACCTCCAGGCGATGGTCGACTGGTTGAAGGACCGGCAGATCAACCGGGAGATCCAGTACCGCCCGGCGCGCGTGCTGATGCAGGATTTCACCGGCGTACCTTGCGTCGTCGACCTGGCCGCCATGCGTGACGCCATCACCGCGCTCGGTGGCGACGCGGCCAAGATCAACCCGCAGGTCCCCGTCCACCTTGTCATCGACCATTCGGTCATGGTCGACGAGTTCGGCACACCCCAGGCGTTCGAGGACAATGTCGCACTCGAATATCAGCGTAATTCGGAGCGCTATGAGTTTCTGAAGTGGGGCAGCACGGCGTTCGATAACTTCCAGGTCGTGCCGCCAGGCACCGGCATCTGCCACCAGGTGAACCTCGAGCATATCGCTCAGGCCGTCTGGACCTCGCAGGACCAGAGCGGCGAGGAAGTCGCTTACCCGGACACGCTCGTCGGCACCGACAGCCACACGACGATGGTCAACGGCCTTGGTGTCCTTGGCTGGGGCGTCGGCGGGATCGAAGCCGAGGCTGCCATGCTCGGCCAGCCCATCTCCATGCTCATTCCGGAAGTCGTCGGCTTCCGCCTGACCGGTGCGCTCGGCGAGGGGATTACCGCCACCGACCTGGTGCTGACCGTTACCCAGATGCTGCGCGCCAAGGGCGTCGTCGGCCGCTTCGTCGAGTTTTACGGCCCGGGCCTCGATGCGCTCAGTCTCGCCGACCGTGCGACGATTGCCAACATGGCGCCGGAATATGGCGCGACCTGCGGCTTCTTCCCAATCGATGAGCGGACGCTCGACTATTTGCGCCTCACCGGCCGCGACGATGCTCGCATCGATCTGGTGAAGGCTTACGCGCAGGCGCAGGGCATGTGGCGCGACGGCAGCGGGGCAGAGCCGCTATTCACCGACACGCTCGACCTCGACATGGCGACGGTGCAGCCGTCGCTCGCCGGCCCGCGCCGGCCCCAGGACAAGGTTCTGCTGGGGGATGTCGACGACCGCTTCAACGATGAATTGGAAGCGACATACAAGAAGGGCAACGACCCGCGCGTGCCGGTCGAGGGCGAGGACTTCGACCTCGGCAATGGCGATGTCGTCATCGCCGCGATCACCAGCTGCACCAACACCTCCAATCCGTCGGTGCTGGTCGCTGCCGGACTGGTGGCGCGCAAGGCGCGGGCGCTGGGGCTGGACAGCAAGCCATGGGTCAAGACATCGCTCGCGCCCGGCAGCCAGGTGGTCACCGACTATCTCGACCGCGCCGGTCTCAGCGAGGACCTGAACGCCATCGGCTTCGACCTCGTCGGCTATGGCTGCACGACCTGCATCGGCAATAGCGGCCCGCTCGCGGAGCCGATCTCGAAGGCCGTCAACGACAAGGACCTCGTCGTTTGTTCGGTCCTGTCCGGCAACCGCAATTTCGAGGGCCGGGTCTCGCCGGACTGCCGCGCCAATTATCTCGCTTCACCGCCGCTGGTCGTCGCTTATGCGTTGAAGGGCACCGTCCGCACTGACATGAGCGACGAGCCGATCGGCATTGCCCGCAATGGCGAGAAGGTGTTCCTGAAGGATATCTGGCCGACCAACGAAGAGGTGCGGTCGCTCATCGATGCGCACGTCAATTCCGACATGTTCCGCGCCCGCTATGCCGACGTCTATCGTGGCGACGACCGCTGGCGCGCCATCGAGGTGACGAAGAGCGACACCTATAGCTGGCCGTCGGGATCGACCTACATCGCCAACCCGCCTTATTTCGACGGCATGACCATGACTCCGGCCCCGTTGACGGACGTCAAGAATGCGCGGGCACTGGCGGTGTTCGGCGATTCCATCACCACCGACCACATTTCACCGGCAGGCTCGATCAAGCTCGACAGCCCGGCGGGCAAATATTTGACCGAGAAGGGTGTGCCGCGGCTGGAGTTCAACAGCTACGGCGCGCGCCGCGGCAATCATGACGTGATGATGCGCGGCACCTTCGCCAATATCCGCATCCGGAACCGGATGCTGAAGGACGTCGAAGGCGGATTCACCAGCTATGCCGCGCCAAATAGCTCGGGTGGCGGAGAGACGCTGCCGATTTACGACGCCGCCATGCGTTACAAGGCGGACGGCACCCAACTCGTCGTCATCGCCGGCAAGGAATATGGCACCGGCTCGTCGCGCGACTGGGCGGCCAAGGGTACGATGCTGCTCGGTGTCCGCGCCGTCATTGCCGAGAGCTTCGAGCGCATCCATCGCTCGAACCTTGTCGGCATGGGCGTGCTGCCGCTGCAGTTCCAGGACGGCGAGGGCGCCAACACGCTCGGCATTGATGGCACGGAGACTTTCTCGATTGCGAATGTCGCCGGCATCCAGCCGCGCCAGGACGTTGACGTGATCGTCACCGGCAAGGACGGCAGCAGCCGGATGATCAGGGCGCGTTGCCGCATCGATACCTATAACGAGCTGGAATATTTCCACGCTGGCGGCATCCTGCCCTACGTACTTCGGAAGCTTGCCGCCTGAGCGCGATCGACCTTGCGGTTGAGGCTGCCGGATGGGCCGGCGCGGTCCTGATCCTGCTTGCCTATTTGCTGCTGTCGGCGGGCAAGTTCAGCGGCAATTCGCTGATCTACCAGGCGATGAACGTGGTCGGCGCCGCCGGCTTCGTCGTCAACGGCTGGTGGCACGGCGCCGTCCCGTCGGCGACCCTGAACGTCTTGTGGATGATGATCGGGTTGTTCGCATCGGTCCGCATCTTCAATCGTCGGAGAAAACCTGTCCAATGAGCCGGCTCGTCGATCTCAGCCATCGCATTACCGAGGGCATGACCACCTACAAGGGCCTGCCCGGCCCGCACATTTGCGATTTCTGGTCGCGCGAACAGTCGGCGGCCAATTACGACGACGGCTCGACCTTCCAGATCGGCCGGATCGACATGGTCGCCAACACCGGCACCTATCTCGACGCTCCCTTCCACCGCTGGGAGGAGGGCGCGGACCTGGCCGGGCTCGAGCTTGACCAATTGGCCGCGCTGCCCGGTTTGGTCGTCCGCCAGCCTTGGGAGAACGGCCTGTCAGTCGGTGTCGACAAGTTCGAAGGCCTCGAGGTCGGCGGCAAGGCCGTGCTCGTTCATACAGGCTGGGATCGACACTGGGGTAGCGACGCCTATTTCAGCGATCATCCCTTTTTGACCGCGGAAGCCGCCGAGTGGCTCGTCGATCATGGCGCGGCCCTGGTCGGCATCGACAGTCACAATATCGACGACATCCGCGTAAGAGCCCGGCCCGTCCACACGATCCTGCTGCGCGCCGGAGTCCCGATCTGCGAGCATATGACCGGCCTCGGCGCGCTGCCTGACGATGGCTTCGCCTTCACCGCGGCGCCGCCAAAGATCGAAGGCATGGGCACATTCCCGGTCCGCGCCTTCGCTCTGCTCAGCTAAAAGCGGGCTTCGCCCATTCCGGGAGGATGGCGTTGTCCGGCATGTCGCCTATGCGGGCGTGGACGACTGCAAGGCCAAGTTCGGGATAGGCAATTCGCACCCGATCGCCGCCGTCGCCTTCAACCACAACCAAGCGCCGATTGACCTTGCTCCGCCAGTTCATTCGGGCGGTGTTCTCCTGGCCGACGAAACAGCCCTTGGTGAAGCTGACGCCGTTTAGCTCGGCAGCATTGCATTCCAGCCAGAGTAGGTCGCCAAGCTCTGCTCGGCCTTCGCAGACGCCCAGACGTAGCCGGTGCTCCAGCCAGCCCTGGGCGGCCGCCGTCGCGGGGCCGAGCCATCGGCGGCCCAGGTCTGGAAGGCGCGGGTCGATTGCCCCTTGCTCACCCTCCCTCGACCAATGCGCGGCAAGACTGTCATCCCGCTCAATCCGGATCGGCCGCCTGAGGCGATAGATGCTGAGCCGCTTGATGAGATCGTCCGCCGCTTCCGCCTCGCAGTCGAGGACCAGGTCGTCGCCAACGTCCCAGACCATGAAATCGAACAGGCATTTGCCCTGTGGCGTCAGGAGCCCAGCCCAGACCGGCAGCGCCCCGCCAACCTCCTGCGTGACGAGGCCGTTCAGGAATCCGCGAACGTCCTCGCCAGACAGTCGGACGATGGCGCGGTCGGTGAGGGTGGTCGCAGACATGACCTTCAGTTAGGGAGCGGGGCGTGACCTTGCAAAGCCTGACCATCCGCCGGCCCGACGACTGGCATGTGCATTTGCGCGACGGCGAGATGCTGGAGCGTGTCGCGCGGCATACGTCCAAGCAATTCGCGCGGGCGATCATCATGCCGAATCTGGTGCCGCCCGTGACCAGCGTGGACGCCGCCTCCGCCTATCGCGACCGGATTAGGGCTGCGTCGGGCGAGGGCTTCGAGCCGCTGATCACGGCCTATCTCACCGACGAGGCCGATCCGGCAGAGCTCGCTCGCGGGTTCGAGGAAAAAATCTGGGTAGCCGCCAAACTCTATCCGGCCGGCGCCACCACCAACAGCGCAAGCGGCGTGACGAATATCCGCAACATCTATCCGGCGCTCGAAAAGATGCAGGCGATCGGCATGGTGCTCTGCGTCCACGGCGAAGTGACCGATCCCGAGATCGACGTCTTCGACCGCGAGGGCGTGTTCATCGACCGCGTGCTCGAGCCCTTGGTCGACGACTTTCCCGACCTCAAGATCGTCTTCGAGCATATCACCACGGCCGAGGCGGCCGACTTCGTGCGCGATGCGCCGGCGACCGTGGCTGCGACCATCACGCCGCAGCACCTTCACATCAATCGCAACGCTTTGTTCGCAGGGGGGCTCAGGCCCCACGCTTATTGCCTGCCTGTCGCCAAGCGCGAGCACCACCGGCTCGCCGTGCGCGCCGCCGCGGTTTCCGGCTCGGCCAAGTTCTTCCTCGGTACCGACAGCGCGCCGCATGCGCGCTCGGCCAAGGAATCGGCCTGCGGCTGCGCCGGAATCTTCAACGCCCCCTATGCGATGGAAAGCTATGCGGCGGTTTTCGAGGAAGAGGATGCTTTGGACCGGCTGGAGGGATTTGCGTCAGAGCATGGCCCCAATTTCTACGGCGTGCCGCTCAATGAGGATCGCGTGACTCTGGAGCGGGTCGACCAGATCGTGCCCGAGGAGGTCGGCGGCCTCGTTCCGTTCCATGCCGGGGAAACCTTGAAGTGGCGGTTCGCGGGCGGTTGATGCCCGCGCAACCCTTCGCTACATGCGCGGCTCGCTGCTCGCGCCAGCCCTCCTAAACGAGGACCGGCGCGCTTCGCATCCGGAGACGTGGGTGAGTGGCTGAAACCAGCGGTTTGCTAAACCGCCGTACGGGGGATTCCCGTACCGAGGGTTCGAATCCCTCCGTCTCCGCCAGGTCTATCTCAGAATCCGTGCCCAGAGCATCGGACTCGGCACCCCAAAAATGCTCCGCGAACAGGCATTATACGAGGCATTATACTCGGACGCCTGATAGTCACCCGATCGAATAGGCTCCGGTTGGTTTGCCTAAACTAGTTCCGAGAGGCCGAATTCTAAGCCGATTCGCGGCTAATCGTGCTTGTTCCGGCGGTTGTCGGTAGGAAATATCGACCTAAAATGCCACTAAGTCTTTGAACCGTGCACGATTTCAACTTTTTAATCTGGAACATTTAAACCTTTTGGATCTCACGAGTTCTGGCTTTATATGCCTGCGGTCTTTTTCCAGAGTGCCGCAATTGAAGACCGAACCGATCCATATTCGCCCCGGCCTGAGCCTCTACAAGCAGCCCATTACATCGAAGGGCGGTAGCCCTTACTGGTATGCCCGCGTCCGGATGAAGATCGAGGGCCGCAACCTTCATGCGAAGTCGACCAGCACGACCGATGAGGCGGCGGCAAGGCGCTTCGCTGAGGCGTTCTACACGGAGTGCTTCGTTGCGGCGAAGTTCGGTCATCTGGGCGGACCATGCTCTTCGACTGACCACCGGCGACGTTTTGATGTCGTTGCCGATGAGTGGCTGACCCAGAAGGAGCTTCTCGCTGGTAAGGATAAGCGAAGGCTGCGCGGATGGGACGATGCACGAAAGCTGATCGTTGCCCCCAATGGCCTCGGCGCCTTCTTCAAGCGCAAGGACATCGCCAACATCACCACCGACGACGTTCGGCAGTACCTTTGCTTCGCCGCCGCCGGCAGCAAGCAGGGTCAGTTGGCAACGACGACGCAGCGCAACCATCTTTCGACCCTTAACGCGATCCTGAAGTTCGGTGCCGAACGGAGGCTTATTGAGGCCGCGCCTCCCATGCCGAGGCTGCGTTTGAAGGATAACCCCCGACCTTACTTCAACGACATCGAGATTCGCGAGCTCTGCCTATGTGCAGGCTTCTTAAAGCGGGGTGCTGCGGCGAAAGGCGACGAACGCTTGGCTGCGCAATGGACCGAGGTGGAAGATTTCGTCACCTTCATGCTGGCCACCTTCCTGCGTGCCGGCGAGTGGAAGGAGCTCAGGCAGAAGCACTGCTACCCTGTCGACGGGGCTAACCCGTACCTTGAGGTCTCAGTGCCAAACGGGAAGACCCATCCTCGCCGCGTCGTGTCGATGCCCGAGGCGCTGCCGGTCTGGGGCCGGATTATTGCGCGCAATGGCGATGACCCCGAGCGGCTACTTTTTCTGCAACAGTATCAAAACCGGGAAACCGCGAAGGAGCATATGGACGACCTCTTCAAGGCGCTGCTCCGTGAGGCCGACCTTGAGTTCGATAGCTTTGGCAACAAGCGGACCCTGTACAGCCTTCGCCATACGGCCCTGATGAACCGTCTTATCCACGGCCAGAACATCGACATCTTCATGTTGGCGAAGAACGCTGGGACCAGTGTGGATCAACTGGAGCGCTTTTACCTCAGCCATGCAGACCCGGCGATGAAGGTCGCAAACCTGCACAGCTCGAAGCCTCAGCCGGTTTTCCAATTCATCGAGCCCCCGGAGGACCCGCGTGGTTCTATTCAGATTGAAGCGTCACTCAGCGAGCCACACTCTGACCCGACTGTTAGCTGAGCTATCGGATGCCGAGGTTTCGTTACTGCTGACCGGCGACTGCTGGGATTTACGGGATGACTGCGTTTGCCGGTCCTTCGGGCGGTTCGCGTTGCAGGTGCGCGGAGTGGTCGATGTCCATGGGCACTTCACAGCACAAGGCCACGCTGCCCGAGACTGCCTGATCATCGATTAAAACTTTTAATCGTTAATGGCGGCTTTCGACCCAAAGCTGCCACTGGCCAGACACGCAGCTGAGTACAGAAGGTGTAAAATGTACTGGCGCCCAAGAGGGGCCCAGCGGCGGTTCAAAACGGCTACCGCAGAGCGCGAGTCTGCCCGCCCTCAGACTCAGTCAGCGAGCGAGGCGATCGACACGTTCGTGCCGCGCAAGCTTGCCCCCTCCGAGCAACTGGTGATCCGGTCACTGAACAACCTCATGGCCACCGGACAATTGATCTGAACATCGCGTCAGCGTTGAGGGCGCGCTGATAGTTCTCCTCGCACTCAGGGCAGGCCAATTCTGCTCTCCGACTTTCGGCCTGTCACATTCGCGGCTGCAAACCGGGCTGCATCCAACCTCTCAACCGATTGCATCGATCGACATCTCGTCTAGTTTGTCCATCAACTGCCGGTACGGATAAGGGCCATGGCTAACTCGCGCCACGCCCGCGTTGACCCAAGTCTGTTTGTCGGGCGACCCTGCAAGAGCGATGAGATTCAGTGGAAGAGGTACTTCCTTGATCACCCGCTCAACATGCCGAGGATCTCCCATGCGGGGGACAAAAAAGCCGCTTGCGCCAGCGTCTGCGAAGGCCTTGCCGCGCTCAATGACCTCATCGACGAGCGCTTCATTATGATCTTGTGTCTGGAGGAAGAGGTCCGTGCGTGCATTGATAAAAAAATCTTCGCCGACTGCCCTGCGAATCGCCTTAATTCGCCGTGCCTGGCATTTCAGGGGATGGATGCCCATTCCACCGATGACTTGATCTTCAAAGTTGCAGCCAACAGCCCCCGCTTCCTTCAGGCGAAGTGTGTTTTCCGCGCCAACCTCTTGGTCCTCCGAATAAGCGCCTTCGAAGTCGACGGAGAGAGGAAGGCTATTAGAGTCTGCGATCCGCTTAGCGTTCTCAATCACGAATTCGATCGGCGCATTTTGCCCGTCCTGCCAACCATGAGCTTCGGCAACTGCCTGACTGCTAGTCGCTAGAGCTTTTGCTCCACTTTTGGTGACCGAGATCGCACTTCCAACGTCCCACACATTGTAAAGCACAACTGGGTCGCCGGGGACATGTAGCTCGGCGAAGAGCTCATACTTTGACACCGCAGATTCCTCTCGGAAAGTTCGTCGGCCGGCTAATAGGGTCACCGTGAATTTCGTAAGGCGGAATACGTCCCGTAATTCACGACCAAGAAGGGAACGAGATAAGTCAGTCCGAGCTTCCAGATTACTGGCCATTGACCAGCAAGGATCTCAGGGCCCTGGTTGATTCCGTTTACGATGGTACCGACGATAGTAGCGGCCACGCCAGCACGACGCACGGACGACCAGCTGAGTATTGTCAGTACGGCCTCCCGCCGACCTGCCATAATCACCAAGGCTCCGCGGCCAAGAGCAATATTTCGATATGCTTGCGGAGTTTGGCAACTTCCTTGCGAAGTGCCTCGAGTTCGATGGCTACCGCGCCAGATGTTTCTTCCGCTGCCGTTCGTCGCTCGGCTTTTGGGCGGGAACAATCGCACATAATTATTTCCTTTCGGGGTGACACTGCCAATGAGCACATTGGTCCGATTCTTGGGCTCAACGCGGTACTTGCAGGGCCAAAGGAAACTCGGGGTTCATCAGCGACCCGCCGCCATCAACGACTATGCTCTGCCCGGTAACAAAGGCAGCTTCGTCGCTGCAAAGAAGAGCGCAAAGGTTAGCCACGTCAGATGGTAGACAATTTCGCTTCATCGGGTTCCATCCGACGCGACCCCATTCGTTCATCGCGTCCTGAACCTGTTGAGGTGTCTGGCCGAAGAGTGTGGATTTATCGCCCCATGCGCCCGGACTGACCGCATTCACGGTGATGCCGTCTCGCGCCATTGCCACCGCCAAGTAACGGCACATGCTCTCTAGTGCGGCTTTCGCTGAACCCATCCCGATCCAAGGTTGCCAACCTCCGGTCTCAGCGCCTGCTCGATAAGACAAGGCAATGATCCTGCCGCCGTCTCGCATGTATTTTGCGGCCGTGGGGGCAGCGATGAAGAATGCTCGGGCCTGGCTATCGAACGCCAACTGCCATTTGGACAGCGGGACCTCCGTCGAAAGCGCGTGCTCGTAAATTTTCTCGAACGTTGGGACAGCACTCTGAACGAAAATATCGCAGCCTCCGAGTTCCTCTGCCGCCTGCTCGACCACTGATCGAGCCTGCTTTGCATCCGACGTGTCGGCTTGGAGGAGGACGCCCGAGCTGCCCGCTTGGGTTACCAACGCCAACGTCTTTTCGGCTTCGTCTCGACGAGAGTGGTAATGAATGCCAATCCGCTTAACGCCCTCGCGTGCAAGCTTGGTCGCAATCGCGCGCCCAATACCTCGCGAGCTCCCCATGACTAGCGCCGTACTTAGCTTGATCTTCATTTTGGGACTCCGGTGCAATCAAATTGCCCAGAATAAGTACTGCTCAATGCGACGTGCGTGCGGTACGGAATCCTTACCCGCATAGCGCCGACCTTGCGAGTGCAGCGTCCCTAAGCGACGAACTCGTTCTTCCAATTGCGCAGAGCTTCGAAGCCCTGTGTTCGAGTTCGTGGAATGATGCCACGGTGATACCGCAGAGAGTCGAGCACTTCGCGTTCCATCACTCGGAGAAAGGGATTGGTTTCCAGCTCTAACGCAATTGTTGATGGAACGGTTGGAAGGTTCCGACTGCGCTTTTTTTCGACGTCGACCATTCGCTTGGCCAATGCTTTGTTTCCCGGCTCAACAGCCATTGCGAACTTTAAATTATTCAGCGTGTACTCATGCGCGCAGTAGACGCTGGTATGGTCCGGAAGGGCGCCCAGTCGATCGAGCGAGCGAATCATGTTTTCCATAGAGCCGCCGAACACTTTGCCGCAGCCGCCCGCAAACAAGGTGTCGCCGCAAAACAGCCATCCCCGTCGTTGCTCGACAAAGGCAAGATGACCAAGCGTATGCCCAGGGACGGCTAGGACAGTAAATTCCAGGCCCACCGACTCCAATGTGATGGTGTCGCCCTCGCCAACCACATGCGTGACGCAGTCTAGTGGCACGGTGCCCGGTTTTGGGAAGGGCGGATGCGTCATCCGGTCATGGTCATTCAGGAATGGGCCGATGACGGGTACGGGCGTGCGCTCCAGCAACCCTGGAACGCCAAGATTGTGATCATAGTGCAGGTGCGTGAGCAAGATGGCGCCAAGCTCGAGGCCTTTGCTATCGAGAGCCTTTATTACAGGCGCAAACGTACCCGGATCGACGACGACAGCCCGCTCGCCATCGTGCATCATCCAGATATAATTATCCTTGAATGCGGCAATCGGTTCGATTTGGATGCGGTCCACGGTCAGGCACCCAGCAGCTGAAAAGCAAAGATCATCTGGGCAATAAATCCGCCAACGAACGCCACTGTTCGGACACCCGGTACGCCCAGCACATAGGCTGCGGCATGTGCGACGCGCGACCATAGATACAAGCTCGCCGCGGCGACCGTTTCCGGTGAGTGGATGTCCAGTATCTGAGCGGTGAGTACCAGGGCTGTGAAGACAGCCAGGTTCTCAACCGCATTTTTGTGCGCCAAAAGGAGGCGCTGCGCCCAAGCAGAAAGCTTCGCCGGCTCATCGGGATAACCGAATGTCGCGGCGATTCCGCCGACGAGAAGTCTGTTAAACACATATGGCACCCACAAGAGCGCAGTGAAGGCGCTGACCCAGATAAGGGCCTCAAGTTCCGGTTTCATCGCATGGTCCTTTTCGGTCAGGCTCAGCTGGGAAGTTGCGAGCTGGGAACAGTGTCTTTCCAAGCAGGGATTTCATGAAGGCGCGCCCACCACGCCTGGAGATTGGGCAACCCTTTGACCGGGAACTGGCCGCGCTCGAGGTATGTCGCTGAACCAGCAACCACAAAATCGGCGAGAGTTACATGATTGCCAGCTAAGAAGGGCCTGTCGGCAAGCTGGTCATTGAGCAATTTGGCAAGTGGGCGGAATCGTTCTTCGCCCTCCAAAATCCGCTCCGCGTCCGGCTGGCCAATCTGCATCATGGGCTTTCGGACGTTCTCATGCGTCAGTATCTCGGTCGCCTGTGCCCACGAAGAGGCATCCCAGAACAACCACCGGGCGATGTCGGCCCGCGTTCGCGCATCATTGGGGTAAAATGCCGAGGCCCCCTGCCGCTCGCACAAGAACTGACAAATGGCGTTCGACTCCCAAAGGACAAAACCATCGTCGTCGACCAAGGCTGGCAGCCTTCCCATCGGATTGATGGAAAGGAAATCGGATAGCCGCTGCTCACCTTTGGCAAGATTGACGAGCTGCATGTCTACGTCGGCAATACCCAGGTGCGAGATTACGGCGCTTACTTTCCGAACATTCGGAGAAGGTGGAAACGAATAGAGTTTCATGATGAGTTTTCCTCTTTCAAGCGTCGTCCATTGCGGCGAGGATCAAAGGCTCTCCGCCGGTGCTGATAGCTGCCGCATGGGCCAATGCTTGCTGGCCCCCTTTGGACATCGCACAGGCCAACAACGCCTCCATGGTCGGGAAGCAAACGTCTGAGATCAGGTGGTAGTCGGGCAGTCCTGGCCCGATCGTCCGCTTGGTGGTTACCTCTGTAGCGCCAATGAGCATGGGACCGGCAAGCGGCAAATGCTCTTCATGATACACTCGCTCAAACTCGGGGCGATCGCTCGGCCGTGGGTAAAGAATTAGCAGATGTGCCGCCATGTGACGGATCCTCTCGATCACTTGATTGCGAGAAGATCCTAAACCGCTTGGAGGAATTGAGGGGGTACGGAATCCTGACCGATTACGGTCAACTCAGAGTCAGGACGCTGCGGTCGCGGTTCGCGAACCCCGAACGTTCTCATTGGCAACCTTCGTTGCGGGCTCAACCTGTGCAAAAAAGTAAAGGTCGAACCAGGTCGGGAAGGCTCGGATCATTGGTCGAGGAGCCTCAATTTGCAGGCCAATCCGTTGCGCTTCGAGAAAACTTAGGTCCCCACGCCACCAGGCGACGAGCGCCTCAAGCGGACCACGTACACAAAGCGGTTCAGGAAAGCCCAGGTTCTGTTGGCAAATCGAGGCTTCCGTCTTCTTGAGCAGCATGAAACGGGGACGATGACCGCGAATTTCGAAGCGTATTACGATCGGGTCTTTTGGTAGCGCGTCGAAACGTACGCGACGTTCCATATCGACTAAGACTGCTTGGAGATCGATGTCTTCCTTAGCGGGCTCGCGAGCCAGCCATCTCTGTCCCCATTTTCCGAGCACGGTCACGAGTGCGGCCAGCTCCTGTCCCGCTGCCGTGAGCACATATTCCGGGCCATGTGCCCCATCGATGCGCGTGACTGCACCGGCAAATGTGAGCTCTTTTAGGCGCTCCGAAAGCACGGTACGCGAAATACGCGGAATGCCCCGACGGATGTCGTTGAATCTTCGGTTGCCGAATAGAATTTCCCGCACAACGAGAAGGGTCCAGCGCCCTCCCAAGACCTCGTGCGCTCGGGCCATCGAACAGAACTGTCCGTATCCGTTCATGCGGTCATCATAACACAATGGACCTGCCGGGCTGGTACGGATTTCGGACTTGGCTTTGCAGTTCTGAAATTCGATTCTTCTTCCTCAGCGGCCCCCTCAACTGAGGGGCGGAAAGGAAGAGCTGTGTTTGATCATCGTTCGCCGGAAATGACGCTAAGGGGCGGAGCTGCCGCCTTGGTATTCACGGACCTGCACAACGATTTTTTCATGCCGGATGGCAAGGCTTACGGCCTCATCAAGGAGAGCCTTGAGCGCAACAATACCTTTGCCAATATCGAAGTATTGCTTCGCACCGCCAAGAGCGCGGGCATGAAAGTCTTTGTTTCACCGCACTATTATTATCCTCATGACCATAAGTGGGTCGCGCCAACCACCCCATTAGAAGACCTAGCGCATCAGATTGGTCTTCTGGACCGCGAAGGGCCACTCAGCCTCGAGAACCTCGAAGGTTCGGGCGCCGATTTCCCGGACCGGTACAAGCCATACCTTCTCGATAGGGAAACAATCATCACGAGCCCGCACAAGGCGTATGGTGCTTCGACCAATGACATGATTCTCCAGCTGCGACGCCACCGCATCGAGCAGATTATCCTCGCCGGGCCTGTGGGTAATCTCTGCGTCGAAGCGCACATGCGCGATTTCATCGAACACGGATTTGAGATCGCAATGGTCAGGGATGCGACGGGCGGAGCACGAAATGAGGAAGGCGACGGCTACGAGGCAGCCATGATCAATTGGCGCTTCCTTGCCCACGCCATGTGGACCACGGCCGAAGCCGTCAAACGGATCGAGGCGTGCGACGTGGCTTCGGCGCCGATCGCAGCCTGACAAGAGCAACATCCCGTTGCAGCTTTAAGCGAATAAAGGGAGTTCGATTGATGAGTGATGTAAAGACGTACCACGGCAGCTGTTTTTGCGGCACCGTCCAGGTGGCAGTGACGGGTTCACCAGTCGCCGCCGGATACTGCCACTGTGAATCTTGCCGGCAGTGGTCGGCAAGCCCGGTGAATGCCTTTACGCTTTGGTCGCCGGACGCCGTGAACGTCACTAGAGGTGCCGAAAGCATTCGCACTTTCAACAAGACGGCCAACAGCGACCGGAAATGGTGCGAGAAATGCGGCGGTCACCTGTTCACAGCACATCCGAGCTTGGGTCTGGTTGACGTTTACGCGGCCACAATTCCGGATTTCCCGTTCCAGGCAGGTGTTCACGTCAACTACCAGGAAACTCAATTACGCATTCGTGACGGCCTTCCCAAAATGCAGGACTACCCGGCAGAGATGGGCGGGTCCGGTGTCATCCTCCCTGAATGATCGCCTGATCTAGCCAACTAACTGGCAGCGTCACGACTAGAAGCGGCCCAGCCTGCCCCTCTCGCTGGGCCGCTTCGCTTCCTTACGCAGAACCCAATGACGAGGCTGGCTTCCTAGTGGCAGCTTTCGACCCAAAGCAGACACTAGGAGCGCATCGGCATCTTTCTCGATGTGAGCTGGTTCATTGACCCCCTATCCGGTCATCGTCGTCCGTCCTCCACACGGAGCGACAGGCCCGCCGCCCGCAGAACCCGCTTCGGCGGGCCTTTTTCATTGGCGGCTTTCGACCCAAAACGGACTCTTGCACCGCAGCATTTTCGATCCGTTTGACTCGATCTGTTCACTAAACGTTCTCGTCAGCTTAAGCAGCGAGAATGTCTTTCAAGCGAGTCACTAATCTATCTGAGCTCAGTCGGCACCGATGCTCGCTGCAGGTGATCTGCATGTTCTGTGACAACATCAGGACGCTGAATGGCGCAGAGATTTGCTTGCCCGGCAACACACCACTGGAGGGACTGTCTCGCCGCTTTCGATGCCGTCGATGCGGTTTCAAGCAAGCGCGGATCAAGGTGCTCTTGCCCATCAGTGGCAGCGAACCCTACCGATTGCCCTAGCCCAACGATTGCGCGACGCTTCGGCCTGATGAGCTTCGGTAAGCCCTTCCGCGCTAAGCCAGTCGTGCTAGGCGAATACGCTCGCGCTCAGGCCGCGCGCCGACGCCGCAAATCGTCGTTGCGAACCTTGTGGCTAGGGATCGGCGGAGCGGTGGCCGTCTTCGCAACAGGGATGGTTGTCACCAATTGGAGCGCGATGCCGACCTTCTACCCGAGCTGCTCGTGGGCTCGGACTTTTGGAGCCGCTCCGATTCATCGCGGCGAGCCGGGTTATCGATCGCGCCTCGATGCCGATGATGACGGGATTGCCTGCGAACCCTACGCCGGGAATCAAGAATGGCGCCGGGTCCAAAGGTGGCACTGAGCGATGTGCAACCTCTACAATATGCGGAAGAACGTCGATGAGGTCGCCCGGCTGTTCCGGGCCGACCCTGACCCGCGCGGCAATGCCGGGGAGTTTGCCTATCCCGGCTATCCCGGCCTCGTCGTTGCCGAAGGCCGGGTGCGGCAGATGACGTGGGGATTCCCGCTAACGCTAAAGGGCAAGAACGGCCAGCCGCTAAAGCCCAAGCCGGTCAACAATTGCCGCACCGACAAGCTCGACAGCTTCATGTGGCGCTTCTCGTTTCAGGAGCGGCGCTGCCTGATCCCGGTCACCGCTTATTGCGAGGCGGAGGGCGAGAAGGGCGCAAAGACCCGCACTTGGTTCTCACTGCCTGATCAAGAGCTGTTCGCCGTCGCCGGTATCTGGCGCGACACGGATGAATGGGGCCCGGCCTATTCGATGGTGATGACCGAAGCCTGCGAGCATGTGCAGGGGGTCCACGACCGCATGCCCGCAATCCTGCCGCCCAGTGACTGGGACGATTGGCTCAGCGGCCCGCCTGATGCGGCAGGGCTGCTGTGCCGGCCTTACGAGATGGCGATGACGGTTGAGCGAACCGAGGAGCCTTGGGTTAGGCGCTCGTCATAACGTCCGCGTATAATTCAACTGGTCATCGCTCACGGTGACCAGTTCGACCACATCACCTGCGCCGAACTGAACCTTGAACACTCGGCTGAGCCCATCTGGCCCCAGCGCCCAGAAGATTGGCGGACGCCGACGGCGAAGTGCCGCCACCTTCATGTAGGCATTTCGCTCTTTGCCTGCTGTCGGTGCCTCAATGTCGGCCGCTCGCCCGTATTCGACCATCAGCGTGACGAGATCATCAATCTCCCGTGCGGTCTTCTTGACCTCTCCGGCGATAGATTCAGTGGAATTGCCCGGCAAGAACGTCACCAAATCGAACGCGAAGTCGGCAGACTGGGTCCCGATCGATTCCTTGGGCCAGCCATGATCGAAATGGAGCCGGGCCAACCCAGCTACGGTAATTACCGGCTCGAGCCAGAGTGTGAAGGGCCGGGGCTCCAATGCCTTTCGACCCTCCCAAAAGAACTGCTCGAATGCTGAGCTGGCGGCGGCTTTGTACCGACCGCAGCCGAGGTGTTCGAGTAACCCTGCCTCAATCGCCATCAGGAAGTAGCGAGCATCAACATCGCTCACCTGCACGGGAGATGCGACGAATCCGTCCGGTTGGCAGTTGCGACCCGCCTCTCCGCAAAATTCGGGGATGAGCTTGCTGTGCAAGATCTCCTCGAATCGAGACCGATGGTTCCCCATCGCCCGACGCTAGGACGATCCGTCTCGGCCAGCTACCCGACGGCTTGGCGGGCCACCGGCCTATCGACCAAGGGTCTGAAGCCGCAACTCGAGCTCCTCTCCCGCTCCCCCGCTGGACATGCGATTCGACCGTTGTTCCAATACAACACCTAATTAAAATCTAATTGGGGTCGGAAATTGCAAAATTCACGAGGGAAAATCACGGAGAAATGGCAAAGAAAATCCATTTTCTCCTTTTCACATTCGCATATCTTGTGTGTAGTTATACGGCTCCTCAATTAGGAGCCTAAGAATGAAACCGATTATTGACAAGAATGGTGTTCCACGCCTGCTGAATAGCAAAGAGTTGTTTACCGAGCTCTACAAATTCCCCTACTTCCGAAAGCTCGTCGAGGCCGCATCGCGCGCAGATCCAGACGAAAAGGGGCGCTCCTAATGAACCCCTTGATCGAATACGAAAGAACCGAAACCGATAGCCCCGAATTTGAAGCCGTCGTGAAGGTGGTCACGGAGCGCTACGACGCCTGCGTAGATGTCCTCAAGCGGGGCCACGATGCGCTCTATTCGTTCCTCGGTTGCGTCTACGAAAACGCCGAAAGAGTCGATTCAACCTTTGGGCTTCGCGGAATGTTGATCGCCGACGTTTCCAAAGCGCTCAACCACGGGCTTAAAAAGCGGAGCCGGTGGAAGCCGGAGAACCATGACACCTACGATCTGCTGCTTACACTTAAGACAGGACTTTCGCCTGATCTGGCGGCGTCAAAGTCTCAGTGGCTAGGAGCACTTCGCGCAGCCAAAAGCCGCAAGGGATCAGAGGGTCAGGATGATCCCGTCGATCCCACCGAATCTGCTTTCGTGGATTGGGTGGCAGAAAAAGGCGTCATCGCAGCAGCCAAGCCGGGTAAGCGGAGTTCCGGTTTCAATCTGTGCGAGTTTGCCGAGGGGATTGCACCCACCGGGACGACTGTCACGATTGACCTACCCATTGAGGCTACAGCGCCGGAGGACGTCGTTGAATTGCTAGGTCGCATCCGCGCTCGGCATGGTGGTCAGGCAGAGGTCGAAATTCTCGGTGTTATCCTCGATGAGAAACGTGTCCGAAGTTCAAGCGCATGGCTCGAAAAGCATATCGACCAAGAGAACCGGGTCCATGCTCGGAGGCTCTCAAAAGCCATGAACAAATTTGCAGGCTCGGAATACGGAGACCCGAACGAGAAGGACCTCGACCCGGACAAGGAGCTGACTGCCGAGGACCTCGTCCGACTATCCGAGGAAACCTAGCTTCATCGATTTAAAGTTTTAATCGACCGACCACTTCAGCCCTCCTCGCGCGTGTCTACCAAGGCACGTGCGAGGACCTTTTCCAGCGTCGACCGGGTAAAGGATATTAGGTCGTCGTCCCGAAGATCGGGGTCATCAAGCGGGGTCGTCATGGCGTCGTGGAGACCGAGAACCTGATCGTCGGTTAGCAGGCCGTTTTCGGCGAGGGCGGCGGTCAGCCTGCATAGACCGTTAAACAGGGAAACCATGATTAGCTGGACCGCGTCGTTGCTGACCTCGTCGTCGGGAAGGTCGGTCGACAGCGACGGGTATTCCAATGTCAGCGGAGGTCTCCTGCTTTCGTGGATATTTTAGTTCCTGCCGGAATCCTCGATCAACCGGGTCTATTAGCTCCAGCTGCGCTGGCCTGCGGCTTCGCCTTCGGTGCGGTCGACTTTTCGTTGTTTCGATGATCTTTGAGACCACAGCGAAGTTTGCCGTTGATCCTCATTCATCCGGCTATGCATGTTCGGGGGTTGGACACAGAGGTCGTTAAGACCGGGGCATGCTAGGACGCCGCTACAAGTCCGAAGCTTAGTGTCTCTATGAGCAAGGCCTCGTCGCCTTCCTTGTGGCAATAGCCGACGAGATTTGAGCCCCGCTCTCGCTCCATGATTTTGACCGCGCGTTGGTCCGTGGCGGCCCAAGGGCTCTTAAGCCACTCCTCGCGCAGGACGGCCTCAAAGGCATCGAACTCCCAATTGGCGGGCCGGCGGAGCATGACGTTAAGGTGGGGGCCGTCGAACAGCTTCTCGATCGTTATGGCATTCGGCAGAAACCGTTGGTCAGGAGGCAGCCGCCGATGGGTCGCCTTGCCTCTGACTCGTTTCGAGAGGCGCGCCATGAAGCCAAGTGCCTCTCGCTCGTATAGCTGCCGCTCGCCACGACAACCGTCCAACTCTCGGCGGAGGTGTAGAACGGCGTAAGTGTCAGGGGAGATCGCGGCGTCGAACGCCTTGGCGATTTTGGCCGACATCCGTTCGCCGGCGACGATTTCAGGTTCCATCCACTTACTTATGAAGTTCTCAATTTTGAGGTTCTTCAGAGGCGATGAGTCGTGAGCCTCACGTGGCACGACTGGGCCTCACTAGAGGTGGGAGCAGCTGGAAAGAGCTCGTCCCTGAAAGCGATTTTGCGAGCAGGCCAGTAAAACGATCAATTGATGGCGGATTAATTTTGCGTTAACCTGGAGCCATAGTCTTGAACGAGATCGCCCATGACGCGCGCCAAATCATCGTTCCTATTTCGGCCAGCGAAGTATTGGTATTTTTGAGCGATGATCGCGGCACACATGCTCCTGCATCCCGGGCCAATTCTCACGTAGCAACTGCGAACGGCATCTAAATGACGGGGGTGAGAAATGACCGGTGTTCCAGGAGTGCCAAGAATCCTCACTGCAGCCGAGAAGGTTGCCAAGGCTGCAGTCGCTCCGTTTCGGGCGCAATACCGCGTCATTAGAGGAAGAGAAGAGCCGCTCGAGGCGGCTAGAGAGGCCTATGCTCGACAAGCGGAAGGCATGGCGGCTGGCGCGGACGCCGTCGCCAGCTTAGAGACCATCGAACATACAATGGAAGAGCGTGCTGGTGGGCGGCTACTTGGTAGCGAGGCAGAAGGCGCTCTCGCTGATATACACTCAATCAGCGATGCACTTGGCCCGGGCGTCTCTGCGGCATACCTGACTGCAGTCGCTCAATTCATCCGAACTGGCAATTTTCGAGATCTTGATCCGACAGTTGCCATCGTCGCCGCTCAAATTGCTCGTGAGCGAGATCGACTATGGAGCAGAGGCCGCCCCTTAACCGAGGCAGAGTTCAACCTGATTCCCAACAATAAGGCGCGGTCGAATGCGTTCTTGGGTGTACGCGTGTTGTCAAGAAGGCAGGTGCCGGGTGAATTGAGTATCCCCAAGTTGGCATTTGCACATTTCGAGACGACGACGGCCATTTGCCTAATAGACGTCATCGTTTTCAACGGCCCGATACCGGGCACAAATGAAGTGAATGACAAACACAAGTGGGCGCACGAGCTGCAGCATGTTCTCCAGTATCAGAGGCTGGGGCTGATTAGATTTGTTCGCGAGTGGCTAGCCGGTGCACTTGGTCCGCGCTCTGAGGCTACATGTGGCACATCATACATTGAAATAGACGCGGACATCTGGGCCTGCAGCATTTATCCCGACGCAGAGCCGGCTTATATTCCCTATTGCGGCTGGACGCTTCCGCAGCCCGCACTGATGCCTCCGCGTCGTAACTGGCCTTTCAGAGTGCCAAAATTACGATTTTGGCGGTAGCGCCCGAATTCTCACTGATTGCCCGCAGTTGTGGACCAAAGTTGCTCATTAGCTTTTCCTGAAAGCCTAATGAGCCGGGTTTCGTCTGACTTTCCTTCTTTCATCAATGCCGCGCGCGTCCCGAGGGGCAAGAGATCGAGGCGGCAGAAGGACTGATTTTGCAGCCAAAGAATGGACTTGCCGCTCGCGCCATGCGCGACCACAAACCCTGAATGGGCTGTTGATTGGGGGAAGAACCGCGAATGAGAGTGATAGTAGGCGTGGCGTGCTTGGTGTTATTGTCTGGCCTTGCCGCATGCAAAGCTGACCCTCAAGGCGACGGGTTCGCGGACATCAAATATGGCATGACACCGGAGCAGTTGAAGCCGCTCGGCTTTGAGTGCGATGCCGACGAGTATTCGTGCAAACAAGATGATCCCGCACCGGCATCTGCGCGTGCGACGTTGTTTGAGAAGCCTGTTCGTCTCTCTGTCCAAATGACTGAGGGCAAAGTGGCTGCGATCAACGTCTTGCTAATGGATTACACAGATGATGAGCTAATCGACCTGTACGATAAAGCTTACGGAAGCTCCAAGGTTTACCGCGCAAGAAACGCGCTTGCCGCGTTGGTCGAGCGACACATCTGGACTGCGGACAGTGGTGCAACAATCGTTGTCAGCAAACTGTTAGACCATGGCGCTGCGCCAGCAGTCCCGACCTTCGGTGGATATGGGACTTCTGCGGTCTATCGAAGCCCCTTGCTGAGCGCTCAATCTGCCGCCCAGTAAATCGGGGCTCTGGGGTGGCGTGGTGCACGCAAAAAGATGAGGCCGCGCCAAGGCGCGGCCCACATCCCCTATCGGAGGCGGAAAGGTAACACCCTCGACAGTGCGGTGAACTGATTACCGAGTGCCGACAGCGGGAATGCCGAGGTTGGCGGCAATGGAGGGATCCAAGCGGTAGGCGACGGCCTGGCGAGCCTTACCGCTGAACTTAAGTACTGCGGGCTTTCGACCGTCCGCGCAGACAAAGCGCCCATCTTGACCATCGAGCAAGATAGCTTTTGCGAAAGCTTCAAGATGTGTTGGTTTGGCAAGACGGGCTTTTCCAACTTGGAAAGTGCCGCCGATGATCGCGGCGAAGCGCTCGTCGCCATCGCTGTCGATCAGTGCGAATTTGGGACTATGGTTCATTTGTGCCTCTTCATCCAGTTGATTGAGGCCGAACCAGCTATCGGGATGTCGCAGCCAAAGCCAATGGCTTCGGTGGGGGATTATAGTCACCCCTTGACAGGGGGCTTATTGTTACCCCATGTAGGGCAAGTCCGACCCGCTGAAAGCGGAAAGCGGCATCAACCTCCAGCAGGAGATCAACTGTGCGCAACCTCTACAACCCGACCACGCTTGCTCGTCACCCCGCCGTGGGAGACGACTTCTTTCGGTCGTTTGACGCTGGCAATCTAGCGCCAGCTTACGAAACCGCTCAAGGTACCCACCTGCTAGAATTGCTAACGTCCGTCCACGGCGTCTGCGCTGTATTGGGCGCTGTCAGCGCCGCGCCGACAAAGCCCCCTATGCCCGCAATTGAGGGCATGATTCGTGACCAGCTTGGCGCGGACATTCTTCGGCGTCACGACATGAAACAACTCACCGGTCGAGCGCTGAAACAGATAATCGAATACCTTGGAGGTAAGTGGGAGGGGCGCGGTACGCCTATCACCGTCACGTCCGCTTTCAGTAAGGGCTCGACGTATTCTCTTCCTGAGTTTCAGCGACGCGCTAAGGAACGCAAGGCGCTATAGCACTGCGCTCGACAGCGCTTCTTACATTCTTGGAAGATTGAATTCACTGGCTAAACTGCCAGTCAAAGGGGGCTCCAATGCCGTGGACAATTGAACGCCTGAAGTCGCTTTCACTGAAGCAGCGCGAGACGTTATTCGACAACGCTCGACAGCAGGACGGGCCGGACGCGGCGGAAATCATGAAGCTGCTCGTGGACCACGATTTACTGGTCAGGGAGGGCGGCGGTTATCCGCGCGATCACCCAATCATCCAACGGATGGAAGAGATCATCCGCTCAGATGAAGGTCGTGCCGCCGCCAAAACTGCCACCGATGGCGGTGAGGCTGCGATGGCGGGGATAGACCCGCTGCTCACCGCTGATCTCGGATCGGACTACGGGGAGCGGGACACGACTAATTGGGCAGGCTCGTTGACTGCCGAGATCATGGCGGAAGCGGGATACGTGCAAACGGGGAAGAAGGCTCTGCCTCCGACCTGCGTGGCTAAGACTGCCGCCTTTTTCCAAAAGCGCCGATAGATCGGCCAGTGAACGGAGTAGCACATGGAGAAACCCACCTACGATCTATGGCCGGACACCCTTGAGGCGAACGAAATGCTCGCTGAGTGGGAAGGAACGCCATTGTCCTTTTGGCGAGAGCAACGCGGCCTGACACAGCAAGAGCTTGCGGATTCGTCCGGTATGGAATTGCTGAGGGTTCAGTTGCTTGAGCTTGATACCGAGAAGGCGGAACCGGAGGAAGCGGCTGCAATGGCCAAGGTTCTAAGTGTTGACGCGTCCGACATCCAGTTGGGCGATGACATGATTGGCGAAACCATGCTGCCTTATGAGCCTAAGAAGAAAGAAGGCTCCCAGTCCGATGAATGACGAGTTCGACGATCATTACGCGCGGAACGACCCATTTTCTGTCGCCGAGTTTCAAAGGACGAAGCTCGGGAAGGCAGTACTGGCAACCATCGAGGAACATGCCGACCGCATCAGGAGCGCCGCTGACGCGGGCGAGCCACCCATATCCTTCTTCGAAGGCTTTGTTTCGATCGTCGATGAACGGCTTCATTGGTCTTTGATTGAGTGGATGATCCGCGATTGGCTTGGGCCGGAGTACAAGCGGGCCGGTCGCAAACCTGTGCCACTCCGTACGTACCGCCAAGGGCAGTGCTACGAACGCACTCGTAAGGAGCGGTCCTCATGACCGATGCGGACAGGCTCGACGCATTACGCATCGAATTGCAGCAACTGCGAGCGGAGATCGCGCTGAATTTACCGCGCAGTCACACGGATTTACGCTTGGTTCGGCGGGAGCACGAAGTTGCGCGGCGGATCGACCTGTTGACGCGCAAAATCCGAGACGAAACTGGCGGATGAGTGCCATGACGCGCTGGACGTGGTGCCAGCCAGCTGCGCGTATATCCTGGCTCATTAGCTTTTTATGAGAACCTAATGAGTGCCTGCACCTTGGCATGCCTCAGAATTTCTACGGCCCGCCCACACGGTTGCGTGCCCCTGCGGCGAAATGCTTCTGAGCGGCCCGATTTTTCCACCGTGAATAATGGGGACGAAATAGCCGCGAACCGACTTCTTCGCCCGTTTGCAAGCGAGACTAAATCCCTTATTCCTCGCGCAACTTGGGGGAGAAAGTCATGCCTGTTGTACGTCGCGAAGTCAGCGATCGAACCGCGTTCGGTAAGGTCGTCAAGTGGACCTTCATCTTATTTAATATCTTGATGTTGGGCTTGCTGCTTTTAAGCTGCAAAACGAACAGCGACGCTATAGCGAATGCCTCCAGCCAAGCTGAATATGCTGACGCTGCCACGGCTGGTGCAACCATCGGCGCAGGTTTAGTGTCGGGGACGCTCATTTTCCTCTGGCTCGCTGGGGCGGTAATCCTCGGCCTCTTCGTCCTGTTTACTCGTCGGAAAAAGATTATCGAAACAGAAGAGTAAGCTGCGTGAGTGGCCTGTTCGTAATCATCTTCTTCGTCCTGCTGTTTGGCGTATTCAAGCCATTCAAAGGTGTGAAGCGCTGGCAGTTCGGCCTAGGCGCCTTTGTCGCCTTCATCTTAGTAGGCGTGTTTGCCCCCGACACGCATCAGGGCGGCAAGCAAGCCTCGACGGATACGGGCGGCTCGGGCGTTGGGTCCGGATTGTCCGTCGAGAAAATGGCGGCAGTCGAAAAGAAGAATGAGCCCGAAATCTCGAAGCTCAGAAGAGCCGCAAGGACGCTCCCGGCGACCGATGTTGAAGGCAACCTTCGGCTTTATAAGCAGCTATCTGCCCTTGCCCCGGGCAACGAGTCATACGTTAGCAAAGTGCGCGTCTATGAAGGAAAGCTCGCAGCGCGAGCGCGGTATCCCGACCATCCGGAAGAAGCGCTTTCGATTGCCGATTGGAATTGGCAGGCTGCTGGGTTCGGGAGCGTGATGGAAATCACCAAGCTGACCGTTCGAAATGACGCCCCTTTTGCGATTAAGGACTTCAAGTTGCACTGCGTTCACAGCGGTAATTCCGGTACGGAAATCGACGAGAATACCCGCGTGCAATTTGAAATCGTCCCAGCCAACAGCCAGCGAACCTTTCGAAACATCAACATGGGATTTATTTCTTCGCAGGCCGCCAGCAGCAGGTGTGAGATCACCGACGCGGTTAGAGCCTGACCTTAAGTCCCTCCTTCAACGGCTAGGGGAAACATATGCTTGGCTTACTGGTCCTGTTCGCGGCAGCGGCTCCGGAAATTCCCGAGGCCCAGCTCGAATGGCAGAATGGAGATGAGGAATTCTTCCCTCTCGCCTTCCGAGGAAGGTGGGCGCCGAAGTTGGCGGATTGTACCGGTGATGGCGTGGAGGTTTTCGAAATCTCGGCCACCAAGATGTGGTTCTACGAAGGCGATTCGAAACTAATCAAAATCTCTAATGTGAACTATACCAGCAGTCCTTCCGGAACACCGGCCTATACTATCAACGCTTACACGGCTGACCGTGAACTCATGGACCTTTCGACGGGTACCATTCGACTGACGTTGTCCGGCGGCAAGCTGTACATGACCCGCCTCAAGGCAGTCCCCGAGGACAAGCAGTGGCAACACCCGAATGTCCTGTGCCCCGAATCGAAGGCTAGCTAATTCAACTATCGAAAACGGAGGACAGCAGATGAGCGAAGAAGCACTGGCGCTGCCTACAGAAGCCCGGCCGTTCAAGACGGTTGGTCAGACAATTTGGATCGACGGTGACTCCCTCGTGATCAAATACGGCATGCTCTACTACGGCTTCCTCGGTCAGAAGAGAGTGCCCGTTCAGAACATCAAGACGGTCTCATGGAAGGAACCGGGAGCACTCACCACGGGGTTTTTAGAAATCTCTATCCTTGGAGAGCCACCGCCTAGCCCATTCGCAAGCCCGAATGTGCAGCATCAGAATCGTTTTATCTACGAACGAAAGGACGTCGAGCAGTGGCGCTCGCTAAAGGGCTGGATTGAGAAACAGATTGGCGGGCGCGACACCGCCGCACCCGCGTCCACGGCTGACGAATTGCGCAAGCTAGCCGACCTGTACAAAGAAGGTTTGCTGACTGAATCCGAATTTGAGAGTCAGAAAGCAAAACTCCTCGGTTAGCGGGTGCTTTTCTCCTCAGCAAAGGCCAAGCGATCCAGTAATTTTTGGACAAGTGCCATCGAGGATTGAGGCGCACTAGTCATTGCTGTTTCGTGACGAAACAAGATTCATTAGCTTCCCATGAGAACCTAATGAGTTGGTCTGAACCCCTTGGCGTCGCTCAAGATTTTTTAGCCTCGCCAACCCGGTTTAGCCTCAACACATTAGGAAATATAATGCTGGACCAATAACTTAATGGGACTCCAGCATGCTTCAGCGCCAAGCGAAGACCCTTCGCGCGGGTCAAATCCGCGCGGTCTTGGATCACATCAGCCGCACCAGGCATCCGGCACGCAATCGCGTCATCTTTCTGTTGTCGTTACGGGCCGGATTGAGGGCCAAGGAGATCGCAAACCTTGAGTGGCGCATGGTCACTGATGCCGAGGGCGAGGTATCCGAAACGGTCCGCATTTCCGACAAGGCATCAAAAGGCAACTCGGGTGGTGTTGTCCCAATGGCCGCCGAATTGAGGGCGGCGCTAATGGCACTACATCGGGTCAGCCCGTTGCCGTTCGGACCTTCCAAGGTCGTCCAGACTGAACGAGCTTGCTTCACGTCGGCGCAGGTCATCATCAATCTATTTCGAGAGTGGTATTCCGTGCTCGGCTTCGACGGCTGTTCGAGCCACTCGGGTCGCCGGACATTCATCACGATGGCTGCGAGAAATATCGGTAGGTTTGGCGGGAGCCTCCGCGACGTTCAAGCTCTTGCCCGTCATCGTTCATTGGCGATGACCCAGCGATACATTGAGGTCGACAGTCTCGCGATGAAGAAGGTCGTGGATGGGTGGTGATACCGATTATTTCAGACCGCTAGCGAGTAGATAACTGAAGAACAGCGGTTTATGACCGCCATCTGTTTTGGGGGGAGCGGCATCCACTCACCCCTTGTTGTGGCGTTAAGGGAGCGGGTGTGTCGCGACCACTGATCAATAAGACAGCAAAAGAATTAAGTGAGGCGGTCGAGCGAAATCGCGGCAATCGCGCCGAGCTCGAATTGCTAATTAGGGAGCTCGGTCACAGAAGCACGCCAAGTGCGAGGCAGGCAGCTGCTAAAGCGAGGGCCTACATGCGGGAAACAAATGATGAAGGAAACGGTGGTGGAGAGCCGCCCGACATCAAGCCGGAATCTGCCGAAAAACGCCAGCGTCGCGAATGGACCTTGGAGGCGATTAAGGGTCTCCGTGCGAAGCTGATTGACCTTAGCAAGCGCAATCAACTCGTTTCATTCAAGCACTCCGAGCGAGGTGCCACCTATCTCCGAATTGTCGATGAGCGCCCAGATCAGCTGTTCGACACATTAACTGACGGGCAGATGCGCTTTGAAGCTCTTCCGGATGAGGACATTGTCCCTCCGGACGAACAGACGGACGATTTCCTCATCGCTTGGGAGCGGGCTCGTCTCACCGATCCTGATTACCTTAAAGCAATCGAAGGGCTTGGGGAGGACGAGAAGGATGCAGCCGAGCTACAGAAGGCCGAGCGGTCTCTCCGTGCCGCCGTCCGGCAAGAACTAGGCCTCCCTAAACTCCAGTTTGGCAAATCGATCGATATTGTGGCGCTGGCCCGCGCGCACGGATTCGATCCGTCGTTTGAGCTTCCCGACTCAGACGAGGATGAAGACGAGGACCATCATCGAGACAACAAAATTCGGGTTTTGCTGACTGAGAAGCAGCTAGATCGACGGCTCAGCACGATCCATGACAGGTATCGAGGGCATGAGCGTGAGACTGGGCTCCACACCTTGTTTCTCGCTTTTGGTTTCGTTGAATGGTTCGAAGACGATGAAAGCGATCTGGCATTCCACGCGCCAGCTCTGCTGCTCCCCGTCCATTTGGAGCGAACCCTCGTCAGAAGCCGTTACGTTTTTACAATTTCAGGCCAAGACGAAGATCTTCAGGTCAACGTCGCTATGCGTGAGCTCCTGCGTCAGAGGTTTGGCTTGGAGGCCCCCGAGCTACGCGAAAACGAAACGCCTGAGTCCTATTTTATCCGCTTGTCCGGAGTGCTCGACGAAACGAAGCGATTCCGCCTTAGGCGCTTTCTGACACTCGCCGTGCTTCCCTTCCCCCGCATGGTTCTTTGGCAGGATTTGGACCCTGACCAATGGTCGGAGGGCGCATTTGAAAGCCATGAGCTACTCGTCCGCTTATTGGGCGCGGATAGCGCGGGCGGCGCCCCGTCATTTGGGGAGGATTACCCGATTGATGAACCCTCGTTTGGCAAAACAGTCCCCCCACTTGTGACGGACGCCGACGTGTCTCAGCATAGTGCGTTGGTTGACGTCGCAGCCGGCATTCCGTTGGCGATTGAAGGGCCGCCCGGCACGGGCAAGTCGCAGACGATTACAAACATGATTGCAGGGGCCTTAGATGCTGGGAAAAAGGTCTTGTTCGTTGCCGAGAAACAAGCTGCATTGGGGGTTGTTGCGGAGCGTTTAAGGGCGCTTGGCTTTGGGCCTTTGTTGCTCGAACTTCATTCGGAGCGCGCGACTAAAGCGGGTTTGATTGACAGCCTCCGCGAGCGGGCCGAGGCGCGGGTGTCCGACGACAGCCGCAGCGTTGATGAATTTCACGTATGGCTAATTCAGCAGCGCACCCAGCTTCGCACGTATCTCGGTCTTTTGCGGCAGCCCCTCGGAGATTTAGGTAAGACCGCCCATCAACTGATTTGGCGTGTCCTCAATCTCAGGCAGGGGATAGGCGACAACGCGATTGTCGTCGGTGAGAGTGCTGAGCAGCTGGCGGACTCAGATGAGCTGAACGCCCATGCCTTGTACAACCGGCGCGAAATCCTTGAGCAGGTTTCACTCAAAATTGAAGACCACGCGGCCATTTACGGAAGTGTCGGGGTCAACGCTTGGTCACGAGCAAATCGGCTGGATGTCTTCGACGCGGCGGCAACTCTTACTGCTGCGCGCGGGGCGGCGGATTCAGCTCAAAAGCTTGCGACAGCCGTCAGTGCAGCAAAATCAGAGACGGGTTACCCCGTCACGTCTGACCCTGCTTCATTTAAGAAGCAGGCTGACCAAATGCGCGATGCGCCCGAGCCGGAGGCGTCATCATCTTCGGCTTTGGCTTCGGTCCTTGCGGAGCCGGAAGCAGCCACGGCGCTCTTGCGAGACAGAACCCGCTGGTCTCAGTTCCAGAATTCACTCGCCTCCATTGGGATTGATCCCCTCGAAGCTGATGAAAAGCTCGTTGACGAACTCACCGAAGCCCTCGATTCTGCGACATGCTCAGCATCAACAGTTGGCGAAGCAAAAACTGAGGCAACTGGCGAGAGGGCACGTCACGGAACGTTAGAAGGGCTGGCCTCCGACACTCAAAGTTTGGCTCAACGCTTTGGCCTCGATGGGACGCAACTAAAGGTCGGCCAACTCCGGGTGTTAACAGCCACGCTCGCCAAGTGGAATGCGACTAGCGACTTAATCCGAGCCTTATGTCGCACATCAATCATGGACGACGCGTTCCCCGGCGTGTCGCGCTCGGCGTCAGTGGCAGCGGCCGAGCTGGCCGAGCGACACGAAACTCTAACTCAAATCGCTCCTGAGGGATTCCAGTCCTCCGTCGAGACTTTGGATTTGGCAGCCGACACACTTGAGAATGCCAACATTTTCGAACGAGTCTTTGGGGGTGAATTCAAGCGGCAGCGGCAAGCGGCTCAGCGTATCGTGCCCGGTGTCTCGGCGCGCATGGACCTTATCAGCCAGCTGAGGACGCTTCGTCAGCTGCTGGCGGATGAACGTGATTTCAAGGAACACTCCGCCGCACGTTCATACTTCCCACAAGAGTATTGGGAAGGCCGAACGTCTGACTGGGAGAGCTTATCGCAAGCTCGCTCTTTAGCCGAACAAACCTATGACTCTCTATCTGCCGCAGGTATCGATCAGGCAGCCTCACGAATCATTGATGCGCCGGCGTTAGAGCTCCGCGCGCCCATGAAAAAGGCCGCTGCATTGGCTGAGCCGTTGAGCGGGCTTCAGAGCTCCGACGGAGGAATTACCTTCTCCGAGATGCTCGAAACCCTCAATCAGCGGTGCCTTGGCCTCGAACGATTGAGCAGCGCTCTCGTAGCGTTGAATTTGTCCAGCGAAGCACCCCTTCAAATAGGCTCTTCACGTTTGGGTCAGGCCATCCAGCAGTTTCGTGCTTTCCACCAAGAGTATTTGACGACCGACCGACCGAAGGCTCTGAAATGGGCCGTAGACCCCAAATCTGAGGCGCCGGACCTTCAATCAGCACTGACCTACCGGGGAAGTCTTGATCCCGACCTGCTCTCGACACTGACTTCGAGCAAGGATCCCAAGCAGTCTGTCGAGAAGGTTAGGTCTGCTGGGCAGACTTTGGGTGACATTTGGGACGCATGGGAGGTCGCTCGGCAGCAATTCGAGCGGGCAATAGACACCGCTACCGAGACAGTGTTGCCCGATGCAGCGACAATCGAATTGCTCGCTGACGGTCTGCAACGACTGAGCAATGACGAGGCTGGGTTGCGGCTTGCAGCTGACTTGCATCGATATCTCAGCGAGGCTGAACAGCAAAATTGCCGGTTCGTTGTCGATCTTGCGAACCAAACTGGCGTTCCCGCTAACCGGCTTGCTGATTTGTATGAACTCCTTGTGAGCCGATCGATCCTAGGACGATATCTACGCGCTGAAGGGGATGAACTTACTCGACTTGGAGGACTCACACTCGACGCAGTTCGATCGAGGTTTAGAGAGATTGACCGCGAGCTTCAGAATCTTGAGGCACGACGGATCAATGCTGCGCGGTTGGATGACCGCGCGCCGTGGGGAATTGATAGAGGACCAAAGTCCGGTTGGACCCAGAAGGCGCTCATCAACAACGAGCTTGGCAAGAAGAAGCGCCACATTCCAATTCGCGATCTTACAAAGCGCGCGGGTGAAGCTCTTCAGGCGATGAAGCCGGTCTGGATGATGTCACCATCATCAGTGGCACAATACGTCCAACCTGAGACCGTTACCTTTGACCTCATCGTTATCGACGAGGCGTCGCAAATGCGACCGGAGTATGCCGTCAGTGCAATCCTTCGGGGCGAGCAGCTAGTTGTCGTGGGAGACAGCAAGCAGCTTCCTCCAACTGACTTTTTCCAAACTGGCTTGGCCGGAATGACCGACGGTGATGGTGGCGACGAAGACGACGGCATTACCGTCGATACGGAATCGATTCTGGATCTGGCCCATTCTCGGATCGGAACCCGGCGCCAGCTGAATTGGCATTATCGGTCGCGGCACGAGAGCTTGATCCAATTCTCAAATCGTCAGTTCTACGACCGACGCTTAGTAGTCTTCCCGAGCCCCAGCACGGATGACCCCCTCCTTGGAGTGAAACACTTCTACGTGAAGGGAACATATGAGGCGTCGATCAATCAGCAGGAGGCCGAAGCTGTCATTAACGACGCGATCGGGCTGATGATTGCTCACCCCGAGTGCTCGATGGGCATCGCAACGATGAACATCAAGCAGACTGACCTTATCAAGGCGGAATTTGACCGTCTTGCTGGAGAGCAGGAGGCGGTCAGAAACTACATTGCGGCTTGGGAGGGCGGCATCGATCGATTCTTCGTCAAGAACCTCGAAAACGTGCAGGGTGATGAGCGCGACATAATACTGATTTCAACGGTGTATGGCCCGGACGAAAAAACGGGGCGCGTTATGCAGAGGTTCGGCCCGATAGCTAGCGATGTGGGCCACCGACGATTGAACGTGTTGGTTACACGAGCCCGACTTTCGACTCGTCTCTATACTTCGCTTCGTTCGGGCGATGTGAAGATCGTGGAGGGATCCAAGCCTGGGACTATCGCCACTCAAGCCTACCTCACATATGCCGAGGGCGGAGCCCGATTTGATCTGGCTGACGGTGGCGAGCCGGACAGTGATTTTGAGGTGTTTGTTGCAGACCGTCTGCGGGCTGCGGGCTTCGAAGTGATACATCAGGTTGGGGTCGAGAAGTTCAGAATCGACCTTGGCGTTAGGCACCCGGAGTATCCGCTCGGATTCGTCGCGGGGATCGAGTGCGACGGCGCCCGCTATCACTCGGGGTTCACCGTTCGTGACAGAGACAAGATTCGTCAGTCCGTGCTCGAAGGTCTCGGCTGGAAGATTTATCGGGTCTGGTCGACTGATTGGTTCACGGACCCCGATCGCGAGGCTGCAAAGCTGATGGCTCAGGTGATCGCATGGCGTGACGAGGCGATCGAGAACTTTCGGGCACGCCACGCGAGCGGCGAGTTCCAAGACAAGCTGCCTGAGCCCACACATGTCGAAGTCATCGACAAAGAAGCAGCGCGCGATAGGATCGAGCCGGCCAATGATGAAATCGAGATTCCGGCAGTGGCGTCAGAACCTGAGGGTCCGCGCCAACCTCCCGACGGAAGGAAGCGCGAGCTCGACGGCATCGACTGGTACGAAGTCGAAACCGCCACTCTTTACGAGGTTTGGCCTGATGGTGAGTTCGCCGGCGAAGTGGAAGTAATATCGAGAGCCACCGGGGCACCCCAAATCTATGGGGGTGGCTCTATGCGGATTCCCAAGTCAGAGTATCGCGGGACCGTGGAAGCCACAGGATCCAGCTTCATAGAAAACGATATCTACGCGGCGGTTAGAAAGGTTGCTCAACTTGGGCGTAAGTCGCGCGAAGCTGAAGAGTGATCTAATGGCAATGGGCCAATGGCGCCGCTAACCAACGCCTTTCATGAAGGGAGATATGTGGCTCTAGCGGCAGCTTTGGGTGGAAAGCGGACACTTCAAATAGTTCAGATGGCCGGGTTGCCCGCTGCTGGAACCCGGAGTTGCTACCGATTATAGCCCATCCCGGAATGGAGGCCCACATTGCGCTACAAAGCGGTATTTAGTTTTGGACACGACCCCGAACAAACGCTGACGTACCAGACTGAGGAAGACGCTCGGCACGATGTTGCTGTGCTATCGAAGCGATACGCTCGTGAGCACGGCAGCTGCCACACCCAGCTGTTTGAAGACGAACAAATCATCCTTGATTTGACCGAAACGTATTACGGCTAAGCTCAAACATCATTCGCGTCATCTTTCTTTTGCGGGCCGGACCGAGAACCAAAGAGATTGGAAACAGTGAGAAAATCCGGTGGTGAGTGATTTCGGCCTCTTCCGAACTGCCGATGAGTTCAATGTCGACGCAACCCCGAACCCGAAGCCGGGTAGCGCGGACAAGCGTGGCTATGGCAGGCTGGCGAGCCTCTACACCGCATTTTCTCTAGACTTCGCTAGATTCGCTCTCGAGCTTTGTACGAGCCGTGGGCATGCGAGCATTCTAGACCCGTTCGCGGGCATGGGGACATTGGGCGAGGCGGGACGCCAGCTTCCGATCAGTCTGACCATGAATGATCTAAACCCTTTTGCCGCGACGGCTTGCGCTTTCAGGACGGCTGAGAGCCGCCAACTCGCGCGCGCGCTCAAGACATTTCACGACGCCCCCATGAGCGCGATCGAAGGTGATGACTATGTGCTTTTCAGCGAATTGCGGGAGGCGCTTACGGGAGCGCCATCATTCAGGGATATTCTTCAGTCAAGGGGCAGCAATTCGCGACTGCTAACCAGTCACATTCTAGCATTATTTCGGATAGCACTTCACCGTCGATTCAAAGGGTCGAATCCCACTTGGACGAAGAGAGCTAAGGGTATCTTTCTCACCCAAGACGAAGTTTGCCGTGAGCAGCAAAACACATGCTCTGATGTGGCGAACTTCATAGCGGGACTGAAACAGTTGAATCCTGACTTCCGTTCGGCGGTAACGCTGGCCGACACCAACACGCTTCAAATTGAGAAGGGATCGGTCGAAGCGATCATTACATCGCCGCCCTATCCTAATAGGACCGACTACATCCGGCATTATTTGCCCGCTGTTGAGCTTTTGCTCGATCAAAATCACGACGAGGAGCGAGGGCTTCGCGAGAGCCAGATCGGCACCCCCCTTATTCGAGCCAGCAATCGGAATATCCAGTTGCCGCGCACTGTCGTGGACGTGATTGATCGAGTGCGCGAGCACGGCAGCTACGCGTCAGAGCGTTATTACGCCAAGGGCTACTCTTACTATTTTGAGGATATGCAACTTGCCTTGAGCAAATTTCGCCAATGGTTGAGTCAATCCGGCCGCGTCATCCTCGTTATCCAAGATGTTTACTACAAGGAGTTGAGGATTGGCGTCGGAGATCTATTCTCTGACATGGCTAAGGATATCGGACTTCGCCCTGTCGGTCGGCGCGATTTCGTTGTCCGCAATAGCCTTGCGCGCTTGAGCCCCCACTCGAGGGCCGCGCCCCGATCGCAGCAATCGTGTGAGACCGTTTTGGTCTTGGCGCATCAATAGATGGCTTTTTCGAATTGGGGCTCGTGATACCAGCCATACTTGTCATCGGTTCTAGACCGACAGCCTTCTCCAAACGGGCAGCCTGATGAAATCAAGCTGCGAACATCATCAGGCAACGGGTTGGCCGATCCTGCTGAACAGTATGGGTGCCATTCCGCATTCAATTCACTGACGCAGACCGACCGGCCCAGTTGCCATTCGACATAGTTCAAGGTCGCCACATCCAGCCCGGCATAGAATGCCGTTTGACGCATGGCCTCATCAACGGTCTCGCGCAGGAGCTTAACGAGCCTTTCCCGAGCCTCTCGCGGCTGTCCAATTAGTAGATCGCGAACAGGGGCTTTGGTCGGGAAAACCCTCCCGCTTCTCAGATAAAGCCGGATGAGATGATACTCGACGGCAGGCCTAAGATTCTCCGGATCGCCGAAACGCAGGACTCCCTCGCGGTATAAGTCGTGCGCTAGGACACGCGCCTTCTTTTCGACTGGATCACTGGCGTAGGCATCTAACTTTCGAATTGTCTCGTAAAACCCGTCGGGGCCAGCGAGGCGAGGTGCCCTAAGTAGCCTGCGGAGGTTCCCGTCCGGCCCGAGCAGTTGGATTAGGTGGCCAGCGGTATTCCGCAACATTGCTGACCGCTCTGAGGCTCGAACCCTCTCCTGCTTCGGATAGTTTGCCAGCAAACGGCTGAGGGTCGGGGCCCTGACTGCAGCAAATTCCTCAAGCCTCTCGGATGGAGTCGGAAGCATCCAGTCCGCAAGGGCATCCTGCAGGACGTCCCAGTTCATTTGATGGCAGATTGAAATGAATAGCGTCTTGAAAACGACCTGAGACTCGACCGACTCCCTAGACCAACGATGGCTCTCAGGTTCCGCTCGATAATTTGCCAGTTCCCTGCCGGCCTCATGACATCGGAAGAGATCGATCCCGAAAGGCACGCCACTCAGTGCCCTATCGATAGTCATTGCCGTAGGTGGCCCAACGCAGATTCTTTCTCTGCCAAATATGCGATTCGTTCCGGTGTATCTGGAACTTGCAGCGTGACTCGCTCAACGATCTCAAACCCAGCGGACTTTAGTGCCTTTACCTTTTTCGGGTTCGATGATGCCAGCCGAACTGGGCCCCCGGGGAGTATGAGGCGTAGCACCGCAACGTGATTTTCAAAGTTGCGTGGCTCTGGAGGATGACCGAGGCGGGCGAATGCTTGAGCTGTGTCGATACCCGCCTCTTGCTGCAGGGCTATGGCTCGGAGCTTAGCCTCAATCCCGAGGCCCCGGCCCTCTTCCCACGCATACGTTATGATACCGCCCTCTCGTACAATTGCATGCAGAGCCGCGACCAACTGAACGCCACAATCACAATCCACAGCCCGCAACGATTCGCCGAAGACACACGCGGAGTGAAACCTTACGATCGGGATTTTGACTGCTTGCTGACTGCAGATCAGCAACATCGGCGATCCAGCAATCTCCGCAACTTGGACCAAGACAGGTCCTTCATCGGTCGGCAAGTGAATTGGGGTCTGGCCAGGTATCACAGGCCATTGCATCGAAGTAACCATCTGCTCCAATAACTACATTACAATGCCCGCGGACGAGATCGAATTCCAGAGAATGGATCGCGAGCCATTATATGGCCGCGATCAGCTTCTCGCTCGTCTTATGGACAACTATCGAAGTGGTTGCACGCTGTTCGGTCTAGATGGGGTTGGCGGAGTTGGCAAAACAGAAGTTGCCGAGCGCTTAAGCGGAGCCATTGCTCAGGCGGGAGATAAGCAGGTCGTCCGCGTTGATATGGCTCTAGCCTCTACTGAGTCATTGGTAGTTGCCGCCCTTTACGAGGCCCTGAAGCAGATTCCAAAATCAACTGGGCAGGCAGTCGAGGTTGCCACCGAAAAAGCACTGTCGGCAATCGTGGGCAACGGCAGGAAGGTTCTGGCGGCGATGGCGCAGGACCTTTTGCAGGCGGTTACGGACAAGGCTGAAAAGACGATAGAAGTAGTTGGCGGATTAATCTCTGGGGAGAACGACGCACCGACAGAATCACTGGGACAACTCGACCAATTCAACCGACGAGCCGCTATCCGACAGTTCATGCAAATCGTGGCTGACTTAGGCAACCCGGTTGTCGTAGTGCTCGACAACTACGAGGGCGCGGACGCGTCGGCACGCGAGTTCGCTAGGTTCATTGCGGGCAACCAGCCAGCCGGTTGGATACTGATTGCTGCATGTAACACCGAGACGGATCCGAGCGACTGGAATTCCGGTTTCATTACGACTGTTGAGGGGCTGGCTGGAGTCTGTGAGACTGTTCACGGGCTAGATCGCGAGGGAATTCGACAATGGCACATTGACCAAGTGGGTAACGATCCCTCGGATGACCTCCTTTCGGAGTTACATGAGAAGTCACTTGGTGGCCGCCCGGTATGGTTGGAGCTACTGATTAAGGGCCTTCGCGAGGGCGTCGAGTTTCGTCTTCCTTCAGTCAACATGCTTCACGCTGCACGAAGAAACGCCTTGTCGTCGCCCGCACGAGCGGTTGCCGAGATGCTCTCCATAATCCCGCCCGACAAGGCGGTGCCGATCGACTTCCTTGCGCTCGCTTGTCGTATTGGGGAAATTGGGGAGATCGGCGGTGCCATCGATGAATTGCGATTGGCTGCGGAGATCCAGCAAGATGCCTCGCATGTTCGTTTCGCAAATTCCAGCTACCGCAACAGTTGGTTTGACAGCATCGGCCCTGCCGGATGCGAGCAACGTACGAATATTTGGTATCGTGCGTTCGAAGAGAGTGGTCGCGTACCTCAATTGCTGAGCACGACAGGGCTCGTTCCGGCAATTGCAGGGAAGATTGCGTCCGGGCAAAGTCAAGCCGTCACCGATGTCGCCGGCGCGCTGCTCCAACTCGGAGCTCAAGAGGACGCGCTAGTGATCCTTGATGCTGCGTGGCAACACGGTCAGTATGAAGCCGGTAAAGGGGACCAGATGATTGAGCATGCCTTGATCGCGGCTCAGACTCGCCTTGATCTAGGCCGATATTCAGATGTTCAGCCTGCCTTACGGCTGTTCGAACTGGGCCAGGGTTCCGAGAGTCAACGGCTTAAGGCTGATCTCATACAGATGAAGCTCGCCTTGAGGCTCAACACGTACGAGGCCGTTTGGGCTATTGGTTCGAAATTGACAGCAGCGGGTTTGGAACCAGAGGACGAAATCGAGCGAGAGCTAGTTCTGAACACCGCCTACCGAGACCTTCTCGATCTGGACGCACTCAAATCGTCAGTGGCACGGATCCGGGCCTTTCGCCTCGAGTCGGGATCCAACCAATTGTCTGTAACTCGGGCCTTGGCGAGGTCCCTCTCAAAATTGGGCCTGAGCGACGAGGCCATGGCAATGGCGACAGAGGCCTCCACCCAAGCAGCCGAAAGCGGCGATATCAGAGCTATCGGCAATGCACATTTGGCCATGGCCGAAGCCCTCCGGCATGCAGGTCGGCAGGCCGAAGCAATTGAGCATTATCGCCGAGGAGCTCAGCTGGCGAATGCTTGCGGCAACCGAGACAGTCTAATCTGGTGCAATCTGGGTGAAGCCTGCGCCTTCGTCGAACAGGGACAGTTTGAGAGCGCTTCCGATTCCTTGGCAGTGGTGGATTTCAAAGTGAATGAAATGGGCTACGAACACCCCCTCGAAAAATCGCATGCCCAGCTTATCAGGACGATCCTAGCCCTCGTTCAAGGCCAGGAAGTCGAAATCGATCCGATCCTAACGTCATACCGAAGGTTGGGTGTCGCATGGCCCGAGGAATTGCTCCGGACCATATCGAAAACTCGAGTGATTGAGGCTCCTATCCCCATCTAGAAGACATTATACTCGACATTATACGGCGGCCTTTTGGTCAATGATCTCAATGACCCCGGAGAATTGCTAAACCGCCGTACGGGGGATTCCCGTACCGAGGGTTCGAATCCCTCCGTCTCCGCCATTTGCCTGTTTCAGAGAATTTCTAGCTGAAGTAGATTTGCTCTAAAAACTCGACAATTCTGAGGTTTATGTGCCTCACTCTGACTCTTGCCGTCGCCACACATCTCAACTATAGCGGGGTAAGAATTGAGGGAATTAATGCCCCTTAAGGTCAAGCAAATTGCTACAGCCAAGCCAGGCCGACACTCCGATGGCCGCGGTCTTTATTTGCTTGTTAAGCCCACGGGGACCCGGTCCTGGGTCCTACGTGTCCAGCACAATGGCCATCGCCGGGACATTGGATTGGGCTCCGTGACGCTCGAGCCAATCCCACACGTTGAAGACGTCCCCATCATCCGACGACGTTCACTCACGTTAGCTGAGGCCCGAGAGAAAGCGCGAATTGGTCGAGAATTGGCTCGCGCCGGCCTCGATCCGCGGGCCGAGTGGACGATCGAAGAGAAGGTTGTTCCAACGTTTGAGACGGCCGCAAAGGAATATCACCGACAGGTGGCAAAGGGTTGGCGAAACGGAAAGCATGGCGCGCAGTGGATCAAGACGCTCGAAACCCACGCGTTTCCCGTGATTGGCAAGCGTCGGGTCGATGCGATTGATGCTCCAGACATTCAACGCGTGTTGTTGCCCATCTGGCTCAGCATTCCGGAGACTTCTCGGCGCGTCCGGCAACGAATCGGGGTGGTACTCGACTATGCCAAGGGCAAGGGCTGGCGAGAGACCGAAGCCCCAATGCGCGCACTTGGGCAGCTCATGAGTGGTCTCCGGCAACCTAAGGGGAAAAACTTTGCCGCTATGCCTTACCAGCACCTACCCGAGTTTTTTCTTGGCCTTATGGCCAAGGAGCCATCAGCCGGTCGGCTTGCGGTGCAATTTCTCATCCTGACCGCGGCTCGATCGGGTGAAGTCCGCGGCGCCAAGTGGAGTGAGATCGATTTGGTGACGTCCGAGTGGAGGATACCGGCTGATCGGATGAAGGCGGGGCGCATGCATATTGTTCCGCTTTCACCGGCGGCGCTGGGCGTACTTTCGGCTGCCGGCAACTTCTTTGGCAGGGCACCGGGTCAAACCGTTTTTCCTGGCCTCAAGGGGCAGCCCCTGAGCGACGCGACTCTGTCCAAGGCCGTGCGAGGAAGTGGAGGTGGGGAGGCCACAGTTCATGGCTTCCGGTCCGCGTTCCGAGACTGGGCGGCCGACACCGGCGTCGCCGACAGCTGGGCTGAAGCAGCGCTAGCGCACGGCAATCCCAACAAGACCGAGGCCGCTTACAAGCGAACCACTTACTTCGAGCAAAGGCGCGATACTCTGATGCCGGCCTGGGCTCAGTACTGCACTGACGCAGGGAGGTCATGTGCCTGAGGCGCCAAGCGATAAGAGGTTTCTAAAAGACCTTGTTCCGACTGATTATACTCAGACGTGGATTCCGCTCAGAGCCGCCTATCAGAGGGTGAGGGGACGAGCGCCGCAGGCCAGGGACGAGCTACCGCAGATTCTTTTGAGTTGGATCAAAAGCCGACTGCTGCGAACGCGCGCATTTGCTGTTTGGATCGAGGGTGAACGACGAACGAAGGTCGAAGTCCACGGGCATCTTTGGATGGGGCCGGGCTTAACGGTCGACTGGGAAGGCGGAGCTACCGCCAATAGAACGTTTAGTATGCACTCGATTGGCGTCGAGGTTGAGCCGACCGAGCTGGATGAGCTCCTTCACGTTACCGGCCTCGAAGTGCCAAGTAATGGTAAAGCGGGAGCGCCAGGAAAGGTGGCAGTTTGGCATCAATTCTATGCCGAACTGATGCGCCTAATTGATACTGGTGAGTTGCTCAGCTTCTCCACCCAGTCTGCGCTCCGCGACCATCTGTGCGAGGCGGTGGGCGGCAATCTCTCTGACGAAACAATAAAAAAACACGTGAGATTGGCATGGATGCAATACCGGGAAGGCCGAGCAGATTTGGCGCCCTGAATGCGAATTCCAACCAATTCATACCCATTGATACCTTCACCAAACCCTCCAGCCAGAATGAGTCTCCCAGTCACGGCAATGGCGGCCGTGACACGAAGGGAGATTAACAATGGAGCCAATCGGCTTAAGCATCGCGGAAACAGGCCGAGTTCTGGGCGGGGACGGGTCGCGGCTCTCGAGAGCAACCATCTATAGGATGATCGCGAGGGGCCAGCTGGAGGCCTTTAAGCTCGGGAGCCGCACCCTAATCACCGTGGCGAGCATCGAACGCTGCGCACAGACCGCACCGCGGCTGCGGGTGTTCTTGTGAGCCGGCGGCGCAACCGGAAGATGGCATCTAATGGCCGGAATCTGATCGGGGGACGGTTTATTCAGTTCCAGCGATCGTTCCTTCACTCAGCCCAGGTCAGCGCTCTCTCGCTTCCATCGCGCTGGCTGTTGGTCGAGCTCCAGGGCATGTTCAACGGGACTAACAACGGCACCCTTTTTCTTTCGGTGAGAGATGCAGCGGCGCGCCTCAGTTTGGTCGACCTGAAGGCGGCCAGGAAAGCTTTCGACGAACTGATTCAGCTAGGTCTCATCTCCGAAGCCATCGGCGCGTCTTTTTCAGTCAAGGCCGACGAAGTGTCGCGCGCGCGCGCGTGGCAATTGAATTGGCTTGAAAAAGGCGGTCTGGAAAACCTCCGACCCGTCGATTGCGCCCGTCTTTCCAAGAAGCAGAATGTCAGGCTTCTCCGTCGCTCGTCCGTGCTCAAGCGGTACGTAAAAAACTACGTCCAGGGGGATTTCGCGGTGACGAATTCCAACACGCTGGAGGCTCGGATGGCACACTCAGACCAATGTCGCGTGGAGAATTCCTCCACGCCCCCGAATGAAAACGGCGGATTTTCGCCAATACCTCGTGAAGCGAAATCCACCCCGCACATAGTACCATAGGGTAAGGGGCGCGACGGCTGTATCTTGGCCGCCAACATCCATCCTGAGACACTTCTATCCGGCGGCCGCTCGAATGATCGAATTCGGGCCGGCCGGCGTGCGCAAGCGAGACAGGCTAAAGTGTGGGGCAGTAAGGGGCGACCCAAGGCATCTGGCGACACTCTGAGCTGCCCCCCTTCACCGCCGCCAAAAGACGACGGATGCTTGACGAAAACCATGGTGATTTCAGCTGCAACCAGAAAGAAATTACCCATCGGCGGGTCGGTGGCCGGGTTTGTTGGCGCGGCTGCTGCGGAATCAGCGTCCGCCGAACACAGCCTCGAATGCCGCCGAAAATCTTCTACCGTTACCCCATTGGCACCCACAGGGATCGGCATTTCCCCCGAATCGGCTGACCCGTTTCCCTGCTGAAATGACCTGCATCAACCATGCAGCTATGCGGCTCGGCGAAGCTCAGCCTCGCAATCCGTTTCAAAGCGTCAGTTGACCAGGAACGGCCTAGGGCGCAATCGCGCGGGAGATGGGCAGAGCGATGAAGGTACTCTTCTACGGAAAGCTGAGAGGCGTTCTCGGGTCAGAGGTCGACGTGTCGATTGAGACACCATGCACTGTGGCCGCCTTGCGAACTTTGCTTGTCGCCGAGCATCCGGGTGCGGCGGAGTGGCTTCAGGACCGCCGGGTACGCGCGGTCGTTGGCGACACTTTCGTCGACGACACGCATCAGTTTGCGACCGGAGACAGAGTAGAATTCCTCGCGCCGGTGTCGGGCGGCTGATGACGGTCGTGGCGAAACTTGAGGAACGAAGCCTTGATCCGCCCGCGGAACTTGCCGAGCTCATGCACACCTGCAAGGGCGCAGGCGCAGTCGTCACCTTCGTTGGACTGGCGCGCGCGAAGAGCCGCGCCGGGGATACGGTCGACGTACTTGTCCTCGACCATCACCACCAACTGACTGCGAAATCGCTTCAATCGATTGCGGCCGCGGCAGCCGAGCGCTTTGCCATCAGCCATACCCGCGTGGTTCATCGTTGCGGCCGAATGCGGTGCGGCGATCCGATCGTCTTCGTCGGCGTGGCATCGCCGCATCGGCGTGCAGCCTTCGAAGCCGCTGACTATTTAATGGACCGCTTGAAGACAGAAGCCGTATTCTGGAAGCGCGAGGAGGGCGAGTCCGGCACGAACTGGATCGAACCGACCGAAACCGACTACGCCGACCGCCGTCGCTGGGAGTGAGCTTTGGCCGGAGTTGACGAAAGCCTGACCTTTTATCCTCTGCGGATCGCGGTCCTGACGATTTCGGACTCAAGGACGGAGGAAACGGATAAGTCCGGTAACCTGCTCGCTGAGCGACTTGGCACAGCCGGTCACGAACTCGCCCGTAAGGCGATCGTTACGGATGATGTCGAAGCCATACGCACCCAGGTCCGCGCCTGGGTCGAAGACGAATCTGTCGATCTCATCATTGCGACGGGTGGTACCGGCTTCTCTCCCCGCGATGTCACGCCCGAGGCGGTGAAGCCACTTTTCCGGCGCGAAATGGACGGCTTTTCGGTGCTGTTCCACCAAGCGAGCTTCGGTACCGTCGGCTTCTCGACGCTGCAATCGCGCGCCTTTGCGGGACAGGTCGACGATACGTTCGTCTTCTGCCTTCCTGGATCAACCGGCGCCTGCCGCGACGGCTGGGACCTTGTCCTCGTGCACGAACTCGATAGCCGTTACCGCCCCTGCTCTCTGGCAGGCCAGATTCCGCGGCTGAGGCATCTTTGCGCATGAGCAAACTCACCCATCTCGACGGCGAAGGCCGCGCAAAGATGGTAGACGTCTCGGGCAAAGCGTCGACCCTGCGGACCGCAGTAGCGCACGGCACTTTGGCGTGTGAGAGCGGAACCCTCGATCAGGTACGTACCGGCGCTGCGCCGAAGGGATCGGTCGTGCGCACGGCAGAGCTTGCCGGCATCATGGCAGCCAAACGGACCGCGGAGCTGATACCGCTCTGTCACCCCTTGCCGCTGACCAAGATCGAAGTCCGGATAGATATGGATGACAGCCTGCCGGGCTTCCGGGTGGCTGCCGAAGTGCGGACCGAAGGCGTCACGGGCGTCGAGATGGAGGCGCTTACGGCGGTTTCGGTCGCCTGCCTGACCTTGTTCGACATGCTCAAGGCGATCGACCGCTCGATGGTCATCGGCGGCGTTGAGGTGGCGTCCAAGACCGGCGGCAATTCCGGCGACTGGCAGCGGTCCGGTCAGGCATGATCAGCTTCGAAGAAGCGGTTGCGCTCGTAAAAGGCGCCGCTGTTCCCCTTGGCACCGAGACCATCGGCCTTGATACGGCCGCAGGCCGCGTGCTCGCTGAGCCAATCGTCGCGCGCTTGGATTCGCCGCGTTCGGACGTGTCTGCAATGGACGGCTACGCGCTGCGTGACGCAGACCTCGACCAGCTTCCCGTGGAGCTCCATGTGGTCGGAGAGTCTTTCGCCGGACGAAGCTGGAATGGGGAATTCGGCCCGGGCGAGTGTGTGCGAATCTTCACCGGCGCACCAGTTCCAGCCGGTGCCGACCGGGTGGTCATTCAGGAAAATGTCCGGCGCGACGGAGAAGTCGCAACCATTGAGGCGCACCCTGGACATGCACGCCACATTCGGACCCAGGGCAGCGATTTCAGGCGGGGCAGCGAACTAATTTCTGCCGGACGGCTTCTTGACCCTCTCGCCGTAGTCTGCGCGGCGGCAGCCGATGTAGATTCGCTGGTGGTGCATCGAGTTCCGCGGATGCGAATCCTCAGCACGGGCGATGAGCTGGCCGAGCCCGGATCGGCCTGCAACCGGGACGACGCTATTCCCGAGAGCGTGTCCTTCGGTATCGCGGCACTGGCAAGGCAGTGGGGCGGTGAGGTTGTCGGTCGATCCCGACTCAGAGACGACCTTGAGGAAATGGAGCGTAGCGCTGCCGAAGCTTTGGTCGATACGGACTTGGTAGTCGTTACGGGTGGCGCATCCGTTGGCGAAAAAGATTTCGCGAAGACGATGTTCGGGCCTGCTGGATTGGAGCTCATATTCTCCAACGTGGCGATCAAGCCGGGGAAGCCGGTCTGGCTTGGGCGTGCAGGCAAGACCTTGGTCTTGGGGCTGCCGGGCAATCCAACTTCGGCCCTTGTAACCGGAAGGCTGCTGCTCGCGCCGCTGCTCGCCGGCCTTTGCGGACGGGAGCCGGACGAGGCGCTCAATTGGCGGAACGCCTCGCTCGCATCAGATTTGAGCGAATGCGGCCCTCGGGAAACTTTCCATCGCGGACGGTCGGTTGGGGAGCGTGTCGAGCTTCTTTCGAACCAGGATTCGAGCGCGCAAATGACGCTTGCCCAAGCCGACCTGCTCGTGCGCCAACGCGCGGCCGCGCCCGCCCTTACGACAGGCGAACCGGTCCAGGTTTTGGATTTCTAGCCAGCGAGGAGTTCCTCGGCTGTTTTCAGATCTGAGACACTATTGATGTTGAAGAAGGGATCGACCGGGTCGCTGGGCCATTCGACAGCGATAAAACCCGCCTCTTCGGCGAGCCCGTTGAGCGAGCGGCGGCCCGAGGCCAGATACTTGGGCATCAAAGCCAGTACCTCCGGTAGCCAGAGGCCGCAGACCGGGTGAAGCCTGGCGGCACTGCTGGCGATGGCGGCTCGATTTTCACCGATTGCCGCTCCCAAACGATCCGCAAGATCGTCGGGGAGAAAGGGCATGTCAGCCGGAATGGTGAGCAATGCATCTGCTCCTTGCGCATTCGCAAAGCGCAGCCCGGCGACCAGGCCGCCAAGGGGGCCTTCGATCGACGGATCGTCGAGAACGACTGGAGCCTCGCAGGTTCCGATCTGTCGTTCTTCGCGCGCGGCCACGGCTAGGTGCGCGTTTGTCTTCCTTGCATAGCTCAGCGCATGATCAAGGAGAGAAACGCCCCCCAAGAGCCGCTGTGGCTTGCTGCCGCCGATGCGGCTTCCCTCGCCACCGGCAAGGATTACGAGCGCAGGCTTCATGTGAACAACAGCTTGAATGCGGCAATGACCAAGACGATCGCCAGGCCCTGCAGCAGGCGGTGCCGTGGCAGCCGCGAGACCCCGAGCCAAGTGCCGAGAAGCGCGCCGGCGAAGACGGAAGCCACCAGGATCGGTAGCGCCGCCGGAAGATGCTGCACGCTGGCGACGTTGCCGAGCAGACCAGCCGCGGAATTGAGAAGGATGAAGGCTGCGGCGACGCCAGACGTCTTGCGCGCGTCTTCCCAGCCGAAGAGGATGATGAGTGGGCTCAGAAAAATGCCGCCACCGGTCCCGGTGAGGCCGGCGAGCAAGCCGAGTGCGGCGCCACTCGGCAGCGTAATCGCAAGCGGCGGCGCATGGGTCGGCCGGGCAACCAGCCGCTCGGGCTGCCAGAACAAACGAGCGGCCGCGCCGAGGAGGATGACGCCGACCAGCGGGCGGTAGATCTCCGGCGCAAGGTGAATGGTGCCGCCGATGTACGCGGCCGGGGCCGCCGTTACCGAAAAAGCGGCAAGCAGGCGCCAGTTCGTCTGGCCCTTCATCGCAAATCGCGTAGCGGCGAAGGTCGCGACGACCAGATTCAACGCGAGCGCCGTCGGTCGCATGGTGTCCGGCGCGACGGAGAATAGCGCCATGATGGCAAGATAGGCGGAGGCCCCGCCATGACCGACGCTCGAGTAGAGCGCGGCTGCGATCGCCATTAGCGCGGCGATCCAGAAGATTGTGCTGCCGTCCATTGCCACCCCTTCGCCGGAAACAGCTAGTTCGAGCGCTCTTGCCTGCTTTGCGCTAGATCACTTCTAGCGCTTGCGAGCCTGTCTAATTGCTGCGCGGACAACAACAAGTCAGGCAGAACGAACATGGCCAGGATCAACCAGGCAGTCCGGGTTGCGGCGGGCGCAACCGCATCACTGCTACTCGCCAGTCCGCTGTTGGCGCAGGACAAACCCAGCAGACCTGATCGGCTGGAAATCAAGCCCATCCTGGAAGCGCGGCTTCGATACGAGACGGTGGATCAGGGCGCGCTCGATGCGGATGCGGTGACCTTCAGGCTGCGCGCCGGAGCCGAAGCGAAGCTCGGCAAATTCTCGTTCCTTGCGGAGGGAGAGGGCACGCTTGCGCCCGTCAATAATTACAACGCCTTTCCCTTTCCGCTGGCAGACAATCAGCGCAGGACCCAATATGCGGTCGTATCGGACCCCGAGAACATCGAGCTCAATCGGCTCCAGCTCCAGTACAAGACGAAAGACCTTGCCTTCACGCTGGGCCGGCAGCGCATCAATCTGGACGACCAACGATGGGTCGGCGCAGTAGGTTGGCGCCAGAATGAGCAGACCTTTGATGCCATTCGCGGTGAGATGAAGCTGGGGTCAGTTTCGGCAGACATTGCCTATGCCGTCAACCAGCGGACTATCTTCGGTGGGGATGCCGGACCTCGAACCGGTATCGAAGGCAAATTCCTGTTCGCTGGTATTGGTGCCAAGCTCGGCCCCGTCCAGGGCAAGGTCTTCAGCTACCTCATTGATTATGACGAGACGTTTGCGCTGACGAACAGCAGCCAGACCTATGGGGGCTATCTCAGCACCGAGATCCCAATCGGCAAGGCAAAGGTAACGGCGCGGGCCAGCTACGCACGCCAACTGGATTATGGCGATAACCCGTTCAGCTATGCTGCCGACTATTGGGCATTGGAGGGCGGGGCGAAAGCGTCGGGATTTACAGTTTCAGGAGGCGTGGAACTGCTTGGCAGTGATCATGGCCACTCCGTGCAGACCCCCCTCGCAACGCTGCACAGGTTCAACGGGTGGGCAGACGTCTTTCTCACGACACCGCCCCTGGGGCTTCAGGATGTCTATGTCTCGATCTCCAAGGCGTTCGACGGCGTCAGGATGCTGCCTGGACTCAATGCAAACATCGCTTTCCATCAATTCGACAGCGACAAGGGGAGTGTCGATTACGGGACGGAGTGGGACGCTTCGGCCGGCTTCAAGATCGGCAAGGCCGGCATTCTCTTCAAATATGCAGACTACGACGCCCAGCAATTTGGCGTCGATACAAGGAAGTTCTGGTTTCAACTCGAATGGAGCCTCTGACCATCAGTTAGCGCTTAGTTGATATGATCGGCGCTCATTCCGTCGGCCATTTCGCTGAGTCCAGAACGGTTCAGTACTTCCACGCGGTTCTGTGCTTGGAGGCGGATGAGCCGGAGGCTGCGCAAATGCGCCAGCATCCGGCTTACGGTCTCCTTCGTGAGCCCGAGATAGTCGGCAATGTCGATGCGGGACATGGGCAGGTCGAAACAGGTCTCGGCCTTGCCGCTGGCGCGCTCGGCACGGTCGAGAAGGCCCAGAAAGAAGCTGGCCAGCCGTTCCGCGGCCGCCTTGCGGCCAAGAAGCACCATCTGCCTCTGCGCCTCGGCCAGCTCATGCGCCGCGAGGCGATAGAGCTCTCTCTCAACCTGCGGGTGATCGCTGATGAACCTGTCAAAGGCTTCGCGCGAAAACCACCAAAGCTCCGTGTCTTCCAACGCTTCGACGGTGAAAGCATATTCTTCATCGATGCTGACCCCCAAGAAGTCGCCGGGGAACATGAAGCCGGTAATCTGCCGGCGTCCGTCGGCAAGCAGCGTGTACAGTTTCAAAGCGCCATGGGTGACCATGAACACGCGCCTGGCCGGGTCGCCCTCATGAAAGACCGATTGTTCCGGCTTTAGGCGCTGCATAGTTCCCAAGGACCGCATGCCGGCAAGCGTTGGCGCGTCCAGCCCCCTGCAGATGGTGATCGGACGCACGGGACAGTCGGCGCAGGGGTGTCCCTCCGGAAGCGGTGTGAGGCTGGCGGTAGGTACGTAGGGCAAACCTTGAATTCCCGAGCGTGATCCGGGCCAGCCGAAGAATGATCTGGCTCAATGACGTAATAGCCTATCGGACCTAGCGTGCAATCTCGGGGAGTTCTTGAGGGCAGATAACGCATGCGGGATTTGACAGTCCAGCGACTGCCCTATGAGCGCCTCGGGGAGGCCTATACTCTCATCCGGACGGCGACACATGTCAGCTTTGAGCGGTGGCTGGAGTTCGGAGCGGAGCTCATCAAGGCTGGTGGCGGTGTGATCGCCGTGGTCGCGGCCGACCACTATATCCATGGGGTAGCGGCGTTTCGGCCATGGACACATCTCAGACACGATGCGGCGCTCGAAGTAGAGGCGATGGTGGCCTTCGATCTAAGGGGCAATGATCGCGTGAAGGACGTGCTCTACAAAGAACTGGAGCGGATCGGCCGCGAGCATGGATGTCGGACCATTTGTTTCAACATGGCAGCCAAAAGCGCCGATCCCGGTTCGAGAGCCCGCGCGGGTCTGGAGCGCCTTGGCCTGAAGCTTGAGACAGCTGGCTTCGTTCGCGAGCTACCGGGTGAGGATAGGCTTGACTAAATCAGGAAATACACCGCCAGCGCGACACAAACGATCGTCACCGCGAGCCAGAGGACAGGCCAGCCCTCTCCTTCATTTTCCTTCGCCGAAGCGGTCTCGATCGGCGCCGGTGTGGACTCTTTCGTCGGGTAGACGGTCTCGGTGCTGCTTTTCAGCGCAGGATTGAGGGGAGCATCCGCAGGCTCGTCGCGTCGATCGTCACTCATGGATGGTCTCCGGCAGTTCCGGCTTACTCGGCCGGTGAGAGTGATTGTGACATCCCTGAGCCATCAAGCGCCAGCGGATCATTGCCAACAGGCAAACGGTGCCCGGATCGTCAGTGTTCCTCACGCTCGAAGTGAGCGTGGCCCAATCCTCCTCGCCAGCAAAGCGGTTGAAGTCGGCAATGGCGCTCCGGACGAACTGGGTACAAGTCATCTCCGATCTGGCTGCCGCTTCGGCGATCCGGGTCGCAAGCTCGGCATCCGACCGCTCAAGCCACGCCTGGAAGCCGGACGAGGAATCTCGTGCCGCCGCAAGCATGTCGCCAAGCATGACCATCAGGCGGATCCCTGAATGGTAATGCCTTCGAGGCTGCTACGCGCAGCGAGGCTCGCAACATAGCGCGCTGCCTCGACCGACCAGCTACGGGCTTCGAGCATGTCCGCGATCCGGTCGCGTGCCATTTCGAACGGCATGGTGCGTCCACCAATGCGGCGGTGCAGCCGAAGGACGTGCCAGCCGTAACGCGACCGCACTGGTTCACGTGAGATTGTCCCGGCTTCGAGGCGTTCAAGTCCGGCCTGAATCTCGCCGACAAGCTCGCCGCGCCGGATTTGACCCAAGGACCCGTCCTGCTTGGCCGATGCGCACGCAGAATGGGTTCGGGCTGCGCTTGCGAATGCTGCCGGATCGTCGCCGATTTCGCGGGCAATGTTCCGCGCGCGCTCCAACGCCGAGCACCAGGCCTCCTCCGTTTCCGCTTCGGGCTCAATCAAGATGTGCGCGGCTTCAAACAGTTCGGCCGTGTTGAAGCGGTCGAGGTGACTCTCATAATATCGCTGGCATTCGGTTTCGGAGGGAGCGGCCGGCTCGACGTCCTTTTCCAATAGGGCGCGAATTACCGCATCCTCCTCAACCTCAATTCGGCCGGCGTCGTCGGCCATCGCTTCTGGCGCAAGGCCAATGCGACGTGCCTCCTGCAGCAGGAGTTCACGAACGGCGAGGGCCCGTGCAGCCTCGACCCAGGCAGTCTCGGCATCGGGAGCCGGGTGATGCTGGATTTCCTCCGCAATAGCCTCCGGCGTGATTTCAACGCCGTTGACCCGCACCTCGCCAAAGCTCGGCGGCGGAGGCAGCATCGGCTCAGGTCCACCGCAACCCCCACTCTCGCACGAACTCATCATCTTTGGCGCCGGCCGTTGGGCCGGGTCGCCGAGATTGATGACGTCAAGCCGCCGGCTCATGCGCCTTCCTGCCCGCTTTCCGCCTGCTGACGCAGGACGGTAGGGCCGCCATAACTCGGCGCACCGCCCGCGGGCCCGCGCGTTGGGGAGCGCGGGGCGTTCTTGGCGCGGCGAGTACGCACGATCTGGAAGCCCGGCCTCAGCAGGTACCAGACCGGCGCACTCCAGATGTGCACGAGCCGGGTGAATGGCGTGATCAGGAACAGGGTCAGGCCAAGCACGATATGGAGCTTGTAGACCAGAGCGACATCTCGAATGCGCTCGGGAGCCGCCGGGTCGAAGGTAAGCATGCCATTCGCCCACCCCATAAACTTCACCATCTCGCTGCCGTCGAGATATTTCATCGTCCAGTAGGTTGTCGCGATTCCCAGGGTCAGCTGAATCCAGATCAGCACGAGGACCAGGATGTCTCCGAACGATGAACTTTTGCGGATGCGGGGGTCGAACAATCGCCGGTGGAGCAACAGTGAGCAACCAATGTAGGCGAGCACGCCGGCAATGCCGCCGACCACGAGTGCTGCGGTCTGCTTGAAGCTATGGCTGATGCCAACCGCATCGAAGACGTTCACCGGCGTCAGCAGGCCGATGAAATGGCCCGCGAGCAGCACCAATATTCCCATGTGGAATAAGTTGGAGCCGAGAACCATCTGCCGCCGGCGCAGGAATTGGCTGGATTGGGTGCGCCAGCTGTACTGGTTGGAATCGAACCTGAGGATGCTACCGACGACCAGCACAGTGACGGCAAGGTAGGGATACCAGCCGAACGCAAGCTGGTTGATGAAAGCGGTCATGGAGCGGCCTCCTGATTGACCGGGCGGTTCGACGCCCGGATCTTTGCGACAACCCCTGTCGGGCCGCCCATTTCGTGAGCGCCGCCGATGTTGAAGGAGACGGGCGCCTCCTCCCACTCGGCGTCGATATCGGCGCCGTCTTCCGCCGGCGTATTCTGGTCGACGACGGCACGGGCGTCGGCGTCGACGCGGGCGCCGGCCAGTGCGACAAGGCAGTGGAAGATCGCCGCATAGTCGCTCCCGCGCTGGTCAAGCCGCTCAGCTAAAGCAGCGAAGACGTGGCTCGGCTGGCCGAGCATGTCACGCGCTTCGGCCGGTGCCAGACAGGAGGCGTATTCGAGGAAGACCGGGACGAAATCTGGCAGCTCGCTGCCCTCAAGGAAAAAGCCGCTCTTCAGATATTGCTCGCCAAGGTCGATCATCGCCTGGCCACGCTCGCGGCTATCGCCGTGGACATGCTCGAACAGGTGAAGCGACAACGAACGCGAACGATCGAACAATTCGCTGTAGGCCGCCTGCAGGTCAAGGAGATCTTCGTTGGCCAAACGACGGAGCAGTGGCTCGAGCCGAGTGAGATCCTTCCTGCTCAGCAGGCCGTCGTTACGGAACGCGCGATCTACTTCGGCAACGTTTGCCTGAAGATCAGGTGACGGATAGCCGAGCAGCGCAGCGAGGGCCTTGAGGGTCAGTTTCATGACGGAATGTCCATTCTGGGTTCGCGCTTCGTCCTGGCCTTGTCGGCACCGCCACCAAACAGATTGACCTTGGTCCTGCCTTGCGTGCCTTCTCGGAAGCCGAAACCGGAGGAACCCCGAAGCACGAAGGCATCCTCGTCGAGCTCGCGGCGCGCAGTCGGAATGACGTAGCGATCCTCGTAGGCAGCGAGCGCCATGATCCGGTACATCTCCTCGATGCGCGCCCGGTCGAGGCCGACGCGCTCGGGTATCGACTCGTCGATCCGGCCTTCGATGCTTTTCGCCCGCATATAGGAGCGCATCGCCAGCATCCGTTCGAGCGCGGCGGCAATGGGCTCTTCATCGCCGGCGGTCAGAAGGTTGGCGAGATAGCGCAGAGGAATGCGCAGGGAGCGGACATCCGGCATGCCGTCGCGGGCCGAAATCTTGCCGGCTTCCGCTGCCGACTGGATTGGCGACAGCGGCGGCACGTACCAGACCATCGGCAATGTGCGGTATTCGGGATGGAGCGGGAAGGCGATCTTCCACTCGACCGCCATCTTGTAGACCGGCGATCGCATGGCCGCTTCCAGCCACTGGTCGGTGATGCCCTCGGCCCGTGCCGCTTCCTGAACCGCGACATCGTTAGGATCGAGGAATACGCCAAGCTGCGCCGGGTATAGATCCTTGGGATCCTCGACGGACGCCGCCTCCTCGATCCGATCAGCATCGTAAAGGACGACACCAAGATAGCGGATGCGACCGACGCAGGTTTCCGAACAGACGGTTGGCTGGCCGGTCTCGATCCGCGGGTAGCAGAAGATGCACTTCTCGGATTTCCCGGTCGCCCAATTGTAGTAGATCTTCTTGTAGGGGCAGCCGGACACACACATCCGCCAGCCGCGGCACTTCTCCTGGTCGATGAGGACTATGCCGTCCTCTGCGCGCTTGTAGATTGCGCCCGAGGGGCAGGAGGCCAGGCATGACGGGTTGAGGCAGTGCTCGCACAGCCTCGGTAAGTACATCATGAACGTCTTTTCGAACTGGCCGTAAATCTCCTTTTCGACCCCTTCGAAATTGTAGTCGTGGCTGCGCTTTTCGAACTCGCCGCCAAGCATGTCTTCCCAGTTGCCGCTCCACTCGATCTTGTTGAGCTTTTCGCCGGTCACCAGGGATCGGGGCCGGGCCGTGGGCTGAGCCTGAAGCTCCGGCGCTGACTGGAGCCATTCATATTCAAATGTGTACGGCTCGTAGAAATCGTCGATTTCCGGAAGATGCGGGTTGGCGAAGATCTTTGAGAGGATGCGCCACTTGGCGCCCTGCCGCGGTACAATCTTCCCGTTCTTCTTGCGGATCCAGCCGCCCTTCCACCGCTCTTGGTTTTCCCAGTCCTTGGGATAGCCGATGCCAGGCTTGGTCTCGACGTTGTTGAACCAGACGTATTCCATGCCTTCGCGGTTGGTCCACACGTTCTTGCAGGTGATCGAGCAGGTGTGGCAGCCGATGCACTTGTCGAGGTTGAGGACCATCGCGATCTGAGCCCGAACCTTCATTGCGCCACCTCCTTTCCGGAGGCCGCGGCACCTCTGACGCCCGTCCCCCAGTCAGCCGTGCCGCCCTCGACGTTGGCGGAATCATCGGCCGCCTTGTCGAACCAGTTCACCTCGCTCATCTTGCGGACAATTACGAACTCGTCGCGGTTGGCGCCGACGGTTCCGTAGTAATTGAAGCCGTAGGCGAGCTGCACATAACCGCCGATCATGTGCGTCGGCTTCATGTTGATGCGGGTGACGCTGTTGTGGATGCCGCCGCGCTGGCCGGTGATTTCCGAGCCGACAGTGTTCACCAGCTTTTCTTGCGCATGGTACATGATCGCCGAGCCGGGCATGATCCGCTGGGACACAATTGCCCGGGCTGTCAGCGCGCCGTTGACGTTGAATACTTCGATCCAGTCGTTGTCGACGATCCCCGCAACCTTGGCGTCGTCCTCGCTGATCCACACCGTCGGCCCGCCGCGACTGAGGCTGAGCATGATCAGGTTCTCAGTGTAGGTCGAATGGATGCCCCACTTCTGGTGCGGGGTCAGAATGTTCAGCAGAATCTCCGTGTTGCCGTTCGGAAGCTTGCCGAGCACCTGGCGAACGGTCTTCGTGTCGATCGGCGGCCGCCAGGTGACAAAGCCCTCACCGAACGCGCGCATCCACTGGTGGTCCTGATAAAGTTGCTGCCGGCCGGTCAGCGTCCGCCACGGAATGAGTTCATGGACGTTCGTGTAGCCGGCATTGTAGCAGACGTGTTCGCTTTCCAGACCTGACCAGGTCGGCGATGAGATGATCTTGCGGGGCTGCGCGGCGACGTCGCGGAAGCGGATTTTCTCCTCCTCCTTGCCCTCGGCGAGGTGGCCGTGATCGCGACCGGTGATCTTGCCGAGCGCTTCCCATGCCTTGACCGCGACCTCGCCGTTCGTTTCCGGCGCGAGCATCAGGATCGTCTCACAAGCATCGATATCGCTATCAACCTTGGGCCGCCCCTCGGTCGGGCCGTCTAGCACGCGACCGTTGAGGTCGCCGAGCAGCTCGACCTCGCGCGTGGTGTCCCAGCCGATCCCCTTGCCGCCGTTGCCCAGTCTTTCCAGCAGCGGACCCAATGACGTGAACCGAGCGTAGGTCTCGGGATAGTTGCGCTCGACGAGCGCGATCGACGACATGGTCTTGCCCGGGACCGGCTCGCATTCGCCTTTCAGCCAGTCCTTCGGTTCATAGGGCTGCGCGAGCTCGCCAGGAGTGTCGTGCTGGATCGGTGTCATGACCACATCGTGCTCGACGCCCAGCACCTCGGGAGCGACGTCGGAGAATTTCTTGGCGATCGCGCGGAAGATGTTCCAATCGCTCTTGGTTTCCCAGGCCGGATCAACCGCCGCCGACAAGGGGTGGATGAACGGGTGCATGTCCGACGTGTTGAGGTCGTGCTTCTCGTACCAGGTGGCCGTCGGCAGCACGATGTCAGAGTAGATGCTGGTCGTCGACATGCGGAAGTCGATGTTGACCATGAGGTCGAGTTTCCCGACCGGCGCCTCGTCGCGCCAGACAACGTCCTTGGGTCGATCAAGGCCGGCATCCTCATCGTCAGTGCCGATGACCCCATGCATCGAGCCGACAAGATGCTTGAGAAAGTATTCGTGGCCCTTGCCGCTGGCTCCGAGAACGTTGGAGCGCCAGAAGAACATGTTCCGCGGCCAGTTAATCGGGTTGTCGGGGTCGAGGCAGGCGGGCTTCAGCTCGCCTGATTTAAGTCCTTCGACCACCGTCGCCGACGCATCTCCGCCAGCTTCCCGGATCTTCCGACCAAGCTCGATCGGATTCGTGTCGAACTGAGGCGCGGACGGCAGCCACCCCATCCGCTCGGCCTTGACGTTGTAATCGATAAGGCTGCCCGACCAGTCTCCTTCCGGCGCCAAGGGCGAAAGGATTTCGGACATGCGGAGCGACTCATAACGCCACTGATCGGTATGGGCGTAGAAGAAGCTCGTTCCATTCATCTGCCTTGGCGGTCGCGACCAGTCGAGGCCGAATGCCAGCGGCAGCCACCCCGTCTGCGGCCGAAGCTTTTCCTGGCCGACATAGTGTGACCAGCCGCCGCCCGACTGGCCGATGCAGCCGCACATGACGAGCAGCGCGATGATCCCGCGATAGCTCATGTCCATGTGGTACCAATGGTTCAGACCCGCACCGAGGATGACCATTGAGCGGCCCTTGGTGATCTCGGCATTGGCGGCAAATTCACGCGCAACCTGAATAATCGCCTCCCGCGGTACGCCGGTGACCTTCTCGGCCCAGGCGGGGGTGAACGGCGTATCGTCGTCAAAGCCGGACGCGACGTTACTTCCGCCGAAGCCGCGATCGACGCCGTAATTTGCGCAGAAGAGGTCGAAGACCGTCGCCACCGCACAGCTGCTGCCGTCGGCGAGCTTGACCTGCTTCACCGGTATGTTGCGAAGCAGGACTTCGCTGTGGTCGGTCGCGACGAAATCGTGCGGCGCATCACTTCCGAAGTAAGGGAATGCAACGGGGACGATCTCGTCATGGTCACCGGCGAGAGTAGTGCGAAGCCGTACATCCTTGCCTTTCCCGTCCTTCTCCTCGAGATTCCATTTGCCCTGCTTGTCCCACCGGTGTCCGGCCGAGCCCGCGGGCGCGACAAATTTCCCGCTGCCTTCGTCGATGGCGACCATCTTCCAGTCGACATTCTCTTTTTCGCCGAGCGCGCCCTTGATGTCGGCGGCGCGAAGCATTCGGTCGGGAACCAGGGTTCCGTCCTTGTCGACAAGCTTCACCAGCAGCGGGAAGTCGGAATATTTGCGCGTGTAATCGGCGAAATATTCAGCCTGCCGCTCGACGTAGAATTCCTTGAGAACAACGTGCCCCAAGGCCATCGCCAGGGCGGCGTCGGTCCCCTGTTTCGGATGCAGCCACATGTCGGAGAATTTAGCCGCTTCGTTGAAATCCGGCGCGATGACGACGCTCTTGGCGCCGCGATAGCGAACTTCCGAATAGAAATGCGCGTCGGGCGCGCGGGTCATCGGGATGTTCGAACCCCAGACGAGCAGGAAGCCGGCGTTGTACCAATCGGCGCTTTCGGGAACGTCGGTTTGCTCGCCCCAGGTCTGCGGCGACGACGGCGGTAGGTCGCAATACCAGTCGTAGAAGCTCAGCAGGTTGCCGCCGATCAGCGACAGGTAGCGGCTGCCGGCCGCATAAGAGATCATCGACATGGCGGGGATGGGCGAGAAGCCGGCAATGCGGTCAGGGCCATATTCTTTGATCGTGTAGGCGTTTGCGGCCGCGATGATCTCGGTGACCTCGTCCCAGCCAACGCGGACGAAGCCGCCGCGCCCGCGCTTCGCAACCCAGTCCCGGCGCTTGTCCGTGTCTTGGACGATCGACTTCCAGGCGGCGACCGGAGTCATGGTCTTGCGCGCTTGACGCCAGTGGCGAACGAGTCGCGCACGTACGAGCGGATATTTGATGCGGGTCCCGGAGTAGAGATACCAGCTGTAGCTTGCTCCACGCGGGCAACCGCGGGGCTCATGATTGGGAAGATCGGGCCGGGTGCGCGGATAGTCGGTTTGCTGGGTTTCCCAGGTGACGATGCCGCCCTTCACGTAGATTTTCCACGAACAGGAACCGGTGCAATTCACGCCATGGGTGGAGCGGACGATCTTATCCGCGGCCCAGCGCTTCCGATACGCGTCCTCCCAATCCCGCGCTTCGTTCGTCGTGATTCCGTGACCGTCGGAAAACTTCTCCTGGGTACGCCGAAAGTAGGTGAGGCGATCGAGAAAATGACTCATCTATTCATCCTTCAGGCGGGCACGGTGGATGGCGGGGTAGAAGACAATTTGCGCTCGAGGTCGCGCAACACGCCGCGCGGGCCGCTGTACGCGAACCAGGTCAGGGCGGCGCAGCTGACGTAGAAGAAGAGGAAGCCCCAGAGCGCGACATTGGCTGTACCGGTCAGCTGGATGGACGAACCATAGGCCTTCGGGATGTAAAAGGCGCCATAAGCAGCGATTGCGGAGATGAAGCCGATCACGGCCGCGGATTCACGCTCCGCCTGCATGCGTCGGTCGGCTTCCGGAAGCGCGGCTTCGGTGCGATCGATTTCACGGCGCATGATGCCGGGCACCATCTGGAAGGTTGACGCGTTGCCGACCCCGCTCGCGACGAACAACAGCAGGACCATCGCGAAGAAGCCGCCGAAGCTCTGCGCATCAAGGAACCAGATCATACCGAGGATCGCGGCGATCTGAACGGTGAACACCCAGAAGCTGACGCGGGCGCCGCCGTAACGGTCCGATACCCATCCGGTCGCCGCGCGTGAGATCGCGCCCAAGAGAGGGCCGACAAACGCATATTTGAGTGCGTTGACCTCAGGGAAGACCAGCTTGGCCAGCAACGGGAAGCCGGCTGACATGCCGATGAAGGTGCCGAAGGTGCCTGTGTAGAGCCAGCACATCAGCCAAGTGTGCAGACGTCCGAAGATGGTCGCCTGGTCGGCGAACGATGACTTGGCGCTCAGAATGTCATTCATGCCAAACCATGCGACGATCGCGCCGACCATGATCAGCGGGACCCAAATGAAGCCGGCGTTCTGCATCCAAAGCTGGGTGCCGTCCGAGGCTACCTGCCCATGGCCACCGAGGAAGCCGAACAGGCTCATCGTGACGACGAGTGGAACGAGGAACTGCATGAGGCTAACGCCTAGGTTGCCGAGTCCAGCGTTGAGCGCGAGCGCATTGCCCTTCTCCTTCTTCGGGAAGAAGAAGCTGATGTTCGCCATCGACGATGCGAAGTTGCCACCGCCGAGCCCGCAGAGGAGGGCGAGCACGAGGAAGATCAGGTAGGGGGTGTCAGGCGACTGAACCGCGTAACCGATCCCGAATGCCGGAATCAGCAACGACCCGGTCGACAGGGTCGTCCATAGACGGCCGCCGAAAATTGGGACCAGGAAGGCGTAGAAGATACGAAGCGTCGCTCCGGAAAGCCCCGGCAGTGCAGCTAGCCAGAATAGCTGGTCGGTGGTGAAATCGAAGCCAATCGCGGGCAGGCGAGCGACGACGACGCTCCACACCATCCAGACGGCGAAGGACAGCATCAGGCAGTAAGTCGAGATCCAGAGGTTGCGACGGGCCACGGCGCGACCGCCACTCCGCCAGAACTCCTCATCCTCGGGCCGCCAATCTGCAATCGGGCCAGCGCGGCGCGCCGGTATTTCGATGTCCGGCTCTCCAAGGCCGCGCATTTCGGGCAGTTCCGGGACTTGGCCCGCGCGTCCTGCGCGTATTGCCGACCGCTCCATTTGCCGGATGGCAAAGTGCATCCACGCGAGTGCGACCGATACTAGGACGAACAGAAGCACGAAGCAGCTCGTCCAGACGCCAGTCAGGTCGTTGAGCGCGCCGAATGCGAGCGGCAGAACAAAGCCGCCGAGGCCGCCGACCATGCCGACGAGGCCGCCGACCGCGCCAACGTGGTTGGGATAATAGACGGGGATATGCTTGAACACCGCAGCCTTGCCGAGGCTCATGAAGAAGCCCAGCACGAAGATGGTGACCAGGAACGGCACCAAGCCCATCTCGGTGCGGAAGGTGATTGGGCCGCGGACTCCGTCGATGATGTAGGTCGTCGGCGGATAGGAAAGCATGAAGGTGGTCAGCACCGAAATGCCGAAGGTCACGTACAGCACCGACCGAGCCCCATACCGATCGGCAAGCTTGCCTCCGTAGATGCGGAACAGGCTGGCCGGCACCGAGTAAAAGGCCGCGAGCATGCCGGCGGTTTTCACGTCGAGATGATAGACGCCCATGAGGTAGCGGGGCAGCCACAACGCCAAGGCTACGAAGGCGCCGAAGACAAAGAAATAATAGAGCGCAAACCGCCAGACCTGCAGGTTCCTAAGGACGGCCAGCTGGCTGCTCATTGCAGCCGCCTTGCTGCCTGACTTGGCCCGCTCGACCTGCTCGGGATCTTCTTTCGTGAAAGCGAGGAAGAGCACGGACGTAACGATCAAGGCTGCCGCCCAGACCTGGGCCACGGCCTGCCAGCCCATTGCGACCATGACGAAGGGCGCAAGGAATTTGGTCACGGCGGCGCCGACGTTTCCCGCTCCGAAGATACCGAGCGCCAGCCCCTGTTTCTCCTTCGGGAAGAATTTCGAAACGTAGCTGACTCCGACGGAAAAACCGCCGCCGGCAATGCCTACGCCAAGCGCTGCAACCAGCAGCTCGCCATAGGTGTCGGCGTAGGAAGTCAGGAAGGTCGCGATTGCGGCGGCGATCATGACGCCGGCAAAGACTCGGCGGCCTCCAAACTGATCGGCCCAGATGCCGAGGATGACGCGCGTCAGGGAGCCGGTGAGGATCGGGGTTCCAACCAGCAGGCCGAATTCGGTCTCGGACAGGCCGAGCCGCTCCTTCACGCCGATGCCGATGATCGAAAAGATCGTCCAAACCGCAAAGCAGACCGTAAAGGCGATCGTGCTCGACCAGAGCGCCCGGCTGGCACCTGGAGCTGGCTGACCGCTCCCTCTAATCATCGCGCTTCTCCTGCAAACCGAATCTGGTTGCAGCTTGCCTCTGGCAAGAATGAGCAGGGCGGCGATTGATCAGAATCATTTGCTGGCGCTCTCAGCCTCCCGTTACGCTCATGTGGCGGTCAACAGCCGGCGAACCGCCAATGTGAAAGTCATGTCTCCGGGGCTTTCCTGCCAGCAGCTGGTCAAGAAGCGCATCCACGGCCGCGGCATCACCCGAGCGAAGCGCGTCCCGGAGCTCAACCTTCTGGTCGTGACCGAGACAGCCATAGATCGTGCCGGTAGCGGCGATCCGGATCCGGTTGCAGCCATCGCAGAAATTGTTGGTCAGCGGCGTGATGAGGCCCAGGCGGGCGCGCAGCTCCGGGATTTCGAAGTACCGTGCGGGTCCACCGGTGCGCTTCGCCGAGGGCAGGAGGGTAAAGCGGTCCTGCAAGCCCTGCCGGACCACGTCGAGCGGCAGATAATGGCTCGTGCGATCTTCCTCGACGTCACCGAGCGGCATTGTTTCGATGAGCGTAAGCTCCATGCTCATCGCGGCGCACCAGCGCAGCATGTCCTCGATTTCGTCGTTGTTGATGCCGGCCAGGGCAACCATGTTGATCTTGACGGCGAGTCCGGCCGACAAGGCTGCGTCGATCCCGCGCAGTACCTGGTTCAGGTTCCCGCCGCGCGTGATGTGGGCGAACCTGTCAGCACTTCGGCTGTCGAGACTGACATTGATGCGCCGAACGCCGGCATCGTGAAGTTCGCCGGCGAATTTTTCGAGCCGGGTGCCATTGGTTGTCATCACCAACTCGTCGAGGCCGTGGCCAATGCGATGCCCAAGCGTGCGCACAAGCTCCATCACGTTTTTGCGGACCAGGGGCTCGCCTCCGGTCAGGCGGATCTTGCGAACTCCGCGAGCAATGAGGATGTCGGCGAGCGCGGCCATCTCCTCGAGCGTGAGGATTTCGCGCCTCGGCAGGAACTGCATGTGCTCCGCCATGCAATAGCGGCACCGAAGGTCGCATCGATCTGTGACGGAGAGGCGAACATAAGTAATGTGGCGGCCAAAGCCGTCGACCAGCTTTGTAGTGGACTCTGCTGTGAGACTGTTCACGGCCTGCCCTCGCTCCGGTTCATCATGCTTCGCGACTAGAACCGAATCGCAATGCTCTAGTGACTTGGATCAACTTGTCTCTAGGGGATGACCGCTACCCACTATGGGGTGACGGAGACACTCGATCCCGGGTTGCTGGCCCGCTATGGGAACGCCAACTTGCCGCGTTACACCAGCTATCCGACGGCGCCTCATTTCACTCCCGCCGTCAGCGAGTCTCAGTATCGGAATTGGCTTGCAGAAATGCCGCCATCCAGCGGTTCGCTCTATCTGCACGTCCCGTTCTGCAAGGCGATGTGCTGGTACTGCGGCTGTCACACCACGGTTGCCAGCCGTGATGGGCCAATCTCGCGTTATCTTGACCATCTGACAGCCGAAATCGATCTCGTCGCAGGGCAGCTTTCAGGGGACCTGACGGTTAGGCACGTGCATTTCGGCGGCGGCACCCCAACGCTGATGCCGCCAGCACGGATGCGCCTGCTCATGGCGCAGCTTCGAACCCGATTCTGTATTGTCGAGGATGCCGAGATTGCGATCGAAATCGACCCCCGGACGCTTCGTCACGAGATGGCAAAGATGCTGGGCGAATGCGGATTCAATCGCGCCAGCCTGGGCGTCCAAAGCTTCGATCATGACGTGCAAAAAGCGATCAACCGGGTCCAGAGTTTTGAGGAAACCGCAAAGGCTGTGCGATCGCTCCGGGAGGCTGGGCTACGGGCTATCAACTTCGATCTAATCTATGGACTACCGGGCCAGACGCTAAATTCCTGTTTGGAAACAGTCAGGCTCGCCTTAAAACTGTGCCCGGAACGATTAGCCGTATTTGGCTATGCGCATGTGCCGTCGTTCAAGCCGCACCAGCGCAAGATCGACGAACGAACCCTCCCTGACTCCGAGCTACGATTTGCCCAGTCACGAGCAATTGCGGACGCGCTCTTGCAGGCAGGCTATGTAGAGATCGGGCTGGATCACTATGCCCTTCCCGACGACCCGCTTTCGCGGGCTGCGGCTTCGGGGCGTCTCCACCGCAATTTCCAGGGCTACACGACCGACGCAGCCGACGTCCTTCTCGGCTTCGGCGCGTCGGCAATTGGCCGGCTGCCGCAAGGGTACGTCCAGAACGAGTCGCGGAGCCCCTCCTATCAAAAGGCGGTCGGCGCAGGCCGCCTCCCGATTGCACGCGGATATGGCTTCCATGACGACGATCGCTTGCGCGGCGCAATCATCGAGCGGTTGATGTGCGACTATCGGGTGGATATCGCTAGCATCTGCAGTAGCTTCGCGTCGGAACCCGCTGGATTACTGGCTGGACCGGCGCTGGCGGAAATCGCCAGCGCCGGCCTGATCGAACAGGATGGCTGGAAGGTCTCAGTCCTGCCACACGCTCGTCCGCTGGTGCGCTCGATCGCCGCTGTGTTCGACGCGCACCTGCATCGCGGAGGCACGCACAGCCGCGCAGTTTGACCAGCTGAACTTAGCGATCAGCCGGATCGGCAAACGGCTCCAGATCGCTCAACCGCACTTGGAATAGCCGCACTCCAGGCAATTGTTGCAACCCTCGACCTTGATGAGCGCCGAAGCACCGCATTGCGGACACTGCGGGAGCAACCTCTCGGCGGACTGGGAAACGAAGGCAGTGGCGGGTGATTGTTGCGGCACCAGCCCGCCAATGTGTCGATCGACAATATCGCCGATCGCGGCGAGCAAGGATGGCACGTATCGTCCCTGCATCCAGGCGCCGCCACGCGGGTCGAAGACAGCCTTCAGTTCCTCGGCGACGAAAGCGACATCCGACGTACGGCGGAACACGGCCGAAATCATCCGGGTCAGGCCAAGGGTCCACGAATAATGCTCCATGTTCTTGGAGTTGATGAACATCTCGAAAGGACGGCGCCGGCCATCAAGCTCGATGTCGTTGATCGTCACGTAAACGGCGTGTGCATTCTCGGGCCATTTTAGCTTGTAGGTTGTGCCATGAAGTTGGTCGGCTCTCGGCGTAAGGGATTCGTTGGCCTCGATTTTCACCTCGGACGTCTCGGCAACACTAAGGACGGATCCGGTGACCGCGTTCGGCCGATACGTCGTTAGGCCCTTGCAACCGAGATGATAGCCTTCGACGTAGATATCGGCGAACGCCTCGAAGCCGATGTCCTCGGGACAATTGACGGTCTTGGAGATGGAACTGTCGATCAATGCTTGGGCGGCAGCCTGCATCGTCAGGTGGTCAGACGGCGAAAGTGTCTGGGCGCTGACGAACAAGTCGGCAGGGGGCGGCTCGTCGCCCTTAACTTGGCGCCAGACTCGCATCGCATAGTCCTCGACCTTTTCCTCGCGCTTTGAGCCATCGGGCTGCAGGATTTTCCGAGTGTAGGAATAGGCGAAGACCGGTTCGATACCTGAGGAAATATTGCCCGCGAGGAGCGACGTCGTGCCTGTGGGTGCGATCGACGTGAGACAGCCGTTGCGAAGGCCGTGCTCGGCAATGAGGCCGAGCGTTTCCTCATCGAGCTGAGCCAGGTTCGGGCTGTCGAGCATGCAAGGATCGTAGAGCGAAAAGGGAGCCTTTTCCTTGGCAAGAAGCGCAGAGGCTCGATACGCTTCGCGCTTGATAATGCCGAGCCATTGCTGTGTGAGCTCGACGGCCTCGGCGCTGCCGTAGGTCACGCCGCAGAAGAGCAAAGCGTCGGCAAGCCCGGTGATGCCGAGGCCTATGCGGCGCTTGGCCTTGGCCTCTTCCTCCTGCTCGGGCAGCGGATATCGCGAAATGTCGATGACGTTGTCGAGGAGCCGCACCGCCGTGCGCGTGACTGAAGCGAGCTCGCTCTCGTTCAATGTACCGCTGTCGAAGGGATGCTCGACCAAGCTTGCAAGGTTGATCGAACCGAGGAGGCAGGCGCCATAGGGCGGGAGCATCTGTTCGCCGCAAGGGTTGCTGGCGCTGATCGTCTCGCAAAAGGCCAAGTTATTCGCGGCGTTGACGCGGTCGACGAAGATGACGCCGGGTTCGGCGACATCGTAGGTAGCGTGCATGAGCCGTTCCCATAGGTCACGCGCGCGCACCGTCCGGATCGTCTTGCCATCGAACAGCAGCGGCCAATCGTTGTCGGCCCCTAGCGCCGCCATGAAGGCGTCCGTGACCAGTACCGAAAGATTGAAATTCCGGAATCGGGCAGGATCCCGCTTCGCGTCGATGAACGCCTCGATATCAGGGTGGTCGATCCGGAGGCAGCCCATCATCGCGCCTCGGCGTTGTCCGGCGGAATGCACCGTCCTGCACATCGAGTCCCAGCAGTCCATGAAGCTGAGCGGGCCCGAGGCATCGGCTCCGACCCCTTTTACTGGGCTGCCCAACTGCCGAATCGTGGAAAAATCCATCCCGACGCCGCCGCCTTGCTGCATTGTGACCGCGGCTTGCTTCAAATGGTCGAAAATTCCTTCCAGGCTGTCCGGGATGGTGCCCATGACGAAGCAATTGAATAGGGTGACGTTGCGGTCCGTGCCGGCTCCGGCCAGGACGCGACCGGCAGGAATGAAACGCATCTCGGCGATCGCGTCGCGAAAGCGACCGTACCAGTCTCCGCGAAGCTCGGGTGCCTCAGCGTCGGCAACTGCCCGCGCTACGCGTTCGGCAGTCTCCGAGAAGGACTGATCGCCGGAACCATCATCCGTTTTGAAGCGATATTTCTTAGTCCAGATTTCTTCGGCAAGCGCCACTTCGAATGACATCGGTCCCCTCCCTTTTCTCCAATTGGGAGAGTGGCAGGCAGGATGGGACCTAGCCTTGATCTAACGCAATTCGCGCGGGCCTAGAGCTTGCCGTCGATACGCGGGCCAAGCAGCACCGGGGCATAAGCACCAAGGAAGCACAGGAGGGCAGCGATCCACGCCGTTCCAGCCACTTCAATTCCAAGCCGATATTCGAGGAGCCCAAGCGGCGCCGTGATCCGGAGAAGCGCTCCCAGTGTCACCAGCAGGTAAGCGAGCTGGGTCATTGCGCTGGCACGGAGCTCACGACCCGTATGGCCGAGCGAGGCGCGGCTCATGACGGCGAGGATCATGGTCGACATCGCCCCGGCGGTGAGCGCGTGAATGGCTGCGGATCTAGGGATCGGCGCACCCAGATCGACGGCCGCCAGCAGGCCAAGTCCGATGGGAATCCAAAGATATCCGACGTGAAGGATGAGGACGAGCGGATCGGCAAATGTCTTCCACCCCTTCCAGCGCGCGAGCCGAACTGCCTGACCGGCGGCGGCCGCGGCGAACAGGATACCCGTAAGCCAGCCGGACGGCGCCGTGATCCAGGCCAGGAACGCCAACGCAGTGGAGACGATGACCGCCGTGTCGAACCGGCCTGGCTGCGTCGGGAGGCCGTCACTCAAACCCTGCTTTGCAAGCCAATTGCGCGTGAAGGACGGGATGATACGGCCACCGATCAGCGAAATGAGGATCGTGACCAGCGCGACGGCGCATTTCCATCCGAGATCCGGGTCCGCCAGCCGTCCCGCTGCTGCCAGGTGGTCGACGGCGTTCGCCAGGCCGAACAGGAAGATGAGGCCGACAACCGGAAAGTTCCGGTTATTTGCTTCAAGCACCTCGCGGCCTGCCAGCCCGGCCAGGACCATGAAGAATCCCACGTCGATGCCGGCGGCGGCTAAGGGCCCGATTTCAGCCGAGAAAAGAACGGCAAGCCGCCCGGCGAGCCAAAGCAGGAACAATGCAGCTAGCGGATAGCCAGCGATCGGCAGGCGGCCCGTCCAGTTCGGGACTGCCGTCAGCAGGAAGCCGGCGATGATCGCGCCGACAAAGCCAAACAGCATTTCGTGCCTGTGCCATGCGAGCGGGTCGAAGCTGGACGGAAGCGAGGCACCAGAGCCGAGCGAGTGTAGCCAAATCAGGAGGGCGATGACCGCCCAGGCAGTGCCACCGAAGAAGAACGGCCGAAAGCCGCCCCGCAGGAACGGCGGCGCGGCTGCCATCCTCGCGTAGCGCAACGCCAGCATCCGTTCGCCTCGGGTTTTGGGTTCCATCTCGTTCTTTCATCGCCGGGCGCCAGACCGGTGCGGCGCCATAAGGTCATTTCATCAATTGCCCGCCGGAAGCCCGACCGATTTGATCCATGTCAAACTGGGTTGCCGTGCAATTCCTACGGTGGGGTCATTCGCAGGGAGAAGGTGCATGACCCGCCGCATCGATCAGGGACAAATGCTCAAGCAGGCCGACATTGTGGCAAGCCCGCCCTTGCTTGCCTGCGTCGATCAGAGCTTTGAGATGCCAACAGCAATTTTCGCGACGATGGGCACGCTGTTCTTCGGCTTTCTCGCGGTGATGACAATTGGCTTTGCCAACCCGAATCTGGCCGTACCGATGGCGGTCAACTTCGCCTTCCTGACGGCGTTCTTCGGGATACCTGTGCTTTTCGTGCGTATTCCGCAGGGAGGTTCGCGGGCACTCGGCTGGTCGCGTTTCATGAGACAGGGCATCCAAACGGCGACTGGTCACAGCTCGGGCACCGAGGCTGCGGTCCTGACCCTGCTTTTGCCTCTGCTAATCTTCCTTTGGGCGGTCGCGATCACGATCATCGCTGCTCTGATTTAGGCTGCATATGCAACTCTTCGATGGGTCCGGCGCGTACTACAGGATGCGCGCAAAGGAGGATCGGAGGTTGGCGTCGAGGGCACCCAATGCGACAGCGCGTCAGGTCCACCTGAAACTTGCAGTCAAATACGATGCGCTCGCCGATCTTGTTCAAGGCGAGGGTAATTCAGGCGACTCGGAGTAATTCACATTTGACCCAGATCAACTCCAAACAGCGCACAGAGCCTAGCTAAAAGTCGAACAGGGCGGTGGCGCTCAACATAGGCGGCGTCATGCTGACCCTGAGGAGAGGGGAAGTCTGATGTCACGATATTTTTGCCTGAACACGCTTGCCGCAGTGCTGATCGGCGCTGCAACTGCCTCTTCCGCCACCGCGGAAGACATCACGGTAAACGGACCGGGAGAACGTATCGTCGCGCGCACCAATATTGGCGCTGAAGTTGTCGAGTACACCACTTCGGTGGTCATCAATGTTCGTGATCTCGACCTCGTCAGCCCTGCGGGTTGGAACGCGCTGGAGGAGCGCCTGACCTTTGCGAGCCGCGACGCTTGTGATGTTCTCAAGCAGCGCATTCCAATCGAATTACTGACCGAAAGCAGCGGTTGTGAGAGGACTGCATATCGGGCTGCTATCGCCCGGGCTCGCGAACTAACGAAAGCAGCCTCCAATTAAGTGGTGGTTCGCGCCGACCGCGGCGGCACGCCCTGAGCGAGTCCGCCGCTAGCGGGGTAGCGTTTGTGGGAACAATCGCGTTGTGGGCAAATCCCTAGAGCGAAGTAGGGCAGCCTCCGTCTCCGCCACTCCAGCGAGTCTGCACAGTTCAGGGAATCTTGAGCAGCCGGTCGAGCGACCATTTGCCGCCGCCCATGGCGATCAGCGGCAGCATCAATCCGGCCCAGCTCAGGTGGGTCGGCCATGCGTCGGGATAGACGAAGACCTGAATGACGAGCGTCATTCCCAGGAGCGCCCCGGCAGAAAGCCGGGTGAGGAGGCCGAGAACCAGCAGGATCGAGAAAATATGTTCTGCGCCCGCGGCCATGTAGGCGGCCACCTCCGGTGGCAGGAGCGGGAGCGCGTATTCCGTCCGGAACAGCTCGATGGTCGTATCCGGGATGGTGAAGATGCCTTCGACCTTGGTCCGGCCCGATTGGAAGAAAACGGCCGCAATCCCGAGGCGCTGGATCGCGAGCAGCAGCGATGGGCCAAGGATGGCGCCCAATTTCTCGGCCAGCCTGTCCAATGGGCGGCGCCGGGCCGGCGTCGCGGATGCAACCATCTCCATCTCAATTCCTCTCGTCATTGGGCGCCGCGAAGACGCCGAGATTGGCTAGCGATGCGAGGATCGCGGCCGGGTTTTCTTCGGGATACAGCCGTTCGGCAGCGGCGAGGCTCTGGCCCATCGTCTCGCCGAAACGGATTCCGCAGAGCAGGCGGTGCGCTGCCCGGCCGATGCGGGGAGCGTGCATGGTGAATGCGTCGGGCCTGGCGAAGAGCGCGCCTTCCGGCTTCCAGTCGGGCTCGATCGTTCGTCGGTCCGGCTGCTGATGAGCCAGCCAGATGCTCATTGCCGGCGTCGACAGCCAGGCGAAGCGCGTCGCCGGATGAACCTGGACGCGGGCAGAAATCATTTCGTTTGGCCTGGGCAGGTCGAGCAGTGGTTCGGCATCGCTCGCGAACAGGCTCTCGATCCGCAGCCGCTCGACCCTGGCAACATCCGCGAGATACGGAAGGTCTCCGATCCAGGGCTGGTGCCCAAGCCAGTCGGCAAACTCGCTTCCATAAAGGGCGAGGACTGGCGTTCGGGGAGGGCAGGTTGAATCAAAGTCGACCGCGACTGCTTCGAACATCTCAGGACCGACAATCTGCTCAACGACCGGATAATTGTCGCGCAGCGCCTGTACCGCGCCGCTGATCACCGTGTTCCGGTAGACGCGCAGCGGGCCGGTCGCCGGGCTCGAGATGGCCGCCGCGAAGTCTTCCTGCATGGCGAGGAGTTCAAGCGGCAACGGCGAATTCCCCCCGCAGCTTGGCTTGAGCCCTGTCGCGCTCCGCCATCAGGGTCGCGAATGGCGGAACGTTGCCGTCCCGTTCGATCAGGGTGGGCCGCGGTCCAATGCGGTCGATGAGACCGTCGAAGAGTTCCCAGACGCGGTCGCTCACTGGCTCGTCGTGGCTGTCGATCAGGAGCGTGCCCTCGGCATCGAGCGAATGGCCCGCAAGATGGATTTCACCGATGGCGTGCGGCGGGATGGCTCCGAGCCACTCGACCGCATCGAAGCCGAGATTGTGGGCGCCAACCACGACATTGTTGACGTCGATGAGCAGGCCGCAGCCGGTTCGCCGCGCCAGCTCGGAAAGGAAACTTGTCTCGCTCCATTCGTGATCGCGAAGCGCAAGATAATGCGTCGGATTTTCGATCATGATCGGCCGGCCGATCGCATCCTGGACGCGGCCAATATTGGCGGCCAGCCTGCTCAGGGCCTCGTTGGTTCGAGGCACGGGCAGGAGATCGGGAAAGCACCGCCCGTCGAGACGGGACCAGGCGACATGTTCGGAAACAGCAAAGGGTTCGAAGCGATCGACAAGGCGCTTCAGGGCCGCGAGGTGATCGGGATCCGGGTCAGTAGTGCCCGCGAGCGACATGCCGACGCCGTGCAGCGACAGTGGCCTTTCCGACCGCAGTGCTTCCAGCATTGCGAGGCGAGGCCCGCCGTCGACCATGTAGTTTTCGGCGTGGACCTCGAACCAGAGATCCGCCGCCGGCCATGCCAGCGCTTCCTGGAAATGCTGCGGCTTGAAGCCGAGGCCGGCGGCGGGGGTCATGGTCAGCGAGCGATCGGCTTGAGCGAGCCGGGGCCCTTGGGCGTGCTGATCTTGGTGCATGTGCCCTTGGCGACATACTTCCAGCTATTGCCCTGGTAGTTGCGTTTGGAGGTTCCGGCGCAGCTGGTGCCGGCGCCGGCCGCGCAGTCGTTGTGGCCGGCCAGCGAAACGCCATAGCACTTGTCGGCATTGGGTTGCGGCTTGGCCGGGCCGGCCATCGCATTGCCTGCGGCGAGGGCCGTCAGGGCGGTGGCGGCGATTGCAAACTTCGAGTTCATCATCTTCTCCCGTGAGGACACCGTTTTTCCGGTAACCATATTTTCGGAGAAACAGGCCTTGCGGTCACAGACCGAGAGCGCATGGGATCAATGCGCGATCGGTATCGCCCTATTCTGTCGCAGCGTGTAAGAGTCCCGCGCTGTCCACTGGGGGGATTGCACGATGGAAATGCAGCAGGTGCGCTACTTCGTTGCGCTTGCCGGAACGCTGAATTTCACGCGAGCGGCTGAGCAATGCAATGTCAGCCAGCCAGCCCTGACCCGCGCCATCCAGCAGCTCGAGCATGAACTCGGCGGCCCCCTTTTCCATCGTGAGCGCGGCAATACGCATTTGTCCGAACTCGGCCGGATGATGCTGCCCTATTTGCAAACGGTCGAGGAGAGCGCCCGAGCGGCCCGGGACCAGGCGCGCGCCGCCAAGAAGCTGGAGCGGGCGACGCTGACGATCGGGACGATGTGCACGATCGGTCCGGGACTCATTTCAGACCTGCTGATCCGATATCAGGCCGCCCATCCCAATGTGGAAGTGCGCGTCATCGATACCGGCGGTCCGGAAATGATCGAGATGCTGGAAAAGGGAGATCTTGAAGTCGCCGTCGTGGGTGTTCCCGACGAACTGCCCGACTCTCTCCACCAATTGCCGATCTTCGAAGAAAATTTCGTGATCCTTTTGCCGGCCAACCATCGGCTCTGCACGAGCAATCCAATACGCGCCGCGGAGCTTCACGACGAACCCTATGTCAGCCGTTCGAACTGCGAGGTCTTCGCACCCGTACGCAAGGCCCTCACCGATCGAGGCATCTATTTGCGTCAGGTTTTCAGCTCTCCCCGGGACGATTGGGTGCAGGGCATGATCAAAGCCGGCCTGGGCCTTGGATTTTTCCCCGAGTTCAGCGTCACGGATCCGGACCTCGTTGTCCGGCCGCTGGTCGACCCAAGCTTTTCAAGGACGATCTATCTCGCGACCGTTCGCGGCCGCCCCCATTCACCCGCCGTCGGAGCGTTCGTGCAAGAGGCCCGGCGTTACCCCTGGCCGGCGACGCGGCAGGCGGCCTGATCGTCGCCACCCTCTGCAACCAGAAGGTCATGGCAAGCCGCCAGTGACCTAAGGGCCGCCGGAAATCCGGCATAGACCGCGGTCTGCATCAGGATTTCGACGATCTCTGTCTTGGTGACCCCAAGATTAAGTGCCGCGCCGATATGATTGCGCAGCTGCGGCACGGCATCGCCGATGGTCGCCAGCGAGGCGATGGCAGCGATCTCGCGGCTGCGAAGGTCCAGCCTGTCGCGCGAATAAAGGTCGCCGAATGGAAATTCGACGGCCATCCTGGCGAAATCCGGTGCAACTTCGGCGACCTTGCCGGCCATGAACTGCTCATAGTGGCCGGCCGCCAAATGCTGGATGATGTCAACGCCCTTACGATAACGATCGCTCATGGATTCTCCTCACCCGTACGCAACTGAAGGCCAAGGACGGCGGCCAACGCCAAAGCAAATCCGACGCCGATCAGCGATGCCGTCCAGCCGAAGCGGTCGAAGAGTTGCCCAATGACTGCTGCGCCAGCCAGGCCGCCGGAATAATATGCCGAGAGATAAAGGCCGCTGGCTGCGGCTTTGTCGCCGGTCGCGGTACGACCGACGTGCCCGGTGGCAACGGCCTGCCCGAAGAATGTGCCGACGCCGACGAGCGCCATTCCCAGGATCACCATGGCGAGGCTGGGCAGCAGCAGCAGGCCGAGCCCTGCGATTGCCAGGACGAGACCGCCGAAGAGCGCCGACGACGGCCCCATCTTCGCCACGGCGGATCCGGCCAAAGGGGTGGTGATCATCGAAGGCAGGAAAACGAGGAAGACGAACCCCAGCGCTGTCATCGACAGCGAAAATGGCGGTCGCATCAGGACGAAGCCGACGTAAGTGAACACACCGATGAAGCCGAACAGGATCAGGAAGCCGATGGCAAAGCTGCGCCGAAGGTTAGGGTCACCAAGGTGATGCAGCCAGGCGGCCCAGAACTGTCCGTCACGGACCTGGTCCGGGTGGTTACGATCGAGTGAAACGGCACACAGCAAAGCGCCCGCGATATTGAGCGCCGCGAAAAACAGGAAGCTGGTTTCTGCGCCCACGAAACCCGCGACCAGGGCAGCCGCGAGGCGTCCGATGAGGTTGGCCGCGACGGCGCCCGTCACATAGGCCGCTAGTGCCGCGGGCGTTCGAACGGCGCAGCGTTCGGCGAGATGCGTCAACGTCAGGGTGAAAGCTGTTGCCATGAACAGGCCCTGCACGACCCGAAGCAAGGCGAAGACCTGCAGGTTGGGTGCAAAGGCGAGCGTTGCAGTCGGAATGGAAAGGAGCAGCAAGCTAAGCGAGATCGCGCGCTTGCGTTCGACAGCACCGGTGAATGCACCCGCCAGAAGGCCGGCAATGGCCATGCCCAATGTGCTCGCGTTCGCGGCAACGCCGATTTCGGAGGGCATGACCCGGTAAATCTGCGCAAGGCTCGGCAGGATCGCCTGGGTCGCGAAGAGGTCGACCAGCGTCAGGAAGCCTATGACGGCGATCAACACTGTCCGGCTTGCCGATAGTCGCGGCATCGGTGGTGCAATGGGAAGTGCAAGATCGGTCATGTTTCAGTTCCGTCCGGCGGGCGTGGCGCCCCGCCTGGGTCGAGGCGAGGCGCCACTGGGCCGCCGGCTGGGAGCGTGGGGGAGGCCGGCTTCGGGGATGGTTACTGGGCCTTGACGTCGGCGGAGTAGAGTACCGCCGGCACCTTGCCGTGGTTGACCCAATAGTGGCCGGTTTCCTTGGTCTCGCGGGCGAGGTCGCCGGCGTGATGGGTGATCGGCACACCGCAGGTCGTGCGATATTCGGTGATCTCGCCGCTGACCGTAAGGATCAGCGCGGGCCGGCCTTCATGGCTGTGGAAGGGGACGACGCCGCCCGGCTGCACGACCAGCTTGCGGAGGCGCAAGTCGCGACCCTGGACGCCGATTTCTTGGCCCAGGTCGATCGAGCCCAGCACGTCGTCGGTGACGGCCTTGGGCATGGTTTCGCGATTGGTGAGCGGGTTGGCCATGACCTTGTCGGTCGGGCACTGGCCGGCCATTGCCGGCGAAGCCGCGGCAAGGCTTGCGAGGGCGACGCCCAACGCCAGAGTAGTCTTGGTGAAGTTGAACATTGCCTTCTCCTTGTTTGGTCGTCGCGGGAACCGGGCCGAGCAGTGCGAGGGACTGTCTGTCGCTCCCGTGCGTCACCAGCTGTGGGTCGGTTCCGCGACGTGAATTGAATTTTGCAGGCAATCCCTGTCGCGCGGAAATCGCGAGGCGGCATGGAGTCGATGCACAATGCGCATTTCACGCACATCGCGCACATCGGCATCCTTTTGGGCATGAACCTGAAGGAGCACCCCGGCATGGACATGCAGGTCCAAGAGCAGATCGACACCGCGCGCCCACTGGCCGGCCGGGTCGCCGTCGTCACAGGATCGACCAGCGGCATCGGCCTCGGCATCGCCAAGGCGCTTGCCCATTCCGGCGCCGACATCGTCATCAACGGCCTTGGCGACCCGGAGGACATCGACCGCACCTGCGCCGAGCTGGAGAACAGCGCCCCGATCAGCCGCGTCGCTTACGACGGCGCGAACCTGATGAAGGGCGAGGAAGCGCGAAAGCTCGTCGAGCGAACGGTCGACCAGTTCGGGCGCATCGACATCCTCGTCAACAATGCGGGCATCCAGCACGTGAGCCCGATCGAGCAGTTTCCGCCCGAGAAATATGACGCGATCATCGCGCTCAATCTCTCGGCAGCCTGGCACACGATCCGCGCTGCATTCGCGCCGATGAAGGAGGCCGGGTTCGGGCGGATCATCAACGTCGCCTCCGCCCACGGCCTCGTCGCCTCGCCTTTCAAGAGCGCATATGTGGCCGCGAAGCACGGCATCGTCGGACTGACCAAGACGATCGCCCTGGAAGGCGCCGAGCACAACGTCACCTGCAACGCGATCTGCCCGGGCTATGTCTGGACGCCGCTGGTCGAGAACCAGATCGACGATACCGCCAAGGCGCGCGGGATCAGCCGCGAGGAAGTCATCCGCGACGTGCTCCTGGCCGCGCAGCCGAACAAAAGGTTCGCCGAGGTCGAGGAACTTGGCGCCCTTGCCGTGTTCCTGTGCACGCCGGGCGGCCGATCGATCACTGGCACAGCCCTACCCGTCGACGGCGGCTGGACCGCGCACTGACGCTTATGCTTGCCGTTTACCCGAAAGTCGTGATCGTCGGCGCCGGCTTCGGCGGCCTTGCCGCCGCCAAAAGACTGGCGAACCGCAAGGTCGAGGTGACGCTGGTCGATCGGCGCAACCACCACCTCTTCCAGCCGCTATTATACCAGGTCGCAACCGCTGCGCTGTCGCCGGCCGACATCGCCGCGCCGATCCGGTCCATCCTTAGCTACGCCCGCAACATCCGGGTGCTTCTCGATGAGGTCGTCCGTGTCGATCGCGACCGGAAAACCGTCACTCTGGCGAGCGGCCGGATCCTCGATTTCGACAAGCTCATCATCGCGACCGGATCCAGCCACAGCTATTTCGGGCGCGACCAATGGGCGGCCTTCGCACCCGGCCTGAAGAGCATCGAGGATGCGACAACGATCCGCCGCAATGTGCTGCTCGCGCTGGAGCGCGCCGAATCGGAAACCGACCCGGATCGCCGCCACGCGCTTCTGACCTTCGTCGTCATCGGCGGCGGCCCGACCGGCGTGGAGATGGCCGGCGCCATTGCCGAGCTCGCCAGGCGCTCCGTGTCGAAAGACTTCCGGAACATCACGCCGGCATGCTCTCGCGTCATTCTGGTCGAGGCCGGCCCCCGGCTGTTGCCGTCCTTTCCCCCGGCGCTTTCGGCAAAGGCCGAAGAGATGCTTCGCGGCCTCGGAGTCCATGTTCGTACGGGCACGCCCGTTACCGGACTCGGCTATGGGCATGTCCAAACAAGCGATGTGTGGATTTCCGCCAAGACGATCGTCTGGGCGGCCGGCGTCGAAGCCTCTGCGGCTGCAGATTGGCTGGGCGCCGAGCAGGACCGGGCGGGACGCGCCCTGGTCACGCAGGGACTGACCATAAAAGGTTCTGACGACATCTTTGTCATTGGCGACACGGCCAGCGCACGGGGCGCGAACGGCCAGCCGTTGCCGGCAATCGCGCCGGTCGCCAAGCAACAGGGCGCTTATGCCGCCGATCGGATTCTCGGGCGGGCAAGGAAGCCGTTCGCCTATCGTGACTTCGGCAATTTGGCGACGATCGGGCGCAGCCGTGCCGTCATCGACTGGGGGCGCATCCAGCTCAGCGGCTTCATCGCCTGGCTTGTCTGGTCCGCCGCCCATGTCTGGTTCCTGATCGGCTTCCGCAGCCGCCTCTCCGTCATGACGACCTGGCTGTGGAGCTACCTCACCTACCGGCGTTCGGCGCGCCTCATCATCGGGACGGATGGCAATTCCGCCTCGACGATCGCCCCCCGGCGCAAAGCAGCTTGAAGGGACGAACAATGATCTCGCTTGCAAAGGAAGTCGCGGGCCTCGGCCAGACCGTCATGGTCCTGCAGGGCGGCGGCGCGCTCGGCGCATATCAGGTCGGAGTCTATGAAGCGCTTCACGAGGCCGGCATCGCGCCGACCTGGGTAATCGGTACGTCGATCGGCGCGATTAACGCGTCGATCATCGCCGGCAGCAAGCCGGGCGAGCGGATCGAAAAGCTCTGCGACTTCTGGTCGCGCGTCCAGAACGACCAGTTCGTGCCGGGCGGCCTTCCTGCCTGGATGGCAACGGCGGCGCGCAACTGGCAGTCGATCACGACCGGCGTCCCGGCGTTCTTCACGCCGAACCCGGAGGCATTCCTTGGTCCGCACTATGAACTGGGTGCCGACAAGGCCGGCTATTATAGCGTCGATCCGCTTCGACAGACGCTGAGCGAGCTGGTCGACCTCGACGAGCTCAACCGGGGCGAGACGCGGATTACCGTAGGCGCCTCGTCAGTCCGGACCGCCGAGATGCGCTATTTCGACAGCCGCGACATGCCGCTGACCCTCGACCATATCCTTGCATCCGGAGCGCTGCCGCCGGCCTTCCCGGCGGTCCGCATCGACGGTGAACTTTACTGGGATGGCGGCATTCTTTCGAACACGCCGGTCGAGGTCGTGTTCGACGACAATCCGCGCCGCGACAGCCTGGTCTTTGCTGTCCACATCTGGAATCCGCACGGCGACGAGCCTGAGACCATCTGGGAGGTGATGAACCGCCAGAAGGACATCCAATATTCGAGCCGCGCGGCATCGCACATCAAGCGCCAGCGGCAGCTGCACAAGCTGCGTCACATGGTGGCCGAGCTGGCGCAGCTGGTTCCCGAGGAAAAGCGGCGCGACAATCGGTTTGCCGACATGGCGAGTTACGGTTGCCTGACGCGGATGCACGTCGTCCGCCTGCTCGCCCCGGCACTCGATCACGAGGATCATAGCAAGGATATCGATTTTTCCGCCGGCGGAATCCGCCGCCGCCGCGAAGCGGGCTATAGCGACACGATGCGCACGTTGGAGAAAGCGCCGTGGCGGACTCCGGTCGACGACCTTGAGGGTTTCATCCTGCACGAGGCCAGCGGGGGCCGCATGGTCGAGACCCCGGCGGCTACCAGGCCATGAAACCGCTTTCGGTCGCGGTGCTGCTCGGCTCCGTCCGCCGCGACCGTATGGGGCCGCGGGCGGCCCGGCTCGTGACACGGGAGCTTGAGCGGCGCGGGCACGAGGTTCACCTTGTGGATCCGCTCGAACTGAAACTGCCGCTGCTGGATCGGATGTACAAGGAGCATCCCGAAGGCCAGGCTCCACGAAAGCTTGAAAAACTGGCGCGGCTCTACCGCAAGGTCGATGGGTTCCTCATCGTCAGCGGCGAATATAATCACGGCATTCCACCCGCTTTGAAGAACCTCCTCGATCATTTCCTCGAAGAGTATTTTTGGCGTCCCTCGGGCATCGTCTGTTACTCCGCCGGCTCATTCGGCGGCGTGCGCGCTGCGATGCAATTACGCATGACCCTTGCCGAACTCGGGATGTCCAGCGTCCCCAGCCTCCTGCCGATTCCGCGGATTGGGCAGCTATTGAACGAAAACGGGGTGGCGCAGGAAGACTTCCTCAACCATTCGGCGAGCCGGTTCATCGACGAATTTCTCTGGTATGCGTCGGCGCTGGCGGAGGCTCGAGCAGGCGGCACGCCATACTGAAGTTCGTTCAATACGGACGACGCATGGAAACCATGCCGAATCGCGATTTTTCCTGAGGCACTGAACAGGTCAGAATCCAGGGCATTCGAGAGGAGAAATCCCAATGCCCAAGAAGTCGAACAAGCTGATGAAGAAGTTCCTCACGGTCCTGATTCTCGCAGGCCCGGGCACGGTGCTTAGCCCGATCGTAACTCCACCAGTCAGTGCCGCGGTTCCAATTGCCAGTGCGCATGCGGACGGCGTCATTCGCCAGAAGAGCGATTACGGCTTCGACGAAACCGTGGCTCGCCTCAAAGGCGATATCGCCGCCAAGGGCATTCGGTTCTTCGATGCCATCGACCATTCGCAGCTCGGCGCCAGCGCCAATTTGCAGATCAACCGGTCGACCCTCCTGCTGTTCGGCAACCCGCCGCTGGGTGTGCAGTTTCTCCAGTCCAATCCGCTTGCCGGCCTCGACTGGCCGGTCCGGATGCTGGTGACCCAGGACTCGGACGGAAGCGTCTGGGTCAGCTGGACGGACTTCCGTTTCGTTGCCGGCCGTTACCAGATTGCCGATCGCGAAGCCCAGATCGCCATGGCGAGCCAAGTCGCCGCCTCGATCGCCTCAGCCGCAAGGAAGTGACCATGGTCAGCATCACACCGCTCAACGCCGCCGCCCCAGCCTCGCTTCCGCGCCGCGACCTGATCGCCATCTTCGCCTATCTCAATCGCCGCGGCGAAGAGCTGAAGCCGGAACGCGACCCCGCGGCCCAGGCCGACGGCGTCCTCCAACTGCTCGCAAGCGCCGCCCGCATGCAATGACCGACATCGCAGCCGCCTCCCCCTCGACGGCCGCGAACTGGAGCCTCCCGCCGCTCAGCGGGAGGCTCCCTACTGCTTATCGGATCATCTGGGTCCTGCTCGCATTCGGGTCGGCCGCGACGCTCGCCTGGCTTGCCTATTCGGCAAGGATGGAAACGACGATCCTCATCCTGCGGCTTTGCAAGGGCGTCGTGCTGCTCGCGGTTGCGACGATCCTCTTTCGCCGGCGTCAAAGCGACCTTGTGGCCGGACTCCTGTCCTCGGCATTCCTGTTATGGATCATCACCAGCAGCTTCGATGTCGCCGGCGGCAGCGTCCCGCTCGCGGTCGGCCTGGCGGACCGCCTGCGCTTCCTCCTGCTGGTCCTGGCTCTCCTGCTCTTCCCCAATGGTGAAATGACCCCGGCCTGGGCGCGATGGGTGGCGATCGCGGCCTGCGGAGTCTTCGTCCTCGGCCTCGTCGAAACCGTGGGGGCCGCCCCCGTGCATTTGTTCCTGCCGCTCGCGATCCTGTGCGTGCTGAGCGCGGTGACACTGCTTGTTGTCCGCTACCGCAACAGTGGATCCATGGCGGAGCGACAGCAATTGAAATGGATCGCTTTGGGCCTGGTGTCCGGAATTTCCTTGATCCTCGCGACAAGGGGCGGGGCGGCGTTGAATGCCGGCGCGGGAAGACCGGTGATCGAGCCCCTGGTGCTGGAAGGGCTGTTCCAGGCCGGCATCATCGCTATCGCAATCGGGTTCCTCGTCTCGCTTCTCCGCTATCGCCTGTACGATGCGGAAACGGTCATCAGCCGATCCGTCGCCTATGCGGCGCTGACATTGTCGCTCGTTGCCGTCTTTGCGGGCACCGAAGCGGTGATCGAAATGTTCGGGCAGCAGTACCTCGGGATGGGGCTTGGCAATATCTCGGCAACCATGGCCGCCGCCGTCGCCGCGGTGCTCCTTTCTCCGCTGCATGGCCGGATCACGGGCTGGGCCGAAAAGCGCTTCCAGCGCGACCTTGCGGAATTGAAGGAGCAGCTGCCCGAATTTCTGGCCGAGCTCTCGGGGATCTCCTCGACGGCGCGTGTCGGCGAAATGGCGCTGCAGCGGATCGAAAGCGCGCTTTATGCGGTGCGCACGGCGCTTGTCCTGGACTCCAGAGTCATTGCGACGACCGGTATCGATTTGCGCGCCACGGAGCATTGGCTGCAGGGCTGGTCGATACCCGATCCGCATCTTTTCCACGTCGAACCATCGTCGCCCTTCGCGTTGCGGATGCCGCTTCGCTGTCCATTCGGATCGCTCCGCGGCTGGCTCTTGCTTGGCCCGCGGCCGGACGGGACGCCCTTTGGCCGGGACGATCTCGACGCGCTCACCGCCATTGCCCCTTCGCTCAAGCGGGCCTTGTTCTCGGCGCGCGAAAGAGAGGTCGAGCGGGACCAGGAGCATGCCGAGCAGCGACGGCTACGGAAGGCCATCGAGTCGCTGGGCTCCCGGCTTGCTGCAGTCGAGCGGGCTAGCGACCGAACCTAGGCGGACATTCCACCGATGCTAGGCGGCGGGGCGTCGCAGCGTGCGGACCTTTGTTGCTGGCTCATCGGTCATCTGGTCCGGGTCGATGTCCATCTCGTGCATGTTCATGAGCGACGACATCAAGGCTTCGTCGGCACTCGAGCAGACGCCGAGGACAAGCGCTTCTTCGCAATCTTCGGCGGCGACGTAGGCGTGGCCCATGTTCGAATCGATGTAGATCGCTTCGCCAGTCTTCAGCGTGACCGGATCGTAGAATTGCGTGTGAACGACGATCGTGCCTTCCAGCACATGGATATATTCTTCACCGGCGTGGCTGACGAGGTCGCCGAATTCGCTCAATGACTTGGCGCGGATGCGGGTGAGGACGGGGACCATCCGCTTCCGCCGCAACTCCGTGCAAAGATAATAATAATCGTAGTTCGGGGTCGTTACGCGAACCGCGTCTTCGACCTTGCCGATGCTCCGGCGGGCGGTGATGGCTTCCACCTGCTCGGTTTCGGCGAACAGGTCGGAAATCGGGATCTGCAGTTTCTGACTGAGCTGCGCGAGCTTGTCATAGGTCAGCGTCAGGCGGTCGTTCTCCACCTTCGACAGGGTCGATAGCGGGATTCCGCTGTGCTCGCTCATCTCACGCAGCGTCCAATTCCTGTGATTTCTCAATTCCTTGAGAATCCGTCCAAGGGTCGGCCGCTCGCTCAATTCCGTCGCTCCCGTAATGAGTTTGACATTTTTCCAATCAGGCTCATTATGTCCTCATTCGACACATTTGTCACGATAAGGCGATTTGCCTCTGATGAGCAAATCGTTTGGAGGGGAGAGAAAAATGCGGAAATTGGCTGCATTCTTTGCGGCGATTCTGGGGGCTGCCGTCCTGTCTGGCGCTAATGCCCAGACCGTTCAACCGACTTTGGGCCCCAAGCCCACTGTTACTGCAGCACCCAGCGCCGAGTCGCTCCCCGCGGCGGCGGATTCGAGCGGAGTCGCCGCACCGCTCGACGCGCAAGACGTCAATGCCTGGCTCGACGGCTACGTGCCGATCGCGATCGGCCGGGCAGATATTCCCGGTGCCGTGGTGGTCGTCGTCAAGGACGGCCAGATCCTGACCAGCCGGGGCTACGGCTATTCGGACGTCGCCAAGCGCTCGCCTGTCGATCCGCACAGCACCCTGTTCCGCCCGGGTTCGATCTCCAAGCTCTTCACCTGGACCGCGGTCATGCAGCTGGTCCAGGAGGGCAAGCTGAACCTCGACGAGGACATCAACAAATATATCGATTTCAAGGTGCCGCCGCGCAACGGCAAGCCGATCACGCTGCGCAACATCATGACCCACACGTCGGGTTTCGAAGAGCAGGTGATGGACCTGATCGCCATCGATCAGAAGAAGTACGTCCCCTACGACCAGATCATCAAGCGCTGGATTCCGAAGCGGGTTTATGACCCGGGCACGACTCCGGCCTATTCGAACTATGCGACCGCGATCGCCGGCTACATCGTCAGCCGAGTCTCTGGCCAGCCGTTCGACGATTATATCCAGCAGCACGTCTTCGCGCCCGCGGGGATGAAGTTGGCGACCTTCAGCCAGCCGCTTCCCGCCAACCTGAAGCCGTACATGTCGCAGGGCTATTTGCCCGGCAAGGACAAACCCTACGGCTATGAATATGTCGGCGTTTCCCCGGCCGGCAGCCTTGCCGCCAGCGGCGACGACATGGGCCGTTTCATGATCGCCCATCTCAACAACGGCGGCCCGCTGCTGAAGCCGGAAACCGCCAAGCTGATGCACACGACGGCCAACGATCCCATTCCCGGCCTGCAGAAGATGTCGCTCGGCTTCTACCAGTCGGACATCAATGGGCATCGGGTCGACTCGCACGGCGGCGATACGGTCGCGTTCCACAGCGATTTGCATCTCTTCCTGAATGACAATGTCGGCCTGTTCGTGTCGTTCAACAGCCCAGGCAAGGAAGGCGCCGCACATGCCCTGCGCACCGCGCTGCTCGAGAAGTTCGCGGACCGCTACTTCCCGGCACCGGCGGATGTCCGGACACTCGATGCCAAGGACGCCCGCGCCAATGCTGAAAAGCTGGCCGGCACCTGGTCGACTTCGCGCCGGTCGTTCTCGACCTTCATCGGCGTCGTCGACCTGATCAGCCAGACCAAGGTCGGTGTCGATGCCGACGGCCGTCCGGTCGTCGCCGACGCACTGTTCATGGGCCTTGGCGGCCAGCCGCGGAAATGGGTCGCGTCCGGCCCGATGCAGTGGCGCGATCCGGACAGCCACGAAACCCTCGGCGCCAATGTCGTCAATGGCAAGGCCGTCCGCTTCAGCCTCGGCAGCGTCGCCCCGATCATCGTCTGGGACCGCACGCCCTGGTACCAGGATTCGGCCTGGCTGCTGCCGCTGACCTATCTCGGCCTCGCAGTCCTGTTCCTGACCACGGTCCTGTGGCCGGTCCGGGCGCTGGTTCGCCGCAAATATGGCGCCAAGCTTGCGCTCGAAGGGCGTGAGCTCAAGGCCTACAAGGCGAGCCGCATCGCCGCGACCGCGATCCTGCTCACGCTTGTGGCCTGGATTGTCATGATTTCGACGATGTTCGGCGACCTCAATTACCTCAGCGCCAGCTTCCTGCCGGTCGTGCTGACGGTCCAGGTCATCACCTTCATCACCTTCATCGGCGGCTTCCTGGCGACGCTCTGGTACGCGCTCAGCGTCTGGCGGCGGACGGGCGGCTGGAAGGCGACCTGGAAGGCCAAGCTCTGGAGCCTGCTGCTGGTCGTGTCGTCGGCGACGATCCTCTGGATCGGCCTCGTCTACCACCTGATCGGCTTCGCGACGAAGTACTGATGGGCCAGTCCTTAGCCTATCGGGTCGAGCGTCACGCGCTCGCGGCGCCGTTCCGCATATCCGGTTATGTCTTCGAGGCGTCCGACCTGGTCGTCGTCGAGCTGACCGACGGAACGCACCGCGGGCGCGGCGAGGGCGGCGGTGTCTATTATCTCGGCGACGAGGCGCCGCAGATGATCGAGCAGCTCGAAGCCAATCGCGTGGCCATCGAAGCATGCGAAAGCCGAGAGGAACTCCGCCAGATCCTCCCACCCGGCGGCGCCCGCAACGCGGTCGATTGCGCGATGTGGGAACTGGAGGCGAGCCGCCAGAACGTCCCCGCCTACAAGCTTGCGGGATTCGACGCGCTGAAGCCGCTGGTGACGACCTTCACACTCGGCGCCGACGAACCGGAAATCATGGCAGAAGGTGCGCGCAACTACGTCGGCGCGCGTGCCATCAAGATCAAACTGACGGGCTCGCTAGAGCTGGACGTCGCCCGCGTGCGGGCTGTCCGCGAAGCGCGCCCGGATGTCTGGATCGGTGTCGACGCCAACCAGGGCTATGGCATCCAGGATCTGAACGCTTTGATCCAGGCCATGGACCGCCTGAAAGTCTCGCTCATCGAGCAGCCGCTGCGCCGCGGGGCGGAGGCGGACCTGGATCGGTTCAACAGCGCCATCCCGCTGGCCGCCGACGAGAGCGCGCTCAGCCTCGACGATGTCGCCGGGCTGGTCGGCCGCTTCCAGGTCGTGAACATCAAGCTCGACAAGTGCGGCGGCCTGACCGAGGCGCTGCTGATCGCCAAGGAAGCGCGACGGCTTGGCCTGGGCGTGATGGTCGGCAACATGGTCGGCACCAGCCTGGCGATGGCGCCGGCGTTCATCCTCGGCCAACTCTGCGAGATCGTCGACCTCGATGGCCCCACCTTCCTCAAAGAGGACCGTGTGCCGGGTGTCGAATATGGCGACGGCAGGATCTGGTGCCCGGACGAGGTCTGGGGCACGCCTTCGACGGTGTTTGCCGCGTGAGCGCGCAGGGGAACTGGTTCGGTCAGCCGCGCGGCCTGACAATCCTGTTCCTCACGAACATGTGGGAGCAATTCTCCTACTTCGGAATGCGGGCGCTGCTCGTCTATTACATGACGACGACGATGCTGTTCGGCCAGGAAAAGGCCTCCAGCATCTACGGCCTCTACACCGCTTTCGCTTATTTCACGCCGATCATCGGCGGGACGATCGCCGATCGCTGGCTGGGCAAGCGCCGGGCGGTGATCATCGGTGCGACCGTCATGGCGGCGGGCCATTTCATGATGGCCTTCCAGCCGGCCTTCTATTTCGCGCTGGCGACCATCGCGCTCGGCAACGGCCTGTTCCTTCCCACCCTGCCGAGCCAGATCAACGACCTCTACAAGGCCGACGATCCGCGCCGGCCCTGGGCCTACAACGTCTATTATGTCGGCGTGAACCTGGGCGCTTTCCTGGCGCCTTTGGTCTGTGGTTTCCTCGGCGAGCGATATGGCTGGCACTGGGGCTTCGGTGCCGCCGGCGTCGGCATGCTTTCGGGCCTTTTCATCTATCTCTGGGGCAAGCCCTATTTGCCCGACGAACAGGCGCAGGTTGAACCAGCGACGCCCACCGCCGCGAAGTCGCATCGCGGCCGCGACACCATCCTGCTGCTGCTCGGCATCGGGCTTGCCGTGACGATCTTCCGCGGCGCTTATGAGCAGATCGGTAATACGTTCGCGTTGTGGATGCGCGACGATGTGAGTCGGGTGATCGGCGGGGTCGAGATCGGCGCGGCCATGTTCTTCTCGCTCAACCCGCTGCTCGTCATGGTGATGACGCCGTTGCTACTGGCGCGGTGGAAGCGCCAGGCGGAAAAGGGCCGCGAGCTGTCGCCAACGCAGAAGATGGCGTGCGGTGCGCTGATCGTTGCAGCGTCCTATTTGCTGGTTGCCGGCGCCGAGGCCTTCAGCGGCGGTGGGCGCGCTCACTGGCTGTGGCTGCTCAGCTACTTCGTCGTTTTCACGCTCGGCGAACTCTACATCCTGCCGAACGGCCTGGGCGTTTTTGCGCGCCTCGCGCCGCAGAAACTCGGCGCGACCACGGTCGCCTCCTGGTACCTTGCAACCTTCGCCGGCAGCCTCGCGGCCGGCCAGGTCGGGCGCCTCTGGAGCCACCTCGACCATATCCAATTCTTCGTGCTGCTCGCGGGCATCGCCTCGATCGCAGCGGCCATCCTGTACCTGCTCGACCGGCCGACGAGGCGGATCCTCGGGCAGGTCTCGCCACCGCGAGAACCGGCGCTGGAGGTGGCTGCATGACATCGAATTCCTGGGGAATTTCTGGCGCTTCGGCGCTGCGTAAATCTGCCGTGAGGGCGGCGGAAACTGGTTCAAGGGGAGTGAACATGACTAAGTTCGGACAAACATCACGCTTTGCATTGCTGGCGTCGGCGGCGGGCTTTTGCCTGACGATTTCGGGGGCAGCCTTCGCACAGGACACTGCAGCCACAACGGTGGCGGTCGCGCAGGATCCGACGGCTGAGGGTGGTTCGGCCGCGAGCGATCAAAGCGAGGAAAAAATCGTCGTCACCGCTCAGAAGCGCGCGGAAGCGGTTCTGGACGTCCCGGCATCCGTTTCGGTCATCAGCGGCGATCGGCTCGAGAAAGCACATGCATATTCGCTTTCCGAATACGCCACCTACGTTCCAGGTCTGATTGTCGGGTCGGCTGGAACGCCGGGTCAGACGTCTATCGCTCTTCGCGGTGTCAGCTCGGAATTGGGTGTGGGTGGTGCAACGGTCGGCACCTACATCGGCGACCTTCCGTTGGGGTCGAGTTCTGCATACGCCCGTAGCGCTACCTTCGCGCTCGATCTCCTGCCCTATGACCTTGACCGGATCGAGGTGCTCCGCGGCCCGCAGGGCACGCTCTACGGCGCCAGCTCCATGGGCGGCATCCTGAGTTACAACCTTCGCCCTGCCGACCTCGATCAACTGGAGTTCCGCGTCGGCGGTGAACTCGATTCCATCAACGGCGCAGGCGATCTCGGATGGGGAGTGCGCGGCACGGCCAACGTTCCCATCGTAACCGACAAAGTTGCCGCGCGTCTCAGCCTCTTCAAGCAAAAGACGCCGGGCTACATCAACACGGTTACGTTCGATTCAGTCGACGGAAACGGCGTCCCGGCAGGCTTCCACGCGAACAAGGATGACGTGAACGAGGTCGAACAGACGGGCGGCAGGCTTGCGCTGCAGGTTCAGATCAACCCGCAGGTGAACCTAAAGCTCGAGGGCCTAGTTCAAAAAACCCGAGCCGATGGCAATGCCAGCATTGCGGTCGACAGAGACGACTTCGATCCGCTGGTCGGCGACCGCGATCTCATCCGGTACATGGATGAACCGTTCAAGCGGGACGTCCTCTTCTTTGGGGCGACGTTCAACGCGGACCTGGATTTTGCCACGTTCACGTCAGCGACCAGCTACAGCAAGTATGACATCGCCCAGCGCATTGACGCGACCGTTCCGTTCGGTCTCGCTCCCAATCCGGGTGTTCTTGCCGACTTGCTCACCGACATCAGCGTCAAGAAGTTCACTCAGGAAGCTCGATTGGCTTCACCGACAGGCGGCACGTTTGAATGGTTGGTGGGTGCTTTCTACACGAATGAAGACGCACCCGTCAGCCAGGCGTTGAGCTTGTTCACCACGGGCAGCAATCCGACCTTTCTTTTCACGAATCTTTCGATCGATCTGCCGACGACCTTTGAGGAATTTGCTCTCTTCGGTGACGTAACCGTTCGGCCCTTCGAGAATTTTGAGGTCACCGGCGGCCTCCGCTGGGCGCACAACACCCAGAATTTCTCCCAGGAATTCAATCAGTTTGACGGCGTATCTCCAGATCCGGTGTTCACGCTCTCTGCCGACGGCACTTCGAAGGAAAGCGTGGTCACCTGGATGGCCAATGCGCGCTATCATTTCACGCCGGACATCATGGCATATGCACGCGTCGCTACGGGCTATCGACCGGGTGGTCCCAACGTGGTTGTTCCTCTCATCGATGGCCCGCCGACCTTCGAAGCCGACAAATTGATCAACTATGAGGCCGGTCTCAAGGGGAGTTTCTTCGAACACCGTGTCGATCTGGAACTCTCCGCCTACCATATCGACTGGAAGAACATTCAGATCCCGGTCCAAATCTTCATCTTCACGGGCGCGGACAATGGGGGCAAAGCGGCGGTCAACGGAGTTGAGTTCAATACGCTGTATCGGCCGTTCAAGGGTGCTCGGATCGGCTTCAACGGCGCTTACACCGATGCACAGCTTACAGAGGACTCGAACGCTGGTCCCGATGGCGCCCGGCTGCCGCTCATCCCGAAGTGGAGCTGGTCACTTAATGCGGATTACAGCTTCCGGATCGCTCAAGACTGGAACGGACGGGTCGGCGGTGGGCTGCGTTATGTCGGTAAGCGTGCGGTAAGCGTGCAGGATGGAGGCAAGTTGCCTTCATACACCTTGCTCGACCTCACTGCCGGTGTTTCACACGGACCATGGGAACTTGGTCTGTTCGCCCGCAACCTGACTGACGAGCGCGCATATTTGGGCACCACGGACTACCTGCAGCTTGGCTTAAATTTCGCCGACGTGACGATCAACCAACCGCGGACGTTCGGCATCAGCCTGGATACTCGATTCTAAGGATGGTCGATCTCGCCCAGGCACCCCGTGTGCCAAAGCAGAAAGGCAATGCTCCGCTCGGCCCGTATCTCTTGTTCCTCGGGGATACGGTCGAGCGGGGCTATGCCAAGACCGCGTTCGGGTTGCGCGATTGGGCGCCGCACCAATGCGTCGGGGAGTTTGCACTTCCCGACGCCACGGTCACGCTCGACCTGCCGCGGCTGACGCCGGCCGAGGCGGTCGACCGGGGTGCTCGATCGCTGGTGATCGGGGTCGCCAACACCGGGGGGTTCATTGCCGAGGCATGGATTCCCGCTTTGGTGGAAGCACTCGAAGCTGGCCTGGATATCGTCAGCGGCATGCATGCGAAGCTCGGCCAGATTACGGAACTTCGCTACACCGCCGAGCGGCTTGGCCGCCGCCTCATCGATGTGCGCACGCCGCCTGTCGACATCCCGATTGCGACCGGATTGAAGCGCAGCGGCAAACGGCTGCTGACCGTCGGGACCGACTGCGCATTGGGAAAGAAATATACGGCCTTGGCGATTGCCCGTGCATTATCCGCTCGCGGAGTTGACGCGGATTTCAGGGCGACGGGCCAGACCGGCATCATGATTGCCGGCGGCGGCATCCCGATGGACGCGGTCGTCGCCGATTTCGCCGCCGGTGCCGCCGAGATTCTCAGCCCGGATGCGCCGGCCGATCATTGGGACGTCATCGAAGGGCAGGGCTCGATCCTGCACCCTGCATTCTCCGGAGTGTCGCTGTCGCTGCTTCACGGTAGCCAACCCGATGTGTTCGTCGTCTGCCATGACCAGCGGCGGACCAGGGTGCTCGGTGACGAGGAATTCGCGGTGCCGACGATCGAGGAAATCATCCGGCTGACGATTGCGCTGGGCTCGCGGACGAACCCGCGAATCCGGTGCGGGGGCGTGGCGCTGAACACGTCCTACTTGTCCGCCGAAGAGGCAGACGCGCTTTGTGCTTCGGAGTCGGAGCGGCTGTGCCTGCCGGTCGCAGATCCCATCCGTGGCGGGCCTGCGTTCGACAGGCTGATCGATGAGTGCCTGAAGCCGTGACGTCACAAGCCGCGAGTGAGCACAGCTGGTTCAAGCGCATCCTGCTCCCCGGCCTCGCACTGAAGGCGTTCGTCATTGGTGGCGGCTATGCGACCGGCCGCGAGTTGGCCGAATTCTTCCTTCCAGCCGGCCCTCGCGGCGGACTCATGGCAATCGGTCTTGCGACCGTCATCATGAGCGTCTTGTCGGTCATCACCTTCATGCTCGCCCGGCGCATCCAGGCGTTCGATTACCGGACCTTTTTCAAGAGCCTGCTCGGTCCCGGCTGGATCGCCTTCGAGCTTGGCTATTTGTTGCTCGTGGTCCTCATCCTCGCCGTCTACGGGGCGGCCGCCGGTGCAATCGCGGCCGCGGTTTTTGGCGCGCCGGACTGGGTGGGGACGGTCGCCCTGATGTTGGGCATCGCCGGTGTGGTGACCTTCGGCAACAAAGCGGTCGAGCGCCTGTTCACCGGCGTCTCCTATTTGCTCTTCGGCGTCTACGCGCTGTTCATCGTTTTTGCCTTGGCCGCATTCGGCCACCTGCTTGGACCGGCGTTTGCGTCGCATCCGGAGACGGCGGGCTGGGCCATCGGCGGCCTTACCTATGCCAGCTACAATACCGTCGGCGCCGTCATCATCCTGCCGGTGCTGCGGCACCTCGTCACCGATCGCGATGCCGTGGTTTCCGGCATCATCGCCGGGCCGCTGACGATGCTGCCGGCGCTGCTGTTCTTCATTCCGATGGTCGCCTTCTATCCGGCCATCAAGGACGCCGCTCTCCCGTCCGACTTCCTGTTGCAGAAAATAGGACTTCCCTGGTTCCATTTGCTGTTTCAGGCGATGATCTTCTCGGCGCTGCTCGAGAGCGGGACGAGCGGCGTCCACGCCATCAACGAGCGGATCGGGCATGCCTGGAAGGCGAGCCGCGGCACCGAGCTTTCGCACCGCGCGCGCCTGTTGATCGGTTTGGTCCTGCTCGCATTGTGCATGTTTGCGGCCGGGCGCTTCGGCCTCGTTGCGCTGATCGCCAATGGATACCGCGCGCTCGCCTACATTTTCCTCGCCGTCTTCGTCCTGCCGCTCGTGACACTCGGCGTCTGGCGCCTGGCGAAGCACCGCACGACACCCCTGGAGGTTGCATGAAATTCCGTCATTCCGTCGCGCTGATCGCGCTGGCCTTTGCCGCACCGGCACTGGCCGATCCTCCCGCCAATTTCGACCAGAGGGTCGAGGCACTCAGGGTCGCGTCGGAAACGCCCGGCATGGCGATCGCCATTGTCGAGAATGGCAAGACGGTGCTCGCCAAGGGTTATGGTGTAAGGAAGATCGGGACCAATGACCCGGTCGACGCCGACACGATCTTCATGACCGGATCGACCGGCAAGGCGGTCACGGTGGCCGCGCTCGCGACCCTTGTCGATGCCGGCAAGCTCGGCTGGGACGACAAGGTCGTCGACCGCCTGCCCGGCTTCCAGATGTACGATTCCTGGGTCACGCGCGAGATGACCGTGCGCGACCTTCTGGTCCATCGCAGCGGCCTTGGCCTTGGCGCCGGCGACCTCATGTTCGTTCCGCGTAGCAACCGCACCCGGGCTTCGGTCCTGCAGAGCCTGAAGTACATCAAGCCGGCGACGAGCTTCCGCAGCGGCTATGCCTACGACAACATCCTCTACACGGTCGCGGGCGCGCTGATCGAAGCTGTCAGCGGCCAGACCTATGAAAGCTATGTCCGCGACCATGTCTACAAGCCGGCCGGCCTGACCACCGCGACCAGCGACGAGCCGAGCCGCCTCCACACCGTCAACCGCGCCTATCCGCACGGCCGGATCGATGGCCCCGTGCGGATGCTCGGGCATCAGCAATTGCTGGACGAAACCGACCAGCTCGGGGCCGCCTCGACCCCGGCCGGCCTGCTTGCGATGAGCGCCAACGACCTCGCCAAGTGGATCACGATCCAGCTGGCGCACGGCAAGCTGCCCAATGGAGGCACTTTGTTCAGTGAGGCCTCGTCGGCGACGATGTGGCAGCCGCAGGTCATCGAGCCGAACCCGCCAGTACCGCCCGGCTTCGAAGCCACGCAATCCTTGTTCAAGACCTATGCGCTCGGCTGGGAAGTGTCCGACTACGGCGGCGCCAAGATCATTTCGCATTCCGGCGGCGTCTTCGGATTCATCACGATGGTCGTGCTGATCCCGGAAAAGAACGTCGGCTTTGCCATCACCATGAACGCGGAGGAAAGCGCGGTTCGCCGCGGCCTGACCTACGAGCTGATCGACCATTATCTCGGTCGTCCCTATGTCGACTGGGTCGCCCGCTACAAACAGCTGATCGGCACGATGCTGTCGGGCGCCAAGGCCGCCGTCGAGACCAAGGCCGCGGCCCCCGCCAAGGTCGGTCCTTCATTATCGCTCGACCGCTATGCCGGACAGTTCAAGGATCCGTGGTATGGGAAGATCACCGTGTCCCAGGGCAAGTCGGGCCTGGCCATCAATTTCGATGATACGCCGCGCATGAGCGGGCCGCTGGTTCACTACCAGTATGACACTTTCATCGCCCGGTTCGACGACAAGGGGATCGAACCCGCTTATGTGACCTTCGCCCTCGATGCCGAAGGCAAGGTCGATCACATCAGCATGAAGCCAGTGTCGCCGACCGCCGACTTCAGCTTCGACTATCAGGATCTGAACTTCACGCCTGTCGCGGCGCGTTAATGGAGGCAATCATGGTCCGGCGCTCACTGGTTCTGACGACCGCACTCGCGGCGGTGCTCTCGCAAGGCTTAATGGCGCAAGGCACTGCGCCCGCGAGCTACGACCTGCTCATCCGCAACGGCACCATCTACGATGGCAGCGGCGGCACACCATACACCGGTGACATCGGCATCAAGGACGGCAAGATCGTCTATGCCGGTCCGTCCCAGGCAGGCAGCGCAGCCAAGACGGTCGATGCGCACGGCCTCGCCGTCGCGCCTGGCTTCATCAACATGCTCAGCTGGGCCACCGAGTCCCTGCTGGTCGACGGCATGGGCCAGAGCGACCTGCGGCAGGGGGTCACGCTGGAGGTGATGGGCGAGGGCTGGTCGATGGGCCCACTTAACGACCGCATGAAGAAGCAGGCGGTCGAGCAGCAGGGCGACTTCAAATATCCGATCGAATGGACGACGCTTGGTGACTACCTTAGCCTCGTCGAAAAGCGCGGCACGACGATGAATGTCGCCTCCTATGTCGGCGCGACGACGGTCCGTCAGCATGAGCTTGGCGACAATGATGTCGACCCGACCCCGGAGCAGCTGAAGCGAATGCGCGCACTGGTGCGGCAGGCGATGCAGGAAGGCGCATTGGGGGTCGGAAGCTCGCTCATCTATCCGCCGGCGACATTCGCAGAGACCGATGAGCTTGTCGCGCTGACCACCGAAGCCGCCCAGTGCGGCGGGCGTTACATTAGCCATATGCGTTCGGAAGGCGATCGCCTGCTGGAGAGCATCGACGAGGTCATCGAAATCTCGCGCCGTTCGGGTGCTCCGGCCGAAATCTATCACTTGAAGCAAATGGGCCGCGCCAATTGGGGCAAGCTCGATGCCGCCATCGCCAAGATCGAGGCTGCACGTGCGTCAGGCCTCAAGATCAGCGCCGACATGTACACCTACACCGCGGGCGCGACCGGTCTCGCCGCGTCCATGCCGCCCTGGGTCCAGGATGGCGGCACCGAGGCGATGCTGAAGCGTCTCAAGGACCCGGCGACGGTCGAGCGGATCAAGGCGGACATGCTGAAGCCGGGCTCGAACTGGGAAAATTTGTACCTCCACGCCGGGCCGGAAGGGGTACTCCTGGCCAGCCTGGTCGACCCGTCGCTCAAGCCGCTGATGGGGAAGACGGTGGCCGAGGTCGCCAAGCTGCGGGGCGTTTCCCCCGAGCAGGCGGTGATCGATCTGGTCCTGACCGATCAGGGACGCTCCGGCGCCATTTATTTCCTGATGAACGAGGACAATGTCCGCAAGGAAGCCGCGCTTCCCTGGGTCAGCTTCGGATCGGACGGCGAAGCTTCGGCGCCCGAGGGCGTCTTCCTCAAGAGCAGCACCCATCCGCGATCCTACGGCAATTTCGCCCGCTTCCTCGGCAAATATGTCCGCGACGAAAGAGTGACTTCGCTGGCCGATGCCGTCCGCCGCTTGTCGGCATTGCCGGCAAGCAACCTCGGTCTGCAGGACCGTGGCCAGCTCAAGGCCGGAATGGCGGCCGACGTCGTGCTGTTCGATCCGGCAACCATCGCTGACCATTCGACCTTCGCCAACCCGATGCAGTTCGCAACGGGGGTACAGGCCGTCTTCGTCAACGGCGTGCAGGTGTTGAAGGACGGGACGCCGACGGGCGCCAAGCCTGGCCGGTTCGTCAAGGGACCGGGCTGGACCGGATGGCCCGGCGGAGGTGCCTGCAAATAGCGTCTTCTTGCCGGCGCGACCGCATTTCTATCTCCTCATTTTCCCCAATTGCGTTGAGCCGCGGCTAGCGGAGGCTGCGCCGTTATGAAAACGACGACGCAAGCCCAGGGCCGCTCCGAGCTTGAGAAGGCCTACGGTCGCAACCGCTATGCGGTGCTCTTCTATTCGCTGCTCCTGATGTTGGTCGCCTTGCCGGCCGCCAGCGAGCTCGGCTTTCCCGCCGTCGTGATCAAGCTTCTCATCGCTGCCTGCCTGCTGACGGCGGTCATGCCCAGCGCCCGCAAGGGCCGGCGCCTGATCCTGTTCGTCGTCATATTGTTGCTGATCGGGCTGCGGTTCGTCGCCGAGCCGGACGAAGTGCCGATAAGCTTCGGACCCGTGCTGGCGCTTTACGGCGTGACCGGGCTCCTCGCCGCCGCGGCCACTCTCCGCTTCGTCGTCAGATCGCCGCGTGTCGACAGCGAAACGGTCTATGCGGCGCTCAGCACCTACCTTCTCGCCGGGCTTTTCTTCGGGGTCATCTATTCGGCGATAGAGTTCATGACCCCCGGAAGTTTTTCCGGCCCCGATGCCTTCAGCGAGGGTGCCGCCATCTATTACAGCTTCGTCACCCTGGCGACTTTGGGCTATGGCGATTTCCTGCCGCGCACGGAACTGGCGCGCGGCATTGCCACCTTCGAGGTGATTGGTGGCCAACTCTACCTGGCCGTGATGGTCGCGCGCCTGATCGGCGCCTTCGGGTCTCACCCAGGGGATCCCTAGATCAGGCCTTCACTTTCGCGGGTGTGCCGAGCCACTCCATGAGCAGCACCCAGCCGACCGCGAGGACCACGGCGCCGATGAACAGGCCGACAAGGCCGTAGGCCATGACGCCGCCGATAACGCCGAGCAGGATGACCGGCATCGGTACTTCCAGGCCATGACCGATCAGCAGCGGCTTGAGCACCGCATCGCTCAGGCCGGCGATGATCTCCCAGATTGTGAAGATGATGGCGACGGTCGTCGCCTTGACCGAGAAGGCCCAGACGATCGCAGGCAAGGTCACCAGGACCACCGGAACCTGTACAACGCCCAGCGCCATGGCGAGGATCGACAACAATCCCGCGCCGGGCATGCCGATGACGAACAGGCCGATGCCGACGAGGAGCGCCTGGACGAAGGCGACTCCGATCACGCCGTTAGCGACGGAGCGGACGGTGGCGCCGATGACGTCCATGTAATGCTCGCCATTGGCGCGGCTGCCGGTGATCTTGGACAGGATCCTCAGCATGAACTCCCGGGCCCGTTCAGCGTAGGCCAGCATGATCGCCGCGAAGATGATGGCGGCGACGATCGCGAGGACCGAAACAAAGAGTCCGCCGGCCTGGGCCACGAGCCATTTGGTGAAGGCGGCGATTTGCGGCCCATATTCCTTGGCAAAGGCAGGCATGTCGGTCGAGGCCTTCTGCCAAACGACATAGGCCTTGTCGCCGATGAGCGGCAGGTCATGCAGCCTCTCCGGCGGCGGCCTGACCTGGCGCTCGCCGCTCTGCAGGGCCGAAACTAGCGCCGGCACCGAACTCGCTGCGCCCGCGGCGGCGATCGCCGTCGGGACAAGGATGAATGCCGACAGGACGACACCGATCAGCGTCGCCGACCACTTGTTCTTCATGCCTTTGGCTTTGAGCTTCTTGTGCAGTGGGTAGAAGCAGACGGCGAGGATGGTCGTCCAGATCAGCAGCGCCACGAACGGGACGAGCAACTGCACGCACAGAGTGATCAAGAGTGCGAGCAAGAACAGCGGCAAAAGCAGCTCGACCAGCTGACCAACGGTCAGTTTCGAGGTTGCGTTGTCGGGAACCTTGGTAGCCTTCGATTTTGCTGCTGCCGTCGCCATGGCGTCACCTCGCGCGAGAACCCCGGAACAGGATGAGGGCAATCGCCGCGAACGCGACGAATGCGAAGAAGCTCATCGTCTGGCCGACGTGCATGCCGCCAATCGTGATCGGAAATCCGACCAACAATCGGTAAAGCGCAAGCGCCGCCAGGCACAGGAAGACGAGGCCGCCAATCAGGCTGAGGGTCCTATTTCCAGACATGAATTTCTCCGTTCGTCCTAGGGGCGAATTGGTGACAAAGCTTTGAGGTTATTGAGACCGTTGACGCCGTCCCGTGCCCAACCGGACACGAGATCGCGGAAGTCGCCGCGGTTGCTCGCGCTGGTGCGCCAGTTCCCGCCGCCGTAATCACCGGCGTAGCGTTGATCGACCGCGCGGCCGAGAAGCGCGCCCGTCAGGGAATCTCGGGCCTCGATGAAGAAGGTCGCCTGCCCGGCTTCCGGGGCGAGCGTGACGCCGCGACTCGATGTCCGCACGTCCGGAGCATTGACCGTGATGTTCACAACGCCGGTCTTGATGCGGAGGACGTCGGGTCCCGGCTCGGTGACCACCTGATAGCCGCCCTTGGACCATGCCTCGGCGAAGATCTCGTTGGATGCGGCCACGCCCTTGACCAGGGCCTGCTGCACGTCGCGGTCGGACACGCGCGAGGAAAGGTCGCGGCTGGAGCTGTTATAGTCCCGCTGCCAATTCTTCTCGAACGCGACCTCGGTCGGGTCGAGCATCACCTTTGTGTAGCCGCGGAAATCGGCGCCCGGCTGCAGGTAGGCAAGATCAAGCCGCTTGGACTTGACCTTCACCAAGCCATCCCAGCTGGCCGGAGGCGCGGCCGCATTGGCTACATTGGATGTCAGAACCATGCCGGCCATTGCGGCAATCAAAAGCCCGCGTTTCACCCCAGCGCTCCTGCCGTTGAACAGCGGCTAGTTCTTGCCCAAGGGCCTACCAAGTCTATCAGCGGAATCCCTGAGACGAGGCGGTCATGCCCCGTGAATGTCGAATCTGGCTGGAATCGCGGTTTCTCGTGGAAGGTCCGCCCCGGGGGGTGGGGGAGGAAAGCGGAGCGGACCTTCGCGCCGAGGTCGGGGATTCTCGGCCTTTTCAACAAGCCCGGCAAGCTGTGGATTGCCCCTAAGGCCATATCGGGGAATCCGGCTGGTACGAATCCACTGCACGCCAGTGATCCCGTCCATCCCCGGGCGGGGTTTTCCCTGATGGTCTACGAGAATCCGCGAGAATAGCCCCAAAGGTGCGTCCCGTTGCTTTGCCGCGACGGGCAAACTGGAAGGAGCAGGGGTGATGACCAATCGTGCAATTCGGCTGTTAACTATCGGTGCGGCGGCAGCAGCGCTCTACATCGCGCCGGCAATTGCGCAGATGCAGGAAGTCCAGGGCATCGTTGTCTCCAATCGGAACGGCGCTCTTGTGATCAAGACGCCATCCGGCGACCAGACCATCCAGCTCGCTCCCGATGCGCGCATTCGTTCAGTGTCCGGCGCTCTCGGCGGGCAGAAGGAGGTCGTTCCTCCGTCGGCGCTCATCCCGGGATTGCCGATCACGATCGAAGCCGATGCCTCCAGCGGCCACCTCGTGGCGCGCGACATCGAATATAAGGCGAAGGACTTCAAGACGGCCGCCCAGATCCAGGCAGGCAACCAGGAGATGCGCACCGCCTATTCCAAGATCGGCCAGTGGGACATCCGCGCCGAGGAGACCATCTATTTCAAGACCGGCAGCGCGGTGATTTCCCCTGAGGACAAGCAGCGGTTGACAGCGCTCGGCAAGAAGGCAGCCGGCATCAAGGGCTATGCAATTTCGGTGCTTGGCTATGCCGATCCCCGTGGCAATGCCGCGGCGAACGAAAAGCTCAGCAACCGGCGCGCGCAGACCGTTATCAACTATCTGAAGCAAAGCGGGACTGTGCTTCCGGGCCGCGTCCTGGGCGCTTCGGCCATGGGAGAAATGAACATTCCCATCGAGAAGCCGGATGCCGCGAGCCTCCAGGGCGCCCGCAAGGTCGTCGTGCGTGTCCTGACGAGCGCCGCGCATCTGCCACAATAGCAGGCTAACCAGTTTGCAAGGGCTCGAAACAAAGGCCTGTGCCTGCTCGTCAGGCCCCAGGTCTTTGTTTCGCCTTTTGCGGGGCCAACACCAACAGGACTAGTAATGGTCAGTGTCAGTGACTTCGATCGGTTCGTCTTCGTGGTTGGCGCGCCGCGTTGCGGAACCACGACACTTGCGCAATTCCTCCGGGACAATCCGGCCGTCAATTTCCCTGCAGTGAAAGAGCCGCATTTCTTTGCACAGAACGATTTGCGGGGATTGGGCGATCAGGAGCTCAAGGAACGGGTCGAGCGGGATTACCTCAACCGTTTCTTTTCAAGGCGACCGCACCGGCGGGTCGGGGTCGATGCCTCTGTGACCTATCTTTACATGCCGGAGCAGCTTGAGCCGATATTGCGCTTATGGCCCGATGCCCGTTTCGTCATTGCCCTTCGCAATCCGCTATCGATGCTGCCGTCGCTGCATCGCCGGCTGATCTACATCGGCGACGAGACTATTTCAGACTTTGCCGATGCCTGGGCCGCAGCACCGGATCGTGCCGCGGGTCGTCGGATTCCTGCGCGTTGCGCCGATCCGCGCTGGCTTCGCTACGACGAGGCAGGCCGCTTCGCCTCATACCTCGAACGCCTGTTCGCCGTCGTTGGCCGCAAGCGTTGCCATGTCGTCCTGTTCGACGAGCTCGAGTTGAATCCGGCCGGCGAGTATCGGCGGCTGATGGCGTTCTGCGGCCTGGAGCCCGTGATTGGCACGGACTTCTCACCGCGCCGCGCCAGCCGCGACGTCCGCTACGTCTGGTTGCAGCGCCTGCTCAAGCGACCGCCCATAGCCATCCGCAATTACTTTGCAGGCGAGCAATTCATGCAGCGTGTCCGCGACCTCGATGACGAGACGCAGGGGAAGCCGGCGAAGGCGGTGCTTTCATTGCGCAAGCGCCTATTGCGGTGGAACCGGGTCCCGGCCCGGCGCCAAATCCTCTCCGATGAAATGCGGGAAGAAATCAGGGCTCGTTTCGAGGGCGAGATTCTCCGGCTGCAGGAGCTCCTCGATCGCGACCTCAGCAATTGGCTGATCGACGACGAGTGCGGTCAATCCAAAGCGGAGTCCGCGTCCATCGCCGCCGAGTGACCGGCGGCTAGTTTGAACTGACCTGCTGCCCGCTTTCGCCCGGCAGCCCGAAGACCTCGGCCAGGCTTCGCTCTTCCGGCAGGATGTAGACCACTGCCGCCGTATCGGTCAGCAGGGGGGCAACGACATCCTTGTAAAAAGATGCCGGGACATTGATGCAGCCATATGTGATCCGGTTGTCCTCCGGCGTCGGCGAGGCGAGGCGCTCCAGGCGCCGTTCTTTGCGATTTGCGGTTACGACCGGATGCAATGACACTGCGGTCGACCAATCCACCCAAATAACTTTTGCATGGCCTGCGGCGGGCCCGAACTTGGCGACAAACCGGCCGGCGGGGGTCGTTCGTTCTTCAGGTGGGATGGCCCTGAGCTCACGCTCGCCAATGCCGGGGGCGGACTCATCGCCCTTCGCGGATCCGATGAGGACCGGCGTTTCCCCGAGCGCCTCTCCGTCAGAGTTAAAGACGAAGACTTCGGCGGCGGCCTTGTCGATGATCATGTAGGGCAGGGATCCATTGTCCCTCGATGCCTGAACCCATTGCATGACGGTCCTTGCGGGATCCGTCGGGCTTGGCTTTTCCTCGGGCAGCGGCGCAAGTGGGTCCAGTTCGGGCGTGTCCTGGTAGGCCGAATTCGCGCTGCAGGGCGAGCCCAGCATGACAGTCGCCAAAAAGAACCAAGCGCCGATGGCGCGCATATGATCGAGCACCTACAGTCCAGTCGTGGCGACGGCGCCCCTTGGAGCCCGCCGGGGCAAGCCCGACGAACTCCGCAGAGGACGGTCAGTTCCGCGGTCTTTTGGACGCCAGTTGCTGTTCGAGCGCGTCGACACGGGCGGTCAACGCATCAAGCCGCTGATTGGCGTTCTGGGCCGCGCTGGCAGCCTGCTGCGCCGTGGCATTGGCCGCTTGCGCCGTCTGGTCGACTTGCCCCACCCGGGCTTCGAGCTGGGTGATGCGGTCGTTGACCGTTGCGATGTGCTGGTCGACGTAGTCTTCCGTCGCGCATCCGCTCAGGCTCAGTCCGGCAGCGAGGGCAAGACCAGCAGTCGCGATGCTCTTCCTCATCAAGAACATGTCCGACTCCTTTTGTTTGGAGCTCGCCAGGTCAACGACCGGTCCGCTCACATGTTTGTCGCGCGAACAGGGCCGCCCCAGACAGCCGAGCGCGCTTATCGAATAATGCTGGAGGCTAATCTGTAGGCAGAATCCCTGAGGAAACTGCGATTCTTTGCGGACGGCGATCAGGCCAGCTTTCGGTAGAAGCGCACGACCAGTTCCTCGACGATCACCATCGTCACGACGATGATGATCAGCCAGACGATGCCGTGGTAGACGCCGTTGAAATGTATGTCCTTGTCGAAGATGAAGGTTAATCCTTCGAGGATCACGAACTTGGATCCGAACAGGACGAGCCAGGCGCAGAAAAAGCGCATGAAAGTGTTAAAGCCGCTCTTGCCTTTGCCCTTCCAGTAGGCGGCTACCTTGTGTTCGACGGCGATCGTCGCCTTCAGCAGAAGCTGCAGCACGATCGATGCAAGAAGCATGGTTGTGAAGCTGTCGACGAAGACTTTGTCGGTATATTCGGCGAAGAGGCCGAGGACGACGAGGTCGATCAGGGCGCCGACGAAATAGAGCAGGAAGATGCGCTGTCGATTGGAGGAGACATAGGTCGCCGCCGGCATCAGCCCTTCATCGTCATGCACCGTCGCTACTGTCATTTTTCCCTCGCCCAATCAGAAATCGGCCGCCCGGTCCCGGGGAGGGGAACCGCGGGCGGCCGAAGTCTGAGTCATACTTACGGCGTCTGGACGCTGACCGTCGCCGGATCCGGCACCGACACGTAGACCACCGTGTCACCCTCATATTGCGGCTGGTAATAATATCCGCCGCAATTGTAGTAGGTGTAAGTGTGCCAGGCGTAGGGCGAGCAGCCGCCCGGGAGCCCGTAATAGGCCGAGCCATAGGCAACAGCGGTTGCCCAAGCCGCTGTGGCGCCAATCGCAATGCCGGCACCGATGGGATAATCGCCCCAGCCGTCCCAATCGCCCCAGCCGCCATCAAAATCATTGTCGATATTGATGTCACCAGTGTTGATGTTGTTGCCGTTGCCGATGTTGTTGCCGCCGCCCGGCCGATTGCCCGGACGACCAGCGCCGCCGACACCGCCGACACCGCCGACACCGCCGACACCGCCGACACCACCGACACCACCAACGCCGCCGACACCGCCGACACCGCCAACACCACCGACGCCGCCGACACCACCAACACCGCCCGGCTTACCGGGTTTGCCGACTCCGCCGACGCCACCGGGGCGTCCGGCACCGCCGACGCCGCCGACGCCGCCAGGCTTACCCACGCCGCCAGCTCCGCCAACGCCGCCAGGCTTGCCCACGCCGCCGCGACCGCCGGCACTGCCGAGCCCGCCGCCGGGCCTGGTTGTCGGCGGGCTGTAACCACCTCCGCCCGGCCGGCTGTAGCTGCCGCCCCGGCTGAAGCCCGTGCCGCCACGATTGTAGCCGCCGCCGGAAATTCCGCCGCCGCGGCTACCGCCGCGACTCGCGCTGCTGCCACCGAAGCCGCCCCCGCGAGAGCTGCTGAAGCCTCCGCGGCTGCCACCGCCGAAGCCGCCGCTGCTGCCGCGGCTGAAACCGCCACCGCCACGTCCGCCGCCACCGCCACCGCGGCCGCCGCGTGCGTCAACTTCCTGCGCCATGAAAGCCGCAAGGCTCACGAATGCTGCGAGCATTCCCAGGGCTGATGTCTTGCTGCGCATGTCACTCACCCCCCTTGTAGGTGGCCAACTGGATCTTCTTCGCGTTCGCATCAGGCACGAAGGCGAAGTCCGCATCGGTGAAGGCCGGGTTGAGGGTCCACAGCAGCCGAGTATTGAAGGTCGGCTTGGCTGGGTCGTTGCGGTCGACAATCACCAGCTTCCGCGGGAATGGCTGGTCTCCCTGTTGGATCCAGATTTCCCAATCCACATTGTCTTCGCGGAAGGCGTAATGATCGGTCTCGACGCCATCGATGGTCGCCGGGCCGACATTATAGGCCGAGCGTAGCGCCTTGATGCGATCGTCGCTCGATCCGTCCGCCCATTTGAACAGATCGGCAAGCGGCAGCGAGATGCCGAACTTGTCGTAGATCGTCTGCAGCACCTCGCGGTTCGTCGCTGGCGCGGCCACCGTCGAATAATAGCCGAGCTTCGGCGAATAGACCGTGAAGTTCTTGCCGTCGTAAATGAACCGCCGGCTCTTCACGTCACTGACATAGTCAATGACGAAACCATTCGGCTTGCGGATCTTGTAGTTTGTGGAGCCGTCCAGCTGGATACGCTGTCCATCGTTGGTGACGACGTCGAGACTGCCTACTCCTTGCACCTGGAGTGTGCGGGCGCTGGTCAGGAACGTGCTCATTTCCTTGAGCGCGTCGACCGCTTCGTCTTCGACCACACCTTCGTTGGCGATCGGATCCGGCATTGCCGATTTCGGTGCCTGCGTCCCCTGCGCGAGAGCGCTTTGGGCTGTGACAAGGGACAGAATCATTCCAGCGGCCGTTGCCGCGTACCAAAGGCGCTTCATGCGACATTCTCCATCACTAGCGTGCTGGTGCGACGGCTGGCCTAACAGCGGCAGGATTGCGCTATTATCAGGTGAACCCCTAGGCACGGCGGGTAGAGTCCCTGAGGCCGGTTTTCTGCTTGGGTCGCAAAGGGTGTCTCCCGTCGGCGATGTGGGTTTACCCTGATTGGAATTGAACTTTGCTCCCGTACGAAAAGGTGGGAAACAAGCGGTTGCTGGGGGCCAGTTTCAGTCCCGCTTAAGGGGGCGACGCGCGAAGACGAGAGCTGGGGCAATATGAGCAGCCCGATCCGACGGATCATCATTGTCGACGATCACGACGCCATTCGCCGGGGCGTTCGGCAATTGCTCGACACCAAGCCATATTACCAAGTGGTCGGTGAAGCTTCCGACGGCCGTTCCGGCCTGGAGCTGGCGCGAGAGACCCGACCCGACATTGCGATCCTCGATTATTCGATTCCCGAACTGAACGGGCTCGACCTCAGCCATGCGCTGAAGCGCGAATTTCCGCGGATCGAGATCCTCGTTTACACGATGCACGACCGCGAAGAGATCATCATGGACGTGCTTCGCGCCGGCGTGCGCGGCTTCGTTCTGAAGTCCGATACCGAGAAGCATCTGATCGCCGCGCTCGATGCGCTGTCGATCCATCGCTCCTATTTCTCGGGTGCGATCTCCGACACGCTGCTCGACCAGTTCCTGGAGAGCAAGCCGCAGACATCGGCCAGCAGCCTTACGCATCGTGAGCGCGAAGTCGTGCAGCAGGTCGCGGAAGGCCGCATCAACAAGGAAATCGCGCAGCGGCTGAACATCAGCGTCAAGACGGTGGAGACGCACCGGGCCAGCGCGATGCGCAAGCTGAAACTGCGGACGACAGCGGACCTGGTCCGCTACGCGGTCAGGAACCAGCTCATCCAGGCCTGACCGCGCGATTTCGGTTTATTGAGCGACGACGCCGGTAAGGTTTTCCAGGCGCTTGCGAGCTCCGTCGGCGAATTCGCGGGCCACGGCCTTGATGGTTTCCTCCTGGGAGATCGTTGCCGGCACGTCGAGCGGATCGGGCGTGCGGCGGCGAACCGCGGCCAGCAGCAACTCGTTGGTCTTCGCATCGTAGAGCTCGACAGCGAATAGCACCGATCCGGTGAAGGTGCCGGGCTTGCCAAGCGCGCTCTTGACCGCACTCAAGCCGAAACCGATCGGCGTGACGCGGGTCGCGGTTGCGATGCCGCCCTTGGTCTTGGTCGCGCCGAGGATCGTGACCTTCAGGCGCAGCGTGTCGGCTTGCGGCGTCGCTGGCGACGGGAAAGTCTTGGCGAGTTCATTCCGCAGAGCTTCGGTGACCACCGAGGCCGCCTTGTAGCGGTCGGCGCTGTCGATACCGTCAAATTGCGCGTCAGCACCTTGATAGACCGCCGTGGGGTCGACGATCACGCCGCGGTATTTGGTGAAGACCTCCCGCGGCTGGACGTAGGTCCAGCTTTCGGAATTGGCCTTGTCCTGAGTCATTTTCGCGGACGATTTGAGCGCGACTGGCGCGTGATCCTTGGTCTGCGCGGACGCAGGCGCGACCGTGATCAGCGCGGCCAGAGGCAGTGCGGCCAAACAAAGTGTCGAACGAAATGCAGACATGACAGGTCCTTGCGAATCTAGGGTTTTCCTCAATCCAAGCGCTCGCATCGAAGCGGGGGGCACTCCATCAGTGGAAACCCCGACGCCCTATTTCGACAGTTGCTGTCCCAGCGGCGCATCGAATCCGGGCGGATATTTCTGCCAGCTATAGCCCGCTTTCGCCGCATCGAGGCCGACCTTGTACAAGGACTGCATATAGGCCGTGTCGAACTGCTCATTGTGCGGCGTGTTGAAGGTCGGCGGGATATAGGTGAGGTTGAAGTCGATCCCGTCCCGGTTGGCAGTGGTGTAAATCCTGTAGAGATCGCCGATGCCCTGCGTTCGCGTCAGCGAATCGATCGCCCGCATTGCTATCGTCATCGTCCTCCGCTCGGTGCTGGTCCAGTCGGCGTCCAAACGGGCGTTGCGGATCACATAAAGGACGCGCTTGCGCGGCGCCGCGCTGTTCACGCTGAATGACGGCGGATAGAGAAACACCTGGGTGACGGTTCCGCCATCGACATGCATTTCCTGGTGCGGAGTCCCATCGATGTTGACGTCGATCATGACTGGCGGGAAGGCGCCCGGGATCGAGGCCGAGGCGAGCAGAACGCTGCGGAACAGTTTCACTGCCCCCGGATCGTTGCTTGAGGCAATCGCGCCCATGTTCCAGATCACCGGCTCCAGGGAGTCGAGGTTGGTCGTGCCGACCAGCAGGATCCGGCCCTTCGCATATTCGGCGGCCACCTCTTTCAGGAATTCGGGTGTCACGTAAGAAGCGATGATGGTGGCGAGCGGCGTCGTATCCGCCGCGGCATCGCCCCAGATCAGCGACTTGAAACCCCGTTTGGTGAAAATGTCCCTCTGGGACGTCGTCGTATAGACCCGCTCCAGGACATAATCATATTTGGGTCCGAGGAAGGCGAAAGGCGCGATGAGAGCGCCCGTGCTGATTCCAGTGACCACCTTGAACTCGGGCCGCGTTCCGCTCGCCGTCCATCCATTTAGGAAACCTGCTCCATAGGCCCCGTTGTCTCCTCCTCCGGAGATGGCGAGGAAGTATGCCGGCGGCAGTTCGCCGCTCTGGCCCTGGCTCGCGCGCCATTGCTGCTCCCTGGCGAGCGAATCCCGCGCAGCCGCGGCGAAGGTGTCCGATTCACGAGATACGAGGAAACGGACCGGGCCCAGCGCCTGTTCGGACTGCAAGGCGGACGCCTGAGGTACTGCGGGCAGCCTTTGCGGCGTCGAACACCCCGCCACGCCTAATTGGATTGCCACGGCGAGGGTCGTCAGCCTGGAAAATTTTGTCGTGGCCATGGCGCGTGCTCCGGGTTTGCGGAGGGCCTGATTCGGTCGAAAGGCGACCCTTATCTATCCATGCAAACCCCGAAATGCCGTCCTGATGGCATCAGGACTAATCCCAATTCCACTTTGCTTGCCGCTGGGCATGCTCTGGTCACCATACAGGGACCGAAAGGGGCGACCACTTATGCGTAAATACACCATGCTTGCGCTTGCATTGGCTTCGACGACGCTGACAGCCA
>NZ_JAMGBD010000002.1 GCF_023516555.1 Sphingomonas alba
CGGCTGTCAGCGTCGTCGAAGCCAATGCAAGCGCAAGCATAGTGTATTTACGCATAGGTGGTCGCCCCTTTCGGTCCCTGTTGGCGTTGTTGCGCAACCGCATTGATATGCCATTGGGCGTCGCGTTGCCAGCGGTTTTTAACTCCAATCAATGCCCGATCGTCGATTGCGGCCAGTTGCGAGTCATTCGCATTGGCTTTCGCTGGCCGCTGACGGTAATGGCCGCCAAAAGCGAAGAGAGTCCAAAGAGTAACAGTGGATTACGACCGCATCTTCAAAGCCGCGATTGACCGCCTTCACTCAGAAGGACGGTACCGCGTGTTCATCGATATCCTGCGCACCAAGGGCCAGTATCCCAATGCGCAGTGCTTTGCCGGCCATAATGGCCCGAAACCGATCACCGTATGGTGCTCGAACGATTATTTGGGCATGGGTCAGCACCCCGCGGTCGTCGCGGCCATGGAAGAGGCGCTCCACAGCGTCGGCGCCGGCTCGGGCGGCACTCGCAACATCGGCGGCAATACCCATTACCATGTCGAGCTGGAGCGGGAGCTCGCCTCGCTGCATGGCAAGCAAGGCGCGCTGCTCTTCACGTCGGGCTATGTCTCGAACGAGGCAGCCCTTTCGACGTTGGGAAAGCTCCTGCCCGGCTGCATCATCTTTTCCGATGAGCTGAACCACGCGTCGATGATTGCCGGCATCCGCAACTCGGGCTGCGAAAAGAAGGTCTTCCGCCACAACGACCTTGAGCATCTAGAGGAGCTGCTGGCGGCGACGCCAGCCGAAACGCCGAAGCTGATTGCTTTCGAGAGCGTCTATTCGATGGACGGCGACATCGCGCCGATTGCCGAGATCTGCGACCTTGCCGACAAATATGAAGCCCTCACTTACTTGGACGAAGTCCATGCAGTCGGCATGTACGGTGCCTCGGGCGGCGGCATTTCGGAACGCGACGGCGTCGCCCACCGCGTCACGCTGATCGAAGGCACGCTCGGCAAGGCCTATGGTGTCATGGGCGGCTATGTGACCGCATCCACCGACATCATCGACTGCATCCGCAGCTATGCGCCCGGCTTCATCTTCACCACCTCGCTCTCGCCGGTGCTGGTCGCCGGAGCTCTCGCCAGCGTGAAGCATCTCAAGGCGTCTGCCGATGAACGCACCGCGCAGCAGTCTGCCGCGGCGCTACTGAAGGCCAAGTTCGCCGATGCAGGCCTGCCGGTCATGCCGTCGGTGACGCACATTGTGCCTCTGCTCGTCGGCTGCCCGGTCAAGGCCAAGGGTATCAGCGACATCCTGCTCGCCGAGTACGGCCTTTACGTTCAGCCGATCAATTATCCGACCGTTCCGCGCGGGACTGAGCGCCTGCGCTTCACGCCAGGCCCCCATCACAGCGCCGAGATGATGGATGAGCTGGTGGGCGCCTTGGTCGAGATTTGGGACCGGCTCGAGCTGAGATTGGCCGCCTGACACTGGCGAATCCCTCGCGCTTGGCTTAGTCACAGACCATGCGCATCGCCCTCGCCGCCGACCACGCCGGATATGAACTGAAGGACTCGCTCGCCGTATGGCTTAGCGAGGCCGGACACGACATCATCGACCTAGGAACCAATGGCCCCGAAAGCGTCGACTATCCGCGCTTCGGCGCAGCCTTGGCCGAAGCGATCGCCGACGGGCGGGCCGAACGCGGCATTGCCATTTGCGGATCGGGGATCGGCATCTCCATCGCCGCCAATCGTAATCCGGCTTGCCGCTGCGCCCGGGTCGACGACCCGCTGTCCGCGCGGCTGGCCCGCGAGCATAATGACGCCAATGCGCTGGCTTTCGGGGCGAGGTTGATCGGTAGCGACATGGCACGCGCTTGCGTCACAGCGTTCCTGGGTACCGATTTCGCTGGCGGGCGCCATGAGCGCCGCGTCGAACAACTCTCCCAACTCATGCAGGATAGCGACTGATGGCCACCGCGCCCGACCTCACCGACGTCCAGCCGCTCGGCTTCTTCACGCGCGAACTCGCCGATGCCGATCCAGCGGTCGATGCCGCCATTCATGCCGAACTGAGGCGCGAGCAACAGCAGATCGAGCTGATCGCCTCTGAGAATATTGTCAGCAAAGCGGTGCTTGAGGCACAAGGGTCGGTTCTCACCAACAAATATGCAGAGGGCTATCCCGGCCGCCGTTACTACCAGGGCTGCGGACCGTCCGATTCCGTCGAAACCCTCGCCATCGAGCGCGCCAAACAGCTGTTCGGTTGCGGCTTCGCCAACGTCCAGCCGCACTCGGGCGCGCAGGCGAACGGCGCGGTGATGATGGCGCTACTGAAGCCCGGCGACACGATCATGGGGATGAGCCTCGCCGCAGGTGGGCATCTGACCCACGGCGCCCCGCCAGCACAATCCGGCAAATGGTTCGACGCCGTCCAATATGGCGTCCGCCCCGACGACCACCTGGTCGATTTCGACGAGGTCGAGCGCCTCGCCAAGGAACATCAGCCGAAGATGATCATCGCCGGTGGCTCGGCCTATCCGCGCCACCTCGACTTCGCCCGTTTCCGGCAGATCGCGGACGAGGTTGGCGCCATCCTTTTTGTCGACATGGCTCATTTCGCCGGCCTCGTCGCCGCGGGCGAGCACCCCTCCCCCTTCGGCCACGCCCATGTCGTTACGACGACCACGCACAAGACTTTGCGTGGTCCGCGCGGCGGCATGGTGCTGACGGACGACGAGGCCATTGCAAAAAAGATCAACTCGGCCGTCTTCCCCGGCCTCCAGGGCGGCCCGCTTATGCACGTCATCGCCGCCAAGGCGGTCGCGTTCGGTGAAGCGCTGCAGCCGGAGTTCAAGACCTACGCAAAGGCGGTCATCGCCAATGCTCAGGCGCTGGCCAATCGCCTGAAGGAACGCGGCGCCGATCTCGTCGCCGGCGGTACCGACACGCACCTCGCCCTCGTCGATCTTCGCCCGCTTGGCCTCACCGGCAAGGACGCCGACCAGAGCCTCGAGCATGCAGGAATCACCTGCAACAAGAATGGCGTTCCTTTCGACCCGCTGCCGCCGGTCCAGACCAGTGGCATCCGGGTCGGCTCGCCTGCCGGCACGACCCGCGGCTTCGGTGTCGAAGAATTCCGCGACATCGCAGACATGGTCGCGGACGTGCTCGACGGCCTGCGGGTCAATGGGGTCGACAATAACGGCGCCATCGAACAGTCGGTCAACGCCCGCGTTCGCGCGCTTTGCGACCGCTTCCCGATCTACCAGGGATAAGGGATGCGTTGTCCGTTCTGCGCGCACGAAGACAGCCAGGTGAAGGACAGCCGCCCGTCCGAGGACGGCGCGGCGATCCGGCGTCGGCGGCAGTGCGAAGGCTGCGGGGCGCGTTTCACCACTTTCGAGCGCGTCCAGTTGCGAGACCTCACGGTGGTCAAGAAGGACGGCAAGCGGGAGCCCTTCGACCGGGCCAAGCTGGAGAGGGCCGTCGGCCACAGTTGCCGCAAGCGCGACGTCGACCCGGCCAAGATCGACCAATTGGTCAGCGGCGTTCAGCGGCAGATGGAAACGCTTGGCGACGAAGTGCCCTCCGTAAAGATCGGCGAGGCGGTCATGGCCGGCCTCAAGGCGCTCGATCACGTCGCCTACATTCGCTTCGCCAGCATCTACAAGGACTTCAGCGAGCCGGGCGATTTCGCGGAAATCGCGGAACGCGTCGAAAAGGAAGGCCCCCTGCCCCCGGTAGGCCACAACAAGTTGCTGTGAGCACCAACAGACCAGTCATTGTCCTCGTCCGTCCCCAGCTCGGCCAGAACATCGGCAAGGCTGCGCGGGCGATGCTCAATTTTGGCCTGGCCGAACTGCGCCTGGTCGCGCCCCGGGACGGGTGGCCCAACCCCGACGCCGGGCCTGCCGCGAGCGGCGCCGACATTGTCCTGGACCAGGCGCGACTCTTCGCAACGACCGCAGAAGCCATTGCCGACTGCTCGACGGTCTACGCGTCCACCGTCCGGCGTCGCGACCTGATCATGCCGGTCGTCGATCCCGCCGGAATGGCGGAAGGAATCACCGCAAGTCCAGGTCGCTCCGCGATCCTGTTCGGGCCAGAACGTTCTGGCCTGGAGACCGAGGATGTCGCCCTCGCCAACGCCATCGTCACCGTGCCCATCAATCCTGAATTCGGTTCGCTGAATCTCGCCCAAGCGGTGATCCTGCTTGCCTATGAATGGTCGCGTGGCCAGCAACTCGCCCAGCCCCCGGCCAAGGACCTCGAACCTCCCGCTGCTCACGCCGAGCTCGAAGGCCTCATCCGCCAACTCGATGAAGCCCTCGACGTGAAGGGCTATTTCCACCCGCCCGAACGTACCCAGGCGACCCGCAATACGCTGCGCACTATTCTCACCAAGCCCCAATGGTCGAGCCGCGAGATCCAGGCCCTTCGCGGAATCATCCGGGCATTGAACGAGCCCGCCAATTAATGATAATTAACATCATCAACGAAAAGAAGGGGCTGGCCATGTCGATATTATTCGCGTTGCTGCTGGTTCAGGCCGGGGGTGGCTCCACTGGAGTTAACAATGCTTCGCCCCAAGCACCGCTTCCCAAAATTAAAGAGCCGCTCGAGTGTCGGATCATGGTTGCTGGCGTGTCGCGGTCCAGCGACATTACGGTCTGCAAGGCAAGGGCCGCGTGGCGCGAACTAGAACTTTGCAAAGGCGCGACGCGCTACTGCTCTCCTGAGGAGAAAGCTGCCATCGCAGCCAAGCACACCGCCTTTTCCCTGAGCGAAGACAGCCGGATTATTTGTCGGTTGTTATCGGCTACAGGTTCACGGCTGCGCACACAACAGACTTGCATGGCGCAACGTGAATGGCAGCGAATGTGGGACGAGAGTCGCGCGACGATGGGACATCTTCAGAACAAGCAATCGACTCGCCCGGAGAACGTCGGACAATAGGCTCACCTTGACCTCGGGGCGCCTCTCGGCTAGGCGCCCGGCTCGCAATTGACCCTGCACGTCCGGTGAAGCGGTGGTCGCGCATGGCGCAAGGCTATGCGGTGCGGTTCCGGGCATTTTGAAACGCGAATTGGAGAATATCGCATGTCGAAGCGCTCAAGCGCCAAGTATAAGCTCGACCGCCGCATGGGCGAGAACGTCTTTGGACGTCCCAAGAGCCCGGTCAACCGCCGCGAATATGGCCCCGGCCAGCACGGCCAGCGCCGCAAGAGCAAGATGTCGGACTTCGGAATCCAGCTGCGCGCCAAGCAGAAGCTGAAGGGTTATTACGGCGACGTCACCGAGAAGCAGTTCAAGCAGACGTTCCAGCAGGCTAGCCGCATGAAGGGCGACGCCAGCCAGAACCTGATCGGCCTGCTCGAGCGCCGTCTCGACATGATCGTTTACCGCGCCAAGTTCGCGCCGACGATTTGGGCCGCCCGCCAACTGGTCAGCCACGGTCACATCCGCGTCAACGGGGTGAAGTGCAACATCGCCTCGCGTCGCGTCGATGTCGGCGATGTCGTCGAGCTCGGCACCAAGGCCCAGGATATGGCGCTAGTGATCGAAGCGCAGAGCCTCGCCGAGCGCGACGTTCCCGAATATATCGTTCAGGACGGCACGTCGAAGGTGACCTTCAACCGCGTGCCGACGCTGGATGAGGTTCCCTATCCGGTCCGCATGGAGCCGAACCTCGTCGTCGAATTCTATTCGCGCTAAGCCCGTTGGTTAGCTGAATGCAGATGGGGCGGCCTGAATAGGCCGCCCTTTTTGTTTGGAGAGCAGATTGACCCGACCTCCCCTTCCCGAATGGGCGCCGCATGAGGCGGTCTGGATCGGCTTTCCGAGCCATGGCGAGCTGTGGGAAGACGATCTTGCTCCGGCGCAGGAGGAAGTCGCGGCCTTTGCCAAGGCCGTTAATGCGGGGGGCAAGGGTGAAGCGGTGTGGTTGGTCGCGGCCAATGACGAAGCCGCTGAACGCGCGCGGGCGCTCGCGCCATTCGCCAAAGTGATCACTGAATTGTTCGGCGACATCTGGCTGCGTGACACGCCGGCCATCATCCTCGGCAGTGGCAAGGGCCGGCGCGGCGTCGATTTTCGCTTCAACGGCTGGGGCGGCAAATACGATTTGCCCGGCGACGACACGATCGGAGTCCGCCTGTCCGTAGAGGCGGGCCTGCCTTGCACCAGCGCCGATTGGGTCCTGGAAGGCGGCGCCATCGACGGTGACGGCTCGGGCACACTGATCACCACCGAACAATGCCTGCTCAATCCGAACCGCAATCCCGGCATGTCGCGAAAAGATGTCGAGGGAGCACTTTCCCGCGACCTTGGGTTCGAGCGCTTCGTCTGGCTCGGCGACGGCCTGCTGAACGATCACACAGATGGCCATGTCGACAATCTGGCGCGTTTCGTCGCGCCGGGTCGTGTCGCCATTCCCACCGCTGCAAATGGCGATCCCAACGCCGCCGTCTACAAGTCCGCCGCACGCCGTCTTGCCGATGCCCGGCTGGACATCGTCACCTTGCCGTCACCCGGAGAAATCGTCCGCGACGGCGAGATCATCCCCGCCAGCTACATGAACTTCTACATCGGCAATGCCGTGGTCGTCGTGCCGCTCTACGGTAGCGAAAATGACGAAGCCGCCGTCCATGCCGTCCAGGCCCTCTTCCCGGACCGCAAGGCGGTCGGATTGCGAGCGGACCATGTGCTGACCGGCGGCGGCAGCTTCCATTGCATCAGCCAGCAACTGCCGCTTTAAGGCCCGCGCCATGACCAAGCTTACCGTCGCCGCACTCCAGCTCGCCTTCACGGACGATACCGCCGCCAACATCAAGGCGGTGGCCGAACTCGTGCGCGAAGCCCATTCGAAGGGCGCGGAAGTGGTCCTGCCGCCCGAGCTGTTCGAAGGCCCCTACTTCTGTCGGGTCGAGGATGAAAAGTTGTTTGCCAACGCCTTGCCGACCGCCGAGCACCCGTCAGTGCTGGCGATGCAGGAACTGGCGGCCGAGCTGAAAATCTGGATCCCGACCAGTTTCTTCGAAGCGGAAGGCCCCCACCATTATAATTCGCTCGCCATGATCGGCCCGGACGGCAAGGTCGCCGGCGTCTATCGCAAGAGCCACATTCCCGACGGTCCAGGCTACGAAGAAAAATTCTATTTCCGTCCCGGCAACACCGGCTTCAAGGTCTGGAACGGCCCGCACCGCTCGACGCTCGGCGTCGGCGTCTGCTGGGACCAATGGTATCCCGAAACCGCCCGCGCGATGATGCTGATGGGCGCCGACATCCTCTTCTATCCGACCGCCATCGGGACCGAGCCTCACGATCCCGACCTCGACACGTCACGCCTGTGGCGCCGGGCGATGATTGGCCATGCGGTCAGTAATGTCGTGCCGGTCGTCGCCGCCAACCGCATCGGCACCGAGCACGGCCAGCGCTTCTACGGTCACAGCTTTATCTGCGACGAGCGCGGCGACATCCTCGCCGAGTTCGGAGCGGAGCAAAGCGGCGTGCTGGTCGCGACCCTCGACCTGGCCGCAGCCAAGAAGCACCGCGCCGCCTTCGGTTTCTTCCGGGACCGCAGGCCGGAACTTTACGGACGGCTGGTCGAAGACATTTAGTCGCGCCGCATGTGGAGCAGCGGATAAGGCCTGCCGTCCTCGTCCGTCTCGCTCCTGCTCGTCACTTCGAACCCCAAGCGCTTGTAGAAGGCCACCGCGCCTTCATTCTGCTCGTTGACCTCCACGGTCGTCGGCCGCGCGACCTCGTCGACAAGGCTGCGTCCAATTCCCGATCCGTGCGCTGCGGGGTCGATAAACAGGGAATCTACGTTCTGGCCGGTCACGCCCATGAAGGCGACGACCTCACCGTCTTTCTCGGCGATCCGCAATGCGGTGCTGCCAACATAATCCGCCACGAGGGGATCGATCGCCACCCGGTCCTGGGCAGAGAGAAAATGGTGGGTGCCATCGACTGCCCGCCGCCAGACCCGAAGAAGGGCGGCGGCATCGGTTGGCTCGCTTGGACGGAAACGAATTGTCATCGAAGCTCCAATGCCCTTTCGAAAGGCTGTTCAAACATTGCCGGCGTCAATCGCCGCGTATTCTGGTTGTAGCGGCTGCAATGATAGCTATCGAGCACGCGTTTGCCGCCCGGAAGTTCGTGTTCCGCGCCGTGCGCGAACCTGGCCTTTGAAAGCGGAACGCCGAACGACCGGCAAAGGCTGTCGTGCGCGACCTTACCGAGTGCGATGAAGATCGTCAGCTTTGGCAATGCCCCGATGGAAGCCATCAAGAACGGCCTGCAACTCGCCTCTTCTGCCGGCAGCGTTTTGTTCTGCGGCGGGAGGCATTTGACGGCATTGAGGATGATCGCACCCTTCAGCCGCACTCCGTCGTCTGGAGATCCGCCATATCGCCCCTCAGACAGCCCGAACTTCTCCAGCGTCGCGTACAGCAGGTCGCCGGCATAATCGCCCGTGAACGGCCGACCGGTGCGGTTGGCACCATGCTTGCCCGGCGCCAGCCCGACGATCGCCAGCCAGGCATTGGGATCACCGAATGATGGCACCGGCGCGTTCCACCAGTCGGGATGCTCCGCCCGGCACTGCAGTCTCAGGCCCACCAGCCGCGGACAACGCGGGCAATCGCGCGAGGGCTCGGCGTCATAGATTGGCGACAGATCCGCGGGCTGCACAGGCACGGTCCAACCCCTAACGTTCGTCCTGAGCGAAGTCGAAGGGCGTTCTATTTCCCATCCGCTCCCGCTAACGCCCTTCGACTACGCGCCCCGCGCTCCGCTCAGGACGAACGGATTTGGCTGAACGAACGCACCTCTACGCCATCGCCATCGGCTCGAACCGCATGCACGGCCGTCACGGTCGCCCCGCCGGCGTGGTCGAAGCTGCCATTGCCGAGCTCGACGGACGCTTCGACCTGTTTGACGCCTCGCCGATCCTCCTGAACCCGGCGGCCCACGGCGCCGGGCGCGATTTCGCCAATGCCGTGGCACTGGTTGAAAGCGATAAGGATCCTCACGCCGTCCTCGGCGAGTTGCACGCCATCGAGCGCCAGTTCGGCCGCCGGCCGGGCAAGCGCTGGGCAGCACGCGTCCTCGACCTGGATATCCTCGCCTGGGACGGCGGCCGTGTTCGGTCGCGCGGGCTCCGGGTGCCTCACCCTATGCTGGAGCGGCGAGCGTTCATGCTCCTGCCTCTGAGCCAGGTCGCCCCCACCTGGCGCATTCGCGACGGCCTCACTGTCCGGCATCTCGCCGCGCGCCTTGCCCGCCGCGCCCCGCACCGCTAAGCGCCCTCTCGCGCCATGGCTGGGGCCGTTAGCTCAGTCGGTAGAGCAACTGACTTTTAATCAGTAGGTCGCTGGTTCGAATCCAGCACGGCTCACCATGGCGCGCCGCAAGAACCTCCATCGCGGACCCGTTTCTAACAATCTGGTAATCCTCTGGCATTACGAGACTTTTTCGGGTGCGATGGAGTTCGCGTGGAAGACCAACCGGTAGAGACGACCCTGTACTCGCTGTCGAACGCCGCGCCGAAGCCAGGCGAGCGGCGCGAGGACGACCGTCATCTCACCCTGTTCCGCGTCGGCTCGATCACCATCGGCGATCGCCGCGAGCTTTGCCTTATCAAGAACATCTCTGCCGGCGGCATGATGATCCGCGCCTATTGCGCGATCCTCGAAGGCACGGCCCTCTCGGTAGAGTTGAAGAGCGGGCAGCCCGTCAGCGGCAAGGCGACCTGGGTCAAGGATGCGAACGTCGGCGTCGCTTTTGACGAGCCCGTCGATGTCATCGACATCCTCACCGCCTGTGCGGAAGGGCCAAAGCAACGCATGCCGAGGATCGAGGTGGACAGCATCGCCACCGTCCGCGACGGCGCCAATGTCTATCGCCTGCCAGTCCGCGATATCTCGCAGGGCGGCATCAAGGTGAAGGGCGATCCGGCGCTCGAATATGGTTGCGACCTGTCGATCACCTTGCCTGGGTTGGGGCCGCAGCCCGGCGCGCTGCGGTGGCGGCACGACGGTCACATCGGCTTGAGCTTCAATCGACTGCTGCCGCTGGCCGAGCTGGTCGGCTGGCTGCAGGGAATCCGCGACGGCCTGCGCGCCGCAGGCTAGCGGCGAACGAAGCGCAACATGAGGTTATTCGCCGGCATTTCACGCCGCTCCACGTAAAATAGGCCACGCTTCTCCGCTTCCGCGGCAAATTCCTCGACGATTCTGAGTCCCCACGCCGGATTCCGCCTTCTCAAATCCGCATCGAACGCTAGGTTGGACGGCACAGTCGGAACGCACTCCTCGATCCAGGGTCCATAGAGAATCAGCGGTGCTCCGGGGGGAAGAATCCACCTCGCACCGTCGAGCAAACCGAGCGACGTCTCCCACGGGCAGATGTGCGCCATATTGATGTTGAGCAGTGCGTCGGCGCGATCGAGCGGCCAGGTCACGCTCGTCACATCGAGAATCACCGGCTCGCGAAGATTTGCCAAACCTGAATCAGCCCGCCAAGCCTCGATCGAGCCAAGTGCATCGGCGTGGGGCTCGCTCGGTTGCCAGTCGAGATTGGGAAAGCGCTCGGCCAAATACGCCGCATGCTCCCCCGACCCGCTTGCCGCCTCCAGCACCAACCCCGAATCCGGCAGCCAATCGGCCAGAACCGCGGCGATGGGCTCGCGATTGCGCTGGACCGCGGGGTGGTTGAGTTTCACTCGGCTGCTTCGACTCCAGCCAGGATTCGCCGGGCTCGTATGGCGAGTTCGACGCGGGTCATGGCGATGAGGCCGACCGCGAAGAGCAATAGCGCATCCGTCGCGATCAGAGCCTGTTCGCTCATCTGGCCGTTGGCATCAGGGCTGGCACCGAAATAGGCGCGGACCGCGTAGCGAATAGCGATGATGACGACGAGCAGGATCAAGGCCGCGGGCGATGCCTTCTGCGTGAGCCCACCATCGACGCCGCGCTCGATGTGGATGAAGCGCCCCCGCTGCCAGCCCAGAAATCCTCCGACGATTAGCGCGCCAAAGCCAATTGCCATGCCGGCTGGGCTTGGCGGGTGCGCCCACAGCGTGACGCCGGCCAGTACCAGAAGGAGTAGGGGTAAAACCCACATCCGTTCGGGCTTCAACGGTCGAACCCGGTTCATCGACCTTAAGCGCAGGGCCAGGACCACGACGACCACAAGGATCGGCAACAGGGTCTTGAGAAAATCCGGATTCATGACGCGTTACCCTCCCCCGAAATGCGCTCCCAATCCGGTCGACGAGCCATCCGGCGCCGGATGATTGTAGCTGAGCACAGGCTTCCTCGCTGCCTGCGTTTCGTCAAGCCGGCGGCGCGGCGCGAAGACGGGCGCGGCTTTCAGGCTTTCGTCCCCTGCCCGCGCCCGTTCGGCGATCGAGCGAAGCGCGGCGATGAACTGATCGAGACCAGCTTTGGATTCTGTCTCGGTCGGCTCGACCAGCATGGCGCCGTGCACGACCAGCGGGAAATACATGGTCATCGGGTGGAAGCCTTCGTCGATCAGGCCCTTTGCAACGTCGATGGTCGAGAGGCCCTCGGCAAAGCCTTTGTCGCTGAAGATTGCCTCATGCATGCAGGGCCCCGAATGCGCGAACGGTGCGTCGAGCACATCCTCCAGGCTGCGGAGGATGTAGTTGGCATTGAGCACGCTGTCCTCGGCGACCTGGCGAAGACCGTCGGCGCCGTGGCTGAGGATGTAAGTCAGTGCGCGGGTGAACATGCCCATCTGGCCATGGAAGGCGGTCATTCGTCCGAAAGTGCGAGGATGCTCCTCGCCGGCGCTTTCCTCCTCGATCAGCCTGTAGCTGCCGTCGGGATATTTGGCCGCGAAAGGCAACGGCCCGAACGGCGCCAGCGCCTCCGACAGGACCACGGGGCCAGAGCCTGGACCGCCGCCGCCGTGGGGCGTCGAGAAGGTCTTGTGGAGATTGATGTGCATCGCATCGACGCCGAGGTCGCCTGGGCGGACCTTGCCGACGATGGCGTTGAAGTTGGCGCCGTCGCAATAGACGAAGGCGCCGGCCGCATGGACCGCATCGCTGATCGCCTTCATGTCCGGTTCGAACAGGCCGCAGGTGTTGGGGTTGGTGATCATCACCGCCGCGACGTCAGGACCAAGGCGCGCCTTTAGCGCACCCAGATCGACGCGGCCGTCCTTGGTCGCAGGGATATCCTCGACACGGTAGCCGCAGAAAGCCGCTGTAGCCGGATTGGTGCCGTGAGCACTCTCCGGAACGAGGACGACCTCACGGGCATCGCCGCGGGCTTCGAGCGCGGCACGGATGCAGAGCAGGCCGCAGAGTTCGCCGTGGGCGCCGGCCTTGGGACTCATGGCGACACCGTGCATCCCGGTGAGGTCGATCAGCCAGAACGCGAGCTCGTTGATGCACTGGAGTGCGCCCTGCACCGTCTCCTGTGGTTGCAGCGGATGAATGTCACCGAAGCCGGGCAGCCGCGCCACCTTCTCGTTGAGGCGCGGGTTGTGCTTCATCGTGCAGGAGCCCAGCGGGAAGAGTCCGAGGTCGATGGCGTAATTCTGGCGTGAAAGGCGAGTGTAGTGGCGGACGGTCTCCGGCTCGCTGAGGCCCGGGAGGTCGAGGCCATTGCGGTCGAGACCGCCGAGACGGGATGCGCCGGACTTCACCGGGTCGAAATCGACGCCGGTCTGGTTGCGATTGCCGATCTCGAACAGCAGCGGCTCTTCCAGCATCAAAGCGCGGTTGCCGGTCGTAGTGGTCACAGCAGTGGTTTCCAAAGTCGAGGGTGCCGTGGGGCGCCAGCCTGTAGGATTTGGGGTGCTCATTGCACGATCTCCTGCAGGGCGGAGACCAAGGAAGAGATGTCCTCCTCGGTCGCGGTCTCTGTGACAGCGACGACGAGGCCGTTCGCGAGGACGGCTTCGTCAGGATAGAGGCGGCCGAGCGAAACGCCGCCGAGCACGCCCTTTTCGACCATCGCATGGACGGCGGGCCGCGCTTCGACGGGCAGTTCGAGCGCGAATTCGTTGAAGAAGCTGTCGTTGACCAGACGGACGCCGGGGATGGCGGACAGCTGGTCCGCGGCTTCACACGCGCGCGCGTGATTCAACTTGGCTAGGCCGGTAAGGCCCTTCTCGCCGAGCAAGGTCATGTGGATCGAGAAGGCCAAGGCGCAGAGGCCGGAGTTGGTGCAGATGTTCGACGTCGCCTTCTCGCGCCGGATATGCTGCTCGCGGGTCGAGAGGGTCAGCACGAAGCCGCGCTTGCCCTCGGCATCGACAGTCTCGCCGGCGAGCCGGCCCGGCATCTGGCGGACATATTTCTCGCGGGTGGCGAACAGGCCGACATAGGGCCCGCCGAACTGCAGGCCGACGCCGATCGACTGGCCCTCGCCGACGACGATGTCAGCACCCATTTCGCCGGGCGACTTGATAAGGCCGAGCGCGACCGGCTCGGTATTGACTACCACCAGCAGCGCGCCGGCCGCCTGGGCCGCGTCTGCAATCGGCTTCAGGTCGGTGATGCGGCCGAGGATATCGGGATACTGGACGACGACGCAGCTGGTGTCCTTGTCGATGGCGGCGATCAGGCGGTCCGCGTCGGTTTGGGCCGTCAGCTCAGGCGCCGCGGTTTCGAGCGTGTCGCCGGTGAACTTCGCCATGGTCTTGCAGACGGAAACGTAGTGCGGGTGTAACCCCGAGGAGATGATCGCCTTCTTCCGACGCGTGATGCGCCGCGCCATGCCAACAGCTTCCCAGCAGGCGGTCGAGCCGTCGTACATCGAAGCGTTGGCGACTTCGCAGCCGTAGAGGCGCGCGACCTGGGTCTGGAATTCGAACAGGACCTGCAACGTGCCCTGGGCGATTTCCGGCTGGTAAGGCGTGTAGGCGGTCAGGAACTCCCCGCGCTGGATGATGTGATCGACGCTGGCGGGGATGTGGTGCTTGTACGCGCCGCAGCCGAGGAAAAAGGGAACGTCGCTCGCCGCAACATTCTTGGCCGCCATGCCGCGCATCTTGCGCTCAACGGCCATTTCGCTGGCGTGCATTGGCAAGCCGCGGATCGGGCCTTGCAGACGGGCCTCTTCGGGCACATCGCGGAACAGCTCGTCGACCGAGCCGGCCCCGATCACCTTGAGCATTGCGGAGCGATCGGCATCGCTCAGCGGTAGATAACGCATCAGTTGGGCTTCCTCATTATGAAGCGGAGGCGGATGTAGTCGGCGAGATTGGAGCCGACCCGGGCGGCAACGGCATCGGCGATGGACTGACGTTCGTCGTCGGGCACGCCGGCTCGGTCGAGCCAGCCGGCGCGAAACACCAGGACCCAGGCCTGGACGCCATGTTCGAGCTCGGTCGGTCGATCGATCAGCCGCGCATCGACATCCTTGAAACCTGCGCGTTCATAGACGGCCGCAAACTCCTCAGGTGTCGGATACCAGTTCGCGGCATAGGTCGGCGGTCCGAAGCCGCGCTCGACCAGCACGTCGTCCAAGGTTTCGCGAAGACGGGCCAAATTGCCCGCGCCGCCCATCTCGCCGGCAAATCGGCCGCCATTCTTGAGTGCGAACCAGATCGCACGCGCCGCCCGTTCCTTGTCCAGCACCCAGTGGAGCGTGGCATTCGAGAAAGCGGCGTCAAAGGCCTCGGAGAACTTGAGGTCCGCCGCGTCCATCAGCCGGACGTCGAGGCCCTTGGCCTTGGCGGCGGCGACCATCGACAGGCTGTTGTCGATGCCGACGACGTCAGCGCCCGCTTCCTTGATCTTCAGCGTCAGCGACCCGTCGCCGCAGCCGACATCGAGGATATGCTCGCCGGGCTGGGGATCGAGCAGGTCAAGCGCCGCGCCGCCCAGCGCCGGCACGAAACCACCGACGCGGGCGTAGTCCGCCGCGTCCCAGCTGCTGGTCGAGGTGGGTGCGTCGCTCAGAGCGTCTTCACCCACTCACGGTACTTGGCTTCGTCCATGAGGCCGTCGAGCTCGGACGTGTCCGCGAGGCGGATCTTGAAGAACCAGCCTTCGCCTTCCGGGTCGCGGTTGACGAGCGCCGGGTCGTCGGCAAGCGCCGGATTGCCCTCGATCACCTCGCCGGCGACCGGCGAATAGACGTCAGAAGCGGCCTTGACCGATTCGACGACCGCGGCGTCATCGCCCTTGTTGAGCGAGCGACCGCCCTCAGGAACTTCGACGAAGACGATGTCGCCGAGCGCTTCCTGCGCATGGTTGGAGATGCCGACGGTGCCGACGTCGCCTTCGACGCGGATCCATTCATGCTCGCCGGTGAAGTGCAGGCTCATATCAGGCTCCCTGTTTGCGGTGATAGCGATGGGGGACGAAAGGCATTGGCGTGACGGAGGCTTCGAACAGCTTGCCGCGCTGCTCGACCTTCAAGACCGTGCCGGCCTCTGCCAGCGGCGCCGCGACATAGCCCATGGCGATCGGCCGCTGCAGCGTCGGCGAGAAGGTACCGCTGGTGATGCGGCCGACTTCCGTGCCTTCGGAATCGAGGATCAGCGCGCCTTCGCGAACCGGCTGCCGGCCTTCGACGTTGAGGCCGACGCGCTTCTGGGCGGCGCCATTTTCGAGCTCGGCAAGGATGCGCATGTCGCCGGCGAAACCGCCTTCGGAACGGCGGCGCTTCTGGATGGCGAACTGGAGATCGGCCATGACTGGCGTCGTATTGGTGTCGAGGTCGTGGCCGTAGAGCGGCAGGCCGGCCTCGAGGCGCAGCGAATCGCGGGCGCCCAAGCCGATGGGCTTCACGGCCTCGTGCGCGGTCAGGGCATCGGCGACGGCTTCGACCGCATTGCCCGCGACCGAAATCTCGAACCCGTCCTCCCCGGTGTAACCCGAGCGGCTGATCCAGGCAGGAGTGCCGGCGAAGTTGAAGGCCGCGCCCTGCATGAAGCTGAGATCGGACACCCCCGGCGCCAGCGTTTCCAGCACCTCGGCCGCACGCGGCCCCTGCAGCGCGAGCAGCGCCTGTTCCTTCATGTGGTCGAGGACGACACCCTTCGGCAGGCGCCTTTCGAACTGTTCGATGTCGCCATGTTTAGTGGCACCGTTGACGACGACATAGAAATGGTCGGCGCGGCGTGTCGCCATCAAATCGTCGATGATGCCGCCATTGTCGTCGAGCAGCATCGAATAGCGCAAGCGGCCATCCTTCAGAAGCTGCAGCTCACCCGGAAGCAGGGTTTCGAGACCGGCATCGACGCGGTCGCCATGAAAGGTGAGCTGGCCCATGTGGCTGACATCGAACAGGCCGGCATTGGTCCGGGTCCAGACATGTTCAGCAATGACGCCTTCGTACTGGACCGGCATGGAATAGCCGGCGAACGGCACCATGCGCGCGCCGCGGGAGCGGTGCCAGGCATCGAGCGACAGCGTCTGGAGGTCTTCGGTCGTCTCGGCCATTCGCTCGGCGCTCCCAGAATTCAGGCTCGTCAAAGCAACGAGCAATGACGCCCGCCCCTTGATCTGAGCCCCCTTCTGTCGCTGCGCCTGAGAGCTTTGCCCCTTCGGCGGCTCCCGCTTTCACAAGAGCACTTTCCAGACTGTCCGGCGCGCGGCGGTCCCTTATGCCTGAGAGATTCCGGGGGCGGTTGCTCCTTCGGCGGCCGGTCGAAACCGGCACTCTCCCGTCACGCGCCTCTAGCGGGAACCCGCCAGAAGACGCGGCTGCATTGGCCCGCCACCGGGGCCGAGTCAATCAGGACGAGCGGCGGAGCGCGCGCCTAGCGGGTCGCGTTGTAGCGGAGCTGGTCCTGGGTCAGCTGGAAGCCGATCAGCTGCTCGAAGGTCGCCCGGGCCACGGCATCGCGAATCCGGGGATCGGCCAGCGGGTCGACGGCCGCATCGGCCTCACCGGGCTTGCGCTTGCGCGTCAGTTCGGCGCGGACATCTTCGGGTAACGCGGCCGCGCCGCGATTCACCCGGCCCGTTACCTGCGCGCTGGTCTGGGCGCGAACACTTCCGGCGGGAAAGTTGAGTGCGACGTAGCCGACCTTCTTGGCCACGACATCAGACCCGCCCTGGGCGATGACATCGTAGTAAGGCAGGGTCACCTGCCGCGCCTCACCTGCATCTCGGCGGGTGGCGACCACGTCGAACGTGGCCGTAGAAACGACGTTGGTCGCATCTTCCGTGCAGCTGGCGCGCAGGTTGGTGATGGTCGCAACGACATCGATAGCCGATGCATCCTTGCTGGTCGCCGGGTTGAACAAAGTGATGTCGCCGGTGCCGGCGGGAATGCCGACCTGCGGGCAGGACGAGCGAGTGACATAAACGCCGGTGTCGTCAAGGGTCCCGGCCGTTTTGCAGGCCGAGAGGGAAGCGATGGCGGCAAGAGCGATCAGACCGGACTTCACAGGGCGCAATTCAATGATCCTTCGGAGAGGGCGTATTATTGGCCCGCAGTCATAGGTAGGCCCTACCAAGGCTGCAAGCGATGCCTTACATCGCACCACAATGCCTGAACCCAAGCCTAACCTTCGCGTCCTGATTGCGGCGCCGCGCGGTTTCTGCGCCGGAGTCGACCGCGCCATCCAGATCGTCGAGCTGGCGATCGAGCGTTTCGGTCCGCCGGTTTATGTCCGCCACGAGATCGTCCACAACCGCTTCGTCGTCGACAGGCTGCGCGGCCTTGGCGCGGTCTTCGTCAAGGAACTGAACGAAGTTCCGGACGGACGGCCGGTCATTTTTTCGGCCCATGGCGTGCCGAAATCGGTGCCGGCGGCCGCCCGGAATCGCGGACTCGACTATCTTGACGCCACTTGCCCGCTCGTCAGCAAGGTGCACCGCCAAGCCGAGCGGCTGATCGAGTCGGGACGGCATATCATTTTCATCGGCCATGCCGGCCATCCCGAGGTCATCGGCACCTTCGGTCAGGCGCCCGCGGGATCGATGACCCTGGTCGAGACCGTCGAGGACGTCGCCAGCCTGTTGCCGGGCGATCCCGCGAACCTCGCCTTCCTGACCCAGACGACCCTTTCGGTCGACGATACGGCGGAAATCGTCGGAGCGCTGAAGGCGCGCTTCCCGGCCATCCAGTCGCCACGCAGCGAGGATATTTGCTACGCGACCACCAACCGGCAGGCAGCAGTGAAGGCGATCGCGCAGGAGTGCGACCGGATGCTGGTCATCGGCGCGCCCAACAGCAGCAATTCCCTGCGGCTCGCCGAGGTTTCGGAGCGCGAGGGCGTGGGGGCGAGGCTGATCCAGCGCGCCGCCGACATCGACTGGGACTGGCTTGGCGAGCCGGAGACCGTTGGCGTCACCGCCGGGGCATCAGCGCCCGAGGTCCTTGTCCGCGAGGTCGTCGAGGCCCTGAGCGAGCGGTTCCACGTCACCGAGGAGGTGGCAGACCACACACCCGAACGCATGATCTTCAAGCTGCCGCGCGAGCTGGTGGCTTGAGAGAACTCCCGCTCGTCGAAATCTTCACTGACGGGGCGTGCCGGGGCAACCCGGGACCCGGCGGTTGGGCGGCGCTGCTGCGCACTGGCGACAAGGAGCGCGAAATCAGCGGCGGCGAGGAGCATACGACCAACAACCGCATGGAGTTGATGGCGGCGATCCAGGCGCTGGAGGCCCTGAAAAAGCCGTGCCGCGTCGAGCTCCACACCGACAGCAACTATGTACGCGACGGCATCACCAAGTGGATCCACGGCTGGCGGCGCAATGGTTGGCGCACAGCCGACAAGAAGCCGGTCAAGAATGCCGAGCTGTGGCAGGAGCTATGCATCGCCGCCAAACCACACCGAGTCGAATGGCATTGGGTCAAAGGCCACAGCGGCCATGTCGAGAACGACCGGGTCGATGCTTTGGCCTGCGCCGAGGCCGATGCGCGGCGCTGATCAGGCGCTTTCGGTGGGAGCCTTCGGGCCGTTCTGCTGGATCGAATCGATCGCGTTCTGGGCGCCGGAGCGGCTGGAATAGCCCTCGGTCCAGAAAATCGTCTCCGAATTATATTTGAACTTGGCGACATATTCGCCGGCCTTGTTCTGCTCGATCACGAACTTGTGTGCCATGCCCGCATCTCCTGCGTGAGGAGCTGGTTACATATGTTAGTTGTGTGCCGGGGCGAAGGCCGCGGGGTCGATTCCGTCGAGTTCCGAGGGCAGTTCATCGCCGCGAATCAGGCTTGCGCAGAGCAAGGATGCAGCCGGTGCAGTCTGGATGCCCATGCCGCCCTGCCCCGCACACCAGAAAAAGCGTGGGCTGGCGGGAGCGAAGCCGAACTTCATGCGGCGGTCCGGCGCGAAGGTCCTAAGGCCCGCCCATTTGCACTCGACCGCCTCGACCGGCCAGTCGACGGCTTTCTCGAACCGGTCGATGGCGGTTGCGACGTCGATTTCTTCCGGGGCGGCGTCGCAAGGTTCGACCGGCGTTTCGTCGAGTGGGCAGACCCAGACGCTGTTGTCGGCCTCACCCTTGAAATAGAAACTCTCGTGGCTGTCGGTGACGAACGGCAGGTCGCGAAGGCCTGTGCGGCCGATTCGCAGCTGGACCACGGTACGGCGCTTGGGAACGAGGCCGAGGCCTGTGACCCCGGCGCGCGTCGCGACCTGCTCGGCCCAGGCGCCGGCGGCATTGACGAGGACCGGGGCGCGGACCTCGCCGGCGCTGGTTTCGATGCGCCAGGCGCCGTTCGATTCCCGGGCGCTGAGCAGCTCGGCGTCGGTGCGAACGATGCCGCCGCCGCGGCGGATGGCCGAAAGGCAGGCGTTGTGGAAGGCGGCGACTTCGATGTCGGCGCAGGTGCCTTCGTACCAGGCGCCGACCCATTGCTCGCGAAGGCCGGGGATGACGCGCTCCAGTTGGGGGCGATCGAGGTAGGCGGGTTCGTAGATTCCGCCGAGGTCGCTGACGCCGTCGACATCGACAAGTCCGGCGCGAACAAGGTGGATGGCGCCGCGAGTCCTCAGGAGAGGAGCTTCGCTATCCGGCCACCGCCCGTCGAAGAAAGGCCTGGAAGCGAGGGTCAGCCGTCGTTCCGGCGTGTCTCCGCCGAGGCTCGCCTGCCAAAAGGCGGCGGACCGTCCGGTGGCGTGACGGCCGCACAGATCCTCGGCTTCGATGATGAGGATCCGCGCGTCCGGAACCAGCCGGGCGCCAAGGCTGGCACCGGCGATTCCGCCACCGACGATGACAATGTCATAAGTCTCCATCGCGGCGGCTGGTTACGGTTTGGAAAGCCGCACCGTCTAGGGGGACTGTCATGATAAACGCCGGATTCACCGAACTCCTGCTTGGCCTGCTTGCGATCCTGTTGGTCGTCGCCGCGGTCATCGACGTCAGGACCTACACCATTTCAAATGGGCTCAACGCCGCGGTGGCGCTGATGGCGCCGCTCTTCTGGTGGTCGATCGGCCTGCCCTTCTGGCCAGACGCCGCGATCCAGGTTGGCGTGGCCGTGGGAGTCTTCGTGCTGCTGGCGATCACGTTTTACATGGGAATGATGGGCGGCGGCGACGTCAAGCTGGCGGCCGCGATCGCGCTGTGGTTCCCGCCTTTCACGACTTTGCGATTTTTAGTGATGATGTCGCTGGCCGGCGGCCTGCTGACGATTATCGTTCTGCTGATCCACAAATTTCGCGGAAAAGCGCCAGTTGCCGAAGGCGAGAAGCCCGCCCGCGTCGAGGTTCCTTACGGAGTCGCCATCGCTGCGGGCGCGCTTTGGATTCTCGGCCAACGCTTTCTTAACCAATTTGCCTGATTTGTGAGGCTGATTGAGGGACCCATCTGGGGGAGGCGTGTTCGCCATGAACGCTAAGAAAGTCGCACTGCTCGTCGGAGCATTGGTCATCGCAGTTATCACCGCGGTCATGGCCAAGAACATGTTCACAGGAGCTGCCGCACCGCAGGCTGCAGCTGCCCAGGTCCCGACCGGACCCAAGGTGCTGGTGGCCCGCAAGGCGCTGCCGGTTGGCACGATCATCGACCAGGAAAGCCTGGCCTTCCAGGCTTGGCCGAAGGAGTTGATCCAGAACGCCTACTACCTTGAGGGCCAGCCCGAATCCGACATGGCCAAGCTGATCGGCACGGTTGTCCGCAACCCGATCACCGCCGGCCAGCCGATCACCCAGGGTGCACTTGTCGGCCCGAACGATCGCGGCTTCCTGGCCGCGGCGCTTGGCCCGGGCATGCGCGCCGTGACTGTCCCGGTTTCCGGCACGACCGGCGTCGCCGGCTTCGTCTTCCCGGGCGACCGCGTCGACCTGGTGTTGACGCAGGAAGTCGCCGGTGGCGGCGATGGCCCGCCGCTGAAGGTTTCCGAGACCATCGTCCGCAACCTGCGCGTGCTCGCCACCGACCAGCGCACGGATAGCAAGGACGAGGAAGGCAAGACCGTGGTCAAAGCCTTCTCAATGGTCACCGTCGAGGCCACTCCGCGCCTCGCCGAAAAGATTGCGGTGTCGCAGTCGCTGGGCACGATCTCGCTGTCCCTGCGCTCGATCGCCGACAATACCGCTGACCTGGAGCGCGCCGTTGCCGAAGGCGACGTCAAGCTCCCGGCCAATGCCAATCCGGCCGAAGAGCGCAAGCTGCTGCTGGCCGTCGCCAATCGTCCTCAGGACAACAACACCACGTTCGTGACCGGTGGTGACGTGTCGCGCTTCCAGCGCACCAGCGTCCCGCAGCGCCAGGCGGAAGCGGCTCCGGCCGGTTCCGGCGGTGCCACCGCCGCCGTCCCGGTTGGTCCAGTCGTCCGTGTCGCCCGTGGCAATGCTGTCATGGTCGTTCCGGTGGGAGCCCGTTAAGATGAAGAGCATCACCAAGAAGAGCCGCGTCCGCCTGGGCACCGCCCTCGCCGCGCTGGCCATCGGCTTCGGTAGCGTCACCGCCGCGGTTCCCGCTTCGGCAGCGCCCAAGGCCGGCAGCTTCCGCCCCAGCCAGACAGTCCTACTGTCGACGGGCGAGGGCCAGGTCGTTCGCCTCCCGGCGGCCGTCGCCGACGTCTGGACGTCCAATCCCGCGGTCGCCGACGTCTATGTCAGCAACTCGCGGCAGATCAACCTGTTCGGAAAGGCCGACGGTGAGTCGACCGTGGTTGCGACTGCTGCGAACGGCGCCGTCGTCTACTCGGCCAACGTTAGGGTCAGTCAGAACATCACGTCGGTTGACGCGATGCTGCGCGCCGCGATGCCCCAGGCGAGCATCAAGGTCCTGAACGCCGGCCAGTTGGCCGTGCTGACGGGCACCGTCGGTTCGCCGGACGAGGCAGCGCAGGCCCAGCAGCTGGTTGCAGCCATGCTGAACCCGGGCGTCGACATGTCCAAGGACGGCGCGACCTGCAAAATCTGCGTGGTCAACCGCCTGAGCGTCGCGACGCCACTTCAGGTCAACCTGAAGGTCCGCATCGCCGAAGTGAACCGCTCGCTGACCAAGTCGATCGGCGTGAACCTGTTCGCCAGCGATCCGACCAGCGGCTTCAAGTTCGGCATCGGCCAGGGCGATCCGACCGCCACCACTGGCCCGGGCAGCTCGCCGTTCAAAGTCGGTTCGCTGATTGCTGGCGGCACGACCCTGGGCGCAGCCGGAAAGCTTTTCGGCCTGGATCTCGCCGGCGCCATCGACCTTGCTGCCAAGGACGGCCTGGTGACAATCCTCGCCGAGCCGAACCTGACTGCGCTTTCGGGTGAAACCGCCAGCTTCCTGGCCGGCGGCGAATTCCCGATCCCGGTCGGACAGGGCAACAACGCCGTCACCATCGAATATAAGCAATATGGTGTCGGCCTGGCCTTTACGCCGATCGTCCTGGCTGACGGCCGCATCTCGATGCGCGTCCGCCCGGAGGTCAGCGAGCTCAGCAACGAAGGCTCGGTGAAGACCGGCGATTTCATCGTCCCGGCGCTCATCACCCGCCGTGCGGAAACGACCGTGGAGCTCGGCTCCGGCCAGTCTTTCATGATTGCCGGCCTGCTGCGCAACTCGAATACGAACTCCATCACCAAGGCCCCTTTCCTGGGTGACTTGCCGATCCTGGGCGCCCTGTTCCGGTCGAGCAGCTTCCAGCGGTCGGAGACCGAGCTGGTGATCATCGTCACGCCTTATTTGGTCCGGCCGACGTCGCATCAGCTGGCGTTGCCCACCGATGGCTACCGTACTCCGACGGACATCGAGGGTCTTGGCAATGGCCAGGTCTACACTGGGGTGTCAGGCCCGCGTCCCGTCGCTCCGGCCCCTGCGCCAGGAATGAGCGCCGGTGCGGCCGTAACCGCCGCCCCCGGCTTCAAGCAGTGAACCGCAACGCGAGGAGAATGAAGATGCGCAAAGGTTTCGCAATCGTGCTTCTGGCTTCCGCTCTTGCGGCCTGCACCACGCCGACTGTCGACCAGCCGACCCGCGGCATGGTCGCGACCAACCAACCGATCGTCACTCGCAGCGATTATGCGATGGACGTTGTGGCGCCGGACGGCGCCCTGCCCGCCTCCGAGGAAGCTCGCCTTGACGGCTGGTTCCGCGGCCTCGGCCTTGGCTATGGCGACAACATCTACGTCGATGGCGATTATAGCGGCGCGGCCCGTGCGGACGTCGCTCGCGTCGCCGGCCGCTATGGCATGCTGATCAACACTGGCGCGGCCCCGGTCACCGCCGGCACCGTCCAGCCCGGCAGCGTTCGCGTCGTTGTCAGCCGGACCCGGGCAACCATGGCCGGCTGTCCCAACTGGGATCGCCCGGCCGCACCGGACTTCGACAACCAGCAGCTGCCAAGCACCGGCTGCGCCGTGAACGGCAACCTGACAGCGATGGTCGCCGATCCGCAGGACCTGGTTTACGGCCGCGAGGCGGGCAGCGTCGTTGACGCCGCCGCGGCTGCCAAGGCTGTCCGCTCCTACCGGGCTGCCAAGCCCACGGGCGAAAATGGCCTGCAGGACGTCAATACGAAGCAGAAGGGTGGCAAGTAATGAACGCTCCGTTCCAGGCACGCGCGGGTTTGCGAGACCCCTTCACCGCCTTCGTCTGCGACGATGCCACGGCCGACATGCTGCGGCCTGTCGCGGTCGAGCACGGCTGGTCGCCAGAAAAGGTCAACAAGGGCGGCTTGCGCAATGCCGTGCAGTCGCTTTCCGTGTCCGCCAGCCCGAACATCCTGTTCGTCGACCTGTCGGAATCGGCTGACCCGCTCAACGACATCAACGCGCTTGCGGAAGTCTGCGAGCCCGGCACGATCGTGATCGCCGCCGGCCAGGTGAACGATGTCCGCCTCTATCGCGACCTCGTCGCCAGCGGCATCCACGATTACCTGCTGAAGCCGTTCACGGCCGACCAATTGCGCGACACGTTCGCGCATGCGCAGGCCATCCTGTCCGGCCCGCGCGGTGAAGCGCAGGTCGACAAGCCGCATGTCATGGCCGCCGTCATTGGCGTTCGTGGCGGCGTCGGCGCGTCGACCATCGCCACCAGCCTGGCCTGGCTGCTCGGCGCCAAGGCGAGCCGCACGACCGCGCTGTTGGACCTCGACGTCCACTTCGGCACCGGCGCCCTCGCCCTCGACCTCGAGCCGGGCCGTGGCCTGACCGACGCCATCGAGAATCCGAGCCGCATCGACGGCTTGTTCATCGAGCGCGCCATGGTCCGTGCCAACGAGCGCCTGTCTGTGCTGTCGGCGGAAGCGCCGATCAACCAGCCGCTGGTGACCGACGGCACTGCCTTCTTCCAGCTTCAGGAAGAAATGCGGAATGCCTTTGAGTCGACGGTGCTCGACCTGCCGCGCCACATGCTGATCCAGTATCCGCACCTGGTGCACGATGCGCACGTTGCGGTCGTGGTCAGCGAGCTCACCCTGGCGGCGACGCGCGATACCATCCGCATCCTCGCCTGGCTGAAGTCGAACGCGCCGCAGACCAAGGTGGTCGTGGTCGCCAACCGCATGCCCGCAGGCGGCGCGCTGGAGATCAGCCGCAAGGACTTCGAGCAGTCGATCGAGCGCGGCGTGGACGTCGTCTTCCCGGACGACGGCAAGCTGGCGGCCCAGGCCGCGAAGCTCGGCAAGCCGATGGCGGAAGTCGCCAGCAGCAAGATCACGGCTCCCTTCACCCAGCTGTCGAACATGGTCTTGAGCCATGCCAGCGAGGAAGGCGTGGCCGAGGCCAAGACGAGCGCCAAGGGCCTGGTCGATAACCTCAAGACCATGCTGTCGAAGCCGAAAGACAAAGCTGCGTAACTCGGGTTTCCGGCGGTGCACCCGCGCCGCCGGCAGTAAGGAACGGACGGACCCAAAATGCTGATGCCGATCCTCTTTGCGGTTGCCGTGTTTGGCGTGCTCGCACTTGGCTACATGGCCTTTAGTGGCCCGTCGCCGGCGAAGACCGTCAAGCGCCGACTCGAACTGCTTCGCGAGCGCCATGGCGATGCCATGACCGCAAGCGCCCAAGCGCAAATCCGCAAGCTGTTCGCGAGCCGCAACCAGAACAAGGTCGAGAGCGCGCTTTCGAGCCTGGTCCCGAAGCCGGCGCTGCTGAAGCTTCGCCTTGAACAGACTGGCCGCGATATCCCGCTTGGCAAATATGCCGGCGTCTCGATCGGTATTTTCGTCGTCATCGCCGCCGGCCTTGCGTTCAAGGGCGCTCCCATCCTGCTGGCGATCATGTTCGCGGCCTTCGTTGCCATCGGCGTGCCGCACATGGCGATCGGCTTCCTGATCAAGCAGCGACTTGCCAAGTTCAACACTAACTTCCCCGATGCCATCGAATTGATGGTTCGCGGCCTGCGCTCGGGCCTTCCGATCACCGAAACGCTCGGCATCGTCGGAAGCGAAATCCCGGGTCCAGTCGGCCTCGAATTCCGCGCTGTCGCCGACAAGATGAAAATCGGCCGGACGATGGAAGCGGCGCTCCAGGACACGGCCGATCGCATGGGCACGCCCGAATTCCAGTTCTTCGTCATCACTCTTGCTATCCAGCGCGAGACAGGCGGCAACCTTGCCGAGACGCTGTCGAACCTTGCCGACGTGCTGCGCAAGCGCGCCCAGATGAAGCTGAAGATCAAGGCCATGAGCTCGGAATCCAAGGCTTCGGCCATGATCGTCGGCTCCTTGCCTTTCATCGTCTTCGTGCTCGTGTGGATGGTGAACCCCAACTACATGACCGGCTTCTTCGTCGACCAGCGGCTGATGATCGCCGGCATGGGCGGCCTCATCTGGATGAGCATTGGCGTGTTCATCATGGCCAAAATGGTCAACTTCGAGATCTAGGGATCGTGTAATGCACGCTGCAGGCCCAACCATTCTTGGCTTCGACGTCGTCTGGATCGCGACCCTGTTGTCGGCGGTCGCGACCCTTGCCGTACTCACCGCCATCTATGCGGCGACCACGGTCAAGGATCCGATGGCACGCCGCGTCAAGGCGCTGAACGAGCGCCGCGAGCAGCTGAAAGCCGGCATCGTCGCTTCGACGAACAAGCGCAAGAAGCTGACCAACAAGAATGTGGCGGCGGATCGCGTCCGGGGCTTCTTGAGCAATTTCAAGATGATCCAGGACGATCAGCTGAAGAAGACCCAGATCAAGCTGATGCAGGCCGGCATCCGTGCCAAGGATCTCGCCTTCTTCATCATTGCCGCGCGCTTCGTGCTTCCGCTCGTCATCGGCACGGCTGTGGTGCTGGCGCTCTACGTCTTCGATTTCATGCCCGATTGGGGTGCCTTCAAGCGCTACGCCGTCACGGCCGGTGCGCTGGTCGGCAGCTACAAGGCACCGGACATCTGGCTGAAGAACAAGGTCACCAAGCGCAGCCATGCGGTGCGCAAGGGCCTTCCCGACGCGCTCGACCTCCTGGTCATTTGCGCCGAGGCCGGCCTCACCGTCGACGCCGCCTTCGGCCGCGTCGCCAAGGAGCTGGGCAAGGCCTATCCGGAGCTGGGCGACGAATTCGGCCTGACGGCCATCGAGCTGGGCTTCCTCAACGAGCGCCGCCAAGCCTTCGAGAACCTCGCCACGCGCGTCGACCTGGAAGCCATTCGCGGCGTCGTGACCACCATGATCCAGACCGAAAAATACGGTACGCCGCTGGCTTCGGCCCTGCGCGTCCTGTCGGCCGAGTTCCGTAACGAGCGCATGATGCGCGCCGAGGAAAAGGCAGCCCGCCTGCCGGCGATCATGACCGTTCCGCTGATCCTGTTCATCCTGCCGACCCTGTTCATCGTCATCCTGGGTCCGGCGAGCTGCTCCATCAGCGACAGCTTCATCAACAGCTAGGCCCCAAACACCCTGGGGGGACGAACCGCCGTCACGGGAGACCGTGGCGGCGGTTTCGCATTTGGAACGGTTCGGTGCGCTCAGGCTTTTGTCTCCCAAAATAGATAAGGGGACAGAACAATGATCGCCTTCACCTCCGACCAGTGGATCATCATCGCCCTGGTCTTTGTCTTGGGCCTGCTGGTCGGTGCATTCCTGTTCGCCGGCAGCGGCCGCAAGTGGAAGCACCGCTATCGCTCCGAAACCGACCGACGCGAGGCGCTGGAGCGTGAGCATGCGAAACATCGCCGAGAGTATGAGGCACGCGAGAAGGAATGGCGCGAGCAGGACAGCCTGCGCGCCGCGGCGCTCAAGGACCGCCGCGACGTCGAGGACGACCGGCCGCTCTAGATAAGGAAATCCGCCAGACGCTTCAGGCGTTGGCGGCGATGAATTTCTCGACGACCGGCGCAATCTGCTCGCGCCACTTGCGGCCATTAAAAATGCCGTAGTGGCCGACACCCTTGGCCAGGAGATATTCCTTCTTCGAGGCTGCAAGCGTCGATGCGAGCCCGAGCGCGGCGTGGGTCTGGCCAATGCCGCTGATGTCGTCGCGTTCGCCTTCGATGGCGAGGAGCGCCGTATCCTTGATCGCCTTGGGATCGACGAAGCGGCCGCGGTGCATCATCTCGCCCTTCGGCAGCAGGTGACGCTGGAAGACCACGTCGACGGTCTGAAGGTAATATTCGGCGGCCATGTCGCAGACCGAGAGATATTCGTCGTAGAAATGGCGGGTGGCGTCGGCACTTTCGTCGTCGCCGTCGACCAGATGCTTGAACATCTCCCAATGGCTGACAAGGTGGTTGCCGAGGTTCATGGTCATGAAGCCTGCGAGTTGCAGGAAGCCTGGGTAAACCTTCCGCCCTGCCCCCGGATAGATCATCGGCACCGTGGCGATGACATTGCGCTGGAACCAGGCGTGGGGCCGCTGGGTCGCCAGCGTGTTCACCGCCGTCGGCGCCTCGCGCGTATCGATGGGCCCGCCCATCATCGTCAAAGTCTTGGGGCGGCAGGGATGCTTGTCGGCATTCATCAGGGAGACGGCGGCATAGGCCGGAACCGCGGGCTGGCAGACGGCAAGCATGTGGGCGTTCGGTCCGACCGCCTCCAGAAACTCGATGAGGTAATCGATATAGTCGTCGAGGTTGAAGCTGCCGTCCGACAACGGCACCAGCTTGGCATCGCGCCAGTCGGTGATGAACACATCATGCTTGGGCAGCATGCGCTCGACCGTGCCGCGGAGCAGGGTCGCATAGTGCCCCGACATGGGCGCGACGATCAGCAGCTTGGGCTGCCCGGTGACACCTTCCTTGGCGAAATGCAGGAGTTGGCCGAACGGCTTGCGGAGCGCGATTTCCTCGCGGACCGCGACGATCTTGCGGCCGACCTTGGTCTCGTGAAGTCCGAATTCGGGCTTGCCGCGCGACGCGGAGGCATGGGCAAAGACGTCGAGGCTGGCGGCGACGATTGGGCCCATATGGCCGTATGACAGAGGATTTGCGGGATTATTGAGCCAACCGGCACCCATGGCAGCGACCCGGCTTGCGCCGGCCAGCAGCGAGCGCTGCACCTCATAGGCGTCGTAGAGCATCAAATGTCCTTGGGAAGATGATTGTCGATCACGAATTAACGAGATTGGGGCCGAACGGGTCCGCATGCAAGGTAAATGCTGCACTGCACCTCTTGCGTTGCGGCAATTGAGGCTTGCCCGCCACACTGCTAGTCGGTGCGCTAATGGCTACCGACCCAACGACGCCCGCCAAGCGCAGCCTTTCCAGCCTGCGGATGGTCTGGGACCATGCGACCCGCTATCCCGGTCATGTCGTGGCGGCGGCCATTGCATTGCTCGTTGCAGCCGCCGCGACGACCGGCGTTCCGTACGCCTTCAAGCTGATCATCGACAAAGGCTTCTCCGGCAGCGGCGAGATTGGCCGCTGGTTCGAATATCTCCTGCTGCTGGTGCTGGTGATGGCGGCGGCCACCTCCGTCCGCTTTTATTTCGTTTCCTGGCTGGGTGAGCGAGTCGTCGCCGACATCCGGCTGGCGGTTCATCGCAACCTGCTCAGGATGGCGCCTGGCTTCTTCGAGGAGAACCGGCCGGCCGAGATCACCAGCCGAATCACCGTGGACACGACAATCATCGAACAGGTCGTTGGAACGACCATTTCGGTCGCCCTGCGTAACATCGTCATGGGCATCGGCTGCGCAGTGATCCTGTTCGTTCTGGCACCGAAACTGGCCAGCATGATGCTGCTCGGCATTCCGCTGGTGGTGATCCCCCTTACCGTGCTGGGCCGCCGGGTCCGGGCGATTTCGCGAAAGAGCCAGGACCGCATTGCCGACGTTGGAACCGTTACCGGCGAAGTCCTCGGCGCGATGAAAGTCGTCCAAGCTTTCAACCAGCAGCAGCGCGAGGCCGAGCGCTTCCGCGACGCGACCGAGACGGTCTTCGCCACTGCCAAGAAGCGCATCCTCCTGCGCGCGCTGATGACCTTCACCATCATCGCCCTGATGTTTTCGGCGATCACCTGGGTCATCTGGCAGGGGGCCATCGACGTTAGCGCCGGCAGGATGACTGGCGGCACGATCGCAGCGTTCGTGCTCTACGGCGGCCTTCTGGCCGGCGCCTTCGGAGCATTGTCCGAGGTCTATGGCGACCTGTTACGTGCGGCAGGGGCAGCAGAGCGCCTCAGCGAATTGCGCAATGCCGAGCCGACGATCAAGGCCCCTGCCCAGCCGACGCCCCTGCCCGAGCCGGCAAAGGGATTGCTGGAGTTCAAATCGGTCGAATTCCGTTACCCGACGCGTCAGGACGTATCGGCTCTCCACGAATTCTCGCTGGCGGTCAGGCCGAACGAAAGGCTGGCAGTCGTCGGCCCATCGGGATCCGGCAAATCGACCATCTTCCAGCTGGCGCAGCGCTTCTACGACCCGCAGGCGGGCAGCGTTTCGATCGACGGCGTGGACTTGAAGGCCGCCGATCCGGCCGATGTCCGCTCGCGTATCGCGATGGTGCCTCAGGAGACGGTGATTTTCGCCGCTTCGGCCCGTGACAACCTTCGCTACGGCAACTGGGTCGCCACCGAAGACGAGCTTTGGGAAGCCGCGCGCGATGCCAATGCGGAGGCCTTCCTTCGTGCCCTCCCCGAAGGACTCGACACATACATGGGTGAAGGTGGCGCCCGCCTGTCCGGCGGCCAGCGCCAGCGCATTGCAATTGCCCGAGCGCTATTGCGCCGCGCGCCGCTGCTATTGCTCGATGAAGCCACCAGCGCGCTCGATGCCGAGAGCGAGAAGCTTGTCCAGGACGCGCTGGAACGGTTGATGGAAACGCGGACGACGATCATCATCGCGCATCGGCTGGCGACCGTGCGCGCAGCCGACCGGATCATCGTCCTGGATCAAGGCCGCATCGTCGAGGAAGGCACACATGCCTCGCTGAGCGGCTCGGAAGGTCTCTATGCCCGGCTCGCGCGCCTGCAATTCGACGGGTTGGCGGCATAACCGGTCGGCATTGTTACCATGCCGCCTGTTCAGTCGGCAGCAAGGCCATTTGCCGCTAAACGGCGTGCATGCGACGCAACATTGGTAGACGAGCCTTTCTAGGCCTGGCCGGCACAGCGACCGTCGGCGCGATTGCGACGGCGGCCTGCAGCCGCACCCCAGCCCGCAAGTTCGAGATCCAGCTGTCCGACGCCCAATGGCGGCAGCGGCTGGGCAATGAGCGCTTCCACATCCTACGCGAAGCCGGCACCGAGCCTGCCTTCACCAGCCCGCTATTGAACGAGCATCGCAAGGGCACGTTCGTCTGCGCGGCCTGCAACTTGCCTCTGTTCAGTTCGGCGACGAAGTTCGACAGCGGCACGGGCTGGCCGAGCTTCTGGAATGCCCTGCCGAACGCGGTCGTCTATAATCGCGACTTGTCCTTCGGAATGATCCGCACGGAAGAATTATGCCGTCGCTGCGGCGGGCACCTCGGCCATGTGTTCGATGACGGCCCGCGGCCCACCGGCAAGCGGCATTGCATCAACGGCCTGGCGTTGAAATTCGTGCCCGCGACCGGACGCGCTGCATGACTTTATTTCTGCTCGCCTATTTGGGTGGCGTCCTGACCATCCTCAGCCCCTGCATCCTGCCGGTGCTTCCCTTCGTCTTCGCCCGCGCAGACCGGCCGTTTGTGAAGAGCGGCCTGCCCTTGCTGGTCGGAATGGCCCTGTCGTTCGCGGCCATCGCCACTCTGGCGGCGGTCGGTGGTGGCTGGGCAGTGGAAGCCAATCGGGTCGGCCGCGCAATTGCGCTGATCCTGTTTGCCGGCTTTGCGCTCCTGCTGATCTTCCCGAGCCTGTCCGATCGGGCGATGCAACCGCTAGTCCGGCTTGGGGAGCGGTTGTCAGGTCCGGGCCGCAAGGAAGGCATTGGCGGGTCGTTGCTGCTGGGACTTGCGACCGGCCTGTTATGGGCACCGTGCGCGGGCCCGATCCTGGGGCTGATCCTGACTGGCGCGGCGTTGTCCGGGGCGAGCGCGAATACGGTCCTGCTACTCCTCGCCTATGCGCTGGGCGCCGCGACCTCGCTTGGCTTGGCGCTGCTGATCGGCGGCAGGGTTTTCACGGCGATGAAGAAGTCGCTGGGCGCCGGCCAGTGGGTGCGCCGGGCGCTTGGCGTGCTGGTGCTGGCGGCCGTCGTGGTCATCGCGCTGGGCCTCGACACCAAATTGCTGACCAAGGTCTCAAGCAGCCAGACCAATGCGATCGAGACCGGCCTGGCGAAGGCGCTGGGCATGGAAGACCGCATGCCGAGCGGCGGCTCCGCCAGTCTCAGCGACCAGGGACCGATGCCGCCATTTGACGGCGCGACGGGATGGCTGAATAGCGCGCCGCTCGATGCCAAGGCCTTGAAAGGCAAGGTCGTCCTGGTCGACTTCTGGACGTACAGCTGCATCAACTGCATCCGAACCATCCCCGAGATCGAGGCGCTGCATAAACGCTATGCCAAGGACGGGCTGGTAATCGTCGGCGTCCACACCCCGGAATTCGCCTTCGAGCGTGACCCCGCCAACATCCGCAAGGCCATCGGCGACTTCGGCATCACCTACCCCGTCGCCATCGACAGCAACTACACAATCTGGCGCGCCTTCAAGAATCAGTATTGGCCGGCGCATTACCTTGCCGATGCCGATGGACGCATTCGCTACCACCATTTCGGCGAGGGCGGTGCGGCACAGACTGAGGCGGCCATCCGTACATTGCTCGCCGAGGCTGGACGCAATCCGGGCGACGGAATGGCGCAGGAACAGGCCCAAGGGGCGAGCGCGGCTGCGTCCGGCGAGGCCGCGACCCGCGAAACCTATGTCGGCTTCGGGCGAGGCGCGAATTTCGCGTCGCCGGGCGGGTTCGTGCGCGGCAAGCCGGCGAGTTACGCGGTTCCGGCTCGACTGGCGCCTGGCCAGTGGGCTTATGGCGGGCAATGGACGGTCGAGCTGTCACGCGGCCGATTGAACGCGGCAGGCGGCTCAATCACCATGCGGTTCAAGGCTCGCGACCTGCACCTGGTTCTGGGTAGCCCAAATAGCAAACCGGTCCGCTTCAGGGTGGCGCTCGACGGCAAGGCACCCGGCGCCGACCACGGCATGGATATCGACGCAGCAGGCAACGGCCAGGTAACGGACCACCGCCTCTATCAGCTCATCCGGCAGAAGAGCGGCGCCGCCGAGCGGACCTTCACCATCACTTTCCTCGATCCGGGCGTCGAGGCCTACGCGTTTACCTTCGGCTAGGTTGGTCGCCATCCGTCTTGCGACCCGCTAGGGCGCGGCCATGGCCCCTCCCCGCACCTTCGACGCGATTATCATTGGCGCCGGCGCGGCGGGCATGTTTTGCGCCGCGTTGGCGGGGCAACGCGGGCGGCGCGTGCTGCTGATCGATCACTCGCCGGAGCCGGGGCGCAAGATCATCATCTCCGGCGGCGGACGCTGCAACTTCACCAACGTCGGCGCGGGCGCCGGGAATTTCCTGTCCGCCAACCCGCATTTCGCCAAGTCGGCTCTGGGACGTTTCGCGCCGGCCGATTTCATCGCACTGGTGGATAAGCACGGCATCGCCTGGCACGAGAAGACGCTGGGGCAGCTGTTCTGCGACGGCTCGTCGAAGCAGATCGTCGCCATGCTGTTGGATGAATGCGCGGCTGGCGGGGTTGAGCTCGCCTTCGGGCAGGCTGCGACAGTCGAGCATCGGGACGGCGGCTTCGAAGTCGGGCTGGGCGCTAAAACGGCACGGGCGCCGGCATTGGTGCTGGCCACAGGCGGCCTGTCGATCCCCAAGCTCGGCGCCACGAGTTTCGCATATGACGTCGCGCGGCGCTTCGGCCTGAAAATCGTCGAACCAAGGCCAGCGCTGGTGCCGCTGACCCTTCCGGGCGAGCAGGCCCTGTTCAAGACCCTCTCGGGCGTATCGGCGGAGGTCGTGGCCAGCGCCGGAACCGGGCGGTTTCGCGAGGCCGCCTTGTTCACCCACCGCGGCCTGTCGGGGCCGGCGATCCTCCAAGTCTCCTCCTACTGGAAACACGGTGAGCCGGTGACGATCGATTTCCTACCCGACCGACAGCGGGGCTGGTTGCGGCAGGCGAAGCGAGAAGAGCCGCGCGCATCTTTGCGGCGTATCGTCGGGCGCCTGCTCCCTGAGCGGCTGGCGGAGACCTTGCTGGAGCAGGTCGGGGCTGGCGGCGACGTCGGCAACATAGCCGACCGGACGCTCGAAGATATCGAGAAGCGACTGGCCGGCTGGCAGTTCACGCCCAACGGAAGCGAGGGGTTCGCCAAGGCCGAAGTCACGATTGGGGGTATCAGCACTGCCGAGCTGTCGTCGAAGACTATGGAGGCGAAGCGGTTGCCGGGCCTGTACGCGATCGGCGAAGCGGTCGATGTCACGGGCTGGCTGGGCGGTTATAATTTCCAATGGGCCTGGGCGAGCGCTCATGCCGCGGCGCAGGCGCTTTAGGCTCGCCTGAACACCGCCCATTGGAAGCGTTGGTCCGAGCCCCAGGGCGTGATGTGGGTCTCGATCCAGTCGGCGACGGGCACGAAGTCATCACCGAGTTCAGCCGAAAGACCGGCGGCGTCGTATCGATGAACAGGGAGTCCGCTGCATTTGTCAGGTCCATCGAGGGCGAAGGTGGCGACGATGACATGGCTGCCTGGGTGGGTACCGGCGAGTAACGCGCGCCTGTAGGCTTGGCGCTCGTCGGGTGTCGTCAGGAAATGGAAGACCGCGCGGTCGTGCCAGATGTCGTAGGTTCTTGTCGGGCGCCAGTGGCGGATATCGGCGATCTCCCAGTGGGCCTGATCGGCGCGGGCGCCGAGCCTCCGTCGAACCGCGTCCAAGGCGGGCTCGGCAATGTCGACCAATGTGATGTCGGACCAGCCGCGATCGAGGAGTGCATCCGCAAGGACAGAAGCCCCTGCCCCGATGTCGACCAACGACTGCGAAGGGTTCGCGTCGATACGGTCGAGCGCCTCTAGTGAAGGCGATGGAGAATCTTGGAACCAGCTAACCTCGCCGGGCTGCTTGGTCTCGTACACTTGTCGCCAATGATCGCGCGGATCCATGGGGCGAGCCTAGGCGCGGCGGGGCCAAACAAAAAGGGCGGCCCGTTGCCGGACCGCCCCTCTTCTTAAGCGGGTGGACCGCCTAGAAGGCCTTCATATAGGCTTCGTTACCGATGAAACCCATCTTTTCGACATGGGCCCGCTTGGTGACCGCGAGCACCTCGTCGACCGTGCCGTAAGGCGCCTCCGGCTCGGGCTGCAGGTGCAGCTCGGGGATCGGGTTCATCTGCTGCGAGACGTCCAGATACTGGCGCAGCTGGTCAAGGTTGACCCCCGTGCCATTCCAAGTGACGGTCCCATTCGCCGTGATCGAGAGCACGTTCTTGATCGGGTCGACCGGCGGCGGCGTGTTGTTCGCCTGGTTCACCGGCAGGTCCAGCTTCACCGCGTGAGTCTGGACCGGGATGGTGATGATTAGCATGATAAGAAGCACCAGCATGACGTCGATGAGCGGCGTCGTGTTGATGTCCATCATGGGTTCGCCAGATTCATTGTCACTGGTGGTTTGCATCGCCATGGCGATAGTCTCCTGGCGTTACAGGCGGGTCGTGACCGCACCCGGGGGTGGTTCAGAGATGAACCCGACCCGAGCGAAGCCCGCGCGCTGCATGGTGAAAATGGTACCGCCGATGCACTTGTACGGCGTGTTCACGTCGCCGCGGATGTGCGCCTCCGGCATGTTCTCTTCGGTGACGTTCTGAGCGCCGCCAACATCCTTGATGAGCTTCTCAAGCTTCTCGACCGCCCGCTTCAACAGCTCATCGCTGTCGACCTTGGTGATGTTCCAATACACCTCGCACGTGCCGCCAGGGCCTGCGCGAACCGAAAGGTTGACGTTTTCCGGCTTGGTCGTCGTCGGCTCGTAACGGACCGACGGCAGCTTGACCGGGATCGCCTGCAGAACGACCGGGACGGTGATCAGGAAGATGATGAGCAAAACCAGCATCACGTCGACGAGCGGCGTGGTGTTGATGTCAGACATAGGGACGTCTTCGCCCTGGTCGTGCTCGCCTACTTGCATTGCCATGTCTTGGCTTCCTCGAAACTACTTTACCGCCTTCGGATAACCCGGGCCGGCGCGATCTGGGACGCCGGCCCGAGCCTAAGGCTTAGCTGACGCGGGTCGGCTCGTTCGGAGCAGTCGCGCGGGCCGGAGCCGGAGCCGCCGCCTTCGGAGCCGGGCCCGAGGCCATCTTCGGCTTCACCGCACCGTTCGACATGATGTAGCCGTGGATGTCGTTCGTGAAGGCCGCGAGGTCTTCCATGATCGACTTGTTGCGGCGGATCAGCCAGTTGTAGGCGAGCACCGCCGGAACGGCGACGACGAGGCCGAGCGCGGTCATGATGAGCGCTTCACCGACCGGGCCGGCGACGGTCGAAATGTCCGCCTGACCCGACGCGCCGATCTTGATGAGGGCGCGATAGATGCCGATGACGGTACCGAACAGGCCGATGAACGGAGCGGTCGAACCGACGGTCGCGAGGAAGGCGAGGCCTTCACCCAGGCGGGCGCCGATCGAACCCTGCGAACGAGCGAGGCTGTTGCCCATCCAGTCGTGCTGGTCGATCGGATCGGTCAGCTTGCCGTGCTGGTCCTGAGCAACGAGCGCATCGTCGACGATCGCACGATAAGCACTGCGCGATTCCAGCTTCGTCGAAGCTTCCTTCAGGTTCGCGGAGTTCCAGAAATTGGCGCGGACCTTGTTACCTTGGCTGATGATCTTCTGCTGCTGCAGCAGCTTGGTGAAGAGGATGTAGAAGCTGAAGATCGACATGCCGACCAGGATGATGAAGACGGTCCACGAAATGAGACCGCCCTGCTGGAGAGCCTGGAACAAGCCGTACGGATTGTTGCCGGCCGGCGCTGCTGCTGGAGTTGCCATAATTCAATTTTCCTTTTCGTAATCCGGTAATGTTTCGACTTTTACGGTTTCTATTCGAGACGCCAGGTGACCCTGCCGGTGACAGTCGCGCTCACGGCATTGCCGTTCGCGTCCTGTGCCGGCTCGTAACGGGCCCTGCGGGTAAGGATGCTGCAAGTCGCGCTGTCCAGGGACCGCGACCCGCTCGATGACGAGACCGAGCAATTGCTGACGCGGCCATTGGCGCCAATGGTCAGGGTGACCACCGTCGTGCCCTGTTCATCATTGTCGATCGCCTGCTGCGGATAATCGTCATTCCGGATCAGGCCCTGAAGGCTGCCCGAAAGGCTCTTCGGCTCCGACCGCTTGGGCGGAGGCGGGGGTGCAGGCGGTGCCGGCGGCGCCATCGGCGGCGGCGGCGCAGTGATTTCACGCTGCTGGAGCACAATCGGCGGCGGCGGCGTGTTCAGCTGAACCAGCGGCGGCGGCGTCATCGGCGGCGGCGGAATATCCACCGGCTCCGGCGGAGGCGGCGGCTCTTCAGGGGGTGGCGGCTCTTCCTCGACATCGAACGTCTTAAGGTCCTGAGCGGCCTTCTTCATGACGTTATAAGCCAGGCCGGTCACAATGGCATAGCCAAGAACCAGGTGGATGAGCGCAACGATAATGATCGCAGCGGTGCGATTCGAGCTCATCTGTTTGCGTTGGGCGTATGCCATTAACCCGCAACTCTCCTCAAAACCCGTGGCGGGAAACCACGGAAAAGACCGGACTCACAGACGCGTGTCCTGCCTGAATGGAACCCACTGATGTATCAACATATCATCAGCAGAATGCGCGCCTCCTTAATTGAGGCAAAATGGCGGCGCAACGAATTTTGTTCCTTTGCCGTTACGCCCATGAAACTTAGTCCGGCCGGTAACGAGGGTAGGACGCAATCTCGACCCCGACCGCTCTCGCATCGGCATAAATGTCTGGCTTCGAGCTTCTCACGCGCAACGCTTTGACGCCGCGCATGGCCGCAAACCGCTGGTAAATCGCGTGGACCAAAGTCTCCTGCAGATTGTAGCGACGCTCACCAGCGATGCGGCAAATTTCATTACGTAGCAGGTCGTAATCCCAGGCATTGGCAGGATCATCCCCGGCGGGCGGGTCGAAGTCGTCGAGCCAAATTTCGACCGTCACCAGCAGCCGCTGAGGCGCGCCCACTTCGAAATCGTGGAAGCCGATGTCAGCCTCAACCTCGAGCGAATCGAGTAGGATGCTGCTCGACTTGACCCGCAGCTCACGCGGAACCAGCCCGTCCAGTTTGACAACCTCGCTCATCGCCCCTCCGAAACGTCACTATCGCCGTAAGGCGACAGGAATTGGACATCGCGAGACAGGCCCCAAAAGCGCTGTCCGCCGTCGATGGTCAAAATCTCGCCAGTCATGGTCGGCGTTGCGGCGAGGAAGCGCACGGCAGCGGCAACATCATCCGGTTCCACGCCTCTCTTAAGCGGATTGAACTCGTGCATCGACCGGTAATTATCCTCATCCTGCCCGGGTGAACGGAGCATGAGCGCCGGAGCAATTCCACAGACGCGGATGCCCCTTCCCGCCAAGGCCCGCGCCGCTAATTCGGTGAAGCCTGCAAGCGCCTGTTTGGACAAAGTGTAGCTGAGGAAATCCGGGTTTGGCGCCGAAAGCTTCGCATCGAGCAGGTTGATAACGAGCGCGTCACCACTCTCATGCTGGGAGGCCAATGCCTCCGTGAGCAATACCGGTGCACGCAAATTAACCGCCATGTGGGCATCGAGTTCGGCGGAATCGAAGCTGCCGAGCGTGTCGGGAGCAAAGCGCGCGGCATTGTTCACAAGCAACCGTACGGGTGGCAGGCGATTGGCGGCTTCGAAGATTCGCGAAGCGCATTCCCGTTCCGCAAGGTCGGCCACGACGCGTATGGCGCCCGGCGGCACGTCGTCGCCTTCATGATGTGCGTGAGCGACGACCGTCCAGCCGTCAGCCAGCAGCGTCTCCGCAATGACGCGGCCAACACGCTTGGCAGCGCCGGTAACGATGGCGGTGCGCGATTCCATCGCGCGTCATTGCGTCGGCGCGCCGGCAATGACAACAGGGCTCGCATGCCCGAAACCCGCCAACCGATCCGTGTCGCCGGCCAGCCATTGGACGCGCTGGCGGAAGTGATTGGTGCGCGCCGTTTGCCCCCGGTCGAGCGCTGGGACCCGGCCTTGTGCGGCCATTCCTGCATGCGCATCGCCGCGGACGGCAGCTGGTATCACAATGGCGAGAGGATCGAACGGCCGGCAATGGTGCGACTGTTTTCGACCGTGCTCAGGCGTGAACCGGACGGCAGCCATGTGCTCGTGACACCGGTCGAGAAGCTGACAATCGACGTGGATGTCACCCCATTCCGGGCGCTGGCGATGAGCCATGAAGGTGACGGGGAAAAACGCCGGATTGCCTTCGAGATCGACAGCGGCGACGCGGTGATCCTGGGCGCGGCCCATCCGTTGCGGATGATCGATGAAACGCCGCGGATCGAGGTTCGGAACGGGCTGGAAGCGATTGTTGCACGCCCGCTCTATTACGAACTCGCCGACATCGCCTTGGCCGAGGGTCATCAGCCGCCAGGCATCTGGAGCGACGGGTGCTTCTTTCCGCTGTGACCCTCGCCGAACGCCTTCGCGCCTCACTGGCGCTAGAATCGCGGGAGGGGCTGCTGCCCGGAGACCTGATGGAAGGCGCCACCGATGTCGGCAAGGAGGCGGCGGTGCTGGTTGCCATCACCGACCGCGATGAGCCCGGCGTAATCTTCACCGTCCGCCGTGAGCACTTGAGGACTCATGCCGGACAAGTCAGCTTTCCGGGCGGACGCTGCGATCCGGGTGAAGGTGCAGTGGAAGCGGCGTTGCGGGAAGCGGACGAGGAGATCGGCCTGCCCCAGTCTGTCGTTGATGTATGGGGGATGGCAGACCGGTACCGCACGATCACCGGATACTGCGTGACGCCGGTACTGGGCCTCGTCCCGGCAGACCTGGCGCTTGCGCCGCACGAACACGAAGTCGCCGACTGGTTCGAAGCGCCCTTGTCCTTCGTGCTCGATCCGGCCAACCAGCAACTGATGAGCGCCGAGTTCCAGGGCCGCACGCGGCATTATTACGAGATCAACTGGCAGGGCCGGCGCATCTGGGGCGCGACCGCGGCAATGCTGGTCAACCTCAAGCGCCGACTGGAATGGGCATGAGGCTCGACGCCGAAAAATGGCGCGCGCACCGTGGGGTCGAACGGATCCTGAAGGCGCTTGGCTCTGCCGACGGCCTGACCCGCTACGTGGGTGGCGCCGTCCGCGACGACCTGCTCGGCTTGCCGGTCAACGACATCGATTTCGCTACGCGACTGACCCCGGACCAGGTCGTCGAGCGGCTGGAAAAAGCGCACATCAAGGCCGTGCCGACCGGCATCGACCATGGCACGATCACCGCGGTCGCCGATGGCCAACCGGCCGAGGTGACGACACTCCGCGCCGATGTCAGCACGGACGGGCGGCGGGCGACAGTCGAGTTCACGGACGATTGGATGGCGGACGCATCACGGCGCGACTTCACCATCAACGCCCTCTACGCAGACCCTGAGACCGGCGAAGTTCACGATTATTTTGGTGGCCTGGACGACCTGAAGGCGCATCGGGTGCGGTTCATCGGCGATCCGTTGACCCGCATCGCCGAAGACCATTTGCGCATCCTTCGCTTCTTTCGCTTTCACGCCCGGTTCGGAGACGGCAAGCCGGACGCTGAGGCGATCGCCGCCTGCGCGGCGCGCGCGAACGACCTGATGGCGCTCAGCCGGGAGCGGATCGCCGACGAACTGCTGAAATTGCTCGCGCTCACTGATCCATCGACAACGGTGGAGTTGATGATCGAGCGCGGAATATTCACGCCGGTCCTGCCTGAAATCGTCAGCGCCGAACCTTTGCGCTCGTTACTGGCGGCCGAGCAGGAAGCCGGTTTTGAGCCGGACTCCCTGCGGCGGTTATCCGCGTTGCTGCCGAGGGATGCCGCGACAGCGGGAGCGACTGCCGCGCGGTTGAAGCTGTCGAACAAGGCGCGGAAGCGGATTGGACTGGCAGTCGACGCCGACTTGTCGGACAGTCCTCAATCCCTGGCCTATTGGATAGGTACGGAGAGCGCGATCGACCGGCTGCTCCTGGCTGGGCGAGCAAGCGACGCTCGCGAAATCCGTGATTGGGCAGTGCCGAAACTGCCAATCGGGGGCGGCGACCTGATCAAGCTGGGGATCACGCAGGGCCCGCGGGTGGCCAAGACCTTGCAAGCGATTGAGCAGGCCTGGGTTGCGGATCAATTTCCGGAAGGAGACGCCTTCGCGGCCATCGTGAGAAAGGCAGTCGATAGCGAAACCCGGTAATTCTACTGATGGCGTTGTTACGTGTGCGCCAGCGATAAGCGGGCATGCGCGTTATCCTGCTCCCCGCAGTGGCCGCATCTCTTGCCGCCACTCCCCTCGCCGCCCAACCGCATGGCCTAGCGCACTCCGCCAATCTTGGTGAGCAAAATGTCGGGGACACGCTCGAGCGCGACGTGCTCGACGTGCCAGCGAGCGGTGCTTACTCCGAAATTCGGATTTGCGCCTGGAAGAAGCCGGTGCGGCTGTTCGATGCGACCGTGCAGTTCGATGACGGATCGCAACATACACTGAGGGCCGCCCGGCAAGGCGCGATCATCCCCAGAAGCGGCTGCACGAACTGGCTGCACCTCGGCGGACAGCGCACGATCAACAATGTTCATATGAATTACTGGGCCGAATATTTCGGCCCCACGCGCGCCGACATCGAGGTTCGCGGCCGCTAGGCCTTCCGGCGACCTTTCCAATATTCGAGCGCGGCGTCCGGCTCGAGCGGCTTCGCGAAATAATAGCCCTGACCGCTGGCGCAGCCGAGGGTCGCCAAGGTCGTCGCCAACTCCACGGTTTCGATGCCCTCTGCAGTTGTCGACATGCCGAGCGCTTCGGCAAGGCTGAGCACGGCGCGGACGATGGCGACGCTGTCCGGATCGACCATCATGCCGGTAACGAAGCTGCGGTCGATTTTAAGGACATCGATCGGCAAACGCTGCAGGTAGGCAAGACTGGAGTAACCGGTTCCGAAATCGTCCATCGCGACCGTGGCATCGAGCGCCTTCAGCGCTTCGAACACGCGTTGCGCGCGGAGCGGGTCCTGGACGATCGAGCTTTCGGTCAGCTCGAGCGTCAGGCGATCGCCGTTTAATCCGTGCGTGCGCAATGCGCTCTGGACAATACCGGCAATGTCGTCTCGGGCGACCTGGATCGCCGACAAATTGACACCGACGTAGACCGGAAGCGTTTCGCCGGCCTTGCGATCCCACTCCGCCAGTGTCGTCGCGGCACGATCCATCGCCCAGCGGCCGAGTGTCAGGATGAGCCCGCTTTCTTCGGCGACGGGGATGAATTCGGATGGGCTGATTTCGCCCCGATCATCGTGATGCCAGCGAGCCAGGGCCTCAAAGCCAGCAACCTCTCCTGATTGCAGGTCGATCAGGGGTTGGTAGAAAAGTTTCAGTTGGTCCTTGTCGAGGGCACGGCGCAATTCGGTCTCGATCGAGAAGCGGCGCCGGGCGGCGCTGGCTTCCTTGGGCTCGTAGACCTGGGGCTTGCCAGCCACCTTGGCTTGCTTGACCGCAAACTGGGCGTTGCGAAACAGCTCCTCGGAATCCTGGTCCTTTTGCATGATCGCGACGCCGATCGCGCATTCCACGCGGATTTCGAGCTCGCTGAGCTTGAAAGGGGCGGTCATCACGTCCTGGATACGTTCGGCGGCAGCAAGCGCATCTTCGATGCCGCGACGAAGAGTGACCAGGATACCGAATTCGTTTCCGCCGGTGCGGGCGAGCAGATCGCCAGCGCGCAGGGCCGAAATCAGGCGGCGGGCGAAGGTGATGAGGAGCTCGTCCCCGGCAAGGCTGCCCATCGACTCATTAATGCGGCTAAAGCGCAGCATGTCGACGACGAGCACCGCATGTTCGAGTTCGCCGGCGCTCTTTTCGCCGGCTTTCTCGACGAAGTCGGTAAAAGCGAGGCGGTTGGGAAGGCCGGTCAGGCTGTCGCGCAGCATTTCCGCCCGCAGCGCCCGCTCGGCCTGGACCTCGACGGTGCGGTCGACGAGGCTCAACAGGCATCGCGGGCCATCGCATTTGCGCCGGGCAGGCAGTGGCGCAAGCTTGATGCGGAAATAGCGGGCGGAGATGCCTTCGCCGTCGCGAAACTCCAGCTCTTCAGCATTGTCAGAGCCGTCGAAAAAGCGCTGCAGCAACTCCGCAATCGGTCCGGTCTGCAAGCAGGCTTTTTCTTCCGCCTGGATGCCGGCGGTGCAGGTCGAGGACGAGACGGCGTCGGCAAACTTCTGGTTGTACGAAACGAGGAGTAGGCGTTTGTCTTCAGTCCGGCCGATCACCGCCGAGGCGATAGGCAATGCGTTGAGCAGGGCTTCGTGATCCGTACCGGCCCGGCGCGCTTCCTCGACACGCGCATCCTTCTCCGAAGGACCCGTACCGGCGCGCGAAAACGCCTCCGCTAATTTGGCGGCAGCCTGCATGAGTGCCGGGTTAAACGGGAGAGGTTAATGTCTCGTTGCGTGGGCAGGTTAACGGCAACATTTGTTGTCAAAGCTAATCTGTGTTTGATTCGCGCCTTAAGGCTTTGAAAAATTACCGAAACTTATTGCTACGTGGGAAGCCGAGCGGCGGCATCCGACCGGCCGCTCCGCGGGCCGCACGCCAAGGCGTTAAATCGGTTTCCGTACGGGTCCGCCCGCTCTCGCCGCCAAGGGCCCAGCTTAGCCCATCGGCAAGTTTCAAGGTCGTTACGTCAGCCAGGCCGCCATCGCGGTAACGCTGGAGGGTGACACCTTGCCCGCGCGCCAGTTCCGGCAGTTCGGACAATAGGAAGACGAGCATTTTCCGGTTCTCGCCGATAACCGCAACGGCATCGTCGCCTTCGGCGAGCGGCTCGACAACCGCGACCTTGGCCCCGGCGCGCAGGTTGACCAGCTGCTTGCCCTTGCGGGTCTCGGCAATTGTCGCCTCGCCGCTGGTGAGGAAGCCACGGCCATCGCTGGCGGCGACGAGCAATTTCATGTCGGGTTTCACGACCATCAGGGTGACGATGCCGACCTCGGCCGGAAGATCGATGAGCAGGCGCACCGGTTCACCGAAACCTCGTCCACCGGGCAGCTTGTCGCCACCGAGCGTATAAACGCGACCGTCTTCGGCGGCGAGCAGCAGCTTGTCGGTCGTCTGGGCGTGGAAAATCTGCTGGAGCGCATCACCCTCGCGGAATTTCAACGTCTCCGCGTCGTCGAGCGCGACATGGCCCTTCATCGCCCGGATCCAGCCGCGCTGCGACAGGATCACCGTGATCGGCTCCTTCTCGATCATCGCCGACCAGTCGATGTCTCGGGCAGTCGTCACGACTTCTTCGATGCGGGTCCGGCGCTCGTCGCCGAACTTCTCCTTCATGGTGCTCAGGTCCCGTTTGAGGCGGGTACGCTGGCGGGCCGGGCTTTCGACCAGCTTGACGAGGTCATCGCGCTCCTTCGAGAGGGCTTCGCGCTCCTTCCCGATCTCCATTTCCTCAAGCCGGCGCAGGCTGCGAAGGCGCATGTTCAGGATTGCTTCGGCCTGCCGGTCGGTGAGCGAGAATTCCATCATCATGACGGCCTTGGGCTCGTCCTCGGTGCGGATGATCTCGATGACGCGGTCGAGGTTGAGGAAGGCAATGAGGAAGCCGTCGAGCAGTTCAAGCCGATCGTCGATCTTGGCGATGCGGGTCCGCGACCGGTTGAGAAGGACCTCAATCTGGAACGCAAGCCAGGCGGTAAGCGACTGCTTGAGGCTCATGACACCCGGCGTGCGGCTGGCATCGAGCACGTTGAGATTGAGCGGGAAGCGGACTTCAAGGTCCGTCAGTCGGTATAAGCTTTCGAGCAGCAACTGAGGATCGACGGTCCGGCTGCGGGGTTCAAGGACGACGCGGACCTGTTCATCACTTTCGTCGCGGACGTCGGCGAGGATCGGCAGTTTCTTGTTGGCGATGAGGTCGGCGACCTGCTCGATCAACTTGCCTTTCTGGACGCCGTACGGGATCTCGCTGACCAGAAGGTGCCAGCCACCGCCCTTTTCCTTCTCGATGCTGATGGAGGCACGAAGCCGGAAGCTGCCGCGGCCGGTGGCATAGGCCTGAGCGATGGTTTCGCGGCTGTCGACCAAGACGCCGCCGGTCGGAAAATCCGGACCGCCGACAAAGTCCATCAGCGCCGCATCTTCAGTATGCGGATTGTCGATGAGCTGGATGGCGGCGTCGGCGAGCTCGCTGACATTGTGCGGCGGAATACTGGTTGCCATGCCCACAGCGATGCCGCTGGCGCCATTGGCGAGCAGATTCGGGAAGAGTCCTGGGAAAACCTCCGGCTCCTCTTCCTCGCCGTTGTAGGTGGGGCGGTAATCGACCGTGCCCTCGTCGAGGCCGGCCATGAGCTGTGTCGCAACCGCGGTCAGCCTGGCCTCGGTGTAACGATAGGCCGCGGCATTATCGCCATCGATATTGCCGAAATTTCCCTGACCGTCGACGAGCGGGTAGCGAAGCGCGAAATCCTGGGCGAGCCGGACCATGGCGTCATAGACCGAGGCATCGCCGTGCGGATGATACTTGCCGATGACGTCGCCGACGACGCGGGCGGATTTCTTGTAGGCGCTCGCCGGGTCGAGCCGGAGCAGCCGCATCGCCCAAAGCAGGCGGCGGTGGACGGGCTTCAGGCCGTCGCGGACGTCGGGCAGAGACCGGGCCGTGATCGTCGACAGCGCGTAAACCAGGTAGCGCTCCGAAAGGGCGGCGTCGAAGGGCGTGTCGATGGTGGTCGAGGGAAGGTCGTCGGCTTGCATGATCAGCGGCTTAGCAAGGCCCGCGCCCCCGCGTCAGCCCGAGGGCGATATTTATCCACCGATTTTGCATCATTTAGCTGCTGGGGCTGCTGTCCCGATCCGGCACAGGGTTCTGCCTAAACATTTGTTGCCCAGATTATAGTAAATGACTAATTAACCACATCTGCCGACTCCGGGCGCTTGGACGCGCACGCCCGGCGGCAACCTCACGCGAGAGGCGAGAATAATGCTGAAGTATATTGCTTTGCTGGGAGCGGCGTCGATCGCCACCATGATCATTCCGACTACGCCGGCCATGGCGGATGGCGCAACCGTCGGAAAGGACGCCTGCTTTAGCCAGGTCCCCGATGCGAATGGCGTGCTGGCGGGCGAATTCGTCAATGGCACCGCGTCCGTCCGAACGAACAGAAACTGGTCGACGGCCACATGTCACTTCAACCTGTCGCCGGACCAGACGCCTGCGAAGCGAACGAGGGCATCGGGCTTCGCCTGCACAGTTGCAAACGATCAGATCACTTTTGATTCAGTTGTGGCTGCGTCGCCGGGTGGGCAGATGTCGATGACCTGCAGGTATAAAACGACACCTTAGCTGCGACCGGGCTCTTACGGGCGCGTTTCAAGGATAGGATCCCAGTCTTCCCACAGGGCCCGTCGGGACGAGCATGCGGCTCCCGGCGGGCCCGACTTATGTGAAGAGGCGGACAGCCGCCATTCCGGCAAATAGCGCTGCCACCGACAGCACGACCGAACCCAATGCATAAGCAGCCAGCGGCCCCCAGACACCGCGTTCCCACATCAAGGCAGCATCCAGGCTGAACGCGGAAAAGGTGGTGAATCCTCCAAGGATTCCTGTGGTGAGAAACAGCTTCAAATGCTGCGACATGCCCATACGGTGGGAAAACCACGCGGCCAGGAAGCCCATCAGGAACGACCCGACTACGTTGACCGCCATGGTGCCCATGGGAAACGCGTAACCCAAGCGAGCAGCGAGCGTGTTGACTCCATGCCGCGCCATGCCGCCGAAACCGGCGCCTGCGAATACGATCAAATACGGTCCCATGAGACTCCACCTGCTGCAATAATGCGCCTGGTAGGAGCCATCAGCCTTTGCGGCGGTTATCGGGAGACCCCATTCCCCTCGCACGCCGATTAGCACGGGGGTTTTCCGCACACCAGCTAACCCATGTTGGGGGCACTTGAGGCCTGCCTTGCCTGCCCTGACGCTCGTCGTTGCGGCTGCGTGACTCCAGCAACGGTGCCTATGACAACACGTTTGCATGCCATCCTCCCTTAACCAGGAAGCAAGATCATGAAACGCAATGTTATTTTAGGCGCCGCCGCCGTAGCTGCCTTGATTGCCGGTGCGCCATCTCTAGCGCAAGGCGCCAGCGGTGGTAGCCATGGGGGCGGCGCGAGCGCGACCGCTGCGGGCCATGCTGGCGGCATGGGCAGCATGGCGCCTGGCCCTGTTTCGGCGGGCGGCATGGGCTCAGGGTCGATGACGTCCGGCATGGATCGTGCGACCACTGCGACCAGCGGCAATACTCACGCCACCGCAGGTTTTGGCAGTGCCATGGACATGCGCGCCTCCGCGCAAACGCGGCGCGACACGGCCCGCGCCAATAGCCAAGGTCCGGCTCACGCTAACGTCAACGGCCTGACACACGCGAACTCCAACAGCGTGCTTTCCGGCGCTGGCGTGACGACGCTCACCGGGCTGGCGGCCGGCGCAACGGTCAGCAACACCGCCGGCACATTGGGAACCGTGAGCAGCATCGTGACAAACAAAAGCGGCGCCGTCGTCGGAATCAACGTGACGCTCGATAGCGGCGGCACGGTCTTCATCCCGGCAACGACACTAACCATGAACGGTACGGCCGTTACGACGACATTCGTGCCCCACGGCTAAACACCAGATACGCCGACCTTGGAGGCCCCGGCTCGCGCCGGGGCCTTTCAAATGTCCAGGCCCGCGGTCCGCGCCGCTTCGTGATCACCACGCGCGGTCGGCAGCAACCATTCGCAGAAACGCTTGATCTTGGGCGACTGGCGGCGGTGCTCGGGACATACGAACCAATAGCCCCAGCCGCGCGAGCTGGTTTCGCGGAAGGGACGGACCAGTCGCCCCTCGGTCAGATCGTAGCGCCAGAAGAAAGGTGTCAGCATGGCAATGCCGCGGCCGGCCATGGCCGCGGTGCCCTCGGCCGTCTGGGAGTCGAGCTGGACGCCGGGCTGCGGCGGCCTGTCCGGCACTTCGACGCCGCGCTCGGTCAGCCACTGGTCCAACCAGGGGTCGTTGGCGCTGACCCGTGGTAGGCCGACGAGGTCGTGCGGCTCCATGTCTCGATCGCCGTGTTCATTCTGCCATTCCTCCATGAACCGGGGACTGCAGATGGGCGTGTAGTCGATCTCGAACAGCCGTGTGGCGTGAAGGCCGGGCCACTCGCCCTCCCCCGCGCGGATGGCGACATCGAACTCCGTGGTCGCGAAATCGATCAGGCTATTGCTGGCGTCGAGGCGGACGGCGAGGTTGGGGTGCTCCATCTGGAAGCCGCCGATCCGCCATGCCAGCCAGGTGTTGGCGAAGGTCGACGTCGTCGAGATGCTGAGCATGTTCTCATCGTCGGCGCGGACCGCGGCGAAGGCGGCGTCCATCCGGTCGAAGGCGTCGGTCAACGGGCGCAAGAGCCGGCGGCCGATGTCGGTCAGCCTGACCCTGCCCTTCGATCGTTCGAACAAGCGCGCGCCGACCCGGTCCTCCAGCGCGCGGATCTGATAGCTGACGGCCGCCTGAGTCATGCCGAGTTCTTCGGCCGCGGCAGTGAAGTGCTCATGGCGAGCAGCCGCTTCAAAGACTCGGATGGCGGATAAAGGCGGCAGTTTGCGCATGAGCCGATCTATAAGTCTAACTTATGATGTTTGTCGATCCTTCAATTGGTATAACGAAGCTTCAGAATGCATATTCCTCGTTGACGGAAGAAGCCTCCCGCGAGGCCTCGCCCCGGCCAAAAGGAGGAAGAAGCATGACTTATCAGCTGAACCAGCGGCTGTTCCTCGAGAACGGTCCCGCGACGCAGGCCGCCGACGCCCGCGCCCGCCGCAAAGCCGCGGCGGATTTCTACCTCGCCGAGCGCGCCCGACTGGACGCCGCCCGCAAGGTCATTGGCGCCGATCTCAAGATTGCCGCCTGAGGAAAAAGGGAAGAAAGGATGATCACCATGGTCGACGAGATCTACGATCGCTCATTCCAGGCTGGCCGGGCCGAATTCAACAGCGGGTTGCTCGCTATCATCGCGGGCATTCGCGATGCACTGACCCCGGTCATGGCCTCGCTCCACCGGATTGAATGGGACGCCCCTTGGGAAACCAAGGCCGGCCCCCGCGCCAAAGCCTGAATTGACCCCCAGCGGCACCTCCCCCTCGTGTGCCGCACCCTGACCGGCCCGTCCGCAGCTCCCAAGGACGGGCCGGTCAATTGCGTGAATCAGACCCCTGCCCTATAGGTCGCCGCGACGGCCCCGGGCCCGCGTCCCGCAAGGGCAAAGCGGTCCGGGGCATTTCGATTTTTAAGCATCCGGGGAGCAGGCATGGTACGCCGCCGCCAAATCTACGAAGGCAAGGCCAAGATCCTTTACGAGGGTCCGGAGCCCGGCACCTTGATCCAGTATTTCAAGGACGACGCGACGGCCTTCAACGCGCAGAAGCGCGGCACGATCAGCGGCAAAGGCGTGCTCAACAACCGCATTTCCGAGCATATCTTCACGGCGCTACAGACGATTGGAGTGCCGACGCATTTCATCCGGCGGCTTAACATGCGCGAGCAGTTGATCCGCCAGGTCGAGATCGTGCCGATCGAGGTCGTCGTCCGAAACGTCGCCGCCGGCTCCCTTTCTAAGCGCCTGGGTATTGAAGAAGGCACACAGCTGCCGCGCACGATCATCGAATATTATTACAAGGACGACGCCCTGGGCGATCCGCTGATCGCGGACGAGCATATCGCCTGTTTCGGCTGGGCCAGCCAGGATGAGATGAACGACATCGCCGACATGGCGATCCGTGTGAACGACTTCATGTGCGGCCTGTTCGCAGCGATCGGTATCCGCCTTGTCGATTTCAAGCTGGAATTCGGGCGGGTCTGGGACGGCGATTATGCCCGCGTCATCCTGGCCGACGAGATCAGCCCCGACGGCTGCCGCCTGTGGGACATGAAAACCAGCGAGAAGCTGGACAAGGACCGCTTCCGGCTGGACCTTGGCGGTGAAGCCGAAGCCTATCAGGAAATCGCCCGCCGGCTTGGCCTGCTGCCCGAGGAAGGCGAGGAAAACGCAGTCCTCGACCTCGACAGCCACCGCAAGAAGCGGGGCCGTTAGCGCACGTGTCCGTTCCCCGCGTCCGCGTCGTGACGTTGAACGCGGCGCTCGGCCCACTCGATTATCGTGTTCCCGACGGCTGGCAGGTCGAACCCGGCTCGGTGGTGGTCGCGCCCCTTGGACCAAGGCAATTGGCCGGTGTCGTCTGGGAACCCGAGCGCCTGCCGTCCGAGGAGGTCGGCGACAATCGGCTCCGCTATCTGGTCTCACAGCTCGACGTTCCGCCGATCCCGGCTCCGCTCCGCCGGCTATGCGAGTGGACGGCCGATTACTACCTTTCGCCGCTGGCGGCCGTCTTGCGGATGGTCCTGCCGTCCTCGGCGGCGTTGGAAGGGTCGCGGCAGCTGATCGAATATCGGCTGACCGGTTTATCGCCGGACCGGATGACACCCCAACGGCTGAAGGCACTCGCGGCCCTGGAAGGCAAGCAGGGCACGATCCGCGAACTGGCGGCGATTGCTGAGGTCAGCGACGCGGTCCTCCGTGGGCTGGTTCACGCCGGGGCGATTGAGCAGGTCGCGGTTGAGGCCGACCGGCCTCTCAAGACCCCGGATCCCGATTTCGCGCGGCCCGAACTGACGGATGAACAGGCCGAGGCGGCGGCAAGCCTCACCGGCGCGATCGGCAGGGGATTCGACCCGGTATTGCTCGACGGGGTCACCGGCTCAGGCAAGACCGAGGTCTATTTCGAAGCGATTGCCGAGTGCTTGCGGACGGGCAAGCAGGCGCTCGTGCTGCTGCCCGAGATCGCGCTCACAGAGCCTTTCCTGAAGCGCTTCCATGCGCGGTTCGGTTGCGCGCCCGTCGCGTGGCACAGCGATCTCCGGTCATCGCAACGCCGCCGTGCGTGGCGAGCCATAGCTAGCGGCGAGGCAAAGGTGGTCGTCGGTGCCCGTTCCGCCTTGTTCCTGCCCTATCGCGACCTCGGCCTAATCGTCGTTGATGAGGCCCATGAGCCAAGCTTCAAACAGGAAGAAGGCGTCCAGTATCATGCGCGGGATGTCGCCGTGATACGCGGGAAGTTCGAGGACATCCCGGTCATCCTTTCTTCGGCAACGCCCGCCATCGAAACGCGACACATGGTGGAATTGGGGCGTTATCGCGAGCTGAAGCTGGAGGCGCGCTTTGCCGGGGCGAGCTTGCCCGAGATCCGCGCCATCGACCTGACGCAGGATCCGCCGGAGCGCGGAAGGTGGCTGGCGCCAAGCCTGGTCGCCGAGCTCGAAGCCAATATCGACGCGGGTGAGCAAAGCCTGCTCTTTCTCAACCGACGGGGTTTCGCTCCGCTGACGCTCTGCCGGCATTGCGGCCATCGCTTCCAGTGCCCGAACTGCACGGCCTGGATGGTCGAGCACAGGCTGATGCGGCGGCTGGCCTGTCACCATTGCGGCCATGTCATGCCGCCACCCAAGGCCTGCCCTGAGTGCGGCGAAGAAGACAGCCTGGTCGCCTGCGGACCGGGTGTCGAGCGCATTGCCGATGAGGTTGCGGCGCTGTTCCCCGACGCGAGGACGGCGATCGTGACGTCGGATACAATCTGGTCGCCAGCCAAGGCCGCCGAATTCGTCGCGGCGATGGAAACAGGCGAGATCGACATCGTCGTCGGCACGCAGCTGGTGACCAAGGGCTATCATTTCCCCAATTTGACCCTGGTCGGCGTCGTCGATGCGGACCTTGGGCTGGCGGGCGGCGATTTGCGGGCTGCCGAGCGCAGCTTCCAGCAAATCCAGCAGGTCGCCGGGCGAGCAGGCCGGGGCGACAAGCCGGGCCGGGTGTTAGTTCAGACCCACGACCCCGAGGCCGGGGTCATTGCCGCCTTGGTCAGTGGCGATATCGCCGGGTTTTATGGCTCCGAGACCGAAGCGCGGCGCGATGCTGCCATGCCGCCGTTCGGGCGCCTCGCGGCCATCATCATCTCCGCAGAAGACGCCGGCGAGGCCGAAGCGGTCGCGCGGCGGATCGGGAATGCCGCGCCGAGGGTCGAGGGAATGGCGGTCTTTGGACCGGCTCCCGCCCCGCTCGCCATGCTGCGCGGGCGGCACCGGCAGCGGTTACTGGTTCATGCCGCGCGGAGCCTCGACGTCCAGGATGTCATTCGGGATTGGCTCGCAGAGCTCGACTGGGGCTCTAAGGTACGGGTCGCAGTCGATGTCGATCCTTATAGTTTCCTCTGATTGACCTTCTCTGGCCAAGCGATAGGCTATCCATGCTCGGGGGGAGGTGAAGCGTGTTTTCGAAGATCGTTATCGGGGCGGCGGCCTTGGCGGCAGCCGCGCCCGCTTCCGCGTCGTGGGAGGAAGCAAAAAGCCGGCATTTCATCATCTACTCAGAGCAGAAGCCCGAGGACCTGAAGCTCTATGCGGAGCGCCTTGAGCGCTTCGACCAGGCCGTGCGAGTGGCGCGCGGAATCAAGGATCCGCCGCTCAATGACGCCGGCAAGCTTATCGTCTTCGTGCTCCGCAATTCCGATGCCATCGAGGGGATCATCGATGCGCGCGGAAGCGGTATCGCGGGCTTCTACATTCCCAGGGCCGCAGGGCCGGTCGCGTTCGTCAACCGGGAGCGGGCCAGCAGCAAGTTCGACCTGTCGGGAGAAGAAGTCTTCTTCCACGAATATCTGCACCACCTCATGCTGGAGCAGGTCGACATGGCCCTGCCGTCCTGGGTCGTCGAGGGATTCGCGGAATTCTTCGCCACGGCCCAGGTCGCGGACGATGGGTCCGTCACCCTTGGCTATGTACCTGAGTATCGCTCGCCCGGATTATTCAACCTGAAGGGCCTGACGCTGGACGAGATGCTCGGCGCAAGCGACCGCCATATCGACGATGAGGAATGGGAGCTGACCTATGGCAAGGGTTGGCTGCTCGCCCATTATCTGACGTTTGAGAAATCGCGCCGCAACCAGCTTGGCCGCTACATCACCGGGATCCAGAAGGGCGAGGCCCCGATCGCTGCCGCCAGTGCCGCCTTCGGTGATCTCAAGCAGCTCAACAAGGAGCTTGAGGCCTATCTTCGCGAGAAGCGCCATAGCGGGATCGTCATCCCATCCGAGAAACTGACACCCGGGCCGGTGACCTTACGCCCGCTGGACGCGCCGGAGGACGCCGCCATGCGGGTTCGAATGAAAACGTCGATCGGTTTCGGGAAACGTGCCGCGGCTCGGGTCGCCAGCGATGCCAAGGCACTTGCCCGCGACTACCCAAATTCCGCTCATGTCCAGTCGCTGCTCGCCAAGGCTGAGCTGCAGGTCGAAGAGCCGGACCAGGCGTTGGCCGCGGCCGACCGCGCCCTCGCCATCGACGCAGGCAATCGCGAGGCCATGATTTACAAGGGCCGCGCCCTCATGGAGCTTGGTCGCAAGGAGCCGAAGTCGGCCGACTGGAAGGCGGTTCGAGCCCTGTTCGCCAAGGCCAATCGTGCAGACCCGGACGATGCGGAGCCTCTGATGCTTTTTTACGAGAGCTACGTTGCGGAAGGTGCGGCCCCGAGCAAGAACGCGGTTGAGGGATTGAAATATGCCCACTCCCTCGTGCCCCAGGACGATGATTTGCGCATGCTGCTCGTCCGCCAGCTTGTCCATGACAGCGCCTTCGATGCCGCAGCACACATGTACGGCCCAGTCGCCTATGACCCGCACGCAGGCGATGAACGAGAGCAGCGCCTGGCGGTCATGGAAAAGCTGAAGGCAAAGGACGGCAGTTCAGCGATCACGATGCTCGACCAAATGGACGCCAAGAGAAAGAAGAAGAAGGAGTAAGCTTAAGCGAATCTCTCTAACAGATCGTTAGATTGACCTTTCAGAACAATGCTTTACGGTCGGATCCATCATTTCGGGGGAGATGTTTTCCGTGCGTTCCAGCCTATTTTTCGGCGCCGCCATGCTGGCGCTGGCCGCGCCTGCGTCCGCTGCCTGGCAGCAGGCTTCGTCCAAGCATTTCGTTATTTACGGCGACATGACGCCCGACGAGATGAAGGCTTATGCCTCGAAACTTGAGACCTTTGATGCCGCATCCCGCCTGATCAGGTCGATGAAGGACCCGAGCCTGGGTGATGGCAATCGCCTTCAAGTCTTCGTGGTCAGTGATTTGACCGCCATCGGCCGCCTTGTCGGCTCGAACGACTACGGAATTGCCGGCTATTTCATGGGGCCAGTCAAGGGACCCGTGGCGGTGGTTCCGGAGAAGGTTCGCCAGAAAAGGTTTGGCGAGGCGAAGATGACCGGCGAGCAGGTTTTCTTCCATGAATATACGCATTCGCTGCAATTGCAGAACACCAACAAGCCCTTGCCGCAGTGGCTGAGCGAAGGCTTCGCCGAATTCATGGCTTCGCCCGTCTTCGGAGCCGATGGATCGATCGGCATTGGCGCTCCGCCCGAATATCGCGCGGAGCAGTTGTTTCAGGGCCGGCAGGTGCCGATTTCAAACCTGGTCAGCAACCGCGTTGACGCCGACTATGACATGATCTCGTTCTACACCCAAGGCTGGCTGTTGACTCACTATCTGTCGATGGAACCGAGCCGGAAGGGGCAGATCGATCGGTATGTGGCGGCGATCAATTCCGGCACGCCACCGCTCGACGCTGCCAAAGCGACGTTTGGCGATCTCGGCGAGCTCGAGAAGACGCTCATGTCCTATCGCCGCCAAAAACAGCTGCCGTTCATCAAGATCAACACCAACAAATTGACCATTGCGCCGGTGACGGTGACGGAGATGAGCCCGGGCGCGCAGGAGGTGATGCCCTATCGCATCCGCATCAAGGCCGCCTTTGCTGATGTCGGTAGCGACCTTGTCGGACGCATTCGCGCCGTCGCCGATAAATATCCCAAGGACGCCTTTGTACTGCGCACGCTCGCCGAGGCACAATTCATGGCGAAGGATTATGACGCTGCGGTCAAAACCGCCCAGCAGGCCGTCGTCTCCGACCCCAAATCGGTCGAGGCCCTTTCCCTGCAGGGTGAGGCGCTGCTCGAGCTAGCGAAGAAGAGCAAGAACCCGGAAACCTTCAAGGATGCGCGCCACCTGTTTCTGACGGCCAATCGCCTCGACAAGGAAGACCCCGAACCGCTCTACAATTATTATCGTACTTACATAGACGAGGGCGCCCAGGTGCCGGAGGCGGCAAAGGATGCAGTCCATTACGCTGCAGTGCTAGCTCCTCAGGATCCAGAGGTTCAGGTCCGCTCGACAATCCAGTTCCTCCGCGACGCCAAGCCGGAAGATGCGAAAGCCCAACTCTCAAGCCTCGCCTTCAGCCCGCACCATAATCGCGGTCAGCGGTTGGCGAAGGAAATCTACGACCTAATCGTTGCGAACAGGCAGGCCGAAGCGGTAGCCATGGCGGAGAAAGAATTGGTCAAGGTCACCGAGGGCGACGACTAATCCCTAAATCGCGAACTTGCCCTGCTCTTCCCAGTGGGCACCCTCGGCCGCGAGCAGCTTGCGCTTGCGGTCGAGGCCGCCGGCATAGCCGCCGAGCGTGCCGTCCGAACGGATGACGCGATGGCAAGGCACCAGGACAGCGATCGGGTTCGAGCCATTGGCGGTTCCGACCGCGCGCGTTGCCTTGGGATCGCCGATTGCCACCGCGATATCGGCATAGCTGCGGGTCTCCCCTGGCGGGATTTTGCGGAGTTCTTTCCACACCGCTTCCTGGAAAGCGGTGCCGGCGACGTCGATCGGAAGGTCATGAACCGCCGTCGGGGTTTCGATCGCGTCCATCACTCCTGAAATGAGTGCGCCCATGGCGGCGTTCGCCGGCTGAATGTCGGCATTGGGGAACCGGCGATGGAGCGCCGACACGCTCTCGTCAAAAGTCAGGCGGCAAATGCCCTTGTCCGTCGCGGCGACCAGCATGCGGCCAAGGGGTGTGTCCAGCATGGCGTAACGAATCGTCTCGCCGCGGCCGCCATCGCGCCAGGCAGACGGGGTCATCCCCAGCCGATCCTTGGCATCGGCGTAGAAACGGCTGGGCGCGGAATAGCCGGAATCGTAAATGGCTTCGGTCACGGTCTTATCCTTGCTGAGATTGGCTTGGGCGCGCCCCGCGCGGAGTCCGCGAGCATATGCGGCAGGCGAGACGCCCATTTCACGGGTGAATAGCCGCTGGAAATGGTGCGGCGCGTAGCCGACGGCGGCCGCAAGCTCTTCCAGTTTCGGCGCTTCTTCGGCCCGTTCGATAAGCTTTACAGCCTGAGCCACGGCTTCACGATCGCGGCCGACCTCGTCGGGTTTACAACGGAGGCATGGCCGATAGCCGGCGGTGAGTGCGGCGCCAGAGTCCGCAAAGAATTCGACATGCTCGCGCTTCGGGCGACGGGCCGGACAGCTTGGCTTGCAATAGATGCCGGTTGTCTTGACGGCGCCAATGATGCGTCCGTCCATGCGCCGGTCGCGGCGCTCGAATGCGCCCCACGCCTCGTCGTCGGTGATCGCTGTCATCATCACCGGTCTAGCATAAGCGAAGCCCATGTTCAGTTCCTGTCGATGCGGGCGGCGAAGCAGCCGCGAATGGCGTTATGCGCGTCGATGTGCGCAGCGGCCGGATTAGCGAGCAAATGGCGGATTGCCGGGTCAGCCTCGCCGGGCTGTACCAACGCCGCGTCGATCATCATCCCCAGTTCGTCGAAGGCGCGGAGAGAAAGTATGCGGCGATCGAGCGCAGGCGGGATCGTGTCGACATAGTCAGCGGGCTCGTTCGCCGACTTGCTGACGAAGATCGCATGGCTCGCGCGGTAAGGATTATTGCCCTCGTGGCTGGTGTGATTGAGCAGGATGACCTCGTCACCAATGTCGCAATCCCGCAGGGAAATGCGGCAGGGGAAGGTCGGACTATCGACCGTCATACGGGTCATGCCTCTGGTTTCGAGCTCGGCATCGTCGAGATCAAACAAGGGGGCGAAGGGTGCGGGCTCAAGGCCTTTGATTCGGTAGGTCATAGCGGCTGTTTACGCTCGGGGGCCCACACCCGCTTCCCACAGCTTGCGGTCAAACATTCGGACAGTCAGGACGCGCGTCCCGTGGGAGAGTGCCGCGCGCCCCGCCGCCCTGTCGCCTAGCGCGAGCTCAGGCGGATCTGGCCGCTATCCTTGAGGGCAGCCAACTGCCGGTTGACGCTCGCCCATGCTTCTTTCCGGCAGGCATCGAGCTCGGGCACCTGGTAGGATTCGATGGTTGAGTAGCTGCCGCAAACCTCCTCGACCGCGACGGCGATGCGATGCTTCATGAGCGCGTGCGACGCGCGGGCGGCGCGGTCGACGGTGACGACGACGCTGTTCTCTGCAGTCTGGCCGATCACCGGAGTAGCGGCGGCGGCTGCGAGCAGTGCGGTGATGAGGAAGCGTGCAAACATGTTCAGTCCCCTTATCAGGCGGCCCTCGCACGATGCGTCGGGTGCCCAATGAGGGTCGTTCAGGCGGGTTCAGCGGGACAGGGCGAGGAACCGATATTTTGCCGATGAAGCGCTGGCGCCGCGCCGATTTCAGCGGTCAGGCGACATAGTCGGGCTTGGTCCCGGACCTTTGCCAATAGTCGTCGAGACCGATCGCCTTCGTCAGTCCAGGGAAGCGAGGATCGCGGCGGATTCCGAGCAATGCTGGGTGGAAAAGGAAGTGCGTGTCACGCTCGCGGCGGTTGCCGTACATCCCTTGCTCCGTCGACCAACGTTTGTCCGCAATCTTGAAGCCGCGATCGAAATAATAGGCGTCGAGTACGCGGTAGGCGTCGTCAATTCGCCCTACGGCGCCGGCAAAAAGGATGACGTTTTCGGCGAAGCCCTCGCCGCGCTTGGCTATCTCGCGGCAGCTTTCCATGGCTTTTTCGAGGTCGTCCGGGCGTCCAGTGGCCAGCGCCTTTACCTGCAAGGAAGTGAAATCAAAGTTCCAGTCGGGAATCCCGTTCGGGCGGCTTGCCGTGTCTTCGACCAGCGTCAGGGCCTGCTGCGCACGACCGGTATAGGCGAGCAGATAGATCTGCGAGAACCACACGCCGAAGTAGCGCGGCCAAAGACTGGCGGCATGTTCGATCGTCTTCTCTGCATCGTCGAGGCGCCCTGCGTACCAGTAGGTGAACATCCGCGAGACATAGAGGCCGACGGCCATGGGTTCGGCTTGCTGGGCGCGGTCGAGGTAAGGGATCGCCGCCGCTGGCCGGCCGACGCTGCCCAGTACAAAGCCGAGCAACTTGTTCAGCGCGAAATTGCGTGGCTGGCGCTGAAGTGCGCGCCGCGCCGCCTTCTCCATCGCCAGCCAGTTGCGAAAGAACGGCTGCGACAGCGCCTGCGCGGCAAGCCCGTTGCCATTGTCCGGATCGATGGACAGCGCGCGGGCCCCGGCATTCTTCGCCCGCTCCGCAACAAACGGCTGCTGGGCCGCAGGGACGCTCCCCCTTTGCTGAGTATAGGCGAGCGCAAGCGTGCCCCAGATCTCGGCATTGCCGGGTTCGATCTCGCTGGCCCTCTTCAGCTTGGCGACCGCATTGCCCAGCTGATCGGGCAACCCCTGCAACATCGCAATGCGGCTTTCCTCCAGGAGCTCGGCAGCTTCCTTGTTGGCCGGTGAGGAGCGGAAGTTTTGCCACCCGAAAGTCGCCGCAGCGGCCGCGGCGGCTGCAACAGCGCCGCCGATGACGAAGCGCCGGTCGACCCGATTTGGTGTCCGGTTCGCACCGTTCTCGACCATCCGATAGCCGACGCGCGTAATCGTTTCGACCCTGAAGGCATCATCAGCGTGGTCGGACGCGTCATGCCGGAGCCGGCCAATGACCCGATTGATGGCGTCGTCGCCGACGATCCTGCCATCCCAACAGCAGGCAACCAGGTCGTCCTTGCTGACCACCGCGCCCTGCGCTCTGTGCAGCGCGACAAGGACCTGCATCACCCGAGGTTCAAGGATCGCGCTCTTGCCATTGTTCCGCAGCTCGCGGGTTGAGGGGCTGATCTCGACCGCGCCGATGCTGAACGGCGTTTCGTGCGCAAGAATGACTGGTGTGCATTCCATCCAGCGATCGGCCTCCGCGCGCGTTTTTAGCCTATTAGAGTGCGATAGGGATAGACCGCCTTGCATCCCCGCTACCCGCTTGCTAGGGGCCGCGCCAACCCATGAGGGGCGTCGGAGGAAACACCGATAGCGCCCCAATTTCACATGGGGCAATTCCAGTTCTGGAGCATTGGAGCGCATGGAGACTTCCGGCGGTATTCGGGCAAGCTTAGCGGGACGTTATGCGTCCGCTTTGTTCGACCTGGCGCGCGACGAGCGCCAGATCGAATCCGTCTCGAAGAGCCTCGATACCGTGAAGGCTGCGCTGGCCGAGTCGGCGGACTTCAAGGCGATTACCTCGAGCCCGCTGATCAACCGCGCCGAGGCCTCCAAGGCGATCGCTGCGACCTCGGGCAGCCTTAAGCTCGACCCGCTGACCCGCCGCTTCCTGGGCGTGCTCGCCAAGAACGGCCGCCTGTCGCAGCTCGACTCTGTCATTCGCATCTTCGCCCGCCTTGCCGCAGAGCATCGCGGCGAGACGACGGCGGAAGTGACGAGCGCCTTCCCGCTCAACGACGACCAGCTTGCCGCGCTGAAGGGCCGCCTCAAGGTCAACGCCGGCACTGACGTCGCGATCGACGCCAAGGTCGATCCATCCATCCTCGGCGGCATCGTCGTCCGGCTCGGCAGCCAGATGATCGACGCTTCCATCAAGACGAAACTCAACACACTCGCTTTGGCGATGAAAGGCTGAAAATGGACATCCGCGCCGCTGAAATTTCCCGCGTCATCCGCGACCAGATCGCGAACTTCGACGCCGACGCGCAGGTCTCCGAAGTCGGCAGCGTGCTGTCGGTCGGTGACGGAATTGCCCGCCTGCATGGGCTCGACAACGTCCAGGCCGGCGAAATGGTCGAGTTCGAGGGCGGCACGAAGGGCATGGCCCTGAACCTGGAAGCCGACAATGTCGGCGTCGTCATCTTCGGCTCGGACGCCGAGATCAAGGAAGGCTCGACCGCCCGCCGCACCGGCACGATCGTCGACGTTCCCGTCGGCAAGGCCCTGCTCGGCCGCGTCGTCGACGCGCTCGGCAACCCGATCGACGGCAAGGGCCCGATCGTGACTGACACCCGCAGCCGCGTTGAAGTGAAGGCGCCGGGCATCATCCCGAGGAAGTCGGTGCACGAGCCCGTGCAGACCGGCCTCAAGGCGCTCGACGCCCTGGTCCCGATCGGCCGCGGCCAGCGCGAGTTGATCATCGGCGACCGCCAGACCGGCAAGACCGCCGTCGCGCTCGATACCTTCATCAACCAGAAGGAAGTCAACAAGGGCAGCGACGAGAGCCAGAAGCTCTATTGCATCTACGTCGCCGTCGGCCAGAAGCGCTCGACCGTCGCTCAGATCGTTCGCGCGCTCGAAGAAAATGGCGCGATGGAATATTCCATCGTCGTCGCCGCGACCGCTTCCGAGCCTGCCCCGTTGCAGTATTTGGCGCCCTATACGGGCGTCGCCATGGGCGAATATTTCCGCGACAACGGCATGCACGCCGTCATCGTTTATGACGACCTTTCCAAGCAGGCCGTTGCTTACCGCCAGATGTCGTTGCTGCTGCGCCGCCCGCCGGGCCGCGAAGCCTATCCGGGCGATGTCTTCTACCTGCATAGCCGCCTGCTCGAGCGCGCCGCCAAGATGAACGAGGACAATGGCGGCGGCTCGCTGACCGCCCTCCCGATCATCGAGACGCAGGCGGGCGACGTGTCGGCCTACATCCCGACCAACGTCATCTCGATCACCGACGGCCAGATCTTCCTTGAGACGGACCTGTTCTACCAGGGCATCCGTCCCGCGATTAACGTCGGCCTGTCGGTCAGCCGCGTCGGCTCGGCCGCCCAGACCAAGGCGATGAAGAAGGTCGCCGGCTCGATCAAACTGGAGCTCGCCCAGTATCGCGAAATGGCCGCCTTCGCCCAGTTCGGTTCGGACCTCGACGCTTCGACCCAGAAGCTTCTGGCTCGTGGTGCTCGCCTGACCGAGCTGCTGAAGCAGGCTCAGTACAGCCCGATGCCCGTCGAGGAGCAGGTTGCGTCGATCTTCGCCGGCACGCAGGGCTATGTCGATGCGGTCGAGGTCAAGGACGTCGTCCGTTACGAGCAGGCACTGTTGAGCTATCTCCGCTCGGAGCATGCCGGCGTCCTGAAGACGATCCGCGACACCAAGCAGCTGGACGACGACACCGCCGCCAAGCTGGGCGATGCGCTGGCCGCTTTCGGCAAGCAGTTCGCGTAAGGACCAATAGGGAATGGCCAGCCTCAAGGCATTGAAGCTTCGCATCGGCTCGGTGAAGTCGACGCAGAAGATCACCAAGGCGCTGAACATGGTCGCCGCGGCGAAGCTGCGCCGTGCGACCCAGCTGGCGCTGGCCGCCCGTCCCTATTCGACGCGCATGGCCGAGGTGGTCGGAAGCTTGGCGTCGCGCGTCACTCCGGGACCGCAGAGCCCGGCCCTCCTCGCCGGCACCGGCAAGGACGACACGCACCTGATCATCGTCGTCACCGGCGACCGCGGCCTTGCCGGCGCGTTCAACACGAACATCGTCCGCAACGTTCGCCGCAAGGCCGACGAGCTGAGGGCCCAGGGCAAGACGGTCCTGTTCTATATCGTCGGCCGCAAGGGCAAGCCGGTGCTTCAGCGCCTCTTCCCCAAGTCGATCATCGCCGAGTTCGACACCAGCCAGAGCCGAAACCCGACCTATGAGGAAGCGCGGGCGATCGCCAAGGACATCACCGACCGCTTCGCCGCAGACGGCGTCGACGTCGTGCACCTGGCCTATGCCATGTTCCGTTCGACCCTGGTGCAGGAACCGGTGATCGACCAGATCATCCCGATCGCTCCGTCGTCCGCGCCGGAAGCCGCCAACGACTCCGCGAAGGCGGGCGTTGCGCCTGCGGCCGTCGAATATGAACCGGACGAGGAGGAAATCCTTACCGACCTGCTGCCGCGCAATATCGCCGTGCAGATCTATCGTGCCCTTCTGGAGAACAACGCCGGTTTCTACGGCAGCCAGATGACCGCGATGGACAATGCCACGCGCAATGCCGGCGACATGATCAATCGCCTGTCGATCCAGTATAACCGCCAGCGCCAGGCGGCGATCACCACCGAACTCGTCGAAATCATTTCGGGCGCTGAAGCGCTCTAAGAACCCGCAAGAGGAAGCAAGACCATGGCCACCGCCGCTCCCGCCAAGCCCCGCGCCAAGAAGGCCGCCGCGCCCAAGGCTCCCGCACAGACCAGCAATCTGGTCGGTCGCGTCGCCCAGGTTATCGGCGCCGTCGTCGACGTCGCCTTTGACGGCGAGCTGCCACCGATCCTTTCGGCGCTGGAGACCGACAACAATGGCCAGCGCCTTGTGCTCGAGGTTGCGCAGCACCTCGGCGAGAGCGTCGTTCGCACGATCGCCATGGACGCGACCGACGGGCTGACCCGCGGGCAGACCGTCAACGCCACCGGCTCGCAGATTCGCGTGCCGGTAGGTCCGAAGACCCTCGGCCGCATCATGAACGTCATCGGTGAGCCGATCGACGAGCGCGGCCCGATCGGCAGCGACATGACCGCCTCGATCCACGCCGACGCGCCTGCCTTCGTCGACCAGTCGACCGAAGCGGCGATCCTCGTAACCGGCATCAAGGTCATCGACCTCCTCGCCCCCTACGCCAAGGGCGGCAAGATCGGACTGTTCGGCGGCGCCGGCGTCGGCAAGACCGTGCTGATCCAGGAGCTGATCAACAATATCGCCAAGGGCCACGGCGGCGTGTCGGTATTCGCCGGCGTCGGCGAGCGTACCCGCGAGGGCAACGACCTCTATCACGAGTTCCTCGAAGCGGGCGTCATCGCCAAGGATGCCGACGGCAATCCGACGCCGGAAGGCTCCAAGGTGGCCCTCGTGTTCGGCCAGATGAACGAGCCTCCGGGAGCACGCGCCCGCGTCGCTCTGTCGGGCCTCACCCAGGCCGAGTATTTCCGCGACCAGGAAGGCCAGGACGTGCTCTTCTTCGTCGACAACATCTTCCGCTTCACCCAGGCGGGTTCGGAAGTGTCCGCCCTTCTCGGCCGTATCCCTTCGGCCGTGGGCTACCAGCCGACGCTGGCCACCGACATGGGCCAGCTGCAAGAGCGTATCACCTCGACCAACAAGGGCTCGATCACCTCGGTGCAGGCCATTTACGTGCCGGCCGACGATTTGACCGACCCGGCGCCGGCGACGTCATTCGCCCACCTGGACGCCACGACGACCCTGTCGCGGGCGATTTCGGAGCTCGGCATCTACCCGGCCGTCGACCCGCTGGACTCGGTCAGCCGAGTGCTCACCCCTGCCGTCGTCGGGCAGGAGCATTATGAGGTCGCCCGCGCAGTCCAGGAGACGCTTCAGAAGTACAAGAGCCTGCAGGACATCATCGCGATCCTCGGCATGGACGAGCTGTCGGAAGAGGATAAGCTGGTCGTCAGCCGCGCCCGCAAGATCCAGCGCTTCCTGTCGCAGCCGTTCCACGTCGCCGAGGTTTTCACCGGTATCCAGGGCAAGTTCGTCCAGGTCGAAGACACGGTCCGTTCGTTCAAGGCGGTGGTGAACGGTGAGTACGACCACCTGCCAGAAGCGGCCTTCTACATGGTCGGCGGCATCGAAGAGGCCGTCGCCAAGGCCGAGAAACTGGCTCAGGAGGCCTAATGGCCGACGCGCCGCGCCTCGAAGATTGTGTCAACGAGGTCTGTCCCTGGTCCGGCAAGCCGGTCAGCGCCGACAGCCTGACACACTACAAGGGCGCGGTCGTGGGTTTCTGCAACCCCGGCTGCCGGGACAAATTCGACGCCGCGGCAAGCGCCTTCGAGGCCGCGATCGAGGGAAAGAAGTAAGATGGCCGACCTGCATTTCGAGCTGGTGACTCCTGAGAAGCAAGTCCTCAGCGAGGACGTCTACATGGTCGTCGTCCCCGGCAGCGAGGGCGAGATGGGGATCATGGCCGGCCATGCGCCGGTGATGACCACGATCAAGGACAATGCCGAACTGGCCGTCTATCGTTCGGCGGGCGCCACCCCGGAGAAAATCCGCGTTAGCGGCGGCTTCGCCGAAGTCGGCGACAACGGCCTGACCGTGCTGGCGGAGAGCGCCGGCGAATAGTCATCCCGCGAAAGTTTGATCGCGGTTAGTCTTTTCTAAAAGTTTGAACCTTATTCACCATTCCCGTTCTTCCGCGGACAAACGGGACTGATAGGCAATGAACGCATTCGGCAAGCGCAACGGAATGGGCGGCGGCAACTCGCAACGCCCGCAGTTCGGCGTCGCGCGCCCAATGAAGGCGGGCCCGGGCTCGGCTGCTTCGAAGGAGCCGCAAGAGGTCGAAGGCGGCGAGCAATTCCCGCCAATCGACGATCTGAACGCCGCGCCTGATTCACCATCGCCAGAAGCTCCTCCTCCGCCGCCCAACGGGCACGCGATGGGCGCCCTCGACAAGCTCAACCAGCGCCAGAACGCAAGCGGCGAGGCCGCTAGCAGCAAGACGGAAGGCTTCGAGGCTTCTGTTCACCGCATCAAGGAGCAGGTGCTTCCCCGACTTCTGGAGCGTGTTGACCCGGAAGCCGCGGCGACGCTCGGCAAGGACGAGCTTGCTGAAGAATTCCGCCCGATCATCTCCGAAGTGCTCATCGAGCTGAAGATCAACCTCAACCGCCGCGAGCAATTCGCACTGGAAAAGGTGCTGGTCGACGAACTGCTCGGCCTCGGGCCGCTCGAAGAATTGCTTGCCGACCCGGCCGTCAGCGACATCATGGTCAACGGTCCGAACCAGACGTTCGTCGAGCGCAAGGGCAAGCTGGAAGTCGCGCAAATCCAGTTCCGCGACGAGGAACATCTGTTCCAGATCGCCCAGCGTATCGTCAACAAGGTCGGCCGCCGCGTCGACCAGACAACGCCGCTGGCCGACGCCCGCCTTCAGGACGGCAGCCGCGTCAACGTCATCATTCCGCCGCTGTCGCTGCGCGGCACCGCCATCTCCATTCGTAAGTTTTCCGAGAAGCCGATCACGCTCGATATGATGCGCGGCTTCGGCTCGATGTCGGAGAAGATGGCGACGGTCCTGAAGATCGCCGGCGCCAGTCGCATGAACATCGTTATCTCCGGCGGTACCGGCTCGGGTAAGACGACGATGCTGAACGCACTCTCCAAGATGATCGACCCGGGCGAGCGCGTGATCACCATCGAAGACGCGGCCGAACTTCGGCTGCAGCAGCCGCACTGGCTGCCACTGGAAACGCGCCCGGCGAACCTCGAGGGCCAGGGCGCGATCACCATCCGCGACCTCGTCATCAACGCTCTACGTATGCGCCCTGACCGCATCATCCTGGGCGAAATTCGCGGGCCCGAGTGTTTCGACCTCCTGGCCGCGATGAACACGGGCCACGACGGCTCGATGGCTACGCTCCACTCCAACAGCCCGCGTGAATGCCTGGCTCGTATGGAGAACATGGTGATGATGTCGGACATCAAGGTGCCGAAGGAAGCGATTTCCCGCCAAATCGCCGACTCGGTCGACCTCATCGTCCAGGTCAAGCGCCTGCGCGACGGCTCGCGCCGGACGACCAACATCACCGAAGTGGTGGGCATGGAAGGCGATGTGATCGTCACCCAGGAGCTGTTCAAATTCGAGTATCTCGACGAGACGGCCGACGGCAAGATCGTCGGCGAATATCGCTCGATGGGCCTGCGTCCCTACACGCTCGAAAAGGCCAAGCAGTTCGGCTTCGACCAGCCGTACCTGGAAGCCAGCCTCTAAGGGCGCGCTGCCGCCGGCGGCTCCAGGGAGTCGCCGCCAAGGGTCTGATAGATATCCACCAGATTGCGCGCCGCCGTTAGCTTGGCGCTTACCAGCGATTGCTGCGCGGTATAATAGGCGCGCTGCGAGACCAAGGTTGCGAGGAAGTCGTCGATACCGGCGCGATAACGTGCATCGGTGAGCGCAAAGGCATCCGCCGCGGCCGAATTCTGCTTCTCGCGCGCCGCAAGCTCCTGGGCCATGGTCCCGCGTCGCGCCAGCGCATCGGAAACCTCGCGGAACGCTGTCTGGATCGCCTTCTGGTAGGTCGCGAGCGCCGCGTCCCGCTGCGCCTCAGTCAGGCGGACATTGGCGCGCCCTGCCCCGGCGTTAAAGATCGGATAGGTGGCGCTGATCGGGCCGGAGAAGCCGAAGGCGCCACCACTGAACAGTCCCCCCAGCGAGGTGCTTGCCAGGCCGAGCAGGCCGGTCAGCGAAATGCGCGGGAACAGGGCGGCCCGGGCAGCGCCGATTTCGGCATTGGCAGCCCGAAGCTGATACTCAGCCTCGACAACGTCGGGCCGGCGCAGGAGCACGTAGGAATCGACGCCCGCTGGCAATTCGACGACGGTGCCGAAAGCTTCGTCGATCGAGTTCGAAAGCAGCTTCGCCTCGAACGGGGCGCCGACCAGCAGTTGCAACAGGTTGATGTCCTGGGCCACAGCCGTGGTCTGAACGGCGAGATCGGCCTGCGCCTGCGCCAGCACCTGTTCCGCCTGGCGAAGGTCCGTGCGTGGCGCAATGCCACCCTCCAACCTCGCACGGGTCAGTCGCACGCTGCGCTCGGCGCTTTCGGCCGTGTTTTTGGCGATCTGGAGCAGGCTGGAATCGGCAGCATGCGCCAGCCATGCGTCAGCGACGTCCGAGACGAGGGCGAGCCGGGTGGCGCGCGCCGCGGCTTCCGTCGCGAAGTAGCGATTGAGTTCGGCGTGGCTCAGCGACTTCAGGCGGCCGAACAGGTCCAGTTCGAAGGCATTCACCCCGATGCCGGCCTGATAATTGGTTTCAACGGAGTCCGTGTCGGAGCCGGCGATAGTCACGCCCGCGCTGCCATTGACCTGCGGAAACTGCTGCGCACGCTGAATGCGATAACGCGCCCGGCCGGCGGCGATGTTGGCGGCGGCAACCTGCAGGTCGCGATTGTTGACCAGCGCCTGCTCGATCAGCGACTGCAGCCGGGGATCACGGAAGATTTGCCGGTAGGTGACGGCGGGAAGCGACGCCTCACTCTGGCGTAGATAAGCGTCTCCGGCGGGCCAGGAGGCGGGGATTGCCGGCGTCGGCTGGAGATAGGCCGGCTCCATCGACGCACAACCGGTCGCGAGGATGGCAAGGAACGCTGCCGACCGCGTCATGATGCTTCGGCCTTTCGCTGGCGCCTGCGCTCGCGGAGTGCAGCAAGCCCGTCACGGACGCCGCGCCGCACCAGCACAAAGAAGAGCGGAATGTAGAAGAGCGCCAGAGCGGTCGCCGTGATCATTCCGCCGATCACCGAGGTGCCGATGGCGATGCGGCTGTTGGCGCCCGCACCGGTCGAAATGGCGAGCGGCAGGACGCCGAAAATGAAAGAGAAGCTGGTCATCAGGATCGGCCGGAGCCGGATGCGGGCTGCCTCGATGGCGGCATCGATAACCCTCTTGCCTTCTCGTTCGGCCCGTTCGGCGAATTCGACCATGAGGATGGCGTTCTTCGCCGACAGCCCCATGGTCGTGATCAGACCGACCTGAAGGTAGACGTCGTTCTGTAGGCCACGGAGCGTCACCGCGAAGATCGAGCCGACGAGGCCGAGCGGAACAACCAGCAGAACCGCCACCGGAATCGACCAGCTTTCGTAGAGGGCGGCGAGGCACAGGAAGACCACGATCAGCGAGATGGCGTAGAGGATCGGGGCCTGACCCGAAGACAGCCGCTCCTGATAGGATTGACCTGCCCAAGCCACCGAAACGCCGGGGATCTTGTCCGCCAATTCCTCGATCCGCTGCATGGCGTCGCCGGAGCTTACGCCCGTCGCGCCCTGTCCTTGCAGTTCATAGGAGGGATAGCCCTGGAAGCGCGAAAGGCTGGTCGGGGTCGTTTTCCAACCGGTTTGCGCAAAGGACGAGAACGGCACCATCTCGCCGCGAGAATTGCGCACGAACCATTGGTCGATGTCGGATGGCGCCGCGCGGTAGGGCGCATCCGCCTGGACGTAGACACGCTTCACGCGGCCGCGATCGATGAAGTCGTTGACGTAGCGGCCGCCCCAGGCGGTCGAGATTGTGCTGTTGACGTCGCTGGCGTTGAGCCCAAGTGCGGCCAGCCGCTCCTGATTGATGTCGACCGTGAGGCTGGCGACGTCCGGGAGCTCGGTCGGTCGGACCGACGTCAGCTTGGGATCAGTCGATGCCTGCGCCAGCAGCTTGTCGCGGGCGGCCTGGAATTCCTCCGCGCTCATCCCGCTCGTATTTTGGAGCTCGACCGTGAAGCCGGTCGACTGTCCAAGGCCGCGGATGGCACCTGGGACGAGGGCGAAAACCTGAGCATCGCGTAGGCCGTGGAATGCGCCGGAAGCGCGCTCGACAACGGCGTCGGCGGCGTTCTGCTTGCCCTTGCGCTTGTCATAGTCGGCGAGATTGATGAACGCCTGGCCCGTGTTCTGCCCCGCCGCGCCCTGCCCACCCCCCGCGACCGAGAAGAAGGTACGGATATTGTCCTTGTCCTGGCCGTGAAGAAAGTAATCCTCCACCTTCAACTGGACTTCATGTGTGCGGGACATGGTGGCGCCTGAGGGCAGGCGGTACTGAACCAGCGCCGAGCCTTGATCCTCCGTCGGCAAGAACCCCGTCGGCAGGCGAACGAACAAACCGATCAGCAAAACACAGACACCGGCGTAGATCCCCAGCATCAGCCACTTCCGGTCGACGACCTTGCTGACGATGCCGACATACCAATCGACCAGCCGGTCGAAGCCGTCATTAAACTTGCGGCGGGCCGTCTCCATGCCATGTGCAACCTTCGGCGCGGCGCGGCCAACCCAGGTTTCCTCGACCGTCGCATGCGTGCGCTTGAGGAGGTTGGCGGCAATTGCCGGGCTGAGCGTCAATGCGACGAAGATCGACAGGGCCATGGCAGAGACGATGGTCGCCGCGAACTGACGGTAGATGACGCCGGTCGATCCGCCGAAGAAGATCATCGGCAGGAATACGGCCGAGAGAATTAGCGCGATGGCGATCAGCGCCATCTGAATCTGGCCCATCGACTCAATCGTCGCCTGGCGCGGCGTCATTTCCGGATTCTCGTGCATCAGCCGTTCGACATTCTCGACGACGACAATGGCATCGTCGACCAGCAGACCGGTCGCCAGCACCAAGCCGAACAGGGTCATGGTGTTGATCGAGAAACCAAGCCCATAAAGGATTGCGAAGGTGCCCAGCAGAACGACAGGAACGGCGATGAACGGGATGAGCGTCGCCCGCCAGCTCTGCAAGAAGACGAACATGACGAGGACGACGAGGATGATGGCCTCGAACAGTGACTTCACCACCTCGCTGACCGACAGCTTGATGAAGTCCGTGGAATCATTCGCGTAGGCGTAGTGGAAGCCCGCAGGCATGTTCGGCGCGATCTGCTCGACCTTGGCCTTTACCAGCTCGGCGGTCGTCAGCGCATTGGCCCCAGGCTCCAGGAAAATGCCCATGCCCGCGCCCGGGTGGCCGTTGACGCGGATGAGGGCCGCGTAATTCTCGGCGCCCAGTTCAATTCGCGCGACATCGCCGAGCAGCACTCGCGCCCCGGTGGTATCGGCTTTGACGATGATCTTGCTGAACTGCTCGGGTGTCTGCAGCCTCGACTGCGCCGTCACCGTCGCGTTGATCATCTGGCCTTCCGGCTGCGGCATGCCACCGACCTCGCCCGCCGCCACTTCCGTATTCTGGGCCGAAATTGCGCTGATCACGTCGCTTGGCATCAGCTGGAAACTCGCCAGCTTGTGAGGGTCGAGCCAGATGCGCATCGCATAGGGTGCGCCAAAGACGTTGACGTCGCCGACACCGTCGATACGCGACAGATCGTCCTGGAGGTTGGTCGTCAGCCAGTCGGAAACGTCGAAGTTCGTGGCCTTGTCGGTCTCGTCATAGACTCCGACGATCATCAGGAAGTCTGGCGATCCCTTGGTGACCGTAACACCCTGCTGCTGCACCTGTTGAGGCAGCCGGGCGAGCGCTTGCTGGACCTTATTCTGGACCTGCACCTGGGCAATGTCGGGGTTGATACCCTTTTCAAAGGTCGCGGAGATGTTGACCTGGCCACGCTGGGTGGATGACGACTGGAAGTAGAGCAGGCCGTCGATACCGGTCATCTGCCGCTCGAGCACCTGCGTGACACTGTTCTCAAGCGTCTCGGCCGATGCCCCGGGATAGGTGGCGCGAACGTTGATCTGGGTCGGGGCGACATCAGGATATTGGGCGACGGGCAGCTTGGTAATCGCGCCAATGCCAGAGAGCATGATGATGATCGCGATCACCCATGCGAAAATCGGACGCTCAATGAATAGGCGCGACATCCGTTAGCGCGACCCGCTCGGGCTCTTGGGCGCCGGTCCCACCTTCTGGGCCGAAGAAGCGGGGACCGGCTTGATGGGCGCGCCGTCGCGAAGGTTAGCCGTGCCTTGCGTGATGACCTTCTCGCCGGCCGCCAGCCCCTGCGTGACCACCCAATATTGGCCCATCGTCCGGTCCGCGACGACGACGCGCTGGACGGCGCGATTGCCTGTACCGACTATCCACAAAGTCGCATTGCCCTTGGGATCGCGGGTCACAGCCTGCTGCGGGACGAGGAAGGCGGTCGTGTTCACCGCCTGCGCGAACTGGGCCGTCACGAACATGCCGGGGAGCAGGATCGACTGCGGATTGGCGAAACGGGCGCGCAAGGTCACCGTGCCAGTGTCCTGGTTGACGACCACCTGGCTGAACTCGACGACCCCGGAGAAGCCATAGTCACTACCGTCCGGCAGTTTCAGCCGCACGGAAGCCGTTGTCGGCACGGTACCGCCCGCACTCAGCGATCGGCGCAATGCAAGCAGATCTGCCGCGGACTCCTGAATGTCGACGTAGACCGGGTCGAGCCGCGTGATCGTGGTCAGCGGGTCAGTCTGGTTAGCGGTGACAAGCGCGCCCTCGGTGACGCTCGACAGGCCAATCCGGCCCGTGATCGGCGCCGGAACGCGGGTGTAGCGCAAATTGATCTGGGCGGTCCGCAAGGCTGCATTATTCTGGGCGATCGAGGCCTCGGCCTGACGAGCTTGCGACAATGCGTCAGTGTAATCCTGCTTCGATACCGCCTCCATTTCCGCGAGCGGCTTGTAGCGGCTGGCCCGGGCACGAGCCGCGTCGGCGGTTGCCCGGGCGCTCTGCACATTGGCCGAGGCCTGTGAGACCTGGGCCTGATAGAGGCTGGGATCGATCTGGTAGAGGGTCTGCCCCTGCTGGACGATCGAGCCTTCCTGGAACAGGCGGCGGCGGATCACGCCCGATACCTGGGGCCTAACCTCAGACATCTGGTAAGCGGAGATACGCGCCGGAAGCTGCTGCTCGACCGGCGCCGTTCCCGGCTGGATGATGATGTATCCGACCTTGGCCGGGCCCTTTGGACCGTTGCGGCCATCCTTGTCGGCAGCGCTGTTGCCGCAACCGGCAACCAACAGCAGCGAGAGAAGCGCGGCCGTCGCGCGTAGAGTTGTCCGGTTTGGCTGAGGCCTGAGCTTAAGCATCGATTATGCGGATCCCGGCTACTGAATCGTTAGACGGCAAGGAGTGCCGCCTTTCGTCAATTCATTCGCTTTTGCAACCGACGTCAGAAAAATTGCGGACAAACGAGCCGCACGGTTCGACCGGCGGCGGCATCGTTACGGATCGCAAACGACATGCACGAAAATGCACTTGTGGTCGTCAACTTATTGGCAAAAAAGGGAAAATGGTGGGCGTGGCAAGGATTGAACTTGCGACCCCTGCGATGTCAACACAGTGCTCTACCACTGAGCTACACGCCCACTCGGCGGGCTATCTAGGGGTGTGCGATTAAAGGCGCAACCCGCTTTCGCCGCTAAAAATCGAAGATATTTGGACGCTTAGAGGCGCCCGGGCAATCCGTTCAGAGACGGCCGTGCTGGTCCTCGCTTTGGAACATGCGATCGACTTCCGCCACCAGGTCCTTGAGGTGGAAGGGCTTGGAAAGAAGCTTGGCCTCGGGAGCCGTGCGGCCGCTCTGAAGGGCCACGGCCGCAAAGCCCGTAATGAACATGACGCGGATCGCCGGATCGATGGCGCTGGCCTTCTGGGCAAGCTCGATCCCGTCCATTTCCGGCATGACGATATCGGTGAGGAGCAGGTCGTAGCGTCCCGCTTCGAGCAGCGGCATGGCTTCGGTGCCGCAACCCACGGCCTCGACCTCATAGCCGACGCGAATCAGCGCGCGCTGCAGATACTCGCGCATGGACGTGTCGTCCTCTGCAAGCAGGATACGGATCATGGTGCCTCTCTATGCGCCCAACGCACGGGATTTTCCAGCGGGTCCAGGGAACTGATGCATTGATGTCCATTTCTGGCACGCATAGGTTTAGGAAGCTTGGAACGCTCGCCTCTCCCCCCGCCGATTGTCCACCAATCGCGCGCCACTGTTCCGGTGCTGCTCTCGGTGCCGCATTCGGGGCGCGAATATCCACAATGGCTGATCGCCAACGCTGCTACCGGGCGGGCCGGGCTGGAAAGCCTCGAAGATCCTCTGGTCGACAGGGTGGTCTGGCGGGCGCTGGCGAGAGGCATTGGCGCCGTGATCGCCCGCACGCCCAGGGCAGCCATCGATTGCAATCGCGCCGCCGACGAAACTGACCCACTGGTGATCTCTGATTCAGTCGGCGAGGCGACCAGCGCGCGAGCGCGCGGTGGACTCGGGATCGTTCCGTCGCGGGGGATGAAAGGGCGCTTGTGGCGCCGCCCGATTGACCAGGCCGAGCTGGATCTGAGGATCGCCAATGCGCATGCACCCTTTCACCAGGCGATCGGCGATGAACTGGAGCGCCTGGTTGCCCACCACGGCTGGGCGCTGCTCATCGACTGTCACTCCATGCCCCACCGTAACGGGCAGGCCGAGGTTGTTATTGGCGACCGCCACGGGGGCAGCGCCCTACCCTGGCTCTCCCAGGAGGCGGCGCGGATCGTTCGCCAGAACGGCTGGTCGGCTGCGCTCAACGACCCCTACGCCGGAGGTTACGTCGTCGAGCGTCATGGGCGGCCCGATCGCGGCGTTCATGCGCTGCAACTGGAAATCGATCGCAGCCGCTACCTGGACAGCGACCTGCGAAAGCCCGGCCCTGGCTTCGACAGAGCGGCAATCCTGATCGAACGCTTGGCGTTCGGGCTTGCGGAGGCACTAGGGGCGCCCAACGCCATCGCGGCGGAGTAGTCCGTCAAAAAAAGGCCATCCCGACAGCGCCGGGATGGCCGGAGTTCAGGGAGGAACGCACCACAAACGGTGCGCGAGCCGGCGGCCACTAGCGAAGGGGTACGCGAACCGCCGCCGGCCCAACTGAAGTGATACGGCGGGCCTGCGCATTCAAGCGATACCGGATCGCTCCGGCGCGCGGATGTCACGGTTCGGCAGTGCCGACGCGGATCAGGCGTCCGCGGTCTCCGGCAGCTTGGCGCCGGCCGGGCCCTTGCCCTGCTCAACCTGGCGCGCAAAAATCTCCCGGACCTGGCTTAGCGAGAAGAGGTGGGAGTAGAGCGCCGGAAGCATCCCGCTCTGGTTCATCTTCCGCAGTTCGTCACCGCGCAGATCGCGAAGCTTTTCCTCGTCAACCATTCGGAAGCCGCGATACAGGAACGGCTGGTCGACGCCCTCGGGTTGAATTGCCACTTCTCCGTCGATCAGCAAGCCCGACTTCTGAAGTTCGTCCATGAACGCCTGCGTGCGTTGGCCCGCAGTCTCGAACTGCTCGCAGAAGGCCAGGATGTTGCGGGTCGTCTCGGTCGGCTGGTCACCGTCGAAAAGGGCGGGTCCGTCCGCATCATCGGCGATCGAGCCCGAAGTCGGGTCGAAGCAAAGCGACAACTCGTCGGTGTCGGGACGCAGCTTGGCCAGCAGGAACGGATAGCGGCGCAGGTAGGCAGGGACGTAGGTGTTCTTCTCGAGCGGCCTGCCTGCCGCATCGAAGTAAGTGTTGACGCCCTCATTGAGGCCGAACAGCGCCAGCGGCACCGAATTCTCACCCGCCGAAAAGATGATCGGATAGTAACGCTGGACGATCGTGAATTCCTCGACCGTCACGGGCACGGCATGGATCTGGCCGACCTGCGGCAAATCATAACTCTTCCTGAGTTTCATATTACCGTGCTGGCCGGAATTGAGCGCGTCCAGGCTGTTGTAAAGCAAGGGAAGCGGGGCAGCGTTCGGCGCTTGGGTCGCCATGTAATCTTTCTCCATGCAAGGCCGGCGACACGCAACAGCGCACTTCAAACCGGCCTGAAAATTTCGGTAGCGAGCCTCTAGAAGCACGCCCATGCTTCCGCAAGCCCAAGGGCTGCCGCAAAAAATTCATCGACCGTTCAATCCCTCCCGTGCAACGCTTCGTCGCAGGATGGGCTTTCAATAGATGATCTTCGCCGGACTCCTGGGACTGCTGTCCGCGCTCTTTGCGGACAGCGCGGCCCCTGATGCGCCCAAGGAGGGCGTGCGGGTCATGACCGTCGAGGAGCGTCTGATCATCCGAGTGCCGGTCGCGCCACATCCGCGACGGCGCATTCATTGGGAGGAAGGGGATGATGGTCCCAAATGCCTGCAGGCAGACACTCTAGCCGGGGCATTCCTTTCCGGTCCCGATACCGTCGACTTCATCCTGCGTGGCCGGCAATTTGTCCGCGCTCGCCTGGACAGCGACTGCGAAGGGCTGGATTTCTATGGCGGGTTCTACGTCCAGCCCCAGGATCGTCGCATCTGCGCGAAACGCGATTCCATCAGTGTCAGGGCCGGCGGATCCTGCCGGATCGTCAAGTTCCACACATTGACTCCGCAGTTCGAACGCTAGGCTTTCCTTGACTTCCAGCGGCTTTGCCCGCATCCGCGCCGAGGCGCGTTGCGGCAGTCGCAGCGCCTTCTCTTTTTCCGGACTTTTCAATGAGCTTTGCCGACCTCGGCCTGTCTGACGAATTGCTGCGCGCGGTCGCTACCCGCGGCTATGGCGAGCCCACGCCCATCCAGAAGGGAGCGATTCCCTCTGTCCTGATGGGCAAGGATCTGATCGGCATCGCCCAGACCGGCACCGGCAAGACGGCTGCCTTCGTGCTGCCGATGATCGACGTGCTTGCCGAAGGCCGCACCCGAGCGCGGATGCCACGCAGCCTGATCCTTGAGCCCACCCGCGAGCTGGCGGCGCAGGTTGCGGAGAATTTCGAGAAATATGGCGTCCATCACAAACTGAGCATGGCGCTGCTGATCGGCGGCGTGCAGATGGGCGACCAGGTCAAGGCGCTTGAGAAGGGCGTCGACGTGCTGATCGCGACCCCCGGACGGCTGATGGACCTGTTCAGCCGCGGCAAGATCATGCTCAACGACTGCAGCCTTCTGGTGATCGACGAAGCCGACCGCATGCTCGACATGGGCTTCATCCCCGACATCGAGGACATCTGCACCAAACTGCCCAAGAGTCGGCAGACCCTGTTGTTCTCGGCGACCATGCCGCCGCCGATCAAGAAGCTGGCAGACAAGTTCTTAAGCGACCCGAAGACGATCGAGGTGGCGCGGCCCGCGACGGCGAACGTCAACATCGAGCAGCGGCTGGTCGACGTCCGTGGCGACAAGAAGCGGGAGACGCTGCGGGACATCCTGCGCGGCGAGGAATTCAAGAACGCCATTATCTTCGCCAACCGCAAGACGACCGTGCGAGAACTCTACACGAGCCTCAAGCGCTCGGGCTTTGCTGTCGGCCAGATTCACGGCGACATGGAACAGCCAGCCCGCATCGCCGAATTCGACCGTTTCAAGAAGGATGAGATCAATATCCTGGTCGCGTCCGACGTCGCCGCCCGCGGCCTCGACGTCAAAGGCGTCAGCCACGTCGTCAACTTCGACGTGCCTTGGCAACCTGACGATTACGTCCATCGCATCGGCCGCACTGGCCGGGCCGGCGCCAAGGGTATCGCAATCACGCTGGCGACGCGCGAGGACCGTGAGGCGGTCGCGGCCATCGAAAAGCTGGTCGGCCAGAAGATCGCCCGTTTCGGCAAGACCGACGAAAGGGCGGAGGCTCCGACAGCTACGCCTGCCCCTGTCAAGGCTAAGCCCGCCAAGAAGGCGGAGAAGGCCGAAAAACCTGCCCCCAAACCGGGGCGCAGGGCCGAGAAGGTTCGCGAGCCACGGCCTGAAGCGGCTCGCGAGAAGTCCCCGGTTATCGAGGACATGGCCGGCGAGTGGAACGGACCCATGCCGAGCTTTTTGGGCGTAAGCGCGTCCTAGTGCTCCTGCGGAGGCAGGAGCCCGGTCCGGCGAAGCCGCCTTTAGAAGACATCCCACATGAGCGCTACGCGCGACTGGGCCCCTGCCTTCGCAGGGGCACACGGATGTGCCTAGAAAGTCCCTGCGAGCATCCCTAATTGCGGCACCTGACGCGAAAGGGACCTGCAGCATGACCGAATACGTGCCTCCGAAGGTGTGGACCTGGGACCAGCCGAGCGGCGGACAGTTCGCCAACATCAATCGGCCGGTTGCGGGCACGACCCACGAGAAGGTATTGCCGGTCGGCAAGCACCCCTTCCAGCTCTATTCGCTGGCGACTCCCAATGGCCAGAAGGTCTCGATCATGCTCGAGGAGCTGCTCGAGAAGGGCCACAAGGGCGCGGAATATGACGCATGGCCGGTCCGCATCGGTGAGGGCGATCAGTTCTCCAGCGGCTTCGTCGACATCAATCCCAATTCGAAGATCCCTGCCCTGGTTGACCGCAGCGGCAATGAGCCGGTTCGCGTGTTCGAAAGCGGAGCCATACTGATCCATCTCGCCGAGAAGTTTGGCGAGTTCCTCCCTGCGGCAGGCCCGGCCCGCGCCGAGACCTTGTCATGGCTGATGTGGCAGATGGGGAGCGCCCCGTTCCTGGGCGGTGGTTTTGGCCACTTCTTCGCCTACGCGCCCAGCAAGATGGAATATCCGATCAATCGCTATGCGATGGAAGTGAAGCGCCAGCTGGACGTGCTGAACCGGCGGCTGGCGGAAAGCGAATATGTGGCTGGCCCCGACTATAGCATCGCCGATATCGCCATCTGGCCCTGGTATGGCGGCGTCGCGCTCAACCGCACCTATGAAGGCGCCAACGAATTCCTCGCCGTCCACGAATATGAGAACCTCATGCGCTGGGCGAGGCAGGTCGATCAGCGGCCCGGCGTGAAGCGCGGGCGGATCGTCAACAAGCTGACCGGCGATCCTTCCGAGCAGCTGCACGAGCGCCACGACGCAAGCGACTTCGAATTGCGAACTCAGGACAAACTGACCCCAGCCGACGAGACTGAGGGGGCCAAGGACGACGCAATCTAGGCTTTGGCGCGATAGCGGCCGAGGAATTCCTCGGCGTGCGCGTTGAATCGCCGCCCGGCAACCGCGTCGCGGAGGCCCTGCATCAGGCGCTGGTAGAACCAGAGGTTATGTTCGGTCATCAACATCGCGCCGAGAATCTCGCCCGAACGGACGAGGTGGTGGACGTAGGCGCGTTCGTAGGTCGTGCAGGTCGGGCACGGGCAATCCTGTTCCAGCGGCTCACGGTCTTCCGCAAACTTGGCGTTGCGGATGTTGATCGGACCGTCGGAGGTAAAGGCTTGGCCGGTGCGGCCTGAGCGGGTCGGCAAAACGCAGTCGAACATGTCGATGCCGCGCCGTACCGCCTCGACAATGTCGTCGGGCTTGCCGACCCCCATCAGGTATCGGGGCTTGCCCGCAGGCAGCTGGCCGGGCGCGAAATCAAGGCAGCCGAGCATGGCTTGCTGCCCCTCTCCGACGGCTAGGCCGCCGACCGCGTAGCCGTCGAAGCCAATGTCGATGAGGCCATCGGCGGAGGTACGGCGGAGGCCTTCGTCAAGCGCGCCCTGCTGAATGCCGAACAGCGCGGCCCGTTCGGCATGCTCGCCGCCGCGATCGAACTCTTCCCTGGAGCGCTTCGCCCAGCGGATTGAGCGACCCATTGCCTCGCGCTGCGCTTGCGGCGTTGAGGTCGTCGGGACCAGCTGGTCGAATTGCATGACGATATCCGAGCCGAGCAGTCGCTGTACCTCAATCGAGCGCTCCGGCGACAGCATGTGGCGCGAACCGTCGAGATGGCTGGCGAAGGACACGCCCTCCTCGCTGACCTTGGTGAGCTCGCTGAGGCTCATGACCTGATAGCCGCCGCTGTCGGTGAGGATTGGCCGCTCCCACCCCATGAAGCCATGAAGCCCGCCCAGCCTGGCGACGCGTTCTGCGCCCGGGCGAAGCATGAGGTGATAGGTGTTGCCGAGGATGATGTCGGCGCCCGAGCCACGAACATCGCACGGTTTCATCGCCTTGACCGTGGCCGCCGTCCCCACCGGCATGAAAGCAGGGGTACGGATTTCGCCGCGCTGCATGGCGATCGTGCCGGTGCGCGCGGCCCCGTCGGTAGCGGCGATAGAGAAGGCGAACCGGGTCATCGGAGCGCCTCCTAGCGGCTAGTGGCGGGCGCGGCTACACAGTGGCCGTCATGTCATCGCAGCAATATCTGACCCTCAACGACCGCCTTGAATCCGGCGACAAGACTGCCGCGCTCGAAATGCTGTCGCTGGCCGCGTCCGGCGATCCCGATGCCTTGTTCAAAGCCTCCGAGCTCTCGTTGCGTGGCATGGCGGGCGCGGTCGACCTCAAGGCGGCTTTCGACCTCATGCGATCGGCCGCGGCCAAGGGGCATGAAGAAGCGAAGCGGGCGGAGGCCTATTTCACGGCGGCGGGAATCGGCACCCAAAGCAATCCCGCCAAGGCCCGGCGAATGTTGGAGCACCTCGCCGGCCATGATCGCTTCGTGGCCGTCCAGCTTGCCTTCCTCAACCATGTCAAATGCGGCGAGCGCGTAAGGTCCGCGCCGCGGCAGCTCGTGTCCTCCGACCCCCATATCGAAGTCGTCCAAGGCCTCTTCAGCCCTGAGGAGTGCAGATACATCCAGTTGGTCGCCAGTCCATGGATGGAGCCGGCCATGATCTATGCGGCGGACGGCGGCCACCTGCGCGATCCACACCGCGATAGCGACAATATGGTGGTGACGCCGATGGCTGAGGACCTGGTGATCCAGGCAGTCAACCATTGCATCGCAAACGCCTCTGGGACCCGATATGCCTGGGGCGAGCCCCTGCACGTCCTCCGCTACGGGCCCAGCCAGCAATATCGTCCACATCATGACGCCCACGCATTCGGCCCGCCGGAGAAACGCCGGGTTGCCACCGCACTCATTTATCTGAACGACGCCTACGAGGGCGGCGAGACCAACTTCCCGGAGGTCGGCGTGACGGTGCGCGGCGCGGTCGGCGATATGCTGATCTTTCACAATCTGACCGCCGACCGGATGCCGGACCCGCGCATGACCCATGCCGGCCTGCCAGTCACGCGCGGCGAGAAATGGCTGGCAACACGCTGGATTCGCAGCAGCAACTATTTCGGATGAGGCAGCAGCAGGCTGGAATCCCCGTAGGAATAGAAACGGTAGCCTTCTCGAATGGCGTGGGCATAGGCCGACTTCATGACGTCGAGCCCCATCAGGGCGCTTACCAGCATGAACAGCGTCGATTTTGGCAGGTGAAAGTTGGTCATCAAGCCGTCGACCACCCTGAACCGGTATCCGGGGGTGATGAAGATCGCGGTGTCCCCCTCAAACGGACGAATGACTCCGTCATCGTTCGCCGCGCTTTCGAGCAGGCGGAGTGATGTGGTGCCCACGGCGATCAGTCGGCCGCCCTCTGCACGCGCCTTGTTCAGGCGTTCGGCAGTCTCGGCGTCGATGCGGCCCCATTCGGCATGCATGCGGTGCTCGTCCGTGTCCTCGACCTTGACCGGCAGAAAGGTGCCCGCGCCGACGTGCAGGGTCAGGGTTTCGCGCGCGACCCCGGCCGCGTCGAGCTCGGCAATCAGCCGGTCGGTGAAATGCAAAGCGGCGGTGGGGGCAGCGACGGCACCTTTCTCCCGCGCGAACATGGTCTGGTAGTCGCCCCGGTCTGCTTCGTCGGCGGCCCGCTTCCCGGCAATGTATGGCGGAAGCGGCATGCGACCCGCTCGCTCCAAGAGGATTTCGACTGGATCTTCGCCGTGGAAATGTAACAGGACCGAGCCGTCGTCGGCCTTTTCGACGACCGACGCCGTGACGTCGGCACCAAACTCGATACGGTCACCGGCCTTCAGCCGCTTGGCGTTGCGGATGAAGGCCCACCAACTGCGGAGCCCCTCACGCTTGTGAAGGGTGGCGCCGATGCTCGCCTCGCCGCGCCTGCCCTCAAGTTGGGCCGGGATAACGCGGGTGTCGTTGAAGACGAGAATGTCACCGCGCCGAAGCAGCCGCGGCAGATCGAGGACCGCTTTGTCGGTGATGCGATCACCTTCGACCAGCAGGAGGCGCGCGGAATCACGCGGCCTGGCGGGCCTTAGGGCGATCCGGTCCTGGGGAAGCTCGAAATCGAACTGGTCGACGCGCATCAGCCGCCGGTCGCCGGCTCTTCTTTCGGCTTCTCGGCAGGCTGCGCCACCGGTTGGTCAGGGGCCTGGGCCTGTGGTGCCGGAGCGGCGGCGGCAGCCGCTGCACTAGCCGGCGCAGGCGGCATCGGCCCATCCAGCCATGCGCGAACGATCTTGGTCGGCTGGGGCGGCGGTTCGCCGGGCGCAATCTGGTCGACATATTGCATGCCCGAGATGACGCGGCCGAGCGCTGTATATTTGTGGTCCAGCGTCATGGTCGGCCCCAGCATGATGAAGAACTGGCTGTTGGCGCTATTCACATCTTCGGCACGGGCCATTGAAAGTACGCCGCGCATGTGCGGCAGGTTGTTGAACTCGGCCTGCAAGTTGGGAAGCTGGGAATCGCCGCTGCCGGTCCCGGTGGGATCGCCGCCCTGCGCCATGAAGCCAGGGATGACGCGGTGAAAGATGGTGCCGTTGTAGAAGCCGGTCATCGCCAGCGTCTGGATACGGCGGACGTGATTGGGTGCCAGGTCCGGGCGGAGCAGGATGACGACCGTGCCGCCGTTCGACAGCTCGATGTTGAGATGATTGGCGGGATCGGCGGCAATCTCGGCAGGCGGGTTGATGTTGAATGCCGGGGCGGCCGCGACAGGCGCAGGAGCCGGCTTGGCCGCAATCAAGGCAAGCGCAACAAAAGGCAATGCGAACAAGGATTTGGACATCAATAACTCCCGCCCCGAAGGTGCTCGCGCCCTTAGCGCAGCTTCGGTCCCTAGACTAGCCCGCCAGCTTGGCTTTCACGTCGGCGGCGACCGACGGAGTGACAAACTTGCGGATATCGCCGCCATAACGGGCGATTTCTTTCACCAGCCTTGACGCAATCGGCTGGAGGGCGACGTCGGCCATCAGGAAGACGGTTTCGATATCGTCATTCAGTTGCTGGTTCATGCCAGCCATCTGGAACTCATATTCGAAGTCCGCGACGGCGCGCAGGCCGCGAAGAATGATAGTTGCCCCCTGGCTTTCGGCGAAGTCCATCAACAGGGAATCGAACTCGACCACGTCGATGTTCGGCGCCAGGCCGGCGACCTCGCGGCGGACCATTTCGAGCCGCTCGGCAACCGTAAACATCGGTTCCTTGGAAGGATTGGTGGTGACACCGACGACCAGCTTGTCGACGAGGTGCGCCCCGCGGCGAATGATGTCGATATGGCCCAGGGTCATCGGGTCGAAGGTGCCCGGATAGACGCCCACGTGCGGACGGTGGCTCATCGGTCGCGCTCCGTGACGAAAGCTGCAATGGCGCGCAGCAGGTCTGCCTCCGAGCCATGGTTCGAAAGATGTTCAACCGCCTGCTCGACGAGCATTTCCGCCTGCTGGCGGGCGCGATCGGGGCCGAGCAAGGAGACGATGGTCGCCTTGCCCGAAGCGGCGTCCTTCCCGACTCGTTTGCCGGCGGCGGCCGCATCTCCACTGTGATCGATCAGATCGTCAGCGATTTGGAAGGCGAGGCCGATGTTACGAGCATATCCGCGATAGGGCGTGCGAGCCTCGGCAGGGAGGCGGGCCATGATGCAGGCCGCCTCAACCGCAAACTCGATCAGGGCGCCCGTCTTGAGCTGCTGAAGCCGGGTGACCGCCTGGAGATCGAGCGCCTCACCTTCGGCGGCGAGGTCCATCATTTGGCCCCCGGCCATGCCGGACGGGCCGGCCGCGCGGGCGAGGTCGAGAGTCAGGGCCGCGCGGACGAATGGGTCCTCATGGGTCTCATGATCAGACAAAATCTCGAATGCCATGGCGTGCAGACTGTCGCCCGCGAGAATGGCCGTCGCCTCGTCGAACGCCCTGTGCACGGTCGGCTTACCGCGACGCATGTCGTCATTGTCCATGCACGGAAGATCGTCATGGATCAGCGAATAAACGTGGATCGCCTCGATCGCCGCGCCAACACGGATGGCCCTGCGCTCGTCGATCGCAAAGAGGCGTGCAGATGCTACCGCGAGCAACGGCCGAAGGCGTTTGCCGCCGCCGATCGCGGCGTGGCGCATGGCCTCGAAAAGCTTGTCACGGCTATCGCCGGGCGGACGAAGCAGGTGGGCGAAAATCGCATCGACCGCCCGTGAAACACGCCTCGACTCCAGGTCGATGGCGGCCTTGGGCCGGTCAAGCATATCAGTCGACATCGAAGGGCTTCGTACCCGCCGGCGTCCCGTCGGGGCCGAGCGCAATCTGCTCGATACGCATCTGAGCCGACTTCAGCCGCGCTTCGCAATGACGCTTCAGCTTGTCGCCGCGCTGGTACAGCTCGATCGATTCATCCAACGGCGCACTACCCTGTTCGAGCGTGCGCACGATGGTTTCAAGCTCGGCCAACGCCTGCTCGAAGCTCATTTCCTCAACGGGATCGGCGTCCATTGTGGCAGCTTGTCCCTAGACCGCCCGCTTGGCAAGCGCGGCTAGGCCGGCCGTTTGAACGGATCCTTGATGCCCGGAACGATTTCGTCGCTGGGGGCCTCGTCGCCGGCCTCGGCTGCAGCAAGCGCGGCTTCCGCGTCGCGGGCGTGCTGCTCGCGCTCGGCGCGGAGCTCTTCGATGAGCGCCGAACGGTCGCTGTCCAGGCGGGTATCGGCGGGAGCCTGCATGCCGGCCGCCTTCTGGGCTTTGGCGACCGCGGCATCGAGCTCGCGCTGCGAGGTCAGGCCGAGAGTCACCGGGTCCTTCGGCTGGATATTGGCCATGTTCCAGTGCGTGCGGTCGCGGATCGAGGCGATGGTCGTGCGGGTTGTGCCGATCAGCTTCGAAATCTGGCCGTCGCTGACTTCAGGATGGTTGCGGATGATCCAGGCGATTCCGTCCGGCTTGTCCTGGCGCTTGGAGACGGGCGTGTAACGCGGCCCCTTGGTGCGGCGAACCGGATCCGGCTCCTTGTGCATCCGGAGCGAGTAATCGGGGTCCTTCTGACCCTTCTCGATTTCCTCATGCGTCAGCTCGCCGGCGCGGACCGGGTCGCGGCCGGTCAGCTTGGTGGCTGCCGTGTCGTCGGCGATCGCCTGCACTTCGAGGATATGCAGTCCACAGAACTCCGCGATCTGCTCAAAGGACAGTGACGTATTGTCGACCAGCCAGGCGGCGGTCGCGTGGGGCATCAGCGGCTGGGCCACTTCGCATCTCCGTAAATAATAAGGGCCGCCCCTTCACGGAGCGGCCAGATCGCCGCAGCGTCTAGTCCGCCGGGCCTCTCACCGCAAGCGGAGTCTCTTTGTTCATTGGCACATAGCCGGGCTCGGAGGCGATCCGCTCCATCCAGTCGCCGATGTGCGCATAGGCCTTGAGATTGAATCCCCCATCGTCCGAGACGTGCGTGTAGGCATAGAGCGCTATGTCGGCGAGGCTGATGCGATCGCCGACGAACCAGCGCCGACTGGCCAATTGCTTGTCCATCAGCGCGAGCGCGGCGTCGCCCTGCTCACGTTTTCCCGGCAGCAAGGCCCGCTGGAGATCGTTCAGAGCATCCTCGCCGACGAATGCCATCCAGAAGCGTAGCGTGGCGACGTTCGGCTCGTGGTTGTACTGCTCCCAGAACATCCAGCGCAGCATGTCGGCGCGCTCGAACCGGTCGTCGGGAATGAGACCCGAGCCTTCTGCGAGATAGAAGCAGGCAGCGTTGCTCTCCGGCAGGAACTTGTCGCCATCCTGAAGCACCGGGATGCGACCATTTCCGTTCACGTTGGCGAGGAACACGGGCGTCCGCGTTTCGGCATTCATGATATCGTAGGCACGGAACTGGAGAGGGATGCCGAGGAGCGCAGCAGTCAACCGGATTTTGTAACAATTGCCAGAGCGTGGGTCCTCGTGAAGGATCACTGGCTGATCTCCAGAACGATCTTGCCGATGTGCTCGCCGGAATCGATGCGGGCATGGGCGGCGGCAGCCTCTTCGAGAGGGAAGACGCTGTCGATAACAGGCTTCAGGCGGTTGCCCTCGACATAGGGCCAGACGGTACGCGCGATCTCGTCGGCCACCATCGTCTTGAAGAGCACATCGCGCGCTCGAAGTGTCGAGCCCGTCAGGCTCAGCCGCCGCCGCATCACGTCGGCGATCGGGATCTCCGCTGTCGCCCCGCGCTGGAAGGCGATGGAGACGTGACGGCCGTCGTCGGCGAGGCAGGCCAGGTTGCGGGCGACGTAATCGCCGCCGACCATGTCCAGAACGACCGCGACCCCGCGCCCTCCCGAGAACTCGCGGACCTCTTCGACGAAGTCCTGAATCTTGTAATTGACGGCGTGGACCGCACCCATCTTCAGTGCGGCATCGACCTTGTGCTCGCTGCCGCAGGTGACGATCACCTGCAGCCCGAACAGGCTGCCGAGCTTGATCGCCATGGTGCCGATGCCGCTGGTGCCGCCATGGACGAGGACGGTGTCGCCATCGGCGGCAAATCCGCGCTCGAAGAGATTCACCCAGACCGTAAAGAGCGTTTCCGGCATGGCCGCTGCGTCGGTCAGGCGAAGCACCTCGGGCACCGGCAGGCAGGTCCCGGCGGGCGCGACGCAATATTCCGCATAGCCGCCTCCAGCGACCAGGGCGCAAACCTCCGCGCCGACCGCTTGTTCGGCGCCCTCGCCCGCCGCAACGACGCTACCCGCAATTTCGAGGCCCGGGATGTCGCTGGCTCCGGGTGGAGGTGGATAAAGACCCATGCGCTGCAAGACGTCAGGGCGATTGACCCCGGCCGCGGCCACTTTAACGAGGACTTCACCCGGTCCGGCCTTTGGGACCGGCCTCTCGACGAGCCGCAAGACATCCGGCCCTCCGGGCGCGGAAATCTCGATCGCTTTCATGGTCGAAGGCACGCTCACAGGGCCGCCTTATTGACAGCGGCCCGCCAAGGGTCAACGCTGAACCCCATGGACGAGGACGACTTCTTCTCCAGCCGGCCGCAGGACCCGCTGACGCAGGTCACCAAGCAGGACCTTGGGCCGCTGTCGATCGACGAGCTCAAGGCGCGGATTGAAACCCTGAAGGCCGAGATCGAGCGCGTCGAAACCCACATGGTCGATGCCACGCGTCACCGCAGCGCCGCCGATGAGCTGTTCAAGAAGTCATAGACGCGACGAACCGAGGCGCGCCAACGCCTCCAAGCCCTTGATCATGCGATCACTTCCACCGACATTGAGCCGGTAAGGAGACTTCCCGAATGCCCAGTTTCGCCCGCGAGCTTGAACAAACCCTCCACAACGCCCTTGGGGAGGCGAGCAAGCGCCGGCACGAATATGCGACGCTCGAGCACCTCTTAATGGCGCTTATCGATGACGAGCACAGCTCCAAGGTGATGACCGCCTGCGGCGTGAATCGCGAAGAGCTCAAGGCCACCGTCAAGCATTACCTCGACAATGAGCTCGGGGCTTTGGTGGCAGACAGCGCCACCGACCCGACCCCGACCAGCGGTTTCCAGCGAGTCGTGCAGCGCGCCATCCTGCACGTGCAGTCGTCGGGCCGCGACGAAGTGACGGGCGCCAACGTCCTCGTCGCGCTCTTCTCCGAGCGCGAGAGCTACGCCGTCTATTTCCTGCAGCAGCAGGACATGAGCCGTCTCGATGCCGTCACCTACATCAGCCACGGCGTCGGCAAGGGCGACACCGCCCCCGAGCCGCGTGCGCCGGAAGGCACGGAGGAAAAGCCAGGAGAGCAAAAGGAGGGCAAGAAGGAATCCGCCCTCCAGCAGTTCACGATCAACCTGAATGACAAGGCCAAGGCGGGCAAGGTCGATCCCTTGATCGGCCGAATGCCCGAAGTCGACCGGACCGTGCAGATTCTCTGCCGCCGTTCCAAGAATAACCCGCTCTACGTCGGCGATCCCGGCGTCGGCAAAACCGCGATTGCCGAGGGTCTCGCCCGCAAGATCATCGAGGGCGACGTTCCCGACGTGCTGAAGCCGGCCGTCATCTACGCACTCGACATGGGCGCACTGCTGGCGGGCACCCGTTATCGCGGCGATTTCGAGGAGCGGCTGAAGTCAGTCGTCGGTGAGCTTGAAAAGCTGCCGCACGCGATCCTGTTCATCGACGAGATCCACACCGTGATTGGCGCCGGCGCCACCTCAGGCGGCGCGATGGACGCGTCGAACCTGCTGAAGCCTGCACTGTCCAGCGGCACGATCCGCTGCATCGGGTCGACGACCTACAAGGAATTCCGCAACCACTTCGAAAAGGACCGCGCCCTGCTGCGCCGGTTCCAGAAGATCGACGTCAACGAACCGACGGTCGAGGACACGATCAAGATCATCGCCGGCCTGCGCTCCTCGTTCGAGGGCCATCATAACGTCCGCTACACGGCGGACGCCATCAAGTCGGCAGTCGAACTGTCGGCCCGCTACATTCATGACCGCAAGCTGCCGGACAAGGCGATCGACGTCATCGACGAGGTCGGTGCCATGCAAATGCTGGTGCCCCCGTCCCGCCGCAAGAAGGTGATCACTACCAAGGAAATCGAGGCCGTCGTCGCGACCATGGCGCGCATCCCGCCGAAGTCTGTCTCGACCGACGACAAGCGCGTGCTCGAGAGCCTTGAAGCGGACCTGAAGCGCGTCGTCTTCGGCCAGGATTTGGCGATCGAGAAGCTGGCTTCGGCCATCAAGCTCAGCCGCGCCGGCCTCCGCGAACCCGACAAGCCGATCGGCAATTATTTGTTCAGCGGCCCTACCGGCGTCGGCAAGACCGAGGTCGCGCGCCAACTCGCCTCGATCATGGGCATCCCGCTGCAGCGGTTCGACATGTCCGAATATATGGAGCGCCACTCGGTCAGCCGGCTGATCGGCGCCCCTCCGGGCTATGTCGGCTACGACCAGGGCGGCCTGCTCACCGACGCGGTCGACCAGCATCCGCACAGCGTCCTGCTTCTCGACGAGATCGAGAAGGCGCACCCGGACCTGTTCAATATCCTCTTGCAGGTGATGGACAACGGCAAGCTGACCGACCACCACGGCAAGACCGTCGATTTCCGCAACACCATCCTCATCATGACCACCAATGCCGGCGCGTCCGACATGGCGCGTGAAAGCATCGGCTTCGGGGCGATGAGCCGCGAGGATGCGCAGGAAGATGCGGTCAAGAAGATGTTCACGCCGGAATTCCGCAATCGTCTCGATGCGATCGTGCCCTTCTCTTACCTGCCGCCTGCGGTGGTTGCCCGAGTGGTCGACAAGTTCATCCTCCAGCTGGAGCTGCAACTGGCCGACCGCGGCGTCCATATCGACCTCGACGACGAGGCCCGCGAATGGCTGACGGCGCGTGGCTACGACAAGCTCTACGGCGCTCGTCCCATGGGCCGCCTAGTGCAGGAAAAGATCAAGCAGCCGCTGGCCGAGGAATTGCTGTTCGGCAAGCTGGTCAACGGTGGCGAGGTCAAGGTCCGCATCAAGGACAATGCCCCGGCGTTCGAGATCGTCCCCGCCGCGCCAAAGGCCGCAAAGGCCAAGGCTCCGGCCGCACCAAAGGCACGGGCCAAGAAGAAGGCCGGCGGCGAGGCTCCCGCGGCGGAATAAGTTATTTGGCCGAGTCTCCCGACGCCAAATAGTTTGGAGACATCACTTTCGGCGACGAAGCAGAAGCCTTGGGTGGCTGCTGCAGCAGTTTCAGGTTGAACCGCTCCTGGAACTGGCACCCGAACTGCGTGCCTTTGGCCCAACGGACTTGCGCGTCGAGCAGGCTGCCAACGCCAATGTCCAGCTGGACCATGGCTTCAAACGGCATTTCCTCGCGGCACTCGACGAGGGCGCCGCCGCTCGAGATATTCCTGAGGCGTGCTCCAAGTACCTGCCCATCGTAATGCAGCAGGGCGGCCCGAATGATCCGGATGCGCGGTTCTCGCCATGGCAATTGGGCCGGGAGAGCGGCTGAACCCTTGGCCGCCAGCTCTTGCGCTTCTTCGGGCGGCATCGGCTTGCCGAAAAGGTAACCCTGAACAAGCGAACAGCCGAGGCTTCGTATGAGCGCCAGCTCCTCCCGGGTTTCAACGCCCTCGGCAGTCGTCTGCATCTTCAGGTCGGAAGCCAGCCCAACCATCGCTCGGATAAGCGCCGCATTGCGGCTCTCCGGATCGTGGGCCCCACTGACGAACGACCGGTCGATCTTGATCTTGTCGAATGGCACGCGCTGCAAATAGCTGAGGCTCGAATAGCCGGTGCCGAAATCGTCGAGCGCCAGCTTCACGCCGATTGCCTTGAGGCCATCGATCATGTCGTGGACATGGTCGTCGTTGTTGAGGAACACGCCCTCTGTAATCTCGAGTTCCAGCTGCTTGGGGTCGAGTCCTGTGTCGTTGAGCACCATCCTGACGATTGTCGGAAGGGCATGCGACTTGAACTGGATCGGGGACAGGTTCACCGCGACCGTGATGTGCTTCGGCCATTTGGTAGCCTCTGCGCAGGCCGTTCTCAATACCCACTCGCCGATCTCATTGATCAGGCCAATTTCCTCGGCAAGCGGGATGAATTCGACAGGGCTTACCGATCCGCGCTCAGGATGATTCCAGCGGATCAGTGCTTCAAAGCCGATAACGTCTTCGCTCGATGCATCGACGCATGGCTGATAGGCCAGCCACAATTCACCTTTTTCCAGGGCGACGCGAAGGTCCGATTCCAGCAGTTGGCGCTGCCTGGCGGCCTCATGCATGTCTGGAGCGAAGAAGCGGAAACAGCCTTTGCCGGCGGACTTCGCAGCGTAAAGCGCAAGATCGGCGTCGCGGATCAAGTCGTCGGATGTACGGTCGTCATAATCCGACGTCACAATGCCGACCGATGTTCCAATCGACACGGCCGTGCCGTTGATGGTGTATGGCCGCGAGACGCTGTCGATGATGGCCTGGGCCAGTTCAGACAATTCGGGAACGGACGACAGGCTCGGCAGGACGATCTGGAATTCATCGCCACCGAGGCGACCGACTTGGCCTTTGTCGCCCACAGCATCGGTCAACCGCAACGCCACAAGGCGAAGCAAGGTATCGCCGGCCGGATGGCCCAGAGTATCGTTCACCGCCTTGAACCGGTCGAGGTCCAGTAGGAAGATTGAGCACCGGTGCTTTCGGCGCACCGCGCCTACAAGTGCGTCGTCGAGAGCCCGACGAAGTGCCTGCCGATTGGCCAGGCCGGTCAAGGCATCCTGTCGGGCAAGACGGTCGAGCTCAACCTCCGATTGCCGCGTGCGAGTGAGGTCCGAGGCGAATCCGCGGAAGCCGAAGAAGTGCCCAAGCTCATTGTGTACCGGCCGGCCGGTAATCGACCACCACGTCTCGGTCTTCGTCTTGGCTCGGACGATCAGATCCTGGAAGGCCACATGCGAAGATAGGTAGAAGCCGAGCGTGCGTTCGGACGTGCCGGCACCGTCCTCGGTGTCGGTCGAGGTCAGGTCCGTGAAAGGCCGATCTAGCAGGTCCGCCGCTTCACGGCCCAAGGTGCCCGCAACGCTATTGCTTATATAGGTCAGGGTCCCGTCGCGGGCAGTCTCCCAGAACCACCCTTTGCCGCTATTTTCGAACTCTTGCAGCAGCTTGTCGGCTTGCGACTCCTGCGGTCGAGCTTCGGTATCGCTGGGCTCTGCGCTGCTTCGAAGCAGCCTGCGGAAATTGCTCACGTTTCCTCCTTGCCAACCGCATGCCTCACGATGGTTTAAATTCCGTTAGGGATCATCAGGGGCGAACTTTGCCGAGCGGGCCTTGCGTCGCCCCGCCAGCATCTGCTTTCTACGCCTCCAGAAATTTCGGGAGGCGGGGATGCATTCGTTGCGCTTGGTTTTATCGGCACTGGCTTTGGGTGTTTCGTCCGCGGCGCTGTCCGCTCCGGCGGATGCACCCAATTCGCGCTTTACGGGATCGGACCTGTTCAATCTGGAAGTCGCAAGCGATCCGCAAATCAGCCCCGACGGCAGGACCATCGTCTATGTGCGTCGGTCCAACGACATCATGACGGACAAGACCCGCTCGACGATCTGGGTGGTCGACGTCGCCAGTGGACAGCAGCGGCCGCTACTTGCCGGATCGGGCTCCTATTTTTCGCCGCGCTGGTCACCTGACGGATCGCGACTCGCCTATGTGGCTGCAGATGGCGCCAGCCCGCAATTGTACGTGCGCTGGATGGCCAGCGGTGACAGCGCGCGGATCACCGGCCTGCCCAACAGCCCGAGCAGCATCGCCTGGTCACCGGACGGTCACCGGATCGCTTATTCCATGTTCATCCCCGATGACGGGCAACGGCTCGGCTCGGCACCGCCCAAGCCCGAGGGCGCCAAATGGGCTGACCCGCTGGAGGTCATTACTGCGGTCACCTATCGCGCCGACAGCGCCGGTTATTTGAAGCCCGGCTACACCCAGATTTTTTGGGTGCCGGCCGATGGCGGCGCTCCGACCCAGCTGACCTTCGGGGCCACCAATGCCGACGGACCTGTCTCCTGGTCTGCGGACGGCCGCTCAATTCTGTTCGGCGGCAATCTGTCGAAGAACTGGGAGCATGAACCCAACGAAAGCGAAATCTACCGTGTCTCAATCGATGGCAGTAAGCCCGTCGCGCTGACCAGCCGGAAAGGGCCGGATGCCTACCCGGTCGTTTCGCCCGACGGGCGCTACGTCGCTTACGTCGGCTCCGACGAAACCGAAAAATATTATCTTCGCCCCGACCTGTACGTGATGAATGCGGACGGATCGTCGCCCCGAAACATCAGCGCCAGGCTCGATCGCGGCATCGACAGCATTGTCTGGAGCCAGGACAGCCGATCAATCTATGCCACCTACGCCGAAGCAGGACAGAACCGTGTCAGCCGCATTGGGCTCGATGGCTCGGTGCGGACGATTGCCGACGGGTTGACGGGCTCCGGTCTTGATCGGCCCTACAGCGGCGGCGACTTCTCCGTTTCTCACTCCGGCGCGGTCGCGGTGACGGTTGGCGACGCCAGCCATCCGTCCGATCTGGGCATCGCCACGGGCAACGGTGCAGTTCGCAAGCTGACCCACCTGAACGGGCAGCTCGAGTCCAAGGCATTGGGGCGGATTACAAAGCTCCCCGTCCGATCGTCATACGATCAGCGGCCTATCGATGCGTGGATGATCCTCCCGCCCGATTTCGACGCCTCGAAAAAATACCCGCTGATCCTGGAAATCCACGGCGGGCCGCAGGCTGCCTATGGCCCGAACTTCTCGACCGACGACCAGCTTTATGCGGCCGCGGGCTACGTCGTCCTCTTCACCAACCCGCGCGGATCGACGTCCTATGGCGAGGAATTCACTAACCTGATCGACAAGGATTATCCGGGACACGACTATGACGACCTGATCAGCGCGATCGACGCGGCCATCGCGGGCGGGAATGTCGACCCCAACAATTTGTTCGTGACGGGCGGCTCGGGCGGCGGCGTCCTGACCGCCTGGATCGTCGGCAAAACGGATCGTTTCCGCGCCGCGGCCACCCAGAAGCCGGTGATCAACATGGCCAGTTTTGCACTCACCACCGACTTCGCCGCCGGCTTCTCTCCCACCTGGCGCAAGGAGCGGCCGTGGGAAGACCCGACGACATATTGGAAATATTCGCCGCTCAGCCTCGTCGGAAACGTCAAGACTCCGACCCTGGTGGTCGTGGGCAGCGAGGATTACCGGACGCCGGTCAGCGAGGCCGAGCAATATTACATGGCACTTCAGACGCGGGGGGTGCCGACGGCCTTCGTCAAGGTGCCCGGCGCAAGCCACGGCGGCATTGCTGCCCGGCCATCGCAGGCCGCCGCCAAGGCTTCGGCGATCATCGCCTGGTTCGACAAGTATAAGACGAAGTCGGGAACCACCGCTCAATAAGGACTTTTCAGGTGATAGCGGGGCGCGCATGAAGCGCGTCCCGCTTGATCCTGGAGAGGATATTCGTGATTCGCCGTTCCCTGTTCCTTGCCGGCGCCGCTTTGGTCGCCGTCGCCCCGCTCGCCGCCCAGACCCCGCTCACCGCCCAGATCGACCCGCAGCGTCTGGCGCAGCATGTCCAGACCCTGGGTTCGGATGCGTTCGAGGGCCGCGGTCCCGCTACTGAGGGCGAGACCAAGACCGTTGCTTACATGAGCGATCAGTTCGCCAAGACCGGCCTCCAGCCCGGCGGCGACATCGTCAACGGCCAGCGCACCTGGACCCAGGCTGTGCCGCTGCTCCGCTCCGAATTCACCGCAAACCCGACGGTAACGTTGAACCTGGCAGGCAAGGCGACAACGCTCACCCAGGGCAATGAGATCGCCGTCCGCGCGCCGACCAATGGCGACAAGATGATGATGATCGACGGCGCGCCGCTGGCTTTCGCGGGTTACGGCGTCAAGGCGCCCGAGCGCGGCTGGGACGACTTCAAGGGCCAGGACATGCGCGGCAAGATCATGGTCGTTTTGGTCAATGATCCCGATTTTGAAGGCGGCGAAGGCAATTTCGGCGGCAAGGCGATGACCTATTACGGCCGCTGGACCTACAAATATGAGGAAGGCGCACGCCAAGGCGCCAAGGGCGTGCTCGTCATCCATGAGACCGAGCCGGCAAGCTATGGCTGGAACACGGTCAAGAACAGCAACACGATTGCCAATTTCGACATCGTCCGCAAGGACCCGACCGCCGAGCATCCGCCGCTCGAAGGCTGGATCCAGCGCGACCTCGCCGCGCAATTGTTCGCGGCTTCGGGAACGAGCTTCGAAGCGATGAAGGCGGCCGCCAAGCGCAAGGACTTCAAGCCCGTCCCGCTGAAGGCGAACCTAACCATTCATGGCGATGCCAAGACCGAGGTCATCACCTCGCACAACGTCGTCGGCATTCTGCCCGGATCGACACGGCCGAACGAGACCATCATCTACACGGCGCACTGGGACCACCTCGGGATCGGCCAGCCGGACGCGACCGGCGACCGCATTTACAATGGCGCGATCGACAACGGCACCGGCCTCGCGCAGCTCATCGAGCAGGCGCGCGCCTTCGCCACCGGGCTGAGACCACAGCGCTCGGTCGTCTTCATGGCGGTGACCGCCGAAGAGAAGGGCCTGCTCGGCAGCGAATATTATGCCGCCAATCCGCTCTACCCGCTCGGCAAGACGGCGGGGATGATCAATACCGACGTCATGGGCGTCCTCGGCCCCGCGCGCGACTTCTCAGTCCGTGGCAACCAGAAGGTAGGATTGCTAGACATCTTCGTCGCGGAAGCATCGAAGCGCGGACGGCGCTACACGCCCGACCCGGACTCGGGAGCCGGATCATTTTATCGCTCCGACCATTTCACTCTCGCCAAGGCTGGCGTTCCTGCATTGAGTTTTACGCGCGGGGAGGACTTGGTCAGTGGCGGCACCGCGCGAATGCGCGCTTGGGAGACCAACTATCGGGCGACCATGTATCACCAGCCCGCAGACGAATATTCGCCCGATTGGGATTTCACCGGCATGGCCCAGGATACAGAGCTGCTGCACGCCGTTGGCCTGCGCCTCGCCAACAGCTGCGATTGGCCGAACTGGAGCCAGGATAGCGAGTTCCGCGCCGCCCGCGACCGCACCGCGGCCGAGCGGCAGAACACGTGCAAGACAGCCCCGCAAACCGGCAAGGCTGGCGAACGCGGCTAAGTGGCAAGGTGACCGGCGCGCCCAGCGGTGCACCGGTCGCAGCCGCTAAAAGTTCCTGATTTGTTCCGGCTGTGCTAAGGCCGAGTCGAAAGGGGAAAGAGGATGGCTGATCTGAAGTTCTACACCAACCCGCAGTCGCGGGGGCAGACGGTTCGCTGGATGCTGGAGGAGGTCGGCCAGCCCTACGACACCGAGATCCTCGATTATGCGTCTACGATGAAAGCCGAGCCCTATCTTTCGGTCAATCCGATGGGCAAGGTTCCGGCCATCGTTCACAATTGCAAGGTGGTGACCGAGGTTGCGGCCATTTGCTGCTATCTGGCCGATGCCTTCCCCGAAGCCGGCCTTGCGCCCGATCCCAAGGATCGCGCCGACTACTACCGCTGGATTTTCTTCACGTCGGGCCCGATCGAGGCCGCATTCAGCAACAAGGCCGCCGGCTGGGAACCGACCCCGGAGCGCCAGCGCATGTTCGGCTATGGCAATTACGACCTTGCCATCAACACGCTGGAAAAGGCGTTGACCGGCAAGACCTACATCGCCGGCAACCGCTTCACCGCCGCCGATTTGTTCGTCGGCGCGAACGTCAATTTCATGCTGCAGTTCAACCTGCTCGATCCTCGGCCCGTGTTCACCGATTATGCGGCGCGCATGACCGACCGCGACGCCTATCGGCGTGCCAAGGACATCGACGGCAAACTGATCGCGGAGGCTCAGTCGCGGCAGGCAGCGGCCACAGCCTAAACGAGATTGGCGCGGTAGAGCTTGAGGAGCTCGGCCCAGGCCTTTTCAGCAGAGGGCTCGCTATAGGCCTGGCTGCCCGCGACGCACCATCCATGATCGGCCGGATAGACCTCAACGATCGCCGGGCGCTTGGCTGCCGCGAAGGCGGCCTTGAGGATGTCCTTGGCATCGGGCTGCTTCGCGTCGTCGTTCTGCGCGATCGCGACGACAAAGCTCGCTTTGGTCTTGGGGATCAGCAGGTGCGGGCTGGAGGGGTCCTTGGTCACCAGGCCGCCGCCGTGGAAGCTGCCGACGGCCCGGATGCGGTCCGAGCGAATGGCCGCTGTACGGAAAGCCATGGGGCCGCTCATGCAATAGCCCTGCACTCCGGCGGCCTTCCGGCGATTGGTCTGCCTCTGCTTGTCGAGGAAGGCGACGAACGCGGTCGCGTCCGTGTCTGTCGTCGCATTCGTAAGCGTCGCCCTTAACGCCATGAGAGGTTCGCGATCCGAGGGCTTGTTGAAGTCTACCTGCCCAGTAACAACCGGGGCGCGTTTGGTCCGGTAATAGGGGTTGGGAACCAGCACCGTGTAGCCCTCTGCCGCCAGTCGCCGGCCCATTTCGCGGAACACCGGCCTCAAGCCCGTGATGTCCGGCCACAAAAGCACCGCCGGCCAGGATCCCGAACCTGAAGGATGAAACAGCACCGCATCGGCATTACCGTCAGGCGTCGGCACCATGACGTCCGTTTCGACGACCTTCGTGGCTGCGAATGTCTCGGCTGGAATTCCCATTGCCGCAGCCGCCGATCCCATGCTCAGCAGGACCGCGCGCCGGGTTATCGACGTGTCGATGATGAAGCTTCCGTTGTTGTCACTGTCGCACATCGCCGATCTCCTGAAATTTCGCGCGAGGCTTTCACGGAAGGCGTTCGGGTTCAAGACGCAAAAAAGGGCCAGCGGTGACCCGCCGGCCCTTCTTTTTGCTTCAACCGCGACCTTAGCGACGGTCGCCCATGAACCTCAGCAGGAACAGGAACATATTGATGAAGTCGAGGTAGAGGTTGAGCGCGCCCATTATCGCGGTCTTCGCCAGCGCTTCACCATGGCCTGCGACCGCAAAGTAGATGCTCTTGATCTTCTGAGTGTCATAAGCAGTCAGACCGGCGAACAGCAGAACGCCGATCGCGCTGATCGCCAGATCAAACGTTACCGAACGAAGGAAGATCAGGTTGATCGCCATCGCAGCGAGCAGACCCCAGACGCCCATAATCAGGAACGTTCCGAACCCGGACAGATCCTTCTTAGTCGTGTAGCCCCAAAGGCTGAGGCCAGCAAAAGCCGCCGCGACCGCGAAGAATGTTTGTGCAATCGAAACACCAGTATAGGCAACGAAGACTGTCGACATCGACAACCCCATTGCCACCGCGAAGCCCCAAAACATCATCTGCAGGGTCGCTGTCTGCATTCGAGCCTGGCCGAAGCTCATGATCAACACGAAGATCAACGGGGCAAAGGTGATCACCCAACCCAGTAGGCTAGGCGAAAGCGCTGTGCCCTGAGGCGTCTGAATCACATTGAACGCGGCCGTGAAAAAGGGCGACTGCGAAAACAAAAGAGCGACGATGCCCGTGAGCAAAACGCCCGACGCCATGTAGTTGTAAACCTTGAGCATGTAGGACCGAAGGCCCGCATCCCGTGCGGCGCTCGGAACGCCGACGGACACGGCCGGGCCGAAGCCGGTCGTACGCGTGCGCGGGTCAAACTGGTTCTGCATTCTTTCTCCTATCGGACGGGCTAAGGGCCCGTGCTCCCGCTAGTAATATCGTGGATGCGCGAAGGCCTTTCAAGCGAAACCGGACAGCGTGTACTCTTGTTCATCTGCGGGAAAGGAAGTGAATGCACCGGCTATTCGTCGCCATTCGTCCGCCCGAAGACATTCGCGACGCGCTGATCGATGCGATGGACGATGGTCCGGAACTGCGGTGGGTCGGCGATGAGCAGCTACATCTGACGCTGCGATTTGTCGGGGAAGTCGAGCAGCCCACGGCGGATGATCTCGCTACGGCATTGGCGCGAATGCGGTTCGAGGCGTTCGAGCTGCGTCTCACAGGCGTAGGCCGTTTCGACCAGAGAAACGGGGGCGCCGTGTGGGCCGGTATCGAGCCCAAGGCGCCCTTGGCCGCGCTCGCCTCCAAGGTCGAGCGCATCTGTCAGGAGGTCGGTATTCCAGCGGAGCGCCGCGCCTTTCACCCGCACATCACTCTTGCGCGGTGGAAAGGCAGGTCGAGCAGGGCCGCCGACGCATTCGTCGAGCGCGCCCGTAGCCTCTCCTCGAAGCCTTTCGCGGTCGACCGTTTCATCCTCTACGAAAGCCACCTTTCCCGCCACGGCCCTCACTACGAGGCCATGGCGGAATATGAGGCGGGCTGATCTCTACCAAAGGCGGACGCGCTTCTCCGGCGGAATGTAGAACTTCGAGTCCGGACCAACCTTGAACGCTTCGTACCAGGCGTCGAGGTTCCGGAGCGGCCCGATGATGCGATAGCGGCGCGGGCTGTGCGGGTCGGTCGCGACCTGGCTCTTGATCGCTTCCTCGCGCTGCTTGCCGCGCCAAGCCTGGGCGAAGGACAGGAAGAAGCGCTGTGGTCCCGTAAGGCCGTCGATCACCGGCGCCGGCTTGCCATTGAGCGACATCTTGTAAGCCTCATAAGCGACCTCCAGTCCTGACATGTCGCCGATATTCTCGCCCATGGTCAGCGTGCCGTTGATGAACACGCCGGGCGCGGCCTCATAGGACGAATATTGCTTTCCGAGGGCATCGGTCAGCGCGGTGAATCGCTTGGCATCGTCGGCGGTCCACCAGTCGCGGACCGCGCCGGTCTCGTCGATCTTGCGGCCCTGGTCGTCGAAGCCGTGCATGATCTCATGGCCGATGATTGCACCGGCGGCGCCGTAATTGACGGCTGCATCGGCGGTCGGGTCGAAGAAAGGCGGCTGCAGGATACCGGCCGGGAAGACGATCTTGTTTTCCAGCCCGCCGTTATAGGCATCGACGGTGGCCGGGCTCATCGCCCACTTCTTGCGGTCGACCGGCTTGTTGAGGTCCTCGAGCGCATAGGCCCACTCGAAGGCTGCGCTCCGCTGGATGTTGCCGAACAAATCATCCGGCTTCATCACGAGTTTCGAATAGTCGCGAAACTTGTCGGGATAGCCGACCATCACGTCCATCTTGGCAAGCTTGGTCAGCGCGGCCTGCTTGGTCGCCGCCCCCATCCAGCTGTTGCCCTGAATGCGCTTGGCCGCGGCCTTCTTCAGGTTCGCGACCAGCTCTTCCATCATGGTCTTGGACTGGGCCGGGAAATATTGGTCGACGTAGGTCTTGCCGAGCAGCTCACCCAAGCGGCCATCGACTTCACCGATGCCGCGCCGCCAGCGGGGCCGCAGCTCCTTGGCGCCGGTTAGCGTCTTCACATAGGTAAAGCGGCTGTCGACGAAGCGCTTTGAAAGATAGGGCGACGCATCGTTGGCGACCTTGAACCTCTCCCAGGCCTTCAGGGTCTCAAGCGGCGTCTTGTCGTAAAGCGCCGCGACCGCCTTCAACGCCGTATTGTCACCAACGATGAAACGCGGCGACAGGGCACCGACCGATCCCAGATACTGGCCCCAATTGATTTGCGGCGCATAAGCCTGCAGTTCGGTCAGCGTCATCGGGTTGTTGAGCTTCTGGATGTCGCGCAGGTCCGTCTGCGGCCAGGAGACTTTGGCGATCTCGGTCTCGAACGCCAGCACCATGTCCGCCGTCGCCGAAGCATCGGCGACACCCGTCATTTCGAAGATGCGCTGCATATAGGCGCGATAGGCGTCCCGTTGCGGCTTGTACTTGTCGAGCAGGTAATAATCCCGGTCGGGCATCCCCATACCGTTCGAGTAAACGCCGGAGACGTTCACCTTCGGATTATTGGGGTCCGGCAGCGGGCCCGAGGCGAACAGAGTCGAACCGTAATTGGTGAACGTACCCGCCATGTAGCGCGTGAACTCGTCCTTGGTCTTGATCGCGTCGATCTTCGCCAGTTCCGGTTTCAGCGGCGCATCGTCGAGCTGCTCGAGCCGCGCCTCGTCCATGTAGCTTTTGTAGAAAGCACCAAGCTGGCTGTCGGCGGGCGCGGTCATGACGATGGCGCGCAGCTGCTCCTGGTTGCGGTCGGCAAGCTCGGAGCCGATGCCGTTCTGAGACTTGTCAGCGGGAATCTCGTTGGTGTCGAGCCAGTGGCCGGCGGCATAGCGTTGGAAATCGTCGCCCGGCTTCACGCTCGTGTCGCGCGTCGAAAGATCGACACCCCAGGTGCCAAAGTGAACGACTTTCGGCTCGGCCGGCGCCGGCGTTTGCGCCGCGGCCGGCACGGTAACGAAGGCGCTGCAAGCAAGAAGAACGGCGCCCAGGCGGACGCGATGCGGACGGTGGATCATGATCTGCCCCTCAAATCCTTGATTTGCTGAGGCTAGTTCGGCGTTCTCACGAACGCCAGCCACCCCTCATCGACGAAGGCGCATCTCGGGTCGATAAGTTGCAAGATCAGGCTGCCGAAGGCTTCGGCTTGGCCTTCAGCGCTGCGACGGCCTTTTCGAGCGCCTCAAAACGCCGCTCATAGCCGGCTTCGCGTTCGGAGCGGGTCAGCGCGACCTGAACGGCGCGCGCGACAGGCTCGGCGATTGCCTCCAGCGCATCTAACTCGGACTTGCCGAACATGCTGCCATCTGGCCGGGCACCGAGCAGAAGCCAGCCTACGCGGCCATGGCCTTCGGCCTCCAAAGGTACGCGTACGGGGAAGGTGTCGTCCGAAGGATCGCAATCCACGCCGTCATGGGCGGCAGGCGCCCAACTCCGCCACCACTGACCGGCCTCACTCGCGGGAATTTCGCGGGCGTCGATCACCTCGTCTCCGGCCACCAGCGCCGCCCGGCTAGCCCTAGCGCCCTCCACGACACTATCGAGAGTCGCGGCAGCAATCTGCGGAACGCCTGAGGTTTCCCGCAAATCCCCGACCAGCGCCGGAAGGCCATGACGTAGCCGGAAAAGTCCCTTCTGGAATCGGCGCTCGGCCCAGCGCTGGGCACGGTTGTGCATGGGCGCGATTGCCACCGCAGCCAGCGCCGCGCCGATGCCGCCCGCAAGACCGCCAAGGTTCTGCCCAAGATACTGCTGACCAAGCAGTTCGATGATCTTCTGGCTGGCGGCGAACAAGGCGACAAAGCCGATCGTCAGCACAGCATAAGCGGCCGAACGTCCTATGACGGCGTCCGCATCATAAAGGCGGTAACGCAGGATCGAGACAATCAGCCCAAGCGCCATCACGCAGAACGTAGCGGACAACAACGGGCCGAAGATTGCGTATTGCCACGTCACCCATCGTGGGTCGTGGGCCTGCCAAGCCGCCGCCGCAATCTGCCCCAGCAGTAGGGCGCCCATCAGGACCATTCCCGCCACGAGGCCCAGAAACGCCCAGCGCAGCTGGAGACGCTCCATTCCAGGTCCAACCGCCCGATAGCGGCTGACGAGAACGACCAGCGCCGACACGACAACCACCAAGCCGACGATGGGCGAGTCCACCAGAAAGGCCGGGATCAGAACCACGAACGGAATGGAAGTCCAGCGTGGCTCGAACCTGCCGGACGGGAATGCGAATAGGGCGACGAAAAGCAGGGCCGTGGCTACTGCTCCAATGATGTTCAGGGCATCGACCCCAATTCCGAGCATATCGCCGTTTGTTGCGATTCCGGCAAAGAGCAGGAACGACAGCGACAGAGCGGCCGGAACAGCCTCGCTTCGGCGCCTCAAGAACAACAAGATTGCCGCCGGGATGAACAATGCAGGTCTCAACAACGATCCGGCAATCGCCAGCGTCCTCGCTACGGGAAAGCTTACACCTGCCTCTCGAAACCTCTCACGCTCGAACGCCATGCTACGACGAAGCCGGATGTCGAAGATCCGACCGTCCGGCTTGCGAATCGCGAAGATGGTCGGTGATCCGTCTGGCTTTAGCACATGGTCTCTGGCTTCCGCTCGAGCCGCAGTCCGGGGGACCGCCCATCCGTCGATGGCGATCACATAATCCCCGGCCTCAAGTCCGCTCGCGCGAGCGGATGGAGATAAGACACTGTCCACATTGAGTCCGCGTGAATCCTCGGTGGTCGAGAAACCATAGGCCGACCACATCGTGGGCGTCGTAATGCTAACGTAGGCTCCCTTCGTCGCGCCGAGTATCGAAAGGGGAAGGACGACAGCCCAAACAATCGTATAAAGCGTGAGCCACTTGCCATTGAGGTTCGGCAGGCGCTCAGGAAGCCGCAAACGCCACTTGCGGCTAGGGACCTGGCCATCTCTGGTCGCAGCATCCATACGCACCCCCTCGGTCGCGTAGATTACAGCAACCTATGTCGATGCCAAAGGCTGGCAATTTCACCGCCGCGAACCCACATGCTCACAAGTCGCGTTGACCGCCTGTGCGCCCTCGCGTAGATAAGAACATAAACGGAACGAAATCCATCCGATGCTGACACACATCTCCGTCCGGGGCGCACGCGAGCATAATCTCAAGGGGATCGACGTCGATATCCCGCGGGAAAGCCTGACGGTCATCACCGGCCTCTCCGGTTCGGGCAAATCCTCCCTCGCCTTCGACACCATCTATGCCGAAGGCCAGCGCCGCTACGTCGAAAGCCTCAGCGCCTACGCCCGCCAGTTCCTCGAGATGATGCAGAAGCCGGACGTCGAGCATATCGACGGCCTGTCGCCGGCCATTTCGATCGAGCAGAAGACGACCTCGCGCAACCCACGCTCGACGGTCGCGACCGTCACCGAAATCTACGATTACATGCGCCTGCTCTGGGCGCGCGTCGGCGTTCCTTACTCCCCCGCCACCGGCCTGCCGATCGAGGCGCAGCAGGTCAGCCAGATGGTCGACCGGGTCATGGCCCTGCCGGAAGGCTCGCGCCATTATTTGCTCGCGCCCGTCGTCCGCGGCCGCAAGGGCGAGTATCGCAAGGAACTCGCCGAATGGCAGAAGGCCGGCTTCACTCGCGTCCGCATCGACGGCCAATTCTACGCCATCGAAGAGGCCCCTGTCCTCGACAAGAAGTACAAGCACGACATTGAAGTCGTGGTCGACCGCATCGTCGTCCGCGAAGGCATAGAGTCCCGCCTCGCCGACAGCTTCGAGACCGCGCTGAAGCTCGCCGAAGGCCTCGCCTACCTCGACCCCGCCGACCCGCCGGAAACTCCGGGCGCCGAGCGGACCGGCGTCGCCGCTGCGCTGGAGGAAGCCCACGAACGCCAGGTGCTCGCCACCCACGCGCCCGACGGCCGGATCACTTTCTCCGAGAAATTCGCCTGTCCGGTCTCCGGCTTCACCATCGCCGAGATCGAGCCGCGCCTCTTCTCCTTCAACGCGCCGCAGGGGGCCTGCCCCGGCTGCGACGGCCTCGGCGAGAAGATGGAGTTCGACGAGGACCTCGTCGTCCCCAACCACGCGCTCAGCCTGCAGAAAGGCGCCATTGTCCCCTGGGCCAAAAGCCAGCCGCCCTCGCCTTATTATATGCAGGTGTTGGGCAGCCTTGCCCGCGCCTACGATTTCGATCTCAACACACCCTGGAAGGACCTGCCGGAGGAGGCGCATCGCGTCATCCTCTATGGCACCGATGGCAAGCCGGTGATCCTGCGCTTCATGGACGGCCGCAAATCCTATGAAGTGAAGAAGCCGTTCGAGGGCGTGCTCGGCAACCTCAACCGCCGCATGCTCTCGACCGAGAGCGCCTGGATGCGTGAGGAGCTTTCGAAGTACCAGGCCAGCCACCCCTGCGAGACCTGCGGCGGCGCCCGACTCAAGCCCGAGCCTTTGGCGGTGAAAATCGCCGGTGAGGACATTAGCCTCTCCTCGCGCCGCTCCGTCGCCGACGCCCTTGCCTGGTTCACCACGCTCGAAGCCAAGCTCACTCCGCAGCAGGCCGAGATCGCCCGCGTCATCCTCAAGGAAATCAACGAGCGCCTCGGCTTCCTCCACAATGTCGGGCTCGACTATCTCAACCTCGACCGCACGTCGGGCACGCTCTCGGGCGGTGAGAGCCAGCGCATCCGCCTCGCCAGCCAGATCGGCTCCGGGCTCTCCGGCGTCCTCTACGTCCTCGACGAGCCGTCGATCGGCCTTCACCAGAAGGACAATGACCGGCTGCTCGAAACGCTGAAGCGCCTCAAGAGCCTCGGCAACACCGTGCTTGTCGTCGAGCATGACGAGGACGCCATCCGCCACGCCGACCATGTCATCGACATGGGCCCGGGCGCCGGCGTCCACGGCGGCGAGATCGTCTGCGAAGGTAGCCTCGACGACCTGCTGGCCTGTGAAACCAGCCTCACCGCCGATTACCTCTCCGGCCGCCGCGTCATCCCCATCGCCGCCGAGCGCCGCAAGGGCAACGGCAAGAAGCTGACGGTCCATAATGCGACGGAGAACAACCTTCAGGGCGTCACCGCCTCCATCCCGCTCGGCACCTTTACGTGCATCACCGGCGTCTCCGGCTCCGGCAAGTCGAGCCTCACCATCGACACGGTCTACGCCGCGGCGGCGCGCCAGTTGAACGGCGCCCGCATCCTCGCCGGCAAGCATGACAAGGTTACCGGCCTCGAACATCTCGACAAGGTCATCGACATCGACCAGTCGCCGATCGGCCGCACCCCGCGCTCCAACCCGGCGACCTACACCGGCGCCTTCACCCAGATCCGCGACTGGTTCGCCGGCCTGCCGGAAAGCGCCGCCCGCGGCTACAAGCCCGGCCGGTTCAGCTTCAACGTCAAGGGCGGCCGCTGCGAGGCCTGCCAGGGCGATGGCGTGCTGAAGATCGAAATGCACTTCCTGCCCGACGTCTACGTCACCTGCGATGTCTGCCACGGCGCCCGCTACAACCGCGAAACGCTGGAGGTGAAGTTCAAGGGGAAGAGCATCGCCGACGTGCTCGACATGACGGTCGAGGACGCCACCGAATTCTTCAAGGCGGTGCCCGGCATCCGCGACAAGATGGCGATGCTCCAGGAAGTCGGCCTCGGCTACATCAAGGTCGGGCAACAGGCGACGACCCTGTCGGGCGGTGAGGCGCAGCGCGTCAAGCTGTCGAAGGAGCTTTCCCGCCGCGCCACCGGCCAGACCCTCTACATCCTCGATGAGCCGACCACGGGCCTGCATTTCGAGGACGTCCGCAAGCTCCTCGAAGTGCTCCATGCGCTAGTCGAGCACGGCAACACCGTCGTCGTCATCGAACACAACCTCGACGTCATCAAGACCGCCGACTGGATCTTGGATTTAGGCCCTGAAGGCGGCGTCAACGGCGGCGAAATCGTCGCCGAAGGCACGCCGGAGGTGGTGGCCGCGAGCCCCAGGAGCTTCACCGGCCACTACCTCAAGGACACGCTGGCGAAAGCCCCGAAGGTGGCGGCGCCGGCGGTGGTGGCGAAGCCCAAGCGGACGCGGAAGCTAAAGGCGTCCGAGGTGGATCAGCCTGACCTCATCGCGGCGAAATAGTCGCCAGCCAAAATGCCTCGCCGCCGCGATCCGAACTTCACCACCGGCGTCACCTGCCGCTTCTGCGGCGAGCTCGTGCCGTGGGGGACGATCCTGCGCGTCATCCGCGTCGATCCCGACACGCCCGGCTTCATGCTCCAGGAAAGCGCCTGCCACACCGACTGCCTGCGCAAGGTCGTGCGGCCCGAGGTCGAGCTCAACTTCCCCCGCCACTGGAACGGCCGCGCGCCCTATCTCGACGACAGCGCCGACATCGACGGCAAGCCCTGCGCCATGTGCGCGAAGGCCATCGACCCCGCGAAGCTCGTCCGCCTCCGCATCCAGAAGCCTGCCGGCCGGATAAAGAAGCCCGAGTTCGACGAGCAAAGCCTGCCCGTCCACTTCGACTGCCTTGCCACCGTCAGCACCTCGAAATTCGGCTAGGCTACTTCAGCTCCATCACCACCGGCCCTGACACCGGGTCCGTGTCGCCGTCCAGGCAATCGCGGAAGCTGTCGAGGGTCGCGATCATGTGCGGGCGAGCGGCGGCCATGGCGTCCATGTCGTCCCACTCGCCGATGATGCAGTAGGACCCCTCGCCCGTCTTGATGAGGTTGGCGCTGCGCATCCCGGGCCAGCTGCCACGGTCGACGGCGGCATGCGCATCCAGGAATTCCTGGTCGCGGCCCGGCTTCACTTTGAAACGAACGGCGTTGAAGGCTGTCATCTTGCGACTCCTCCGCTTTATGAAGCCGCCGCTTATGCTCCCTTTCTTGGCGGGCTGAACAGGCGTATTCGCGGGACTGCCGAACCAGTTATGGAGCCTGTCATGCGCCCATTGAGCTTCGCACTTCACGCCGTCCTCGCCGCCGCCATCGCTGCGCTCGCGGCTTCCGCCGCCGCGGCCGCCTCATCCGATTATTTACTGACGCTTCCGCCCGGCAAGGGCGAGGTCGCTGGCGGCAAGGGGCAGGAGGTCACGGTCAAGACGTTTGGCTGGGGGACCCATGCGGGCCATTCCATGCTCGGCACCTCGGACAAGGCATCCGCCGGCAGCGCCGCCTACGGCAGCATGGGCCGCGGGCTCGATATCGCCATGGTTGACGGCCAGCCGGCGGCCGGGCCGGGCGTGTTGATGGTGGAGGGCAGCTTTCCCGGCTGCACGGTCGGCAAGCGCTATGCCGGCGCGCAATTCGCCGGGGGCGCCAGTCGCTACGAACTGAAGGACGTCGTCATCTCGAACTGCGCGGCCGATGGCGTGTCGCTCGACTATGCCAAGGTGACGGTGAAGGGCTGGAACCCGGAGCCGAAGCAGGACTAAAGTCGGCCCGGCTGGACAAGCGGCGCGCGGAGGTGAATCCTTCGGTGTTTGGCCGATGACGAGAGACGAAGGATGCCCCGCACGAGTAAAGCGTACGCGCTGAAGGTCTTTGCCGCTGTCCTGCTGGCCGTCGCGCCTTTGGCCCCGGCCCTGGCTGCGGGCCCTGAGCTCGCTGCACGCCCGCCCGTGACGGCAATCGCCAACGGCGACGCGCGCAGCGGCGTGCTGCAGCTTGCGGGCGGCGCTTACGCCTATCTTCCCAAGGGCCACACGTCCGCGCCCGCGCCGGTCCTTGTCGCACTGCACGGGGCCGGCGGGCAGGCGAGCGACACGCTCACCTCGTTCCGCGACCTCGCCGACGCCAACGGCATCGTCCTGCTCATCCCGCAGTCCATCAAGGGGACGTGGGACATGATCGAGGACCTGAGCAGCCGCCTCGGGCTCGAGATGAATGTGCAGCCGCGCTACGGCAAGGATTTAAAGGCGCTCGACGCGGCGCTGGCCGACCTTTTCACCAAGGTCGCGGTCGACCCGAAGCAAATCGGCATCATGGGCTTTTCGGACGGCGCGACTTACGCATTGTCTGTCGGCACGGCGAACCCGGACCTGTTCAAGCGCGTCATCGCCTTTTCCGCCGGGCCGGCCTTCCTCGGCAAGTCGGCGCCTGACCAATATGTCTTCATCAGCCACGGCGAGGAGGACAAGGTCCTGTCCTTCACCAATGCGCGCGGCTTCGCGTCGAGGCTCCGCGTCCGCCACGTCCCAGTCGAGTTCGAAAAATTCACCGGCGGCCACGAAGTGCCAAAGGCCATCAAGGAAAAGGCCTTCGCCTTCTTCCGCGACCCCGCCGCGGCGACGGCCGCTGCCGGGCCGGACGGCACCAGCGGGAAGTGATCAGCGGGTAAAGGGCGCGCAGGCGATCCGCGCGCCGCTATTGCCGGCCGGGTCGGTCTTGTTGTCTACCGGCCCCGCATGAATGACGACCGCGCCGCCATCGGCGTCGATGAAGCCATCCGGAACCGTCAGGGTCACGCTGCCTTTCCCATCCGCGCCGACATCCAGGTTCGGCAGGTCCCCCAAATGTGGGCCTTCCGCATTCTCGGTCCCATGCTTGCGATTGGTCGGGTTCCAGTGCGGCCCGGCGCTGGCGAAATCCGGCCCCTGGCATAGGCCGACCGCATGGAGGTGAAGGCCGTGCGGTCCAGGCGCCAGTCCGGTTGCCGCGATCGTCAACTCATTGCCGTTCAGCGTCGCCGTTCCCGCCGGTGATCCATCCCCACGCACCAATGGCGCAGCCACCGCCGCAACCGGCGCCATCCCGCCGGCAAAGCTGATTTCGGCGCGCCGGTTCTGGACTTCGCGCACGCCATCCTCGGTCGGCACGATCGGCTCGCTTTCGCCATAGGCGACCAGGACGATCGCCTCGGCGGGAATCCCGTGGCCGACAAGATAATCCATGACGGCCTTCGCCCGCTTCTTGGACGCGGTCAGATTGTAGGCCGAAGATCCCGACCGATCGGTATAGCCCGCGACCCGGACACCCTGCGGCCGTTGCTGTTGATACGCGGTGACGACCTCGCTCAGGATCGTCTGTGCGTCGCGGGTCAGTTCCGGCTTGCCCCAATCGAAGAAGATGCGGAACGGCTGCGATTGTGCTGCGGCGGGCGCGGCGAGGCCCGCAAGCGCGACGAAAAGAACCGGAAGACGCATGGCACTGCTCCGCTTGTTGGCATGCGCTCCTTAGCCGCGCCGAAAGGCCCCGCCTAGGGATCGATCAGCCCGTGAGTCCTTAGCCGCGACAGGATGGCTGCAATCGCCGCGCGAGCCTCCGCATCGACGTTTATGCCGCCCGCATTCACTCATCCTTGAAATTGACAAGATTCAGCGCGGCTCGGGCACGATCGTGCGATCGGGAACCGCCGTGAAGATGCGCTTGGGCGGCAGCTTCTTGCTGCTTTCCTTGGTCACTTCGGAAACGCTGGAGTCGGCCAGCGAGAAGGCTGAGATGCTCATGGTACCATTTCCTCGCTTCTGACTTCCGATGCCTTGGGGCATGCGCTAGGCTTGGCGGGATGCGCCCGATCCTGTTCTTCTCCGACAATCGAGCGATCTTCGACGGGCTGAAATCCTATCTGGCGGACAAGGACTGGCCGCATGATTTTGGCTGCTCGCCGGGAAGCGGGCTTGCCCGCGAAATTCGAATTCGTGACGTCGCCGACGATCTTGGCCGGCAATACGGGCTCATCGTCTCCGCCCATTGCAAACAGCTCTTCCCCGCGTCCCTGGTTCGGGCCGTCCCCTGTGTGAACCTGCACCCCGGCTTCAATCCCGATACGCGCGGCTGGTATCCCCAAAGCTTTGCGCTCGCTCGCGGCCTAAAGGTCGGCTTCACGGTTCATTTCATGGACGACCAGATCGACCACGGGCCGATCATCCTCCAACGCGAGATCAAGGCCCGACCTGAAGACACGTCCAAGACACTTTACGACCGCATCCTCGCGGCGGAGGTCGCTTCCTTCGGCGACTGGCTGCCCAAGCTGCTCGACGGGACCTGCACTGTAGAGCTGCCTCTCGATGCCGGCAATTATCATTCGCGTGCCGATTTCGACGCTTTGTGCGAGTTCGACCTCGACGAAATCGGCACGTTCCGCGACTTCTACAATCGTTTGCGAGCGACCAGCTTCGCTCCCTTCCGGAATGCCTGGTTCCGGGATCTTGAAACCGGAAAGCGCATCTTTCTCCGGCTCGATGTCGAGACAGAAGACTAGGCCGGCCTAGGCGGCGATCAGCCCGTGGGCGCGCATCGCGCCCAGGATCGCATTAACCGTTCCGTCCGACGCATGATTGGCGATCGCCGGCTGCTGCGCCAACATCCCCGATCACTCTTTTCGCCAGCCCAACCGCCGCCTCATCCGCGGCTTCAACCACCAGCCCGCCAAGCGCCCCGGCTACCAGCCGTACCGATCGCAAGCCGACCGGATTGGTCCGATAGACCTCGCGCATTTGCGCCTCGTAACCGCGTGCAAACCCCTCTTCATGCACACCCGCCAGCCACGGCGGCGGCGCATAAGCGCACGACACCGCGTCCGGCGCGCCCTTGCGCCCGAACCATCCAAACATCGATTTCTCCTGAAAAGGCCGCCTGAAGCCTATGGTTACCTATCGCCTCAGGGCCGCTTCTATTTGAGACGCAACCTCATGAAGCGTAGCCGCCAGTCGCGTTATCTCGGACAGCTTTTCTTGCGGGTCCGGATCGTAGCGCGAAACCAAGTATTCGCGTGTTTCCGTCATGCGCTTTAGATGATCAACGGTTCCCTTGCTCAGAATAAGCCCGGCTTCTTCTGCCATTTCGGCTCTAGCCTTGAAGTTGTGCGGTACTTTACGCAGCGATGCAGGCCGGAGGCCTTGAGTCCTGAGATACGCATCGAGGTAGAGTTCAACGCTCTGAATCACGACTAGCCTATAGGGCGAAAAGGATAGCGGCTTTCTCCGCCGCCCATTCTTTCGAAGCACGTCCGCCGCTTGCCGATATTCCGAGGCCAACCGCAGAAGCATTTGCGGCGTGGCTTCGTCACCTGGGTAAAACTTTTGTCCTTCGATCGACATGGCGCCGCGTTATCAGCGCCGGCTCAAAATTCCCTTAAGCCACTAACCAACACCCATGATCTGCCGCGCCGCATGGTGCCACCAGGGCGTGTCCCACAACCCGAACACCGCAACCGACAGCGGTATGTTGAGCGCAAGCCAGATGACATAGGCCGGATGCACCCAGCGGTTGCGGATGACGTCCCACAGGAACATCGGCGCGACCGCCACCAGCACCCAGACATCCGCCGACAGCGGGCTCACCGGCATCGTCGACCACAACCACGGAATCCGGTCGAACCCGGCCGGCAGCGCCATCGCCACCGCCAGGAAAATCATTCTCTTGTGCATGCCGGAATCCCGAATCCGCGCCGCCAGGGCAATCGCCATAAAGATCGCGAATGTGACTCCGATCCGTATCTGCAAAAGCAGGATGTCTTCCCAGATCCCGAGCGCGCCCTGCAGTTCCGCCTGCTTGCCTGCCGGAGCTGCCTGAGCGGCATCCCACAGCATATGGTACATGGTCGGTGCCAGGATGAAGCCGACCACAACCAGTGCCGGCGCCAGCACCATCCCGGCCAGGCCAAGCCGCATGTGCTGCGCCTTTCGGCCCGTCGCCATCAGCCAGCTTTGCGCCAGCATCAGCAGCAGGAACGATCCCATCAGCACGGCATGCATGTGCAGCACGATCGGGAACGGCGCCCTTTGCCCGCTTTGCACCAGGCCGACCTTCATGATCGAATCCGGTATGAAGCCGGCCAGCACGATGGCGATGAACCACACAGCCATGCCGACGAAGATCCAGCGGTCCACCGCATGCGCGCGCGGCGTTCCGGAAAGCGCATCGCGCCGTGCTTTTTGAATTGCTTGTGTGTCGGCCAAAGTCGCCATGGCTGCCCCCTGCTGCCTGTCGCCTGCGGCCCTTCCGTATCACTCCTTGAACAAATGTTACAGCGCCCGCACGCGCGGCACGCTTGCACGCACCTGCGACAATTCGCTCATCGCCCAGACCATCGCGTCGGCGCGGTCCGGCGAGCGTGTCGGCCCGTCATATCCACCGCCGATCTGCAGGCCCGCCAACTCGTCCTCCAGTTCCGGAAATGCGCCCACGAACCACGCCCGCTTTGCCTCGAACAACAGCGCCACCGGCTCCGCCCGCGCGACCTTTCCTTTCGACGCATGAACCAGCTTCGGCGCCAGGCCGCTGTCCGCATTGCGCAGCACCTCCGTGATCATTGCCCCGCCATTATTGGCTTCGGCAACGACCCTGTCCGCGCGCCATCTCGAAGCCGCAGCGGCGACCGCTCGCGCCCATCCGTCCGGGCTCAAGCCAAAGACGCTTTCGTCGGCCAGCACATAATATTGCTCGCCCGCCTTTGCGCAGACGACGATTCCGCAAGCATCTCCGCCTTGCCCTGAGTCCGACGAAGGGCCCGCCGGCGGATCGACGCCGACCACCACCCGATCGAACCGCGACGGCATTTCGCAGCGGCAGGTCTCGATCAACGCTCGCGGCCACAAACTGCCCTCGACATCCTCGATCAGTTCGCCGTCCAGCTCCTGCCGGCCGATCCGTGTCTTCGCATAAGTTGCCATCATCACCTCGATGAACGCCTTTGGCAGCGACACATTGTCCTTGGTCCGGCCGCCCGTCGTCACGGTCCAGGCATCGTCCCTGATCCGTTTCAGCAAGCGGATCGGCCGCGGCGTCGTCGTCACCAGTGCGCGCGGCCTCGGCCCCGCCCTCAGCCCCATCTGCAAATTGGTCCAGGCCTCTTCGGCCTGCCGCCACTTCGCGAGCTCGTCACACCACGCAACGGAGAGCTCGGGCCCGCGCAATCCGTCCGCATTGTCGCCCGAAAACAGCTGCGCGACGGTGCCCTTCGGCCAGATCAGCCTGCCCTTGCTCGGCTCCCATTTCACCCGCACCCTTTGTTTGCGCGCGATGCTCAGGATCCCACTCACGCCCTCGACCATGATGCTGCGCGCCTCGTCGATCGTCGCCGCGACCAAGGCGATGTGCTTCGGCACGCCTTGGGCCAAATTGTTAATCCACTCCGCCCCCGCGCGCGTCTTCCCGTATCCACGCCCGGCCATCATCAGCCACACGCGCCAGCCCTCGCCCAGCGGCGGCAACTGCCCTTCGTCCGCCCACATCTCGAAGGCGGCATCGAGCAACAAGACGCCGCGCGGCCCGCATTTCTCCAGGAAGTCGCGAAGCTCTTCCGGCGACATACGCAACATGGCCCGCGCCTCGGCAGGCCCCAGTGGCAACTTCACGCCTCGTCGCGTTCCCGCAGCCGGTCCAACCGCGCAACGATGCGGTCCTTGGCTTCCTCATATTCGATGTCGTCGACGGTCTCATCCGACAGCTTGGCCGTGTCGCGGTGCATCCGCAGCAGCGCCAGCGCCACCCTGTCGCTATATTCGCGCATCATCGTCTTGGTGCCATCGCGAGCGACGACGATCTTCTCGACGCCATGCAGTGAACGCTCCAGCAGCATCAGCTCAAGCTGGGCGTAACCGGTCGCCAGCGCATTGTCCCAAGCCGCCCGGAAGGACGCGTGCTTCGATCGCCTGTCATAGACAGAGCTGGTCGAAACCTTCGCCGTCTTCGCCGCCAGCTTGACGTTGCAGCATTCGGCCAGCGCGCGCAGGAACGCACCTTCCTTCGCCTTGGTCCAGCTACGGCACGACGCCCGGACCTTCCGCTTCCGACTTCCGCCTTCCAGGACGAGCCCGTCCGCCTTCGCCATGCCGATCGCCCTTCCCGCAAAAGAAAAGCCGCCCGGATTTCTCCGTAGCGGCTCGCTGAACCCATTTTCCGACTGTTCATGGAAGTACCGAAGCAGCGTGACGATGTCAAGAACTATTTTACCCATTTGGTTTCTTCAGCGGTAAGCTGTCCACCGGATGCTGGCGACGAAGCCCAAGCCGCACAAGACGAATACAGCGGGCCACTCCAGGCCGAAGAAATAAGCCGCGAGGAGTGCCGCCGTCACAATCGTGAAGGGCCGCATTGTCAGGAGTTCATATGAGCATGCAGCCACTCCATGCCTTCCTTGCGCGCCTCGATCGACCAGTCGGCGTTCGGCAGAAGTTCGAGGACGGCGATCGATCCGCTGCCCCGAAAGGTGGCCTGCAGAATCCTTCTTACAGCCTCGGCTGGGCCAGCCAGCTCTGCGAGCCAAACGGACTCTAGCAGGCGCCTCGCCTGCCATTTGAACATGAGCTGATGGCATTCTTCGTAATTGCGAGACGGATGCTCGTCATAGCTGATCACATACAAGGGCATACGCGCCTCCCCAGGACGCAACGATTCGGCATGGATATAATCTGCATGCTTGATCTAGATTGCAAATCAGCTACGCAACATGGATCAGCGTGCCTGTGGGGGCAGGCCCGTCGGTCAGTTGCGTTCGACGGGCCTGTTTCCAAGAAGTTGGGCCTCTTTTCATGAGCATCGCAATCCTGACGCAGGTTATTGCGCGTTCCGATGAACCGTCCCACGGTGGCGGTGCCTGAAGTAGCGTAAGGCCTTCTTCGTTTCTCCACTCGACCTAGCCTGCCGGCATCCCCCTCCTCCCTCGGACCGGCGGGCTTTTTCTCGTCCGGCGATGTGCTAGACCGGCCCTGAACAGTGCCGGAGCGTCGATGGAACGTCGCCTGTCAGCAGTCTTGTCCGCCGACGTCGTCGGTTACAGCCGCCTCATGGGCACGAACGAGGTCGCGACGCTGACCTTATTGAACGAACGCCGCAGCGAGATCCTCGAGCCCGCCATCGCCACCCACAACGGCCGCGTCGTCAAGCTCACCGGCGACGGCCTGCTTGCCGAATTCGCCAGCGTTGTCGGCGCGGTCGAATGCGCGACGGGCATCCAGCAGCAGATGCGTTCGCGCAATGCCGACCTCCCGGAGGACCGCCGCATCGAAATGCGTATCGGCATCAACCTCGGCGACGTCATCGCCCAGGACGGCGACATCTACGGCGACGGCGTCAACCTCGCTGCCCGCATCGAAGGCGCCGCGCGCCCGGGCCGCGTTGCAGTATCGCAATCGGTCCGCGACCATGTCGGCAACAAGCTCGACGTCGAGTTCGAGGATCGCGGCAATCACGACCTCAAGAACATCGACCGGCCCGTACGGATCTTCGAAGTCGTCGATGGATCAACCGCGCAGCCGGCAGGCAAGGCTGCTGCGGCAACCGCCACCGACGACAAGCCCTCCATCGCTGTTCTGCCCTTCAACAACATGAGCGGCGACACGGAGCAGGACTATTTCTCGGACGGCATTACCGAGGACATCATCACCGATTTGTCCAAGGTCTCCGGCCTGTTCGTCGTCGGCCGCCACACCAGCTTCGCTTACCGTGGTGCGTCGGAAAACCTGGAAACGGTCGCACGCGACCTCGGCGTGCGCTTCATCCTCGAAGGCAGCGTCCGCAAAGCCGGCAACCGCGTCCGCATCACCGGCCAGCTCATTGACGGGGCAACCGGCGGTCATGTCTGGGCCGAACGCTACGACCGTGACCTCGACGACATTTTCGCCATCCAGGACGAGATCACCCGGACCATCGTCGATCAATTGAAGGTCAAACTCTTCCCAGCCGAGAGCAAGGCCATAGGCCAGGCGCCAACCGACAATGTCGAGGCCTACAATCTCTACCTCAAGGGCCGGCATTACTTTCATAATGCGACCAAGCATTTCCTTGTCCTCGCGCGGCAGATGTTCGTTCAGGCAACTGAGCTCGACCCGAAATTCGCCCGAGCCTACGCAGGCATTGCCAACGTCGATTGCCGGAAGATCGGCTGGTACGGCGAAATCATCCCCGAGAAAGATATTCTCGCGGTCGCCGATCAGGCGCTGGCGCTGGATCCCAATCTCGCCGAGGCCCACGCGGCCCGCGCGGACGCACTCAGCTTCTTCGGTCATTTCGAGGAGGCCGAGGCTGCATTTGAACGAGCGCTCGAACTCGACCCGGATAGCCCCGACGTCAATCTGCTCTATGCGCGCTTCCGCGTCCGCAACAATGAGCACGACAAATGCATTCCCCTGTTCGTCCGGGCGCTGGAAGTGAATCCGGACGATTTCACGTCGCCGCTAATGCTTCAATTCATCTTGCGCGCGCTCGGTCGAAAGGAAGAGTCGGAACTTTATGCCGAGCTTGGCATCAAGCGCGCCGAAGAAGCCATGCGACGTCATCCCGAAGCCTCACGCCCGGCCCAGCTGGTCGCACCGACGCTCGCCGGGTTGGGACGGACGGAAGAGGCAAAGGTCTGGCTGGAGCGGTCGATCTCGCTTGATCCCGACGACGGGCAAACGCTCTACAATGCGGCATGCACCTATTCGCAACTCGGGGAGACCGAGAAAGCGTTTGAAACGCTATATCGCTGGCTGCCGACGTCCGGACTCGAGAAGAAGCAGTGGCTGGTGATGGACAATGACTTCGATCCCATCCGCGATGACCCGCGCTTCGTTCAGCTCCTCGAAGATGTGAAGGCTTCCTTCGAGTCATGACTCCCGACCAGCGCAGGGTGGCCATCGGCGCCGCCAGCGGCATCATCTCCATGGCCGCCGCCATGTGGCTGCTGACCGCCATCCTGCCCCATGCCTATGCGCCAACCGCCGGCGACCGCCTTGCTTACGCGGCCGCCGCCAATGCCTGCGCCGCCATCGTCCTGTTCGCCATGGTCGTCGCCGTCGGCAATGCCCGCTTCCTCTCCGAAGCCATTGACCCGACCTTGCACAAGGAAAGCCAGAGGATGGAGGTCGATGGCCGCGTGGCCGACAACACGACCCAGCAATTCGTGATTTTCTGCGCCGCGACCCTGGGCCTCGCCGCTAACATTTCCGAAGACCGCATCCACGTCATCACGGCTGCGGCAATCGTCTTCGTGGCCGCCCGCATCGCCTTCTGGATCGGCTATCGCATCCACCCGCTCTACCGCGCCTTCGGCTTCGCCTCGACCGCCTACCTCAACCTCGGCCTCATCCTCTCCGCGGCCTGGTTGGCGGTCCGCTAGAACCGCGGAGCGGGAATGACCGGGATCGACCTCTTATTCCAGCTCTTCGCCTTGCTGCTGGGCCTGTCGATCGCGGAAATGCTGGTGGGTCTTGGCCGCAGCTGGCGGATCCGTTCGGGCGCCACCAAGGCCGCCACCAAAATCCGCATCGGCTATCTCGTTCCGCTGCTTGGCCTGCTGGTCCTCTGCGACCAGACGCATTTCTGGGTCAGCGCTTATGGCATGCGCGACCATCTGACCTTCAGCTATTGGACGCTGCTCGTCATCCTCGCGATCGTCGGCGGCTATTTCATCCTCTCGACCTTCGTCTTCCCGGATGAACCGGCCGACTGGCCCGACTTCGACGATTATTACCTCGCCACCAACCGCACGGTCGTCGGCGGCATGTTCTTCGTCAATTTCCTGACGTTGCTGCACCTCGCCTATCTCAGCATGCACGGGCTCGACGTCACCACCCTCCCGTTCGCCCAGTCATGGCCGTCGCTGGCGGCGGTCTTCCTCTATTTCCCCGGCCTCGTCGCACTCTGGTACGTCAAGTCGCCGCGCGCCAACGCCGCCCTGCTGACCTTCATGATCGCCCTCCTCGTCATCGCGGCGCTGGGCGCGGAATTATGATCGTCGCTATATTCCGGAAATGGCTGGAAAGCGGACATTGGCAAACCCGATAGGCTTTCCCTGGTTCGGGAATAAACCGCGCGCAGGCCGAGTCACTGGCATCGACGCTCTGAAACGAAAGTCGATGCAATGGCGAATAGAAGAAGACCGCGCGATATTTTGAAATGCATGGCGTGGGCGGTCAGCGCCACGCTGCCCACCCGCTTTCTTTGACGTGAACTCGCCACCTTCCTTGGAACGCAATCAATGAAAATCGACCCGATCCCGTTCACCGTTGTGGATTGGTCCGCAGTGGCGGCCACGACATTTGCTGGAGCTACTGGAACCGGTTCACAGCGAATTATCAACATCGGCGATATCCGCATTCGCGTGGTCGATTTTTCCGCGGGATACCTTGCCGATCACTGGTGTGATCGGGGACACGTCCTGGTCGTCCTGGAAGGCGAACTGATCAGTCAGCTGAAAGACGGACGAAGGTTCCTGCTCAAGCAGGGTATGAGCTATAAAGTCTCGGACTTCGGCGACGAACCGCACCGGTCGTTCACGCCTACGGGCGCCAAGGTATTCATCGTTGACTGATGCGCGAATTGGACCGGGATTTCTGGCGAGTAAGCGAACCGGTGTTTCAGCCAAGATTTCCGGCAGGACAATCATTCCATCCTCAATACCGCGCGGTTAGTTCGGTTGCTCCGCGAGAAACAAGAGATGCCCGACAAAGGAGATCCGTATGAAGAGCTTGGTCGCCTTTTCCCTAATGAGCCTGATCGCGCTCAATCCATTGAGAGCTGCGGATCCCAGCGTCGTTCAGGTCACGATGACCAGCTTCAACTTCAATCCCGCAACCGTGCAACTGCGTGCGGGAATTCCTACTGTGCTGCAGCTCCGCAACGATGCGGGCGGCGCACATAACTTCAGCGCACCGGCCTTCTTCGCTGCGGCCCATATCGACCCAGCCTCCTCCGCGTTGATTCATGACGGCCATGTTGAGGTTAAAGGACACGCTCAAGTTGACATCACCCTGACGCCGGCGGCGGGGCAATATCCGCTGAAGTGTACGCATCCCCTCCATTCCTCGTTCGGAATGAAAGGCAGCATTACCGTCCGTTAGCTTGCGGGCCCCAGACGGACCGCCGCCCTAGAACTACTCTAGCCTAGTCCCTGACGCCGTTGACGAAGAGGATCGTCAGCGCCGACGTGCTGCCCAGCTGGAACGCTCGCGTCAGTGCCATCGCTCCGAACTCGCTGCCCCACTGGAACAGGCCGGCGCCGATCATCAGCGACAAAGCGAACCACAGCAGCAGCGACAGGCCGCCCGCCCAGATGGCGAGGTTCTTCGCCTCTTTATATTCGGCGTCCGTGGCGTTCCTCGCCGTGTACAAATCCCAGGCGCCTTTGAATGCCACGCCGGCGATCACGAACTGGCATAAGGTAATCAGTGCAAAGCCTGTCCAGGTTGCCGCCGGCGATCCGCTCAACAAGGTGTCGCGATAGGCATCGCCCGGCGCTGCCTCGGCCTGCACCTTCATCTCGTCGATGCTGGCCAGCCCCTGCACCGCGTACATCAGCGCCGTCAGCCCGATCAGCGCAACCAGCAGGCTCTTGAAGCTTCTCATCCCGGCCCCCGCAGCGATGGCGCGAAGACCCTAACTTACCTATGCACCGGCCATCAAGGTCGCCGAAGGAGTTGCGGACGGTATGAGGTTGATCGACAGCGAAGGCGCACTGGCGCGCGGCCTGTCGGACATCCGCACCCAGTTCCAGGTCCCGGCCGGCTTTCCCGCCGAAGTCGTCGCCGCAGCCCAATCCGCCAAGGATCACTACGCCGCATCCCGCGCCGACTGGACCGCCACCCCATTCGTGACCCTTGACCCCGCAAGCTCGACCGATCTCGACCAGGCCTTCGCCCTCGCCCGCGATGGCAACGATATCGTCCTTCACTATGCCATTGCCGACGTCGGCGCGGTCGTCGCGGACGGCGACCCGATCGATACCGAAGCCTGGGCGCGCGGCACCACCATTTACCTCCCCGACGGCAAGGCCTCGCTCTACCCGCCGATCCTCAGCGAAGGCTCGGCCAGCCTGCTCCCCGACGTCGACCGGCCGGCAGTCGTCTTCACCGTCCGCGTCGATGAAGCCGGCAATTCCCGCCTCGACGGCGCTGTCCGCGGCCTCATTCGCTCGCGCGCCAAGCTCGCCTACGAAACCGTCACGCCATCCGACCTGTCGCCCGAATTCACCGAACTATCCCGCCGCATCGCCCTCGCCGAAGACGCGCGCGGCGCCGAGCGGGTCGACGCGCCGGAGCAGGAGCTGGTGCCAGACGGCGGCGATGGCCAGTTCGACCTCGTCATCCTCCCGCAGCTGGAATCCGAACAGCAGAACGCCGCGCTTTCCCTCGCCGCCAACCTCGCCATCGCCGACGCTTTGTTCGCGCACCACACCGGCCTGTTCCGTGTCATGGCGGGTCCGGGCGACTGGGCCGTCCGCCGTCTGCGCCACACCGCCAAGGCCCTCGGCCTCATCTGGCCGAAGGACGCGACGCTCGCGCAGTTCGAACGCACGCTCGACGGCACAAACCCAAGCCACGCCGCCTTCCGCTCCGCCATCCGCCGAGCCAGCCCGGGTGCCACCTACGCGCCCTTCACGCCCGGCGCCGTCCCCTGGCATTCGGCGATGGCCGCGACTTACGTCCACGCCACCGCACCGCTCCGCCGCCTCGCCGACCGCTTCGTCATTGAGGCGGCCCTCGCGGTCGCCAACGGGCAGCCTGTCCCCGACACCCTCACCGCCAGTTTCGCGAAGCTGCCGGAAGTCATGGCCGACGCCGACAATCGCGCCGCGCAGGTCGAGCGCGCCGCCCTCGACCTCGCCGAAGCCGTGATGCTGAAAGGCCGCGAGGGCAGCCGGTTCGACGCCGTCGTCACCGATGTGGACGAACGCGGCGCGCGCATCCAGCTTTGCGAGCCGCCCGTCGTCGCCCGCATCGATGCGAAGGACCTGCTTCCCGGCGCCGCGCTCAAGGTCGAGCTCGTATCGGCAGACGCCACAACCCGCCAGGTCCGCTTCCGCCGCGTCTCCTGACGCTTACTGCGGCATCTCCACATGCCCGCCGAACCCGAAGCGCATCGCCGACAATAGCCGATCGCCGAACCGGTCGTCGGTCCTGCTCCGGTATCGCGCGAACAAGGCCGCGCTCAGCACGTTGATCGGCACGGCTTCTTCCATGGCTGCATCGATCGTCCACCGCCCCTCGCCGCTATCGGCGACACGCCCGGAGAAGCGTTCGAGGTGATTGTCTCGAGCCAGCTCCAGTGCGCACAGGTCGAGCAGCCAGGACGAGATCACCGATCCCCGGCGCCACACCTCGGCAATGTCCGGCAGGTTGAGCGTGAAGCGCTCGTCCTCCGGAAGCGCCTCGGACGACCGCCCTTTCAGTACGTCGAAGCCTTCCGCATAGGCCTGCATCAGGCCGTATTCGATCCCGTTGTGCACCATTTTCACGAAATGCCCCGCCCCCGCCGGCCCGGCGTGGATATAGCCGCGCTCCGCCCGGTCGTCGCTGCCTGTGCGGTTGGCGTTGCGCGCGATCGTCCCATATCCCGGCGCCAGCGTGTTGAAGATCGGGTCGAGCAAATGGACCGCCGCCTTGTCGCCGCCGATCATCAGGCAATAGCCGCGCTCCAGCCCCCAGACGCCGCCGGACGTCCCGACATCGACATAGCTCACGCCGCGTTCGGCGCATTCGCGGTGCCGCCGGATATCGTCCTTGAAGAAGCTGTTGCCGCCGTCGATGACCACGTCGCCCGTCTCGGCGAGCCCGCTCAACGCCGCCACCGTCTCCTCGGTCGGCGCGCCCGCCGGCAGCATCACCCAGAAGATCCGCGGCGGCTCCAGCTTGGCGACCGCCTCCTCCAGCGACGCCGCGCCCACAGCCCCGTCCGCCGCCAGCTCGGCCACCTTCGCCGCGTCGCGGTCGAACGCCACGACCTCATGCCCGCCGCGCATCAAGCGCCGCGAAATATTCGCTCCCATCCGGCCAAGTCCGATCACTGCCAAACGCATGCGGCGACTCCCATCCATCAGCGGGCGCCACCCATAGCAGCGCACAGGCGGCAAATCTGCGCCGCTTGCCCTCGTCCGCAGATTTGCTAGCAATCCCCCCGTGTTGCGTATCAGGGGGTAGCGTAATCATGAAGATGTATCGCGTATTGTTGGCCGCCGGCTGCGGCCTTGTGGGGCTTTGCGTTTCGACTTCGGCGAGTGCGGGCTACGGTTATTGCGAGACTTATGCGCCGCACCAGGCGGCTCGCGTCACCCCGATGTTCGAATTCCCGTCGGCTTCCAACGGCAACATCGACGCCGACTTCGAAACCTATATGGAAGCCAAGCTCGGCTTCAACCTCATGCCCATGTGCATTTCCTATGGCGACGACGAGGACCGCGCCCGGGAAATGGCGGCCTATGCGCTCGCCGATATCAAACAGGACATGCACGCGATCCTGGAAGAAGGATTCGTGGCCTATGTGGCCCAGAAATATGGCAGCGGTCGCAAGAGCAGGCCGGCACCCAAGACCGTCGCGGAAAGCTCCGGTCGCGACGATACGAGCGAGGCCGAAACCCCCGCCGGACCATCCGCCGCCGAACAACGTGCCGAACGCCACAAGGCGGTCGAGGAGCGCAATCGCGCCGCCCAGGCGAAATATGAAGCCGATCTCGCCGCGGTCGAGCAGGCCAAGCGCGACATCGAAGCGCGCAAGGCCGCCAATCGCGCCGCCGCCGACAAGGTCCTCGCCGACCACGCCCGCGACATGGAAGCGCACGCCCAGCAGGTCCGCATGGCCGACGCCGCCAACCTCGAATACAAGAAGCAGGTCGCCAAGCCCGCCGGCGTGCCCAACCCCGTTTATCGCGGTTTCATCGGCAAGGACTGCGCCGCCGCCCGGATGAGCGCCACCAACGGCGCCGGCACCGATTCAGGCACCAAGTTCATCGAAGTCGAAAGCGAAATGGTCGGCGGCTACTGCAACGTGCGCGGCTGGTCGTGGAGCACCCAGGTGGGCGGCGCATCGCGGCAGTAAACTGCTGCAGCGCCGGCGGGCACTAGCGGCGTTGCGAGAGGCGGCCGGGTTCAACGGCGACTATTTGCACATCAAGCGCCGCGTCGCGATCCCACACTGAATTGGCGCGGGAAACGAACGGCTCGGGATCAAGGACCCTGTGGTTCGACCTTCCCAATGGGTAAACCGTGAGCACGGCAGAACTTCAGCGTCCCGGACTGGCGAATCTCCTCGGCAAGGTCCGCCTCAGCCGGTGTTAGCTTCATTGCCTGAACGCTTCCGATAATCTGGTTGCCGACCAGCCTCATGGTGGAAAAGCGGCCTCTTGCCTCCGCGATTGCTTCGCTGAGTCGAACGCGGGTGCCGGCATCGAACTCTATGGGTTGGCCGAGGATGCCCAATCTCCAACCCAGCTGATCCGCAGTCCGGTTGTTATCGCGCATGTAAGTCACCTGCGCATAATGCTCGCCCAGGATGACGCGCAGGTCCTTGGCCAAATGAGAGGCAACGCCCTCGCTGACGATGGAAGCCCACTTGTTCTCGGACCAGGTGCGGGTCGGCGCCCTGTATACAAATTGCCGAAAGAGATCGTCCGAATAAACGGTCGCGGGTCGGGGAGAGTCCTTGCGCAGTTCCGCTTCGAGAAGCGCAAGCAGCCTGTCGATGCATGGCTGGGCCATGACGATTTCCACCGAATAGAAATAATGGTCCGCGACTTCCTCACGAAGGGCTTCGGTCGCCAAATTTGCGCGGCGTTGCCAGCTTAGGTCTTCAACGATTTGTTGCGCGGCAAGCGCGACTAATACGCCGACGACGATGATTCCGACCTCGCCGGCGAACTGGCGCCAGCCGTGGAGCGGCCGCAGCAGCTTAATATACATGAAACTGATCCCCCCCGCTACCGCAATGGCTGGCAATCGGGACCCCACGTGGTTTGACAAATTGCGCCACCGCATTGTCCATTTACGACGGGCGCGAGTGGGCAAACCGGGTCTCTGGGACCTGTCGGTATTCGACCCGATTGCCCGGCCAGTCTCGCGGAGTAACGGCAGGGCCTGCTCCTGAGGGGGACTGGGCATGATGCGATTTGGATTTTGCTTGGGCGCTGCGCTGATCCTGAGCCTTGCCAGCTGCAAGGGCGATGAGTCTAGCAACGAAGTGAATCCGCAGGCCAATCAGGCTCAACAAGTCGCCAAAAAGGATCAGCCAGCCCCGAAGGCAACGGGCGCCAAATGCCCCTTTGTCTACACGCAGCTTCCGGTTGGCACCCCCGACCCGACGCGAAGGGTCTACACCTGCGTCGAACGCTACGCCCACCTCTATTCAAAAGGCCCGGACAGCGCCGAAATCCTCTCGAAGGCGGTCATGGCCAAGTGCAAGGACGAGATCGTCAAATATGTGGATCAGGAAGCCAAAAAGGCGGGCGTAAGGCCCCCTTACAAGGAAGCTTTCGAATCCTGGCAGGGCCACACCTTGCCCATCATCGCAGAAGCCAGGTCCCGCCGCTGCTTTGCTGACTGACCGGCCGCAATCGGTCGGACACGGACACTAGGCTTCTAGGGCCCGACTTGGGCGGAAAACTGCCATTAGTCTCCTAACGTCATCCCCGCGCAGGCGGGGATCCCGCTGCCTTCAGGCAACCGCCAACCATGCATCAGCCCTCGCACCAGCGCTGCTCGCCCGCGCAATTCGGCGAAAGAAGACTAGCGGGATTCCCGCCTCCGCGGGAATGACGGATTTGGGAGGTTCTAATGTCCGCAATGGGTCGAATTCAGCCATTGGCCTTCTAGCGCCCGATCGTCCGGTCCCATCGAACAGCTATCGCGCGAGCCGTTTCATTGTTAGCGATTGCACTTGCCGTCGGGGGGCTGCGCAATGTTCCAGACCGTACGTCATTGGTGGGGAAGCGGGCCTGGAAAGGTGACCGCGCGTCTGTTCGCGTTCGAATTCGTCGTCGTTGTCACGGGCGTTCTGGTTGCGCAGGCACTCGCCAGCTGGGTGCAGGACCGCGCCGCTTTCAGGGCGATGAAAGAAGCGGAAGCTCGTGCCGACGCCGAAATCAGCGACAACATGTACGCCGCCAGAATCTACCAGGTGGCGATCCCCTGTTTCGAAGATCGCATGCGCGAGGTGATGCGCAGTGCAAGCAAGGGACCGGTCGACCCTCAATTGGCTGTGCGACCGTCCTTCAAATCTTCCGGCCTTTCTCCGATTGGCGAACAATCCGCGTTGCTCCTGCGGAAGGAAAACGGCGACCAATGGTCGAACCTGTTCGACGCGCTGGCTCGCAGCATTTCCGACATCGACGACCGGGGCTCGAGTATCGCCGAAGAGTGGGGCAGGATCGCGCTCGCCGATCCGGGGAACGGCGAAGTCAGCTTGGGCGACCGTCTTGCGGCGCGAGAGGCGGCGGCGAACATAATCGCTCGCCTGCGCGGAATGAGGATCAATGCCGAAAACATCCTGCAGCTGGGCGCGCAGCTTGGCCTCAAACCGCGTTCGTTGACGGAGCCCGAATACGGCCCCGCCAAGACATGCGACGCAATCTGGAAAAGCGGGCGAAGCGATCCCCCGTTGAGCTAAGCGCCTAGAGTCCGATTAGGGTGGAAAGCGGACTCTAGTCCGTGCGGTTTTTTCGAGCCTGAGAACGCAATAGCAGCACTGGCACGACGGCGCAGCCGACCAACAGCGGTAGCCAGAATCCCATTAGCAGCGCCCACACGCTCGTCATCTCGTAGTCCGGGTCGGGAGCGCTGAAGAACTCGCAAGCCCACCAAGATTCCCACGCGACGGCGGCGAGAACCGCCACCCATTTTGCGATGCGCCAGTATCTATGGGGAACGCTCACAGCTAACGTTTGTCCGATGCTGCTAATGTCCGCAATGGGTCGAAATCGGACTCTATGTCGCTAACGTCTGATTTGGGTGGAATACTGCCGTCAGCGAGCTTCCAACTTCGCGGACCTCACCAGGAAGCGCTTCTCGACATTGAGATAATTCCATTCAACGCCCGCGCATCGGCATACGATCCTCTTGCCCAGCAAGGGGTTTGCCTCGCCCTTGAGGTAGACCCTGCCGGGTTGGATGAAGCCATCGAAGGCCGTTTGAACCTGCGCATCCGCAAAGTCGGGCCACAGGTCGTCGCCGGGGCGATCCACAGGCGTCAGCGTATAGCCGTAGTGCATTTCCCAGCCGACGTAGAACTCACGTTCCGCAGTGGTTGGGGAGCCTTGGACCTCACGAAGGGCGGCTGCCCTGCCCTCGGCGACCTCTTTTTCGACGGCCCGGACATCGACCTGCTCGAGTGCGGGCGGGCTAGGCACGCAGGCACTAAGGCAGGTGAGTGCCAATGCGGCGGCACAAGGGACGCCTGCGCCGCTCAATGGGACTGCCGGTACGTATTGATGATCACGGATTTCACGCAGGGTCCGTCGGGGTCAGGTAGGCCGAAGGACACCGACCCCCAATCTTGCCGGGCGGTGTAATACCAGCACTGCGCATCCGCGCAGGATTGCTCGACGCTTCCGCCGCTGAATTGTCGGGCGACCACAGCGGCGCGAACGCATTGTCCGGAAATGTCATCGAGCTCGAAGAACAGGCCGTTGCGGTCGAAGCTCAGCCGGCCCTTTCGCGAGACCATGCCGCCAAATTCGGTTTGGCCGAAGTCGCATCCTCCTGTGGCGCACTCGCTTCGCAGGCCAAAGGCGCCGGCGACTGCTCCGGCCGTTACGGGCTGCTCGTTGAGGGCGTCGGCAAGACGCCCAAGCATTTCGTCTTCACTGCGATTGAGGGAATGATCGTTCGGGTCCGATCAAAAGGGCGCCTGCAACGGTTGTGGATCCATTGGCCTGATCGTCGGCGGCTCTGTCGAGCATCCAGCCGCGCAAATGAACACCAACGAGGCAACCAGCATGCGCATCGATTCGATGCTTACATGCAAGGAGAATGTCCGCAATGGGTCGAAAGCTGTCTTAGCGCCCGCTCAATACCCCATTAGCGCCAACACCTCGCGCCGGCTCCGCTCGTCGCTGCGAAAAATGCCCATCATCCGGGATGTCGTCATCATGACGCCGGGTGTGTTGACCCCGCGCGCCGACATGCAGGCGTGGCTGGCTTCGATCACCACCGCGACGCCCTTGGGCTCAAGGTGCGTCCAGATGCAGTCGGCGACCTGCGCCGTTAAGCGCTCCTGCACCTGCAGTCGCCGCGCAAAACCGTGCAGCACGCGGGCGAGCTTGCTGATCCCGACCACTTTGTCGCCGGGCAAATAGGCGATCGCCGCCTTGCCGATGATCGGCGCCATGTGATGCTCGCAATGGGACTGGAACGGGATGTCCTTCAGCAGGATGATCTCGTCATAGCCGCCGACCTCCTCGAAGGTGCGGCTGAGGTGGTGCGACGGGTCCTCGGCATAGCCTCGGGCATATTCGCGCCAGGCCCGCGCCACCCTTGCCGGCGTGTCCAGCAGCCCTTCGCGCTCGGGATCGTCGCCGGCCCAGCGGATGATGGTCTTCACGGCGTCGGCGACGTCCTTCGGGACCTTCACTTTCTTCGCCGGCTCGACCAGGTCGCCATCTTCCGGGGAACAACCCATCCTACTTCAGCTCCATCTCGATATCCTCGGCGACCCGCGCCGCCTGCCCGCGTATATCCGGCACGGCGATGATCTCCCAATAATTCCCCTTGGTCACGGGGCCCATCGCCCAAACCCGCTCACCCGCGCGGTCGGTCTCGTCGACCTTCAGCCCGATGCCGATCCGGTCGACGGCAACCAGTCCGTCGTCCAGCATCTGTCGGATGACCGGATTTTCGGTTTGCTCCATGGCATGCAGCGGCCCGGTGCAATTGATGACCGTGTCGAAAGTCCGCGTCTCGACCTTGCAGGCGCCGCGAGCGCAAACCTCGACCTCGACCCCGTCGGCGGTTTCACGCATCGCCTTTATGCGACCGGCCGCGATCTGCAGCTGGCCATTGCCAATCAGCTGCTTCATCCGTTCGGCGACTTCCGTGGCGATGCGGTGCCGGTGGACGTCCCAGAACGGACGGGCGTGACGCATGAAGCGGCCCTGCTGCTCTGCGTCCCAGGATCTCCAGACCATGCTTGTGTGGGGCCGCATGGCATCGACCGCCGCCCGCCAATTGCCTTGCCCGGCCCGCTTTCGCAGCCAGCGCCAGACCTTCAGCACATTGCCCAGCGGCACGTCTTGCGCTTCCACCGGCCAGGGTTCGTAGAGGATATGCCCGCGCGGCACCTGCCCGCGCCGCGACAGCATGGTGATCCGCCCGTGATGGCCGTGCGCGTCGAGCGCCAGCACATGGTCGACCGCCGTCAGGCCGGTGCCGATCAGCAGCACAGTCTTGTCCGTCCCGGCCAGCCGGTCGTCGGCCGCGCGGGCATCGGGGCCCCAGGGATTGTTGACGAAACGATTCGGCGAAATGCCTTGCGCGAACGGCATCGGCGCCGGATCCTGGTTGCCGATCGCCAGCACCAGCGCCCTCGCCTTGATGCCGCGGCCGTCGTCCAGCGTCACGATCCAGCCATCGCCTTGGCGTTGCGCTCGAACCGCCGTTGCGGCGACTGGCTCGACCTGCCCGGACTCCAGCGCGTCCCCCAGCACTTCGTCCATGTAGCGGCCAAAGCGGCGGCGCTCGGCAAAATCCTTGGGCGTTCCGCCCTCGGCCACAACCTGCCGGGAGAAATCCTCCAGGTCCTCCGGCCAGGCGCTCATCACTTCGGCGCGGACGTTGAGGACGTGGGCCGGCTCGCGGGTCGAATAGGCGACGCCGCGGCCCATCCGGCCGCTTCCGTCGATCAGCGCAGCCTTGAGGCCGCGCCGGCCGAGCTGGACCGCCGCCATCGTGCCGGAAAAGCCGCCGCCGATAACGGCGACGTCCACCTCAGATGTCATAGTCCGACCATTGCTCCGGCTTGCCCGATCCCGCCCTGATCTTCTGGATGTAATTGTAGGTTTCGGTGACCGTGCGTCCCGCGGTGTCGGTGAAGAGGCCGGGGACGAGCCCGTGGATGAGGGCCGCGCAGCCGGCGAAGATGAGCTTGCCGCCGATCTTCAGCGCGCCCATGCCGTGCCTGTACCAGCTCAGCCCCAGAGAGCGTGGATGTTCCATGAACAGCCGGTCCAGCATTATCAGAGCACCCCTCAATTCGCCTTTTAAATCAATATGTTACTGGTGGCCCCGGCAGGACTCGAACCTGCGACCTTTGGTTTAGGAAACCACTGCTCTATCCGGCTGAGCTACGGAGCCAACGGTGCCGCAATAGGGTCGGCTCGCCCTCGAATCAATCGACCGGGCCGATGGCCTTGCGATGCTTCAGCGCCGGCACCCTCGACCGCACCTCGGCGATGCGGCCAAGGTCGATCTCGGCGAAATGCACCCCGCCTTGGTCCGCGGCGTCGAGCAACACCTCGCCCCAGGGGTCTATGACCAGGCTGTGGCCATAGGTCTCGCGGCCATCTTCATGCCGGCCGCCCTGCGCCGCCGCGAGGACGAACAGCCCCGCCTCGATTGCCCTCGCCCTCAGCAGCACATGCCAGTGGGCCTTGCCGGTCGGCACGGTGAACGCCGCCGGCACCGCGATAACCTCGGCCCCCGCCTCGGACAGTCGCTCGAATAGCGCCGGGAAGCGGAGATCGTAGCAAATGGTCAAACCGAGATTTCCGACCGGCGTATCACGTACGAGCACCGGCCTGTCGCCGCCCTGGTACACCGCCGACTCTCGCCAACTCTCGCCGGTCTGCAGGTCGACATCGAACAAATGGATCTTGTCGTACCTCGCGCGGACCTCACCCTCATTGTCCATGAGGAAAGCCCGGTTGACGAACCGGTCGCCCGGACCTTGCAGGGCCAGCGATCCTAGGTGAACCCAGATGCCGCTGGCCTTTGCCGCCGCCCGAACACTGCGAAGGACCTCATCGTCCTGCTCGGTCCGGATCGCCGATTTGGCTCGTTCGCGATTGCTGTCGAGCAGCCCGGACATTTCGGGGGTGAACAGCATCTCGGCCCCGCCGGCCGCCGCTGTCTCCACTGCCGCGACCAATGCCACGGAGTTCGCCGCCGGGTCGATGCCGCTACGGGCCTGGTAGAGCGCGATCCGTGCCATCAAGCCGCCAACAGCTCGTCCAGCTTGCCGGCGCCATCCAGCTCGAACAGGTCGTCGCAGCCACCGACATGCTTCCCGTTGATGAAGATTTGCGGGACCGTCATCCGGCCGTTGGCGCGCTGGATCATTTCCTGTTTCTTCGGCCCGCCGAGATCGACTGAAATTTCCTCAGGATCCACGCCCTTCTGTTTCAACAGCGCCTTGGCACGGTAACAGTAGGGACAGGTGAACTTCGTATAGATTTCGACCTTCGCCACGTTCGAACGCTCTCCCAAAGTTGGCCGGCCCCTTAACGCACAAGCTGGGTGGGTCGCACAACCCGTGCCCAGCAAATCAGTTCGATACGCGCCGCGCCCGCCTTGGCCAGTGCCTTGGCACAACCATCAGTCGTACTGCCGGTCGTCAATACGTCATCGACCAGGATGACCTTGCGGCCGGAAAGGTCCGCCCGGACATCAACGGTGAAGGCGCCGGCCACCTCCCGCTTCCGCTGCAGCGAGCTCATCCCTCGCAGGGCGGCGGTCCGTTTGCTGCGCCAAAGCAGGAAAGGATCGTATTGGGCTCCAGTAAGCTTCGCCAGTTCTGCCGCCAGCAAGGCGGCTTGGTTGAAGCCCCGATTCCACAATCGGCTACGATGGAGCGGTACCGGGATAAGGATCGGATTTTCGCTTTGATCCACAAGCGGTCGCATGAACTTTGCCATGGTCTTCGCAAGCGCCACCTTGCGCGCATATTTCAGCCGCAACGGCAGCGACCGGGTGGCGTCTCCATAGGCGACCGCTGCCCGAGTCCTGGCGATCAGGGGCGGTTTCGCGAGGCAGGCCGCACAGGTGTCCATATCGGTCGCCTCGAGCCGCACACCACAACTCTGGCAGCCGCCGTCGCCGAGCCATTCGATACCTGTCCAGCAATCGGCGCAAAAGCTGTGCGGCTGCCCGGTGATGATTCCGCACCCCGGGCACCGCGGCGGCAGGGCAAGGTCGATCGCCCAATTGCCGGCAGTTGCGAAGGGCTGAAGGAACGCTTGCATCCGCCCCTTGTCGCCTCGGCGTGCGCGTCGCACAAGCTCCGCCATGCCCGAACTGTTCGACCATAATCTTCGCTCGCTGCGCCGTGACCGGGCTGTGAGATCGGGCCTGGAAACCTTTTTGTTCGATCGCGCCTTTGGCGATTGCCTGGACCGGCTCGCCGACATGCGGAAAAGCTTCAACGACATCCTGCTCGCCGGATGTCCCGATCCCAGCTGGATTAAGCACTTCGGCGCTGCCAACGTCGTAGTCGTCGATCCCGGGCCCCTAATGGCCGAGCGCGCAGGGGGCCTGTGCGCCGATCTGGAAACACTGCCCTTCGACGGCGAGCGCTTCGACCTTGTCCTCTCGGTCGGCCTGCTTGAGACAACGAACGAGCTTCCTTTTGCAGCCGCAGCATTGAACCTGGTTCTAAGGAAGGGTGGCTTATTGCTTGGCGCCGTTGCAGGCGGCCACAGCCTTCCAAGGCTGCGGGCGGCCATGCTCGCGGCAGATGCTGCGACGGGCCAGGCAAGCCCACATGTCCATCCACGCATCGATGCGCCAAGTCTGGCGCACCTGCTAACCGCGGCCGGCTTTCAAGAGCCCGTCGTGGATGTGGATCGCATCGACCTGGCCTACGGTTCGTTCGACAAGCTTGTCCATGATTTGCGCCAGATGGGCTCGACCAACATCCTGCACGCGCGCTCCCGTAAACCTATGGCCCGCCCGGCTTTGTGGGCTGCCCGCGAGGCCTTCCTCGAACGCGACGCTCGCGTCACCGAACAGATCGAAATCCTGCACTTTGCTGCCTGGAAGCGAGCCTAGCCAACCAAGGCAAACGGTTCCTTAATCACGCTCCCGGAACATTCTGTTAACTCTTGCGACCGTAAACCCGCAGCGTGGACCAAGACCAGAGGAGGGTGGCGTGGACGCTATCCTGACGTTGATGCGGTGCCTGCGCGCGGACACGCGCGGTGCAACTGCGATTGAATATGGGTTGATTGTCGCGCTCATTGCGATCGCCATGCTCGAGGGCCTCAGGCAGCTCGGCGGCGGCGCCGGAGGCATGTGGACGAACCTCGCGACGACCGTCAACGGCAACATGTAAGTTTGCTGGCCCGTGAAGCTTGCGTCCCGTTTAGGTCGGGGCGCTACGTTCTTCGCGTCCCATAGGTGACCACCTTCACCCTTTGACCGGGCACCAGCCGCGAGTTGGCCGTGAGGCCATTCAGCGACAGGAACCGATCCAATTGAAATTCATGATAAGCCATGCGCCGCGACAGGAGTTGCGGCGTGTCCCCCGGCTTGACCGTGACCACGTCGATGATTTTTGGTCGGATGCTCGAGGCTTCCTGAGGCGTAATCCGGCGGAGTGAATCCACCATCGACGCAAAGGGACCGATCCCTGCACCGGCCTGCGTGAGCATGACGAAATGGTAAGCGCGGTCCGGGGCCCATTGATAAGCCATGACACTCACGTCCACCGCGCCCGACGAGGTGTTCGCCCGGCCGACGGAATACATGGCCGGAATGCCGTTGATTGTGGTTTGTCGCGGCGGCGCCATCGGCACCTGGCTCCGCCCGCCGGTCAGTTCATAGACGACCTGGTTGATGTAGGCAGCGAGGTCGCCATTGAAGCGCCCGGTGCTGAATTGGGCTTTGCCCGCAGACCCGGAGATCGTGACCGCGCTGCTGCCGTTTTGCATGGTGTACCCAGTCGGCACGGCGAACTGGAATCGCAGATCGGGATGCGTGAAAGTGCGGCCGTCGATCACACCCTGGGCCGGATCGTCATCGACATAAATGCCTTGGAGTTGCGCAAGGAATTGGTCGCGGTTGCGCAGGCCCTGTCCAGCCCGGCCCGTCGCACGCGCTTCTGCCTGCGCTCGCTGCGTCCTGTTTGTACTGAGCGGATGGGTGCGCGCCCATTCGGGTGTTGAACGGCTGTCACGTCCCTGAAGCCTCGTCTCCAGGGCATCGGCCCGCACGAGATTGTCCAGCATCGTTGCGCTGCCCATGGGGTCGTAGCCCGCCGAGAGCATGTAGCGAATTCCCAAAGTATCCGCCTGATATTCCTGGTCGCGCGAGAAGCTCAGGGTCGCCATCTGCGCATATTGCGCCGCGCCTTGAGAAATCATGTTGCCGAAGCCACCTGCCCCGACGACGCTGCCAAGCAGGATGCCAAGCACGCCCATGATGGAATTGCGCCTTTGAGCCGCTTCCCGCGCCTGGGCGTGACGGGCAGCGATGTGGCCCGTTTCATGCCCAAGGACGAACGCGAGCTCGGACTCATCGTTCATCAGGCCCATGAGCTGGCGGGTGATGTAGACGTAGCCGCCCGGCAGCGCGAACGCGTTCTCGACGGCACTGTTCAAGGTGGTGAAGTGATAGGTCTGCGCACTGTTGGCGATGCCCGAATATGCTGCGACCCGCCGCCCTACGCCTTCGACGTAGCCTGCGCGAGCGCCGGTCTCAGCGCCCCCGAATTCGGCAACGACTTGGGGATGGTCGCGCTGTGCTTCCGCGACATCACGCTGATTGAGGTACCCCGGCGCCTGGCCCAAAGCGACGGCGGGAATGGTGATGATCGCAATGCCAGCCAGAACCCAATTCGTGCGCATACGCCCCTCCTCCAAGGGATCTTTCATGCACGAAACCGAATGAATAGTGGCCGGTTCCCTCGTTCACCCGACAGCAAGGAATTTTGCGCGCCTCTGCGCCAGCAATTCCTTGGGTCCGAGGGCTGAACAGCCATCCAGCTCCTCGATCAGCGTTTCCTTTAGTTTCCCCATCGCTGCCTCGGGTTGCCGGTGCGCGCCTCCCAAAGGCTCGTCGACTATGCGATCGACGACGCCCAAGGCCTGGAGATCGAAAGCGGTTATCTTCATCGCTTCGGCGGCGTCCGCGGCCTTGTCGGCCGTGCGCCACAGAATGGAGGCGCAGCCTTCCGGCGAAATCACCGAATAGACGGCATGTTCAAACATCAGGACACGATTGGCAGCAGCCAAGGCGACCGCTCCGCCCGAGCCGCCTTCCCCGACAATCACGGCGATCAGGGGAACCTTGAGATCCAGGCATTGCTCGGTCGAACGGGCAATGGCCTCCGCTTGCCCGCGCTCTTCGGCCTGGACACCAGGGAAGGCGCCGGGTGTGTCGACCAAAGTGATGACCGGCAGTCCGAACCTGTCGGCCAACTGCATCAGTCGGATCGCTTTGCGATAACCCTCGGGTTTGGCCATCCCGAAATTGTGCTTGAGGCGGGAAGCCGTGTCGTCGCCCTTTTCGTGACCGAGCAGCATGACGCGTCGGCCGTCAATCTTGGCCAGGCCGCCGATGATCGCCGGATCGTCCGCGAAGGCACGGTCACCTGCGAGCGGCGTGAAGTCCTCCGCGATTGCCCCGACGAAATCCTTGAAATGCGGGCGATCGGGGTGGCGTGCGACCTGCGTCTTCTGCCAGGGCGTGAGACGCGAATAGGTTTCCTTGAGAAGCTTAGTCGACTTCGCCTCAAGCTTGGCGACTTCCGCCTCGATGTCGATGTCGCTTGCTGTCGCTGTCTCGCGAAGCTCCGCGACGCGGGTCTCGAGCTCGGCGATCGGTTTTTCAAACTCTAGGTACGTCTGCATAATCGTGGCGAGGCCTAGGGCGCGAGGTCTACCGCGTCAACGCGCTGGAGCGCGGCGCGGACGAGCCAGAGGGTGCCGTTGGTTGACCAGTTCGACCAGGCGGGCGCTGTCGACATGGGTGTAGATCTGGGTCGTGGCGATGTCCGCATGGCCCAGGAGCGTCTGTAAAGCCCGCAAGTCGGCGCCACCGGCGAGTAAATGGGTCGCGAAAGCATGGCGAAGCACGTGCGGGCTCACCCGGTCGGGCGCGATGCCTGCGTCGGCAGCGAGCGCGCGGACAATCTGGAACAGGCGCATTCGGCTCAAATGCTTGCGGCCACTGGGGAACAGCCAGATGGATTCGGCCGGGCAAACGGCAAGCCAGCGCTCCACAGCCACAAGTGCGCGACTTGAGACCGGAACCAACCGTTCCTTCTCACCCTTTCCTTTGAGAATGAGGAACGGCTGCCCCTGTCGGACGGCACGCCTTGGCAGTGTCACCAACTCGCTTGCGCGCAGGCCGGAACCGTAGAGCAATTCCAACAACGCAAGGTTTCGTACCGCTTCAACCTGGCCGCTAGCAGCTCGGTCCTCAGCTGCGGTGAACATCGCCTGCACCTCATCCTCGTCGAGGATGCGTGGCAGGGGGCGCTGGTGGCGTGGCCGCGGCAGCGCGGCGCTGGGGTCGTCGGGCCGCAGCCCCTCGTCATGCAGGAAGCCAAAAAACCGACGCAAGGCTGCGGAGCGGCGTGCCAGCGTCGATGCCGCGAGTTCCGACCAGCGTGGAGCAAGCTCGCCCAATTCATCAAGCGATGCCTCGCCAAGACCCTGCGGCAGTGCATCGGCCGCCGCCTCAAGGTCGTTACGATACGCGTTCAGCGTGTTGCGCGACGCGCCTGCTTCCGCCGCCATCATATCGAGGAAGCGGTCGACTAGCGCGCGGTCATCGGCGTTCACGTCCTGGAGAGTGCCTCGGCAGCGATCATGCGCGCCGCGAACTCCTGACCGTTTCGCCTCAGGGCCGTGACGGCATGGAACATGTGCATGCCCGGCACGCCTTCGAAGCTATTGGTCTGCATGCCGATCCCCGCAAGCACGGCAACGGTTGCAGCCTGCCTGCGGATCGAAGCGGCATCGATCAAATTGCTCCAGCTGGTTCGCCGCGACAGTCCCAGGCCGTAACGGTCGCTGAGCCGTCCGGCAGTGCGGCCATCGATCCGTCCAAGACCTGCCAGCCCTGCGACGAGCAATGCGCTGCGCTGCTTGCCCGGACTATTGTCGCGGCCAATGAAGGATCCGATCCGTCCCGAACTGATATCGAGCCCGCGCGCTGAAGGCGCGCCCAATGCCAGCATCGCCCAGCATTTGTCGGCATTCGCGTCGCCCATATCGTCGACGACGGAGGCCCAGCGAGCCGCCTGCACGTCATAGCCGGCTGCCAGCATTGAGGCGATCAGGTTGGGAGCGTCTGCTTCCAGATCTTTGCTCGGCGCCACTCGCGAAGCTGCTCTGGCCAAGACGGCACGCGCGGCTTCAGTGTCCAGGCCGGGCTTCGCGGCCGACCACAGTTTGCGCATCGCGGCCAGGCGCGTTTCCTGGTCCTTCCCCACCATCGCCACACGCAATTGCCAGGCGTCGGTCTGGCCAAGGTCGCTCGGATCGGTGCCGTCATAGATGACCGAGTACAAGTCCATCAGCGCCTGGCTGGAGAAGACACCAAGGCCGGTTGCGATCCGCGCTGATGCAAGTCGGGACTCGGGGCCCAGGACGGGCGCCCGCGCCTGCCATGCGCGAACCTGCGGCGATGCCGTGTCGATAAGATCCTGTGGCGGCAACATCCCGGTCGAAGTGGCAAGGCCGAACCGCCAGGCGGTTAGCGAGTTCGCCTGCGCCCATTCGATTGTTGCCGCCCGCGAGGTATCAGCGCCGGCGCCCACAACCTTGTCGGCGAGGGCAAGATCGATGCCGCCGATGCGGCCGTGGCGGCGCGCATCTTCAATGTCGGCAGCGGCCTCGGCGCTGGCGCCAGATAGCGATGCGCAAATGGCCCGGATGAGCGGAAGCGAGAGCCTTTCCACCGTCCCAAGACCGTCCTGGAGCGGGCAGAGGCCAGACGGATCGGCATTGGCGAGCGCGCTCTGCACTGCCACCTGATACATTTTTGGCGTGAAATCATCGACGTCCACGGCCGAGACGAGCATCCTGGCACCGTCCGCCTCCCCCATGCGCAGCAACAGCCAGGCGCGCTCCGCGGCCCAGTCGGCAGCGTTGACGTCGGTCGGAGCCGGGATCTGCGTCAGAAGAGCATTGCGAACCGTGATGTGCGCCCAGCGCGACGGCAGTGGTGCGTGCGTACGCCGGAGCAGGATCGACAAGAATTTGCCGCTCGCCCTGCCCCAGGCGTCCCGCTCAAATCCGGTCTGTGAGGAGGGCAATGGCCCGGCTAGCGAAGGGTCCCGGCGCGCTGAGGCCGGCAGTTCGACAGGCGGCGGGACGTTGTCGGGCAACAGGTCGGCTAAAGCCTGGTCCATCGGCACCATTTCCACCGCGGTCTCACTACCTCCGGTGGGTGCGGTGGTATTTCCGGGCGATACTGTGGTCGGACTAGGAGCAGGCGCCGGTTCGCCGAAGCCCGGCGGCAACAGCGATTCCGGCTGGTCCTGGGCAATGGCGGGAATAGCCACGGCCAGGGCCGCCGCCACTCCCAACAGGAGCTTAGTGCGCGTTCGCATCACGGCTAACGTCAGCCTCGATCTGCTTGGTGGGCACCTCGTGGGCGCTGCGTGAAAGGAAGAAAGCCCCACCGATGACGAGCAGGGCGACGATGATCAGAATAACGGTTCCTCGCGACATACCAGCCCTTTTGCCCGACCAGACAAGCCCATGTATAGCCCTGCTTTGTGGAAAAGCTCTCGGGGCGTCTCGATCGGCCAATTGTCCTGGTTGGATTGATGGGTGCGGGCAAATCGACGGTGGGCAAGCGCCTTGCGAAGCGGCTTGGCCTGCCCTTCGTCGACAGCGATTCCGCTATCGAAGACGCCGCTGGATTCAGCGCAGCCGAGGTTTACGAACGGTTCGGCGAGAAGGATTTCCGCGACGGAGAGCGGCGGCTGGTCGCTCGCCTGGTGGACGGCCGTGTCGGCGTCATCGCCACCGGTGGCGGCGCTTTCGTAGATCCTCGGACGCGCGAACTCCTCAACCAGCGCGCAATCACGATCTGGCTCGACGCCCCTGTCGATATTCTGCGCGAACGAACCTCACGACGGGACACCCGGCCATTGCTTCGGACACCTGATCCAAAGGCGACCTTGTCCAGGCTGGCGGACGAGCGACGGGCCTCATACGCCGAGGCGCACATCCACATTCGCAGCGGCATCCAGGGCCATGGCGAGGTCGTCGACCGGATTATCGACGCTCTGGCCGAACACCTCAGCGCATGAGCACCATTCGAGTGGCGCATTGCGACGCCGACTACGACGTACTGGTGGAGAACATTGCAGAGGCCGTTCCAAAGCTTGCCGGGATTGCCAACGGGCGCCGCCTGGCACTGGTCAGCGATACTCGGGTGTTTGAACTCTATGGGCGGGCATTCGCATCAGTAGCACTCGATGAACCCGTCCTCGTTCCTGCCGGCGAAGCCGCCAAGGATTGGAGCGTCCTGGCCGAAATCACGGACCGTCTGGCAGCGCTGGACGTCAAGCGCGGTACGCCCATCATTGCACTCGGGGGTGGATCGGTCGGCGATGTTGCCGGGCTCGCAGCGTCAATATTCAAGCGCGGTTGCCCGATCATTCATGTGCCCACCACGTTGCTTGCCCAGGTCGACAGCGCCATCGGCGGCAAGACCGCGATCGACGCCGCCGGCCAGAAGAACCTGGTCGGCAGCTTTCACCATCCGCTATTGGTCATTGCCGATCCGGCCCTCCTCGACACACTTGACGAGCGTCAGATGCGTTCCGGTTATGCCGAAGTCGTCAAATATGGGCTGATCGACGATCGCGGCTTATTCGAATGGTGCGAAGCCAATGGCGGAGCAGTAATCGCTGGGGCCGGTACTGCTCGCCGCGCCGCGATCGAGCATTGCATCCGCGCCAAGGCGCGCTTCGTCTCGGCCGATCCGGAGGACACTCTGGGAACCCGAGCCCTGCTCAACCTTGGCCACACCTTCGGCCATGCCATCGAAGCGCTAGCGGGCCAAAACCTGCTTCATGGCGAAGCTGTGGCGATCGGCATGGTGCTGGCCTTTGAATTCTCTGCCGAGCTCGGACTTTGCCCGGCCGACGACACTGAGAGGGTCAAGACTCACCTCCGATCCGCGGGGCTGCCCGTGAGAATTGCTGACGTTGGCTTGATCGGGCCCGCAATTTTCGCGGCGATGAGGGCCGACAAGAAATGGACCGCCGCCGGACCGACACTTATCCTTGCCAAGGGCATTGGCCAGGTCTTCGTTGCCCGAGACGTCGACGCGAGCCGTCTCGCTGCCTTTCTCGCTTAGCCGCAGGATTTGGCCGGGTCGGCAGGCTCATCCGGAAGACCTCGGTCAGCAGCGAAGCTACGCTCCGCACCTGCGTGAAGATCTCCGGTTTGGCTTTGCGCGTGCAGCCGATCACTGTCGCGGACTCGAAATTCGCGTTCCACCCGCACAACCTCTCGATCGGCGACGCGCAACGCTTGAAGCGCCGCGCTCCCCATCGTCATCGCGCTTTCGAAAACCTCGCGCTGGATCAGGTCAACATCCAACCCATCGAGGGCTATTTCCTCGATGCGGTCGAAGACGCGGACCATGACCTTCGCCTGCGGAAAGGCCTCCAGCACGGCTTCAAGCTTGTCGCGCGAGAAGCTGCGATCATCGTGGCAGAACAGGATCGCTTCCGCGGTTTCCGCCCCAGCCGTCCGAAGCAGGTCTATGCGGGTGCCGTCGCCGTAATAGACCTTGTGCCCGAACTCGCCGACCCTCTCGATCTGGCGAGCATTGCTGTCGATCAACGTGACCGGGATGCGCTTGGCGTAGAGCATTTGCGCCACGGTCTGACCAAAACGGCCATAGCCAACGACGATCGCGTTGGTCTCCGGCGAGAATTCGGGGCCCTCAAGATCCGAATGCTGCTCCGGACGGCGGCGCTGCAGATATTCAATCAGCATCATCAGGAACGGAGTCGACACCATCGACAGGGTGACCACAGCACCGAACAGGGACGCGGCCTCGGGCGAAATTAGCTGTGCTGCCGTCGCTTGCGAGAAGAGGACAAAGCCGAACTCGCCGGCTTGGCTCAGAAGCAGGGCGATGGAGATCGATCGCCCCGGCCGCATCTTGAACCATCGCGCCAGCGGGTACAGCACCGCCGCCTTCACCGCGATGACCATGATCGCCAATCCCAGGACCATCAGCGGTCGCGACGCGATCACCGACAGGTCCAACATCATGCCGACGGACATGAAGAAGAGGCCGAGCAGGATCGACCGGAACGGCTCCACATCGCTTTCCAGCTCGTGCCGGTAAGGCGATTCTGCGAGCATCACGCCAGCGACAAAGGCGCCGAGCGCAACCGACAAATGCAGGTAATGCATCAGCGCCGCGCTGCCGACGGCCGCAAACAGGCCCGCAACAACGAACAATTCGCGCTCGTTGAAGCGACCGATGAGGCGGAAGAGCGGATTGAGCAGGAAACGCCCCGCGACGACCAGCCCGGCGACCGCGAGGACGGTGAAAAGCACCAACTGCCAACCGCCAACCGCTTCAGGATCCGGCGACCTCGACATGGCGGCAATGATGGTGATCAGGGGAATGATCGATAGATCCTGAAACAGCAGGATCGAGAAGGCCCTCTCGCCATAAGGCGTGTTGAGCTCCCCGGTGCTGCGCAGCATCGGCAGTACCTGCGCCGTCGATGAAAGGGCGAGCGGGAGGCCCAGTGCGAGGCTGGCTTCCCAGCTGAACTCGAGCGTCCAGTGAATCAGCAAGGCGAGGGCAAGGCCGGCGATCGTCACCTGCAACAGGCCGAGACCGAAGATATCGTGCCGCAACCGCCAAAGCCGGCTGGGTTGAAGTTCCAGTCCGACGATGAAGAGCAGGAGCGCGATACCGATTTCGGCAACGCTCTGTATCGTCTCCGCCTCGCCAACGAGATTCAGGGCGTAAGGCCCAAGGATCGCCCCGCTGACGATATAACCCAAGGTAGCGCCGAGCCCGAGGCGGCGGAACAGGATCACAAACAGTACAGCGCCGCCGAGCATCACGGCGGCGGCGGTGAGGAAGCCGCTCATGGGGTCTGGCCTTCCGCGTCTCGGATGGCCGCGAGTAACGCAAGAAACGGGAGTCGCATGGCTCCGTGTCTGCCTCGCCGGTTCTTCGCGGGGGTTAGTACGTCGAGGTTCGGCCAGTCCCCTGGATTGTTTCGCGCACCCTCCAGCCAGCCGCTAAAATCGGCGAGAGCTTTCTCGGCTTCGAGCTCGCTGCGCCCGATGGCATTCGCGCCGAGTAATGCAGCACTAGCCTGGCCAAATGCGCAGGCCTCGACCTGCTGCCCGAAGTCGGTAACGCGCCCGGTGTCGTCAAGGATGACTTGGGCTGACACCTTGCTTCCGCAGGTCGGCGATCGGACCTCGGCTTGCCCGTGCGGATCCTTGAGCGGCGTGAGATGTGGAATGTCGGCAGCGAGCCGCAGGATCTCGATCGTGTAGAGCGGCTGGTTCACGCCCTTCGCCACGTAGTTCCTTGAGGCCCGTCCTCCAAGAGCACGCCCTCGGACTTCAGCTCATCGCGGATGCGGTCGGCTTCTGCGAAATCCCGGCGAGCCTTGGCTTCGGCACGGGCTAGGATGAGCCCCTCCACTCGCTCATCACCCTCGCCCCGGAACCACTGTTCTCCTCCTTGGTCGAGGAAACCCATCAGCCGAGCGCTGGCGCGAAGCGTGGCGGGGTCGTCGATAGCCGCGAGGCGTGACAAAGCGAGCGGCGTATTGAGATCGTCCGCGAGCGCAGCGAACACCTCATCGTCTACCTCACCGGGCTCAGCATCGCCTGCCGCGCGATAGAGCCGGTCGAGCAGGGCTTTCGACTGAACGACCAGAGCTTCGGTCCAGCTGAGCGGCTGGCGATAATGCGCCGACAGTAGCGCAAGTCGCAGCACCTCGCCGCGATGTCCCTGCTCGAGCAGGTCGCCGACGGTGACGATATTGCCCAGCGACTTGGACATTTTCTCGCTGCCCATGTCGACGAAGCCGTTGTGCACCCAGTAGCGCGCCAGCGGGATGCCGCCATGAGCGCAGCGACTCTGAGCGATTTCATTCTCGTGATGCGGGAAAATGAGGTCGAGGCCGCCGCCGTGAATGTCGATGGTCTCGCCAAGGTGCGCCTCGATCATCGCCGAGCATTCGATATGCCAGCCGGGGCGTCCACGGCCCCAAGGCGAATCCCAGCCGACGACGCCTTTGCCGCTGGGCTTCCACAACACGAAGTCCGCCGGATCGCGCTTGTAAGGGGCAACTTCGACCCTCGCACCCGCTAGCATCGCCTCACGGTCGCGCCGCGACAGCTCGCCATAATCGTCATGCGACGGCACATTGAAGAGCACGTGGCCATCGGCGGCGTAGGCATTGCCGCGATCGATCAGCCGCTCGATCATGCCAATCATCGCCGGGATCTCGCGGGTGGCATGTGGCGCGATGTCGGGCGGCTGGACGCCCAGCGCGCCCATGTCTTCGAGGTAGATGCGCTCGTAGCGCTCCGTGATCACCGAGGGACCGACGCCTTCCTTCTCGGCGGCGGCGATGATCTTGTCGTCGACGTCCGTGACATTGCGCGCATAGACGAAACTATCGGTGCCGAACTGGTGCCGGATCAATCGAGACAGCGTGTCGAAAACCACCGCCGGCCGGGCATTGCCGATGTGGGCGCGTCCGTAGACCGTCGGCCCGCAAACATACATCGTGATGCGTTGCGGGTTCTGCGGAACGAACGGCCTTTTTTCCCGCAACAAGGTGTCGTGCAGCTGGATCACGATGCGCGGTCCACTTCACCGTCACCGCGTCTGGTTTCGACCCAATCGACGACTGCGCGCCCGGTCGCGTTAAGCAAGGGATAGGTGCGCGAACTGGTCATCCACTCCGGACGGTCGGCGCGTGCACCGTAGACCATGTCGGTGGCAAGATTGGCCAAGAGGAAGAAAAGCGTCGCGCCAAGCAGGCCTTTGAGCATGCCGAACCCGCCCCCGAGCATGCGGTCGACGGGACCGAGGAGCGAACGTCGCGCCTTGCCGCCGACCGCTCGAGCAAACAGCTTCACGGCGATGTAAACGGGGAAGAAAATCAGGGCGAAAGCGACGATCGAGGCGCCGGGATCACTGCCGACCGGGCCGACCAGTGCATGCTGCAACGGGTTGTGCAGGAACTTCAGCGCGACGATGGCGACGATCCAAGCAAAAAGCGCCAGCACTTCGTGAACGAAGCCGCGGATGAAGCCAATCAGCGCGGCTCCGCCGAGGAGAAGGACAACAAAGATGTCGAGCGCGGTCATGGCCCCGCGCTAGCGGGCGGTCGGGCCAGATTCCAGCCCTATCTCCCGAGGATCTGGTCGACCAAGGCGCGAAGATTGCCGAAGTACGCCAACCCAATGCCCTTCGCATCGGCAGTTCCAGAAGGCACCCATGCCCGCTCGAACCCGAGCTTGGCCGCTTCCTTGAGCCTCAGGCCCGCATGGGCAACCGGCCGGATTTCTCCGGACAAGGCGATCTCTCCGAGGATGATGGCTTCGGATGGAATCGGACGCTCGGACAAGGCCGACACGAGCGCCGCGGCAACGGCGAGGTCGGCGGCGGGGTCGGTCAGCCGGTAACCACCAGCGACATTCAGGTAGACCTCGACCGAAGCGAAACTGATGCCGCAACGCGCTTCCAGCACGGCAAGGATCATCGCCAGCCGGCCGCCGTCCCAACCGACCGCGGCTCGGCGAGGCGTCGCGCCGCTTGCCAGCCTCACGGTCAGCGCCTGAATCTCGACCAGGACGGGGCGAGTGCCCTCGAGCGCCGGGAAGATCGAAGTACCGCTCACCGGATCGTCGCGGCGGGTAAGGAACAACGACGAGGGGTTACCGACTTCGGCCAAACCGCCGGCCTCCATGGCGAAGACGCCGATCTCGTCGGTGCCGCCGAAGCGATTCTTCATGGCGCGGAGGATGCGGTATTGGTGGCTGCGCTCGCCCTCGAAGCTCAGCACCGTGTCGACCATATGTTCGAGCACGCGTGGCCCGGCGATGGTGCCGTCCTTCGTGACGTGGCCAACCAGGACTAGGGCCATATCCTGCTGCTTGGCGAAGCGCACAAGCTCCTGCGCCGAGGCGCGGACCTGACTGACTGTGCCGGGCGCGCCCTCGATCAGGTCGGAATGCATGGTCTGGATGGAGTCAATGACGAGCAGCGCCGGCGCCTCGCCATTGCCGAGGGTGGTGAGGATGTCGCGAACCGAAGTTGCAGCCGCCAATTCGACAGGCGCACCGCCGAGGCCAAGCCGCAATGCCCTTAGACGGACCTGGTTTGCGGCTTCCTCCCCCGAGACATAGACTACGCGCTTACCGCTCGACGCCAGTCGTGCCGCCACTTGCAACAGCAGTGTCGACTTGCCGATGCCGGGATCGCCCCCGACTAGCATGGCCGAACCGGGGACGATACCGCCGCCAATCGCCCGGTCGAACTCTGCAATGCCGGTGACGATGCGCTCCGGCAACGCGACCTCTGTATCCAGGCCGACGAGGCGGATCGCCTGACCGCCGCCAGACAAATCGTGCTTGGCGGCGAAGATGCTCTCGACCGATGCTTCCTGCGCCAGCGTGTTCCACTCGGCGCAGTCAGGGCATTGCCCCTGCCAGCGCATGGAAACCGAGCCGCAGGCCTGGCAGACGTATCGGGTCTTGAGCTTCGCCATGCCTGCAGCTTACGCGAACAAAGAGAGAACGAAAAGCCCTAGAAGACGGCTTCGGCCTTGCCGCCCATCATCTGCTGCCGGACCAACGGTATCGGCGGCCCGCCGAAGCTCAGGAACTGGTCGTGAAATTCCTTCCAAGCTTTCTCCCCGCCCCGACTGGCCGACCAGTCGTCCCGCAGTTTGCGGATCATGAGCTTGCCCATCGTGTAGTTGAGGTACGCCGGGTCATAGGTGCCCCGCGCCGCCTGCTGCCGGGCATTGCCGGCATCCTGGTAGCATTGCTTCTGGAAGAGATCATAGCTTTGCGCCTGGGTCATGGACCCGGTGTGCATGCCGATCGCCGACAGGAAGCGGCAATCGCGCAACAGGGCATTTGACAGCTGTCCGATCAGCGTCTCGTCGGTGCCGCCGCCGACGCCTTTCAAGCGCATCATCTCCTCGGTGTAATGCGCCCATCCCTCGGCAAAGGCGTAGCCGACAAAGATCCTGCCGAAGATATCCTTCGACCGGTTGGCGTGCAGGAAGTTGAGGAAGTGGCCGGGCCAGACTTCGTGGACCGACGTGAACAACAAATCCGCCTGACCAGGCACGAACGCGTCCTGCTCGGCCTTCGGCCAGCTCGGGTCCGCCGGGGCGATGTAATAGACGGATGGCAAGCCCTCTTCGTACGGCCCCGGAATGTTGATGTAGGCGAAGTTCTGCCGGTTGTAGGGCGGCGCCTCCTCGACCTTCGCTTCTTCCGGTCCCGGGATCGTGACGATGTCATGATCGATGATGAACTGCTTCAGGCCGGCGAGCTGGGCGCGGGCGCCGGCGACGGCTCCGCCCTGCGGCTTGTTGGCTGACATCTTGGCCATGCAGGCCTCGATCGTCTGGCCCGCCGCGTAGCGCGAGCAGGCCTCAGTGAGAAGCTTCTGGTTCGCGGCAAGGTCCGCGCGGCCAATCTGCTCGAGTTGGTCGATCGGCGTCGTCACCATCTCGGTATCGGCCAGCATGCGCTGGAATTTCGCCTTGCCGAGCGCAAAGTTGGGTTTGGAGGCGCCGCGCTGGCTTTCGACCCATGCCGCGACTCCCTTCATTGCCTTGACCGCATTGTCCGTCGCGGTCTTCAGCGCCTGTTGGTCTTCGGACGAACCGATGCCCTTCCAGGCCGCCATGCCATCGCCCGGGTAATATTCGACGAAGCCGCCGAACGCCGACTTGCCGTAATCGACAAAGCTGGTCGCCATCGGCGTCTTGATATTGGCCCGCATCCGCTCGGCGGTGGTCGGGATGGTCTGCAGGAACTTGATGTACGACTTCAGCCGCTGTTCCTTGGGCGCATAAGGCACCGTGACGTAGACCGACGGGTCGAAGGCGCCGAGGTAAGCGGCGGGATTATTATGAAGCTGGTCGGCGCCCTCGGGGTCGATCCAGAACAACTGCCCTTTGGCGACCGCGATCAAATAGTCGCGCTGATAGCGCTGCTGGGCATCGAGCTTGTCGTCGCCGTAGGCCTGGGCATCGGCGATCGCCTTCTTGAGGCGCGCGACTTCGGCGGAAATACCGGCTTCCGACAAATCGCCGACCTGCCCGTCATACTCGTGGCGGCCCTGGCCCACCGCGAAGCCTGGGTTTGCCTTGAAACTGGCTTCGATGAAATTGTTGACGAAAGCCGCCCAATCACCCTGCTGCGCGCCGGACTGCGCCGTCCCGTTCTGGGGAGCCTCCGATACCTTGCACCCGGCCACCGCCAGCGCAGCTGCCACCACCGAGGTCATCAGGAACGGAAGCTTCATGGCCAGACTCCTTGCCCAGGGAAACGGGCGCGCAACCTAGCGCGCCCGCGCTGCTTGTCGAGGCGTCATGGCGCGGCTAGGCGCGGAGGCGATGCTGTCCTTCCCCGAACCGCTGCGAATCCCCGACTTCAGGCTTTACTGGATCGCGCGCTTCGCCGCCGTGCTCGCGACCATGGGGATGGTCGTCATCATCGGTTACCAAGTCTACGACGTCGCCCGATCCGCCTATGGCATGTCGATTAAGGAAGCCTCCTTCCAGATCGGCCTTGTGGGCCTCAGCCAGTTCATTCCCATCGCGCTGCTGACCCCAGTCGCCGGATGGGCGGCGGACAGGTTCGAGCGCCGGACCGTCGCCCGCATCGCCAACGCGATCGACTTGGTCGTCGCGCTATCGCTAGCGACGATCACGTATCAGGCCATCCTCAGCCTGCCGCTGCTCTTCACGCTCGCGGCACTGCACGGTGTTGCCCGCGTGTTCGTTAATCCGGCGATGGCGGCCATCGCGCCGAACATCGTGCCGCCCGAGCAGTTGCCAAAGGCAATCGCCATGAGCTCGATCGCCTGGCAAACGGGTTCGGTTGTCGGGCCCGCACTGGGAGGCTTCCTCTACGCCGCGCATCCCTCAGCGCCATATTTTGCCGCGGCGGCGCTCATGCTGGTCGCCATGGTTGCGCTAACTCCGATCCGGCGTGTGGTGCCACCGCCCATCCAGGGTGAGCGGCATCCGATCCGCCAGATGATCGAGGGCGTGACCTATGTCAGACACCATCGCTTCCTGCTGGGTGCGATCACGCTCGACCTGTTTGCAGTCCTGCTCGGCGGTGCGACTGCGATGCTTCCGGTTTACGCTCGGGATATCCTTAAGGTGGGGACCGAAGGCCTCGGCCTACTGCGTGGCGCGCCTGCTGTCGGGGCGGCAATCGTCGCGCTTTGGTACAGCTTCGCGCCATTGAGACGGAATGTGGGCGCCAAGATGTTGCTGTCCGTCGCCGCCTTCGGCCTGATGACCGTGATATTCGGACTGTCCAAATCAATGACGCTGTCGCTTGCGGCTTTGGTATTCCTGGGCGGCTTTGACATGCTCTCGGTCTATGTCCGCTCGAGCCTGGTGCAACTCCACACGCCGGACGCCATGCGCGGCAGGGTGTCTGCCGTCTCGGGCCTAGCCATTTCCGCCTCGAACGAACTCGGCGAGCTCCAGTCTGGAGTCGCGGCCGCCATCCTCGGCCCGGTGGTCGCCGTCGTCGCTGGCGGAGCCGCGGCTATGGGAATCGCGGGCCTCTGGTCCTATCTGTTCCCCGAACTCAGGCGAGCCCGGACGTTCGACCCGCCGGCAACCGCGCTCGCTGACGCATTGATGGAGGAGAAGCCCGCATGAAGGCCGCCAACGTCCTGGAGACCATCGGCAACACCCCGCACATCCGCCTGAACCGGCTCTTCGGCGACAAGGCAGAGGTCTGGGTGAAGTCTGAGCGTCAGAATCCCGGCGCGTCGATCAAGGACCGCATCGCCCTCGCGATGATTGAGGATGCCGAGCGCAGCGGCAAACTGAAGCCGGGTGGCACGATTATCGAACCCACGAGCGGTAACACCGGCATCGGCCTGGCCATGGTCGCCGCGGTCAAGGGATATAAACTCGTCCTCGTCATGCCGGACAGCATGAGCGTCGAGCGCCGCCGGCTGATGCTAGCCTATGGCGCCGAATTCGACCTCACTGACCGTGCCCTCGGCATGAAGGGGGCGGTCGCGCGGGCCGAAGAACTCATTTCCCAAACTCCGAATAGCTGGATGCCCCAGCAGTTCGACAATCCTGCCAATGTCGAGGTTCACAGCAGGACGACGGCGCAGGAAATCCTGCGCGACTTCGCCGATCAGCCGCTCGATGCCTTGATCACCGGCGTCGGCACCGGCGGCCACATCACCGCCTGCGCCGAGGTACTGAAAAAGGCGTGGCCAAATCTGAAGGTTTTCGCGGTTGAGCCGGCCCTGTCGCCAATCCTGTCGGGCGGCGCCCCAGGCCCGCACCCGATCCAGGGCCTTGGCGCCAATTTCGTTCCCAGCATTCTCAACACGGGCATCCTCGACGGCATCATCGACGTCGATGCGAACGATGCCAAGGAAATGGCCCGCCGCTGTGCGCGGGAAGAAGGCCTTCTTGTCGGGATTTCATCAGGCGCTGCCCTCGCGGGCGTGGCGCTGAAACTGTCCGAGCTTGGCGAGCGGCCCCGTGTCCTGACGTTCAACTACGACACTGGCGAGCGCTATCTGTCTGTGCCGGATTTCCTGCCGGAAGAAGGTTGATCGCTGCCAATCGGCAAAAAATCATCACTAACAACGGCCTAACCGCATCGGTTTGACCGGCTGTTAACCCCTACGCGCGCATATCTTCCCCGCGAGTCTCGGTTGTGGGGAGCAGATGCGTAGGACGCAAATCGCGGTTGTGAACAAGGACACGCCGGCCGACGGCCGGATGGATTTCCGCGACCTGATGACTTTCGATCTGAAGCGCGTGTTCGACCCCGAGGAGATCGGGCTCGCGGAGTCGCGCGTTGCCACCTTCAATCACGCACCCTTGCTGCTCGCGGCAGGCCATCTAGTTTGGGGAATTACGCTTCTCGCGCAATGCATCTGCGACAGTTTCCTCAGCCAGATGATCCTGCCTATATTGCTGCTTGGCCTCGTTCTCGCGGCGGACGGCGCCTTCGCCTTCCTGCTGCGAATTCGCGCCAACCTCGAACCTCACATCGTGACCAAAGGCATCTGCGGATTTATTGCCGTGACGGGAATGCTGTGGCTCCTGTTCGTCAGCGTGGCCCATGCCCATCAAGGTATGCCCAACGATCAGGTCACTGATCAGGCGATCGGCGTCGGACTGATCATCGGGGCCCTCGTCGCAATCCAGTCGCCAGTAGCCTCGATCACCAATGCGCTGGTCGCGATCGGGTCGGCTGCGCTCATCGTCCAGGACTTCGTCCTTACGGGGGCGCTGGTCGTCATGTCGGCAGCGATCGTCACCTACAGTCTCGCCAACTCAAGGGGCGTGATCGCGGCTTCCCGCCGCCGGCGTATGCTCGCCGAAGAGGCCCGCAAGGCCTTGCACTTTGTCCATGAGTTCGAAGGCTCGGGTCGCGGCTGGTTCTGGGAAACCAACCATCTCGGCACCCTGTCCTACGTTTCACTGCAGCTTGCCGATGACTTCCATTGCGGGCGCGAAGAATTGCTCGGCCGCCAATTCACCGATTTGCTGTCGGTGGATACCAGCCATGGTGCCGGCGGCGAAGAGCACAAGACACTGGGCTTCCATCTCTCGGCTCGCTTCCCCTTCTCCGACGTCGTGGTCCGTGCCGCAACCAACGAAGACGTCCAATGGTCGCTGTCGGGCAACCCGATTTTCGACGATCACGGCCGCTTCATGGGCTTCCGGGGTATCGGCGCCGACCTCACCGAGCAACGGCGCACAGAGCAGGAAATCAGCCGCCTCGCCCGCTTTGATTCGCTGACCGGCCTGCCCAACCGGGCTATGATGCGTCAGACACTTGAAGAGGCGTTGCGCAACGCGTCCAGGCGTCAAAAGGGCTGCGCGCTGTTCCTGATCGATCTCGACCGGTTCAAGAACGTCAACGATACGCTGGGCCACCCTGTCGGCGACGCTCTCCTGCGCCAGGTAGCCGATCGACTGAAAACCGTGATGGGCAATCATGGCCAGGTCGGCCGGCTTGGCGGCGACGAATTCAAGGCAGTGCTTCCAGGCATTGTCGAAACGGGCCTGCTGGAATCGCTGGCGCGGACGCTGATCGAGCAGGTTTCGCGTCCCTACACGATCGAGGGCCATAAGATTTCAATTGGCGCTTCGGTCGGCATCGCCATTGGCGACCCGGGCCGGGCTTGTGCCGACGCCATGATCCGCAACTCCGATCTCGCCCTTTACGCGGCAAAGGCCGCTGGCCGTGGCAAGCACTGCTTTTACGAGCAATCGATGCACTCCGAAGCTTCGGACCGGCAGATCCTGGAGAACGACCTGCGCCAGGCCCTGGATCGCGGCGAGCTTTGGGTTGCCTATCAGCCGATTGTTCGCACGACCGGCGAAGATGTCTGCGGCTTCGAAGCACTCGTCCGCTGGAATCACCCGGCGCGCGGGCCGATCGGGCCCGACAAGTTCATTCCGCTCGCTGAAGAATGCGGCATGATCGAGAAAATCGGCACGTTCGTGCTGCGGACGGCTGTCAAGGACGCCGCGACCTGGCCCGACCCGGTGCGCATCGCGGTCAACCTGTCGCCGATCCAGTTCAACAATCCCAACATCGTCGAGACGATTTCGGCCGTTCTTAACGAGCATAAGCTGCGGGCCGGCCGGCTAGAGCTGGAGATCACCGAGGGCGTCTTCCTTGCCGATAACAGCGCGACCGACGAGACGTTCGCCAACCTGAAGGCACTCGGTGTTCGATTGGCGCTAGACGATTTCGGTACCGGTTATTCGTCGCTCGGCTATTTAAAAAAGGCGCCCTTCGACAAGATCAAGATCGACCAGAGCTTCGTTCGCGGTGCCGCGTCTACGGGTAGCCGGAACTCGGCCATCATCCGCGCCATTGTCAGCTTGGCCGAAAGTCTGGGGATGGACACCACGGCCGAAGGCGTCGAAACCCATGATGACCTCCAGCTCATCCGCGAGCTCGGCGTCAGCCAGGTCCAGGGCTTCATTTTCGGGCGGCCCGGCGATGCGACGGCTGCCGCTGAATATGCCTCTAGCGCAACCATCGAGGCCGACGGATACAGCTGCATTCGCGAGCCTCGCCAGACACTGATGCGCCGCGCCATTACCATGATCAATGGCTGCACAGAGGAAATCCGGCTTCGCAATATTTCCGGCATGGGTGCGCTCGTGGAATGCTCCGCCCCGGTTGCGCCAGGGACGCATCTGACACTCGACATCGTCGGCGTCGGCCCAGTGACGGGCAGTGTCCGCTGGGCTCAGTCGAGCCGCTTCGGAATGCAGTTCGACGAACCGTTCGACCTGTCGCGGCTCACTCCCAAGCGCGAGAAATCAAGCGGCCAGCCGGTGCTCCGGCCCTGGTACGTCGACCGGGCGGTCGGCGAGTAGCAAGCGAGCAAGTCATGCCGGGGGCATGACGCGCGGCTTGCTAGAAGGCTTCGACCGGAAGCGCCATCACGCTTTCGGCACCCGCCTCGACCTTTTTGCGGAGTGCACTCGCAGTGACCAGCTCGCGCTGAGCGTAGAAGCGGGCAGTGGCGATCTTGGTCTCATGGAAGGCGCGGTCTTCTCCGGAATCGTCCTTCAGACGGTCAGAGGCACCGGCCATTTTCAGCCACATCCAGCCGAGCGAGACCAACCCCATCAACTGCATGTAGGCATAAGCTCCGGCACCGGCGTTGTCCGGGTCGGCCATGCCGTTTTGCGCCAGCCACATGGTCGCCGATTGCAACTGCCCGACGGCCGCTTCGAGAGGAGCGGCGACACCCGCCGGATCGCCCGCTGCTCGGGCGTCGGCGATATCGCGCCCTACGGTTTCAAAGAATAAGCGCACAGCGCGCCCGCCGTTCTGCGCAAGCTTGCGGCCCACCAGGTCCATCGCCTGAACGCCATTCGTCCCCTCGTAAATCTGGGCAATGCGAGCGTCGCGGACGAACTGCTCCATTCCCCATTCGCGAATGTAGCCGTGGCCGCCGAACACCTGCTGGCCGTTGACCGCCGCCTCGAACCCCTTGTCGGTCAGGTAGCCTTTGATGACTGGCGTCAGCAGCGAAACCAGATCGTCGGCCGACTGCCGCTCCGCCTCGTCCGGCGACTTGCGCGACAGGTCGACCTGCATCGCACCCCAGAGGATCAACGCGCGCGCGGCCTCGTTGAAGGCTTTCGCCTCCATGAGCATGCGGCGAACGTCCGGGTGGACAAAGAGACTATCGGCCTTGGCGTCGGGGTCGCGATTTTCAGGCTTTAGTGCCCGGCCCTGCCTCCGATCCTTCGCATAGGCCACCGCGTTCTGGTAAGCGACTTCGCCCTGCGCGAGCCCCTGCAGGCCGACGCCCAGCCTGGCGGCGTTCATCATGATGAACATCGCCTGGAGCCCTTTCTCGGGCTCGCCGACCAAGTACCCGGTCGCCCCGTCGTAGTTGAGCACGCAGGTCGAATTGCCGTGAATACCCATCTTGTGCTCGATCGAGCCGCAGCTGACCGCGTTGCGCGGGCCCAGCGAGCCGTCCGCATTCACCAGGAACTTGGGGACGATGAAAAGCGAAATGCCTTTGACGTTGTCCGGCGCGCCGGCGATTTTCGCGATCACCATGTGGATGATATTTTCTGAGAGGTCGTGCTCGCCCGACGAGATGAAGATCTTCGTTCCGGTGAGCTTGTAGCTGCCATCGTCCTGCGGCTCGGCACGTGTCTTCATGAGACCAAGATCGGTCCCGCAATGCGGCTCGGTCAAGTTCATGGTGCCGGTCCATTTTCCCGACACCATGTTCGGCAAATAGGTGGTCTTTTGCTCGTCCGAACCCTTGACCACTAAGGAGGCGATCGCGCCCTGGGTCAGGCCGTTGTACATCTCGAAGCTGTGGTTCGACGAGCAGAGATACTCTGCAATCGCGGTCGAGAGGATGTGCGGCAGCCCCTGCCCGCCAAATTCCTGCGGCGCCGACAGGGTCGTCCAGCCGTTGGCAACGAACTGGTCCCAGGCATCCTTGAACCCCGGCGGCGTCGTCACCGACCCGTCGTCATGGCGGACACAGCCATTCTCGTCGCCGACCCGGTTCAATGGTTGGAGCACTTCCTCGCAGAAGCGGCCGCCCTCGGTCAGGATCGCCTCGACCATGTCAGGCGTCGCGTCGGCGAATCCAGGCAGGTTCGAATAATTCTGAAGGCCGACGATGTGATCGATGACGTAGCGCGTGTCGCGGACTGGGGCGGTGTAGCTGGGCATGTCCGTTCCTCGTTGAAGGTCGTCCCGCACTCAAGGCGAATTGACAGCGGAGTCAATAAGGGCCGCGGCCTTCAACCTGGGTTCAGGCCAAGGGCGACAAATGGCGAACCCTCCCCTATATGACGGAAAAGCTGGGATTCGCGGGCAAAATGCTGACAACTAATCCGTTTGACGACGACAAGCTGCACGAGGAGTGCGGCATTTTCGGCATTTGGGCCGCCGACGACGCCGCGAGCTTCGTCGCATTGGGTCTCCATGCCCTTCAGCACCGCGGCCAGGAAGCCGCCGGCATCACCAGCTTCGACGGCAAGCATTTCCATTCGCATCGCGCGATGGGCCATGTCGCCGGCAACTTCGATCGCGACGATGTCATCCGAAAGTTATCGGGGCGCGCAGCCATCGGCCACGTCCGCTATTCGACGACGGGCGAATCTGGCCTGCGGAACATCCAGCCGCTATTTGCAGATTTGGCCGAGGGTGGGTTTGCGGTCGCGCACAACGGCAATCTATCCAACGCGCTGACGCTTCGGAAGACGCTCAACCGCCGCGGCTCGATTTTCCAGTCGAGCAGCGACACGGAGGTCATTATCCACCTCGTCGCGACCTCCAGCTACTCGACCCAGCTTGATCGCCTGACCGATGCCCTGAACCAGGTCGAAGGCGCTTACGCCTTGGTCGTCCTGACGGAACAAGGCCTTGTCGCCTGCCGCGACCCGCTTGGCATCCGGCCGTTGGTCATGGGCAGGCTCGGCCATTCAACAATTTTCGCGTCGGAGACGGTCGCGCTCGACGTCATCGGGGCGAAGTTCGTCCGAGAAGTCGAGCCGGGTGAGGTGGTGCTGATCAACGACGATGGCCTGCGGTCATTCAAACCGTTCGCCAAGGCGGCGGCGCGGCCCTGCATCTTCGAGCACGTTTATTTCTCGCGGCCCGATAGCATCATCGAGGGCTCGTCGGTTTACGAAGTCCGCAAAAACATCGGCGCTGAGCTGGCCCGCGAAGCCCCGGTAGATGCAGATTATGTCGTCCCTGTCCCCGACAGTGGTGTGCCCGCAGCGCTCGGTTTCAGCCAGGAATCGGGCATCCCATTCGAACTGGGCATTATCCGTTCACACTATGTCGGCCGGACCTTCATCCAGCCGAGCCAGGACGTCCGCCACTTGGGCGTCAAACTGAAGCACAACGCCAATTCTGCTTTGATCCAGGGCAAGAAGATTGTCCTGATCGACGACAGCATCGTTCGTGGCACTACATCCGTGAAGATCGTGCAGATGATGCGCGATGCAGGCGCCCGAGAAGTTCATATGCGGATTGCCTCGCCGCCGACCAAGCATAGCTGCTTCTACGGCGTCGACACGCCGGAACGCGCGAAACTCCTTGCGGCACAGATGAATGTCGAGGCGATGCGCGACTATATCAATGCCGACAGCCTGGCCTTCATTTCGATCGACGGCCTCTACCGCGCGCTCGGCGACACCCGTGATGGACAGAATCCTCAAAGATGCGATGCCTGCTTCACCGGCGACTATCCGACGGCCTTGACCGACGTCGGCGGCAAAGACTCCGGCTCGCTTTCGCTGGTCGCCTCGCGCTAGAGGCGCGGCCATGACTGATTCGAAGCCTCTCGCCGGCAAGCTGGCGCTCGTTACCGGTGCCAGCCGCGGTATCGGCGCCGCCACCGCCGAAGCCCTCGCCGAAGCAGGCGCGCATGTCATCCTTGTCGCCCGGACAGGCAAGGCGCTGGAAGATGTCGAGGAGCGCATTCACAACGCCGGCGGCAGCGCCACCATCGCACCGCTCGATATTACCGACGGCGAGTCCATCGCCAAGCTGGCCGCCGCAGTCGCGGGACGCTGGCAGGCGCTGGACGTGCTCGTCCTCAATGCCGCGATGCTCGGCTCGCTGACCCCGGTCGAGCATATCGATGCCAAGGAATATAGCCGGCTCATCGCCACCAACCTGCTGGCGCCTCAAGCGTTGATCGCGGCCTTCGACCCCATGCTGCGCCATGCCGAGCGGGCCGATCTAGTGGCCGTGACTTCGTCGGTCGGCAGTGAGCCTCGCGCTTTCTGGGGTGCCTACGGCAGCAGCAAGGCAGCGCTCGAGACACTGGTCCTGTCCTATGCCGACGAGACCGAGCATGTCGGCAGGATCAAGGTCCATGTCGTCGATCCCGGAGCCACCCGCACCCGCATGCGGCAGCTGGCGTTTCCCGGCGAGGAGCCCTCATCGGTGAAGCCGCCGGAAGTCGTGGCCAAGGCGATCCTCGAGCGTGTGATGGCGGATGCCATCACCGGCGAACGCATCCGGGTCGAAGCCTAGCCCTTCACCATCGTGACCTGGGCGACGTCGATGCCGCCGCCACGGAAGCCGCCCTCGCAATACATCAAATAGTAGCGCCAGAGGCGGCGGAACTCCTCGGCGAAATCGTCGAGGCGGCCGCGCCTGGCAGCGGCGTCGAAGCGCTGACGCCAGGCCTTCAGCGTTTCGGCGTAGTGCTGGCCGTAGCCGATGCGGCCCTCCCAGCTGAGGTCATGCGCGCCGGCAATGGCAGCGAAGCGCGGCTCGTGAACCAGCATGCCGCCGGGGAAGATGTAGGTCTGGATGAAGTCCGGGCTGGCGGCATAGGCGTCGAATAGAGCGGGATCGATCGAGATAAGCTGTAACGCCGCGCGGCCGCCCTCCGGTAACGCTCGGCTGATGGCGGCGAGATAGTCGTCCCAATATTCCTGACCGACCGCCTCGACCATTTCGACCGAGGCGACGGCGTCGAAGCGTTCATCGAGTTCGCGATAATCGGCGAGACGGATTTCAACCTTGTCGGTCAGTCCTGCCTTTTTCATCCTCTTGTCGGCGTAGGCCTTTTGCTCCTCCGAAAGGGTGAGACCGACGACCTCGACCCCGTAATCGCGGGCGGCGATCTCGGCGAGGCTTCCCCAGCCGCAACCGATCTCGAGCAGGCGCTGGCCAGGTTTCAATTGAAGGCGATCGAGCAGCAGGTGAATCTTGCGCGCCTGAGCTTCTTCGAGGCTGTCGCCATCCTCGAACGCCGCGCTCGAATAGGTCATGCTCTTGTCGAGCCAGGCCGAGTAGAAGTCATTGCCCAGGTCGTAGTGCGCCTGGATGTTTTTGCGGGCTCCGAGCGGAGTGTTCTTGCGCACCGCATGCGCCGCGCGGTTGGCCAGCTTGAACAAGCCCTTGGCGCGGCCGATCTGCCCCAGTGAGCGGCCGTTGCGCATGAAGAGGTCGAAGAGCGGCACCGGGTCCGGGCTCTGCCACTCGCCCTTGAGCCAGGCATTGTACCAGCCGACCGAGCCCGATGTGGCGAGTCGCAGCATCGCCCGCCAGCTGTTCAGCCGCACGATTGCCACCGGGCCGTCTGTCCGGAAGCCCAGGCGGCGACGTGAACCGTCCGGCAATGTGGCGTCGATGCCACCGGTCAGCAGGCCGGCATCGATCCTGTCGAGGACAACCCGAAACGCCGGCGCAAGCGGCTTCAGCAATGCCAGCCCGCCGGTCGCAAAGCGTCGGTCGGCCCGGACCAGATGTTCGCCACGCGTGCTCATCGGCGCCGAACTATGAACGCCGACGCGAATTGTCGAGGCACGCGCCGGGAATCGCGATCACTGCTTCTCGCGCCAGCCGCGAGCGCTTGCCTTCGCCGTAGCGGGCGTCGCCAATGGTCACGCGCGCCAAGCATTTGCCGCGGGTCACATCCGCTTGCGGCAGGATCGACCATTTCAGAAACTTGGCAAGCGAAGGATCAGTGCGGACGGCGAAGCGAACCAGAGGATCAGCCATGTTCGTCGGCTCGCAGGCCTTGCTGGCCGTGAAACCCTGGCCGAACAGATCGTAACGGGCGCGACCGTAGCAATGGTCCTCCCGCCAGACGATGTCGCGGCGCCATGACCAGAAGGGCGGGGGCGAGGCGAAGATTGATTGCGCTTGGGGTCGGAGCGCGCGGACGGCGGAATCGGCACGCTCGGTGATCAGCAGGTTGGCACCGATGTAGGCGATGACGATGGCGATGGCGATTTGCGGAATGCGCCGCCACGGCCGGCGCTTCTTCTCCCTGCGCTTCGACCAGAAGATCGCCCCGCCAAGGACCAGCCAAATCCAGACGTCGATAATGAACAGGCCGTCGGCGTGATACCAGGACCGCGACAATGGGGAGAAAAGCTGGATCGAATAGGTGGTCAGCAGGTCCAGGAGCGGATGGGTCAGCGCCCCCAAATAAGCGAGCGCCACGAGCCAGCCGAAATGCATCGGCAGTCCGCTCTTGAACGCCGTGCCACGACCCAATTGCCAGCGGTCGAGCAGCCAGAGCAGTCCGGCCAGCACCGGCGGCAGGAACAGCACGCCGCCGACCAGCCCGTGGGTGAAGCCACGATGGATGGCGAGCGGATCCCACGGCGCATTGCCGAAGAAGACGTCAATGTCAGGCATGTTGGCGCCAAGAATCAGTGCCGCCAGGCCTTTTCGCGAGCGCGTCTTCAGCCCGGCCTGGCCCAGCGCCCAGCCGGCCAACGAATGGGTGATGTTGTCCACTGAGGGCTAGGCGGTCAGAGCTCGCGCGGTTCCTTGCCGACCATCCAGCTCTGGCCCTTGGAGACTAGGGCCTGAAGGTCCGGCTTCTTGCCTTCGGAAACCTTGGCGTTCTGCTCGGCGACGGCGCTGTCGAAGGTCGGCGCGGGGCTTTCGTAAATGACGCCCAAGGCCATAGGGAAGCTTTCCGGCATGGCGATCAGCATGGCGGCGATGCCCTTGTTGCGCGGGTCGTGGACGATGACGGCGGGATCGTCGGCCTCGACGACCTTCAGGGCCAGCCGTTCGACATCAAGCGCGAGGCCCTTTGTGCCGTTGGCGAACAGCATCTTCTCGCCGGCCTTGAGCCAGAGCTGTTTGTCGGCGGCGACTTCGCGGTTGGTGAATCCGGCGAAGACGTCGTCATTATAGACGACGCAATTCTGGTAGATTTCAACGAAGCTCGCGCCCCTGTGGGCGTGCGCCGCCTTGAGGACGTCGGGCAGGTTCTTGTGGACGTCGATGCCGCGGGCAACGAAGCGCGCGCCCGAGCCAAGCGCGAACATGCAAGGCGTCACTGGCCGGTCGACGGAGCCGAAAGGCGTCGATGGCGAGCGCGTGCCGACGCGGCTGGTCGGCGAATATTGGCCCTTGGTCAGGCCGTAGATCTCATTGTTGAAGAGCAGGATCTGGCAGTCGAGGTTGCGGCGCAGGATGTGCATCGTGTGATTGCCGCCGATGCTGAGCGCGTCGCCGTCGCCGGTGATGATCCAGACGTCGAGCTCCGGGTTTGCGAGCTTGATGCCGGTCGCGAAGGCCGGGGCGCGGCCGTGGATGGTGTGGAAGCCGTAGCTCGACATGTAATAGGGAAAGCGGCTGGAGCAGCCGATGCCGCTGACGAACACCGTCTTTTCGCGCGCGACGCCGAGGTCCGGCATCGTCCGCTGCACGGCCTTCAGGACCGCATAATCGCCGCAGCCCGGACACCAGCGGACCTCCTGGTCGCTTGCCCAGTCCTTGGCGGTCGTGATTGTCGTCATTTCATTCATGTCAGATACCCACCGAGCCAGGCGATCAAAAACACCACTGCGGCCAGCAGCGCGATCAGCGGCCATGCGTTGATCGGTTTCATGCGTGCGAGCCCCTGCTTAAAGTCACAAAGGTCGCAAAAGTCTTGGGATGAGGCGCCATTTTGGGCCCCTGCAGCTCCCCGGCGCAGGCCGGGGTCCAGGAGCGCGAAGCGCTTTCCGCTATCTGGTTGGCCAGGTGAACGCTGCTGCGCAGCGTCCTGGGCCCCGGCCTGCGCCGGGGAACACGAAACCCCGTCATTTCAGCGCCTCCGAAATCGCCGCTTCAATCTCGGCGATGGTGAAGGGCTGGCCGCTGACCTTCGGCAGTGATTTCGCGTCCACCAGGAACTGGTCGCGGAGCAAAGTCTTGAGCTGGCCAGTGTTCATCTCGGGCACGAGGATATGCTCGAAGCCTTTGAGTAGGACAGCCATGTTTTTCGGCATCGGCCAGATGTGGCGGATGTGGACATGGGCGACGTCGAGCCCCTTGCCGCGGGCGCGGCGGACGGCCTGGTGGATCGGCCCGTAGGTGGAACCCCAGCCGACGATCGCGAGCTTCGCTCCGGCCTCGCCCAGGCAAACGTCCTGGTCGGGAATGGAATCGGCGACGCCGTCGACCTTGGCGGCGCGGATGCGGGTCATTTCCGCATGGGCTTCCGGCGAATAGTCGATGTTGCCGCTGCCCGGCGCCTTCTCGATGCCGCCGATGCGATGTTCGAGGGCGGGAGTGCCCGGCTTGATCCACGGCCGTGCCAGTTCGTCGTTGCGGGCGTAGGGCATGACCCCCTCGCCTTCCGCGGGCGCCTTGTCGAAGAAGCTGACCGGGAATGGCGCGAACTTGCTGGTGTCCGGCACTTTCCACGGTTCGGCGGCATTGGCGATGTAGCCGTCGGTCAGCAGCATCACTGGCGTCATGTAGCGGGTGGCGATGCGGCAAGCCTCGATCGCGCATTCGAATGCGTCCGAAGGCGAGCGGGCAGCGATGACCGGCAGCGGCGCATCGGCATTACGGCCATAGACCGCCTGGTAGAGGTCGGACTGCTCCGTCTTGGTCGGCAGGCCGGTCGAAGGCCCGCCGCGCTGCGAATTGACGACGATCAGCGGCAGCTCGGTCATGATCGCAAGGCCGATGGCCTCGGTCTTCAAGGCAATGCCCGGGCCTGAAGATGAAGTGACACCAAGCTGCCCGGCATAGGAGGCGCCGATAGCAGCGCAGACGGCGGCAATCTCGTCTTCCGCCTGGAAGGTGGTGATGCCGAACTCCTTGAGCCGCGACAGATGGTGCAGCAGCGGCGAGGCCGGGGTGATCGGATAGGAACCGAAGAACATGTCGAGCCCGGCAAGCTGCGCGCCCGCGACCAGGCCGATGCTGAGCGCCTCGGCGCCGGTGACGGTCCGATAGAGGCCGGGCTCGGCTGGCGCGGCGTCGAGATGATGCTTGTGGACGCCGCCCATCTCGGTCGTCTCGCCATAGGCGTGACCGGCGTTTAAAGCAGCGATATTGGCTTCGGCGAGTTCCGGAGCCTTGGCGAACTTGGACTTCAGCCAGTCGACAATCGGCTCGCGGTCGCGGTCGAACATCCAGAGTGCCAGCCCCAGCGTCCACATATTCTTGCAGCGCAGGGCCTCCTTGTTGCCGAGGCCGAACGGCTTCACGGCATCGAGGGTCAGCTGCGAGATATTGAAATGGACGAGCTGCCACTTGGCGAGGCTGCCGTCCTCCAGCGGATTCTGGTCATAGCCGGCCTTGGCCAAGTTGCGGGCGGTGAATTCGCCCTCGTCGGCGATGATCAGGCCGCCCTCACGTAGCGCCTTGACGTTCACCTTTAGCGCCGCCGGGTTCATGGCGATGAGGACGTCGGGCTGGTCGCCGGCCGTATCGATCGCGCAGCTGCCGAAATTGATCTGGAAGGCGGAGACGCCGAAGGTCGTGCCCTGCGGGGCGCGGATTTCCGCCGGAAAATCGGGGAAGGTCGCGAGGTCGTTGCCGGCAAGCGCTGTCGAAAGCGTGAACTGCCCGCCCGTCAGCTGCATACCGTCGCCGCTATCGCCCGCGAAGCGGACGACGACGGCTTCCTGGGGTGGATGTGCCTCGGATTCCTCCGGGGTCAGAACATGGGTCGCTGTGGCCACGAGCGAAACTACCTTACGCCTTAGGTTTTGATTTTGCGCCCTACTTAGGCCTGTCGCCCGCCAATCGCCACCTTTTCGTCAGGAAATGACGGAGTGCGGGCGAGTTGCGGAGTTGCTACAAGGCGCGCGGGGGGAACAGCCGATGATCCTGCGTCGCCTGACCGAAAACTTGCGCGGCCAGAACTGGACCGCCATCACCATCGAATTCCTGATTGTCGTCACCGGCGTCTTCATCGGCACGCAGGTGTCCAACTGGAACCAGGAGCGACTGGAAAAGCAGGCGACGAAGCGAATGCTCGACCAGCTTCAGCCGGAGTTGCGGAGCCAACTGGAGTTCTTCGATGGCGTCACAATCTATTTTGCGACTAGCAGGCGGTATGCTGATGAAGCGTTTGCCGGTTGGAGAGGCGACCCGACCATAAGCGACGAGCGCTTCGTTATTGCAGCCTACCAAGCCAGCCAGATTACGGGGATCGCCATCAATCCCGACAGCTGGGCGCTGACCTTCGGCGGTTCGCAGCTCCGCGACATCGAGGACCCGAAGATTCGCCGCAATCTCGAGCTGACGCTGACGGCGGACTATGCGCCCGTCGAGTTTACTGCGGTCGCCACTCGATATCGCGAGCAGGTGCGCCACGTCATACCGATCGATATTCAAGACAAGGTTCGCATCGAATGCGGCGACCGCAACGTACCCGGGAAAGAGGGCGCAATCCTCATCGTGCTTCCGACAACATGCGCGACGAAGATCGAACCCGCGGTCGCGCACCAGATCGCCTCAGCCTTGCGTGCAAGGCCCGACCTCGTGGGCGAACTACAGTGGCATCTGGCAGCGATTGCAACCTTCATGGCGAATGTGGAAACACTTTCCATGCCCATACGCGAACTGGAAAAGGAGCTGGCCGCCACTTCCGTGCCGGCGAAAGCCAGCTAGAAGACCAAAATGCCCAAGAACGACGAAAATCGCTACCGACGCGGCGTCGGCGTCATGCTGCTCAACAGTCATGGCAAGGTGTTTGTGGGGGCACGTATCGATAACACGGATGAGGCCTGGCAGATGCCGCAAGGTGGGATCGACAAGGCCGAGGACCCCTGGGACACCGCGCTGCGCGAACTGGAGGAGGAGACTGGAATCTCGCCGCAGCTCGTCGAGCGGGTTACGGTCTGTCCCGAGCGGCTTAAGTACGACCTTCCGGTCCAGCTCAGGACCAAATTATGGGGCGGCAAGTGGATCGGGCAGGACCAGGACTGGTATTTATGCCGCTTCCTTGGTCAGGATAGCGACGTGAATATCGCCACCAAACATCCCGAATTCCGGGCCTGGAAGTGGATTGAGCCAAGTCAGCTTCCCGAGTTGATCGTGCCGTTCAAGCGACCGCTCTATGAACAACTCCTCGCCGAATTCGCGGAGTATCTCTGAGCGCTACTTCTTCTGGTCGGCGGTGAAGAAACCGATGCCGCCGCCGAGGATCGCGCCCGCGATCGGGCCGATGAACGGCAGCGGGATGGCAATGACCGCACCGATGGCCGCCGCAATCGCCGCGCGCTTCGCAACCGGGTTCTCGAACATCATCTGTCCTCCTTCATGTGTATTATAGTGATAATACACATCGGAGTCTAGGTCTGGGGGCGCTTGAAAACCGGCATCTTGACGGTGAAGACCTGGACCGCCTCGCCTTCCTGGTCGCGAGTTTCGTTGCGCATCGCAACCATCGCCATGTTCGGCTTGGACCGTGACGGCTTGATGTCCGTGATTTCGCTAAACACACGAAGCGTCATTCCAGGTCGCGTCGGCTTCGGCCAGGCCAGTTCCAGCTGCGCGCCGACCAGCCCATCGGCAAAGGGCGTGCTTTCCACCAGCATGCGCATGGTGAGTGCTGCGGTGTGCCAGCCGCTGGCCGCCAGCGAACCGAACAAAGTGCCGCGAGCCCCCTCTTCGCTGAGGTGGAAGGGTTGCGGATCGAACTCTTTGGCGAAAGCCACGATCTGCTCGGAATCGATGTGGTGCGGCGCGCTTTCGAAACGCTGACCGACATGAAGGTCTTCGAGGTAGAGCGGGTTGTGCATGGATGAGTCCGGATTGGGGCCGTCAGTGTAGCCTTCGCTCCGGAGCACGGCTAGAGCATGGCCATGGGGGCGCTCAGCAGCACGGAACAGGACGCGGTCGAAACGGCATCGGCGGAACCGATGCTGGCGCAGGTCGAGGCTTGGGCGCCGGTCAACAGCGGAACCGGCAACCTCGAGGGCCTGGAGGTCATGGCAGGCCTGCTTGGCGATGCCTTCTCAGCCTTGCCCGGCAAGCTGAACCTCGATGACGCGAGTGTCGTGGAGGCCGTCGAAGCGGACGGATCGAAACGAGCCATCGGCTACGGGAAGAATTTGCACCTGACCGTGCGGCCTGACGCGCCCGTGCAGCTGCTGCTGACCGGCCATATGGACACGGTCTTCGCCAAGGATCACCCCTTCCAGGCTTTGACCTGGCTGGAACCCGGCAAAGTGCTCGGCGGCCCGGGCGTCGCCGACATGAAAGGCGGTATCGCGGTCATGCTGGCGGCGCTGAAGGCGGTGGAAGCCAGTCCTGAACGCGGCGCCATCGGCTACGAAGTGGTCCTCAACAGCGACGAGGAAACCGGCTCGGCCGGATCGGCGGCACTGATCGCACAGGCGGCGCAGGGCAAGCGCGCGGCCCTGACCTACGAACCCGCCGCACTTCCCGACGGTACGCTGGCCGGCGCGCGTCCGGGCAGCGGCAATTTCAGTTTCGTCATCAAAGGACGCTCCGCCCATGCCGGGCGCAACCCGGAGGATGGCCGCAATGCCGTCGTCGCGGCGGCTGAACTGGCGCTGCGGTTGGCGCATTCGAAAACGCCGGGGCTCAGCATCAATCCCGCGAAAATCGACGGAGGCTCTCCCAACAATGTCGTGCCGGATCATGCGATCCTCCGCGCGAACCTCAGGCCGCTAACCGGCGACGACCAGGAAATCGCACAGCGGCTGATCGCCAATGCGGTCGAACAAGTGGCTAAGGAGCATGACGTCTACATCGAGGTCCATGGCGGATTTGGCCGGCCTCCCAAGCCGATGACCGGTGAAGCCGAAGTCCTGTTCCACCTCGTCCGCAAGGCGGGTGCCGATCTGGGCCAAGCCATTGCCTGGCAGCCGACCGGCGGCGTCTGCGACGGCAACAATATCGCCGCCTGCGGCGTGCCCGTGGTCGATACGATGGGTGTGCGCGGCGGCAAGATCCACTCGATGGAGGAATATCTGATCGTCGAAAGCCTGGCCGAGCGCGCCGCCTTGTCCGCCTTGACGATATTGCGATTGGCCGGAGGCGGCGCATGAGCTTCCGCATACGCGCGGCGCGCGAGAGCGATTATCCGGCGCTGTACGAGATGGCGAAACTGACTGGAGGCGGTTTCACCAACCTGCCCGCCGACAAGACGACGCTGCAAAACAAGCTGGCGCGAGCGGCCGAGGGCTTCGACCGCAAGGGCGAGAACCAGTCGGACGACCTTTACCTGTTCATGCTGGAAGATTTCGACAGCAAGGCCATTCGCGGCACCTGCCAGATCTTCGGCGAGGTCGGCCGCGACCGGCCTTTCTATAGCTACCGTATGTCCACGCTGACGCAGAAGAGCGAGGAACTGGGCCGTATCTTCCGCAACCAGACATTGTCGCTGTGCACCGATCTTGAAGGATCGAGCGAGGTGGGTGGGCTCTTCCTGCATCCCCACGAGCGGGCCGGAGGCCTCGGCATGTTGCTCGCCCGGTCCCGGTACTTGTTCATTAAGCAGCACCGGCCGCGCTTTGGTGCCCGGGTGCTGGCCGAATTGCGCGGCGTCATGGATCCCGCGGGCCATTCACCCTTCTGGGATGCGCTCGCCGGCCGCTTCTTCGGCATGACCTTCCCGGAAGCCGACGAGTTCAATGCCGTCCACGGCACGCAGTTCATCGCCGACCTGATGCCGAACACGCCGATCTACGTGAACATGCTGCCGGAAAGCGCCAGGGCGGTAATCGGCCAGCCGCACCCGACGGGCCGCGCGGCGTTGAAGATGCTGCAGGCGGAAGGCTTCGTTTGGGAATGCTACATCGATATTTTCGACGGCGGCCCGACGGTGACAGCGCCTACCGACCAAATCCGCAGCGTGCGCGAAGCCGAATGGATCAAGGTCGGCGGCAGCCACAAGGACAAGGGCGGCAAGACGATGATGGTCGCGACCGGCCAGCTGGGCAATTTTGCCGCCTGCTGGGCCCAAGTACAGATCGACGACCGCGGCGAGGCCCTGCTCGATGAAAAGGCCATGCAGATGCTCGACGTCGGCAGCGGCGACACGATCATCGCTGTTTCGCGATGATCCGCGAGATCAACTTCGATGGAATCGTCGGCCCGAGCCATAATTATGCTGGCCTGAGCCTCGGCAACCTCGCCTCGGCCCGCAACGCGGGTGAGGTCTCGCAACCCCGCGCCGCAGCACTGCAGGGCCTCGACAAGATGCGGGCGAACCTGAAGCTGGGGCTTGTCCAGGGGATCTTCGTCCCTCCTCCGCGACCCAATGACGACTGGCTTGCGAAACTCGGTACATCGATCGAGGGCGCGGACCCGGCGCTGGCCGCCAATGCCCTGTCGGCCTCGACCATGTGGGCGGCCAATGCGGCAACGGTTTCCCCGTCCCCCGACACCGCCGACGGCAAGTGCCACCTGACGGTGGCCAATTTGAAAAGCATGCCGCATCGCAGCCACGAATGGCCGGACACGCTGGCGCAGTTGCGGGTGGCGTTTGCAAGCGGCGCGTTCGCCGTCCACGACCCCGTGCCGGTGGCGTTCGGCGACGAAGGTGCGGCGAACCACATGCGGCTCGCCGGGTCGCACGGCGAGCCAGGCCTGGAAGTGTTCGTTTACGGCGTCAGCGGCGGCGCCTTTCCTGCCCGCCAGCATGTGGAAGCGTCGCGGGCCGTTGCGCGACTGCACGGGCTTGCCCCCGACCGGACAATGTTCGTCGAACAGTCGCCGGACGCGATCGCGGCAGGCGCTTTCCACAACGACGTGGTCGCGGTTGCCAACGAACGCGTGTTGTTCACGCACGAGCTTGCCTTTGCCGAGCGCGACGGATTCTTCGACCAGCTGCAAGGGCGCATGCCCGACGTCGAAATCGTCGAAGTCCCGGCAGGCGAGGTGCCGATCGAAGATGCCATCCGCTCCTATTTGTTCAACTCGCAGCTGGTAACGCCGCCCGACGGCGCGATGACCCTGGTGGCGCCGACGGAATGCCGCGAAACGCCGAGCGTTGCCGCCTGGATCGAGCGGCACCTGGCGTCGAACGGCGCCATTCGCCGCGTCGAGTACGTGGACGTCCAGCAGTCGATGGCCAATGGCGGCGGCCCGGCCTGCCTGAGACTGCGGGTTGCCTGCGAACCTGCGGATGTCGATCCACGCTTCCTCGTGGATGAGGCCAGGCTGGACCTGCTCGCGGACGTCATCAGCCGGAACTGGCCCGAGGAGATTGCGATCGCCGACCTGCAGTCTCCGGCGCTGATCGCGTCCATCCGCGCTGCGCGGACGCGTCTGCTCGAGGCGTTGAGCCTAGGCGAACTATTGTCGGGTTAATTGACACTTTACCATTTTGGTAAACGCAAAAACGGCGGAACTGCGCCATTGGCACGGCGTTTGCTTAACCATGAGCATGTTCAAGCGTCTTGGCCGCCTCTTCATCATCAAGACCCGCTTCGAGGCCTTCCTTGTCACCTATGCAATCGCGGTCGGCTCAATCGAACGCGGCCAGCATTACATGGCGCAATATCCCGGATTTGGCGGCTACCTGCTCGCCTTGGCGTGCACCGGAGTGGTCTTCCTCGCCGGCGGCAAATTGCTGGACTCGGTCAAGGCACAGCCGGTGATTGCCTCTTCCCAGGTTCCAGTGCAGCCGCGGGCACGGCGTCAGTTCAGTCGTAATCGACCCAGGTTTCGCCGCTCGGCCGCCGGCGCAAGGTCAGTCGGCTCGTCCCGCAGAGGTTGACGCCGGACCATAAGGCGGTGCCGCCGCCCGCGACCGATGCCTTCAAATCGAACGCGCAATCGGGATCGCTGAAATTGACATTGTTCGCCGCCCCGGCGCTGGCGGATGCGGATAAGGGTTTCCAGTCAGACGTGCCCGTGCGCTTGATCGAAATCGCCGACAAGGCGGCGTCGGTGCCGTTGACGAGCGTGAAGTTCGTCGCCCCCGCGAATGCCAATGTGGGCGCTGCTAAAAAAGCCAATGCGGCCAGTGCGAAATGACGCTTGCTCATGGGGCCTTTTATACGCTGAAAATCGTTGCGCCCCAAGAGGATGATTGGGCCGTTCCACAAGCGAAAAGACTCATGTGGATATTAACCATGCGTTAGGGCATGTAGCTGCATGCTTGAGTCGCTCGGGGGAGGACTCCATGGTTTCGAACTTGCGTTATTACCAACGCCGCGCGGCAGAAGAACGCATCGCCGCAGCGCGTTCTGTCACCCCTCAGGCCCGCGAGTGGCACAGCAAACTTGCCCAGGATTTCGCGGCGCGCGCAGAAGCCTGCAGCGCTCATGCCGTTAGCGCCTGAGCGCGCTTCTTTCAGAATTTTGATTGAGCTGGCGACGGGTTTCGCCGGCCATTTTGTTTTGCGTCTGACGGGGGTTGCGCAGCAAAAAGTCTCCCCCTATGTGCGCCTCTCTCCTGCGCGCCCGTAGCTCAGCTGGATAGAGCACCAGACTACGAATCTGGGGGTCAGAGGTTCGAATCCTTTCGGGCGCGCCATTTCCTTGAAGCGCATTTGCACAGGCCGTCGCGGCCCCCTAGACAGGCGCAATGCCTCGCCGCTTTGCCCTGTTTTGCCTTCTGCTTTCCGCTTGCTCGACCGGGCCTTCCGGACATGAGCCGTCATTGGCGCCGCGGGCGGCCGAGGCGATCGATCCGCGTGTGCCGATCCCGAGCGAAGTCGTGTCCGGTCCGGCAGACCCCGCGCTCGTTTCAAAGGTCATTCTGTACTACGCGCAGGCCGCACACAAAGGCGACGTCGCATTCGAGGCCGCATTGCCAAACGCCGAGCGAATGGTTGCCGCCGCCGGTCCAGCGCAGAGCGAAAGCTGGATCGCGGCTCAGCAGGCGGTGTCTGCGCTCATTGCGAGCCGGGCACCGGTCACTGAGGCCATCAGCCACCTGGACGAATTGGCGTCCTCGCAGGTGATCGCGAATGGCGGGATTCTGCCGGGCGATTTGGAAATCATCCAAGCTGCGAGCAGACTGGCGAGCACTATCGGCGATCGTGAAGCGGCGGTTATCGACCGATTGCAGAGACAACTCGCCCGCTAGACTGCCTGCCGAGGACGAAGCGCTGCCTGCCGCGCCGCCGGCCAGTCCACTGCCTCGATTTCAAAGACGATCTGCGGATTGACCTCCGGGCCGAAGCGGCCGTCGACAAAGTCGAGGTCGGCACGCCGATGCATGCCGAGGCGATGCATCAGCCCCTTGCTTTGGGCATTGGCAGCGATGGTCATGGCGATGATGCGTTCATAGCCAAAGCTGTCGAAACCGAGGTCGAGCGAGGCAATTGCCGCTTCCTTGGCAATGCCCTTGCCCCAAGCGCTTTCGCGAAGCCGCCAGCCGATTTCCGGTGTGCCGGTGAGGTCGCCCGCGCCCGGCGCATTGACGCGCTTGAGGCCGCAGAAGCCCTGGATTTCGCCGGTTGCCTTGTCTTCAACGATCCAAAAGGTGTGGCCGAAATCGCGGGTGAAGCCGCGGATGCGTTCGAAACCGGCATGCCAGGCTTCCGGATCCTGCACCCCGCCTAGGTGTCGCATGACGGCGGGCGTATTCATGATCGCGTAGAAATCGGCCTCGTCGGAGTCCCGCCAGTCGCGAAGCCGCAGCCGCTCGGTCTCGATCGCGACCTCAGCCATTGATGAGGCGGGCAGCATCCAGCGCGTGATAGGTGAGGACACCCGCGGCCCCTGCCCGCTTGAACGCCAGCAAAGTCTCGAGGATCAGCGCATCCCGCTCGCCCGCGCCGGCCGCGGCGGCATGCTCGATCATCGCATACTCGCCCGACACCTGGTAGGCGAAGGTCGGCACGCGGAACTCGCGGGCGACGGCGGCGACGATGTCGAGATAGGGCAGCCCCGGCTTCACCATCACCATGTCGGCGCCCTCGGCGAGGTCGAGCGCGACCTCGCGCAAAGCCTCGTCTCTATTGGCCGAATCCATCTGGTAGGTCTTCTTGTCGCCCTTCAGCCGGCCGAGGGACCCGACGGCTTCACGGAACGGGCCGTAGAAGGCCGAGGCATATTTGGCCGCATAGGCCATGATCGCCGTGTTGATGTGACCGCCCTGCTCCAGCGCCGAGCGGATAGCGGCGACGCGGCCGTCCATCATGTCCGACGGAGCGACGATGTCGGTGCCCGCCTCCGCCTGGACCAAAGCCTGGCCGACCAGGACCTCGGTGGTCTCGTCGTTTAGGACATAGCCCTTGGCGTCGACGATGCCGTCGTGGCCGTGGCTGGTGTAGGGATCGAGCGCGACGTCGGTAAGGACGCCGATTTCCGGTACCGCGTCCTTGATCGCCTTGATGGCACGGCACATCAGATTGTCCGGGTTGAGCGCCTCGCGGCCGTCATCGGTACGAAGTTCGTTCGGCGTGTTCGGAAACAAGGCCAGGCACGGGATGCCGGCATCTGCGGCAAGGCGCGCCTGGGCGGCCAGCCGGTCGACGCTCCACCGCGACACGCCTGGCAGCGCGCCGATCGGCTCCTCACAGGACCGACCATCGCAAATGAAGAGTGGCCAGATCAGGTCGCTCGGATGCAGGCGGTGCTCGGCGAGCATGGCGCGCATCCACGGGCTTGATCGGCCGCGACGCATGCGGACGGCGGGGAAAGAGCCTTGAGTCATGGCGACGCACTAGCGCGCGCGGGTCCCAGTGTCAGCCCGAGGGATTGAGGCGCGCCGTCTGCTCCATGCTTGCCTCGGCCTCCTCGATACACTCGTCTACGCTGGGCGGCGGCATCATGCGCTGCTTTTTCCATCCGCCGTGCATGTAGAAGGCGATAGCCAGCGACATGTTGACGAAGCTGCTGACCGGGAAGCTCAGCCACAAAGCGTCGGCGCCGAGCCAGTGATAGGCACCGAGAGCGAAGCCCAGCCGCACCGGATAGAGGCCGATGGCGAGGATGATCAGCGGGCCAAGGACGGCGCCATTGGCGCGAACGACGCCGAACAGGATCATCGTCACGCCAAATAGCAGGAAGCTCCATGTCGCGAGAATCTGGATATGCTCGGCAATCGGAAGTGCCGGGCTTTGGCCCCCGAGGAAAAGCGCCAAGGCAGGACGATCGGCAAAGGCCAGAAGCGCGACGAAGACGCCCGTGATCAGCATGCACTGGATAATGCCGGTCTTGGCGATCGATCCGACACGGTCCCACCGCCCGGCGCCGATGTTCTGGGCGGCCATGGCGCTGGCGGCGGCGGCAAGCGCCATCGCCGGCATCTGGAGGTAGGTCCAAAGCTGCATGGCGACACCGAAGGCGGCGGTCGTGTCGACGCCCTCGCGATTGACGAGGCCGATGGTCGCCAAGGCGGACGAGGAGACGACGATCATCTGCAGGCCCATCGGGAAGCCTTTACGGATGATGACGCCGAGCAGGGCCTTGTCGGGTTTCAAATAGGCTAGCTCCCTACCTCGCAACCGAAGCGGGAGGTCGCGCCAGTAAATGGTGGCGATGAGCGCGATGAGGCCGACGTAATTGGCGATGACGGTCGCCAGCGCGCTGCCGGCGATGCCAAGCTTGGGCGCCGGACCTAGGCCGAGGATGAAGACCGGATTGAGGCCCGCATCGAGAATCACGGCGAGGATCATGAAATAGAGCGGCGTCATCGCATCGCCCGCACCGCGAAGGGCCATCATCAGCATGACGAGGATGAGGATTGCGGGCATGGCGGTGAAAATGACGCGCAGGTAGGCGAGCGCCAGCGGCATGGCGTCGGCCGGCATGGCGAGCAGTCGCAACAGCGCCGGTGCCGCGAACCAGCCGACGATGCCGATCAGTGCGGCAACGGGCAGAAAGCTGCCGATTGCGGTGCCTACGACCTTGCGGGCCTGGTCGAGATCCCTGGCGCCGAAGGCCTGGCCGATCAGCACGGTCGAGGCCATGCCGAAGCCGAAGACGAAAGCCATCAGCAGGAACATGATGAAATTGGCGTTGAAGGTGGACGCAAGCGCGTTTTCGCCGAGGAAGCGCCCGATCCAGATGGAGTTGATCGAGCCGTTCAGCGACTGGAGGATCGACGAAACGAGCGTCGGCAAGGCGAACAGGATCAAAGTCCTGCCGATGCCGCCCTGCGTCAGGTCGCGGCCATGCTGCGGTCTGCTCGCCATTGAAGTCTCCCTGCGGAGACTACCCTAGCCGGTTGAGGGCCGCCCGCAAGCGCTCCGCCTCGGCGGCTTTCTCGGCATGGTCCGCGCGTGCCTTCTCAACCGCTTCGGGCTTGGCGCGTTCCGAGAAGGCCGGGTTGGCGAGGCGGGCGGCGAGACTGTCGCGTTCCTTTTCCGCGGCGGCGATAGCCTTGGATAGACGTGATTTCTCGGCCTCGATGTCGATCACGCCTTCCAGCGGCAGCGCGTAAGTCGCCTCGTCAACGACGATCTGCGCCGCGCCCGTTCCCGCGAATGGCGACAACTGGATGGATTCCAGCCGCGCCAGCCGCGACAGCGTCGCGTACTGGCGGTCGAGCCGGGCCGCGGTTTCATCCGAGGGGTCGGCGACGAACAAATGCAGCTTGGCTCCCGGAGGAACGTTGAGCTCGTTCCTTGCCGAGCGGATTTCGCTGACGAGCCGAGTGACCCAATTGAGCTCAGCTTCGGCGCGCGGATCGCGCTGTGCTTCCGGCTCAGGCCATTTGGCGACGATCAGGTCGTAGGGCCGCTCGTTGGCATGCCACAGTTCTTCGGTGACGAAGGGCATGAACGGGTGGAGCATGACGAGGATCTGGTCGAACGCCCAGGCGGCGACGGCGCGGGTTTCATCGTCGAACGCGCCTTTGATCAGTTCCACATACCAGTCGCAGAAGGTGCCCCAGGTGAAGTGGTAGATGGCGTCGGCCATTTCGTCGAAGCGCAGTTCGGCAAAGGCCTTGTCGAGCTTCGCCAGCGTTTCGACCACTTCGCCGATGATCCAGCGATTGACCGGCAGCTCGGCAGCCGGCGCCGCGATGCTTTGCGAGGCGCCAACGCCGTTCATCTGCAGGAAGCGGGCGGCGTTCCAGAGCTTGGTCGCGAAGTTGCGGTAGCCTTCGACGCGCTTCTCATCGAGCTTGATGTCGCGGCCCTGGCTTTCCATCGCCGAGAGCGTGAAACGCAAAGCGTCGGCGCCATATTTGTCGATGAGGCCGAGCGGATCGACCGTATTGCCCTTCGACTTGGACATCTTCTGGCCCTGCGCGTCGCGGACCAGGCCGTGGAGGTAGAGGGTGCGCCACGGCACTTCCTCCATGAACTCCATGCCCTGCATCGCCATGCGGGCATCCCAGAAGAACAATATGTCGAAGCCCGAAATGAGGACGTCGTTGGGATAGTGGCGCTTCAGGTCTTCCGTCTGCTCGGGCCAGCCGAGGGTCGCGAAGGGCCAAAGAGCGGACGAGAACCAGGTGTCGAGCACGTCATCATCGCGACGTAGTGCCTTGCCGCCGGCCTGGGCCCGCGCCTCTTCCTCCGTCTCGGCAACATAGGCATTGCCGTCATCGTCGTACCAAGCCGGGATGCGATGGCCCCACCAGAGTTGGCGCGACACGCACCATGGCTGGATGTTCTCGAGCCAGTTGAACCAGGTCTTGGACCAGGTTTCCGGGACGATCTTGATCTCGCCGCTGCGAGTGGCGGCCATCGCCCGCTCGGCAAGCGGCGTGACGTTCACATACCATTGGTCGGTCAGCCACGGTTCGATGACGACGCCCGAGCGGTCGCCATAGGGCGTGGCGATGACGCGATCCTCGACCTTCTCCAGCGCGCCTTCGGCTTCGAGCAATTCGACCACCCGCTTGCGCGCGTCGAAGCGGTCTAGGCCGATTAGCTCGGCCGGAACCAAGCCGTCCTGCGTCTGGACGATGCGGCCCTGAGCATCGAGCATGTTGAGCATTTCCGCAGCCTTGAAGCCGGCGCGCCTGCCGACCTCGAAGTCGTTGAAGTCGTGGCCCGGCGTGATTTTCACCGCGCCCGAACCAAGCTCCGGATCGGCATGCTCGTCGGCGACGATGGGGATGAGGCGGCCGGTAATCGGATGCTTCACCTGCTTACCGGTAATGGCGGTGTAGCGCTCGTCCTCCGGGTGCACGGCGACGGCCATGTCGGCCAGCATCGTCTCGGGGCGCGTCGTCGCGACATGGATCGCGCCCGAGCCGTCGGCGAGCGGATATTTCAGGTGCCAGAAGTGGCCGTTGACCTCCTTGGTCTCGACCTCGAGGTCGCTGATCGCAGTCTGGAATTTCGGATCCCAGTTTACGAGGCGCTTGTCGCGATAGGCCAGCCCGCGCTTGTAAAGCTCGACGAAGACATGGGCGACCGCGGCCGAGAAGCCCGGGTCCATGGTGAAACGCTCGTTCGACCAGTCGCAGCTGGCGCCGAGGCGGCGGAGCTGACGGGTGATCGCGCCGCCCGACTGCGCCTTCCATTCCCAGACATGTTCAAGGAACGCATCGCGGCCGATCTCGGCGCGCTTGATTCCCTGGCTGTCGAGGTTGCGCTCGACGACCATCTGGGTAGCGATGCCGGCATGGTCGGTACCCACCACCCAGAGGGCATCCTTGCCCTGCATCCGGGCGTGCCGCGTCAATATATCCTGCAGCGTATTGTCGAGAGCGTGCCCAATATGCAGCGAGCCGGTGACGTTCGGCGGCGGCATGACGATGGTGAAGGGCACGGCCTCCTTCCGCTCCGGGCGGAACAGGCCTGAACCCTCCCAATGGTCATACCAGCGGGCCTCGATCGGGCCCGGTTCGAACGTCTTTGCTAATTCGGTCATGCTGTGGCGCGACTAGCCTTGCCGCGCCGCAGCATCAACCTCAGTGCGCGGTGACGCTGATCGGCTGGCTGGTCCACTTGCCGAGCCAGCTGAAGACCTCGTCATACCATTGGATCGAGTTCTTCGGCTTCAGCACCCAGTGATTCTCGTCCGGATTGACGAGCAGCCGCGATGGCACGCCCTTGCGCTGGAGCGCCGTGAAGCTGGCAAGCCCCTGCGTGTAGGGAATGCGGAAGTCCTTCTCGCCGGTGATGACCAGCATTGGCGTCTTCCAGTTCTGGACGTAGTTCACCGGGTTCCATTTCTCGAACGCCGCCGGGTCCTCGTAATAGGCCTTGCCGCCGTGTTCCCACTCGTCGAACCACAGTTCTTCGGTTTCATAGGCCATGGCGCGGGCATCAAAGACGCCGTCGTGCTGGACAATGCATTTGAACCGGTCGGGCCATTGCCCCTCGATCCAGTTCATCATGTATCCGCCGTAGCTGGCGCCGAGCGCGCAGGCCTGGTCGCCGTCCAGCTGGGCATCATTGGCCGTTGCGTAGGCCAATCCCTTCTGCAGGTCCTCAAGCGGCCAGCCTCCCCAATTGTTGCGGATCGCATCGGTGAAGGCTTGGCCGTAACCGGTCGAACCGTGGAAATCGACGCTGACGACACCATAGCCGCCCGATGCGAAAACGCGCGGGTTCCAGCGATAGGACCAGCTGTTGCCAAGGCTGCCCTGCGGCCCGCCGTGGACGACGAAGGCAATTGGTAGCTTGGCCGCCGCCGCATATTGCGGGCCGGACGGCTTCACCGTGATGCCCCAGACCTTGTCGTTGTTGGCACCGGTGAAATTGAATTTCTCAAGCTTCACGGGATCCAGTTGGGCAAGCAGGTCGCGATTGAGGTTGGTCAGCCGGCTGACCTTGCCCTTCGGCGTGACGCGGAACAGGTCATCGGGGGCATCGATGCTGTTCGATGTGTAGAGCACATCGCCGTTCGGCAGCGCATGGGCATTACCGGCATGGCCGTCGCCGGTCAGGCGAGTGACTGCGCCGGTCTTGGCGTCGACGCGGAACAGCGGCTCCTCCAGCGTTTCGCCGGCAGTGACGATGAGGCTCTTGCCGTCCTCGGACCAGGCTATCGAGTCGACCGACCGATCCCAATTCTGCGTTAACGCTCGAACTTGGCCGCTAGCGAGGTCGCGGAGCATCAGCACCTGGCGGTCGGCCTCGTAAGTCGGGCGCGCCATTGCAAAATAAGCGAGCGTACGGCCATCGGGCGAGACGACAGGCAAATTGTCCATCGCGTCATTGGCGTCGGTGAGGTTGACCGGGCGGGCGCTGCCGTCGCTGGGGGTCGCGAAGATGTCGAGGTTGGTCGACTTGGCTTCGATCCGTCCCGCCTCGCGCAACGTGAAATAGATCGTCTTGCCATCCGGCGAGAAGTTGAGTTCCTCGCCGCCGCCCATGGGCTTGGACGGCGTGTCGCCGACCAGCGTCCCGGTCAGCGGAGAGCCGGCGCCGGTTACCTGCCCGTTGGCGACGGCAAAGCCGAATAGGCGCGAACGCACACCAGGCTCGGCCCATGTGTCCCAGTGACGGACGAACAGCTGGTCGTAGGTGCGGCCGCCGCCCGTCCGAGTCTTCTTCGGGAGGTCGGCGCAGGCGAAATCGTTGCAGCGCAGGTCGCGGTCGGCCCAGATCACCAGCCGGTCGCCGGTCGGTGCGATCTTGAACCCGCTGATGTCACCCTTGAGGTTGCTCGCCTGTACCGGCGCGCCGCCTGGGACCAGGCGGAACAATTGGTCCTGGCCATTCACGTCCATCAGGAACCAGATCGCGCCGTCGCCGGCAAAGGTCGCGTCGTGGCCCTTTTCCGCGCCCTTGATCGGCTGCGGAGTCGCGCCCTGTGCCTTCAGGTCCAGCAAATAGAGCGTGTTGTTGCGCTTATTGGCGGCAAGATCCGTGTCGGAAATGGTGAAAACGGCCCAGCGGCCATCGGGCGAGACCTCCGGCGCGCCGAGACGATGCATCATATGCATGTCCGTGGCGGTCATCGGCCTAGCGACGGCGGGGGCGGCGAAGAGAGAGGAAGCGGCAACGGCCGCAAGCAGGGTGCGCTTTATCATGGACGCGAGGCGTAGCAGCGCCGCGGCAGGAGGCAAGCCTTAGAGCGGCCTTCCCGTAATCCTGGTGATCTCGCGCTTCACATGTTCGTCAACGATGCGCGGCAGGTTCTCGTCCAGCCATTGCTTGAGCATAGGCCGCAACATCTCGCGCAACATCTCTTCGAGCGGATTGCCCTGCGGCTGCGGCGGCGGAGCGCTGGCGGCAAGGCTGGACAATTGATCGAGACGTTCGCGGGTTGTGCCGGCGGCCTGTTCGTCCAGCAACGGCGGTCCGAGCTCGACAGGAGCCTCCGGCGACGATTCTTCCATGCTTTCGTCGAGCTCCAGTACGTCGTCGTCGTCCTCGGGCATCGAAGGAGCCGGCGGCACGGCGGCGCGCAGCTCCTTTTCCTCGGCGATCACACGTTTGATCGACGCCAGAATGTCTTCCATCGAGGGCTCACGCGACTGCATGGCCGTCCGTATCGCTTATCGCGTCGGCGGAGTCACGCCCTGCGCCGGAGTCTCGGCCGGAGTAAGCGTCCGGGTGGAGACCGGCAGGTGCTTCGGATCACCCGACCAGTCGTTCCAGTCACCGGCGACGCGGCGGTAATTGCCCAGCGGATCATAGAGAGGGCCGCCATCCAGTCCCAGGTCCTGTGCTTCTGCCTGGCCCATGGCGTTCAGCAGCTGGAAACCAGCGACATAAGCATCGCGTCGCGCTGTCACCAGGAGCACCTGCGAGTTCAGCAACTCCTGCTCGGCATCGAGCACGTCGAGGATGGTGCGCGTGCCGACGCTGTTTTCCGCGCGGACACCCTCGAGCGCCAGCTCGTTGGCCTTCACCGCAACATCGTTCGAATTAATCGATTCGAGCGCCGCATGGTAATTGGCAAAGGCCGACCGCGTAGCCGAAATCACGGCGCGCTCGGTCCCTATGCGGTTCTCGAGAAACTGGCCTTCGATCGCCTGCGCCTGGCGGATCCGGGCCGCCGGAAGGCCGCCCTGGTAGACGGGGACCCGCAGCTGGGCGCCAACACTGGTCGTCGTGCCGGAGAGGAAATTGTCATTGTCGCCGAACGCATCGTCATATTCGGCCGAGCCGAAGGCCGAGACGGTGGGGAGGAGGGTGCCGCGGACCGACTTGACGTCGTAACCGGCGGCCTCGGCCTGGTGCAGGATGGAAATCAGGTCGGGATTGTCGACCAGCGCGATGCGGACGGCTTCGTCGGCGGTCGTCGGCAGTGGCGGAAGCGGCGGCGGCGAAGCTAGGCTGTCAGGTTGCTTGCCGATTACCCGGCGGTAGTTTTCCTCGCTGGCGGTTAGGTTACCCTTCGCCAAGAGCAATCGCGTCTGGCCGAGGGAGAGGCGCGCTTCCGACTGCGCAACGTCCGTGCGAGTCACGTCGCCGATCTGAAATCGGTCGCGCGTCGCTTCGAGGTTTGTCTGCAGAACCTTGACGTTGTTCTGGTTGAGCTCGACGGCCGCGCGGTCACGCATGACGTCCATGTAGGCAGACACGGCTTCGACGAACGTGTCGCCTTCGACAGCACGCAAGGTGGCGCGGCCCGCCTCGTCGCGCTTTTTGGCGGCCTTGATATTGTTTTTGACCGTCCCGCCCTGGAAGACTGGATAGCTCAAATTGACATTCGAAGTGACATACGGCCCCTTGCCGAGGGTCGACTCAAATCGGCCGCTTCGCGAAATGTCGCGTGTCAGGTTGACAGTGCCCGCCACGGTCGGGCGTCCCGCCGCCTTGGCGATCGCCACGCCGGCATCGCTCGACTTCAGGCTCTCGCGTTGGGCGTTGAGGGTCGGGTTATAGTGATAGGTCGAGTTAAGCGCCTCGCGCAGCGTATCCGCATAAGCGGTTCCGCCGAGCAAGGTTGCAGCCATCGCGCCGATAAGAAGGTGACGCTTCACAGTAACTCCATTCCTAGAAGGTAAAGGCCCGCGGCCGCGTAAAGCCGGCAAGAACCGGCAGCTGAACATCCGCGAAACGCCGGAGACCGAAAGATGTGCCCGCGCGGCGGCCAATCGCCAGGCGCGTCACGCCATTGTCGGAAACGCCGGTTCCAAGCCGGCCATCGGGACCAAGGCGAGCGGCGAGGGATTCAGGGATTTCTTCCACCGCGCCATCGACCAGAATGAGATCGTAAGCCGATTTGCCGCCTCGCGTCTCGCCAGCAGCCGTATCGACTTGGACGCCAAGGGCCTCAAGGACGCGTGGGGCATAGCCATTGCCCGAACCAACGACGAGCGCGCGTTCTCCGGCGCGCGGCTCTAGCTCCATGATCAGCTTTCCAAGCGCCGCCGGCGGCATCATTGCCTTGCCGTCACCAAGATCGAGCGCGCGGTCCATATAAGCGAGCGGGCGCACGTTCTCCGGCACGAACTCCTCCCGCGGTACCGAAGCCATGGCAGCGAGGATCGCCGGGTCGCTGACGCCCTGCGGCCGCAACTGGCTGTCGATCATGGCCTGCCGGGCAGCGGCGAAGTCGGTGTTAGGCGACATCAAGTCCTCTGAAATCTCAACTGTTATATGCCAGTAATACACCGGCGTTGCAAGGCCGTCCATATCGCCCGTGGCCGCCAAGGCCAAGCAGCGGACACCACCTCCGGTCGAAAAGACGTACGGACGAATGACCTGTTTCGCCAGTGGCGCGCGGTTGACAATAGAGGGCCGCCCGACCATTGCGCCGCTTCCGCTGGCCCGATGGCGGAGTGGTTACGCAGAGGACTGCAAATCCTTGCACGCCGGTTCGATTCCGGCTCGGGCCTCCACCTTCCCGCAGCCTGTCCACAAGTGGACGGCGGGCGTCCGGAATCGGACACTCGCGCGCATCGCGGCGGGTTGTACGCCGCTGTCGTCCGGTTCGTGCCTCAAATTCCATAGCCAATATGGAGCAAAAGGCGTGCCAAGCCGCGGCGACAAAAGTGTTGGCGTAGCGCCACTGGCCCAACGAACAATCGCGTTCACCTTGAAATGCGCGTTGCGCCAAATCCCGGCTTTGCTAATGCATTGGCGACTGGGGGAAATCGGGCGTTCATGGGAATTATCGCGCGAATCATGGAACAGGCGGGCGACCGCACGGCCGTGTTGGCCGGCGGCGCGCCGATCAGCTTTGCGCGCCTCAATTCCGATATCGATGCCGCCGCCATGAAGCTGCGGTCCCAGGGCGTGGGTACCGGCAAGACGATCGGCATCCGCGCCGGGGCCGCGGAGAACGGTCATTCCTATACGAATTGGATCGCCCACCTCGCGGTCATAAAGCTGGGCGCCACCCATGTTTCGATGACCGACAAGGCGGCGGTCAAGGGCGCGCTCCAAGCAGGTAAGGTCGACCTCGTGCTCGGCCACTTTGAATCCCTTATCGACGTGCCCCCCTCCGTTTCGCGTTTCGAATTTCACCTCGATCCGGGCGCCCCGACCGCCGTCGGCGAGGCGGTTGCCAACGATGAACAGTCGGCGCGGCGCCTCAATCTCACCTCGGGGACGACCAATCGACCCAAGTTCATCGTCTGGGACGCCGCAATGATCGAGCAGCGGGTCGACCAGGTCGGCGAAATGGCGAACGCTGAGACCAAGCTGTTCCCGCTTCTGCACCTCAGGACCACGGCAGGTTTCCGCTACCCGCTGGCGACGTGGGCAGCCGGTGGCTGTGTCATCCTGCCGCGGGCAGCCAAGGGCCTGGAGCGCGATGTCGAAGCGCTCCCCGATGCCAATTTGATCACCTGTTCCCCGCCGCAGCTCAAGGAACGATTGTTCGGCCTCAAGGGCGAGTGGCCGGGACGAGAGGGGCGGACGATCATGCTTCTCGGCGGCCGGCTACCGACGGCGTTGCGCGACGTCGCGCTCCAGCGAGCCTGCACCCGCCTGCTGATCAGCTATGGCTCGACCGAGACGGGCAGCATCGCCATGGGCGAACATGAGGTGATCGAGCGCCATCCCGGAGCAGTCGGATTCCTCCGCGACGGCGTCGAAGCCGAGATCGTCAGCGCCAAGGGCGAGCCAGTCCCAGCCGGGCAGCCGGGCCTTATCCGGACACGCAGCGCGATCATGGCCGGTGGTTATGAGGAGGGCTCTGGCCCAACCGGCGGCAGTGTTTTCCGTGACGGTTGGTTTTATCCGGGCGACATCGGCCGGCTTTACGAGGATGGGCTGCTCGCCATCGACGGCCGCACCGGCGACATGCTCAATCTCGGCGGCTGGAAGATTTCCGCAGTCAACCTCGAGACGATGGTCGGCGGATTGCCGGGAGTAAAAGACGTCTGCGCCGTCGGCCTTCAACTCGATGAGGGTGACATTCTGACCTTTGGAATCGTCTGTGACGACGATTTCGATGTTCGAGGTTTGACCGAGAAAATCCGGGGCATGCTGAAGAACAATCGCCGCTTCCACGTCATCCGAATGCCGTCGATCCCGCGCAACGCCATGGGCAAGATCCCAAGGCCCCTGATTGCTAGTCAGCTGACTGCTCTCTACGGCGCCGTGAAGAAGAATGCCGCAAATGCTTAAGAGCCTGATGAATCCAGTGTCCGACAAGTTCAGCCGAGTGACCGAAGCTTCCAAGCCGCGCCTGACCGAGACGCTCCACGTTCCCTGTGCGCCTTGGGACCCGGCGCGCGTCCATCATATCGGCCTCTTCCTGGGCGAGGGTGTCGGCCCAGAAGTCGTGCGGGTTGCGGCTTCGCTGCTCGAAGTCCTGTCTCAAGCGACCTCGCGTCGGTTCGAGATCCATGAAGGCGGCCTCATCGGCCTGCCGGCGAAAGAGCTCTACGGCAGCAGTCTCTCGTCGGAGGTTATCGGCTTCGCTGAGGACATCTTCGATCGCGGCGGAGCGCTTTTCTGCGGGCCGGGCGGCGACCGCTTCGTCTACGAAATGCGCCGCCAGTTCGACCTTTATTGCAAATTCACGCCAATCGAGCCGCTCATCGAATTGCGTGAAGCGGGCCAAGTCCGCCCCGAGGTCGTCGCCAGCGCCGACATCATCGCCATCCGGGAGGGCATGGGCGGGATTTACCAGGGAAGCTGGGAGGAGGTCGACGTCGAAGGCGACCGCGTCGCCCGCCATCGCTTCGAATATCGCGAGTCCATGGTCCGCCGGATCGTGGACGTGGCGATCAAGCTTGCCTCCAGTCGGCGCGGGCGCATCAATGTCGTCCTGAAACCCGGCGGCATTCCCTCGATCAGCTCGATGTGGCGGCGCATCGCACAGGAAATGACCCAGGAAGCCGGCACCGCTTTGGCAGAGCTGGAGATCGACAATGCGGTCTTCCAGTTGATCGCCAATCCGGGCCAATTCGACGTTGTGCTCTCGCCGAACATGTTCGGCGACGTGCTTGCCGATTGTGCCGCATTGTTGCTGGCCTCGCGGGGCCTCAGCTATTCCGGCAATTTCAATGACAGGGGCAACGGCGTCTACCAGACCGGGCACGGCGCGGCGCGAGACATCGCCGGCAAGGACGTCGCCAACCCGATCGGCCAGATTCTGTCGCTCGGCATGATGTTGCGCGAGAGCTTCTGCTGGCCGGAAGCGGACGCGGCCTTGCGCCAGGCCGTCCGCGAGACGCTCCAGCAGGGCAAGTGCACCGGCGACATCGCCATGCCGGGCCATGAGGTCGTCGGCACGGCCGAGTTTGGCCAACTGGTCAAAGCCAACCTCGAACGGCTGCTGGCCGACGCGGCCTAGTGAGCGGCAAGACCGCCCTCCTGCTGGTCGATTGCCAGGAGGATTATCTCGCGCGGGAGAGTTTGCAGCCACCTCGCGGCACGCTGATCGCGGCGATCGCTGAAACCTTGGAGGCGGCACGGACCCAAGGCTGGCCTGTCGTCCATGTCCGCACCCGGGTTGCCGCTGATGGTTCAGGCGCCATGCCCCATCGCCGCGGCGCACCCGAAGCGGTCGACGGGACGCCCGGCGCCGCTGCGCCGCCCGAATTGCAGGAGCGGCCGGGCGAGCCCGTGCTGTTTAAGCGCTTCTTCAGTGCCTTCGATGCGCCAGGCCTTGACACCGAACTCCAGTCGCTAGGCGTCGAGCGCCTGTTAGTCGCGGGCGTGCATAGCCATGCCTGCATCCAGGCGACCGTTCTCGATGCCTATGCGCACGGTTTTGAGGTCGTGATCGGTGAAGATCTTGTCGGCAGCTACGATGCCGCCCACGGCGCGCAAGCGCTGCGCTGGCTCGATGGTCGCGCCGCGAGCGTGAAGTCCAGTGCCGCGATCTTCGGGAAGGCTTCAAAGACTTGGAGTCATTTCAATCCGTGCGATGCACGAGAATTGCTGTTCGAGGCCGAGCTGACTCGGTCCGCGACCGTCACCAGCGAAGCGGATCGCCTGCGCGGACAGCCCGACATGCCGATCGCCGAGCGTTCGTCCGCCCTTTCAGAATTGCACAGGCGCCTGAGTTCAACTCGCGGAATGTGGGTCGAAGCCTTGATCCGCGACCTTGGTAAGCCGCGTGTCGATGCCGAAGGCGAATTTACCTACGGACTCGGCCTGCTGGAGCACGTGGTGACTACGCTTCAGAACGAGGAGGCCCACGGCAGTCGCCGAGTCCGCTACCGGCCAGTCGGCGTCGCCGGCCTGATCACGCCTTGGAACAATCCCTTCGCCATCCCTCTTGCCAAGCTCGCCCCCGCGCTGGCTTATGGGAACAAGGTTCTCTGGAAGCCGGCGCCCCAAGGCTCGCGCATTGCCTCCATGCTTCGAGACAGTCTTGCCGACGTCGGGTTGGGCGAGAGCATCGCGATGCTCACGGGCGACGGGGTTACCGGACAGGCCGTATTGGCCAGCGCGGACCTCTTCAGCTTCACCGGCTCCGTTCCGGTTGGCCGGCTGATTGTCGCTGAAGCCGGAAGGCGAGCGATCCCTGCTCAGGCGGAGCTTGGCGGCAGCAACGCTGCCATCGTCGACGGGAGCGCCGACCTTGAGGCGGCCGCCAGCGATCTCGCCGCCGCTATTTTCAGCTTCGCCGGCCAGCGCTGCACCGCCATCCGCCGCGTCATCGTCCTCGATGCAGTCTACGACGTTTTTGTCGAGCGCCTGGCCGCGGCGGTAGATGCGCTGTCTGTCGGCGATCCCGCGGGCGTTGCTACGCAAGTTGGGCCGGTGATCGACAAGGCCAGTCAACGAACCTTCTTGAGCATGGGCGCCCAGGCGGCGGTGGACCTGAGCGAGCGCGGCTGCTGGGTACGACCGACCCTGGTCATCGAGCCAAGACCCGATCACCCGCTCCTTCGCCACGAGGTGTTCGGACCGCTGGCAGCAGTCCTCAGGGTGCGCAATCTGGACGCTGCCATTGCAAGCCACAATTCCACCGACATGGGCCTCCTGGGCGCCCTGTTCAGCAACGACGCAGGCGCGCATGCACGCTTCCTGGCAGAAGCCCAGGCGGGTATTCTTTCCATCGGCAAAGCCCGGCCGCCTTTCGCGGCCGATGGGCCGTTCACCGGCTGGAAGGCATCCGGGTATGGAGTGCCCGAGCACGGCCGATGGAACCGCGACTTCTATACGCGCGCGCAGGCAATCTACGGCCACTGATGGCTTGCGGCTCCGAGTGTCCGCTTCCATAGGGCGCGCCATGTTGAGACCCGCTACCATCGCATTCGCTCTTAGCCTTGCCGCCTGTTCGGCTCCCGGCCCGAAGATTTCGGCGCACGACGCATGGGCGCGGGAAACCGGCTCCGCCGACAACGCTGCCGCCTATGTCACGATCGAGAACAAGGGCGGGGCCGATGAATTGATTGGCGCCAAGGCCAGCATCGGCGAGGCGATGATCCACGAGAGCTCGATGGACGGGGGCGTCATGCGCATGCGTCCGATCGCGGCCGGTGAAGGCCTATCGGTGCCTTCGAATGGCAAGCTGACGCTTGGGCCGGGCGGCACTCACATCATGATCATGGGCCTGAAGGGGCCGCTAAAGGCCGGCGACCATTTCGACCTGACCCTGATCTTCGCCAAGGCCAGGGCGCACCGTATTAGGGTGACGGTCAAACCAGCGGGTGCAATGTGAGAAACCTTCGGCTAGCACTTTGGCTGCTGGCGGCAGTCGCCGCCATGATCGGCGGCGCCTTGCTGTGGCGGCAATCCGACGCACCGCTGCTGAAGCCTGTGCCGACGCAGGTCAGCTTTGGAGGGCCGTTCACGCTGGTCGACAGCAAGGGCCAGCCATTCGCCAGCAGCAAACTGGCTGGCAAACCCTACGCGATCTTCTTCGGCTTTACCCATTGCCCCGATGTCTGCCCAACCACCTTGGCGAGGCTTGTGAAGCTGCGCCGGGAAGTAGGCAGCGAGGGCGCATTCCAGATCGTCTTCGTTACCGTCGACCCCGAGCGAGACGGCCCGAAGGAGGTGGGCAATTATGCCGATCTGTTCGGCGCGCCGGTCATCGGTCTGACCGGCAGCACGGCCCAGATCGCCCTGGTGAAGAAGGAATATGGCATCTTCTCGCAGAAGGTCGGAACTGGAGATGACTACACGATCGACCACACGGCGACGGTCCTGCTGTTCGACAAGGACCAGAAGTTTCAGGCGACTATTGCACCAGACGAGCCGGACGAGACTGCAATCGCCAAGCTGAAAAAGCTCGCTTAACCCGCCTCGACTTCGGATTCAGCCAGAACTTTCGCAAGCAACCGGTCGATACCGGCGACGGCTTCCGGTTCGTCGAGGATCGGCGCGTGGCCGATGCCCGGGACCGTCACCAATTCGGACTTCGGCAGAGTTTCAATCATTCGCTCGGCTGTTTCGACCGACAGCAAATCGCTGGTCTCGCCGCGCACGAGGAGGACGGGCTTGTCCCTCAATCCGTCGATCAGCGGCCAAGGGTCGAACGGGGGCGTCCCCTGCGCGGTCGCGAACGGCTGGGCGATGGCCATGTCATAGTCCGACCGCACCGTTCCGTCTGGCCGCTCGCTTGCCTGCCGGCGGACGAAGACGTCCCACTGATCGGCAGTGTAGTTAGGAAAAGCGATGCCGTTCCTTGTCGCAGCGGACTCCGCCGCCTCGGCCCAATTGGCGAAAACCCCTCCCTTGCCGACATAGGCGCGGAGGCGATCGATCCCGCGATCCTCCACCACCGGCCCTATGTCGTTGATCATCGCCCCCGCGATCCGCTCGGAATCCGTCGAGCTCATCAGCATGGCGACGATACCACCCAGCGACGTCCCGAAGAAGACGGCGTCAGCAATGCCGAGCTGGTCGAGCAGCTTGAGGACGTCTGCCGCATAGGTGTGCGGCACGTAATTGGCCGGATTGGGGTCGTATTGCGATTGGCCCCTGCCCCGGAATTCGACGGCAATGATCCGCCATTCACCGGCGAGGCGGTCGGCCACGGGCTCAAAGTCGCGAGCGTTGCGGGTCAGTCCGGGCAGGCAGAGGATCGGCGGCCGCTCATGCGGACCCGCATAATCGCGATAATGGAGTTTCAGCCCGTCGTTGCTCGTCCAGTAACGATCGACCCACTCCGCCATGCGATACCCCTGACTGCTTCCTGGCAAGACCCTACAAAGGGCGCTGGCGACTGTCACCCGTCGTCGCGAGCATCCAATTCCTTGACCAGTTTGCGCGGCGCCTGGGCGCGGTAGCTCTCCTCGACCCATTCCTTCAGTTGATTGAACGAGGGAATATGATCGGCCGGTGGCGAGAAGCTGACCCAGCCGCTCTTGCCGAGACCATAACCGGTCGGTTCGGCGAAGGGCAGCTGCAACGCCTCATAGCCGGTATAAGGCAGCTTGCAGGACAAGCTGAACGGCTTCCCCTTGCCCGGCAAATAGGCGAACGTCTTGTCCTTGACCGCCAGATCATCGTGATCGGGCCAGGGCGATTTACGGTGCGCACCGGGCAAAGAGAGGCCGAATGCCCGCAATTGTTCGACAAGGTCCATGGGATTGGACCTAGCGGATCCAGCGCCGATGCTCCACCTGTGGCAAGCCATGGCCGATTACCGCCCCGACCCAAAAATCCTCGAGCTCGGCGCGGATTTCTATGACGCAGTCGAACCGGCAAAATTCCCCAGGTCCATTCCGCGGTTTCTCAACGAGCGATGGGCCGAGCGGATCGGATTGGATGGCACCGATTGGGAAGCGCATTTCTGCCGCTTCGAACCGTTGCCGGACAACCTGCCGCAGCCCCTCGCCCTTCGCTACCACGGGCATCAGTTCCGGAGCTACAATCCGGAGATCGGCGATGGCCGCGGATTCCTCTTCGCCCAACTCCGTGACGAGGGCGGCCGCCTGCTCGACCTCGGCACCAAGGGGTCGGGCCAGACCCCTTACAGCCGGTTCGGCGATGGCCGCCTAACTCTAAAGGGCGGGGTTCGCGAGGTGTTGGCCACGGAAATGCTGGAGGCACTGGGCGTCAATACGTCCAAGACCTTCGCATTGTTCGAAACAGGCGAGGAGCTGGTGCGGAGCGACGAGCCTTCTCCCACACGCTCGTCCGTTCTGACGCGGCTCGGTCACGGCCATATCCGCATCGGCACCTTTCAGCGGCTCGCCTTCTTCGAGCAGCCCGACAATATCGCCAAGCTCGTCCGCTATTGCCTGGAGCACCTCTACGGAGAAGACCCGTCCGCGGGTGCGCATCGACTGTTCGAGCTGATTGCAGGGGCCACAGCCCGCCTTGCCGCCTCCTACCTTGCCGCCGGTTTTGTCCATGGCGTCCTCAACAGCGACAATATCGCCATTACAGGTGAGAGCTTCGATTACGGGCCGTGGCGGTTCACGCCCTACTGGGACGACGCGTTCACCGCCGCCTATTTCGACGAGACGGGGCTCTACGCATTCGGCCGGCAACCTGAAGCGATCCACTGGGACCTGGCACAATTGGCGGGCTGCCTTGCGCTGGTCGCCGAAGCCCCGCCCCTCGCCGACCAACTGCGCTCATGGTCCGAATTATTTGAAGCTGCACTCATTGAGGCGATGCTGAAGCGGCTCGGTGTCGTCCCGGCCGCCAGGGACGATGACCGGCACCTGGTCGCGACACTGATCAAAGCGCTGCAATCGAAAGCAGCAGGGATCGACTGGCTGTTCTTCGACTGGCGGGGTGGCCGCGATCCGGGGGTAGACGCGTACCCCTGCGAGGAATTCCGCGACCTGGCACAGCTGCTCGATGGCCGCGACAATCCCGCGGCGCGATCGCATCCATATTGGAGCGATGAGACGCCATGCTCGATGCATATCGAGGAGGTTGAAGGGATCTGGGCCGCAATCGCCGCGGGCGATGACTGGACACCCTTCAATGCCAAGATCGCCGCAATCCGGCGAATGGGCGCGGCAATGAGCGCGACTTGACCCAGGTTAACCAAGTTGTACCGAGGCCCGACATGGCAGCGCGTATCATTTCCACCGAGCCGGCGACGGGCGCTGAAGTCTGGTCGGGCGACGTCGGCAACGCTGCGGCCGAGGTTGTGGAGGCGCGCGCCGCCTTCCCCGAATGGGCTGCACACAGCATCGCCTATAGGATCGAGGCGCTTCGGCGCTTCGCCAATGAAGTGCGCAGCCGGGAACGAATCTTCGCCGACCTGATCGCCCGCGAAACGGGCAAGCCTCTGTGGGAGGCGCGCACCGAAGTCGGCGCAGTGATCAACAAGGTCGAGATATCTGCCTCCGCCTATCTCGATCGCACGCCGATGCGAAAATTGGAGGGTGCTCTCGGCAGCAAGATCGCGATCCGGCACAAGCCGCATGGCGTCCTTGCCGTGCTCGGGCCCTACAATTTCCCGGCCCATTTGCCCAACGGCCACATCGTGCCGGCGCTGATCGCCGGCAACACGATCGTGTTCAAGCCGTCCGAGAGAACGCCTGCAACAGGCGCCATGCTGGTGGAATGCTTCCATGCCGCCGGCATCCCCGAAGGCGTGGTCCGGTTATTGGTAGGAGGCCCCGACGAGGGGCGGGCGCTGGCCGCCGAGCCGGGCATCGATGGCCTGTTGTTCACCGGCTCGGTTCGCGCGGGCATGGCGCTTCACAAGCAGTTTGCAGACGCGCCGCACAAGATCCTGGCGCTGGAGTTGGGCGGCAACAGCCCGTTGGTCGTGTGGAACGCGAAGGACCTGGAAGCCGCGGCGGCAATCATCGTGCAGTCCGCTTACTTGTCGGCGGGCCAACGGTGCACCGCCGCCCGCCGGCTGATCGTCGAGGACGGCAAGGAAGCGAAGCTGATCAAAAAGGTCACGCAATTGATCGACCGGCTGATTGTCGACGAGCCCCTCGCTGATCCGCAGCCGTTCATGGGACCGGTCATCGACAATGACTCGGCGCACCACCTGCAGGAACAGTGGGTCGAGCTCATGATGCGCGGCGGAAAACCGATCCGCCGCCTCGACCGGCCATATGAGGACCGGCCCTATCTGACGCCGGCCTTGATCGACGTAACCGATGTCCGTGACCGGCCAGACGAGGAAATGTTCGGGCCCGTGCTGCAGTTGATCCGGGTGCCCGATTTCGAGGCCGCGATCGCCGAAGCGAACAATACGCGCTTCGGGCTGGCCGCCAGCCTCGTCGGGGGTAGTCCCGCCATGTACGACGAGTTCTGGACCAAGGTCCGTGCCGGCGTCATCAACTGGAACAAGCCGACCAACGGCGCACCGTCCAACGCACCCTTTGGCGGCGTCGGCCTAAGCGGCAATCACCGTCCCAGCGCCTTCTACGCGGCCGATTACTGCGCTTATCCGGTAACGAGCAGCGAGGCCGACCTGGCACGCGCCGGCATTGAGCAGGGCCTGCGCGACCCCAATCTGCAAGAAGACTAAAGCGCAGGCCGTCCGGGGGACAGCCGAGCACTAGTCTGAGCGCGTAGGCCGTCCGGGGGACAGCCGCACACTGGCCCCAATCCTTAGTGCGGCGAGCCCGCGGCCTTCGCGCTGCCTGTCTTCGGGGCGCCGCTGCTGCCTTCAAGGACCTCGGCGGAGCCCGCAGCCGCGGAAATGCCAATGGTAATGTCCATGCCGCCCGCCAGAACGCCAGGACGATCCCAGCCATAGCGGTCCTCGAAACTGGCCATTCCGTCAGTACTCGGAACCATCGTCAGGTAAGTCACGTAAACCGGTACGCCGCGAGGCAGCGAAATGTGCTGCTCGGGGCCGCTCCCGGCGGCCGCCACGTCATGGCCGAACAGCCAGTAGGCGAGCTTGCGATAATCCTCGACGCGGATGCAGCCGTTAGACTTGGCGCGGTTCGCCAGGCTGAAATATTCCTTCATCGGCGTGTCGTGCAGGTAAATGCCTTCCCGGTTGGGGAAGGGGAATTTCATCCTGCCCATCGAGTTGATGCTGTTCGGCTTCTGCCGCATCAGCACCTTGGTCGTGCCGGCCTGCACTGCCTTCCAGTCGATTGATGAAATCGGAACCGGCTGGCCGCTGGGCCCGAAATCCGTCAGCACTTCATAGCCGTTGCGATCCATGAAGGATTGCCCCTGAGCCTGGACGCGCGGCGCGAACTTGCGAACCAGATGTTCCGGAACGTGCCAATAGGGATTGGCGATCGCATAATTGATGCTGCTGACGACGATTGGAGTCGGCAGGCCGTAATGGTCCTTGTCGCCGACGACGACCTTCATTGAACCAGCTTCCTGCCAATTATCGTACATGTGCAGGCGCTGCTCGGCCGAATTGACGAGGATGAATTTGCCCGACGCCGGCAGGATGCGCGAGCGCTCCAGGTTCAGCCGCGTCTTGTCCGAGGGACGGCCACCGTTCGCGGCAGCCTCGGTGAGCGCGATCTCGCGAATCTTGGCGTAGATCGGGTTGACCGTCGACACCGACTGCAGATGCGAGGGCAGCGAGGGAGCAGCCGCTAGAAGGGCCATGATCCGGTCGGGATTGCCAGGCTTCAACGAGAGATAGGGGTCGCCCCAAATTACGTTGGTATCGGGCCGCTGCAGAGCCTGCACATAGTCGACCCAGGCGGCGGTCAGCGCCAGTTCGGCCACCTTGTGCGCCATCTCGTCGCCGGCACGGGCGGCCATGACCCTTGCGCCGACCGTGGCGGCAACCTGCGCGCCATTGGCCATGCCGTCGACCGACGCATTGTTGAGGATGCTCAGTAGTTGCGCGATCGCTTCATCGCCACCACCCTGCTTGAACCAGATCGGCGCATAATTGCGGCGCTCATAGAAATAACGGACGGCAACGCCGTTGGGGGAATCGGGCAGCGCAACCTGCGGCGGCGCAACCGGAGCCGGCGGCGGCAAGTCCTTCTTTTTTGCATCGGCCGGAGTGGCAGCAACCATCGTCGCCGCCAGTGCCATCAGAAGTGAACTCCGCCCCAACATGTAATTCCCCTTGCCCAATGTGGTTTCCGCTGAACGCCAATTGTGGCGCAACTATCCAATCGCATCAATGTTTTGGCGGCCCTGCCGGGCGCACCCGTTAACCATTCCAGCGCAGCTCAATGCCCTCTGTGACCTGAATGTCACAGTAACGAGGTGAAAACCCTTAGGGTGGAAACCATCACCTGCCCGGGCGGTTGGGGCGGCATCTCTCCAATCACTCAATCAAGGAAATAGAGATGCGTAAATATCTGCTCGCGGCTGCGTCCGCGGCGGCACTGGCTGCGACGCCGGCCATGGCTCGCGACCATGCGCCGTATGTCGGCGTCGAGGCTGGCGCCGTCATCGATGCCGATGCCGATTTCGACATCGACTACGACAGCGTCGATTTCGACAACGCCTTCGACGTCGACTTCAAGATGGGCTTCGACGGCGACATCGTCGCCGGTTACGATTTCGGCATGTTCCGGCTCGAAGGCGAGCTCGGCTACAAGAAGTTCAAGGCCGACAAGGTCGATCTCGACAACGACTTTGCCGACGCGCTCGGCATCGTCGACGACGATTTCAGCGTCGGCGGCTCGGGCAAGGTCTGGTCGCTGATGGGGAACGCTTTGCTCGACCTCGGCGGCAACGGCGGCGTCGGCGGCTACATCGGCGCCGGCTTCGGCCGCGCCAACGTCAAGCTGTTCGGCGACAGCGACAGCGCCTGGGCGTGGCAGCTGCTCGCCGGCGTTTACATGCCGGTCAGCGACAATGTCGATATCGGCCTGAAGTACCGCTACTTCCGCACCGGCAAGCTCGACTTCAGCGATGAGTTCGACAACGGAGACGGCATCGTCGAGCTTGGCGCCAACGGCAAGCTGCACTCGCACTCGCTGCTCGCAAGCGTGATGTTCAACTTCGGTGCCGCTGCGGCAGCCCCGCCGCCGCCACCCCCGCCGCCTCCTCCGCCCCCGCCGCCTCCGCCGCCCCCGGCGACGCAGACCTGCCCGGACGGTTCGGTGATCCTGGCGACGGACGCCTGTCCGCCCCCACCGCCACCGCCTCCTCCGCCGCCGATGCCCGAACGCGGTTAAGCGGAAAGGCTGCGGCCAAAATGGAACGGCCCGGGAGCGATCCCGGGCCGTTTCCTTTTCAAGTGAGGACGCCGGACGGGAAAACCGCCAGCATCCTCACCTGCCCCCCCACGCGCACCGCCCCAGAGCAGCGCGCTCCCGAAATCAGCCGCGCATTTCCGGTAGGTAAGCGTCGTCCACCAGGTCGCTGAACTTGGTGATGCGGCTGTCGAACTTGACCTTGACCTTGCCCGTCGCACCATGGCGCTGCTTGGCGACGATGATCTCCGCCTTGCCATAAGCGCGGGTCATCTCTTCCTGCCATTTCGGGAAGTCGGGATGATCGTCGGCCGGTTGCTTGGCGGCGAGGTAATAGTCCTCGCGATAAACGAAGAGGACAATGTCGGCGTCCTGCTCGATCGAGCCCGATTCACGAAGGTCGGACAGCTGCGGGCGCTTGTCTTCGCGCTGCTCGACTGCGCGGCTGAGCTGCGAGAGTGCCAGCACCGGGACGTGCAATTCTTTGGCGAGCTGCTTCAAGCCGCGGCTGATCTCCGAGATTTCCTGGACGCGGTTGTCGTTAGATCCCCTGCCCGACCCCTGCAGCAGCTGGAGATAATCGACGACGATCATGCCGATGCCCTTCTGCCGCTTGAGGCGGCGGGCGCGGGCGCGCAGCGCGGCGATGGTCAGCGCGGGCGTATCGTCGATGTAGAGCGGCAGGCTGTTCAGTTCGCTGGCAGCGCGGGCAAAGCGCGTGAATTCGTTGCGGCCGATCTTGCCTGAACGAATCTGCTCGCCGGGGATTTCCGACACTTCCGCCAGCACGCGGGTGGCCAGCTGGTCGGCCGACATTTCCAGGCTGAAGAAGGCGACGCCGGCACCGGCCGAACGCTCAGGCTCGATGCCGTCGGCGACCTCGTTGAGGAAGCGGGTGGCGGCGGCAAAGGCGATGTTGGTGGCGAGCGAGGTCTTCCCCATGCCCGGACGGCCGGCGAGGATGACGAGGTCGGACCGGTGCAGGCCGCCCATGCGGCCGTTGAGCTCGGTCAGGCCGGTGGTGATACCGCTGAGGCCGCCGCCGCTGTTGAGCGCTGCCTCGGCGACGCGAAGCGCCTCCTTCGAAGCATCGCTGAACGACTTGACCTTTCCTTCGCCGCCGCCCTGCTCAGCGACCTTGTAGAGCTCGCTTTCGGCCCGCTCGATCTGGGTCAGCGGCGCCACTTCCTCGGACGTGTCGAGCGCACCTTCAACCATCTCGCGGCCGACGCCGACCAAGGCGCGCAGCAACGCCAAATCGTAAATCTGGGTCGCAAAATCGCGGGCGCCGATGACCGCCGCGCCGGAGCCCGTGAGTTGGGCGAGATAGGACGGCCCGCCGACCTCCTTCATGCCCTCGTCGCTCTCGAACATCGGCTTCAGCGTGACAGGATTGGCGACCATGTTGCGGTCGGTCATGCGCAGGATCGCCTCGTAGATCCGCCCGTGCAGCGGCTCGAAGAAATGTTCGGAGCGCAGCCTGATCTGGACGTCCTCGACCAGCCGGTTGTCGATCATCAAGGCGCCAAGCAGCGCCGCCTCCGCCTCGATATTCTGGGGGAGCGAGGGCGTTGCGGGAGGTTCGCTCCCACTGATTCGAACAACTTCAGCCATGGGTCTTTCCGTGAAGGATTGATGCTTAGCTGAAAACGAGAACAAAAGCAGCCCGTGGGATGATAGCTGTGGATAGACTGTGCACTAAAATCTCCGTCATTCCCGCGAAAGCGGGAATCCCGCTTGGGCAAACCGTCCACAGAAAAAGAAGCGGGACCCCCGCATCCGCGGGGGTGACGAAATCGGGCGATGAAGCTAGCCAATCGCCATGAGCATCCTATCCGACCGCTGGATTCGCGAGCAGGCCCAGTCCCACAACATGATCGAGCCGTTCGTCGAGGCGCAAAGGCGCGAGGGCTGCATCAGCTACGGACTGTCGTCCTACGGCTATGACGCGCGCGTCGCCGACGAGTTCAAGATTTTCACCAACGTCGATTCCGCCGTCGTCGACCCCAAGGATTTCGCGTCGAATAGCTTCGTCGATCGCAAGACCGACGTCTGCATCATCCCACCCAACAGCTTCGCGCTGGCGCGGACGGTCGAATATTTCCGCATCCCGCGCGACGTGCTGGTGATCTGCCTTGGCAAATCGACCTATGCCCGCTGCGGAATCATCGTCAACGTCACGCCGCTGGAACCCGGCTGGGAAGGGCATGTTACCCTGGAATTCTCGAACACGACGCCGCTGCCCGCCAAGATTTATGCCAATGAAGGCGCCTGCCAGTTCCTGTTCCTCCAGGGCAACGAGCCCTGCGAAACGAGCTACGCCGACCGCGCCGGCAAATATATGGGGCAGAAGGGCGTCACCCTTCCCAAGCTGTGATGCTGGACGAAGCGAGGGCGCTCGACGCCGCTGACCCGCTGGCGCTCGCGCGCCAAAGGTTCCGGCTTCCCGATGGCGTCATCTATCTCGACGGCAACAGCCTTGGCGCCTTGCCGGTGATGACGCCGGGCGCGCTGTCGCGGACGGCGGAGCGCGAATGGGGCAATGATCTCATCACGAGCTGGAACAAGCACGGCTGGATCGACGCGCCAGCACGGATCGCGGCGAAGCTCGCGCCGCTTGTCGGGGCAAAACCGAACGAACTTCTGGTCGCGGACTCGACGAGCGTCTGCCTGTTCAAGCTGCTTGCAGCCGCCCTCGCGGCCAGGCCCGGCCGCGCCACCATCCTGACCGAGCGACGAAACTTCCCGACCGATTTGTATGTCGCCCAGGGTCTCGCCGACCTCTTGCCGGGTACTCAAATCAACACGGTCGACCGCGCCGATTTGGGCACGGCGATCGTTGACGACACCGCCGTCCTCTACCTCACGCACACCGATTATTGCAGCGGCGAGCGGCACGACATGCGGGCGCTCAACGAGGTGGCACACGAAAACGGCGCATTGACCATCTGGGACCTGTCGCACAGCGCCGGAGCGTTCGCGGTCGAGCTCAATGGCTCAGGCTGCGACCTCGCTGTCGGATGCGGCTACAAATATCTGAACGGCGGCCCCGGAGCGCCGGCCTTCCTGTTCGTCGCCGAACACCTGCAGGACGACTTACGCTCCCCGATCACCGGCTGGATGGGCCATGCCGAACCCTTCGCCTTTGCGGGTGACTATCGCCCGGCGCCGGGGATCTCTCGCTTCCTGACCGGGACGCCGTCCATTCTGGCCCTTGCGGCGCTGGAAGCCGGCGTCGGCACCTTCGACGGCATCCTCATGAGCGACATCGAGGCCAAATCGGCTGCAATGACACAATTGTTCATCGATGAGATCGAGGCGCGCTGTCCGGAAGTGACGCTCGTCTCACCCCGCGATCCGGCGCAGCGCGGCAGCCAGGTCAGCTTTTCACATCCCGACGGCTACGCCGTCATGCAGGCGCTCATCGCCCGCGGAGTCATCGGCGATTTCCGGGCGCCGAACATCATCCGCTTCGGCTTCGCCCCGCTCTACAATCGCTTCGAGGATGCGTGGCAGGCTGCCGACGCACTCGCCGAAATTCTTTCCACCCGCGAATGGGACCAGCCGCGCTTTCACGCACGGCAGAAAGTCACTTAAGCAGGCTCCTTCGCCTGCTCCTTGGCCGCGTCGTGGAGGAGCAGTTCGCGGGCCCTCAGGATCGCGTTCACCCAGTCATGGAAGGCATGCGCCAGCTTGGTCACAAGCTCCTTCAGCGGACCCTCCTTCAAGCAGCCGTCGGCATCGAAGCTGTCGTCAGTGACATGGCCGAGATAGGCCTCCGGCTGCTGCATCACGGGCATGTTTAGGAACACGCAGGCCTGGCGCAGCTGGTGGTTGGCGCCGAAGCCGCCGATCGACCCCGGCGAGGCGCTGACGATCGCCGCCGGCTTCTGGTCGAACACGCTTTTGCCATAGGGCCGCGAGCCGATGTCGATCGCGTTCTTGAGCACCCCCGGCACGCCGCGATTATATTCCGGGGTGCAGAACAGGATGCCGTCCGCCGCGCCGACCTGCTCACGGAAGCGCTTCCAGGACGCCGGCGGATTATCGGTGTCTATGTCCTGATTGTAGAGGTCGAGTTCGCCGATCTCGACCATCGAACAATCGAGATTGTCGCCCCGGAGCGCACAGATCGACCGCGCGATCTTCCGATTGAGGCTGTCCTTGCGAAGGCTGCCGACGATGATCGCAATCTTGTAAGTGGCCATTGAGCGCTCCCTATCCGACAGAGGCCCAATACTCCTCAGTGCGGAAGGTTGCGACCCGTTGCCGCGAATACGCCGAGCATCACGGCTGCGGCGAGGGCGGCGAGAAGCACGAGGATGATGGTGCGCTGGATGGCGTGGCGGCGGCTCAGTTCGATGTCGTAGGCAACGACATCGAGCCAATATTCTCCGGGCTTGGCTTCAAGGATGATATTCTTGGCCCGCATCTTTTCGAACTGCCGTTGTTCGATGCCGTTCTCGGCGGCGAACGGCACAGCACGGTCGGCACGGACAGCATCGGCGGCGAAGAAGTGATGCTGGATCTCGCGGCGGGCTCGAGCGATCAGAGCGGCGGCGGCAGTGGCCATGAAGCGTTACTCCCCCAAAGTGCCTAGAATTAAAGCGGATTCTTGGCCGGGTATCAATTGGACCGCTGGGCCCGTCCAACGAGATAGGCATGCAGTTCGGCGATTTCCTCGTCGGTCATGTGGCTGAAATTCGCGCGCGCGACCTCGTCCATCAGGGTCAGCTTCTTGCCGCTCGCCGGAATGCCGGTCCGCAGCAATTTGGTGAAGGCCGCCAGGTCATAGGCGCCGACGATGTCGAGGTCCGGCGACTTGAGGCCCGGCTTTACCTCGGCGCCATCGAGCGCCGGGCCGTGGCATTCGGAGCAGACGGTCGCTGCGAGGTGGCGGCCCTTGGCATAGTTCGGGCCAAGGTCCGCCGGCCATTGCTGGACATAGTCCGCCATCAGTTGGGGCTGCGTCCTGAACTTGCCGGTTGCGACGCCGAGGCGGCCCATCGCACCGATCGTCCGTGCAGGTGTGGGCGCGCCACCAGACGGAAGTTTGCGCACCGCGGCAATCAGCGCCGCGACCTCGCCATCGGTCAGGCGAGAGAATTGCGCGGACGGCATGATGGCGAGCGCGCGGCCATCGACTCCTATGCCTTGGCGGATAGCCGCCGCGAGCTGCTGGTCCGTCGCCTTTCCAGCGATTTCGGAGACGTTTGGCGCATAGAGCTTGGCGAGGTGCGGATCGTCGATGAACAAAGACCCGCGCATCCCATCGCCATGGCAGGAGATGCAGCCGAACACATGCAGCCGGCGCGATGCGTCGGCCACCATTTCCGGAGTGGCGCCAGACAGGTTTTCGTGTTTGGCCGCGAACGGCCCGTTCAGCATCCGGTTAGACGCGATCCAGATGTAAGCCGCCAGGACAGCGGCAATGACGATCACTCCCCCGGCCAGATAGCCGGCCCAACGCAATGCACTTCGCATGCAAGCCCCCCGGTTGCGCTTGCTGCGGCGATTAGCCGATTTCAGCGGCGACGGGAATCGTGACGAATGTTGCCGGGGCGGCCGCGTCGGCCCTGGGGCCGCTTGGCGGCGGTGCGCACGCGATCGCGCCGGGGGGCGCTTGGCCCGCCATAACTCCCCTCGGGCAACTGGAACCTCAAACCGCCGGAAACCGGATTGGCCTCGGCCAGGCGCAGCTCCAGCCGCTGTCCGACGCGGTAAGCCTCGCCGGTCTCGTCGCCGACCAGGGTCCGCGCTTTCTCGTCATAGCGGAAATATTCGGTGCCGAGGTCGGCGGCGAGGACCAGCCCGTCGCCGCCAAGCTCATCGACTGTCGCGAAGAAACCGAAGGGCTGTACGCCGGTGATCCGGCAACGGACGATTTGCCCAACCTGGTCGGCAAGGAAGGCGGCGACGTAGCGGTCGACGGTCTCTCGCTCTGCCTCCATGGCGCGCCGCTCCAACGTCGAGATCAGTTCGCCGGTGACCTCCATGGAATCCGCTTCCTGGTCGGTGAGGCCGCCCTCGCCCAGCTTGTACCAGCGGGTGAGCGCGCGGTGGACGACGAGGTCGGCATAGCGGCGGATCGGCGAGGTGAAGTGGGCATAGGTCGCCAGCGCCAGCCCGAAATGGCCGAGCCGTTCCGGCGAATAGCGCGCCTGCATCTGGGTGCGCAGCAATTGCTCCATAATTTCGGTCCGCCCTTCGCGGTCGCCGAACCGCTCGAGGATGGCGTTGAAGATCGATGGCTTGATGACCTGGCCGAGCGCGAACTCGAGGTCGAAGGTGGCGAGATAGTCCTTGAGTGCGACCAGCTTTTCCCGGCCCGGCGTTTCGTGGACGCGGTACATGACCGGCGCCTTCTTAGCTTCCAGCGCGCGAGCCGCCGCGACATTGGCCGCGATCATATAATCCTCGACCAAACGGTGCGCATCGAGCCGTTCTCGGGCTGCGACAGACAGGATCCGGCCCTTTTCGTCGAGCATGACCCGCCGTTCGGGAAGGTCGAGCTCCAGCGGCTCGCGCTTGGCCCGCGCCGCGAACAACGCCTTCCAGCAGTCCCAGAGCGGTTTGAGTGCATTTTCAACCACTTGCGGATCGACCAGACCGGCCTCGCCGTTGATCGCCGCCTGTGCATCCTCGTAAGCAATGTTTGCTGCTACGCAAATTTTGGCACGCGTAAATTTCCAGCTTTTCAGCTGCCCGTCCTTGCCGACATGGAGGTGGCAGGCCATCGCCGCCCGCTCCTGCCCTTCCTTCAGCGAGCAGATGTCCGCCGACAGCTCCTCCGGCAACATCGGCACGACGCGGTCGGGGAAATAGACGCTGTTGCCCCGCGCCCGGGCCTCGCGGTCGAGTTCGCTGCCGGGGCGGACGTAGAAGCTGACGTCGGCGATGGCGACGATGGCGTCCCAGCCGTCCTTGTCGTCGCGCGCCTTGGCCCAGATGGCATCGTCATGATCGCGGGCGTCAGCCGGGTCGATGGCGACGATGGGCAAGTGGGTCAGGTCTTCGCGGTCCTCGCCGAGCGGCTGCTTCGCTTGCCTTTTGGCCTCCTCAATCGCCTCGTCCTTGAAGCGGTCGCGGATACCGTGCTTGTGAATGGCGATGAGCGAAAAGCTGCGCGGCGCGGACGGGTCGCCCAGCACCGCGTCGACCCGCGCCGAGACGCGCGGCGGCCGGCCAGACGGTTCGCACAGCACGAGGTCGCCGGGCTGCGCGTCGCCGAGGTCCGAAATCGGCAGCTCGCGCCGCTCCTTCTTGTCGACCGGCGACAACCAGAAGCGATCGCCTTCTTTCCGCACCACGCCAAGCACCAGCTCGGCGGCGCGGGCGAGCTTTTTCATCGGGTGGGCGACATGCCCCTGCCCGCGCTCCTCGGTCCGCGCCAGGATGCGGTCGTTGAGCGCCAGCGCCGAGCGCTTGCCGCGCTCGATCACGCGCAGCTTCGGGGGCGGCGTGTCGGCATGCCATTGCTCCGGCACCGCCCAGACATTGCCGCCGTCGTCGACCGACGCGACGCGCAGCACGGTAACGCGCGGCACGCCGCCGGCCTGATGGAAAGCGCGGCCGGGCGATGAGTCGATCAGCCCCTCGTCGGCCATGTCCTTGAGCAGGACCTTGAGGCCAATCTTGTCATTGCCCTTGAGCCCAAATGCCCGCGCAATCTCCCGCTTTCCCGCCGGCTGGCCGGAGGAAGCGATGAAATCGAGGACCTGCTTGCGGGTCGGAAGGCCAGGCTTGGGCTTGCGGGGCATGACTAGCCCCTAAACGTCATCGTTCGCGAAGCGAAGCAATCCAGAAAGAAAAGGTTTCACGCGAAGCCGCGAAGGACGCGAAGAGGATTGCAGCAAACGGCCTCCTTCGCGTCCTTCGCGGCTTCGCGTGAGATCACTACTTCTCGTCCGCCGGCTTCACATAGGGCTTGAAGGCGCCGCCGGGCACGGCCGAGGCGACCGGGCTCTCCCAGCCATCCTTGCTGACCGAGGAGACGCCGAACACCCAATCGTCGACGCGGATCCCTTTCAGGATCGCATCGCAATCACCAATTACGCGCTCCTTTGGTGTCCCGGCGTTGACGGCATGAAGATCGCAATTGTCGGGCAAGGCGGGCCGCTTTTCGTTCCACTGGTTTGCGTCCGTGCGTCGCCAATGAATCACGTAAGAATAGGCACCCTCCATGGGCGGCACCCACTTCACCGTCGTATCCGTGCTCACCGCACCCTCCACCACCGGCTCCGGCGGCGGCGGGGCGGAGGCGATCGCAGCGAGCGCCGCGACGTTCAGCTGCGCCACCTTCTCAAGATAGCGGAAGTCCATATGGTCGATGGTGTCGCCATAGACCTTGCCGTTCTCGGTCCTCAGGTCCTGGTGCTGCCAGTCGTAATTCTCGATCGCCACCGAGAAGCGCACCGCCGGAAAGCCGTTGTTCAAGAATTCCGTATGGTCGCCGCCGCGGCCGAAGCGATCGTTGCGCCAGACCTGCATGACGTCGAGGCCGATGTTTAGCCGGTCGGCAAGGCTGTCGAGGAAGCGCGAGACGTTGCGTCCCGGCGCGTCATTCTCGCCGCCAAGGCTGCGCAGCTGCGCGGCAAGGTCCTCATGCCCCTGCCAGCGCGGGCCTTCGGAAAAAACACGGACATGCTTGTCGTCGCACAGGCCGTCCGACCCGCAGGAATTGCCGATGATGTCGTTGTTGAGGTTGGCGATGACGTTCCAGCCCTGCGCCTTGGCATAGTCGGCGAGGATCTTGCCGCCGAGCAACCCTTGCTCTTCACCCGACAAGGTCGCGTAGACGATTGTACCGGAGAATTTATGCTTCGACAGCACCCGCGCCGCTTCGAGGACCGCTGCCGTCCCCGACCCATCGTCGTTGGCGCCCGGCTCCTCCGCATTCACGTTCATGATGTCGGTGACACGGCTGTCGATGTGGCCGGTGATGATGACGACGTCGTTCGGCCGCTCGGTACCGCGCTGGATGCCGACCGCGTTGCAGACCCTGGTCGGCGCCGGCGTCCGCGGCGGCTTTGTCACCATGTCGCAGGTCTGCAGCGCCTCGATGCCATCCGCCTTGAACTGGCTTTCGGCCCAGCGCACCGCGGCACCGATGCCGCGCTTGGGGTCGGTCTGGGACGACAAGGTGTGCCGCGTGCCGAAGCTGACGAGCTTCGTGACGGTCTGCTTCATTTTCTCGCCGCTCACCGGCGCGACAATGGCGCGCAGCTTGGCGTCATTGTCGGCATTCTGGGCCAAGGCGGGCGAAACGGCGGCAAGGGCGGCGAACGCCGGGATCAGTTTCCTCATGGCGGCGATGGATGAACCGAGGTCCGGCAGCTTGGCAAGGGCTTTGCCGGTCCCTTCACCTAAGTTACGCTCGCGCCAGTTTGGGGGAGCGTGTCATGACCTTGCCGCGGATCGCACGCGTCGAATGCGACGGCTTCGACTTCAGCGTCTTTGCGACCGGCGATTTCATTTCGCAGGTCATCATCAAGGACGGGACTTGGGAGCCGCGCGTACGCGCCGCCGCACAGATGCTCCTCAGGGGCTTCGATGCAGCCACGGTCCTGGATGTCGGCGCCAATATCGGCCTGTTTTCGGTGCCGACCGCCAGCATGATCGGTGCCACCGGCGGCAGGCTCTACGCCTTCGAGGCGCAGCGGGTTGTCTTCCAACAGCTATGCGCAAACATCTTCGCCAACCGGCTCGACTGCGTCTGGGCCTTCAACCAGGCGGTCGGCGCCGAGCCGGGTGAGGTTGAAATCCCGACCTTTGACTATGCCAAGGCAAGCAATGTCGGCGCATTCTCTCTCGTCGAAGGCCTGCAGGAGTTGCGCGGACTCGACGATTGCGCCGACCGCAGCCGGATGGAGACAATCGAGTTGATCTCCCTCGATAACCTCGAGGTCGAAGGCCGCGTCCGCCTTGTGAAGATCGATGTCGAGGGCATGGAAATCGACGTCGTTCGCGGCGGTCATGACTTCCTGCGGCGACACAGTTTCCCGCCGATCATTTTCGAAGTCTGGGAAGACGAGGCCTTTGCCGATGGCCGGAAAGCGCTGTTCGAAGAAATCACCTCGCTCGGCTACGCGATCACCCGGCTCGGTCGCGACAGCTTCATCGCCCAGCATCCCGATTATGAGGCGCAGATCGACGTCCGCATAGATGGCATTAAGGTCCACTTCGCGCGCACCAAATAAAGCGGTCGGTCGAATGTGGGTGCACTTTGGTCGAGGGCCGGGCGCGCGATCCTTGGTCACGCACTAGGCGACGGCAATAAGATAAGGGGGAATTTCTGATGTTGCGCGCCCTGTTTCTGGCATTGCTGGCCATCGCTGCTCCTGCCTCGGCCAAGTCGCCAAAGGTAGCGCTCGACGAGCTTCTCGCGGCCGACCGCGCCTTTTCGGCGGCGTCCGCCAAGGCCGAGCCGATTGCCGGCATCACGGCAATGCTGGATGAAGAGGCGGCCATGCCGCTCGCCGGCAAAGGCATCCTTATCGGCAAGGCCGCCGTTACCGACGCTTTCAAGGCCAGCCCCGCCTTCAAGGACGGCCATGTTACCTGGGCGCCAGTGCGCGGCGGCATTTCCGCAGACGGCACGCAGGGATTTACCTATGGCTTCCTAACCGCCGGCTCGGGCGACGAGGCCAAGCGCAACCGCAAATATCTCAGCTATTGGGTGAAGCGCCCGGCCGGTTGGCGCGTCGTCGCCTATCGCCAGCAGCCGCGCGAGGCGGGCGATGTCTCGACCGCGATGTTCGAGCCCGCCCTTCCCGGCTTTGAAGCCAAGGCCAAGACCGATGCGGCGACGATCGCCGTCCTCAACAAGAGCCTGGCCGATGCTGAAAAGGCTTTCTCGGACCGCGCCCAGGTCGTCGGGCTCAAGACCGCCTTTCGCGAGAATGGCCGGCAGGACGCGATGAACATGTATTCGGGCGCCGGCTTCTCCTACGGGCTCGATGCCGTCGTCGCCAATTTCAAGGACGAGGGCCCGGCCAAGATCCACTGGAGCACCGAGCGCAGCTTCGTGGCCTCCAGCGGCGACCTAGGCGTCTCGATTGGCACCATCGTCCCGAACGAGCCGGGTGCCGACGGCAAGCCGCAGCCCGGCTTTCCCTTTTTCACCGTCTGGAAGCGCGACACGCCGAACGGGCCCTGGCGCTACATCGCCGAGTAGTTCGCTGGCATTCGCATTCGCGCGGGTCTAGGGGGGCCGCGACCCTTTGACTCACGAGGACGCTCACCCATCATGTTGCGTGAAATCGACCATTATATCGACGGCTCGACCTACACCTCCGGCGACCGCTCCAGCGACGTTTTCGATCCCAACCAGGGCTCGGTCCAGGCCAAGGTCCGCCTCGGCACCGCCGCCGACCTGCAGAAAGCGATCGACGCCGCCAATGCCGCGCTTCCCGGCTGGGCCGCGACGAATCCGCAGCGCCGTGCCCGCGTCATGTTCAAGTTCAAGGAACTGGTCGAGGCCAACATGCAGAGCCTCGCCGAGCTGCTCGCCTCCGAGCACGGCAAGGTCGTCGCCGACGCCAAGGGCGACGTGCAGCGCGGCCTCGAGGTCATCGAATTCGCCTGTTCCATCCCGCAGGCCCTGAAGGGCGAATATACTGTCGGCGCCGGCCCCGGCATCGACGTCTATTCGATGCGCCAGCCGCTCGGCATCGGCGCGGGCATCACGCCGTTCAACTTCCCCGCCATGATTCCGATGTGGATGTTCGGCATGGCAATCGCCTGCGGCAACGCCTTCATCCTGAAGCCCAGCGAGCGCGACCCGTCGGTGCCGGTGCGCCTCGCCGAACTGATGAAGGAAGCCGGCCTGCCCGACGGCATTTTGAACGTCGTCCATGGCGACAAGGAAATGGTCGACGCGATCCTCGACCATGAAGACATCAAGGCGGTGAGCTTCGTCGGCTCATCCGACATCGCCCAGTATATCTACTCGCGCGGCACCGCGAACGGGAAGCGCGTCCAGGCTTTCGGCGGCGCCAAGAACCACGGCATCGTCCTGCCCGACGCCGACCTCGACCAGGTCGTCAACGATTTGACCGGGGCCGCCTTCGGCTCAGCCGGCGAACGCTGCATGGCACTTCCGGTGGTTGTGCCGGTCGGCGACGACACTGCGGACGCCCTGCGCGCCAAGCTGCTTCCGGCTATCGACGCCCTGCGCGTCGGCATCTCAACCGACGCCGAAGCGCATTACGGGCCGGTGGTCAGCGCAGCGCACCGCGCACGGATCGAGCAGTACATCCAGATGGGTGTCGACGAAGGCGCCGAACTGGTCGTCGACGGCCGCGGGTTCAAGCTGCAGGGCCATGAGGAAGGCTTCTTTATCGGCCCGACCCTGTTCGACCATGTGAAGCCGACGATGAAGTCCTACCAGGACGAGATTTTCGGTCCGGTACTGCAGATCGTCCGCGCCAAGGATTTCGAGGAAGCCGTCCGGCTCCCTTCGCAGCACGAATACGGCAACGGCGTCGCCATCTTTACCCGCAACGGCCACGCCGCCCGCGAATTCACCGCCCGCGTCAATGTCGGCATGGTCGGCATCAACGTACCGATCCCGGTACCGGTCAGCTACCACAGCTTCGGCGGCTGGAAGCGGTCCGGGTTCGGCGACATCGGCCAGTACGGCATGGAAGGCATGCGCTTCTGGACGAAGAACAAGGTCGTCACCCAGCGGTGGCCGGATGGCTCGGCCGCGGGGGATCACAGGGAAGCGTTCATCATTCCCACTATGGGATAGGCGCGGCTCCGCGAGAGCGGGTTCGGAAACAAGTTCGGCCTCAGGGTCGTTCTAGCCGCATGAAAGCCGTTCTCGCAGCCATTCCACTGGCATTCGTTCTCAGCGTCGCAGCCTGTGGCGGCAACAAGCCCGTCGACGAGAAAGCGGAAAATGCCGACGGCCTCGACCAGGCCGTTGCGGAGGCGAACGCGACTGCCAACGCCGTTCATAATGATGTCGTCGATAATCCGCCTGCACCTGTGACCAATGAGAAGGCGCCCGAAGTCGCCACCCCGGTCCCGGGCGATGTTATTCCTGCACAATACCAGGGCCGGTGGGGCATGGTTCCGGCCGACTGCACATCCACGCGCGGCGACAACAAGGGCCTGATCACCATCGGGGACACCAGCATCCGCTTCTACGAATCGACAGCGACGCTGAAAGAGCGGAGGCCTGCCGTCGCGATCAGCTTCGCCGGCTTGTTCGACTTCACCGGCGAAGGCCAGCGTTGGACGAAGGTCATGACCTTCACCCGGACTGGGGATGCGCTGAAGCGCGCAGACCCGGAGGGCAGCTTCACCTACAAACGCTGCGCCTGACCCCACTGGCAATTCCCGCCGCGCCGGTGCTAGGGCGGCGCCCATGTCGCACCAATTCGACCTGACCGACGACCAGCTCCAGATCCAGGACATGGCGCGGAAATTCACCGCTGATGCCATCACGCCCTTCGCGGCCGAATGGGACGAGAAGCACGTCTTCCCCAAGGACACGATCCGCATGGCGGCCGAGCTCGGCTTCGGCGCCATTTACGTGTCCGAGGAATCCGGCGGCATCGGGCTCGGCCGGCTGGAAGCGGCGTTGATCATGGAGGCCATGGCCCATGGCTGTCCGTCGACCAGCGCCTTCATTTCGATCCACAACATGGCGAGCTGGATGATCGATCGCTTCGGGTCGGACGAGGTGAAGGCGAAATACCTCCCCTCCATGATCAGCATGGAAAAAATCGCCAGTTACTGCCTGACTGAACCGTCGTCGGGCTCGGACGCCGCGGCGCTCAAGACCAGGGCGGTCAAGGATGGCGACGATTATGTTGTCTCCGGCTCCAAGGCCTTCATCTCCGGCGGCGGCGAGAATGAGGTCTATGTGACGATGGTCCGCACCGGCGAGGACGGCCCCAAGGGCATCACCTGCCTGGTCATCGACAAGGACATGCCTGGCGTCAGCTTCGGCGCGCAGGAAAAGAAGCTCGGCTGGCATTCGCAGCCGACCGCCCAGGTCAATTTCGACGAGGTCCGGGTGCCTGTCGCGAACCGCGTCGGCGCCGAGGGCGAAGGCTTCCGCATCGCCATGATGGGCCTAGACGGCGGCCGCCTCAACATCGGCGCCTGTTCGCTCGGCGGCGCCCAACGCTGCCTCGACGAGGCGGTGAAATACACCAAGGAGCGCAAGCAGTTCGGAACGGCCATCGCCGACTTCCAGAACACGCAATTCATGCTCGCCGACATGGAGACGGAACTGCAGGCCGCGCGCCAGCTGCTCTACGCCGCGGCGGTCAAAGTCACCGCAAATGCCCCGGACAAGACCAAGTTCGCGGCCATGGCCAAGCGCTTCGCCACCGACACCGGCAGCTCGGTCGTCGACCGCGCGCTGCAGCTGCATGGCGGCTACGGCTATCTGATGGATTATCCGATCGAGCGCTTCTGGCGTGACCTGCGCGTCCACTCGATCCTTGAGGGAACCAATCAGGTGATGCGCATGATCGTCGGCCGGGAGCTCACCCGCCAGTGATCGCAGACATGACGCGCCGCCTGAGCGAAGCCGCCGAGAAGATGATGAGGGGCGATATCAAGGCGAGCCTGCCTTTCGATCCGTTCGCCATCGCGCAGGCGTCCACAGACTTCGCGCTCGGACTGGCCGCGCGGCCAGCTGATCTTCTCGAAGTGCAGATCACCGCCGCCCAGCAATGGGGCGACTTCTGGACCAAAGCGTTGTCCGGCCAGCCAACGGAGGCCCCGCGCGACCGCCGCTTTGCTTCGCCGCAGTGGCAGGACGATCCCTACTTCCGATCGATCCGCGATTCCTATCTGCTTGCATCGGAGCAACTCCGCGACCTGGTGTCGCTCGGCACGAACGGCACGGACAGCGGCAATGCGACCGTGCGTTTCCTGCTCGACCAGTATCTGAATGCGGTCGCGCCGACCAACTTCGCGCACACCAACCCTGAAGTGCTGAAGCGCACCAAGGAGACCAACGGCGCCAACCTCGTCCAGGGCTTCGCCCACCTGATGGAAGATATGGCGAGCGGGAAGGGAATTGTTCAGCGCCGCACCGATCCCGACGCGTTCGAAAAGGGCAAGACGATCGCCGCGACGCCCGGCCAGGTCGTCTTTCAGAACGATCTCTTCCAGCTGGTCCAGTACGCGCCGACCACCGACAAGGTGGCCGTGGAGCCTTTGCTCTACGTCTCGCCGCTGGTGAACCGTTTCTACATGATCGACCTCGTCCCCCGGCAGAGCCTGGTGAAATGGCTGGTCGAGCAGGGCCGCACCGTCTTTGTCGTGTCGTGGGTCAATCCGACAGAGAAGCATAAGGACAAGGGCGTCGGCGACTACGTGCTCGAAGGCGTGGTCGAAGCGATCGGCCAGGTCCGCCAGCGCACGGGCCAGTCGCCGGACCTCTTCTCTTTCTGTCTAGGCGGCACCCTCGTCGCGATTGCCCTCGGCTATCTCGCGGCGAACAAGCGCGCGGCAGAGGTCAATTCAGCGACGCTGATCGGCAGTCTCGTCGACTTCGCCGACATGCGCGACTGGTCGGCGTTCGTCCATGAAGGCCATCTTGCCGCGCTCGAGGATCACCTCGAAGCGCAGGGCTATATCGACAGCCTGGAGCTGCAGCGCCTGTTCGCAGCGATGCGCGCCAACGATCTCATCTGGTCCTCGGTCGTGAACCACTATCTGCTCGACAAGCCAGCGCCGCCAAGCGACCTGCTCTACTGGTTCGAGGATGGTGCCCGCATCCCGGCCGCATTCCTCAAGAGTTACAACCGCGACCTGCTGCTCGAAAACAAGCTGAAGGACCCGGCCGGCTTCGAGGTTGGCGGGACGCCCATCGACCTTGCCGCCATCCCGACACCGATGCTGGTGATCGCGCTGAAGGACGACCATGTTTCCGCCTGGCAAGCAGTGTATTCGGGAGCCCGCTCTCTCGGCGCTGATTTCATACTCGGCGGTTCGGGCCACAATGCAGGGGTCATCAATCCGCCCGCCGCCAACAAGCACGGCTTCTGGACTAACAAGGCCAGGCCCGCGAGCGCCGACGAATGGCTGGAAACCGCCAGGCGCCACGAAGGCAGCTGGTGGCCGACCTGGACCGAATGGCTGAGCGGCAAGGGTTCGAAGAAGACGGTGCCTGCCCGAAAGATCGAGGACGGCATGGAACCGGCCCCCGGCTCTTACGCGAAAATGCCCTGATGGACGCGATGACGACGCAACAAGACGTACTAACGATCAAGGAAGGCCTCGCCGGCCGCCTGCGGCTCAATCGGCCAAAGGCTCTGCACAGCCTTAACCGGCAAATGGTCCGGGACATGGCGACGGCATTGCTCGAATGGCGCAACGACCCTGACGTCCGGATCATACTGATCGACCACACAGAAGGCCGCGGCTTCTGCGCCGGCGGCGACGTCGTCACCATCGCCAACAGCGTCGACGGCGCCGAAGAGGCGGCGCGCGCCTTCTTCTTCGACGAATATCGCCTCAACCACCTTGAATATACCTATCCGAAGCCCGGCGTCGCTTTCATGGACGGCATCACCATGGGCGGGGGCGTCGGCATCGCCTGCCCCTGCCGCTTCCGCGTGGCCACAGAGCGCACCCTGCTCGCCATGCCGGAAACGACGATCGGCATCTTCCCGGATGTCGGCGGCGGCCGCTACCTTTCGCGCCTGCGCGGGCGACTGGCCCAGTTCCTGGCGCTGACGGGAGCGCGGCTCGACGGCGCGGAGTGTTTCCGCCTTCGTTTGGCGACGCATTATTTGCCGTCCGACCGCGTCGAGGAAGCGAAAGAGCGGATCATCGCCCAGCCCTTCCGGGTCGAAGCGATCCTCGACGAGTTGAGCGAAGAGAATGTCCCCGAGGCCCGCATCATGGGCAACCTCAACAAGATCGACCGCTATTTCACCAGCGACCGGCTCGAGGAAATCCTCGAAGCGCTCGATGCCGGCGCGACCGAGGGCGACGAATGGGCGCGGGCGGAAGCGGAGACCATCCGCAAGAAGTCGCCAATGGCCTGCAAGGTGACGCTCAAGCTGTTGGTCGAAAGCCCCTACCAGCTCCACTTCGTCGACGAGATGCGGATGGAATATGGAATCATGGTCCGGCTGATCCATCACCCGGACTTCCGCGAGGGCGTCCGCGCGTTGCTGATCGACAAGGACAATGCGCCCAACTGGCACCCGACCAACCCTGCCGTCATCGGCGATGCCGAGGTTCAGGCCTTCTTCGAGCCGCTGCCCATCGAGGAGCAGTGGCGTCCGTTCGATTTCTAGAGGTACGACATGAGCTACGAAACCATTCTGGTCGAAAAGAAGGGCGCGGTGACGCTGGTCACCTTGAACCGCCCGCAGGCACTGAACGCGCTCAACACGACCGTCCTCAAGGAATTGATCGAGGTTTTCGCGGCCTATGACGCGGACGACAGCCAGCACTGCCTGGTCCTGACCGGCTCGGAAAAGGCCTTCGCCGCCGGCGCCGACATCAAGGAAATGCAGTCCCAAGGCTTCGCCGATATGTATTCGGCCAACTTCTTCGCCGGATGGGAGCATGTTACCGCGACCCGCAAGCCGTGGATCGCCGCCGTCTCCGGCTTTGCGCTCGGCGGCGGCTGCGAAGTGGCGATGATGGCCGACTTCATCATCGCCGGGGACAATGCCAAGTTCGGCCAGCCCGAGATCAAGCTCGGCGTCACGCCGGGTATGGGCGGATCGCAGCGCCTCGCGCTTGCCGTCGGCAAGGCCAAGGCTATGGAAATGTGCCTGACCGGCCGCATGATGGGCGCCGAGGAAGCCGAACGCGGCGGCCTCGTCGCCAAAGTCGTGCCCGCCGCCGACCTCGTCGAAGAAGCGCTGAAGACCGCCGAGGCGATCGCGGGCATGGCCCCGCTCGCTGCCATCGCCACCAAGGAAATGGTCAACGCCGCGTTCGAAATGCCGCTCAATCAAGGCATCCGCTTCGAGCGCCGCCTGTTCCACGGCCTGTTCGGCACCGAAGACCAGAAGGAAGGCATGGCCGCCTTCGTCGAGAAGCGCCCGGGCAATTGGAAGGGTAAATAGGATGGCACGCGTCGCATTCATCGGGTTGGGCAACATGGGCGGCGGCATGGCCGCGAACCTCGCCAAGGCGGGGCATGAGGTCCACGCCTTCGACCTTAGCGAGGCCGCTTTGGCTCACGCCGAGGAGCGCGGCTCGCAGCGCGCCGCTTCCGCCGCCGAAGCCTGCAAGGGCGCCGACGCCGTCGTCACCATGCTTCCCGCCGGCCAGCATGTCGCCGCGGTCTATCGGGACAGCGTCTTCGGCCATGCACAGGCGTCCGCCATCCTCATGGACTGCTCGACAATTGACTTCGCCACCGCCCGCTCGGTCGAGGAAGAGGCCGCGGCCCAGGGCTACACCATGGTCGACGCACCCGTTTCCGGCGGCATCGCTGCTGCCGAGGGCGGCACCCTCACCTTCATGGTCGGTGGCTCCGACGAAGGCTTCGATAAGGCCCGAGAATATCTCGACAAGATGGGCAAGGCCGTCATCCATGCCGGCGATGCGGGCGCTGGTCAGGCAGCGAAGATCGTCAACAACATGCTCTTGGGCGCGACCATGGCCGCGACCTGCGAGGCCTTTGCGCTCGCCAAGAAGCTCGGCCTCGACCAGCAGACCTTTTTCGACATTTCGTCGAAAGCCTCTGGCCAGAGCTGGTCGATGACAAGCTATTGCCCGGTCCCGGGTGTCGGGCCGGAAACTCCAGCAGACCGCAATTACGAAGGCGGCTTCATGGCGCAGCTGATGCTGAAGGATTTGAAACTGGCGATGGAGGCCGCGCAGGCCGCGGGCGCCTACACGCCGATGGGAGCCGAAGCGGAAGAGCTTTACCAGCGCTTCGTAAACTTGGGCGGTGGGCCCAAGGATTTTTCAGCTCTTATTAAGATGATCGACGACAGTTGGCAGAAGCCGGAATAGGAGTTCGCATGAAGTTCGTGGTTGCAGTTTCCTCCATCGCCCTGATCGCTTCGGTCGCCGTCGCCAAGCCGCTGTCCCAGGACGCGGCGCTCAAGATCATGCATGAGCGCCACGAGGGCATGGAGACGATCGGCAAGGCCAATCGGGATCTTCGCCGGGAATTGACCAGCGACACGCCGAACATGGCGACCGTCAAAACCGCCGCGAGCCAAGTTGCCAACCTTGCGGGCAAGTCGTCTCACTGGTTCCCGGCCGGTACGGGTCCCGAACTAGGCAAGACCGGCGCCAAGCCGGAAATCTGGCAGCAGCCGGCCGATTTCAACGCTAAACTCAAGGATTTCCAAGGCGCTGCAAAGGCGCTTCAGGTGGCGGCTGCGAAGGGTGATGCCGGCGCGTCCAAGGCCGCCTATGCGAGCCTCGGCAAGACCTGCAACGCTTGCCACGAGACCTATCGCATGGACATGCACCACTAAGCATGAAGCAGGCGATCTGGGACCTGCCGATCCGGCTGTTTCACTGGCTGCTGGTCGCGCTGGTCGCGTTCAGCTGGTGGTCGGCGGAAAATGGCGAAACCGACCTCCACATCTGGTCGGGCATCGCCATCCTGTCGCTGCTGATCTTCCGGCTTTTATGGGGCTTCTTTGGCAGCTCGACCTCTCGCTTCTCGAATTTCGTGCGCGGCCCGAAGACGGTCGTCGGTTACCTGCACAATAAGGACAGCTGGCGTGCCGCCGGACACACGCCGCTCGCGGCCCTCAGCATCCTGACCCTGCTCGCCCTCATCGCGGCGCAGGTCGGCCTTGGGCTGATTTCCGTCGACGAAGACGGCTTTTACGAGGGGCCGCTGGCCCATCTCGTCAGCACGGATGTTTCAGAGGCTGCGCGCGAACTGCATGAGCAATTGTTCAACCTACTGCTCGCCTTCATCGTCCTGCACGTTGCGGCGATCATCTACTACCGCATCCGGGGCAAGAAGCTGACCAAGGCGATGATCACCGGCAAAGGAGAGCTCGGCCCGGGTGTAGAGCCGATGCGGCGCGCGAAGTGGTGGGCAGCACTGATTTGCCTCGCCGTCGCCATCGGCATCACGCGCTGGGTCGTCGCCGGCGCTCCCCCGTTCGGGGGTTGATGTCTCGACCGGCTGACGCCACATCGCGCCCATGCTGATCGAAACCGAACTGACGCCCAACCCGGCGACCCGCAAGTTCCTGCCCGGCCACACCGTGATGGAAACCGGCAGCCGCGACTTCCCGAATGCCGAAAGCGCGGAAGCTTCTCCGCTTGCCGAAGCCCTGTTCGCGACCAACCTGGTCGACGGCGTGTTCTTCGGTCGCGATTTCGTGTCCGTCAGTGCAGCATCGGGCGTCCAGTGGGACGCGCTGGAACCCGAAGTCCTCGGCATACTCCTCGACCATTTCGTCAGTGAGGCACCGCTCTTCAAACCAGGCACCGCGGCCGGCATCGCCGTCGACAATGAGGCGCCTGCCTTCGAGGAAGACCCGGCCGACGCCGACATCATCGAGCAGATCCGCGACCTGATTGATACCCGCGTCCGCCCGGCCGTTGCACAGGACGGCGGCGACATCGTCTATCGCGGTTACAGGGACGGCACGCTCTACCTAGCCATGCAGGGAGCCTGCTCCGGCTGCCCGTCCTCGGCGATCACGCTCAAGCGCGGGATCGAGAGCCTGATCAAGCATTACGTGCCCGAGGTCGAAACCATCGAAGCCATTTAGGCTTGCCCCGGCGGGCCGCTTGTGCCCAAATCCCTAACTTGTTGATTTGAGTAGGAGCACGCGACCCGTGATCCTTGCGTTCGACACGTCGACGCCCGCCTGCACCGTCGCCTTGTTTGCGGCGGACGGGAGCCTCTTCGCCTCACGCGACGAAGTTATCGGCCGCGGCCATGCAGAACGCCTCGTTCCACTGATCGCCGAAATGCTCGACGGCCATTTGCCATCACAGGTCCTCGTTGGTGTCGGCCCCGGCAGCTTTACCGGCCTGCGCATCGCCATCGCCGCCGCGCAGGGCTTGGCGATCGGTTGGGACGTGCCCCTCCATGGCATGTCCTCTTTGGCTTTGCTGGCAGCGACCGCACCCGGAGATGGGCCGGTCGCGGCTGCCCTTGCCGGCGGTCACGGCGAACTCTTCGTCCAGCAATTCCGCCGCGACCACTTCAGGTCCACCAGCGATATGTTGAACCTGCCTGCTTCCGACGCAGCGAGTCTTATCGAAGCACCTTTGGTTGTCGGGACCGGTGCCGAAGCGCTGGTTGCCGCACGCGGGCAAGGAGAGGCGGCGCCGATCCTGCCGTCCGCCTCCAACGCCTTGAAGCTCCCGTCCAAGCTGCGCTCCCTCGAGCCCAAGCCGCTATATGCCCGGGCGCCGGATGCCCGGCCCCGGGAAGCGGCATGAACATGGCGGCGGAGGCGATGCCCTTGCAGTTGGTCACAGGGGAATCGAAGGACCTGGACGAAGTGATGGACGTCATGGCGTCGGCCTTCGATCCGCATTTCGGCGAGGCATGGACCCGGTCCCAATGTGCCGGGATCCTGCCGCTTTCGGGTGTGCAACTCGTCCTCGCTCGTAACGAACACGAAGTATGCGGCTTTTCGTTACTACGCACGGTCGCGGATGAAGCCGAACTTTTGCTGCTGGCAGTCTCGCAAGATTCGCAACGCCAGGGCATCGGCGGCGCACTACTCAACCATTTCATTGATCACGGGCGGCAAGCCAACCTCGCTCGCCTTCACCTCGAAGTCCGTGACGGCAACCCTGCGGTCGCAATGTATCAAGCCTTCGGCTTTGAGGAGGAAGGCCGCCGTCGCAAATACTACACTGGCCGCGACGGCAGCCAGCATGATGCTCTGACAATGGCGCTCAAGATTTGATTGATCGAAATCAAGACGAATAGTGTCTGACTATTGCCGCGTAAAAAAAGGCGGCGTACTGACCCCGCGACTGTGGAGGTGGGAAGGGCCGCCACAGCATTTTCCAGCTCGGGGAAAATCCACATGTCAGATGAATCTCAAGACGATATTCTTATCACCATGACCACCGAAATTGTCGCTGCTCACGTCAGCAACAATAGCGTGGCGGTTAATGACCTGCCTACACTTATACAGAACGTTCACGGAGCACTGTCCGGCCTTTCCGGCCGCAGCGCCCCGGAAGCGCGACCGGAGCCCAAGGTGCCGATCCGTTCGTCGATCAAGCCGGACTATATTGTCTGCCTTGAAGACGGGAAGAAGCTGAAAATGCTGAAGCGTCACCTGATGACGCATTACCAGCTTACGCCCGACCAATATCGCCAGAAATGGGGTCTGGCAGCCGACTATCCGATGGTCGCTCCCAATTATGCGGAGCAACGCCGGACGCTGGCCAAGTCGATCGGCCTTGGCACCAAGCGCCGCAAGACCAAGGGCCGCTAAATTATTGCGGGGCATTTCGGCCGCTTCAAGCCGGATTGCCCCGCACGCGCCCGCGTCCTAACTAACAAGCCATGACGCGTAAGATCGACATCGAGGCGCTGTGCGCCGACAAGGGCCTCCGCATTACCGAGCAGCGCAAGACTATCGCGCGCGTACTCGGCGACAGCGAAGACCATCCCGACGTCGAAACCCTGCACGCCCGCGCCGCTGCGGTCGACCCGAACATCTCGATCGCTACCGTTTACCGGACGGTGCGCCTGTTCGAGGAAGCGGGGATCTTGGAACGCCATGAGTTCGGCGACGGCCGCTCGCGCTACGAAGCGGCTTCGGAAGCGCATCACGACCATTTGATCGACGTCGAGACCGGCAACGTAATCGAGTTCGTCGATGACGAATTGGAGATGCTGCAAAAGCGCATCGCCGAAAAGCTCGGCTTCCGCCTCGTTGACCATCGCATGGAGCTCTATGGCGTCGCTCTCAATCGCGGCCGCTGAACTGCCGAGCTCACGTCTCCGCGCCTATCGCCGTCTCGCGGGTTTGCTCCTTTTCTTCGCGCTCTGCGTTCCGCCGCATCTCGTTGCCAAGGCCTTCGGTCGGTCGCGCTGGCCGCGGCGTTTCCTGAAGCTGGTCGCCTGGGGAGCAGGTATTGATTTCCGGATTGACGGCCCGCTGGCGTCCCGCGGGACGCTCTTGCTCGCCAACCACGTCAGCTGGCTTGATATCCCGATCCTCGCCGCCGCGACCGGCTGCGCCTTCGTCTCCAAAGCGGAGGTCCAGGATCATTGGTTCCTCAAGTGGATCGCCGACCAGAACGAAACCATCTACATCGACCGCAGCGTCCTGCGCTCGATCCACGGTCAACTTGATGCTTTGTCGAACGGATTGAAGCGCCCCAAGCCGCTGGCGCTTTTCCCAGAAGGCACCGTAAGTGACGGCGGCCGTCTCCTGCCGTTCAAGCCGAGTCTCCTCTCCGCCGTGGCGCCTCCGCCCGAAGGGGTCATCATCCGCCCGGTTGCAATCGACTACGGGAGGATCGCGTCGATCATCGGTTGGGGCACGGGCGAGCCCGGCCTGCAAAACTTCTTCCGAGTGTTGGGGCTGAAGGGCCGGCACACGGTCACGCTTCACATGCTGCCCGCATTGCCGCCCGACCCGGACCGCAAACTCCTCGCCCGCCATGCCCACGACGCCATCGCCGCCGCGCTCGCGCCTTCCGGTATTGCCCCGGCTCGCGTATAGGCCGCGAAGTAAATGACGGATTCCCCAAAAACATTTCGAGTCAAAAGCTTTGGTTGCCAGATGAACGCCTACGACGGCGAGCGCATGGCCGAACTGCTTGGCGCTCAAGGCCTGACCCCGGTTGCAGACAATGAAGACGCCGACCTCGTCGTCCTCAACACCTGCCACATCCGTGAAAAAGCGGCTGAGAAGGCTTATTCCGATATCGGCCGGCTGAAACGCGAGGACGGCTCACGGCCGATGATCGCGCTAGCCGGCTGCGTCGCCCAGGCCGAGGGCGCGGAAGCAAAAGCTCGCAGCCAGATGATCGACATCGTGGTCGGTCCTCAGGCCTATCACCGCCTCCCGGAGATGGTTGCCGACGTCAGCGCCGGAAAGCGTCCGGTCGACACGGACATGCCCGCCCTCTCCAAGTTCGGCGCCCTGCCCGCCCGCCGAAAAGTGGGCGCTAGTGCCTTCCTCACCGTCCAGGAAGGCTGCGACAAATTCTGTACTTATTGCGTCGTGCCCTACACCCGGGGAGCGGAGATCAGCCGCCCGTTCGCCGACATCGAAACCGAAGCCCGCTCGCTCGTCGAGGGCGGCGCGCGCGAGATCACGTTGCTCGGCCAGAACGTCAACGCATGGGAAGGCACGTGCGGCGGTCTCGATGGCCTCATCCGCGCCATCGCCCGGATCGATGGGCTGGAGCGCATCCGCTACACCACCTCGCACCCCGCCGACATGAGCGACGCTTTGATCGCGGCCCATGGCGAGGTCGAGAAGCTCATGCCCTATCTGCATCTGCCCGTGCAGTCCGGAAGCGACCGCATTCTCAAGGCAATGAACCGCAGCCACAGTGCCGAATCCTACCTCCGCACGATCGAAAAGGTGCGTGCGGCGCGGCCCGATATTGCGATTTCCGGCGACTTCATCGTCGGCTTCCCGGGCGAGAGTGAAGAAGATTTCACGCAGACACTGTCGATTATCGATGCAGTCGGTTACGCATCGGCTTATTCGTTCAAATATAGCGCCCGTCCGGGCACTCCGGCGGCAGTGATGGGGGATCAGATCTCGCGGGAAATCATGGAGGAGCGGCTGGCTAAGCTGCAGGAGCGGATCATCAAGCACCAGCTTGCGTTCAACCGTTCGAAAGTGGGCATCGACACGCAGATCATGATCGACCGCAAGGGTCGCGCCGCAGGCCAGATGGTTGGCAAGTCCCCGTGGCTGCAGTCCGTCCATGTCGAAACCGACGCGCCGATTGGCGCCATGCTCGATGTGACCCTTACCAGCGCCGGTCCCAACAGCCTCGGCGGCGCGCTTAGAACCGCGCCTGCCCTGAGCTCTGTCGAAGGGGTGGCTGCCTGATGTCCAAGCGTGATCTCGCCGCCGTCGGCGCCAATGATTCCGGCCGCGCCCGCCTCGAGCTTGAGTTCGAGCAGCCCTATCTTCTCGGTCCTCTGTTCGGCGATTACGACCGTCACCTCGTGATGATCGAGGACCGGCTCGGCGTGAACATCGCCGCGCGCGGCAACCGGGTCATGATCGAAGGCGAACCTGATGCCGCCGCCCGTGCCCGCGACGTGCTTTACGGCCTCTACAACAGGCTCGACCAGGGCCATGACGTCGATACCGCGGCAGTCGAGGCCGTCATCGGAATGGCCGCACAGCCCTCGCTCGACGGAATCATCAACGAGGAGGTGGCGCAGCCGCCGCGCGTGATGATCCGCACGCGCAAGAAAACCATCGTTCCGCGCTCGCCGGTCCAGACGACCTACATGGAAGCGATCAACCGCGACGACATGGTATTTGCGTTGGGACCGGCTGGCACAGGCAAGACCTATCTTGCCGTCGCCCAGGCCGTCGCCATGCTGATCGGCGGCCAGGTCGATCGACTGATCCTCTCCCGTCCCGCCGTCGAAGCCGGCGAGCGCCTTGGCTTCCTGCCCGGCGACATGAAGGAGAAGGTCGATCCTTACCTGCGCCCCATCTACGACGCTTTGTACGACATGCTTCCGACCGAGCAGGTCGAGCGCCGTATCGCCAGCGGAGAGATTGAAATCGCGCCCATCGCCTTCATGCGCGGCCGCACGCTGAATGACGCCTTCATCATCCTAGACGAGGCGCAGAACACGACACCGGCGCAGATGAAAATGTTCCTGACCCGCTTTGGCATGCGCAGCCGGATGGTCATCTGCGGCGACCCCAACCAGGTCGACCTTCCCGACGCCGGCCGTTCGGGCCTTGCCGACGCCGTATCGCGGCTCGAAGGCATCCGCGGTGTCGCCACCGTTCGCTTCTCGTCCGCCGACGTTGTCCGCCACCCGCTGGTCGGGCGCATCGTCGATGCGTATGAGGGAGAGTCTGCGAAGAGAAGTGTTGGCGCATGATGCTGGACGTCGCCATTGAAGCCGACGCGGAGTGGGACAGTAGAACCGGCTGGGAAGAGCTGGTGTCCAGGGCCGCACAGGCCGCCGTCGCCGAAAGCGCCTTTCCACAGCTCGCCGCCGCCGTCCGGCCGGTCGAGCTATCCGTCCGCCTGACCAGCGACGAGGAAGTCCGCATCCTCAACGCCCAGTGGCGTCGCAAAGACAAGCCGACCAACGTCCTCTCCTTCCCGATGGCCGAAGCCTATGAGCTGGAGCAGGGCGACGAAGAAGGCCCCGAGTTGCTGCTTGGGGATGTGATCCTCGCCCATGGCGTCTGCGAGCGCGAGGCGGCCGAGAAGGCGGTTTCGATCGAAGATCATGCCGCGCATCTCGTAATCCACGGCACCCTGCATCTGCTCGGCTGCGACCATGAGAATGACGGCGACGCCGAGGACATGGAGGCGCGTGAGGTTCGCGCACTTGCACGCCTGGGCATAGCCGACCCCTACAAGGTTCACGCCTGATGGCGACGCGGCAGGACGACGAGGGCGGCTCAAGACTCTGGCGCGGAATGCGGGCCTTGCTGTTCGGCGAGGACCGCGAACCGACCCTCCGTGACCAGATCGAGGATGCGATCGACGAGGCCGAAGAGGGCAAGGAGGTCAGCGGCGACCTCAGCTCGCAGGAGCGCCTCATGCTCCGCAACATGCTACACTTCGGCGACCGCACCGCCGGTGAGATCGCGGTCACTCGCGGTGAAATCGTCTCGGTTCCCGACACCATCAGCTTCGACGAGCTGGAGGCCAAGTTCGCCGAAGCCGGCCACAGCCGCCTTCCGGTCTATGGCGAGAGCCTCGATGAGGTCATCGGCATGGTCCACATCAAGGACGTCTTCGTCGCAGCCCGCGACCCGTCGCTCGATCGCTCGCTCAATACACTGATGCGCACGCCGCTGTTTGTGCCTGAGAGCATGGGCGTCATCGATCTCCTTGCCCGCATGCGTGCCGAACGCATGCACCTTGCCATCGTCGTCGACGAGTTCGGCGGCACCGAGGGCCTCGTCACCATTGAAGACGTTGTCGAGGAAATCGTCGGCGACATCGAAGACGAGCATGACGAGGAGGAAACCAGCCGGCTCGTTCTGCTCGACGATGGCCTTTGGGAGGCCGATGCCCGGCTGGAGCTTGAGGAGCTAGCCGAAGCCATCGATTCGCGCCTCGCGACCGACGAAGACGAGGTGGATACGCTCGGCGGGCTCGTTTTCCTTCTCGCCGGCAAAATTCCGGCCAAGGGTGAGCATGTCGTCCACCCCAGCGGCTGGCGCCTCGAAGCGGTGGATTCCGACCCCCGTAAAATCCTGCGCGTTCGCCTTCACGCACCGGAAGCGGGCACGCCTGAGGCCTAGTCCTTCGCGAACAGGTTCTGCGGGTTCGCCATGGCCTTGAATTCCAGCGCATTGCCGGAGGGATCGAGCAGGAACATCGTTGCCTGCTCGCCCGGCTGACCAGCGAAGCGAACCGCCGGCGGGATGACGAAATCGGTTCCGGCCTCGACCAGCCGCTCGGCGAGCCGCTCCCAATCCTTCATCGACAGCACGAGGCCGAAATGCGGGACCGGAACATCCTCGCCATCGACCTCGTTGCTGGCGCGGCGCGGCGCATTTTCAGGGGCCAGATGAGCGACGATCTGATGACCTTGGAGGTCGAAATCGATCCAGCGGTCCGAACTCCTTCCCTCCGGGCAACCGAGCAGCGTCCCATAAAACTCGCGGGCGGCGGCCAGGTCGTGAACCGGAAAGGCGAGGTGGAATGGCGGCATGCTCATGCGCGAAGCCTGCTAGCCCCTTTGCCTCGCGTCGGCTAGCGAGGCGCGCGATGAAGTCCTTCGCACTCGCTTTCGGTCTCGGAATCGCCTCGGCCTTCGCGTTCCAGCCGGTCGGCTGGTGGCCTTTGATGCCAGCCGCCTTTGCCCTGTTATGCGAGCTCATCAACCGCACCGGCTCGTTGCGGCGCGCACTGCTGAACGGTTGGGGGTTCGGCCTCGGCCAGTTCATGCTCGGCCTCAACTGGATCGCTACTGCTTTCACCTTCCAGGCGAAGATGCCTGCGTGGCTCGGCTGGATCGCGGTCGTCCTCCTGTCGCTCTACCTCGCCGTCTATCCCATGCTCGCCGCCGGCCTTGCCTGGCGGTTCGGGCGCAATAAGCCGGTGGCGCTAGTACTGACCCTGGCGGGTGCGTGGGCAGTCACTGAGTGGCTCCGTGCCACGGTCTTCACCGGCTTCGCCTGGAATCCGGTGGCCGTGACGCTCATCGACACTCCTCTCCGGACTATTGCTTCCGCCGTCGGCACTTACGGCCTGTCTGCAGTCGTGGTTCTAATTGGCGGTCTGGTCTGGCTGGCAACGCAGCGCGAATTCAAGCCCGCGGTCGCCGGCGGGGCGATCCTTGCGATTGCTGCATTTGGCTTCTGGCCGCGAGCAGCGCCAACGCCGACAATTCTTAAGCCAGTCCGCATCGTCCAGCCGAACATCGGCCAGGAAGATAAATGGCGCGAAGGTTTCGGCGACGCGGCGGCCGACAAGCTCGCGTCCCTCTCATTGCCCCGAGCCAGCCAGCCGCGCCTGCTGCTTTGGCCCGAGGCCGCGATCACCGAGCCCGTCACCGACGAGCGCCGCGATCCACGCGCGCAAATCCTGGCGCAGTTCGAGCGGATGCGGGCAACGCTTGTCCTTGGGCCCGGCGACACGCTGGTCACCGGCGGCATCGGCCTGACATCGAAGGACGGCCGCTTCCTGACCGGAGCAACCAACAGCGTCTACGCCATCGCTCCCGGCGGCCGCGTGCTGGGCCGTTACGACAAGGCGCACCTGGTCCCCTACGGCGAATATCTCCCGATGCGGCCTTTGCTCTCGGCGATCGGCCTGTCGAGGCTCGCGCCGGGCGATCTCGACTTCGACGACGGCCCGGGACCCCGGACCATCACCCTTCCCGTTTTCGGGAAGATGGGTGTCCAGGTCTGCTACGAGATCATTTTCTCAGGCGATGTGGCCGATCGCCACAATCGGCCTGACTTCATCTTCAACCCTTCCAATGACGCCTGGTTCGGGAGCTGGGGCCCGCCGCAGCATTTGGCCCAGGCCCGCCTGCGAGCCGCCGAGGAAGGCCTGCCGATCATCCGTGCAACGCCGACTGGTATTTCCGCCGTCGTCGACGCCGATGGCCGTCTTCTCAAGAGCCTGCCGTGGCACGCCGCAGGCCGGATCGACACGACCATTCCGGCCGCCCGCGCTCCAACGCTCTTCGCCCGGCTCGGCAATGTCATCCCGTTGGTTTTGGGCTTTCTGTTGATCGCAGCCGGCATTGCAGCCGGGCGGTTCCGACGCTACAGCGCCGCCAACATATAAAGATTTCCTTATATCAGGATTCATCGCCGAAATGCGCAGCTCTTACCTCTTCACGTCCGAATCGGTTTCCGAAGGCCATCCCGACAAAGTCGCCGACCAGATCAGCGACGCCATCGTCGATCTTTTCCTTTCGAAGGATCCTGAAGCCCGCGTCGCCTGCGAGACGATGACCACGACCAACCGCGTCGTCCTTGCTGGCGAAATCCGCGGCGACGGGATCATGGACACAGCAGGCAATTGGGCGCCGGGCATTCGCGAGGAAATCGAATCCACCGTTCGCGGCGTGGTGAAGCAGATCGGATATGAGCAGGCCGGCTTCCACTGGGACCGCCTCGACTTTGCCAACCATTTGCACCCGCAGTCGTCGCACATCGCCCAGGGCGTCGATGCCGGCGAGAACAAGGATGAGGGCGCGGGCGACCAGGGCATCATGTTCGGCTTCGCCTGCGACGAAACTCCAGACCTGATGCCGGCGACGCTCGATTACAGCCACAAGATTCTTGCCGAAATGGCCGCGGACCGCCACGCCGGCCGGGCCCCGTTCCTTGAGCCGGACGCCAAGAGCCAGGTCACTTTGCGCTTCGAGGAAGGCAAGCCGGCCAAGGCGACCGCCATCGTCGTCTCGACCCAGCACGCTCCGGGCTACGACAAGGGCGAGAAGCAGGCCGAGCTCCACGCTTACGTGAAGGACGTCGTCGCCAAGGTCATGCCGGCCGAGTTGCTCGGCAACGAGACTGTCTATCACATCAACCCGACCGGCAGCTTCGAGATCGGTGGGCCGGACGGCGACGCCGGCATCACCGGCCGCAAGATCATCGTCGACACCTACGGCGGCGCGGCCCCGCACGGGGGCGGCGCGTTCAGCGGCAAGGACCCGACCAAGGTCGACCGCTCAGCCGCCTATGCCGCCCGCTACCTCGCCAAGAACATCGTCGCGGCCGGTTTCGCTCGCCGCTGCACGATCCAGCTCGCTTATGCGATCGGCGTGTCGAAGCCGCTGTCGCTCTATGTCGACACGCATGGCACCGGCAGCGTCGGTGACGACCAGATTGAGCAGGCGATCGGCAAGATCGACAAGCTCGGCGGCCTGACCCCGCGCGGCATCCGCACCCACCTCGCGCTCAACAAGCCGATCTACCAGGCGACCGCCGCCTACGGCCACTTCGGCCGCAAGCCGGAAGGCGACTTCTTCCCTTGGGAGAAGACGGACCTGGTCGACGATTTGAAAGCCGCGCTCGCGGCCTGAGCGGCCCGATGACTGCCCACAAGGCCGGCGATCCGACCACGCTCAACCGCCTCTACGGCCGGTCGAGCGGCCACAAACTGCGCAAGGGCCAAGCCGACCTCGTCGAGACCCTGTTGCCGCAGATTGCGGTGCCGGCGGAAGGCGAGATCACATCGGTGCGCCTGTTCGGCGAGGACCGGCCGCTGCACCTGGAGATCGGGTTCGGCTCGGGCGAGCATCTCGCCTACCGCGCCGACCTGCTGCCCGACCACGGCTTCATCGGCTGCGAGCCGTTCGTGAACGGCGTCGCCACCGCGCTCGGCCATATTCGCGACCAGCATCTCGCCAATGTCCGCATTCACATGGGCGACGCGCTCGACGTCCTGCGACGCTTTCCGGACCAGTCGCTGACCATGGTCTATATGCTGCACCCCGACCCGTGGCCGAAGGCGCGCCACGCCAAGCGCCGGATGATCAACGACGGCCCGCTCGACCTCATCGCTGCCAAGATGAAGCCGGGCGGCGAGTTCCGCCTCGCGACCGATGACCCGACCTATCTCAACTGGTCGCTGATGGTCATGCAGCGCCACATTGACGATTTCGAATGGGTGGTGAAGGAACCGGGCGAGTGGCTCCGCTATCCGTCAGGCTGGCTGGAAACCCGCTACGCCGCCAAGGCCCGCCGCCAAGGCCGAGTCCCGCATCAATTCCGCTATCGGCGCACTGGCTCCAATCGCAGCAACCTGCCGCCCTCGCCGTCTTCGAGCAAATAGACCTCGCCCCTCGGTCCCTGCTCGACCTCGCGGATGCGGGCACCCATGTCCCATTGGTTGGCCTTGCGTGCCTTGTCGCCGTCGATGTCGACGCGGATGAACGCCTGGCCCGATAGCGCCCCGATCAGCGCATCGCCCTTCCACTGCGGGAACAAATTGCCAGTGTAGATAATCATCGAACTGGGACTGACCGACGGGTTCCAAAAGACCTTGGGCGCCTCGAAGCCGTCGCCGCCGCGATGGTCGGGAATCGGCACGCCGTCATAATTGTCGCCGTTGGAAACCACCGGCCAGCCGTAATTCTTGCCGGGCAGGATCAGGTTGACCTCGTCTCCGCCGCGCGGCCCCATCTCATGCTCCCAAAGCCGGCCATCTGGCGCGAATGCGAGGCCATAGGGATTGCGGTGTCCGCTGCTCCAGGTTTCGACCGGCGTGCTGTTCATGCCGGGCCAGGCGACGCTGTGACCGGCGGCGCTTCTCGCGGCCTGCGTGTCGCGCGGGGGATCGGTGATCGTCACCTTTGCGGCACCGGCGCGTCCCGCCATCGGGTTGTCGGGCATAGGCTTCCCGTCCAGCGTCAGGTGCAGGATCTTGCCGAGCGGCTGGCTCGCATCCTGCGCCGGCGTAAAGCGCTGCCGCTCACCCACCGTCAGGAACAGCGACCGTCCGTCCGGCGCAAAGGCGATCCTGGCGCCGAACTGCCCGCCCTTGCCGCCGCCCGGATCGCGCCACAGCACCGTCAAACCATCCAGGCGCGGCGCCGACCCCAGGTCCGCTAGCTTTGCCCGGGCCAGCGCCAGTGAACTACCGCCGCTCGGGGACGGCTCGGAATAGCTCAGGTAGACCGTCTGGTCGCCCGCAAATCCCGGTGAAGGCACGATGTCGAGCAGGCCGCCCTGGCTGGAAACCAAGACTTTTGGCGCGCCCGCGACCTCCTGTTTCCGGCCGGTGCCGACGTCAATCAGCCAGATATGCCCCGGCTTCTCGGTCACCAGCGCGACATTGGTCATGGGCACGCCGCTCCCCGGCAGGAAGGCCATGGCCCAAGGCGCATCGAAGGTCGCAACCGGTGCGACCGTGAATGGCCGATCGCCGCTTTGGCCGTCGGACGGCGAAGCCCCGCAAGCCGTCAGAAGCAACATCGCGGCTTGCATAAAGCGTAGGGTCATACCACCTGCCTTGTAGCCATCAGCCCCCGGTGGCCGAACTTGGAACAGCATGCAAAGTTGCAGTCTCCTCTCCGTGGCCACGGCGGTACCGCCGCACGTCATCTCGCAGGCGGAGGCGAAGCTATTGGGCCGCCAGGCCTTCGGCGGCAAGAAGGCTTTGTTCGACCGCCTTTCGACTGTCTTCGACAATGCCGGCATCGCCAAGCGCCACATCGTTCAGCCGTCCGACTGGTACCTCCAGGACCATGGCTGGCACGACCGCAACGCATTGTACCTGGAAGCGGCCGAGCAGCTTTTCATCGATGCAGCGACCAAGGCCATCGACCAGGCGGGTCTTTCGCCCGAGGATATCGATGGCGTGGTCACCGTCTCGACGACGGGCATTGCCACACCGAGCCTGGAAGCACGTGTGGGGCCACGCCTGGGCCTTCGCAACGACATCCGCCGCGTGCCCGTTTTTGGCCTTGGCTGTGCCGGCGGGATCAGCGGCCTCTCTACCGCCGCGCGCCTCTCTGCCGCGGATCCCGGTAGCAAGTGGCTGATGGTCACAGTCGAAACCTGTTCCATCTCCATCCGGCTCGATAGCGACGATCCCGCCGCAATTGTCGCGACCGCATTGTTCGGTGATGGCGCCGCCGCCGCCGTCGTCACATCCGGCAAGCATAGCCTCGCGCATATCGGCGGCTCGGCGGAAAGAATGTGGCCGGACACGCTCAAGATCATGGGTTGGGACGTCGAAGACCCCGGCCTCGCCGTGGTCTTCGACCGCGCCATACCGCCTTTCATCGAGGCCGAGCTCGCCGACGCCGTCGACGGCATGCTGGGCGAGCTTGGGCTGACCCGCGCCGACATCGACCGCTTCTGCTGCCACCCGGGCGGCGTGAAGGTGATCGATGCGATCGAGAAAGCGCTCGAACTTCCGCAGGGCGAGCTCAATATCGAGCGGGAGGTCCTGCACGACTTCGGCAACATGAGTGCGCCAACCGTTTTGTTCGTACTCGAACGCTTGCTCCGGCGCGGCTTGCCCAAGCGCGTCATGATGACCGCCTTCGGGCCGGGCTTCACTTGTGCTGGGTTGCTACTCGAAGCCGCATGACCTGGCTCGCCTACCTGATCCTCGCGCTCGTCACGCTGCAGAGGCTGGGGGAACTGGTCCTCGCCGAACGCAACACCCGCCGGCTGCTTGCCAAAGGCGCGCATGAGGTCGGCCGGGATCACTACTTCTTTGTCGTCGCCGTCCATGCCGGATGGCTGATCGCGCTTTGGTTGCTGGGCCCCGGACCAGCGATCCACATCGTCCCGTTTGTCTTCTATATCGCCCTGCAATTCGCCCGCGTCTGGGTCATTGCCAAATTGGGCGAGCGCTGGACCACACGGATCATCGTCCTGCCGGGCGCGCCCCTCGTCCGGACTGGCCCGTATCGCTGGCTCGACCATCCCAATTACGTGATCGTCATTGCCGAGATCGCCGTGCTGCCACTCGTCTTCGGCCTGCCGATAGTTGCCGGTTTCTTCAGCGTGCTGAACGCCGTTGTCCTCTGGATCCGGATCCGTGAGGAGAACCAGGCGCTCGCGGCTATTTCTCCGAGCTGAGCTCCCGTTCCGCCAAATGAAGCCAGTCCAGGCGCGCATTGAGCTCGGCCAATGCGCCGAGGCTGCCTAGCCTCTCCGACCTCGCCACCATATCGCCTGCGGGCCGTTCAAGCTTCTTCTCGACACTGGCGATCGCCGCCCGGGTCGCCGCGCGATAATCGGCGAACGCCTGCCTCCGCGCGGCCGGATCGAGTGCCGACAGGAAGTGGACCCTGGTCCGCAGCGGGTCCGCCCTCGCCGATCCCAACCCGGCGCCGACCTTGGTCAGCCAGTCGTCGAGCGCCTTGCGGCCCTTGGTGGTCAGGCTGAGCAATTCACTCTTGCGGGGGCCGGTGGGCGACCCAGCGTCGAGATATCCGGACTGCCTCAATCGCCGGATCGCCGGGTACACCGTGCCCGTGCTGGAGCTCCAGGAAACCGTGCTCGATCCGGCGAAATGGGCGCGTACGCCATAGGCGGACATCGGCCCGCCGCGCCAGATGACACCGAGGATGCAATTGTCGAGTTCAGTCAGCATTTCGTCGAAGACCTTGTCGCCGGTGCGGAATCAATGCTATAGTGCGTGACGCATTATCGTGGAGATGTCCATGCGGTTTCTTGCCCTTCCCCTCGGCGCCCTCCTCCTCTGCGCGCCTCTTGGCTCCGCCGAGACGGCCCCTGCCGCGGCCCAGGCGCTTAGTCCGGAAACCGCGCAACTCGTCGCCCGCTACATCGAATGGCGCGGCGGCAAGACCTTCGCGGCGCTGAACAATTATCACCTCGTAGCCGACGTCGAGGCCGATGGTCTCAAGGGCACCACCACCGAGTGGCGCGACCGTTCCAACCGTTCGCGCGACGAATATGATCTTGGCGTCACCAAGGGTCTGTCGGTGCACGCGGCAAAAGACGGCTGGAACCGCGACGACGCCCTGGTGACTCCGCAGGGGCGCCACGCAACCGAAGACGATCGCCGCGCCCTGGCCATCGAATTCGGCGACGCATTTCGCGGCGGAGCTTCGGTCCAGCGGCTTGCGGACGAGCAGTTCGACGGCAAGACCTTCGCCGTCCTTCGCATCACCTTTGGCGATGCCGACAGCTACGACCTGATCCTCGATCCGGCGACCGGCGCCCAATATGGACGCCGAACCAAGGCGGGAGGCGCTCCCAACTTCACGCGCTTGTCCGATTGGCGCCTGATCAACGGCGTCCGGTTTCCGTTCCTGCGCGAAGCCTATCGCAGCAACGGCAAGCTCGATTCCACCATCCGCGTCCGGTCGATCGAGACCAACGCCAAATTCGCCGATTCGCTGTTCGCCAAGCCCGAAGGCAAGAAGACTCTCAGCTTTGCGGCCGGCACGCATTCGACGGGGCGGATCAAATATAACCCGTTCACCGGCACGCGGATTTACATCCCGGCCAAGGTCAACGGGCGCGACGTCGAGGTCCTGCTGGACAGCGGCGCGGATTCCAGTGTGCTCGACAAGGGCTTCGCCGACAGCATCGGCAGCAAGACGGTGAAGGGTGGCGTCGCCGTCGGCACCGGCGGAGAGACGGAGGCTGGCCTCGCCAACAACGTCCGCATCGCGATCGGCAACATGGCGCTCGACCTGCCGACAGTCGGCGTCGTCGACCTGGCATCCGTCGGCAAGCGCATCGGCATTCCGCTGCCGGTCGTACTCGGGCGCGACGTCTTCCTGCAGTCGATCGTCGACATTGATCCGTCGGGGCCGACCATCGCCTTCCACGATCCCGCGACCTTTACGCCCCCGGCTGGCGCGACCCTCGTCCCGCTCGACCCTCAGGGCGGTCTCCGTGTCGTCCAGGCGTCGGTCGAAGGCCAGCCGGACGCACCGATGCTCTTCGACCTCGGCAACGGTGGCTACATGACGCTCGGCGCCGCTTATTGGCAGGCACATAACCTCCTCGACGGCCGCAAAAGCAGCACCCGATCCTCCGGCGCCATCGGCGGCGAACAGATCAACCATGTCGCCACCTTGAAGACGGTACGCTTCGCCGGCGTCACCTTCCACGACGTGCCCGCTCAGTTCGACGCGCCGAATATCGAGCGGGACAGCGATCGCGATGCGGGTAATATCGGCATGCCGATCCTGAAGCGCTTTCGCATGATGATCGATTTCCAGAACAGCCGCATGTACGTCATCCCGATCGCCGAGCGCATCTCCCAGCCCTTCGATCGCGACCGCTCGGGCCTCCGCGCAGTCCAGGATGGCGACAAGCTGGTTGTCCGCCATGTCAGCAAGGGCTCGCCCGCCGAAGCCGCTGGCTGGAAAGCTGGCGACGTCATCACTTCCATCGACGGCCAGGCCATCGGCCCGCAGTTCGCCAGCAGCCAACTGAGCCTCTGGTCGTGGCGGCCGGAAGGGACTGTCGTCACCTTGACCATGGCCGACGGAAGTACCCGCAAGCTGGCGCTCGCCGACTACTTCTAAAGGAGTTGCGGCGCCGCTTGCGCGCCTGACCTGACGGGCCTATATCGCGGCCACTCCTCGACATCGCTGAGATGCTGAGGCTGGTTCCGGGACCCCGGGGCCGGCTCGAGTGGCGTTTGGTTTTGCAAAGGACGCAAGTTGGAAGCCGATCTGGCAACCGTGACGAAGTTGATCGAGCCCGAGGTGAAAGCCCTGGGCTTCGACCTCGTGCGCGTTGCGATGACCGGCGGCCGTTCCGACCCGACCCTGCAGGTGATGGCCGAGCGGCGCGAAACGCGTCAGCTCAACCTCGACGATTGCCAGGCGATTTCGCGGAAGCTTTCTGATTTGCTCGACGAAAAGGACCCGATCGAAGGCGCATACCGCCTCGAAGTCTCCTCGCCCGGCATCGACAGGCCTCTGACCCGGAAGGCGGATTACGCCGACTGGGCCGGTCACGAAGCTCGCGTGAAACTCACCGTGGAGCATGAAGGCGCCAAGCAGCTGTCCGGCGTCATCCAAGGCATCGAGAACAACATTGTCAGCATTGCGACGCCGAAGGGCGTGCGCGAGGTGCCCTTCGAATCTATCGCGTCGGCCAAGCTCCTTTTGACCGACAAGCTTATCAATGCCACTGCGCCGCTCAGCACTGAGGGCGCCGACTCAATTCAAACGGAAGGTTGATCACAATGGCTTCTGCAGCCCCCGCAGCACCCACCGCCAACAAGGCCGAGCTGCTCGCCATCGCCGACGCCGTCGCGCGCGAAAAGCTGATCGACAAGGGCATCGTCATCGAAGCGATGGAAGACGCCATCCAGCGCGCCGCCCGCGCCCGCTACGGCGCCGAGAACGACATCCGCGCCAAGCTCGACCCGAACACCGGCGACCTTCGCCTGTGGCGCGTCCTCGAAGTGGTCGAGGAAGTCGATGACTACTTCAAGCAGGTCGATTTGAAGGGCGCACAGAAGCTGCAGAAGGATGCAGCGATGGGCGACTTCATCGTCGACCCGCTGCCGCCGATCGAATTCGGCCGCATCGCCGCCCAGGCCGCCAAGCAGGTCATCTTCCAGAAAGTCCGCGACGCAGAGCGCGAACGCCAGTTCGAAGAGTTCAAGGACCGGGTCAGCGAAGTCATCACCGGCGTCGTCAAGCGCGTCGAGTTCGGCCACATCGTCGTCGATTTGGGCCGCGCCGAGGGCGTCATCCGCCGCGACCAGCAGATTCCGCGCGAAATGGTCCGCGTCGGCGACCGCATCCGCAGCCTCATCCTCTCGGTCCGTCGCGAAGCTCGCGGGCCGCAGATCTTCCTGTCGCGCGCACACCCGGATTTCATGAAGAAGCTGTTCGCGCAGGAAGTGCCGGAAATCTATGACGGCATCATCGAGATCCGCGCCGCCGCCCGCGACCCGGGCAGCCGCGCCAAGATCGGCGTCATCAGCCACGACAGTTCGATCGACCCGGTCGGCGCCTGCGTCGGCATGAAGGGCAGCCGCGTCCAGGCCGTCGTCCAGGAACTGCAGGGCGAGAAGATCGACATCATCCCTTGGTCGGAGGATCTCGCGACCTTCGTCGTCAACGCGCTGCAGCCGGCAACGGTCGCCCGCGTCGTCATCGACGAGGAAGAGAGCCGCATCGAAGTCGTCGTTCCCGACGACCAGCTCTCGCTCGCCATCGGCCGCCGCGGCCAGAATGTCCGCCTGGCCTCGCAGCTCACCGCTTCGCAGATCGATATCCTCACCGAGGCCGACGCCAGCGAGAAGCGCCAGCGTGAATTCGTAGAGCGTTCTGAATTGTTCCAGACGCAGCTGGACGTCGATGAAACCCTCGCCCAGTTGCTGGTCGCCGAGGGTTTCACCAGCCTTGAGGAAGTCGCCTACGTCGAAGTCGACGAAATCGCCTCGATCGAGGGCCTCGACGACGATATCGCCTCCGAGCTGCAGAGTCGCGCCTCGGAAGCGCTGGACCGCCGCGAAGCCGCCGCCCGCGAAGAGCGCCGCAAGCTTGGCGTCGAGGACGCGCTGGCCGAGCTTCCGCACCTCACCGAAGCGATGCTGGTGACCTTGGGCAAGGCGAACATCCGCACTTTGGACGACCTTGCCGACCTCGCCACCGACGAGCTTATCCAGAAGAAGCGCGTCGAGCCCCGCCGCCGCGAGCCGAGCAACCGGCCCGAGGACAAGGGTGGCGTGCTGGCCGAATATGGCCTGAGCGAAGAACAGGGCAACGAGATCATCATGGCAGCCCGGGCCCACTGGTTCGAGGACGAAGCCCCAACCGAGGAGGCCGCCGATGCGGAAACCTCGGAATGACTCTCTAGAGACGCATAACCCGGAGCGGACCTGCATCCTCTCGCGGCGGACGGCGTCGCGGGAGGACCTGATCCGGCTCGCCCTTTCGCCCGATGCGGAGGTCGCTCCCGACGTCCGCGCCCGCGCCCCTGGCCGCGGCGCCTGGATCGGCGTTTCCAAGTCCGATCTCGACGCCGCCAACGCCAAGGGGAAGCTGAAGGGCGCCCTTCAGCGCGCCTTCAAGGCCAATGAAGTGACCGTCCCCGCCGATCTCGGCGACCGCATCGCATCGGCGCTAAGGCAGGCGGCCCTTGACCGTCTCGGCCTTGAAGCGCGCGGCGGGACGCTGATCAACGGCAACGACAAGATCGACGCCGCCGCCCGCTCCGGCAAGGTCCATCTTTTGATCCACGCCGCCGACGCCGGCGAGGACGGGCGGCGCAAGCTCGACCAGGCCTGGCGCGTCGGCGGCGGCGGTCCCCGAGGACTGGAATTTCCCGAAGAACGCACCATCTTGTCGATGGCGCTAGGGCGCGAAAATGTGGTACATATCGCCCTGACCGATCCTGCCGCTGCGCGGCGGGTTAGCCATGCCATCGACCGGTGGCTTGCTTTCATTGCACCCGATGCTGGGCTAGAGGGCGGCTCCGCTGCCGTTGGCGCCGGCGTGGGTAACGAGTTGAACGAAGGAACCAAATGACCGACCAGACGGACAAGCCCAAGCTCGGTACCCGGCCTCCGCTGGGCCTGAAGCGCACGGTCGAGACCGGCAAGGTGAAGCAGAGCTTCAGCCATGGCCGCTCGAACACCGTGGTCGTGGAGGTCAAGAAGCGCCGCATCCTGGGCAAGCCGGGCGAAGCCGCGCCGGAAGCGCCGAAGACGCCGGTCCCCGCCGCTGAAGCGCCCAAGCCGGCAGCGCCAGCGCCGAAGCCGGCCGCCGCCGCGCCCGCCGCACCGAAGCGCAGCGCCGCTGACGATATCGCCGCCCGCAAGGAGCTTCAGGAGCGACTGCTGCGCGAAGCCGAAGAAGCGCGCATGACCTCGCTCGAGGAAGCGCGTCGCCGCGACGACCGTATCAAGGTTGAAGCGACCGAGGACGAAAAGCGGCGCGCCGAAGAAAATCGCAAGGCTGAGGAAGAGGCCGCCGAGCGCGCTCAGCAGGAAGCCGCGGAAGCCGCGCAACGCGCCGCCGAAGAGGCCGAGCGCGCCGCCGCACCGGAACCTGCCCAGCCCAGCGCCGCCGACGAACGCCCGCGCCACCATACCCCTGCCCATGCGCCGAAGCGCCACGAGCCGGCCCGTCCGACCCGTGGCCGCGGCGACGACCGCCGCCATTCCGGCAAGCTGACCGTCACGCGCGCCCTTTCGGGCGAGGACGACAGCCGCGCCCGCTCGCTCGCCGCGCTCCGCCGCGCCCGCGAGAAGGAAAAGCGCCACCACCAGGAGGTTGGGCCGTCGGCCAAGCAGTATCGCGATGTCGACGTTCCCGAGGCGATCACCGTCCAGGAGCTCGCCAAGCGCATGGGTGAGCGCGGCGCCGATCTGGTCAAGGCCCTCTTCAAGATGGGCACTCCGGTCACCATCACCGAGACCATCGACCAGGACACCGCCGAGCTGCTGATCACCGAGTTCGGTCACCGCATCAACCGCGTCTCCGAATCCGACGTCGACATCCAGGCGGAAACCGACGTCGATGCGGAAGATACGCTTAAGGTCCGCCCACCGGTCGTGACCATCATGGGCCACGTCGACCACGGCAAGACGTCGCTGCTAGACGCCATCCGCGGCGCCAGTGTGGTTTCCGGCGAAGCCGGCGGCATCACCCAGCACATGGGTGCCTACCAGGTCAGCCTGCCGGACAAGTCGAAAGTCACCTTCCTCGACACGCCGGGCCACGAAGCCTTCACCGAAATGCGCGCCCGCGGCGCCAACGTCACGGATATCGTCGTCCTGGTGGTTGCCGCCGATGACGGGCTGAAGCCGCAGACCATTGAGGCGATCAATCACACCAAGGCCGCCGGCGTGCCGATGATTGTCGCCATCAACAAGATCGACAAGCCGGACGCCAAGCCGCAGAAGGTCCGCGAGGAGCTGCTGCAGCACGAGATCATCGTCGAGGACATGGGCGGCGACGTCCAGGACGTCGAAGTCTCGGCGCTGAAGAAAACCAACCTCGACAAGCTGCTTGAGGCCATCACCCTCCAGGCCGAAATCCTCGAGCTGAAAGCCAATCCCGACCGCGCCGCCGAAGGCGCCGTCGTCGAAGCCAAGCTCGACAAGGGCCGCGGCCCGCTTGCCACCGTGCTGATCCAGCGCGGCACGTTGCGCGTTGGCGACGTCATCGTCGTCGGCGCCGCGAGCGGCAAGGTCCGCGCCATGATCGACGATCATGGCCGCCAGGTGAAGGAGGCCGGCCCGTCATTCCCGGTCGAAGTGCTTGGCCTGGGCGCCGTGCCGTCGGCCGGCGACCAGCTGACAGTCGTCGAGAATGAGGCCCGCGCCCGCGAGGTCGCAGCCTATCGCCAGGGTGTGCTCGACAAGAAGCGCACGACATCTGCGCCCGTCAGCCTCGAAAACATGTTCGCGGACAGGGCCTCGACCACCATCGAGTTCCCGCTGGTCATCAAGGCCGACGTGCAGGGCTCGGTTGAAGCCATCGTCAGCGCCGTCAACAAGATCTCGACCGACGAGATTCGCGTCCGCGTCCTCCAATCTGGCGTCGGCGCCATCACCGAGAGCGACGTCACCCTTGCCGCCTCGACCGGCGCGCCGATCATCGGCTTCAACGTCCGTCCGAACGCCAAGGCGCGCGAGGCCGCCCAGCGCAACAAGGTCGAGTTCCGCTACTACGACGTCATCTACCATCTCACCGACTGGGTGAGGGGCGCGATGGCGGGCGAGCTCGGTCCGGAGATCATCGAGAACGTCGTCGGCCGCGCCAGGGTCCAGGAAGTCTTCCCGGCCGGCAAGCGCGACAAGGCCGCCGGCCTGCTCGTCCTCGAAGGCGTCATCCGCAAGGGGCTGCATGCACGCCTCACGCGCGAGGATGTCATCGTCTCGAAAACGACCATCTCCTCGCTCCGCCGCTTCAAGGACGATGTCGCCGAGGTCAATTCGGGCATGGAGTGCGGTGTGCTCCTGGCCGACACCAACGACATCAAGCCGGGCGACAATCTCGAAGTGTTCGAGGTGGAAGAAAGGGAGCGCACGCTCTAGCCGATGCGCACCAAGGAAACTGCCGAAGGCCGTTCGGTCCGCCTGCTGCGCGTCGGCGAGCAGGTGCGCCACATTTTGAGTGAGTTGCTTCAGCGCGGCGACGTGCATGACGAGGTGCTGCAATCGCACCTCGTCAGCGTCACCGAAGTGCGCATGTCGCCCGACCTTCGTCACGCGACGGTGTTCGTGAAGCCCTTGCTCGGCCAGGACGAGGAAGCCGTGCTGAAGGCGTTGCGGACCAACACGGCCTATCTCCAGCGCGAAGTCGCCAACCGCGTCCGCCTGAAATATGCCGCCAAGCTGAAGTTCCTCGCCGACGAGAGCTTCGATGAAGGCACGCATATCGACAAGCTGCTGCGTTCGGATCACGTCGCGCGGGATTTGACGGAAGACGGATGATCGACCTCGATCGGCTAGCCCAGCCGATGACGGGCGACGGCTGCCGCGCCGAACCTTTCACCGAAACGCACCGCGATGCGCTGAAGGCCGCCTGCGCCGAGGACAATGAAATCTGGGCGATATATGCCAACAATTTCGGCCCGGACGGCTTCGATGCGAGCATCGATTCCTATGTCCAGAACCCGCGCAACCGCACCTTTGTCCTCTTCAACGGCGATGAGCTTGCCGGCATGTCGAGCTACCTCGGCATCGACGAAGCGCGGGAGGTGCTGGAAATCGGCGGCACTTACTACCGCCCTCACCTTCGCGGCAGCGGGTTTAACCGCCGGGTGAAAGACATGATGCTGGAGCGCGCCTTCGCCTCGGGCATCCGACGCGTCGAATTCCGTGTCGATTCTCGCAACAAGCGCAGCCAGGCGGCCATGAAGAAGCTCGGCGCCGTCCGCGAGGGCGTCATGCGCGCCGACCGCATCACCTGGACCGGCCACGTCCGCGACACGGTCCTGTTTTCGATTCTGAGGGATGAATGGCGGTCATGATTATGTGTTCCCGCGAAGGCGGGAACCCAGTCTGGGCTCCTGCCTTCGCAGGAGCACATCTTCGCGCTAATCAACGGCTGTGCGTTTAGTAGTTCTTTCCTTTGCGGCCCTGTTCGTCGCTTCGCCGCTCGCGGCCAAGCCTTTGACCGTGCACATGGGTGAAACCTGGATTTTCGCCGTCGCCCACGGCCAGCCAGCCAAGGCCCGCAAGGTGGACGCGAAGATCGCACCCTCGACTGGCGAAATGAAGGTCTCGCTGAGCTCTCTCATGGGCACAACCATGACTATCGCCAACAACAGCGAGCACGACTACGCTTATCGCGCGACCCTGGTCCTTGCCGAGGGCAAGGCGGGACCCGCGAAGAGCTGCGCAGTCCCCGCCAACGGCCGCCTCGCCATCGAGCATTGGCCGCAGAAGGTTGCCGCCATCCGCCTTAGCGACTTCAAGCCTGCCCCAGCCGGGAGCCTCTGCCCCTAATGGCCAAGCTCTATTTCTATTATGCGGCGATGAACGCGGGGAAATCGACGACCCTGCTGCAGGCCGATTTCAATTATCGCGAGCGCGGCATGGAAACGATGCTGTGGACCGCCGCGCTCGACGATCGGGCGGGTGCGGGGCGCATCGCGTCGCGGCTCGAAATTGGTGCCGACGCGCACCGATTTAGCGTGGACATGAGCCTATTCGATGCCGTCGTGCAGGAACTGCTGAAGCGCAGGCTCGACTGCATCCTGGTCGATGAAGCCCAGTTCCTGACCCGCGACCATGTGCTGCAGCTGTGCCGCATCACCGACGAGATCAAGATTCCAGTGCTCTGCTATGGCTTGCGCACCGACTTTCAGGGGCAGTTGTTCCCCGGTTCGGCGGCGCTACTGGCGCTCAGCGACAGCTTGGTCGAGCTGAAGGCGGTCTGCGAATGCGGGCGCAAGGCGACGATGAACCTGCGCGTCGACCAGGATGGCCATGCTGTCGCCGCCGGCGCCCAGACCGAAATCGGCGGCAACGATCGCTATGTCGCCCTCTGCCGCCGCCACTTCTTCGAGCGCCTGCGCGAGAGCGAGGCGCGCCAGCTCAGCCTCGACATCCCCCGGAAGTCCGAAACCGCATGAGCAGTACCGTCTATTCCATTGCGACCTGGCTGATCCCGCTCGTCATCGCCATCGTCTTCCACGAGGTCGCGCACGGCCTCGTAGCGCGCCGTTTCGGTGACACGACGGCCGAAAGCCAGGGCCGTCTGACCCTCAACCCGATCAAGCATGTCGATCCAGTCGGAACGATTATCCTGCCGATCGTCCTCGCGCTCTCCCACGCTCCCATCTTCGGCTGGGCGCGGCCGGTGCCGGTTCGCTCCGACCGGATGCGCAACCCGCGCCGCGACATGATGCTTGTGGCGCTCGCCGGGCCTGCCATGAATCTCCTGCTCGCGATCAGCGCCACAGCCATCCTCGCTTTCGGCCTGTGGCTTGGCGCAGGCGACCCGATGACGGTCGGCGGCTTCATTGCCAGCAACGCCATCAACTTCCTGCTGATCAACATCTTCCTCGCGGTCTTCAACCTCATCCCGTTGCCGCCGTTCGACGGCGGGCACGTCGTCGAAGGACTGTTGCCGCCGCCGCTGGCCGCCCGCTTCCATGCGCTCGGCCGCTACAGCCTTTTCATCCTCTTCGCCTTGCTGCTGATCGTCCCGGCAATCTGGCCGCAGGCCGATATCGTCGCCAAGGCCGTGACCCCCATCGTGAATGCCATCGCCCGGCTGTTCCTTGGAGTTGCCGGACTCAACGCCTGAATCATGCTCAGCGGCTGGATCATACTCGACAAGCCGGTGGGCATCGGCTCGACGCAATGCGTCTCGGCGGTGAAGCGGGCGCTGCGCGAAGCCGGTGAGCCCAAGACCAAGGTCGGCCACGGCGGCACGCTCGATCCGCTCGCCAGCGGTGTCCTTCCAATCGCCCTCGGCGAAGCGACCAAGCTCGCCGGCCGCATGCTCGACGCGACCAAGCAATATGAATTCACGATCCGCTTCGGAGAGGAGACCGACACGCTCGACGGCGAAGGCGAGCTGGTCGCCGCCAGCACCCATCGCCCGACGCGCGCCGAAGTTGAGGCCATCCTCCCCCGTTTCACGGGCCCGATAGAACAGGTTCCCCCGGCCTATTCGGCGCTGAAGATTGCCGGCAAGCCCGCCTACGCCCGCGCCCGCGCCGGCGAGCAGCTCGACATGAAGCCGCGTGCGGTGACGATTCACGATCTCAAAATCCTCCCCAGGATGGGGAGGGGGACCGCACGCAGTGCGGTGGAGGGGCTCGCAAGCCAAACCGACGATCCCCTCCACCAGCCTGTGGCTGGTCCCCCTCCCCGTTCCGGGGAGGATCAAATCACACTCGCCGCCACCGTATCCAAGGGCACCTATATCCGCAGCCTCGCCCGCGACATCGCCCGCGCCTTGGAAACGGTCGGCCATGTCACCATGTTGAGGCGGACGCGCGCCGGTCCCTTCGACCTTGCAAGGGCGATATCGCTGGACAAACTGGCCGAAATCGCTAAGGCGCGCACCCTTGATGGGGCGGTTCTCCCGCTTGTCGCGGGGCTGGACGACATCCCGGCCCTCCCCGTCACCCCCGAACAGGCAGCGCTGCTCCGTCATGGACAGCACCTGAGCGGGACCCCCGCGAGCCCGGGGCTTCACCTTGCGATGGACGGCGAAACGCCCGTCGCTCTGGTCGAGGTTTCGGCAATCGACGTTCGTGTCGTGCGCGGGTTCAACCTTTGAATTAGAAATGGAGTGAACGATGTCGATTACCACGGAGCGCAAGGCCGCGCTGGCGAAGGAACATGGCCGGGGCAAGGGCGACACAGGTTCGCCGGAAGTCCAGGTCGCCATCCTCACCGACCGCATTCAGACGCTGACCGAGCATTTCAAGGGCCACGCCAAGGACAATCATAGCCGGCGCGGTCTCTTGATGATGGTCAACAAGCGCCGGTCGCTGCTCGATTATCTCAAGAAGACGGACGTCGAACGCTATACCGACCTGATCGGCAAGCTCGGCCTTCGCAAGTAACGCCAAGGGCGCCCACGCGGCGCCCTTCGCATATCGGGGCCTCGCCGCATTTCGGCGGCAGGCCTTGGGGCATTATCAGGCCCAGCACCGCTCGCAGACCGGATTTGTCTGCCCTGCTGTCCCCGCCGCATCTGGCCGCGGGGGTGAAGGAAATAAAATGTTCGATATCAAAACCGTTGAAACCGAGATTGGGGGAAAGACCCTCAAGCTCGAAACCGGCCGCGTCGCCCGTCAGGCCGACGGCGCCGTCCTCGCCACCATGGGCGAAACCGTTGTCCTCTGCGCCGTGACCGCCGCCAAGTCGGTGAAGCCGGGCCAGGACTTCTTCCCGCTGACCGTCCACTACCAGGAAAAATTCTCGGCCGCCGGCCGCATCCCGGGTGGCTTCTTCAAGCGTGAGCGCGGCGCGACCGAAAAGGAAACGCTGACGAGCCGCCTGATCGACCGTCCGATCCGCCCGCTGTTCCCGGAAGGCTTCTACAATGAAGTCCTCGTGATCGCGCAGGTCCTCTCCTACGATGGCGAGAACGAGCCCGACATCCTGGCGATGATCGCCGCTTCGGCCGCCCTCACCATTTCCGGCGTTCCCTTCATGGGCCCGATCGGCGCCGCCCGCGTCGGCTACAAGGACGGCGAGTACATCCTCAACCCAACCCAGACCGAAGTCGCTGAAGGCCAGCTCGACCTCGTCGTCGCCGGCACCCCCGGCGCCGTGATGATGGTCGAATCCGAAGCCAAGGAGCTTTCGGAAGACGTGATGCTCGGTGCGGTCATGACCGCGCACAAGGCGTCGCAGGACGTCTGCAAGGCGATCATCAAGCTCGCCGAAAAGGCTGCCAAGGATCCTTGGGAGCTCGCCAAGAGCGACGACAAGGCCGCCATCAAGGACAAGCTCAAGAAGCTGATCGGCAAGGACGTCGAGGCTGCCTACAAGCTGACCTCGAAGTCGGAGCGCTCCGCCGCCCTCAACGCCGCCCGCGAAAAGGCCAAGGAAGGCTTCGCCGAAGCCGATGCCCAGGAACAGTTGGTCGCCATGAAGGCGGTCAAGAGCCTGGAAGCCGACATCGTCCGCACCGCCATCCTGAAGGAAGGCCGCCGCATCGACGGCCGCGACACGAAGACCGTCCGTCCGATCGAGAGCATGGTGGGCTTCCTGCCGCGCACGCACGGCTCGGCGCTCTTCACCCGCGGCGAGACGCAGGCGATCGTCACCACCACGCTCGGCACCAAGGACGCCGAGCAGATGATCGACGGCCTCGAAGGCCTCTCCTACTCGCGCTTCATGGTCCACTATAACTTCCCGCCCTATTCGGTCGGTGAAGTCGGCCGCTTCGGCGCTCCGTCGCGTCGCGACACGGGCCACGGCAAGCTCGCCTGGCGCGCGCTTCACCCGATGCTGCCGAGCGCGGAGGAGTTCCCCTATACGATCCGCGTCCTCTCGGACATCACCGAGTCCAACGGCTCCAGCTCGATGGCCACCGTCTGCGGCGGCAGCCTTGCAATGATGGACGCCGGCGTTCCGCTGAAGCGCCCGATCGCCGGCATTGCCATGGGCCTGATCCTCGAAGGCAAGGACTTTGCCGTGCTCAGCGACATTCTTGGCGACGAGGACCACCTCGGCGACATGGACTTCAAGGTCGCCGGCACGTCCGAGGGCATCACCAGCCTGCAGATGGACATCAAGGTCGCCGGCATCACCGAGGAAGTGATGAAGGTCGCTTTGGCCCAGGCCAAGGACGGCCGCGCCCACATCCTCGGCGAAATGGCCAAGGCGCTCGATCACACCCGTGAAGAGCTGTCGGCCCACGCCCCGCGCATCGAGACCATGCAGATCGCCAAGGACAAGATCCGCGAAGTCATCGGCACCGGCGGCAAGGTCATCCGCGAAATCGTCGCGACGACCGGCGCCAAGGTCGACATCGACGACGAAGGCCTGATCAAGATCAGCTCGTCGGACCTGTCGCAGATCGAGGCCGCCCGCCAGTGGATCCACGGCATCGTCGCCGAGCCGGAAGTCGGCACCATCTACACCGGCAAGGTCGCCAGCGTCGTCGATTTCGGCGCGTTCGTCACCTTCATGCCGGGCAAGGATGGCCTGGTGCACGTTTCGGAAATCAAGAACGAGCGGGTCGAAAACGTCCGCGACGTGATCTCCGAAGGCCAGGAAGTGAAGGTCAAGCTCATGGAAGTCGACCAGCGCGGCAAGGTCCGCCTGTCGATGCGCCTCGTCGACCAGGAGACCGGCGAAGAACTGCCCGACACCCGCCCGCCGAGGGAGCCGCGCGAAGGCGGCGACCGTGGTCCGCGCGGTGACCGTGGCGACCGTGGCCCGCGCCGCGATGGCCGTGGACCCCGCCGTGACGGCGGCGACCGTGGTCCGCGTCGCGAAGGCGGCGACCGGGACCGTGGCCCACGCGGCGAAGGCCGTGGCGAAGGTCGCGGAGACCGAGGCCCCCGCCGCGAACGCGACAACGGCGGCGACGAGGGCCCAACCCCCGAATTCGCCCCGGCGTTCCTGACGGGCGACAACGACAAGGACTAATCTGTTCCCCGGCGTAGGCCGGGGCCCAGTCCCAAAACAACGAAGGCCCCGGAGGAATCCGGGGCCTTTTTGTTCGCTTGGTGCCCAGGAAGATGCTCAGGTGCTCAAAATCCTTCCAATGTAGGAACTGATTTGCTTGGCTCGCCGCGCCGGTGAGTCTTGCGTGCCGGCATGGCTGCTTGAACTGGTCGATACCTGCCCTGAGCCTGTCGAAGGGCACCTCTTCGCCCGCGCGCGCATGCCCGCACGCGAGGCGAGTGCGACTCTTTTTGACTTTTGGAGCCGTGAGAACGCCCAAAGGTAACGAAGGTAACAACCCCCCTTTTTCGTGCGGGAGCGTTACCCTTGCTGTCACCCTCGCCTCGCCGCTCCAACCGGCAGAAACCGCCGAAATCCGCCGCCTAGCGGCCGAAAGTGACGAAGTTGACGACCCCCCGTTTTGATAGGGGCAGCGTCACCCTCCCGCGTCCGCCGCCTCCATGCTGGCGCCAGCATTCCCGGTATTGCGCACACGGAACGAACTCGTCTTTCGCGCGCTTAACGACGTTAAGACTGCACTTTTCCTGACCTTGCCCAAGGACTGCCGCCCGCGTGGACTTGTATCGCCCGTGACGAATCGCTTTGTGTTGAAGGCCGCGACTGACGATGTGCATCGCGAGCTCGACGACCGCCTGTCGCAGCTGAACCTGGCGACGGCCGAGGATTACGGCCGCTTCCTCGGCTTCCAAGCGCGCACCGTGCCCGCCATCGAAGGCGCGCTCGCCGCAGCCGGCCTCGCCTCACTGGTCACCGGCTGGGAGCAAGGTCGCCGTTCGGAAGCGCTGAGGTCCGATCTCTCATCGCTCGGCCAGCCGATGCCGCAGCCCGCTGCGCCGCCGTCCATCAGCACTACCGCCGAGGCCCTGGGCGCCGCCTATGTCCTCGAAGGCTCCCGCCTCGGGGGCCGCGTGTTGCGCGGGCGCGTCGGCAAGGGACTGCCCGCGCGCTTCCTCGGCGAAGGCCAGCACAATAGCTGGCCGCACGTCGTCGCCGCGCTCGATCGCCTTCTTGGTTCCGAAGCCGATCTCGACGCCGCCAAGCAGGCCGCGCGCCGGACCTTTGCCTTTTTCCTCGATGCCGCTGGGGAGGCGGGCCTTTGACGACCGAGACCGTTCTTGACCGCACTGCCGAAGTCGACCTTACCAACTGCGACCGCGAGCCGATCCACCAGCTTGGCGAAATACAGCCGATCGGCTTCCTCATCGTCCTGACCGCCGACTGGATGATCTCCAACGCTTCGGCCAACACGCCCGACTTCCTCGACGTCGACGAGCGCGGCCTGATCGGCCGGCCGGCGACGGACATCATGACCAAGGAGGCGATCCACACGCTGCGTAACCGCCTCGCCCTGCTGCGCGGCGCTGATGCCCTGGAGCGCGTCTTCCGAATGGCTCTGCAGGATAACGGCAAGTGCTTCGACATCGCGCTCCACATGTCCGGATCTCGCATCATCCTCGAGGCCGAGCCGAGCAGCGAGCATGATTATGGCGATGCCACCGGCACTGTCCGCGGCATGGTCAGCCGGCTGGAGCAGGCTGGCGACATGCCTGCTTTCTTCAATGAAGGTGCCCGACAGGTCCGCGCCCTCACCGGCTTCGACCGGGTCATGGTCTACCGCTTCTCGGCCGACGGCTCCGGCGAGGTGGTCGCCGAAAGCGCCAAGGGCGGAATCGGCAGCTTCCTCGGCCTCCACTACCCGGCCACCGACATCCCCAAGCAGGCCCGCGAGCTGTACACCCGCAGCCTCCTGCGCGTGATCACCGACATCAATGCAGAGCCGGTGCCGATCCTTCCGGCGACCGACGAATATGGGAAGCCGGTCGACCTCTCACTGTCGGTGCTGCGTTCCGTCTCGCGGATCCACATCGAATATCTCCGCAACATGGGCGTCGGCGCTTCCATGTCGATCTCCATCGTCGTCGAAGGCAAGCTCTGGGGCCTCATCGCCTGCCACCATTATTCGCCCCGATGCCCGAGTTTCGAGCGCCGCTCCGTGGCCGAGCTCTTCGCCCAGATGTTCGCGATGCGGATCGAGGCGCGCGAACGAAAGCTGATCGTCGAATATGAGCGCCGCGCCCGTGACATTTCCGACCAGCTCTTGGGTGCCGTCGCCTCCGACGAGACCCTGCTCAATGATCCCGACTGGCTGTCGCAAATTCTCACCAGCGCCATCCCCGCGGACGGCGTCGGCGTCTGGATCAACGGCAATTACGCCTTCAGCGGCCTGACACCCGAAACCGGCGAATTCGCCCGCATCATCCAAGCGCTGAACACCACCGCTGCCGGCCGCGCTTATGCAACCGACCATGTCGCTTCGCTGGTCCCGCCGCGCGAGGGGAAGGAAAGCCACATCGCCGGCCTCCTCGCCATCCCCATCTCGCGGACGCCACGCGACTATGTTGTGCTCTTCCGGCAGGAGATCATTCGCTCGGTCCGCTGGGCCGGCGATCCCCACAAGCCGGTCGAATATGGCCCCAACGGTCCACGCCTCACGCCTCGCCAGAGTTTCGAGGAATGGAAGGAAACCGTCGTCGGCCGCTCGCAACCGTTCACGGATTCCGAAATGCGCGTCGCCGAAACCTTGCGCGCCACGCTCATCGAGGTTGTGCTCCGCCTCTCCGACGAAGCCAGCGCCGAGCGCAAGGAAGCGACCAGCCGGCAGGAGCTGCTGATCGCCGAACTCAATCACCGCGTCCGCAACATCCTGTCGCTGATCCGCGGCCTGATCCGCCAGTCCAAGCCCGCCGACGGCACGTCGATCGAAGATTTCGTCAAGGTCATCGACGGCCGCGTTCACGCCCTTGCCCGTGCCCACAACCAGATCACCGACGACCATTGGGGCCCAGCCCCGGTCAAGAACTTGCTGGAGGCCGAAGCCGCCGCCTTCCTGACTACGCAGAAGGACCGGCTTCTGCTCGATGGCCCGAACGTCCTCCTCAACCCGCAGGCTTACTCGACCCTGGCGCTGGTCGTGCATGAACTGGTCACCAACTCCGTCAAATATGGAAGCTTGTCCGTCGAGACCGGCGAAGCGCTGGTCGAATGGTCAGTGCGCGACAATGGCGACCTCCACTTCTGCTGGCGCGAACGGAGCGGCCCGGAAGTCGCCGGCCCTCCCCAGCGCAAGGGCTTTGGGACAACCATCATCGAACATAGCGTCCCCTACGACCTCGGCGGCACGGCGAAGGTCGCCTATGCGAAAGAAGGCGTCCGGGCCGATTTCGTCATTCCGGCCAAACACGTCGTCCAGGCGGGCGACATCGCCGGTACCCGCATTTACCTTCCCGACGCACCTCACACGCCGGTCGAGCATGCCTCCAGGCTATTGCACGGCAAGAATGTCCTGCTTGTCGAGGACAGCCTGATCATCGCACTGGACGCCGAGGACCTGCTCATCCGGCTGGGCGCGGACCGCGTGAACACCGAGGCTTCGGCGCTTGGCGCCATTGCCGCCATCGAGACCGAGAAGCCGGACGTCGCCATCCTCGACATCAACCTTGGCGATCACGACAGCGTCCCCATCGCCAACCGTCTCGCCGAGTTGGAAGTCCCCTTCATCTTCGCCACCGGCTATGGAGAGCAAAGCCAGCTCCCGGACCACCACAAGCGCCGCCCGGTCGCGCAGAAGCCCTACACGCTCGCCAGCCTGTCGCGGCGCCTGAGCGAGCTGCTGGGAGTCGGCGAGGAAGCTTGATCAAGGGGCTGGTGGAGCTGAGGGGAATCGAACCCCTGACCTCTGCAGTGCGATTGCAGCGCTCTCCCATCTGAGCTACAGCCCCGCGCCCTTGGCAGGCGGCCCCTCTAGCCGCGCTTCCCCCTCCCTGCAACCACTCCGTTTCGCTCCCGTTCGGTTGGGCGCATCCGCCGCCTCCATTCGTCGCTACGACCGGAACGTGACCCCTCCGAAATCGTTGTTTTGGACAGTCCGGGCGCGTGTTCTGCGCCGGCTTCCTTGGAGGGAAAATCAATGGCTTATGACCGTTATGATACGCGCCGTGATTGGCGTGGCGAACGCTCCCGATGGCAGGGCGACGACCGTTCCGACCGTAGCTGGGGCAATGACCGTGATCGCAACGAACGCGGCTGGTTCGACCGTGCGAGCGATGAAGTGGCGAGCTGGTTCGGCGATGACGACGCCGAGCGTCGCCGGCGCCAGGACAACCGCATGAGCGGATGGTCCGGCAATGATCGCGACCGTCACGGCAGCGGCCATCTTCGCAACGACGACGATGTCCGCTCCTATTATTCGCATCGCGACCATGACCGCGACGCCTTTGGGCGTGATCGCGACACCAGTTTCCGCCGCGACCGCGATTTCGGCCGCGACGACCGCGCCTTCATGAGCGACGAAGATTTCTCGCGTTATGAACGCCGCCCGAGCTTCCGTGACGAAGGCTATCGCCGGCCCTACACCGGCCGCTTCACCGGTCGGGACGATCGTGATCGCGACGACCGTGGTTACCGACCGATGACCGGCGACTATGGCCGCGGCACCGAGGAGCGCATGGAACAGGGCGCGTCCTTCTATGGCGTCGGCGCTCATCATGACCGCCATTATGGCGAGTGGCGTTCGAAGCAGATCGACCAGCTCGATCGCGACTATGAGGACTATGCTCGCGAGAACCGCTCACGGTTCGAGGACGATTTCTCCAACTGGCGCGGCAAGCGTCAGGAAAAGCGCGGCCTGCTCGGCCAGGTCCGCGAGCATATGGAAGTGCTCGGCTCGGACGGTGAGCATGTAGGCACCGTCGACCGCACCGCCGGCGACCGCCTGATCCTTGCCAAGAGCGATCCGGAAAGCGGAGGCGCCCATCACTCGCTGATGTGCACCATGATCGACCGGATCGAAGGCAACCAGCTGTTCCTCGACACCCCGGCCGACGAAGCCAAAAAGCGCTGGCGTGACGACAGCCGCGAACGTGCGCTGTTCGAGCGCGACGACCAGGGCGAAGCCGGCCCGCACGCGCTCAACCGGAGCTTCTCGGGCACCTATTAAGGCAAGCCTGAGGGAGAGGAGGGCCCGGTCGCAGCGATGCGGCCGGGCTTTTCTTTGTCCTGTTCGTCATCCCGGGCTTGACCCGGGATCCGCCTTTTCTTTTGCAACGGAGCCTGAACGAAGGCAGACCCCGGATCGAGTCCGGGGTGACGAAGGAGAGACATCCAATGGCCCGCGCCTGGCATCTGATGAACCGCCCCACCGGTATCCCGACCAATGACGACGCCGTGCTCAAGGACATTGCCCTGGCGCCGCTCGACGACGGCATGGTCCACGTCCGCAACCGCTGGCTGTCGGTCGACCCGTACATGCGCAGCCGGATGAACGACGTGAAGTCTTACGTCCCCTCCTTCCAGATCGGCGAGCCGATGACCGGCGGCGCGGTCGGCGAGGTCGTCGAAAGCCGCGATCCCTCGCTGCAACCCGGCGACATGGTCCTCCACATGGCGGGCTGGCGCGACGAAGTCGTCGAGCCCGCTGGCCACTTCAACAAGCTTCCGCCGATCCCCGGCGTCGAGCCGCAGGCATTCCTCGCCAACCTCGGCCTGACAGGCGGGACGGCCTATTTCGGCCTGCTCGACGTTGCCGCGGCCAAGGCCGGCGACATCGTCTTCGTCTCGGCTGCCGCGGGCGCGGTCGGCTCGGCGGTGGTGCAGATTGCCAAGGCCAAGGGGATGACCGTCATCGGCTCGGCCGGCGGCGCGGACAAATGCGAATTCGTCCGCTCGCTCGGCGCCGATGAGGTCATCGACTACAAGGCCGGGCCGGTCGTGAAGTCGCTGATGGCGGCTGCGACCAAAGGCATCGACGTCTATTTCGACAATGTCGGCGGCGACCATCTCGATGCTGCACTTGCCGCAGCCCGACAGAACGCCCGCTTCGCCATGTGCGGGATGATCGAGGGCTACAATACGGGCGAACCCACGACCCTGCGCTACATCATGCGCGTTGTCGCCATGCGCATCCGCATGCAGGGCTTCATCTACACCGACTACATGGGCCGCCTCGGCGAGTTCTACCAGGACATGGGCGCCATGATCGCCGGCGGCCAGGTCAAGGAGCGCGAAACAGTGATGGACGGCCTCGACAGCGCCCTCGATGCCTTCCGAGGCCTCTTCACCGGCGCCAACACCGGCAAGATGCTCGTCCGCTTGTAGCCACCGAGCGCAGCGCCGCCGGCGCGCTCGGCGCGCCGCCGAAGCAGCGCGAAGAGATGGCGCAAGCCGGCCGACCGGCGTTCCGGCAAAGCCGAGGACGACCGGATCGACGTCACGGATTTACTCCGTGACGGCGAATGTCCGCTTTCGACCCATTCCTGCCATTAGCTCGGGCGGTCAGCTTTTGATTGCAGCCCTTGGCTTTGATGGTAGCGTTGGTTGATGGCAGACGATGCGGGTCAAGAACCGAGAGAAACTGCGCGAGAGGGCATCGACTACCAGAAGCTCTCAAATCCAGCTTATCTGGTCATTCTCGTTTTTGCTGTCCCTGTGTTCTTTTTCTTTGCCGCTCGAGGCGATGATGCCCGGGGGTTTGTCGCAGCGCTTTCGTTAAGCGCAGTCCTCGGCGTGGCTGCAATACTGAGGCCCCATTCGGGGCAGTTGATGTATTGGATGGCGTTGCTCGCCATGGCGGTCTCTCACGGTCTGTTGGTCATGCTTGTTCCGTGGCCTCAGCAATATCATGGTGCGGGGATAGTTTTTGCGCCGCTCGTTATTCTCGACATGTACGCGTGGGCGAGACTACTTTTGGCGATGGTCAGACTGCACAGCGCTTAAGCCGGAACGGCAGCTTTCCACCCAAACCTGCCATTAGCCCGTCAGGCGTGCGCGCGCTCCAGCACGATCAGCAGGTGCGGGTGCTCGCTCGGCTTGCCCGTCTTCACCTCGACCGGCTGGGCGACGACGGCGATCTTCGTCCGCTCGACGCCTAACGCGACGATGTCGCGCTGAAGCCGCTGCGCTCGCGATTGCTCCAGCTGGTCCTCGGCTTCGGTCTTGATCCCCTTGGCGGTGGTGATCATGATCTGCGTCGTCAGCTCCGGATGGGCCTTCATCATCTGCGCGAAATCGGCGACGCGATGGGCACCGTCGGGGGTGGGCTCGGCAGAGCCGGAGGCGAAGACCTCGTCGCCAACGGAGAACTGGTGGGTCGTCGTCGTGCCCACCTTGAGCCAGTTGGCCATCTTGTAGCCGATCGACCCCGGCTCGAGGACCAGTGTCGTGCCGTTCTTCAGGGACACCAGTCGTTCGTCGATCTGCGACGATATCACGACGCGATCCTTGTCCAGCGTGGTCTGGACACAGCTGCGAAGGGCAACGATTGGCCCCGTCAGAAACAGGGTTATGGCCAAGGTGAGCCAGGTGCGGGCATTGGCGTCGAGGCGCCGGCTTCTCGCCATTATCAACGTCCCAAACTGTCAGGAACGTTATGGAGAAGGGCCGCACCCTTCCCCATCGGGTTAGATACTGAGCGCCCAGCCTACCGCGTGTAGTTGCACTGCGACGGGTCGCCGGTGGTCATGCCGCGGCGGAGGGCCTCCATGCGCTGCGCGGACGACCCGTGCGTGAAGCTGTCCGGGACAACCGTGCCCTGCGCCTGCCGTTGCAGCGTGTCGTCGCCGATGGCTTCGGCGGCGCGCATACCTTCTTCCAAATCGCCCTGTTCGATGATCGAGCCCTTCTCGTCGCGGGCATTGGCGGCCCAGACGCCTGCATAGCAGTCGGCCTGCAGTTCGACTCCGACCTGGATGGCGTTGCCGCCCGTTTCGCTGCTGCGCGCCTGCGCATTGTGGGCCTTGTCGAGCGTGCCTTCGAGATCCTGGATATGATGCCCGACCTCATGGGCAATGACGTAGGCGACCGGGAAATCGCCCGGCGCGTTGAAGCGCTGCGACAGCTCGTTGAAGAAAGCCGGGTCGACGTAGATCTTCTTGTCGTTGGGACAATAGAACGGCCCCATTGCCGCCTGCCCCATTCCGCAAGCGGTCTGTGTTCCACCGGTGTAAGCGACTAAAGTCGTCGGCTGGTATTGCGCCCCCGATTTCTGGAAAATCTCGCCCCAGGTCTGCTCGGTCGAACCGAGAATACGGACCATGGCGTCGCGGACGTTCGGATCCAGCTTGGATGCGCCAGACGACCCCGCAGGCCCTCCGCCGCTACCGCCGCCCAAGCCACCAAGCGAGGTCAGCGCGCAGTATCCGAGCAGCAGGACCAGGATACCGACGATCCCGAACCGGCTGCCGACCAGGCTGAGGAGCAGGCCGAGCCCGCCACCACCGCCTCCGAAGCCGCCAAGCCCGCCGCTTTGGCCGGTCCGATCCTCAAAATTACCGCTTTCCGGTTCGCCGCCGAGCCGCACCATGCTTCAAGTCCTCCTCGTCGCGTCCAATGCTTGGCTTAGCGTAACGGTTGCAATTGCCCAAAGCGAAGGCAAAGGCGACTTGCAAAGGAGATCACGCATGAGCCTTGCCGGTAAAGTCGCCCTCGTCACCGGTTCCACCTCCGGTATTGGCCTCGCGATCGCCCGCGCGCTGACTGCCGACGGCGCGAAGGTCATGCTCAACGGCTTCGGCGACCAGTCCGAAATCGACAAGCTGAAGGCCGAGCTCGGCGCCGGTCACGACGGTGCCGACATGGGTGATGCCGCCGCGATCGAACGGATGATCGCGCACTGCACCGAAGAACTCGGCGCACCCGACATTCTCGTCAACAACGCCGGTATCCAGCATGTCTCGCCAGTCGAGGATTTCCCGGTCGACAAGTGGAATGCCATCCTGGCGATCAACCTCTCCGCCGTTTTCCACACCACCCGCCTCGCTTTGCCGGCCATGAAGGCGAAGAATTGGGGCCGCATCATCAACACCGCGAGCGCCCACAGCCTGATCGCCTCGCCGAACAAGTCCGCCTACGTCGCCGCCAAGCATGGCGTCGCCGGCTTCACCAAGACGGTCGCGCTCGAAGCCGCGAAGGACGGCATCACCGTCAATTGCATCTCGCCCGGCTATGTCTGGACGCCGCTCGTCGAGAACCAGATCCCCGACACGATGAAGGCGCGCGGCCTCACCCGCGAGCAGGTGATGAACGACGTCCTCCTCGCCGCCCAGCCGACCAAGCGGTTCGTCACGCCGGAGGAAGTCGCGAGCCTCGCACTTTATCTCTGCTCCGACGGAGCTGCGTCGATCACCGGAGCGAACTTGTCGATGGACGGGGGCTGGACGGCAGCTTGAGCCATCGAGCGCAGCGACGCCGGCGCGAAGCGCCGCCGGAGTAGTGCGAGAGATGGCGGATGCCGGCCAGCCTGCCGCGCCAACGGACAGGTCTGACGTCACGAATTTAGTTCGTGACGGCATTGCGCGGACAAATTGCCGCGCTACGCTCCGCCCCGTGAATCGCGCCTCGGCTCTCATCGCCTGCCTCGCACTCGCTGCCTGCGCGCCGAAGCCGATCGTTGCGACGCACACCGCCGACTGGCGCGCTGTCGTCACTGCGGCCGACCGCACCAAATTACATGACTGGCGGCAGGCCTTCATCGAGGCATTGGCACAAGCGCGCACGACCAACGCGGCCGATGTCGCAAAGGAAGGCGCCCTGCTCGACCCGGATGCAGCGCTCGGCGGGCCGATTCCCAACGGAATGTACAGATGCCGCGTCATCAAGCTCGGCGCCAAGACGCCGGGAATGCTCAACTACGTGAGCTATCCCGCCTTTTCCTGCCGGGTGCAGGCCGAGCATGGCATCCAGGGCTTCGCCAAGCTGACCGGCTCGCAGCGCCCCGTCGGCCTCATCTTCCCCGGCGACCAACTGCGCCAGGTCTTCCTCGGCACCATCACCCTCGGCGATGAGGTTCGTGCCATGCAATATGGCAATGACCCCGACCGGGACGTCGCCGCCTTCGTCGAGCGCATCGGCGACGCGCGTTGGCGGATGGTCATTCCGCGACCAGCTTTTGAATCCAGGACGGACGTGATCGAGCTCGTTCCCGCCACTTGAGGGGGAAAACGCAAACATGATAATCGATCATTGATGAACAGGGCTCAGCAGCAGCTGGTCTGGTCCGGCGCCGTCTTCATGGCGCTGCTCGGCGTCGCCGCCCTCAAGGAAGCAAGCAGGCCCGGCCTTCATTGCAAGCAGGACATCGTCGGCTGGGTCGATGGGCGCGGCCGCTGGGTCCAGGCCAACAGCGGCCATTGCAAATAAGGCTCAGGCGCTCGCCTCGCTGATCCGCGCCAACTGATCTTCCGACAGTTCCAAAGTCATCGACGCGATCAACTCGTCCGCCTGCTCGACGCTCGTGGCACTGGCGATTGGCGCGGTGATCGTCGGCTGCGCCGCCGTCCAGGCGAGCGCGACACTGGCCAGCGCCGCGCCGGTCTCTGCCGCGACCTCCTCGAGCGCCGCCAGCACCTTTGGCCCCTTGCCATCCAGATATTGCTCCGATCGGCCGCCGCGCACGCTTTTCTTGAGATCGTCCTTCGACCGGTACTTGCCGGTCAAAAAGCCATTGGCGAGGCTGTAGAACGGGAAGACGCCGAGGCCTTCCTTGATGGCGACATCGCGCAGCGCGCCCTCATATTTCCCGCGCTCCATCATATTGTACCAGGGCTGGAAGGCGCTGACCGCCGGGAAGCCGTCGACGCGGGCGATGATGCAGGCCTCGGCGAAGCGATCCGGCTCGAAATTGCTGAGGCCGATCGCCTTGATCTTGCCCGCCTTCGCGAGGTCGTCGAAGGTCTTCAGGCTTTCGGCCAGCGGGACCTTCAGATCGTCCTTGTGCTGGTAATAGACGTCGATCGTGTCGATCCCGAGCCGCTCGAGCGAGGCGTCGCAGGACTTGACGATGACCGCCGGGTCGAGCGCCGGCACATATTCGCCGTCGACCATCTTGCCGTCGTAATAGCCGACCTTGGTGGCGATCACGACCTTCTGCCGCTTCGACGGATCGCGCTTCAGCCAGTGGCCGATAATGGTCTCGCTCTCGCCGCCTTGGTGACCCGGCACCCAGGCCGAATAGACGTCGGCGGTGTCGATCATGTTGCCGCCGGCATCGACGAAGGCGTCCAGGATGCGGAAACTGGTCGCTTCGTCCGCGGTCCAGCCAAAGACATTGCCGCCGAGCGCCAGCGGCGCGACCTTCAATTTGCTCGTCCCGATGGGGCGCTTTTCGATATTTGCCATGCACGCATTCTAGCGTCTCATTTAGGCTTTGTTTGTAAATTTATCCGACACTCTGGCCATGTCGGCGGATTTGACACTGACGAACTTCTGGAGCCACGCGATGGCGGCGGCCCTGTTCCTGTCGCTCATCATGTGGCGGGTGAAGATCGGCGTGCGCCATCCTGCGCAGCGATTGATGCTTGCAGGCTTTGCGCTCACCGCCTGCTGGGCGTGGCTGACGGCCATCGCTCCTGCGAGCCAGATTCCCGCGCTCGCCGAGACCGTCCGCAACCTCATCTGGGTCAGTGTCCTCTACCGCCTGTCGAGCGGTGCGGACGGCGAGCGGCAGCATGGCGTGCGCTGGGTCTACGGCGCGATCGGCGCCGTGCTCGGCATGCAACTGGTCGCCGACATGATGCCGATCCTACTGGGCGCGGATGCCGGCGCTTCGGTCGTCGAGACTGCTACGATCCTCCGCATCACGGCCGCCGCCGGGTCCCTCGTGCTGGTCCACAACGTCTATGGCCAGGCCGCGCCGGAAAGCCGCGCAGCCATTGGCATGGCGATGCTCGCGCTGGTCGTCACTTGGGGATACGACCTCAACCTCTACACCTTGCTCTACCTCGATCCGCAATCCGGCCGCGGCCTGCTCGACTGGCGCGGCGCGGTGATCGCAATGACAGCGCCTCTGTTCGCCTTGGGCGCCGGCCAGCAGGACGGCTGGAAGATGCGCCTGTCGCGCGCCGCCACTTTCCAGTCTCTGTCGCTGCTCGCCATCTGTGGTTACTTCGCCGTCATGACCATCCTCGCCACCGCGCTTCGCGGTACCGGCTGGGACTGGTCGCGGGCGCTCCTTGTGCTCAGCATCTCCGCCATGACGCTGGCGGCGATGGTGCTGCTGCCCTCGCCCAAGGCGCGCGCCTGGGCAAAGGTAAAGCTCGCCAAGCATTTGTTCGAGCATCGCTACGACTATCGCGCCGAATGGCTGCGCTTCGCCGACACCGTTGGCCGCAGCGGCCCGCAGGCGCCGCCGATTGGCGAGCGGCTGGTCAAGGCCTTCGCCGACATCGTCGATGCGCCCGGCGGCCTCCTGCTCACCATCGACGAGAATGGCGCCATCACCGAGGCATCGGAATGGAACTGGCAGGGCCGGCCCTTCACGCCCGATCCGCAGGATGCCGCCCGCTGGCGCGAGCTCGAAGCGCGGCCGATGATCCTCGACATCGATGCGATGCGCGACGGCACGTCGGAAGGCGGCATGGGCCTTCCGCTCCCCGAATGGCTGACGAAGGACAAGACGGCATGGGCCGGCGTCCCGCTCGTCCACAATGAGCGGCTGGTCGGCCTCGTCCTGCTTGCCGCGCCCGGTTATCGCCGCCCGCTCGACTGGGAGGATTTCGACCTCCTGAAGACTGCGGGCCGCCAGGCGGCGAGCAGCCTTGCCGAGGCACATGGCCAGCAGGCGCTGTCGCAGGCTCAGCGCTTCGACGAGTTCAATCGCCGGTTCGCCTTCATCCTGCACGACGTGAAGAACCTCGTGAGCCAATTGTCCCTGGTCGCCCGCAATGCCGAGCGCCACGCCGATAATCCCGAGTTCCGGGCCGACATGGTGGCGACCCTGCAGAGCTCGGTCGGCAAGATGAACGACCTGCTTGAGCGCCTCGCGCCAAAAGCCGGCTCGCGCCCCGTCAACCCTGAGGCGCAGCCGCTGAAACCCATCCTCGAAGCCGCCATCCTCGCCAGCAACCGCGGTCGCGAGGTCCGTCTGCGCGGCAATCAGGGCCTGTGGGCGATCGCCGATGCCGAAGCGCTCGAACAGGCGATCAGCCACCTGCTGCGCAACGCCCTCGACGCCAGTGCCGAGTACCAGCCGGTGATGATCGACGCGCTCGCCGACGGCAGTGAAACCGCCATCAGCGTCATCGACGAAGGCAAGGGCATGACGCCCGACTTCGTCCGCGACCAATTGTTCCAGCCCTTTGCCTCGACCAAGGACGGCGGCTTCGGCGTCGGCGCCTTCGAGGCCCGTACGCTCGTCGCCGCCATGGGCGGACGCCTCACCGTCCAGAGCCGCCCGGGCAAGGGCAGCCGCTTCACCATTCACCTGCCGGCGCCGGAGCCGGTCCAAGAACCGAAACGGAAACGCGCATGACCGACACGTCTGATCTTCCCGTCCTGCTTGTCATCGAGGACGACGAGGGCCTGCAGCGCCAGCTAAAATGGGCCTATGAAGGCTATCGCGTGGTTGCGGCGACCGACCGCGCCCAGGCAATCGACATGCTTCGCCTGCATGAGCCTTCGGTGATCACGCTCGACCTAGGCCTGCCGCCCGACCCGGACGGCACCAGCGAAGGTTTCTCGACCCTGTCGGAAATCCTGGCGCTTAAGCCCGACGCCAAGGTCATCGTCGCTTCCGGCCACGGCGCCCGCGAAAGCGCGCTCAAGGCCATTTCGCTCGGCGCCTATGATTTCTACCGCAAGCCGGTCGACATCGACGATCTCGGACTCATCGTTGCCCGCGCATTCCATTTGCATGAAATCGAGGCGGAGAATCGCCGGCTCGAAGCCAGTGGCGCGCCCGTCGACACCGTCATCGGCTCGATCATCAGCGCCGCCCCGGAAATGCTGAAGGTTGCCCGCACGATCGAGCGCGTTGCCACCACCGACGTCTCGGTCATGCTGCTGGGCGCCAGCGGTACCGGCAAGGAATTGCTCGCCAGGGCCCTGCACGAAAAAGGCCCGCGCGCCGGCGAGTCGTTCGTCGCCATCAATTGCGCGGCGATCCCGGAGAACCTGCTCGAGGCCGAGCTATTCGGCTATGAACGCGGCGCTTTCACCGGTGCCGTCAAGACGACGCCCGGCAAGATCGAACTTGCCCAGGGCGGTACTCTGTTCCTCGACGAAGTGGGCGACATCCCGCTGCCGCTGCAAGTCAAGCTGCTGCGCTTCCTGCAGGAGCGGGTGATCGAACGCATCGGCGGCCGTTCCCCAATCGCGGTCGATACCCGCATCGTCTGTGCGACGCATCAGGACCTCGACGCCATGACCGCCGACGGCCGCTTCCGCGAAGACCTCTATTATCGTCTCGCCGAAATCGTCGTGAAGATCCCGAGCCTGGCCGAGCGTACGGGTGACGCGGTCCTGCTCGCCCGTCACTTCGCGGCCCGCTTCGCTCGCGAGATGAATACAAAGGTGCAAGGCCTGTCTGCCGACGCCATCGATGCGGTCGACGGCTACGCCTGGCCGGGCAACGTCCGCGAATTGGAAAACCGGATCAAGCGCGCGGTCATCATGGCCGACGGCAAGCTGGTGACCGCCGCCGACCTCGATCTCGGCAATGCCGTGCCGGCCGAGGAAGGCCCGGTCGCCATCAACCTGCGCGCCGTCCGCGAAGTCGCCGACCGCAGGGCGATCCGCCAGGCCCTCGCCCGCACCGACAACAATATCTCCGGCGCTGCGAAGCTGCTCGGGATCAGCCGGCCCACGCTTTACGACCTTTTGAAACAGTACCACCTTCAGGCTTAGTGCTCCTGCGAAGGCAGGAGCCCAGTCGCGCGAAGCGCTTCTTGGGTTCAAAGCTCGCGCCAAGGCGCTCGGACTAGGCTCCTGCGTTTGCAGGAGCACACCGGTGCGATCTGCAAACGCGCGGCGACCATCGACAAACGCCCTTGCGCGGCGCGCATCGGCTCCTAGTCTCCCCGGCAAAATCCACCGGGGAGACTCACTCATGGACCGCCGTTCCTTCCTTTCCGCCGGAAGCGCCGCTGCGCTCGTTCCGATCCTCGCCGCCGCGACGCCCAAAGTTGCCAACGCAGCGGTCGCTGCGCCCGCCAAATCGTCGGGGGACGCTGCACTCAACGCCGCTTTCGACGAAATTTTCAACGTGATCATGAAGAACAGCCCGGGCTATGCGACGGCGCTCGGCCTCGACAAGGGCGACCTCGCTTATCTTCGCCGGACGTTCGATCCAAAGCCTATCGATGCAACACTGCGCGACCAGCTGGCGAGGGCCAAGGCGGCGATTGCCCTGCTGAGCGGGATCAACCCCGCAACTCTCTCGCCGACGGCGGCGCTAAACCGCGAGATAGTCCTCTATGGACTGGAGCAAGATACCGTCGCTTACCCGAAGTTCGGGCTCGGCAGTGTCCAGCGACCCTATGACATCACGCAGCAGGACGGGAATTACTTCGGAATCCCCGATTTCCTGGATAGCACGCACCCGGTGGAGAATGCGTCGGATGCCGAGGCCTATCTCTCGCGCCTCGCCGAGTTCTCCAAGCTTCTCGATTACGAAACAGAGCATCAGCGCGCCGAGGCCGCGCGCGGCTTCCTCGCTCCTGCCTGGTCGCTCGACCTCGCACTCGGACAGATCGCCAAGCTCCGCAATCAGCCGGCAGCGACGAACGGCCTCGTCACGTCGCTTGTCAATCGCGCCAAGGCCAAGAACATCCCGGGCGATTGGGCCGGTCGCGCCACCAAGATCGTCGAAACGCAGGTATATCCGGCGATCGACCGCCAGGTGGCGATGCTCAATCAGCTGAAGCCGACAACTCGCCCCGGCGACGGAGCCACCCGTCTCCCGAACGGCGAAGCGATCTACGCGGCTGCTTTGGCTGAAGCGACGACGACCAACATGACCCCGGACGAGGTGCACAAGCTCGGTCTTTCACAGGTCGCGGAATATACCGGCATCATTGACGGGATCCTCAAATCCAACGGCTTCACGCAAGGCTCGGTCGGGGAGCGTCTCTCGGCCCTCAACACCAACCCGACCCAGCTCTACGCCGACACGGATGCCGGTCGCGCCGAACTGATCGCCAGCCTCAACGCCAATGTGAAGATGATGAGCGGCCTGCTACCGAAGGCGTTCGCGACGCTCCCCGGCCAGCCGCTGGAAATCCGCCGTGTACCGCCGGACATCCAGGACGGCGCTCCCAACGGTTATTACAACCCGGCGACCCTCGATGGCTCGCGGCCGGCTATCTACTGGATCAACCTCAAATCGACCCACGACTGGCCGAAATATTCGCTGCCTTCGCTTACCTATCACGAGGGCGTTCCGGGCCACCATCTGCAGATCAGCCTCGCACAGGAGTCCAAGGACATCCCGATGCTGCGCAAGATCAGCTTCTACAATTCCTACCTCGAAGGCTGGGCGCTCTATGCCGAACAGCTGTCGGACGAGATCGGCGGCTACTCAGGCATCGAACGCGCCGGCTATCTCCAGTCCTTCCTGTTCCGTTCGGCGCGCCTCGTCGTCGACACCGGCCTTAACGCCAAGGGCTGGAGCCGCGAAAAGGCCGTCGACTACATGGTCGGCGTCACCGGCTTCCCGCGGCCGCGCGTGCAGCGCGAGGTCGAGCGCTATTGCGCCTCGATCGGCCAGGCCTGCAGCTACAAGGTCGGCCACCTCGCCTGGCTCCGCGCCCGCGACAGCGCCAAGAAGATCCTTGGGCCCAAGTTCGACATCCACCAGTTCCACGAAGTGCTGAAGGATGGCGCCATGCCGCTGACGATCCTCCAGCGCAGGGTCGAGGAACGCGCCCGCGCCCTCGCATAAGGTAACTCCCCTCCCCTCGATGGGGAGGGGTTCGGGGTGGGGTGACCTCGCCGCAGGCAGTACCTGCTCGAACGTCACCCCCCACCCCACCCTTCCCCCCATCAAGGGGGAGGAATTTCAAGAACAAAGGACCAAGCCTCCATGGACCGCCGCCAGTTCCTGACCACCTCGTCGATTGCCGCCGCCACCGCTCTTGTCCCCGCCGCCGTCAAGGCCGCCACCCAGGCCGCCGTTCCCGCCGCCAACGGCGACGCCAAGCTCAATGCGGTCTTCGAGGATATCTTCCAGGACCGCGTGAAGCGGAACCCGGAGTTCGCCACCTCGCTCGGTCTCGACAAGGGCCCGCTGGCGCACCTGAAGTCGGAGCTCGACGTTCGTCCCGCCGCCCATGCACGCAAGGAAGATTTGGCCCTCGCCAAGAAGAACCTCGCGGCGATTAAGTCGGTCCCGCCCGCCAGCCTCTCCGACTCCGGCAAGCTCAACCGCGACGTCGTCGTCTACCAGCTCGAAACCGGCATTACGGCCGCCGAGAAGTTCAACATTGATAGCGTCCAGCGCCCCTATCCGATCTTCCAGCAGGGCGGCGCATATTTCTCGACGCCCGACTTCCTCAACAGTGCGCACACGATCGAAAATGCCGCCGACGCCGAGGCCTATCTTTCCCGCCTCGCTTTGGTCGGCAAGGAATTTGATAACGACACCGAAAACCAGCGGGAGCAGGCCGCCCGGGGCTTCCTCGCTCCCGCCTGGTCGATCGACCTCACCCTCGGCCAGATGCGCAAGCTGCGCGAGCCCGCGCCGGAAGCGAACACGATGGTCGATTCCATCGTCAAGCGCGCCGCAGCCAAGGGCATCGCCGGCGACTGGCAGGCCCGGGCCGCCAAGATTGTCGCCGACAGCGTCTATCCAGCGCTCGACCGCCAGATCGCCATGATGGAGAAGCTTAAGCCGACAACCCGGCCCGGCGACGGCGCCCAGCGCCTGCCGGGCGGCGATGCCATCTACGCCGCCGCTCTCGCCCAGGCCACGACCACCAATTTCACGCCGGACGAAGTCCACCGCATGGGCCTGTCGCAGGTCGCGGACTTGACCGCCCAGCTCGAAGCCATCCTGACCGCCGCCGGCCTCACCAAGGGCACCGTCGGCGAGCGTCTGAACGCCCTCAACCGCGACCCGGCCCAGCTCTATCCGGACACGCCCGCCGGCCGCGCCGAACTGCTGGCCAGCCTCAATGCCGGCGTCAAGGACATGTACGCCCGCCTGCCGCGCGACTTCGCGACCCTGCCCAATGCCCCGCTCGAGATTCGCGCGGTACCGGTCGAGATCCAGGACGGCGCCTCCAACGGCTATTACCGTCGCGCTGCCCTCGATAACTCGCGTCCGGCCATCTACTTCATCAACCTGAAGGATGTCGGCGACTGGCCGAAATATTCGCTGCCGACCTTGAGCTATCACGAGGGCGTCCCCGGCCATCACCTGCAGATCAGCATCAGCCAGGAATCGAAGGACATCCCGACCCTGCGCAAGATCGGCGGCTTCTCGGCCTATTCCGAAGGCTGGGCGCTCTATGCCGAGCAGGTCGCGGACGAACTCGGCGCCTACGCCAACGATCCCATCGGCCGCGCCGGCATGCTGCAAAGCTACTTGTTCCGCGCCACCCGGCTCGTCGTCGACACCGGCCTCCATTCCAAAGGCTGGAGCCGCGAGAAGGCCACCGACTACATGGTCGGCACCACCGGATTCGCTCGCCCCCGAACCCAGCGCGAGGTCGAGCGCTACTGTACGCAGATCGGCCAGGCCTGCAGCTACAAGGTCGGTCACATGGCGTGGATCCGCGCCCGCACCGAGGCCCAGAAGGCGCTCGGCGCCAAGTTTGACATCAAGCAGTTCCACGAGGTCCTGCGCGACGGCGCCATGCCGCTGGCGATCTTGGAGCAGCGCATCCGCGCTCGCACTCAAGCCGCCCTGCGCGGAGCCTAGATCACGAGCGAGCGGCCCGCCATCGACCACGGCCACCGCGCCGTCTCGCGCGGGTCGCTCATCGTCGCCGCCTTCTCGACCATCGTCGAATGGTACGACTTCACGCTCTACCTCTATTTCGCGACGGTCCTGTCCCGCGTCTTCTACGGCGGCGGCGCGGCTTCGCTGGCGCTGACGCTCGGCAGCTTCGCCGTCGCCTATCTCATGCGACCGCTAGGCGCTGCCGTCTTCGGCCATGTCGGCGACAAGATCGGGCGGCGGCACATGCTGCTCTGGTCGGTTACCGTCATGACGGCAGCGATGCTCGCAACCGCTCTCCTGCCGACCCACGCGCAGATTGGCGCCGCCGCCGGCTGGCTGCTCTTCCTCCTGCGCTGCGTCATGGGCTTCTCGGTCGGCGGCGAATATAGCGGCGTCGTCGCCTATCTTCTCGAAGGCGCGCGCCCCAGCCGCCGCGGCCTCATCGCCAGTTCCGCCTCCGCCGCCAGCGAGATCGGCGCCCTGCTCGCCGTTGGCGTCTCGGCCCTCACCGTCGCCTCGCTGAGCGAAGCCGATCTCGCGAGCTGGGGCTGGCGCATCCCCTTCTTCGTCGGCGCGGTGCTCGCCGGCAGCGTCTGGATCGCCCGTTCCACCATGCAGGAATCGCCCGAGTTCGAACGCCAGCGCGCCGCGGGCACCGTCCCCCACCAGCCATGGCGGCACAGCCTCGCCAACCACAAGCTCGGCATCTTCCGCGCCTTCTCCATCTCGGCGCTCGGCTCGATCACTTATTATGTTGGCATCACCTACGTGCCCGCTTTCCTCACCTCGTCCGGATCATTGAGCGAAAGAGAAAGCTTGTGGCTTGCAACCATTGCGGCTGTCGCGGTCATCCTGGTGACCCCGCTGACCGGCATCCTCTCCGATCGCTACGGCCGCAAGCCGGTGCTGATCGCCGTCAGCCTGCTCAGCGCCGCGCTGCCCGTCACCCTCTTCTCGATCATGGCCAGCGGCAGCCATGCGCAGGCGCTCGGCGGCGCCATCCTGCTGGCCTGCGTCGCCGGGGCGATGAGTGCAGTCGGCGCCGTCGCCACCGCCGAGCAATTCCCCGGCGAGGGCCGGGTCACCGGCCTCGCCTTCGGCGCCACCGGCGCGACCGCCATCTTCGGCGGCCTTACCCCTTATGTCGCGCAGCTCTTGCTGGAGCGCACCGGCAACCACGCCGTCCCCGGCATCATGATTGCCGTCGTCGCGCTCGCGGTCCTGCCGGTCTTCCTGACCCTCAGCGAAACCGCCCCCGCCAAGCTCCGTTAGCGGCGGATCGGCGAGATTTTCGAGCCTTCCAGCCCGATCCCCGCCATCAGCCCCTTCTGCCCGAACGGCATGGCGTAGACGTCCTTGGCGACCGTCGTCGAGGTCGTGCTCATCGCCGCGCCCTGGTCGATCACGACCACGCTCGGCCCCGACCCGATCGCCCAGCCGTCGCTCTTGCGCAAATAGGTCAGCGCCTTGTCGTTCATGAAGAACAAGGCATAGCTGAACGACTGGCCACCGGCCTGCAGGCCGTATGACACCGCATTGATCTTGTAATAACCCGCCGGCTTGCCGTGGACGAACAGCACGCCCTCGCCGCCCTGCCCGCCGATCACCAGGCCTGCCTTGAGGATCTTCGGGAAGACCAGGATGGCGCGTGCGTCACGCGCATAGCGCTTGGCCCGGTCCGACTTGGAATAGAGGAGATTCAGCGCCGCCTGCCCGCGCGAATTCAGCTCGGCGGCGGTCGCCGCCTGGGCCGGTGTGGCGACCGACCCCGCCATGCCCGCGACCATGATGCCGAGCGCCAGAAACCCGTTCCGAATGATCTTCATCGCATGTGCCTTCCCAGTATTTCCCCCATGGGATGTGCCCAACGAAACAGCCCGCGCCCATCGGGAATAGCCACGAGACGCGTGGGAGTGGAAGGCTAATGGCAGGTTTGAGTGAAACGCATTGTCGCGTCAGCTAATCATTTCTCCAGACCAGCTGCCTGCTGCTCTGCCGCGGTAACGACGCCGTCCTGATTGCCATCGACACGGTCGAAACGGTTCAGCTTCACCGTTCGATATTCCACCTGGCTGATCCCGCCATCACGATTGGTGTCGTAGCGGATCAGGAGGGGTTGGGGGTCAATCTTGGTGGCAGGAGTCAAAGCGCGGAACTCGGCCGGGCTGATCTGGCCATTTTTGTCCGCGTCGAGCTGGGTAAAAAGGGCGTGGTTCCGGGCTCCGGACTCCGCGACGCTGACCAAACGTTGAAAGTCCGCGACCTCGGAACGCGTCACGATGCCGTTCTTGTCAGCATCCATCTTTCGAAACTCTCCGTCGATGGCGCTCAGGAAGTTCGCTCGAGGAAGGGAGGCCTGCGGCTGTGCCGTTGCGATACCGGAAACCATCGCAACCACACTGCTGGACATCATGATGTGACGAATTGACACGCAAGTCTCCTCTGTTCGAATGCGTCGGTCACGCCGGCGTTCGATCCCAATCAAAAAGATTTGGCCCGAGAGCTTCCTTCAGCTCGTCCAGCCAGGTTTCATAATGGCGCCAGGCGTCCAGACCGTCGCTGTTGATGGGCCTCCTGACCTGCTCGGCGCTCGGGGTGCTGACCGCTCTCTTCGTCCGGTGGAAATCAAGGCATGCCGGATCGAAAGGCACCTGGATAAAATCGAGAAGCCGTCGAATCTCGCCTTCGGGGTCGGCGACGAGACGTTCGTTCAGCAGGTGATGAATTGCGCCGGGTTGGACCTCATCGAAGTGTTGCATCAAGCGCAGGTAATCGACGTAGAATCGGCCGATCGATTGAAGGCTGTACGCAAACGCAACGCCCGTTGCGTAGTGCTGTTTGAAATTGGAAAATCCACAGGCCATTGGGTGCCGCCGCGCATCAATAATCCTGGCATTCGGCAGCACCGCACGAATGAGGCCGACCATCATCCAGTTTGCCGGCAGCTTGTCGACAAACAGAGGGCGGTCAGTACGCCGGAACGGCTTGACCCTGGCGAAATAATCCTCGCCAATAGCCTTGAGGCGAGCCGGGTTCGATTCCGCGAGCGCTTCCCAGACGGTTTTGCCCTCTCGAGCGGCGTCCTTTCCAAGGTCTCCCCATAGTTGCTGCAAGGCCAGCAGCTCGGTCGTGCCCTCGATCAGCGGATGGCTGGCGACGATCTGTTCGATCAGGGTGGAACCGGAGCGTTGCAAACCAACGACGAAGATCGGGCCCGTTTCCGGATGACCGTGGGTTCCAACGCTTGCGAAGAAGGAGCGGTCGAGGCTGGCGATCGCCTGATCGACGAACGGCGTGACGACCAACTGCTCCGGCCGGAAGCCGGCACTGCGGATGCGGTTTCCTTCGGCGTAGTGGCGGAAGGAGTGCTCATATTCACGCCGGTCTTCCAGCGCTTTGCCCAGCGCAAAATGCAAATGGAGGGCGTCGATGTCCTGAACGCCGCCACGCAGCGCTTTCCGCATCGCGCGCAGATCCGACGCTTCAAATCGTGCCGTCTTCACATTGGCGAGGCTCCACCAGGCTTCGCCATAGCTTGGGCGGATTTTTACGGCGCGCCTCAGTGCGACGAGGCTTTCTTCCGTCCGCCCAGCATATTTGAGGGCGTTACCGAGAGAGTTCCAAAGGGCCGGATGATCGGGACTGTCGCAGGTTAAGCCCTGGTAGATTGCAATTTCACCTTCATGGTCGCCCAACTTGCCGAGCAGGCTTGCTTCCAGAGCCCGAACCGCAAAAGAATGACGCAATGGGCCAGTGATCGCGTTGAGTTGCGCGCGTGCGGTCTCGACATGATCCTGGGCGTCCAGCAAGCGCGCGAGACCCAATTTGATCTCATTGTTGGCCGGAAGCACTCCGGCTGCCCGCTGCAACATCATCGTGGCTTCCGGTAGCCGTCCCTGACGGCCAAGCAATTCACTGAGCAGCAGCAATGCCGGCGCGTCATTGAACGACGTAGAAATATGGTTTCGAAGCAGGGTCTCCGCTTCGACTAAGTTCCCGGATTGGGCGCAAAACCTCGCCATCTGGCAGATGCCTTGCGAGGCGCGAGCGGCATCTTTGTCCGCTGGCCTAAGTAGCTCGATCATCGCTTCAACTGTCGTGGACGGGCAGAAGTGCGTGTGGAAATGTTCAAACCGTGTCAACTATTATTCAAATGTAAAGCTGCATATTCCAGCCTGCTAGATAGTTACGGTAGCGAAACGAAAGTAACGTTGAAGTATTTGCATTAATTATTGTTAATCTCATCAACATTGATGATCGGTGACTATTTCATTCCGTAGCTTAATGCAGACGTGACGCTGCTTTCATGGCGTCTGGTATCAGGGAAGTATTTCATGAAAAATACGAGAATGATGGTCGCCGCATCGGCGATTGCGATGGGATTCGCATTGACGTTCGCCACTCCGGCAGCGGCTCAGGAAGTTTGCGACGTCGCCGGTGCGCCGTCGGGTACCGCAGCTGGCACGCCTTCACTCGCTTGTGGCGCCGGCGCCAACGCCAGCGGCAATTTTTCGACCGCCCTTGGCCAGAACTCTGTCGCTTCCGGCCAGTACGCCACAGCGGTCGGCAACTTTGCCCAAGCCACGGGCTTCGATGCCACGGCCGTCGGCGTGAATTCGCTGGCGACCGACTTCGGGACCGCTTTCGGGTTCAGTTCGCGCGCGACCGCTCCGGCCACGACCGCGATCGGCAACAATGCGACCGCGACGCTTGATGGCGCGACCGCCGTTGGCTGGTATTCAACGGCGACCGGCCTCAATTCCACGGCAGTCGGACGTTATGCGCAGGCGAATGGCGACGGCTCCGTTGCGCTCGGGCGGATCGCGGTTGCTGATGGCATCGATGGTGTCGCCATCGGGCGCTACGCCGACAACGCCGGCTTCGACAATTCCGTCGCACTTGGCGCGGGCTCGGTAAACACGGCAGACAACCAGGTCCACGTCGGCGGCCGCACTGTCAGCGGCGTGGCCAACGGCGCGATTGCGGCCGGTTCAACCGACGCGATCAACGGCGGTCAGATCAATACGATCGTGACCGCTCAGGACGCTCGCGACGACGCCCAGGATGCCTTGATCGGCGCGCTCGTCACCGACGACGATTTGTATGTGCAGATCAACAGCACGGGAGCGCCCGCAAGCGCTACCGGTGTCGACGCCATCGCCATTGGCGGAGATTCAGTTTCGTCGGGCGCCGGCGCGATTGCGCTGGGTGAGAATTCGACGGCTGGCTTTGCGAATTCCGTAGCGATCGGAACTGGCACGGCGACGACGGCGGCCAACCAGGTCAACGTTGGAAATCGCACGATTGGCGGCGTGTCAGCAGGCGCAATTACGGCGACGTCGACCGATGCCGTGAACGGTTCGCAGCTGTTTGCTACCAACCAGGCAGTGAACGCGCTCGATAATCGCGTGGACGCGCTGGAAACGCTTGCACTCGACTTCGATTCCAGGCTCGACCGGGTCGATGACCGTGCTTCGGCCGGCACCGCCGTGGCAATTGCCTTGGGCGGCAGCACCTTCTTGCCGGGCAAGCAGTTCAACATCTCCGGCAACGTCGGCACCTATCGCGGTGCCTATGCTGGTTCACTGCAGATCGGTGCCATGATCGGCGAGAATGCGGCCGTCAACGCGGGCGTTGCCAGCGGCTTCAACAAGGGCGGCAAGCTCGGCGCTCGCGCCGGCGTGACGTTCGGTTTCTAATGGAATGAAATGGAAGGCGGGGTCTTCGGGCCCCGCCTTTTCGCAGTTTCTTGCGCAATTAGGTGCTTGGCTCTTAGCGAACCTGCCCGCCTGACCCATAAGCGAGCGGAATTGCCACGTGCACGGTAGTGCCTCGTACGCGGCGATCGACATCCATTCGCCCGCCTAGCTGCTGTACACGGGCCGCCATGCCCGGAAGCCCGACACCAAGTCTCAGCCTCTCGCCGAGTTCTCGCCCATTGTTAAACTGAATGCCTTTCCCATCGTCGCTCACAACCAAGTGGACGACGTCCGAAATGCACCGGACGGCAACGGTGACATTGCTGGCCCTGGCATGCCGGTGAACATTGCTGAGGCTCTCTTGTGTAATCCGCAGGATGGCATGCTGCTGTTCGGCGGACAGGAGATCGGCGAGCGGGTTGACGCGAAGCGAAGCGGTTACGCCAGTCCTGCTGGCAAATCCCGGAACATATTGCCTCAAGACGCCGCTGAGGCCGATGCGCCCAAGCTGCGGCGGATGCAGCAGGTAAGAGAAGGTCCGCACTTCCATCAATGCTTCGTGAAGCGACTTGAGTCCCAGCGCGAGGATGCCACGTGTCTCGGGCGCGCGAACCCGCGTCTTGAGCGAAGACAGGTTGAGCTTCGCGGCGACGAGATGCTGGGCGGTTGAATCGTGCAGCTCCTCGGCGATCCGGCGGCGTTCGTCTTCCTTCAGGTTAGCCAGGCGCCTGCGAAGTTCCTCGGCCTCCAAATGGGCGAGGACGCGCTCCGTGACGTCCCGGAAGACGCCGCTGACTTGCATCTTATTGTCGCTCCCCAGCTCCGAATGCACTTGGAGTTGCAGCCAGCGCGCCTCGCTCTCATTGCCAATCCGAAAATCTTGTGCGGGCAGCTGTTCTGTCGAGGAGAGCGCCAGCTTAATGGCGGCTTCGAAGCGCTGTCGATCCAGTGGATGAACGGAAGCGAGGAACGACATGGGTGTCTGCCCGTCGCCGGCTCCAAGTCCGAACATTTCCCGGCAATGGTCGGAAGCCCAGAGCGACTTCGTCCCCGAATCCCATTGCCAGAGTCCCGTGTCGGTTGCCGAAGCAACGACGTTCATTCGCGCTTCGGACAGGCGAAGGAGGGCGGCGGTCCACCGTCGCTCGTCCATCAGCGCCGCAAGCAAGATCAACGGGATCGAAATGGTCACCAGGAAGGCTTGCAGCGAAATGACGTCCCTTGCCGGCGACTGCAGCGCAAATGGCCCATGATGCCAGAGCGCCTGGACGATGGTCGCTGACGCGAGCACGAGCAAGGAGACGCTTGTGCCGCCAACCCCCAATCGCACTGCAGCCCAGATCAGGAACGGAAACGGGGCCAGGAACAGTGCGGGCCAGCTGGTTGTGTTCGCGGCTGCGCCGAACGCTTCGAAACTGAATGCAAACAGCAGTGCGATCAGCAGCAGCAGTTCCAGGCGGGGACTTGGCGATGCCGACGGTTGGCCGGTCAGCCGCCCGTTGGCCGCCAGGACCAGGACGGGCGGGATCGTGATCGTCGGAAAGATCCCTGCGATCATCCATTGCCTCCAGGCGAGCCAGAAGTCGTGCGTCCACCCGGTTGAAAGGTGCACCGCGAGGATCAGTGAATTGACGACGGCCGGCACGCCAAGGCCGGCGACAAGGATGAAGGTTACCAGCGTACTGAAGCTGTCGAACCTGACCCGCGCTCCGACTGCCTTTTGAACCGCGACGACCGTTGCCAGGGCCAGGATCAGATTGCCGCCGATTTGCGTCACGACCACGGGAATGGGCGCTCCGGGCTGCAGGGTTGCGGCAATATAGAAATGCGTTGGAATGACCGCGGCAACGCAGAGCCACCAGCGGCTCGGAGCGATGATGAGAAATGTCGAAACCAGGAAGGCGGTGGCGGGCCAAATGATAGCGAAGCCCGACGGCGGCACGCTCAGCAGGGTCCCGACGAGCGCACTCACATAGTAGCCAAGGGCACAGCCCGCGGCGACGAGGAGGTCAGGAACCAGTCTTCCAAGACGGGTTTGATTTTCATTTGCAGGCGAAGCCGCGCCAGAGGCCTCGCGACGCGTCTCGCGTCCGCGCCAATATGCTTTTCGAAGAATGTTAGCGTTCGGCACCATCAACCGGCTTACAGATTGCATCCGCAAGAGAACAGCGCACCTGCGGTTTCCCCCTAGAATCAGCCTTTATGGCGTCGCGCTCGCCCTGACCCGGGTGCACCCCGGCAACGGACGGTCGTCGGCGACGAAGGCGGCGAAGTCGCCGTCGAGGTAGAGCGTCGCCTTGGCGCTCGCATATTTGACCGCGATCGCCGACGGCTTGCGCGGCAGTCGATATTCGCCGTTCTTGAACCGGACGACCGCCTGGCCCTCAGACAGGACGAGGGTGAATGTGGTCTCGTCGAAACAGCGATAGTCGCGCTTTTCCAATGCCGGCTGTGCGGCCTCGCCTGCCAGAAACACCAGAAAACTCATGCCCGCTCTTGCCCCAGAAACCTTTGCCGAACCCGCTCACGGCCCGGTCGATTCAAAGGTTCAACAGTCTTTTCAGTCTTTTAGGCATAGTTAACTTTGGATATAATTGAAAGATGGTTAACGTAATTTAACTCAAGCCAATTGCTCAGCGAGCTCCGCCACCTCCAGCCACCGCAATTCCGCTGCCTCAACCTCCGCGCGGTGGCGCGCGATGCGCTCGGTCAACTCGGCGAACAGCGCCGGATCTCGCGAAAACAGATCGGGATCGTGCAATTTCTCTTCATCCGCCGCGATTTCGCGCTCCAGCCGCTCGATTTCGCCCGGCAAACGGTCGAAATCCCGCTGGTCCTTGTAGGAAAGCTTCTTCGCCGGCCCGCCGCGAACCTCATTCTTTGAAACCGCTGCAGTGTCCGGTTTGGCCGCGGCTTTCGCCGGCCGATGGTCCTCGAACCTTTTCCGGACCCAATCCTCATAGCCACCGGCCACCACGTCAACCTTGCCCGACCCGTCGAGGCCCAGGGTCACCGTCACGGTCCGGTCCAGGAAGTCGCGGTCGTGGCTGACGATCAGCACCGTCCCGTCATAGTCTGCGATGACTTCCTGCAAGAGGTCCAGAGTCTCGAGGTCGAGATCGTTGGTCGGCTCATCGAGCACCAGCAGGTTCGATTCCCGCGCAAACTCCCTCGCCAGTAGCAGCCGCGACCGTTCGCCGCCGGACAGGGAGCCGACCGGCGCCTCGGTCAGCGAGGGATCGAACAGGAACTCCTTGAGATAGCCCTTGATATGCTTCTTGTGGCCGCGGACTTCGATCCAGTCGCCGCCCTCGGCCAGCACGTCGCGGACCCGCTTGGTTGGGGTCATCAGCTTGCGCTGCTGGTCGATGACGATGCCCGACAGGGTCTTGGCCTTGGTCACCGAGCCGGAATCCGGCGGCAGTTCCCCCGTCAGCAGCCGCAGCAGCGTCGTCTTACCCGAGCCGTTGGCGCCGACAAGGCCGATACGGTCGCCGCGTTGCACCCTCAATGAGAAGTCGCGGATGATCTGCCGCTCCCCGAAGCTCTTTGAGACCCGCTCGGCGTCAATCACCGTCTTCGATTTGATGTCGTCCTTTGCCAGCGCCAGCTTCGCCGCGCCCGGCGGACCGAGCATCGCCGCCCGCTGCGCGCGCATCTCGTGCAGCTTTGCAAGGCGGCCCTGGTTGCGACGGCGGCGCGCGGTGACTCCGCGCTGCAGCCAATGCGCCTCGATCGCCAGCTTGGCGTCGAGCTTCTCCGCTGCGCGCGCCTCCTCGGCATAGGCCGCCTCAGTCCAGGCTTCGAACCCCCCGAAGCCGATTTCCGCCCGGCGCAGAGTGCCCCGGTCGAGCCAAATGCAGCTCTTGGTCAGCCGCGCCAGGAAGGTGCGGTCGTGGCTGATGACGATGAAGGCGCCCTTGAAGCGATTCAGCCATGCCTCCAGCCAGCCGATCGCCGCGAGGTCGAGGTGGTTGGTCGGTTCGTCGAGCAGCAGCACATCGGGATTCTGAGCCAATGCGCGAACGATCGCTGCTCGCCGCCGCTCGCCGCCACTTGCTGTGGTTGCCGGCCGCGCCAGATCGATTCCAAGCTGCTGAGCAATTGCGTCGGCCTCGTGCGGCGCCGGCGCGTCGTCCCCCGCCAACACCCACACGCCCAGCGAGTCATGCGCGCTCATGTCCGGGTCCTGCTCCAGAAGCACGACCTTGGTGCCAGGAACGATGGTTCGTCGCCCTTCGTCCGTTTCGATCATGCCCGCGAGGCATTTGAACAGGGTCGTCTTGCCGGCACCGTTGCGGCCAATAAGCGCCAAGCGATCCCGGGGGCCGATGAACGCATCGATCCCACGAAACAGCCAGCCTTCGCCCTGAACGAGCCCGAGACCTTCGTAAGACAAAATAGGGGGTGCCATGCGCGGGCCACTAGACTAGCTTGGCGAACACGTCATCTGGCCGGATGAACAGGGGATTTCGGGCCATTCATAGGATATTCAATGCCTTGTCCGTAACAGGCGGTCAGAGAGTTAAGCCAATGAGCCTGTTTCGTACCCTTCTAGGCGGCATGATCGCCGTCGGCCTCCTCGCCTCCCCCGCTTTGGCAGACCGCCCGCGGGATCAGGATCGTGCGTTCCAGGCAACCCGCGACGGCAAGTCGATGCCGCTGCCGATGATCGAGCGCCGCGTCATGCCTTTCATGGGAGGCGCCGAATATCTTGGCCCGGAGCTTCGCGGCGATTCCTACCGCCTGAAATTCATGCGGGACGGCCGTGTGATCTGGGTCGACGTCGATGCCGCCACTGGCCGCATTATCGGCAAATCCGGCCACTGATTTCTCAAGCGCCAATTGACTTTTCGGCGCTTCTCCCTTCGTTGCGGTGAAGCAACCGTTCAGGTTGCCGCGTGTTTGAGTAGCCAAACGCAATTTTCAGGGATGCAGACATGCGTGTGTTGATCGTCGAGGACGAGCCGAACCTGGGGCGTCAGTTACGCTCGACGTTGGAAGGCGCCGGCTATGCCATCGACCTCGCCACCGACGGCGAAGACGGCCATTACCTCGGGGCCACCGAAACTTATGACGCCGTCGTCCTCGATCTCGGCTTGCCCGAGGTCGACGGCCTGACCGTGCTAGACCGTTGGCGCAAGGAGGGCCGTAAGATGCCGGTCCTGGTGCTGACCGCGCGCGACAGCTGGTCGGACAAGGTGGCGGGCCTCGACGCCGGCGCCGACGACTATCTCGCCAAGCCGTTCCAGACCGAAGAGCTGATTGCCCGCCTGCGCGCCCTGATCCGCCGCTCAGCGGGCATCGCCAGCTCGGAACTTCATGCTGGCGACATCCGTCTCGACACTCGTTCAGGCAAGGTCACAAAGGCCGGTGAACCGGTGAAGCTGACGGCGCAGGAATACAAGCTGCTGAGCTACCTCATGCATCACAAGGGCAAGGTGGTTAGCCGCACCGAACTGATAGAGCATATCTACGACCAGGATTTCGACCGAGACTCCAACACAATCGAGGTCTTCGTCACCCGTATCCGCAAGAAGCTTGGCGCCGACGTGATCACCACGATCCGTGGTCTCGGCTATAGTCTTGAGGACCCGGACAAATAGTGACCGAGCCGGCCGCGGTTGATTCAGTACCCGCGGCTGGGCAGGCCCCAGCGCCGCGGAAACGTCCACTGACGTCGCTGACGCGGCGTATCATCGGCATCGCCGCGATCTGGATCACCGTGCTTTTGCTCGGCGGCGGCTATGCGCTCGACAGGGTCCTGACGAGCTCCCTCGTCGAGAATTTCGACAAGCAACTGGAATATGTCCTCAATGCCATGATCGCCGCCTCGGAAATCGGGCCGGACGGCGAGGTGCGTTTCAACCGGCCGCCTGCGGACCAGCGCTTCCTGGAGCCTTATTCCGGCGTCTATTTCCAGGTCTCGGGCGAAGGCGCCGATACGTTCCCATCACGATCTCTTTGGGACCGCCGGCTTCACGTTGACCCAGGTCACTATGACGTCCGACTTCACACCTACGATAGCCGTGAATTCGAGGATGAACCGCTGCGCATCGTCGAGCGCGACGTTATCCTTCCAAGTTCCAATATCCGCTGGCGTTTCCAGGTCGCACAGTCGCGCGAGATCATCGATCACCAGATCAAGGAATTGCGGACGACGCTAATCCGCGCCTTCGCGGCGCTCGGGATTGGACTACTCGTGCTGGCTGCCCTTCAGGCTTTCTACGGCCTGTGGCCGTTACGGCGCGTACGCAAGGAAGTCGTCGCAATCCGATCCGGCACGCAGCGACGCATTAGCGAGGACTTCCCGCGCGAAATCTTTCCGCTGGTCAATGAGTTGAACCAACTGCTCGCCCATGGCGAAGAACAGGCCGAGGAAGCGCGGCGACATGCGGGCAATCTCGCCCATGCCTTGAAGACGCCGCTGACGGTCATCACCAATGCCGCGACCGCTCAGGCGCCCGATCTTGCCGACACCGTTTGCAGAGAGGCAACCACGATGCGCCGGCAGGTCGACCATCACCTCGCCCGTGCTCGGGCCATTGGCCGCCGGGCGTCGGCACACGCGCGTGCCCAGGTCTGGGACAGCGTCGAGGCCGTCGAGCGCGCAGTCACCCGCCTCTATCCGGACGTCACGGTCGATATCGCCGGAGACAAGCAAGCAGCGGTCGCAATTGAGCGCCAGGATCTCGACGAAATGCTCGGCAATTTGGTCGAAAATGCCGCGAAATATGGCAACGGCCGCGTCTTCGTCACCGTCGAGCAGGTTGGCGACAAGGGGGTCGAAATCCTGGTCGAGGACGACGGCCCCGGAATCCCCGCCGCCGAGCGCGAGTCCATTTTCCAGCGCGGCGCGCGGCTCGACACCGACAAACCCGGCACCGGCCTCGGCCTCGCCATCGTCCGCGATGTTGCCGAAATCTATGGTGGCTCGATCCGCCTGGAAGAAAGTGAAGATCTTGGCGGCCTGCTCGCCCGGCTCTGCCTGCCGCCAGCCTGAGCCTCCCCTTCGTCGAAAAGCCGCTTGCGTCCGGCACGCCCGCCGATAGGGTTCCGGCCAATCCGTTGGGGAGTAAAAATCGATGAATGTTCGTCACTTGCTGCTGGGCACGACTTTACTCGCAGCGGCTCCCGCGCTTGCGGCCACGCCGAAGTTTGGCGACTGGGGCTATGACTCCAGTTCGATGGACAACGCCGTCAAGCCCGGCGACGACTTCTTCGATTTCGTCAACGGCTCCTGGGCAAAGCGCACAGAGATCGCGGCTGACCGCACATTCGTCGGCATCGATTCCGTTCTCAATGACCAGATCGACAAGGACGTCCGCGCCGTCGTCGAGGACATGGCAAAGAACTCCGCTTCCTCCGGCAAGATCGGCCAGCAGGTCGGCGATTTCTATGCCAGCTGGATGGATGAGGCCGGAATTGAAAAGCGCGGCCTCGCGCCGCTGAAGCCCTACTTAGCGCGCGTCGCGGCGGTGAAGGACAAGACCGCTCTCACCCACTTGTTCGTCGACCCATCCTATGCGGGACCGGTTGGTCTCGGCATCATCCCCGATCCACAGGATCCGACGCGCTACGTCGCCATTGCCGGCCAAGGCGGGCTCGGCATGCCTAACCGCGATTACTACCTGCTGCAGGGCGCGAAATATGACGGCTATCGCAAGGCGTATCGCGACTACGTAATCAAAATCCAGACGCTCGCCGGCATTACCGATGCCGCGGCAAAGGCGGACAAGATCATCGCTCTTGAGACCGCCATCGCCAAGGACCAGTGGACGCCCGAGCGCAGCCGCGAGATCAAGGACATCTACAACCCGATGGATCGGGCGAAGATGGCCACGCTCGCGCCCCAGTTCGACTGGAACGGCATGCTGAAGCAGGCGGGTCTCGCGAACATGCCAACTGTGGTCGTCCTGCAGCCGAGCGCTATCCAGTCGGCCGGCAAGCTGGTCGATACCGTGCCGCTGCAGACCTGGAAGGACTATGTCGCGTACCATTTCGTCAGCAGCCACGCCCAGTTCCTCCCCAAGGCGCTCGATCAGGCGAATTTTGACTTCTTCTCAAAGACGCTCCGCGACGTTCCGACCCAGCGCGATCGATGGAAGCGCGGCGTTGCCCTCGTCAATGGCGCGCTCGGTGAGGGCGTGGGCCAGATCTACGTCCAGCGCCATTATCCCGCCGAAAGCGACAGGCAGATGGGTGAGCTCATCGCCAACATCCGTGCCGCGCTGAAAGAGAAGATCGAGACGAACAGCTGGATGGATACCGGCACCAGGAAGGAGGCGCTGGCCAAGCTCGCGAGCTTCGACCCGCGCACCGGCCACCCGGTCAAGTATATCGACTATTCGTCTTTGAACGTCAGCCGTACCGACCTGCTAGGCAATGCCGTGCGATCGGACGAGTTCGACTGGAACCTGCAGTTGTCGCGGCTGCCCAAGCCGGTCGATCGCACCCTCTGGGACATGACCCCCCAGACGAACAATGCCTACTACGACCCGTTCATGAACCAGATCACGTTCCCGGCTGCGATCCTGCAGCCGCCCTATTTCGATCCGAACGCCGATCCGGCCTCCAACTACGGCAGCATCGGCGCGACCATCGGCCATGAAATCGGCCATGGTTTCGACGACCAGGGCCGGCAGTTCGATGCCAAGGGCCGCCTACGCGATTGGTGGACCCCGGCAACGGCCAAGCTCTACACCGATCACGCGCAGGCCTTGGTGAAGCAGTACGACAGTTACGAGCCGATCCCGGGAGTCCGTATCAAGGGACAACTCACGCTCGGCGAAAACCTCGGAGACCTTGGCGGGCTTGAAGTCGCCTATGCCGCCTATCGACGTTACGTCGCCCAGCATGGCGAACCGCCAGTGATCGACGGCATGACGGGCGATCAGCGCTTCTTCGTGGCCTATGGCTATAGTTGGCAGACTAAGACCCGCGAGGGTGCGCTCCGTGCCCAGCTGCTGACCAATGAACATTCGCCGGCCAAGTATCGCGTGAACGGCGTCGTTCGGAACATCGACGCCTGGTATAAGGCATTCAACATCCAGCCGAGCGACAAAATGTACCTCCCGCCCGAACAGCGGGTCCACGTTTGGTAGGTGCTAGGAAAACGCCCGCCGTGCGGCTAGTGCGGCGGGCGCCATGACTGCCACGGTCCATACTCTGCAGGCCAATCGAGCTCCGTCCCTGGAACCGATGATGGCGCTGACAACCAGCGGCATGAATGCCGTCAATGCTGTGATCCTCGACAGGATGCAGTCAAAGGTTGCGCTCATCCCTGAGCTCGCTGGACATCTGATCGCAGGCGGCGGCAAGCGGATGCGACCGATGCTGACGCTCGCGAGCGCGGCCTTGTTTGATTACCCGGGAACGCGGCACCACAAGCTCGCCGCAGCAGTCGAGTTTATCCACACAGCCACCCTGCTTCACGATGACGTAGTGGATGGCTCAGGCCTGCGCCGCGGCCGACGAACCGCCAACATCATCTGGGGCAACCCGTCGAGCGTGCTGGTCGGCGACTTCCTGTTCAGCCGCGCTTTCGAGCTGATGGTGGAGGACGGCAGCCTCAAGGTGCTGAAGATCCTGTCATCGGCGTCGGCAATCATCGCCGAGGGAGAGGTCGATCAACTGACAGCCCAACGCCGTATTGATACCGATGAAGACCATTATCTGCAGATCATCGCCGCGAAGACCGCGGCGCTTTTCGCCGCCGCCTGCCGCATCGCCCCGGTTGTCGCGGAGGCGGGAGAGGAAGCGGAGGACGCGCTCGACACGTATGGCCGCAACCTCGGTATCGCGTTCCAGTTGGTGGATGACGCCATCGACTACAGTTCCGACAGCGCCACCATGGGAAAAGGCGTCGGTGACGATTTCCGCGACGGGAAGATGACCTTGCCGGTCATTCTCGCTTACGCGCGTGGCACTGACGGAGACCGCGACTTCTGGCGTTCCGCGATTTCCGGCGATCGCGTCGCCGATGAGGATCTGGCCCGGGCCATCGATCTTGTCAGGTCGACCGGCGCGCTGGCGGATACGCTGGAGCGGGCCCGCATCTATGCCCGCCGGGCCGTCGATTCACTTGGAAGTTTCCCGGCCGGGAAGGCGAAATCGGCAATGATCGAAGCAGCCGAATTCGCGGTCGCCCGCGCCTATTGATAGTCGACCGTCACGTCGACGACCCCAGTGTAGAGGCCTTCGCCAGTCGTCGGCGTAATGACGAACGATCCGCCGATCGCAAAATCGCTTCCAGGCGCTCCCGAATTGGTCAGCGTGACACTCGCTGGCCCGATCGGGGTCAACGTCAGAGTCGCGCCATTGACGCTGTTGCGCAACGTGCTCAAGTTCTTGTTGATCGTGATGACCTGCTTGTTGGTTCCCTGGACATTATAGGTCGGGACCGATGTCGCACCGGAGCAAACCAGCTCCGTCGTGTTCCCGCAGGTCAACACGTTCGCCGCGCTAAGGCTGATCGTGCGGTTAGCCGTGATCTTGTTGATGACGATCGTGCCGAAATTCAGGGACCCCGTCGCCGTGAGCACGACGGGCCTCACCACATTGGCATTGACCTGGGCACTGGCGGTTGCCGCCGACGCAGGGGTGCTCGCAAGCGCCGCCAATGGCAGCGCCAGCAAAGCACCGTACTTGCCTGGTCCCCCGGACATGCGTGGGACTATCACCGAAAATGGTTAAGACGCCATTAGCCCTGTTCCGATTCGGTCGTGGCTTGGCGACTTATTGTGCCGGTTCGCCGATCGGGATCATCAGGTGCGCATAAGGCGTGCCGGCGAACATCACGTAAGGCGCCTTGGTGTCCGGCTGCTCGCCAGTCGGATAACCCGCCAGTATCTCCTTGGAACCGACAACCATGACGTGCGGGCCTGTCTCGACCCATTTGGCGCCTTCCGCCGGCTTGGTGCCCCACGGGTCAGTGTTGCTGGCGTCGCTGCCGCCCTCCAGCATGTACATCAGGCCGACGGCGCCTGCCGGCGGATCCTTGTGTGCCATCCACGCCTGCGCCCACTTCAACCCATTGGCGTCCATGCACATCGGATCATGACCCGGTGTTTGCGGATTATCGGGCATGCAGGTCCAGCCGTTGCCGCCCTGCCGTAGCACCTTCATCGAGCCGTCCGCCGCGGCCTGGATCACCGTTGCATTCGCGGACACGGAGGACGGCGCAGCCGCGGTCGCGCTTTCGATTGGGTCGGTCGGAATGGACTTCTTGGCCTCCGCTTTCGATTCCGGCTTCGCGGGGGATGCCTCATACTTCTGGCAGGCCATAAGCGGCATCGATGCCGCCGCGACGAGCAGGATGGCGCACTTCGACATTGTCATGACTTCCTCCCTCGTGAGGAGGGCGTCCTATAGCATCGCGCTGGCCAATTGTCCGCAGGCTGGGCAAGGGTGTTCGAGTGAGCGAGTACCCCGTCCGCGATGTCCTGCCAGAACTGTTGGCCGCGTTGCGCGAAGGCACGCGCGCATTGCTCGTCGCTCCCCCCGGCGCCGGCAAGACCACAATGGTCGCACCGGCCCTGCTTGATGAGCCCTGGATCAACGGCGGCCAGATCCTCCTGCTGGTCCCGCGCCGCCTCGCTGCCCGCGCCGCCGCCGAGTTCATCGCGTCACAGCATGGCGAGCAGGCTGGCGAGACATTCGGATACGCAACGCGGCTCGACAGCAAGGTGGGCAAGGCAACCCGCGTCATTGCGATGACCCACGGCGTCTTTTTGGCGCGCATCCAGGCCGACCCGGAGCTCAAAGGTGTCGCCGCCGTCCTGTTCGATGAAGCCCATGAGCGCAGCCTCGACAACGACCTGGCACTAGCCTTTGCCCTGGATGCGGCGTCCGCGCTGCGCCCGGATCTACGCCTCGTCGCCATGTCGGCGACGATGGATGGCGCCCGCTTCGGCGCGTTGCTCGGCGACCCGCCGCGGATCGTCAGCGAAGGCAAGGCCTTTCCGCTGACCATCGACCATGTTGGCCGCGATGCGACGGCGCGCATCGAGCCGCAAATGGCCACCGCCATCCGTCGTGCTTTGGCCGAGCATGACGGATCGCTGCTCGCCTTTCTTCCCGGCGTGGCTGAGATCGAGCGAACGACTGAAGCGCTGGGCGCGCCGCCCGACGACGTCATCCTCCACCGCTTGCACGGAGGCGTCGAACCCGCTGCCCAGCGCGCCGCCTTGGCCGCTCCGCCATTGGGAAAACGGAAGCTCGTCCTAGCCTCTGCGATTGCCGAAACCAGCCTGACACTCGACGACGTCCGAATCGTCGTCGATTCCGGGCTTGCCCGGCGCCCGCGTTATGATCGCGGCGCCGGACTGACCCGGCTCGTCACCGAGCGTGCCAGCCGTGCCGCCGTCACTCAGCGGGCCGGACGCGCCGCTCGCCAGGGTCCGGGCATCGCTATCCGCCTTTGGGAAGAAGCAGCGACGGGCTCGCTGCCAACGCAGGATCCCCCTGAGATTCTCGAGGCAGATCTGTCGGCACTTCTGGTGGCCTGCCTGATGTGGGGCGAAGCCGATCCGGCCCGCCTGCCCTTTCTCGACCCTCCGCCCGCGCCTGCGATCGCAGAAGCTCGGCGTCGCCTGGCAACGATCAGCGCACTGGACGAGACCGGACAGCTAACACCGCACGGCCGGGCGATCGCCGGCTGGCCACTTGAGCCACGCCTTGCACATATGATGATCGAGGCGGCCGCACGCGGGATGGCGGGCGCAGCTGCGGGCGCCGCCGCGTTGCTGACGGAGCGCGGCCTTGGCGGGAATGACGCCGACCTCGAACTCCGTTGGCGCCGTTGGCGATCGGACAAGGGCCCGCGAGCGAATGCCGCGCGACGAATGACCGAACATTGGGTCAAGCGCGCTGGTGGGAAATCCAATCATCCGGCACACGAGCTTGGCAGAGGTATCGCCCTTGCTTTCCCCGACCGGCTTTCGCGGCGCCGCGACGCGAGCGGCGAGCAATGGCAGTCGGTGGGAGGCCGCGGCTTCCGGCTCGACCCGGCCTCCCCACTGGCGCGGAGCCAATGGCTCGCGGTTGCGGAGGTCGCGGGCCACGCTTCGGGAGCCCGAATCCTGTCCGCCGCCGCGCTTGAAGAGCAGGACGTCATCGACCTGTTCGGCGACAGGATCGAAACCCGCCACGACGGCGCCTTCGACCCCGCTACGGGGTCAGTGACTCCAACGCGTAGCCGCCGCCTTGGCGCCATCCGCCTCTCCAGCGGCCCCGATCCCAAGCCCGATCAGGCCGCCATCGAAGCCGCACTGGTCGATGGCGTACGCGAGCATGGCCTTGATTTGTTACCGTGGAGCGAGAGCGCCTCATCATTCCGAGCACGAGCCGCCTTCGCCCGGGAGTTCGATCCCTCCCTTCCCGCGCTCGATGATGAGGCCCTGATGGAACGGCTTGAAGAGTGGCTACCATCGCTCGTCACAGGTAAGCGCAGCCTGAAGCATATTGATGTCGCGGCCCTTCGTTCTGCGATGGATGGGCTGCTCGGATATGATGCCGTGCGCACGATCAGTCGCCTCGCTCCTCCCGAATTCTCCAGCCCGGCCGGAAGCCACCACGCCATCGACTATCGGGCACCCGGCGGCCCGACAGTCGAAGTGCGTGCTCAGGCCCTCTACGGTCTGTCGGAACACCCCATGGTCGCCGGCGGCCGCGTCCCGCTAACGCTCGCTATTACCTCGCCCGCGCATCGGCCGATCCAGACCACCAAGGACCTGCCCGCCTTTTGGAATGGCAGTTGGCGCGAGGTCGCGAAGGAAATGCGCGGCCGCTACCCTAAACACCTTTGGCCCGACGACCCCGCCTCAGCCGCCGCCACCTTGCGCACGAAGAAGGCCGGCGGTAGTCGGCGTGCATGACCATTGCCCGCATCGTCGAAGCTGACCGCAAGGCCACCCAGTCCGGCAAATTTGGCACCGGCCGATGGCAGCTGGAATTTGAACGCAGCCAGGCGCAGCGCCCCGACCCGCTTACCGGGTGGAACGGCAGCGGGGACACGCGCACTCAAGTGCGCCTGAGCTTCAAGACCAAGGAAGACGCCATTGCCTATGCTGAGAAGCAAGGCTTTGACTATCACGTGGTGCCGGCGGCGAAGACCAGCCTGAAGATTCAGGCCTACGCGGACAACTTCCGCTAGGTTCTAGCCCGTCCCCCGCTCGGTCAGAAACGCGCGCATCATCGGCTGAAGGTTACTGTTGTAGCTTGCGAGCACGTTTCGCGGGCCCGCAATCTCGAAATGCGTCAGCAACGTCTGACCATCCCAATAATGCAGCGCATAGCCCGGAGCATCGGCGATGATCAGCGCCCGGCCGTCAGGGTGCTGCGGATCGACGGCATCGAGGTCCAGCGCCACTTGCGGCGCGGTCGACGGCGAGACGATCAGCGGCTTGCCAGCGAAACTCGTCGCAATTGGCCGATGCACATGACCGGCAATCAGGCAGATAACCTGGCTTGCCGGGCGGACAATCGCCTCCAACCGCTTCACCCATTGTTCTGTCGGAAGCGCGCTCATCCACTCTATTCCAGTGTCGACCGGTGGGTGATGGAGCAGGATGACCGTCGGTACATCCACCTTTTCGCGCAAGCGCTCTGCGAGCCACCAAGCGCGCTTCTCGCAGATCATGCCGCCATGGCGGCCTTCGTCCAGCGTATCGAGAACGATCCAGCGCAGGCCGCCCTGCTCGATCTCATATTGAACGAAGCCGTTCTCATCGGTCGGCACGTCCGGCAATTCGCGCCTGAAATTTGCACGAGAATCGTGGTTCCCGACTAGCCAGAGCTTTGGCCCCTGCCATCGTCCGACAAGCGCATGTGCATGGTGATAGGCGTCGATGTCGTCGCCATTCTCGACGAGGTCGCCGGTGATCAACAGCAACTCGGGACGCGGGGACATTTCGTTAAGCTCGTCGATCACCAGGTTCAGCCGGCGGACGTTGAGCTCGTGCGGGTTGCCGCGGTCAAAGCCGACATGGAGGTCGGTAATCTGGGCGATCAGCATGTCGCCAACGCCCGATTTGAAGGTAGACGCAATTCATCCCCCCGGGGCGCCCAGTCCATGCGCCCGAATAATCGTTCCTATACTGCAACTTCTTCCAATGCCAGCTTGCTTGCCGCGAACTTCCTCTGCATCATTGACGTGCCGAGCTAGGGGGAAGGCTGTCCAGTAAGCGTATCGACATCATAGTCGGCACCCGCCCAGAAGCGATCAAACTAGCACCCGTTGTCTCAGCACTTGACCGGCGCGGCATGCGGCTGCGCCTCATTTTGACTGGCCAGCATCCGCTGAGCGCGGCCGATTACGGCTTGTCAGCTCATGAGCACATCAGGCTTGGTTGCAGTGGAGGCTCTGATCCGCGCGACCTGGTTGAACGCGTCTCCAGGTCTGTTTCACCGCTGCTAGCCGAACGGCCAGGCCTGATTATCGTGCATGGCGATACTGCAAGTGCCTTCGGGGGTGCCTTGACCGCATTTGCTACGCGCATCCCGGTCGCCCACGTTGAGGCCGGATTGCGCAGCTTCGACCCGCAAATGCCCTGGCCGGAGGAAGAGTTCCGAACGGCGATCGATGCGCGCGCCGACCTCCTTTTCGCGCCGACCGAGATCAGCGCTGCAAACCTGGAGGCCGAGAATGTTCCGGGTCGGATTTTCGTCACTGGAAACACCGGAATCGATGCTCTGTTGGCGGTTCTTGATCGACTGCCTCGGACCAGCCCGGATTCAGGACGATCGCTCGTCCTACTGGTGACGTGCCACCGCCGCGAAAGCTGGGGCGATGGCCTGAGATCGATCGCAGCCGCGTTGAGCGATCTTGCAGGCCGGCATCCCTTGGAGATCAGGCTCGTTCTTCACCCCAACCCGGCAGTCGCAAGCGTCATGCGCGAGTTGCTGCCAGATAAATCGGGAGTGCGACTGCTCGAACCTGTGACCCATGAGCAGATGATCAAGACCATGCTCGCGGCCGATATCATCCTCAGCGATTCCGGAGGCATGCAGGAAGAGGCGCCCGCACTCGGCGTTCCATTGCTTGTCTTGAGGGAAAAGACCGAGCGGCCTGAAGGCGTGGCGAGCGGCAACATGTTGCTGGTTGGCACCGACCGCAATCGGATCGTCGCCAGCGTCGAGTTCTTGCTCGATCCAGGCGTGCGTGCCGCAATGAGCCGCCGCGCCTTTCCCTATGGCGATGGCCAGTCTGCCGAGCGGATCGCGGGGCATATCGCCGAATACCTGGCGCTTGAAGCAAACCCCGCCACGCAGCTGCGGCAGGCATGATTGACGAACCGTGCCGAAACCCACATATGCGCGCCTCGCAATCGCTTTGGCCCCTTCGTCTAGCGGTCTAGGACGTCGCCCTCTCACGGCGAAAACACGGGTTCGAGTCCCGTAGGGGTCACCAGCGAAATCAGATACTTAGCGGCGGCGCGGCGAAACTTCCCCCTCAATTTCCCTAATAAGCGGGTTGGAATTCGACCGTTGGCGGCGAGCAGAAAGGCCCGACCGCAGCCAGCGACAGCAACCCCCATAACGCTCTACGCAACGTCATAGCGGGGGAAGCTGCCACGGCTGAGGCCGCTTCGCAAATCAGGCCGCTGCTAGCATTCGCAGCATAGTCGGCGCCTCGCGCAGCGTTACGGTTAGCTCAATGCCGTCACCGGGGGAGAGCGTAACCAAATCGTCCAAGTCAGCATCGCGCCACTGCAGGTTAGCCAGGCGGCGCTCCAAGCAAACCAATCGACCTGCGATCATCTCCCGGTCTTGATGCCGAAGGGCTCGGGCTATCTCTTGGGCTTCGTCGATTGCCCTAGTCCATGACGTAGCGCCGTGGCGCATGAACTCGACCTCTGAACGCTTGGCGTGGTCGAAGGTAATGACGTTGTTTGTAGGCATGATTGCGCTCCTTTTCGTGCATCGGAGCCAGCGAACTATTCGGCGGAAATACCGTCTGTCAAAGAGGATGTTGTCGGTCGTCATTGTCGACAGGAACCAACGCCTCGATCCATCCCCCGGCCTCGCTGATCGGTGAGCTCGGGACGGTGTGCCATGCCATGAGATAGAAGCGAGAGCATCGCAGCGCTGCGCTCGTCATGGGGTGGGGGGCTTTGCTTATAGGGCCCGCCACGCTGCCCACCCCCCGGCACCACCCGTGCGCCGGCCGTCATTTCTATTCCGGTCGCCCGCACTAATTTATTTTCGCAGAAGTTGCTTCCTACAAGTTGTCGGAACCTCACAACACGTAAATCACTGATATTCCAACTAAAGCTATTTAAAATCATACAAAATCCGACAGGTGTTTCCTACACTTTGTCGGAAAAGTCATTTGGTTTCAAAGATTTAATACTTGCGCTGCGAATGCCAGTGATTATGTGCGCTGACAGGTGAAGCAAAAGAACATCTGGAAGCGCGACACATGACTGGACAAACTCAGCTCTTGGAGCCCCTGGCTTACTCGGTCCCCGATGCATGTGCCGCGCTCGGTATCGGAATGACCCAGCTTTATAAGGAGATTGGGGCGGGCCGGTTGACGGTCTGCAAGGTCGGCAAGCGCACCTTGATAGAGCGGAGTGAAGCGCTCCGCTGGCTGGCGTCTTTGCGCGTCGCTGCTGTTTCGGCGGTGCACTGATGGGCGCGCGGGGTGAGCGGCTGGCTGCGGCGCAGCAGGCGGTGGCTTCGGCTGAGGCTAAGCATGATGCTGCTATGGGCGAGTGGAAGGCGGCTGACATTGTTGAGCAGGGCGCGTGGGCATCCGAAGCGGCGGTACTGTTTGCGCGTCGCAAGGTCGCGGCTGGCGAAGCGCGACTTGAACCGGACCAGCTTCGCGAGCGGTTGGTTCGTGACCTTGGCGGGTGTGCTGGTCGCGAAGAGATTGGCTTTGCGGTCCTGTGGGCAATTGCGCGCAGCATGGACGGCGGCTCGACGGGCTTGCTGGACGATTGTTCTCCGATTGGCATGAGCGCGGTTGAGCTGAGGGCCCGGGCTGAAGAGCTTTGGGACGAGGGTGAGCGGGCGAAGTTCGATCTGAGTGAGGCGAGGCGTCGACTGCACGACATTGAAAAGGAGATTTCAAAGCGCGGCGCCTGAGTGGTGCCGGTAATTGGTGGGTGGGATTACGATGAACAACGACAGGATTGGATCACTTCGGGCGGATGTAGACTTTCGCGAGGATGTCTTGGCTTTGCGGGAACGCGCGCTCAGTGAAGCGTCGGCTAATACCAAGGAAGCATCCGACCGGATTGCTGAGCTGAAGGCCAGCCAGCCGGAGCGCGTTGAGAAGGCGCGCGAGGCGTTTGCTGCGGCCAAGGAAGCCAAGCGGCTTTCTGACGAGGCGAGGGCCGCGGCCAGGCGGGAAGTTGATGCGGCACAGCGTCGGGTCCAAGTCCTGCAGCGCGCGCATGCCTACATCGGCCCGCATGACCCCAAGGAAATTGCGAAAGGTGCCGTAGACGCATTGCGCGAAAGCGAAGCACTGACTGAAGGCGACAATTTGCCGGAGCGCTTGGGAGTGGCGGCTGAACTGACTGACGGCGACTTTCGGGAAACGGTGACTGAGCTTATTGAAGAGGCAAGCCGCAGTGCTGCGATAGCTCGAGAGAGGCTTGCTGGGTTGCCGTCCGCCGCAGCGGTTGTGACCTCGTGGGGCCTGTCTCATCGCTCGCCGGCCGATATCGACACGGCCCGCTTAGATCAGGCGGTCGCGGATGCTGAGCGAGCCCTTGAACACGCGGAGCGCGAGCCTGACACGTCCCACTTGAAGCTGTGCCGCGATGCGGAGACGAGCGCGGCTGAGGCTGTGGCCGCGGCCAAATCTGAAATTGCCGCTGCAAGGGAGGCGCTTGCTGTTGGGGAGAGCGAGCTTGAGGAAGAGGCTCGCCAACGGGCGAGGATCCGAGAGGCTGCGGGCATCGGCGCTGTCGAGGCCGGAGAGTACCGGGCCTATTCGGTCAATGTCGACTTTCATTTGAGCCTGAATGGCATCGGCATAGAAGAAGTTCGCGCGCTTCATTCGAGTGAGGATTGCGATTTCTGCGAGCTGAGCTTTGAACAGGTCCAGCTGGTCCATAAAGAGCTGCGGTCGCGGATGTCGCGCTGGCATGAAGCACTTAGGCGGATGGGCTGCGTTGCTGGCGGCTTGATTGAGGCGCCTTACACCGGGGTCACCGACACGGGTTATTTCCTGCTGGTGCGCGGCGATGCCGACCTGCCGATATACAGCCCGCATTGGGACGCGGATGGGGAGCAACTTCCTTGCCTTGGCATGCTCTCTCAGATTCCGGTTGAAGGCGTTCCGGGCGCTGAGCTTTCCCTTGTGGCGTGGGCTCATCCGTCCTCCATCGAGGAGGCCTATGACGCTCTGATCAATCTTTCTCACAGCCACCCGGTTGATGAATGGGGAGCCAAGCGAACGCCTGGCCGACTTCCGAAGGCCGATGAGCAGGTGTCTGACTGGCTGGCGCGTGTTGCGCTTTCGCAGAAGGCGACGAAGTTTTACGGCCGGCGCCTGAGGACGTTTGGTCTTAACCTACTGGCTGCGGTGAACTACCCGCATCCCGATGCTCCTGCCCGTCCTAAGGCACTTATCGACGGCCTGCTGTTCAGCGGTTACGTGGCGGTTCTGGGCGGCGCGGGCGGCGCGGGTAAGTCGACGTTCCTGCACAACATGCTCGCGGTGCTGAACGCACCGATAGACGCGCCCAATCAATTTCTTGGGCGGGATGTCACCAGGCAATTCCCCGTCGCGTTCTTCGCCAGCGAGGGGACCGAGGAAGAGTTCGCTTACCGGTCGGATCACTACGAACGGCGCTGGGGCGATAGCTCGCTCCTCTATCAGCGCGTCAATGCGGACGAGCTGAGCGCCCGTCTGGACGAACTGCGCGACCTGATCCTTCGGTCTGAAATGGAGGTTGGCGCGCTGGTGGTCGACAGCTTTCGCGGCACGACAAGCGCCAGTGAGAATTCGTCCGAGGAAGTCAGGGGCTACTATCAGCGGCTCATCGACTTTGCGGAAGAGACCGACTGGGCGGTCGTCGTCTCGCATCACTTGACCAAGGGCGATCCTAAGAGTTTTGCCGACCTGAAGAGCAAGATGCGCGGCTCTGGCGAGCATCTGAATTCGGTGCGGCTCGCGTTCGGCCTTATGTCGAGGAAGAACGGGCAGAGGGAATTCGGCGTTCTCAAAAGCAACGTGCCTCGCGAATTCATGTGGCTTGGTGAGGGTGAGAGCGTCACGCTCCATAGCGATGCCGAGACGCACAGCTTTGAGTTGGTGGAAGCCAATCCTCAGAAGGAAGCTCAGGCCGCTACCGTGTCCGATGCGGAGCTGCAGCGTGTTCTCAGTGCTGTCGCGGCATGCAACGCGTCCGGCGTCGCTGTCCGTCGCTCCGGCTCGTCCGGCATATTTGAGCTTAGGTTGCCGGAGCTGGAGGGCATGTCGCGTTCTGTCGCCCGATCCGCTTTCGATACCTTGGTTGCCTCCGACCGGCTGAGAGCCGGAGCGAATGGCATGACCGCGATGGAAGCTGGCTGAAATTCGTTTCGGCAGTAGAACGTACCACCGTCCCTAACCACCAGCCCCAGAAGGACATTTTGCCTATGCGTACACTGCACACGATTTTCGTTCGGCCTGGCACCCCTATGGCGGACGTGTTTTCTCATTGGCACCGCACCCGGCCGGAAAACTCGCTTGGGTGCTTCAGCTATCGCGTCGATGCCAACGCGCCGCCGATACCCGTATGCGAGATTTTCTAGCTCTCGCCCTCTACAGCTACGCCGCAGTCGGGGCTCCCAACCCCGGCTCCGGCAAGCGGTTCATGGCGAGCTGGGCGCGCTCGGCTTTTCTATTCATCGCAGCCCTCGATCCGTTTCCCGTCATCTATGTCGACGCTAGCAAGCTGTAGGGCCCATGCTGCGAACGAACCTTTTCAAGTATTGCCCCCGGTGTGAGCAGTCGAAGCTGCGCGCCGAATTCAACAAGGAAGCCAGAAACAAGGACGGCCTGGCGCGGCGCTGCAAGCTATGTAGCCGGGCGCTGCACAAGGCATGGAGGGATTCCAAGCCCAAGGCGCCGCATAAGACTACCGATTTCGGCCCGTGGTTCGATCCGTGGCGAATCAAGCCTTACCGGCAGAACCGCGTCAGGGATGTGGTTAGAGCGGCCTCTGGACCGTTGCTGATGAGTGAGGTCGCGGCCAAGGCTCGTCTTCATATCTACACCGTCAATCGCTGCCTCCTTCGGCTGCACGAAAGGGGCCTAGTCTCCCGTCACAAGCTGCCGATGCGGGTAGCTGCGTTCTGTTGGAAGACGCGAACAAGGAAGCCCGGCACGGGCACGCGAATGCTGTACGTTTATAGCTGGTCTGGGCCCGTCGAATCCTCCCCCAATCGGCCATGAATTTCCCAATTATCCACTAGGAGATGCGAGCAATTCGGGTAGTATGATACCCGGGCATTAGCCGGGCTTCGGCGCGGCAAACGGTGGGGAAGTCATTATGGCGCGCGGCTCTAACCCCTTCTACTACGGCGCTGAACGCAACTTAGGCGATGCGCTCGGCCAAACGCTCGGGCGCGCGATCTTTGGTGATCCTGAGCTGAGGGCCCAGCAGGAGCTTCAGCGTCAGCAGACCGCGAATTACGCCGCACAGGCTGCTGAGGCTCAGGCCCACAGCGGGCTCTACGGCGCGCAGGCGGCGGACCAAGCGGCGCGCACGGCAGCTCGCAATCAGTTCGGTTCGCTTGCGCAATCGCTGCTTGATGCGTCTCTACCGCAGCTTGTCGCGGCTCCGGCCGGCGCTGACCCTCTGGCCCCTCTTCCTGATCCGGCGCCCGCATTCGACCGGCAAGGGTTCCAGCGCTCCATTGTCCCGTTCATCGCGGCGCTCGCCGGGGCGCAGGAAAACCCGAACGTGGGCGACACTGTGCAGGCTCTCGGGGCCTATCTTGGCGATGACCAATTCGCTCGCCGTGCGCTGGTTGCTGGCGGCAAGACGCCTGGCAAGGAATTCGCTCTTACGGCGGATCGCGCCGACGCGATCGCGGCGCAGGAATACGCCAAGGACCGCGACGTTGCGACGATCAACAACGCCAGCGATATTCCGATTGCGCGCATACAAGCCGCGACTGCAGCTCGCGGTCAGGACATCGGCGCTGCGACAACGCGCCGCGGTCAAGACATCGGCGCCTCGACCACGAGGCGCGGGCAGGACGTCACCGCCGCGACGACGCGCCGGGGCGTGAGTGCGAGTCCGCCTAGGGTCAGCCAAGAAATGCTTACGAATCTCTTCGGCGATGGAACGGAAACCAAAACTGAGAAGAAAGGCGAGCTTGGTCGCCAGCTCGTGGCTCGCGGCTATCCTGAAGGCCTGAGCGACAAAGGCGAGGCCTCGGTACGCGGCGAAATCATCAGCCGCTTTCAGCAGACTGGGAACCCCGTTCAGGCGGTAAAAGACACGCTGGACGGTCGGCAAAAGCAGATCGACGCCCGCAAGAACAGGGCACTGGCGCAGAAGGTTCAGGGATATAGTGCCGACGAACTCAAGAGCGAGGCGAGGGAGGCGATCGGTAGGGGCGCCTCCCCTCAGGTGGTGCGCCAGCGCTTCAAGTCTCTGACCGGACAGAACCTCTAAATGGCCGGAGTGATGGCCAGGGTGGAAGCTGGGCGGGGCCCGGCGAAATGGTGGGAGATCGACTGATGTGTTTTTTCGGAAATCGTGTCGTGCAGGCGCTTGGTAAGGGCTTTAATGACTATCAAGAGCGGCAACAGAAACGTGCTGAAGCTGAGGATCAGGCGGTTGCGGAACGAGATGCCAAGAATGCGGGCATCGATGCCGTGCTAGGAACATTGAATTCGGAAAGGCAAGCGACCAGTCAGGAGCTGCAGGCGGTGGGTCAATCGCTGCAACAGCTCCCCGTGAATGCGCTTATTACGAGTCAGGACATGGCCGCTTTGGGCCTGTCGCCGCTTGCCTCTGCCATCGCAGACATAGGTCGATACGGGCTTGGTCCGCGCTCCCAAGGCGTACAACAGTTCTATTAGGCGACGCCGCCCGCGTTCGCCGCCTCGCCGTCGCCAGACACACCCCCACCCACGTTGTCCGGTGGCGGCGAGGCAATCCTGTCTATGATCCGGCCTGTTGGCTTCTAAGCCCAAGCCACGAAAGCCGCTTAAGGAGAAGCCTCGGGAGGCTCGTCAGCCGTATGTGGGTGATGGAATTTCGAAGGCTCGCCCACTGCCTTGGGATCAGAAGTATCGACCCTCATGAGGTAATACCTTGGCTTTGGCACTGGCGGGATGCCCAAGGGAGGCGGATTTGCTTCGTGCCGCGTCCGCTCAACTTCGATCTCAATGTCGGCCAGTTGCTGCGACAGTCTTGAGAACGTGTTCATGAATAGAAGCAGCGATTGCTCTGCGATCTCGGCGCGCCTGTTGCGCGCGTGATTCAAACTGCACTCGGGACAAGCCAAACCTTACCTCCGTTCGCCCGAGCAACATCCGTTATGGTTGTGAAATGAAACCCGTCAAGCCCAATATTGATTTGTAGGACTCGCAATTCTAACAACTGAATTCGGCGTGCCGAATGCCGTTAGCCCGCCAGTTTACAAGACTGGCGGGCCTCTTTTTCTTAACCGATATTTAACCATCATTGGCCGGGCCGCGCAGGGGACCCTTCCCCCGAGTTCGAAATCGTGTACGGTTACGGAGCCGAATCGAATCGCGGGAGTGCTGCGATGCGACGATTTGTGCGTTCTGAAATCATCACTGGCTTGCTGACTGCTACGGGCGTGGCGCTCGCCATGAGCGCCGAGGCGTCGGAAACCATCAACTACACCTATGACGCGCGCGGGCGGCTGATCACCGTCAATCGAACGGGCTCGGTCAACAATGGGGTCAACACGACCTACAACATCGACAAGGCCGAGAACCGTCTGAACAAGACTACGACCGGCTCACCCAACTAGCCCTGACGCTCCTCCCGCTACTCGGTGCGGGCTCTCCCAAAATCATCCTGTTCAAAGGAAAGCCTTGTGATTCATCGAGCATTGCGTTTCGCCATATTGGCCAGCAGCGCGCTTGCCGCGCCCGTCTACGGACAGGCCGTTCTTGTCCCGCCAACGCGCCAGCTGATCGACGACAACAGCGTCGACCTGTTTCGCGGCCTCTACACGGTCGATGAGCCGGTCGCGACAATCGGCGGCAGCCAAGGGCTAGACCTCCGCAGGATCAACGTAGGTGCGGGCTGGACAAATAACATCATTGCCAATTTGCAGAGCAGCGGGAGCACCTTCTTCGCGACCGTCAATGGCCGCACCGACCGCTTTACAAAGTCAGGCAGTACTTACACCCCGACCGAAGCCAATGGCTCCTCGCTAACATTCGCCAGCAATATTTACACCTACACGGCCCGCGACGGGACGACCGTCACCTTCAACAAGGCGATCGTCAACACGGGCTTCGACCCTTACGGCAACGAAGGATTGGTGACCGCCATTGTCAGGCCAAACGGCCAGCGGCTCGACTACAACTACGACCTGCGCACCTACTGCGTCTTCTTCAATGGGGATTTCTGCCAGGGTGGGTTCAAGGACGTCCGTCGGCTCCAGTCGGTGACGACGGCTTACGGCTATATCGCGGAATATTCTTATTTCACCGACGATCTCGATGACGCCTCGGGGCTGACGAGCTGGTTCTTGGTAACCGACATCACGCTTCGTAACCGGTCATACGACCCGGCGAGCCAGACATGGCCCAGCCAGACGAATCCCAATCAATTGCTGAATACCTTTACCGGCACCGCCATTACCGGGGTCAAACGCCCCGGCAGCTCCAGCAATGACATTACCATTGCCTATTCGAGCGGCAAGGTGAGCTCGATCACCGATCATGCCGGCACCACGACCTATGGCTATGCTGATGCTTCCGGGAACCGGACGGTCACCGTTACTAACAGCTTGAGCCAGGTCAGCACCTACGTCTTCAATATCAGCAGCGAGCGGCTCACCAGCTTCACTGACGCGCTCAGCAACACGACGACCTACGCTTACGACAGCAGCGCCCGGCTAACCAAGATCACCAAGCCGGAAGGCAATTACACGCAATACACCTATGACGCGCGAGGCAACGTCACAGAAGTACGGAACGTCGACAAGACCGGCACTTCGAGTAGCGCCGACATCGTCACGACGGCATCTTTCCCATCCTCCTGCACCAGCCCCGTCACGTGCAACCAGCCGACCAGCACCACCGACGCGCGCGGCAATACGACCGACTATACCTACGATTCCACCCACGGAGGCGTTCTGACTGTCACTGGCCCGGCGCCGACCAGTGGCGCGACCCGGCCCAAGCAAACCTTCACTTATGTCACCGCCCAGGCACAAATCAGGAATACGTCGGGGACAATCGTCGGCACCGGGCAGAACGTCACGCTTCCCCAGTCCATCTCGCAATGCGCGACGACGGCGAGCTGCTCGGGCGGGTCGGACGAGGTCAAATTCACCGTCACCTACGGCACGACTGGAGTGGCCAACAATTTGCTGCCGACACAGGTCGCGAAGGGCAACGGGACCGGCACGCTGACCGCCACCACCAAGCTCGCCTATGACACCATAGGCAATCTAACCTCGGTCGACGGACCGCTTTCCGGTACCGACGACACAACCACCGCACTGTATGACAGCCTTCGTCGACAGATCGGTGTCATCTCCGCTGACCCGGATGGCGCCGGAGGACGCCCGCGGCTCGCGTCGAAGAAGACATTCGCCACCAACGGAGACTTGACCAAGATCGAGACCGGCACGGTCACGGGGACCACGTTCAGCGACCTCAACTCCATGACCGTCGCCCAGACCGTCGATATGACCTATGACGCCGATGGGCTGAAGTTGACCGACAAGTTGAGCGGCGGTGGGTCGGCCCAGACACTCACCCAATTTAGTTACGATACTGCCCACCGCCTGCAATGCACCGCGCAGCGGATGAACCCTTCGGAATTCGGTAGCCTGCCAGGCGACGCCTGCACTCTCGACACGCAGGGAAGCTACGGCCCGGATCGCATCACCAAGACTTTGAGGGACAGCGACGGGCGCCCGAATGAGATCAAGGTCGCGTTCGGCATATCGGGCGAGGAGGCCAGCGAGCGCAAGCTGAGCTACAACGCCAACGGTACGCTGCAGTATTTGATCGACGCGAATAACAATCGCACGACCTATGAGTATGACGGTTTCGATCGGCTGGTGAAGACACGCTACCCGATCACGACGATCGGTTCGAACAGCTCCAGCACCACCGATTATGAGCAGCTGTCGCTCGACAAGAACGGAAATGTCACCAGCCGCCGCCTGCGCGACGGAAACAGCATCGGCTACACCTATGACGGGCTCAACCGGCTGACCGACAAAGACTTGCCAGGCAGCGAACCGGACGCGGCCTACGCCTACGACTTACTCAATCGCCTGACCTCGGCAGTCCAAAACTCGCTGACAACCAGCCTGACTTGGGATGCGTTGTCGCGTAAGCTTACGGAAGCAACGACCGGGCTCGGCACGGTCACCAGCGAATACGACCTCGCCGGCCGCCGCACAAAAGTCACGCTGCCGGGTTCGACCAGCCTCTTCGGCAATTACGACTACGACGTGCTGGGGAACACGACGTCCATCCGGGAGAACGGGGCATCCTCCGGCGTCGGCGTGCTTGCTACCTATCAATATGACAGTCTCAGCCGCCGCAGCAGCGTCACGTTTGGGAACGGCGTGGTGCAGGACTACACCTATGACAACGCCTCGCGGCTGGCGACGCAGTCCAACGACCTCGCCTCAACTGCGAATGATCTCACTCAGACCTTCAGCTACAGCCCCGCCAGCCAGATCACGAGTGTCGCCCGCAGCAACGATGCCTACGCATGGACCGGTCACAACAATGTCAATCTCTCGTCCACGCCGAACGGATTGAACCAGATCGGCAATGTTGGCTCGGCCACCGTCACCCACGACAGCAAGGGCAATATAACTGCGGTCGGCAGCGACAGTTATGGCTATTCAAGTGAGAATTTTCTGACCTCGGGGCCGGGAAGTACGACGCTGGGCTACGATCCGATGGGGCGGCTCTATCAGGTCGCCAATGGCTCAGGCACGACCCGTGTGGGCTATGACGGCTTGGATCGGATCGCGGAATATGATGGCAGCAATGGCATTCTTCGCCGTTACATCCACGGGCCGGGCGTCGATAACCCGTTGGTTGCTTACGAAGGTACCGGCGCGAGCAGTCGCAGCTTCCTGTCATCCGACGAACGCGGCTCGGTCCTCACATCGACTGACAGCTCTGGCGCACTCTCAGCCGACAACAAGTATGATGAGTATGGCGTCCCGCAATCCAGCAACTCGGGCGCGTTCGGGTATACGGGCCAAGCTTGGGTGCCGGAGATCTCACTCTGGTATTACAAGGCGCGGTTCTATCGCTCCGACATAGGCCGGTTCATGCAGACAGACCCAATCGGATACGAAGACAGCCCCAACGTTTATGCATACGTCGTGGGCGATCCGGTAAATCTGCTCGATCCGTCTGGGCTTGGTGGTACCATCCCGTGTCCCACGACGAGTGACGCTTGCCCAACCGGTCCGCGGAATCCGTGTTTCAGCAATCCGAGCTCCTGCGTTAACGGTGATCCGAACGGTGGGATCGCGTTTGCGGGCCCAAACCTGTTTTGGACCCTGCAGCGAGAAGATACAGGAGGGCCGGGCGATCGAGAGACGGTAGACGAGGAGATCGTCGTTACCGCCAAGAAAAAATCGGCAGTGGATAAGGTCGTCCAGTGCGCGCTTGATCAGTTTGGCATTACCGGATTACTTGACCTTGGGACGGCATTGCTGGGCATACCGCAGGAGGGCAGCAAGCGTTTCGTGACTCCTGGATCATCAAGAGGCACCTCCGCACTTTCCGAGGGCTTGGCGCGGCGCTTTCCTCAGCGGATAGGAGAAACCAACTTTGGTCAGCGTTTCGGTGTTAATAGAATTTGGACGCCTCGATTGGCGCAGCTAAATCGAGCCACACCAGTCATTGGCCGCGCCGCTGGTCGCCTTATTCCAATTGCTGGTGGAATCTTATTGGCCAAAGACGTTGTAATGATCGTTGTCTGCTCGCGAAGGAGTTAGCGTGGATAAAAGCGATCAAAAAGTCTTAGAAAAACTAGCAGTTATCCTTGCTGAGCAGCAAGGTATCTCCAGCCCGGTCTCCGCTGGCCAGCGCCTCTGTCGCGATCTTGGCGTTTGCGGTGGCGACTTCCAAGACTTTATGAGCGCCGCCTGGGAAGCAAACGGGTTACCGAACTCTGGCGGGGTCGAACTCGGGATTCCGGAAGATGCAATCACACTAGCTGACGTCGTCAAAATAATTGGGGCCGCTCGACTACGGTCATAATGAGCACTCGTACCCTTTGGAACGATATTAAATAGAAACCCGGAATTAATGTGACGGTTTACTAAATACACTAAATTCAGCTCCTCGTCTGCCCCGCCTTCCCATCGTCCTCCCGGTAGGATTCGAACCAGAAACCTTATGCTCAAAGGACCTAGGTCTGCCCCAAATCCGAAATCTCGCCGCCTAGACGGTTCACCTTACCGCACGGTCACTCGGAGGTTGCCTAACGCGGCCGCTACGCAAATGGGCCTAGCCAGCTGTTCTCATGATGTTCCACAATCGCGGCCATGCTTCGAGTCGACGACCCAACCGACAATCAAGGCCAGGGCTGGCGAGAAATGACCGGCCATGAAATCGCGGAGCTTCTCTATTTCACGGTCCGCACCGCGCCGAAGCACCTAATGAACGACCTGACCAACCGCGATGCCGCGAAGGGTGATCGGGCGGCCAAGCGAATTGCCGAGCTGCTGGCGGAGCGCCTGCGCGGCTATCCCGTTTTCTGTGCCGCCCGTGCTAGGGATTGGGGCGGCTTTCCCGGTCCTTCGGGTGGATCGATCGGCTAGGCCCTGACCGGGATTATTGCCGCCAGCCGCCGAATACCGAACCAACCGAGCGAAAGAGCGATGGCAACGCCTAGGCTCGTTCCGTGAAAGTAGGCGACGAACATGCAGACGGTCACAACGCCAGCGGGGCTGAGACGCTCAGGCAAGGCTCAGCGCCTCACCCAAGGCTCTTGAGTGCGCTCAACCGTCATCAACCCTTCGAAGGGCCTGCAGAGGATTCCAGCGGTGTCTGGAGAGCCGTCCAGCCAATCGCCCCAATCGCTGGGCGGCAGGATCGCGGGCATGCGGTCGTGAATACCCTGTACATGCTCGCAGGCCTCGGTCATCACCATCGAATAGGCCGGCCCCCATTCGTCCGTGTCGCGCCAGATGCCGGCGACGGCGAACAGGTCCTGATCGGGCAGCGAGAACCAGGTGCGGGTCTTGGCGCCCTTCTCTCCTTCCGCTTCGCAAAAGGCGCTGACCGGGATCAGGCAGCGCCGGTCCTGGAACGAATAGCGCCACATGAAGCTGTCGAGCTTGTCGGTGCGGCAATTGTTGACCGGCTTGGGCTTCAGCGGCTGGCCGTTCTTGCCCTTGAGCGTCAGCGGGAAGCCCCAGGTCATCTGCCTGACGCGGCCCTCTGCAACGACGAGGCCGGGATAGCCGGGATAGACATTCTCCCCGGCATTGCCGCGCGGGTCGGGATCGGCCCGGAACAGCCGGGCGACCTCATCGACGTTCTTCCGCATGTTGTAGAGATTGCACATGCGGACCCGTTAGTGGTGCGACCGGTACATAGCGACAGCCTGAGCGCGATTGGCAACTGGGCCGGTTTCGAAATCGCTTTCGCATACCGATTCTATGACGCCGAAAATCATGGAATCTGGGGATGCGTATGAAACTTTGTTGCTATCTATTTTTGCCTGACTTTCAAACTCGTCGTCGGCAAAATACTTCCTGTCCAGTTCACGGTAGGCTTTGTTGCTGCAATTCGCCTCGAAGAGGGCCACCGCCTTGTTCACGCCTTCCACTCTTTCGGACCACCAGGATTCGTCCCAAAACTGAACCGTAGTTCCGCTTCTCCGTATCTCGTCGGTGTTCACGAAATGGATGGTTTTGTTGTCCGGCGAGCGGGCACTCACGCGCCAGCCGCCCAGGGTTTTTGGCGGAGGTGTGTTCAATTGTACTAACGGCGGCGGCGAAACGGTCGTCTCCTCAGACTCAAGTATCTTGAAGTCGATTCCAGAGGTTCCCCGATCTGAAGCACCAAGCCAACGAATGGACGAAGGGGGAGCGCTAGTCGCGAAGATGATGGACCGCTCGGGCAACTCCAACTGCGTGAGATATCTGCCGACGAGCGCATTACCCACACCCGTCTCAATCTGCCTTCCGCCCTCCTCCAGATAGGTTGCATGAAATCCAACCCTGCCCGTCGGAGCCAAGAACTTACTTTCCCCGGCGACCCAGATGAGCGCGCATGAGGAAGCGCATACTTCACGGTCGGGAACGTATGTCGCAAAGCCCATCAGATGGATCGCCTTGCCGATCTCGAGCGCCGGAATGAGAAGACCACCGTTGCTGCTAAGCGCCACGACAGCATTCGGATACTGCGCCGCCATCCGCCGGAATTTTGCATCGTCCCCCTTTTGGATGTCGCCCACGATGGCGATCAGCTCAAACCCCTTTTCGACGGGCTCATGCAGAATCTCGGCGGCCGAAGCTGCCGACGAAGATGCCAGAAACGCGAGACCAATCTTCAGCCAATTCATGACTGAAACTCCTTAGACACACTGCCAACCTGTCAACGACTCCTATATACCCATTAGGATCAAGCTTAAGATCAGGAAAAGCCCAACAAATGCGGATGCGTTTAGGGTCTTCCTGATCAGCATCTGTGATTGCCCCAATAGCGTTGCCAAACTACGACGCCGCCTGCACGGACAGCCGCGCAGGATAGGTCGCCGAAAGCTGGCGATGTGCACCATGCAGCAGTGCGCGATCCGCCAGCTGAGCCTTCCGACAAGCAGCGCATCGCGGGTGAGCGCACCTTAATGTGACCCGTCGAAAGTGTGCCTTTTGGACCGCCAAACAGCACTACCAATCGGTTGCGGGCCTCGACGCCTCCAACAGCGGGGCAGGGCTGGTTTGACTTGCAGGTCTCGTCGATCTCACGCGCAGCTACGCCCGCTATCCTGATCCGCGGGCCTTCCGCGCACCAAATCGGGCCGTCACCGTCCCACACGGCTGTCGGAGTGCAGGTGAATGTCTGGCCGGCTGCCACGACTGCGACGGCAAGCAGCATTATTTCGAGAACTTGGTGCAGGCAGCTTTGCGCCAGGATTCCCCGATGCTTCCGGGGACAATTGGGTCGGCAGCAAATGGCCCTTCCGAGCCGACTGTCTCTCCGGATGCCGAATAATAGACACGCCGCTCAACTCGGATTGTGTCGGCCATGCAGTCGATCTCAACCAGCGCCTTGGTCTCGCGATAAGTGACTGTCGAGTTTTTCCGGTGATAACCGCGGATCCACACCCGTGGAAATGCACTGCGGTTTGTCAGCGATCTGTAAAGGTCGTTAGCAAGGATGGCGTAGTCATCACGCGCTCCAACCTTGTTCGTGTTGATCCACAGCTTTCCGTCTAGCGTGATATCCATGCCAAACGGCGCATGATCTGTGGCCCAATCTAAGGGAGGGCCGTCAATAAGCGGCTCGGCTGGCGGCTCGGCAATTAGCATCAATCCTGCCAAAATCATTCGCAGCCAACCCCATCTCCGTCGCGATCCAAGTGACGGCCATAGCCAGGATCGCCCGCCCTGACCGGCGCGGCACCGGCAGCACGCGCTTCGGAGCAATTCCGGAAGGCGCGGCCGGTCGGTCCCGAACTCATGACTTGGGATTGCGCAGATCGATTAGCCGAAGCTCCGCGTTGGCAATGATAGCCGCCATTCTTACGATCATGGTGACAGCCGTTTGCGTCGAGCCCGCCGGGGTGCGCGAAGATCGATGTGGCTGGCACCGCCACAATCAACGCAAACACGCAAAATGCACAAAAGCTCGGCAGCCTCATGACCGCATCCCCCACAACCCGAGCGGCATCGAACAAACGCCCTACCGCTGTCGCTGTCAACCGGGACAAATCATAACCCGGCAGGCGCCAGGTCACTCGTCCTCGCCCTCTTCTCCGTAAGCGGACGCTTCTTCGTCGATCGCTTCACCGTAGGCCTCGCAGCCTTCTTGAAACGACTGACTTTCTCCGCCGCAGTCGGCTGGATCGGTCACCCCATTTTCCTTGGCCCACTCAAATCCGGCATCGTGACCGCTGCAATCGTCAGTGCACAGGCTGGTGTCTCCCACGTCCTCGTAGGATTCAGAGCTCACATCGTCACTTGCGCGGTCGTATGCCTCGTCGAGCCGAGCATCTTCTTCAGCTTCTGTTGGCTCGCTGCTGCCACAACCAAACAACGGAACAGGCAGCGCGAACAGCGCCGCAATTACCAGTACTCGCATGATCACTTATTTGCCCGAAAGACTGCTGCACCTTGGCATGGCATCGCTGACTGCCGGTCGACTTGAAGCGCCGGTGCCGACGTAATCGTCCGGGACATCTAGACAATATCCGGAGAGCGTTTTGGCCCTGACCATATGTACGCCGGAAGCCGCGGCCGGTGCCGCCTGAGTGGGCCCAGCCTGGGCCGCTACCAATGGAGGTGGCGAAACGACCTGAGTGCCGGCGGCTCCCGTGCATTGGTACTCCACGGTCGCAAACCACTGAGTGCAACCGTACGTCGACATCGCTTGGCATTGGCGGGTGACGCCGCCGAACGGCTCAGCACCCCCATAGCCCCACGTTGCGCATCTCTGCTGCGCGGTCACCAAGGCGCTGGCCTGGTCGATCTGAACCTTGTCGAACATGCCGTACTCAAACGAGAGTCTGACTACACCGTCCGCCCGGCTCCCGCCTGTCGCCGTCATCTGTGAAACTGTCGCACAACCCGCAACGCCGACCAAAGCTACGGCGATCAGAACACGCTTCAGCATATGCGCCCCCGTACATATGTTAACCGAGCGGTTATGAACGTAAATTAAATAAACGGATCGTGCAATCGCCGTGGGCAACGGGCCCCCGGCCGGAGCCAAACTGGGCTAGTGGCATGAACGGATCAAAAAACTTGCCGCTCGCAGCGGCCAGCTTAACATTCTTTTTAACGGCAAGCGTGTGTAGCCCTTACGCACCTCAGGATGTTGCGTTGCCTCCAGTCTTATATCCGTCGCCTGTGGTATCATCTGTTCCTAGTTGGCCGCTGCCCTGTTTGCGGTGAGCCGGGGTCGATCGATGAACCCGAACATGAGGAGTGCCGGGCAATCCATGCCATGACGCCTTAGCTTGCTTCGCTTCCAACAGAGTGGCGACGCTGGGTGGAAAGCGGACGTTGCGAAGTTATTCGTCAATGGCTTGCGGGTCGTCCTGTCGTTATCGTCCCGCAGCGTCCTCGGGGACAAGATCATCAAAAACACCGGAAGGCCCTTTTTCGATCATCATCGTATCGTCGACATTCATGACGTTTTCTGCCTGGCCGGCCTCATCGCTGCGGATGAGAGTCCAGAGCCCCACGGCTGCGACCAGCAGGGCGATAGCCGCGCCGATCCAGAACCGGGGACGTCTTCTGATGGCTTGCCTGAACCGTGGGGCAGCTCTTCCGAGCGGCAGGAGGTAGGCCTGGCCATGGGCTTTCCACGTTGATCCGGGGGCGCCTTGGCGGGAACAGAGCAGGGAGAACAGGACGGCGCCAACCAAGGCGATGATCAGCCCCCAAATGAGAGCGTTATCTCGTGCGGCGGTGGCGCGGATCACGCAAGATGCACTGTCGTCGCAGATTTCAATTCGCCGCTCAGCCAGCCACCATGAGAGGGCGACAATCCCAGCCCAGCCCATCAGTGCACGCAACGCTACTCGCCTAACCATGCCTACCCCCCGATAATACGCGCCAGCTATCGCCCGCGTCCCCCGGCCCGATGACAACCGGCAGCAAAGCCGGGCCTGGAACCGAGAAACGCGAAGCTGTGGCCCCGCCGCCTCCGGTCGATTGACGGGGAAGCGGATCAACGGTGCGGACACGGACATGACCGCGATGGTGCCCGGGCCGATCCCCCGGTACTAAGGCCACCGCCCCGGCCGCAACGAAGGTCACGCGTGCTGCGGATGACGGTCAGGACGAATTCCCTGACCCCGTGGCTTTGCTTCACCCACAACGGAGGACGGACGCGCTGCGGTTCCGGCCGGGACGGCTCCCCCGGCTGCGAAGCAAGTACGGACATAAGCGCTCATCCGACCGCCAGAAAGCTTATCATTTGTTGGCGATGTTAATTTGAACGTACCCACCTGTATGAGGCGAAGGTGTCGCCGTTTGCTGGAGGTTTCCCCTATCCTCTCTCCGTTGGGTCCTTCGTTGCACTACTGTGGAGGGCGTGGTTTGTCTGATGCAGCTTTCCGGTGGCGGGTGAATGCGCTTGGGATTCGGAGCGCGCGAGTTGAGGTCACTTCGCCTAACCGGCGATGGCGAGGCTGCTCCGTCTCTGAAGGTGTAGACCTACCAAACCAAGGCGGCGGCAGAAGAGGGGATTGCAAACCTCCCGCGGTAATCCGGCGGCGTCATGTTTGACGACATCCCAGAAGAACTAAACCAGTGGGTTCTAAATGCGCCGGAGGAACTGAGAGAACCTTACGCGTTTGGCAATTTGGCTATCCAGGCTGTAATCGCATTTTACCTAGGCAAGCTACTCGACCGTAAGGCCGCATTTCTCGATTTTCCGGACAATAGCCCGGGCCGGATTCCGTGGCAGCAAACCATACGTCTTACTCAGATAGCGCAGGCCCTATTCGTCCTGCGGCGACAGCCCGGATTTCGCGAGGTTTGCCGCCGCCTCGGGACGCGCGAAGACATGCGATCAGCGGCCTTTGAAGCATTTGCAGCGCAGATGTTTGGAGAGCGGGGATTCAGTGTGATGGCTCGCCCAGAGACAGGGCGGCTGGGTGAGGATTTCGACTTCGCGGTAAGGGCCGACGACGGCATGGAGATCAATGTTGAGGCCACTTCCCTTACCGTGCGCTCATTCAGCGAAGGCACAATCATGTCGGCACTGCGCAAAAAGCGCAGCCAATTGCCTAACGACAAGCCTGCCGTGATTGTGTGCTTTCTGCCCGGCACATGGAGAGAGCAAATCGGAGATCTGGTCGGCGTCCTTACGCCAATCGCGTTGAGGTTTCTTCGAGGGACGAAGCGGATAAATCACCTCGTATTTTGCGAAGACCTAATGTCTCCATTCGAGAAGGGCGGTTCGGCCTCGTTTCACATTATAGGCTTCCGAAATCATTTCGTTCGTTTCGCCGCACCTAGGCTCGATAGGATGATTGTGGAGCGCCTGTGGAATGACAAAGAGGTGACGGAGTTTTTATCTTCGGAAACGCCCGAGGGTTTCAGCGGTTCAAGCGAACTGTTTCATTGGATTGAGTGGTTGAAGTGCCGCTTGGCCTAGCGCTGCGTTAACCGGATGCGAAAAAGGCGGATAACAAAACTTAACTAGGGGTCGGTCTTCAGAAAATGGCGGAAAGTCGCCGTTGCCGCGAGGTTTTGGCAACGGAAAATGGTGGGTGAACGCAGGTGAAAAGCCGATCTCGCTAAGCCATTGTATGACCAGCCTTTTCCGTTGCCGTGGTCATGACCGGCAACGCGGCAACGGGCGGCAACGGGTGGCAACGGAACGGCTAAGCCATTGGAATAATTGGATTTCCCGTTGCCGGTCACGGTTGACCATAATTCCGTTAAGTCATTGAAATCATTACCGTTACCGTTGCCGACTACCCTATAGTAGTAGTTCCAAGGAACAGGGCTTCCTTGGACTACTTACTCTTTAGGTCGGGAGGGCAGCTGGCAACGAACGCGAGCGGGAAGATCTAGGATCGAAAGGGCGCGGTCATGAAGAGAAGTTGGAGGGCGCCAGGCCGGACGGGGAGAGAGCGGAGCGGTCAGCGCGGTTCAGCTAGAGGATGTCGGGGGATCGCCGTGGATCAAGCGGTGAGATACCGATTGATGATATGATGTATCATTTAACATAATACGGCCACCATCGAAGGCATCCTGCGGGAATTACGGTGGGGCTAGAGCGCACCCTACCCGCCTATCTCGATAGCGGTTTAAACGGACTCAGAGGCACCGCAGGACTCAAAGAAAGGGGTGCCCGCTACCCACCTAGCTGACACCCCTAGAAAGCGCTGTACGGGCCTTAAAACGACTCCTTTTAGGTGGCCTTCGCAGCGGTGATAGAGACCACGTTTTCACCTCGGTCTTCCTCAACCATCGGCACGATTGCTTTGCGCGCCACGTCTTCCAGAGCGTGAGCCATGAAGCGGGTATAGTTGCGCTCGATCATTGCGATGCTGGTGTCATGCAGCTGGGCGACCAGGCGCACCGGCAATCCCTCGCGGAGAGCGCGAACGATAGAGCTGTGCCGGAATGAATAGGCGGATACGGAGTCACCCAGTTCTGCGGATTTGACGGCTGCGCGGATCGGGCGGGCCAGCTCTGCGGCGGACTGCCATGCTCCCCGGCTATCGCGCTCCCACGTCGCCGGGCCCGTCTGTTTATGACGCCAGCGCTCTAGCAGCGGCTCGCTCGCCTTGCGGCCCTTGGTGACCGGCAACAGGGCGTCGATGACGTCTTGCCCAACCGGAACGGGGACGCTGGCTCGCTGGGCGCTACCAACGCGGCCCTTGCGGGAAGCTGGCACCATGACGCGAAGCCGCGCGCCCTGAACGTCGCCAACGGTCAGGCGGCGGAGCTGGGCGAAGCGGGCGCCCGTCGCGGCCATAAGTAGGGCCATGCGGTAAAGATCGCCGTCCACGTCGCTGGCGTGGATCGCCTTCAGCAGCTTGCGCGTCTCCTGATCGGTCAGCAGCTTGCTCGCGTCGGCGGCTTCTTCGGCCGGCGCGTGGCTCTCGCCCTTGGGAGAGGCCAAGCCCTCCTTGATGATCAACTTCAGGGCAGCAGTCGGCGCGGATTCATTGAGCGCGGCCTTCAAGTCGTTGGTGACGCGCTGGCGGGTTGCAGGGGCAACGGCTAGCCCGGCGCGCCATTTGCGAAGCTGGGCAGCGGTGAGCGTATGCAGCTCCTTCGCGGCCAGATCAGCGTTGGAAACGACATGGCGGTTGAGCGCGCTGCCACAGCGGGCTTTGATGGGGCGACCCTCCTGCTTGGTGAGCCGCGCGTTCATCGCCTTGATGTAGCGCTCGACCGCATCCTTGACGGTCGACGCTTCGCCGTCGCCCAAGGCGTCGGTCTCGGTCGCCACCTTGTCGAACCAATCTCGGGCGGCGGCCTGCGCCTGGCCGAAGTTGAAAACGTCTGCGCCGTTGGCGTCCAGCGTGTCGTCCGCCGTGCCCAGCCGCTTCTCTCGGTAGCTCCCCGGCTCGCCTGTGCGGGCGAACCATGTGCCGCCGCGCGGTCCCTTGTAATAGCCGATATGGCGGCCTGTCTCGATCGCTCGATAGTAGGGCTTCTTGCGCGGCTCCAATCGCTCCCGCGCTGCACGGCTATCCAGCCGCACATCCTTCACTGTTCTCGCCACCTATTTCGCTCCTTTTCAAACGTCCCCCTCAATTTCCCCAATACCCCTGCGCGAAGGCCGGTGAAGGCAGGCGAATGATTATTGGCAGTTTCTCTAGGGTTTGACGAATGTAGGCGAAGGCTGGTGAATGCACAAAGGCTTATTTATTCCCCCTCTCACGGCGAAAACACGGGTTCGAGTCCCGTAGGGGTCACCAGCAAAATCAACATCTTAAACGCGATCCAAGGCACTTGCCGATCAACTTCGGCAACAGTTCGGCAATAAGCGTGCGCTGTGTTTGAGTTGGAAGCATTCGACCACTTCAAGACTTGTGCGGGCGTACGGCACCGGTCGCCCATGGGCTTTGAGCAGCACGAGAATGCTACCTTAAGTGAGCAGATATGAGCCATCGAACTCGCCAATATCCTCCAATTCTTGAGGGTGTTCGATGCGCAAACGCCGCTGGCCGAGGCTAATGAGACCTTCCTTTCGCATTCGCTGAATGACCCGGTTAGTGTGAACCGGCGTCATTTCGAGCGTGTCGGCCAATTGCTCCTGAGTGAGAGGCAGATCGAACTCTCCATCACCGACAACACCCGCCTGCTGGAGGCGTTGATGCAATTCGCAGATCAAGTGCGCCAGATGCTCGCGCCTTTTCGCGGCGTCCGAGACAGATCAACCATTCGCGAAGAATGGCCTGTTCGCTGAGGGCTAGCCGCAAGAGTCCCACAGCTAAGTCTGAATGAGAAATTATTGCTGATAGAAGCGCTTCGCGGTTCAGGAGGACAACCTCGGAGTCCGTCAGCGCCAGGGCTCTCCCGGCGGACCCGCCATCCAGGTTGGACAGGTCGCAAAAATCTCCGGGCAGCACGAAATCAGTAATTTGCTGCGAGCCGTCCTCGAGGACGGATATCCTCGCGGCCCAGCCGGACGTCAGGAGATGAAGAGCCTGGCTCCGGCTTCACATGCTTGCAATGACCTTACCACGGCCGTAACGGCGCGTGCCCACTTGTGCGTGCTCCAGGGTTGCGCGTGCCGGCCCTCCGAGAACGCTTGCGGGTCCGAGCCTGAGTTGAAGCTGGTGAACCCAATGCTTCGTCATCAGCGGTCCTATCCGGTCCCAAATGAGAGGAAACGGCTCCCCGAGACTTGCGGGGTGGGGAGGTGGTTCGGGAGGTCCCGGAGAGCCTTGGACGAATCATGCAACGTTAGGAGCATCGTCCCAATACGTAGTCGCACTTAGTGCGCGATGACGATCGGCAGAGGCGCCCCCTTGAGCATGGCCCGCGTTACACCGCCGAATAGATATTCACCCGTCCGGCTATGACTGTATCCGCCCATCACGAGATAAGACGCGCCAACGGTTTCCGCTCGCGCGACGAGCATGTCTGGGACCAAGTCGCGATCCATCTTGGGCTCTGATTCAAACGTCAACTCAGCGTGGATGCCGTGGCGGGACAGAAATTCCAGCAAGCGAGTACCAGGAAAGCTCTCCTGCTTTTCTTCCTCGACCTGCAGGATGTGCACTGAGGATGCTTCTCCAAGCATGCCTAAGGTTCCCCTGACCGAGTTCGCCGCCTCATAGCTACCATCCCAAGCAACCAGGGCTGGCCCTGTGGGATCGCATACGGCACTTCCCTTCGGCGAGATAAAGAGCGGCGTCCTCGTTCGGCACATAAGGTCACCAAGCAGCCCGACCGTCGCCCCGGCAAAGTCCGCGTGAAACGGTCGAGACCCCGTTACGACGAGGTCGGCAAGCGCGGCACGCCGAACGATGCCGGTACCGATATTGCCGCGCACATCGTCATAGTCCCAGGTTACGTCTTCGCCGCGCAACTTGTGTTCGATCGCTGCCTGAAGTTCAGCTGAGCCCTCTTCGATGGCTTTCAGGATTTCAGGGACGACGTAGATGCCACCAAAGCTATCGAAGGCTGTGAATCCCTCGAGCGGCGTGACGTGCAAGCAGGAGATATGAGCCGAGAAAGCCCGGGCGAGCGAAAGCGCGTGCTCAAGCCTCTGAGTACAGGATGATTTGTCTTCTATGTGAACTAGGATCGTCTTCGGCGCCGCATTAGAGGCGGTGGTTTTGGTTATGGTCTCCGCTGGACGGTTCACCAAGAGCTGTTCCGGAGCGCTCATCATTTCCTCCTCAAATTTGGGGAAACAATCGCTCCAACCGCCCTTCAGACATAATAAGGAGTTCCACTTAATCGCCGGTGATGGGCAAGTAGCCCCAGTCATTGTCTTTGGCGGCTTCCATGATCGACAAGCCCGGGGTGCTGACCACCAGGTTGTCGGTATGTCCGACCCCCTTCGTAAAATCGAGGATCGAGACATATTTGCACGGGGCCCGCATCATTGCGGCCTTCGCGGCATCCGGAAGATCGAATTCCGAGAGGTTGGGATGACGTTGCATGAGTAACTCCCATGCGCGTTGCCGCTGCTTGGGGTCAGTAACCTCCGAAGCATGAGCGCCGGCGTAGACTGCCTTAATGTTGTGATAGTCATCCGGTTCGGTGGCGACGGCGATCGAGATCCGGTCATCCCGCTGAATATTCGCGAATTTCTGGCTGGCGCGCGAAATCAGGAAATAGAGCAAGACGCCGTCATTCGCGTAGCCGACCACGGTCGTTTGGGGCCACCCGTCCGGCCTCAAGGTGGAAACCGCCATGATCCGGTGAGCGTCGAGGATTTCTGATGCCATTTGTTCCATGATTCTTTCCCAAGGAGGGCTGCGTTCAGGACGGCAAAGAGGAGGGAGCCTTGTCCGGCATCCCTCCTCCGGTGGCGGGCGCGCTGCCCGCGTCCGTGCCGCTTAGCTGTCCTTATGGACCTTGATCCGTCGCGCGGCCTTGGGATCGCCGTTCTTGGCAATGGTGACCTTCAGAACGCCATTCTTGAACCGAGCTTCGATTTTCTGGCCATCAGCGGTCGCGGGCAGCTCGATCATTCGTTCGAACGCGCCATAACTGCGTTCAGACAGACGATAGCCACGCTCATTTTCATCGCGCTCGCTCTGCTTCTCGCCAGCGATGCGGAGAATATTGCCCTCGAAGGTGACCTCAACATTTTCCGGATCAATGCCTGGCAGCTCAGCCGTAATCTTGAAGGCCTTGCCTGTTTCGGTCATCTCAATCGGCGGCACCGCAAGCGTCATGCGCGGCAGGTGAAGACTTGGCATCCGGAACGGAAAGCTCTCGAAGATGTGGTCAACCTCACTGCGCAGCTGATTGAACGGATCAATCAGTTGATCGGTGAAGTCACCAACTGGCCTCTTGGACAGGGACGACTTCTGGGCCTGATCGGTTGTGACGTTCATTGTCCTGCTCCTTCTGATACAGGACTGATGACCCAATCAGATAAAGCTGCGCGATACGCAAATCTCCGGATCAATCTGAACCGAGTTTCCAAGTGCGATTCATATATGTTAAAAATTGCTCGAGCTTCGACTCCGGGGCGGTGGTTGGCCGTGGACAAGTTCATCGCACGCGAAAACGTCAGGCGCTTCAAGGAACAGTTGCGCTTGTCTGATGATGAAGCTCAGAAGGCCACGCTTCGAAAGCTGATCATCGAAGAGGAAGCATAATTGGGGCCTCTCAAGAATGAGATCCCGCAATCAGATGCATCATAAGTAATATTACGCAAAGCCGAACAGCGCCTCCCTGCGGGAAACTGAGCCCGGAAGGAGAATAGCCATGCGCCGCATCAATCCGGGCAAAGCCGCATTATCCGTCGGGGCAGTCGTTGGTTTCTATCATTTGGTCTGGATCGTGCTGGTCGCGACAGGCGCCGCCAAAACCATCATGGATTTCGTCCTGCGCCTTCATTTTATTCAGCTGCAGTATGAGATGCTCCCGTTCAGCCCAATCACCGCGCTTGGCCTGGTCGCCTTAACCTTCTCCGTCGGCGCGTTCTTCGGTCTGATATTCGCCTGTATCTGGAATTGGCTCGGCAATCAGCCCGCTGCCGAAGCTCCGGAACACAGTCGCGCCTGACAGCAAGGCAAGTACGGGCGAAAGGGCTTTATGCGGCTCACTTGTCCTGCGCTGAAAACGCCAGCTTCAACGCCTCTGACAGGCTGCGCACTCCGAGCTTGCTCATGAGATTAGCCCGATGGATTTCAACCGTCCGCGGGCTGATGCCAAGGTCGTAAGCAATCGTCTTGTTCGGTAATCCTTGGGCCAACCCATCAAGGACATCCCTTTCGCGCGGAGTCAGAACTTGCAGGCGCACGGCCGCTTCATCGGCTCGATCACGACGGACATTCGATCGTCCGAGCAGCGCGAAGCCGTCCTCTATGGCAGATATCAAAGCCTCTTTCTCGAAAGGCTTTTCAATGAAGTCGATAGCGCCGGCCTTCATCGCCCGAACAGACAGCGGCACGTCGCCATGGCCTGTCATGATGATAATCGGGTGGCGGACACCCCTATCCTGCAGCGCTTGCTGGATTTCGAGCCCATCCATCCCCGGCATGCGAATATCCAGCAAGATACAACCTGGCTCCAGAGCCTTCACCACTTTCAGAAGCTCAGCGCCGGAAGCATAGGGCTTTACTCTATATCCTGACGTCTTGAGCATGAAGCCGACGGAGCGCCGGACAGATTCATCATCGTCTACTACATGAACGATTTTATTGCTCTCACTCATTGAGCCGCCTCCCCCGACGGTAAGGTGAAGTGGAATGCGGTGCCGCCTTCAGCTTTGTGTTCGAACCAGATTCTGCCACCGTGCGATTCAATGATGGTCCGGCATATCGAAAGGCCAATCCCCATGCCTGTCTGCTTAGTCGTGACGAAAGGCCGGAAGAGCTGATCGGCTACATCTGAGGCGATCCCAGATCCCGTATCCTCGACGCTAAGCGCCACCATATCATCGGGCGCAGGCGCCGAACGAATTGTCAGTGAACGGATCGGGCTGTCCAGCATGGCATCGATTGCGTTGCGAATGAGATTGGTCAGAACCTGCTGGATTTGAATGCGATCGACGAACACCTCGTCTGCGTCTGGGTCGAGTTGCACCGAAACCTCGATGCCGTGTTCGCGGGACCCTACCAGTGCCAGGGCGTTTGCTTCGGTGACGAGACGCGCCAATGATTCCACGCGGCGATCCGCATCTCCGGGCCTCACGAACTCGCGCAATCTGTGAACAATCTGACCAGCGCGGATGGTTTCCTTGGCGGCTTCGTCTACCGCCTCGCGAACGAGCATCAAATTCGGGTCGCTAGTTTCTGGAATCAAATCGCGCGCGGCTTCGCAATAATTGGCGATGGCGGTCAGGGGTTGGTTAAGCTCATGAGCCAGCGATGAGGCTAGCGATGCCATCTCGCTGACGCGGCCGACATGGGCCAATTCCGACTGAAGATCCTGAAGGCGAAGATCGGTCTCCTGGCGATGGGTGATGTCGTGAATGAAGCCGGTGAAAATCCGTCTCTCGCCAAGCCAGGCTTCGCCAATCGAGAGTTCGATCGGAAACGTATAGCCGTCACGGTGCCGCGCAGTGGTCACTCGACCGATCCCGATGATCTTACGGTCGCCGGTTTTGCGGTAGTTCGCGAGATAGGCGTCGTGCCGTTCGCGGTCTGGCGAAGGCATCAACATTGCCACATTCTCTCCGATCACCTCAGCTTCCGCATAGCCGAACATCTTTTCCGCGGCTGCGCTGAACGAGATGATATGACCCGTCTCGTCGATCACCACCATGGCATCCGGAACGGTTGCCAGGATCGATCGTAGGTGCGCCTCCCTCTCTTCCGGAGACACATAACGGGTTTGGTCACGCCGGCTGCTCATTGGCGGAGATTAGCAGCGCCGAGGCGAAAAACTATGATTTGGCTGACGCGGCCCATCCGATGGCACGCATGCTCGCGACGCGAAACTCATTCATTGTGCCATCGGCTTCGGAAACGGCGATTTGACTGTCCAGGCGAAACGGACCGGATTCGATCGCTCCGCAGCTTTCGTTGGCACTGCCTTTCCAGCGAAGTACCCAAAGGCCGTTGTCGTTTTCAACATTCCCGAACTTGTCGGGCTCGGGCGACCAAAACCGCCTAGCGGTGGCGCGCAATGGACTTCGACCCAGCGCTGCGGCATCGATTCGGCCATCGTCGCGGACAGGTACGCGCAAAAGGTAAGCGCGGCTGGCAGAGCCCTGAGGGAAAGTCGCGGTAGGCGCCAGTTCGAGGCGAATGGTCATCCAACTCATTACTCGCTGATATGGGAGACCTGTTCGGCACGCTTATACGCAATGGTACGGATGTAGCGCTAAAGGGTTTGGCAAAGGTCTCGCGCGCTCGGTTACTTTTGCTTTTGATGCGGTAAAACGATGCTCGGCCCGAGGTCCGACATAACCTGCCGAGCGTTGAAAGGATGTCCCTCGCTGGTTGACATCGGCCCCTTCCCGACCACGATTTCGGCAACGGCTTCAAACGATTCGACGGTAGTTACGTCTATCTGGCTTGCCCAGAACGGATCGCCACGCCACGGATACCAATCGTTCCAGCCGTAACCCGGCCGATAGTAGCGCCAATAAGGACGCCAGTACCCATATTGGCCACCATACCATGGCCGATAAAATGGGTCTGGATGGACGTAAGTCTGCACTTCATGCTCGGTTTGTCGATCGACGATTGCGAACCAGTCGTATCCGCTTTGAACCGTCAGCTCCGCCGCCCGGTATAGCATGTAGCCTTCGACCCGATCCCTGGTGGTCAACTCATTGCCGTGAAAGCGAACCAGGAAGCGGTTCTCGGCGAGACGTTGTTCTGAGTAACCGCCATGAATGCCCGCCGTCAGCTCAGGCTCGTAAGGCTGATACGGGGTAGGCGTCATGCATCCCGAAGCGGCAGCCAGGATTGCGAGGGTCAAAAGCGCACGCGACGGATTTCGGAGTCCAGAATGCATGTCTCAACTCCAGCCAGAGACTGAAAACTGTTACTTCGACGCCAAGGCCGTGCGCATACGCAAATACACATAGCGGACTTTTACTTATGGCTCGCGAACGGCCGGAGAGTGACCTTCGCCGCTCATTCAGTCGCTGAGGAGGCAAAGATGAGCGTACGACACGAAGCCGCAGTCCTGAAAAGTGCTCGGGAGCTTACCTCTCCGCCCTTGCGCCGAGCGTGTGATGATCACAGTTTCGAGATGCCGACCGTTATCTAAGGCTTCATGGCGGCCATGTTTTTCGGGTTCGTGACGGTTATGGCGATCGGCTTTGCTCACCCGGAACTCGTCATTCCGATGGCGATCAATTTCATTTTCCTGATAGGCTTCTTCGGCATTCCTGTCCTGTTTGTCATCGGATCCCCGCGCAGACTGGAGCCAGGCGCTCGACGCTGGTCCGAGTTCATGCGGAACGGTCTGATCACTGCGACCGGTCGAACCTCAGGCGGCGAGGCCGTTGTCTTAACCTTGATGCTTCCATTCTTCATCTTTTGCTGGGCAATCGTGGCGGTCATCATTGCGGCTTTGGCCTGAGCGATCTCGCGATGAGAAAGCTTGGCTTTTTGATGGCAGTCGCGCTGGCAACGGCGGCGCAGGCTGAGCGTGTCGAACCTGGCGCGAAATCCGTGGTCGAGACAGTCAAGCACCTAAAGGCTGGGCAATTCGTCTGGGCACCGGGCATCGCCCCAGCCGGGCCTGTGCTCCTGATTGTCAACGTGCAGACGCAGCGCGCCGTCCTCTATCGCAACGGCGTTCCAATCGGCGCGACGACAGTGTCGACGGGCAAGGCGGGCCACAGCACGCCCACGGGCGTTTTCTCAATCCTCCAAAAGCAGGTCGAGCATTATTCATCAAAATACGACAGCGCCCCCATGCCCTACATGCAACGCCTAACCTGGTACGGAGTAGCGCTCCACGCCGGCAAGTTGCCGGGATACCCTGCCTCCCACGGATGCATTCGTCTGCCTGCCGAATTTGCCAAATTACTGTACGGCGTGACGAAGCTCGGCATGACGATTGTCGTGGCCGACAGACCCTCGTCTCCCCGCCTGGCAGTGGAGGCATGGCCGTTGGGTGGCGATGCCTCGCCTAGCAACGATTATCAGTGGCAACCTCAACTGTCCCCTGCAGGCCCGGTCTCAATCATTGTGAGCATTGCCGACAAGAGAGCCGTCGTCCTGCGCAACGGCGTCGAGATCGGATCCGCGGTCGTTACCGTAGATTCCGTTGCTCCGGGGACATGGGCTTATGAGCTCCGATCGGCAGAGGGTCATGAACAATGGATACGCCTCGCGATCGACGGCAACGAAAGCGCCGAGACGGCCGTGCCGAGCGAGGAATGGCAGCGGTTCCACGCTCCGGATGCCTTTAGATCCCTCGTTGCATCGATTGTCGAACCTGGGACCACGGTTGTCGTAACAGGCGACTCCTTGGTCGATGCATCAGCTGGTAGCGTTCAGTCACTCATTGAGTCCGAAGCTGCGGCTAGCCAACAGGAATGAATTAGCGCCTAGTCCCCACCTCTGCGATCACTTCAGCCACGCGGCCGGGACCTTTGAAGACCTTTTGCAGTGAGCCGCCGCGGCCGAAAACGAACACCGCGCCCTCGCTCCGAGTGAAATTGGCTCCTTCCGCCGCGCATCCGGACATTGCGTCCCAAGCTGCACCTGCCTCGTCCCTAACCACGGTGACTGGTGTTGCAGGAACATCTTGCTCTGATTCGACTATGGCAAGCAGCCAGGCGTCATGCTTCGTGACGTCGTCCAAATGTGCTGCGTAAGCCTCCAGTTCGCTCGCCGCCCCTTTTTTATCGCTCGGGGTGAACAATATGACCAACTCGTGCCCGATGAAATCAGCTGGGCTGACCGAGCCCTCTCTCAGTCTCAGTCGCACGTCTGGTATGCAGTGAGGCGCGTCCCCCTTTTCGGGCCAGATCAATATTCATCTGCGCGACTCCTGGTTCGCACATTCGATACAAAGCGAGGTTTCTGGCTTAGCGGCGAGGCGGGCCGCACTAATCGGAGATCGGCACCGAATACAGGTGCCGTAACTACCGTCCGCCATCCGTTGGAGGGCCTGCTTCACTGCAGCGATCTCCTGATCGACGAGCCGCCGTTCGGCATCAAGCGCATCATCGTCTTCGACCTCGATTGCAGCCTCATCGGAGTCCCGGCTCAGAGGCTCTGCGAGGTCCGCTGCAAGACGGGCCCGGCGGCTGTTCAGCTCGACCAACAGGGATTCGAGCTGCGACATTGCATCGGGCTTCATGGCAGGACCTTCGAAAGTACCGTCAGCGTCCCGTCTTCCGGATGCTGGTGAGCCTGAAATCCCAGCTCCTCCTCCAAGGCGATCGCGGGGCGATTATCGCTGCTTTCCACTGCCACGGCTTTACCGAACCCCAGCGCCGCTGCCTGTTCACAACAATGGTCGAGCATCGACCAGCCGATGCCCTGCCCCTTCAAATCGGACCGAACCAGCACGGCAATTTCGGCCTCATCCTGTGCCGGCGCACCGGCGATCATGCCTGTCGCCGCCAGACTTCCGTCGGCAGCATCAAAGGCGAGAAGACTTTCGACGCTTCCCGTAGCCGCTGCGATGGTCCTGTCTGCCAGCGGCCGATCCGGTTTGACGGAACTCAGAAAGCGAAAGCGAAGGTCAGTCGGCGTTACCCGGCGGTAGAAGCGACCCAAGGCTTCTTCATCACCTTTTCCTGCCGACCTCACGTTTAGCCTCCGGCCAGCCCTTGTCTTCAGTTGTGCGCTCCACTCGGGGAGCATCTTGGGTGATTGAATCGGTCCCTGTGACATCGGTCGCGTCCAAAGAATATTCCAAGGCTGGAGAATGGCGTGGCGGTCGGAGAATTGGACTACGCAAAGATCCTTAGCCAAAACGGGACATTAGACCGACAGGTGCGGGCGGAGTCCTTGGCCCAGCCGCGCTGAGGTCTCAGCCAGCGCGCGGCGTCATTGTGGGCATAGGGAAACGTCGGGAGGAAAACATCATGAGAAGACTGGTTGGTATTTCGCTCATCCTTGCGTCGCAGGGGCCTGCAATCCTTGCCCAACCGCCTGCAGTGTCAAGCTATGACATTGTCACGGACGGCGGGCGCAAGGCTGGAACGGTGAGCCTGACCGAAGCGCCGAAGGGCCTCCTCATCCGTGTCGAAGCGGCAGGCCTGACGCCGGGCTGGCATGGAATGCACATCCATTCCGTGGCGACCTGCGCCGATCCAGGGTTCAAGGCTTCCGGCGGCCATGTCCATGACGCGTCATCCACATCGGTCCACGGCCTTTTGAACGCCAATGAAACTGACCTCGGCGATTTGCCCAATATTTATGCCGGCCCTGACGGAAAGGCTGCAGCCGAGGTGCTGGCGCCCAACGTCTCGCTCGGTACCGCGGACGGCCGGTTGAACTTGCTGGACACCGACGGCTCGGCGCTCGTCATCCATGCCTCGCCCGACGACCATAGCAGTCAGCCGATCGGCGGTGCCGGCGCGCGCGTTGCCTGCGCGGCAATCAAATAAGCCCTCTAAAGCCGAACGACCGCCAGCAGGCCCTCGATCTCGCCGGGCAGAATGAGCGCGTCGATCTCAAAGTCGGCGCGACCGAGGCCGCTTTCCCTCAATTCGGATTCAAGATCCTGCCGGCTGAAATGTCGATGGGTGGCGGATCCCGCAAAGCGCCATTTCGCCATCGATTCCGCAGCGGTCACATAAATACCGAGCGACGCGCCCGGCCGAGCAACGCGGCGGCATTGGTCGATGAACGAAGGGACGTCTCGGCAGAAATAGAGGATATTCGAGGCCAACAGGCGATCGAACGAATTCGGCTCGTACGGCAGGTTCATCATGTCGCCCTGGACCAGGCTTGCGCGACCTTCGCGAAGCGGCCGGCGCAAGGCCTTGCCCGCAATGCTGAGCATCGTCGCCGACCGGTCCAATCCGCTCCGGTAAGCCGCTTGCGGTACGGCGGCCAGGGCTGTGCCGTCGCCGCAGCCGATATCGAGGACGCGATGCGTGGAATCGATTTGCAGCGCTCCAACCAATGCTTCGGTCGGTACCTTGTTGGCGACCCGCATGATGGCGCCGACCAGCCGCCCGCCGACCCCCGACGGATTTGCAAGTTGCCGGCCGACAGCGGTCCAGCTCATCAGAGCTTGGCGAGAAGCGCTTTGACCTCGGCGCGGCGGCCCGCGTCCCACACTGGCCGGTCCGGGTTGGCCGGAGCCTGGAGCGCACGCTGCAGATATTGCTTCGCGGCGGCCTTGTGCCCTTCCTGGGAGAGGAAGTCGCCAAAGAAGAAATTGTTATCGAGCCCGCGCGGGTCTTCCGCCAGCGCCTCCTGGAAATAACGCTGGGCCTTGGCAGTGCTGCCGAACCCGATCGGCCAGCCGGGCACCTTGTAATAGAGGACGCCGAGGCTCATCGCCGCGCCACCATCCGCGACCTTGGGATTGATCGCATATGCCTGGGCAAGGATGTCGCGGGCTCGGGTCGCAAGCCCCAGTTGCTTCAATGTCGAGGCCCGTGCTGCCTCCTCGCTGACGACAATGCCTTCCCAAAGCAGGGGCTCCGCCTTGCCGGGATATTTCACGGTGACCTGGTGCGCTTCCTTCTCCAACGCCGCGAGCTGGTTATACTGCGCATTCTTGTCGCGCACCTGGTAGCGGATGTGCGCCCATCCATTGTTGATGCGCATGACGTCGCCGGCCATCGCCGAGCTATCCGCGGCGGCGGCGGGGGCCGCCAGCGCGGCGAGCGCGATTCCAATGAGGGTCATTCGCATGTAGCCAAGTGGCATTTGACTTTCCTTTTCGTGGCTTAGTTCGGGAAGAGAGCCTGCGCCTTGGCGACGGTACCCTTGAGGCCGGCGTCGACGAGGCGCGGGAAGGCTCCGTTGAGGCGGGTGTAAAAGCGCTCGGCGATTCCAAGCGTCACTTCTTTGCGCCGCTCGATGATGGCCCTGGCAATGCGGTGCGCGACGACAGCAGGTTCGTCAGGGCGCATCTTCGCAATATCGAGAAAGCGATTGACCTCCGCGTCGTTGAACGCGGTGCGGACGGCCCGCGGGGCGATGTACGTGATGGCGATCCCCGACTTGTCCAGCTCCCGCCTCAGCGCGTCGGACAGGCCGCGAAGACCCGCCTTGCTGCTCGAATAAGCGGCGAAATAGGGGTAGTTCACCGCGCCCAGCACGGAACCGATATTGACGATCTGCCCGGCGCCGCGGGCCTGCATCTGCGGCAGGACGCAGCGGGTTAGCGTCGCCGGGGCAATCAGGTTGACCGCGTAGCATGTCCAGATCTGCTCCGGCCCCTGCCGGTCGAACGGGCCGAAATGCTGCATGCCCGCCAGGTTCACGAGGATGTCTACGTGCCTTTGCGCAATCCGGCTGTTGAGAGCCTTGAGCCCTTCCTGTGAGGCTAGGTCGGCGACAATCGTTTCGTCTGCTTCGGAACAATCGACTCTGTCGACGCCGACAACGGTCGCCCCCGCCGCGCGCAGTTCGTGGCAAAGCAGGCTGCCGATCCCCCCGGCTGCGCCGGTGAGAACCACGGTCTTGCCTTTGAGCCGTCCCTCAAGCCGCATTGAGCACGCCCTCAAGTTCGATGGCGCCGAACATTCCGCCGAACAGGCCGAACATGTCTTTTGCCATGGCGACGATCGCCGCCTGATCGTCGGGATTCTCGATCCGGTTCATAAGGCCTTCGAAAAACTTCATATGGTCCTGGTCGAGCGCCCCGTGCGAATTGAGGTAGCGGAACGCCGTCTTGGGGAGATCGAGGCGCTGCTGGACGGCCGCGGCGCCGTTCGAAGCCATGGCGACGCTCGTGCCTTCGAGCACAAAGACCATGCCGAAAAACGCCGCCGGGTTGCCGTGGCGAATGGTCTGATAGGCGTGCTCCACCATGGCCTTGGTCGCCGGCGCCGGGCTGCTCGTTTCGGCCGCCGCCCGATCGCCACCGGCCGCCGCGATATCATCGAGGATCCATTCCTCGTGCCCGGTCTCCTCGAGGATGTAATCGTCGAGAGCTTCGACCAGCATGTCATTGCCGCGCTCAGCAAGGCGGGTGCGCGCCTCGGCCATCAGCGGCACGGTGTGGCGGACATGGTGAAAGGCCTGGGTGAGATAGGCGATATAGTCGCGGCGGCTGATCTGACCGGTCAGGCCGGCGATCAGCTGCGGCGTCATTGCGAAGCGCGCTTGCTCGCTGCGCGTTTCGGCCACCAGCCGGTCGAAGAACAGGCCCGTGGTTCGTCCCGAATAGGCATTGTCGATCGTCTCGCGGCGCAGGCGGCCGTTGCCGGTCAGCTGCCCATTTACGGGTGTGAAAGGGGGCACAAGCCGAGTGCGGCCGATACGGGCATAGGGCGGTAGCAGTGCATTGACGTTCAGCACCGCCCGATCAACGTCTGCCGAGGGGCTGGCAGGGACAATCAGGGCCTCCACGGTCGCTTCGCCATCGCCGCGCACCATGGCCTGGGCAATCTCCGGATGAGCGACGAGTAGGCCTTCCAGCCACTCCGGCGCAATGTTGCGGCCGAAGCTGGTGATGATTAGGTTCGATTTGCGCCCCTCGATCCAGAGCATACCTTCGTCGTCGAACCGGGCGATGTCGCCGGTGTGGAAAGGGCCAGGCTTTCGCGGATCGTTGACCAGGCCGAGGAAGAGCGGCCCGTCGATGACGATCTCGCCGTCGGCGGCAAGGGAAACGCGGTGCCCGCCGATCGAACGCCCGACGCTGCCGGACGAAGGCCCGCGGCCGTCCTCAAGCGTTATCACCGACCCCGCTTCGGTCATGCCGTAGCCCTGTCGGACAGGCAATTCGACCTCCGTCGCTCGCTTCAGCAGCGATGGCGAGACGCTGGCGCCGCCGACCGCGACCAGGTTCAACCGGGGCAGGCGGATGGAACTGTGCTCCATCGCAGCCACGAGTGATCCGAGATATTCGGGAGCGAGTATCAGGGACGTCACTCGCTCCCTGGCGACAGTTTTCAGCAACTGCGCCCCATCCGGTCGCAACGGGTCGGCGAGGCCTACCTCGCTGCTCGCGAATGGCAAATACGTGCCCCCGGCGAGCAGGGAAGCGAACAGGCCCGCGACCTGCTCGAGCAGGATGCCGAAGGGAAGTACCGCAAGATGGCGGCCGGCCAAGTCCCGCCCAAGGAAATTGCAGACGGCAACCGCCACCGCGACCAGGTGGTCGCGGGACAGGCAGACCCCCTTCGGCTCGCTGGTTGATCCGCTGCTGAAGCTGATGAGTGCGGTCCCGGCGGGCAAGTGCGCCGGGTCGGTCCGAACAGGCTCGGCATTGAACTGGACGAAGTCGCCACCGAGCAGGCAGCTGTCGATGACGTGTGAAGCTCCAGCGTCAGCGAGGACGGCCTTGCGCTGGGCTTCATTGAAGAACGGCGACAACGGAATGACGGGAACGCCCGCTTCCATGAAAGCGACGAGCAGCAGCGCGCTGGCAATCGAATGGTCGAGCTCCAGTGCAACGGGACGCTGTACCTGGAACGCCCGCTCGATCCGCAACATGGTTTTCGTAATCGCGCTTGCCGCCTCATCCCAGGTGAGGCTCTGTCCGCCGTCATCGAAGCCCGCATTCGAGCGGCCGGATGCGGCATGGGCGCGAACAGCGTCCAGCAACCCAGTCACGCGCAAAGCCCCGGCATTCCCTTGTCGAACCCGCTGAGCTTAGGCAGCGCTGGCGCGATCATGCCGGCGCACACGCGCGGCCGAAGTTCGTAGTAGCGGCCCCAATCCTTGCCGCCGTCGGGGAGTCGCGCAGGATCGGCATCGCCCAAGTCAACGATCCTGACGCCAAGTCTTTCGAACATGGCCCTCAGGGGCGCCGTAAGCACGGCCACGGCGACATCAGCGATGCCATCGAGTTCTCGAGCGGTGCGCGCCCATAAGGCCAGTGTTGCGCGGCTGCGGTTGGAGGCATGCGCGCCGATCTCGACGATCCGGTCACGCGCGAAACGAGTGCCGAGCGCTTTCTCGACGACTATCTCAATGGGGGCATCCAGATAGTCTTCGAGAAACAGGCGCTCGGCGGCGGCGATACGGAAGCCGAGCGCCGCGCTGGGGGCAATGTCGCCATCGGAACTGACGGCGCAAAAATGGGGGTAGGAGATGGAAGGTATGGCGCCGTGCACTTCGCCATAGCGCTGTTCGATCAACCGCTGGATGTTCGCGAATTGCACAGAGGACTCCCGCTCGTTCAGGAGCAAGACGTCGGGAGCGTGGCCAAACCTCAGTCCGAGGGGGAACTTTTCGAGGTCAGAAGGTCCGGCCGATGTTTATGCCGATGGTGCGTGGCCGCTCGGGCGTGCGCTGCGCATCGTCGCGGATCCGGTAGGGGTTGCCGAAGGCGAAACTGTCGGCAGTCGAATTACCAAGATTGTCCGCGACAAGTCCGATCGACCACAATCCATTGCTAAGTAAAAGCGAGGCATCGAACGTGGCGTGGCCGCGCGTTCGCCTGTCGAGGGTTGGATCGAAGCTTAAGTGCGTGGCGCCTTCATAGTCGACGCCTACGGCCGCCCGGCCGTTCCAGCCAGCGAACATGAACTCTTTCGCGATTTTCAGTCGCGCAGCCGTTTGCGGAACGACGGGAAGTCGTTTGTCATCGACCTCGGCCCCGGGTGTCTCATCCTGAAGTCGCGAGGACTGGAGAAGGAAGCCGAAATTGACGGTTGTCGACGCAGTAGGCAGCCAGCTTAGCTTGCCTTCGATTCCGTAATTCAAGGCATCACCCGCATTTCTTGTTGCGACGAGGCCGTCGCCCAGCAGCTCGTCCGCCTGGACATGCTTCCATTGGGTGGCAAAAGCAGTGGTGCTGATTGCCAGTATACCGTCCACCGTGACGTGGGTGCCAAGCTCAATGCTGGCCAGTTCGTCCGCTTCGTATTTCTGCTGGGTGGCTTCGGGTTGAACGTTGATCCCGCCCGGCCGGTATGCCGTCGATGCGCGTGCAAAGATCGCGGTGCCGGGTGCCGCCTGCCAATTCACCGCTGCGCTTGCCGAGCCGCGGACGATGGTCTTGCCTTCCAGCGTGTCGTCTCCGCCGTACCGCCCTTCGTCCTCGATGCGGCTTGAAAAGAGCCGGCCGCCGGCCCCGATCGCCAGCCTCGAGTTGATTTTGTACGTGCCCTCTCCGAACAGCGCCGTTTCCATCACCGACCTGCTGAAAGACAATCGATCGACTTTGGTGGAAGCATCCTCGGCGGACACCTTTGAATCGGTCGAAGCCTTGATCAATGACACGCCGGCGATCCAGTCGAACGATCGTGCGGCGGGATTTCGGAGCCGTACTTCCTGGTCGAACACGGTGTAGCGGCGGTCGTCCGTGACTTTTGTCACACCGCTCGTGCCGAGCAGGCCGGCAAGAGGCGTCGCATCATAAGCGGCAACCGCCTCCTGCTTGCTGAGGCTGGTTACTGAAGTCAGCTCAAGGCCAGCTACGGGCCCGCTCACGGTAAACATGGCCAAGGTGGCATCGAGATCGCCCGCTTCGCGAAGACGGCCCGGACGTTTCAGCGGGCCAAGATCGCCGTCGACGTATTGGCTGTCGCCCGCGCCGCGCGACTGGACCGCACCACCAATGTCGACAGTCCAGCGGCTTGGCGCGAACTTGAAGTTTAGCCGCCCACCCGCAAGGCGTTCGCGATTACCGTCGCCTTTTCCGCCAACATTGTCGATCCAGCCCGCCCGGTCGACGCGGTAAGTTACTGCGCGCATCGCGCTCTTTCCGTCGGCCAGCGGAACGTTCAGGACCAGGCTCTGGCTATTGGTCAGGTCGCCGTCCCGGGTGATGGCGACCCCGGCGTTCGCGGACAGTGACGTTTCGACAAGATCGGGCTGTCGGGTGACGATCTTGACGATCCCGCCGATTGCGCCCGTTCCGTACAGAGGCCCTTGCGGCCCTTCGAGTACCTCTACCCGGTCGATATCGACCAGCGCCCAGTCGGGATCGGGCGCGTCATAGGTCAAGCGAGCCTCGTCCATCAGGATCGCGACGCTGCTCTGGTTGTATCCGCCCAGCGGCCCGTCGCCGATGCCACGAAGGAACAGGCGGTTGCGACCGGCGCCGACGTCACTGGTGCTCAGAGACGGCAGCTCCCGGTCGAGAGTATCGCTACCGCCAATGCCACTTGCGGATTGAAGGTCGTCGGGTTTGATGATGGCGATAGTTGCCGGGAGCGAAAACAACGAGGCGCGCCGCTTGAGCGCAGTGACGACAATGTGCGCCGCTTCCATGTTTGTATCGCGCGGTGATGGAGGCTCCAGCCTTTCAGCCTTAGGCACGCGCTCGAGCCGAAAGCTCGATTGGCCCGTCGCGATCGCCCGGTAACCACTGCCTGCAAGCATTTGGCTCAATGCTTCGGCGGCACTTCGCGCGCCGTGTACGGCCTTCGTCCTTATGTTGGGAAGGCTACCCGCAAATCCGACTGAAACGCCGGTTTGGGACGAGAGCGACCGGAGGGACTGCGCCAGCGTGCCGGCAGGAATGACGATCGAATAGGCCGCTATCGCCGGCTGTGGCCAGGCGAGGACGCTAACGGCGACGAGGCTCCAGGCGAACGCCGCCGTCCACCGGCCGCGCGTCGAGAGCCATGATTTGGGCGAGATTGCGGGCGGCTGTGTCGCCATTGTCAATTGCAATCACTCCACTGAAGGGCTGGCCACTCACTGCCGGATCCGCTGTAACGCTCCTGCCGGAATACCGGGAGATATCACGCACGACCAGCGACAGCGGCGCATTCTCGAACTGGAGCTTGCCGTTGCGCCAGGATGCGACATCGGCGGGTCTCATCTGGGTCAGACGGATCGTCTGTTCGTCGGCTTTGATCCCGTGCCCCGCCGTCAGCACAATTGCTCGATCGAGCCGGTCGGAGGAGACTGACAGCCTGCCATCCTCCACATCGACGCTGACCGACCCGGCTTCATTGGCAACCGCGAAACGGGTGCCGACGTCAGAAATGGTAAAGCTGCCCGCGCGGACGGCCAACTCCCGGCCCGGCTTGTGCGGGACGTCGAAATAGGCCGTACCTTCAAGTGCGAGTTGGGGGCCGCTGACTGTCAGTCGGCTGTCCGGGGCCAGCGCGACGCGGGTTCCGTCGGCAAGTGCAACCTCTCGGGAATGGCCGACGGCCGACCGATATTCCTGAATCTGCGATCCGCGCTCAACGGGCTGCATGACGACGACGAGCGCGAGGGCCGCCGCGACCGCGCCGCCGAGGCCGGCCCAGCGGCCCCAACGTGGGCCATCGTCGTTGGCAGGCGGACTGATATTGGAAAAGCCTGCTTCCAAATCCTTCCCATGGAAATCGAGATCGGAGTCGAGCGCGCATAATCCGTCGTAAGCCTGCCGATGACGCGGATCAGCCTCGAGCCAGGCCGTGAAACCTTCCCAATCCATGGCGTCATCCTGCTGGCGAACGAACCAGCCGGAGGCCTCGTCGAGGATCCGATCTTCAGTCATAGCCCTGAGCCCGCGACCCAGGTCGCGGCCTTTCCCTGTTGCCGGATAGACGCCACGGCTCAGTCATTACCCCAGTCCCGCAATATCCGCCTTAGATGCGCCATTGCTACGGCCATATGCTTTTCGACCGCGCTCTTGGTGATGCCGAGGCTCTCAGCGACAGCGGCATGGCTAAGACCGTCGATCTTGTGCATTTTGAGCACGCGCTGCGCGCCCGGGGGCAGCTGGGCGATCGCCTCGCGCAAATGGCGGGCTTCTTCGCGTTCGATCAGCAACTGCTCCGACGTCGGCGAAGTGTCGGCAATCTCGAGTGCCAGGTCTTGATCGCCGTGGAATTCGCCAGTCCAGTCCCGCTCGCGCCGGCTACGGCGCCTTGCTTCGCGCAGCCTGTCGAGCACCAGGTTGTTGGCCATGCGGAAGAGATAGCTGCCTGGATTGGCAATCGGCCCTGTCGCACCAGCCTGCGACTTGATCCATAATTCGCTCAAGAGATCGTCGGCGTCGCTCTCGCTGCCCGTCCGGGCGACGAGGAACCGCCGCAAAGCAACGCGTTGCTCTTCAAGCGTCGCCAACAGTCCTTGCACCGGCGTTTCGGCCATCGTTCCGCCGTCAGCATCCGGCGGGTGTCCGGTCAATGCTGTAAATCAGGGATTGCGCGATTTCACTCGCAATGCACGAGGTCAACGCACCATTCTCTAATGTCCGCTTTCCACCCAAATCGGACTCTAGAAGCTTTGCCGCATTTCGCTTGGCGATTGCCGCAACACGTTGAAGCAGAGCCTCGAGATCTTCCTCGTCGTTATCATTTGGTAGGGCGAGCTCGAGAATGATCTGGCCCTGCCGGTGGCGCGGTACGGCTCCATAGCTTGTCAGCGTCGTGCTGACCTGCTCATGCCCCAGGTTCTGGCTCCAAGCCTTGAATTGCTCAGGCGTCTTGCAGAGTTGTTCGCCGAGGCGAGCTAGCGTCTTTCGAAAGCTGTGCGGGTTGAAATAGGGCAATCCTGCGTTCTCGAAAGCGTTCCTGAAGATCTTCCTGATAGGGTCCGCATTGGCCCAGGTTGAATGGGAGAGGCCAATTGGGGCGAACAGGCCTCGGTCATTCAAGCCAACCAGAGTCGCCGGGAATAGAGGATCGTCGTCGCCCCAAACACCATCGCCTTGAAGCTCCTCGATCCAGGAAGACAAGATCTCGACGGCGAGGCCACCAACCGGAAAAAACCAGATCCAGATTCCCTTGGATCCTTTGATACGGACCGCTCTCGGGTCCTGAAAAACCATCCTCCTCGCGAGATCGACGTCCTTGAGCCGCAAGGACGCCGCGGCATTTGCCTATCCGATGATTCTGCAGATCATCACCGGCGCCCTTGCCGAGGCAAATTGGCTGGCGCTTAGATATAGCCAAGCAATTCCCACCGGATATGACTGGTCGCAGCGTCGCCGCGAGGTGCGGAGCGGAGGTGAGAACAATGCCAAGCTATGCTTTTGTCATCCAGTCCAAAAACGGTCGGGACGTTCAATTCCGTGAATTTCCGGACGACAGGGCCGCAGAAGACTATGCGCGCCAGGCCGGCAAGGGGACGATTGTTACTGTTTCCTCGAACCAAAAGGCGGTTGCCTCAATCAGAAACTCATAGGCAGAAAGTGGCACCTCCAACTATCCACAGGGTACCGCCCCTCCATCGACAGCGTGAATCTGTCAAAGTTTTACTCACGCCGATACCCCTTGGACTTCGCGCACGCGACCGTTGAGCGATCCGTGCTGTGCAGTCTCCTTGCCAGCCTGGGAATTGGGCGTGAGTGACAAAACGCCCTGCTTATGGTCTGTATCCGCCCGGGACGCGGTTAAGGAATTGGGGCGAGTGGAGGGAGGTCCACTACAACCATCTGGCAGGGTGATTGCGAACGGGCGGCTGCTACTTGCCTGCCTGTTCCTCATCGCCGTCTGGGCGGATGCTGGCCATTCATCTGCGGAAATCCTGCCGATCTACGCGCTGCTTGGCCTGTACGTCGTTTGGTCGGTCACGGTCCTTTTGATGGTGTGGCGCGACTGGTGGATGGACGCCCGTCTAGCCGCGCCCGCGCATGTCATGGACGTCGCGGTCTTCATGCTGATGCTCTATTCGACTGCCGGCCCTAGTAGCCCCTATTTCACCTTCTTCATCTTCATCCTGCTGGCCGCTGCGATCCGCTGGGGTTGGAAGGAGACCGCGGTGACGGCCGGCGCGATTACCGCAGCTTACCTCGTCGCCGGCCTCGCGCTCGGATCTGGTCCCGAGCTGGAAGTCGAGCGCTTCATCCTGCGCACGGGAAATCTCCTCATCATCTCGGCGATCCTCGTCTGGTTTGGCGCCAGCCAATGGGTGCCTTGGCGTCACATTGAATCGCGCCGAGCGGTAGAAGCGGCTCGTGAGGAAGATGGCTTCATTGCCGCGCTTCGGGCCGGTATGTCCTCCGTCGGCGCCGGCGGCGGGGTTATGCTTTGGCGAGATGCCGGTGGTCCGGAAATCGAGATCGTCAGGATCTCCGGCGGCAAGGGGACCAGATCGGATGTTCGCCGGCAGACCAGATGGTCCACTCTTCCAGGCAGCCTGCTTTTCAATCTTCCCAAGAACCGAGTTTTGATGCTGGGCGATGCAGGTCGCTGGCAGTTTCTCCTCGCAGACGGAAATCTGTCGGAAGGCTTCAGGAAGCTGGCGGGTGTCGGCGAGGGTTTGGCCGTCCCAATCGCGACCGGCACGATCGAGGGCCTGGCCGTCTTCTACGAGGTACGAGCATTGTCGACAGACCATCTCGACGTCGCGCCCCGCGTCGCGCGCGAATTGGCGGTTCGAATCCAGGATGCGACCTTGTTCGCTGCAGTTGAGGAACGCAGCATGGCCAAGGCGCGCGTCGCCGTTGCGCGCGACCTGCACGACAGCGTCGTCCAGTTCCTGGCGGGCCTCGGTTTCCGCCTTGAGGCTTTAAGCCGGTCGCCGGAGGCAATTGGCGAACTCGCTCATGGCATTGCCGACCTCAAAGACACGGTGATGACCGAGCAGCGCCAGCTGAGGGCGTTCATCAAGGGTCTGAGGACTGGCATGCCAATCTCGATGCATGATCTCACGCGCGACTGCGCCTCTCTGTGCAAGCTGCTGTCGCGCCAGTGGACGATCGACTGCCGATGCGCCTGTGGCAGTGAAACGGGGTTCGTTCCGCTGAGGACGCAACTCGATTTCCAGCACCTTGTGCGCGAGGCCGTTGCGAACGCCGTCCGCCACGGCAGCGCGAAACATGTCACGGTCGCCATTCACCGGGACGAAGAGTCCCTGAACCTCACGGTGACCGATGACGGGCGCGGGTTTGCGCCCGACAAGCCGATCGCGCCTCCGGCATCGTTGAACGGGCGAGTGCGCGAAGCACGCGGCGAGTTGAAAGTTGAAAGTATCGAAGGGCGGACATCGGTGATAATTCGCCTGCCGCTGGAGAGAGCCGAATGAGCACCCGCGTTCTCATCGTCGACGATCATCCGATGATTCGATCGGCGATCGCCGTTTTGCTTCAAGGCACCGATTTCGAGGTGACCGCGACGGCCGCGAGCGTTGAAACCGGACTCGAAGCTTTCGCTGCCAACGATCCTGACATTGTCATTCTGGACCTGGCGATACCAGGTGGATCGGGCATTGAGGTTCTCCGCCATATCCGCGCCCTGGGCGACAAGCAGCCGGTCATCATCCTCACGGCGGCGATCGACGACTTCACCCTCCGCGAAGCACTCGGCCTCGAGGTCAACGGAATTGTGATGAAGGACAATGACCCTGCACTGTTACTCGAATGTCTGCAGTCGGTTCTCGAGGGCCGGCGCTGGATCGACCCTGAGGTCGAAGAACGCATTGTCCAGTTCGGCAAGGAGGGAACGTTCACCGGGCTGACTGCCCGCGATCGCAAATTGGTCGGCCTGGTCGCCCGGGGCCTCAGGAACCGCGAAATCGCCGAGGAGCTGGGCGTCACCGAAGGCACCGTAAAAGTCTATCTCCACGCGATTTTCGAGAAGCTCGGGGTTTCAACCAGGACCGAACTTGCAGTCCGTGTGGCCGACGAGGGACTGCGGTTCTGACGACCCAATGCGGGACACAGCAGTGGTTTCCTAAGTCGACGGTTTGACTAAGCGGCTGGTTTAATGGGAAGTTAATGGGAGAGCGGCCGGAGTCGGGTCCTGGCCGGGCTGGGGGCATGGTGCATTTGACCATCGCATATTCTCGAGGACGATTTGCCGGGCTGGCCTTGGCCGGCGCAGCGGCGCTGGCGGTTGCCCTGACAGCTGGCGCTTCGGCTTATGGGTCGCCGGCCATCCCCGCGCCGGCTCCCGATGAGTGGCAGGGCCTCACCGTCCGGCCGATTGCGCAGGGAAGCGGCACCGGCGCCTGGTCAGAGCCCGCAGCAACCCTTGAGCGCGTAGATGTTCAGGGACAGCCGGCCCCGGGACCGAAGCGGATCAACGGCCTCGCCGGTACCAACCTCAACCAGGCGATGGCGGCGGCGGGCGTGCCCAACGCCGTCGCGCAGGATTATTTGCGGGCGATTTCCAGCCGTATCGCGCTGGCCAATGGCATCAGCGTCGAGGACCGCTTTGACATAGTCATCGACACCAGCGGCGGATCGCCCAGGCTTCTCTACGCCGGGCTCGACCGCGTCGGCGCCAGCGACGTGCAGCTCATGCGATGGACGGAGGATGGCAAGGCCGGCTGGGTCGATGCCAATGGCATAGACGCGGCGGCGGAAGCGATGCGCACCCCGGTTTCGGGCCGCGTCAGCTCCGGATTTGGGATGCGCTACCACCCGATCCTCGGCCGCGAGCGCTTTCATAAGGGAGTCGATCTCGCCGTCAGCTTCGGAACGCCAATCCACGCCGCAGCCGACGGCCGCGTGACCTTCGCGGGCTGGGTCGGAGGCTATGGCCGCCAAGTGCGCATTGGCCACGCCGATGGCCTCGCGACCGCCTACGGCCACATGAGCCGCATCGCCGCCGCGCCTGGCGAACTCGTCCACCGCGGCGACGTCATCGGCTACGTCGGCTCCTCGGGCCTGTCGACCGGCCCGCACCTCCATTACGAGGTCTTCAAGAACGGGCGGCCGGTGAACCCGATGACCGTCCGCTATGTCGGCGGCACCGGGATGGAACGCCAAGAGCGGCACGCGTTCAACGACCGGTTGCGGGCGCTGCTGACGGGCAGGACCGGCTGAGCTACACGGAAAATCGATGTCACTGAGCGTGAGTAGCGGACTGGGTTCGCGTATCCTGAAATCGCTTGCGCTGACGTGGCTGCTGATCCTGCCAGTCGTCATGGGTGCTTCGCCGCGGATCTTCGCCGATGGCGATACGAGTTGGCATGTCGCCGCAGGCAATTGGATACTGGCGCACCACAGAGTGCCCGAGGTCGATCCCTTCTCGTTCACCATGCAGGGTCATCCCTGGGTCGCCTTTGAGTGGCTCTCCGAGATTATCTACGCCTCTGCATACAATCTTGCGGGACTAACCGGCCTGACGGCTGTCGTGATGATGGCGCTGCTCGCGCTCCACGCCGTAGTATTTCTCTATCTTTTTCGGAAGGTGACGCCGCTGGGCCTCGTCTGCGCCCTGGTGGCCATGGACGTCATTATCTGGATGTTCCTCTTCGCCCGCCCCCATGTGCTGGTATGGCCCGTCCTCGCATTATGGACCGCAATCTTGTTGTACTGCCGCGACGAGGGCAGGACGCCGCCCCTCATTCTTGCCCTGCTGATGGTGCTTTGGGTCAATCTGCATGCGAGTTTCGTGCTCGGATTCATGGTTGCGGGCGGGATCGCGCTGGATGCGCTGATTGCCGCCCGCTGGAACCGGGACGCGCTCCTGGGCTGGCTCAAGTTCGGCCTGGTCGCCGTCGCGGCTGCTTTCATCAACGCCAATGGGGTCAATGGTGTTGTTCATCCGTTCAACGTCATGCGGATGGGCAACCTTGCTTTCATAGCGGAGTGGAGCCCCAGCAACCCGTCCATCACGCCAGGCTTCTACGCCATCCTGATCTTCATTCTTGGGCTGTCGCTATGGAGAGGCCTCAAGCTCAAGCTCGGCGAAATCCTGATCTTGTCATTCCTGCTTTTCATGGCCTTTTACCAGGTCCGGCATCAAAGCTGGCTCGGAATCGTCGCCCCGCTGATCCTGACGCCACGCCTGAGCACCCGCATTGCGGGCGGAGAAAAGTTCCTGGAACAGAGGGTGCGCCCGATGGCCGTGACCATCGCCGCTTTGGCCTTGGTCGGTTTCGTGGGCCGAATGGCCTGGCCGATCCCGGTACCCGACCACGCCAGCAATCCACGCGCCTTGCTGGCACATGTCCCCCCGCCCCTTCGATCCAAGCCTGTATTCAATGGATATAGCTTCGGCGGCCCGCTGATCCTGGCGGGCATCAGGCCCTACATAGACGGGCGGTCCGAAATGTATGGCGACCAGTTCGTGGCGGACTATGTCGCAATGCAGGAAGGCGACATGGGGCGGTTCAATGCGGCCGTGCGCAAATACGGGATAGAGTGGACCATCCTGCCCCAGACATCGAAGCTGGCGCGCGCGCTGGACGCGTCACCGGACTGGCGGCGGACCTATGCAGACAAGATCGGGATCATCCATGTGCGGGCGGGTAGAGCCCCGAAGGTAGCTTCCTTATCGAACTGCTTTAGCACATCGTCGCCATTCGGGTCGCAGTGCAAATTGACTGAGGTCGGGCGTGGATAAAGGCATTGTCTGGTGGCGTAAGGCGGCTACGCCTAAGCACGCCTATCTCGCATTGCTCCTCATTGTGGGCGCCTGTTGGCCTCTCAAGAACATTCTTGAATTCCCGCCGTTGGCTTCGCGGGATTTTGGCACGTTCTGGGTGTCAGGTCATGCGATCCGGGCCGGAATAGACCCGTATAATGTTCAGGCATTCAAGGCGTTGGGTGACGGATTGCTTGGAAAGGCCAATTACAACTTCACCTATCCTCCTCACACGTTGTTCCTATTTCTGCCGCTGTCTTACCTGCCTCCGTTGGCAGCTCTCCTTGTATGGAATGTCGCGTCCGCCGCGCTCCTTTGGTGGGCTGCGAAACCGTGGCTACCAAAAGGCATGCCCTCGTTCGTCCCGCTGGTCGTTCCCGGTGCGCTTATCAACTACAACTACGGGCAGACAGGAATCCTCTATTCTGCGCTATTCCTGATGGCCTTCCGGCCGAACGGCATTGCAGCCGCTATTCTGACAATGAAGCCGCAGCTAGGTATCTTGGTTGCTCCTGCGTTGCTGCGCGACAGGCGCAGTCTCATTGTCGCAATCGTAGCGACCTTGGTCTTGATCGCCGCGAGCGTCGTTGCATTCGACAATTGGCCTGAGTTCATCAGACATGCTCGTGACGTCCAAGGGAAGAGCTTAGTCGATTTCTCCCATCCCATTTGGTTGTTCAAAGGGACGACGCCGGCAATAGGCTACGGTCTTTGGGGGTGGGCCGTGTTCGCAATGGGCGCGGCCTTCATCCTCGCGCGCAACTACAACGTATTTACCGCCGCCACAGCCGCTTTTCTTATTTCGCCCTACGGCCTTCAGTATGACATGGCAGCTCTTTGCCTAGGCTCCGCGGTCGTTCTGTACTCGCGCTGGGAAGAAATGCCCGCCCTCGATAAAACGTGCGCAAGCCTTGCATTCTTATCACCCGTGATTGTTGCCTACGCGACCACCTGGGCAATTCCTCCAATTCTTCTCTGGGCCTTGTTAATCCAGTCTAAATGGTCCGACGGACTTCGCTTGAGAATCAAGTGCCGAGGGCTGGGTTTCCCCTCTTTTAGTGTTGAGCCGACGCCGGCCGTCCCCTGAAGCCCTCAAAACATGGACTCGATCCGGATTTAGCCGTCGAAGTCCCACATTACGCCCTTGCTAACGGAACCGCAGGACGTGCAGTTCATTTAACCTGATCGAAACGGGTGTGGGCGTAATGAGCGGGTGAACCCCGCGTAGTAAGAAGGCCCCGCCCCGATGATCGACACGTTGAAGCATCGCCTGCATGCCAAGTCGGCCGCGCTGCTGATCTCGCTCGAAAATCGCCTGGATCATATCATGCTTGCGTGGCTGGGCCTTGCCGGGCTGGCGTCCGCAATCCGGATCGCGGTCAGCCCGATCCACACCAATGTCCCCGATTTCGCGACCTATGCGCCCTACATCCTGCTGGTGTTCGCGCCGGCGGTATCCTTGCTGCTCGCACTGCGCTGGTTCGCCAATGGCGAACGCGCATCCCAGCCGCAGACCCGGCTCGCGCGTCTGGGCAAATGGCGCGGCGTCGCGCGGCATGAAGCGCGCAACCATGAACTATATGGGACGACCGGCATTATGGTGTCGCTGCTGGTCGGCATGCTGATCAACGTGCCGGTGCGCGCCGCCGAATATCTGACCGCCATGCCAGCCCTGTCCGGCCCGGTCCCGTCCTGGCTAGCCACCCTGCATACCCTGATGACGGCCGACGTTGTGCTGATGTCCAGCCTCTACGTCATCGCCTTCGTGGCGGCGCTGCGTAAGGTGCCGCTTTTCCCACGGATGCTTGCGGCCGTATGGATGGTGGACCTGGCCTGGCAGTTGCTGACCGCGCAGCTCGTCGCCGGTGCGCCTGGCCTGCCGCATTCAGTTGCGGTGCCGCTGCAGACCCTGCTCGACGGGAATGTGAAGAAGGTCCTGATCAGCGTCGCCCTGTGGCTGCCCTATTTGCTGCTCTCAGCACGCGTGAACGTCACCTATCGCAATCGCGTTCCCGCCTGAATCCTCTGGCGCCGCGACTCGGAGCAACAACATTCGTTAAGCTTCCGAAACCACGATGCGTTTGGCCTATTGGCCAGCCCAAATCCTGTGCCGAACCGGTGACTCCTGTCCAAAATCGGGACATGGACAAACCCACACGAGCGGGCGCTTTCAACGCATTTTTTCCTTTTTTTCTAAACCGTTATCGCGCCACGACGCGGACAATCATGGTTTACTTTGAATTAACTGGAATGGTTGACAAGCCGTTAACTAAAGATAACCCCTAAGACAGCCGGGCGGCCTGGGGGGTCGAACGGGGGGTGCCTAAGTTCCTGTCAGCGTGTCGATTTTGGCACCCGCCTGTTTGAAACCGCCACTTTTCTCAAAGTCGTCTCGGTGCGGGCACGCGCCTCTTTGGAGGCGTGCGAATTGAGAAGGGAAAAAGCTATGAAGAAATTTCTGAAAATGCTGATGGACAAGTCCGGCGCCTCGGCGGCCGAATATGCCCTTATCCTGGCGATCATCGGTGCGGCCGTTGCCGTTGCCGCGGTCACCCTCGGCGGCGCCATCGGCAATGCCATGGACAAGGCCAGCAACTGCATCAACGGCGCCGACTCAACCTGCGTTGCGGGCGGCGGTGGCTCTGGTTCGGCCAGCAGCTAATCGCTGAAACCGGGCGGGAGGCGACTCCCGCCCGGTTTTACTTCGGCCGTGCCTGTTAAAGGTGCGGCTTAACTAACTTTCGTAATTGCGTTATTATCCCGCGCAGAGCTGCTGGGGGGCGGACACATGAGACGTCAGTCGTTGATTGCTCTTCTGGTAGCGATCCTGCTTGGGGCTGTGGCCGTCTATTTGGCCAACGTCTTCCTTACCAACAATGAAGAAAAGACGCAGAAAGCGCTCGCCGGGACGACGCCCGTGGCGGTCGCTTCCGCGCCTCTGGACTATGGTGTTCCGGTCACTGCGGAGAAGGTTAAGTTCGTCGAATATCCGAACGGAAGCCTTCCGGCCGGAGTCTTCACAAAGATCGATCAGGTCCTTCCGCCGGGCAAGCCCGCGCGGATCGCGCTTCGGCCCATCGCGGTCAACGAACCCATCCTCGCCGGCAAGATCTCCGGCACGGGCCAGGTCGCCTCCATTGCGGCCACCTTGCCGCCGGGCATGCGCGCGGCCGCCGTTCGCATCAACGACGTGTCCGGCGTCGCCGGTTTCGTCCAGCCGAACGACAGCGTCGATGTCCTCGTTACCCGCTCCGTCAACGACCGCGATATCACCGACGTCCTCCTGCAGGACGTGCGCGTCATTGCCATGGACCAGAATGCCAAGAACGCCGACGGGACAGCGAACATCGCGCGGACCGCGACGCTGCAGGTGAGCCCGCTCGACTCTCAGAAACTGGCGCTGGCGCAACAGGCCGGCAGCTTGAGCCTGGTGCTTCGCAAGCCGGGGGCGGAAGAGAATAATCCGGTCGTCGAGACGGTCAGCCTCGAGGACCTTCGCTACAATCTCTACGGCGGCGCGCGTTACGCGCAGGCGAACCCGTCAGGGGCGCCGATCGCCCGATCGCAAGTGACGGTGGCCGCCGCGCCGGTGGCACCGCGGCCCGTTCGCCGTGCGCCCGCTCCGGCCAAGCGCAAGCCGGCCGGTACCAGCATCGAGATCGTCAGGGGGACGGTCGGTACGGACTACAAGGTGGGGGAAAATGGCAAGTAACCTTGTGAGGGGCGGCCGGACCGCCGGAATGAAACGGCGGCCGCGCGCAATCGCGATGATTGCCGCGGCTTTTTTGACTGGAGCGATCGTCGCCACGCCGGCGGAAGCCCAGATCAGCGTCGCTGATGGAATTCACGCCGGCGAAGTCGCAGTGCCCGTCAACAAGAGCCAGGTGATCCGGTCGGACCGCGCTTTCACAAAGGCGATGGTCGGCAATCCCGAAGTCGCCGACATCCTGCCCTTGTCGAGCACCTCGCTCTACGTGCTGGGTAAGAAGGCCGGAACGACGAGCCTTTCGCTTTACGGGCCGGGCAACCGCCTGGTCGCCGTGGTCGATGTCGTCGTGGGCCCGGACGTCATCTCGCTGAAGCGCCAGCTGGCGGGATCAATCGGCGAGAATGTCGGCGCTCGGATTTCGAACGACAGCGTTGTCCTCGAAGGCATCGTCTCCAGCGCCGTCGCCGCCGATCGTGCCGTGCAGCTCGCCGAGACCTACGCCCCAGGCAAGGTCGTCAACCTACTGTCGGTCGGGTCCTCGCAACAGGTGATGCTCGAAGTCCGCTTCTCCGAAGTGAAGCGCTCGGCGCTCAAGGATATCGGCTTCGGCTTCTTCGTCCGCAACGACAGCGGGACGCTGCAGGGCGTGTCAGCCGGCGGCGCCGGCCTTGGGCCGATCGCCGATCCCGATACCGGCGAAGTGTTGCGAAACCAGCTGACAGCCGGGGCGATCATCGACAGTTTCGGCATCATCACCAAGAGCTTCGGCGCCTTCGGCCTGAACTTCGACGCGGCATTGAACGCCCTCGAAAAGAAGGGCGCGATCACGACCCTCGCCGAGCCGACGCTGGTTGCGTTGTCGGGCGAGACAGCCAATTTCCTTGCGGGCGGCGAATTCCCCGTGCCGGTGCTGCAGAATGCGGGGACCAGCGGCGCGACTGGAATTACCATCGAATGGAAGCCCTTCGGGGTTGGTCTGGCATTCACTCCGACTGTCCTTGCAGACGGTGTCATCAACATGGTGGTCGAGCCGGAGGTGAGCTCCATCGACCAATCGGCATCGATCGTCGTCAACAATTTGCGCATTCCGGGCCTACAGACCCGTCGTGCGAAGACGACCGTCGAATTGCATGATGGCGAGAGCTTTGCGCTTGCCGGCCTGCTGCGCACCGATTTTCAGGACACGGTACGGCAATTCCCGATCCTCGGCTCGATCCCGATTATTGGCATGCTGTTCAAGTCCACGAACTTCCAGCGTGACGAGACAGAGCTCGTGATCACGGTCACTCCGCGTCTCGTAAGGCCCGTGCCAGCCTACGCGCTCAAGGTGCCGACCGACCGCGCCTCCGCGCCCAACGAGCTCGACCTGTTCGGCGCGAGCCGGACCGATACCGGTGTCCCGGCCGGCCCCGGAGCGACGGGCGTGCCGCCGGCGGATGTGCAAGTCCGAGTTATGCCGCCCCCGCCACCGGCGCCGAAACAGCCTGGCGGAATGGCCGCGGCCAAACCGACCGGCTTCCAGAAGGAGTATGGCCATGTCCTTTAGGCTGATCATCGCCGTAGCAGGCGTGGCCCTCCTGTCGGCTTGCCAGACCGAGCCCTTGCCGCAGGCGGGTTCGATGGACGCCGCATTCGGCGAGGTCACGAAATACAATGCCGCGGTCCAGATCATCAATCCGGACCCCGTCTATACGGCGCAGGACGCGCAGCCCGGCGACAATGGCGAGAAGATGGCGGGCGCGGTGAAACGCTATCGCACTGACGCCGTGAAGCCGATCGAGCCGGTTAGCTCGACGAGCAAGAGCGGCGGCGGCAGCGGTGGAAGTGGCAGCGGGCCGAAGTAGGATGTTATGTGGGCGGGCGCTAAACGACTGATCAAGGCGAATTACGGCGCGGTCGCGCCGACCGTCGCTCTGTCACTGTTCGCCCTCATCGGCGCCGGCGGCATCGCCTTCGACTATGCCCATCTGGCCGCCATGGATACCGAGCTCCAACAGGCGGCGGACCAGGCCGCCTTGGCCGCAGCGACGCAGCTCGATAGGTCGACGGGAGCGCGGGCGCGGGCGGCGGCGGTAATCCAGACGCCCGGCACAAACCGGCTAGCTGCGAACATCACTAAATTTGCCAATGACGACAGCGACAGCGGGACGTCTGTCGAGATTGCCAGTGTCACGTTCTGTAAAACGTTCGATGACGGTGTCGCCAACACGGCGACTGCCTGCACAGCGCCGAAGGACGATACCGACAGTGTTTTTGTCGTTGTGACGACGGAGCTTCGAACCGCGAATTATGCGTTGACGCCAGTGGTTGCTGCCTTTTCGGGGACCATTTCTGCGACGGCCGTGGCGGGAGTCCAATCATCGGTCTGCAACATCGCGCCGATCTTCGTTTGCACCGACAACATGGATTTCCCGACGGACGCGGACATCGGCAAGGGTCTCCTGATGAAGACCGGGTCGGGCAATAGCTGGGTTCCCGGGAATTACGGCCTTCTAGATTTCTCCGCCAACGGCGGCGGCGGGGGTAATACGGGCGTCATCGACGCGTTGTTGGGACACGGACTAAATGGCTGCCTGGCGAACGACGCAGTCACGACCGAGCCAGGTAACAAAAACGTTACTGACGCGATCAACACGCGAATGGACGTTTACGCCGGAAGCCCGGCAACGAAGAATCCTTCGATTTGCGTGGCAAATAGTGACGGCACGGGCTGCCCAGCAGCCAATACCGGGAAAGATATGGTCATCACGCTAACGGCGACGGCCAATAATTCGACATCCTCAACACCTCCTGCGGCAAAAACGTGCCCCACAGATCCGAAGACAGTAACTCCCGCCGTTGCCTTCCAGGAATCGAAGAGCCCCATCAAAGGCTTCAACCGCGACAACTGCCACTACAGCGGGACATGCGGAAACTTCGGCAACGGGGTTTGGGATTATTCGGGATATATGGCCGCGAACCACCCCGGCGTTGACACGAGTTCGGTGCCGCATGCCGGTACGACGCCAACGCGCTATGAGGTATACAAATGGGAGCTAGGTGACAGCACCCGAACCGACCCCAAGTCGTTCGTGACAACGGTATCAACCCAGCGGAACAATGGGCGCTGGGACCATACTGTCACCACGCAGTGCACTTACAACAGGCCGGTGTTTGGAACGTCCAATTACACGGCGCAAAAGGACCGTCGCTTGTTACCGGTAGTCGCGGCCAATTGCGACCTACTTAACGGCAAGGGCAGCATTGGAGCGGATTTCAAGATCGTCCGCGTCTTTGACGTCTTTGTGACCGAGCCATCGCTCAATCGAACCAGCTATCCCGGACCTAGTGACGAGAAGGAAATTTACGGCGAGGTAGTCGGTCCGGCAAAGACCTTTGCGGGCACGAGTGGCTTCCAATATTATGCCCGCAGCAAACCGTACCTGGTGCGGTGATGCTGAAGCTGGCGCGCCTCTTTCACAATCGCAACGCCGCTGCCGCGGCGGAAATGGCGCTAGTGACACCCTTGCTTCTGGGGTTGATGTTCGGCTCGGCCGAGCTGGGTAATTTCTTTGCCGACCAGCATGCGTTGGAAAAGCAGGTCAGGGACGGCGCTCGATATGCGTCGCGGCTTGAGTTCAACACGACTTACGCGTGCCCGGATTCGGTGTTCCAAGATGCCGACTGGAGAACCAAGACTATCAACGTCACTAAGAACGGTGCGGTTTCAGGAGCCGGCAATCCGCGCTGGACCACCTATTGGGACAGGTCGTGCACCGGAGGTTCGCAAACCGTGACGGCCAGCATCCGTTGCGTCAACAAAAGCGCAGTCGCGACCACAACGAATGGCCCAACTGGCCTCTACAGCAGCCTGGCTGGGACCACGATCCCGGTGGTCAAGGTTTCCGGCGCTGTTGAGTATCGGTCGGTGTTGGGAAGGCTAGGCCTCGATTTGACGAATGTGTGCCTGCGTGCCGACTCCGAAGCTGCGGTGCAGGGCTTATGAAGCGGGCGCTGCGGCCTCTGATGCGATCAGATTCGGCGGCAACCGCTGCCGAATTTGCGATGGTGTTGCCTGTTCTCCTGATCCTTCTGTTCGGGATCATCGATACGGGCCGCTTCCTTTACGAGTATAACGAAGCCGAGAAGGCGACCCAGGTTGGTGCTCGCGTCGCAATTGTGACAAATGTGCTGTCACCTGAACTGCGGGACGAGAATTACGTCGGCCAGACAGTCGGGGGAAAGGTAATCGGACCCGGCGATCGCATCCCTGCCGGTGCGCTCGGGACAGTGTTGTGCACATCGGCAAGTTGCACCTGCGCGGCGGGTCCCTGTCCGTCCGGGGTCGGGACAGTCGATACTGCGACCTTTAACGACATCCTGGTTGCGCGCATGCAACAAATTTACCCGGCAATTCAGCCGGATAACGTGCAGGTACGATATTCCGGATCTGGATTGGGGATCGCTGCGGATCCCGTTGGCGGCAGCGGAGGCGCGGAGCAGATGCAGATTTCGCCCCTGATCACCGTGACCCTGACAGGTGTCGATTTTCATCCGATCACATCGCTGATGTTTGCGACCATCGGCATGCCCAGTTTTTCCACGACGCTGACCGCCGAAGACGCGTCCGGATCATATTCAAATTAGGAACGGAAAGGTGAGCGTAATCAATCCCAACGAGACCGCGAAGAGCTGGCGAGCACACCAGCGGCAGGCCAATGTCGCTCTCTACCTGACCGGGGCGGAGGGGGACACGGGAGCGCTTGCCAGCACGCGCGTGGCCGGCTTCCCGCTGTCGCTCAACCTGGTCGGCAACGCGGACTGGATCAATCCTGAGGAGGTTTCCGCGGCAGCGGTGGCGATCGTTCAGGTCGACCGAGATAACCCAGCCTCGGTCAAGCGCTTCGCCAAGCTAGCGGCTGCGACCAAGACCCCGGTGATCGCCGCCGCCTATGAGCCGCCGCTGGCTTTCGTGCGCTCGCTTATCCGTTCGGGCGCGCGCGATGTCGTGCCGCTGCCGCTTGATATGACCGATCTCGAGAGCTCGCTGGCGCCGATCGCGGAAAGCCTTGCTCGCCGCGAGGAACAGGAAGCAGGTAAGCACGCCAAGGTCGTCAGCGTCATCAAGAGCCTTGGCGGTGTCGGCACGACCAGCCTGCTCTGCCAGCTCGGCATCCGTTTCGCGCAGAAGGAAGCGGCGGCTGGCCGCGAGTGCTGCCTGATCGACCTGGACGTCCAGTTCGGCGATGCCGCCTTCCAGCTCGGCCTGCAGCCGAAGCTAACGCTGTCCGACCTCATCGAGGCCGGGGCGCGCCTTGACGGCGACCTGCTGCGCTCCGCGGTAACCGAGCATTCGAGCGGCCTCAAGGTCGTTGCCGCTCCCAAGGACATGCTGCCACTGGAATCGCTGACCAGCGACCAACTGCTCGACATCGTCGAACTGGCGGCCCGCGAGTTCGGGACGGTGCTGCTGGATTTGCCGACCAACTGGACGAACTGGTCTCTATCACTGCTGGCACGGTCCGACCTGACCCTGCTGGTGACGCAATTGTCGATCCCGAGCCTCAACCGGGCCAAGCGGCAGCTGGAGCTGATGCGGTCGCAGGAATTGAATGGCCTGGACATTCGCATCATCGTCAACAGGCTGGAAAGCCGCTTCACCCGGACCATCCGGCTTTCGGACGTCGAGGGGAGTCTTGGCCGCGATGTCGCCTACACGATTGCCAATGACCACGCGACGATGCGGGCAGCCATCGACCGTGGAGTGCCTATCGACGAGGTCAGGCGTAAGAGCGCGATCGGCAAGGACCTCGATACGCTGGACGCCGGCATTGCCGCCGCCTTGGGCCTGGAGCGCTGAGCCATGTGGAATGTCCGAAAGTCCCGAACCGGCAGGCAGTCACCCGAAGCTGAGGGACACGATGCCGATTCCCGCTTATACGCAATCGGCGAAGCGGGCGCATTCGACCGGCGCGATACCAACACCGATTTGAAGGTCGAGCTGCACCAGCGGCTGATCGATCTCATCAACCTGTCCGCGCTCGACCAGATGTCGCGCGAGCAGATCCAGGCCGAGGTCGGCGACATCGTCGTCGAGGAACTGGGCAAGCAGAACCACGCGCTGAATCAAGCGGAGCGCAAGCAGCTGGTCGAGGATGTGCTCGACGAACTGCTTGGCCTGGGTCCGATCGAGCCACTGCTCAAGGACCCGACGATCACCGACATCCTGGTGAATGGCGCCGAGCGGGTCTTTGTCGAGCGCTACGGCGTCCTCGAACCGACGCCGGTACGATTCAAGGACGAGAAGCACCTACTGCGCATCATCCAGAAGATCGTCTCGGCGGTTGGGCGCCGGATCGATGAATCCTCGCCGATGGTCGACGCGCGACTTGCCGACGGCAGCCGCGTCAACGCCATCGTGCCACCGCTGGCCATCGACGGCTCGACCCTGTCCATCCGCAAATTCGCGCGCGTGCCGATCAGCATGGCACGGCTAGTCGAGATCGGCAGCATCCCGCCACCCGTCGCGCAGGTTCTGGAGGCAGTTGTCGCATCGCGCCGCAACGTGCTCATTTCCGGCGGCACCGGGTCCGGCAAAACCACTCTGCTGAACGCAATGTCGGCCTATATCGACAATCGCGAGCGCATCGTGACGATCGAGGATTCCGCTGAGCTCCAGCTGCAGCAGAACCATGTCGTACGGTTGGAAACGCGGCCGCCCAATATCGAGGGCAAGGGCGAGATCGCTCAGCGCGACCTGGTCAAGAACGCGCTGCGCATGCGCCCCGACCGCATCATCGTCGGCGAGGTGCGTAGCGGCGAGGCCTTCGATATGCTCCAGGCTATGAACACCGGCCACGACGGGTCGATGACAACCGTGCATGCCAACACGGCGCGCGACGCCCTGGCGCGTGTCGAGCAGATGGTCGGCATGGCCGGCTTGGACATGCCGGCGCGCTCCATCCGCGCGCAGATTGCATCCGCCATTCACGTTGTCATCCAGGTAGCGCGCCTGGCCGACGGCCGCCGCAAGCTGATCAGCGTTTCCGAGCTGACTGGCATGGAAGGCGATGTCATCACCATGCAGGAAATCTTCCATTTCCGGCAGACGGGCATGAACTCCGAGGGGCAGGTCCAGGGCCGCTTCGAGGCGACCGGCATTCGGCCCCGCTTCCTGGACAACATTTCGGCACACGGCATGACGCTTCCACCCGAGCTGTTCCGCCCTGACATGAAGTTCGAGGCATGAACGACACCCTGATCAAGGGCGCGATCCTCGCTGCCATCTTCGGCGCAGTGCTGATCACCGTCGATGTCCTGGTCGGCTGGTGGGCGCGGAGCCACTCGGAAGGGCGCGCGATCAACCTGCGTCTGAAGTTCATCCAGCGCGGCCGCAGCACGGCCGAGACGCTGACCCTGCTCAAGCGCGCCCACAGCGCCTTGCCGCCATGGCTGCCGAGACCGCTCCTGCGCATGGGCAGGGCCGTTGAGCGCATGTTGATGATGGCGCAGATCACGATCCCAACACCTCGGCTGATGTTGATTCTGATGCTTGCGCCGATCGCCATCCTCTTCACGATGCTTCTGATCATGGTCATCGTTGGCGCACCCGTCGGTTTCGGCCGCGTCGTGCTGCTCGGTACCTTCTCGCTCGTGCTCGGCCTCTTCCTACCGCTGATGGTGCTTCAGGTCCGCGCCAATCGCATGCGCAAGAGGATGCAGGAGCAATTCCCGATCGCGCTCGACGTCTTCGTCCGCGGTTTGCGTGCCGGTCACCCCGTGGCCGCGGCGCTGGATTTGCTGACGGTCGAGCTGCCTGACCCGATCGGCAGCCAATTCGGCGTCGTTGTCGACGAAGTCACTTACGGCGCCGAACTTCGCGATGCGCTGCACGCGATGGCCGAGCGCTGGGACTTGGCCGACATGCGAATGTTCGTAGTGTCGCTTGCCGTGCAAAACGAAACCGGCGGCAACCTTTCCGAAGTGCTGGAGAATCTGGCGCAGGTCATCCGTGCCCGGCAGTCGCTGATGCTGACGGTGCGAGCGCTTTCGAGCGAAGGCAGAATGACTGCGGTGGTGCTGACGGCGCTGCCGATTCTGGCCTTCACCGCATTGTTCTCATTCAACCCGGGTTTTTACCTGGACGTCGCCGATGACCCCTATTTCGTTCCCGGTTTCCTCTCGCTGATCGCCCTCTACGCAGTCGGTTTCATCACCATCCGCCGCATGGTCGACATCAAGGTCTAGAGCGATGATCGAAGTCCTCTCCGACAACCCGCTGCTCAAGTACCTTTTGCTGGTCGCCTTGTTCGCGCTGGTTGCAGCAGCCGCCTATTTCACGTCCTTAGCGATTGGCGCACGTCAGATCGCGCGCCGCCGGCTGGCGGAGGGTGTTGCCACGGCCGGCGAGGACGAGATCATCGGTTCCTTGCGATCCGACAAAGTCGAAAGCGCCTGGCTGAAGCTCGTCGAGCGAATCGAAAAGACCGGCCTTTCGCTAGTCGACACCAAGGACCAGGCGGTTCGGGAACTGCTAATGTCGGCGGGCTATACTGCGCCATATGCGCCGCGCGTCTACACGCTGATCAGGCTTGTCCTGGTCTTCCTGCTGCCAGCTCTGTTCCTCGGTTACTTCTGGATGATCCGGGGCGCCCCCAGTGCCGTCTCTCTCTATTTCATCGTCGTGATCGCAGCCGCCTTGGGTCTCTACATTCCAACGTTGATAGTTCGGGCCAAGGCAGACCGCCGCAAGGAGGAGATTGTTAACGGCTTTCCGGACGCGCTGGACCTGATGCTCGTCTGCGTTGAGGCAGGCTTGGGCCTTGAAGCAGCATTTGCCCGCGTTGGCATGGAGATCACGGAATCGCATCCGCGCATTGCCGAGCAATTCGGCGGGGTCGTCCTCGAGATGCGCGCGGGCCGCAATCGCGAGGACGCATTGCGTAGGCTGGCTGACCGCGCGGGCTCCGACGAGATCCGTGCCTTCGCGACCTTGCTCATCCAGTCAACCAAGCTCGGCTCTTCGATCGCGCAGACGCTAAGAATTTATGCTTCGGAGATGCGCGAGAAGCGCCGACTCCGCGCCGAAGAAAAAGCGCACCGCCTGCCGGTCCTCCTGTCCATTCCGCTCGTCACCTGCATGCTACCGGTGATGATCGGGGTGCTCATGTTACCCGCTTCCATTCGGGTTATTCGTGCAGTTGTGCCGGCCCTGAAGGCCGGAGCTGGAGGCTGATATGAACCGGGGGGCATTCTTCACTGTAACGGCCGCGGCACTCGCTCTCAGCGGGTGCCTTGGCGACCAGGGCAAGCTTGAGATCCGCTCGGTCGATCGCGGCATCAAGGAGGGCGCGCAGCCCGTCTCGTTCCAGGTCGCCGAGGCCTATGGCCAGCTCGCCATCGGCAATGTCGCTCTAGCGCTTGAGGGCTTCCGCAAGGCCGAGCGCGAGGATCCGAGCAGCATGGATGCGCTGGCGGGGATGGCGCAATGCTACGACAAGATGGGCCGGTTCGACCTGTCGCGCCGCTATTACGAGCAGGCGCTGGCGCGGGCGCCGCAGAACCAGACATTGCTGACGCTGTTTGCCGCTTCCCTGGACCTTCAGGGCGAACGGTCAGAAGCCGCATCGGTCCGCGCCGAGATGGCGTCCCTGACGCCGCCCGCATCGGCGCCCGCGACGGAAACTGCCCAAGATGTCGCCGCCACGGCCGCGCTGGCGGCCCAACCGCCCGAGACCGCCGCCCCTGTCGGGAAGTCGGTCACGATCGCTTTGGCTCCGGCACAGCCCGCGAAGGCTGCACCGATCCCGAAAGCTGTCCCAAAGGCCCCGACGATGAACGTCGCGCCGGTCGGCAAGTCGGTGACGATTGCTTTGGCTCCGCTGCCGCCAGCACCGCCGCCGCCGCGCCAGCCGCGGATCGAGCGCCTGTCGTTGACGGAGGTTGCCCTGATCACTGGCGACGGTCCGAAGTGGATGCGGCCTGCGGTGGCGCAGCCGGTGCGCTCCGCGTCGCACGCGCGGCAGCAAAAGATCGAGCAATTGGCAGACATGCCGGTGCGGCTTCGCGTCCTGAACGCCGCGCGCGTCGACAAACTGGCTGCCCGCACCCGCACTTACCTCGGCCAGTTTGGCTGGCGGAACATCCTTGTCGGCAACGCAGCTGTGACTCGGCCAAAGAGCCTGATCCTCTATCCGCAGGCGGCGCGGGCGGAGGCAATGCGACTCTCGAACCGCTTCGGCTTCGCGATGGCACCGCGAGCGGACGTCAAACAGTTGACGATCCTGCTCGGCCGTGACGCCGCCGGCCATCCGGCGCTCCGCCCCGCGCCATGATGCTGGTCGCCGCGGCCCTGTTGTTCGCCGCGGACCCGGCCATGGGCGAAACCGTGCGCGCTATCCAGGCCGGCCGGCTGGAACAGGCGCAGATCATGCTCAACGCGGCGATCGCCAATGGCGCGCAGGGCGAAGAGGTCGATCGCGTGCGCGCCGACCTTGCATTCCGTTCTGGCAATTTCGCGGCGGCGCTGAAGGACTATGAATCTCTTGCCGCCCTGCACCCGGACGAGCCACTGAATTTCGAGCGGGCGGGAATTGCCGCCATCCAGCTCGGCCAACCCAACCGCGCCGCGCAGGTGCTGCGGACCGCCACCGCTTTTCCATCGGCCAGCTGGCGCGCCTGGAACGCGCGCGGAGTCCTCGCCGATTTCCAGCGGGATTGGACTGAAGCCGATGAAGCCTATCGGAGCGCAGAAAAGCTCGCGCCGGACCGCGCGGAGATCCTCAATAATCGCGGCTGGTCGCTCATGCTACGCGGGCAGTGGGCAGAGGCCCTGCCGCTGTTCGAGCGTGCCGCCGGTCTCGATCCGAAAGCAACGCGCATTGCCGACAATCTCGAACTGGCGCGCGCAGCAGTCGCCCGAGACCTGCCACAGCGACGGGCCGGCGAGAGCGATTCCGACTGGGCGGCTCGGCTCAACGATGCTGGCGTGATCGCGGCCTCAGGCGGAGAGCGCCAGCGCGCTATCGCCGCCTTCTCGCAAGCGCTCGAGGCGAGTACGCAATGGTTTGAGCGGGCAGCCAACAACCTTGCATTGGTCGAGGGCAGGAACTGACGGCTCAGTCGCCGCTGATCTTGGGGTCGATCGCTTCGGGCTTGTGAATGATCGGGGCGCCGACATCGCCCTGCCCTACCGTCCGCCCCGCCATCTCCAGCATCCGCTCCAGCGGCAAGCGGGCCTTGGCCATGGTGTCGGCATCCAGTTCGATGCGAGGCTCTAGGTCGCGGAGGGCGACGTAGAGTTTCTCTAGAGTGTTGAGCGCCATGTAGGGGCACATGTTGCAGTTGCAGTTGCCGTCCCCGCCCGGGACGCCGATGAACGTCTTGCCCGGTGCCGCTTTTTCCATCTGGTGGATGATGTGCGGCTCGGTGGCGACCAGGATCGTCTGGCTCGGCGAATTAATGGCGAAGTCGAGGATCGCCTTGGTCGAGCCGACGAGGTCGGCATGGTCAACGATATGCGGCGGGCATTCCGGATGCGCCGCGACCGGAGCGCCGGGGTGCTCGGCCTTGAGCTTGAGCAATTCGGTTTCGCTGAAAGCCTGGTGGACGATACAGATACCGGGCCACAGCAGCATTTCGCGGCCGAGCGTACGCGACAAATAACCGCCAAGGTGGCGATCGGGGCCGAAGATGATCTTCTGGTCCTTCGGAATCTGGTCCAGGATGATCTGAGCGCTCGACGAGGTGACGATGATGTCGCTCAGGGCCTTCACCGCCGCCGAGCAATTGATGTAGGTCAGCGCGATATGGTCCGGATGGGCCTCGCGGAACGCCTTGAACTGTTCGGGAGGGCAGCTGTCCTCAAGCGAGCAGCCGGCATCCATGTCGGGCAGGATGACCGTCTTTTCCGGCGAAAGGATTTTCGCCGTCTCGGCCATGAAGCGGACGCCGCAAAAGGCGATGACATCGGCGTCCGTCGCCGCCGCCTTGCGCGACAGATCGAGGCTGTCGCCGACGAAATCGGCGAGGTCCTGGATTTCAGGCTTCTGGTAATAATGGGCAAGGATGACCGCGTTGCGCTCCTTCTTCAGGCGCGCGATTTCGGAAAGCAGGTCGATGCCCTTCAGGCTTTGCGGCTGTGCAGTCACTTGGTCGTCTCTCCAGCGCGGCGTTTCCGCGCCTCCTCTATCGCCTGGTTATATGTGAGCGAGCGGTCGAGATAGCTAGGCTTTTGGGCTTTCGGCTCGTCGCCGAAACGGGCGACCACCTTGGCGTCGCTGATGCCGGCGGCGTTGAGCGGCATGGCGAAGCTGCGCTCGATGGCTTGCCGCGCCGCCTCGCGCGCCAGATGCAGTGGAACAGGCGCGCCCGCCTGCTTGCGCAAATCGTCGATCGCGAGGCCGCGGTTGGCGTCATCGAGTTGCGTATCGGCATTGCTCAACGCGGAAAGTATGCCCCCGGAACCGTATTCGCGCGCGGCCTTGAGATCGACTTCGGGACCGGCGATTTCAATCTCCGGCAATTCGACGCTCAGTGTCTTGGTCGCCTTATCCCAGGAGAGGTCGTCGCGCTCGATCTTGGCCATGTCGAGTTCGTAGCGGACCGTCCCTGGCAGGATCAGCGTCCGTTCGGCGGAGAGGCCGAATTTTTCCTGCTTCGAGCTGGTTACGGAGACGAAACGCGCGACGAACGGCACGAGGCGGTTCTGGGCGTGCATCGATTGCAGGCTGGAATCTACGACGCTTTCGGGGTCGGCGCCACCGAACAGGCGCTTGCCGATGTCGGCGATGCCGCCGACCAGGAAACCGATCAGCAACGCGACCACGACTGCGGCGATCGCCAGCGATTTGTTCAGGCGGCCTTCCATATGTCCACATCCACATTAACGAGCCCGCGCCTCTGAAGGTCCAAAAGGTGCGCGAGCACGGATCCGCCGGCCGCGGCAGTCAGGCGAGGGTCGAGGCCCGGATAGGCGCCGTCGACGATTCCTGGGATGTCGCGCGGGCCTGCCCTCAACAGCTTCAGGATCTGTTTTTCGCGGTGCAGGCGATGCCCCATCAGCCCGCGTACATATTGCCGCGGCTTGGTCACCGGCTGGCCGTGGGCGGGGTAATAGATACGGTCCTGACGATGCCTGAGCTTGTCGAGGCTGGCCATGTAGGCCGCCATTTCGCCATCGGGCGGGAAGACCACCGTCGTCGACCAGCCCATGACGTGGTCGCCGGTGAACAAGGCGTCGCCATAAGCGAGACAGAGATGGTTCGAGGTGTGACCGGGCGTTGCGACCGCGGTGAGTAATCGGCCATCGATCTCGATGCTCTCACCGTCCTCAAGGATGCGGTCGGGCACGTAGTCGCCGTCGAATGCGGCATCGAGGCGCGGCCCGACGCTTTCCAGCGCCAGTGGCGCGCAGCCGATGATCGGAGCTTCGGTCGCTTGGGCGAGAGGCCTCGCTGCCGGGCTGTGGTCGCGATGCGTGTGCGTGCAGCAGATGGCGACGACCGGCCGGTCGGCAATGGCATCGATCAACGCCGCAATATGGTCTTCCAGATCGGGTCCGGGGTCGATGACCGCGAGTTCGTTGTCGCCGACCAGATAAGTCTGCGTTCCGTAATAGGTGAAAGCTGACGGATTATGCGCCAGAACCCGGGCGATGCCGGGCTCGACCTGCTCCAGCCGTGCGTAGGGGGCGTCCACGGCGGTGACCTAGCCGTGAAGCGCCCCTAAACCAAGTACCGCCTACTTGCCGATCTTGGCGATTTCGCTCTTCAAGTCGGCCACGATTTGCGCCTTGGCGTCGGCCGGCATGTCCTTATCGCCTTCGATATCCGCCAGCGCCTTGCTGAGCGTCTTCGCCCAGTCGGCATCGCTTTCGCCCGGATCCGAGCAAAGCACCATCTTGCTGACGTTTTTCTTCTTGTCGTCACCGCTGCTAGATGAGGATTCGAACTTGCGGCCCTTGCCGCAGTCGGCGACGAACTTGTCCGAGTCCGAATTGATGGCGATTTCCTTGTCGCCATCCGTCTTGATGATCTTGATCGTGCGGACTTCTTCAGTCTTCGTCGCATGTTCAGGATGCGCTGCGGACGGCACCGCGAATGCCAGGCCGGCCATGGCCACGCTTGCCGCCAGGATGAGGCGTATTTGATTCATTGCTGTTCCCCTCTCGTCGCGAAGGGAGCAGAATTAACAAATGTACTGAACGAGAGTTGAACGCGTCCTCAAGACGCGCAGTAGAGCGCCCACGGGCCCAGGGTTTCGGCGACCTGCCCCTTGTTCATCACCTGGACCCGGACCTTGCCGCGCATCACCCCCGAGCAGACCCGGCTGGGCAGGCGCTCCTTCAATGTATCGCCCTTCTTCAGCTGGCTGAGGTCCAGCTCGGCGCGATTATCGTCACCGCGCAGGAAGCGCAGGCTGGTCCCGGCGGGCATGTCCTCTTCGGCGCGGACGAGGACCTGGCTTTCGCGCTCAAGCCGCGAGCAGGTCGCGAAGGTCTCATGCGGGACTGCGCAGCGGACGACCAGGTTCGGCCTCGCCACCGGCTCGGGCGCCGGTGTCGCTGGAAGCACCGTCCCGTTGGCAAGCTTCAACGGTGTCGAGCGCTTCGGCGCCGGCAAGGGCGGCAGACTCGAATATTCAGGCGGCCTCTCGCTGGGCGCGACCCTTTCGGCCGGCAGGTTGAGCGCGTACTCCGCGGGCGCCTCCTTGACCGTGCCTCCGGTCGGATTGGAGCCGGCGGTCGTTTCCAGTTTCGCAATTTCGTTCTTCAGTGCCGTGATGATCTGGCTTTTGACGCGCGGCGCCATTTCCTCGTCCGCCTCGGTCTTCTGAATGGAGTCCTGGAGGGTTACCAGCCAGTCGGTATCCGATTGGCCAGCCTCGCCGCAAATCTTCACTTTCGAGCCCCGGCCGGGGCCGGTGATGACGGTCGTCTCGAACTTGTGGCCGGGGCAGCTGTCGACAAGCGATTTCAGCTGGGTGTCGTCGGCGGACGTGTCCGCGCCTCCCAGGGGGTCGGTGACAAGCTGGGCCGGTGCAGCCGTCGCCATCAGACCAAGGCCAACCACCAAAAATATCGCACGCTTCGTCATCTTTGCCTCCCGCGCCAAAGGCTTAGCTGATCGGTAGGCGGCGTGAACCCCTTAAATCATGAAATTATGTTCACGCATCCGCGAGCGCAGGGACGACCTGCCGAGCCGGCTGGGCCGCCCGCGCCCAGACGCGGCGGAATGCCTTGGGATAGAGGCTGCCGAACAAATCGGACATGCTCCGGTCCCAGCTGTACTGACGGGCGTGATGTTGGGCTACCTCGCCCATTGCCTTGGGATCCGAATTCCAGACCGCGAGGATGTTGTCGGCCAGGGCGCGGGCATCGTCGACCGGGCCGAGGCGGCCGATCAGGTCCGTGACACGGTCGACCATTGCGCCTGCGGCGACGCCGACGACAGGCAGGCCCGAGGCCTGGGCTTCAACGATCGACACGCCAAACGTCTCATCGGCCATGCCGGACACGTAAATGTCGCCGCTTGCCAGCGAGCGCGCCAGCTCCGACCGGTCGCTGACATAACCCGGCGCGTGAATGCGCGGATCATTCATTGCGACAATGCTCTCGCGCAATGGCCCGTCGCCGATCAGTAGCAGGTGCGCGCCCAATGCTCGCGGCAGCATCTCGAAGGCGTCGACAAGCAATTGTGCCCGCTTCTCGCCGTCGAGCCGTCCAGCATAGACAAGGAGCGGCGCTCCGCCCTCGATGCCGAGCGTTTGGCGAAGCCGCGGATCCCGCCTGTCGGGCGAGAAATCGCCAAGCTCGACCCCGAGCGGCACAACCTCGATCCGGTCGATGCCAAGCGATTGCAGCTTGGTCATGCCGCCATTCTCCGACAGCGCGAACATACCGTCGAAGCGGCTGTAGAGCTTGCCGCAATACCAGTAGCAGAGGCGCGACGCGGCGCTGGCCAGGGCCTTGCCGATCACCTTGCGGAAGGGCCGCTCGACATAGACGGTTGGGAAATCGGTCATGTAAGCGGCGACCAATGCCACTCCTGGATTCCGTCTGGCGTGACCAATGGCCGTCCACGGCAAGACATAGGCATCCTGGCATTCGATGAGGTCGGGCTTGAAGCGCTCCAGCACCTCGCGGACCGCGCCGGTGCGGAGGAGCAGGCGGTAGTTCGGGCTTCCCGGCACCTTCGGCGATGCGATTGTGACGGTTATCGCCCGCTCCTCCTCGACAATCTCGTCACGCGGCCCGGGGACGATCAGCAAATGCCGGTGCGGCATGGTCGACAGGATGTGCTGGCGCTTGTGCCGCAAATAAGTACCGACGCCGCCGCCGACCGCGGACCAGCTCTGCGTAACGTCGCAAAACAGGCGGGTCGGCCCGTGCGCTGAATACGCATCCCAAGGGTCTTCGCGGCTCATTCCTGGCTCCCAACCCCGCAGTGACGGTTTAGTGCCATGAACCCACCCAGATTAAGTCGAAGGCCGCGGGTCTCTAGTCGATGCGAATGCGTAATAAAATAGGGGCACCGCCGACGGCCTCCCCGCCGGCAGTGCCCCCGCCACGCGAGCGCACCCCTGAGGGGCCGCCGCCGCGCCGCTTCGAGCTCTTAATTGTCGTCCAGCTTGTCTTCCATCCGGTCGATTTCGGCCTGAGCCTTGTCGATCTGGGCCTGGGCCTGGGCGACGCTGGCAGCGATCTTGGCCGGGTCGACCGACGCCATGGCTTCACGGCGGATCTTGTCGACGTCGATCGCCTGGACCTGGGCAAGAGAAGCACGGACCTGCGCCTTGATCGCTTCCGGGTTCTGGCCGGCGCGGCGAAGCTCCTCGGCATTGGCATCGATTTCGCGCATGGCGTTGGCAATCTCGACCTTCGCCTGGGCAAGCTCGCGCGCCATGTCGGCATGGTCGGCCTGAGCTTCCTTGAGTGCCTCGCGAACTTCACGGTCGATTTCAGCACGGTCGATCTTGGTGTTCTTCAACTCCTGGCGCGCCCGGGCCAGTTCACTGCGGACATAAGCCTTTTCGGACGGCGTCAGTTCGTTCCAGCGCTTGGTCTTGCCGTTGATGAAGACGTTGTCGCCGTTGACGTTGAAGCTGGTGTGGCCGTGGCGGGCTGGCGGCGTCGGCGGCGCTGGCGGCGCCGGCAGGGCCATTGGCGCCAGCGGCGCAGCAGGCGCTAGCGGCGCGAGTGGCGCAGGCGGCGCCGTGGGAGCCAGCGGAGCGGTCGGGACCAAGGGCGCGGTCGCCGTGCCGGCCTCATCGGACAACGAAGCCGGCGCCATCGGAGCCAAGGGCGCGGCAGGCGTTCCGGGCGCCGGCGGAGTGGCTGGTGCAGGCGGCGCAACCGGGGCGACCGGTGCAGGCGGTGCCGGCACGTCGATATAATCGACCGCGCGGGTGGCGGTCAGCGGCAAGGCGACGGCGACGGTTGCCAGGATCATGAACTTGCCGGTCGTACGCTTGCCGGCGGTGGCGGTATTCAACATGGACTTCAGCCTCCTGTGAAGGGTGTGCTTGCGATCGAGCGTGCTGGCGAACAGCAGCGCCCTTCCCGAAGCGGCCTTGGCGATCGCGCGGCCATATTCGGCGCGGTCGCGGGCCACGGCTTTGTCCAGCACCCGGGCGTCGCACGCGGCTTCCTGATCGAAGCGGAAAGCAGCATGGGCGACCCAGGCGAGCGGGTTGAACCACTGGAGGCAGAGGAGGACAAAGGCGAAGATGTTGGCGACAAGGTCGCCGGAACGGTGGTGGGCAAGTTCGTGATCGAGCGCCAATGCGCGCTCGCGTTCGTCGTACAGGCGCTCGAAATTCGCCGGCACTGCGATCACCCGGTCGATGATCCCGAAAGCAACCGGGCTCGGCACCTCGCTCGACTGGACGATGCGGATCGAGCCGATGCGACCGACCTCGTGTCCGTTGGCGAGGATGACCCTGCGGTCGCGAAAGAAGGCCGCGATGCGCGACAGGAACAGCCCAGCCGCGACGCCTAGCCAGACCGTCAGGAAAATGGTCGGCCAACCGCCGATCTGCTCGAACAGGCCCGGAGTCGGCGGCGTGAAGCTGGTCAGCAGCAGCGGCTCATCGACCACCGGGCGGACCAAAGGCTGGACGGGCACGCTGGCCGGGACCTGCCGTTCGATGGTCTGGGTCAGGGTCGGCATGAGCAGGCGCGCCGCGGGGATCAACCACAGGCCATAAGCGACGCGGGAGCCGAAACGCTGCCGGACGGGCTCGCGGATGAGGAGCACGAGCGCGACCAGCAGCGAAGTCGCAAGCAGGGTGCCAAGCAGCCAGGAGGTCATGACTTGAGCTCCTTCAGGATCGCCTCGATCGCGGCGATGTCGTCGTCGTCGAGCGCATCCTCTTCGGCCAGGCGCGCGACAAGCGGCGATAGACGGCCGCCGAACAATCTATCGACGAACCGCCGGGATTCACCGCCGACATAGGTCTCGCGCTCGATCGCCGGCGAATAGAGATAGCGGCGGCCTTCCTCGCGATGCGAGAGCGCGCCCTTGGCGGCGAGGCGGGACAACATGGTCTTGACGGTGGCGAGCGTCCATTCGCGCTCGGGCTCGATCCGGTCAGCGACTTCCGTAGCCGTGAGCGGCTCATTGGTGGCCCACAGCACCTCCATCACGTGCAATTCTGCGTCGCTGATTCGCCGATCCATGACTTACCCTTTCGACTACATGTGTAGGCGTAACGGTTACAGCTGTAAACAGGCAATCACCGCCGTTCGTCGAAAGGCGTGTGTCGGATTTTCTGACAATGAAGGCTGGGGCGCGGAGATTTGTTCGCCGGAAAATGGCCGTTTTCAGCCATTTTATCAAATTGGCACGGCCATTGCTTCTATGTTGTCGTCCACTTGGTTCCACAACCAAATCAAAGGGCGGCTCGGCAGGTTTCTGGTCCCACGAGCCGCCCTTTTTGATTCCGGCTCAGGCGGCCTTGGTGCCGACCAGCTGCTGGAGTTCGCCGCTCTCGAACATTTCCATCATGATGTCGGAGCCGCCGACGAATTCGCCCTTTACGTAAAGCTGCGGAACGGTCGGCCAGTCGGAATATTCCTTGATGCCCTGGCGGATCTCCTGGTCCTGCAGGACGTCGACAGTCTCATACTGGCTGCCGAGGTGGTCGAGGATTGCGACCGCCCGGCTGGAAAAGCCGCACTGCGGGAAGAGCGCCGTACCCTTCATGAACAGGACGACGTCGTTCGACTTCAGCAGCGCGTCGATGCGCTCTTTTGCGTCACTCATTGATGATCTCCGGAAGGGATGGCCGTTTCCAGCTGCAAGGCGTGCAGCTCGCCCCCCATTTTGCCCTTAAGCGCCGCATAAACGGCCTGGTGCTGGCGCACCCGGTTCATGCCGGCAAAGCTCTCGCTGACGACCCGCGCGGCATAATGGTCGCCGTCCCCTGCAAGGTCGCGGATTTCGACGCGCGCATCGGGGATGGCGGCGACAATCATCGCTTCGATCTCTTCCGCGCGCATCGGCATCAGTTGGTCTGCTCGATGATCTGGCGACGCGCCTCGACCGTCTTGTGGCCGAGCGCCTCGCGGATCTGGGATTCGTCGGCGTCGACGCCGGCCGAGGTCAGGTCGCCCAGGACCTTGCGGACGACATCGTCGTCGCCGGCTTCCTCAAAGTCCGCGCGGATCACATCCTTGGCGTAGCTTTCGGACTCGGCCTCGTTAAGCCCCATCAGCCGCGCGGCCCATTCGCCGAGCAGCCGGTTGCGGCGAGCGATGATACGGAACTGCATCTCCTCGTCGCGGGCAAATTTGGCCTCGAAAGCACGCTCGCGGTCATCGAAAGTCGACATCTACACTCCTTAACCCTGTTCGGTGGGCAGATAGTGACCCCTCGCCGCCCCGTCCAGCACGCACCCCGGCAATCCAGCATTTCACCTTGCCGGTGGACCCGAATGGGGGCATCCAGTCGCGGCGTCGTCATTATGCCGGGGGGCTAGCAAATGAACGCCGAAGCAAATCTTGGAATCGACCGTGTTCGCGGCTCGGAAAGGATCGCGTCGCTCGACGTCATCCGCGGCCTCGCCATCCTCTTCATCCTCTTTATGAACATTCCGGTGATGGGCGGATATGAGTTCATCCTGTTCGATGAACGCTACCCCACCTGGACCAATGCCGACTGGTGGACGACCTTCATCCGGATGACATGGATGGACGGCACCCAGCGCGGCTTGCTGGAGCTGTTGTTCGGCGCGGGCATCTTGATCATGGCGCGAAGAGCGATGGAGCCCGACGGGCCGGTCGCGGTTGCCGACCTGCATTATCGACGCAACATCTGGCTCGCTCTGTTCGGCCTAGCCAATGCCTTCCTGCTTATGTGGTTCGGCGACATCCTGCTGGTCTACGGGCTTGCTGCCGTATTCCTGTTCCCCTTCCGCAAGCTCGGTCCGAAGGCATTGTGCGGCCTTGCGTCGATCTTCCTCGTCGCCCTGACGCTGAATGGCCTCGGAGATTATCGCGAGTCTCAGGCGAAGCACGACAAGCTGGAACAGATCCAGACGGCGCAAGCGTCGGGCAAGAAGCTTAACGAGGCCGACAAAAAGGCCCTGCAGGACGACAGGAAGCAGGTCCTCGACTGGATCCAGCTGCCGGCCCAGAATGCCGAGGCGAAGAAGAAGATTGCCGATGCCGACAAGGCGCGTCACTCGACCTTCGCAGCTTATTGGACCGCCCAGTTCGACGGCTGGAAGTTCGTCATGGGCTGGTTCTGGATCATCGAGGCGGAGATTGTCGCGACGATGCTCATCGGCATGGCCTTTTATCGATGGGGCATCATCCAGGGCAAAGCGAAGCAGAGCACCTATTGGGCGTTGCTGCTGGTTGGCTATGGGGCGGGCATGTGGCTGCGTGGCAGCGTCGAATGGTACAAGCTGGCGCACATTCGTGGCCCGCACTGGGAGTGGATACTCACCGACATTGCCCGCCTTCTGGTCACCTTTGGTCATGTCGGCCTGATCCAGCTCATCCTGACTTCGTCGCTCGGTCGCCGGCTGCTCAGTCCTTTCCAGGCGGCCGGCCGCATGCCGCTTACCGTTTATCTCGGCACGTCCTTCCTGATGATGTGGATCCTCTTCGCACCCTGGGGCCTCAACATGTTTGGCGTGTGGGGCCAGGCCAAGCTCATGGCGGTAGCGGCGGTCGTTATCGTCGCCGAGCTGATTGCTGCGAACCTCTGGATGCGAAGTTACGATAACGGCCCGATGGAATGGGTGTGGAAGAGCCTTGCCTACCAGCGACGCGAACCGTTCCGGAAGGCCCGGCAGCAAGTCCCGGACGCCGTGCCTTCGCCAATCTAGACTGCACGGGACGCTTTCCAGCACCTGCGGTTGTCCCTGATTGCCCGGAGGAGTAAGGGCGCGCACCGGAGGTCATCTATGACCCGCAGCTTCCTCATGCTTTCACTGGGGCTGCCCGGCGCGCTCCTGCTCGCGTCCGCCGCCTCATCCCAGACAAGCCCGGCTGCCAGGCCGGCGGCATTGTGCGTCGCACCCGGCGGCAATGGCTTTGCGCCCTGTCCAATCGCGCGCGGCGGCCAGACGATCCGCCTCCAGGTGGCGACGACAGATTTGCCGATCGACGCGATCAACCTGCGCTTTACCGAGGACGCCCCCGCTGGGCAGGCGCCGCGAACGGCAACCGAGGTCATCCCTCCCAGCCGCAGCAGAGATGGCAGCTATGAAGTGACGATCCCTGCCGAGCTATGCACCACGGGCCGCGGCACGACCGGCAGCTTCGAAGTCCAGCACGTCTTCAGCGCGTTCAACGACACTGTCGTGCCCAAGTCGCTTGGGACGCTTACGATCGCCTGTTAGGTCAGAGCGTCACCACCAGTTTGCCGATTGCCTGCCGGTTGGCCATTGCCGTGATCGCCTCACCCGCTCGCTCCAGCGGATAGGTGGCGCTGACCTTCGGATTGATTTGCCCCGCCTCCCACAGGCGGAAAAGCTCCGCGACATGCGCGGCATTGGCTTTCGGGTCGCGAGCTGCGAATGCCCCCCAGAAGACCCCGCAGACGTCGCAGCTTTTCAGAAGCGTCAGGTTGAGCGGCAGCTTCGGGATGCCCGCCGGGAAGCCGACAACGAGGTACCGCCCTTCCCACGCAATCGCCCGCAAGGCCGGCTCTGCATAATCGCCCCCGACCGGGTCGTAGATGACGTCGGCGCCATTCGGCCCGACCGCGCCCTTGAACAATTCGGACAAGGCTTTCTGCCCGTCCCTGTCGAACGGCCCGCGTGGATAGACGATGGCCTCGTCGGCTCCTGCTTCGCGGGCTGCCTGCGCCTTTTCCTCACCCGACACGGCGGCAACGACCCGCGCGCCCTTCGCCTTGCCGAGTTCGATCGCCGCCAATCCAACGCCGCCAGCGGCGCCGAGCACGAGCAACGATTGCCCAGCGGCAAGCTTTCCACGATCGTATAATGCATGGATGGAGGTGGCGTAGGTCAGCAGCAGCGCCGCACCTTCCTCGAACCTGCGGCCAGCGGGCAGGTGGTAAGCCATTTTCGATGGCACGGTCACAACCTCCGCAAGTCCGCCGTGGCCCGTCACCGCGATGATGCGGTCACCTACCTGCCAGTCAGCGACTCCTTCACCGACACCGATCACCTCGCCCGCGATTTCTCCACCCGGTGCGAAGGGCCGCGGCGGTTTGAACTGATATTTGTCCTCGATGATCAGCACGTCGGGATAGTTGATCGCGCAGGCGCGGACTCGGACGAGAAGATCGCCCGGTCCCGGCGTCGGCTCCGGCACGTCGGTCAATCGCAGCGTTTCGGGCGGACCGGGTTCGTGGCTGAGCAAGGCCTTCATATTCTCAATCCCCCTCCGCGGCGCAGGCGTCGCCGTCCGGCTTCAGCCAACAGGATGCCCCGTCCAAAATCTCCTTCGCGCCGGGCAGGCCCAGGCCTTCCTCGGCGAACACCCATTCCAGGGTGAGTTCGCCTTTTTCAGGCGAATAGAGGTGCGGTTCCGTCGCGCCGCTGGCGCTTGCGACCCTGACGCGGCGGATGGCCTTGGCTTGGGCCGGCGAGATCTCGCCGTTGCGGCACGCTGCGTCGACCACGGCCTTCAGCTTGGCGTCGACCTTGTCCCGGAAGAGGGCGAGCTTCGGCGCACTGAAGGTCTTGCCGGCGCCATTGTGCGTGAAACTTTCGGCGTCGAGCGTCACGGTCCAGTGGTCGGCGCAGCCGGGCGGCGCTGCCGCGACCATCGCCGCCAGCGCCAACGAAAGGATCACTCCGCCGCCTTGGGGAAGACCGGAAGCTTGGCGATGTCGTTCGGCTCGTGCTGGATGATCAGCTTGGCATGGGTCTCCGCGACGATTTGCTCCAGTCGCTCCATCGACTTCACCGATTCCGCGCGGTCGGTGTTGAACCCGGGCACCGACTTGTTCTCGCGAGCGATTTGGGTGTGATAGGTGTCGCCGCTGAGGATCACCGGCCCGCTCTTCAGCTTGACCAGCAGACCCAAATGATCCGGCGTGTGCCCCGGCAGGTGCAGCGCGATGACGCTGCCGTCGCCGAAGATGTCGGTGTCTGCTGTGGCGAGGGTCACCTTCGCGCCCTGCCCGCGCCAGCCCAGGAACGGGTCGTCGGGCTTACCCCCAAGCTGCTCGAAGTCGCCCTTGCCTATGATCAATCGGGCGTTGGTGAATTGCGCTGCCTGGCCGGTGTGGTCGCCATGCTCATGGCTGATACCGAGGGCGGTGACGTCGGTCGGCTTGATGCCGAGCTCAGCCAGCTGATAGGCCAAAGTGACGGTGATGCCGCCGGACATATTGTCCTGGACCATCGGCTTGTCCTTGCTCGCGGCGGGGAGGCCCGTGTCCCACACCATCACGTCCTTGCTGTGACGGATCAAATAGCAGCTGTCGGTGACCTTGCCCGGACCCGGCGGGTAGACGCCCGGCTTGTCGGAGAAGAAGCCGTTCATGTCCTTGAACTCGGCATGCCCGCAGTCGAGGCGGGTGAGCGTTAAGCTTACGCTCGCAGGCGCGGCCGAAGTAAGGATGTTACTCGCCTCCGCTTGGCTCGACTGATTGGCCGCCTCAGGCGCGGATGCAGTGCATCCGGCCAGCAGCAACGCGACAAGCCCAACCGTCCGCAGCATACTCACTCTCCTATTCCACGTAATGTGCTGTCGTTTTTTCCCGGATTTCCTGCGAGCTCACGCCCGGCGCCGTCTCGATCAGCCTGAACGGGCTATCGTGGTCCGGCCGCTGGAAAACGGCGAGGTCGGTGATGATCATGTCGATGACGTTCTTGCCAGTCAGCGGCAGAGTGCATTCCGGGATGAACTTCGGGTCGCCGTTCTTGGAGGTGTGTTCCATGACGACGATGATCTTCTTGACGCCGGCGACGAGGTCCATGGCGCCGCCCATGCCCTTGATCATCTTGCCGGGCACCATCCAGTTGGCGAGGTCGCCCGTCTCGCTGACTTCCATGCCGCCGAGCACGGCAAGGTCGATATGCCCGCCGCGGATCATGGCGAAGCTGTCGGCCGAGGAAAAATAGGAGGTGTTCGGAAGCTCGCTGATCGTCTGCTTGCCGGCGTTGATCAGGTCCGGGTCGACCTGGTCGTCATAGGGAAACGGCCCGATGCCGAGCATGCCGTTCTCGCTCTGCAGCGTGACGGTCATGCCTTGGGGTATATTGTTTGCGACCAGCGTCGGAATGCCGATACCGAGGTTGACGTAATAGCCGTCCTTTAGCTCCTTGGCCGCGCGCGCCGCCATCTGGTTGCGATCCCAGCCCTTCGCTTCGACTTGCGTGGCCATTATGCCGCCTCCCTCTCGCGCACGGTCCGGAACTCGATCTTCTTGTCGTAGGGCGCGCCGAGGATAAGGCGCTTCACGTAGATCGACGGCAAGTGGATGCTGTCGGGATCGAGGCTGCCGACCGGCACGATTTCCTCGACCTCGGCGACGCAGACCTTGCCGCTGGTCGCCGCCGGCTGGTTGAAGTTGCGGGCCGTCTTGCGAAAGACGAGGTTGCCGCTTTCGTCCGCCTTCCAGCCCTTGATGATGGCGAGGTCGGCGCGGATGCCGCGTTCGAGGATGAAGTCGTCACCGTCGAAAGTCTTCACTTCCTTGCCCTCGGCGACCTGCGTCCCGACGCCGGTCTTGGTGTAGAAGCCGGGAATCCCTGCGCCGCCGGCGCGCATGCGCTCGGCGAGCGTGCCCTGCGGCGTAAACTCGACCTCCAGCTCGCCGGCCAGATACTGCCGCTCGAACTCCTTGTTCTCGCCGACGTAGGACGCGATCATCTTCTTCACCTGCCGCGTACGCAGCAGCTTGCCGAGGCCTTCATTGTCGATGCCGGCATTGTTCGACGCGATGGTCAGATCCTTGACGCCGCTCGCCTGGATGGCGTCGATCAACCGTTCGGGAATGCCGCAAAGGCCAAAGCCCCCGGCGGCAATCAGCATGCCGTCGAACAGCAGCCCTTCAAGCGCCGCCTCGGCATTGGGATAGATCTTTTGCATCCGCGTCTCCTTGCGCGAGGCTCTGCCGTCACGCTGACCAGCGGTCAAGCAAGGGAATTGAGGGCTCTCAACGCATCCTCTCGGCGGCTCCATTGCACGAAAATGTGATCGTGATGAAGCGCGGCAACCACATTTGCGCTGATACCGGCTCCAGCGAGGATCGCGGAGATGGCCGACGTCAATCCGACCGCCTCAAGGCTGGAATGCACCTCCAGGCTGATGCGCGCCCATTCCCCGGCCGGGTCGGCTCGAATTGCGGTCAGGCCCTCCTTTTCGCGAACGAGGGCAAATATCCCCGGGTCGAGGACCGCTCGATCCGTCGCTTCAAATGTATATCGCTCGTCCGCAAGCGCGGGCCTCAGGTCGGCCAGCAGCCTACCCAGATCACTCTCCCCTGGCTTGTTCATCCTATTGACCGATCGGGATGAACTCGCTCGTCGCCGGCATCAGCAGTGTTGCCTCCGACGGCAGCCGCCACACGACTTCGCCCTTGGACGGGTTCGACCGGTATTTGGTGCCTTCATATCGAAGAGCGCGCACGCCGGGCTGCGCGCCGCCGCCGCTGACATAGACGCCAAGGTCGAACCAGCCACCGTGATGGACCGGCAGTCGGTAGATCGGCAGGCGGCTGACCGTGATCCGCCCGAGCGGCAGCCACCCCGCCTCCGTCTCGGTCAAAACGAACGTCGTGCAGCCGCCCGACCCGCAGAAGTTCGGCCCGCCGATATGCACGATCGCCTCCGGATGATGATCGTCGTTCAGGTCCGAAAAGGCGATGGCATATTGGGCGTTCGGCCCGAACCCGTCCTGGCCGAGCTGCGCATGGATCGCCGCCAGCACCGCCGGCGTGCGGGGATCGGATGCCTGCGCAGAAGCGCCAGACGCTGCCAGTGCCGCAGCGGCCGCGAACAGGGCCCCGCGCATCACCCGCGCAGCTTTGCCAGCACGCCCTGCAATTGCATGGCGTTACCCATGTCGCCTTCGACCTTCAGCTTGCCCGTCATGAATGCGGTCATCCCGTCAAGCTGGCCGCCGGCCATCGCCTGCCAATCGTCCCAGTTGATCTTGATGGTGGTGTCGGCATCGCCGGCCTCTTCGCTGACCGCGCCGGCCGCGCCGTCGAGCATGATCGCGCCCTCGCTGCCGAAGTCCAGCTTCACGCGCTTGCCCGGGATCCAGGCATTGCCCTCCTGCATCCGTGCAACGAGTTCCTGCTTGGTCATGCCTCTCTCCTGTTGTTTGCCCGCGATTACCCGCCCGTTGCAGCAGCTTCAAGCGAGGCCTATCTGGCTGCAATGGGATACGAAGCCGACCTCAAGCTTTTCATCGACGGCGTCTGGAAATCCGGCGAAGGCCGCGACGCCCACACCGTCATCGACCCGGTCACCGGCAGCGGCATTGCCGAAGTGCCTTACGCGACCGCCGCCGACCTTGAAGAGGCGATCGCTGCCTCTGGCCGGGCCTGGCCGGAATGGCGATCCACCGATGTCGAGAAGCGCTCGGCGATCCTCCACAAGACCGCTTCGCTATTGCGGGAACGCGTCGACCATATCGGCGCCATCCTGACGCAGGAGCAGGGCAAGATCCTCGCCGAGGCGAAGCTCGAAGTGCTCGGCAGCGCGCAATTGTTCGATTGGTATGCCGAGGAGGTCAAGCGCGACTATGGCCGCACCCTGGTCCGCCCCGCCGGCCAATTGAGCCGCGTCATCCGCCAGCCGGTCGGCCCGACCGCGACGTTCAGCCCGTGGAATTTCCCCATCTATCTGCTGGCGAAGAAGGTTGCGGCGTCGCTCGCCGCCGGCTGCACCGTCATCTCCCGTCCGCCGCACGAGACGCCGGGTTGCGCGACCGAACTGTTCCGCGCGCTCCACGACGCCGGCATACCTGCCGGCGTCGCACAATTGGTCCACGGCGATGCGAATCTCATCAGCACGACGCTCATCGCCTCGCCGGTCATCCGCAAGGTCAGCTTCACCGGCTCGACCAACGTCGGCAAGCACCTCATGCGCCTCGCCGCCGACAGCATGACGCGCATCACCATGGAGCTTGGCGGCCACGCGCCCGTCCTGATCTTCGACGATTGCGACCTTGAAAAGACGCTCGACATGGTCGTGCCCCAGAAGTTCCGGAACGCCGGCCAGGTCTGCGTCTCGCCGACCCGCTTCTACGTCCAGAGCGGCATTTACGATGCCTTCCTGAAGGGTTTCGCCGAGCGCACCGCCAAGGTGAAGACTGGCAATGGCCTCGACGCGGACACGAAGATGGGCCCGCTCGCCAACGGCCGCCGCCCCGACGCGGTCGGCGCGCTGATCGAGGATGCCCGCGCCAAGGGCGCCCGCGTCCTCGCCGGCGGCGAAAAGGGCGATCAGGGTTTCTTCTTCCAGCCGACTTTGCTCGCCGATGTCCCGAACAGCGCCGACATCATGAATGACGAGCCGTTCGGCCCGGTCGCCGTCACCCGCGCCTTCGACACCTTCGATGAAGCCATCGAGCAGGCCAACCGCCTGCCCTTCGGCCTCGCCGCCTTCGCCTTCACCGAAAACGGCCGCCGCGCGAACCTGATCGGCGACCTCGTCGAAAGCGGGATGGTTGGCATCAACACCTTCGCCATCTCCGTCGCCGACGCACCGTTCGGCGGGGTGAAGGACTCAGGTTTCGGCTCCGAAGGCGGCAAGGAGGGGCTGGAGTCGTATCAAGTGGTGAAAGCCATTCACCAGGCTTGATTGCTCGCTTCAAGGTTCAACCCACCCATTCCGGACGTTTAAGAGGTCACTGCTCCCGTAGCGCACGCCAGAAGTTCGCCGTCAGCGGTTCCAGCAGATATTGCAGCGCTGTGCGCTTGCGGACCGCCATGATCACTTCGACCGGAAGTCCTGGCCGAAGCTGGCCGCGACCGAGATGGCGGCGGACTGCGTCCATTTCGCCCCGGGGAACCTCGACCTCGGCGATGAAATAGGAAACTCCGGACTTCTCGTCGCGGAAGCTGTCGGCTGAAACGGTTTTCACCCTGGCTTCCACCAGCGGGACCGTGCGGTCGTGGATACTTGAGAAACGCACCTGCGCGGTTTGGCCGACATACAAATCGTCGGCGTCGCCGGGGCTTACCTGGGCCCGGACAACTAATGCCTTTCTGTCTGGCACGACTTCCATCAGCGTCTGGCCGGGAGCAACGACCCCTCCCACGGTGAATACCGCCAGGCCCACGACCTGGCCTGTGGCCGGAGCCCGTATCCTGTTGCGCTGTAATTGCTCGCGCGCGGCCACTAGCTTGGGCAGCGTTTCCGACAGGCGCGACTGTGTTTCACGCAGCTCCTGGGCGATATCCGCCTGAGTGGAGCTTCTCATTGAGAGCGCCTGCATACGGGTCTCGCCCATCCCTTCGCCCGCCTTGGCCATTTCGGCGGTCATGGCGGCTTCTTGCCCGCGAAGATCGGCTTCCGCGCGCTCCATGGCCCGAATTCTGCTGGTCGAGACAAAGCCCTTGGCTGCAACCTCCTTCAGGCCGGCAAGCTCTTCGGAGATCAGCCGCTTCTGCTCCCGGATTGATTCACGCCTTGCCTGAAAGCCACTCTTCTGTTCGCTGAGCTGGGCGGACCGCTGGCCAAGCACGGACTGCTTATCGCTCAACGAGCGGTACCGCGCGTGCATCTGCGATTGCTGAAGTGCGATCGCCTGGTCCGCCAGCTCCCGGTCTTCGCCGGTAAGAGATCTGAATTCGATTGGAGGCTGGAAACTGCCCATTCCAGCACGTTCGGCCATCAGCCTCGCCCGCTGGGCAAGCAGTGTCAGATAGTCACTCGTCAGGGCGCGCTCGGAGGCAGTCAGTTCCGGAGCTGCCATTTCCACGAGCAGCTGTCCCTGCTGCACCTTCTGACCCTCGCGGACGTGAATGGCGGTGACCACTCCTCCGTCTCTATGCTGCACGGCCTGGCTATTTCCCGAGACGGCGATGGTGCCGGCGGCACGGACCCCGGCATCAAGCGGGGCAAGGGCAGCGCCGCCCAACAGGATGACGAAGAAAATTCCCGTGACGACGATTCCAAATCGTAGGTCTCGACGGGGGTTCTGAAGCTCGGCGGCCTGGACGAGTGCCTGGCGGCCCGCAAGCACGAGGTCGTTCATGCCGCGCTCTCCGTCCGCTCCGCGGGTCCGGCAAGACGCGCCGCTACTTCTCTTGTCGGGCCCAAAAGTTTCATTCGCCCCGCATCGAGCACCAGCAGCCTGTCGGCGCAGGTGAGTATCGTCTTGCGATGAGCAGCAACCATGATTGCCGCACGACGGCCGCGGGCTGCCGTCATGGCGCTCATCAGCGCGGCCTCCCCGTCCGCGTCCAAAAAGCTGTTTGGCTCGTCGAGCACGAGGATCGCGGGATTATCGTAAAGCGCGCGGGCCAGTGCCACGCGCTGCGCCTGGCCCGCGGAGAGACCGCCGGTCATCGGTCCCAGGAAAGTATCGTAGCCCTGCGGCAGGTGAAGGATCAGCTCGTGAACGCCGGCAGCCTTCGCTGCCGCGATCGCCTTATCGTCAGTGTCACCGTCCGCGCTATCGCCCCAAGCGGTGAAGCGGGAGATGTTATCCTTGACGGTGCCCTCAAAAAGACTTGGCTCCTGCGGCAGGTAGCCGATGTGGCGGCAGAGTTTGTCCTGGTCCCAATCCGAGAACTGCGCCCCATCGATGCGGATTGTTCCTGCATCGGGTGCAAGTGCGCCGCACACGAGTTTCGCGAGGCTGGTCTTGCCGGCGCCGCTTGGGCCAATCACTCCCAGGACTTCACCAGGCTCAAGCGTCAGGCTTATTCCGAACAATATCGGCTGTCCGCCAGAACCGCGCAGGCCGACCTGTTCGACTTCTATTCGACCTTCAGGCGGTGGAAGGCTGGTCCGAATACGCTCGGCTTCGCCTGCCCGCTCGTAGAAATCGAACAGCCGGTCGGCGGCGGCTTTTCCGTTGGCGATGGTGCCCCAACCGGAAATGACGGCCTCCGCGGGCTGAAGCGCGCGGCTAAGGAGAATGGAGGCGGCAATGATCGATCCATTTGAGATCTCGCCGGCAACAGCAAGCAGCGCACCAAGACCAAGCGCGCACGATTGAACGAACATCCGCGTGAATTTGGTGAGCGCGGTGAACTGCCCGCCGGTGATCTGCGCGCCGATAGAATCGCGCAGCGCCACTGCCCGTTGCATTTGCTGGCGCTGGACCATCGCACCAGTCATCCCGAGGGCGCGGATGACTTCGCCGTGGAGCGCTGCGGATTGCTGGGCAGCATGGGCGGCCGAAAAGGCCTGGTTGGACCGTTCTACGGCGCTCCGCGTCGCCTTCTGGTTCCGCCAGGCGATGACCAGCAGAAGAGCGATCGAAAAGACGGCGAAAATGCCAAGCCAGAAATGGAACAGGAAGGCGACAATGATGTAGATTGGAGCCCACGGGACATCGAGCATCGCTCCCGCGGCCGGGCTCGCCATTGCGTTCCGCAATGTGTCAAAGTCGCGCATGGCCTGCGTGCTCCCGAGAGAGCCGTGCCCAGCCATGGAACGCTTCAGAATCTTGTCGGCCAGCAGGCTATCGAACCTTGCGCTCGCACGCACCAGCAGGCGGTTACGCACAAGGTCCAGAAGGGCCATGGCCCCAAGGGCAACCGCAAGTGCGATCGTCACAAAGAGCAGGGTAATCTTGCCGCCGGTCGGAACCACGCGATCATAGATCTGGAGCATGTAGATCGAGGGCGCGAGGTACAGCAGGTTGATAAAGAAACTGAACGAGAGGGCTGCTGTAAAATAGGGTTTGGCGACGGCGAGCGCCTCCTCGAAATCACGCGGGAGCCTGATTTCCACAACCTTCATCGACGCCACCAGAATAGGCCAGCGCTCGGCATGAAGTCACCCATCCATTGCGGTCGGGCCATCAACCCGGTCTCCGACAATCACAGGAAGATGTCATGAGGCGTCGCATAGTCTGTCGAGAAGCTGTGGTTCACATGCTCATATCCGGCGGCTGCCGGGTTGAACTGGAAGTCGGCTGCCGACAGATCCGTCGGCTTAAGGCCTGTTAGCGTGATGCTGTTGCCGTTGCCCCAGCTGACCAAAGTGTTGGATCCCACCTTGGTTAGCGTGAGCTGCGCGTACGAGGTGACCCCGCTAGAATCGTCGAAGACGATCTTGTCGACCAGGTGGGCAAATCCAGAGATCGTGTCCGCGCCCGAATTTGCCTCGATAACATAACGGTCGTTGCCATTGCCGCCCGTCAGCGTGTCGTTGCCGGTTCCGCCATAGAGCGTGTCGTTGTCCTTATCGCCCTTGATGACGTCGTTGCCGGCCCCGCCATAGATGAAGTCGTCGCCGTCGCCGCCGCTCAGGATATCCGCACCGGCGACGCCGCCGTAGGTCGCGACCGCGTCAGGGACAATGATGATCGGCCCGGACCCACCCGTGCCGTGGTCGTCGAATGTAATCTCGCCATCGCCGTAGATCGTGTCATTCCCGGCACCACCGTCGATCGTGTCCGTGCCCGCCCCGCCGGCCAGGATGTTGGCATTGCCATCACCTGTCAGCGTGTCGTTCGCCGTGCCTCCGACCAGGTTCTCGATCCCGGTCAACGTCCATGTGCCCTGCCCCGTGTTCTGCGCACCCGCGACTGCCAGGCTGATCTTCACAGCGACGTCGCCGGAGAAGTTCTGGTTGTACATGACCGTGTCGTTGCCGGTTCCGCCGATCAACGTCATGTTGCCGTTGCCGGCCCAGAGCAGGTCGTTGCCGCCTCCGCCGTCCAGGGTGTCGTTATTGACGGTGCCTGCGGTCGTCGCGAAACCCCACAACCAATTGTCGTTAGCGTTCCCGATCAGCGTGTCGGAATATTGGGTGCCGGTCAGGTTCTCGACGTCGATCAGTGTGTCAGTCCCGGCGCCAACCGTGTTCTGGGCGCCAGCGATTGCCAGGCTAACGGTGACACCTGTCGTCGCACCGAAATAATTCGCGCGGTCATATCCCGCCCCGCCATTGATGACATCGTTGCCGGCCCCGCCCGTGAGCGTATCATCTCCATTGCCGCCGAGCAGGGTGTCGTTGCCGCCTGCGCCCGACAATTTGTCGTGGCCGCCACCGCCATCGAGCGTATTGGCATCGTTATTGCCGTTCAACACATCGTTGAATGCGCCTCCGGTGAGATTTTCGATGTTGGACAGCGTATCATTGCCGTCGGCGCCACTCGACGTTCCGGCACCTCCGGCAGTCAGCGTCACGGTCACCGCGCCCGACGCATTCGCATAGCTCGCGGTGTCTATTCCCGCGCCCCCGTCGAGCGCATCGTTTCCGGTGCGTCCTTGGAGAACGTCGTTGCCGTCGCTGCCGTTGAGAGCGTTAGCATTCGCATCGCCGATCAAAGTGTCTGCAAGGACACTACCATCGACATTCTCTATCCCCGTGACGGTACCGGCATTGCCGTATCCGTCGACAGTCGTGCCAGCCGAGAGATTTACGGTCCAGCCGTTGACTGCGTCCGGAGCAAGTTCGGCCAAACCATCGCCATTCGAGTCCGGCCTTAGCCATCCGCCAAGGTTGGTGACGCTGAGCCGGTCCACCCCGGTTCCGCCGTCGACTATGGCCGCTGCCGAGCTTGTCAGGAACAGATCGTCGCCGCCGAAGCCGTAGAGGCCGTCACCGACGTTGCCGGCGAGGTAATTGCGAGCGTCGTTGCCGTAGAACGTATCGGCATAGGCCGTGTCCGCACCAAGCGATTCAATGCCCACCATCGTCTCGACATTGCCAAAGCCATCGTTCGAGATCACGCCCGTGCGGAGATCGGCAACCGCGCCCTGTGTTGCGCGCCGCTCGTAGAAGCTGACGCGGTCGCCGATTCCGTTGAAACCTTCGCCGTCATCGGCCCCGCCGTCGAAATAATCTACGCCGCCATTCCCGCGCAGCAGGTCGTTATTGGCACCGCCGTAAAGCTGGTCGTTGCCGAGACCTCCTCGCAGGCCGTCGTTGCCATCGCCGCCATACAGTAGGTCGTTACCGGTGAAGGAGAGGCTGTTCTCACCGAAGTCCCCTTGCAGAAAGTCGTCGCCGTCCCCGCCGTAAATCGTGTCGTCGCCTGCACCGCCCGAGATAAAGTCGTTTCCGCCGCGCCCGTCGATGACGTTTGACCCACCGTCGCCGGTCAAATCGTCGGCAAAGGCCGAGCCGATGACGTTCTCGATGCTGATGAGAATGTCATTGCCGTCGGCGCCGCTCGACTGGCCGCTGCCAACGTCGACCTGGACCGCGCCCGACGCGTGCTCATAGCTGGCCGTATCGGTGCCACCGCCGCCATCGAGCGCGTCGTCGCCAAGTCCGCCTTCCAATAGGTCGTTGCCGTCGGGCACGCCGAAGGTCGCTCCGGTATCTGTGAACAAGGTGATCGGTCCCGATCCGCCAAGGCCATGCGTGTCGGGTCGATAGGAGCCGTCGCCATAAAGGGTGTCGTTGCCCGCGCCTCCGACCAGCGTATCATTGCCAAGCTCGCCGCCGAGCACATTGTCGCCGCCATCGCCGGTCAGCGTGTCGTTGCCGCCGGATCCGGACAGCCCCTCGAAGCCGCTCAGGGTCATCATGCCCTGGCCGGTGTCTTGCGCGCCGCCCTGCAAGGCGAGGCTGACGTTGATGCCAGTGGTTCCAACCGACGGCTGGAAGGCGAATACGTCGAACCCTGTCCCGCCGCTCAGGCTATGATTTCCCGAACCGTTGACGATCAGGTCGTTACCGCCATTGCCGATGATCGTATCGGCATTCCCATCGCTCTGGCCACCCAGCCAGTTGCTGCCTTCGTCGCCAATCAGCGTGTCGGAGAAGGACGTGCCCGTGACGTGCTCGATGTTGACGAGCGTATCCATGCCTTGCCCTGTATCCTGGGCGATCCCCTGCAGGTTCAGGTCGACGTGGACGCCCGCGGTCGCCCCGCTGAAGAAGCCGGCGCGGTCATAGCCATCGCCGCCGTCGATATAGTCGTTGCCGGCGTTGCCGTAGAGAAAGTCATCCCCGCCCTGCCCGTACAGGGTATCATCACCGCCATTGCCGCGGAGGCTGTCGTGGCCGTCGCCGCCCGTCAGGACGTTGGCAAGCGCATTGCCATTGAGCAGGTCGTTGAACGCCGAGCCGGTGAGGTTTTCGATCCCGTTGAGTGTGTCGTTTCCGTCCGCGCCGGACGAATTGCCGTTGCCGGTCGTGTTGTTGAACAGGGTGACCGTCACCGCGCCCGACGCGTTGGCGTAGCTCGCCGTGTCGACACCGCCACCACCATTGATGAGGTCGTCACCCAGGCCGCCTTCCAGCGTGTCATTGCCAGCGATGCCGCCAACATAGTTGCCAGTCGCGTCCGCATAGGTGGTGATCGGCCCCGAACGGCCGGTGCCGTGGCCATCCCAGGTGATCTGGCCGTCGCCGTAGAGCGTGTCGTTCCCGGCCCCGCCGGAAAGCGTGTCGTCGCCAAGATCGCCAGCCAGAACATTGGCATTGCCGTCGCCGGTCAAATTGTCCCCGGCGATGCTTCCGGACAGGTTCTCGATGCCCGTGAGCGTCCAGGTACCATTGGCAGTTACTTGCGCCTGGCCGGCGAGGAGCAGCGACAAGGTAATGCCTGTCTCGGGTGCCCCGTTCTCGGTGAACCGGAACGTGTCTGTCCCCGTGCCGCCATCTATGCTGTGGTTGCCGATGCCGACGACCAGCAGGTCGTTGCCGCCATTACCGATCAGTGTGTCGTTATTGGTTCCACCGGCATTTCCGGAGGCCGAACCCCACAGCACGTTGTCACCACCATCACCGATCAAGGTGTCGCCGAACTGCGTGCCCGACACGTTTTCGATATTGACCAGTGTGTCCATGCCCTGGCCGGTGTCCTGGGCGATGCCTTGCAGGTTCAGGTCGACATGCACTCCGGCCGTCGCGCCGCTGAAATAGCCGACGCGGTCGTATCCCGCGCCACCGTCCAGCAAATCGTCGCCGGCGTTGCCGTAAAGAAGGTCGTCGCCATCGCCGCCATAGATTTGGTCGTTGCCGCCAAAGCCGCGGACATCGTCATGCCCCGCACCGCCGGAAATGACATTGCCCTCGTCGTTGCCGTACAGGACGTCGTTGAACGCCGAGCCGCTCAGGTTTTCGATGTCGTACAGCTGGTCGAAGCCATTGGCCCCGTACGCCTCGCCGTAGGTCGCATCGTAGAGGAATACCGAAACATTCCCCGTCGCCGAAGCGTAGCTGGCAGTGTCGATGCCGCCGCCGCCATAGATCTGGTCGTTGCCCGCTCCACCGTCGAGGACATCATTGCCGTCGATGCCGCCTGTCGATCCCACGTCCGCGATCGTCTCGATCGGGCCGGAACCGGGCGCATTCACCCCAATGGCGCCATCGCCGTAAAGGGTGTCGCTGCCCCCGCCGCCTGCAAGCTGGTCGTCGCCAAGATTGCCGGCCAGCACATTGGCCCCACCATCGCCGGTCAGCGCGTCGTTTCCGATACCTCCCGACAGGTTTTCGATGCCGTTCAGAGTCCAGCTTCCGGCGCCTGTGTCCTGCGCACCGCCCTGCAGCTCTAGGCTGACAGAGATGTTCGGCTCGGCCCCACCGTTCTCAGTGAACGCGACTGTGTCGATGCCGCTTCCGCCAGTTAGCGAATGGTTGCCGATCCCCACCTGCAGCAAGTCGTCGCCGCCCTGCCCGTCCAGCGTATCGTTGTTGGTGCCGCCATTGCCGCCGACTGAACCCCATAACTGGTTGTTGCCATCGTCGCCTGTCAGGTGATCGCCGTAAACGGAGCCCGACACGTTTTCGATGTTGACGAGCGTATCCATGCCCTGGCCCGTGTCCTGGGCCTGGCCTTGCAACCGTAGGTCGACCGTTACGCCCGCTGGCGTAGCGTCCTCAAAGAAGGCCGCCCGATCGTATCCGTCGCCGCCGTCGATATAATCGTCGCCCGCCGATCCGTTGAGAAAGTCATTGCCGGCACCGCCGTATAGCGTGTCGTTGCCGCCATTACCCCGAAGCCCGTCATTGCCATCGCCGCCGCTGATGACGTTGTCGAGGTTGTTCCCGGCTAGTTGGTCGTCGAACGCCGATCCGACCAGGTTCTCAATTCCTGATAGCAGGTCCTCGCCGTCCGCGCCGGTGGAATCGCCGTTGCCGCCGCCATTCTTGTAGAGGACGACCTGCACTGCGCCCGATGCATGTTCGTAGCTGGCAGTATCGATCCCGCCGCCGCCGTAGATTTCGTCGTCGCCGAGCCCGCCTTCCAGCACGTCATCGCCGTTCGCGCCGAGGTCGGGGTACAGCGTAGGCGCGCCCGAAGCGGGAGCGGCAGTGTCGATGCTGCCGTCACCATAGAGCGCGTCATTGCCGCCGCCGCCGCGAAGAATGTCGTTGCCGAACGATCCCGCCAGGATATTGGCGTTATCGTCGCCGGTCAGCTCGTCGTCGTCATTGCCGCCGCTCAAATTCTCGACGCCATTAATGGTCCATTGGCCCGCACCTGTATCCTGGGTCGTGCCCTGCAGGGCGAGGCTGACGTGGATCGCCGGATCGTCGCCGAAATTCTCGGTGAAGCCGACCGTGTCGATGCCGTCACCGCCGGTGAGGCTGTGATTGCCGATGCCGACATACAGCAGGTCGTTTCCGTCACCGCCGTCCAACGTGTCGTTGTTGGTGGTCGAAACCCAATTGGTGTCGGGATCGATGGTCGCCGTTGAACCCCAAAGAACATTGTCGTTTGCATCGCCGATCAGCACGTCCGCGAAGGGCGTTCCAGACACATATTCGATGCTGACGAGAGTGTCCCAGCCCTGGCTGCCGGTGTCCTGCGGTCCTGAAATGGTCAGGTCCACATGGGCGCCGCCGGCGGCTTCGTTCAGGTGGTAATAGCCGGCCCGGTCGTAGCCGTCGCCGCCGTCGATATAATCGTCACCCGCTCGGCCGCGGAGCAAATCGTCTCCCTCGAGGCCGAACACCAGGTCGTTGCCGGCGCCGCCGGTGAGGACATCGACTTCGTCGGTGCCAAGCACTGTGTCGTTATTGTCGACGCCGTTGATGGTGATGACGGCTGTCGCCGTGTCCCCGCCCTCCAGCGTATAGGAGAAGGTGTCGCCCGAGGGTGTGTTGGTTCCGCCGGACTCGGGCGCGGGAGTATACTCAAAGGACCCGTTGGGATCGTAACTGAAGCTGCCGTCGTCGTTCAGCGTCAGCAACGCGCCCGAAGGCAATGTAATTTGCGTGCCGACATTAGCGGCCACGCCGTTCACCGCCACGACGGTGAGGGGCCCACCGCTGTCGGGCCCATTGCCATTGTCGGCAAAGACGTTGCCGGTGATCGGCGTCAGCTCATCGGTGGTGAATTCGTCATTCTGGGCATCTGCAGTGTCCTCCGCCGGCGCCGGACCGTCATAGATCCTGGCCTCCACGTCGGAAGTGAATCCATTCATCCAGCTGATGACGAAGTGGCCGCTCTCCAGCGTCGTGATCGAGGGCCGTATCTGGCCGCTGTACTCAGCATTGACCTGAATCTCGTCGCCCAGCTTCGATCCGTCGGCCGCAAATTGCTGGGCTTTGATCTGGTACGAATAGCCGGGATAACCGTCGACGAAGGCAATGACGAAGGTGCCGTCGGCAAGACCGGTAACGACTCCCTGACTTTGCTCGCCGGAGGTCTGGCTGTTGACCAGGAATTCGTCGGTCACCGCGTTCCCGCTCGCGTCGAAGACTCGCGCCTGATCGCCATAAACGCTGTAGTCGCCATTCGCTGGTGCTGACCAGCTGACGACGAAGCCGCCGCCAGTAAGACCGGCGATGGTCGGCTCAGCCTCTCCCGAGGTCGGGTTGACGTTGACGATGACCTCGCCGCCAACTTCCTCACCCGCGGCGTCGTAAACCTGCGCCCTGACGTCATAGTCGGCACCAGCCACGCCGGTCGCGTGCATCCATGTGATCGCGAACCCGCCGTCCGCGAGAGCGGCAATAGCCGGCTGGATCTGGTAATTGGCGATCTCGGAATTGACGTGGAACTCTGTTCCGATCGGAGATCCATCGGTGCCGAAGATCTGGGCCTTGATGCCGTAGGGGCTATCGCCGGAATCCGCGCTCGCATCCGCCCAGGCGATAACGAAGCGGCCGTCAGCCAGCATGACAATGGATGGCTGAATTTGCTGGTTCGTAGTGGCCGTGTTGACGAGGAATTCATCAGCGATCGGCGTGCCGTCAGCACCGAACATGCGCGCCTTGATGCTCGACGAGCTTGCGTCGCCGCCGATGCCGCTGTCGTCAATCCACGTGACCACGAAGCCGCCGTCGGAAGTTGCCGCGACCGCTGGGTCGGCCTGATTACCAATGGTCGTCGCATTGACCACGAATTCGCCGCCGATCAAGCTGCCCTCGGCGTCATAAATTTGACCCCGGATCGAGCTGCCGGTCGTATCGCCACCTTGGCCGCTGTCGTCCTGCCAAGTGACGACATAACCGCCCCCCGTGAGGTAAGTAATGCTGGGCCACCGTTGCCAGCCCGCAGTCGTGCTGTTGACGACGAACTCATCACCGAGCGCTTCGTAGGTCATGACATGCCCCCGCATTGCCCGCGCGACTCACTGCGCGGCTTGTTTAATTCCCGTTAATCAAATGTTGCTAAACCGCTGGAATGTGTCATGAAGTCGTTCTGAAGTTTTTCTGAAGGGCCGGGGGGCCGTGAAGAATGAGCGGTGCTGAACGCCTGAGCCGTCGCCGCTGGCGCTTCGCCGGCTGCGTCTTCGACGAGGCCAACTGGACGTTGGTTGTCGATGGCAGGCGCGTTTACGCCGAGGCCAAACCTCTCGAGCTTCTGCGCGAGCTTCTCCTGAAAGCGGGTGATGTCGTCACCAAGGAGGAACTCCTCCACAACATCTGGCCGCAGGTCCACGTCGTCGAGGCTTCGTTACCAACAGCAGTGGGCAAGCTCCGGAAGGCGCTGGGTGACGATGGGCATGAGATCATCGAAACCGTGTCGGGGGTCGGCTATCGCATTCCTGTCGAGGTGGAGCTGAATGGCGGCTCGCCCATGCAGGTGGCCAGTGGTCCGGCGTTGGACAGTTCGGCCCAACTCTCTGGGCACGCCATTGCCGCAGCTAAGCCTGCACCGGCTTTTCCGCGATTGATGATCTTGGCGGCAGGCTTGGCGGTCGGTCTCGCCGCCTTGGCCGTCGCCTTTTCGCCGACTGAGCATGCCGATGCGGCAAAGACGAAGGTCACCTATTCGCAGCAGGACGCAGCCAATGCGCTGCGCGGGCTCGACATCGGCAAGATCGAAACGATGCTCGCCGCGGGATGGGACCCCAACGCTATGTTCGACAAGGATGGCACCAACGCGATGAGCTACCTGCTCAACATGTGCGAGTGGGACCCGTCGCACGACCAGCGCAAGATGATGCTGCTCGGACGAACGCTGTTGGAAGGCGGTTATGATGTTCAGAACCGCAATTTCTGGGGCGACACAGCCTACAGCATCGCCAAGGCCAAACGTTATTGTGGCCCGGACCACCCCATCACGAAAATGCTGAAGGCCGTCTGCTACAACGGCCTGGGCGCGCCAGGTGACCGCTGCCTTGCTTCTTATGAACTTACCCCCGCACAGCGCAAGGCGCAGGGTTTGCCACCCGCCTAAGCGTCGGCTTGCTACTCAAAGTTGCTGCCTCCGCTTTCGACCCAGAGCAGACATTTGCCGTCCCTTTCCGGGACACTATTTCCCCACCCCGTTCTTAACCCTTTGGTAGAACCGCGAAGCCCAGAATCCCCGGCGACTCGTTTCAACCGGAGGTGAGGATGGGCGCGCCCATTCCCAAGCTAGATTCTGTCGGCGATCACAGCGCCGAAGCCCTGCTCGATTCCCTGAAGACCATCGACCCTGCGGAGCGTCGCAAGCATGCGACCGTCTTCAATTACTGGCAGTCGATCCGTTCCAACCGGCAATTCCCGCCGATCCGCGATTTGGATCCGCTGGAAATCTCCGACGCCGGCCCGTGGAGCGTGCTGCTGGAGATGATCGGCGGCGGCGAGGACGCGATCGTCAAGCATTTCGGCCAGGCCATCCGCGACGGCAATGACGTCGAGCGCATCTCCGACGCCTCCGCGCCGTCCCTGCTCGCCTGCATCCATTCCAAGCTGCCGATCGTCGCCGCCTGCCGCGAGGCCTATGCCTTCGAGGACCGGTACGAGGGCGAGCAAGGCACCGTCCGCTGCTGGGTGACCTTGCTGCCGTTCAGCCAGAACGGGACGTGGATCGACTTCGTCTACGGCTACGTCAGCCTCGATACGGCGGGCGCCGCGGAAGCCGTGGCCGAGGTCGTGGCGGAAGAGGAAGCGGCCGCCGAGCCTGAACCCGAAGCGGTCGAGGCGGAGGCTGAAGTCGCGGAGGTCGAGCCGGAAACCGAAGTTGCCGAGGTTGAACCTGAAACCGTCGAGGAGGAACCGGAGGTCGCCGAGGCTGAGCCGGAGCCCTTCACCGTTCCACTGGCCCCGCTCGACGAGGAATATGAACAGGCCGAGGCCGCCGCCGAGCCTGAGCCGGAAACGGCCGAGGAATTCGTCGAACCCGAACCCGAACCGGTCGAGGAGACCATCGAGGCGGTGGCCGAGGAAGAACCCGTGGCCCTCGTCGAACCGGAACCCGAGCCCGAGCCGGAATATGAAGCCAGCTACGAGGAAGAAGCGCCGCAGAAGCCCGGCTTCACCAAGTTCATGGAAAGCCTTGGTGGTTTCTACGGCAAGGTCGTTCAGGCCGGGCCCGACCTGCCGCCCGAATCCTTCGTCGAGGAGGAGCCGGCAGAGGAAGAGGCGGCCGTCCTTCCGGAAGAGGTCATCGATGAAGCACCGGCCGCAAACTTGCCGGAAGCGGAGCCTGAAGAAGAGCAACCCGCCGCCGAGCTGCCCGAAGCGCAGCCCGAGCCGGCCCCTGAACCCGCGCATCAAGTGGAGGGTACATTGCAGAGCAAACTGACCGATGTCCGCACGCTGGCCGAAGAGGCCCGCGAAGCGCAGATCCGCAGCAATATGGCCCTCTACGAAGGGCTCAGCGCCGCCTACGACTTTGCGCTCGATGCCGAAGAACAGCCGGAGGAATATCTCCGCCTCGTCGAGGCCCAGGGCCTGAAGATCCAGCTGCGTTCGCCGATGAAGCCGGTGGTCAAGCTGGCCTTCGACGGCACCTGCGACGAACCGACCATCAAGCAGCTCGAAGCCGTGCTCGGCTGGGCGCTGAAGCAGGACCTGCCGCGCGGCACGCTTGCCGAGCGCATCCAGTCCGAAGGCGGCATCGGCGCCATCCTGGAAGGCCACGCCTGATGGGCCGCGAGGCCGACTTGCCGGACGGCCAGGAGGAGCGCCGCCGCGCGCCGCGCACGGGCCTGAGACTCAGCGCGACGATCCGCGAGCCGGGCCGCAGCCGCGTCGGCGTCAAGGTGATCGATATCTCGACACACGGCTGCCGCGTCGAGGCGCAGTCGGCGTCCACGCCCGATACCTGGGTGATGCTGAGCATTACCGGGCTCGAGACCCAATATTGCCGCATCGTCTGGCGGGCGCATGAGTTCGCCGGCATCGAGTTCGCGACGCCGCTTGCGGAGCCGGTGCTCGACCGCCTGCTGCAGGACCAGAGCCAGCTGTCCGAACAATCGATCAGCGAGTTGCGCGATATCTCCAACCGCGTGCACCGGCTGGCGACGGTCGAAAGCCACCGCGAGGCCGACACGCTTGTGGATCTCTCCAGCAAATGCGCGGTCGACGCCGTGGTCGAGGCACTGCGCCTCGGCGAAGCGAGGCACTCCAGCCGCCGCTAATGTGCGGCGTGCGATGGCGGCATGGCTTCATCGCCTTCTGCCGCGATCCGTAGATTCTGCATCATCCCATGGTCGCCGTGGAACAGGATGTGGCAGTGCAGGACGAAGTCGCCGGTGAAGCGCTCGTAGCGGGTGCGGAAGATGACCCGGTCGTTCTCCTTGACGAGAACCGTGTCCTTCCACTGACCGATCATCCCCGCATAATCGGGATCGTAGGCTGGCCCCTTGGGATCTGTCCGGTCCCTCCCGTCTTCATCGGTGATCGAGACGATCTCGAACGGGTTCACATGGATATGCAGCGGGTGGTCCTCGACCAGCGCCACCGCTTCCCACTCCTCCGCCTTGCCCAAGGGCAGCACCTGGTCGATCCGGCCGTGCTCATAGGCCCTGCCGTTGATCCTGAACGCGCCGTGTTCCGGACCGCCAACGATATTGATGATCGCTTCGCGATAGCCGCTGATTTCGGCATCCTGCACCGGCTTGTGCCAGTCGAACGACGTTAGCTTCAGCCCGTCCTTGAGGTCCGCGATCACCTTGCTGCGAATGGCTGAGGCGTCCGTTCCAGGAAGCGCTCTTTCGGCGGCGCGGATCAAGGCGGTCTGAAGCAGGCCGTCGGAGCTTTCGCTCGACGTCCGGCCGCCCTTGGCTTCCACCGTCGTGATCGCCCGTGAAGGATTGGGAGGATCGAACTTCGGGGGATTGTCGGGCGTAGTGTCATTGACGATGCAATAACGGCCGCGCTCCGGCAGCCGGACCAACACGTCCTTGCGTTCGCCCGGGAAGAGGACGGCAACGTCGGTTTTGCGGATAGCGGTGCGTGTCAGCCCGTCGAGCGCGAGTTCCCACATCGGCAATGGCTGGCCCGTGCAGTAGCGCTCCCGCCATGCAATCTGCGCTTCGCCTTTCACCGCACGAAGCGCTGGGGCCGACGGATCGAGGCGATAGAGGCGCATCCGCATCGGCTCGCCCCTGCCCGCATTGATCATCCGCCAGCGCTCGAAACCGCCGGCCTTTGCCGCTGCCAGTTCCGGTTCGACCCTGCCATTGATGCCGGTGAAGCGGCCCGAATAGCGCCACGACCAGTCGTTATCGAAGCTCTCGACTCGACCAACCTCCCCGGCCTTGCAGGTGAACGGCCGTACCGGATCGTCCTTCTTGGTGCGCTCGCCCTCGATCCGGCCCTTCTCGTCGAAGCAGCCGTAAACGATGTGCTGGAAGATCATGACCCGCTCGGGAAACGGCCGGCCGGTCTCGTCCTTCAGCAGGACATCCACGTCGCCCGGGCTGGTCGCAGTTGGCAGGCGGTTGCCAGTAACGATCAACGCCCCCGCCATGCCGCTGCCGACCTGGACGAAGCCCGCGCCATGCTGGTGCGGATGGTACCAGAAGGTCCCGGCCGGGTGCTCGACGGGAATTTCATATTTGTAGTGAAACTGATCGCCGGGCTTGATGGTGACCAGGACATTGTCGCTGTTGCCTGACGGCGAAACCCACAGGCCGTGGGTGTGGAGATTGGTATCGTTGAAGCAGAGTTGGTCGGCGCGTTGCTTGTCGGTGCAGGGCTCGAGCTTGTTGTCGAGATCGATCGACAGTTGCTGTCCGGGGGACACGTGCATGACTGGAGCGACGAAATCGCCCGGTTTCGCGCCCGAGCCGACGAAGGAGCGCAGTTCGACCCGATCGTCGCTTTGCGTCCAGGGGTTGTAAATCGTGCCCTCGGCGCGGCGGACTTCGAAACTATAGTGCAGTGGCGGCGCGGCTGATGCCGCCGCCAATATTCCTGCAATCAGGATCCCCATCCCCGAGCCCCCGTCTGGTTGGCGGGCTACGCTTACGATTTCGTTGTGCGCTCGAAACGAGAGGCGAGCAAGCTTTCACTCCACTTCGGTCGCGCGAGCCGCTAAGCGGCGGCCATGACCAAGCGCACCGGGGGCCGCATTCTCGTCGACCAGCTCAAGATCCAGGGCTGCGATCGCATCTTCACCGTTCCGGGCGAGAGCTTCCTCGCCGTGCTCGACGCGCTGCACGATACGCCCGAAATCGACGTCACCGTCTGCCGGCAGGAAGGCGGGGTCGCTTATATGGCAGATGCCGACGGCAAGATGACCGGCCGCCCGGGCATCGCCTTCGTCACCCGCGGCCCTGGCGCGACCAACGCTAGCGCCGGAGTCCATGTCGCCTTCCAGGACTCGACCCCGATGATCCTGTTCGTCGGCGACCTGTCGCGCGGAGACAAGGACCGCGAGGGGTTTCAGGAGATCGACTTCCCCGCCTTCTTCTGCCCGATCGCCAAATGGGCGGCGCGGATCGACGATGCGCGCCGGATTCCGGAATATGTCGCCCGGGCGTATCGCGTCGCCACGGCCGGTCGTCCGGGCCCGGTCGTTCTTGCCATTCCTGAGGACATGCTGACGGACGAGGTTGAGGCCCGTGACCGCCCGGCCGTGCCGCCGGTCGCGGAAGGCCCTGATCCGGGCGCGGTCCAGGCCATGTTCGAACTATTGAAGGAAGCAACCAACCCGGTCGCCATCATCGGCGGCGCCGACTGGAGCCCGCGCGCGGCGCATCACTTCGCCAACTTCGCCTTCCGGCACGGCATTCCGACCGCCGCCGCCTTCCGCCGCCAGGATGCCGTCGACAATAAGTGCGGCGTCTACGCCGGCCAGCTCGGCTACGGCCCCAACCCGAAGCTGCAGCAGCGCATCCGCGATGCCGACCTGCTGCTGGTTGTCGGCCCCAGGCTCGGTGAAGCAACCACTGACGGCTATACGCTGGTCACGCCCGACCATCCGGGCCAGACCATCGTCCACGTTCACCCCGACCCGAACGAGCTCGGCCGCGTCTATCACGCCGACCTCCCCATCGTCGCCGACATGGGCGAATTTGCGGAGATGGTAGACGAGTGGAATGACCCGGACCTCGTTCGCTTTTCGGCCGGCGAGGAAGCGCATCGCGAGTGGCTTGAGTGGTCGGAGCCCAAGGCTCGTGGGGGCGTTGGGATGGACCTCGGCCCCTGCGTCAAGACGATGCGCGATGCGCTCCCGCATGACGCGATCATCTGCAACGGAGCCGGTAATTTCTCCGGCTGGTGGCACCGGTACTGGCACTATGCCTGCACGCCGTCCCAACTGGCGCCGACCAGCGGCACGATGGGATATGGCTTGCCCGCTTCGGTCGCGGCGGCATTGCGATTCAGGGATCGCACCGTGGTTTGCGTGGCGGGAGACGGCGATTTCCTGATGAACGGGCAGGAACTGGCGACGGCGGCGCAATATGGCGCCGACCTGATCGTCATCCTGGTCGACAACGGCAGCTACGGCACCATCCGCATGCACCAGGAGCGTGAATATCCGGCTCGGCTGAGCGCTACGTCCCTGAGCAATCCCGACTTCGCAAAGCTCGTCGAGGCGTATGGTGGCTGGTCCGAGCGGGTCGAAACGACCGAGGCCTTTTCCCCCGCTTTGGCTCGGGCGATGGAACGCAAGGGCATACGCCTTCTCCACTGCATCACCGACGTCGAAGTGATCAGCAACGCTCGCACCATCGCCGAAATCCGCAAATCCTGAGGACGGATTCCGCGCTGTAACGACTAGCAGTGGCTCGGTTGCGGCAAGCGATTAAGCGATTTCAATGACTTGGCCGTTTCTCTCGCATTGATCTTCGGATCGTCGAAGGAGACAAGGAAATGCCTAACCGCAGTGACAATCGCGGCAACCGCACCAGCCGCAGCAGCCAGCAGATGAGCGACCGCAAACGCCGCACCGGCGCCAGCAAGAGCGGCCGCAGCAATCAAGGCGGCGACCACAACCGCTAAACCCCCTATTGGACTTCCTCAGGAGGGCGGGCCGCAAGGTCCGCCCTTTTCAGAATGTCGTATTCGCAAACCCGTGCTCACCGATCAGGGGCACGAACCGCACGGCTCCCAGATCCTCGCGTTCCAGCGTCCCGTCCTCCTTCTTGGTTAGCTTGACCAGGGACTGGATGCTGTGCGGCGCGCCGATGGGCATGACGATCCGACCGCCGGGCTTTAGCTGGTCAACAAGCACGGTCGGCACGTGGCTGCCGCTGGCGGCAGCCACGACGGCGTCGAAGGGCGCCTCGGCCGGGCATCCACGGCTTCCGTCGCCCTCCACAATGCGGACATTGTCATAGCGGAGGCGCTCGATGCGCTCCCGGGCCAGCTCAACCAGCTCCGCATGCCGCTCGATCGCGATGACTTCTCTGGCCATCTGCCCGAGAATGGCGGCAGCGTAGCCAGACCCGGCACCGATCTCGAGCACCTTGTCCGTCGGCCCAATCCCCGCGGCGTCGATGGTCAGAGCGACGATGTAAGGCTGGCTAATTGTCTGGCCGGATTCGATCGGCAGCGGCCCATCATCATAGGCATGGCCGGCATAGTTGCCGCTGACGAACTCCTCCCGCGGGACGGTGCGGAAGGCCGCCAGCAAAGCGGGCCTGTCGAGCCCGCGCCGGCGAATGGTGTGTTCGACCATTGCATCGCGCTCGGCGGCAAAGTCGATCATCAGCCGTCTCCGTCCACAGAAACCATTGGCCGCAGCACACCGTTCCGCTTGCCGGGCGCACCACTTCGGCTAGTCTACGCCTCATGCGGCAATATCTCGACCTCATGACCAGAATCCTCGACGAAGGCGTCGAACAACAGGACCGCACAGGCACCGGCACCTTGTCGCTGTTTGGTGCGCAGTTGCGCTTTGATCTGGCGCACGGTTTTCCTCTGCTGACCACCAAGAAGCTGCACCTTCGCTCGATCATCGTCGAACTCTTGTGGTTCCTGCGCGGCGACACCAACGTCCGCTGGCTGCAGGACCGCAAGGTCAGCATCTGGAACGAATGGGCCGACGAACATGGTGATCTTGGGCCGGTTTATGGAAAGCAATGGCGCGACTGGGAGACAAGCGACGGCCGCCACGTCGACCAGATAGCCGACCTCATCGCACTGATCCGCAAGGACCCGTCATCACGCCGCCAGATCGTGACTGCGTGGAACCCGGGCGAGATTGCCAAGATGGCACTCGCGCCCTGCCATTGCCTGTTCCAGACGCAGGTGGCAGCGGGCCGCCTCAACCTTCAGCTTTACCAGCGCAGTGCCGATTTCTTCCTCGGCGTCCCGTTCAACATCGCCAGCTATGCGCTGCTGACGCACATGCTCGCGCGCGAATGCGGGCTGGAGCCCGGCGTCTTCGTCTGGACCGGCGGCGACGTGCACCTCTATTCAAACCATCTGGAGCAGGCGCGGACCCAGCTGTCGCGCCAGCCGCGCTCACTGCCGCAGTTGGTCCTCAAGGATCGCGGCCAAGACCTGTTCAATTACGAGGCAGAGGATTTCGCTTTCGAAGCCTATGATCCGCACCCTCACATTTCAGCGCCTGTCGCCGTCTGAATGGCGCAACCGCGCTTATGGAATGAACTTGATTGCGGTTTCGGCGTTCGTTGCGCATCCGGTAACAGGAGAGAATAAGATGCTTCGCAAGGTCATGACCATGGTTCTGATCGGTGGCGGCCTGATGGTCGCGGCCTGCAACACCGTTCGCGGCGCCGGCCAAGACGTTCAGTCCGCCGCCAATTGCACCGAGAATGCCATCCACAACGGCAACTGCTGAGCCAATCGCCGCTGATTTCAACGGAGCCCCGCCTTTTGGCGGGGCTTTTCGTTACGGAAGGGATTCCATTCAGCGGCGAGTCAGGCGAAAAGGCCATGGTTTTGAGAGCACCATGGGGAGACCAGAAATGTTTCGTAAGATTGCGACGATGGCGCTGATCACCGTCGGCCTGACCATTGGCGGTTGCAATACGGTCCGTGGGGCGGGCCAGGACGTCCAGTCTGCCGCCAACTGCACCGAGAACGTGATCCATCAGGGCAACTGCTAAGCCAGCGCCCGGCCCAGAGACCAAAAAAGAAGCCCCGCCGGATTGTCTCCGGCGGGGCTTTTTGTTGGTCGACTCTAACGAGCCTTAGTTGAGGTAGTCCCCGGCATCGGCGTCGGTGCCATTGCCCGAGGGCACGACATCCGCCAGCGGCTCGCTGTTGGTCGCCGCTTCCGGACCCTGGGCCAGCTCGGCCGCATGCTCTTCAGCAGCAGTGTTCGGCAGGATCAGGGCTTCCTGCAGCTTGCGCTGCGCCGCACGGAGCGAGGCATCGCGGCTGGAGGCCGCAACCCGCATCCGGTTCATGCCGGCGCCGGTGCCCGCCGGGATGAGGCGGCCGACAATGACGTTCTCCTTGAGCCCGTTAAGGGTGTCGATCTTGCCCTGCACCGAGGCTTCGGTGAGGACACGGGTCGTCTCCTGGAACGAAGCCGCCGAGATGAAGCTGCGGGTCTGCAGCGACGCCTTGGTGATGCCGAGCAGCACCGGCTTGCCTTCAGCCTTCTTCTGCTTCTTCTCGAGCTTGGCGTTGGCTTCATCCATCTCGTCGCGGTCGACTTGCTCGCCGGCGAGGAGAACGGTGTCGCCGCCATCGGTGATCTCAACCTTTTGCAGCATCTGGCGAACGATCACCTCGATGTGCTTGTCGTTGATCTTCACGCCCTGCAGTCGATAGACTTCCTGGATCTCGGCAACGAGATATTCGGCCAGCGCCTCGACGCCGAGCACTTCCAGGATGTCATGCGGATCCGGCGAACCGCCGACGAGGTTGTCGCCGCGCTTGACGTAATCACCTTCCTGCACGTCGATGACCTTCGACTTCGGCACCAGATATTCGACCTCGGCCGAACCGTCGTCCGGAACGATCGCGATCTTACGCTTCGCCTTATAGTCCTTCTTGAAGGTGACCTTGCCGGACACCTTGGCGATGATCGCATTCTCCTTCGGCTTGCGGGCCTCGAAGAGTTCGGCGACGCGCGGCAGACCGCCGGTGATGTCACGCGTACGCGCGGCTTCACGCGGCATACGGGCGAGCACTTCGCCGGCCTCGACCGTCTGGCCATCGTCGATGGCAACGATCGCACCCGCCGCCAGGCGGTAGACGCCCGCTTCCTTGGCACCTTCACCCGTCAGGGTCAGGCGCGGACGAAGGTCGTCCTTCTTCGACTTGGCAGCGTCCTCGGTGACGACACGCTGGACGATACCGGTGGACTCGTCGGTCTGCTCGGTCATGGTCCGGTTTTCGATCAGGTCCTGGTACTTCACCGTGCCGGCCTTTTCGGTGATGACCGGGCTGAACGAGGGGTCCCATTCAGCGATACGGTCGCCACGACTGACAATGTGACCACTCTCGCAGAGCAGATGCGCACCATAAGGCACGCGGTGCGTCGAGAGTTCGCGCCCGTCCATGTCGAGGATCGCCATTTCGCCCGAGCGCGACAGCGAGATGTGCCGGCCGCGCGGGTCCGTAATCGTCGGCATGTCCCGGAACTCGATGGTGCCGTCGACCGGCGCCTCGAGGTTCGACTGCTCGTTGAGCTGCGCCGCACCGCCGATGTGGAAGGTCCGCATCGTCAGCTGGGTGCCCGGCTCACCGATCGACTGGGCGGCGATGACGCCGACCGCCTCGCCGATGTTCACGGGCGTACCGCGAGCAAGGTCACGGCCATAGCACTTGCCGCACACGCCCTGCTTCGAGGCGCAGACCAAAGGCGAGCGGATCTTCATGCCCTGGAGGCCCAGTTCCTCGATCTTGAGGACCATGGCCTCGTCGAGCAGTGCGCCTTCGGGGATGATGACCTCGTTGGTCTTCGGGTCGAGGATATCCTCGGCCGTGGTCCGGCCCAGAACGCGGTCGCCGAGCGAAGCAATGGTCGCGCCGCCCTGCACGATCGCACGCATTTCCAGCGCGCGGTCGGTGCCGCAATCTTCCTCGATGATGACCGCGTCCTGCGACACGTCGACGAGACGGCGGGTCAGGTAACCCGAGTTCGCCGTCTTGAGCGCCGTGTCGGCCAGGCCCTTGCGGGCGCCGTGGGTCGAGTTGAAGTATTCAAGGACGGTCAGGCCTTCCTTGAAGTTCGAAATGATCGGCGTCTCGATGATCTCGCCCGACGGCTTCGCCATCAGGCCGCGCATGCCGGCCAGCTGCTTGATCTGGGCCTGCGAACCTCGGGCGCCGGAGTGGGCCATCATGTAGATCGAGTTGACCGGAGCCTCGCGGCCGTCGGCCTGCTTCGGCGTCGATGAAATCTCCTTCATCATTGCCGTCGCAACCTGGTCACCGCAACGCGACCAGGCGTCGATCACCTTGTTGTACTTTTCTTGCTGGGTGATCAGGCCGTCCTGATACTGCTGCTCATAATCCTTCACCAGCGCGCGGGTATCATCGACCAGCTTTTCCTTCTCGGCCGGGATGACCATGTCGTCCTTGCCGAAGGAAATGCCGGCACGGAACGCGTGGCGGAAGCCAAGCGCCATGATGGCGTCGGCGAACAGCACCGTCTCTTTCTGGCCGGTGTGGCGATAGACGATGTCGATGACGTCGCCGATTTCCTTCTTGGTCAGCAGGCGGTTGACGGTCTCGAAGGGCACCTTGTGGCTCTTCGGCAGGGTCTCGCCCAGCAGCATGCGGCCGGCGGTCGTCTCGAACCGCTTCATGTAGGTATTGCCTTCCTCGTCCGTCTGCGGGACGCGGCTGGTGATCTTCGAATGAAGGGTCACGGCGCCGGCGGCCAGGGCCTGGTGGACCTCGGTCATGTCGCTGAGGAGCATGCCCTCGCCCGGCTCACCCTCTTTTTCGAGGCTGAGGTAGTAGAGGCCGAGAACCATGTCCTGCGACGGAACGATGATCGGCTTGCCGTTGGCGGGCGACAGGATGTTGTTGGTCGACATCATCAAGACGCGCGCTTCCAGCTGGGCCTCGAGGCTCAGCGGGACGTGCACGGCCATCTGGTCGCCGTCGAAGTCGGCGTTGAAGGCAGCGCAGACCAGCGGGTGAAGCTGGATCGCTTTGCCCTCGATGAGGACCGGCTCGAACGCCTGGATGCCGAGGCGGTGAAGCGTCGGTGCGCGGTTCAGGAGAACCGGATGCTCGCGGATCACCTCGTCGAGGATGTCCCAGACTTCCTTGCGCTCTTTCTCGACCCACTTCTTCGCCTGCTTCAGCGTCATGCTGAGGCCCTTGGCGTCGAGGCGCGAGTAGATGAACGGCTTGAACAGCTCGAGCGCCATCTTCTTCGGCAAGCCGCACTGGTGGAGCTTGAGCTCCGGACCGGTGACGATGACCGAACGGCCCGAATAGTCGACGCGCTTGCCGAGCAGGTTCTGGCGGAAGCGGCCCTGCTTGCCCTTGAGCATGTCGGACAGCGACTTCAGCGGACGCTTGTTGGCCCCGGTGATCGTGCGGCCGCGACGGCCGTTATCGAACAAAGCATCAACGGCTTCCTGAAGCATGCGCTTTTCGTTGCGGACGATGATGTCCGGAGCGCGCAGCTCCATCAGGCGCTTCAGGCGGTTGTTACGGTTGATGACACGGCGATAGAGGTCATTGAGGTCCGACGTCGCGAAGCGACCACCGTCCAGCGGCACCAGCGGGCGCAGCTCGGGCGGGATGACCGGAACGACGTCCAGGATCATCCATTCCGGGCGGTTGCCGGAATCGATGAAGCTCTCGACGACCTTCAGGCGCTTGATGATCTTCTTGGGCTTCAGCTCCGACTTCGTCTCGGCCAGCTCCTTGAGAAGCTCTTCCTTCTCGCCGACCAGGTCGAGGTCCATCAGCATCTGCTTGACGGCCTCGGCGCCGATGCCGGCGGAGAAGGCGTCCTCGCCATATTCGTCCTGCGCCTGCAGGAGCTCGTCCTCGGTGAGGAGCTGATACTTCTCAAGGGGGGTCAGGCCCGGCTCGATGACAACATAGGACTCGAAATAGAGGATGCGCTCCAGCTGCTTCAGCTGCATGTCGAGCAGCAGGCCAATGCGGCTCGGCAGCGACTTCAGGAACCAGATGTGGGCAACCGGGGCGGCCAGCTCGATGTGGCCCATGCGCTCGCGGCGGACCTTGGAAACGGTCACCTCGACGCCGCACTTCTCGCACACGATGCCCTTGTACTTCATGCGCTTGTACTTGCCGCACAGGCACTCATAGTCCTTGATCGGACCGAAGATGCGCGCGCAGAACAGGCCGTCACGCTCCGGCTTGAACGTGCGGTAGTTGATCGTCTCCGGCTTCTTGATCTCGCCGAAGGACCAGCTGCGGATCTTGTCCGGGGAGGCAATGCCGATCCGGATCTGGTCGAACGTCTCCGGCTTGGCGACCGGGTTGGCGAAGTTGGTCAGTTCGTTCATCTCAAACTCCTGCCCTCTCCCTGTGAGGAGAGGGCGTAAGTGGTATCTGGTTATTCGGCGGCGATGGCGGTGGGTTCGTCGTCCTCGCTCTCGATGGAATCGAGTTCAACGCTGAGACCCAGGCTGCGCATTTCCTTGACGAGCACGTTGAAGCTCTCGGGAATGCCGGCCTCGAACGTGTCGTCGCCCTTGACGATCGCCTCATAGACCTTGGTGCGGCCGATGACGTCGTCCGACTTCACGGTCAGCATTTCCTGCAGCGTGTAGGCGGCGCCGTAGGCCTGGAGGGCCCAGACTTCCATTTCGCCGAAACGCTGACCGCCGAACTGCGCCTTGCCGCCTAGCGGCTGCTGGGTGACGAGGCTGTACGGACCGATCGAACGCGCGTGGATCTTGTCGTCCACGAGATGGTGCAGCTTCAGCATGTAGATGATGCCGAGCGTCACCTTGCGGTCGAACGGCTCGCCGGTGCGGCCATCGTAAAGCGTCGACTGGCCCGAAGTGTCGATGCCGGCCTTGGTCAGCATGTCGGACACATCGCCTTCGCGGGCGCCGTCGAACACCGGAGTGCCCATCGGGATGCCGCCGACGAGGTTGCTGGCCATCTCCATGATGTCATCGTCGCTGCGCGCGTCGATGTCCTTGGCATAGCCGTCGCCATAGACGTCCTTCAGCTTGGCGCGGACTTCCTTGATGTCCTTGCCGGCAAGCTCACCGCCCTTGGCGTGCATGCCTTCCAGCATCTCGCCGATCTGACGGCCGAGGCCGCGGGCGGCCCAGCCGAGGTGGGTTTCGAAGATCTGGCCGACGTTCATGCGCGAAGGCACGCCCAACGGGTTCAAAACGATGTCGGCATGCGTCCCGTCTTCGAGGAACGGCATGTCCTCGATCGGCAGGATGCGGCTGATGACGCCCTTGTTGCCGTGACGGCCGGCCATCTTGTCGCCGGGCTGCAGCTTGCGCTTCACCGCGACGAAGACCTTGACCATCTTCAGCACGCCCGGCGGCAGCTCGTCGCCGCGCTCGAGCTTCTCGACGCGGTCCTCGAACTTGCGATTGATGACCGCGGCGGCCTCGTCATACTGGGCCTTGAGGGCCTCGAGGTCGGCCTGACGCTTGTCGTCCTTGACGGCGATCTTCCACCAGTCGTGACGCTCGGCGGCGTCCAGCGTCGCTTCGTCCAGGGTCGCGCCCTTCTTGATGCCCTTCGGAACGGCGGTCGCCGTCTGCTTCAGGAGCATTTCCTTGAGGCGGGCGAAGGTGGCGCGGTTGAGGATGCCGCGCTCGTCGTCAGCGTCCTTCTTCAGGCGCTCCTTCTCTTCCGTCTGGATGGCGCGGGTACGGTCGTCGATGTCGATGCCGTGACGGTTGAAGACGCGGACCTCGACCACGGTTCCGGAAACGCCCGGCGGCAGGCGAAGCGAGGTGTCGCGAACGTCGCTGGCCTTTTCGCCGAAGATGGCGCGGAGGAGCTTCTCTTCCGGTGTCATCGGGCTTTCGCCCTTCGGCGTGATCTTGCCGCACAGGATGTCGCCCGGCTCGACCTCGGCACCGATATAAACGATGCCGGCCTCGTCGAGGTTGCGCAGCGCCTCCTCACCGACGTTCGGGATGTCGCGGGTGATGTCTTCCGGCCCGAGCTTGGTATCGCGGGCCATGACCTCGAACTCTTCGATGTGGATCGAGGTAAAGACGTCGTCCTTCACGATCCGCTCGGAGATCAGGATCGAGTCCTCGTAGTTGTAGCCGTTCCACGGCATGAACGCGACGAGGACGTTGCGGCCCAGCGCCAGCTCGCCGAACTGCGTCGACGGACCGTCGGCGATAATCTCGCCGGCCTCGACCGTGTCACCGACCTTCACCAGCGGGCGCTGGTTGATGCAGGTGTTCTGGTTCGAGCGTTGGAACTTCATCAGCGTGTAGATGTCGACGCCCGATTCACCAGCGCGGAGTTCGCCGGTGACGCGTACGACGATGCGGGTCGCATCGACCTGGTCGACGATACCCGAGCGGCGTGCAGCGATGGCAGCGCCGGAATCGCGAGCGACCGTCTCTTCCATGCCGGTGCCGACCAGCGGCGCGTCAGCCTGCAGCAAGGGCACGGCCTGGCGCTGCATGTTCGAGCCCATTAGGGCGCGGTTGGCGTCGTCGTTTTCGAGGAACGGGATCAGCGAGGCAGCCACCGAAACCAGCTGCTTCGGCGAGACGTCCATCAACGTGATCTGGTCGCGCGGTGCCATCAGGAAGTCGCCGGCACGGCGGGCCGAGATGATGTCCTCGGCAAAGCCGCCCTTGGCGTCGAGCTCAGCGTTCGCCTGCGCGATCGTGTGCTTGGCTTCTTCCATCGCCGACAAATAGACGACCTCGTTGGTCACCTTCTGGTCGACGACTTTGCGGTACGGGGTCTCGATGAAACCGTACTTGTTGACGCGGCTGAAGCTGGCGAGCGAGTTGATGAGGCCGATGTTCGGGCCTTCCGGGGTCTCGATCGGGCAGATGCGGCCATAGTGCGTCGGGTGAACGTCGCGGACTTCGAAGCCGGCGCGCTCACGGGTGAGGCCGCCCGGCCCAAGCGCCGAAACGCGGCGCTTGTGGGTGACTTCCGACAGCGGGTTGGTCTGGTCCATGAACTGCGACAGCTGCGACGAACCGAAGAACTCGCGCACCGCTGCGACCGCCGGCTTGGCGTTGATGAGGTCGTTCGGCATGACCGTCGACACATCGACACTGCTCATGCGCTCCTTCACCGCGCGCTCCATACGCAGTAGGCCGACGCGATACTGGTTCTCCAGCAGCTCGCCGACCGAACGGACGCGGCGATTGGCAAGGTTGTCGATGTCGTCGATCTCGCCCTTGCCGTCCTTGAGGTTCACCAGCTCCTGCACGACCGCCAGGATATCCTCGCGGCGCAGCGTGGTGACGGTATCCTCTGCATCGAGGCCCAAGCGCATGTTGAGCTTGACGCGGCCGACGGCCGACAAATCGTAGCGCTCGGAATCGAAGAACAGGCCATAGAAGAGCGCGTCCGCGGTTTCGCGGGTCGGCGGCTCGCCGGGGCGCATGACGCGGTAGATGTCGGACAAAGCGCTGTCGCCATCTTCGGACTTGTCCGCCTTCAAGGTGTTGCGGATCCAAGGGCCTGTGTTGACATAGTCGATGTCGAGCAGTTCGAGGCGGTCGACACCGGCCTTGTCGAGCTTCTCGAGGTTCTCGGGGCTGACCTCGTCGCCGGCCTCGATGTAGATCTCGCCGGTCTTCTCGTTGATGAGGTCATAGGCCGAGAAACGGCCGAAGATTTCCTCGGTCGGGATGATGACGTTCTTGAGTCCATCCTTGGCGGCGGCATTCGCCTTGCGCGGGGTGATCTTCTCGTGGCCCTTGAAGATGACCTCGCCGCTATCGGCGTCGACAACGTCGTGGGTCGGCTTCTGGCCGCGCCAGCTCTCTGACGAATAGGGAATCTGCCAACCGTTCTTGCCGCGGACGTAGGTCACGCGGTTGTAGAAGGTGTTGAGGATTTCCTCGCTCGACAGACCGAGCGCGTGCAGCAGCGCCGTCACCGGCAGCTTGCGCTTGCGGTCGATGCGGACGTTGACGATGTCCTTGGCGTCGAACTCGAAGTCCAGCCAGCTGCCGCGGTACGGAATGACGCGAGCGGCGAAGAGGTACTTGCCGCTGGCGTGGGTCTTGCCGCGGTCATGGTCGAACAACACACCCGGGCTGCGGTGCATCTGGGAAACGATGACGCGCTCGGTGCCGTTGATGATGAAAGTGCCGTTCATGGTCATGAGCGGCATGTCGCCCATGTAAACGTCCTGCTCCTTAATATCGATGACCGACTTGGCTTCCGTGTCAGGATCGATTTCGAAGCTGGTCAGGCGCAAGGTCACGCGCATCGGAGCGGCATAGGTCAGGCCGCGCTGGCGGCACTCGTCGGTGTCGTACTTTGGCGGCTCGAGCTCGTAGCGGTCGAAGTCGAGATGCGCCGTGCCGGCGAAGTCGACGATAGGGAAGACCGAACGGAGCGTCTTCTCCAGGCCCGATACATAGCCAATGGCCGGGTCGGAGCGGAGGAACTGCTCATAGCTTTCACGCTGAACCTCGATGAGGTTCGGCATGTCGCTGATTTCGTGGATGTTACCGAAAATCTTGCGGATACGCCGCTGGTTGGTCTTCGTCCCCGCCTTGGCCTTGCGGGGTGCGTCGATCGCCTTGGTCGCCATGTATATTCCCTGCGCTCTGGACGCGCGCCATCGCGGCGCTGTCCGTCTGATGTCGGGCGCTTCTTCCCGGTGATCCCCTCCATTCGTTCGATCTGTTGCGCGGTCAGATCGTGGCCCGGAGAGGCAGGAAAAGCCCCGGGCGCACGTCACCGTGCGGCGGAGCCGATATGTGTTGGATAGGGCCGATATAGTCCTATTCCTCGCTGGCGCAAGAGGCGGGTACAGATTCGTTCCCTCTTGCGCGCCGGTGACCGCAGTCCGATGTCGGCCTTGGAGGCGATATGACCGCGAATCCCATCCAGAATTTTCACGCCCACATCTATTTCAATCCGGATCAGCTGGAAGCCGCCCAGACGCTCGGAGCGGCCGCCCGAGAGCGTTTCAGTGTGCCCGTCGGTCATTACCATTTGCATCCCGTCGGGCCCCACCCTCGAGGCTCGTGCCAGCTGACCGTTCCGCCCGAGATCTTCGGCGAGTTCGCCCAATGGATGGTCCTGAATCGCGGCGGCCTCACGATTTTCGCCCATGCCACCACGGGCGACGATCTTTCCGACCATACCCGCAATGTCATTTGGTTCGGACAGAGCGAGCGGCTCGATTTGTCGATCTTCGGCGTTGAGGAGCAAATTTAGGGAGAGAGGGGCTTATGGCCGAGCAGACCCAGAACGGTTCATGTCATTGCGGCGCCGTCCGCTACTCCGTCGACATCGACCTGGCGAAAGGCACCTTGCGTTGCAATTGTTCTCTATGCCGCAAGACGCGCGCCTGGTTCGCCTTTGCCCCGGCCGAGAATTTCCGGCTCGACATGGGGCAGGACAAGCTGACGAACTATCGCTGGACGCCCGAAGGCAGGGAACAACCCAATCTCACTTACCATAGCTGCGCGGCCTGCGGTGTCCGCACCCATGCCGAGGGTCAGGGGCCGAACGGTCCGACTGTCGCCATCCAGGTCGCGACAATCAACGGGCTGGATCGCGACCTGCTCGCCACCGGCATTCGCTACGTTGACGGGCTGCACGACGATTTTAAGCATCCGCCGAGCGAGGACATTCGCGGGCTCTAAATCCTAAATACTTGTTTCCTCGAGCGTCTTAAGCTCAGGGGTTGGCAGGCCGTTGGCTTCGATCTGGCCCCGCAACTCCTGTTTTCGGGCCGTCAGCTGCTCACCCAATGAGTCCATGTCGAGGCCCGCCTTTTTTGCCTGCGCGAATAGGCCTTCAAGGCGCTTCTCTTCTTCCTGGACGTGGTGCTCAATCTCTTCCTTCAAAACCTTGACCTTGGAGTCATAGAATTCGTCACTTGGCTCGCCGGCGCTGATCTCGGCGATCAGAACCTTTGCAGCGTCGTGCTCCACATAGGATTCCTTGAGCAAATCCTCGTCGACCTTGCCCTCGCAGGCCGGATAGAAAATCTCTTCCTCGATCTGCGCGTGGATCGACAGTTCGGTGCAGATTTGCAGGGCCAGCTTTTGCTTGCGACCTTCGCCAGTCGCTTTCTCGAACTGCTCGAACAGGTCCTCGACCTTGCGATGATCTGCCTTCAGAAGCGCGACCGCATCCTGAGCTTTCGTTTCCGCCATTTACGCCTCCACAAATTTGGTTCGCGGCGACAACGTGGGCGCATGGCACCAGTTCCGGCGACGCGCGTATTGTCAGCGAATTGTCACGGGAGCTTGGCGTGGACCTGAAGGCCCTCGGTTATCTCATCTCGACCGTCAGCGTCATATTGCTGGGTATCGTCGCCTGGCCAAAGCCCGACGAGCCGCAATGGAAGGCGGTCCTGGTCGCCATCGGGATGCTGACGTCGATCGGCGGAATGGGCTTCCGCTGGCTGTCTCATCGGAAGGAAAAGGCCGTGATTGCCTACGCCCGGCGCGAGTCGGAGCGCGCCAAGTCGGAAGGCAAGGCCTGATCAGCCGTTGACGATGATCCCCCCGTTGGGGTGCAGGACCTGCCCGCTCATGTAGCTGGAGTCCTCGCAGGCCAGGAACAGGAAGCTGGGCGCGACCTCATTCGGCTGACCTGGCCGTCCCATAGGCGTCGACTTGCCGAAATCCTTGAGCTCTTCGGGTGGCTTGCCGCCTGAGGGATTGAGCGGAGTCCAGATCGGACCCGGCGCAACTGCATTCACGCGGATGCCGTCGCCGACCAGGTTTTCCGACAGGGACCTGGTGAACGCCGTGATGGCGCCTTTGGTCGAGCTGTAATCCAGCAGCGCCTTGCTGCCCTGGTACATGGTCACCGACGTCGTGTTGATGATCGCGCTTCCCTTCTTGAGGTGCGGCCGAGCCGACTGGACCAAGTAGAACATGCTGAAGATGTTGCTCTGGAAGGTCCGGCGGAGCTGGTCGTCGGTGATGTCGCGCACATCCTTATCCGGGTGCTGCTCGCCGGCGTTGTTGACGAGGATGTCGATCTTCCCGAATTCATCGACGACCTTTTGGATCGACTGTTCGCAGACTTGCGGATCGCCAAGGTCGCCGGGGATCGCGATCGCGCGGCTGCCCTCGCCTTCGACGATGCTCTTTGTCTTTGCCGCGTCATCATGCTCACACAAATAGAGGATAGCGATGTCGGCACCTTCCCGGGCGAACAATGCGGCGACGGCGCGGCCGATACCGCTGTCAGCACCGGTGACAACGGCCACCTTGCCTTTTAGGCGATCCGAACCTTTGTACCTCGGCTCCCAGTCAGGCTTCGGTTCGAGCCGACTTTCATGACCGGGCAGGTCATCCTCGTGGATCATGGGTTCCACCGTGTCGGCTTCGTCGGCTTGGGTCATGGCGGGAATCTCCTTGCCCACCCAACCCGCCGACGAACCGGGCGTTCCGCTTAGCCTCGCCGCCTGTCGCCGCTGTCGCCCGAACTGACCTGATCATCGGCATCGGGCACCGGCGCACCCGAACTGTCGACTTCCATCCAGTCCCGGAATGGCAGGTGATAGAGCATGTCCATTACTTCGAACTCCAAGCCGCCCGGCTGGCTGGTGTTGCTGTTCCACAAGGCGACGACGCCGCTCTTCAGCTTCGGATCGAACAGGATCAACGATCGGTATCCATTCACACCGCCGCGGTGGCCGACGATATGATGCCCTGCGTAATCGTAGCTGCGCCAGCCGTAGCCGTAATAGGGATCGCGCACGCGTTCGGCGAACTTGCGCAGCCGGCCACGCTCTCCGGGCGTCGAAACCAGCGGTGCATGGATCGTATTCAAAACGCGGGGGCTGAGGACATCCGGCATCTCGCCCATTTGCGCGATCATCCACAGCGCCATGTCCTTGATGTTGCTGTTGACGCCGCCGGCTGCCGGGACCTTGTAATAGGCATCGCTGACTTCCAGCGGACGCCGGCCGACACTGTGTGGACGGGCCCAACTCTTCGAGTTTTCCAGCCCTTCCTTGGTGACACTGGCGGAGGTCATGCCAATCGGCGCGAAAAGCTGCTCGCGCACTTCCTCCTGATAAGGCTTGCCGGTGACCCGGGAGATCACTTCGCTCGATGTGTCATAGGCGACGTTTTGGTAGCTCCAGCAGCTATGCGGGGCGCACACCGAAGAAAGGGTCGCCAGCGATTGGCGGATCAGGTGCGGGTCCTCGCCGGCTTCAAGCTTGTCGTCCCACGCATTGCGATAAATGCCGAGCCGATGGCTAAGCACGTCCCCCAGCGTCGCCACCCGCTCATTGCCGCCGGGTAGCCTGAGACTCGTATTGTAAGTGGCGATCGGCGCGTCGAGATTGACCTTGCCTTGCTCGGCAAGCTTGGCCGTCATGGTCGCGGCAACGCCCTTAGACACTGATGCCCACCGGAAAACCGTCTGTGGCGTCACGGGATCGCCGGACCCCTCCACGGTTTCACCGTAGCCGTGAAGGAAAGTAATCCGGCCGTTCTCGACGATCCCGATGGCCAGCCCGACCATGGTCGGCTTTTCGACGAGGCGTTTCAGGCGGGAATCGAGCAGCGCATAATCGACGTCGCGGCGGGATGAAGTCGAAAGGGTGGCGAGTCGCAGATTGGCCGCGGATACTTGCTTCTGGCCGGATTTCCCGTGCCACCCGGTCCCGCCAGTGCTTGCAACCGCCAGTGCGCCGACCACGAGCGCGAACGCGGCGATCCCAATCTTGAATTGTCGTTCCAAATCCTCGCCTTCCTCCGCCCCCGGCGGGTGTGGCTGCTGGGCGGCGGCGGCTCAATCGTCAAGAGAGTCGGCTGCGCCGAACCGAAGTCCGCGCACGACGAATGACTCGCAGCCTAGCCTTCCGTTTCGCGCTCAACTAATGACGCCCCAGCGAAAGGGGAGCGAATGCAATTCCTGCGGACCCTGTTCTGGGTGGTGATCGCCGCCTTCGTTGCGATCATCGCGAGCAACAACTGGAGCGACATTACGCTCAACCTGTGGGGGAACCTCCAGGCCGACATCAAGATTCCGGTGCTTCTGCTGATCACCTTTACCGCCGGTTTCCTGCCGACCTGGCTCATCATGCGCGGCAAGCTTTGGCGGGTCAGGCGACGGCTGTCCCAAGAAGAAGTAAAGGCGGTACCGGCCGCTCCCACGGCAACGCCTCCACCGGAGGAGGATGGGCTATGAGCAGCCCGATCTTCGTCGCCATCGACACCCCCGATCTCGAACGAGCGAGGGGCCTGGCAAAGGCGATCAAACGCCATGCCGGCGGCATCAAGCTTGGCCTCGAGTTCTTCGCCGCAAACGGACCGGCCGGCGTCGCCGAGATTGCCCATCTTGGCCTGCCGATATTCCTTGATTTGAAGCTGCACGACATTCCAAACACGGTCGCCAAGGCGGTACAGGCGCTGCGCTATCTGGAGCCGGCCGTCCTAACGGTTCATGGCGCCGGCGGACAGGCGATGCTGGAAGAAGCAAAGGCCGCTGCTCCCGCTGCGACGAGGGTGGTAGCGGTCACTGTCCTGACGAGCCTCGACGAGGACGATCTTGCCGCCACAGGGGTCAACGGATCGCCACACGATCAGGTCGAGCGTCTGGCGAGGCTCGCCAAGTCTGCCGGCCTCGACGGCATTGTCTGCTCCGGCAACGAAGTGAAGGCCGCACGCAGTGGCTGGGGCAGCGGCTTCTTCGTCGTTCCCGGCATTCGCCCTGTCGAAGGCAGTAGCGCCGACCAGAAAAGGGTGATGACGCCGCGCAAGGCCATGGACGCCGGGGCATCGATCCTGGTCATTGGTCGGCCCGTGACAGCGGCCGTCGACCCCGATGAAGCGCTAAGGGCGATCGCCGCAACGCTTTAGTGGACAATCGGACCGCCCAAGCGTTACGCGCCGGTCAAGATTTCGAATTGAGGACGTTTCCATGAGTTGGCTGAGCCGGGTCCGCAGCGGCATTCCCTTCCTTCCCAAGCGTCAGACGACGGACAATCTCTGGCACAAGTGCCGCAAGTGCGAGTCCATGGTTTTCACCAAGGAATGGGAGGAAAACCTCTTCGTTTGCCCGCGTTGCGACCATCATGACCGCATCGGACCCAAGGAGCGGTTCGAACAGGTGTTCGACAAAGGCCATCATGAGACCTTGCCCTCGCCCGAGGTCAAGGAAGACCCGCTGCGGTTCCGCGACACCAAGCGCTACACGGATCGCCTCAAGGCGGCGCGGTCCTCAACTGAGGAGAAAGACGCGCTGATCAACGCGCGCGGCAAGATTGGCGGCAAGGCCGCGATAGTTGGCGTACAGGATTTCGCCTTCATGGGCGGGTCGATGGGCGTAGCTGTGGGCGCCGCCTTCGTGGCGGGCGTCCGTGCAGCGATCGCCGACAAGGCTCCGTTTGTTCTCTTCACAGCGGCGGGCGGCGCCCGCATGCAGGAGGGAATCCTGTCCCTCATGCAGATGCCACGGACGACGGTGGCGCTTGCGGAACTCCGTGAGGCCGGCCTGCCCTACATCGTCGTCCTCACCGATCCGACAACGGGGGGCGTTACCGCTTCCTACGCCATGCTTGGCGATGTCCAGGTAGCCGAACCGGGTGCCCTGATCGGCTTCGCTGGTGCCCGCGTCATCGAACAGACGATTCGCGAAAAGTTGCCGGAAGGATTCCAGCGCGCCGAGTACCTGCTCGAACATGGCATCATCGATATGGTCGTGCGCCGCCACGACCTGAAGGACCAGCTCGCAAACCTGATCGACTATCTGGGCCCCGACAAAAACAAGGCCGGGAAGAAGGCCGCGTAGGTGCCCGATTTCGCCCGCTCGGCCGATCCGAGGGTTCAGGCCGAGCTGGATTTGCTTTCGAAGTTGTCGCCTGGGGGCGACCAACTCGGCCTCGACCGCATCACGCGCCTGCTCGATCGCCTTGGACGCCCGCAAGATCAGCTGCCGCCGGTACTTCATGTCGCCGGTACCAACGGCAAGGGCTCCACATGCGCATTCCTGCGCGCCGCGCTCGAAGCGTCAGGCCACAAGGTCCATGCCTTCACTAGCCCGCATCTCGTTCGCTTCAACGAACGCATCCGGATCGCCGGGCGCCTGATCGACGATGCCGAACTTGCGGCTCTGCTGGGGGAGGTCCGCGAGGCAAGCGACGGGATTGAACCGAGCTTCTTTGAGGCAACGACTGCGGTCGCCATGCTGGCCTTTGCGAGAGTGCCGGCCGATGCCTGTATCCTGGAAGTCGGGCTCGGTGGCCGGCTTGATGCGACGAACGTGATCGACAAGCCGCTGGTGACTGCCATCGCCAGCCTTGGCCTCGATCATCAACATTTCCTCGGGCACCGAATGATCGACATTGCCGCCGAGAAGGCTGGCATCGCCCGGGCCGGCGCGCGCCTCATCACGCAATTATATCCCGAGGACATCGCCGGTCGGATCAGCGAAATTGCGCACGACGTCGGCGCTTTGTGGCTGCCGCGTGGCGGTGCGTGGGACGCCATCGTTCGGCAAAACCGACTTCATTACTCCGATGAAAAGGGCGAGCTTGAGTTGCCAGTGCCCCGCCTGCCGGGCAGACACCAGGCGCTCAACGCCGGCTTGGCGATCGCCATGCTCAGACATCAGGACCGGCTCAAAGTCCCGGCCTCGGCATTCAGCGCCGCCATGGGGTGGGCGGACTGGCCGGCCAGGCTGCAGCGGCTGCCGTCGGGGCCGTTATCGGGGCTGATGCCGGTGGGAAGCGAACTCTGGGTCGACGGTGGCCACAATCCGGCCGCGGCGCGGCTCGTTGCCGACTGGGTCAAGCATCACTGGGTTGACGGACGCCCCCTCCACCTCCTGTTCGCCGCGCTCAAGTCGAAGGATGCGGAGGGTATCCTGAAGCCCTTCGCGGGCATTGCGGACGTGGTCCACACCTTGCCGATCACCGACCACGACTGCCGGGATCCAGGGGAGCTTGCAGCAATGGCCCGAGACCAGGGCTTCAAGGCCTATCCGCGCGAGACGGTCGGGCAGGCATTGGCGGCCATCCGCAAGCCGGCACGCGCGCTGGTCTTTGGTTCGCTCTACCTTGCCGGCGAGGCGCTCGGCGCCAACGGCACCATCCCCGACTAGGTCGTCGGATTGCTCATTTCGGCCGAGGTGCTGGAGCCGGCGGCTTCGCGAGCCGACCTGCGTTCGGAGGCGTTCGAGCGGATCCATTCGAGGCTGACGAACAGGACCGACAGGAAACCGAAGGCGGCGGTGTAGCGAAAGACGGTTGCATAACCGAGTGTGTCGAATGCCTCACCGGCAACGCCGCGGCCGAGCGAACCGACCAGGAACGTCAGCGACGACAGCAACGCATATTGGACGGCCGTGAACTTCCTGGAGATGATGCTCGAGAGGTAGGCGACGAAGGCGGTCAAGGCGATGCCGGTCGAAATATTCTCGTAGCTGATGGCCAGCAACAGCCTCACCATCCGCTCGTCGGAGCCCAGGGCCACGGCGAGCGAGTCCAGGCGAAGCAAATGGGCGAAGGCATCGATGTTCGGACCGCCCTCGGCCAGATCGGCAAATACGAGATTGCCGGTCGGGGGCAGGATGGCGCCGATAAGGACCGTCGGGAAACGGCCGATCTTGGCGAACAAATAGCCGCCGAGGCTGATGCCGATCATCGTCATGAAGATGCCAAAGATTTTCGAGGCGAAGGCGACCTCGTCCTTCGTGTAGTGGAGGTAGTCGAGATAGAAGGGGAAAGCGAAGCTCGACCAGATATTGTAGCAAAGCGCGTAGGTCAGGATGAAGCCGATTATGATCAGGACGCCCCAGCCGAGGCGGCCCGACAGTTCGGCCAGCGGCGAAATCAAGGCTCCGTACATTTGATTGGCGGCGGTCCGGCCGCTGGAATGGCTGGTATCCGCTTCCGTCGTCACCGATTTCCCACGTGCCTTCAGCCAGTTCATCGTCGCGGCGACAACCAAGGGGACGAACACTGTGGCGACGATGATCCACGGCCCCAGTTCCTTGGTGAAGTCTGCGACCGACGGGGCCTTGGTGCCTTCCTGCTGAGCACCGAGCATCGAAACCATGAAGGTGCCGATCGTGATGATCGCCCAGGCCCAGGCAACCAGGACGATTGCGAGTGCGACGAGCCGGGTCCGCGGCTGAATTTCGCCGGGCTGAGAGAGAAGCTCGTTCATCAGGCCCTTGGGCGGCCGCTCCGTGTCAGGGGCGGTCAAAGCGACGAACAGGGCCAGAAGGATGAAGCCGGCCATCAGCAAATAGACGAGGCTCCAGCTCATCCGGGCGGCGAGGAACAAGGCGAAAGCGCCGCCGACGATCGAGGCGGTGCGGTAGCCGAACTGGTAGATGGCGGAGAGCAATTCGACCGGCGTCTGTTCGTCGGCGACGTCGATGCGCCAGGCGTCAACCGCGACATCCTGGGTCGCCGAGGCGAAACTGGCGATGACGGCGAAGATGGCAAACCAGCCGATGTTGGTCACCGGGTTCGTCAGCGCCAAGGCGGCGAAAGCGAGGATCATCACCGCCTGGCAAAGGACGATCCAGCTCTTGCGGCGGCCGATTTTGGCGAGGCCGGGAAGCTCGACCCGGTCGACCACGGGCGACCAGAGGAACTTGAAGGAATAGGTGAGGCCGATCCACGACAGGACGCCGATGGTGGCGAGGTTGATCTTGACCTCGCCAAGCCAGGCATTGAGCGTGCCGATCAGCAAGGCAAACGGCAGGCCCGACGAGAATCCGAAGGCCAGCATCGAGGCCGACTTGCGGGTCCTGAGCGCAGCCTTGAGGAGCTTGAACCCCTTCGGTCGTGCCTGCGCCTCAGCCATTCCAATCCTCCCCGTGGAAAGCAGGCAGGTTAGCAGGGAAACGGCGGCTGCCTAGGCCTCAGTCCTCAATTAGGCGAAGGTTCAAATACGCTTCGTCGAAGCGGGCAAGGCGCTTCAGGCCGTCGAAGTCGAGCACCTTGGCCCAGCCGCTGGCGAAGGTGACGAGATCGGCCTCGCGCAGCTCCTTGAGGCAGCGGTTCAAATGGACGTGGGTCATGCCCGCATAATCGGCCATTTCCTGCTGGCTCAAGGGCATCGGGAAACCCATCTGGGTCGCGATCCCGACGAGGGCCAGCCGCAACTGCATCTCGCAGAAAAGGTGGGCGATCTTGGACGTCCCGCGCTTCGACCCCAGGGCCTGGATCCATGCGGCCATGATCGAATGTTCGATCGCCGCCTGCATCCAGAAGGTCTTCTGGATTTCCGCCGAAAGCCGCGTCAGCTCCTTGAATTTCGAATGGGTGATGGTGGCGACTTCGCAGGGCGACAAAGCGATGATGTCCTGCTCGAGCTTGCCGAGGATGACGCCGTGAACATCGAGCATGTCGCCGGCAACGCCGATGCCGACGATCTGGCGGTTGCCGGCCGTATCCTCCTGCGCGCGGGCGGTGAAGCCGCTGAGCAGGAGGTGCGCGTGATCGAGCCGCTGGCCGGCGCGGACAATGACTTCGTGGCGGGCATAGCGGCGGTTGATCCAGCCTGCTTCCCTCAGCAAATTCTCATCAGTTTCCGTCAACGCCTGACGGCTACGCAATTTCGCGACAAAACGATCCATTGATACGCAACACCCCTAAACCCGGCGCCCTGATTTACAGAAATCGTTCCAAGGCGCGACTTTACAAATGTTAAGAACAGCTTAGCGGCATCGCCCGTATCGGCCCGGCGGTCAATTCATTCCCGCAAAAAGCGGTTCGCGGCCCAAAAATTCACATATGTAAAAATTGTTCCGCGTCCGGCCTGGAGGGAACTTCCGTGCCCGAAACGAGGCGAAGCGAGCCATAAATCGCCCGAACAGTAACATTTGTAAGGGTGCAGACAGGTTGGCGTGCTAGGCTCAAGCCATCGGGTCCCCACGATACAAGCACCGACCCGACTGAGAGACCTGGCAACACGCTCCCGCTTGTAATTCAAGGAGCACCGCCGTGGACTATGAGTATCTGAACCGGCGAATGAGCGAAGAACGCGACCGTGCAGCGGAGGCCGACAATGACGCGGCCCGCGACGCCCACCTGCAGCTGGCGGAGCAATTCCGCGTCCAGATCGAGCAGCTGGGAAGTAGCGACAGCGGAGAACTGAGCGCCGCCTGAGCAACGAGTTCAACCGCCGACCAACGGAGGGCTCGCCGCGAGGCGGGCCTTTTTCGTATCCGGCGGCCTCTACGTTCACCAAGGCCATGGAGCGGGCGCCCGGATTGCGTGGCATGGCGCATCCCAAAATTGACAAAAGTTACACTCATTACGCGCGCGGGCGCCCAAAGGTCACAATGCGCCGAAAAGTAACAGCGTCACGCTGCACCCCCCTCAAACGGGGGGTTGTCACCCCCGTCACCTTTGCCGCTCCAGCGGCGGATTTCCGCGATTTTCCAACCTGTGGTGAGCCCCGCCGAGGGTAACAAGGTGAGGCCGGAATACTACGGAAACGGGGGGTCGTTACCCAAAGTGTTACATTGTTCATCTTGGCGTCCCGGCGGCTCTGCGAGCCAAGTCGGGCAAGGATCGACATCGACAGTGGAAAAGAGCCCGCCCGGCCGTGACCGAGCGGCGGGACGCTGGCACATCCAGACAGCTGTAGGACAGCAAATTCGTGCGCCCGGCCCGTTCCTTTGCGCCGGAATTGGGAGTAAGGGCTGCAGCGATCAACTTCCCCACCGTGCCGATGGCCGAGTTGGTCTGGCGCCCGCCGGGTGCTCGGACCGGACTGCTGCCCCTTACGGCCGCCCTGCGCCTTGTCCGCATCAGTCCAACCAGACTGGAAAGGGAAGCTCATGACTATTTCGGGAGTCGACTCAAGGGGCCATGCCGATGCCGCGGCAGGTTCCGTCATCATCCATGGCCACGAACTTGATCCGGGGGACGGGGATGTCGCCGCCATGGTCCCCCATGGGTGGCGCGGCATCCAGCTTTGCTATTGCGTGTGGGATTCACCGGAGAGCCCGTGCAAGTGCATGCACGATCCGCGCTGGTACTTGCCGATCGGCGGTATCCGCAGGGAGCAGCGCTCTGCCCGCAAGGATCATGACGGCAAGGCTCTCCACGAATTCGAGATCGCCAAGGGTACGCCCGTACTGTTGGAGATGAAGGTCGAAGAGATGGCCGACCAAGCCAAGGCGGCCGCGGCCTAGTCCATATTTCGGTGTCTGCTCGGTGGCAGCAACAGGCTGTCCGGCACCCTGTCAGCTCGGTTCATCAACCAGGGAAGAAGGGGAATTAGCAATGACACGGACGACATTATTCCTGGCGGCAACCGCCTTCGCGCTTTCGATGGCGGGCGCACCTGCGCAAGCCGAAGACACAGACATCAACCCACCCCCGTCCGCCGAAGATCTCAAGGGCGCGTGCAAAGCCGCGCACGGCAAGTTCATCGAAGTCACCGACGGGTCTTTTTACGGGTGCAAGACACAGTGCACGGGCGGGGCCTGCGCGGTTCTTTGCAGCGACGGAAAGTGTTTCGGGACCACTCCGGACCGCCGCCAAACCTCAAACGGCCCGCGCGCGGTTACCGACACGTTCGCCGGCAAGTTGGGGATGCGCGAGCAAGACGACGGATACGACCATGGCCGTGGCAAAGACGGCGTGCCGTGGGGCTGGCTGGGCCTGTTGGGCCTGGTCGGTCTGATCGGGCTGAAGCGCAGCCCGGCCGCAAGCGGGGTCAACCGAGGATAAGGGTTGACGGAAGACGTGCCGGCGGAGGCGTCACGGCCTCCGCCGCACCGCCCAGAATTGGCGAGCATGCCATGATCCCGGTGCGCGCCAATCTGGGGGATTGGCCGTGCGCAGACATGGCATGGCAGTTCAGACGTTGGCGCACCGGTGCTAGGGCTTTCTGGGTAATGCCGGACCTGCAGGACAGCAAAAAAGGCGGAGCCCGGAGGCCCCGCCTTCCTGAATGCCGAAACGGCTATTTGACGTTGATATTACCCGACACGATCGTTTCGAGCGGGACGTCGCTCAACGTCGAGTTGAGGCAGGCCGATGGCGGGCCCTGGGTGTTCGGATCATTGTCCCAGAAATAGGCGCGGCTGACCTTGTCCTTGTTCGCGCCCGGCTCGCCATTGTCCTGCACCGAGAAGAAGACGGCATCGACCAGGCTGGGGTCGTTGGTCCGCTTCGTCGAGCCGCCGAGGATGGCGGTATGGTCGTCCAGCATCTTGCCGCAGCTGATGTCGACCTGCAGCAGGTACGGCGCCTTGCCGTTTTCGCCCGTGAAGGCCTTGTTGACCAAAGTCGCGCGGCCCGAGGCGGTGCCGTCGGCATTGATGTGCGCGCTGACAGAGAAGGTGCGGCCCGGGTCGGTGGACAAGGCGCCCTGCCCGCTGACCATTCCGCCCGTGGCTGCAAGCGCCGGCGCGGCAAGCGCCGCCATGGAGGCAAGCGCAATGATCCCCCTGTTAAGCTGGGTACGCGTCATTGGATTTTCTCCTGTAATTTCAAAATAATATGGAAGCAGGCTCAACGACTTAAGCGCGTCCATGTTCCTGCGCCGCTGTGGTTACGGCCCGCGCGGCCCCGCCAGAATCGGGGAGCACGCCATGATCCCGATGCGCGCCAATCTGGGAGGATTGGCTGAGCGCCGAGATGGCATGGCAGTGGCAGGGGCCGGACCGGCCCTAGGGCTTCCTGCGTAGAGCCCAGACGAGCGCCGAAAAGCTGCTGATGACGGCCGCGACGGCCACAATCATCGGGGGATCGAGAACAAGCATAAGCGACTCCGAGCTAAGCCGCTTTGTTCCCTATATGTTCTCATCATGCAATAGGAAATTTCCTATCGCTGCCCAGCGAGACCGCTGATTTCCGATCTATGACCAGCAGGAGCCTAACGCCGCTCGCTCAAAGGATCGATCCGGCGCGCATCGTCATCAAATCTATCTGAGACCGCAACCAATGCTATCCCGCCCTTGTAGGTTCGAGCCCTTTTGGCCAGGCGGCGACAGGCAGCCGCTTGCTCACGTAGAGTGTCAGCCGCCTCATGCCTGGAAAGGGGCTCTCTCATTTTACGCAAACTACAGGCCTTTGACGTCGGGCCGTCGTGATGAGCGCGCAATATGCATTCGCCATCCCGAGATGCGCACGCCTCGAGCTCTCGCAGGCAGCATGTTCCGACATGTAAATCGAAATCTGGTGCCGCTTACAAAGATAGTTGAGATCGCTCATGCCATTCTCCTAATAATCCGAAAAAACGGGAGCACGATAAGTCTCCCAGTCGCAAATTTTTGCGAAGAAATGTGCAGTGCGATAAAATATCTAATAGCACAGGTTCATAGTTATTATCGCACGTTTTATTAGAGTTTTTCGATGCAGTGATTTTCCGAAATTATGCTATCATCCAACCCGCTACCAGTCGCAAATTGACGGTCATTGGCGCTTTGCGGCCCTTTTTCCTTCTCAAGCTTCTCTTAGCGGAAGGAGACCGGCATTCGGTCTCCCAACGAAGGAATTCGATATGCCGATTGGCACCGTCAAGTTTTTCAACGATCAAAAGGGCTTTGGCTTCATCCAGCCGGACGACGGCAGCGGCGACGCTTTCGTCCATGTCTCCGCCGTCGAACGCGCGGGCTGGCATCGCCTGCAGCAGGACCAGCGCGTCGCTTATGACGTCGTCATCGGGCAGCGCGGCAAGAGTGAAGCCGCCAACCTCCGCACGGTCGAAGACGATAAGGCCGAGCAGGACAACGCGCCGGCAGAGGCAGCGTCAGAGGATCCGTCAGAGGTGACGGCCGAGGCAGTTTCAGAGGAACCTGCCGCCGACTAACAGCCGTTGCGTTTCGCCGCCTGCGCGCCGCCGCCTGGCAGCGCGCAGGCGACGCATGACCTGATCGAAGAAGGCAGCCACGGCCTGGGGCCCGGCGCCAAAGGCCTGAAACGGCCAGACAACCAGGCGGAGCCAAAATGCCGAGCTACAGAATCTATATACTGGACTCCGATACGGGTCATCGCGCGCCGGGTGAATGGCTTGATGCAGCCGATGATGACGAAGCAACCCGGCTCGCTCACGAGTTGGCCGGGAAGGCCCGGTGTGAGGTCTGGCTCAAGACCAAGCTGGTGGCGATCGTCGCGCGCGGCGACCAGCAATCATAAGGAGCAACGATGCGCAGGAAGCAGAAGATAGAATCAGAAACGCAACTGCAGGCACGCCTCGAAAAGGAGGCCCGCCGGGCGAGCTCACGAGTGGACGAAGAACGTAGCCTCGATGAGATGATCAGGAAGAGCATCCAGCTTCACGGGGCCTGACCTCAAGTTCGGCGTAATCGCTGGACTTCAGGAGTAGTGCAACTAGGCTGTTTCGAGAGGTTCGCCCCTGATGGTTTGTTGTTGCGCAACACTCTCTTCAAAGGGCGGGCCTCAACTCCGCAGCGCAGCCCGGTTAGGCGAGGCGCTTGGCCAGTTCGACTTCCAGTTCCACTACCAGACGCTGTAGCGGCTCCGATGGGAGTGCAGCGCAGTTGGATAGCTCCCGCCGGGCATGGCTAAGCAAACCCTCCCAGTGCCTAATGGTGTCAGCATGGACCGGATGGTCACGAAAACGGACCGCGCTGCGAACCGCTGCGATCAAGTTTCCTTCGGTGCTGCCATGTAACTGCATCAATCTGTCTCCGCGTCGGCGACTTCGAGCAGCCGGGCCCGGCGCGACCACATGACAGCGCTGTGTTCGAAGCGGGTCCTGCCCCAACCCTCCATATGGGCAGCGGCCCGCGCCATGTCAGCGGCGGCCATCGCATCGCATCCCTCCGGCGTGTCCTGAGGCGGCTGAGGCTTGCGGCGCGTTGGAGGCGTCCGGTCCTGGACCCGGCCTTTGACGGGCACCGCCATCAGTCTCCCACACCCAAAGCGGCCTGGATTCCTCAATGCCTACCATAGCGGGGTCCTCGGTCGGAGTTGGGCGCGGCGGGGATCGCCATCTATCATATGGCGCTTCAGCTTCAGGCGAATCTGCTCGGCGCCATAGACGCTGTCGCAAACCAGCCTGACGCCGCCTCCAGGCAGTGCTTCCAGCACCGAAATGCCTATGTCTTCGTCACGGCAATGCTTGGTGATGGCTTCCTCGCGCATGGCGAGGTTGACGGCGCGGCTCATCGGCCTGCCCGTTCAGCAGCAGCAATCGCGTCGGTGGCATTGGAGTAGCGGTAGCCACGCCATTCGTAGACCGCTCGCGGCACCACCGTGATCCCAAGGCTGTCGAGCTTAGCGCGCATCTCTGGGTCTGGCGCGATTTCTGGATTAATTCCGGTCATGATGTGCTCCGACGCGGCAAGCGGGAGCACGATGTGACTCTCAGCCATCGGCGCCTGCGAGAAGAATGCCGATGATGCTTAAGGCCCTAGCATACTGACCGGCTTAAAGCTTCAAGATTCGGGTTCGCGACGTCGGCCGGACGACCGCCGGAATGAATATGTACGCGCCTTGCCCCTTCGCCGTCCTTCCGCTACAGGCGCGCTCGTCTGGCGGGCGGTGAGTTTCCCCTTCCGGATGCACGCTTAAGTTGGCGAGCTCGTGGGCAAGGCATACGCCTGTTGCCGCGACACTCGTTTTCGGAACGGCGGCATCCCGCAAGGTTCACCGGCCAAGGATATCCTTCCAACATGGGGTTGGCGGGATGGATCACAGGGTTTCCAGGTCCGCCTTTGTAGCCCGGGGATAGTCCCCGGCGGCGGCATGAAAGTCCGAAGTACAAGGTACACACCACATGGCCTCTACGGCTTTTCCGTCCCGCGACGATTTCGCGGCGATGCTCAATGAATCCCTCGGCGGCGAGAACGAAGCCTTTGAAGGCAAGGTCGTCACCGGCACCGTCACCGCGATCGAAAACGATTTGGCCGTCATCGACGTCGGCCTGAAGAGCGAAGGCCGCGTCGCGCTGCGCGAATTCGCCGCCCCCGGCCAGAAGGCCGAGATCAAGGTCGGCGACAAGGTCGAAGTCTATGTCGACCGCGTCGAGAACAGCGCCGGCGAAGCCATGCTGTCCCGCGACCGCGCCCGCCGCGAAGCCGCCTGGGACAAGCTTGAGAAGGAGCATGAGAAGGGCGAGCGCGTCGAGGGCGTGATCTTCGGCCGGGTCAAGGGCGGCTTCACCGTCGACCTGGGCGGCGCCGTCGCCTTCCTGCCCGGCAGCCAAGTGGACATCCGTCCGGTCCGCGACGTCGGCCCGCTGATGGACCTGCCGCAGCCGTTCCAGATCCTGAAGATGGACCGCCGCCGCGGCAACATCGTCGTGTCGCGCCGCGCCATCCTGGAAGAGACCCGCGCTGAGCAGCGCAGCGGCCTCATCCAGAGCCTCGCCGAGGGCCAGGTCATCGAGGGCGTCGTCAAGAACATCACCGATTACGGTGCGTTCGTTGACCTTGGCGGTATCGACGGCCTGCTGCACGTCACCGACATCAGCTACAAGCGCGTCCAGCACCCGAGCGAGGTCATCGGCATCGGCGACACCGTCAAGGTGCAGATCGTCCGCATCAACCGCGACACGCAGCGCATTTCGCTGGGCATGAAGCAGCTGGAAGCCGACCCGTGGGAAGGCGCCGGCGCCAAGTATCCGGTCGACGGCGTGTTCCGCGGCCGCGTCACCAACATCACCGAATATGGCGCCTTCGTGGAGCTGGAGCCGGGCATCGAGGGCCTCGTCCACGTGTCCGAAATGAGCTGGACCAAGAAGAACGTCCACCCGGGCAAGATCGTTAGCACTTCGCAGGAAGTCGACGTGAAGGTGCTCGAGGTCGATGAGGAGAAGCGCCGGATTTCGCTGGGCCTGAAGCAGGCGCAGGCGAACCCCTGGTCGGCCTTCGCCGAGAAGCATCCGGTCGGCAGCGAAGTCGAGGGCGAGGTCAAGAACTCGACCGAGTTCGGCCTGTTCATCGGCTTGGACGGCGACGTCGACGGCATGGTCCACATGTCGGACATCGCCTGGGGCGTGTCGGGCGAGGAAGCTTTGGCGCTGCACCACAAGGGCGAGAGCGTGAAGGCGGTCGTTCTCGACGTCGACGTCGAGAAGGAGCGCATCAGCCTTGGCATGAAGCAGCTTGAGCGCGGCGGTGTCGCCAAGGGCGGCTCGGCCAGCGGCGGCGTCAACAAGAACGAGACGGTCACCGTCACCGTTCTCGAGGTCAAGGACGCAGGGCTTGAAGTCCAGGTCGGCGACGATGGCGCGACCGGCTTCATCAAGCGCATCGACCTTGGCCGCGACCGCGACGAGCAGCGCTCCGAGCGCTTCCAGGTCGGCCAGAAGTTCGACGCCCAGGTCACCGGCTTCGACCGGTCGAAGAAGCCGACCTTCTCGATCAAGGCTCTGCAGATCTCCGAAGAGAAGCAGGCCGTGGCGCAGTACGGCTCGTCCGACAGCGGCGCGTCGCTTGGCGACATCCTCGGCGCGGCGCTGAAGGAAAAGGCGGCCAAGGGCGGCAAGGCGGAAGCCGAGCCCAAGGCGGAAAAGAAGGCCGAGAAGGCTGAAAAGGCCGAGAAGCCGAAGAAGGCTGCCGCCAAGAAGGCTCCGAAGGCTGAAGCCGAAGCGGCTCCGGCCGAAGAGGCTCCGGCTGAAGAGGCTCCGGCCGAGGCTCCGGAGGCGGAGACGACCGAGGGCGAGTAAGCTTCCGCGCAGGCCATGCTGGGGGCATGGCCGAGCAGAAGCTCAGGTCTGTCAAAGAACAAGGAGGGCGCGGCGGCGAAAGCTTCCGCGCCCTTTTTGCTGCGCGCTTCACAATTTGTAACGGCAGCGTAACCTGTATGAAAGCAGCCTCTTTTCCTTTGCATAAGAGGCTGATAGGCAGTGCCTACCCGCGGGGGGCGGGGTGATTTCAAGCGCGGGGATGCCATGATCCGTTCCGAACTCGTAATGAAGCTGTGCGGCGATTTTCCGGACCTGACGCAGCGGGAAATCGAGAGCGTGGTCGCTGCGCTTTTCGACAGCATCACCGACCAGCTGGCCACGGGCGGCCGCGTCGAGCTTCGCGGCTTCGGCGCCTTTTCGACCCGCGACCGCGACGCCCGCGTCGGCCGCAACCCGCGCACCGGCGCCTCGGTCGACGTCTCGGCCAAGCGCGTCCCTTACTTCAAGCCGGGCAAGGAAATGCGCGAGCGGCTGAACTTAGGTGAAGCCTCGGCCGAATAGCGCTAAGCGCCGGCCCACACCGATGCGGACGTGGCGGAACCGGTAGACGCTGGAGACTTAAAATCTTCTGCCCCATGGGCGTGCGGGTTCGAGTCCCGCCGTCCGCACCAGCATTGAATTCCAGTCAGTCCGGGGGACTGACGAATTCAATGCTCTAAATTGAACGTCCGGGGGGGGGGACGTTCAATCGTTTCAGGCTCATCTACAAATTGAGGGCGCTCCAGCGTTTCCGTCCCACTCCGGGACGATCGGAACGAAGGGCCAAACATCACCGTTGATGGCGAATGGTAAACTCGTCATTAACCCATTCCATGAACCTCTTGGGCACCCTATCGGACCCCCGCCGCTTCGGCCGCCGCCAGCCATTTGTGATGGAGGCAGTCGCGGCTCCGTCGCCCGCGCTCAGCGATGACATGAAGCTGTTCCTGATGACGTATCTGGGCGGCTTCCTGATCGTTTCGATATTTCTCGCTTGAAAGTATTCGGCGCGGAATAAATCCGCGCCGTCGGTCCTGTCGTCCTTCGCAGGCTCCGGACGCAGGCCGTCCGGATTTCACCGTCTCTCGCCTAACGACGCTCGCTTCGCTCCGCTCTCGTTACGCTCGGCGGCTCAATCGCACGCGACGTGAAGCTTCCAACCCAAATACGCGGCGACGAAGCACATCGCCGCGACCAGTAGCAACTGCCCAACCGGGCCAACGCCGAAGCTGCTCAGCCCGAACGCGACCGCCGAGCCGATCACCATGGCGCCGGAGTTGACGATGTTGTTCGCGGCGACCGTCCGCGCGGTCTGCGACTTGTCGACGGTGGTGGTCAGGAAGGCATAGAGCGGCACGACGAACATGCCGCCGAAGATGGCAACGCCGAGCAGCGCCGCGATCATGAAACCGGCGCTCGGGTGGAAGATGAAATTGCTGAGCGTCGTCAGCTCGACGCCATGGTCGCCCCAGTTCAGCGCGACGAGGTAGAGCAGCAGGACGAAGAGGGCCATCATCATCACCGAGGCGGGCGCGAAACGCGCCGACACCTGGCTCTTCAACAGGCGGTTGATGGCGACCGAGCCGATGGCGATACCGATCGAGAAGATGGCGATGAACAGGCTAGCGACCTGCTCGTCGGCGCCGAGGACGTTCTTTACCAGCGGCGGGAAGATGATGATCAGCACCGCGCCGATGGTCCAGAAGAAGCTGATGGCGAGGATCGCGAGGAACAGCCGCGGAATGTGCATCGTCTCGCTGACGAGATGGATGGAGGCGCGAATGATGTGCCAGTTGAACGGCACCCGTTCGGCGGCGGGAGGCGCCGGCGGCACCTGGCCGCCTGAAATGCGCCCGAGGACAGCGATCCCCAGCGTTGCGGCAACCGCCAGGCGAGCATCGTCGGCAAGCACGCCGGCGAGGATCGTGCCGAGCAGGATGGCGATATAGGTCCCGGCTTCGACGAGGCCGGTGCCCCCCAGCACCTCGTCCTTTTCCAGATGCTGCGGCAGGATCGCGTATTTGATCGGCCCGAAGAATGTCGAATGAATTCCCATGCCGAGCACGGCCGCGAGCATCAGCGGAATATTCTCGAGCAGCAGGCCGGCGCCGCCGACTGCCATGATCAGAATCTCCGCCGTCTTGATGATGCGGATCAGCCGGGCCTTGTCATGATCGTCGGCCAGCTGCCCCGCGAGGGCCGACAGCAGGAAGAACGGGAGGATGAAAAGTCCCTGGGCGATGGCGCTGAACTGCGCTTCGCGGGCGGCATCCGAATAGAGCTGGTAGGTGACGAACAGGACGACGCCCTGCTTGAACAGGCTGTCGTTGAAGGCACCGAGGAATTGCGTCGAGAACAGCGGCACGAAACGCCGCGCGCGAAGCAGGTGGGTAACGTTCTGCATCAAGACGCAAGGCACTCCGCAGGGAGCGCTTCGAATAGCCAGCTTTGCGCCCGCGTCCAAACCCTATAACGGTCGTGTCCCATGCTGACGCTGCCGAACCTGCTGACCCTGTCGCGGATCCTGGCCGTGCCGATCCTTGTCTTCCTGCTGTGGAAGCCGGCGCCCTATGATTACCTGATCACGTTCGTGCTCTACTGCATCGTCGGCATCACGGATTATTTCGACGGTTATCTGGCGCGCGCGCAGGGGCTGACATCGCGACTGGGACAATTCCTCGATCCCATCGCCGACAAGATCATGGTCGCGGCGGTGCTCGTCATGCTGATGGCCAGCCGCAAGGCCGACGGCGACGTGCCGATCATCGAGAATTGGGCCGTGATTCCGGCAATCGTCATCCTGCTGCGCGAAATCATTGTCTCCGGGCTGCGCGAGTTCCTGGCGCCGCTCAATGTCTCCGTGCCCGTCAGCAAGCTCGCCAAGTGGAAAACGACGTTTCAGCTGGTCGCGCTTGGCGCGCTGATCCTCAGCGGCGGCTTTCCCCACGAAGCGTGGATGCACCAGGTTGGGCTCGCCAGCCTCTGGGCGGCGGCGGCGCTCACCCTGATCACCGGCTACGACTATCTGCGTATTGGCCTCAAGCACATGGATTGACGCCGCGCAGCCATGCCGGGGGCATGGCGAGCACCGGCAACAACACGGAAGGCGAGGCCGTCACGGGATTAAATCCCGTGACGTCAGTCGGGCTTCGCCCGCTGGCCGGCTCTCGCCCTCTCTACGCGCTGCTCAGGCGGCGCTGTGCGCCGCCTTCGCTGCGCTCGGGGGCTCAACCACTAATCGATTTTCCCGCTCGCACTGACCGAGTTTAATCGTTTCCGCCGCTCCTCGCCGAAGCCTAGGCAGGCGTCCAAAGAGGAGGATGCAATCATGGATAAACCGACGTCAGGCTGCCCGATGGGACCGCGCTCCCTGCTTGGCCGCACCAATCGCGACTGGTGGCCTGAGGCCCTGCCTGTCGACATGCTGCACCAACACGGGGTTTCGCCCGACCCGATGGGGCCGGACTTCGATTATGCCGAGGCGTTCAAGAAGCTCGATTACAAGGCGCTGAAGGCCGACCTGACGGCGCTCATGACCGATAGCAAGGAATGGTGGCCGGCCGATTACGGCCACTACGGTCCCTTCATGATCCGCATGGCGTGGCACGCGGCGGGCACCTATCGCATCACCGACGGCCGGGGCGGCGCGTCGAGCGGCCAGCAAAGGTTCGAGCCGCTCAACAGCTGGCCGGACAACGGCAATCTCGACAAGGCGCGGCGCCTGCTTTGGCCGATCAAGCAGAAATACGGCAAGCACATCAGCTGGGCTGACCTGTTCATCCTCGCCGGCAATGTGGCCATCGAAAGCATGGGCGGCCCGGTCTTCGGCTTCGGCGGCGGCCGCAAGGACGTCTACCAGTCCGAAGGCGATACCTTCTGGGGCGCCGAAGAAATCTGGGTCAACCAGGGCGCCAAGACGCGCATCATCCCCGAGGAACAGCTCGAACTGGAAGGCCCGCTGGCGGCGATCCAGATGGGCCTCATCTACGTCAATCCGGAAGGGCCCGGCGGGAATCCCGACCCGCTGCTATCGGCGCGCGACATGAAGGCGACCTTCCTGCGCATGGCCATGAACAGCGAGGAAACCGTCGCGCTCACCGCCGGCGGCCATGCTTTCGGCAAGGCGCATGGCGCCAAGCCGGCCGATACGTTCGGCAGCGATCCGGCGTCGGAGGCCATTCATCTCCAGGGACTCGGCTGGCTGACTGACGACGAGGAGATCGGCAAAGGCCACATCACCACCTCGGGCATCGAGGGTGCGTGGTCCAACAACCCGACGAAGTGGGGCGGCGACTATTTCCGCCTGCTGTTCAAATATGACTATGAGTTGGTGAAGAGCCCGGCCGGCGCGCAGCAATGGCAGCCGGTCAATCCCGATCCGGAAGACATGGCGCCGGACGCACGCGACCCGAGCAAGCGCGTGCCGACGATGATGACGACCGCCGACATGGCGCTGAAGATGGATCCCGAGTTCAGGGCCATTTCCGAGCGGTTCCGTGACGACCAGGCGGCGCTGGACGACGCCTTCGCGCGCGCCTGGTTCAAGCTGACCCATCGCGACATGGGCCCCAAGCACCGCTACCTCGGCCCGGAAGTGCCGGAAGAGACTTTGATCTGGCAGGACCCGGTGCCGGAAGGAAAGGCGCCGTCGGACGCCGATGTCGCCGCATTCAAGGACAAGGTACTCAGCAGCGGCCTCAGCGTTTCGCAGCTGGTGAAGACGGCCTGGGCTTCGGCCTCGACGTTCCGCAAGTCGGACCAACGCGGCGGCGCAAACGGGGCGCGCATCGCGCTGGAGCCGCAGAAGAACTGGGAGGCCAATGAGCCGGCCGAGCTTGCCAAGGTGCTTGCCAAGCTCAACGAGCTCCGCGGGTCGATGTCGCTGGCCGATGCGATCGTTCTGGCCGGTTCGGCGGCGGTCGAGAAGGCGGCGAAGGATGGCGGCTATCCGGTGTCCGTACCGTTCACCGGCGGCCGCGGCGATGCGACTCAGGACTGGACCGACGTCGAGAGCTTCGCCTGGATGGAGCCGCAGTCCGACGGCTTCCGTAACTTCCTCAAGTCGAGGCAGAGCGTGAAGACCGAGGAGTTGCTGCTCGACAAGGCGTCTTTGCTCGGCCTGTCGGCGCCGGAAATGACCGTGCTGGTCGGTGGCCTTCGCGTGCTCGGCGCCAATCACGGCGACAGTCCCGAGGGGGTGTTCACCAACCGCAAGGGCCAGCTGACCAACGACTTCTTCGTCAACCTGCTGGACAACGACACCTTCTGGGAACTGGTCGACACAGCCAGCGACGAACGGTTCGTCGGCCGAGCCCGCGCCGGCCGGGCGGAGAAGTGGAAGGCGACCCGAACCGACCTCATTTTCGGCTCAAACAGCCAGCTCCGCGCGACGGCCGAAGTCTATGCCGAGAAGGGGAATGAGGAGAAGTTCGTCCGCGATTTCGTCAAGGCGTGGACGAAAGTCATGAACGCCGACCGCTTCGATTTGCAGCGGGCCTAGCCCGTTCACTGCTGGCCGCAGCCGCCCTCCCCAGCTGCGGCCAGCATGGTTTCAGGCGGCGAGCTTTGGAATGACGCTGCGGGCAATCTCGCGCAGGGTGCCGGCGAGGAGATTGAATTCTTCCTCGCGCGGGCTGGACCGGCGCCAGGCCAAGGCAATGCGCCGGTAATTATGCTTCGAGCGTAGCGGCCGGGCGACGATGCCGGTCCCGTCGAGGATTCCGGATTCGATCGCCATGGCCGGGACGAAGGTCTGCCCAAGGCCGTTATCGACCATCTGCACCAATGTGTGCAGCGAGGTTCCCATCATCGTCGCTTCGGCACGCAGTTCCGGCCGGTTGCAGGCGGAGAGGGCATGATCTTTCAGGCAGTGGCCGTCCTCGAGGAGCAGCAACCGGCTCTCGTCGATCGTGCTCGGCTCGATTTCAGCGGCAAGCGGCGCTTCCCCCTTCGGGAAGGCGACATAAAGAGGGTCATCGAACAGGTTCGCGATCTCGACGTCCCCGCAAGCGTAAGGCATCGCCAGCAGCACGCAGTCGAGCTGGCCCCGATGGAGGGCGTCGCAGGCCGAGGGGCTGGTCTCCTCGCGAAGGAAGAGCTTGAGACTCGGCCATTCCTGGCGGAGGAGCGGCAGCATCGCCGGCAGCAGGAACGGCGCGATGGTCGGAATGACGCCCATGCGCAACTCTCCGGTCAGCGGCTGGCCCTCGGCCCTGGCCAGATCGGCGAGCTCCTCGCCCTCGCGAAGCACGCGCTGGGCCTTGTCGGAGATCTTGATGCCGAGCGGCGTGAAACGGACCACGCGCCGGGTGCGCTCGACAAGGGTGATGCCGAGCAGCGTTTCGAGCTCGCGAATGCCGGCGGATAGCGTCGACTGGGTGACGAAACAGGCCTCCGCAGCCTTGCCGAAATGACCGTGCTGCCGGAGCGCGACGAGATACTGCAGCTGCTTGATCGTCGGTAGGTGAACAGTCATTGGCAAATCCGATGAGTTCAATCGAGATAATCGACTTGAACGATTAACGCCAGCTTCCTACATGCTGCACCGCACACGAAATTCTTCGCATTCGCACAAACAGGAGATTCAATGCTTACCGTTGGTGACAAGCTTCCCGCGTTCAAGGTTCCGGTCCAGCAGGGTACGTCCGCGCTTCCCGCCGGCGAAATGCTCGACCTCGGCGAGACCAACGGCAAGTGGAAGGTGCTCTTCTATTGGCCGAAGGATTTCACCTTCGTCTGCCCGACCGAGATCGTCGGTTATGGCGACCTCAAGGGCGACTTTGAAGACCGCGACGCAGTGCTGATCGGCGCGTCCACCGACACTGCCCATGTCCACTTCGCCTGGCGCAAGTCGGACGAGCAGCTGGCCGCCGCTGACTTCCCGTGGATCGCCGACAACAAGAAGGAACTGGCGGAAGCGCTGGGTATCCTCTCGGCCGATGAAGGGGTCGCTTTCCGCGCCACCTTCATCATCGATCCGGACAACATCATCCAGCACGTCACGGTCAACGGCCTGAACGTCGGCCGCAATCCGGCCGAGACGCTGCGCGTGCTCGACGCGCTGCAGACCGACGAGCTTTGCCCCTGCAACTGGAGCGAGGGCGATGAGGTGCTGAGGCCGGCCGCCTAACGGCTTAGAAACAGATCCTGCTGCGGCCCCTTTGGAAGCAGCAGTGGACGGCGGAGCCCCTCCCCCCTCTCGGGCTCCGCCGTCATTCCTTCCCGACAGGACAATGCCATGAACTCGCTCAAGGAGTTCGGGGATACACTCCCCGACTATGCCAAGGACTTGCGCCTGAACCTCAGTTCGTTGCTGAGCGACCAGTTGCTCGGTGACCAGCGCAAGTACGGACTGATCCTGGCCTGTGCCCATGGCAGCGGCTACCGCCCATTGGTCGCAGCGGCCGAGGCCGAGTGCGCGCCGAAGCTATCTGCCGAAGCCGCCAATGCTGCCCGCGGCGCCGCGGCGGTAATGGCGATGAATAACGTCTATTATCGCTTCGTCCATTTGGCCTCGAACCCCGTCTATTCGACCCTCCCGGCGAAGCTGCGCATGAACCTCATCGGCAGCCACGGCATCGACAAGGCGGACTTCGAACTGTTCAGTCTGGCGGTCAGCGCCATGAACGGCTGCGGCATGTGCATCGACAGCCACGAGAAGGTGCTCGGTCAGCACAATATCAAGGCGGAGACGATCCAGGCGGCCGCACGCATCGCCGCAGTGGTGAAGGCGGTCGCGACGGTACACGCGACGCTTTAGCTGCGGGCTACTTGCCGCCGTTGAGGCGCCTGCCGACCTCCAGTTGGGCAAGGAAGTCGTGCATCATCGTCGACACCTTGTCTTCGGAGCCGAGCAGCACGGGCTGGCCCTGTCCGTACCAGCTCGCCCAGACTTCGCCATCCTCGAGGCTGAAGACCACGCCGCCCTCGCTTTCGTCCTCGCCCGGCCTGTGCAGCGCGTGGAAGAGCCCGCGGACAATCATCACAAGGCCGATCATCGCTGCCGAGGCGGCAAGGAAAATCGCGGCGCTGGACTGGAAGCAGTCGGAGTGGAGCAACTTCCCGGGTGCGCCAATGAACGAAAGGCCGAGGATGGGCACTGACAAGAGCGCAATCAGGGCCGCCTGCCACCACCTGAGGAAGATTGCCGAAAGCAGGACGAACGGCAGATAGGGTGTGAATTCGCAACCGGTGACGATGCCATCGACTGTCGCCCTCACCGCCGTCGCGGAGGTCAGGGCCGCGATCGCCGAGAGAGCCGCGAGCCGGCCCGTGAGCGGCGTCCGGACGACCCAGGTTTTCAGAGTGTCGACAGCAGCCATGAAGCACTCCCCGAGCCAGAGTGAATCGAAAATCAATACCGCCCGGATGACCACCCAAAAAGCGGGATATATTCCGATGCCTAGCTCAGGGCGCGATAGAGGCCGAAGGCGCTGCTGGCGGTGATCACCACGCCGACGAAGGTCAGCAGCAGGTCCGCATTGACGCGCTGGGCGATCCGGGCGCCGAACGGCGCGGCGATGACGCCGCCGATGAGGAGGCCGACGGTGGCGGTTGTGAAGGCCTGCCAGCCCAAGGTGGCGATGAAGGTCGCCGAAATGGTGACGGTCAGGAAAAATTCGGCGGTGTTGACGGTGCCGATCGTCTTCCGGGGATTGCTGCCCTGAACGAGCAGGTTCGTCGTGACGATCGCCCCCCAGCCGCCACCGCCGGCCGCGTCCAGAAAGCCACCGATGAGGCCGAGCGGCTCGACGATCCTGGGCCGCTTCTCGGTGTGTTTGTGCATGACGCCGCGATAGAAGAGATAGAGGCCGGTCCCGGTCAGGTAGGTGAGGACCGCCGGCTTGGCGATGTCGGCCGGCGTTTCGGTGAGGACGTAGGCGCCAAGGACCCCGCCAATCACTCCCGGAATGACGATCCGCATGAAGAGGCGCCAGTCGACATTGCGATGCGCGACATGGCTGATCGCCGAAACGCCGGTCGTGAAGGTCTCGGCGGTATGGACGCTGGCCGAAGCGAACTTAGGCGGCACGCCCAGCGCGATCAGCAGGGTGCTGGAGATTTGCCCGTAAGCCATGCCGAGCGCGCCATCGATCAGCTGGGCGAAGAAGCCGACGAGGATGAGCGGAAGCAGCAGAGACGGATCACCGAGGATGTCCGGGCTGATAAAGGCCTCCTGCAACTGTTGCTCATTCGCGCCATTGCCGCGCCGTACCATCTCCCGCAAGCAGCTTTGACGCTAATTTGGGGCGGACCGTCCGGCTATCGCCCTACCCAGCGTCAATATTTTATAACGTTCGGCTCCGCGCTCTTTCGGAGATCTTAACCATTCCATCTTAGCCAATTCGCCATGCAGACCGCTTCGAGGACCCGTTGAGACAGGTCATTTCGGCATTCCGCAGAGGTGCGGCCGAGGACGGACCGATCGTTGCCGGGGTCGGCGTCTTATGGGCGGCCATGCTGGCGATTCTGGCCACCCGGGGCGTGAGTGGCTTTCGGCCATCCGGCTATCTGGGTAATCTGCTGCTGTACGTCCTGACCCTGGGCGTAATGTCGGTTTTCGTGCTTGGCAGCCTTCTTTTCCGTCATCGTCCGAAGAGTCCGATCAGGTTCCTGTGGAGCCAGGTAGCCAGCACCAGCTGGATGGCCAGAATTGCTCGCGGCTTTCCCATGCTGGTCGTCGTCGCCGTCCTGATTCCGGCGTTTTCGGCCATGAAAAGCTCGATACCGCTATTCAATACTTACAGTTGGGATCCGGTGTGGATCGCGGCGGATCGAGCGATCCACGGCACTGACGCATGGCGATTGCTCCAGCCCGTGGCCGGGTTCCCAATCGTCACATCGCTGCTTTCGGTCGCCTATCATGCCTGGCTGTTCATCGTGTACGCGGGTAGCGCCTACTTCTGCATCTTCCCCCGGGACCGAGAGCTGAGAGCCAGGTATCTGATCAGCTATTTCGCCTGCTGGACGATCATTGGCGTCGCCATGGCGATCATGTTCGCGTCAGTCGGACCTTGTTTCCTCGCGCCTCTCACGGGCGATCACCACTTCGATCCGCTGATGTCCTATCTCTACAGCGCCAATCAGCAGTATCCTGTATTCGTGCTGCCTGTTCAGGAACAACTCCTCGCCTGGCAGCAGCAAAACGACCATGGCTTGGCGACGGGCATCTCAGCCATGCCGTCGATGCACGTTTCGATGGCGATGCTGTTCGCTTTGTCGATCTCGAAGATTTCAAGGGCGGCCGGGGCGGCGGCTTGGCTTTTCGTCGCGACGATCATGATCGCTTCGGTGCATCTCGCCTATCACTATGCGGTGGATGGCTATGTCGCGATTCTGATGACGCTGGCGATCTGGACGGTTGCGAAGCCACTGTCGAGGATGGTGGTCAATCGGCCTGCGGACACATTTCAGCAAGCGCAGGCTGGGCTGATCGGGACGGCCGCGACCTGAGAGGCCCAATTCAGCAAGACCGTCTGGCAATTGGCCCGTCCAAGACATACATTGGGAGCCGAACAACAAAGGGTGGATGCGCTTGTCCTTGGCGCTTGTCGATTATCTGGACTCGGTGAAATCTCGCGACCCGGCCGCGCGCTCGCGCTGGGAAGTGCTGCTCTATCCGGGTGTCCTGGCCCTCGGGCTCCATCGCATCGGCCACTGGCTCTACGGCGGCGAGCTGTATTTCCTGGCGCGGATGGTCAACCACATCGCCCGGTTCCTGACGGCCATCGACATCCATCCCGGCGCCAAGATCGGGCGGAATTTCTTCCTCGATCACGGCTTCTCCGTCATCGGCGAGACGGCCGAGATCGGCGACAACGTCACCATCTACCAGAATGTCACCCTGGGCGGCACGAACCCGTCGACGGGAATCGGCGGCAAGCGCCACCCGACGCTCAAGGACAATGTCGTCATCGGCTCCGGCGCGCAGATCCTGGGGCCCATCATCGTCGGCGAGGGCGCCAAGGTAGGCGCATGCTCGGTCGTCACCAAGGACGTCACACCCGGTGCAACCATGGTCGGCATTCCGGCCCGACCGGTCCCGATCGACACCGTGCATTATAGCCCGGGCTTCGTCCCCTATGGGACGCCCTGCGGCGAGGACGTCGATCCCACGCGCGCCCGCATGTGTGAGCTTGAGGAAGAGATTGCCGAGCTTCGCAAGGAGATTGCGGCGCTCAAGGCCCGGCGGGCGCCCGCGCCCAAGGCGAAAAGCGCTTGAGCGTCATTTCGCCGTTCCCTGGACCAAGGGACCGGCGGGCGTTGACTGCTTTCGACCACCGCGAGCTGCGACGCATCCTCGACCTCTACGGGCGCATGGTCGCAGCCGGTCACTGGCGCGACTATGCCATGCAGTTCGACATCGGCGTCGCCAGCTTTGCCGCCTTCCGGCGATCCGCCGACCGTCCGGAAATCTGGATACAGAAACGCCCCGAGCTTCATGCGAAGCAGGGGGCGTTCTCTTTGGTGTCCGAACATGGCGCCGTGCTCAAACGGGGTCACGACCTTTCACTGGTCCTGGCCCCGCTCGAGCGCCGGCTTATGCGGCTGGTGCGGGACTAGCCACCGAGCTCACCGAGCGGTCCAGCAACGGCAGCTTCGACCGCAGGCTTGCCGGCAGCGGCCGCACGACCATCGCCCGGGCCTGGTGCCAGAAGGCCGACAGCATCAACAGCGCCGAGCCGATGACCAACGCCGTCAGCGCGACGTTGAGCTCGACCGCTCCGAACTGGTCGAACAGGGCCTTGAGCGCGAACAACACATAGGCGAGCGCCGAAACGAGCAATGCGCGGCGGTCGATGGCGAGCGCGGTGATGCCCATCACGATGTAGAGGGCGATCACGACCAGGCCCTCACCAATGGAGGCGCTGTTGTCGTTGAGGCCGAGCAGGCTGAAGATCGGATGGACGATCATCGGCGCCGCCAGCAGGTGCAGCCAGAAGGCGACGTCGCTGCGCCGCGTCACGCGGGCAGGATCCGACGAATCCCAGCGCATCGCGAACAGGAATACGCCGATGCCGAGCAGCAGCACAAAGCCGAGCAGGATGTTGCCGTTGAAGCCGTCGGCGTTGCCGAGGACCGCAATGATGAGGCCGACGGCAATGGCCGACACGGCGGCCGCGCCGGCGGCAATCGTGATCGGGACATGGAAGCGGCGCCAATGGGCCCAGGCCGCCGCAGCCGCGATGGCACCGGAGACGGAGGCGATGATGCCACCGACGAGTGCTTCCCGATTGCCCTGCGGTTCGCCGACCGCGAGGACCAGGCTGAACCCTGCCGTGGCAAAGACGCCCATGACGAAGGCCAGCAGCAAGAGGATGGAAGGCAACGCCATGCGGCGCTTGGCGGTGAAGAACAATGCTAGTCCCCAGGCGGTCGCAGCGACGAACAGCGGCGCCAAAGGCGAGGGTCCATCATGGTCGATGATCAGGCCAAGGGTCTGGCCGATCGACTGGCCGATGAAGCCAACCGCGAACAGCAGGATTGCTGCGGCGATGGAGACGAAAATATCGTTGAAGCCGGTGATGAGGCGGAATTGTTCTTCGTCGACAGACGGGGTCGCCCGCTGGTTTTCGACGAATCCGCGAAGCGCGTTGGCCTGATCGACGCTGATCGCGCCCGCCGCCACTGCCTCGTCGAGGTCATTCTGGCTGTACATGTTGCATCCTCCCTGTGGCGACCAGCCTAGGGGAGGTGTATTATTATGTCAATACAGTGGTCGGTGGGATTGAGAGGTATTGGCGGGTTTGGGTGGGAACTGACACTTGCCGCTTAGAGCTGAGACCGGTCTGAAGGTGCCCACTCTTCAGGTTCGACGTCCTTGCGGATGAGGCGAAGCGCCAAGCCGGCGACTGTTCCCACCGCAATGGCAATGGTCAGGTCAGTAACGACTGTCAGGACCATCGTGAGGAAAAGCAGGTTGCGATCCCCTGTCCGCAATCTAAGCCGCTCACCCCAGCGATGGGGCTCGCTCATGACCCATGCGGTCACGATGAGCAGGCCCGCCAGGGCCGGCATGGCAAGATAACCGCAAAGCCAGCCCGCCCCGAGCGTGATGAGCAGGATCGCAAGCGCATGGACAATGCCTGCAATGGGTGTCCGGCCACCAGCCCGCACGTTTGTCGCGGTACGGGCGATTGCACCGGTTGCAGGCAACCCACCGAACATAGGTGAGGCAATGTTTGCCGCGCCTTGCGCGAGCAGCTCGGCGTTCGAGCGATGACGCCCGCCAATGATTCGATCCGCGACAATGGCCGAAAGGAGCGATTCCACGGCGGCCAAGAAGGCTATGACAAGGGCGGAAGGCAGCAAGGCGCTGATACGGGCGATGCTCACGTGCGGCAGCGAAGGTTCCGGCAGGCCGGCGGGAAGGGAGCCGAAGCGAGAGTAAATGGTGTCGACGGGCAAAGCGAGCAGGGCGATCGCAGCGGATGCTACGGCGATGACTAGGAGAGATCCCGGAAACCAGGGGGCGATGCGCCGGAGCAGGGCTATGCCTCCTACCGAGAACAGGCCAACGGCCAATGCCAACGGATTGATCATATCGCGAGCGGCCCAGAGAGCTGGTAGCGCCTGCACCAAATCGGCGGACACTCTTGTTGAAGAAAGCCCAAGCAAGTCCTTGAGCTGACTGACCGCGATGATGAGGGCAATACCGACGGTGAAGCCTTCGATCACCGGCTCTGGCACCAAGGTTATGAAGCGGCCCGCCCGCAACAGCCCGCCGACGATGAGGATGACGCCCGCCATGAGTGTTGCGAGAAGAAGACCGTCGAATCCGTGCTGCTCGACTATGCCGTATACGACGACGATGAACGCACCCGTCGGGCCGCCAATCTGGACCCGGCTGCCCCCCAGCAATGAGATCAGGAAGCCAGCGATTATCGCGGTTACCAGTCCGGACTTCGGGTCGGCGCCGGACGCAATTGCAATCGCGATGCTGAGAGGCAGAGCAACAAGGGCGACTGTGATCCCGGCGAAGGCATCGCCAAGGAACATGCGCCAAGAATATTCGCGGATTGTCGTTAAGAGTTTGGGCTTCACACGACCGAGCTAACGATCTCGTTGCGACAGTTCAACGAAACTGCCCAAGGTCCGCAACGAGTCGAAAGCGGACATTAGCCGTCACGGAGTAAATCCGTGACGTCAGTCCTCGCTGCGCGAGGCTGGCCGGCATTCAATCTCTCTTCGCATAAGCTCCGGTTCGCTGCGCGAATCCTCCCTTATGCTCGGGATTTCATGTGTGGGTGGCCGGCGCCGAGTTGGGGGGTGGGTGCGAGGCGCCGGCCTAAGGAATATCGTATCAGTGGCAGGTATAGCGGCTGCGATCGATCTCGCGGCCGACCAGGGCGCCGGCGGCGGCGCCGATAATCGTGCCCGTCGCGCGTTCGCCATGCGTGTCGATGGCACGGCCAACCAGCGCGCCGCCTGCGGCGCCGACGATCAGGCCCGTGGTGCCGTTGGGGCGATGGCAGCGCAGGCGGCCGTGGGAATCACGCCAGACCTTGCCGTGATAATAGCCGGTGCGCGCATCGGCCGCCGTCGGCAATGCCGGGATGGCGAAAGCAGTCGCAGCCAAGGCAAGGATCGTTCTACGCAAACTCATCTCCCTAATCTTCTTTCGTTGGAACCTGAGCGAAACGAACCGCAGATGCGAGGCGGAGTTAATGTTACCCGGCCCGTTAACGACGAACCGAGCCGATGATTCAGGCGGGACAGCGGTAAAAGCCGGGGAACAGGCTGCTGCCCTTGCCGTTCGGTCCGGCAACGCCGACATGATGGCGATCGATCAGGGAGAGAATACAATGGCAAAGCCCGCAAAGGCGAAAGCCGGCAACAAGAAGAAAACCAAAAAGGCCGAGTCACGGGCGCTCGTGGTGGCCACCCCCAAGAGCGGCGGCGGATCGAAGAACAAGGCTGGCATCAAGGATCTCGCCAGCCTGCTGGAGCATCCCCTGGTTACCGAATTGCTGGCGGTCGGCGCGATGGCGGCGGTCAGTGCGATTGCCGAGCATGGCGTCAAGTCGCGCAACGGCGAGCTCAAAAAGGGATCGAAGGTGATCAAGAATGCCGGCAAGGCCGCGGCGACGGCCATGGGCAAGCGCCTGGTCACCGAGTTCGACGAAATCCGCAAAGCATCGAAGAAGAAGGCCTAGGCGCGGATCAGCGTAATCCGGGCCTTGCCGACCCGGCGTTCGGCATCGATCGTCCAGCCGCCGGCATCGACGGGCTCTTTGGCTTCGGTCTCGATGGCCAGCCAACCGCTGTCGGCCAGCCAATTGGCATCGCGGACCGCCGTTACGACTGCCGATCCTGAGCCTGCGGCGTAGGGCGGGTCTGCGAGTATCAGGTCGAAGGGTTGCGCCGGCGCAAGTTTTGCCGCGGATAAGGGTCGCAAATCAGCCCTATCGGCGGCCTTCACCGAAGCAAGGTTCAACCGGATGGCTGAGAGCGCATTCCTGTCGTTCTCGACAAAGGTGACGTGCGCGGCACCGCGCGACAAGGCTTCCAAACCCAAGGCGCCGCTGCCGGCATAAAGGTCGGCGACGCGAAGGCCTTCGAAGCTGCCAATGCGGCTGACCAGCATGGAGAAGAGCGTTTCGCGCGTGCGATCGGCGGTGGGCCGAGTCCCCTGCCCTGCAGGCGCCTGCAAAGGCCGTCCGCGCCATTCGCCGGCGATGATCCTCATTTCAGGGACGAGCGGAAATTGGCGAGCTCGCCGGCGTCGACCTCCTCGATCTGGCCGGGCGCGAGGCCTTCAAGGCTGAGTGGGCCGTACGAGGTGCGGATCAGGCGCGACACCTGCATTCCAAGGTGCTCCAACACGCGCCGCACTTCGCGGTTCTTGCCCTCGGTGAGGCTCATCTCGATCCAGCGGTTGCGGCCGCTTCCGCGTTCGAGATTGGCATCAATCGACCCGTAGCGGACGCCTTCGATGGTGATGCCCTCCGACAAGTCCTCGAGCTGGGCCTGGGTGACATCGCCGAATGCGCGCGCCCGGTAACTGCGGACCACGCCGGTCTTTGGCAGCTCAAGCAGGCGCTTCAATTCGCCGTCGTTGGTGAGCAGAAGCAGGCCTTCGGTCATGAAATCGAGGCGGCCCACGGGCATCAGGCGGGGCAGGCCTTTGGGCAGCACGTCGTAGATCGTCGGACGTCCCTTGGGGTCGAACTCCGCCGTGAGTGCGCGCTGCGGCTTGTAGAACCGATAGAGGCGGGTCGCCTTGGCCGGCCGGACCGGCCTGCCATCGACCGTCAGTCCGGCAACGTCCTTCAGCAGGGTCGCCGGAGTCGTAATTGTCTCCCCGTCGAGCGCGATGCGCCCTTCGGCGATCATCCGCTCAATCTCGCGGCGGGAAGCGATGCCGGCGCGGGCGAGCAGCTTGGCGATCCGCTGCGGACCTTCCTCGCGCGGCGGCGGCGGGCCCTTGCGGCGCTGCGGCGAAGAGCCTTTACTGCCGCGCGGCACCGGAGGACGCTTCGTTCGTTGCGGGGTCACAGGGTTGGTCCTACCGGGGAAAGCATGCTGTTCGGCAAGCGCAAGCGTATCGTCAAGCGTATCCTCGTCATCGAGGACGAGCCGCTGACCGCGTTCGACAATGAAGTGATGATCAAGGATGCGGGTTACGAGGTCGTCGCCACCCATGACGATTTCGAGGAAGCGGTGGCCGCGCTCGACCGCGGGAAGGTCGACCTGATCCTCAGCGACGTGCGGCTTCGGGGCAAGAAAACGGGCATCCATCTGGCCAAGGAAGCGCAGAAACGCGGCGTACCTTTGCTCTTCGTGACCGGTGCGCCACCTGAGAATGCCTCCGACCTGGCCCTGGGCTGCCTGCATAAACCCTATTCGGCCCGGCAGTTGAGGAAGGCGCTGGAGGTGATCGACCAGCATCTCGCCGGCGAGCAGCCCAAAGTGCCGAAGGGAATGGAGCTCTACGCGCCCAAGCAAGCAGGCTAAAGCGCTGCCTCGATCCGGGCGTGGAACTCTGCAATGCCCTGTTCGAGCGTGCCCAGCGTCGCCTCCTTGAGAAGGCCGCTTGTCAGGCCACGATGGCACAAAGCGGCAGCGTGGAAATCTTCCGCCGCGAATGTCCCGCCGTCGAGCAGGTCCCAGCTGCGCCGCCAGTGCGCTTCCGCTTCGTTGGTTTCGGGCCGCTCCGGGATCAGCATGAAATCCTCGACAAGGCAGCGGCCGACCGATTGCGGCATGACGACCAGGACGTTGATGTAGTCCGGGCTCATGATGACGATCGTGTTCGGGAAGATCTGGTAGGTGTAGGTGACCGCGCGGCGGAGAGCCGCCCAGTCGTCGCGATCGATCTCGGCAAGATATTCGGACCGGCCGACGGCCGCGCGTTGATGCGGGCCGATCATGTCGGCAACAGTGATGCCGTCGGCGAAGAAGGGCGCGATCGTCTGCGCGTGCAGCCGCTGGACATGATAGCTTTCAAGGAAAGCGTCGATCACCAGCTTCCAATTGGCGGCAACGTCATGGGTCTTGCGGCGGTAGAGGTGGTGGCCGCCGATCCCGAACGCGTCGAAATCCTCACAGAGCATGTCGATCTCGGCAAAATCTTCATTGCCGTCGCGCGAGAACCAGATGAGTCCGCCGCATTCATAGTCGCGGAACGGCATCAGGCCGTGATCGGCCTTGTCCATTCCCGGGAAACATTCGGCGCGCGGCAGGCCGATGAGCTGGCCGTCCGAGCGATAGGTCCAGGCGTGATAGGGGCAGACAATCCGCGAGGCCGGCGTCGGCTCGTCGTCCGTGTCGATCAGGCGGGTGCCGCGATGGCGGCAGACATTGGCAAGGACATGCGCCTCGCCTTGCCCGTCGCGCGACAGGATCAGCGGTGTGCCATAGCCGTCGTGGGCAACGGCGAGGTTCGGGGCGGGAATGAGTGCGGACGGCGCTACGAGCAAAGGCAGCCTATGGAATATGCGCGCCTGCTCGGCCTCGAAGCGGTCGGTGTCGATATAGATTGAGGACGGGACGGCCTGGACGGCTTTGCCCATCACCGCCTCGCCGCGCGCCAGGGCTTCAGCGAGCGCTCGCTGGCCCGGGCTTGGCCGCAGGCTGCGGGTCGGCGCATCCATTAAACTGGGTTAAGCTTATCCACTGAGTCGCGCAATCGTTTCTCTGCCAGATCGATCGCCGCGGAAATGGCGGCGTCGATGTCCATTTCGCTGGTGTCGAGGTGGATTGCGTCGACCGCTTCCTCCAGAGGCGCGGTCACTCGCGAGGAATCGCGCGCGTCGCGGGCCTTGAGGTCGATGACAACGTCTTCAAGATGCGCGGGCATGCCGCGCGACAGCAACTCGGCGACGCGGCGGCGGGCGCGCACCTCGACCGAAGCGGTGACAAACAATTTCACGTCGGCCTGCGGGGCGATGACGGTGCCGATGTCGCGGCCGTCGAGGACGGCGCCGCCGGCCTGGCCCGCGAAGTTGCGCTGGCGATCCAGCAGGCGCTCACGGACGGCTGGATAAGCAGAGATTCGCGACGCTATGGAGCCGACGATTTCCGAACGCAGCTCTGGGTCGTCAAGCGAGATGGAGGTGAGGTCGCAAGCGCGGGTCGCCTCGAACTCACTGGCAGGATCGCCGCCAAAGCGGAACAGGTTAAGGGCGACGGCGCGGTACAAAAGGCCCGTGTCCATGTGCGGCAGCCCGAAATGCCGGGCGAGCGCCTTGGCGATGGTGCCCTTGCCGCTTGCGGCGGGTCCGTCGACGGCAATGACGATCGCTCGCCGGGGGGTCTTCGCCTCGCTCACAGGCCGGGCGCTTTGACAGGGCCGAACGCCTATGGCAAGGCGCCCGCCGATTGCCGCCGGCCCCGGCCGTCGCGGCACATGAACTGACCGCCTGACTGGAGAACATCTCACCATGGTGAAGCCCGAATGGGGCACCAAGCGCACCTGTCCCAAATGCGCGACCCGTTTCTACGACCTCGGCAATGACGAGCCTGTGACCTGCATCGAATGCGGCACTGCGTTCATGCCCGAGCCGGTGCTGAAATCGAAGCAGCCGCTGCCCTTCGAGGCGGTGGCCGCGCAGCCGGAGAAGGACGAGACCGCCGACGACGATCTCGCCGCCGAAGAGCTGGTTCCGGACGAGGACGAAGAGCCCAGCGCCGACGACGAAGTCGATCTGTCGACCGGCGATGAAGATCTCGGCGTCGCCACCGGCGAAAGCGACGAAGACCATTGATTTAAAGGATTAACCCGCGCCGCACGAAGCTTCCGCTTGCACAACAGGAAGTTTTGCCTAAATGCGCGGGACTGGATCGGGGCCGTAGCTCAGCTGGGAGAGCGTCGCAATGGCATTGCGAAGGTCAGGGGTTCGATCCCCCTCGGCTCCACCATCCAAATAAAGGCCCGCTTCGGCGGGCCTTTTTCATTGTGGTGCGGGAATAAGTGCTTTGCACATACGAAAGCGGCGGCGTCTTTCGACGCCGCCGCCCCGTTTCAACCGTTTAACTGACTTACGAGAGGTCAGACGAAACGTTGTTGAAGGTGTCGCCGAGCTTCGAGCCAACGCTCGTCATGGCGGCAATGGCAGCAACGGCAATCAGGGCGGCAATCAGGCCGTACTCGATCGCGGTCGCACCCTTGTTGTTGCGAATCAGCTTAAGAAACTTAGCCATCTCTGGTCTCCTCGTTCCACAATAAGGGGTCCACATCCCCCACCGGGCGTCTTGACGCGCATCCGGATGAGACCGTTTTGGCGAGAAGAGATTGAGAAAAGTTTAAATTGCCGAATTATCGGGCCGGTAACCATTTTTTCCCGAAGACGGCCTTCAGCGGTCGTTGAGCAGCTTGTCGAGGATGCTCGCGACGCGATCGATGACCTTCTCCGGGTCGCTCCATTCCTCGGGCAACGGGCTTTGCCGCTCACGCTCCGGCGGTGGCAGGGAGCGCCGACGATAATCGCGCGGCAGTGGCGGACCACGCGATCCGTCGACCGCAAGCGCGCTCGCCATGAAATTGTGCCAGATGCGCGCGGGGACGGTGCCTCCGGTCATCCGGCCGAGCGACTTTTCATCGTCGCGGCCAACCCAGACGCCGACGACGAGGTTGCCGGCGAAACCGATGAACAATGCGTCACGATTGTTCTGGGTCGTACCGGTCTTGCCGAATGTCGGGACACCTAAAGCTGCGCGCTTGCCGGTTCCCTCGTTGGCCGCCGCCCAGAGCAGGTCGAGCATCGGTCCCCAATCGCGATTGCGATCGAGTTCGCCGCCGCGGCTGAAGAAAGACGAAAAACCCTCGTCCTCCTCGCCGAGCGGCAATCCGCGCGGCTTGATGGGGTAATGCCCGCTGGCGACAGCCGCATAGGCGCTGGTCAATTCCAGCAGGCTGACTCCGGCGGTACCGAGCGCGACGCTGGGCGAATTCGGCAGCGGCGAGCTGATGCCAAGCTCACGCGCGGCGCGCATGACGTTCTGGCGCCCTACTCGCTCAGACAGGCGCACGGCCGCCGCATTGCTGGAGCGCAGGAACGCCTCGCGGAGCGTGATCTCTCCGCGATAGACGCCGTCGCCGTTCGCCGGGGTCCAGCCGTCGACCGTGATCGGCCTGTCCTCGATCAGGTCGGTGGGCTTGTAGCCCGCCCTGAGCGCGGCGAGGTAGACGAAGAGCTTGAAGGCGGAGCCCGGCTGGCGGCGCGCCTGGGTCGCACGGTTGAACGCGCTCTTCCCATAATTTCGGCCACCCACCATGGCGACAATGCGGCCGTCCGGACGCATTGCGACCAGCGCCGCCTGGGCGTCGCCGATCGGGGCATTGGCGATGGTCCGCGAGGCGATGCGCTGAAGGTCGGCGTCGAGCGTCGTCTGCACCTTCACTTCGCCATAGTCAGCCTCAAACGCCTTCTGCGCCGCCGGCGCGACCCAATCGGCGAAGTAGGTGCCGGTCGGGACCCGGTCAGTCTGAGCGACGGGACGAGCTGACTTTGTCGAATGCGCGCGTGACTGGGAGATGACGCCGGTGTCGGCCATTGCCTGGAGCACGAGACGGCTGCGCTTCTGGGCGAGTGCGAGGTTCCTGGTCGGTGCGAGACGGGACGGCGCCTGCACCATCCCGGCGAGCATCGCCGACTGGGCCAGGTTCAGATTGTCCGGCGATTTGCCGAAATAATGCTTCGAGGCGGCGCGGAGCCCATAGACGCCGTCGCCGAAATAGACGGACGACAGATAACGCGAAAGGATCTCGTCCTTCGTCAACCAGGCTTCCAGCCAGAAGGCAATAATGACTTCCTGCGCCTTGCGCTTGAGGCTGCGGTCCGAGCTCAGGAAACTGGTCTTGGCGAGTTGCTGGGTCAGGGTCGAACCGCCCTGGCGGACTCCTCCGGCGTGAAAATTGGCGACCATCGCCCGGCCGATGGCGCGCGGGTCGATGCCCCAATGGCTCCTGAAACGGCGGTCTTCGATGGCGATAAAGGCATTGGGCGTCAGTGGATTGAGCTCGGCGATGGTGACCGGCTCGTCCTTGACCGCACCGCGCCGCGCGATCGGCTGGCCTTCGGAACTGAGCAGCAGCATGGCAGGATCGTCGAGCGGCTCAAGCGCGCGGCTCAAGGGCGCGGTGACGATGAGCCAGATCAATGTGACAAGCAGCAGGCCAGCGAAACCGTAAAGGCCCCATTTCCAATAGCGGCGCTTGCTGGGCTTGCCCGTCCCTTCAGACGGTGGCGAAGGGTCGACCGGGATCGGATCCGGCAAATCCTCGATGTTCCGTCCGTCCCGCCGCCAGATGGTGTCGCTGTCGCTCATCCAAACCCTGTTCTGGGGACCTCGCCCTAACTGCCTTACTTAAGTAAAACAGTCCTTGGGACATATCCAGATGCTTGATGAACCCCGCTATAACGCTAGACGCATGAGGATGCGCCGCGTTTTCCGCAGCCTGCTGTTCGCCGCTATGCTGGCCTCGGGACTGGCGGGTTGCGGGCCGTCCAACGACGAAGCGCTGGACGTTACGGTCATCGGTTCGGCCGCGCCGGCTCTCTCCGACCCCGATTCCGGCCCGCTCACCGCACCAAGCGAAGTGTTGATGGCGAGCACGGCGCAGGGATTGGTTCGGTTCGACCCGAAAGGGCAGATCGAGCCCGGCCTCGCCGAGACATGGAACGTCAGTGACGACGGGCTGAGCTACATCTTCCGCCTGGCGACCGGCGACTGGCCCAACGGCCGGCCGATCGTTGCGCGCGACGTCGCCAAGATTCTCAACCGTGAGATACGGGCTTCCAGCCGCAACCCGCTGAAAGACACGCTGGGCGCAGTCGACGAAATCGTCCCCATGACGGATCGCGTCATCGAAGTCCGGCTAAAGGCGCCGCGGCCATATCTGCTGCAGCTGCTGGCCCAGCCCCAGTTCGCCCTCGTCCGGGAAGGCCACGGCACCGGCCCTTTCCTGATCGACTCCAAGCAGACTGTGCAGGGCGCCATCGCAGTGACGCGAACAATTCGGGTCGTCGACGATGCCGACCGGATCGAGCGCGTTCGGCTTCGCCATGCGTCCGCTCGCGACGCGATCCAGCAATTCCGGGCCGGCAAGGCCGGACTCGTCCTTGGCGGCACCTTTGCGGACCTGCCGCTTGTCCCCCGTGACCGGAGCACGCGGAATTCGCTGCGGTTCGATCCGGTCGCCGGGCTGTTCGGCCTGGTGCCGGCGCGAGCGACCGGGCCGATCGCCGACGCACAACTGCGCGAACTGTTGGATGAAGCCATCAATCGCGACGCGCTGATTGCGGCCTTGAACGTCCCCAACCTGGTACCGCGAACGACGATCCTGCAGTCGGGACTGGAGGGTAGCGCCACGCCCCAGGTGCCGCCGTGGGCGGCAACAGCCCTTCAGGATCGTTATAACCAAGTGGTTGGGCAAGCGCGGACCGCGCTGGGTCCCGGGCGCTTGTCTCTCTCTGTCGCGCTGCCCACCGGTCCGGGAGCCGACTTGTTGTTTGAACGGTTGAAAGCTGACTGGGCGCCGCTCGGTGTTGACCTGGTCCGTGTTGGCTGGGGAGCGAGCGCTGATTTGAAGCTGGTCGATGCAGTGGCGCCATCGAGCACGCCCGCCTGGTTCGTACGCAGTTTCCGCTGCGGCGTGGTGCCCATCTGCCTGCCGGAGGCCGACAAGCTGATGGACGACGGCCGCGACACGCAGGTTGCTGCCCAGCGCACGGCCTTCCTGACCCAAGCCGGACGGATGCTCGACGAGAAAACCCTGTTCCTGCCGCTGGCGGCGCCCGTGCGCTGGTCGCTGGTGTCGGCCGACCTTCCCGGCTTTTCGGAGAACATCTTTGCCCGTCACCCGTTGAGCGGCTTGAGAGACAAACCGACACGGGAGCGGCAATGATGGACGTCAGGCAGGAGGACCGCCGCCCCTTTCCGGGGCTAGGCACCGACCCCCAGTCCGTGCGCACGCGGATCGAGACGATGGAACGGCTGCTGGAACATATCGTCACGATTCCCGGCACCAACCAGAAGATCGGGCTCGACGTCATCCTCGACCTTGTGCCGATCGCGGGCAGCACGGCGGCCGCTGCTCTTGGCGCCTATATGGCCTGGGAGGCTCGCAACCTCGGTATGTCGAAATGGCAGGTCGCGCGCATGGCCGGGAATATCGGCGTCGACTGGCTGTTCGGCCTCATCCCCTGGGTCGGGGCGATCCCCGACCTCCTGTTCAAGTCCAACACGCGCAACCTGCGCATCATCAAGCGGCACCTGGACAAGCACCACGCCAATACGGCGACGATCGAGGCGAAGCTCCGCTAGGGCTTCGTCGTCCCGACCTCCTTCGTCAGGAACGCCCAGAGCAACGCCGAGCGCTTGGCGTCTTCGGTCAGGTCGGCGCCGACGGAGTGACCGCCCTCGGTATATTCGTGGTAGTAGACGGTGTTGCCGTAAGCCTTGAGCTTGGCGCTCGCCTTGCGGGCATGGCCCGGATGCACGCGGTCGTCCTTCGTGGACAAATAAAAGAAGGTGGCCGGGTAACGGACGCCCTTCCTGATGTTCTGATATGGCGAATATTTGCTCATGAACGCCCAGTCGGCCGGCTTGTCGGGATCGCCATATTCATCGATCCACGACGCGCCTGCGAGCAGGTGCGAATAGCGCTTCATGTCGAACAGAGGCGAGCCGATGATCGCCGCGCGATAGAGGTCCGGATGCTGGGTGATCGAGGCGCCGGTCAGTACGCCGCCGTTCGAGCGGCCGGAGATTGCGATGCCGGCCTTCTTGGCGACGCCGGTGCGGATCAGGTCGCGCGAGACAGCTTCGAGGTCGTCGAAGCTGTTCTGCCGCTTTTCGCGCAAGGCGTCGCGCCACCAGCCCGGGCCATATTCACCGCCGCCGCGGATGTTGGCGAGAACGAACGCGCCGCCATCTTCGACCCAGAACAGGCCGAGCGGGTTGGCGCGGTAGGGTTGGCCGCTGAGATAGGTCGGGGTCTGGGCGTTGCGGAAGCCGCCATAGGCATGGACGAGCACGCCGGTCGGCTTGGTGACGCCCTTCTTGCGGACGAGGAAATAAGGGACGCGCGTGCCGTCCTTTGACTTGGCGAAGCGCTGGGTAACGGTGAACTTCGACGCATCGAACTGCGCGGGCAGCGAGGCGATGGTGCGGTTGCCGCCGCCGCCTACTGCGACGAGCGTCGTCGGCTGCAGCATGCCCTCGACGGTCGCAAAGGCGATGTCCTGCTTGTCGGCGCCGCCGATGATGTGGATCGTGCTGTTGCCCGGCAGGTTCATGTCCTGGCCGGCCCAATGGCCGTCGGGCTGGCGGGAATAACGGAAAAGCTTTCCCGAAACGTCGTCGAGCGCCTTGATCCAGAGGACGTTGTCGGTGGCGGAGACTTCCTCGATCGCCTGGGTCTTGCTCGGCGCCATGACGAGGGTCGGTGCAGGCTTCTGCCCCGCTAGCATCTGGTTGATGTCGAAGGCCACGACCGAGCCTGGCTGGAATGCGCCCAGCGGCTCGACGAGGGTGACGATCGCCTGGCCGGAGACGACGGCGTCGACGCTGGCAGTCTGCGGGATCGGCAGTTCGACCCAACGGCCGTCGGGCGTGCGCATGGAGACGCGCGATTCATAGAAGCCAACGTTGCGGCTGATGGCGACCCGGCGGGTCTTGCCATCCATGACCGAGAACGGGCCGATGCCGATGTTCTCGGGGCTGACTTCGGCGACCTGCGTCGCGGAACTCCACGGAGTGCCGCGCTTCCACTCCTTGACGATCCGCGGATAGCCGGACTTGGTGGCTGTCCCCTCGCCTTCGACCCGGGCGACCAGCAAGGTGTTTTCATCGACCCAGGTGGCGTTGTTCTTGCCTTCCGGCACTTCGAAGCCGCCGGTGACGAACTGGCCGGTCGTCATGTCGAATTCGCGGATGATGTCGGCATCGCTGCCGCCCGGGCTTAATGAGACCAGGCAGTGGCGATATTCGGGCGCCAGGCAGTTGGCGCCGTGCCAGACCCAGCTTTTGCCTTCCGTCTTGCCCAATGCATCGACGTCAATGACCGTGCGCCACTCGGGTTTGCCGGCCAGATAGGCATTGAGCGGCGAGACGCGCCACAGGCCGCGCTTGTGGTTCTCATCGACCCAATGGTTGGTAACGAGGTCGCCCATGACCTCGTCGGGCATGGCGATACGGTTGGGATCGTTGAGGAGCGCCAGCGCCCGCTGCCGGTGCGCTTCGTAACCCGGCATCTTCGTCAGCAGGTCCTCGGTTTGGGCATTCCATTCCTTCACCTGCGCCAGCGGCTTTGCGCCCTGGATATCCTCCAGCCAGAGATAGGGGTCGGTCGACTGGGCAATGGCAGTGGTGGCGAGGCCGACGGCTGCGGCGGCGAGCAGGTGCTTGGGGCGCATGAAATACTCCGGAAAACTGAATTGGTGGGTCGATGGCTGGAAAGGCGGCGGCTCGCCTAGCCCTGTTCGCTCAAGAAGCGCATCAGTTCTGCAAGCGTCGCTTCCATCTGGTCCTGCATCTGGCTGACGAGCTCGTTTTCGCGCATGCCTTCATGATCGAGCGGCTTGGAATAGCTCTCCGAAAACGCCTTCAAGTCCTGCTTGTCGAACACGCCGCGCTGGACGAGCTTGGCGAGGATGACGAGCAGGCCGTTGGTGTTGGCGATATTGCCGGCCACGAGCGCCTCATCGACCATCGAAAGACTCGTGTCCTTATCGGCGTCTTGTTCTTCAACGTCGGTCATATGGGTAATTTGGACGATTCCGGTGGCTGTGCAACCCCGGCGTGTCGGCGAAGCACCGCCCACGCTTGTGACTTGTCGGCGAACGGTCGTGTCAGCGCGGCGCTGGACGAAGGCAGGTCGATGAAGGTCAGGCCGGCATGTGAGGCAAGCGTACGGCGGCCGATGGCGGCGGCGGTCTTGCCGTTGAAGGCGACGGCTTCGAGGCGCGGATGGGAGGCAACATAGGTGACGAGTCGGTTCGCCGTTGCGTCGCGGATGGCGCCATCGAGGCTGCCCTGCCGGCGAGCCTCGGCAACGACGTCCCAAAGCGCAATCTCGCGCGCTGCCAGGCGTTCGAGGCGAACGTCATAGTCCATAGCCGCGAGGTCTTCAGTGATCGCCAGGCCAAGCAACCGCCAGAATTGATTGGTCGGATGCGCGTAGTAACGCTGCGCGGCGAGCGATGCCTCGCCCGGCAATGAGCCGAGGATCAGGAGCCGCGCATCCTGCGATCCAACCGGGCCCATTGAACGTTTTTTGTCGATCGCATCTCTCCGGTTGCGGGTTCCACGCGCCAGCCGCTACAGGCGGTCGCAATGAAGCCCGAAGAGCTCCGCATCGCCCTCTTTTCGGGCAATTACAATTATGTGCGCGACGGGGCCAACCAGGCACTCAACCGCCTGGTCGGCTATCTGTTGCGGCAAGGCGCGCACGTGCGCATTTATTCGCCGACAACCGACCATCCGGCCTTCCCTCCGACCGGCGACCTGGTCAGCATCCCGTCGATCCCCTTTCCCGGGCGCGGCGAGTATCAATTGGGCTTGGGCTTGAACTCGGCGATCCGGCGCGACCTGGCCGAATTCCAACCCAACGTCGTCCATATTGCCGTGCCCGATATCGTCGCCCACCGCGCGCTGAGTTGGGCGAGGAACCGCAGGCTGCCGGTGATCGCATCCGTACACACACGGTTCGACACCTATCTCCAATATTACAACCTCAAGTGGCTGGAGCCGGTGGCCCGCGCGATCATGCGCCGCTATTACCGCCGCTGCGACGCGATCGTCGTTCCGGCGGACTCCATCGCCGCTATTTTCCGCGCCCAGCGCATGAGCAACGACATTTCGATGTGGCGCCGGGGGGTCGACCGCGAACAGTTCAATCCGGATCGGCGCAGCGAAGAATGGCGCGCGGCGCACGGCATCGCCAAGGACGAGGTGGTTGTCAGCTTCCTCGGCAGGCTGGTGCTCGAAAAGGGGCTCGACGTGTTCTCGGACGCAATCGACGCGGCGCGCGAACGAGGCGTGGCGCTGAGGGTCGTCGTGATCGGCGACGGCCCGGCACGGGACTTCTTCCGCGAACGCCTGCCCGACGCGATTTTCACGGGGCAGCTAACCGGCGCCGAGCTGGCAACGGCACTGGCGTCTACCGACGTCTTTCTCAATCCGTCGATTACCGAAGCCTTCGGCAATGTGACCCTGGAGGCGATGGCCAGCGGCCTGCCCGTGATCGCCGCGATCGCCACCGGCGCGACCAACCTGGTTCACGATGGCGAGACTGGGGTCCTCGTCGATCCTTTGGACATCGAGGCCTATGCCGACGCGTTGCAGGATTATGCCGCGGACAAGGCGCTTCGCCGCCTGCACGGCCACGCGGGCATTGCATTCGCCAAGACGATGGATTGGGACCGGATCAATTCGGTCGTCATGCGCCTTTACCAGCGCGTCATAGACCGGCGGGAGCGGCTCGAACGCATTCGCGAGGTTCGCCGCCTGCGCTGGCCCTTCGGCATGAAAAAAGTGACCGACGCCTAAACGTCGGTCACTACCTCAGCGTTGTTGAAACCTATTCGTCGTCGTCGGCGTCCGGTTCGTCCGCGTCTGGACGGCGGGCCTTTTTCGCCCGCTCGATCCGCTGCGCGGCATCGTCGAGAATGTCGACGACCTCTTCCAGCAAATCCTCATGCCAGCCTTCGGCCGCGACGCGGTTGCGGAGCGCGGTCATGAGGTTGCCGATCGCCCGGCCGATTTCTGGTCGCTGGCCGTGGCGGCGGGTGCGGCCGTGGCCTTCAAGGCGCTCGAACAGTTCTTCGACCTCTTCCTCATTTTCTTCGAGGTGGGTGCGGCCGGCGTCAGTCGCTTCATAGACCTTCTTGCTGTCCTTGGACTTGCGCTCAGCGATGAAGCCGATGTCCTCCAGCATGTTGAGCGTCGGATAGACGATGCCCGGACTGGGGCCGTAATCGCCTTCGGTCAGGTCTTCGATGGCCTTGATCAGCTCATAGCCGTGACGCGGCTCGTCAGCGATCAGCTTCAGGACGACGAGGCGAAGCTCGCCGCCTTCGAACATGCGCTTGCGGTCGCGCCGGCCGTGGCGACGCCCGCCGCCCCAGCCGCCACCGGGGCCATCGCCGAAATCGAAATGAAAGCCGCCCGGGCCAAAGCCGAAGCTGCGCCCGCGAGCTGCCCAGCGCTTGTGCCCGGGTCCGCAATCATAATGGATTTTCATCAATCTCTCCTTTTGATAGGTCTAAGATATATCTTAGATGCATCGACAACAAGAGATCCGTGCAACTTTTTCTGGCCGCGCCTATTGCGAGGGGATGGCCGACCTGTTCGCCGACGACGTCCCTCCGCCGACCACCGTGCACGAGCCGGCGGCCGATGCGCCGCTCGCCGACCGGATCCGGCCCCGGAGCCTCGATGACATCGTCGGGCAGGAGCATCTGACTGGCCCGGACGGCGCGATCGGCCGGATGGTGGCCGCGGGGAAATTGTCCTCGCTGATCCTGTGGGGGCCGCCGGGGACCGGCAAGACAAGCATTGCCCGGCTGCTGGCCGATGCGGTCGGCCTCAGGTTCGTCGCCTTGTCCGCAGTCTTTTCCGGCGTCGCCGATTTGAAGAAGGTCTTCGCCGAAGCACGGCAGGCGGCGAAGGCCGGGCAGCGTACCTTGTTGTTCGTGGACGAAATCCACCGCTTCAGCCGTGCCCAGCAGGATGGCTTCCTGCCTTATGTCGAGGACGGCACGGTGACCTTGGTCGGCGCGACGACCGAGAACCCGAGCTTCGAGCTGAATGCCGCGCTATTGTCCCGGTGCCAGGTATTGATCCTGCACCGGCTGGACCATGCGGCTCTGTGCAAGCTGCTCGACCGCGCCGAGGAGCTGACCAAGAGGCCCCTGCCCCTGACGTCCGATGCGCGCGACGCCCTGGTCGCCAGCGCCGACGGCGATGGCCGCTTCCTGCTGAACCAGGCCGAAACCTTGTTTGACGTTGAACTTGAAGAGCAACTCGACCCGGCGGGGCTTGCCGGTTTCCTGCAGCGTCGGGTCGCGGTCTACGACAAGGATCGCGAGGGCCATTACAACCTGATCTCGGCCCTCCACAAAACCATCCGCGGCTCCGACCCGCAGGCCGCGCTTTATTATCTGGCGCGCATGCTGACGGCGGGCGAGGAACCGTTCTATTTGCTCCGCCGCCTCACCCGGGCGGCGATGGAGGACATCGGCCTCGCCGACCCGCAGGCGCTCGTACAATGCCTTGCCGCCAAGGATGCCTATGATTTCCTGGGCTCGCCGGAGGGTGAGTTGGCGCTGGTGCAGGCGTGCCTGTACCTCGCCGTCGCACCCAAATCGAACGCCGCCTATTCGGCGCAGAAGACCGCCTGGCGGAGCGCTCGCGAAACCGGATCGCTGATGCCCCCGGCACACATCCTCAATGCCCCGACCAAGCTGATGAAGGACATCGGCTACGGCAAGAATTATGCCTATGACCACAGTGTCGAGGGAGCCTTTTCCGGCCAGGATTATTGGCCCGAGGGCATGACCTCCGAAACCTTCTACGAACCGACCGACCGCGGCTTCGAGGCACGGGTGCGCGAACGCCTTGCCTATTGGGAAGAAATGCGGAGAGAGAAGAGAAACCCAAGCGACGAGGAATAGGGGAGAGGCAATGTACCGTTCCGAAGCTCCGGCAGCCTATTGGCGCGACCAGTTGATCCTCTGGGGACCACGCGTCCTGTTTGCGATCCTCATCCTCATTGTCACCCACTTCGTGGCGAAGGCAGTGCAGTGGGGCGTTGCGCGCGCGATCGATAAGGTACCGGTGCTCAAGCGCCATCGCGAGGCGGGGGTCGACTCAGTCGGCACGGAGCTTGGCCGTCTCGCTTATTGGCTGGTGTGGCTGGTCGGCCTGATCGCGGCGCTGCAGCCGCTTGGCCTGTCCGGCGTGCTCACGCCGGTCACGAACCTTACCAACGAGGTCTTCGCCTTCCTGCCGCGGCTGCTCGGGGCGGGACTCTTCTTCTTTGCCGGCCTGATCCTGGCCCGTGTCGTGCGGCATGTCGTTGAAGCGGCTCTCGGAGCGCTAAACCTCGAGCGACTGCTCGGCCGCGCCGGAGTCAGCATCGGCGAGCCACCGCTTGCGGTCGACGAGACCGGTGTCGCAAAAGAAGGCGTTGCCCCTGCGCGAAGCTCGATCGCGAAAGCGGTCGGGGTCACGGTGTCGGCAATCATCATCATCTTCGCTGCCATCGGCGCGCTGCAGATCCTCCAGATCTCGGCAATTTCCGATCCGGCAACGAACATGCTGAATGCGATTGCGCTGGCGATCCCCAATGTCCTCGGCGCACTCGTCTGGGTAACGCTCGCCTATATCATCGGCCGCTGGGTGAAGAGCCTGCTGGAGACAATCCTTCCCAGCCTCGGCTTTGACAATGCCGTTCGGGCGCTCGGCGTGATGCCGTCCACCGCGGTTCCGTCGAAAGTCGTCGGCACACTGGCGATGACCGCAGCGATCCTCGTCGGCCTGATGGAAGCGGCTCAGCAGGTCGGCGGAGATTCGACTGCTGCTTTGATGTTCCAGATCACCGAACTCGGCGCCAAGGTCATCTTTGGCACGGTGATCATTGTCGTCGGACTGTTCCTGGCCCGCATCCTCGCCAATCTGGTCGGGAGCTCGACCGGAGAGAGCAGCTATGCCGAGACGATCGTCAAATATGCGATCATCGCCCTGTTCACCGCGATCGGCCTCACCTTCATGGGCCTGGCCGACCAGATCGTCATGATGGCGTTCGGCCTGATCCTTGGCAGCGCGGCCGTTGCGACCGCCCTCGCCTTCGGCCTTGGCGGACGGGACTGGGCGGCACGGCAGCTGGAGGACTGGAGCAATAGCGGGCGTCCGTCGTCCCCGCCGCCGCCTCCCCCGCGGATCCGGCGCCAGCCGCCGGATGAGGACGACAACCAGCCGCCGCTGGTGTGATGCCGAAATTCGGTTCCTGGGATGAGGTCGTTGCGTTCGCGCTGACCTTGCCGGGGACCGAACTGTCCAAGTCCTGGGGTAGTCCTGCGGTGAAAGTCGCCGCGAACGGCCGCGCGTTCCTCTACACCGGGCGGGAGCCGGACAGTTTCGTCCTGGCGATCGACCAGGACAGCAAGCTGATCCTGCTCGAGACAGATCCCGACACTTATTGGCAGACGCCGCATTACGAGGGCTGGGACGGCGTTCTGGTGCGTTTTGCGAGCGACGATCCGGAGCGGGTTGCAGCCATGATCGAGCGCGCCCGCGATGAGGCTGCGGCCAAGAAGCCGCCGAGGACGCGAAAGTGAGCCGGTTCGAGGCGTACGTCGCGATCGACTGGTCGGGCGCCAAGGGACGGCGGCACAAAGGCATCGCGGTCGCCGAAGCGCGCGGTGACCGGCCGCCCCGGCTAATCCGGCCTGACCATGTCTGGTCGCGGACCGATGTACTGGCCTGGCTGCTGAAGCGCGCAGGCCAAGAGCCCACGCTCTTCGGCTTCGACTTCAGCTTTGCCCCGCCGTTTGCGGAACGTGGTTCATACCTGCCCGGCGAGGCGCGCGTGCCCGAGACCGCCCGGGAGTTTTGGGCCTATGTCGATTCGAGAAGCGGCGACGATGACCTGGGGGCCGCGAGCTTCCTGGAGCATATTCACCGCCCGCATTTCTATTTCGGGATAGCCGACGGAGTGAAGGCCGACTTCGTCCGTTTCCGCCAATGCGATGCACGGCTGAATGCGCAGGGCGGCCGGAAAACGGCCAGTGCCTATGACGCAATCGGCGCGGCACAGGTCGCCAAGGCGAGCTTCTCCGGCATGCGGTTGTTGCGTGCACTCGACGGAAAGGTCGCAATCTGGCCGATGGACCCGATGCCGGCGGCTGGTAGCGCCGTGGTGGAAATCTACACCCGTATCTACCTGCGCAACGCGGGCATGAGCGGCAAGAAGCTGCGCAGCCGGGAAGAATTGAACCTGGCGCTGAAAGGGCTTGGCAGTCCGCCCGTGAGACTGCGCTTCGAGCCCAATGACCACCAGACCGACGCGCTGGTAACGGCCGCCGGGATGCGGGCGCTGGCGGAGACAGAGCCACGCGCCTTCGCTCCAGAGGGACTGACTGCGAAGCTTGCGCGAACCGAAGGCTGGACGTTCGGCATCATCTGACGCATTGGCTTGCCCCGGGCCGGCTTAGCACAGTGGTAGTGCAGCGGTTTTGTAAACCGAAGGTCGGGGGTTCAAATCCCTCAGCCGGCACCAGCATCCAGCGCAGCTTATCCGGGGCGACAGCCGGAAAAAGAGCGCCGCCCTGACTTATCCACAGCTAATTTGAGCGAGACCGAAAAATTTTTTCGGGGCGCGGAACCGCGGGGCGGGTCGCGTGTTTTATCAGCGTGCTTCGGTAGAGATACCAAAGCATGGAGCCCCGGTTACTTCGGTAACCGGGGCTTACTCGTTTCCGGACTAGAGCAAGGCCAAATCCACCTTAGCAAGATCGAGCCGGCCCGACTTGTCGGGCAGCGGATATTTGTTGCCGTTGGCGCAATTGAACAAAACGACCCGCTCGCCCTCGGCCACCAGCTTTCGCTTCAGCGCCTCGCGCCAGGCGGCAAGCACCGCGCCGCCTTCGGGGCAGAGCAGGAAGCCGTCATCGCGGGCCGCATCCTCCACGGCCAAAGCGATTTCGGACTCTTCGACCGCGATTGCAGCGCCCCCGGATTCGCGAATGGCGCGGAGAATGAGGAAGTCGCCGATCGCCTTGGGAACGCGGATGCCGGTGGCGATGGTGGCGGCGTTTTCCCAGCGCTCGGCGGACTCAGCACCGGTTTCAAAGGCGCGCACGATCGGGGCGCAGCCCGCAGCCTGGACCGCATACATGCGTGGTCGCTTTTTACCAATGAAACCAATGGCTTCGAGTTCGTCGAAAGCCTTCCACATGCCGATCAAGCCAGTACCGCCGCCAGTCGGGTAAAAAATGGCATCCGGAAGTTCCCAGCCGAGCTGCTCGGCGAGCTCGAGGCCCATCACCTTCTTGCCCTCGATCCGGTAGGGCTCCTTGAGCGTCGAGCAGTCGAACCATTTGCCGGCGGCCGCGCCCTCCCCGACGATCCGCCCGCATTCGTCGATCTGGCCGTTGGCGACATAGACCTCCGCGCCATAGGCGGCGGTCTCGCGAACGTTGATGGCGGGGGTTTCGTCAGGGCAGATTACGAGCGACTTCATTCCGGCCCGCGCGCCATAGGCCGCAAGCGCCGCGCCGGCATTGCCGTTGGTCGGCATGGCGATGCGGCGGACACCAAAGTGCTTCGCCATGCTGACGGCCATGGCGAGCCCGCGCGCCTTGAAGGAACCGGTCGGCAGGCGGCCCTCGTCCTTCACCAGCAGGTTCGGCCCGCCGGTGTTTGTCAGCGGGACCAAGGGCGTTTCAGGCTCGCCGAGGCTGACCGGTTCGACGCCGTCAGGGAGAGGCAACAGCTCGCGCCATCTCCACATGCCCGCCGGGCGCGAGGCCAGCGCCTCCCTGGTCAGCGCGCCTTTGACGGCATCGAGGTCGTAGCGGACCAGCAGGGGCTTTCCGGCGCGCGAGAGATTGTGCGGCTTGTCGGCTTCATAAAGCTCGCCGGTCGCCGAGCATTCGAGGTGGGTGACGAACATTGGCCCTCAGTGATGATGGTGACGGTGGGAAGGTGTGTCGTGGCAATGGTCATCGTGATCCATGCCGGGGCTTTCGACCTGGATGGTCGAATGGGAAATGCCGAACAGCTGGTGGACGTAGGCATTGGCCTGACGGATCAGCTTGTCGCGATCGCACTCGTCATCGACGACGAGATGGACGGTCAACGCCGTCTCGGTGGTGCTCAGCGACCAGATGTGCAGGTGATGGATGGCCGTGACACCGGGTAGCTTTTCCAGCGCGCGGCCGACCTGCGAGGAATCGATCCCCTTCGGCACGCCGGCGAGCGTCATCGTCGCGGATTCGGTGAGCAGGTCCCAGGTGCTCCAGAGGATGATGGCGGCGATGACGAGGCTGGTGACCGGGTCGATCCAGGACTGGCCGGTCTTGAGGATCAGGAAACCGGCGAGGACGACGCCGACCGAGACGGCGGCATCCGCGACCATGTGCAGGAAGGCGCCGCGGATGTTGATGTCATGGTGGCGGCCGCGGGCGAACAGCCAGGCGGTGACGCCGTTGACCAGGATACCGATGGCCGCGACCCAGATAACGGTGCCGCCGTCCGTGACCTCCGGATCGCCGAGCCGCCGGATCGCCTCGGCGATGATGGCGCCCATGGCGACGAGCAGCAGGAGCGCATTGAGCAGGGCCGCAAGGATCGAGCTTTTCTTGAGGCCGTAGGAGAAGCGCGCGTTGGGCCGGCGCTTGACCAGCGCGGCACCTGCCCAGGCGAGGACGAGGCCGAGAACGTCGGAAAGGTTGTGGCCGGCGTCCGCGAGCAACGCCATGGAATCGGCGAAGAAACCGTAAAACGCCTCGACCACGACGAACCCCAGGTTGAGCGCAATGCCGGCAGCAAAGGCGCTGCTGAAATCGGCCTGCGACGCGTGATCGTGACTGTGTCCGGAACCCATCATCCAACGCCTAGCCTCAACCGTTCGTCGAAAGCAAAGTTGTGACAGTATAACATTAAGGCTAGCAGGCCGCTTCCCCGAGTCGCTTTCCCGGAAAATTCGCCGACATGCTTCGCACTTCGATTTCGCTTGCCGCCTTGATTGCCGCCCTTGCCAGCCAGCCGGCCCTCGCTGCCGACGCGGCCGCCGATGCCAATGCCGAAGCCGCGACGGCCCCCGATTCCGATGCTGCCGCTGACAGCGCCGGCGCCAATCAGGACAAGCATGAGGAAAGCCTTGTCGTCACGGGGTCGCGGAAGAAGACCGACGTGCTGGGCGGGGTCACGGCGCTGGAGCCGGAAGAGCTGGTGCACGACGTGAAACCGAGCCTCGGCGACACTTTGGCCGACTTGCCGGGAGTCAGTTCGTCCAGCTTCGGCCCGTCCTCGTCGCGTCCGATCCTGCGCGGGCTTTCGGGCGAAGACGCACCGATCCTGCTCGACGGCCTCACCAGCCTCGATTTGTCCGCGTCCGATCCCGACCATGCCGTCGCCATCAACCCGCTGACCGCCGAGAGCATCGAGGTCCTGCGCGGGCCGGGCACGCTCATCTACAATTCGGCGGCGATCGGCGGTGTCGTGAACGTCGTCGGCAACCGCATCCCGCGGCATGTCCCGGATGGCGTGGAAGGCGATGCACTGGTCAATTACGGCAGCGCCGCCAACGAGCGCTCCGTCAATGCCGGCGTCACTGTTCCGCTGGGCGGCCATTTCGTCGCCCATGCCGACGGCAGCTATTCCAAATATGATGATCTGGAAGTCGGCGGCCATTTGCTGTCGAAGGAGCTACGCCGCGAGGCCGCAGCCAGCGCCGACCCCGACATCCGCGCTCTTGCCGAATTGAAGGACAAATTACCGAACACCGCCGGCCGCAGTGACGATTATTCGGGCGGCCTCGCCTATGTCGACGGCGACCTGGACGTCGGCCTGTCCTACAGCCGTCACGACGCCAAATATGGCGTGCCGATACGGTTCTCGCTCGATCCCAATTTCGAGGCCGAGCAGCCGACCATCGACGCCCACCAGGACCGCGTCGATGCGCGCGCGAACGTCCCGATCGGCGGTTTCTTCCGCGCGTTCGAATTCAGCGGCGGCCTGTCCAAATATCGCCATGCCGAGCTGGAAGCCGACGGCGAGGTCGGGTCGCGTTTCTATTCGGACGGAGGCGAGGCGCGTGCCGCGCTCGTCCAGTCCGACCATGATGGCTGGGGCGGTTCCAGCGGCATCCAGTACCTCGACCAGGATTTCCGGATCCGCGGCGACGAGAAATATCTGCCCGACAGCGAGAACAAGAAACTGGGCCTGTTCACGCTCCAGAACCTGGAACGCGGGCCGCTGAGGCTGGAGGCGGCCGCGCGCGTCGATTTCGTGCGGGTCGATGCCGATGCCGATGCGGACATTGCCGCCAATGGCGGGATCATCGGCACGCGGCCTTTCTCCAACAAGTACACGCCCATTTCGGCGTCGGTCGGCGGCAATTACGACGTCGGCGGCGACTGGCGCGTCGGCCTGTCGCTGTCGCACAGCGAGCGGGCGCCGAACGTTCAGGAGCTCTTTTCCAACGGGGCGCACGGCGGCAGCGCGCAATTCCTGATCGGCAATCCCGACATCGGCACGCAGAAGAGCAATGGCGCCGAGTTGACCGTCCATCACAATGGCGGGCCGCTGCACATCCAGGCCAGCGCCTATTACAATAATTACGGCAATTACATTTTCGTCACGCCGACCGGCGACGTCCGCGATGGCCTGCCCGTCTATGCCTACCAGGAGGGCAAGGCGAAATATTACGGCTTCGAGGTCGAGACCGAGGTGAAGTTCGGCAATGCCCTGGGCGTCGACTGGAGCGGCGAAGTGACCGCCGACGCCGTGCGCGCCAAGATCAGGAATTTCGGCGACGCGCCTGAAATCCCGCCATTCCGCGTGCTCGCCGGCCTGAGCGGCGAGCGCGGCCCGGTGAAAGGCCATGTCGAGGTCGAGCAGGTCGCCAAGCAGGACCGCACGGCGCCCGAGGAAACCTCGACCCCCGGCTACACGATGGTCAATGCCTCGTTCGACTGGACGCCGTTGAAGGACAATCCGGAACTGACCCTATCACTGACCGGCGACAATCTGTTCGATGTCGAGGCACGGCGGCATGCCAGCGACCTCAAGGATTTCGCTCCGCTGGCGGGGCGGGACATCCGTCTGACGGCGAGATTGGGGTTCTGAGGCCGGGTCGAACATCCGAGCCAATTGGTAAAAGGTTGTCGTGATTCACGAAATTTGAGGATCAGAAGCTGCGTATTTGCAGCTCCACCGGGACGCGCAGTTCGCGACCGGTAATCGATCACCTGGAGGGGATGATCCCGTAATGCGTCGGGGGAGGCTAAGCGTTTGCCCCCTTTTTCGTTTCGCCTCCCCCATTTCGGTTTAGTGTCCGCTTTCGACCCATTGCGGACATTTGCGCGGCCCAAAAAGAAGGGCGCCCGGCGCGGAGCCGAACGCCCTCCTCTCAGGTCAACTGCAGTTTAGCCGCAGCAGGGCAAGCCAATGCCGCAGCATGCGAGCGCCTGGCAGCATGAGGCCGCCAGGCTGGCAACCGCATTCGGCGCGGCGAGAGCAGCTGTGCTGGACATCAGCAGCGTTGCTGCAATGATCATCTTTTTCATGTGAAAATCCTTGTTTGAGTTAGTCGATCGAAATGCCGTGCCATCGGGGAGGCGGGATCTCAGGACGAGTGTCGAACCCAATCAGTATCGGCTCTGGAAGCGGCAAATCAGCCGAGCGGAGCCGGCCCGGAGCGCCGAGCTCCTGTGGATGCGCCGCAACGGCGCCGCACATCAATGTGCACATAGAAGTGCAAGCGTGGCCCGTGCTGCGGCTGCCTTGGCAGTGATTCGTGCAATCGGATGGTTGCTGCGCCGCGCTGGCCGCAAGAGGCTGATCACAGCCGACTTCCGCCAGTGCGGAAGCTGACGTGAAGGAAGCCAGCATCAGCATTGCAATGAGAGTGACGGTCAATCGCCGGAGCATATTGGCCATTCGCTCGGTGACGACAGAAGGTTACCCAAGTGAGTGCCAGACGCCCTTCAGGCAAGGCTACATCTTATGGTCTTGATGCTGCTCTGTTTTGTCCTTGCAGCAATCCTTGCAGCAACCCATCGCCTCAGTGGCGGCATAAGCGGCAGTCGCGCCGAAAACGATAGCGGCGACGGCGATAGCGAACCTCGATTTCATGTCAGTCTCCCCATTCAGTTGAGAATATAGCCGGCAATGTTCGCTTTCCACACAAACCTGCCATTAGGCGGGAGGAGGGAAGAGCAATTTGGCCGTGACGGCGGCTAGGCCCGCACCGACAAGCTGAGCGACTATGAACATCGGGACGTCGCCTGGCGCGATGCCCGCGAAACTGTCGGACAGGCTGCGGGCCACCGTGATCGCCGGATTGGCGAAGCTGGTGGACGAGGTGAACCAGTAGGCGGCCATGATGTAGAGGGCGACGCTGGCCGGGACCCACGGCTGGCGATAGCGGACCGTACCGAGAATGGTGAGGACGAGGCCGAAGGTCGCAATCGCCTCCCCCAGCCATTGGCCGGAGCCGGTCCTGACTTTGGTCGAGACCTGGATCACCGGCAGGTCGAACATCGCATGCGCGGCCCAGACGCCGAGGATGCCGAACGCCAGCTGCGCGACGATATAGGCCGCGGCGTCCGGCCAGCTGAGCTCGCGGCGCGCGGCAGCGACGAGGCTGACCGCCGGGTTCATATGTGCGCCCGATATCGGGCCGAGCATGGTGATGAGACGAATAGGATCGCGCCGGTCGCCATGGTGTTGCCGAGCAAGGCGAGCGCGACGTTCCCGCCCGACAGCCGCTCGGCCATGATGCCCGAGCCGATGACAGTCGCGAACAGGAAAAAGGCGCCGAGCGCTTCAGCGGCCAGTCGCCGTCCAAGTGATGTCATTTCAAACCCCCGTCACCGCCTTGTGCCGCATGGATGACATTCCGATGACAGCCCCGGCTCCTCCACTCGCGCTCCGCACTAACCCGTCTTTGCGAGTCCCGTGAGGATGAATAAAGGGGAGCCGCTCGGGAGTCCGCGATGTTTCGTGCAGCCAATGTCCAGGCCACGATCGACAGCCTGCACGCGAATGTCGCGCTGCTCGACCGCGATGGCGCGGTCATAAGCGTCAACGAGGGTTGGCGGCGGTTCGGATCGAAGCGGAGCGCGAATTCGGATTACATCGGGCTGAACTATCTGGAAGTCTGCGCCGGTGCCGCCGAGATTGGCGATAGATCGGCGATCCGCGTGCTTCGCGGGCTCAAGCGATTGCTGGCCGGGCAAAGCGATTCCTACGGCACTGCCTACCCCTGCGCCGAGCGGATTTACCGGTTGAGCGCCCGGCGGATCGGCATTCCCGACGGCGGCGTGATCGTCGCACACCAGGACATCACCGCCTTGGTGAATGCCCGTCGTGAGCGAGCTTCGAAGCGGATCGAGTTGCAAAGCGTCCACGAAGCCCATGCGGGCCGGATCGCCCAAGCCCATGAAGAACTGGCGCAAAGGTTGACGGCCATCACCTTGGCGACGTCGGCGCTGGAGCAAGGCGGAGACATTGCCGACGCCGTTACGCTCATCAAGCTGGCGGTCGAGGAAGCGCGCCAGGAACTGAAGCTGCTTCGCTATGATTCCTTGCAGCCCCTCCCGGACATCAGCCTGGCACCATAAGATTGCCGCCGGATGCGGGCCGTGGCACGACAAGCGCCATGCTCTACCTCGCCATCAAGGCCGGCCTGTCCGGCATCCTCATTGCCATCGTCTCCGAGGTCGCCAAGCGCTACCCGGGATTCGGCGGGCTGATCGCGTCGCTGCCGCTGGTGTCGGTGCTGGGCATGATCTGGCTGTGGCGGGACAAGCCGGACGCGGCGAACATGGCGGCGCATTCGGAAGGGACCTTCTGGTTCGTGCTGCCTTCCCTGCCGATGTTCCTGCTGATCCCCGCGATGCTGAGGCACGGGTTCAGCTTCTGGGCCTCGCTGGCGGCGGGATGCGTCCTGACGATCCTTCTCTACAGCCTGACGATCTGGGCGGGCCCGCGGCTGGGGTTAAAGCTTTAGTAGCCGCAGCACATTCAAATCACCGCCGTTCCGGGAGCCGATTTCATGACTGACCGCGATGCGATCGAGGATGCGCTGACCAAGGTGCCGGCGATCACCTTGGGCTTCTGGATCATCAAGATCCTGGCGACGACGCTGGGCGAGACGGGCGGCGACACGGTGACGATGTCCTGGCTCGGTGAGACGACCGACCATCCGGTGCCTTACGGCTATCTGATCGGGACGGCGATCTTCGGGGCGATCCTGGTGGCGCTGGTGATCGCGCAGATCCGCGCCAGGGCATTCAATCCGTGGCTGTACTGGGCGACGATCATTGCCTCGACGACTTGCGGTACAACGCTCGCCGACTTCGCCGACCGGTCGCTCGGCATCGGCTATCCGGGCGGGTCGCTGCTGCTTCTCGCCTGCGTCCTCATCTCGCTGTTCGCGTGGTGGCGGACGCTGGGCACGGTGGACGTCAATTCGGTGGCGGGGCCGCGCGAGGAAATGTTCTACTGGATCACCATCACTTTCTCGCAGACGCTGGGAACGGCGTTAGGCGACTGGAGCGCGGACCCGTTGAGCGAGGGCGGCTGGGGGCTGGGCTATTCGGGCGGCGCGCTGGTATTCGGGGCCGGGCTGGCGGTGCTGGCTTTGCTCTATTTCTCAACGAAGGTTTCGCGCGTCTTCCTGTTCTGGGCGGCGTTCATCCTGACGCGCCCGCTGGGAGCGACGGTCGGCGACTGGTTCGACAAGCCGGTTGCCAAGGGTGGGCTTGAGCTCAGCCGTCCGCTCGCGTCGCTGGTGCTGGTTGTCGTGATATTCGCGCTGATCCTGATCCTGCCGCAGAGACCCGGACGCCACGAGTTCGCAGCGCAGCGGGCATGAAAAAAGCGGCCCGGCGGTGTGGGTCGCCGGGCCGCTGGACTGCGGCGCTACGGGGGTGGAACGAGCGCCGACGGGGTTAGATGTCGATGCCGGCCGCGATGGCCTCGAGCTTGCGGACGCGTTCCTTCAGATCCGCCAGCTCGATCCGGCCGCCGGCTGCCTGGGGCATGACGGCTTCGGCGCGGCCGTTGACCAGCTCCATGCGCTTCAGCTCCAGCCATTCGTGCCAGGCCTTGAGGCCGGCCCAGGCGGCGATCCCGGCGGCGGCGAGAACGCTGGCCGCGACGGTCATGATCAGGATTGGGTCGGTCATCACTTTTCCTCCCGGAGCGCTTCGATTTCACGCGCCAGCTCATGGTTCTTCGACGTGGTGATGTGGTGGTCGATCGCCATCATGCGGCGGTCGGTCTCATCGAGCTCGGTGCGGAGTGCGTGGATCGACGAGCGGGTGCGGCCAACGTCGGCCATGCGGTCGAAGTCCGACCGGCGCTCTCCGCGACGACCAAGCACCTGCCCCTTCTGCCTGTGCAGGTAGATGCCGGCGGCGATGTAACCGATCAGCGCCAGCTTCCAGCTGATCAGGATGGCGATGGCGATGAAGCCGATCCGCATGAAGGTTGGATCGAGGTTGAAGACATCACCGAGCGTCGCGCAGACACCGGCAATCTTCTTTTCCTTGCGATCCATCGAATAGCGAGACATCCCCTTTTGTCCTTTCACTTCTTCGCCGCCAAAGCGGCCTTCAGTTCTTCCAGCTCCGCATCGACCTTCTCGGCGGCCTTCAGCTCGGCAATCTCTTCTTCCAGGCTCTTCGGGCCGGTCAGGCCCATCGCCTCGGCATAGCCCTCGGCGAGGTCGGCGCGGCGTTCCAGCAGGTCGAAGCGCGAAAACGCATCTTCCGTGCGGCCGCCGTGCAGCAGCTCGCGGGCCTTGGCGCGGGTCACCGCGCTTTCGAGGCGGCTGGCAATGGCGTTCTGCCGGCTGCGCGCCTCGGCCAGCTTGGCCTGCAGGCGGGCAATATCTTCCTCGTAACCGCGAAGCACCTGCTCGATCTGGCTGATCTCCTCGCGGAGGCCTTCGGCCATGTCGGTGGCCTTTTGCTTCTCGTTAAGCGCGGCGCGGGCCAGGTCCTCGCGGCCCTTTTCCAGCGCCAGCTGGGCCTTTTCGGACCAGTTGGACTGGAGGCCATCGAGCCGCATCATCGCCCGCCGCATTTCCTTGATGTCGGCGATCGAGCGGGCGGCTGTCGCCCGGACCTCGACCAATGTCTCTTCCATCTCGACGATGATCATGCGGATCATGCGAGCGGGGTCTTCGGCCCGGTCCAGCAGCTCCGTCATGTTCGCGGCGATGATGTCCCGGGTCCGGGTGAAGATCGGGCCCGACAGGATGCCGGCGAGCGGGGCGAAGCGGATCGTGGTGTCTTCCACTTTGGGCTTTTCCTCCATTCTCGGGGTGCGGGTGGGCACCTTCGCCTCGATCGGTTCAAGCTCAAGCATTGGCGGTGACCGCCGGGCTCTGAACTGCCGCCGGGGCAACGGCCGAACCGACCGCAACCGTGCTCATCAGGAGGGCTGCAAACGCCGCTACCAGATGACGACCAGTGTTAGAACCAAACATTGTCTTTCTCCCTTTTTCCCGCCGATCCCTGTTTGGCGGGCCATGCCGGTCTATATTCAAGCACCGTGCCAATTGCAGTTTTCCGCCAAAAATGGCGCTGAATTGGTGGATGCGAAGCCGGGGTTGGTGGAATCCACCACCGACAGTTGGGAGATTTCGCCATGGGAACCGCGAACCCGTATGGAGCGCTATTCCGTCCACGTTTCAGATGAAGGAATGAGAATGCTGGGCAAGATTGTAGGTGCGATCATCGGCGAGAAGGTCGCCGGCAGGAATCGGGGCGCCAAGGGCGCGATCCTCGGCGCCGGCGTGGCGGCCGTGGCGCGCCGCGGACTGGGCCCACTGGCCGGCGCGATGGCGCTCGGCTGGGGTGCGAAAAAGCTCTGGGATTGGCGGAAGGGGCGTTCGCCGCGTTACCCGAAGGACGCGACGCCAAGCTGAGCTGCGCTCCTCCTCGTTCGGGTCAGGCTTGGTAAGTCCGGAGCTAGCTTTCGGATGACTCTTCCGAGGCTTCTTCCGAACCCTTCTCACCGAGGCCTTCGATGTAGGGCTCGACCTTGCCCTTGAGGGTCAGGGTCATGGGATTGCCGAAACGGTCGCGGCTGCGGCCGGCGATGATTTTGATCCAGCCTTCCGAGACGCAATATTCCTCGACGTTGGTCTTTTCCTGGCCGTTGAAGCGGATGCCGACGCCGCGCTCCAACACTGCCTCATCGAAATAGGGGCTGCGCGGGTCGAGGCTCAGGCGATCGGGGAGTTCGTTGGTCTGTTCGGTCATGACGGATCGCCTAGTCCCCACTCGCCGCTTCCGTCAACGCGCGCGTGTCTTCGACCAACGGCGACCTGTGTGGATTGCGTTCGCACGACTGCGTCGCCAAAGTCCCCGGCGACAAGTCCGTTCCCCGGGGGTTTCCATGCGCCGCTTCACGCTGTTTCTCGCCGCCTCTTCGCTCGCCAGCCTCGCCGCCGCCCAGGCGCCGACGCCGCCGGTCGCGCCACCGCCGCCGCAGCCCGGTGCCGCCGAGCCGATGACGCAGGCCAAGCCTGCGAACGTACCGGCCGCGCCGCAGCCCGACGCTGCGAAGAAGGACGCGAAGTGGGACGTCAACGCCCGCCACGGCCCCGGCCATGACGCGCAGATCGACACGCACACCGGCACCTGGATGAGCGTGGATGTTTCGCCGGACGGCAAGGAGATCGCCTTCGACCTGCTCGGCGACATCTACGCAATCCCAATCACAGGCGGCGAGGCGCGGCCGCTTGCCACCGGCAATGCGTGGGAAATGCAGCCGCGTTACTCGCCGGACGGGCGCGAGATCGCCTTCACGTCCGACCGGGGCGGCGGCGACAATATCTGGACGATGGACCGCAACGGCCAGAACTTGCGGCAGATCACCAAGGAAGACTTCCGCCTGCTGAACCAGGCCGACTGGACCCCGGACGGAAATTACATCGTCGCCCGCAAGCATTTCACCTCGTCGCGCTCGTTGGGTGCGGGCGAGATGTGGCTCTACCATCGCTCGGGCGGCGGCGCAGGCCTGCAAATGACCAAGGCGCGCACCAAGCAGAAGGACACCAACGAACCCGCCTTCTCGCCCGACGGTCGCTACCTCTATTTCTCCGACGACGCGACGCCGGGCGAGGTCTTTGAATATTCCAAGGACGTCAACGGCCAGATTTATGTGATCCAGCGGCTCGACCGGCAGACGGGCAAGATCGAGACGTTCATCGACGGCCCCGGCGGCGCCATCCGGCCGACGCCATCGCCGGACGGCAAGACCTTGGCCTTCATCCGCCGGGTCCGGTACAAATCCGTGCTGATGCTGATGGATATCGAGTCCGGCCGCATCACGCCGCTGACCAACATCCTCGACCGCGACATGCAGGAAACCTGGGCGGTTCACGGCGTCTATCCGGGCATGGACTGGACGCCGGACGGCAAGTCCATCGTCTTTTACGCCGACGGCGGCATCAAGCGCATCGACGTTGCCTCAAAGCAGGTCACGGACATCCCCTTCCACGTGACCGGCACGCGCTTCGTCGAGGACGCGGTGCGCCAGCAGAAGGACGTTTCGCCGAACAGCTTCGATGTGAAGATGATCCGTTTCGCCCATGCCAGCCCCGACGGGCGGCGCGTGGCCTATGAAGCGCTGGGGCAATTGTGGGTGCGCGATGCGGCCGGCGGAACGCCGCGACGGTTGACCAATTCGACCGACTTCGAATCCTATCCGACCTGGTCGCGCGACGGGCGGCAGATCGCCTTCGTCAGCTGGAACGACGACAAGGCCGGGCGGATCAAGGTCGTGTCCGCGACCGGCGGCGCGGCGCGCGACGTGACACCGGAGCCGGGCCATTATCTGGAGCCGACGTTCTCGCCCGACGGCAGCCTCATTGCCTATCGCAAGACCAGCGACGGTTACCTGACGACGGCCCTCTGGGGCCGCGAGCCGGGCATCTATGTCGTGCCGGTCAAGGGCGGCAAGCCGACCCGGGTCACCGAAAACGGCTACCAACCGGAATTCGGCGCGACCAACGACCGCATCTTTTTCACCGCGCCTGCAGCCGAAGGAAAGCGGGAGCTGCACTCGGTCAATCTGACCGGCGGCGACGAGGTCACGCACGTCGTCTCGCAGAACGCAGGCGAGTTCGCACTGTCGCCGGACGAGCAATATCTCGGCTGGGTCGAACGCTACCAGGCCTATGTCATGCCGTTCGTGCGGTCCGGCCGGTCGGTCGAGATTTCGCCGGACACCAAGGCGCTGCCGGTGTCGCGGGTCTCGGCGGATGCCGGCGACTGGCTGCATTGGTCGGGCAACAGTCGGACGCTCTATTGGACTCAGGGGCCGGACCTTTTTGCGCAGAATTTGAATGCGGTCGGCGGCTTCGCCGGCGGCAAGCAGGCGGTGGCGCCGGTCTATGCGCACCTCGGGTTCACTGCCAATGCCGACAAGCCGCGCGGGCTGATCGCGCTGACCGGCGCGCGCATCATCACCATGCGCGGCGGCGGTGACGAGGTTATCGAGAACGGCACGATCCTGATCGATGGCGACCGGATCAGCGCCGTCGGCCCGACCGCTTCGATCACCTATCCCGCGGGCACGCGGACGATCGACGTTACCGGCAAGACGATCATGCCGGGCCTGATCGATGCGCACTGGCACGGGTCGATGGGCAGCGACCTCATCATCCCCAAGCAGAACTGGTTTCATGCGGCCGCGCTCGCTTACGGCGTGACGACCATCCACGACCCGTCGAACGAGACGAAGGAGATTTTCGCCGCGTCGGAATATCAGAAGGCCGGCAAGATCGTCGGGCCGCGCATCTTCTCGACCGGCACCATCCTCTATGGCGCGACGACGCCGTTCACGGTCGAGATCAAGACGCTTGACGATGCGCTGTCGCACCTGCGTCGCCTGAAGGCGTCGGGCGCATGGTCGGTGAAAAGCTACAACCAGCCGCGGCGCGAACAGCGGCAGATGATCATCGAAGCAGCGCGGCAACTCGGCATGGAAGTGGTGCCGGAAGGCGGGTCCTTGTTCGAGATGAACATGACGATGATCGCCGACGGGCACACGACCATCGAGCATTCGCTTCCGGTGCAGAAAATCTATGACGACGTACTGCAGTTCTGGAAGGGCAGCGGCACGGCCTACACGCCGACGATGGTCGTCACTTACGGCGGGCCGTTCGGCGAGAATTACTGGTATCAGCATACGCAGGTCTGGAACGAGCCGATCCTGTCGAAATGGGTCCCGCGTCCGCTGCTCGATGCGCGCTCGCGGCGGCCGGTGATGAACCCGCCGGAAGAGGACAACCTCGTTTCCAACGCGATCACGGCGCGACGGGTCGGCGAGCTCGGCATTCCGGTTTCGATCGGCGCGCACGGCCAGCGCGAGGGCCTCGGGGCGCACTGGGACATGTGGACCTTCGTAATGGGCGGGATGACGCCGATGCAGGCGCTGCACACCGGGACGATTAACCCGGCCCGCGCGCTCGGCCTCGACAAGGATTTGGGCAGCCTCGAAGTCGGCAAGCTTGCCGACCTAGTCGTGCTCGACGACAACCCGCTCGAGAACATCCGCAATTCCGACCACATCGCCATGACGATGGCCGGCGGCAGGCTGCTCGATTCGAACCTGCGGATCATCGCCGGCGGCACCGGCGGCTTCCAGCCCTTCTGGTTTCAGCAGCAGGCCGGCGGATCCTATACGGCGACAGCGACAATGGTGACGAAAGAAGCGGACTGAGGCGCTCCCGGTCGGTAAACGGCCGGTTCATTGAGTCTCATCAACGGGCAGCAAGCCTTGAGTTCCGGAACCTATCGCAACGCCCCGGCCTGGGATGCGACGACGGCGACCCGCCGCGGTTCCGGGCTGGGGCTGGCGATCGCCATCAACGGGCTGATCTTCCTGGTGCTGATGACGCTGGGGGCGGCCGAGTTTACCAAGAAGCCGGATGACGTCCTGGTCGTCGACATGGTGTCGTCGCGCTCTGCGTCGGCACCGCCGCCTCCGCAGGCCGAAAAGTCGACCGAGACGTCGAAGCCCAGGGTGCCGCCGATCAAGCCGCCGCCGATCCAGATTCCGATCGCCAAGCCGCTCGACTTCATCCCGCTCACCAAGGAGGAGTTCGCTGCCTCCGACATCCGCAACCTGGGCCACGCGCCGGGTGAGGGCCAGCAGGCGGCGGCAGACGATTCCGAGGCAATCGGCCGGGCGCCAAATGGCGAGCTGATGTACGGCGCCGAATGGTACCGCAAACCGACCGATGCCGAGCTGGACGGGTACATGCCGCCGAACGCGCCGGAAGGATATGGCCTCATCGCCTGCAAGACTGCCCCGGACCACCGCGTCGAGGATTGCATCGAACTCGAAAATTATCCGCCCGGATCGCACCTTGCGAGCGCCGTGCGGCAAGCGGCATGGCAATTCCGGGTCCGCGCCCCGCGCAAGAACGGGCAGGAAATGATGGGCGCCTGGGTCCGGATCAAGATCGAGTATTTCCACGGGCCGGCGCGGTAGCCGCATGGTCCCCTGCAAAGCTTTCGGTTCAGCCGGTTAAGGCCAAAGTCAAGTTTCCTTGACAGTGAGATTTGCACGGTTGCGCGCACGCGACTAAGCGGGCCGGCGATGGCCGATAAGCAACCTTCCCGGCGCAATGCGCCAGCGCTGGCGCTGCATGTGCCGGAGCCGCCGTTCCGTCCCGGCGACACGCCCGATTTCTCGTCGATCAAGGTGCCGCCCGCGGGCAGCGCGCCGCGCCCCGACACGGCGGTTGCTGCAAGGGAGACCCACCCGCTCGCGACCGACCTTGTTCGCGTGCTCGACGAGGATGCCAAGGCCGTCGGTCCGTGGGACCCGAAGCTCGATGCGGACACTTTGCGCAAGATCCTGAAGGACATGGTCACGGTCCGCGTGTTCGACGACCGGATGTACCGCGCCCAGCGCCAGGGCAAGACCAGCTTCTACATGAAGTGCACCGGCGAAGAGGCGATCGCAACCAGCGCCGCCGCGGCGCTCGATTTCGAGGACATTCACTTCCCGACCTATCGCCAGCAGGGCATTCTCGTCAGCCGCGGCTATCCGCTCGTGAAGATGATGTGCCAGATCTATTCGAACCCCGGCGACCACATGAAGGGCCGCCAGCTGCCGATCATGTATTCGGACAAGAAGCACGGCTTCTTCACCATCTCCGGCAACCTCGGCACGCAGTACCCGCAGGCGGTCGGGTGGGCGATGGCGAGCGCGATCAAGGGCGACAGCCGCATCGCCATGGGCTGGGTCGGCGACGGCGCAACGGCAGAGGGCGACTTCCATTCCGCAATGACCTTCGCGGCCGTCTATAACGCGCCGGTCATCCTGGCGACGGTCAACAACCAGTGGGCCATCTCCAGCTTCAGCGGCATCGCGGGCGGCGAGCGGGCGACCTTTGCGCAGCGCGGCATCGGTTATGGCATCGCCACCCTGCGCGTCGACGGCAATGACGCGCTGGCGGTTTACGCAGCGGTGCGCTGGGCGGCCGAACGGGCACGGTCGAACAAGGGCCCGACGATGATCGAGTTCTTCACCTATCGCGCCGAGGGCCATTCGACCTCCGACGACCCGACCGGATATCGAGCAGCGGGCGAAGCGCAGAGCTGGCCGCTCGGCGACCCGATCGAGCGGCTGAAGGCGCACCTTATCGGCATCGGCGAATGGGACGAGGAGCGGCATTCCGAGATCACCAAGAATGCCGACGCTGAAGTCCGCGCCGCGCAGAAGGAAGCCGAGAAGCTCGGCATCCTTCCCGAGCAGGGCAAGAGCGACATCGGGTCGGTGTTCGAGGACGTCTACGCCGACATGCCGTGGCACATCGCCGAGCAGCGCGACCAGGCTCTTGAGGAGCAGCGCTGATGCCGGTGATGAACATGATCCAGGCGATCAACGACGCCCACAAGGTGATGATGCGCCGCGACCCCGACATCGTCGTCTATGGTGAGGACGTCGGCTTTTTCGGCGGCGTCTTTCGCGCCACGGAAGGCTTGCAGAAGGAATTCGGCAAGCAGCGTTGCTTCGACGCGCCGATTTCCGAAGGCGGCATTGTCGGAACCGCCGTCGGCATGGCCGCCTATGGCCTGAAGCCGGTGATCGAGATCCAGTTCGCCGATTACATCTACCCGGGCTACGACCAGATCGTCAGCGAAGTCGCCAAGATGCGCTATCGCACCGCCGGCGAATGGTCGATGCCGATGGTCATCCGATCGCCTTATGGCGGCGGCATCTTCGGCGGCCAGACCCACAGCCAGTCGCCGGAAAGCCTGTTCACCCATATCGCCGGCCTGAAGGTGGTCGTGCCATCGACGCCCTATGACGCCAAGGGCCTGTTGATCGCCGCCATCGAGGATCCGGACCCGGTCATCTTCTTCGAGCCCAAGCGCATCTACAACGGCCCGTTCGACGGGCATCACGACCGGCCGGTGACGCCCTGGGCGCGGCACAAGGCAAGCGAGGTCCCGGAAGGCCATTATACCGTGCCGCTCGGCAAGGCCGAGATCGTCCGCGAAGGCGAGGAAGTGACGATCCTCGCTTATGGCACCATGGTGCATGTCGCTTTGGCGGCCGTCGAGGACAACAAGATCGACGCCGAGGTCATCGACCTCCGTACGCTCGTCCCGCTCGACATCGAGACGATCGAAAAGTCGGTGCAGAAGACCGGCCGCTGCCTGATCGCGCAGGAAGCGCCGCGCACATCCGGCTTTGCCTCGGAACTGGCCACGCTCGTCCAGGAACGCTGCTTCTACAATCTCGAAGCGCCGGTCGGCCGGGTCACCGGCTGGGACACACCTTATCCGCACGCTTACGAATGGACCTATTTCCCCGGCCCCAAGCGCATGAAGACGGCGCTCCAGAAAGTGATGGCTGACTGATGGCAACCTACCAGTTCAAGCTGCCCGACATTGGCGAAGGCATTGCCGAGGCGGAGATCGTCGCGTGGCACGTGAAGGTCGGCGATACGGTCGAGGAAGACCAGCAGCTGGCCGACATGATGACCGACAAGGCGACGGTCGAGATGGAAAGCCCGGTCGCCGGCAAGGTGACGAAACTGGCTGGCGAAGTCGGCGACCAGATCGCCATCGGCTCCGTGCTCGTCGAGATCGAGACCGCCGGCGATGCCTCCGCCGCCGAAGCGCCCGCGCCTGACAGCCGGCGGGAAGTGCCGCTGGCCGACGGCGCCGAACGTCCGACCAAGGAGCAGAAGGAAGCCATGCCGGTCATGGCGACCGCCAAGCCGGCCCCGGCCCCTGCCCCTGAATCGGAAGTCGAAGCCGCGCCCCCACCCGCTCCACGGGTCGAACCCGAAGTCGCCGAGAAAGAGCCGAGCCACGAGAAGGTGCTCGCATCTCCCGCCGTGCGCGCCCGTGCCCGCGACCTTAACATCGACCTCGCAGAAGTGAGGACGACCAGCGACCGCATCCGCCACGCCGACCTCGACGCCTATCTGCTCTACAATGGCGGCAGCGTTTCGAGCCGGGGCGCCGCGCCACGCGCCGACGAGACGATCAAGGTCGTCGGCCTCCGCCGCAAGATCGCCGAGAACATGCAGGAAGCGAAGCGCCGCATCCCGCACTTCGCCTTGATCGAAGAGTTCGACGTCACCGCCCTTGAAGACACACGCGCGATGATGAACCGCGACCGCGGATCCAATCCCAAACTGACGGTGCTTCCCTTCCTGATCACGGCCATGTCGAGGGCGGTGGCCGAATGGCCCATGATCAACGCCACTTATGACGACGAGGCCAATGTCGTGACGCGCCATGGTGCGGTCCACATGGGTGTCGCCACCCAGACGGACGGCGGCCTGATGGTGCCGGTCATCCGCAACGCGGACGGGATGACCGTCTGGCAGCTGGCTTCGGAAGTGCTGCGTCTCAGCGAGGCGGCGCGTACCGGTAAAGCCAGCCGCGAGGAACTGAGCGGGCCGACCATCACCATTTCGTCGCTCGGGCCGATGGGCGGCGTCGTTTCGACCCCGGTGATCAATCCGCCCCAGGTTGCGACGATTGCCGTCAACAAGCTGGAAGAGAAGGTCGTGGTCGTTGCTGGCGAGATCGAGGTTCGCAAGCGCATGAATCTTTCGCTCAGCTGCGACCACCGCGTGGTCGACGGCTGGGACGCGGCGAGCTTCATGCAAGCGCTGAAGGGTTACATCGAGAACCCGCTGCGCCTGCTGTCGGCCTGATCGAACGGCCTAACGCAGATTAAAAACTCCCGCTTGCGGGACCGTCACATTCATGCGCTAATTCCCGCCTGAATTCAGGAGGGGGATTCATCATGCATTTGCGCGCTCTCTTCGCGGCCGGCAGCCTGCTGGCGCTTGTTACCGCCACGCCGTCGCTAGCCCAGACCACCGGAGAGACCCCAGCGGCCAGCCAGCCACCGGAACAGGCAGAGCAGCCCGCCGACGAAACGAGCGAGAATGTCATCGTCACCGCCCAGCTGCGCGAGCAGCGGCCGGTCGAAGTCCCGTTCGCGCTGACGACCTATTCGGGACGATTCCTCGACGACCTTAACATCCAGGAATTCGAGGACCTGGCGCGCTACACGCCGGGCTTCGCGGTGCAGAACCAGTCGCCGAACAATCCGGCGATCAGCATCCGCGGCATCACCGTCGATAGCGGCGCATCCTTCTTCGAACCGCGCGTGTCGATCTACCAGGATGGCGTTTCAATCGCGAAGCCGCGCGGCGCCTATGTCGAACTGTTCGACGTCGAGCGCGTCGAGATTTCGAAGGGTCCGCAGTCGACCCTCTACGGTCGCGGCGCGCTGATCGGTGCGGTCAATATCGTCCAGAACAAGCCGAGGCTGGGTGAAACCAGCGCGATGGTCCGCGGCGAGATGGGCAATCTCGATTATTGGCTGGGCGAGGGGATGATCAACGTGCCGCTGGGCGACAGCGCCGCACTGCGCGTCGCCGGCCGCTACAAGAAGCGCGACGGCTATGTCGACAGCCTGCTGCCCGGCGTCGACGATTTCAATTCCATCAAGACCGGAGCCGTGCGGGGCTCGCTGAGGTTCGAGCCGTCGGACACGATCACGCTCGACCTCATCGGCAATTACCAGAAGGACAAGCCGAGCGGCACGTCATTCAAGTCCTTGCTCTACACCGCAACCGACCCGGTGACCGGCGAAGTGCTGGACGGGACCGGCATCCGTGATGGCGCAGCCCTGGCGCCGGGTGCCGGCTTCGAGGGCGGCAAGGACCTGGGCGTCGACCGCGAAGTCTGGGGTATCACCGGCCTCGCCAAGGTTGAGCTGAGTCCGGCCTTCACCCTGAACTCGATCACCGCGTACCGCGCGTTCAACACGCTCGAAATCCTCGACATCGACGGCATTTCCCTGCCGGTCATCACCGGCGCCGAGGACTTCGACGACAAGCAGTTCAGCCAGGAATTGCGGTTGACCTGGGACAATGACGGTCCCGTCACCGCCTTTGTCGGGGCAAGCTATTTCCATGAGGAAGCCCAGCAGCGGCAGTCGGTCCAGTTTGACGAGCGATTTGCGCTGGCGAGGCTGGCGGACGCCCTGAACGGCGGCGGCTTCATCCCCGGCCGGCCGGCGTCCGACCCGGCACCGGCATCCTTGCTGAGCAATCCGGGGTTCGACGCATTGCTGTTGCAGGGCGTCGCCGCGAGCTTCGGCTACCCGCTCGACGGGGCGACCGCGCTCGGCATCGCCAACAACCTCAAGTCCGACCATCGCGAACAGGACATCAACGAGTCGAAGACCAACGCCTTCGACATCTTCGGCGACGTGACCTGGAAGGTCTCGCCGGAGATTGAGTTGGGCGCGGGCCTCAGGTGGACGCACGACGACAAGACCACCAGCATCAGCGACAGCGTATTGAACAACCGTTCGATCCTCGGCGGCTTCCTGGGCGCCTTGTCGCTGCCGGAACCGAACCGTTCTGCGATTTTGGCAGCGCTATCCTCGCCGTTCGTGCAACTGCTCCCGGCGAGCGTGCTGCCGCTGTTCGGCGTTACCTTCCAGCCGACCGACAATAATGGCGACGCGATCGACGCGCATAACAAGGACGACGGCTTCACCTACCGCCTGTTCGGCCGCTGGTCGCCCAACGAGGACAGCAGCATCTATGCGATCTACGCGCGCGGGCGCCGGCCCGAGGTGTTGTCGGCCCTGAACCCGGCGGTGCCGTTCGGTGACCCGCGTTTCAACCTGGTCGATGCCGAGACAGTCGACAGCTTCGAGATCGGCGCGAAGACAGCCATGTTGAACCGCAAGCTCTACCTCGACGGCGCGCTCTTCTATTACAAATACGATAACTTCCAGACGCTCGAGCAGGTCGGCACGACCTTCGTCACAACCAATGCCGGCAAGGCGGAAAGCTATGGTTTCGAAGCACAGGTCCGTTACGACCCGAGCCGCGACCTGAGGCTATTCGCCAATTACGCCTTCAACCACGCGCGATTCAAAAGCGGGGTGCTTGACGGCAATCACTTCCGGCTGGCGCCCGAGCATACGTTCAGCGCCGGCCTGACCTGGGCCCATGATGTCGGGCCCGGCCGCATCGATTTCACCCCGGCGGTCACCTACCAGTCCAAGGTCTTCTTCGACGACAACAACGACATATCGGCGCTGCAGCAGCCGCCGGCGACCCTGCTCCCCGACCTCATCCAGGACGAGTTTCAGGACGGCTATGCCCTGTTTAGCGCCCGTCTCGGCTACGGCCTCCAGGGCGGGCAATACCGGGCGGAGCTGTTTGTCGAGAACGCGTTTGACAAGAAGTACATCAAGGATGCCGGCAACAGCGGCGATGCGCTCGGCCTGCCGACCTTCATCGCCGGCGAGCCGCGGACTTACGGAATCCAGCTGACGGCGAAATTCTAGTGCTCGCCTGATCCGGCGCGCTTGTCTAAGCGCGTCGGTGATGGACGAACGCAAGGCCTGGGACCTCTTCTGGAGTTACGACCGGCTGGCCTCCTTCGGGACCGGCCGGGGCGCGGGCAATTACGGCCAGGCAATCGCTTCGGGTTGGCGCGATTTCTTCGCCGCTTTGCCTGTCGGGGCGCGGGTCATGGACCTCGCCACCGGCAATGGTGCCATCGCGGTGATGGCGGTCGAGGCGGGAGACAATCTCGATGTGACGGGGGCGGACCTGGCTTCGGTGCGTCCAGCCGCATTCGTGTCCAAAGGCAAAAGTGCGCTCGCCAAAATCCGTTTCCTCAGCGACACGCCGGCCGAGGACCTGCCGCTCGACGGCGGCAGCTTCGATGCGGTCGTCAGCCAGTACGGCATCGAATATTCGGACCTTGAACGATCGGTTCCTGAGGCGGTTCGCATTCTGGCGCCCGGCGGTCGGCTGCGGTTTGCCTGCCATGCGGCTGAAGGATCGGTGGCCGCCGACACCAAGCGGGCCATCAAGGATGCCGATTTCCTGCTCGACGAGGTCGAACTGACCAGACATGCGGCCACTTGCATCCCGGCCATCCTCAATGTCGAGCGAGGCCGCGCCAGGGGGGCTTTCGCCCAAGTCGAAGCGCAGGAGCAGTATCGGAAATTCCGCGAGGCCCTGCGGCTTGTTGCGGAGCGCGCGCGGAGTGCGGCGGACGCGGACATGCTGGCCTCCGTGCATCGTTCGCTGACCGACCTGTTCCAGCAGCGAAAGTCGCATTCCGAGAGTGAGATCGGATCGAAAGTCGACGCGCTTCGCCTTGAAGTGGAGGCGCATCGCGAACGCGAACGGGCGCTGCTGGGGGCGGCACTGTCGGCCGACGAAATGGGCGAAATGGCGGAGCGGCTCGATGCACTCGGGCTGCGCCAGATCAAGCAAGGCGAGCAGCGCAACGGCGATGCGCTGATCGGGCACGTCATCGAGGCCGTGTCGTTCGCCGTTTAAATCTATTCGTTTGTCGAGGCCGCATCGTCGACCTGTAAACGGGTAATCGCTGTTCGGCCCGGCGCCGAAGCACCGGGCCTGAAGCATTCAGGCTGCGAGGCGGACGGTCTCGCCAATGGCAAGGCCGATGGCCTCTTCACGCTGCTCCGGGCCGATGGAAAGGCCCTCGGCCGTGACGAACTCCGGCTCGATGCCGATGAAGTTGAAGACGCCGCGCAGGTAAGTCTCGAGATGCTCGAGGGAGGACGCCGGAGAGCCTTCGCTGTAGATGCCGCCACGGGTCAAGGCGACGATGACACGCTTGCCCTTGGCAAGGCCTTCAGGCCCATTTTCCGTGTAGTGGAAAGTCGTACCGGCAACGACGATGCGATCGATCCAGGCCTTCAGCTGGGTCGGGAGCGTGAAATTGTACATCGGCGCGCCGATGACGATCGTGTCCGCCGCCAGGAATTCCTCCAGGTCGAGATTTGCCGCGAACGCGTCGAGCGTCAGGTGCGGGATCGGGTTCGCAACCAGGTCACGGTAGATGACGCTTTCGCCCCAGTTGGACTGCTTCAGCTTGTCGACAATGGCAGAGGTTATGACGCGGCTGGCGCTGTTTTCGCCATTGATGCTGCTGTCGATATGCAGGATGGTCACTATTGCCTCCTAAGTATTGATTTGTTACCGAGGCACTCCAAATAACCATCAGCGAAACGCCCGCAAGAACGCACTTTTTTGTGGTTCAGACACAAATTTGTGGCCCGGGAACATGGAGGTGACTGCGATGAAGGATCCCAGCAACCCGGTCTGCCGGACAATCAGCACATTGCTGTCGCGCATCGGCGACAAATGGACGGTGCTGGTGGTGCAAACGCTCGGCGACGGGTCGAGGCGCTTTAACGAGCTGCGCCGGGAAATCCCGAGCGTGTCGCAGCGCATGCTGACGCTGACCTTGCGCAACCTGGAGCGTGACGGACTGGTCAGTCGGACGGTGACGCCGTCCATCCCGCCGCGTGTGGATTATGAGCTGACCGCGCTCGGCAAGTCGCTGCAGAAGCCGATTTGCGGCCTTGCTACCTGGGCTACGGAAAATGTCGAGGCGATCCACCAGGCGCAGGCGCGCTTCGACGCCGCGGCCGACGAGGCTGTCGCCGCCTAGCTTTTCCGGGCCAAGGCGCTTAGCCTTTCATCATTGCAGTGCTGTCGGGGGAAGGCGCTGAACATGAGCCAGACTGTCGGCAACCCGGTCGAACGATCGACCATTTCAATCATCTCGTGGCGGATCCTGCCGCTGATCGGCCTCGGCTATCTCTTCTCGCTGATGGACCGCGTCAACGTCAGCTTCGCGGCCCTGCAGATGAACGAGGAGCTGAAGTTCAGCGCCACCGTCTACGGCATTGGCGCGGGCACTTTCTATCTCGCCTACGCGCTGTTCGAGATCCCATCGAACATGCTGCTGACTCGGTTCGGCGCGCGGCGCTGGCTGGCGCGGATCATGGTGACGTGGGGCATATTGGCGGCCGGCATGATGTTTGTGCGGACGCCGACCCAATTCTACATCATGCGTTTCCTGCTGGGCGCAGCCGAAGCCGGCTTTTTCCCGGGCGTCGTCTTCTACCTCTCCCACTGGTTCCCGCGGATGCAGCGGGGACGGGCAATCAGCCGCTTCTACTTCTTCGGGCCGCTAGCATCGACGATCATGGGTGCGGCATCGCCGGTCCTACTCAATCTCCATGGCCACGGCGGACTCAGCGGCTGGCAATGGCTGTTCCTGGTGGAAGGCCTGCCGGCGGCGTTTGTCGGGATCGCCATTTTTTTCCTGCTGCCGGACGCACCGCGCGGAGTGCGCTGGCTGAGTGAGCCTCAGAAGGATTGGATCGACAGCAACCTCGCGGCGGACGCCGAGCGGCTCGCTGCGCATGGCACCGGCGGATTGAGGGCGGCGGTATCCCACCCGGCGACATTGCGGTTCGGCTTCCTCGGGATGCTGACCATCGGCGCGATGATGACCTATACCCTATCGGCGCCGTTGATCCTCAAGGGCGCCGGCTTCGGCAGCGGCGCGATCGGGACGCTGGTCGCGGTGGGGGGCGTGCTCGGCGCCCTTGGAATGCTTGCGACCGGCTGGGTTTCGGACCGGCGCGGCGAGCGCTTCACGACCATGTGGATCAGCACGACCTTGATGGGCCTGTCCTTCGCCCTGACCGCCGTGGCCGATTCCAAGCCAGTGTTCGCGGTCGCCTACCTGCTCTACGGCCTTTCGTGGGGTTCCGTGACCTTGTCGCAGGTCAGCGCCTGGCCGGACGTGCTCCATGGCCGCGTGCTCGCTCTAGGCTGCGCCGCCGTGAACACCCTGTCGCAAATCGGAGCCTTTCTGATGCCGATCGGATGGGGCCGGGCCGCGGACGCTACCGGAAGCTTCGACGCCGGCCTGATCGGACTAACGGTGGCGACCGCAATCGCGCTGCTGATGACCGCGGAGCTCGCGAGTCACGTAAGGCGAACCCAAGCAAGGGTAGCGACGGCTTAGGCGGCCGCCCAGGCCTTGGTCGTCTCGACGATATTGAGTTCCCGGATCAGCGCATCCACGCTCTCGGTCAGCTCCGGCAGGAAGGTGATCTGATGGCGGGCGCCGCGATAGGATTCGGCCATCAGGATCGCATCGATAACGATCGGGACGATCAGGCCCTCGGCGTCTTCCAGCTCGGTCAGCCCCTGAAGCTTGGCGAGCACCTTGCGCCGCGCCGCTTCCGGGTCTGTCATGGCCGCCGTACGGCCGATCATCCACGCCATTTCAAATCACTCCCTGGGTAAGCGCCAAGGATAATCCTTCGGCAGCAGTCGTGAAGTTCGGACGGGCGCGCCCCGCCTTCGCCTTGTCGCTTTGCCTCGCGAGACCGAAGCGCTAGGGCGTCGCCATGCTGAAGACTGCCGCGCCCGACATCGCCGCCCTCAAGCTTGCCGAGGAACGGCTGCGCTGGCTGAGCGCCTGGACAATCCACCATGCCAATCACATCCGCGAGAGTGCGGACGGGCTGAAGGTCGGCGGTCACCAGGCGAGCTGCGCATCGATGACGGCGATCATGGCGGCGCTCTATTTCCATGCGCTGGGTCCGAACGACCGGGTGGCGGTGAAACCGCATGCCGGGCCCGTGCTGCATGCGATCCATTATCTGCTGGGCTCGCAGAGCCTGGAGCAGCTGCAGAACTTCCGCGGATACCAGGGCATGCAATCCTATCCAAGCCGGACGAAAGACAAGATTCCGGTCGACTTCTCGACAGGATCGGTGGGACTTGGTGTCGCGATCACGGCATTCGCCAGCCTCATCCAGGATTACCTCACCGCGCACGGAATGATGGATGAAGCGGATCGCGGGCGGTTCGTGGCGCTGATTGGCGATGCCGAGCTTGATGAGGGCAATATCTATGAGTGCTTGATCGAGGCCTACAAGCACGACATCCGCAATTGCTGGTGGATCGTCGACTACAACCGCCAGAGTCTCGACGCGACGAGCACCGACCGCATGTTCGAGCGCTTCGACGAGATTTTCGCCTCCTGCGGATGGCGGACGATCGAGCTTCGTTACGGCAAGAAGCTGGCGGCGGCGCTGAAGGCCAATCCGGCAGTGGGCGAATGGCTGGATACGCTTCCCAACGCCGACCATTCGGCGCTGCTCTACCAAGGCGGAGCGGCGTGGCGGGCTAGGATCGAGAAAGACCTCGGCAAAAAGGCCGACAAACTGCTGAAGACCTATGACGATGAGGCGTTGACGGCGCTGATGAGCGATCTCGGCGGGCATTGCATGGAGACGCTGACGCAGGTCTTCGATGCGGCGCAGGACGATGTCCCTACACTGTTCGTCGCCTGGACAGTGAAGGGCTTCGGCCTGCCCTTCGCCGGGCACAAGGACAATCACGCCGGCCTGATGAACCCGACGCAGATGGCGGCCTTCCGTGAAAGCATGGGTGTTGCAGAAGGCTCTGAATGGGAGCCGCTCAACGGCGTCGGCGACAATGCCCGGCCGGGCCTGGAAGCGCTGATCGAAAAATGCCGGATCGCGCGCGAGAAGAGGACGCGCGATTTCGGGCGGGTCAAAATGCCGGCATTGCCGGCGCCAACGGGCGACGAGCAATCGACGCAGGCGGCGTTTGGGCGGATCCTGCTCGACCTCGCCAAGTCGGGACACCCACTTGCCGACCGGATCGTTACCACCTCGCCGGACGTCACCGTGTCGACCAACCTCGGCGCGTGGGTGAACCAGCGCGGATTGTTCAAGCGGCGCGAAATGGCGGATGTATTCGCGCAGGCAAAAATTGCTTCGGCGCAAAAATGGTCGGCTAGCAACCAAGGGCAACATATCGAGCTAGGTATCGCTGAATCCAACCTTTTCCTGATGCTGGCGGCGGCAGGACTGTCGGGCGATTTGTTCGGAGAACGGCTTTTCCCAATCGGGACGCTCTACGACCCGTTCATCGCGCGCGGCCTCGATAGCCTCAACTACGCCTGTTACCAGGATGCGCGCTTCCTGCTGGTGGCGACGCCGAGCGGCATCACGCTGGGGCCGGAAGGCGGGGCGCACCAGTCGATCAACCCGCCGCTGATCGCCTTGGGCCAGCCAGGCCTCAGGCATTACGAGCCGGCCTTTGCCGACGAATTGGCGATCATGATGCGCGAAGCATTCCGGCTGATCGACGACCCGGCGGGCGAGTCGACCTACCTTCGCCTGTCGACGCGTTCGATCCAGCAGTTCGAGCGGGCGAATGACGACTGGCAGGCGGATGCATTGGCGGGTGGTTATTGGCTGCGCGAGCCCGGCCCGAATGCCGAAAGCGCCATCGTCGCGATGGGTGCGGTAATGCCCGAGGCGCTGGCGGCGCATGAGGAATTGAGCGCGGACATTCCGGGGCTCGGTCTGCTTGCGGTCACTTCGCCCGATTTGCTGCATCGCGGCTGGTCGGCGGCGCAGGCTGCGCGGTGGGGTGGCCAACGCCAGCCCAGCCATGCGGAGACCTTGCTGTCGAAGTTGGAGCCGGGAGCTGGTCTGGTGACTTTGTGCGACGGCGCGCCGGCCAGTCTATCCTGGCTTGGAGGCGTCCTGGGACAACGGGTCGCGCCGCTTGGCGTCGATCGCTTCGGCCAGACCGGCAACCTGCCCGACCTCTATGCCGCCTACCGGCTCGATGGCGATGCCATCACGGAGGCGATTGCCGAGGTGCTGCTGACCGCTTAGGGGGTTGGCCATGCCAGGACGCTTTTTCGACGAGTGGCAGGTCGGCGACACGGTCGCCCACTCGATCACGCGCACGATCACCGAGACCGACAACCTCCTTATCTCGACGCTGACGCATAATCCGCAGCCGCTGCACATCGATGCCGAGGCGGCGAAGGCGAGCGAGTTCGGTCAGATCCTGGTCAATAGCTGCCTGACCTTCAGCCTGGTGGTCGGCGTTTCGGTCGAGGATACGACGCTCGGGACTTTGGTCGCAAACCTCGGCTTTGACGAGGTTCGGCTGCCCAAGCCTGTCTTCATCGGCGACACCCTGAAGTTCGAGAGCGAGGTCATCGAGCTTCGCGAGAGCAAGTCGCGGCCGACAGCGGGCATCGTCACGTGGGCGCATCGCGCCATCAATCAGCGCGGCGAAGCCGTGTGCACAATGAAACGATCGGCCCTCATCCAGAAGAAGCCTGCCTGATGAGCGAGCCGCGTTCCTGGCTGTTCGTCCCTGCCGATAGCGAGAAGAAGATCGCCAAGGCGCTGCAGAGCGAAGCCGACGCAGTCATCTTCGACCTGGAGGATAGCGTCGCGCCGAGCCAGAAGGCGGCGGCGCGCGATATCCTGAAGAACCTGCCCAAGCAGTCGAACGGCCCGCAATGGTGGGTGCGCGTGAACCCGCTCGGATCGGAATTCCACAAGGACGATCTGACGCTGATCGGCAGCGCCTATGTCCACGGCATCGTCCTACCCAAGGCGGAGAGCGGCGCCGACGTCGTCCAGCTCGCCCACCGCACCGGCAACATCCCGATCCATGCGATCGTCACCGAGACGGCGGCGAGCCTGTTCGGGTTGCTCAGCTATCGTTCGCCCAGCACGACGCTGGCGGCGATGAGCTGGGGCGCGGAGGACCTTTCGGCGGCGCTCGGCGCCTCGTCCAAATATGATGAGAGCGGGGAACTTAGCTTCACCTACAAGCTGGCGCGGTCTTTGTGCCTTGCCGGCGCGATGGCTGCCGGCGTCCAGCCGGTCGACGGCGTCTTCGCTGATTTTCGCGACGAGGAAGGGTTGCGCAAGGAATCCGAGGCTGCGCGGCGCGAGGGTTTCACCGGCAAGCTGGCGATCCATCCGGCGCAAGTGGCGGTGATCAACGCCGCCTTCACGCCGTCCGCCGCCGACATCGCCCATGCGGAGGCGATTGTCGCCGCGTTCGAGGCACATCCCGACGCGGGCGTGCTGTCCGTCGACGGCAAAATGGTCGATCGCCCGCACCTCGTGCAGGCGAAACGCACATTGGAGCGCGCATTAAAATAGGAGTCTGATCATGGCGACGACGGCGGAACCCCAGGCAGCAATGAGCAGTGGACCAACGATCGCCAAGGGCTGGGGAACGGATGCGCCCGACCAGCCGCTGCGGCCGATGGAGTTCGAGCGCCGCGCGCTCCGCCCCGACGATGTCGCGATTCGGATCACCTACGCCGGCATCTGCCACAGCGACCTCCACACCTGTCGCAACGATTGGGGCGGCACGCGCTACCCGGTTATTCCCGGCCACGAGATCGTCGGCACGGTCACGGCCGTCGGCAACGAAGTGACCCGCCACCGCGTCGGTGACACGGTCGCCGTCGGCTGCATGGTGGACAGCTGCATGGAATGCGACCAGTGCCTGGAAGGCTGGGAAGTCTTCTGCCGCAAGGGGTGCGTCCAGACCTACAACAGCAAGGACTATCACGACGGGACGGTGAGCAAGGGCGGCTACACCGACCATATCGTCGTGCGCGACCATTTCTGCTGCAAGGTGCCGGACGGCATGGACGTCAGCAAAGTCGCGCCTTTGCTCTGCGCCGGCATCACCACCTACTCGCCGCTGCGTCAGTACAATGTCGGCCCGACGACCAAGGTGGCGGTCGTCGGCCTTGGCGGGCTCGGCCACATGGGCGTCAAGCTAGCCGCCGCCATGGGCGCGCACGTCACGATGATCACGACGACGCCGAGCAAGGGCGAGGATGCGCGGGCGCTGGGTGCGCACGACGTCATTATCTCGACCGACGCGGAGCAGATGAAGGCGGCGTCGACGCGCTTCGACTTCATCCTCAACACAATTCCGGTCAGCCACGAGATCGACGGCTATCTCCAACTGCTCGGACGGTCGGGACGGATGGTCATCGTCGGCGCGCTGACGCCGATGCCGGGCTTCGTCGGCATGAACCTCATCTGGTGGAACCGGGCGGTCGGCGGGTCGGCGATCGGCGGCATTCCCGAGACGCAGGAAATGCTCGATTTCTGCGCCGCCAAGGGCATCTACCCGGACGTCGAGATGATCCGCATGGACGAGGTGAACGACGCCTATGAGCGGCTTCTGAAGAACGACGTCCGCTACCGCTTCGTCATCGACATGGAAAAGGGGCTGTGAGCGAAACTGTCCATCCGGTTCCGGATACCTATCTGGCGCGCTACGGCCCGGCCGAGGTCGAGGCGCTTCGCCAGCAGGCGGAATCGGATCCGGACGGTTTCTGGCTCGATCTTGCCAAGAGGCTCGACTGGTACCGCCCGCCGACCAAGGCGGGCGACTGGTCGTACAATGAGGACGACTTCCACATTGAATGGTACGCCGACGGCCAGCTGAACCTCAGCGTCAATTGCCTCGACCGCCAGCTCGATGCGCGCGGCGACAAGGTCGCGCTGATCTTCGAAGCCGACGAGCCCGGCACCGGCCGCAGCCTCACCTACCGCGAAATCTACGAAGAGACGTGCCGGTTCGCGAACCTGCTGAAGAGCTACGACATCGGCCGCGGCGACCGGGTCATGATCTACATGCCGATGATCCCGGAAGCGGCGGCGGCGATGCTGGCTTGCGCCCGGATCGGCGCGGTGCATTCGGTCTGTTTCGGCGGCTTTTCTCCCGAAAGCCTCGCAGGCCGCATCTCTGATTGCGACGCCTGCGCCGTCATCACCGCTGACGAAGGCGTGCGCGGCGGCAAGATCATCCCGCTGAAGCTCAACGTCGACGAGGCGCTGAAGGAATCGCCGGTTCCGACATGCATCGTCGTCACGCGCACCGGCAACGACGTGCCGATGACCGAAGGCCGCGATGTCCTCTATTCCGCCGTCCGCGAGGCGCTGTCGACGGAGTGCGAGCCCGAAGTGATGAACGCGGAGGACCCGCTCTTCATCCTCTACACCAGCGGCTCGACCGGCAAGCCGAAGGGCGTCGTCCACACGACCGGCGGCTATGCGGTCTGGGCGGCGACGACCTTCGACTGGATCTTCCAGCCCCAGGCGTCGGACATCTTCTGGTGCACGGCCGATGTCGGCTGGATCACCGGCCACACCTATGTCGTCTACGGGCCGCTGATGAACGGCGCGACCAGCATCATGTTCGACGGAGTTCCCAATTACCCCGACTTCGGCCGCTTCTGGGAGACGGTCGACCGGCTGGGCGTCACGATCTTCTACACGGCGCCGACGGCCATCCGCGCACTCGAGCGCGAGGGCGACGATTGGGTGACGCGCTACTCACGCGAATCCATCCGGCTGCTCGGCACGGTCGGCGAGCCGATCAACCCGGACGCCTGGGAATGGTACTGGCGGGTTGTCGGCGGCGGCCGCGTGCCGATCGTCGATACCTGGTGGCAGACGGAAACCGGCGCGGCGCTCATCTCTCCCCTCCCCGGCTCGACACCGATGAAGCCCGGGTCGGCGACCCAACCCCTGCCCGGCATCCACGCCATATTGGTCGACGAGCACGGCAAGGAGCTCGAAGGCGCGGTCAGCGGCAACCTCTGTCTGACCACCTCATGGCCCGGCCAGATGCGAACCGTCTGGGGTGACCACAAGCGCTTCTTCGACACCTATTTCACGACATATCGCGGCCGCTATTTCACCGGCGATGGCTGCCGCCGCGACGAGGACGGCTATTACTGGATCACCGGCCGCGTCGACGACGTCATCAACGTCTCCGGCCACCGCGTCGGCAGCGCCGAGGTCGAAAGCTCGCTGGTGTCGCACCCGCTAGTCGCCGAGGCCGCGGTCGTCGGCTATCCGCACGACATCAAGGGCTCGGCGGTCTACGCGTTTGTGACGCTGAATGCGGGCGAGGAAGGCACGGACGCGGTCCGACAGGAACTGATCAAGGAGGTCCGCCACGACATCGGCGGGCTGGCGGCGCCAGAGAAGATCCACTTCACCCCGGCCCTGCCCAAGACCCGCTCCGGCAAAATCATGCGCCGCATCCTCCGCAAGATCGCCGAGGGCGCGACCGACGGCTTCGGAGACACATCCACGCTCGCCGATCCAAGTGTCGTCGACGCTTTGCTTGCAGGACGGCAATAGTTCGTGCCCCTGCGAAGGCAGAGGCCCAGTCCGGCGAAGCCGTTAAGAAGCGCTTCGCGCGACTAGGCTCCTGCCTTCGCAGGAGCGCACTTGCCTCCCGCACTCACACCGCTATCCCTTCTCCTCTCGGGGGAGAGACATGGCGAGTATTGCACTTCACGATGACCACCAGCCCTGGCCGATGAAGCGCGTCGTCGCGGCGTCGTCGGCGGGCACCGCGTTCGAATGGTACGACTTCTTCATCTTCGGCAGCCTGGCGACGACCATCCAGAAGGTCTTCTTCGCCGGCCTCGACCCGACCGCAGGCCTCGTCGCCGCGCTCGGACTGTTCGCCGCCGGCTTCGCTTTCCGCCCGCTTGGTGCGGTGATCTTCGGCGTCATCGGCGACCGGGTTGGCCGCAAGGGCGCCTTCCTCGCTACCGTCAGCCTGATGGGCGGCGCGACCTTTCTCATCGGCCTGCTGCCGACCTACCAGACGGCCGGCATCGTCTCGCCGATCCTGCTCATCCTGCTGCGCATCTGCCAGGGCATCGCGCTCGGCGGAGAATATGGCGGCGCGGCGATCTATGTGGCCGAGCATGCGCCCCGGAAGCAGCGCGGCATGATGACCGGCTGGATCCAGATCACGGCGTCACTCGGCCTCATCGCCGGCCTGCTGGTGATCCTCGCCACCCGCAAGACGCTCGGCGACGACGGTTTCCAGGCCTGGGGCTGGCGCGTGCCGTTCCTCGCCTCGGTCGTGCTGCTAGGGATTTCGCTCTGGATGCGGGTCAGGCTCTCGGAAAGTCCGGAATTCGCCAAGCTGAAGGCGGAGGGTGCGGTCACGAAGATGCCGCTGCGCGAGGCTTTCGCCCAACGCGACAACCTCCGCCGCGTGCTGATTGCCTTCTTTGGCATCATGTGTGCGCAGGGCGCCGTCTGGTATCTGACCTTCTTCTATATCCAGGTGTTCCTGACGCGCTCGCTGGGGGTGCCGGAGCAGACCAAGGACATGCTGGTGCTCGGCATGACCGTATTGAGCGCGCCGCTCTACGTCTATTTCGGGCATCTCTCGGACAAGGTCGGCCGCAAACGAGTGATGCTCGGCGGAATGTTGCTGGCGCTCGTCGCCTACAATCCCGGCTTCCACGCCATCGCCAATGCCGCCAACCCGGCGTTGGCCGCCGCCCACCTAAGCAAGCCGGTCGAAGTCCACGTCGACCCGGCTACCTGCAAGGTGCAGTTCGACCCGGTCGGCACCCGGCGCTTCGACAGCAGCTGCGACATCGCCAAGTCGATGCTGGCGACGATGGGCATCAGCTACGACATCATCCCCTATGCGGATAAAGAGGCGATCGTCTCCGTCGGCCAGCAGCAGGTGCAGATCCCGGACGGGCGCGGCCTCGATACGGCCGATCTGAAGGCGCTGAAGGATGCGTCGACCAAGGAAGTCCGCGCGGCCCTGACGGCGGAGGGTTATCCCGAAAAGGCCGACCCGGCGAAGATGAACTACGGCGTCATGTTCGCCTGGCTGATGGTGTTCGCGGTGGCGGCCACGGCGCTCTACGGGCCGCAGGCGGCGGCGCTGGTCGAAATGTTCCCGACCCGCATCCGCTACACGGCCATGTCGGTGCCCTATCATGCCGGCACCGGCTGGGTCGGCGGCTTCCTGCCCTTCACCAGCTTCGCGCTGGTGGCGATCACCGGCAATATCTACGCCAGCCTCTGGTACCCGGCGTTTTTCACCGCGATTTCGGTCGTGGTCGCCTTCTTCTTCATCAAGGAGACGAAGGGAAAACCGCTGGATCAGTGCTGAGCCAGACTCGAATTCGCTTTGGAGGAAATCGTGACCGAATCGAGGAAGAACGATGAGGCTGACAAAAGGTCGGTGGCGTGGTTGCGTTGGGAATTGACGTTCTGGCCAGTTTTGTTGACCGCGTGGCTCGCTGAGCGCTGGTTCGGGTTCACTGCCGTGATGATCGTGCTCGCCGTCGTGGCTGTCGGCGCACTGGGTTACCAGCGGCTAGTGAACCGCCGATCATGGCAGTCAATTCTCCGAGGTGATCGCGCCTCCAAGCAGTAGTGGTTCTGGCCCGTCGCCCTGCCTACGGGGCCCAATGAATGTCGATCGGCTGCTCGGCCTCGGCGAGGACGCGGCCGATGGGGAGCTTGCTGGACTGGCCGTCCTCGATAGCACCCTCAAGCAAGGCCTTTTTGTCGTCGCCGGTCACAGTGATCAGGACCGTCCGCGCCGACAGGATCGCCGACCGAGTGAGCGAGACGCGCGCTACCGGCGCATCATCGGGCAGCGGGTCGGGCATGACGCCGACCGCGTGCCTGCCCTTGGGCGCGTTGAGCGCTTCTTCCAGGTCCGGCCCCGCGAAGATGGACGCCGTGTGGCCGTCGCCGCCGACGCCCAGCCAGGCGAGGTCCAGCGGGAACTTGAGCTCGGACAGCTTGGCGTTCGCGGAATTGCCGGCGAGCTTGTAGTCGCTGATGTCGCTGGTGATCGGGAAGACCCGGGCGCCGGCAGGCAGGAAGGCCTGGGCGATGGCGCGAATATTGGCCCGCTCGTCCGTCAGCGGCACCAGCCGGTCGTCGGTCGGGATGATCGTCACCTTCTTCCAGTTGAGCTTGGCTGAGGCGAGCTTCTTGTAGATCGGCAGCGGCGTTGTGCCGCCGGGAACGGCGATCAGGGCCTCGCCACGGGCATCGAGCGCACTTTCGATGATGAACCCGATGTCGCCGGCGACGGCATCCGCCATTTCGTCGGCATCGTCATATTCCCACCATTCGGCTTCGATCATGGAAAAGCGCTCCTGTTGCGGCGGTGCGCTTGCCCCAGGCTCGCGGAAATTGCCAGCGCTCAGGAGCCGACCGGTTCCTGGGCATAGCCGGACCAGTCGATCACGGCACGGCCATTGGCGTCGGTCGCCGGCCGGTAACGCAGTTTCGACATGGCAAGGCTACAGGTCCACTGATCGACGGCCCGATTACCGCTGGAACGCATGACTTCGCAGCCGAAGGGCCTGCCGGCGACATCCACATGGAAACGGATGAACACTGGTGCGCCACGGGGCCACTGGTTTAGGACTTCGCGGGGATAGTCGCGGCCTCCCAGTTTGGGCGTCAGCAGCGAGGGGCGAACGACGGCCCCGGAGCCACCGCCCCCCCTGCCGTTCCCCGAACCGCCCGCACCCGTGCCGTTCCCAATTCCTCCGGCGCCCGTTCCCGGGCCAGCCACCGGCGCTGCGCCCTGGGTCGGGTCGGCGCCGGTATTCGGCTTTTCGGCGACCGGCATCGGCGGCGGCACCGGCAGCTGGATGCGCGGCTTGGGCGCGACGACGGGCGTCGCAGTGCTCTTGATGTTTTCCGGCGAGGACGCGCCTTCCTTGTCCTTCGGCTTTTCCTTCACCGCGACCTCGACGACCGGCGGAGGCGGCGGTTCGACATCGACATCGATCAACTGGGGAATGACCTCGTCGCGAATGACCTGCATCGTGCCCGAGAGGTTGAGGAAGGCGTAGGCCAAAGCGGCGTGGATCAGCACCACCATCGTGATGGAGCCGGCCTTGTCGCCTTTGTTGAGGTCAGAACGATACATATCAGCAACAAACGCCCGGTTGAGCGGCAGGGTTTCCCACGTCTAAGGTGACCCATGGCTGAAGCTTATATCGTCGAGGCGCTGCGGACGGCAGGCGGCAAGCGTGGCGGGGCGCTGAAGGACTGGCACCCTGCCGACATGGGCGCCGCGGTGCTGGATGCACTGGTCGAGAAAAGCGGGATCGATCCGGCGCTCGTCGAGGACGTCATCGTCGGCTGCGTATCCCAGGTTGGCGAGCAGAGCTTCCACATCGGCCGCAACATGGTCATGGCCTCCCGCCTGCCCGACAGCGTGCCGGCGGTCAGCATCGACCGGCAATGCGGGTCTTCGCAGCAATCCCTGCATTTTGCTGCCCAAGCGGTGATGAGCGGGACGCAGGAAGTCGTCATCGCCGCCGGCGTCGAGAGCATGACGCGTGTGCCGATGGGGACGCCGGTTTTCCTGCCGCTCCAGGCGGGCATTGGCACCGGCCCGTGGCCTCAGTCGATCAAGGACCGTTACGGCGTCTCCGAGTTCAGCCAGTTCACCGGCGCCGAGACGATCGCGAAGAACTATGGCTTCACGCGCGAGCAGCTCGACGAATATGCTCTCGGCAGTCATCGCAAGGCGGCGGAGGCCACGGAGGCCGGGGCGTTCGACAGCGAAATCGTCCCGCTCGCGATCCTCGACGCCGAGGGCAACGAGACCTTCCATGCACGGGACGAGGGCATCCGCTTCGACGCATCGTTGGAGGGACTTGGCAGCCTGAAAACGCTGAAGCCCGACGGCGTCATCACCGCCGGCAACGCCAGCCAGATTTGCGACGGGGCGAGCGGGCTGCTGGTCGTCAGCGAGAGGGCGTTGAAGGACCACGGCCTGAAGCCTCTCGCCCGTATCGACAATCTGACCGTCACCGCCGGCGACCCGGTAATCATGCTGATGGAGCCGATCCCGGCAACACGGCGCGCACTCGAACGGTCCGGCCGCAGCATCGGCGACATCGACCTCTACGAAGTGAACGAAGCCTTTGCGCCCGTTCCCATGGCTTGGCTCAGGGAAATCGGCGGCGATCCGGAGCGGCTCAACGTCAACGGCGGCGCCATCGCGCTTGGCCATCCTTTAGGGGCTAGCGGAGCCAAGCTGATGGCGACATTGGTCCATGCGTTGCATGCGCGCGGCAAGCGATTCGGGCTTCAGACGATGTGCGAAGGCGGCGGCATCGCCAATGTCACCATCATCGAGGCACTCTGAGTGGGCCGCATCTGACCGATTTGTTTCAGCGTAAACCGCGAAAATCCGCCATTTGTCCCAGCCTGAAACTTCCGGCGTCATTGACTCCGATTAATATTTGGTAAACAATCGACCCCTTGGACTGCACTAGGGGGTATCATCATGACTGCCGCCGTTTCCCAAAATCGTAAGTACCTTATGTCGGGTGCGTTGATCGCCGTCGTCGCCGTGAGCGCCTACGGCCTGGGCCGCGTATATCCACCGCTGGGACCGGCCGAGGGCACCATTGCTCCGGCTGAACGCTATGTCTCCAGCCAGGTTCAATCAGGCGACGTCACCTTGGGTGACCAGTCGGTTCCGCAGTTGATGCAGACCGACGCCTTTGAACTGATGACCAAGGATCCTCAATTCGCCGCCATGGTGAGGGACCCGAATTTCGCCGTCATGGCGAAGGACCCGGCTCTGCTGGCTTCGCTCTCCGCGAACGCCCGTGAGCTTGCGGCCGTCGCCAAGGATCCGAACATGTTCGCCCAAATGGCGAAGCAGGCTCAAGCCGTGTCGGCCGCGGGCCGTGAGGCCAATCTGCAATCGGCGCAGCTGTTTACTGCCATGGCGCGTCAGGCTCCGGCCTTCCAGGTTCTGGCGAAATATCCGGAAGCTCTGGTCGCGCTGTCGCATGACGCCAACATGGCCGCGCAATATGGCAAGAACCCGCAGGCGTTTGCCGACGCAGTGAACAAGAACCCGGCCTATGCCAACCTCGCGGCGAATGCCCGCGACGTGGCGGCCATCACGGCCAACGGCCAGGTGTTCCAGGCGATCGCCCAGAACTCCGCGGCTCTCGGCCAACTGGCGCAGAACCATGCCGCTCTGCAGGCAGCGTCGGCTCAGGCTGCTTCCTTCGCTGCCAATATGAAGGGTGCGCAGGGTCTCGATGCCAACTTCGCGGCCGCCTTCGGCAAGAATGCCCAAGCCTATAGCCAATTGGCGCTTCAGCCGCAGCTGATGGGCGTCATGGCGCGTTATCCGCAGGTCTTCGCATCGCTGGCTAACCACCCGCAGGCGCTTGCCAATATGGCGGCGAATGCGCGTGCCTATGCCCAGTTCTCGAAGGACCCGCAGGCCTTTGCCAATGCGGTGAAGAACCCGCAGGGCATTGCCTCGATGGCTCGGGACGCCAGTGCTTTCGCGCAGCTTGCCGCTGACTCGAAGGCGATGGCGAGCCTCCAGGCCAATGCGCAGGTGTTCAACGCGATTGCCCAGAACCATGCGGCGTTCAACGCTTTGGCGACCAACTCGCAACTGCTGTCGGCGGCGACCAATGCCGCTGCGGTGCAGGCGATGGCTCAGAACGCAGCTGCGTTCCAGAGCGCCGCTCGTGATGCGCAGGGGCTTGCCTCGGCTGCGAGGGACGCCCAGGCGTTCGTGTCGCAGGCGACCGCGGCGAACATGGCGGCTCAGGGACACCTGAATCCGCAGCTCATGGCGTCGATGGCTGCAAACTCGCAGGCCTTCGCGGCGATGACGCAGAATCCGAATGCCTTCGCTCAGTTCGCGAAGAACGCCAATCTGCTGGCGAGCTTCTCGGCCAATGCGAGGGCGTTCGAGGCATTTGGCCGCAATCCGAACTTCCAGGCGCTGGCGCTCAATCCGGCGTTCGCGGCTGGCTTGCAAAGCGGAGCGATCCAGGCGTCGTTCAACGCCCAAGCTCGCTAGGAGTAGTTAGCGGCCGCTTGGCCGAGTGGGGGGCTAACATTTGGCCAAGTGGCGTACTTATCGTGCGTGTAGGGGAAGCGTGGCCGCACTGCTCGTCAGTGCGGCCACTGCTGCATTAGCGCAACCGGCGGACCAGCCGCCTCCGCAACCGCCGACGACCACGGTCACCGAGCCGATCGCCGAGCCGGACAAGAAGCCGACGGAGGAGACGCAGCCGCAGCCCGAAGCACCGCAAGCGCCCCAGCCCGAGCCGGCTCCCGCGCCGCAAGGGCCCGAGCATGTGCCGCCCAGCCCCGGCGGCCTGAACCTGTCGACGCTCGAGACCAAGAATTTCTCGCTGCTCTATTTCGACCCGGTCCAGACCTATTTGACGCCATACATCGGCCGCTCGGTCGAAAATGCGCTGGCCTGGCACCGCAAGACCTTCGAATGGCAACCTTGGGACCGCGTCACGGTCCTGCTCAAGGATTTCGGCGACTACGGCAACGCCGCCGCCCGCTCCTCGCCGAACAACGCCGTCCTCTTCGACGTCGCGCCCTTGTCGCAGAGCATGGAGACGTTCACGCCTGGCGAACGCTTCTTCACGCTGACCAACCACGAGCTCGCCCACGTCGCGACCATGGACGTGTGGAACAAGCGCGACGCCTTCTGGCGGCACTTCTTCGGCGGCAAGCCGATGCCGATCCAGGAGCATCCGGAATCCATCCTCTACAACTTCCTGACGACGCCGCGGAACGTCGTCCCCCGTTGGTGGCTCGAAGGCAGCGCCGTCTTTTTCGAAACCTGGATGGCGGGCGGCCTCGGCCGCGGCCAGGGCGCCTATGACGAGATGGTCTGGCGCGCCAAGGTCCGCGACGGCGACAAAATCTATTCGCCGCTGGGCCTCGAATCCGAAGGCACCGCCGTCGACTTCCAGGTCGGCGTCAACGATTACCTCTACGGCACGCGTTTCTATTCCTATCTCGCGCTGACGTACGGGCCGGACAAGGTGCTGCAATGGCTGCGCCGGCCGGACGGCAGCGCCGGCTATTATTCGGCGGCCTTCAAGCAGGTCTTCGGCAAGAAGCTGGACGCCGCTTGGGACGACTGGATTGCGTCCGAGAAGCAGTTCCAGCAGGAGCAACTGGCCAAGCTTTCGGCCTACCCCCTGACGGAGGTCCAGCACCTGAGCCCGCGCGGCCTCGGATCCATTTCCCGCGGCTTCGTTGATAACAAGACAAACAGCCTGATCGCCGCCTTCCGCTACCCGGGCAAGATCGGCTTCGTCGGCCGCATGGACCTCGCCACCGGCGAGCTTCACCCCCTGCAGGAAATCAAGGGGATGATGCTCTACAAGGTGACGAGCCTCGCCTTCGACGAGGATACGCGGAAGGTCTATTACACCGAGGACAATTACGCCTTCCGCGACCTCATCGAGGTCGATGTCGACACCGGCAAGAAAAAGATGCTGCTGCGCGACGCGCGCATCGGCGACTTCGCATTCAACAAGGTCGACAAGTCACTCTGGGGCATCCGTCACCAGAACGGCTTCGCGACCATCGTCCGGCTGCCCGCCCCTTACACGGCGTTCAACCAGATCCACACGTTCGATTACGGCCAGATCCCGTTCGACCTCGACATCTCGCCCGACGGACGGTTGATGGCGGTCAGCTTCGGCGAGATCAACGGCGACCAATCCGTCCGCGTCTGGTCGATGGATTCCATGTATCCGGGAACGGAGCCCCAGGAAGTTGCACGCCTGTCGCTGCCGCCATCGACACCGGAAAGCTTCACCTTCACGCCCGACAGCAAGAGCCTTTACGGCACCTCCTATTACACGGGCGTCTCGAACGTCTTCCACTTCGACATCGCCAGCCAGAAGTATGAAGTCGTCAGCAACGCCTCGACCGGCTTCTTCCGGCCGCAGCTCCAGCCGGACGGCAAGCTGCTGGTCTATGAATACACAGGCGAGGGGCTGACGCCGTCGCTGATCACGCCGAAGCCGACGGAGGACCTCGGCACCGTCGAATTCCTCGGCACCAAGGTGATCAAAACCCATCCGGAGCTCAAGACCTGGGGCGTCGGCTCACCGGCGAAAATCCCGCTCGACGAGCTGGTCACCGAGCGCGGGCATTACGATGCGACGCGGCGCATGAAGCTCGCGTCCATGTATCCCATCGTCGAGGGCTATAAGAAGCAGGTCTCCCCCGGTTATCTCCTCCATTTCGAAGACCCGATGCAGTTTCATCAGTTCGATGCGAGCGTCAGCTACACGCCGTTCGGAGAGATGGAGAGCAAGGAGCGGCTGCACGTCGCGCTCAAGTACAAGACGCTCAACTGGAAGGTGCAATACCTCCACAATTACGCCGACTTCTACGACCTGTTCGGGCCGGTCGAGCGCAGCCGCAAGGGCGATGTCGTCTCGCTGGGCTGGAACAAGACCACGATCTACGATCCGCCCAGGACGCTGGACGTCTTCTTCAATGCCGCGGCCTTCTTCGGGCTGGAGCAGTTGCCCTTCTCGCAGAATGTCGCTTCGCCGAAGAACATCGGCTCGGTCGAGGCAGGCCTGAAATACAGCAACACCCGCAAGTCGCTGGGCGGCGTCGACCATGAAAAGGGCATCGCCTGGCGGACGACCGTCGGTTTTGACACCGATTATCACGACGAGTTCACGCACCTCACCGCTGAGCTCGACTATGGCGTGCCGCTGCCATGGTCGAACTCGTCACTCTGGGGTTATGCGTCGGCCGGCATCATGACCGGCAAGAAGGATAGCCCGCTCGGCAGCTTCTACTTCGGCTCGTTCCGCAACAACTATGTCGATAACCGGCCGGAGAAGCGCTACCGCGAACTGGAGGCTTTCCCGGGCTTCGAGATCGACCAGATCGATGCGCGCCGGTTCGGCAAGCTGATCGGCGAGGTCAATTTGCCTCCCATCCGGTTCGCCGAGGTCGGCACCCCCAGCATCTATTTAAGCTACCTGCGGCCCGCGTTGTTCGCCGGTGCAATGTTGACTCATAACGCGGAAGGCGAGAGCCATGATTATGAGACGGTCGGCGGCCAGCTGGACCTGGCCTTCACCGTCGCACTGCGTCTGCCGATGGTATTTTCGGTCGGTGCCGCCCACGGTTTCGTCGACGGCCATTCCGAGAAGACCGAGTTCCTTGCCTCGCTAAAGATTATGTGAGCCGCGGATGAACCTCTTCCAATTCGTCGATTGGTCGGTCGCCCTTCTTCCGGTCCTCGTCATGCTGATCCTGTTTGTCTGGCTCGACGTCTTCAAGCTGATGACGGTCTGGGAGACTTTGGGCCTGCTCGGGCTCGGCATGCTGACGGCCGTGGTGACCTATCCGATCAGCGGTACATTTCTCGATGCCTTGCCGCTGGGCTTTTCGAACTACAGCCGCTTTGTCGCCCCCTGGATCGAAGAGTTAGTGAAGGGCCTCGCCATCGTCGGCCTCTTCTGGTTCAACCGCATCGGCTACAAGCTCGATGCGGTCATCTCCGGGTTCGCCATTGGCGCCGGCTTCTCCGTCGTCGAGAACATCATCTACCTGATGCGCTTCCCGGAGCTGTCGGCCAATGTCTGGATGGTGCGCGGCCTTGGAACGGCCGTGATGCACGGCACGACCTGCGCGGTCCTCGCCGCTACCGCCCATGAGTTTGCCGAACGCGAGACGCGAGCAGCCGTCGCCGACTTCGATTTCAGCCTGCTCTGGTTCGTGCCCGGTTATCTGATCGCGGTCGCCATCCACACCGCCTTCAACCAGTTCCCGGAGCGCCCGCTGATCGCAATGGTCGGCATCCTTGCCGTCGCGCCGTTCGTCATGATGGCGATCTTCCGCTTTGGTGCCGTGGAGGCCCAGCAATGGTTGAACGAGGAGCGGGAAGAAACTCGCGCCGCTCTGGCAGCCTGGGAAGCGGGCAAATATCCCGACGATGAAAGCGGCAAGAAGATCGCAGCCCTCATCAAGCGTTCGGACGCGCAGACGGGCGCAAGGATGCGCGAATATTGCCAGCTGCTGACTTGGATCCTGCTGCAGGCCGAGGACACGTTGCACGACCAGGCCGACGACACCGAGAAGCTGCACGTCGAAGGACGCCAGGCATTCATCCGTCTCGACAAGCTGCGTAGCGAACTCGGGCGGACGAACGTCGCCACCCTAAAGGCGCTGCTGCCCTTCAGCCGCAACGATTATTGGGAAATCTCCGAGCTCAAGGAGCGGATCGGCGGTTAGCCCGCCAGGCCTAGTGCCTGTGCTCGCGCCTTAACCGGTAGCGGCCCTCCGCAAAGCGGTCGAACAGGCCGTCGATCGCCGGATGGTCGATCTCCTCGGCATCCTCGTCATGCACCAGATTCTGTTGGCTGACATAGGCGACGTAACTCGACTCCGAATTCTCGGCGAGCAAGTGGTAGAAAGGCTGGTCCTTGGCCGGCCGGATTTCCTCGGGAATCGACTCGTACCATTCCTCGCTATTGGCGAATTCCGGGTCGACGTCGAAGATGACGCCGCGGAAATCGAACAGGCGATGCCGCACCACGTCGCCGATGCCGAAGCGGGCGGCCGGGATGGGTTTACCCTCTTGAGAAATCTTGTCGGATAGCTGGCGGTTCATGTGGCTTAATGTAGAGACGCGACCGGGCTAGGCAAGGTTCCAATGCACTGCTAGAGGCGCGCGTCCGACCGGCAACGGCTTGAGCGCCGGCAGCACCCGACATGCGGAGAGGTGGCTGAGTGGTCGAAAGCACCGCACTCGAAATGCGGCGTGCGGGCAACCGTACCGTGGGTTCGAATCCCACCCTCTCCGCCATCGCCGATGCCTCGCGAAGTGGGGCGGCGGCGATGGCCGAGCGGGTGGATGGGAGAAGCCCACTTGGGTTCGGGCCGAAGGCGAACGAGCGAAGCGAGGACAATCCCACCCTTTCCGCCACCTGCGCCATCGAGAATCGTAACCCATGGTGCCGTTCGCGCGAAGTCGGGTAACATTGAACCTGATGGAGCGGCCGGTGATCCTTAAGCTGACTGCAGGCGTCGCGGCAATTGCCGCATTCTTGGCCGCTGTCCTTGCCTCCCAGACCGCCAGGCCTGAAGCCGCTCGGCCGGCCCGGGTGGACGTTGCGGCGAGCCCAGAACGGCCCGTCTTCGTCGAGCTGTACCAGAGCCAGGGCTGTTCGAGCTGCCCGCCGGCCAACGCCAATCTCAATGCCATCGCCGATCGGCCGAATGTCGTCGCCTTGTCCTTTGCGGTCACTTACTGGGATGCGCTCGGTTGGAAGGACACCTTCGCCTCGCCCCAGTTCACTGAGCGGCAATGGGATTATGCGCGACATTACCAGCTGGGGAACGTCGCGACGCCCCAGGTCTGGATCAACGGACGGAAGACCATTGTCGGCAGCAACCGGGCGCAGCTTGGCGCAGCCATAGCCGAGGCCGCAACCGGCGGGCCGCCGCTGACGCTTGGTACGAATGAGGCGCGAGTGGGCGCGGGCCGCAGCCCGGCAGGCGGCGCGGACCTCTGGGTCGCCTTCTTCGATCCACGGACCATCCAGGTGCCGATCAGGGCGGGGGAGAATGACGGCCGCACCTTGCCTCACAAGAACATCGTCAGGTCCCTGGTGCGGCTTGGCCACTGGGACGGCGCGGCCAAGACCTATGCCTTGCCTCAGCGCAATCGCGGGCTGGCGACGGCGGTTTTCCTGCAGGCCGGAAAAGGCGGCCCGGTGATCGCCGCAGCCAAAGGCGCCTGAAATTATTGCACCGTCACTTTAATTCTTTTTTGGCGGCATTCGGATACAGGCGCTATTACCTTGGTGAAAATAAAAAATGGCTTAGGATGTTAGCCATGCAGTCCGGCAAAATAAACAGAATCCAAGGGAGTGATATTGGTATTTTGTGGAATATCGGCTGTATTAGGATTTGCATCGAAGGTTGAATTGTCTGCTAGTCCTGTATTTTCCTCATTCATCCAGCCAAGTTATTTTATAGATAACATGGACTCCGCCAGCACTGCGGCATATACTTATTGGATAAGCCAGATATTTTTCGGTGTAGGATTGGTGTGCGCTACGTTGCTGGAACTAAAGAAGAGGAAAGGCTGAGATTTGATCGCTCTCAATTACGGGCAATCACGGTCACAGTGCACTTAATTCCCGACTGCTCCGCTTCGCGCCGGATTGTTGGATACACATAGGGTTCCGCCCGGCAGCCTCCGCCGCATGTGCACTTCCCATAATGTCGGCGACTGGCCCTTCCCGAACATCGACCTTCGCGCCAATGGTGACGATATTGTCACCCACCGTTTCGGCTGGGTTTTGGTCACTCATCCCAAGACTTTTGCGACTTTAGTGACGTTAAGGACGTGCCCATCGCCATTGACACCCGCGGCACCTCCTTATAGGCGGCACGCTTTCCGCGCGGGGGCATGGCTTTCGCCGAGCAAGCCGTGCGGTCACAGATTTTTTGGAAAGAGGCCAATGTTCGCAATCGTGCGCACGGGCGGCAAGCAATATCGCGTCGCCCCTGGAGACAAGATCGTCGTCGAGAAGCTGGCAGGCAGCGCTGGTGACAGCATCGACCTGACCGACATCCTGCTGGCCGGCGAAGGTTCGGACCTCAAGTCCACGAACGGCCTGATCGTCGCCGCCGAGATCGTTGCCCAGGCGAAGGGCGAGAAGGTCACGGTGTTCAAGAAGCGCCGCCGTCACAACTACCGCCGCAAGGCCGGCCACCGCCAACAGCACACGATCCTGAAGATCGTGTCGATCGGCGGCAAGGGCGAGAAGAAGGCCCCCAAGGCCGAAGCAGCGCCGAAGGCCGAAACTGCTGCACCTGCGAAGGCTGAAAAGCCCGCCGCGGAGAAGAAGGCTGCCGCTCCCAAGGCGGAAAAGGCCGCAGCCCCGGCCAAGGCCGAGAAGCCCAAGGCGTCGACAAAGGATGCTGCACCTGCTAAGGCCGCGGCCAAGAAAGCTGCTCCGGCGGCCAAGACAGCTAAGAAGAAGTAAGCAATGGCACATAAGAAAGCAGGCGGCTCTTCGCGTAACGGCCGCGATTCGGAATCGAAGCGCCTCGGCGTGAAGAAGTTCGGCGGCGAGAGCGTCCTGGCCGGCAACATCATCGTGCGCCAGCGCGGAACGAAGTGGTACCCGGGCGACAACGTCGGCCTGGGCAAAGACCATACCCTTTTTGCTCTTTGTGATGGCCGCGTCGCGTTTCGCGACGGCAAGCTCGGACGCAAGTACGTCCATATTGAGATGCCGGCGCAAGCGACAAGCAAATAGGGACCGGTCGATAAAGGGCCGCTCCCGGAAGGGGCAGCCCAGGATCACCGCTCAAACGGAATCCAAAAAGGGAGAAGAGGGCAGCCCCCTCCTCTCCCTTCTTTGTTTTTGAAGGGCCCAAATCTTCTCCCGAAACTGTCAAAACCGGTCCGTAGGGGCCGGCGGCGAGGAGAAGACGAATGTTCGCGCGGACCGAACGACTGCTGTTGAGACCCGGCTGGGCCGAGGACGCCCCGGCGCTGGCGCAGGCGATTGCCGACGAGATGATCGTCCGCAACCTTGCAGTCGCCCCGTGGCCTTACTCGCTCCGCGACGCCGAAGCCTTTCTCGCAGCGCCGCGCGACCCGGTCCTGCCCTCCATGCTCATCTTCGAGCGGACGGATGGCGAGCCGGCGCTGGTCGGCTCGTGCGGGCTTGGGCGCCGCGCGTCGGGCCGGATCGAGCTCGGCTACTGGATCGCCCGGCCGTTCTGGGGCCGCGGCTTCGCGACCGAGGCCGGTGAAGCGCTGGTCGCCATTGCGCGGGCGCTTGGGCTCGAACGTCTCGAAGCCTCGCACTTCCTCGACAATCCGGCGTCAGGCCGGGTGCTCGAAAAGCTCGGCTTCCAATCGACCGGGATGATTGCGCCGCGGCTCAGCTGCGCGCGCAATATGGAAATTCCGGCGCGTTACTTCCGGCTGGAGCTGGCCGCCATCGAGGACGAGGACGAGCCGCTGGCGGCTTAACGATACGGCGGGGTCGTTCGTGGCAATCGACTGGCCATTCGCGCGCGCATTCGGATCAAGTGCGCAAATGGGGGACCAGAAAATGGATTGGCAACGCCGGACCGTCGTGTTGGGATTTCCTGCGGCGGCGGGCCTGGCTTTGGCGGGGCCATCACTCGCGGTTCCTCGCAATGCACGGCGCGCTGACTATCGGGTTACGCTTTTGAGCATTAAACCGCTGCGCTTTTCGATCGTCGCCCGGGTGCCGATCGATGGCGACCGGCTCGAGATGGCCAACTCCTATCCGGCGGAGCTGCCGGCCATGGCAGGCAAAGGTTGGCCGGCGCTGATCCACGACCTCCGCGTCACCAATCTGGCAGGTCTCGATCTGAAGCCCGCCTTGCTTGGATCCGCCGGCTGGAAGCTTTCGAGGCCGGTCAAGGCGATCGCGACGCTCCGCTATCTCGTCGACTTCGCGCCATTCGAGAAAGCGGGATGGTCAAGTCCGCTTGAATCCGCCGTGACCGATGACGAGCATGTCGTCGCCAGTTGCCGGGCCTTGTTCATCACAACGCCAGCGATGGAGGAGGCAGACGTACAACTCCGGTCGCCGGCCGGCTGGCTAGCCGTCGCACCATGGCCGGCCCTTAATCCCGGACGGCATTCGTTCCGCGCCGCGACCACGGCGGACCTTACGGAAAACATGGCCGCCTTCACATCCCGGCCAGTGGACAGCGTAACCGCGTCTGGGTTCACGTTGGCCATCACGGCCATGGGTCATTGGGCACCGCTGCACAGCCTCCTCCAAGAGACGATGCACCGGATCGTCAGCCTGGAGGCCGGCATGATGGGAAGCAGCGGCGGAGGGACCTACAGCGTCATCCTGGTACCTACGGTCGACACGGGCGGCGAAGCCTATCGGCAGAGCTTTGCCTATGCCTTTGCTGAGCCGACTGCCGAAAATCGCGGCGTCTGGGCGAACACGCTGGCGCACGAGCTCTTTCATTACTGGAATGGCTCGCGGCTACAGGGGGAAGATTATGCGTCGAGCCAGTGGTTTCAGGAAGGCTTCACCGAATATGTCGCCAATCTTACGACTTTGGTCGGAAAGATCATCGGGCCTGAAGAGTTTGTCGCCAAACTCAAATCGCACATTGCCAATTATGCGCGGTTGACGACGACACTGGAAAATATCGGGACACACAAAGGCCCCCCGCTTTACAGCGCGGGCGCGCTGGTCGCCTTCAGCTTCGATGCCATGATCCGGCATGCGACTGGCGGACGCCAGACGATAGGCGCCTTTTTTCGAACCCTGTGGCGCCAGACACGCGAAGGCGAGCGCAAATATGGCTGGCCGGATATCGAGGGGGCGTTGCGCGCGACGGCGCCGGGCGATTGGGCCGGATATTACGAACGGCACATTCGCGGCAGCGATAAACTTCCGCTCGCGGAGTCTCTTGCCTTGGCAGGACTAAAGCTTCGTGATGGAACCGTCGAAATCGACCAGTCGGCGCGACCGGATGCCCGCGCCGTGTGGAACAGCATGAATGCCCGATTGTAACGAAACGCGTTAAGCAGCCTTCGCGCCGCGCACCTTCTTCACCGGCTCCTGGCCATAGTCTCCGCTAAGGTCGAAGCCGGCGATGAGGTGCCGGTCGTCCACATTCCACGGGTGGAAGCCGGGCAGGAAGTATTTCAGCCAAGCGCTGAAGATTCGGCGCATCATCCCGGGCTTGATCCACATGTACCAGAGCAGGCGGGCGACGGCTTTCGGGCCGGTGATGCCGTCCTGCCGGAGCAACTCGAGCGAGCCGAGTGTCCGGTCGACGATGAAGTTGCGGGTGACGAACAGCATCACCTTCGCCTTCACCTTCCAGCGCTTGAAGCGCGGCCAGTCGCGGGTCGCCCAGAGCCAGGTGTCGTAAGCGACGCCCTTGTGCTCGATCTCCTCGGCGGCATGCCATTTCCAAAGGGCTGCGGCTTCCGGATCGGCTTTGCCGAGATGATGGCGGTCTTTGAGGAGCTCGTGCGCAAGGATGGCAGTGAAATGCTCAAGCGCCATGGTCGCGCCCAGTGCCACCACCGGCGGGCGCTGACGGGAAAAGCTTAGGCGCCAGTGCACTCGCTCCTCGAGCGGCGTCAGGTCATAGCCCGCCTTGGCGGCAGCCTTGTTGAAGGCTGCATGCTCGCGGCTGTGGATTGCTTCCTGGGTCGTGAAGGCCTTGATTTCCGCCGCCAGCTTGGGCGGCGTGCCGTCCTTGAAGCGTCGGACGCTCTCGACAAAATAGGCCTCCCCTTCAGGAAAGGTGGCGGAGAGAGCGTTGTAGAGGGCAGTGGCGACGGGGTCTCCACCGTTCCACCAATGCGCCGGCGTGCGCTCGCGGGCGAATTTGCGGTCGCGCGGGGTGATCGTCAGGTCTTGCGGCGTTACCGAACGGGCCGTCACGCTTGCAGCAGTCACAGGCTTCCTCCAATCAGGTGAAGGAGAGATGCTATTTACTTACAACAATGTCAATAAGCCTGATGTCGACTCGTCGTCGGCTTAGCCCCGATCAGAGCCGGGCTGCCGCAATTGCGGCAGCGCGCGACCTGTTGCTGGAAGCCGGACCGCAGGCCGTAACACTGAAAGCCGTCGCCGACCGCATTGGCCGGACCCATGCCAATGTCCTTCACCATTTCGGCTCCGCCGCCGGACTGCAGGCCGAGCTGGCGCGGTCGATCGGCGAGTCCGTGACGGCGGGCATTGGGGAGGCGGTCATCCGCGCCCGCCACGGCGAAGCCGATCCGCGCGAGGTCGTCGATAAGACGTTCGACGCTTTCGGTCGCGAGGGCGCCGGTGCGCTCGCCGCCTGGCTGATCCTGATGGGCGACAAGAACGCGCTGCAACCGGTGCTCGATGCGATCCACAATTTGGTCGACGAGCTTGGTCAGGGCGATTCCTACCGCCCCGTCCACGAGACGACATTGTGGCTGGTGATCGCGGCACTGGGCGACTCGCTGCTTGGCGGTCTGATGGCGGATGCGTTGGGCCTGCCCCGCGACACCGCACGCAAGGTCGCTCGTCATCACCTCATCGAATCGACCCGGCCGGGCGAGGACAAGGGAGAAGGCCAATGATCAGCGGCGCCCATGTGATGATCTTCACCAAGGACGAGGAAGCCGACCGTGCATTCCTGCGCGACGTCTTGGAGATTCCGTGCATCGACGGGGGCGGTGGCTGGCTGATCTTCAAGCTGCCGCCGACCGAAATGGGCGTCCACGGCGGCGAAAGTAACGACGTCCACCATTTGTATTTCATGACCGATGGGCTCGATACCACGATCGCCAAGCTTGCCGAAAAAGGCGTGGAGTGCAGCGAGCCATTCACCGCCAGCTGGGGCCGGGCGACATCGGTTCCGCTTCCCGGCGGCGGCAAGGTCGGCCTCTATGAGCCGCGTCACGCTCGCCCCTGAGGGTCTTCGGGTTCAGTGGCAAGTCACCGTCATCTAGGCCGAGTTCCAAGCCAATTTGAGGTGGCGAGCTAAATGATCCACGAACGCTCTGGCTGCCGGTTTTGCAGCCCGCCCCGGCGCGTAAACCGCATGAAGCTCGAGCAGGTCGGTCTCCCAGTCAGGCAGGATCCTGACGAGCGTCCCCTTTTCCAGCTCTGACCGGCAACCCCACAGTACAGTTGAGACGATGCCCAGCCCCGCAACAGCCGCCGCGACCGCGCCTTCGTTCGACGTGACAGAAAGGTGGCCACCAAGTTGGCCGGGAAGCCTCCCTTTCTTCGGGCTCAGCGGCCAGGTGCCGGCAAGTGCCCCGGTCGGACCCAGTATGACGCAATGCTCCGACAGATCCGCAGGCACCACAGGTTGACCTTCGGTTCGAATATAGTCCGGTGATGCAAGAAGCAGGCGCGGCGACGCGTCGAGGAGGCGGGCGGTGGCCGTAGAATCCCTGAGTCCGCCGAAGCGCAGTGCGACGTCCAAACGCTCAACGACGAGGTCCTGGTAACGATCGTCGACCGCAAGTTCGACCTTCAGTCCGGGATGCCTCCTCAAGAAGGGAGGCAGGCTGGGAATGACTTCACGGATAACGAAGCTGGAGGACACGCCGACGCGCAAGGTTCCTCGCAATTCGCCGGCTCCCCGCGCCGCCTGATCGGCTTCCTCGAGCGCATCCAGGAGCGGATCGATCCGCGCCAGATAATCCTCTCCGGCTTCAGTCAGGACCAAGGCACGCGTCGTGCGCGTGATCAGCCCTGTGCCGACCTGCCGCTCCAGATCTGCCACGATACGCGACGCCGAAGGCTGCGAAATCGCCAATTCGCGCGCCGCGCGGGAAAAACTGCCGAGGCGAGCGACCGTTGAGAAGACCTTCAGGGCGAGAAAACGATCCATGTTATATTTGAATATATCATAGTTGAAACCAAGGGATACCGCGAGCAAACAAAATAAATATCTTGTGCAGCAAGCGCCGCTCAGCGCCTCATCACAGGAGAGCAATATGCTGCTGCAAGACAGGCTGGATGCATTCAAAGCCAATTTCGAAGCCGGAGGACCCCCGTATCATGCGCCCGCCGCCGTTCATGAGCCCATGCGCCGAGCAACGGCCGAGCTGGTGGCCTCCGGGATCGCCTCGAACGCGCTGGGGGTCGGCGACCTGGCACCGTTGTTCGAACTGCCCAACGCCGAAGGCAGATCAATTTCCTCGGCCGAACTTCTCGCAAAGGGCCCGCTCGTCCTGACTTTCTATCGCGGCTTCTGGTGCCCCTACTGCAACCTGGACCTTGAATCGCTGCAGGAAGCCCTGCCTGGCATCGAACAGCGCGGAGCGACACTCGTTGCGCTGTCCCCGCAGACGGCTGCCAACAGCCGCCGGGCAATCCGCGAAAAGGGGCTGACCTTCGATATTTTGTCCGACAGCGGCAATGAAGTCGCGGCTTCGTTCGGCTTGCGCTTCAGGATGCCTGATTATTTGATCGAGTTGTACCGCGACGGCTTCAACAACGACCTTACTATTACGAACGGTGAACCTAGCTGGACCCTGCCGATGCCGGCCCGCTTCGTCATCGATACGACCGGCGTGATCGCTTATTCCGAAGTGAACCCCGATTACACCAAGCGGCCCGACCCAAGCGAGATGCTGCCGATTCTGGATCAGCTCAAGCAGTCAGCCGCGGCTTGAGCCAATATGCACCGGCCGGACTGATGGACGAACGCCTCCAATGAACGCGGGGCTGGCTGCAAAGGACCGCCTGTTCCTGGCCGCCCTGATCCTCGTCTGGGCGGCCAGCTGGCCGATCATGAAGGTCGGGGTGGCTGCGGTTCCCCCGATCTGGTTCGCACTCCTCCGCTACGCCATCGGCGCGACCCTGCTTTTCGTGGTTGTCGCCAGTCGTGGAAAGGTCGAGGCTCCGGTGCGGCACGACTGGCCCCTGGTGCTCGTCTCGGGAGCGCTGCAAATGGCGTGCTACTCGGCCTTCACGGGCCTCGCACTGACCTTGCTACCGCCCGGCAGGGCCGCTGTCCTCGCTTACTCGACCCCGCTCTGGGTGCTCCCACTGGGGGCCTGGCGGCTCAAGGAGCGGGTCTCAAGTGAGCAGTGTGTGGGCGTCGCCCTTGGCGTCTTGGGAATCGCGATCATCGCCTGGCCGTCACTGCAGGCCCATTCGGGGGAGCAACTGATTGCCTACGGCCTCTTGCTGGCCGCCGCAGGCTTTTGGGCCATTTCCATCGTCCATGTCCGCGGCCATAAGTTTGTCGGGACGGCTCTGGCTCTGGCGCCCTGGCAAATGCTTGTTGCTGCCGCTCTCCTCTTGCCCGTGGCAATCGCGACCGAAGGGCCTTTGCTCCGGCTCAACGCGACGGGCCTTATTGCCCTCGCCTATGTCGGTCCGATCGCGACTGCATTCGCTTATTGGGCGATCGTCGATCTTGGCAGTCGATTGTCGGCAACCACGCTTTCCATGGCATTGCTTGCGACGCCTAGCCTCGGAATCATGATCTCCGCCGCCGCCCTCGGAGAGATCATCGACCGGCCCCTCGTCGCCGGCGCAGCCGCAATCGCGGCAGGAATTGGGCTCACGATCCGACGGAGCGCCAAACGGAAGCCATGATGGACCACGACAGCCAGAGGTTCCCCTTCTCGCCAGCATCGCCTAATCCCCCACCATGCATTTTCTGGACCAGGCCAAGATCTTCATTCGCTCCGGCGCGGGCGGGCCTGGCGCTGTCAGCTTCCGCCGCGAAAAGTTCATCGAATATGGCGGGCCGGACGGCGGCAACGGCGGCAAGGGCGGCGATATCGTCTTCGAGGCGGTCCACGGCCTGAATACGCTCATCGACTTTCGCTATACGCAGCATTTCCGGGCCCCTCGCGGGAAAGGTGGCTCGGGGTCGAACCGCACCGGTGCGGGCGGCGAAGACCTGGTGATCAAGGTGCCGGTGGGGACGCAGGTTCTCGCCGACGATGAGGATCGCACGCTCCTGGCGGACTTCACTGAAGAGGGACAGCGGGTCGTCTTCCTCAAAGGCGGCGACGGCGGACGCGGCAATGCCAGCTACAAGACGTCGACCAACCGCGCTCCCCGCCAGCACGGCACCGGCTGGCCGAGCGAGGAGATGTGGATCTGGCTTCGGCTGAAGCTATTGGCCGATGTCGGCCTGGTCGGCCTCCCCAACGCCGGCAAGTCGACCTTCATCAACGCCGTCACCAATGCGCAGGCCAAGGTCGGCGCCTACGCATTCACGACGCTGCGGCCGCAGCTCGGCGTTGTCAGTCACAAGGGCCGCGAGTTCGTCGTCGCCGACATCCCCGGCCTGATCGAGGGCGCGGCCGAAGGAGCGGGCGTCGGCGATCGCTTCCTTGGCCATATCGAGCGCTGCCAGGTGCTGTTGCACCTCGTCGACGCCAACGACGAAGATGTCGCAACCAGTTACCGCATCGTCCGCGATGAGCTCGAAGCCTATGGCGAAGGCCTGGTCGACAAGCCGACGATCCTCGCCCTCAACAAGGTCGACATGCTCGACGAGGAATTAATCGCCGCCCTCTCCGCCGAGTTGGCTGAAGCCAGCGGGGCCAAGGTCTACCCATTGAGTGCGGCAGGCAAGATCGGACTCGAGCCGGTGCTCGATGCTTTGGTCGCGCAGCTGCACCACCAGCTGGTCGAAGACGAAGGTCCCGCCGAGCCGATCGAATGGTCACCGCTTTGACGATCGCGTTGACGGGCGGGACGGGTTTCGTCGGCGGTCGTGTCCTCGACTTGCTGGAGAAACAGGGGGCATCGGTCCGGGCGCTGACACGCCGCCCGCTTGACCCTCGGCCGAATGTCGAGTGGGTCGATGGCGCGCTCGACCAACCGGAGTCCTTGTACCGCCTGGTCGAACGCGCGGATGCCGTCATCCATGTCGCCGGCGCCATCAACGCGCCGACCCAGCAGGCATTTGACGCCGCGAACCTGCATGGCACGGAAGCGATGATTGCGGCAGCCAAGTCCGCCGGTGTCCAGCGCTTCATCCATGTCTCCTCCCTCGCCGCCCGCGAACCGCAATTGTCGCAATACGGCGCGTCGAAGGCGAAATCGGAAGCCGTCGTCGAGGCTTCGGGGCTGGGCTGGTCGATCGTCCGGCCGCCGGCCGTCTACGGGCCGGGCGACAAGGAGACGTTTGATCTCTTCAAAATGGCCCGGCGTGGCCAGATCTTCATGCCGCCAAAGGGGCGGGTGTCGCTGATCCATGTCGACGACCTGGCACGCCTGCTGGTTGCACTGGCGGCTACTAACGCTCCAACGGGCACGATCATGGAGCCCGACGACGGCCGGGCAGGCGGTTGGTCCCACATCGAATTCGGGAATGCGCTGGGAGAAGCTGTCGGCGTGCCCTCCCGCACGATCTCGACGCCAAGGATCCTGATGAAATTAGGATCGAAGATCGATGGCCTGATCCGCCGCGACAAGGCCAAGCTGACGGCCGACCGGGTTGCTTACTTCTGCCATCCCGATTGGGTCGCCAATCCTGCCCTCGCCGCCCCGGCAGAGCTCTGGCGGCCGGAAATCGATACTCGAAAGGGCCTTAAGGCAACGGCTGAATGGTATTCAGAACAGCGGTGGCATTAAGCTCCATGACGAGCTTCAGCACCAATGCGCCGAAGGTGATGACGAGGCCGACCAGGAACAAGGTGTAGCTCCAGTAGAGCCAGCGGTATTTGTCCGCCCTCAGGATGCAGCCGTGGTCGTAAACGTCCCGCGCAAGGCGCTTATAGACCTCTTCTTCCGAGGTCAGGACCTTCATCATCTGCTCAACATATTCTTCACGTGAGATGTTAGCATAGCTGCCGAAGAACATGATGTTGACGTTGTTCGGGTCGAGCTTGAACTTGCGCAACCGATTGGGCCGGACGGTCAGGACGCCGAGCACCGTCGCCGCGAACGAGAAGAGGGTGAGGACGAGGAGCGGGAAGCTTGCCTTGCCGGTGGCGACATCGCCAATCGACAGTGAGAACACGACGAAGCTGGCGCCCATCAGGATGCTTGCCTTGTTGTCCGCCATTTCCGACAGGTTCCAATTCCCTTCGTAAGCGGCGATGACGAGGTTGTGGACCTCCTTCGGGAATTCATAGTCGGGGTTGCCAAGTCCAAGCATCCGACGCTCGTCGGTCGTCAGTGGCGTCGCCGTCGGTGTCGGTTCCTTGGCCATTCGACCCCCTTTCAATCACGCCCACTCGGCGCCGCTTTTGCGCCCCATTCGATTGCGAAAGCCACCCGTGCTGACTAGGACACCGCAATGACTGACCGCGATCAAGTGCTGGCCAAGGTAAAGGCCCTCATCGAACCGTTCAACAAGAAGGGTGCGGAGGTCACCGAGGCGACCCGTTTCGCCCAGGATCTCGAATGGGACAGCCTGACTGTCCTCGACTTCGTCGCCAACATCGAGGACGAGTTCGACATCGTCATCACCATGAACCAGCAGGCCGAGATCGAGAATGTCGGCCAGTTGGTGGACGCGGTCGGACAATTGCAGGGCTGATGAGCGACCTTTTCTCCAAATTTGACCCGCTGATCCAGCAGCGCGAGACGCTGTTGTCGACGGGCATCACCGACCCGTTCAACCTTGTGATGGAGAGCGTGGAATCGCCGACGGTCGCCATTTGCAACGGCCGCCGTACCATCCTGCTCGGTACCTACAATTACATGGGCATGACCTTCGACCCCGACGTCGTGCAGGCGGGCAAGGACGCGCTGGACCAGTTCGGATCGGGCACCACCGGCAGCCGCGTGCTCAATGGCACGTACCAGGGCCACAAGGAGTGCGAGGCGGCACTGCGCGAATTCTACGCCATGGACCATGCCATGGTCTTTTCGACCGGCTACCAGGCGAATCTCGGTATTATTTCGACCGTGGCCGGGAAGGATGACTACATCATCCTCGACATCGACAGCCATGCGTCGATCTATGACGGCTGCGCACTCGGCAATGCCCAGATCGTGCCTTTCCGCCACAATGACATCGAGGCGCTGGAGAAGCGCCTGAAGCGCCTGCCTGCCGAAGCCGGCAAGCTGGTCGTCCTCGAAGGCGTCTATTCCATGCTCGGCGACGTCGCTCCACTCGACAAGATGGTGAAGGTGGCAAAAGACCACGGCGCGATGGTGCTGGTCGACGAGGCCCATTCCATGGGCTTCATCGGCGAGAACGGCCGCGGCGTCGCCGAAGCACAGGGCGTCATCGACCAGGTCGACTTCATCATCGGCACTTTCTCCAAGTCCGTCGGTACCGTCGGCGGCTTCTGCGTGTCGAACCATCCCAAGTTCGAAATCCTGCGGCTGGTCTGCCGGCCTTACGTCTTTACCGCCTCATTGCCGCCCTCTGTCGTCGCGACGGCGGCCACCTCCATCCGCAAGCTGATGCATGGATCGAACAAGCGGGCCCACCTCTGGGAAAATTCCAAGCGGCTGCACGGCGGCCTCAAGAAACTGGGCTTCACGCTCGGCACCGACGAGCCCCAGTCGGCGATTATCGCGGTCATCATGCCCGACCTCGAAAAGGGCGCGGCCATGTGGGAGGCGCTGCTTCACGAGGGCCTTTACGTGAACCTGGCCCGGCCCCCGGCGACTCCGGCGAACATGACGTTGCTACGTTGCTCCCTCTGCGCGGAACATTCGGCCGAGCAGGTGGAGGAAATCCTTGGCATGTTCGAGGCGGCAGGCCGTTCCACCGGCTGCATCGGTTGAGTCCGACGGCACTTTCGCCCGGCCTAATGCGGGTTTAGACTGACTTCATGGCGTCGAATTCGGACGAAGAAGAATTTAACTGGAGTGGCGTAGGAACGGCGACTGGCGCCTTGCTCGCGGCCCTCGTCCTCCTCGGCATGGTCTTCTTCGTTGCCTTGACCAGCCGCGCCCGTGACGAAGCCATTGCCAGCGAGCGCCATGCCTATGACGTGACCCTGCTGACACGGACGCTGGACGCCAGCATCGCTCGCGCGGAGGCCGCACTCGGCCGCTTCGTTCTCGACGAGGACAACAAGGGCAGCGGGAACATCTACTACAGCCAGTGGCGGCTTGCCGGGCAGCAGGTTGTCCAGCTTGATCGGCTCGTCGCGGCAGATCCCGCGCAGCGGGCAAGGGTCGATCAGCTCCAGGAGCTCTTCCAGAAGCGCGGCGCGGAATTCGACCTCGCAGCGCGTGCCACGGTCGCCAAGAAAGGCGGCGCCGGCTATTTCTACTCATCGAACAAGCCAGAAAATAACACCGGCGCCCAACTCAGCGCGAAGCTGACCGAGATTGCCAATAGCGAGCGGCAATCGTTGGAGCAGAAGATGGCGCAAAGCGTCGTCTTCAATGACAAGTCTCAGCAGCTGACCGACTATCTGTCGATCCTTGGCGCCATTGTCGGCTTCGGCGCTATCTTCCTCGGCTGGGTCGCGGTCCGGGCGCTGCGGTTGAATGCGCTCTCACGACGCCAGGCGGACACCGAATCCGATCGCGCATCCGCACTCGAGGAAGCGGTGCGCGAGCGCACCCAGGAATTGTGGGAAGCCAATCAGGCTTTGAAAGCCGAGGCAACGGAGCGCGAGGCCGCCGAAGCCCAGCTTCGGCAGGTCCAGAAAATGGAAGCGGTCGGGCAGCTGACTGGCGGGATCGCCCATGATTTCAACAATATGCTGGCCGTAGTCGTGGGCGGAATCGATCTGGCGAAGCGGCGACTGTCGGGACCGCGCAAGGAAGTCCTCCACCACCTGACCAACGCCATGGAAGGCGCGACCCGCGCAGCCGCGCTTACGCGCAGGCTGCTGTCATTCGCTCGTTCGGAGCCGCTGCTTCCCGAGCGGGTCGATAGCCGCGAGCTGGTTAGCGGCATGTCCGAGCTGCTCGACCGCACGCTCGGTGAGCGGATCAAGGTCCAGACCAGGCTCGGCACCGACGCCTGGCCGATATTCGTCGACTCTCACCAACTCGAGAACGCGATCCTTAACCTGGCCGTCAACGCCCGCGACGCCATGGAGGGAACGGGTACGCTTTCCATCTCGACGGAGAATGTGACACTCGCAGCCAACCAGGTCGGAGACGTTCGTGCCGGCGAATATTTGAAGCTCTCGGTCGGCGACACCGGCTGTGGTATGACGGAAGAAGTCCGCGAGCGCGCGTTCGAACCCTTCTTTACGACCAAGCCGGTCGGCAAGGGCACTGGGCTCGGTCTTAGTCAAATCTTCGGATTTGCGCACCAATCCGGCGGCGAGGTCGGCATTGAAAGCGAGCTTGGCAAAGGCACAACCGTTTCCCTCTACCTGCCGCGCACGGAAGCGGCGGCACCGGTGAGGCTGCATTCGCAGACCGCCGGCGGACAGTCCGAGCCGACAGTGCCGGGTGCGCGCATCCTCCTGGTCGAGGACGATCCTCGCGTGCGGGCGGCGACGGTCGACGCGCTGGAGGACCTGGATTACCAGCCGATCGCCTGCGAGGGTGGCGCCGACGCCATCAAGATGTTCGATGCGCAGGAGTTCGACCTGGTCATCAGCGACGTCATCATGCCGGAGATGACCGGGCCCGAGCTCATCCGGATCATCAAGAAGCGGAAACCCGGCATCGCCGTCCTGTTCGTCACCGGCTACGTCGGCGAAGGCGAGAGCGAGGATTTGATCGGCTACGAGCTGCTCAGGAAGCCGTTCACGGTCGGCGCACTGGCATCCGCGGTTGCCGCCGCCCTCGCTCGGCCGGTCAGCGAACCGCGCCGGAGCGGAGGAGCCGCGGCAGCAGGCTGATGGCGGCCAGCAGCGGGAATCGCCGCTGCCAGGGCCTCAATTCAATGTTCGTCCCCGCATGCCGGTTGATTTTCCAGGCGATGTAGTCGGCGCCGCCGTCGAAAGTCGTGCTGGCCTTGGCTAGCCGGGCAACGGACAAGATCTTCCCCTCCAGACGCCTGATGCCCCACCCGCCCCCGGCGGCTTCGGCCGGAATTGCCGCCATCGCAGCTTGGGAAAAGCGGGTGTAACGATCCGGGTCGATATCCACGATCGAGCCGGAGCGTCCTTTTCGCTCTGCCCGGAGTTCCGCCGAATAGGTGAGCGCAAACGCCCGGCGCCACCAATCGAGCGGCGATTCGGCATCAAGCCTTCCCGCTGCGGACAGCAGGGTCGGCGCAGCCCGGGACACGGCCGCGACGGCCTTGGCCTTTGCCGCATCGTCCCTGGCCCAAACCAATCGCGACGGCTGCGCAAATCGTGCCCAGACCGACACGCTGCGGGTCTCTGGCCCATTGAGGCGATGGAAATCCGCCTCGCTGAGGACCGCATATTTGGCCGCCAGCCCGTCATGCTCGTAATAGAAGACGTTCGGCGGGATCAGGCGGTTGGCGAAGGCCAGCCAGCCGCGGCCATAGGCTTCGCGGTAGCTCGACACGATCAGGTAGAAATCGAGCATGAGCCCGTCGAGCTGCTTCTCGCGCAGGCAGCTGCCGTAGAACAGGACCGCGCGCGAAGCCTTCCCGTATTTGGCGGCGATGGCCTCGGCCATTGCCGAGACTCGCGGATCGACCGGCTGGGACAGTTCCTCGGCTACGAGGTCGCGCAGCGACGGCATCGCTTCGCCTCAGGCGGCGAGGCGCACGAAGGACAAGGGCGCAGCGGTGCGCAGGTTGATTGGGCGCCCCGGCTCGGCGCGAAAGATCTCGCCGTCGAGGATGAGTTCGGAACTGTCGCCCTCGATGTTGATCTCTCTCGCTTCCTCGAAGTGCACACCGCGCACTGGCGTACGTCCGACCTTGCCGCCGATGGTCGCGAGTAGCCCGCGAAGCATCGTCATCCGCTCCCCCTCGACTGCCAGCAGCCTAAGGCGGCCCTGCTGGCGTCCGGAAAGCTCGGCCGAAAGCAGCAGCTTGTCGAGAGTGGTCACCGCGAGCAGCGAGAAACGGCCCGTAAGTCGGTTTTCATTTCCCGACAGCGACACGCTGAGCGGCTTTGGATCGGACGGCAAGAAAGCCGCGCGAATGCCGAGCGCCATTTTCGCGAACGCCGCTATCGCAGTCAAAGCGTGCGCGATCCCATTTGGCAGGCCGAGCGGATAGATCCTGTCACGGCAGTAGAGCATCGTCTCGGCAAGGCCTGCACCGCCAAGGAACATGCCGATCACGGGCCTTTGTTCGTCGGCGCCAAGACGCAGCGCGATCAGCTCGCGTTCAACAGTATGCGGCTTCAAGTCGCTGCGCGCGAGCTCGATCAATTTCTCGAGGGCGGCAATCGGGTCGCCGCGCGCGCCGAGCTCGATCGCGATCAGGTTAGTCTTGCCGCTGGGCAGCACGGCAACCGGGGGCCGATCGTCAAGGTGGAAGTGCCCACCGTTGTACAGCTCGGTCAAGGCCGCCTGGACGGTGCCGTCGCCGCCGTTGATAACCAGCAAGGTCGGGTTGACCAAGGCGATCGTCTTCATCGCCTCGCCGATCTGCTGGCCATGTTCCACTTCGTAGTGGAAGACGTCCGGGTGCGAGGCGCAATAGGCACGGATGCGCGGCAACTGCGCGATGTTGCCCGTCGAGCGGGGGTTGGACAGAAGAGCTATACGCGCACGCGACATCAAATACTCACCTCACTGGCCGAACGCAGCACTGCCGCCAGCGCAACGCCTGATGCGCAAAAGATCGGCAGGGAAGAAATCGGCATGATTTTACCACTCGGTTCGCTATAGCCACCGAGGGAACGCATGGGCCGGGGAACCGGCTGCGGTCCCCCGCTAGTGTCCTTTCCGAGCGCTTTGCGGCCAAATCATGGTGTTGGGACGACGAAAGTTGCGCAAGGCGTCACTGATCGACCGTTATATGGCTCGCAGTATTGCCGTGCCCTTGCTGGGCACGTTGCTGCTGGCCGCCATGCTGCTGGTCCTCGAGAAGATGCTTCGGCTGTTCGATTTCGTCGTCAACGCCGGTGGCCCGGTCAGCGTCGTCTGGCGGATGCTCGCGAACCTGCTGCCCGAATATTTCTCGCTGGGAATACCGATCGGCCTGATGCTCGGCATCCTGCTGGCTTTCCGCAAACTGGCGCTCTCTTCGGAACTGGACGCTTTGCGCGGGGTCGGCGCGAGCTACGGCCGCTTGCTGAAGGTGCCGTACATCTTCGCCGGCATATTGCTCATCGTGAACCTGCTGATTGTCGGCTGGGTCGAGCCCTACTCGCGTTACCGGTACGAAGGCTTGCGTTTCGACCTGCGCTCAGGCGCCCTTGGCGCGGCGATCAAAGTCGGCGAATTCAACCAGCTCGGCAAGCGTATGACCCTCCGGATCGACCGCAGCGCTGACAGTGGAACACAGCTCGGCGGCATCTTCATCGCCCTCAACGACAAGTCGGGCACGCAGATTTCCGCGACGGCACAGGAAGGGCGCTTCTTCGCCACCGATGACCCGGATACGATTATCTTCCGCCTGAAGAGGGGCCGGCTGGTTCAGGATGCGCCGAACTATCCGACGCCGCGCACCTTGGCCTTCGACAGCTATGACTTGCCCATCAACCTTCCGGCGGTCGATCAATTCCGGAAGCGGGGCGAGCAGGAGGAATTGTTCCTGCATGAACTACTTGCCAAGGGTTATGGCGGGGCGGCGCGGACTGCCGAGGAGGCATTGGCCGCGCGCGCCAATTTCAACTTCCGCATCGTCGAAGTGGTGATGATGCTGATGCTGCCTCTGCTGGCAGTGGCACTCGCGGTGCCGCCAAAGCGCAGCACTTCCTCGCTCGGCATCTTCCTGTCGATCGTGATCGTCGTCACCTATCACAAGGTCAACCAATATGCCGAGCAGATGGGAGCCCAGGGGCGTGTCACGCCCGAAATCGCCTTGTGGGTGCCGCTCCTGCTGTTCGCGGGGCTGATCTTCTGGATGTATCACGTCCTCGCCCATCGACCGGGCGGCCAGCCGATTGGCACGCTGGAGCGCAGTTTCGCGAAGCTGGTGAAGGCGGTCCGCCGCCTGCTGCCGCGTCAGGAAATGCGGGCATGATCAACCTGGACTTCATGCCCTCGCGCAATCTCTCGCTGTATTTGGCGAGACTGTTCCTGACCCGCACTTTCGCCGTCCTGCTGATGCTCGTGATGGTGCTCATGGCGCTCGACCTGCTGGGGGAATCCGGCAAGATCCTGGCGGTGCCCGGGAACGGCCAGGGCGACCTGTGGCACTATGTTTCTCTGCGTGTTCCGCTGCTCATTCAGAAGTTCCTGCCCTTCTCGGCGCTGCTCGGCACGCTGATCGTCTTCACCTCGCTCAACCAGCATAGCGAAGTCATCGCCATGAAGGCGGCCGGCCTGTCGGCACATCAGATCCTCGCGCCTTTGGTGGTCGCCAGCCTGGGCCTCGCGGCCGCCGCCTTCGCGTTCAACGAAGGCGTGGCGGTCAATTCCGCGCGGACGGTCAACGCCTGGAGCGACAATGATTACAAGCCGATCCGCGTGTCGAATGGCGTCCTCTCGAATGTCTGGGTCCTGTCAGGGGACGACCTGATCCATACGCAGATCGTCAGCGGACGCGGGTCCAACCTGCAACTGCAGGGCATAACCATTTACGATCGCAGCGGCCGCGAACTTCAAAGGGTAACCGAAGCTGAGCGAGGGCTGCAGGCGAGCGGCGGTTGGCGGCTCGAAAATGTCCGCACTTACGATGCTGCCATGAATGTTGTGCGGCGGCAGGCCAACGTCCTGGCCCTGCCGGGCATCACACCGGATCGGTTCACTCTGGCCAAGGTGAAGCCCGACGAGCGCAACTTCATGGACCTGAAGCAGGACATTGCGGACCTTGAGGCGGCGGGCCGCCCCAGCGAAGAGGCACGCGCCGGGCTGTGGCACAAGTTCAGCGGGCCGCTCTCGGTGGTGCTGATGCCGCTATTGGCCGCAATCGCCGCGTTCGGGCTCGCGCGCTCAGGCCAGGTGCTTTTGCGTGCGGCGGCGGGCATGGCGCTGGGCTTCGCCTATTTCGTGATCGACAACCTCAGCCTCGCGCTTGGCAATGTCGGCGCCTACCCAGCCTGGCTCGCAGCCTGGGCACCTTTTGTCCTGTTCCTGCTGATCGGGGAAGCCGTCCTCGTCAGGAGCGAGGAGTAGAGGTCATCGTGCTCGCCGCGAGACGCCGCACCAGCCCGTAAAGGCCGCGATGGTTGGCATCGAAATAGGCGGAATCGCCATCCAGCTCGGCCGTCAGGCGGCGATGAGCCTCGCCGAGGGCATGATAGGGCAGGCCCGGCAGCAAGTGATGGAGCGCGTGGTAGCGCAGCCCCACAGGTGCCCAAAGCGCAGGCAGGGTCGCCGGCGGCGGGACGTTGACGCTGTCGAGGAACTGGGCGGTGACGCTCATTGGCTCGCCGTCATTCTCCCACAGATGCGCCACCAAGGTGCGGATCTGGTTGAGGAACATCACGCCGGACGAAACGCCCAGAAAGATCGCGAAGGCCTTCAGCGGAATGACGCTGGTCGCGACCATAAAGATCAGCGCAATGGCCCAGACGCTGGCGGCGCCTTCCTGCAAACTCCAGTCGCGGGCGAACTGGCCCTGCGGTGAGGGGCGACGAAAGCTGGGGTTGATCTGAAGACCTGAATAGCGCTCGACCACTGCTTTGCGCAGCTTTGGTGACAGCAGCGACAGCGGCGCCAGGATACCGAAGCGGATCAGCATGCCGATCGGCGCCAGCGCTGCGGCGATCAGGAACACCGGCAATGTCCACGGGTGCATCAAAGCCAAAGGCAAATATTCCGGGTCGTTGGCCGTGCCGTAATAGGTCTTGGCGTGATGCTGGTTGTGGACGCCCTCGTACATGAAGCTTGGAATCAACAAGGGCACGCCGACCAAGGCGTTCCAAGCGAGCCGGAAGCCTGGCAAGGCGCCCTGCTTGATATGGGTCAGCTCGTGGATGAAGCTTCCGGCGCGATAGAGCGCGAGTACTGCCACCAAGCCAGCAATCACAGCGACGAGCGTCGAGCCGGCCATGATGGCGGTGAACAGGCCCGCATAGCCAAGCAGTGCCGAACCCAGCATGTCGGCCCAATAGATGCGGCCGTCCGGGACATTGAGGTCGCGGGTCAGGTTCGCGGCTGCCTTCAACATGGCCTTGTCGTCGCCGTGGCGGGCTGCCGCCTCGACGGTGGGCGCAGGTTCGCGCGCGCTAATCTCTATGGTCGCTGTTTTGTTCATGATCCTCGGTGCCGTTGGCCATAGATAGTGGCACCATCGTGGCGTTGCGAGGGCGATGTCATGGGTTCCAGCCGGATTTCGGTTGCGCGGCGGTGCTTTGCCTGCAACGCAGGCGCGCATGACCCAGCCCGTCCTCATCCGCCCGGTCGAAACCAAGCGGGACCGCAAAGCTTTCGTCGACTTCGCCTGGGAAGTTTACAAGGACGACCCGGCCTGGGTGCCGCCGTTGAAGGATGAGGTCCATGGCCTCATCACGCCGGGCAAGAATCCCTGGTTCGAGCATGCGCGCGCCCAACTGTGGCTGGCAGAGCGTGGCGGGAAGGTCGTCGGCCGCATCAGCGCCCAGGTCGATGAGCTTGTGCTGGAGCATATGGGCGCTGGAACCGGCCAATGGGGCATGTTCGAGACCCTGGACGGCGAGACCGCCGCGGCACTGATCAAGACGGCAGAAGACTGGCTGCGAGCGCAGGGAATGACCAGCGCCATGGGGCCCATCAGCCTGTCGATCTGGGACGAGCCTGGCCTCGAGATCGAAGGCTTTGAAGAACCGCCAACGGCGATGATGGGCCATCATCGTCCCGAATATCAGGCGTGGATCGAGGCCGCCGGCTATGAAAAGGCCAAGGACCTGGTCACTTACGGGCTGAACATCGAGCATTGGGAAGACCCGATGATCGATCGCCTGATCGCCATGGGCGAACGCAACCCCAAGATCCGCATCCGCGAGGTCGACAAGTCGAATTTCGATGAGGAAGCGAAGCTGATCCTGGGCCTGCTGAACGACGCCTGGTCGAACAATTGGGGCTATGTGCCTTTGACCGAGGCCGAAATCGCCTATGCCGGCAAGAAGCTGAAGCCGATCATTTTCCCCGAACTGGTGCGGATCGCCGAGGTGGAAGGTGAGCCGGTCGCCTTCATGCTGACGATCCCAGACATCAATGAGCTGACAAAGGACCTGAACGGCGAACTCTTCCCGTTCAACTTCATCAAATTGCTGTGGCGCCTGAGGAAGCCGCGTACCCGCCGCCTGCGCGTGCCGCTGATGGGCGTCGCCAGGAAGCTGCACCACACGCGGCTCGCCAGCCAATTGGCCTTCATGATGATCGAGTACACGCGCCGCGAAGGCACCACGAAATATGGCGCCACCCACGGGGAATTCGGCTGGATTCTGGAGGACAATAAGGGGATGCTGTCGATCGCGCAGCTACCGGGCGCGTCAATCAACCACCGCTACCGGATCTACGAGAAGCAGCTGTAGCGACCATCCGGGGGATGGTTGTGTGAAGGTGCTGCTCCAGGCCGCGGCCTGAGAGTCACAGTGCCACCAATTCCCTACGAAAATGGGGGGTTGTTACCCTAAGTGTTACCTTGTTCATCTTTCTACATTTGAGTCTGAGAAAGAGCCGTCGAACCGATCAGGCCCGTTTGCGAACGCTGGCATGAATCGACGATTGTAGGACAGGAAAATCGACCGCCGGACTAGTGTCCGCCTTCGACCCAAAGCGGACATTGCAACCATAGGCCGCATTTTGCGCGGTATGAGTCTCGATGATTTGATCTCCAAGGTTCGAGAGCGGATTGCCCTCGCTCGCCGTCTGGCCGCGTCCACACACGACCCAAGGACCGCCGCGCAACTAAGAGCAATGGCGGACGACGGGGAGCGGGACCTGGCCCAATTGGAGGCAGAATCTAAGATGGAAATTGACTTGAAGCCGGAAAGCTAAGGGCGACTTTCGACCTAAATCGGGCATTAGCGTGTCGAGGAATGCAGCCATCGTCCGACGAACGCCTTGGGCGCGCGCCGGACAAGGTGGCAGGGGCTATTGGTTGACAGTTCCAAGCTTCTTTTGGACTGCTGTCTGAAGTGCCGAGGTATTGTTCTTGGCGGTGCAGCGCGAAGTTCCAGTCTTCTTCTGCGCGGCAAGCACGTTGGCGTTGACGTCGCAGATCGCAGCGGCAAGGCCGATCGGGACGGATACGTTATTAAGCGCCGAAATGTCGCTGACGTTGACCTTCAAATTCTGGGCGAGGTTATTGAGAACGTCCGCATTCGTCAGGTCGACGACAACCAGACCGTTGTTATTTCCGGCGAAGGCGGGCGCAGCGGAAAGCGCCAAGGAAGCTGACGCCAAAATGGCGAGGGTTGTACGCATCTTACAATCTCCTGTGGTTGAAACCCATAATAAGGGTTCCAGTTCAAACGCTTATGGGCTGAAGAGTATCCGAATGCTGTTCCGATCGACGGGTCAAGCAAGGGAAATCCAGCGAGGTCTTGCCATTTGGCAACCGATAAAGGCGGCCACAGTGTCGGCTTTATGGCCGGTCATGCCAATGGTCTAATACCGCAGCACTTTAAGCGCTAGCTAATGTCCGCTTTCCACCCAAAGCAGACATTAGGCAGGTCGAGAGGCTAGCGTAATTCAATCCAGGTCGGCGCGTGGTCGGAGGCCTTCTCCTCACCGCGCGCCCATTTGTCGACGCCAGCGTTCCGCAGCCGATCCGCCGCGGGCGGCGAGCAAAGCAGGTGGTCGATGCGGAAACCCGCATCCCGCTGCCAGGCGCCGGCGGTGTAATCCCAGAAAGTGTACAGCCGCTCTTCGGTCGGGTGAATTGCGCGAAGCGCGTCGGTCCAGCCCTGGTTGACCAGGCGCCGCAGCGCCGCACGGCTTTCCGGCTGCATCAACGCGTCGGCCTGCATAGCGCGGACCGAGAAGACGTCGCGGTCCTCGGGAATAACGTTGTAATCGCCGGCAAGGACGACTGGCCTCTCCTCGGCGAGCAGCTCGCGGGCGTGCTGGGCCAAACGCTCCAGCCATCGCAGCTTATAGTCGAATTTCTCCGTCCCGACCGGATTGCCGTTGGGTAAATAGATGGAGGCGATGACGACGCCATCGACCTCGGCCTCGATATAGCGGCTATGGCTGTCGTCAGGGTCGCCAGGCAGGCCGATACGGCGTAGCGCCGGTGCCGAGCCCTTCGCGAGGACAGCGACGCCGTTGAATCCCTTCTGCCCGTGCCAGACGGCGCCGTAGCCGGCCGCCTCGATATCGGCGACCGGAAGCGAGTCATCGGCGCACTTCAATTCCTGCAGGCAGGCAACATCAGGCTGCTCGCGCTGAAGCCATTCGACGAGGCGCGGCAAGCGGGCGCGGATACCATTGAGGTTGTAAGTGGCGATCTTCACTCGATCGCCCTACCCGCTCGTCCCGAGCGCGGCTAGACCGAGAAGCTGGATCCGCAGCCGCAACCCGAGGCGGCATTGGGGTTGGTGACCTTGAACGCCGAGCCGCCAAGATCCTCGACGAAATCCACCGCCGAGCCTTGGACCAGCTCGAGGCTGATCGGGTCGACGACCAGTTTCACGCCGGCCGTTTCGGCCGTGGCGTCACCCTCTTCCAGGTCGCCAAGCTCGAACTTGTAGGAGAATCCCGCGCAGCCGCCGCCATCCACAGACAGGCGCAGGATTGGCGCCTTGCCCTGTCGATTGGCAATGGCCGCCACCCTCTTGGCGGCAGCTTCGGTCAGCTGGATTTGGTCAGTCACGCCAGCGAGATAGGGAGTACGGCAGCGCCGAACAACCTTACTTCTGGCCGCCCTGCTGCGGGCCGCCGAGAGCCACGTGGCCACCGTCCATCGAGGCGGAGCCATTGGTCTTCTGCATGGCGAGCAAATAGTCGGTCGACTTCATGAACGGAATCGGGTTGACCGCGCGATTGTCGATACGGACTTCGTAGTGAAGGTGGCTGCCGGTCGAGCGGCCGGTCGAGCCCATGCGGCCGATCTGCTGGCCGCGGACGACATGCTGGCCGGCCGAAACGAGGATCGCCGACATGTGGCCGTAGCGGGTTTCGATGCCGCGGCCGTGGTCGATCTTGACGAGATTGCCGTAGCCGCCGCTGTTCCAGCCGGCGTCGGTCACGGTGCCGTCGGCCGTCGCATAGATCGGCGTGCCGATCGGGCCGGCGAGGTCGATACCGGCATGCATGGCGGCAGCGCCGCGGAAAGGATCGGAACGGACGCCATAACCCGACGTGAAGGCAGCGGTCTTGACCGGCTTCTCCGAGGGGACGGCGATTGCGCCCTGCGAAATGCTGTCCAGCTTCTTCCAGCTGTTGAACAGCTGCTTGAAGGTCGTGTCGGCACCGCCGACAGGCTCCAGCGGGCCGCCCACGCCGTTGGCGGCGGAGCTCGACGCAATGCGCTTCAGCACTTCCGGATCGACCTTGTCGTCGCCGGACAGCATGGCGGCGAGGAGTTGCTGGCGATGTTCGATTTCGTTGACGCGCTGCTCGGTGGCAGCGGCGAGGCGGGCCATTTCGGCGGGAACCTGGGCGGAGGGAGTTTCGGCTTGGGGAGTCAGGAAGCGGACAAGGGAGAAACTGGAAAAGGCAAGAAGCACGCCAATAAAGGCGGCAAACAGGGCTTGCGCCCGCCAGGAGACGCGCAATCTACGCAGCTTGGTCCCGTCGTGGACGAACAGGTCCTTGTCACGAAACAGCGCGCTCGGCGCAGCAAGCAAATTGGTCATTACCCAACGCTCCCAACATCCAACACACGACCCTTCGCCGGCAAGGCCGACGGGTCGCCGTTCTTCCTCAAATCAGGAGCTCCCCAGCCCCTCTCCAGGACGCGCGTTTGCCCACACGTGTCTGGAAGGTTGAGTTGGACAGTGGATGGTTAAGGAATTCAACCTTTCGTTCCCCTCTTAGGGACGAGCCGTCCCCGTCGCGGGATGAACCGTTGCGCAAACTTAAGAGAGGTTAGGAGTAGAACAGGGCGTAAAGGCGAATTTAACGCGGAAAATCGCGATTCTTTCGCCCCCGCCTTGCCTTCGCCACATTGCCGCTTACACCCGGCGTCGGGCCACGCCGTCCCAACGCGGCGCGTGCTCTCTGCGAGGAGAGTTTGAGTGTTGAATAATATCTCCACCGGTGCGTCCCCGCACCGGGCAAAGCCGGAAATGCGTCCGGCGCGCCCCTATTTCTCGTCGGGTCCCTGCGCCAAGCCGCCGGGTTGGAACCCCGAATGGATCGACCAACGCATTCTTGGCCGCTCGCATCGCAGCGGGCTGGGGAAGGAGCGCCTGCAACTGTGCATCGATTTGATGCGCGACGCCCTGCAGCTGCCGGACACACACCGGATCGGCATCGTGCCCGCCTCCGACACCGGAGCCTTTGAAATGGCGATGTGGTCGATGCTCGGAGCGCGCCCAGTGACGGCGCTGGCGTGGGAGAGTTTCGGCGAAGGCTGGGTGACCGATGCCGTCAAGCAGCTTCGGCTCGATCCGAACGTGCTCCGCGCCGACTATGGGCAGTTGCCGGACCTCGGAAAGGTCGATTGGTCGCACGATGTGCTGTTCACCTGGAATGGCACGACCTCAGGGGTGCGCGTTCCCGACGGCAACTGGATTGCCTCCGACCGGGAAGGCTTGAGCTTCGCCGACGCAACCAGCGCGGTGTTGGCCTACGATTTGCCGTGGGACCGCATCGATGTGGCCACATTCAGCTGGCAGAAGGTCCTGGGTGGAGAGGGCGCGCATGGCATCCTGATTCTCGGACCACGGGCTGTTGAGCGTCTCGAGACTTTTACCCCCGACCGGCCGCTGCCGAAGATTTTCCGCCTGACCAAAAGCGGCAGACTCAACGAGGGCGTTTTCAAGGGCGAGACTATCAACACACCGTCGATGCTGGCCGTGGAGGATTCGATCGCCGTACTCGAATGGGCAAAGCGCGTCGGCGGCCTTGAGGGGCTGATGGCGCGGACCGAGGCCAATGCGTCGGCGCTGGATCGGATTGTCGAGGAGCGGGAATGGCTTCATCACCTCGCTCAGGATCCAGCAACCCGCTCGAAAACCAGCGTCTGCCTGACTGTCGATGGTGCCGACCCGAAGAAGATGGCGAAGCTGCTGGAAGCGGAGGACGTCGCTTACGACATCGCATCCTACCGCGACGCCCCGGCGGGCCTCCGTATCTGGTGCGGAGCGACTGTCGACACCGCCGACATCGAAGCGCTCGGGCCGTGGCTGGACTGGGCCTGGGAGCAAAGCCGATGACTGTTCGCGTCCTGATTTCCGACAAGATGGACCCCAAGGCCGCAGCCATCTTCCGCGAACGCGGGATTGAGGTTGACGAGAAGCCCGGCCTGACGCCCGACGAACTGAAGGCCATCATTGGCGACTATGACGGCCTCGCGATCCGCTCGGCCACCAAGGTGACCAAGGCGCTGCTGGAAAGTGCGGCCAAGCTGAAGGTCGTCGGACGCGCCGGCATTGGCGTGGACAACGTCGACATCCCGGCCGCGACCGCTCGAGGCGTCGTGGTCATGAACACGCCGTTCGGCAATTCGATCACGACGGCAGAGCATGCCATTGCCCTGATGTTCGCGCTCGCCCGGCAGCTCCCCGAGGCCGACGCTTCGACGCAGGCCGGCAAGTGGGAGAAGAACCGCTTCATGGGCGTCGAACTGACAGGCAAGACGCTCGGCCTGATCGGTTGCGGCAATATCGGCTCGATCGTCGCCTCGCGGGCGCTTGGCCTGAAGATGAAGGTCGCGGCCTTCGACCCCTTCCTGACGCCGGAACGGGCCGTTGAGCTGGGCGTCGACAAGGTCGAGCTGGATGAGCTTCTCCGCCGCGCGGATTTCATCACGCTGCACACGCCGCTGACCGACCAGACGCGCAATATCCTCAGCCGCGAGAATCTCGCAAAGGCAAAGGCTGGCGTGCGCATCATCAACTGCGCGCGTGGCGGATTGATCGATGAAGGGGCACTCAAGGACGCGCTTGATAGCGGCCATGTCGGCGGGGCGGCGCTGGATGTGTTCATGACCGAGCCGGCCACGGCTTCGCCTTTGTTCGGCACGCCGGGCTTCATCTCGACCCCCCACCTTGGGGCTTCGACCAGCGAGGCGCAGGTCAATGTTGCCATCCAGGTCGCCGAGCAGATGAGCGATTTCCTGCTGCTCGGAGGCGTCACCAACGCGGTGAACATGCCATCGCTCAGCGCTGAGGAAGCGCCGCGGCTGAAGCCGTACATGGCGCTTGCGGAAAAGCTCGGGAAGCTGGTCGGCCAAGTATTGGGCGAAGGCATCCGGTCCGCCTCGGTCGAGGTCGAGGGCGCGGCCGCCGAGCTCAACCAGAAACCGATCACCGGCGCGGTGCTGGCCGGGTTGATGGGAAGCTATTCGGACAGCGTGAACATGGTCAATGCGCCATTCCTCGCGAAGGAACGCGGGCTCGACGTCCGCGAAGTCCGGCACGAGCGCGAAGGCGATTATCACACGCTGGTAGCGGTCACGGTCGGGACGGCTGCGGGTGAGGTCCGCGTCGCCGGCACTTTATTCGGCAACAAGGCGCCGCGGCTCGTCGACATTTTTGGGGTTGGCGTCGAGGCGGAGCTGACAGGCTCCATGCTCTACATCGTCAACAGCGACGAGCCGGGTTTCATCGGCAAGCTCGGGACGGTGCTAGGCGAAGCAGAAATCAACATCGCCACCTTCAACCTCGGCCGCCGTGCGGCTGGCGGCGAGGCCGTTGCGCTGGTCGCCGTCGATGGCGATGTTTCGCGAGGTGTGGTTGCGCAGCTTTGCGCCCTACCCGGCGTCCGCGAGGTCGTGCCGCTCAGCTTTTGACCCTCCCGCCGCGCTCGCCTAGAGGGCCGCCGTAACCAAGGGGATTTTCGTGGCAAACGTAACCGTCATCGGCGCGCAGTGGGGCGACGAGGGCAAGGGCAAGATCGTCGACTGGCTCGCCAGCCGAGCCGACATGGTCGTCCGCTTCCAGGGCGGCCACAATGCCGGCCACACGCTGGTTGTCGGCGGCGAGACCTACAAATTATCGTTGCTGCCGTCCGGCATCATCCGCGGGACGCCTTCGGTCATCGGCAATGGCGTCGTCCTCGACCCATGGGCGCTGAAGGCCGAAGTGGAACGGCTGCGCGAGCAGGGCGTGACGGTGTCGCCGGAAGTCCTGCGGTTGGCCGAGACGTGCCCCCTAATTCTCCCGATCCATCGCGACCTCGACGCCCTGCGCGAAGACGCCAGCGGCGCCGGCAAGATCGGCACCACGCGTCGTGGCATCGGCCCCGCCTATGAAGACAAGGCCGGCCGCCGCGCCATCCGTGTTTGCGACCTGGCGCATCTCGACGATCTCGAACCGCTCCTCGACCGTTTATGCGCGCACCATGACGCGCTTCGCGCCGGCTTCAACGAGCCTCCGGTGGATCGCAACCGCCTCCGCCGTGACTTGAAGGAAATCGCCGATTTCGTGCTGCCGTTCGCGCGACCGGTTTGGCGCGATCTCGACGAAGCGAAGCGAGCCGGGAAGCGTATCCTGTTTGAGGGCGCGCAGGGCGTCCTGCTGGACGTCGACCACGGCACCTATCCGTTCGTCACCTCTTCCAACACGGTCGCCGGAACCATCGCATCGGGCAGTGGCACGGGACCGTCGTCGGCGGGCTTCGTACTGGGCATCGTCAAGGCCTACACGACCCGCGTCGGTTCCGGCCCCTTCCCAACCGAGCTTCAGGACGAGATTGGTCAGAGGCTAGGCGAGCGTGGCAGGGAGTTTGGGACTGTGACTGGCCGCCAGCGTCGCTGTGGCTGGTTCGACGCGGTGCTTGTCCGCCAATCGGTCGCGGTCAGCGGCGTCACCGGCATGGCGCTCACCAAGATCGACGTCCTCGACGGCCTCGAGACGGTCAGGATCTGCAAGGGTTACAGGATCGGCGACCGGACGTTCGATTACCTCCCGCCGCACACCGCCGACCAGGCCAAGGTCGAACCGGTCTATGAGGAGATGGATGGCTGGCAGGGAACAACCGCGGGTGCCCGCAGCTGGGCCGACCTGCCGGCACAGGCGGTGAAATATGTCCGCCGCATCGAAGAACTGACCCGCTGCCCCGTGGCACTGGTCAGCACCTCGCCCGAGCGCGACGATACGATTCTCGTCAGGGATCCGTTCGCCGGCTAGTGCCGGACTGAGAAGCCACTGACGTCTTCAGGTTCGATGGGCTCGACCAACACGTCCTCGACGCGAGCCTGCGACGGGCCCGTGTGCATCGCTGCAATCATGCCGGCGACAGCCTCATCGTCGCCAATGACGTGCGCCTCGACGGTGCCGTCAGCTGCATTGCGAACCCAGCCCGTTACGCCAAGCGAACGCGCCTGGTTGACGGCCCACTGGCGGTAGAAGACGCCCTGGACGCGCCCGAAGACGCGAACCTTGCGGGCAATGGTCATACGACGCTGATGTCGGGCGCGTCCTCCGCCTTCATCCCGACGACGTTGTAGCCGGCATCGACGTGATGGATTTCGCCCGTCACGCCCGAGGCGAGATCGGAGAGGAGGTACAGCCCTGCCCCGCCGACGTCCTCGATGGTGACGTTGCGGCGCAGCGGCGAATTATATTCATTCCACTTCATGATGTAGCGGAAATCGCCGATGCCGCTGGCGGCCAGCGTCTTGATCGGGCCGGCGCTGATCGCATTGACGCGGATGTTGCTTGGGCCAAGGTCCGCGGCGAGATATTTTACACTGGTCTCAAGCGCCGACTTGGCGACGCCCATGACGTTGTAATGCGGGATGACCTTCTCGGCCCCGTAGTAGCTCAACGTCAGCAACGAGCCGCCGACGGCCATCATTTCGCGAGCGCGCTGGGCAACGGCGACGAAGCTGTAGACCGAGATGTTCATCGTCATCAGGAAGTTGTCGAGGCTGGTGTCGACATAACCTCCGCGCAGCTCATTCTTGTCTGAAAAGCCGATCGCATGGACGATGAAATCCAGCCGGTCCCAACTCTTCTTCAACTCGGCAAAGGTGCGATCGAGCGCCTCCATATCGCTGACGTCGCAGTCGACCAGCAGGTTCGAGCCCAATTGCTCGGCGAGCGGGCGGACACGCTTCTCGAGTGCCTCTCCCTGATAGGAGAACGCCAATTCGGCCCCGTGTTCGGCAAGCTGCTGGGCAATACCCCAGGCCAGCGAGCGGTCGTTCGCGAGGCCCATGATCAGCCCGCGCTTTCCCGCCATCAATTTGGTCATGCCCTAACCCTTCGTACTTTTGGCACCACGTCTTCGCCCGGCTCCGGCTCGTCGACCTCAAGGTCCTCGACGAACGGGCCGGAATAGATTTCGCCCTTTAGCGCGTGCCCGCCGGAATCTGCCAGCGCGGCGTTCAGCTCGGCGCCCATGACGACTCCCAATCCGATGACGAAGAAGAAAAGCAGGACGACCATGACGCCTGCAAGGCTGCCGTAGGTCAGGCTGTAGCCGCCGAACAGGCCGATGGCGTTGGGCAGGAGCTCGGACGTCGCCACCCACCAGGCGGTGACCAGCAAGGCGCCGGGCCATTTCCGGCAGCCGATCTTGCGGTAGCGCGACGGCGTCAGCGCCAGGAACAGGAAATAGAAGGTGACATAGATCGCGACTGCCGGCGCCAGCCGGTAGAGGCCGATGTCAGTGGCCAGGCCGTTGGTCAGCGGCAGGATCGTCACCACAAAATGATGCACCGAGCTCAGCAGCACGGTGAGGCCGAATGCCGCCATCAGCAACAGCACTGCCGCAATGATGAGTCCGATGGAGCCGAGCCGATAGGTCCAGAAGGGCGCGCAAAACTCAACGCCATAGGCCCGGCGCAATATGTCCCGAATCGTCTCGACGAAGCTTCCGGCCGTCCACAGCCCGACGATCGCGCCGAACCAGAGCAAAGGCCCGGTGCGCAGCGTCAGCACTTCCTGGATGGGGCCGCGAAGCGCGCTGGCGACGTCGGGCGGCAGTTTTCCGAGCACGCTGGCGACAGCGAGCTGGCTATCGGCCGACTGGCCGAGCAGCTGAGCGATGGCTGCGGCGGTGATGAAGAACGGGAACAGCGCAAGCAAGGCCAGATAGGCAAGATTGCCGGCGTGGATGAAGCCGTCGTTGTAGACGCCGATCAGGACCCGCTTGGTAATGTCCCAGGCAGTGGCCGGCTTGTGGATCTTGTCGGTGACCGCTTGCCCGTAGGCAGCGGTTTCGGCCGCCTGCTTCTTGCGCCGCGCCTCGGGCGAGAGGGGATGGCGTTCCTGCACCTAGACTCCCATGCCTTCGCGCGGATTGCCGGCTCCGGACCAGTCGGCGGCAAATTTTTCAAGCGCTTCGTCGCCGGCGGGCAGATCGACGTTGAGCGTAACCAGCAGATCGCCCCGCTTGCCGTCCTTGCCGGTGAATCCGCGCCCCTTGAGGCGCAGCACCTTACCCGACGAAGCTCCCTTCGGGACCGTCAGCATCACCGGGCCTTCAGGCGTCGGCGCCTTGACCTTGGCACCGAGCACGGCCTCCTTGAGGCTGACCGGCAGGTTGAGGCGGATATCCTTGCCCTCGCGGGTGAAGAAGGGGTGACCGGCGACTTCGATGGTGACGATAGCATCGCCGTTGCCCGCCGGGCCCGGCTGCCCCTGCCCCGCCAGGCGAATCTTGGACCCGCTCTCGACCCCGTTCGGAAGCTTGAGGTCGACGGTCTTGCCCGCCTGCAGGGTGACCCGCTGCGGCTTCAAGGCGGCGGCGTCGATGAAGGGCACTTTCAGGCGGTAGGCAACGTCGGCGCCTTTTTGCGGCGGAGCCTGCCGGCGGCCAAAGCCTCCGAACCCGCCGCTGCCCCTGCGGCCACCGGTTGCGGCGCCGAACAGGCCTTCGAACAGATCGGAGAGGTCGGCAGTGCTGGCGTCGAATCCACCCTGCCCATAGCCCTCATATCCGCCGGCAGGACCGCTGGCGCGCGAGCGGGCGCCGCCGCCGAAGCCCCCGCCGAAGGGCATGCGCGGGTTGCCGTCCTCGTCGATCTCGCCCCGGTCATATTTCGCGCGGCGGTCCTTGTCGGACAGGATGTCATAGGCCTGCGTCACCTTTGAAAAGCGCTCGGCGGCCTTGGGATTGTCCTTGTTGCGGTCGGGGTGAAGCTGCTTGGCGAGCGTCCGATACGCCTTCTTGACCTCGGCCTCGGAGGCGCCGCGCTTGATGCCCAACTGCTGATACAGGTCCATAAGACACCCCTCCTGCAACAGGCGTGCCTTGCAGCGCAAGCGCGGGTGCGATTAGAGCCCCCACCATGGCCGACGATCCCTTCGCCCTTTTCGATGCCTGGTTTGCCGAGGCGAAGGCGGCCGAGCCGAACGATGCCGAGGCTATGGCGCTGGCAACGGCGAGCGCGGACGGCTTTCCGAGCGTGCGGATGGTGCTGTTGAAGGGTCATGGTCCTGACGGCTTCGATTTCTACACCAATGCGCAGAGCAGCAAGGGCCGCGATCTAGCGGAAAACGCCCACGCGGCCCTGCTCTTCCACTGGAAGTCGCTGCGGCGGCAAGTGCGGGTCGAAGGCTTTGTCATCTTGCTGCCCGACGAGGTCGCCGATGCCTATTTCGCGACTCGTGGCCGAGATTCTCAGATAGGCGCCTGGGCATCCGACCAGTCGCGGCCGCTCGATGATCGAGACCTGTTCGAGCGTCGCTTCGAGGAAATGAAACGGCGCTTCGAAGGGCAGGAAGTGCCGCGACCGCCGTACTGGCGTGGATATCGCGTTGTTCCAGCGGGTATCGAATTTTGGACCGACCGCGCCCATCGTCTGCACGAACGCCGCTTGTTCACGCAGACGGACAGCGGCTGGACGGAAGGGCTGCTTTACCCATGACCACCGCCACCCAAGCGCCAATCGATCCGGCAGTCCGTGCGCGACTTACGACGCGGGCAGCGCTGGCCAGTGTGTCGATGGCCCTGCTTCTCCTCGCCGCCAAGGCATGGGCGGTGATCCAGACCGGCTCCGTCGCCATGCTCGGAAGCCTTGCCGACACTGCGCTCGACGTCCTCGCCAGCGTCATCACGCTGCTCGGCGTGCGCTGGGCAGCCATGCCGGCGGACGAGGAGCATCGCTTCGGCCATGGCAAAGCGGAAGCACTCGCCGCGCTCATCCAGGTCGTGCTCATTACCATATCGGCGCTCGGAATCGCCTGGCGCTCGGTCCAGCGACTGGGTTCGGGCGAAGGCACAACGGGCCTCGAGAGCGGCGTCGTCGTTTCGATCGCGGCGATGTGCGCGACCTTGCTTCTCCTCTGGTACCAGCGGCTGGTCATTCGCCGCACCGGCTCGGTCGCCATCGCCACCGACAACGTCCACTATCAGTCGGACCTTTTGCTCAATTTCTCTGTCATCGCCGCTCTCGGCCTCGACCAATTATTTGGCTGGAAGCTGGCCGACCCCGTCTTCGGCCTGCTGATCGCGGCGTGGCTGATGTACGGCGCCTGGAACGCGGCCAGCCACTCGGTCGACCAGCTGATGGACCGCGAATGGGACGATGAGGCGCGCGAGCGGTTGATCGCACTAATCAAAACGCATCCGGAGCTGCACGGCATCCATGAACTCCGCACCCGCCGCTCGGGCGGCCACGACTTCATCCAGTTCCACATCTGGCTCGATCCCCGCATCAGCCTCACGGAGGCGCACCGGATCATGGATGAGGTCGAAGCCGTCGTGAAAAGCGAATTCCCCGGGGTCGAAACCATCATCCACCCCGATCCGCGCGGACTCGCGGAGCCAGGTCAGGAGTTGCGGGCATGACCCCCATTCCCTTCTTCCAGGTCGATGCCTTCGCGGAGAGGCCCTTCACCGGCAATCCGGCGGCCATCATGCCATTGCAGGAGTGGCTTCCCGACGATGTGATGCAGGCCATCGCCAATGAGAACAATCTTGCCGAGACCGCTTTCCTCGTCCCCAGCGAAGCCGATACGCACGATTATGATCTGCGCTGGTTCACGCCGGCCGTCGAGGTCAACATGTGCGGCCATGCGACGCTGGCGGCCGGCCACATCCTACTGCACGGCAAGTCCATACGCTTCATGACCAAGTCGGGCGTGCTGACGGTCACCCGCGACGAGCACCTCTTGAAACTCGACATGCCGGCGGCGCCGGTCGAACCCGCCGACCTTCCAGAGCTGTTGCAGGCGCTCGGCGTCGAGGGCGAGACGTTCATCAATCGCGCGGGCAACGGCAACGCGATCGTGCTGCTGGACAATGAGGCAGCGGTCATGGCCGTGAAGCCCGACTTCCGGGCGCTGAGGGAGCTGCCGTATCTGGTCTCCGTCACGGCGCCCGGCGACACGCAGGATGTTGCGTCCAGAGTCTTCGCTGCTTTTCACGGAATCGACGAGGATCCGGTTACCGGTTCGGCGCACACGGCGCTCGTGCCCTTCTGGGCGGCGCGGCTCGGGCGCAGCCATTTCACTGCGCTGCAGGCCAGCAAGCGCACAGGCCTTATCGATTGCGAACTCGCCGGCGACCGCGTCATCCTCGGCGGCCAATGCGTGACGGTGATCGAAGGGCACTTCCAGCTTTAGGTAAGATTGCGCTTTCGACCCAAATCGGACTCTAGAATTTCCTGTCCTACAGGTGGCTGACTGTGCCAGCCGACAGTCCGCTCTTTCTCGTCGTCGGTATGATTTTCCCCGCGCGCACGTGTGCGCACGCTTGCCCGCGCGTTGCGAGGGTGAACTTAGTGAACTTTGACCGCCCGCCACCGCGAACATTGTGAACATTCGCGCCCAACCTTTGTCATTCCCGCGAAAGCGGGAATCCCGCTTTTCTGAAGGTAATGAGAAGGTAAGCGGGACCCCCGCTTTCGCGAGGGTGACGAATTGGAGTGACCGAGGACTAAGCCGCCTCAGCCTCCCTCATCGCTGCAGCCTCCGTCTCGACGATCGTCCCGCCGCCAAGCAGGCGGTCGCCTTCGTAGAAAACCGCCGACTGGCCGGGGGCAACGCCATATTCCGGGTTGGCGAAGGTCAGGCGCTCGCCGTCCCACGATCCATCGACCGGTCGTGCGAGCGAGCGGACCTTGGCGCTGACCTCGCGCTGATCCTCGGCAAGCCAGTTGATACCCTCGACGAGGGCCGACGCCACCGCCAATGCCGAGCGCGGCCCGACGACGAGCTGGCGCTGCTCCGGGTCGATGCGGACGACGTAGAGCGGCTCGGGCTGGCCGCCGACCTCGATCCCGCGGCGCTGGCCGATAGTGAAATGGACGACGCCTTCATGGCTTCCGAGCACGCGGCCGTCGACATGGACGATCTCGCCCGGCGCCGCAGTTTCCGGGCGCAGCCTCTTTACGAGGCTGGCGTAATCGCCATCGGGCACGAAACAGATGTCCTGGCTGTCGGGCTTGTTGGCGACGATCAGGCCCGCCTCCTCCGCCAGCCGCCGAGTCTCGCTCTTCGGCAAGTCGCCAAGCGGGAAACGCAGGTATGCCAGCTGGTCGGCGGTGGTGCCGTAAAGGAAATAGCTCTGGTCGCGCGACGGGTCGCGGCCCTTCCACATTTCGATGCGGCCTTCGCGCTCGACGCGGCGAACATAATGGCCGGTTGCCAGGCAGTCCGCGCCAAGGTCGCGGGCGAAACCGATCAAATCGGTGAATTTCACGCCTTGGTTGCACATGCTGCATGGCACCGGCGTCCGGCCCATCGCATATTCGTCGGCGAACCGGTCGATGACGCCGGTGCGGAAGCGGCTCTCATAGTCGAGCACGTAATGGGCGATTCCGAGCCGGTCGCAGACGGTCTTGGCGTCGTAAATGTCCTGGCCGGCGCAACAGGAGCCGCTTCGCCTTACCGCTTCGCCATGGTCGTAGAGCTGCAAGGTGACGCCGATCACCTCGGCGCCCGTCTTCGCGGCGAGCACGGCGACGACGCTGCTGTCGACGCCGCCGGACATGGCGACGACGATGCGGGCACCGGCGGCTGGCCGGCCGAGATGGAAATCAATGCTCATCTGAAGGCGCGCTCTTTACCCGAAATTCACCCTGTATCGCTAGACCATCTCAACCAAAGGCAGAAACAAGGGTGTTCGCTTGGCGAGGCATGAGGGGAAATTCGAGGCAATAGCCGAGACCTCGCTGGATATGGCGGAGCTGCTTCAAGCGCTTGGGCGCGACGAATCGGCGGCCAGTCGTGAGCGGCAGGCGGCAATCGCCTGTCTTCTCTCGGCAAGCGAGGGCTGGCGCGATGCCGTTGGACAACTGGGGGGCGCTTTCGCGGAGGTCGTCAGGCAAAGAGGGTTAACTGACGGTAAGGATAGATGAGCAGGATTTTTACCAGCGCTGATGAGAAAGTCTTCAATGGCGCGGCGTTAAATCCAGTCCATCGACAGGCACCAAACGGTTTTGAGGTTACGTAAATGCTCGAGAATCAGAAGTTCAGGCCAGCCCAGGTAATCGGTCCTCTCGGGGAGCCGCTGACGCTCGATTCGTTGCCGCCGGCTTCGACGACCCGCTGGGTCGTCCGCCGCAAGGCCGAAGTGGTGGCTGCCGTCGCCGGCGGGCTGCTGACCGTCGATGAAGCCTGCCAGCGCTACACCCTCAGCCTTGAGGAATTCACCAGCTGGCAGCGCGCTGTGGACCGCAGCGGAATGCCGGGCCTGCGCGTAACGCGGATCAAGCATTACCGCGAACAATATGAGCGCCAGCAGCGCTACTAAGTCGTTCACCCTCAATCGATCGACATTGGGGTCGCGGGAAACCGCGGCCCCTTTTTCATCCACAGGTCGTTTCGCCTGCGTATGGACAGGTCGTTCATTATCCGGAACAACTTGACTGCATCACGCGTCTTGATGCCGGAAAGCCGGCAGGCGTCAGACCTGTCGGCTACGAACAGGAGGGAATGCACATGGGTATTATCGTTTGGCTGGTCGTCGGCGGTATCTGCGGCTGGCTTGCCAGCATGATTATGCGCACCGACGCTCAACAGGGCGTCATTCTGAATATCGTCGTCGGCATCGTCGGCGCGGTCATTTCCGGCCTCATTTTCGGCGTCAACATGAACTCCGGCATTACCGTCGAGAGCTTCCTCTACGCCTTGCTTGGCGCTGTCATCCTGCTGGCGGTCGTCAATCTCATCCGCCGCGGCAGCGTCCGCTAGACTGAGCACGCTTGAAGACGGCCGCGCGGGCGATGTCCGCGCGGCCTTTTTCATGCCTATTGAAGTTCGAAGCTCATGGAAACGCTGACCTGCAGCCTCTGTTCGCCGGGATCGATGCTTGTCGATGAGTCTCGCTCGGCGCGGGCGTACATGACCGGCGGCGCCGGCGGTGGAACCGCATAGCCGCCGCTCTCGCTGACGCTGAGCAACCGCACAACTCTCATGCCTAGTGCCCGAGCGTAGGTATCAGCGCGCGCGCGGCCGGCTGCAATCGCCTTGACCCGCGCCTCGTCAAGCGCTGCTTCCGGCTTGTCGATGGTGAGGTTGGGGCCGCTGATCTGGTTGGCGCCTTCGGAGACAAGGGCATCGAGGATCTTGCCCGTCTCGCCGATATCGCGGAAGCGGACGGACAGCTGGTTGGACGCCTGATAACCGGTCAGCCGCGGCGGCTGGTTCTGCTCATAGGCATAGTCGGGGTTGAGGCTGAGAGAGCTGGTCTGGATGTCCTTGTCCTGGATGCCCGCGCGACGCAGCGCTGCGCGCACACGCTCCATGCGCTGGGCGTTTTGCTGAATGGCTGCAGTTGCAGTCGCGGCCTTGGTGACTACGCCTGTCGAAATGATGGCGACATCGGGAACGCGGCTGACTTCGCCGGTCGCGGAGATGTCGAGGCGCGTGCCAGTGATCGGCTGCACCTGGACCGCTGTTTGCGCGGACGCGGTAGCAGGCAGGGCCAATGCTGAAGCAGCGAGCAGAGGCAGTATTGTCATTTTCATCGGTCTTTACTCCATAGACCAGAACACCCGCGCACTAAGCTGTACGCGGGCGAATGGCTGCTGGCTGAACGATGCCGTCAGCGGCGGCGGGCGATTAGCCTGTAAACGAGCAGGATGATGAAGGCGCCGACGATGGCGCCGATGAAACCCGCCCCGTTGGAAGCACTGGTCAAGCCCAGTTGCTGGCCCAGGAAGCCCGCGAGCACCGCGCCCAGCACACCGAGAATGACGGTAACGATGCAGCCACCAGGGTCCTTGCCCGGCATCAGCAATTTCGCGATGGCGCCGGCGAGGCCGCCGATAATGATCCAGGCGATCCAGCCGTGGTCTTCCAGAAATCCCATGACGCTGCTCCCATCTGTCGGACGCAGGAATCACCTACCGTCCTCGTTACGTTTGGACAACAACGCCGCTTGCCGTGGCTAGTGCCCCCGTTAGTCGAATTTCCCTTGGAATTGGTCTATGCGCCCGCTTCCTGTTGCAGCGGGTGACTTATTCGCGTAATACAGCTGTGTCAGGAAACTGCTGAAATCGCGAACAGGGCGAAAGAATGTTGCGCATGAACCGGGAAACACGTTTGCAAGGCTCCGATACGCTGATCGTCGTCGATCGCTCCAAGCGTCGGCGGAATATCATCATCGCGGCCTTTGCAGGCCTTGCCATCCTACTGATCGCGTTCATGGTCATGAGCGGCAAGAAGGATGAGGCGGCGCAGCAGGCTGCCGCGGGCGGGGCTGGTGGCCAGATTCCAACTGTCTCGGTCGTCGTCCCCGGGCGCAGCGAAGTCGCGCGCACCATCACCGCATCGGGCGCTCTTGCGGCTCGTCGCGACCAGCCGATCGGTGTCGCCGGTGAAGGCGGCCGCGTGACCGCTGTCCTCGTCGACCAGGGCAGCTGGGTGCGTGCCGGCCAGGTGCTGGCGGTCATCGACCGCTCGGTGCAGGCACAGAACAGCAACCAGCTCGCCGCGCAGGTGCAGGTCGCCCGTGCCGATGCTGCCCTCGCGCAGAACGAATATGACCGCAGCGCATCGCTGGTCGACCGCGGATTCGTCTCCAAGGCCGACCTCGATCGCAAGAAGGCTGCCCGCGATGCCGCCAACGCCCGCGTCGGCGTTGCCTTGGCCAATCTCAATGCCATGCGTGCGCAAATCGGCCGCCTCAACATCGTCGCGCCGACCGCCGGCCTGATCCTGGCCCGCAATATCGAGGTCGGCCAGGTCGTAAGCGCCGGCACCGGCGGGCTGTTCCGCCTGGCCAAGGGTGGGGAGATGGAGATGCGCGCGGCGCTTCCGCAGCAGGATCTGGCGCTGATCCATGTCGGTGAAACCGCGAGCATTACGCCGATCGGCTCACAGCAGTCGTACGCGGGCTCTGTCTGGTTGGTCTCGCCGACCATCGATCCGACGACCCGCCAGGGCGAGGCGCGGATCGCGGTCCCTTACAATTCCGCCATCCGCCCGGGCGGTTTCGCCGAGGCCAAGATTGCCGCTGGCACCGCCACAGCTCCGCTCCTCCCGCAGAGCGCCGTGCTGTCCGACGAGGACGGAAATTACGTCTACATCGTCAATTCGAAGAACCAGGTCGAACGGCGCGCCATCAAGATCGGCAATGTCGACGACAGCGGCGTGACCATTGCAGAAGGCCTGTCGGGACAGGAATCGGTCGTCGTTTCTGCCGGTCCGTTCCTGAACCCTGGCCAGAAGGTCAAGCCGAAGCGGCAAGCCGCGAACTAGGCGTTTGAGCAGGACTTAGGTATATGAATTTCCGTAACATTTCGGCCTGGTGCATTCGCAACCCGGTACCGCCGATCGTCCTGTTCATCGGCTTGTTGCTGGCGGGTCTCGTCGCCTTCAACGGCATGAGCGTCAACAACAATCCAGACATCGATTTTCCGTTGGCGGAGATCGACATCTCGCAGCCGGGCGCCGCTCCGTCCGAGATGGAGCAGCAGATCACGCAGAAGGTCGAAGCCGCCGTTCGCGGGGTCAGCGGCGTCGACGAAATCAACAGCACGGTCCGTGAGGGCATCAGCAGCACCAACGTCCAGTTCGAGATCGGTACCCCGACCGACCGGGCCGTCAACGACATCCGCGACGCCATCGCGCAGATCCGCGGCGACTTGCCGGACGGTATTCTCGAGCCGCAGGTCACGCGCATCGATATTTCGGGCGATCCGATCCTGTTCGTCGCAGCCGAGACCACCGACATGAGCCTGGAAGAGCTCAGCTGGTACGTCGACAATACGGTCTCCAAGCGCCTGTTGGGCGTCGAGGGCGTGGCCGCCGTGACTCGCGAAGGCGGCGTCGACCGCCAGATCCGCGTCATCCTGGACCCGGCAGCGCTACAGGCCCAGGGCATCACCGCGGCGCAGGTCAATGCCCAGATCCGCCAAACCAACCTCAACGCCGCCGGCGGCCGCGCCGAAATCGCCGGCTCCGAGCAGTCGGTTCGCGTGCTCGGCAACGCCCGCACCGCTTACGACCTGTCGCAGACCGACATCGCCGTTCCCGGCGGACGAATGGTGAAGCTTGCCGACCTTGGCGAGGTCAAGGACGCCTACTCAGAGCAGCGGACGATCGCCAAGATGAACGGCCGCCAGGTGATCAGCTTCAACGTCCAACGCTCCAAGGGTGCGTCGGAAGTGACCGCATATGACGCTGCCTGGGCCGAATTGAAGAAGATCGAGAAGGACGATCCGCGCGTCCAGTTTCGTGAGATCGTCAATCAAGTCGATTATACCAAGCAGCAGTACAGCTCGGCGATGAAGGGCTTGTGGGAAGGCGCGGTCCTGGCCGTGCTCGTCGTCTTCCTCTTCCTCCGCGACATCCGCGCAACGCTCATCTCTGCGCTAGCCATCCCGCTATCGGCCATCCCCGCCTTTTTCTTCATGAACTTGATGGGGATCACTCTGAACAGCCTGTCGCTCCTGGCGCTCAGCCTGGTAGCCGGCGTGCTCGTCGACGACGCCATCGTCGAGATCGAGAACATCGTCAGACACATGCGAATGGGCAAATCGGCCTGGCAGGCCTCGATGGACGCCGCCGATGAAATCGGCCTGGCCGTCCTTGCTACGACGATGTCGATCGTTGCCGTCTTCCTACCCGTCGCGCTGATGCCCGGCATCTCGGGCCAATTCTTCAAGAGCTTCGGATATACAGTCGTGATCTCGGTGATGATGAGCCTGTTCGTCGCGCGCATGATCACGCCACTGATCGCTGCTTATTTCCTGAAATCTCACGGCGTCGCCCCACACGCAGCGGGCAAGGCGATGGATTGGTACCTGAAGACCCTCAAATGGACGATCGACGAGAGCAAGGCCGAGAAGAGGCTTGCCGCCCTGGGCGATGTCCGCGGCCGCTGGTGGCACTTCGTGATCGCAGGCATTGAAGTCGTCGGGTTGGTAATGCTCTTCACACTCGGCGCGGTCGTCGGCTGGAAGCTGTTCGCCGTTATCGGCCTGCCAGCGCTGGTAAACCTGGTTGTCGCCGTCGCCGCTGGCGGTGCGCTGGCTTATGGTGCTGCCCGCCTAATCGGCTTCATCGTCAGCCGGTTCCAGGGCGGATATTCGCGCTGGCATCCGAGGCTGGTGGCGCGGGCCTACGATCACCGCATCTGGATGGTGGGCGCCGGCTTGTTGACCTTCGCGGTCAGTGCCGTGCTCATGGTTACGGCTGGGATGCAATTCCAGCCGCCGCTCAACGTCGACTATTCCGGTGTCCGCATCGGCCTGCCGCCGGGATCGACCCTGGCTCAGACCGAGGCCAAGGTGGCCCAGGCCGCCGCCATCGTCGAGAAGAACCCGAATGTGGAGCGCGTATTCCAACGCATTTTCGTCGGCTCGGGCAACCTCAACATTGTCCTCAAGAAGGATCGCAAGCAGACGAGCACGGAGTTCGAACGTTCGCTGACGCCGCAGTTGGCGGCGATTCCGGATGCCCGCGTCAATTTCCAGAGCCAGAGCGGCGGCGGCCCGGGTGGGCGCGATATCACCTTGTTCCTGGGCTCGGACAACCCCGAGTTGCTCTACGCGACGGCCAACAAGATTTCGGATGAAATGGCGACCTTGCCCCAGCTTCGCGCGCCGCGCGTCGCCGGCGATCTGGTCCGTCCGGAAATCATCATCAAGCCGCACTTCGACTTGGCGGCCAACCTTGGCGTGACGCCGGCTGCGCTGTCCCAGACAGTGCGCATCGCCACCCTTGGGGACATTGCGCAGAACAGCGCCAAGTTCAGCCTAGCCGACCGCCAGGTGCCGATCACGGTATCGATTTCCGAGAATGCGCGCCGCGACCTGGCGACGCTCGAGAATTTGCCGGTCCCGACGTCGAACGGCAAGTCGGTGCCGCTGAAGTCGGTCGCGACGATCACGTTCGGCTCCGGCCCGACCACCATCCAGCGGACCAACCAGATCCGCCGCATCATTGTCGGCGCCGATTTGGCACCGGGCCTGGTCTCCAGTGATGCCTGGGCGAAGATCGAGCAGCTGCCATCGGTCAAGAACTTGCCCCAAGGCGTCAACCGCCTGACCTTGGGCGACCAGAAATGGCAGGGCGAGTTGATCAAATACTTCTCGATCGCCTTGCTGTCTGGCGTCCTGCTGGTGTTCGCGGTGCTGGTGCTCCTCTACCGCCGCTTCCTGGCGCCGTTCGTCAACATGGGCTCGCTGCTGCTGGCACCGCTGGGCGCGGTCATTGCGCTGCACCTGACCGGCAACCCGATCTCCCTGCCGGTGCTGATCGGCATCCTGATGCTGTTCGGCATCGTCGCGAAGAACTCGATCCTTCTGGTCGACTTCGCCATCGAGATGATCAGCCATGGCATGGAGCGGCACCACGCGATTATCGAGGCCGGCCACAAGCGGGCCCAGCCGATCGTCATGACGACGGTCGCCATGGTTGCCGGCATGCTGCCGATCGCACTCAGCATCGAGGGCGACTCCAGCTGGCGCGCGCCGATGGGCGTCACCGTCATCGGCGGCCTGATCTTCTCGACCATCCTGACGCTGGTGCTGGTCCCGGCTTACTTCAGCCTAGCCATCGACATGGAGCGTTGGCTTGGCGGCAAGTTCACCAAGCTGATCGACAATGGTGAGGCCCACACGCCCGACGCATCGCCGGCGCCGGTTCCGGCGGAGTAGCCTTCACGGCTCAAGGCTCTAAGGTGGGAGCGATGAGCGTCGCTCCTGCGCCCGTTCGCCCGCCGGCCCAGCCGGTCGGTGGCCGCCTGTCCCTTGCCCAGCCCGGCGCGCGCGGGATGAAGATTGCCGCCACCGGCCTGTTGCTGGTGATGGCGACAGTCTTCCTGGTCGCCCGCGCCTACGAGCATGTCTGGCCGTGGCTCAGCTACGTCAAATCGTTCGCCGAAGCGGCGATGGTAGGCGGCCTGGCCGACTGGTTCGCGGTCACGGCCCTCTTCCGCCATCCGCTTGGCCTGCCGATCCCGCACACGGCGATCATCCCGCGAAACAAGGACCGTATCGGCCAGGCGCTGGCGACCTTCCTCAAGGAGAATTTCCTCATCCCGCCAGTCGTCGCGCGACGGATGCGCAATATCGACATCGCCGGAGCGGTCGGCCGGTTTCTGCAAGCGCCCGAGGGGCAAGAAACGCGGATTCGCCAGGGCGCGTCGCGCTTGCTGGCGGATTTGTTCGAGAGCCTCGACGACGAACGGCTGGGTGGGCTGGTCAAGACTGCGCTCTCCAACCGCATCCAGAAAATGGAGGTGTCGCCGCTGATCGGCCGGGCCCTCGCCTCGGCAATCAACGAGGATCGCCATGTGCCCATGCTGGAGGCCGCGATCCGCTGGATGGCGCGGGCGCTGGACGCCAATGAAAGCCTCATCCGCGACATGGTGCACAAGCGCGCCAGTTGGGTGCTGAAGATCGTGTCCCTCGATACCAAGCTCGCGGATTCCATCGTCGAGGGCCTGCGTAAGCTGACGGTAGAGATGAGCACGGATCCCGGCCACCCGGTCAGGCAAAAGGTCGAGCACGCGCTCGCCGACCTTGCCAATGATCTGCAGACCAATGCGGAGACCCGCGCCAAAGTCGAAGCGATGAAGAACGAGCTCATTGCCAACCAGTCGGTCGGCCAGTGGATCGACGCGATGTGGCAGAATGCTCGCCTGAGCCTGATCAAGGCGACCCGCAACCCCGATGCAGCGTTGGCCGGCAAGCTCGGCGAAGTGTTGAGGTCTATGGGTCAGAGCCTGGAGAAGGACGAGCGGCTCCACGACGCCATCAACCAGTTCGCGCGCCGCGCTGTTTCCGGAATGGCCAACAGTTACGGCAGCTCGATCGTGAAGCTGGTCAGCGAGACCGTTCGCGCCTGGGACGCGAAGACGGTGACGGACCGGCTGGAGGGTGCTGTCGGCCGCGACCTCCAGTACATCCGAATCAACGGGACGCTCGTTGGCGGGCTCGTCGGCCTCATCCTCCACGTCCTCGACAAATTGTGATCATTCGAGAAGCCAATACTGGTGACGCAGAGTGCTTGGTCGCACTGATTGGCGAGCTGGAATTCAGCGTCGATGCCGCGGGCGTTGCTGCGAGGCTGCACAGTCTTGCCGAGTGCGGTGAGCCGGTCTTACTTGCAGAGACAGGCGGAGAGGTTGTCGGCCTACTCGACTGGCATGTGATGACGACCATCCATCGACCTCACCCGGTCGGTCGCCTTGTCGCTTTGGTCGTGGCCAAAGGCCATCGCGGGCGAGGGATCGGCAAAGCGCTAGTCGCGGAAGCAGAGCGGCGGATGCGGGCGAGGGGCTGCGAGAAGATGGAGGTCACCAGCAATATGCAGCTGATCCGGGCCCATGAATTCTATGAAGGACTCGGCTTGGAGCGCAGCAGCTTCCGGTTCGCGAAAAATCTTTAACCCGCCGAGCGTCGCTCGATCTGGGCTCCGACCGCGCTCAGCTTCTCTTCCAACCGCTCATATCCGCGGTCGAGATGGTAGACGCGCAAGACTTCGGTATCCCCTTTGGCGGCGAGACCTGCCAAGACCAGGCTCATCGAGGCGCGCAGGTCGGTCGCCATGACTTGGGCCCCCGACAGGCCTTCGACCCCATGCACCAGCGCCGAACGGCCGCGGACGTCGATGTTCGCGCCCATGCGGCGGAGCTCGGGCACGTGCATGTAGCGGTTTTCGAAGATCGTTTCTTCGAGATAGCTTTCGCCCTTGGCGAGGCTGAGCATCGCCATGAATTGCGCCTGCATGTCCGTCGGGAAGGCCGGGAACGGCGCCGTCGACAGCGCCAGCGGCTTCAGCGGACGGTCGGCGGTGACTTTCATCCCCTCATGGTGGAATTCAATGATCAGCCCGGCGGCGGCGAGCGCATTGGTGATCGCAAGCATGTCTTCATGACGTGCGCCGATGAGGTCGAGTTGGCCGCCGGTGATACCGGCCGCGCAGGCGTAGCTGCCGGCCTCTATCCGGTCGGGCATGACGGTGTGGGTAGCGCCGTGCAGCCCTTCGACGCCGTCGATCGTGAGGTGCGACGAGCCAATGCCGTCGATATTGGCGCCCATCGCCACGAGCAGGCGGCAGAGATCGACGATCTCCGGTTCGCGAGCGGCGTTGAACAATTGCGAGCGCCCCGTGGCGAGGACGGCGGCCATCACCGCATTTTCCGTCGCGCCGACGGACACCACCGGGAAGCTGTAGTCGCCGCCGGTCAACCGACCCTTCGGCGCGGTCGCCTTGACGTAGCCGGCGGCCAGCTCGATCTCGGCGCCGATGGCTTCGAGCGCGTGAAGGTGAAGATCGATAGGGCGGTCGCCGATGGCGCAGCCGCCGGGCAGTGACACGGTCGATTCGCCGGCGCGCGCCAGCATCGGCCCCAGCACCAGGATCGAGGCGCGCATGCGGCGGACCATGTCATAGGGCGCGACGGTCGAGGCGATCTCACTCGCCTGCAGCGTCATCTTGCGGCCGTACTCGCCCTTCTTGACGCCCGCGACCGACGTCGAGACTCCGAGCTGGTTCAGCAAATGCGAGAAATTGTCGCAGTCCGCGAGCCGCGGCAGGTTCTCCAACGTCACCTTCTCGTCGGTGAGCAGAGCGCAGGGCATGAGGGTCAGCGCCGCATTCTTCGCGCCCGAAATCGGGATCTTGCCCTTCAGCGGCTTGCCGCCGGTGATGTAGATGGAGTCCATCGCCGCGCCTTAGCGCATCGCGGGCGGCTGGCAAGAATCGCTGGCTGCTAGGCCTTTTCGAGCGTGCACTGCAGCGGGTGCTGATTTTCGCGGGCGAAGTCGATGACCTGCGCGACCTTGGTCTCCGCGACCTCGTAGGTGAAGACGCCGCAGACGGCGACGCCCTGCTGGTGGACCTGGAGCATGACTCGCGTCGCGTCCTCGATGTCCATGGTGAAATAGCGCTGCAGGACCAGCACGACGAACTCCATGGGAGTGTAATCGTCGTTGAGCATCAGCACTTTGTAGTTGCTGGGCTTCTTGGTGCGCGGGCGCGTACGGGTGACGACGCCGGTATCAAGCCCGTCGTCGAGGCCGTCGTCATCGCGGCCGGGCGTGTCGCCCATCATCAGAATCCGTTCGCTCACGTCTTCCTAAAATATGGCATGCGGCGAACGCTTGCCAAGTCTCCCCGCTCCTTTCGGCGCACATAAAAATGCGGCCGCCCCAATCAGGGACGGCCGCACAACTCTGCCTGAGGAGAGGAGGGAGTTCAGGCAGCGATGTCGTTGAGGCGCTCGGCCGTCAGGCTGGCGCGGTTCGAAAGCGGCTGAACCGCTTCGCCGGCGAGCTTGACGAACTGCTCGGTGAGCTTCGAGCTCTGAGCGACCGCACGGTCGAACGAAGCGCGGGCCAGCTCGCCCTGCAGCTGGAAGAACTCGGTCGGCGACTTGACGTCGGCGAGGGTCTTCACAGCGGCCGAAGCCTGCTCGACGCTCTCACGGCCGGTAGCCAGGACGTCCTGGCCGATCGTGCGGGCGCCGCTGGCGGCGATACGGCCGGCCTCGGCAATCGCCTCGACATTGGCCTTGGCGATCTCGGCCAGCTCTTCAGCGGCCTTCTGCGACTTGCGGACGATTTCCTGGCCGCGCTCGCCGGCTTCGGCGAACAGGGTCTGGAACTTGTCGGCGCCCGGAAGAGCGTCGAACGCGAACAGCTTGTTGAATTCGTTGGTCACGGTCTTGATCCTTTCAATCTTGGGCGCAGCCGCCTTGCGGGCGACCTTGGCGCGAACCTTCTTCACTCGGCGCGGAGCAACCTTCTTCGCCACCGGGGCGGCCTTCGGAGCGGCCTTGCGGGCACGCTTGGCTTTCGGCGCAGCCTTTACAATGGGGGCACTGGCCTCGGCGGCCTTCTTGACCGTTTCGGCAACGGCTTCGACGACCTTGGCCGGGGCTTCGGCAGCGGCCGTGGCGTCGATCTTGGTTTCGTCAGCCATTTTGTTCTCCAAATCTCTCATGTTGCAGTGCACAATATAGTGCGCTGCGAAAAAATTCAAGCGTTTTTTGTGCACTGCACAATGGCTGGCTTGACGGGCGCGCCGCCATGCGGGCAAGTGCGCCCATGGAAATCATTGACGAGCCGAATGCACGCCGACGCAGGGGACTCCTGGTCGTCCTCTCTTCCCCGTCCGGTGCAGGCAAGTCGACCATCTCGCGAATGCTGCTGGCGTCCGATCCGGAAGTGACCATGTCGGTCAGCGCGACGACGCGGGCCAAAAGACCGGGCGAGCGAGACGACGTCGACTATCATTTCGTCAATGATGCGCAATTTGACCAAATGGTTGCCGACGGCGAGTTCGTCGAATGGGCTCCCGTTTTCGGGCATCATTACGGAACGCCCAAAGCACCGGTGAAGGCGGCTCTGAAGGCCGGCCGCGACATCCTGTTCGACATCGACTGGCAGGGCACACAGCAACTGCAGGCGGCGATGGGCGAGGATCTCGTCACCATCTTCATTCTGCCTCCGTCCATGGCCGAGCTCGAGCGGCGGCTGCACACGCGCGGCACCGACAGCGAGGAAGTAATCGCCAGCCGCATGGATCGCGCGTCGAGCGAAATCAGCCACTGGCCGGAATATCAATATGTGCTGGTCAACCGCGACACCGCAGAATGTCTTAGCGAAGTGCGCTCGATCGTCGCCGCGGAACGGCTGAAGCGGACGCGGCAGATCGGCCTGGTGACTTTCGTCCGGGAACTGGTGAGCGGCAACTAGGCCAGCAGTTCCAGAAAACTTGCGCCAGCCAGGAAATCAGCCCGTCGGTTCGCCAGCATCGTTACCGCTTCTTCGTCGACGCCCCACTGCTCCATCTGCCAACGCTCGTCTAGCGTGACCGCCGACCACGCGTCCTCGGCGGCAATCGCTTCCTCGACGATCATCAAGGCTGCCACCAGCGAACCGCCAATCGTCACCAGCGGTGACAATCCGGCCAGCCGGAAAGGGTCGAGCGACGCGACGCCATGGCCCAGCTGCTGTACGGTGGACTCTGGCTGCGGCACGTGGGTGATTCCCGCAGTCACCTGAAAGTCGACATCATAGCGCCGCCGTGCCCAGGCCAGCAGGGGGGCCCATTCCCGTTCCTGCTGCTGGGCGAGCGCCTCCTGCGAGTTGGCGCGGTAGCAGAGGAGGTCGCCTTCGCCATATTTGGCGAGGCCGGCAGCAAAAGTGCCGGGATCGGCACCGACTCGGTCGATCGCGGCATTGGCGAGACCCGTCAGCGGCATGGCTCGTGGGTCGATACTTTCGCCAGAGCCGTTCCATTCTCGAGCGATGCCTCTGGCAAGGGCCTCGGTCGGCACAACTAGAGGCTGCCTGGCCGGAGTGCGCAGTGGCTTGCCGTCCAACTCTACCGTCCAGCCACCATCGGCCGCGACGGCACGGGCTTCCTTCCAGAACCTTTTCATTCGTCGCGCTGCTGCCAATGCTTCCGGAGCAGGCGGGGCGCGAATACCGCGTCAATGGCACCGAGAACCGCGATCAGGCTGCCGGCTACCGGCCAGCCGCCCGGGCGGACGAGCCCCGTATAGGCGATGGCGATACCGAGCAGGAAAGTGGCGACGCCGAGCAGCCGGACCAGCATGAACAGCTGGAAGCGCTTGCGCCAGATGTCGTCATTGGCCTGGGTCACGCCGCTTTCTCCACCCATTGCCGGGCAATGCCAAGCACCTCCGATGGCCTCTCGGCAACACCGTGCGCACCCGCGTCGCGAAGCTCGTCGAGGTCGTGATAGCCCCACGCCGCGCCGATTGCGCATGCACCCGCGGCAAGCGCCATGCCCATGTCAAAGCTGGTGTCGCCGATCACGACACTCCACTCGGGCGATGAGCCCGCTTCCGCGATCGCTGCTAACGCCATGCCCGGATTCGGCTTGCTGGGGTGACGGTCGGCTGTTTGCAACGAAACGAAGCGGGCGTGGATGCCATGGCTCTCAAGGCAATGCTTGAGGCCGCGGTCCGACTTTCCCGTGGCGACGGCGAGCTGCCAGCCTTCGGCTGCCAGTGCGTCGAGCAAAGGCAGGATGCCGTCGAAAAGAGGCTCCTCGACCTGCTCACCGGCCCGCATCGTAAAGAAAGCTTCCTTGTAGGTCTTGCTGAGCGCCTCAGGGTTATATTCGGGCGCCAGCGTCGACATCGCTTCATTGAGGCTAAGGCCGATTACCTTGCGGCTAACGCTTGGCGCCGGACATTCGAGGCCGTGAACCTTGAATGCGGCCTCAAGCGCGCGATGGATGGTCGCACCGCTGTCGACCAAGGTTCCATCGCAATCGAAGATCGCCAGCCTGTTCATCTCTTTCCGCCCTTGCGCGGCGGCGGCGATTTCTGGCCGCGTGCGCGGCGCTCACCTTTCCGGGCCCGCCGGGCCGTCTTGGCAGCCGCTGCGGCACGACGGGCCTTGACGACCGGCGTCTTGGCCGGATCGGGCTCATCCAGCGGCAGCATGTCGCCGATAAGCCGATCGAAACCCAAGGTGCCGAGCGACTCCTCGAAATGGGCTGGAAGCTCGGCCTGGCGATCGATGACTCGTCCGTCAGGTCCTTCAATCCGGAGGCGGCGGGCATGGAGATGCAGCTTGCGGCTGATCCCGCCGGTGAGGAAAGCCTCGGGCCCGCCATATTTCGCGTCACCCACAATCGGGTGGCCGATCGCCGCCATATGGGCGCGCAGCTGGTGGGTGCGGCCCGTCAGCGGTTGTAGCTCGACCCAGGCGGCCCGGTTGCCGGCTCGGTCAACCATCCGCCAGCGGGTCTTCGACGGCAGGCCGTTCTCGTGATCGACATGCATCTTCTCGCCGCCCGTGCCCGGCTGCTTGGCGAGAGGCAGATCGATGAAGCCCTCTTCCGCGGATGGCACGCCGACGATCAGCGCCCAATAGACCTTGCGTGCTGTCCGGCCTGAAAAAGCCTTGGAGAAATGACTCGCCGCGCGGGCGGATCGAGCAACCAGCAAGACGCCGCTCGTGTCCTTGTCGAGGCGATGGACGAGCTTGGGCCGGTTGCCGGCTTCGTCGGCCAACCCATCAAGTAGCCGATCGAGATGCTGATGGGTGCGTGTGCCTCCCTGCGTCGCCAGCCCTGGCGGCTTGTTCAGCACCAGAGCGTGCGCGTCGCGGTAGATAACCAGTTCCCGGACGAACGCGGCCTCATCCTCGCTGAGAGGCACGCGCTCCCGTACCGGGCGCGCGGCCTGGTCAGGGACTGCATCGGCCGGCGGCATGCGGATGACTTGCCCTGCTTCGAGACGGTCGCCGGGCGTCGCCTTCCTGTCGTTGACCCGGAGCTGCCCAGTACGCGCCCAGCGGGACACGATATTGAAACTGACGTCCGGCATATTGCGCTTGAACCAGCGATCGAGACGGATGCCGTCGTCGTCCTCGGATACGGTGAAAGTGCGCATGTCGGCCATGCCGGCGCGCTTAGCTTCTCTCCCGCCAATAGTCGAACGCCGCCTTGTGAAGCTTGCGGATCAGCTTTTGTGCCTTGGGCCCTTCCCACAGGCCGGTATAGGCGTGGGCCTTCGCCCCCTCGATCCACCAACCCTGACCGGGAAGGCCGTCGGATTGGCGTACCACCAGCACGGCCAGCTCTGGTTCGCCGCGGCAGGCGGCCTCGTCATCGACATAGGACAGGACCTTGCACAGCTGCCGCATCTTGGGCCGGCTGAAATGATGGCCGAGAAAGCTCAAGACTTCGGAATAGGTGATCGCCTCACCCGCCTTGGCGGCGGCAACCAGGATTGCCCGCACCTCCTGCGGATCGGCAAGCAGCCCTGCTTCGCTCACTTCGGCTGGTCGGCCACCGGGGTCAGCTCGAACACCTGGAGCTTGGCGCCGTCCTGCGGCCAGGGAATGACCAGCCGCCATTTGAAAGGTGCGATCCGCTCGAAGATGCCGGCCATGTCGCGCTTGGGGTCCTCGCCATAGGCCAAGGGCGCGTCCTCATCACCCAGCGCCAAACTGCCAAGAAAGACCAAGCGCTGCGGATTGTCATCCTCCCACAGCCGGCCCGCCGGACGGGTATTGCCGGTCTGTTTGACGATGGTGAGCAAGTCTCCTTCCACCTCGACATAGCAGAAGAAAGGTTTGAACTTTTCGAACGCCGGTTTGCCCTTGCCGGTGCTGCCGAGCCTGACCAGCCGGCAATTGTAGCTGCCGGGGGTTGGTGCTGGCCGAGGCAGCGCCGCGTCGGTCTTGAGAAGCACGCCTTCGTCGCGGATAGCGCTGACGAAATTCGCCTTGCGCGCATCGGCAAGTCCAGCGGCCCAGGCACCCGTGATATTGGCAAGGCGCGCGGCGTCGGCAGTGCTGGCAACGCCCTGCCAGACCTCCCCCTTGGTGGGCGGAGCAACGCTGACGACCGGCTGAGGCTTGTTGGCAGGCTGGGTCTGGCAACCGGCCAGTAGCGCGAGCGCCGATGCAGCTAGAACGAAACGAGCCAGGCCCAAGCGGTTTAGCCCCCCAAAGAAATCACGGTTCCAGACGCACAACGACAATGGCCCTCACGGCGACTGCTTTCAACCAACTTTGAGTTCAGCATGTTCGTTGACTTGGGAACAATGGGCCTTAGGCCAGCCAGCGATGAACCGTGCCCCCTCCCCGACGCATTCCGATGACGCCCGCGCAAAGGTCGGCCTGGTCTTCGGCCTACTCGCCTATGCGTTGTGGGGCGTCCTGCCGATCTACTTCAAGCAATTGGCGGGAATCTCGCCGATCGACATCGTCGCCCACCGGGTAGTCTGGTCCCTATTGTTCCTAGGTGCGCTGCTGTTGGTCACTCGTGGATGGAGCCAGGTTCGCGAGGGCGTCGGGCACAGGAAGACCCTGGCCTTGCTGCTGGTGACTTCGCTGCTGATTGCCGCCAACTGGCTGCTCTATGTTTACGCGGTCACGAGCGGCCACATCCTCGCCGGCAGCCTCGGCTATTATCTCAATCCGCTCATGAACATCCTGCTCGGCCGCTTCATCCTCAAGGAGAGGCTGACGCGAATGCAATGGACCGCGGTCGGCATTGCCGCCATCGGCGTTTCCGTGCTTGCGATTGGCGCGGGTACGACCCTGTGGATCAGCCTGACGCTCTGCGTCACCTTCGCGACTTATGGCCTGCTCAGGAAAATCGTCGCCGTCGACGCCGTTGCCGGGCTTTCCATCGAGACCGCGATCCTCTTCCCGGTGGCGGTTGCTTGGCTGATCTTCAGCGCCTCGTCCGGTCACCCGGTGTTTGGAAACACGCCGGTCGAAGGCTGGCTCCTCGTCCTGTCTGGCGTCGCGTCCACGACTCCCCTGCTGCTCTTCACGTCGGCCGCTCGGCGGCTCCGTTATTCGACGCTGGGGATGTTGCAGTTCGTCGCCCCGACGTTGCAGTTCCTGATTGCCGTGGCGCTCTACAATGAGGAATTCACCAACGCCCACGCGATTGCCTTTGCCTCTATCTGGACCGCGCTCGCGCTTTACGTCACGTCGCTGTTGCGCGACCTGCGCGCCCAGCGCCGGACATCGGCCGTGACCGAATTGTCGGAATCCTGAGCTGGGTGATAAGAGTAGCCCATGCTGAACCTCGTATCCCTCATCATCGGCGCCGTCTCACTGGTCTGCGCCGCGATCGCGTTCCTGCCGCTGCTGGGCTGGGCGAATTGGCTGATCATTCCGCTGGCCGTCATCGGCGCCGGCATCGGCGCGATGAGCCAGGGCAATTCCGGCCGTAACCTCAACATTTTCGTGATCCTCGTCGGCATCGTCCGTTTGATGATTGGAGGAGGGCTGTTGTGAACAGGGATCCGCGCATCGACGCCTATATCGCCAAGGCCGCGCCCTTTGCGCAGCCGATTCTGACCCACGTCCGGGCACGCGTGCGCGCCGTCGCGCCTGAGGCGGAGGAAACGGTGAAGTGGAGCATGCCGAGCTTCACTATCGACGGGAAAATCCTGTGCGGCATGGCGGCTTTCAAGGCGCATGCGACGGTGGGCTTTTGGCGGGGGCAGGAGATGGGCCTCGATCCGTCGCATGAAGCCATGGGGCAGCTTGGCCGATTGACCTCGATCGACGACCTACCCCCCGACGAAGAACTGGATGGCCTAATTCGCAAGGGTGTCGAACTCGCCCACACGGCGCCCGCGCCGCGCAAGACCAAGCACGAGCCCAAGCCGCCGCCCGAGATGCATCCCGACTTCGCCAAGGCGCTGGCGGCCGCTCCGAACTCAAAAGCCGTTCTCGACAGCTTCCCGCCTTCGGCGCAGCGCGATTATCTGGAGTGGATTAGCGAAGCCAAGCAGGACGCCACCCGCCAGAAGCGCATCGACACCGCGATCGAATGGCTCGCGGAAGGCAAGAGGCGTCACTGGAAATATCAAAATTGCTGATGCCGGTGGTGAAGCGATTAGCGTGACATCCGGATTCCGGGACCGAACCGCGTTGCCACAATGCCTTCTTCGCTGAAGCCGCACCGGAAATAGAAATCGAGCGCATGCGGGTTGGCAACGACCATCAGCGCCTTGCCCCTGTGCCGTGCCTCGTTCACCGCCGCGTCGACCAGTTGAGCGCCGATTCCCTGCCGCCACCGGTCCGGCTCGACGAACAGCCCATCAAGCTCAACATGATCGTCTTCCTGGAGGATTGCCGAGAAGCCGGCGATGGCCCCATCGATTTCGGCGACGAACACTTCCCCTCGATCGATCTGCTCGACCGGTAGTTCGATGGCGTCGGGGTTGGCCTCGAGGTGCGGGCGGTCGTTGTCATTCGCGAGCGACGCGCGTCGCTGCAACTCCTCCAACGCCTCCCGTTCTTCGCGCCGCGCCAGCCGGATCAGCATTAGCGCGTCTTCACGTAGCGGCCGGGCGCGTCCTCGATTGCTTTGAGCTTGCCCTTCCCCGGCACGCGCGCTCCGGTTGCCGCCGTTTCCTTGGACGATTGCTTCCGTATCCACGCCAGCCAGTCCGGCCACCAGCTTCCCTTGTGCTCTTCTGCGCCCGCGATGAATTCCTCGAGCGTCGCTGCGTCCTCGTCATTGGTCCAATATTGGTATTTGCCTGCCGCAGGCGGATTGACGACCCCGGCAATATGGCCTGATCCGGCGAGCAGGAAGCGCTTGGCGCCGCTGAAATGCTTCATCGCCTTCCAGACGCTCTGCGGCGGGGCGATATGGTCCTCCCGGCCGGCCTGGATATAGGCGGGTACCGCAACCTTCGTGATGTCGATCGGTACGCCGGCAACCCTGATCCCGCCCGGCTCGATCAGCTTGTTCGCCTTGTAGAGCGTCTCCAAATAGTCGCGGTGCCAGGCAGCCGGCAGGTTGGTGACGTCCCCGTTCCAGTGCAGCAAGTCGAACGGTGCCGGCTCCTGCCCGAGCAGATAATTGTTGGTGACGTAATTCCAGATCAGTTCACGGCCGCGCAGCAGGTTGAAGGTCGCGGCCATATAGCGCCCGTCGAGATAGCCCTTCTCCTTCGTGACCTGGTCGAGCAGGGTCATCGTCTCGTCGCCGAGGAAGAGCTTGAGGTCGCCGGCCTCGGTGAAGTCGACCTGCGCTGTGAGGAACGTGGCGGATTTGACCTTCTTCGTCTCTCCCTTGGTAGCGAGATAGGCCAGGGTCGCGGCCAGCGTCGTTCCCGCGACGCAGTAACCGATGGTGTGCACGGATTCGACGCCGAGCAAATCGCGGATGGTGTCGATGGCGTCGATCTGGCCGTTCAAGACGTAATCGTCGAGATGGATATCGGCGATGCTCTCGTCCGCCGACTTCCAGCTGACCATGAACAAGGTGATGCCGTTCTCGACGCACCAGCGGACAAAGCTTTTTTCGGGCGTCAGGTCGAGAATGTAGAAGCGGTTTATCCACGGCGGGAAGACGACGACGGGCGTCTCCAGCACCTTTTCGGTCACCGGCGTATACTGGATCAGCTGGTAGAGCGCGTTCTCGTAGACAACCTTGCCCGGCGTGGTCGCGAGGTTCCTGCCAACCTCGAACGCGCCCTTCTTGGTCTGCGTCAGCTGGCCGCCCCGGACGTCGTCCAGCATGTTCTTCAGGCCATTGAGCAGGTTCTCACCCTTTGTGTCGATGGTTCGCTTCATCACTTGCGGATTGGTGAGTGCGAAATTGCTCGGGCTCATCGCATCGACGAAGCTCCTGGTGGCGAAGCGCAACTTCTGCCGTGCCTCCTCGTCCAGCCCCTCCACTTCCTCGACCGAGCCGAGAAGCTGGTCGGAAATGGCGAGATAGCTTTCCTTGATTGTCTCGAAGACGGGGTTCTCGCTCCACTCCGGCGAGGAGAAGCGACGGTCTTTTCTCTGCGACGCATCGGCCGTCGAACCAAGCATCTTGCCCCAGGCTTCAAGTCCCTTGCTCCAAGCCTCCGCGCCCGCGGTCATCCACGCCATCGGATCAGCGGCATTCGTCGGAGAGACAGCCGGAAACGGCTGGTCACCGGTCGCGCCCTGCGCCCAAAATTCCATCAGCATCTGCTGGGCCCGGCCCGTAACCCAGGTCCAGTGCTGCCAGTCCTCGAGGCTGGGATAGGGCGGGTTGGTCGTCTCGTTGTTCATGGCGGCCCTTTACGCTGGTCCGCTCAGGATGCGAAATGAGGGAATGAACCCACCGGTCATCCCGCACGACGCGCTCATCTTCCTCGACTATGTCGGCATCGCGGTCTTCGCGATTTCCGGCGCGCTGGTCGCCGCCGAACGGAGGCTCGACTTCGTCACCTTCGTCTTCTTCGCGGTCGTAACCGGAGTCGGCGGCGGTACAATGCGCGACCTCCTGATTGGAGCTCCGGTATTTTGGGTCAGCTCAAACGCGACCCTGCTGATCTGCATCGGCGCGGCTCTGGCGGCCTGGCTTGTCCCCAATCGCCCTTTTGCAGGGCGCGCCCTGCTCTGGTTCGACGCGGCCGGCATGGTCGCCTATGCGATTTACGGGGCTTCCAAGTCGTTGGACTATGGCATCGCCCCGGTTCCGGCATTCGTGATGGGCGTGTTGACCGCCTGCGCCGGCGGCATCATCCGCGATGTCATCAGCAGCGAGAAGACGATCCTGCTGCGCGGCGAACTCTACATCACGCCGGCGGCCCTTGCGTCCGCCCTGTTTGTCGGCCTCCACACTGCCGGCTTCCCAGGCTTCATTACCGCGCCAGTTGCTGCCGCGGCAGGCTTTGTCCTGCGTGGTCTCGCAATCACCCGAGGCTGGTCGCTGCCGACATACGGCCGATGATATTGATGCACTGCACAATCAGCGGCATTCTGTCGCAATGACCGACGACTTTTATCGCATCCAGCGACTGCCGCCCTACGTCTTCGCCGAAGTGAACGCGATGAAGGCTGCCGCGCGAGCGCGGGGCGAGGACATCGTCGACCTCGGAATGGGCAATCCCGACGGGGCGCCTCCGAAGCATGTCATCGACAAATTGGCGGAGGTCGCCGCCAAGCCGAACGCACACCGCTATTCGGCATCGAAGGGCATCCCGGGCCTCAGGAAAGCGCAGGCCGCATATTACCAGCGACGGTTCGGAGTCGAACTCGATCCCCACCGCGAAGTCATCGTCACCTTGGGCTCCAAGGAAGGCCTCGCCAACCTTGCCCAGGCGATCACTGCGCCTGGCGACGTCGTGCTGACTCCCAATCCCAGTTACCCGATCCACCACTTCGGCTTCATCATCGCCGGCGCTTCGATCCGGTCGATCCCCGCAGTGCCGGGTCCCGACTTCTTCCAACGGCTGGACCGGGCCATGCGCTATACCGTGCCGCGGCCAAAGGTGCTGGTGATCGGCTATCCGTCGAACCCGACGGCGCAGGTCGTCGACCTCGACTTTTATCGGCAACTCGTCGAATTCGCCCGCGCCGAAGGCCTGTGGATCATCTCCGACCTTGCCTATGCCGAAATCTACTTTGGCGACACGCCGACCCCTTCGATCCTGCAAGTGCCGGGCGCCAAGGAGGTGGCGGTCGAGTTCACGTCCATGTCCAAGACCTATTCCATGGCCGGCTGGCGGATGGGATTCGCGGTCGGCAACGAGAGGCTGATCGGGGCGCTGACGCGGGTGAAATCCTATCTCGACTATGGTGCCTTTACGCCGATCCAGGCGGCAGCCGTCGCCGCGCTCAATGGCCCACAGGGCTGCGTCGAGGCCAATCGGCAACTCTACAAAAAGCGCCGGGACGTGCTGGTCGATTCGTTCGGCCGCGCCGGCTGGGATATCCCCGTGCCGCAAGCGAGCATGTTCGCCTGGGCGCCGATCCCCGAACAGTTCGGAAACCTTGGCAGCATGGAATTTTCCAAGCGGCTACTGACGGAGGCCGGTGTCGCCGTCGCCCCCGGCGTCGGCTTCGGCGAGGAAGGCGAAGGCTTTGTCCGCATCGCTTTGGTCGAGAACGAGCAGAGGCTCCGCCAGGCCGCGCGCGGCATCAAGAAGATGCTGAAAGGCTGAGAACGAACGGCTTCTCGCGATACCATTTGGTGACGATGTACTTGGTCCCCGCCTCGACGTCGCAGCCCTGGTGCATGGTCCAGTTGTTGGGGCTGCCGTCGGTGATCATGTTGTTCCACGCTAGCAGCATGCCGCGCTTCGGAGTCACCGTCAGGTCGAGATAGGGGAATCGCGTCGCGCCTCCGGCCTCCGGCTCGTTCAGATAGGCCATGGCTGTCCAGGTCCGTTGCCCACCCTGGCGGTCGACCTGCGGCCAATAGGCCTGGTCCACATAGAAGAAGTCCGGGTGCATCCGGTAATGTTGACCAGGCGCATAACGCTGGCCCTGCAGCGGCTCACCGTGGGACGGCTCGGCCTGCAGGAGCGCGTCGATCAGCGTATCGGCTTCGACGACGGCTGGATCATCGGGCGGCAGGTTACAGGTCTGGCTGGTACGATACTCTTCGTAAGCATGACCAACGAACAATTCGGACGGGATGCAACCTCCGTCGGTGAGCGCGACCAGTCTCTCACACAGCCCGGCCTCGAAGAAATCCTCGACAAGGTAGATCTCGGCCTTTTCGGAATGCAGCTGTCGTGCGCCGCGAGCCGCGAGACTCTCGCGGCCCTTGCGGCCCGCCTCGGCACGGTACGCCGAGGTCTGCCAGGAAAATGGCGTGAGCGGTTTGTAAAAGGGCGGCAGCTCTTCCGACGACAATCTCGCCTCCGTTTGCCGGGCCTTATGCCGTCACTCCGGAGAAAGGAAAGGGATCAGAAGACTTTGCGCAGCTCAATCTCGATGGTGCGGCCGAGCGGGTCGCGATAGCCGGCCTGGTAACGCAACGGCGTGTCGCCTGTGGAATCGCGAACCTCCTGACGGTCGTTTGTCGCGTTTACGACGTTGATCGAAAGCCGCATGCTCCGCGCCCAATCCGAGTGCGGGAGGAAGCGGTGAAGATCGGCGAAGGCACGCAATCCAAGGTTGAAGACGGGCGAGAAGACAAGCCTGTCGGGCCCGCCTTCGTCGAGTGCATTCAGGGTGCTCTTGCCACGCCAGCTGGCCGTAACGCGCGCGCCAAGGCCGCCGGACGTAATCGATGCCGTAGCGTCAAGCTGATGGCGGACCCGACCTCCGCCAAGGCCGATCGCTCCGCCTTCCAACAGGTCCACCGGAGGCAACCCTGAGCGGATGACGATCTCGTCCTTGAAGACGATTGAATGCGTGGCCGTGAGGCTTAATCGGGTTGCTGGATTGCGCCGACCGGCCGATTTGGAGGAAAGGGACTCCTCTCGCGAACCCTCGTCGTCCGCCCCTTCCGCAGCCTTGGGGACACTGATACCGGCGGCAGGTCCGCCCCCGCCGAGCTTGGTGTTTAAGCTGAACCCGTAGCGGAATCGCTTCTCGCGGTGGGAATCGAAATTGACGGGACGCAAATCGACCGTCGTCAACGTGCCGTCTAGGTCGCGAACGAACCGCTCGGGAAAGGCCAGCATGACTGCGGCGCTGGCCTCCGGGATATACGACACATAATTGTGCTCTTCGGTGTCCGTATATTCCGCATTGAGCTCGAGGTTCAGGCGCTCGACAAGGCGGACGATCGCCGAAACCCGGCGAACGTCCGTCTTTTCTGGGTTAAGGTCGGGATTCCCACCCGTAATTTGCGTGACGTCGACCGTGTCGCCGGTCAACGGGTCGAAGGTGCGCACCTCCGGCGTGACAATGACCGGATTACCAAGAAGCTGAACTGAGGCCGGAAGACTGGTCTGCTCCAGATCCGCTTCCAGCCTGAGCAGGCGGCGCGGCTCCCAGCTGATCCCGAGCTCGTGATTGGTGACGTTGCCCGCATCGGAATAATGCACGCGGCTCAACTCGCCCGAGAGGTTCAGGTTACCCATTGCGGCACCGAAGCCGTCGGAACTCGTGATCGGAAGATCGATCGCAGCACGAAGCCCAGTCTCGCCGCGCCCGAAGCTTCGCTTCTGGGTGACGAGGTTGAACTCGCTTTCCGACCGCTGTTTGTTGTGAATGTACTGACCTTCAAACGTCGCCTGGGCAGGTCCGGCCGGCAGCGTGAATAGCGGCCCCGTCAATGACAGCCTGGCCTTGTCGGTCGTGGTCTTCGACTCGGCGCGATCGGTGCGGACGGGCACCAGGTCGAAGACATCGTCCGTAAACGGATCCACGGTGTCGGGCAGCGGGACCGTGCCCGTAAGACCCTGGCGCTCCGTCTTGGTGACGTCCTTGGATTGGGCGTGAGCTCCATTGAGAAAGCCGGTCCAGCTACCCCAGTGAGCATTGAAGGACACCGAGCCATCACCGCCATCATGCACGGAGCGGGTGGAAAGCGGATCCGTGCCATATTCGGCGAGCGCAACGGTGGTCGAAAAAGGCGAAGAGGCGTTCGTTGGCGCCAGTGTGAATAGTGCCGCCGGCAATCCTCGCAGCGAGCGGCGCGTCGAGTGGTTGAACCGAAGCCCGATATTAGCAGTCAGCCATGGCGCAAGCCGCGTCGCGAACGTGCCGTTGAGGTCGTAGTTGCGCGTATCGGGGCGGAGTGTGCGGAAGTGGCCGAGGTCGGTGACTGTCGCGTCGTTCGCATTCGGCACGAAATCCAAGAGGCTGGGATTGGCGACATCCGGGATTGGTGCCACGGTGACGACTTCACCGGCGGCCGCGCTCAGGAGCGGATCGATTTCTCCCGAGGTGTCTGGAAAGCCGATGACGTTGCCGCCGATTGCGTAGGGATGGATCGGATCGGGCTGGATGATGTCGCGATCGCTTTCCAGCAGGTCGGATTCGTCCCTGGCCTTCAATGTAAGGTTCGCGCGTGTAGAGCCGCGAACGTAGGTGAGGGTTCCCTCGGCCCGACCCGCGGTCCAGTCGCCGTCCGTGGCGAACTTTGGCGCGATAAGTACTGTTGCCGAGCGCACCTGCTTTTGGAGATTGAGGTTAACCACCCGTTGGCCGGGCGCGCCGCCAACGCGCACCGCGGAACCGCGCGGCAGGATCTGGACGTTCTTCAGTGCTTCGACCGGAAGTCCGCCGATATCGCTAATGTCGTCGACGCGCTCGCCATTGACCATGATCAACGGTTGCTCGTCCTCGCCGAGTTCAGACAGGACGTCGCCGAGAAGCTCGTCAACCGTGCTCTGCCCGTAGCTTTCTATACCCTGCTGATCGAGCTCGCGCTCAGGCGGAATCTGGGCAAGCATGCGGTCCCCGACGACCGTAATTTCTTCGACGTCCGTACCTGACTGAGTGTCGGCGACATCGGCCGCGATCCCACGCGATGGGATAAAGGCGCCAGTCAGCAGCAGGACGGCCGCCAAGGACCGCCGGCACTTAACCGGCCGATCAACCAACTGCGCTAACCCGCGAAAGCCCACGTTACCCCCCGCAAAGCACGTCTTGATTACCGCGATACCACGGTCCTTGGACCACCGTAAAAAACCCTGCCCAGCAGCCCGGCCAGGCAGGGTTTGTAAGACTCATCCGAAGATGAAGTTAAATTGTGGGCGCGTTGCCGCTTGGAACGGTCCCGCCTGCGGCGAGGCTGGCCGCCGGACAATTGGCGGCGTTGAAGCCGTTCTTGCCGGTCCAGGTGCCGGGCTTGCCCTTTGTCACATTATTAGGACTGATGCAGATCAACGCACGCACCGTCTGCCCTTCGATTATGAAGTCATCGTCGGTGATGACTTCCTGGGGGTCGCCGGCGATCGTCTGCTCTTCGACCGTTGAATTGCCCGTCGACTGGAGGCCTGGCGGCTCGACCAAGTTCTGATCGTTCGGGCCGACGAATTTCCAGACGTGGCAATCAAAGCCAATGGTCCGTTGCTGCGTAATCTCTGTCTCGAACATCTGTCCCGTCTGCGGGAAGGTTTCGGTCGCCGTCGCTAGCGCCCAAACGTTCGGGCTTCCACCGTTACGGAAATAGCTGCCGCCGATAATGACGTTCGAGAAGGTCGGCGTGCCGACCCCGTAAGGATCGCCGATGGGATCCGTGGTCTGCGTGTCCGTGGTGACCCAGCCGCCTTCGACCACATTGAGCGGCTCGGTCTGGAAATCGCTGTTCGGGTTATTCGGCTGCAATTGCGCGTCACAGATTTCCTGCGGCGTCATGCCCGTCGTGTCGATGGTTGGCGGGGTAGCCAACGCAGGCGCCATCAGCACAGGATTAAAACTACCAACGACAATCGCCGTGGCGGCAAGAATTGCCCGCTTACTCATATCAATACCCCTCACAGTCCAAGATTCGCTTCGAGTCGCAGGACCCGCAGCTAAGTCTTTGTTAACTCTAAGTGGAGACTTATTGCAATTAACTTGTATTTAACAGCTCGATATATGTGCTGTTCCAGTCTGGCACGATGTTTGCGCCCGAAGCAGCTTGCGGCCATTAGGGCGCATGGCCCCAGGTGGACTCCTGCCCCATTCGCCCGCGCTCACTTACCTGGCGCAGATCATCCAATTGGCCGTGGCCCCGGTGTTCCTGCTGGCCGGGCTTGGCGCCTTCCTCAACGTCTGCACGGGCCGTCTGGCGCGCATCGTCGACCGGGCGCGGACGATGGAACCGGACCTGCTCGCATCCCGCGGCAAGGAGCATGACCGGCTGATTGCGGAGATGCATATCCTCGATCGGCGCATCGGCATCGTAAACGCCGCAATCTTCGCGACCGTCCTCGCGGCCCTCATCATCTCCGCGGTTGTCGTTCTCCTCTTCGCCGGCTTCCTCAGCGGCTACCGGTTCGGCACGCTGATCGCGTTGCTGTTCATCGCCGCCATGATTTCGACCGCGACCGGCTTTGGAATCTTCCTGTTCGAAACCCGCATGGCGACGCGGACGATGCGGGTTCGCACCTATGTCCTCGAACACCAGGCGGACGAGGACTAGCCCGCTCGACAAGCCCGCCGCCCCTGCCTATCGCGGCGCTAACCATCAGGGAGCGCCGACATCATGATTTCCGCCAGCCATATCCTCGATCGAGTCCTGGTCCTGGAAATGGTGCGGGTCACCGAGGCCGCGGCTATCGCCGCCTCGAAATGGATTGGGCGCGGCGACAACGATGCAGCCGATGCCGCCGCCGTCGAGGCCATGCGCACGGCGTTCAACGACCTTCCCTTCGACGGCACGGTCGTCATCGGCGAGGGCGAGCGCGACGAAGCCCCGATGCTCTTCATCGGTGAGAAGGTCGGGCTTGGCGGCGAGGGCGCGCCGAAGATCGACATCGCCCTCGACCCGCTCGAAGGCACGACGATCACCGCCACCGCCGGCCCCAATGCGCTCGCCGTCCTCGCGATCGCCGAGGAAGGGTGCCTGCTCAATGCGCCCGATGTGTACATGGAGAAGCTCGCCATCGGCCCCGGCTATCCGGAAGGCACGATCGACCTGAACCGGTCGCCCGCCGACAATGTCCGGTCGCTCGCCAAGGCAAAAGGCTGCGACCCCCGCGAAATCCGTGCCTGCGTCCTCGATCGGCCGCGGCATCAGGCAATCATCGACGATCTTCGCGGCCTTGGCTGCGCCATTCAGCTGATCCCGGACGGGGATGTCGCGGGCGTCATTGCAGTCACCAATCCGGACACCGGAATCGACGTCTACATGGGCACGGGTGGGGCGCCGGAAGGTGTGCTGGCGGCAGCGGCCTTGCGTTGCGTCGGCGGCCAGATGCAGGGACGCCTGCTCTTCCGCAACGACGATGAAAAGGCCCGCGCCGCGCGATGGGGCGTCACCGATCTCGACCGCATCTACGAGCTGGAGGACATGGCACGCGGCGACTGCATCTTCGCGGCGACCGGCGTGACCGATGGTTCGCTGCTGGAGGGCGTGCACGTCCACAAGGGCGGCTGCATCTCTACGGAAAGCGTCGTCATGCGTGCCTCGTCCGGTACGATCCGCCGTGTGCGCACGGAACATCGAAAAGGCGCTTGAACCGCCCCTTCGCAAGACTCATAAACGACTGATGGGGCGGGAAGATTTTGCCTGCGGCGTGTCCGCGTCACTGCTTGGCCAGCCGTGGCGCTGGCGGCGCAATGGCGGCGATGACCTGTCGCTGTCGCTGACCGACCAGTTGTTGCTGGCGCGCGGCGTCGAGCAGTCCGACCTGGCCCGCCATCGCCAGCCAACGATCCGAGACTTCCTGCCCGACCCGTCGGTGTTCAAGGACATGGACAAGGCGGCGGAACGCCTTGCGGACGCAGTGGAAAAGCAGGAAGCGGTCACGATCTTCGGCGACTATGACGTCGATGGCGCAACCAGCTCGGCGCTGCTTGTCCTGCTCCTTCGGCGTCTTGGCCTTGAAGCGGGCACCTATATCCCCGACCGGCTGATGGAGGGTTATGGCCCCTCCGGAGATGCCTTGGTCCGGCTCAAGCAATCGGGTGCCGACCTGGTCGTCACGGTCGATTGCGGGGCGCAGGCCTTCGCCGCCTTGGAGGCTGCGGCTGACGCCAGCCTCGATGTCATCATCTGCGATCATCACCAATGTGCCGCCGAACTGCCCAAGGCCTATGCGGTCATCAATCCGAACCGGCTGGATGAGAGCGACGATGGTGCAGCCCACGGCCATCTCGCCGCAGTTGGCATGGCCTTCCTGCTTGGCGTCGCTCTGGTACGGGAACTCCGCAAGCGCGGACGCTTCACGCAATCCGCGGAACCATCGATTATTGACCTTCTGGACCTGGTCGCGCTCGGCACCGTTGCTGACGTTGCTCGCCTGAAGACGCTTAACCGCGCATTCGTCACCCAGGGACTGAAGGTCATGTCCGGAGGCAAGAACCTCGGCCTCGCATCGCTTGCAGAAGCCGCTCGACTGGTGAAGGCACCAAGCTGCCGCGACCTTGGCTTCGCGCTCGGCCCACGGATCAATGCCGGTGGTCGTGTCGGCAAGTCAGATCTTGGCGTTCGGCTCCTGACTTCGACCGATCCAGAGGAAGCTCGGACCATCGCCGTCGAATTAGACCGGCTGAACGAGGAACGCCGGGCAATCGAGATGCTGGTGACCGAAGCCGCGGAGCAGCAATCCGCCGAGCACGCCGCCGATCCGGTCGTCATCGTCTCCGGCAAGGGCTGGCATCCCGGTGTTATCGGCATCGTCGCCGGGCGACTGAAGGAAAAACTGCATCGCCCGACTATTGTTATCGCCGAAGACGAGGACGGCACAGGCAAGGGCTCGGGCCGGTCGATCAGCGGCGTCGACCTCGGCGCGGCAGTCCTCGCGGCGAAAGACAACGGGCTGCTCATCGCCGGCGGAGGTCACGCCATGGCCGCTGGGCTCACCGTCGCGCCGAGCGGAGTCGAGGCGTTGCGTGCCTTCCTTTGCGAACGGCTGGCGCGTGATATCGAACAGGCGGTCGGCGCCCGCGCGCTGCTGCTCGATGCGGCCCTTGCACCCGGAGGCGTGGTGGGCGGCCTGTGCGACGAGCTGGACAGTGGCGGCCCCTATGGTGCGGGCTGGCCGAATCCCAAGATCGCTGCCGGTCCGGCCCGGCTGATGCGCGTTGGGATCGTCGGCAACGGCCATGTCCGCGGCATTGCTTGCGGCCCCGATGGCAAGAGCTTCAAATGGATTGCCTTCCGTTCTGCGGAGACGCCCCTTGGCGAGGCGCTGCTGGCATCGCCCGCGGACAAGACATGGTGGCTGGCAGGATCGATCAAACGCGACGAGTGGAACGGCGGCAATGCCGCGGAAATGCACCTGGACGACGCCGCACCGGCTTGACCGGGCGCGGAGCCTCCCTTAAGCGCGCGGCCTGCCTTCAGGCATGGCCCCTTCGTCTAGCGGTTAGGACGCGGCCCTTTCACGGCTGAAACACGGGTTCGATTCCCGTAGGGGTCACCAGCTAATTCCTTGTGATCAAACACATCCTTGGCCGAACACTGCGGGAGCGGGACGAACTGTCCCCTTAACTTCCCTAATATGCGCAGTGATTTCGTTAGCGGAGCTCTCGAGACTGGACCGCAAGTCGAGCGAAAATTGCTTTCAGCTGCGGCGTCGCCAAATCCAGAAACGCCCTGACCTTTGGCACCGACGCTCTGCCGGTCGGTGTCAGCAGGTGAACAGGTAACGGCGGAAATTCCGCATCGGCCAGCACGACCTGCAGGCGGCGAGCACGGACGGCGTCGGCGACATGATAAGAATAGAGGCGGGTTAGCCCTTTGCCCTTAGCCGCGGACGTGACGGCCGCTCTTACTGAATTGACAGTCAGCCGCGGGTTGAATCGAACGGCTCGCGGTACTGACGAACCGGGTGCAGGCGGAAACGTCCAGCTATCCAAGCCAAAGTTGGTGAATGCTATAATCTTGTGAGCGCTGAGGTCGACCGGCTCGAAAATCTGCGGGTGGCTGGCGAGATATTCAGGCGAAGCGACGACCACACGACGGACGTCGCTGCCCACCCGCGTCGCAATCAAGGATGAGTCCGGCAAGTCTCCTACCCGCAGCGCAATGTCGACGCCTTCGTCGACAAGGTTCACCTGCCTATCGAGGAGCAGCAGGCGCGCTGACACCATTGGGAAGGCGTCGAGGAATCGGTCCAGCACCGGGCGCAGGATATCCTCTCCGCTTACGGGCGGGGCCGTTAGGGTCAGTACACCTCTCGGAGCCGATTTCTCGCCCAGCGCCAGCAAGTCCGCTTCATCAATTTCGGTCAGGATCCGGCGGCACGCCGCCGCGTATCTTTCGCCCGCTTCGCTTAACCGGATTGTTCGCGTAGTCCGATGGAGCAATTCGACCCCGACCTGGTTTTCCAGGGACGCAATGGCGCGACTTACGGCCGCCGGCGACCGTTTCAACAGACGGCCGGCAGCTGCCAAACTGCCCTGATCAAGTGCTGCAATAAACACCTTCATTGCTTCGATGCGATCCATGGCGGGCTTCCTCGAGACGCCTCTAATCGACGCAAGATAATGCAGACCGGGCGCTTATTCATCCGATTTACGGAAGAGTGCCTGCCGGCTGCCGGTTATTCTCTCGCGGTGCGACGCCAATTAAATGGTCGCAATCGGCGCAATTGGGCGCCCCAAGAGCAAGTCTAGAGGGAAATGGCTATGGGTGAAGTGCGCAAAGTTGCCGTTATCACCGGCGCTTCACAGGGCATCGGTGCCGGCCTGGTCGATGCCTTCCTAAAGGGGGGCTATCGGGTCGTTGCAACGTCACGCTCGATCAAGCCGTCAACAATTCCTGATGTATTGACCGTCGCTGGCGACATTGGCGATCCCGCGACAGGTGCTCGTGTGATCGAGGAAGCGATCAAGAAGTTTGGTCGCGTCGATACATTGGTCAACAATGCCGGGATCTTCGTTGCCAGTCCGTTTACCAGCTATACCGCGGGCCAGTATGACGCCGTGGTTGCAACGAACCTCAACGGATTCTTCAACATCACGCAGCCAGCAGTTGCGGCGATGGATAAGCAAGGTTCCGGCCATGTGGTCAGCATCACAACGACACTGGTCGAACACCCGACGTCCCAGGTCCCGTCCGTCCTCGCGTCGTTGACCAAGGGCGGTATCGGCGCGGCCACGAAGAGCCTCGCCGTGGAATATGCAAGTCGCGGAATTCGGGCCAATGCGGTTTCCCCGGGCATCATCAAAACGCCAATGCACGCCCAGGAAACGCACGAATTCCTCGCCGGTCTCCATCCGATGAAGCGGATGGGAGAGATTAGCGAGATTGTCGACGCTGTCCTGTACCTTGAGTCTGCGCACTTCGTGACGGGCGAGATCCTGCATGTCGATGGCGGCCAGATCGCCGGTCACTGAGGGTTAAACCCAAAGGAGGCAATCCATGCCAATGGTTACAGTTCAGGTTACCCGGGAAGGGTCAGTCCCAGGCGCCGATCGGGTTACGGCCGAGCAGAAGGCGGAGATCTACCAAGGCATCGCCCAACTGCTGCTCGACGTCCTTCGGAAGCCCCTCGATCGAACTTGGGTGATCTTCGAGGAAGTGGAGCTGGAAAACTGGTCACAGGCGGGCCTGCCACTTCCCGAATATCGCAAGCGCCAGTCGGTGGCGGACTAACATCCGATGCTAGAGCGGTCACCACGTGGGTGACGGCGTGCTCCTCACAACCTCAACCCGCCGATGACCAGGCTTGCAGCCAGCGTCACCATGCTTGCCAGCAAGGCAAGTGCCGCCGACAAGCTCTTTTTGCGGGCATAGGCTAGGGTGATGCCGAGCTTTACCGCCATGTTGGCTAGGATCGTACCGCCTAGGGCCAGGGCGGCCAGTTGCGGCGCAATGGCATCCGGCGGCAAGTTGCCGGCGGTGACGATCGCGGCGTCGACATCGAGGCTGCCCATGAACAGCAAAAGCCACGCGATGCCCTGCTCGCCGAAGCGACCCTGTGCCCAGCGCGCGGCTACGGCAGCCACTGCCAGGAAGAGGACGAAGCCCAGCGCGGGAAGCAGCGCGATCGGATTCCCCGGTGCGGCCGGTGCATCGCATTTCGGCGCGTTGCGGTAGAGCCACCAGCCAGCCAGCCAACTGACGATTAGCGGCGGTGCGACCACGATTAGGAACGGAATGGTTAGACGCGTCGCAAGTAAGCCTACCAACACCAGAACTCGCAGGTACATTACGGCCGTCGCCAGCGCGATGCCGGCGTCCTCGGCGCCGGGCGAATTGTCCTGGCCAAGTCGTTGGGCGAGCGACTGCGTGACGGCGGTCGAGCTGTAAGCGCCGCCAATCAACGCCGTCGCGATCGTCCCGTGACGCTCGCCGAAGATGCGGTTGGCCACATAGCCAGCGAAGGAGAAGCCGGTGACCAGGATGACCACCCACCAGAGCTTCGACGCATTCCACGCATCGAAGGGGCCGAAGGGCTGGTCGGGCAGGAAGGGCAAGACCGCCAACGCAATGACCGAGAAACGGGCGAGCGCTTTCACATCCTCTTCGTCCAGCTTATCCAGAAAGCTGTGAATCTCCGCCTTCAACGCCAGAACGGAGATCGTGATTGCCGCTGCTGCAATCGCCAGCCCGGCGCTCCCGGACCCGGCAAGGAAACCGATAGCCAGGGTCAACAAGGCAGCAACGGCGGTGGTTGAATCGCGCTGCGCCTTTAGCTCGCGGCCAAAGCCGTAAGTCATCAGGCCCACTCCGCCGGCGATGAGCGCCCCCGCAGCAAGGGAATAGCCGCGCGCTCCGATCAGCCCTGCGATGCCCGCTCCGAGGCCCAACAAGGTGAAGGTCCGCACCCCCGCGATCCGCGACCCCGGCTTTTCTCGGCGTTGTTTCCAGCCGCGCTCGATGCCGACCAGCAGCCCGACCGCCAGCGCTCCACCAACTGAATATGCTTCAGCCTGCCAGTTCATCATCGCGAACAGATAGCGGCCAAATCGCCCCGATAGGAAGGGCGCGCGAAATCCGCGTCGTAACTTCAACCACGGGAAAGGCGAACTAAGGCCTGTCGCGCATGCATTCCCGTGGCCGAGGTCTATCATGAGACAATGGGCCCAGATCGCCCTTCCGATTTCTTTGTTGTGGATTTCTAGCCAGGCGTCAGCGCATGCGGTGTTTCATGATGCGCCATTCGATGAGGCGCATTGGACATTCGCCGGAGCGGACGTTCACCCGACGGAGGCGCTTGGCCAGAAGGCGCTCCGACTGCAGGACGGCGTCGCCACGCTCAAAATTCCCGACCTTGCGAGCGGAATTGTCGAATTCGACATTCTCTTCGCCTCTGAGGCGCCAATGTACAGCGGTCTGAGGTTCCACGGGCGCGACAGGGGTCAATACGAGTATTTCTACCTCCGCGCCGACCGCAGCGGCATGGCCGATTCCACCGAGTACACACCGGTGTTCAATGGCGACCAGGGCTGGCAAATCTATGCAGGGCCAGAGTTTTCGAGTGAGGAAGGTTTCAAGCGAGGCGGCTGGAACCATGTGCAGGTTCGAATCTACCCGGACTCTGCCGACGTCTTCATGAACGGCCACCTGTCTCTGCGCATTCCTGAGCTTAAGACTGGGCAGGCTGCGGGCTATGTCTCCTTTGCATCCTCCTTTGGACCGCGGTTTCCCTTCAACCAGACTTTCTATGCCAACGTCCGCTACAGCCTGGATCCGATAAGCCGCCCGGCGGACATGCCCGTGCCGTCGCTTTATGCGCCCGCCGGCCTGGTGCGCCGCTGGCGCGTTTCTCATTCCATGCCTCAGGCCGATGCCCTGGCGATCGCTGCGGGGAAGGCGGCACCCGCCACCAAATGGGCTGATCTCAAGGTGGAAACCAACGGCATCGCCAACCTCGCCCGGGTCGCCGCCAAATCTGGGGATAGCAACGCGGTGGTAGCGCAATTCGAAATCACGGCAGACAAGGACGGCTCCCAACTCATGCGCTTCGGCTACAGCGACACCGTCGACATGTTTGTGAACGGCCGGCAGGTCTTTCAGGGCGACGCCACCTTCATTTCACGAGACCTGCAATTCCTGGGCACCGTCGGGTTCAAGGATGCAGTCAGCATCCCCCTGCGGCGAGGGGCCAACCAGGTCGCCTTTGTCGTCAAGGAAAGCTATGGCGGCTGGGCAGCAGCGGCGGAATTTGTCGAGCCTCGTGGCCTTGCAGGCGCCGGACTGCCAGCTGCGCAAAGGTAATGGACGCTTAGATCCCCAGCCCCGGGTCGCCCTCGATCACCTCCTGCCGAAGTCGCGGCCGTTCACCCGGTGCCCACAGCTTTGCCGTGTGCGCAAGACGATAGCGAAGCGGGCCGCCATCGGCGCGATCACTGCGGGTAATCGGCCGAGGAATGCAAACGAACTCGGTGCGCATTTCGTCCTTGGTCAGCTGCACCGTCGCATAGCCGTGTCCTCCGATATCTACGAACGTGAGGTGAGGTGCGACATCTGGGTTGGATAGGGCCAAGGCCTTGGCCCGGTCGAACGACTTAGCATATTCGAAGCACGACCGGACACCGTGCCTTAGCATCATGTTGTACGTGTGCTCAGGCTTCGCTGCACCCGGCCGGTCGGCGAGGTAAAGCGGTCGGAATTTATCGTCCTTCTTGATCGTATATTCATGCGCTTCGGCGGCACCGACGCTCGTCATGGACGCGCCGGTGAAACTCAGTCCGATGGGCTGGAAATTGCCGGGCGGCAATTGGGCGGAGGCATAGCCGGCCCAAAAGCTGTGCAAATCACCGGCGACGCTGACGAAACCGGTGATCTTTGCGTCGCGGACGAGGTCGTAAATCTCGCCGCGCTCAACCCAGGCGCTGCCGAAGTCTCCGCCCTGTACATTGGCGAACCGGCCCGCTGGCCATTTCTGCTTTGTCAGTCCAGTCGGGAAATTCTCCGGATCGGCGCGCTGCTCAAAGACACATTGCGAACTGCCCCAGATCTTCCAGGTCGCGGTTGACCGCTTAAGCTGGTCCTTGAACCATGCCTTCTGCTTCCCTCCGAGGATGGTCTGGGGCGGGTTGCCCTTGGCCGGATTGGGAACCTTTGCGCCGTTGAATTCCATCTGGGCGGGCGGGTTGCCGCCGTTGAACGCGCGCCCCCCGTCGAGCACCTGAAGCAGATCGTCCGGAAACATCCCATAATCGGCCCAGTCGGCCAGCTTATCGGTTGCCGACTCCTCGAACGGGTTCGGTCCGCGAAAGGTTCGCTCGTCGGTGAGGATGAGGTCGAGGTGCCTGCCATAGCGCAGCGTGCGGTAGACGATCAGGCTGTTGATCGCGGCGATATTGTTCGGCTCGAGGCCCAAGCCGTCGTCGCCGAATTTCTCGATCTTGACGTTCTTCACCGGAACCGAGCCGAACTCGTCAAAGGTTCCGCTCGGCGCCTTCACGCGGGCCGGAATATATTCGAACCAGGCCTGGTTGGCCGCAACCTTGATCGTCTGTCCGGGCTGCTCGAACTTCGGGTTTTTCAGAATGCTCTGCCAACCCTGCCACGAGAATTCGTGATTGTCCCATGTGCACACAAAGGGCCAGCGGGCGCGCGCATCTTGCAAGTCAGGATCAGAAAGGTGGCCCTTCCAGACCGCCCGGTAGCCCTCGACCGTCGTCGGAATGTGAAAAATGGACACCTTCAGCGCGTCCGGGATCCGGGCAACCTCATAGACTTTCCGGTCGAACCGAGGCTTCCCGTCCTCCGGATATTGCACGACCTCGTAGATGAAATCGCCAAGGTGCAGGACGAAGCCGAGTTGGTCCTCCGGCCGGGCACGCTCATCCTCGAAGATCATCCGGCGGTAGCCGTTCATCTTGCCTTCGTTGGTGCCCTGACAGCTAACGAAAGCGAATTTGACGGCGCGCGGGTCGTTCTTCGTGGGCGCGGTGATGGTCCGGCCGATTCGACTGCCGTTTCCTTCGGAATCGGTGAAGCGGTACCAGTAGACATGCGCCGGTTTGAGGTTGCCGACGAGGACTCGGGTGGTCCAGTCCGACGCCGCCGAGACCGGCGCCGACGCATGGGCGACAACGCGGTGGAAGGCCTCGTCTTCAGCCACTTCGACGGTGAGCATCTGGCGGCCGCCACTCGCGTACGGCCTTCGGGTCCAAAGGATGACGCTGTTCGGATCGGGATCGCCGGACGCGACGCCTTCAGGGAACAGCTCGCGCCGCTCAATCCATTTCGCCTTGGAGGCGCGGGCCGTTCCGACCCAGGCGAGGGAGGCCCCCATGGCCGCCGCAAGTTGAATGAAGTCGCGGCGGTTGAGTGCCATGCCCCTATCCCCTCTTCAGTCTCTCCGCATGCCAGGCAATGTGATCGGCCATGAACGTCGAGATGAAATAGTAACTATGGTCGTATCCCGCATGGCGACGAAGAGTCAGCGGGATGCCAGCCGCCTTGCAGCTTTCCTCCAGCAATTCGGGCCGCAATTCCTTTTCGATGAACGGGTCGGACTTGCCGACATCCACGAGGATTTCATCGACGGACGCGCCATCGTCGATCAGAGCGACGGTATCATGTCTGCGCCAGGCGGCGCGGTCGTCGCCCAGGTAACCTGCCAGCGCCTTCTGTCCCCACGGAACCTGACTCGGCGCAACGATCGGCGCGAATGCCGAGACGCTTCGGAAGCGGTCCGGATGATTGAGCGCCACGGTCAGCGCGCCATGCCCGCCCATTGAATGGCCGGTGATCGACTGGCGGTCCATGTCGGCCGGGAACTCGGCGGCGATCAGCGTTGGAAGCTCATCGGTGACGTAGCTCCACATGCGGTAATTCGCTGCCCACGGCTCCTCCGTCGCATCGACATAGAAACCGGCGCCGAGACCGAAATCATATGTACCCTCGGCATCGTCCGGAACGCCTTCCCCTCGCGGGCTCGTATCCGGCGCGACGAAGATGACGCCATGTTCGGCACAGGCGGCGCGATATTCGCCTTTCTCGGTGACATTAGCGTGCGTGCAGGTAAGGCCCGACAAATACCAGAGAACCGGGCATGGCCAGTTCTCCACCTGCGGCGGCAGGAAGATCGAGAAAGTCATGTCGGTCGAGGTTGAGTTCGACGCATGCTTCACCACCAGCTGCCGCCCGCCGTGCGACCGGTTTTCGGAAATAATTTCCATCACTGCTGCGGCCGGTAAAGCCCGCAAAGCTTGTTGCCATCAGGATCTCGCAGATAGGCGAGGTAGAGCTTACCGAACGCATTCCCTCTATAGCCCGGCGGGTCTTCGCACGGTTTGCCGCCCGCCGCGCAGCCCGCGGCATGCCAGGCGTTCACCTCGTCTTCGCTGTCGAAGGCGAAACCGACCGTGCCGCCGTTGGCGTGCGTCGCCGCCTGGCCGTCGATCGGGTTCGACACCATGAACACCGCGCCCTTGCGGCCGTAGCTTAGCCGGCCCTTCTCGTCGCGCTTGGCTTCCTTGCCGAACAAGGCGTCATAGAACGTCTTCGAACGGTCGAGGTCGTTCGACCCGACCATGATGTGGCTGAACATATGCTCTCCCTTAGTAGGCGACGACGCTGCGGATGCTCTCGCCCGCATGCATCAAATCGAAGCCCTTGTTGATCTCGTCCAGCGTCAGGACGTGGGTGATCATCGGGTCGATGGCGATTTTCCCGTCCATGTACATGTCGACGATCTTCGGCACGTCGGTACGGCCCTTGGCCCCGCCAAACGCCGTGCCGCGCCAGTTGCGGCCGGTAACGAGCTGAAATGGCCGGGTAGCGATTTCCTTGCCCGCCTCGGCGACGCCGATGATGACGCTGGTACCCCAGCCGCGGTGGCAGCATTCAAGGGCGGTGCGCATGACTTCCGTGTTGCCAGTGGCGTCGAAGCTGTAGTCGGCGCCGCCGTCCGTGATCTCGACGATCTTCGCGATCGTATCCTCGCGGGTCATTCCTTTGGTGTTGAGGAAGTCGGTCATGCCGAATTGGCGGCCCCATTCCTCACGGTCGGGATTGATGTCGATGCCGAGGATTGTATTGGCACCCGCCAGCTTCGCGCCCTGGATGACGTTGAGGCCAATGCCTCCGAGGCCGAACACAACGACGTTATCACCCGGCTGGACCTTGGCGGTGTTCATTACCGCGCCGACGCCGGTCGTCACTCCGCAACCGATGTAGCAGCTAGTCTTGAACGGCGCGTCCTCGCGGATCTTCGCTACTGCAATCTCAGGAAGCACCGTGAAGTTGGAGAAGGTCGAGCAGCCCATATAGTGATAGATGGTCTGGCCCTTGTAGCTGAAGCGGCTGGTGCCGTCCGGCATCAGGCCCTTGCCTTGCGTGGCGCGGATGGCCGTACAGAGGTTGGATTTGCCCGACAGGCAGGTTTTACACTTGCCGCACTCGGGCGTGTACAGCGGGATCACGTGGTCGCCGGCCTTCACACTGGTGACGCCCTCGCCGACTTCCCGAACCACGCCCGCGCCCTCATGGCCGAGGATCGACGGGAAGATGCCTTCGCTGTCGAAGCCATCAAGCGTGTAAGCATCGGTATGACAGATGCCGGTCGCCATGATCTCGACCAGAACCTCACCGGCTTTCGGGCCCTCTAAGTCGAGTTCGACGATCTCGAGCGGCTTCTTGGCCTCGAAGGCGACGGCGGCGCGGGTCTTCATTCACTTTCTCCGTTGGATGTCAGGAAACGGCGGATCCAGTCCGCGATGCGGTGATTGTCGTTGGGCTGATCCAGCGAGGCGATGGCGGCCTCGGGATTGGGAACGCGGTCGTACCGCTCGGTTATGAGCGCCTTGGCGAAAGCCGGTTCGAACTCGGGATGAAACTGGAATGAAATGGCAGGCCGGTCGGTCCATGCGAGGCCAGCATAAGGCGTGAAATTGGAGGCGACGGTGATTTCCGTACGCGGCGGCTGAATGACCACCTGGTCCTGGTGCGAAGCCGGAGCGGATATTTCGGCGGCCGAATCCATCCACGGCTCGGCATGTTCGACGCTATAGCTGTGCAGCCCGGCGCCCCAGCCCTTGTCGGACTTCTCGACCTTGCCGCCCAGCGCTTCCGCCATCGCCTGATGGCCGAAGCAGATGCCCACCATCTTGCGGTTCCCGGCGGAGCGGATGAAATCGAGCAGGGCCGGAATCCACGGCAGGTCCTCGTACACCCCCGCCGGCGATCCCGTGATCAGGAGGGCATCATGGCCGCCCCCGCTCGGTAGCTGGCCGGCCGCTAAGTCGAAGCTCTCGATCTCGAATTGCGGCCCGAGCATCTGCGCGAACATTGAGGGATAATTGCCGAACCGCATGGCCAAGTCGCCGGGAGGGCGTCCGGTCTCGAGAATGGCGAGCTTCATCCGCGCCGCCTTGCCACCTCAATTGCGTTCGGCCAATGCTGAAAGTGCGCTAGGCATAGGGGGCCGGATGCAGTTTGCGGGACGCCATGCACTGATCACGGGCGGCGGCACCGGAATTGGTGCCGCGACGGCACGTGCCTTGGCTACCGGGGGCGCGAAGCTGAGCCTTCTTGGGCGACGCCGCGAACCTCTGGATGCGGTGGCCGCGGAGACCGGCGGCAGTGCCATTTCCTGCGACGTTACTGAGCGAGCCGATATTGAGCGTGCTTACGCGGAAGCGCGTGCAGCCCATGGCCCCTTCGACCTCGTGATCCTGAATGCCGGTATTGGCGACAGTGCCCCGTTTCAGCGGACCAAGCGTCAGGCATGGGACCGGATTATGGCAACGAACATGACCGCCTTATTCGACGGCACTCAGCTGGCACTGCCCGACTTGCTCGATGGGGACGACAAGCGTCTGATCATCGTCGCCTCCGTCGCCGGTTTGCGCGGAGCGGCTTACGCTGCGCCCTATGCCGCCTCGAAGCATGGCGCAATCGGGCTCGCCAAGAGCCTGGCACTGGAGTTCGCGAAGACCAATCTAACTGTGAACGCCGTCTGTCCGAGCTTCGTCGATACGCCAATGGTCGACGAAAGCGCCGAACGCATATCACGCGTTTCGAAGCGCACGGAGGAGGAAGCCCGTCAGGCGCTGGCGGCGATGAACGCCAGCGGCCGGCTGGTGACGGCCGAGGAAGTCGCCGACACCATCCTCCACCTCTGCAGGCCATCAAGCCGCTCAATCAACGGCGCTTGCATCACCATCGACGGTGGAACCACGGCATGAGATTTGACCCGACATCGTTCCAGCCTGCGCACTTCCTGTGGGATTTTGAGAACGGCGTTGCGACCATCACGCTCAATCGGCCTGAGCGCAAGAACCCGCTGACGTTCGAGAGCTATGACGAGCTTCGCGCGACCTTCTACAACCTCGACCACGACTATAGTGTGAAGGCGGTCGTGCTGCGCGGCGCGGGCGGCAATTTCTGCTCGGGAGGGGACGTCCACGAGATCATTGGCCCGCTAACCAGGATGGACCACAACGGGCTGCTCAGGTTCACGCGCATGACCGGTGACCTCGTCCGTGCGATGCGGGCCTGCCCGCAACCGATCATCGCCGCGGTCGACGGCGTCTGCGCCGGAGCGGGCGCGATCATGGCGATGGCCAGCGACCTGCGCTTGGCCGCGCCGAACGCGAAGACCGCCTTCCTCTTCACCCGGGTTGGACTGTCCGGCGCGGATATGGGCGCGTGCGCGTTCCTTCCGCGCATCATCGGCCACGGGCGCGCCGCCGAACTCCTCTTTACCGGCCGCAATATGAGCGCGGAGGAAGGTCTCGCCTGGGGTTTCTGGAATCGGCTGTCCGACAATCTCTTCGCGGACGCCCGGGCGCTGGCGGGGGACATCGCCGCCGGCCCGTCGATCGCCCATGCGATCACCAAGACCCAGCTTCATGCCGAGTGGACGATGACACTCGATCAGGTGCTGGAGGCTGAAGCGCAAGTGCAGGCGGGATGCATGCAGACCAACGACTTCCGCCGCGCCTACGAAGCCTTCGCCGCCAAGCAGCGGCCGGAGTTCAAGGGTGACTGACTGGCTCGATTGGCCCTTCCTGGAAGATCGCCACCGCGAGCTATACGCGCGCGTCTGCGATTGGTGCGACAGCAATGATGATGACAGTCATCACGACGATGTCGACGCGGCCTGCCGGGCGCTGGTTGCCTCACTGGGTCAAGCCGGCCTGCTGAGACTCAGCGTCGCCGACCGCGACAAGATTCCTGACGTCCGCAGCCTCGCCATGACCCGCGCGCTGTTGGCCAGCCGCTCCGGTCTCGCCGACTTCGCCTTCGCGATGCAGGGCTTAGGGTCGGGGGCGATCAGCCTGTTCGGCTCGCCTGAGCAAAAGGCGGAATGGTTGCCGAGGGTCGCCAGCGGCGAGACCATCGCCGCCTATGCTCTGACCGAACCGGAAACCGGCAGCGATGCCGCCAACATCGCCATGACGGCGCGCGCCGATGGCGACGAATGGGCCTTGAACGGCGAGAAAAGCTACATTTCCAACGGGACTATCGCCGATGTCCTGACCGTCTTCGCCCGCACCGGCGAGCCGGGACCGAAAGGCATTTCTGCTTTCATCGTTCGCGGCGATGACAGGGGCCTTTCAGTCGCGGAGCGGATCGAGGTCATCGCCCCCCACCCACTTGCGCGGCTGAAGTTCAATGGCGTTCGCGCCGAGTTGCTCGGTTCGGAAAGCGAAGGCTTCAAGGTCGCCATGCAGACGTTGAACCTCTTCCGCGTCACCGTCGGCGCCGCCGCGCTCGGCTTCGCCAGCCGTGCCCTCCAGGAGGCCATCGCCTTCGCCTCCACCCGCAAGCTCGGCAACGGCACGCTCGCCGACCATCCGGTGACGCAGGCGAACCTCGCTGACATGGCAACCGCCATCGACGCATCGTCGCTGCTCATCGCCCGCGCCGCCTGGCAACAGGACATGGGCAAGCAGGATAACCGCCGCGCCGCCGCCATGGCCAAGCTCCACGCGACCGAGGAGGCGCAGAAGGTCATCGACGCCGCGGTGCAGATGCACGGCGGCCTCGGCGTCACCAAGGGTGCCAAGGTCGAGGAGCTTTACCGCGAGATCCGCGCGCTGCGCATCTACGAAGGCGCGTCGGAAGTGCAGCGCCAGATCATCGCCCGCGACCTGTTGAAGGAGCATCGCCAATGAAGACTCTGCAACCGGCCGGCTGGCCGCGGCCATCGGGCTATTCCAACGGCGTCTCCGCCAAGGGGCGGATGATATTCACGGCCGGCATGATCGGCTGGGACGAGCGCGAGATGATCGTTTCGCATAAGCTGGAAGTGCAGTTCGGCCAGGCGCTCAAGAATGTTCTCGCCGTGCTGGCCGAGGACGGCGCAGGGCCGGAGCACGTCGTCCGCCTCACCGTCTACATTACCGACCGCTTCCAATACCTCTCGCGCCGCGACGACCTCGCGCCGATCTGGAAGTCGATCATGGGGGCGAACTATCCCCCCATGGCCCTGGTGGAGGTGAAAGCACTGGTCAACAGCTCGGCGCTGGTCGAGATCGAGGCGACCGCCGTCGTTCCCGAATGAGCCAATACGACAGCTTTGTCCGCGACCGATTACCGCCGGCTGACCAGCAGCCGGAGTTTCACCTGCTCGACTATCCTGAGCGGCTGAACGCAGCGGCGGAGCTGCTGAAAGGCGGCGCTCCCGATGACCTCGCCGTCGTCAATTCACACGGGCGTTGGACCTACGCCGAACTCGACTCCTTTTCCGGCCGCATTGCCCGCCTGCTGGTCGAGGAAGAGGACTTGATTCCAGGCAACCGCGTCCTGCTGCGCGGACCCAATAGTTACACGATGTTCGCTGCCTGGCTCGGCATCTTGAAGGCCGGGGGTGTGGTCGTCGCAACGATGCCGTTACTGCGACCCGGCGAGATCGCCACCGTCATCACCCGCGCCGAGATCAGCCACGCCATCGTCGACAGCCGCTTCATTGGCGATTTCCGAGAGGCGGTCGACCAGGCCCATTTCGTCAAATCGATCGTCAAATTTGACGGTGACTACGGGAACGGCGAGCTGGAGCGCCGGACCGCCGACTTCAACCCGCTTCCTCCAGTCGACACCGGTCGCGACGATCCCGCTTTGGTCGCCTTCACCAGCGGAACCACCGGCGTGCCCAAGGGCTGCATCCACTTCCACCGCGACATCCTCGCGCCCTGCGACACCTTCGCCGCAACGCATTTTCGCATGGCGCCCGGCGACGTGGTCATGACCAGCGCTCCGATCGCCTTCACCTTCGGCCTGGGCGCGACCCTGCAATTTCCGCTGCGCTTCGGCGCCGCCACCGCGACCCTCGAGCAACCGAGCCCGCCGGCCATGCTGGAAGCAATCGCCAAGTTCGGAGTCAGCCACCTCGGCACCGCCCCCACCGCCTACAAGGCAATGCTAGCGAGCCCGGCGCTCGACGGTGCGCTCAAATCGCTGAGGGCCTGCCTCTCCGCGGGCGAGCATCTTCCTGAAGCGATCTGGCACTCGTGGAAGGACCGCACTGGCATCTCCATCGTCGACGGCATCGGAGCGACCGAGATGATGCATATCTTCATCTCCGAAAGCGGTGACGCGATCCGCCCGGGCTCCACCGGCCGCGCAGTCCCCGGCTATGTAGCCACCGTCCTGGATGAGGCCGGCGAGCCCCTCGCCGAAGGCATCGGCCGCCTCGCCATCAAGGGCCCGACCGGGTGCCGTTATCTCGATGACCCGCGGCAGCGCGATTACGTCCAGCACGGCTGGAACATCACAGGCGACACCTACCGCAAGGATGCCGACGGTTATTTCTGGTATGTGGCGCGCAGCGACGACATGATCGTCAGCTCCGGCTACAATATCGGCGCGCCCGAGGTGGAGAACGCGCTCCTCGCCCATCCCACCGTTGCCGAATGCGCGGTCATCGGCGTCCCCTGCCCGGAACGCGGCCAAAAGGTGAAGGCGTTCATCGTCCTTGCCGGTTTCGCCGAGCCGAGCGACGAGCTCGCCCAGAAGCTGAAGGACTTCGTCAAGGACGAGATCGCCCCCTACAAATATCCGCGCGAGATCGAGTTCGTCGACGCCCTGCCCAAGACGGCGACCGGCAAACTGCGCCGGGTCGAGCTGCGCAACGCTTCCTGACACTGTCGCCCAATCGCAATCCCGTGACGTCCGATTGATTGGCTTTGCGCGCGCCCGGCGCTAGACCGCGCCCGACATGACGAACAAGCATACACGCGACGATTGGGAAGCTTTGGCCGACAAGGAGGCGAAGGGCGCCGATTTGTCGCGCGAAACGCCCGAAGGCATCCGCCTCAAGACCGTCTACGGCCCCGGCGGCGTCGCCCATATCGACAGCGGCTACCCCGGCCTGCCGCCCTACACGCGCGGCCCATATGCGACCATGTACGCGGGCCGGCCCTGGACCATCCGGCAGTACGCGGGTTTTTCGACCGCCGAGGAGAGCAACGCCTTCTACCGCCGCAACCTGAAGGCGGGGCAGAAGGGCCTCTCCGTCGCCTTCGACCTCGCTACCCACCGCGGCTACGACAGCGACCACCCGCGCGTTGCCGGCGACGTCGGCAAGGCGGGCGTCGCCATCGACAGCGTCGAGGACATGAAGCTGCTGTTCGACGGCATCCCGTTGGACAAAATGTCGGTCAGCATGACGATGAACGGCGCGGTGCTGCCGATCATGGCCTTCTTCATCGTCGCTGGCGAAGAACAGGGCGTCGAGCGAGTGAAGCTCACGGGCACCATCCAGAACGACATCCTGAAAGAGTTCGCGGTCCGCAACACCTACATCTACCCGCCCGAGCCGAGCATGCGCATCGTCTCGGACATCATCGCTTTTTGCGCGGCGGAGATGCCGAAGTTCAACAGCATCTCCATCTCCGGCTATCACATGCATGAGGCCGGGGCGACGGCGGTGCAGGAACTCGCCTACACGCTCGCCGACGGCATGGAATACGTTCGCTGCGCCATCGCGGACGGTTTGGACATCGACGACTTCGCGCCGCGCCTTAGCTTCTTCTTCGGCATCGGCATGAACCTGTTCATGGAGATCGCCAAGCTGCGGGCTGCGCGAACCTTATGGGCTAGGATCATGACCGATCTTGGTGCCAAATCGGAGAAATCGAAGCTGCTCCGCACCCACTGCCAGACCAGCGGTGTGTCGCTGACCGAGCAGGACCCGTACAACAATATCGTCCGCACGACGGTCGAGGCGCTGGCGGCGGTTCTGGGCGGCACTCAGTCGCTGCACACCAACAGTTTCGACGAAGCCATCGCGCTGCCGACCGACTTCTCGGCGCGCATCGCCCGCAACACGCAGCTGATCCTTGCCGAAGAGAGCGGCGTGACCGCCGTCGCCGATCCGCTCGGAGGAAGCTGGTATGTCGAGGCGCTGACCCGCGAGTTGGAGGACAAGGCCTGGGCGCTGATCGAAGAGGTCGAGCAGCATGGCGGCATGACCAAGGCGGTTGCCGAAGGCCTGCCCAAACATCGCATCGAGGAGGCCGCCGCCGAGCGCGCCGCCAAGGTCGACACCGGCGAGACGGTGATCGTCGGCGTCAATCGCTACCGGCTGGAAGACGAGCCGCACCTCGACATCCTCGAGGTCGACAATGCCAAGGTCCGCGCCGGCCAGATCGCGCGGCTGGAGAAGATGCGCAGCGGCCGCGACGAGACCAAGGCACGCGCGGCGCTGGATGCGCTGGAAGCGGGCGCAAAAGCTCCTCCCCGGAACGGGGAGGGGGACCAAGCGCAGCTTGGTGGAGGGGACCGGGCAGAACATTCCCCTCCGTCAGCCGCTTCCGCGGCTGCCACCTCCCCCCTTGGGGGAGGATCAAATCTCCTCGCCCTCGCCGTCGATTGCGCGCGAGCACGCTGCTCACTGGGCGAGATTTCGGATGCGCTGGAGCGGGCCTTTGGCCGCTACCACACCAACCCCGAGCCGGTGCGCGGGATTTACGGCAAGCGCAGCGATGCGCGCTGGTCGGAGGCCGTGGAGGGCACGCAGCGCGTGGCGGACCGCCTCGGCCGCAAGCCCCGCATCCTCGTCGCCAAGATGGGCCAGGACGGCCACGACCGCGGCGCCAACCTCGTCAGCTCGGCCTTCGGCGACCTTGGCTTCGAAGTGATCGCCGGCCCCCTCTTCCAGACCCCGCGCGAGACAGCAGCAATGGCGGTCGAAAAGGACGTCGATGTCGTCGGCGCCTCCTCACTGGCGGCGGGCCACAAGACTTTGATCCCGGAGCTGATCGCGGCGCTCAAGGAAGCGGGCCGCGCCGACATCAAGGTCGTCGCCGGCGGCGTCATCCCGCCGCAGGATTATGCGATGCTGCGCAAGGCCGGCGTGCAGGCGATCTTCGGCCCCGGCACCAACCTCGCCGACGCCGCCGACGAAGTGCTTCGCCTGCTCGGCCACAACAAGCCGCCGATGGACGAGGCGGCGGAGTGAGATATCGCCTAGGCTGCGCCGCCTTCGTTATCGCTGGCTTGGCGTGGCTTGGGTACTTTTTGTTCGAGTTTGTCGCCACTTCAATGGGTGATTGCGCCGACGACAGTGCTTGCGATTTTTACCGCGGCTATGTCGAAGGTTTCGTGGTGTGGCGCGGAATTGCAGTCGCGCTAATGCTGATCCTGGCGTTCTTGGCGTTCCGGTTTCTCTATAAGGAAGACAATGTTCAGTAAGATCCTGATCGCCAATCGCGGGGAAATCGCGTGCCGGGTCATCCGGACGGCGAAGCGCATGGGCATCAAGACGGTCGCGGTCTATTCCGACGCCGACGCGCGCGCGCCGCATGTCCGCATGGCCGACGAAAGCGTCCGTCTCGGCCCTGCGCCGGCATCTGAAAGCTACCTGAAGGCCGAGCTGATCATCGACGCCTGCAAGGCGACCGGCGCCGAGGCGGTCCACCCGGGCTATGGCTTCTTGTCCGAGCGCACCAGCTTCGCCGAGGCGCTCGAAAAGGCCGGCATCGCCTTCATCGGCCCGCCGCCCAAGGCCATCGCCGCCATGGGCGACAAGATCGAATCCAAGAAGCTGGCGCAGAAGGCCGGCGTCAACGTCGTCCCCGGCTACCTCGGCGACATCGCCACCACCGACGAGGCGGTGAAGATCGCCGGCGACATCGGCTATCCGGTGATGATGAAGGCCAGCGCCGGCGGCGGCGGCAAGGGCATGCGCCTGGCGTGGAGCGAGAAGGACGTTCGCGAGGGCTTCGACAGCGTCAAGCGCGAGGGCCTTAACAGCTTTGGCGACGACCGCGTCTTCATCGAGAAGTTCATCGAGAACCCGCGCCACATCGAAATCCAGGTGCTCGGCGACAAGCACGGCAACATCCTTTACCTCGGTGAGCGCGAATGCTCGATCCAGCGCCGCCACCAGAAGGTGGTCGAGGAAGCGCCCTCGCCCTTCGTCCATCCGGAAATGCGAAAGGCGATGGGCGAGCAGGCCGTCGCTTTGGCGCGGGCCGTCGGTTACTATTCCGCCGGCACGGTCGAGCTCATCGTCTCAGGCAAGGATCCGACCGGCAAGAGCTTCTACTTCCTGGAAATGAACACCCGGCTGCAGGTCGAGCATCCGGTGACCGAGGAAGTTACCGGCCTCGACCTCGTCGAACAGATGATCCGCGTCGCGTACGGCGAGAAGCTGAAGCTCAAACAGGAGGATGTGAAGCTCAACGGCTGGTCTGTTGAAACGCGCATCTATGCCGAGGACCCGTATCGCGGGTTCCTGCCTTCAACGGGGCGTCTCGTCCGCTATCGCCCGACCGCCGCGGAACGTGACGACAGCGGCGTAACCCGCGTCGACGATGGCGTCTTCGAGGGCGGCGAAGTCTCCATGTTCTATGACCCGATGATCGCCAAGCTGGTCACCTGGGCGCCGGATCGCGAGACCGCCATCGACCGCCAGATCGAAGCGCTGGACGCCTTCGAGATCGACGGCATCGGCCAGAACATCGACTTCCTCTCCGCGCTGATGCAGCACCCGCGCTTCCGCGAAGGAAACCTCGAAACCGACTTCATCGCCGACGAATATCCCGAAGGCTTTCACGGCGCGCCCGCCGACGAGCGGCTGACCGGCGACCTCTCCGCCATTGCGGCCCTGATCGCCGCCACCCATGACGCCCGCGCAACCGAGATCGACGGCCAACTCGGCCCGCCGGTCCAGATCGGCCTCGACCGTGTCATGAAGTTCGACGGCATCGAGCACCGCGTCCATTTCACCGATGCCGGAGTCGTCATCGACGAGGACGCGCCGGTCGGCGTGCATGCCGATTATGTCCCGGGCCAGCGGCTGATCCATGCCGAGGTCGACGGCCGCAAGCATATCGTCAAAATTGCCCGCAACGGCCGCGGCTGGAAGCTCACGACTCGCGGGGCGAGCCACAAGGTCCAGGTCATGGCGCCGCACGTCGCCGAACTGGCACGGCACATGATCGAGAAGGTGCCGCCCGACCTCTCGCGCCTGCTGATCGCGCCGATGCCGGGGTTGGTAACGCGGCTCAACGTCAAGGCCGGCGATAAGGTCGAGGCCGGCCAACCGGTCGCGGTCATGGAGGCGATGAAGATGGAAAACATCCTCCGCGCCGAAAAGGCCGCCACCGTCAAGGCGACCCCCGTCGCCGCCGGCGAGAGCGTCGCGGTCGACCAGGTTATCGTCGAGTTCGAGTAAACGCGCGCGAAGACTTACCTCAGGATCGGCGAATTGAACGTTTCGGTTCCGGAATAATACTGAGGATTCCGGGCACCACCGGCGGCATTTGTTGCGGTGCGGCACTGACCATGTTGACCGGCGCAACCGTGCCCGCCAAGCGAGGTCACCGTTATTTGGGGGAAATCTAAATCCATGAAAAAGTTTGTTCTTGTTGCGTCCGCATTTGCCGTTTCGCTGGCCGTCCAGCCGGCCGTCGCCGGCGAAAAGAAGGCCTTCGCTATCGTCAACCAGGACGTCGGCGTGCCGGTGTTCCCGTATGACATCAAGGATCGTCCGTACGAGGTCCTCGGCGAAGTGAAGGCCGGCGTCCGCAAGGCGACGATCTTTTCCAAGTCGCCCGACCAGAAGAAGATCTACGGTGAGCTCTGGGAACGCGCCGAAAAGCTTGGTGCCGACGCCGTGATCAATGCCAGCTACGGCGACGCCCACGTCACCGCGTTCAGCTGGGGCAAGGCGAACGCCACGGGCACCGCCATCCGCTTCAAGGCAGACGCCGCTCCGGCCCCGGCCGAAGCACCGGCTGCCGGCCAGTAAGTTGAAGACCCAGATGTTGTTCGCGGCGGCTTTGGCTGCCGCGAGCGGCGCGGCGCGTGCGGAGGACGCTTCGGCTCCTCCGCCGGCTGCACCGCTGCCCGTCGTCACCGTCGCTCCGGCCCCGGTCGTGGCCCCGCAGGCCATCGTCCTGCCCAAGGGCACGATGGTGCGCCTGATGGTCACCAAGGAAATCAACTCACGCGACAGCAAGGCCGGCGATCATTTCACCCTGCGCGTCGATGAAGACGTGAAGGTTGGCGGCCTTACGCTGATCCCGGTCGGCGCGACCGGCTGGGGCGAAGTCGTCACTGCCGAAGGTACCGGCGGGGTCGGCAAAAAGGGCCGCATCAACGCCAAGCTGCTGTTCGTCGATGTGGGCGGCAAGCGCATCCCGGTCGACGGCGAGCGCCAGTCGGCTGGTTCCAACGCCACCGGCGCTGTCGTCTACAGTGTGCTCGCCTTCGGGCCGCTCGGCCTGGTGATGAAGGGCGGCAATGCCTCCCTCAAGGCCGGCGAGATCCTCAATGGCTACACCACGGAAGACGTAGCCTTCGACAAGCCGGCGGCATGATCGTCGCGGCAATCCTGTTGGGCACGGCGCAGGTCGCGGCGACGACCGCGCCTGCTCCGCCTCCTGCACTCCCGCAGTCGGTCGTCCTGCCGGCCTGGACGCCAGTCAGGCTGGTGACACAAGCGGTCATAGACTCCCGGTCGGCCCGCCAGGGGCAGCGCTTCGGCTTGACGATCACGGAAGACGTCAAGCTCGGCGAGCGGATCGTCATCCCGCGCGGCACGCCCGCGGTCGGGGAGATCGAAGTGCTCACCCAGAAAGGCGCCGGCGGCAATTCGGGCCACCTGGTCTTGGCGCCCTTGTTCATCGACTGGGCTGGCGATCGCATCTATCTGCGCGGCCATAGCGAAACCGCGGGCAAGGGGGCGGTGGGCGCGTCGGTCGCTACCCAGGTCCTGCTCTCGCCCCTAGGCTTCTTCATTTCCGGGAAAAGCGCGACCCTGCCCGCCGGCAGTGCCATCGAGGCCGAGATCCGGAACGACGTGAAGGTCGTGCCCGCTCCCTAGGTCGGGACTAGTGAGCCTGTTTCGGGCTCTCCATGATCTCGGTCAGCACGCCGCCCATGTCCTTGGGGTGAAGGAAGAAGATCGGCGTGCCATGGGCGCCGATGCGCGTCGGGCCGAGGATCCGGCAGCCCTTGCCGTCGAACCAGGTGTGCGCAGCCTCAATGTCAGGCACCTCGAAACAGACATGGTGCTGCCCGCCCTCGGGGTTGCGCTCGAGGAACTTCACGATCGGCGAGTCCGCGCCCAGCGGCTCGATCAGCTCGATCTGGCTGTTGGGCGTGTCGACGAAGCAGACGCGAACGCCTTGCGCCGGCAGGTCGAAGGGATCGCGCACGACCTCGGCCCCCATGGTCTCGCGATAGGTCGCGACCGACCGTTCGATCGACGGCGTCGCAACGCCGACATGGTTCAACCTTCCGAGTTTCATGGCACCTCTCCGTCACCCCGGACTTGATCCGGGGTCTGCCTTTCATTGGCGCCGTAAGAAGTGAAGGCGGATGCCGGGTCAAGCCCGGCATGACGGTCAGGACTCGACCACCACCTCGCTCTTCACGCTATTCGCGATGAAGCACGCCTCATGCGCGCGATGATGGAGGTCGGCGAGGGCGGCCGGGTCGGGGCCTTCGTCCTGCCATTCAATGCGCGGCTTCAGCATCACGCGGGTGATGGCGATCTTGCCGTCAGCGCCCTTCTCCATCACGCCTTCCGCCTCGTCGAGATAGGCATCGACCGTCCAGCCATCGCGGCGGGCGAAGTCGAGGAAGAAGAGCATATGGCAGGAGGAAAGGCTCGCAACGAACGCCTCCTCCGGGTCGACCCCTTCCGGGTCAGACCAGGGCGCCGGCACGACATGCGGACTGGCGCTGGCCTTCATCACATGGCCGCCGTCGAACGCCCACTCATGCGCACGGCTGTACTGGCCCTTAGCGAAATCGCCCTCGCCCGAACGGGTCCAGCGGACAGTGGCGGTGTAGGTGCTCATCTCAGCCCCTCACAGCGGGATGTTGTCGTGCTTCTTCCATGGATTCTCGAGCTGCTTGTCGCGCAGTTTGCGTAGCCCCAGCGCCACCCGCCGCCGGGTCGAGTGGGGCATGATCACCTCGTCGATGAAGCCCTTGCTCGCCGCCACGAACGGATTGGCGAAGCGCTGTTCATATTCGCGGGTGCGCTCCGCGATCTTGGCGGGGTCGCCCTTCTCGTCGCGGAAGATGATTTCGACCGCGCCCTTGGCGCCCATCACCGCGATCTCGGCCGTCGGCCAGGCGTAGTTCAAGTCGCCACGCAGATGCTTGGAGGCCATGACGTCGTATGCGCCGCCATAGGCCTTGCGGGTAATGACCGTGATCTTCGGCACCGTCGCCTCGGCATAAGCGAACAGCAGCTTGGCGCCATGCTTGATGATGCCGTTATGCTCCTGGTCGGTCCCGGGAAGGAACCCGGGCACGTCGACGAACGTCAGGATCGGGATGTCGAACGCGTCGCAGAAGCGCACGAAGCGCGCCGCCTTCTTCGATGAGTTGATGTCTAGGCAGCCGGCGAGCACCATTGGCTGGTTGGCGACGACGCCGACGGTGCGTCCTTCGATGCGGATGAAGCCAATAATGATGTTCGCGGCATGGGCCGGCTGCAGCTCGAAGAAATCGCCTTCGTCGGCGACCTTCCGGATTAGCTCGTGCATGTCGTAGGGCGTCGTCGCGGACGGCGGTACCAGCGTGTCGAGGCTGTCCTCGATCCGGTCCCAGGCGTCGTCGGTCGGCCGCTCCGGGATGTCGTGGCGGTTCGACAGCGGCAAAAAGTCGAAAAACTCCCGCGTCGCCATCAATGCGTCGATGTCATTCTCGAATGCCACGTCGGCGACGCCCGACTTGGTGGTGTGGGTGACGGCTCCGCCCAGCTCTTCCTGGGTTACGACCTCGTTGGTCACGGTCTTCACCACGTCCGGCCCGGTGACGAACATGTAGCTCGAGTCCTTCACCATGAAGATGAAGTCGGTCATCGCCGGCGAATAGACCGCCCCCCCCCGCGCACGGACCCATGATCAGGCTCAGTTGCGGGACAACGCCGCTGGCGAGCACGTTGCGCTGGAACACCTCGGCATAGCCGCCGAGGCTAGCCACGCCTTCCTGGATGCGGGCGCCGCCGGAATCGTTGAGGCCGATCACGGGAGCGCCAACCTTCAGCGCCATGTCCATGATCTTGCAAATCTTCTGCGCGTGACGCTCGGACAGCGAGCCGCCGAAAACCGTGAAATCCTGGGCGAAGACATAAACAAGGCGGCCGTTGATCGTGCCCGACCCGGTGACGACGCCGTCGCCGGGAATGACCTGCTTCTCCATGCCGAAGTCGACGCAATTATGCTCGACGTACATGTCATATTCTTCGAAACTGTCGGGATCGAGCAGCACGGTCAGCCGCTCGCGGGCAGTCAGTCGGCCCTTGGCATGTTGCGCCGCAATACGTTTTGCCCCGCCGCCCTGCCGCGCTGCAGCACGCCGCGATTCCAGTTCTTCGATGGTGGTCGCCATGGCCTGATTTCCGCTGTTCGCCGCCGCTGTCCCACGCTTGGCCGCAAGGGTCAAATCCGCTTCCGAAATGATTCCCCTTAACAAAGGTTATCCGGAGGGGAACCGGCCTGTTCTCAGGCGGTTATACATTTGGGGAATGCCCGAGAGTGAAGGACGGCGAATGCGTAACGGTGTAGGCGTGAGGAATGCTGGCGAGTCAGGCTCGATAGTGGCGCTGGACAAGCGTCCGGTGCTGATCTGCTTTTCGCACTTGCGGTGGGATTTCGTGTTCCAGCGGCCGCAGCATTTGATGTGCCGGTTTGCGCGCTCGCATTCGGTTCATGTCTGGGAAGAGCCGATTTTCGTTTCGGCCTTGATCGAGCCGCACCTGGAGACCCGCCGCGCGGCCTCCAACCTAACGATCGTCACCCCGCATCTGGCCGAAGGGCTGAGCGAAGAGGCGGTCGAAGCCCAATTGAAGCGCCTGCTCGACGGCTACCATGCCGCGCAGAACCCGCAGGTCCTTTGGTATTACACACCAATGATGCTGCCCTTCTCGCAGCAGCTTGAGGCGGATTGTGTCGTCTATGATTGCATGGACGAGCTCGCCAACTTCCGCTTCGCGCCGCCTCGCCTGCTCGAGCTCGAGAGCGAACTGTTCGAACGCGCAGACCTCGTCTTCACCGGCGGCTATTCGCTCTACGAGGCGAAGAAATCGCGCCACGGCAGCGCCCACCCTTTCCCTTCGTCTGTCGATATCAAGCATTTCGCCCAGGCGCGGGCGATCCCGACCGAGAACACTGTGCCGACCTTCGGCTTCTACGGCGTCCTCGACGAGCGTTTCGACATCGACCTGCTCGCGGCCATTGCCGAAGCGCGGCCCGATTATCGGTTCATCATGGTCGGCCCTATCGTGAAGATCTCGCCAGACGAACTGCCGAAGCGGGACAACATCTTCTATCCGGGGCCCGCGGCCTACGAGGACCTGCCCGGACTGCTCGCCGAATGGGACGTCGCCTTGATGCCCTTCGCGATCAATGAGGCGACCAAGTTCATCTCGCCGACCAAGACCCCGGAATATCTCGCCGCCGGCAAGCCGGTCGTCTCGACCCCGATCCGCGACGTCGTCCGCCACTACGGCCGCCTTGAGGGCGTCAAGATCGCCGCGACACCCGAAGAATTCGTGCAGGGCTGCGACGAAGCGCTCGCGCTCATCCGATCCGACGGCGAATGGCTAGCGGAGGTCGATCAAGCTCTGTCGTCGATGAGCTGGGACATCACCCAGGCACGCATGGCCGGCCTCATCGCTCGCGTCGTTGAAGATTCGCCGGCTTCCGTCGAGGCGGTGGCCTAATGGCGCGGTACGATTACCTCATCGTCGGCTGCGGCTTTGCCGGTTCGGTCCTCGCCGAGCGGCTGGCCAACGAGCACGACGCCCGAATCCTCATGATCGACAAGCGCGATCACGTCGGTGGCAATGCCTATGACGAGAAGAACGAAGACGGCATCCTCTATCATAAGTACGGACCGCACATCTTCCACACCAACAGCGATGAGGTCTTCGACTATCTCTCGCGCTTCACCGAATGGCGGCCGTACGAACATCGCGTGCTAGCGAATGTTCGGGACCAGCTAGTGCCGATTCCGATTAACCGGACGACTTTGAACGAGCTGTTCGGGCTCGACCTTAAGACCGACGAGGACGCGGCCGAATATCTCGCCTCGCGCGCCGAGAAAGTCGATAACATCAAGACCTCCGAGGACGTCGTCATCAACGCCGTCGGCCGCGAGCTCTACGAGACCTTCTTCCGGGGTTACACGCGCAAGCAGTGGGGCCTGGATCCGAGCGAGCTCGACAAGTCGGTGACCGCCCGAATCCCGACGCGGACCAACATCGACGACCGCTATTTCACCGACAAGCACCAGGCGATGCCGGCGAACGGATATACGGCGATGTTTCAGCGGATGCTGGACCATCCCAACATCACCGTCATGCTCGGCACCGACTTTCGCGAGGTGAAGGACGAAATCGACGCCGACCACATCATCTATTCCGGGCCAGTCGACGAATATTTCGACTTCCGCTTCGGCAAACTGCCGTACCGCAGCCTGAAGTTCGTCCATTCGACGATCGACGCGGAGCAGTTCCAGCAGGTCGGCACGGTCAACTTCCCGTCGGAGGACGTGCCTTACACCCGCATCAGCGAGTACAAACACCTGACCGGCCAGGAGCATCGCCAGACGAGCATCACGCTCGAATATCCGAGCGCGGAGGGCGATCCCTATTATCCGGTCCCGCGGCCGGAGAACCAGGCACTTTACAAGAAGTATGAGGCGCTCGCCGACGCGACAAAGGGCGTCACCTTTGTCGGCCGCTTGGCGACCTATCGCTATTACAACATGGACCAGATCGTGGGACAGGCGCTGGCCACCTTCCGCCGGCTGGATGCGGCTCGCCGTGTGAAGCGTTTGGAGAAGGAGGCGCCGCCATTGGCGGTTGCAGCGGAATAGGGGTTCACGACTGACCAACGAGGTTGCAGATAGCGATGTCGTGACTGGCGAGAATGCGCCGCCGGTCCCGGCATCGTTGGCGCGGACCTACGTCAATCCGGTGCTCGACTCCGACTTCCCCGACCCCGCGGTCATCCTCGCGCCCGACGGCTTTTACTACGCATACGCCACCCAGACGCTGCGCGACGGTGATTGGGTGAACATCCAGGTCGCGCGGTCCCGCGACCTTATCCATTGGGAGCATCTCGGCGACGCAATGCCGGAGAAACCGAGCTGGGCGGCTGGCACCCAGGATTTCTGGGCGCCCTATGTCGTTCGTGAAGACGATAAATACCTGATGTATTATTCCGCGACGCCCGACGTTTGTGACGTGCCGGAGCGCGGCCATTGTCTTGCGATCGCCACTGCCGAGTCGCCCGCTGGGCCCTTCGTTGACATGGGCCTGCCGCTGCTGCTCGGAATCGGCTTTGAGTATATCGACCCGATGGTCTTCGACGACCCCGCGACCGGCAAGCGCTTCCTCTACTGGGGGTCGGGGTTCCAGCCGATCAGGGTGCAGGAATTGGCGCCGGACCACATGGCTTTCGCGCCGGGCAGTGAGCCGGTCGATCTGATCTGGCCGAACCCGGTCAAGGGCGCCTTTCCCCGACTGGTGGAAGCCGCCTGGGTCATCCGCCACGACGATTTCTATTACCTTTTCTACTCGGGCGACAATTGCTGCGGACCGCATGCCGAATATGGCGTGATGGTCGCCCGTTCGACCTCGCCGACGGGCCCGTTCGAGACGCTGGAGAAGGCGCGCGGCGTCCCGCACAGCCTGATGCTGTTCAAGAGCGAGCGCTGGCTGGCCCCCGGCCATAATTCGATCATGACCGACAAAGCTGGTGATACCTGGATCATCTATCACGCCATCGACGTGAACCGTCCGCGCCAGCGGCAGGAGGACGAGGTCAACAGCCGCCGCATCCTGCTGATTGACAAGATCGAATGGCGCGACGGTTGGCCCCATGTCGGCACACCTTCCGACAAGCCAATGCCCGCGCCTGTCACCTGATCAGCGGACGATCAGCAGTCGGCTAAGGTTCAAGACGGGTCCGTCGACGCCGAGAATTTCCCGCTGCCGCTTCAGTTCGTCGGCCAGTGGCTCATAGACGTGTCGCCTGCCGTCCGACCCGACCGTGGAGAGCAGGCCAACCTGGCAATGGCGGCTATTGTCCCAGCCGGGATAGGCGGTAACCGGATAGATGCAGATGCCCTGGACGTCGGCGCCCCGCGCGCGAGCATCGCGGACTTCGTCGCAGACATAATGCAGCCAGGCTGGGCGGCCGGACCCTTCCGCGCCGGTCTCGGCGATGAAAACCGGCTTCCGGTAGCGCTCCCCAATCCCGACCAGCATGTCGGCCAGCGGCCGGTATTCGTGATGGCCCATCGGGATGGTCGGGCCTTCGAAATACCATTGGTTGTGCGGATAGAAATTCAGCCCGACGACGTCGACCAGCGATGGATCGCCGCCAAGCTCCGGCTCGGCCAGGCCCATGATCCAGTCATAAGCCTCGTACATGCCCTGCAGGTTGACCTCGGCCGCTTCCTTCGTGCCGCGGCGCTGGTCGTGCGGGGCGATGTGGATCAGCGGCTCCGCCCAGACGATCGCCGAGTCCGGCCACCGCTCCTTGATGGCCCGCGACGCCATGATCCCGGCGCGGACCAATTGCCGCTTGAACCAGCCGGGCTCGTCTGGCCCAACGCGCGGGAAATACCCCTCGGTGTTCGCCCAGGCGTGGAAATTGATCTCATTCATCGGGACAATCGAGGGCGACCGCCTGCTGACCGATTGCTGCACCTCCAGCGCCGCCATTGCGAAGTCGGTGAAGCGCTCGGCAAAGTCCGGTCCCGCCTGGTCGACACAATCCGGTGCGCCATAATGAAAAAGGTCCCAGACGATCTGCAACCGTTCGCGCTCCGCCGCTTCCAGCATCGGCATCCAGCTCGACCAGTCATATTGGCCGGGCGATTTCTCGATCAGGTGCCAGCGAAGCCCGTCCCGCAGGGTCCGGAGACCCAGCTGGGCGCATTGCCGATAATCAGACGCAGCGTGCCGGTCGTGCGAGGTCGCCCGGATGAGGTCCAGACGCACGCCGTCCCGTCGCCGGTGCGACGAACATTCAAAGCCAGCCTGGAAAAAGCTGGCAAAGGGCGTGGCAGATCGATCGATCATTGCTGTCATCAATGCGCGAGCCCGCGGAAATCCGCGCTTCTCGTCCTTCCAAACACACGCTTCACCCCTGTAACGACATTGCCCGAAGCATTGAACAATTGGCGGCTCCGATGTTTCATTCCTGCGGAAAGGAATTTGCATGCGCCAGAATTGGCCGGAGCGACTGTGGCTGGTCCGTCATGGGCAGAGCCAGGGCAATGTCGCTCGCGACAAGGCCGACGCGGCCGGCCACAACGTCATCGAGCTCGATGTCCGTGACGTGGACGTGCCCTTGTCCGACCTCGGCATGCGTCAGGCCGAGGCCGCTGGCCGATGGTTCGCAGCACTGCCCGCCGATGAACGGCCCGACGTCATCCTGTCCTCGCCCTATTTGCGCGCGAGGCAGACGGCGACGGCAATTTGCGATGCAGGGGCGCTCGCCGGCGGCAAGGCCAAGTCCGTGATCGACGAGCGCCTCCGCGAGCGCGAGTTCGGGGTGTTCGACGGCCTCACCACGCGTGGCATTCGCGAGAAATTCCCGGAGGAGGCCGCCCACCGCGCCAAGATGGGCAAATTCTACCATCGCCCGCCCGGCGGCGAGAGCTGGGCCGACGTGATCCTGCGCCTCAGGAGCGCGCTCAACACCATCAACCTGCTCTACGCCGATCGCCGCATCGTCATCGTCTGCCACCAGGTCGTGGTGCTCTGCATGCGCTACATCCTCGACGAGCTCGACGAGGGACAGATCATGTCGATCGACAAGCAGGCCGAGATCCTCAACTGCGGCATTGCAGCTTATGATTTCGAGCGGCAGGAGCATGAGCTGTGCGTGCCGAAGCTGGTGCTCTGGAACCACGGCGCACCGCTCGAGCAGGGCGAGCCGCAGACCGCCGAGCCCGACACGATGACGGGCACGCGATGAACGCAAAGCCGACCGCGCTCAACCGGGCCGAACTCGATAACTTTCCGCTTCCCTCTCCCAAGGCGGAGGACAAGAACGACAAGGGCCGAATCCTGGTCGTCGCCGGATCGGCGGAAGTGCCGGGCGCAGCCTTGCTGTGCAGCATTGCCGCGATGCGCGCTGGATCTGGCAAGCTGCAGATCGCCACCGACATCCACGCCGCGCAGGCCTTGGGAGTTTCCATCCCGGAGGCACGGATCCTCGGCTTCGACCAAGGCCGCGACGGCGGTCTTGCCGCGACGGCCGTTGAAGGGATTTGTGAGCTGGCAGAACAGGCCGACGCCGTTGTCGCGGGGCCTGGCATCGCTCCCGGCAAGGTCAACAAGAAGCTGGTGCAAGGCCTTTGCTCTACAGGCACTCCGCTCATTCTCGACGCCGAGCTGTTGCGCGTCCTTTCTGGCTGCCGGCGTGACATCGCTCGCGCCGACAGCCCAATCCTTCTTCCTCACGCCGGCGAGATGGCTGAGCTGCTCGACGTCGCCGAACGCCAGGTCCAGGAGGACCCGCTGGCCGCCGGCCGCGAATGCTCCCGTCGCTACGACGCTGTCACACTGGTCAAAGGCCGCCAGAGCCACGCCGTCGCACCAGACGGCCGCGCCTGGCTCTACACCGGCGGCAGCCCCGGCCTGGCAGTCTCGGGCAGCGGCGACGTCCTCGCCGGGATCGTCGGCGGCCTTAAGGCGCGGGGGGCCGAGGCGCTAACGGCTCTGCTTTGGGGCGTCTGGCTGCACGGCGAGGCCGGGGCCCGCCTCGGCAAGCCGGTCGGCCATGTCGGCTTTCTTGCCCGGGAGCTACCCGGCGAAATCCCTGCCTTGCTGGCGTCCTAAGCTTCCGCAGGGCCGGTATAGGTTTCCAGCTCGTCGCCGGTTACCTTGACCACGTGCAGCACGTTGGTGCTGCCCGACACCCCGAAAGGCACGCCGGCCATGATCACGAGCCGGTCGCCGGCACCGGCGATTTGATGCCTGAGCGCCATGCGCCGCGCCTTGCCGACCATTTCCTCGAAATTGGTGACGTCGCGCGTGTGAACCGCGTGCACGCCCCATTGCAGGCCAAGCCGCCGTGCCACGGTCTTGCTGGCCGTCATGACCAGGATCGGCACCGTCGGCCGCTCACGGGCGACCCGCCGCGCCGTCGAGCCGCTGCTCGTGTAGCAGACCATTGCCTTCGCCGAGACGATTTGGGCAATGTGCTTGGACGAAGTCGACAGAGCATCGGCGGTCGTCGGCTCGGCAGGCGTCGACGTGAAATGCACGCGCGCCGGATAGATAGGGTCGCTCTCGGCGCTGATGGCGATGCGGTTCATCATGTCGACCGCCTCGCAAGGATAATCGCCTGCTGCACTTTCGGCTGACAGCATGACCGCATCCGCCCCGTCGTAGATGGCGGTTGCGACGTCGCTGACCTCGGCCCGCGTCGGGGTCGGCGAGGTGATCATCGATTCGAGCATCTGAGTCGCAACAACCACCGGCTTGCCGTGCTGGCGGGCGGTGGCGACGATCCGGTTCTGCATCGGCGGAACGCCTTCCGGCGGCAGCTCGACGCCAAGGTCGCCGCGAGCGACCATGACCGCGTCCGCCAGTTCGACGATCGCGTCCAGGCGTTCGATGGCCGCCGGTTTCTCGATCTTCGCCAGCAGCGACGCTTTGTCGCCGATCAGCTCGCGCGCCTCGGCGACGTCCTCGGGCCGCTGCACGAAGGACAGTGCAATCCAATCGACCTTCTGCTCCAGCGCGAAAGCGAGGTCGGCGCGGTCCTTTTCCGTCAGAGCCGGGATCGGCACCAGCACGTCAGGCACGTTGACGCCCTTGTGGTCGGAAACCTTGCCGCCGACTTCGACGATCGTCTCGATATGCTCGGCGCTCGCCGATGTGACGCGCAGCCGGATTTTGCCGTCGTCGATCAGCAGCCGGTCGCCGGCGCCGACCGCCTGGAACAGCTCGGGATGAGGCAGCTCAACCCGCTCCGAGTTCCCAAGCTCACCGCTGCGATCCAGGCCGAAATTCTTCCCGGGCTGAAGCACCGCCGACCCGCCCTCGAAATTACCGACCCGCAGCTTCGGCCCCTGCAGGTCGACGAGGATCGTCGACGGCCGGCCCTCATCCTCCAGCGCACGGATGGCTGCGATCTGCGCCGCTTTCTCGCTTCGTTCCCCGTGGCTCATGTTGATGCGGAATGCGTCGGCGCCGGCTTCGCTGAGCTTGCGGATCATCTCCGGGCTGCTGCTGGCAGGGCCGATGGTGGCGAGGATGCGCACCTTGCGGGCGCGGGGCTTGATCAAACTGGTCACGGGCGCCCTGATAGCCTGCATCTGTGACTGTTCAACTGGGTTGAGGGCGAGCCGTGCCTCGCTTAATGCCGCCCGAAATCATTGGGATTCGGAGTTTCATCATGAGCGAAGGCGTTGTCGCAGCAGACCAGTTGCGGCTTTTCATCGAGCGGGTCGAGCGGCTTGAGGAAGAAAAGAAGGGCATCTCCGACGACATCAAGGACGTCTATGCCGAGGCAAAGGCCAATGGCTACGATACCAAGACGATGCGCAAGGTCGTCGCCCTTCGCCGGCTGGAGACCCACGTCCGTCAGGAAGCCGACGCCTTGCTCGAAACCTATCGCAACGCACTCGGCCTGGCGTAAGAGATAGACCATGGCTGGGCATTCCAAATTCAAGAACATCATGCATCGCAAGGGCGCGCAGGATAAGAAGCGCTCGGCGATGTTCTCCAAGCTCAGCCGCGAAATTACCGTCGCGGCGAAGATGGGCATGCCCGATCCGGACATGAACCCGCGCCTGCGCGCTGCCGTGCTGGCCGCCAAGGCGCAGTCCATGCCCAAGGACAATATCCAGCGCTCGATCGACAAGGCGTCGAAGGGCGACGCCGAAAATTACGAGGAAATCCGCTACGAAGGCTTCGGTCCCGGCGGCGTCAGCATCATCGTCGAGGCACTCTCGGATAACCGCAACCGCACCGCGACCAACGTCCGCACGGCCTTCTCCAAGCATGGCGGTAACCTCGGCGCCTCGGGCTCTGTCAGCCACGGTTTCGAGCGCATGGGCCTGATCGAATATGGCGCGGCCGCCGGCGACGCCGACACGGTACTTGAAGCGGCAATAGAAGCCGGCGCTGATGACGTCCAAAGCGACGAGGATGGCCACGAAATCTGGACCACGGTGGACAACCTCCACACCGTCGCCCGCGCCCTTGAAGGCGCGCTCGGTGAGCCGGAAGCGGCCAAGCTCGCCTGGAAGCCGGCGAACGAGGTCGAAGTCCGCGGCGACGATGCGGTGCTGTTGATGAAGCTCATCGACGCGCTCGAGGAAGACGACGACGTCCAAACCGTCTCGGGCAACTTCAACGTGCCTGATGACGAGCTGGAGAAATTGGCCTGATGATCCCTCCCGCGAGCGGGAGGGTGGCCTGACTCTCATCCTCGGCCTCGATCCGGGGCTTGGGACCACCGGCTGGGGCCTGATCCGCGCCGAAGGCAATCGCCTGTCTCACATGGCCAATGGCCAGCTGAAGACCAGGACCGCCGATCCGCTCCCGGAGCGGCTTGCCGATCTGGCTCGCCAACTCGAAGCCCTGATCGACGAGCACCAGCCTGACGCCGCCGCGGTCGAGGAAGTCTTCGTCAACAAGAACCCCCAATCGACGCTGAAGCTTGGCCAGGCACGTGGAGTTGTTCTCATGACGGCCGCGCGCGCCGGTCTGCAAGTCGGCGAATATGCCGCCCGCCTCGTCAAGAAGGCCGTCGTCGGCACCGGTGGCGCTGAAAAGCCGCAGGTCCACGCCATGATCCAGCGCCTGCTGCCCGGGGCGCAGATCGCCGGCCCCGACGCCGCCGACGCCCTAGCGGTCGCCATAACCCATGCCCATCACCTCGCCACCTCGCGGAGAATATCGTAGCGTGCATCAGGACAGGAAAATTGAAGCCGGCCAGGCAGTCTATTCGCCGCTCGTGCTCGGCATCTATGACTTCTACGTACTCGGACTCTCGAACCACCTGCTGTGGCGGTGTCCGACCAGGGAACTGCAGAAGCTCTATGACCGCAACGTCTCCGCCCGGCATATCGATGTTGGCGTAGGCACCGGATATTTCCTGAAAAAGGCGCATTGGCCGGTACCCGATCCGGCAATCACGCTGGTCGACCTGAACCCCAACAGCCTCCGCGCCGCCGCCCAAAGGATCAGTCGCTTTTCACCAACCGAAGTCCTGGCGAACGCCCTCGATCCATTGCCCGTGGCCGGCAAGTTCGACTCCGCCGGGCTTTGCTATCTCTTCCACTGCCTGCCTGGCCCACTCCGGGAGAAGGGCGTTGTTCTATCGCATCTGCAGCCGTTGCTCGCACCGGGCGCGCGAGTGTTCGGGGCAACGATTTTGCAGGGCTCGGCACCCCGTTCATTCGCGGCACAGGCGCTGATGAACGCCTATAATCGTCGCGGCATCTTTTCCAATGCGAATGACCGCATCGAAGACCTCGATGCCCTCCTCCGTTACCAGTTCGATGATGTTGAAATTAGCCTGCACGGCACCGTGGCCCTGTTTCAGGCGACCGCTCGAGCACTCTGATCCGACTCCGAGGACAGGCACGAAATTAGGCGTCATTGCGAGGGGGCAAAGCGACGCGGCGGTCCACCTCCATCGTCTGGATTGCTTCGCTGCGCTCGCAATGACGAAAAAGCTCGCTAGTGTGAGCTAATGATCGCTCGCCTCACCGGCACCCTTGCAGAAACCAGCGCCGACGGCGCCGTCATCGACGTGGGCGGTGTCGGCTACCAGATCCTCGCCAGCGCCCGCACGCTCGATGCGCTTGGCCCCGTCGGCGGCGAAGTGCTGGTGCTCACTGAACTACAGGTCCGCGAGGACGGCTGGACCCTGTTCGGCTTTGGCTCCGCGGGCGAGCGCGAGACCTTCCGCATCCTCACCAGCGTCCAGGGTGTCGGCGGCCGCGTCGCCCTCGCCATTTTATCCACCTTCACTCCCGACGAGTTGGCACGCGCGGTATCATCCGGCGACAAGGCTATGATCGCCCGCGCCAATGGCGTCGGCCCCAAGCTCGCCGCCCGCATCGCCAACGAGCTGCAGGGTAAGCTCGGCGCTCCAGGCCTGGCCGGTGCGGCAGGCTCACCCATCCCCCGTGCGGGAGCCGCTGCCGACGCCATGTCGGCCCTCGCCAACCTCGGCTTCAAGCCGGCCGAGGCCAGCGCCGCCGTCGCCGCCGCCAACGAGGAGCTTGGGCCCGATGCTTCGCTCGATGCACTCGTTCGTCTGGCGCTCAGGAAAGCCGCGAAATGACGACGCGCATCGCCTCCTGCCGTTGCGGCCAGCTGAAAGCCACGGTCACCGGCGAACCGGTGCGAATGTCCGTGTGCCACTGCCTCAATTGCAAGAAGCGCAGCGGGTCGGCCTTCGCCGCCCAGGCTCGCTGGCCGGCCGAGCAGGTGACGGTTGAGGGCCACTCCAAGTCCTTCGACAAGGCCGGCGACAGCGGCAACGTCGCGACATTCCATTTCTGCCCCGAATGCGGTTCCGACGTTTTCTATCTGATCGACGGCAAGTTCGAAGGGCTGGTTGCCATTCCCCTCGGCGCCTTCGACGACCCATTTTTCTTCAAGCCTGAATATTCGGTCTATGAGGGCCGGAAGTACGACTGGCTCGAAATCACCGGCGAAGGCATCGAGCATTTCGACTGAGGCTTACCCGCCCCAGGCATCCTTGTAGACGCGCAGGAAATTGCCACCGAACAGCTTCTCCAGGCGCGACTGGCTCCAGCCCCGCTTGGAAAGGTCGCCCGCCAGCCGCCGGTAGCGGTCGACACTGTTGTAATCCTCAACCCAGGTATAGACCCCGACTGCCTCGCCGGGCGCAGCAATGCCAAGGTCGATGCGCTGCTGCTGCCATGCATCGAGCTTCTTCTTTGTCTCCGGGTCGAGCGTCAGTGGAAGGACGCCGTTATCGGTGCCGATGCCGACATGGTCCTCGCCTGCGACGTTCGCGACATGCTCGATATGGGCAATCAGGTCCAATCCCTTGGGATGGCTGTCGAGCGTCAGGAACGGCATGAAATAGACGCCGGTGACGCCGCCCTTGTCGGCAACCGCCTTGATGGTCGCATCATCCGTATTGCGCACATGGTCCGCAAGCGCGCGAGCGCCGGTATGACTGATGACTAGCGGCCGCTTCGCAAACGCCGCAGCCTCGGCCATCGTCTTGGCCCCGCCGTGGCTGAGGTCGAGCAGCATTTTCTCCGACTCGATCCGCTCGATGGTCTTGCGGCCGAGCTTGCTGAGGCCCGCGTTGGCCGGCTCCAGCGAGCCGTCGCCGGACAGGTTACGGTTGTTATAAGTCAGCTGGATGGTCATCACGCCATCCTTCTTCATCTGCGCCAGCCGATCGAGTTCCGGTCCGACCATGCACGTGTCCTGCGTGCCGATGACGACGCCGAACTTCTTCTCGCGCTTGGCTTTCAGGATTTCGGCGGCGCTGCGCACCAGAAGCAACCGGTCCGGGTTGGCATTGATGATGTTGTGCTTGTCCTGGATGCTCTTCTGATAGTCGCCCCAATTGTCCGTGCCGTTGCCGACAGGAAACACTGTGTCGCGGACCACGGTGACCCCGGTCGCCACCGTTTCCGCCCAACCACGGTCGGTGTAACGCAGCTGGTCGTCGGGGGAATAGGGATCGCCAAGCCCGCCCAGCGCATCGATGACGATGGCATTGTCGTACCAGCCCGGCCCGGCTACGGCTTTGGTCTTCGCAAGCGCAGGCGCGGCGACCAATGCGGCAGCTCCGGTGGCCATCATCGTACGGCGATTGATCAGCATTAGATTTCCTCCCTTGACGCTCAGGCTAGCATCGGCGCGCGCGAAATCCACTGTCCTACCGGCGAACTCTTGTGCAACATGGCCGCCATGGGCGGGATCCATTCTCGATTGGCGTTTACGGGAGGCCGGAAGCGCATAGGTTCGCAGGACATGGTCGCGCATCCCAAGACAATAGTGAACTTAGCGAACTTATGAGCGCCACCGACCCCGCCCGCATCACGACCCCGGAACGAACCGCTGAGGATGTGGACCATGCCCTGCGGCCAAAGAGCCTCGAAGAATTCATCGGCCAGAAGGCTGCGCGCGAGAACCTCCGCGTCTTCGTCACTGCCGCCAAGGGCCGCGGCGAGGCGCTCGACCATGTCCTGCTCCATGGCCCGCCCGGGCTCGGCAAGACGACGCTGGCCGGCATCCTCGCCCGCGAAATGGGCGTCGGCTTCCGCGCTACCAGCGGCCCGGTCATCGCCAAGTCCGGCGATCTCGCGGCACTCCTGACCAACCTTGAGGACGGCGACGTCCTTTTCATCGACGAGATCCACCGCCTCAATCCCGCAGTGGAGGAAGTCCTCTATCCGGCGATGGAGGATCGGGCGCTCGACTTGATGATCGGCGAGGGTCCGTCGGCCCGCTCGGTGCGGATCGACCTACCCCGTTTCACCCTGATCGGCGCAACGACGCGGCAAGGCCTGCTGACGACCCCGCTCCGGGATCGTTTCGGAATTCCGGTGCGGCTCAATTTCTACACGGTTGAGGAACTGGAACAGGTCGTGCGCCGCGCTGCGCGTCTCCTCGGCGTGCCGACCACCAATGAGGGCGAGCATGAGGTCGCCCGCCGCTCCCGGGGTACACCGCGCATTGCCAGTCGCCTCCTGCGCCGCGTCCGCGATTTCGCCCATGCGGCTGGCACCGACACCATCGACGCAGCGGTCGCCGACCGTGCGCTCGACCGGCTGGAGATCGACAGCCTCGGCCTCGACGCCATGGACCGTCGCTACCTCACGATGATCGCCGATCTCTACGGCGGCGGCCCCGTTGGCATCGAAACGCTCGCCGCGGGCCTCAGTGAGCCGCGCGACACGATCGAGGACGTCATTGAGCCCTATCTCATCCAGCTCGGCCTCATCGCCCGGACGGCCCGCGGGCGCTGCCTCAACGGCCGCGGCTGGAAGCATCTCGGCCTCAACCCGCCGGCCAATTCGCAAAACGGTCTATTCGATTCTGACGGAGTGAAATAATGCGCCTTCTGATCGCGGCGGCAGCGTCGCTCCTTGTCGCCATAACTCCTTCATCTGCCCAGCCCACAAAACCGGCAACCGTCGATTATGCACAGGATTCGAGCTGGCTGTGCCTACCCGGTCGGGCCGATGTTTGCTCAGCGCCCTTGGCGACGGTGGCGCTGAACGCCAGCGGCTACGGCTCAATCGGCAAGAGCGTTCCCGCCAAGGACCCCCCGCTCGACTGCTTTTATGTCTACCCGACTGTGTCGCGCGACAATGGCATGAACAGTGACCTCAACATGAATGAGGAGAATTTCGCCGCCGCAGCCCAGGCCGCGCGCTTCTCGTCCGTCTGCAAGGTCTATGCGCCCAAGTACCGCCAGATGACGGTGGGTGCGATCCTCGCCTTCTCGGCCGGCCAGGACATAAGCGCCTCGGCGGTGCTGGCTTACTCCGACGTCCTGCATGCCTGGCGCAACTTCCTCGCCACCCGCAATAGCGACCGGCCTTTCGTGCTCATCGGCCACAGCCAGGGCTCGCTGCACCTCATCCAGCTGATCGCCCGCGAAATCGAGACCAACCCCACCGTCGCCAGTCGCATGAAGCTCGCCATCATTCCGGGCTTCGATGTCATGGTTCCCCAGGGCAAGTTGGTCGGTGGCGACTTCAAGAAAACGCCGCTTTGCTCGAAAGCCGGTGAAACCGGCTGCGTCATCGCCTGGACCAGCTTCCGCGAAAATAACGTCCCGCCGGCCGGCGCCATCTTCGGCATCGCCACTCAGCCCGGCATGACCGTCGCCTGCGTCAACCCAGCGAAGCCCGGCGCGAAGGATTGGGTACCGCTCGATTCTTATTGGGCGTCCAAATCGACCTACGACGTCCCAGGCGGGCCCATTGTCTGGTCGACCGAAGGAGACCCGCCCACTCCCTGGGTGCGTGTCGACGGCCTCAATTCCGGCCAGTGCGTCAACGACGGCCAGCGTGGCTATTTTTCGATCCGCACCAACGCTGATCCGAAGGACAAGCGAACCGACCGAATTGGCGGCGAAGTCGGCGTCGCCGGCATGTTCATCCCCGGCTGGGGCATGCACCTCGCCGACATGCCATTGGTTCAAGGCGATCTGATCCGCCTTGTCGGCGACCTGAATGTCACTGCCTCCCTGGAAAAGACGGGAACCGGTCCAAAACAGGCAACGAGCCGCCGCTAGCGGTTTGACCCCATGACTCCGCCCTGTCTAAGGCTGGGGGCATGACGTCACGGGATCTCGACACGCCCTATCGCGGCGGTTTCGTCGGCGGCGAACACCGGTTCGCGTTGACCGTCTATTTTGAGGATACCGACACCGCCGGCATCGTCTACTATGCCAATTACCTGAAGTTCATGGAGCGGGCGCGGTCCGACATGCTCCGCGCCGCCGGCATCGACCAACGGGCAGCGAAGGAGGCGGGCGAAGGCGTCTATGCCGTCGCCGAGGTCAATATTCGCTACCTACGGCCCGCCAAGCTCGGCGAGGACCTCCTCGTCCTGTCGACAGTCGAACAGGTCCGCGCCGCCAGCGTCCTCATTCATCAGCGAGTCATGCGGGGAGACCAAACATTGGCCGATGCCCGCGTTACCGCTGCCTTCCTCGATCCATCGGACCGGCCGAAGCGCCAGCCCAAGCCTTGGGTCGAGACGTTCAAAGCCATTAGCGAGGGCGACAGTCTGAATGCCTGAATTCCAAGCCAGCAACGACATGATGTCGCCGCTGACCCTGTTCCTCCACGCCGACATCGTCGTGAAGGTCGTCATGCTCGGCCTGCTCGCCGCCAGTATCTGGACCTGGGCGATCATCTTCACCCATTCGATCCGCCTCAAGCGCATCAACCGGGCGACCGAGAAGTACGAGGCCGATTTCTGGGCCGCCGACGACATCGACGCCTTCCACACCAAACGCAGCAACGAGAAACTGCCGAGCGCCGCCATCCTGACCGCCGGCATGGATGAGTGGCGCCGCTCGACGCGGACCCGCAACATCGATCGTTCGGGCACGCGAGAGCGCCTTGCAACGCGGATGAATGCAGCCGTCGCCGCCGAGCTCGACCGCCTCGGGGACCGCCTCAACATCCTCGCCACCGTCGGCTCGGTCGCGCCTTTCGTCGGCCTATTCGGCACCGTGTGGGGGATCATGCGCAGCTTCACGTCGATCGCCGCGCAGAACAATACCTCGCTCGCCGTCGTTGCCCCGGGCATCGCCGAAGCCCTCTTCGCGACCGCCATCGGCCTGTTTGCCGCCATCCCGGCAGTCATCGCCTATAACCGCCTGACCCACGGCCTCGACCGGCTCGAGGCAAGGCTGAGCCGCTTCGCCGACCGCTTTCACGCCACGCTCAGCCGCGAACTGGAGGCCGAAGGCTGATGGGAGCTAGCCTGGGCTCCAAGAGCCGCGGTGGCCGTTCGCGCCGCGCGCCGATGGCGGAAATCAACGTCACGCCGCTGGTGGACGTCATGCTCGTGCTGCTGATCATCTTCATGGTGACGGCGCCGCTGCTCGTCGCCGGCGTGCCGGTGGACCTGCCCGAGAGCCGCGCCGGCGCGCTCGACCAGCAGGCGAAGCCGGTGCAGATCGCGCTCGACAAGGATGGCGCCCTCTTCATCGATGACCAGCCGGTCAGCGACGCCGCCTTGCCGCAACGCCTCTCCGCCATCGCCGCCGAACCCGCCCCACCCGAAGGCCGCCGAATTTATCTGCGTGCCGACAAGGCGCTCGACTACGGCCGCGTCATGCGCGTGATGGGCGAGCTTAATCGCGCTGGCCTCAACCACGTCGCCCTTGTTTCAGTCGGCGAGGAAAAGACATGAGCCCCGACCGCGCCGAAATTGCTGGCACTGGCGCGGCGATCGTTTTTCACGTCGCGCTCATCGCGGCGCTATCGACCAGCCTCGCTCATATGGCACAAGCGCCCGAGCCACCGTCCATGGAGGTTGAACTGGTGGACGATGTCGGCCTGCAATCCGCCGCGCCGCAGACCGTATCGACCCCGCCGCCGCCAAGCGAGGCGCCGGAGATGGGTCAGGCGATCGAGCCTGCTCCAACGCCTCCCCCTGAACCGGTGACGGCCCCGTCGGTCCCGGCGCCCAAGCCCATGATTACCTCTCAGACCGCTCAGAAGCCGCAGAAGCCGACCGCGACTCCTCGACAGGCCCCAGCCAAACCCGCTCCGCGCGTCTCACGGATTGGCGACGACTTTCTCAAGGGAATCACAGGTTCGGACGCGCCGTCCCGTCCCGCCCGGCAATCGGGAGCGACCTTCGACGCCAAGGCCAAGGCCAGCGTCGCTGCCCTATTCCAGCGCCTCGTTCAGCCCTGCGCCGACAATCAGGTGAATCCCGGCAGCGGCGCCAATCGCATCCGCGTTACCGTCAACCTCCGGTTACGGCCCAACGGCTCGCTCGCCAGCGCCTCGGTGGTTCGCGTCAGCGGCGTCGATGACGATAATGCCAGCTACGAAGAGCGAGTGAAGGATCTCGCGGTCGCCGTTTACCGCGAATGCGCACCATTCCGCGGCCTGCCGCCCGATCTCTACAAGACCGACCAGGGCGGCTGGTCCAACATCAACCTGACCTACAAACTGCCATGAGGACCGACATGCGCCGATCCCTGACCTTGCTTGCACTGCTCCTTCCCGCCGCCTCGGCGCTCGCGCAGGACGAAGGCGCGCCGCCGGTCGAGGTCGAGGTCGTCGGCGGCCAGAACAGCCAGCTGACCGTGGCCGTCCCCGAAATGCCGGGCCAGGCAATCGGCCGCAGCATATCCGAGGTCATCGCTTCCGATTTGCGCTCGACTGGCGGCTTCACACCGATCGGGCCGTCCGGCGTCCCAACGTATGGCCAGGCCCAGGCCGCCAGCCCCGCGTTCGGCGAATGGCGGAGCACTGGCGCCGGCGCCCTGGTCACGGGCTATGTCGAACCCCGTGCCGACGGCCGCGTCACCCTGGCCTGCTATCTCCACGACGTCACCGCCGGCCGCCTGCTCGCCAATCAGGGCTTCACGGTCGCCCAGGCCGACTGGCGCCGCGCCGCGCACAAGTGCGCCGACCTCGTTTACTCCCGTCTCTCAGGTCAGGGCGCCTTCCTCGACACCCGCATCGTTTACGTTGCCGAGAGCGGCCCCAAGACCAACCGCGTCAAGCGCATCGCCATCATGGATTCAGACGGCTCAAACCACCGCTACCTGACGGCGGGCAAGGCGGTTGTGACCATGCCGCGTTTCTCCCCGCGCGGTGACCGCTTGGTTTACACTGGCATGCTGGCAAGGAAGCCGCGCGTCTTCGTCCTCGACATCGCCTCGGGCCGCGAGCGCCTGCTCGTGCCCGGGGGCGCGCTGACCTTCGCACCTCGGTTCTCGCCGGATGGCCGGCGGATCGTCTTCAGCTGGGCCAATAACGGCAACACAGACATTTATGTCATTGGGGCCGACGGTGGGACCCCGCAACGGCTGACCAGCGCACCCGGCGCCGACACCTCCCCCAGCTACTCGCCTGACGGTACCCGCATCGTCTTCGAAAGCGATCGCGGCGGCACGCAGCAGCTTTACGTCATGAATGCCGACGGCACCGGCCAGCGCCGCATCAGCTTCGGCGCCGGCCGCTACGCCTCGCCGGTCTGGAGCCCGCGCGGCGATCTTATCGCCTTCACCCGCATCGCCGGCAGCTTCAATATCGGCGTGATGAGCCCGTCAGGCGGCTCACCGAAGATCCTGACTGACGGCTGGCAGGACGAGGGTCCCAGCTGGGCACCCAACGGCCAGTTCGTCATGTTCAACCGAATTGCGCGCGGCGGCGGCTCCAGCCTCTACGCCGTGCCCATCAGCGGCGGTGTCGCGCGCCGCATGCCCACCCCGCAGGACGGATCCGACCCAAGCTGGTCGCCGCTCCAGAGCTAATCCCAAGGAGAATTTGAATGCGTAAGACTTTTGTTATCGGCGCTGCCGCCATCGCCATCGTCGTTTCCGGCTGTGCCAAGCGGACCCCACCGCCCGAAGTCACCCAGCCGCCGGCCGAGGCGGTCGGCCCGAACGGCGAAGCAGTTAACCCCGCCGACGTCGAGCTTCAGGAACTTCCCGCGCAGCAGGCGGACATGATCGCCAAGGCCGGGTCCGACACCGTCTATTTCGGCACCGACGAATATCAACTGGACGTCGCCGCTAAGGCGACTCTGGCTGCGCAGGCCCGCTGGCTGCTCGCCAACACCAACGTCCGCGCTTCGATCGAGGGGCATTGCGACGAGCGGGGCACGCGCGAGTACAACATGGCCTTAGGTGAGCGCCGCGCCAATGCTGCGAAGGACTTCCTGCTGTCGCAGGGCGTTCCGGAAGCCCGACTGCTGGTCACCAGCTGGGGCAAGGAGCGTCCGGTCGCGGTCGGCTCCAACGAGGAAGCCTGGGCCCAGAACCGCCGGGCCGTGACCGTCCTGGTCCGGTAAGAATTACTAGGCTGCGTAGCGCTGGGTGCCGGTGGCGCCCAGCCATGCGCGCGCCTGGCGTTGCGCCTCGGCGATTTCGCGCGCCGTCATTTCCACGCTGATCTCGGCGCGGCACATTTGCGAGCGTGTGTCGCCCGACAGAGCCGCCAGGTTGAACCATTTGTGCGCCTCGATGAGGTCGACGGAAATGCCGCCCCGGCCGGTCGAATAGGTCACGCCAAGCTCGTAAAGCGCATCGACATTGCCGCGAGCCGCGTCGGCAAGCCGGCTGCGGAGGAGGAAATCGGCACTCTTCTGACTAATCGCCATGATGAACTGTCCCCTGTTCGTCGTTGGGGGCAATTCAACAGCCAGACCCTATGAAATGGTTAACGCGGTGGTGACCCAGTTTCCGAAACTGTGTCCGAAATGACACTTACGTTATCGATCAGGCGGGTTTTGCCGATGGTAGCGGCCGCGATCAGGCGCATGTCGACGGTTGCTTCGGAGAGTGGCACTAGGGTGCTGGCATCTACCAAAGCGAAATAGTCGATCTTAAGGAAGCCGGCGTTCACGAGGGCCTGCTTCGCGGCCGCGAGCGCGGGGCCAACAGGCTCTCCGGCGGCAATCTGCTGCGCTGCATCCCGGAGTGCTTTCGGTAGTGCCAGAGCCCGCTCGCGTTCGTCCGGGCTCAGATGCGCATTGCGCGATGAAAGGGCCAATCCAACGGCATCGCGAACCGTCGGTACGCCAACAATCTCGACTGGCAGACCAAGGTCGGCGACCAACCGACGGATAACCGTCAGCTGCTGGAAGTCCTTCTCGCCGAACAAGGCGACGTCGGGTTCGCATGCGATCAGTAGCTTGGCGACCACGGTCGCGACGCCATCGAAATGGCCAAGGCGATGCTCGCCTTCCCAGCGTTTGCTAATCCCAGTCACGCTCACCGTCGTCGCGAAGCCGTCGGGATACATGTCGCCGGCTGTCGGCAACCAGGCGATTTCGCAGCCTGCCGCTTCCAGCATCACCAGGTCCTGCTCCTCCTGCCGTGGGTAGCGAGCAAGGTCGGCCGGATCGTTGAACTGGGTCGGATTGACGAAGATGCTGGCTGCGACGGCGTCGGCGTGTTTGGCCGCTTCGTTCACCAGATGGACGTGCCCGGCGTGCAGCGCGCCCATGGTCGGCACCATCGCCAGGGATTTGCCGCTATCTTTCAACGCCTTGACGGCCGCCCGCAGCGATTGTGGATCACGAATGATTTGCAACGGATTCAGCCGTCCGATACACCTTGTCGAAGGCCGCGCTTGTGGGGCGGGGGCGGCTTGCGATCAAGAGTTTCAAGGGGTTTCCGGGGGAAATGGGTCAGCCGCACTTCGTCGTCTTCGCCAATGAAAAGGGCGGGACGGGCAAATCGACAACTGCTGTCCATACGGCCGTGGCCCTGGCTGCTTCGGGCCACCGCGTCGGCGCTTTGGACCTCGACAGCCGCCAGCGTACCCTCACCCGCTACCTAGAGAACCGCGCCGCGACCATCCGCCGGCTCGAGGCCGATTTGCCGCAACCGGCCTTCGAAGTGCTTGACGACCACAGCGAGGCCGGGCTTGACGCCGCCATTGGCCGTTTGTCGCAGCTGGCCGACGTTATCGTCATCGACACGCCGGGCCGCGACGATCCCATCGCTCGCGCCGCCATTCTCAAGGCCGATACCTTGGTTACGCCGATGAACGACAGTTTCGTCGACCTGGATCTTATCGGCCAGGTCCACCCGGACAATTACAAGATTACCAAGCCGAGCTTCTATGCCGAGCTCATCTGGAACAGCCGTACTCAGCGCGCCAAGGTCACCGGCAAGAGCGTCGACTGGGTCGTGCTGAGGAACCGCCTGCAGCACATCGCCTCGCACAACCTCCAGCGGGTCGGCGCTGCCCTCGACGAACTGGCCCGCCGCGTCGGCTTCCGCGTCATCCCCGGCCTCGGCGAGCGCGTGATCTATCGCGAGCTCTTTCCCAAGGGCCTGACGCTGCTCGATCTTGCCGAATTGGGCGAAGTCGGCATCGGCCACATCACCGCAAGACAGGAGCTGCGCGAGATGATCGCCGGCCTCGGAATCCCGGGCTCCGGAGAGGACGAGCAAAAGGTTGCGGTTGCAGGCTGAACCCGCAGGCCGCTAGGGCCGTTTGCGCAGCCATGACCCACACATTCCACCCGTCCATCCTGCGCGAATATGACATTCGCGGAATCGTCGGCTCGACGCTTACGGAGAAGGATGCTTATGCCCTTGGCCGCAGCTATGCGGCGCTGGCCGTCAACGAAGGTGTACGCTCGGTCGCGGTCGGCCGCGACGGCCGGATCCATTCGCCCATGTTGGAGAAGGCCCTCATCGAAGGCCTTACCGAGGGCGACATCGACGTCGTCCGCATTGGCATGGGGCCCAGTCCGATGCTCTATTATGCGACGCACGAGCTTGATGTTGGCGGCGGTGTCCAAGTCACCGGCAGCCACAATCCGGGCGACTATAACGGATTCAAGATGCTGCTGAATGGCCGGTCGGTTTTCGGCGAGGAAATCCAGAAGCTGGGCCGCATTGCCGCCGGCGGTGAATGGCCAGAAGGTCATGGCCTGGCCACCGACAGCGACGTGCTCGACTCCTACGTGAACCGCCTCGTCGGGGATTTCCAGGGCGGCAGCTTCCGTATCGGCTGGGACGCCGGCAATGGCGCCGCCGGTCCTGCGGTCGAGAAGCTCGTCCGGAAGCTTCCCGGCGAGCACTTCACCCTCTTCACCGAGGTCGACGGGAGCTTCCCCAATCATCACCCGGACCCGACGGTCGAGAAAAACCTCGCTCACCTGAAGGAACTGGTGCTCGCGAACCATTTGGATTTCGGTATCGCCTTCGACGGCGATGGCGACCGCATTGGCGCGGTAGATGGCCGCGGGCGCGTAATCTGGGGCGACCAGTTGATGATGCTGTTCGCGGGCCCGGTGCTCAACGAAAATCCCGGCGCGACCATCATCGCCGACGTCAAGGCGAGCCAGGCCCTGTTCGATCGCATCAGCGATCTTGGCGGCCAGCCGCTCATGTGGAAGACCGGCCACAGCCTCATCAAGTCGAAGATGAAAGAGACCGGCGCGCCGCTGGCCGGCGAAATGAGTGGCCATATCTTCTTCAAGCACCGCTGGTACGGTTTCGACGACGCGCTTTATGCCGCCGTCCGGCTGATCGAAGCCGTCGCGCGTTCGGGCGAGAGCCTGACCTCGCTGGTCGACCAGATGCCGCAGACAGTGGCGACGCCGGAAATGCGCTTCCCCGTCGATGCCTCGCGCAAGTTCGCAATCGTGCAGGAGGTGTTGCAGCGATTGAATGCCAGCGGACACCGCGTCGATTCCACCGACGGCGCCCGGGTCATGACCTCAGATGGTTGGTGGCTATTGCGCGCCTCGAACACACAGGACGTGTTGGTCGCTCGCGCTGAATCCAAGGACGATGCCGGTCTCGCCCGCCTCGTCGCCGAAATCGACCAGCAACTGGCCCTCTCAGGCGCCGCGCGAAACCACGCCGAGCACTAGGCCGCCAGAGCCTCGGCGATCAGCCGGCGGCTGTTGTCGACCCCGTACAGCGCGATAAAGCTGCCCATTCGGGGGCCTTGCGAGGAGCCGAGCAGCGTCTCATAAAGCGCCTGGAACCAGTGGCGCAGGCTCTCGAACGGATAATGCTTGCCGACCTCGAAGACGATGTTCTGGATGCGGTCTGCATCCGCGTCGGCCGGAAGCGCCGCCAGCTCGGCGTCGAGTTCCTTCAGCGCCGCTACCTCGTCGCCTTGCGGGGCGCGGCGCTTGAGTGACGGCGCGACGAAATCGCGGGCGTAATTGACGGCGAGGCCGATCAGCTCGTCGAGGGCAGGATCGGCCTCCGGCGAGCAGTCCGGCGAATAACGCTGGACGAAGCGCCATGCCGTCTCTTTGTCGGCGACGCCCGGCAGGCTGGCAAGGTTCAGAAGCAACCCATAGGTTAGCGGCAGGCCACCCTCCGGCACCTTGCCGCCGTGGATGTGGTGCACCGGATTGCCGAGCTTCTGCTCGATCGGCTGGTCCGGATAATTGCCGCGGAACTGCCAATATTCGTCGACCGCGCGCGGGATCACGCCAAGGTGCAGGCTCTTCGCCTTCTTCGGCTCGCGATAGGCGAAGAAGGCCAAGCTCGGCTCGCTGCCATAGGTCAGCCATTCCTCGAGGCTGAGGCCGTTGCCTTTTGACTTGGAGATCTTCTCGCCCTTTTCGTCGAGGAACATCTCGTAATTGAAACCCTCGGGCGGCCGGCCGCCGAGGATGCGGGCAATCTTGCCGGACTGGATGGTGCTGTCGATCAGGTCCTTGCCGGCCATCTCATAATCGACACCGAGCGCGACCCAGCGCATCGCCCAGTCGACCTTCCACTGCAGCTTCGACCGGCCGCCAAGCGCGGTCTGCTCGATGCGGGTGCCGTCCTCGTCGGTGAACGCTATGAGGCCGAGTTCGGCGTCCATCACCTCGACCGGGACCTGCAGCACGCGACCGCTCGACGGCGAGAGCGGAAGCACTGGAGAATAGGTCTGGCGCCGTTCCTCGCGCAGCGTCGGCAGCATCACGCCGAGAATTTCGTCCCACTTGCGCAGGACAGCGCGCAGCGTGTCGTCGAACCGGCCGCTGGCATAATATTCGGTCGAGGACGCAAATTCGTAGCCGAAGCCGAACCGGTCGAGGAAGCGCCGCAGCATCGCATTATTGTGATGCGCGAAGCTCTCGTGCGTTCCAAACGGATCGGGGATCTGGGTCAGCGGCTTACCGAGATGTTCGGTCAGCATCGCCTGGTTGGGGACGTTGTCGGGAACTTTGCGAAGTCCGTCCATGTCGTCGGAAAAGGCGATTAGCCGCGACGGCGCGCCGCCGGTCAGCTCGTGGAAGGCGTTACGGACGAAGGTCGTGCGAAGCACCTCGTTGAACGTGCCGATGTGCGGCAGGCCCGACGGCCCGTACCCCGTTTCAAAAATCATCGGCTCGCCATTGGGTTTCCCGTCCGGCCAGCGCTTCAGGAGCTTGCGCGCCTCCTCATAGGGCCACGCCTTGCTGGCCAATGCGGCGGTTCGAAGGGTTTCAGCGTCCAAAGCTCGTTGCTCTTTTGTTCTTGAGATACCAATGATTGCGGCGATGGCCGCTCCTTTGCCCCTTCCGGCGCTGCACGCAACCCATGCCGGCATCTGGATCGCCGACGCGGGCGGCGAGCCGCGCGAGGCTTCGCGCGGCGAAGCCATTTCCCGGGCAGCGGAAACGCCGCACATCCTGCTGAATGCACCGCTAGTCGGTCAGCGACTGGGTTATCCCGAATTGAGCGGGCTGGACCTGCTGGAACTGTTCGCCTTCATCCACCCCGCACGATTCGCGGTCCCGACGCCCGCGGGACTAAGCCGGGCGCTCGGCCTTCAGCCGCCCGAGTCCGAAGTCGACGCCGCCGCTGCTCTTGGTCGCATCGCCGAGGTCCTGCTTGACCGCCTGGCGGACCCGGACTGGCCCGAGCGGGAAGGCGCCTGGACCTCCAACGCGACATTGCAGCGTCTCGGTTGGGGCTGGGCCGGGCTGATCGGCAATCGATTGGAACGGCCCGAGCGAAGCGAACGAATGCTGTTCGCCCGCCTTCCGCAATGGGAAGAATCGGCCGAGCGGCCGCCGCCAAGGACGATTTCTGTTTCAGAAGATGACGCGCGCGATCGACTGAACGAACTTACCGGCAAAGGCGCCGAGCCCCGAGACGGCCAAAAAGCCATGGCGGCCGCGGTCGCGCACGTCTTTGACCCGCGATCCAAACCCGACTCGCCGAACATGCTCCTCGCGGAGGCCGGAACCGGCATCGGCAAGACCCTAGCCTATCTGGCACCCGCTTCGTTATGGGCGGAACGGGCCGGCGGAACGGTCTGGGTTTCGACCTTCACTAAGGCGCTGCAACGGCAGCTCGATGCCGAGGGTGCACGGATCATCGCCGATCCTAAGGAGCGTGCGGAACGGATCGTCATCCGCAAGGGCCGTGAAAACTATCTCTGCCTCCTCAACCTAGAGGACGCTCTCCAAGGGGCTTTTTCCGGCCGCGCCGCGATTCTCGCCCAGCTTGCGGGGCGCTGGGCCGCCTACAGCCGCGATGGCGATATGGTCGGCGGCGACCTGCCCGGCTGGCTTCCGAGCCTGTTCCGCCGCGCCGGCGCAACCGCGCTCACCGACCGGCGCGGCGAGTGCGTTTATGCCGGTTGTCCGCACTACCGCCGCTGCTTCATCGAGCGGGCTGAGCGTGCAGGCCGCGAAGCTGACCTCATCATCGCCAATCACGCGCTCGTCATGGTCAATGCAGCGCGAGGACGGCCAGATGCACCGAGCCGCATCCTGTTCGACGAGGGCCACCACCTGTTCGACGCTGCGGATTCGACCTTCTCGGTCGCGCTTGGCGGCCAGGAAGCGATTGAACTCAGGCGATGGATCGTCGGGCCCGAAGGCCGTTCGCGCGGACGCCGGCGCGGCCTGGCGGCGCGGCTGATGGACGTTGCGAGCTATGATGACGAGGGCGCCAAGGCGCTCGATGCGGCGGTCGAAGCGGCCAAGGCGCTCCCTTCCGATGGCTGGCTCCAGCGGCTGGCGGAACGCGCGCCGTTCGGTCCCATCGAGGCCTTACTCGCCGAGGTTCGCGGAACGGTTTACGCTCGCGCGAAGGCGCAGGATGCGGGCTATGGTCTCGAAACCGAGCTGGCCGAGCCGGACGGCGCGCTCGTCGAAGCATCGGCTCGCGCGCTGGAGACTCTGGAGGCCCTGCAGCGTCCGCTGGCAGCTTTGACCCGACGGCTCGAAGCCGTGCTCGAAGATGCGCCGGACTGGCTCGACAGCCAGGCTCGGGCGCGCGTTGACGGCGCGATCAATGGCCTCGCCTGGCGCCGCGAGGCGCTCTCCGCCTGGATTGCGCTGCTCGGCCGCATCGGCGGTAGCGCCGACCCCGATTTCGTCGACTGGCTCGCGATCGAACGCGTTGAAGGTCGCGAATATGATGTCGCCATCCACCGTCACTGGCTCGACCCGACCCGGCCATTGGCAAAGGCGGTGTTGGCGCCCGCGCACGGCGTACTCGTCACTTCGGCGACTCTGCGTGGATCGGAGAGCTGGGACGCCGCGGAAGCGCGCACCGGGGCATTGCATCTGCCAAGCCCGGTCGCCCATTTCGAGACCGAAAGCCCGTTCGACTATCCGGAAGCGACCGAAGTGCTGGTCGTTACCGATGTTGGCCGCAACGATGTCGCAGCGCTGGCAGGTGCCTATGCCAAGCTGATCGAAGCCGCAGGCGGCGGAACGCTCGGCCTGTTCACCGCCATCCAGCGACTGAAGGCGGTGCACGCGCGCATTGCCGACCGGCTGGCGCGCGAGGGCCTCCCGCTCTTTGCCCAGCATGTCGATCCAATCGATGCTGGCACCCTTGTCGACATGTTCCGCGACGACCCGCACGCCTCGCTGCTCGGAACCGACGCGCTTCGCGACGGCGTCGATGTGCCCGGCGATTCGCTGCGGCTGGTGGTGATGGAGCGCGTTCCGTGGCCGCGACCGACGGTCCTCCACGCGGCCCGGCGGCTCGCTTACGGGGGCAGCGCTTATGACGACCGGGTCATCAAAGCGCGGCTCGCTCAAGCATTCGGCCGCCTCATCCGCCGCCAGGGCGACTGCGGTGTGTTCGTGATCTTGTCGGCGGCAATGCCGTCGCGACTGCTCACGGCATTTCCGCCAGGCGTGCGAGTCTCGCGCGTGCCGCTCGACGTCGCCGTCGAACGAGTTAAACAGCGCCTCGGCGCCATCGTCGAGGAGAAGACCGCGTGCGAAGCCTGACCCTGTTGCGGCACGCCAAGTCGAGCTGGGACGATGAGTCGGTCGACGACTTTCATCGCCCGTTGAACGAGCGGGGCTGGCGTTCGGCCAAGGCGATGGGTGAATATCTGGCGACGCATGAAAAACAGTTCAATCTCATCCTCGCCAGCCAGGCGGAACGGGTCGTGCAAACGCTTAGGGGCTTGGCGGAGGGCGGCTGGCAACACGGGCCGGTGCAGTTCGATCCCGCCATTTACCATGCTGGCTATCAAGAGCTGCTCGGCATCATCCGAGCGACATCGGAGGACGTGCAGCGCTTGCTGGTTGTCGGCCACAATCCGACCATCGGCACCCTCGCCGCTCAGCTCAGCCGGAATGGCGGCGAAGAGGTCCTGGGCAAATATCCGACGGGCGCCTTGGCCGAAATCGAGCTGGATATAGGCGGGTGGACCGAGCTCGAGCCGAATAACGGCCAGCTGACCACGTTCGTTACCCCGAAATCTCTGTTCAAGGATTAGTCGGTCAGCGCGTTGCGCAAGCGGTCGCGGAGTTCGATGAGCTTCTCGACATCGACACCGCCATTGTCCGACGGGACGATAGCCGGAGTGAACATCGCAGGGTCATGACGTGGTGCAGGCTCGACCTCGGGCGTTATAGCTGCAGCTTTGGGCTGCTCGCGCAGCAGCTTCTGGACGCCGCGGACCGTATAGCCCTCGTTCGACAGGAGGTTGTGGATGCGCCTCGCCAGGGCGACATCGGCCGGCCGGTAATAACGCCGGTTGCCGGCGCGTTGAAGCGGACGCAGCTGCGAGAACTTGGTTTCCCAGTAGCGCAGGATATGCTGGGCGACCCCTAACTCTTCGGAGAGTTCGCCGATTGTGCGGAAAGCCTCCGGATCCTTGTCGGCGGCTGTCACCTACACCCCTATTTCGCGACCTTATCGCGCATGATCTGGCTGGCGCGGAACGTCATCACGCGTCGCGGCGCGATGGGCACTTCCACACCCGTCTTGGGGTTGCGGCCGATCCGCTGTCCTTTGTCGCGCAGGATGAAGCTGCCGAAGCCGGAAATCTTCACGTTCTGCCCTTCGGACAGAGCGTGGCACATATGGTGGAGCATACGCTCCACCAGGTTGGCGCTTTCGGCGCGCGACAAGCCAAGCTTGCGGTGGACGACGTCCGACAAATCGGCCCTGGTCAGGGTACCCGCGTGAAGTCCGTCGTGAGTCCGGGCGATACCCGCATCCGCCATAATGAACCCCTTTGCCCCGTTCGCTGGCGAGCAGCAATTTTAGGAGCCTAACCAAAAAGATGCCGGTCGGCAATCCGATCCGACATGAAGTCTGTTAATAGCGTAAGGCGGCCGCACCCCAGGTGAAGCCGCCGCCCATCGCTTCAAGCACGACGAGATCGCCGCGCTTGATGCGACCGTCGCGCACGGCGGCATCAAATGCAAGCGGTACGGAGGCGGCGGACGTGTTCGCGTGACGGTCGACCGTCATCACCACCTTTTCGGGCGGCAGGCCGAGCTTGCGGGCGGTCGCATCCAGAATTCGCGCATTGGCCTGGTGCGGCACGACCCAATCCACGTCGGATGCCTGAAGGCCGGCGTCCGCCAAGACTTCGGTGAGCACTTCGGCAAGGTTGACGACCGCGTGGCGGAACACTTCCTTGCCCTTCATCCGAAGCTTGCCGACCGTCTGGGTCGTTGACGGTCCACCGTCGACGAACAGCAATTCATTGTGCCGGCCATCCGCGTGAAGCTTGGTCGTAATGATGCCGTCTTCGCCTTCCTCGGCCTTCAGCACGAGCGCGCCGGCTCCATCGCCAAACAACACGCAGGTCGCGCGGTCTTCCCAATCGAGGATGCGGCTAAAGGTCTCCGAGCCAATGACGAGCGCCGTATCGGCCGAGCCTGACCGCAGCATCGAGTCCGCCACGGTCAGTGCGTATAGGAAACCGGTGCAGACGGCGTGGACGTCGAAGGCGATGCAGTCATTGATGCCAAGCATCGCCTGCACCTTCGTCGCCGACGACGGAAAGGTCTGGTCCGGAGTGGCCGTCGCGAGCACGATTAGGCCAACCTCGCTCGCGGCGATGCCGGCATGCTCCAGAGCCTTGACCGAAGCTTGGTGGGCCAAGGTCGCGGTCGTCTCGCCGGCATCGGCGATATAACGGTTACGGATGCCCGTCCGCTCGACGATCCACTCGTCCGAGGTATCGACCTGCGCCGCCAGCTCGGCATTAGAAACACTGCGCTTGGGGAGGGCCGAACCGACGCCCTTAACAACAGAACGACGGGTCACTCGGCGGCCTCATGACTGAAAGCGTGGGCACGGAAGTTGTCGAGGTCCTCCCCGATCTTTCGGGTGATGTCGTTGGCGACCATCCGGGCCGCGACACCGATGGCGTTGGCGACGCCCTTGGGATTGGCGCTCCCATGGCTCTTCACGACGAGACCGTTAAGGCCGAGGAAGACGGCGCCATTGTGATTGTTGGGGTCAAGGTGGACTTTCAACGTATGCAGGGCCGGCGCTGAGAGCGCGAAGCCGGCCTTGGAGCGAAGCGAACTCTTGAAGGCGCGCCTCAACAGGTCGGTAACGAAACGCGCCGTCCCTTCAGCGGTCTTGAGCGCGATGTTGCCGGAAAAGCCGTCGGTGACGACGACATCGATATTGCCGCGCGACAATTGGTCGCCCTCGGTGAAGCCGTCGAAGGTCATCGGCAGATAATCCGCTTCCCGAAGCAGTGCTGCCGCTTCCTTCAGCTCGTCGGTACCCTTCAATTCCTCGGTGCCGATGTTGAGCAGTTTCACCCGGGGCTTCCTGATCCCAAGGACAGTCCGGGCATAAGCGGAACCCATCACCGCGAACTGGACCAGGTTCTGGGCGTCACATTCGGTATTGGCGCCGAGGTCCAGCATAACGCAATCCTGGTCGCCAAGAGTCGGTAGCAATGCCGCCAGCGCGGGCCGGTCGATGCCGGGCATGGTGCGTAGAGCCAGCTTCGACATCGCCATCAGCGCGCCGGTGTTACCGCCTGAGACTGCGGCGTGAGCGAGCCCGTCCTTCACCGCGTTGATCGCCATGCCCATCGAGGTGGTGCGAGCGCGGCGGATGGCCTGGCTCGGCTTTTCCGAGCCCTGAATGGCGTCCGTGGTGTGATGAACATTGACCGCGCCTTTTAGGCCCGGATGCCGGTCCAGTTCCGGCGCGATCAGCGCCTCGTCGCCGAAGACCTCAAAGCCAATGCCGTCGACCTTACGGCGCGCACGAGCCATCCCGGCGACCATGGCCGCCGGGCCCGTGTCTCCTCCCATGGCGTCGATGGCGATGCGCGGGCTGGCGTCCACGGCCAATGCGCTCTCGCTTCGCTCAGGCCTCGGTCGAGGTGACTTCACGGCCATTGTAATGGCCGCAAGCAGAACAGAGGTTGTGGGGCAGCTTCAACTCGCCGCAGTTCGGGCATTCCTGGAAGCTGGCCGGCGTCAGCGCATGATGGCTGCGGCGCATGTTGCGCTTGGACGGCGATGTTTTTCTCTTGGGGACGGCCATTGCGGCACCTGTCTCTTCAATTGTTCAAAAAAATTAGCGACTCTCCTCGCCTATTTCAGCGGGAAGTCCCGCAGCGGCGGCCGGATCGTCGCGAACCGGGCGTCCTATAGCGCAATAGCCGCAGAGCGCAAGCGCAGCGACGCCCATTAAGCTCAAGCCACCACCGCATCTCCGACGAAAGGATTGCTGGCCCGCTCATGGGCGAAGGTCGACACAGGCCCATGACCAGGAACGAACGCCGTGTCGCCGCCCATGGGCCACAGCCTCTGGGTAATCGAGTCGAGCAGGTCCTGGTGATTGCCGCGGGGGAAATCCGTGCGGCCGATCGAACCCTGAAAGAGAACGTCGCCGACGATGGCCAGCTTTGATCCCGGGTGATGGAAGACGACATGGCCTGGTGTATGGCCAGGACAATGGCGGACGTTCAAAGTGACCTCTCCAACGGTCACAGTATCGCCGTCCACCAGCCAGCGGTTCGGTTCGAATGGCTTTCCGGGAACGCCGTAGCGCTTGCCGTCATCATCCAGGCGGGAGATCCAGAATCGATCCTCCTCGTGCGGTCCTTCGATCGGCACGCCCAATTCCTCGGCAAAGATCCCGGCCGACCCGCAATGATCGATGTGGCCATGCGTCAGCAGGATTTTCTCGATCGTGACGCCAGTCTGGCGGATCGCCTCGCGCAATTTCGGCAGATCGCCGCCCGGATCGGTAAAGGCGCCGCGCATTGTTTTGGTGCACCAGATGAGACAGCAATTTTGCTGGAGCGGTGTCACCGGGATGATGGCGACGCGCAAAGGGGGATTAGTGGGCGGCGGTTCGCTCATTGCGACGGAGCCATGTCGAGGTCGGACAGTGCTGCTGGCTCGTTCTTCATCGAGGCCGAAACCACTTCCGCCTTGCGCAGCGCCCGAAGCACGTTGCCGCCCGCCAGCTTGGCGAGGTTCTCGTCGGACCAGCCGCGACGGATCAGCTCGGCGAAAATCCGAGGATAATCCTGGACGCCCGTCAGGTCCTCCGGCGTGTACGGGATGCCGTCGAAGTCGCCGCCGAGACCGACATGATCGTATCCCGCGACCTTGACGACATGCTCGATATGATCGGCAATTGCGGCGACTGTCACAGACGGCCTCGGGTGCGCCGCCTCCCATGCCTTCAAGCCAGCCTCGACCTCGGCCTTGCTGTTGCGATGGAAGACCTTCAGCCGCGCTTCCTCGGCATTTTTCTCGGCACCCCAGCGCCACACGGCGTCGGAAACGAAGTCGGGCACGAAGTTTACCATGACGACGCCGCCGTTGGCGGGAAGCAGCTGAAGAACGTCATCCGGAACGTTGCGCAGGTGGCCAACCAGCCCGCGGGCTGACGAATGGGAAAAGATGACGGGCCCTTTGCTAGCTGCGATGGCGTCCTTCATCGTATCTGCCGAGACGTGGCTGAGGTCGACCAGCATGCCGATGCGGTTCATCTCGTGGACAACCTGGACCCCAAATGGACTGAGCCCGCCATATTTGGGATCGTCAGTCGCACTGTCCGCCCACTCGGTCGTCTGGTTGTGGGTCAGCGTCATGTAGCGCGCGCCGAGGTTGTAGAACTGCCGGAGCGCGGCGAGTGAACCGCCAATCTGTCGTCCGCCTTCCACGCCGATCATGGAGGCGACTTTGCCGGACTTGTGGATGCGCACGACGTCGTCTGCAGTGCGAGCGAGTTCGAGGTCGCCAGGATAGGCGTCAATCATCCGGCGAACGATGTCTATCTCCTCGATCGTCTCGCGGATTGCCGCATCGCCGGTCACCTCTCCGTTGATGAAAACCGACCAGAACTGTCCACCCACCCGACCCTGGTGCAGTCGTGCCATGTCGGTCATCAGCGGGTGGTCGGGTCTTTTGTCGGTTCCGCTAGCGAGGCCGGTGATGTTCCGCCTGTAATTCTCCGCCAGCTGTTCGGCGATGTCGTTGTGCCCGTCGATCAGCGGCGTGGCCTTCAGGATGCGGTCGATCCGCGCCTGGACTTTGGGATCGATGGACTGCGCGTCGGCGGGCACGGCGAGGGCGGCCAGTGCCGCGGCAAGGAGAAGGTTTCGCATGGCGCGCGACTTTACGAGGGGGCGGCGCAGCGTCAATGCGTGATGCATGGAGCAGCCCTTCGCCCTGTTCGACGACATGCGTCCCCATGGTGCCGGCTGCCGCCTGTACGAGCAGGCGGCCGGGGAGATCGTGGCCTGGTCGATCGAGGAAGTGCGGCCAGCACTGGAGGGGTTGCGGGCCGCTCACGGCGCAGGCCGGCATCTCGCCGGCTACATCGCTTATGATGCTTGCTACGCTCTGGAACCGAAGCTCTGGCCGCTGGCGCGGCAAGGCGGCGGGCCGCTACTGTGGTTCGGGATCTTCAACAGCTTCAGCAGACCGGCAGCGCCGCCGCTGCCCGACGGAGCTGGCGGCTGGACGAGCCGGCCAGTGCCGCGCATCTCGCGATCCGACTATCTCGCCGGCGCGCAGGAGGTCCGCGATCACCTCTATGCCGGCGACTTCTACCAGGCGAATTTGACCTTCGGTTGCGATGTCACAGTCCTTGGCGATCCCTTGGCGGCCTATGCCAGGCTGCGCCAGCGGTCGCGGGCAGGTTGGGCGGGAGTGCTGCGTCATCCCAGGGGCTGGCTGTTGTCGCTGAGTCCCGAGCAGTTCTTCACCATCAAAGGCCGGACCATCGAGGCGAAGCCGATGAAGGGGACTGCGCCGCGGCGGTCCGGCCCTGAATTGGACAGAGCAGAGGTTTCCAAACTCGCTGCTGACCCGAAGCAACGTGCTGAAAACATGATGATTGTCGATCTGCTCCGAAACGACCTTGCGAGGGTTGCAGAGGCGGGGACCGTCGAGGTTCCGGAGCTGTTTTGCGTCGAATCCTTCCCCACGGTGCACCAAATGGTGAGCCGGGTGACCGCGAAACTTCGCGAAGATGTCGATCCCGTCACGGTCTTTGAGACGCTCTTCCCGTGCGGGTCGATTACCGGGGCACCGAAACTGGCGGCGATCCGGGCGCTCCGCCGCCTCGAGCATGAGCCGCGCGGCGCCTATTGCGGGTCGATGGGCTGGATCGATCCCAATGGCGATGCCAGCTTCAACGTCCTCATCCGCACGCTGGAGTTGCAGGACGGCAACAATGTTGCACGGTTGGGACTCGGTTCGGGGCTTGTCGTCGACAGCGTGCTGGAGGATGAATGGGCCGAGTGTTTGCTTAAAGGGGAATTCGTGGCGCCGGACGTTCAAGAGTTCGACCTCATCGAAACGATGAGATTCGATCCGCACCAGGGCGTCATCGACCTCGACCGCCATCTCGACCGGCTGAAGAATGCAGCCGCCGACTTCCAGTTCAAGTTCGATCGCCACGCCGCGCGCAACGAGCTGCAGGCGGCAACCTTCCGCCGCAAGGATTCGGCGATGGTCCGGCTGATGCTGTCGCCCAAGGGCAGCATCGCCATCGAAGTAAAGGAATTGCCGCAGACGCCGTCCGGCGCGGTCGAAGTGGTGGTGCGGCCCCTTCCCGTCGATCCATCGGACTTTCGCCTGCGCTACAAGACGACGGCCAAGGATGTGCTGAAACAGGTCCGCCGCGACGCCGATGCCTTCGAGGCGGTGTTCACGGATCCTGAGGGCCGGCTGACCGAAGGCAGTTACACCAATATTTTCGTAGAGCGGGACGGCAAGCTGCTGACGCCGCCGCTGGAGCGCGGGCTATTGCCGGGGCTGCTGCGGCAACGGCTGATCGACGAGGGTCAGGCCGAAGAACATGATCTGACGCCCGACGACCTTCGCCAGGGCTTCCTGATCGGCAATATGGTCCGCGGCCTCATCAAGGCGCGGCTGGCCTAGGCCGCCAGCGGGAACTTCAACAGGCGATTGGCGACGGGGACGAGCGCGGCAGCGCCCGGCCCGGCCTTGCGCATAATCTCGGAATGATGAGCGTCGAGCCCGCCGGTCAGCGAACCGTAGGCGGGCAGGATGAGCTTACAATCGCTGGCGACGAAGCAGCGGCGCGAGACATTGCGGCCACGGAGCTGCAGCCGGAGCTTGGGGTGAAAGTGGCCGGACATTTCCGGGCGCGTTTCGCCCTCGTCCGCCTCATGGCGGAGGATGATTCCGCCGACTTCGCACTCGTCCTCGATGCGGCCACCGCAATGGTCGGCGAAGCCCGGGTCGTGGTTGCCGACGATCCAGATCCAGTCGAGTTTCGACGTCAGCGCCATCAGCATCTCGCGCGCCTGTTGCGGCAGGCGGTCGCAGCCGAAACGGTCGTGGAAGCTGTCGCCGAGACAGAAGAGTCGCGTTGCTCCGGTCGTCGAAACCTCATCGATCAGCGCCGCCAGCGTCGCCTGGCTATCGTAGGGCGGCAGGAACTGGCCGAGGCGCGCGAACCAACTCGCCTTCTCGAGATGGAGGTCGGCGACCAGCAACGCCTGCTCGGACGGCCAGAACAGCGCGCCGGAGGCGCTCGCAAGGAAATCGTGGCCGCCGAACGAAAGGGGAACCATCTGTCAGCAGTAGGGAGAAGCGGGATTCCGGATCAAGTCCGGAATGACGAAAAATTATTCGAGACCAAGCACATGGTCCCTCAGCGCCCGAGCGTCGTGGAGGGCATTGTGGGGAACGGCGCTGTTTTCGGCGGGGCTGAAGGTGCCGGTCTGGATGAGGCGGAAGACGAGTTCGGGGACCGCTACCATTTGTCCTGGCGCAAAGCTCAGGAGACCGCAGAAGAGCTCGATGTCGGACGGCCAGTCGACGAGGACCTCCGGGGCATCGTCGTGACCCAGATACATGGCGATCGCCTCGGCGGACTGCCGGCGATCCATGACCGGAAGTTTCAGGGATTCGGGAACGTTGCCGATGTAGGGAACGACATTGCGCTCGACCCAGGGATGAATCGGGCCTTCGCAATCGAAGGTCAGGTAGAGCTCCTCGCCGCCGTCCTCCGGCACCAGCGCCAGGCTCAACAGCGCGCCGCCGAAGCCATTATATTCGCAGTCGAGGAAGTAGCGCATCGCGGTGACACTGGACGATTGCGCGACTTGCCGCCAGTCTCCCGTCCGGAACATTTGCCAAGCGGGGAATTAGGATGAGGAAATTCTGGTTGATGGCGGCCGCAGCCGCCGTTCTGTCGACGCCTGTGGTTGCCGCGCCGAGCGCCAAGGACCGCGCGGCTTTGTCGGGTGCGGTGAAGGCCGCCCATGCGACATCGGTGAAGCGCCTGCAGAACTGGATCGCGCTTCCGACGATCGCCAACATGGGCATCAATCACAAGGAAGGCGCCGAATATATGCGCCAGCTGGCGCTGGACGCCGGCTTCCAGCAGGCCAAGGTCATCACCACCGACGGCGTCCCCGGCGTGTTCGCGACGCTGGATGCCGGCGCGCCGACGACCATGGCGATCTATTTCATGTACGACGTGAAGCACTACGACCCGGCCGAATGGTCGTCGCCGCCGCTGGAAGCGCGGATCGTCGACCGCCCCGGCGAGGGCAAGGCCATCGTCGGCCGCGGCGCAGTCAACCAGAAGGGGCCGGAGAGCGCCTTCCTGGCAATGCTGCACGCCTTCAAGGATTCGAAGACCAAGCTGCCGGTGAACCTGGTGCTGGTCGCCGAGGGTGAAGAGGAGATTGGTTCGACCCACTTCTCCCAGATCGTCCTCAACCCGGAAGTGAAGCCCGCCATCGAGAAAGCGGTTGGAGTGATCATCCCGTCGGCGAGCCAAGGCCCGGACGGCGACGTCACCTTGTCGCTGGGCGCCAAGGGCGTCGTCGAGCTGCAGCTGATTTCCAGCGGCGAGAAATGGGGCCGTGGGCCGAAGAACGACATCCACTCGTCCAACATGGCGCGCGTGGAAAACCCGGCCTGGCATCTGGTCAAGGCTCTCAACACTTTGGTCGCCGATGACGGCTACACACCGGCGGTCGAAGGCTGGTTCGAGAATGTGAAACCGCTGACGGCCCGGCAAAAGCAGCTGATCGCCGAGAATGCCGCGAGCACGGACGAAGCCAAGTTGAAAGCATCGATGGGCGTCCAGCACTGGATCAAGGACGAGGATCTGCGGACCAGCCTGGAACGGCTGGCGTCGCAGCCGACCATCAACATTCAAGGCATCGTCAGCGGCTACACCGGGCCGGGCGGCAAGACCGTCCTCCCCGGCCGGGCCGAAGCCAAGATCGATACTCGCCTGGTCCCCGACATGAGCAAGGACGAGATGGTCGCCAAGCTTAAGGCGCACTTAGCCAAACACGGTTTCGGCGACATCGAGGTCAATGTGACCGGCGGCTACAGCCCGACCCAAACGGACGAGAACAGCGCCCTCATCAAGGCGGAAACGCTGACTCTGAAGAATGCCGGTATCAACTACACGCTCTATCCGCGCTCAGCCGGAAGCTGGCCGGGCGTGGTCTTCACCGGAGCGCCGCTCAACCTCCCTGCGGGCCAATATGGCATCGGCCGCGGCAATGGCGCGCATGCGCCGAACGAGTGGTTCCTCATTGAAAGCAGCAACCCCAAGGTCGCCGGGCTGGACGAGCAGGCAATGCTCTACGCCGATTTCCTCTACACCGTCGCCGATTTGGCGAAGAAGAAGTAGGAAAAAGCATCCTGTCTCGTCATCCCCGCGAACGCGGGGATCCCGCTAGAATTTGGTCGGAAGGAAGAAGCGAGATTCCCGCTTTCGCGGGAATGACGGGATTGGGAATCAGGCCGCAGGGCAAATATCGTCGGGGAGCGCTTTGCCCTTACGGCAGCGCTCCTCGAGCTTGCGGGCTTCCTTCGCTCGCTTCTCGTCCGCCTCGCGCATTTCACGCCCGCGTTTTTCGTCCGCTTCGGACTGGCTTGTCGTCGCGGCATCGACGCCGGCGGCGACAACTTTGACCGGCAATGTAGCCACCGCAACGGCGGTGTTGGCGACCGCGCCGACGACGCAGCCGGAGAGGAATGGGGTCATCGAAAGCATGACAAGCGTCTTTCTCATGGCTTGAGCATTACCGGGAACGAGTTACAAAACAATCACTTAAGCGACGAAAAGAAGTCCCACATGCCGTCATTGGCGCTGATCGCCCTGCTGGGGTCCTTGTTAGCGCGGCGGGATTGCGATCCTGGCCAGCTGTGACCGCCGGTGGTCGTGACACAGAGCTCGACGGGTGCCGGACCGGCGTGAACTTCGCAGGTTGCGCCAGCGGATTTGAGGACGGTCTTCGGCTGCGGCGACGCCTTGTCGATCGCCGTCCATTTGGCGATCGTCGCCGGGACGGACGTGAAATCGTTGACCGCGCCCATGTTGCGGAAGCTGGCCGGGCCGGCGCCGCCGTTGAAGAGGACGTGGTCGTCATCCCTTGCGTGGAAATGGATGACTGGGACGGGCCGCGACGGCGTGCAGGTTTTGGTGTTGTCGGTGCCAGCAACGGGGGCGATGGCGCGGATCAGCTCCGGCGCTTCACAGGCAAGGCGGTAAGCCATCATCGCGCCGTTCGACATGCCGGTGGCGAAGATGCGTTTCGGGTCGATGGCGACCTGGCCCCGAACCCGAGCAATGACGGCTTTCAGGAAGCCGACATCGTCGATATTCCGGTCACGCGCCTGGCCGCAGCATTGGCCGGCGTTCCATGTGCCGAGGATACCGCTCTGGAAGCGGCTGTAGCCCGAGGGGAAAACGGCGATAAAGCCGGCCGCGTCGGACTTTTCGACAATGCCGTAATTTTCGGCCTGGAAGTCCATATCGCCGCCGCCGCCGTGGAGTGCGAGCAGAATGGGCGCGGGATGGCCCGCCGCTTTTGCGGGGACATGGACCAGATAGTCGCGGCGGATCCCGCCGGACTGGAAGTTGAAGCGGTAGGTGCCGGGGGCGGTGATCTTGGTCGCGTTGGGATCGCTGGGTCGGTCGCGCTTTTCCTTCGCGCGCTCCATCAGCGCCTTCATCTGGCTCATCCGGTCCTGCGCGGGCGCGGTCGAGGCCAGCCCGGCGGTGATCGCGAGCAGCAATGTGCTGCCGATCAGGAAACGAGACGCCACAAAATTCCCCTTTGGTGACTTGTGCGGCGCAGATTTCATTCCGGCGCGTGAACGGAATCTGAGGCACGCGTTTCTGCGCCGTTCATCAAGTCGCGAGGGGTGCGTGCCGTCACTTGCGCTCACTTTCGCAATGCTGCGCATTGCTGGCCCTCGCTTCGTGACGTCAGTCCTCACTTCGTGAGGCTGGCCGGCGTTCGGCAGCTCTACGCGCTGCTCCGGCGGCGCTCCGCACCGGCGTCGCTGCGCTCGGTGCCTCCGGCTCCATCGCCGCCGCCGCCAGCGCTTCCGCCTCGTAAAGCAAAGCCTCGTCAGCGGTCCCGGCCGGCGCCGCCTCGCGGCCGACGATCACCATCAGCGGTACGGCCATGGGCGTGATCCGGTCGAGTTCGACATGGACCATGGTCGCCGCCGCCCGGTCGACCAGCCGGACAAGGCGGCCAAGCTCGGTCATGCGGGTGCGGGCATCGTCCCAGGCGGCGCGGAGCAGCAAATGGTCGGGTTCGTATTTGCGCAGCACATCGTAGATGAGGTCGGTGGAGAAGCTGACCTGGCGCCCGGTCTTGCGCTTGCCGGGATGCTGGCGTTCCACGAGGCCACCGATCACCGCGACCTCGCGAAAGGCGTTTTTCAAGAGGAAGCTGCGCTCGACCCATTCGGTGAATTCGCGCTCGAGAATGTCGGGCGAAAAGAGGGATTGCGGGTCGGTAATGGGTTCGAGGCCATAACAGGCGATGCCGTAATCGTTGGCGACAAAGCCCAGCGGCTTGAGGCCCGCCTTTTCCATCCGCTTGGTCAGCAGCATGCCGAGCGATTGGTGCGCGTTCCAGCCTTCGAAGCTGTAGGCGACCATGTAATGGCGGCCCTCGTGCGGGAAGGTCTCGACCAGCAGCTGGTTGGGCTCGGGCAGCAGCGAGCGCTCGGACTGGACCTCCAGCCATTCGCTGACGTCGCCGGGGAAGCGGTGCCAGTCGTTGCGGTCCGCGAGCATGCCGCGAACGCGGTTGGCAAGGTGGGTCGACATGCTCATGCGCTGGCCGCCGTAGGTGACCGGCCGCGCCGTGCGCTTCGACGCCTGCACGATGATGTCGGTGTCCTTCATCGACAGGACTTCAAGGCTGAGGCCGGCGAAGAAGAATGTGTCGCCGGGGGTGAGCGTCGAGCCGAAGCCTTCTTCGACCGTGCCGAGCTTGCGGCCGCCCTTGAAACGGACGTCGAGCAAAGGCTGTTCGACGATGACGCCGGCATTCATGCGGTGCTGCTGGGCGATGGGCGGGCGCGAGAGGCGCCAGCGGCCGGGGGCTTCCTCCAGGATACGGCGAAAGCGGTCGTAGGCCTTCAGCGCATAGCCACCGGTGGCGACGAAATTGAGGATTTCCTGGAAGCGGTCGGCGGTGAGCCCCGCATAGGGTGCGGCCGACTGGATTTCGGCGAGGAGTGCGGCTTCTTCGAAGGGCCCGGCGCAGGCGATGGCGAGGACGTGTTGGGCGAGCACGTCGAGCGTCCCGGGGCGGAAGATGTCGGGATCGAGCTCGCCGTCGCCGATGGCGTCCAATGCTGCGCGGGCCTCGAGATATTCGAAGCGGTTGCCGGGCACGATCATGCCTTTGCTGGGCTCGTCGAGGCGGTGGTTGGCGCGGCCGATGCGCTGCAGCAGGCGCGAGCTGCCCTTGGGGGCGCCCATCTGGATGACGAGGTCGATGTCGCCCCAGTCGATGCCGAGGTCGAGGCTGGCGGTAGCGACCAAAGCGCGGATTTTGCCGTCCGCCATCGCCGCCTCGATCTTGCGGCGGGCTTCGACGGCGAGGCTGCCGTGGTGGATCCCGATGGGCAGCGACTGGTCGTTGACGGACCAGAGCTTCTGGAAGGTGAGCTCGGCCAGCCCGCGCGTATTGCAGAAGACGAGCGTCGTCTTGTGCCGTTCGATCAGCCGCATGATGTCGGCGACCGCGTGATAGCCGGAGTGGCCGGCCCAGGGGATGCGGTTTTCCGGGATCAGGATCGAGAGGTCCGGGTCGGCGCCGGGCTCTCCGAGGACGAGGTCGACGAGGTCCTCATCACCGTGCGGGGCGAGCCAGCCGCGATAGGCGTCGGGGTCGGCGACGGTGGCGGAAAGGCCGACGCGGCGGAGGCCGGGCGCGAGGGTCTGGAGGCGAGCGAGCGACAGGGAGAGCAGGTCGCCGCGCTTGTCGCGGGCGAAGGCGTGGATCTCGTCGACGATGATGTTCTTGAGGCCCGCGAACATCAGCTCGCTGTCGGGATAGGAGAGCAGCAGGCTGAGCGATTCAGGGGTGGTCAGCAGGATTTGCGGCGGGCGGATGCGCTGGCGGGCCTTGCGGTCGGAGGGTGTGTCGCCGGTGCGGGTCTCGACGCGGATGGGCAGGCCCATCTCCTCGATCGGCGAGAGGAGGTTGCGCTGGACGTCCACCGCCAGCGCCTTCAGCGGCGAGACGTAGAGGGTGTGGAGGTCCTCGGCGGGGTTTTCGGCGAGGTCGCAGATGGTCGGGAGGAAACCCGCGAGGGTCTTGCCGGCACCGGTGGCCGCGACGAGGAGCGCGCTCCGCCCTGCCCTCGCCGCGGCCAGCATGTCGAGCTGGTGCCGGCGCGGCCGCCAGTCGCGCTCCACGAACCAGCGCTCGACCACCTCCGGTAATGGGAACCCTTCGGCCATTGTGCCGCTATAACGACCCGATGGGCCGCTTGGGCAAATGGATCGAGCCGCACCCCGACGGCATCTACGTGAAGCCGGCGGATGCGTGGATAGATCCGTCGCAGCCGAAGGCGACGGCGCTGGTCACGCACGGCCACGGCGACCACGCGCGCGGAGGCCATGATGAAGTGTTCGCGACGGCGGAAACGCTGGCGATCATGGGCGTGCGCTATGGCGACCAGAACGGCGTTCCGGTCGGTTATGGCGAGGCGGTCCGGGTCGGCGATGTCGATGTCGGCTTCGTCCCCGCCGGCCATGTGCTGGGGTCGGCGCAGATCGTCCTCGACTATGCCGGGGAGCGCGTCGTGGTGTCGGGCGACTACAAGCGACGCCCCGACCCGACCTGCGCGCCGTTCGTCGTCACGCCGTGCGACATCTTCATCACCGAGGCGACGTTCGGCCTCCCGGTGTTCAAGCATCCCGACACGGGCAGCGAGGTCGACCGGCTACTCCATCGCCTTGCCGCAGAGCCGGAACGCTGCGTGCTGGTCGGCGCCTATGCGCTCGGCAAGGCGCAGAGGCTGATCATGGAGCTACGCGGGCGCGGCCATGAGGAGCCGATCTACATCCACGGCGCGCTCGAGCGGCTGTGCGCTTTATATGAGGAACTGGGAGTGCCGCTCGGCGAATTGAGACTGGCAACGGGTGTGCCCAAGGAAGAGCTCAAGGGCCGCATCGTCCTCTGCCCGCCAGGCGCACTCAACGACCGGTGGTCGCGGCGGCTGCCCGACCCGATCACCGCCATGGCGTCGGGCTGGATGCGCATTCGCCAGCGGGCGCGCCAGCGCAATGTCGAGCTGCCCCTAGTCGTCTCCGACCATGCCGACTGGGACGAGCTGACCCAGACCATCCGCGAGGTCGCGCCCCGCGAGGTCTGGATCACTCATGGACGCGAGGAGGCGCTGAAACACTGGTGCATGATCCATCAGATCAAGGCGCGCGAGCTGAACCTCGTCGGCTACGAAGACGAGGACGATTAGACGCGATTATTTGCGATTTCCCATCGCCGACTCTCCCAGCCGGCCACCCGCGCGTCGAAGCCGGGTGCTCCCTCCAGGGCCTGAACGAGCTTGTCCAGATCGTCAGCAATTTCGCGAAAGGTGTTGGCGATTTCAGGGTCGGCGGTCGCTTGCGCTTCTTCTCGGCACCTTTGGGCCAGTTTCACCGGATCATGTTTCGTCAGCATAGGCGTTCCCCTGTCGCAAAAACGCACCCCGACGCTACGCTACGACTGCCCGCAATCACGGATCCGAGGTCAGCTCGTTCAACAAGTCGCAGGTTTCGCGCACTTCGCTTTGAAGCTCCCGCCGCTCTTCCTTGGTGAGCATGACGGAGCGCTCGTTCCAGGCGTGGATGATGACCTGCCTGAGCTGCCTCAAGTCGTTGATGATGCTCTCAGCCTCGCCGACCTTGCGCGGCATGGCGGGATCCCCTCCGCTACCGGCGTCATGCCTTCATAGGTAACCGAGGTTAGAGTGTCTATAACAAGTGATGGATTAGAATTAATCGACATTGGGGCCGCGGTCGGTTCCATGCGGCGAACAAAGGCTCGCATCAGTCATTCTGACAATAACGCCGGCTTTCTTGCGACATTCCAGTCCACGCGGCCGTGCACTCCAGCCAATTTGCGGGAGCTCGACGACTGCCAGATCGTCCAGCGACGTGCGCCGAAGCCAGGCTCCGATCGGAGGCTTCGAAGCCATAGCGGGCGGTGGAAGGTTGCGCTGACCCGATAGTGCCTGTCGAACTTGCGGGTGAGATACAGAACGGCAGGCTTGCCGTAGTGAGCCTCTACCATTCGAAGAAAATCGCCGAGCTCCTTGTGGAATTTCGCCCGAGAAGGACGGCGTCCGCAGTTACCGGGAAACTCAAGGTCAACGGCTGGCGGCAGTGCAGCCGCTTCAGTGGGTACGTGCCGCAAAAAATGGGCCGCCTGATCCTGCCCGCTCCGGCACAGCGTGAAGAAGTGGTAGGCGCCTCTTCGGATACCGGCCGCGTGGGCTGCACGCCAATTAAACGAGAATCGGTGGTCGATATGGTCGGCGCCCTCGGTTGCCTTGATATAGGCGAAGTCGACACCCTGCCGCGGCAGCTTCGTCCAGGCGATACGCCCCTGGTAGTGCGAGACATCGACACCTTGGTAGGGGTAGCGCCTTTCGGAAGGATGCCAACGGCCGGATCCGCGAGGCGCGGCAATGGTACTGGCAATAGGCATCACCGCGACTGAGATCAGCACGATCCACTTGCTGAGGGGCCAACCCGCACGACGCATCATTGTTTGCCCTGATTTTCGACGCAGATACATTGAGTTACGAGAAGGCGCGGCTTTGCCACTATCGGCCGCCGGTAATGGTTCCCCCCGAGAATGTGGCGCCGAGTTCTCGGGGGCGAACCCTTCCATCGCTCTTGACGCCGCTGCGATCAGCAACTGGCTCGGGGCCAGTAGAGCTTGCGCCGATGTCGCAAGACGATTGTTCCCCTGGAGTTCCGAACCTCGGCCTGTTCAGCTCGACCTGCATCGACGGCAGCGATCGCCTGTTGCTTCACATCAACCAAGCGATCGTCAAACAGCTCGGTGCTGATCAAGTGATCATGGCGAAAAAGATTGATCCTGTAGGTCATGACGGTGCGCCTCCCTTCCCTCCGCACCAGTGGCACGCCTGCCGTGGGCAAAAGCCTCCGGCAGGCGCACCCGCGTCTGCTCTGGGCACATGACGCCTTGTCAGATTCTGTCGATTGGCGAGTCGTCGGAACCCGGGGAAGCTTGTAAACTTTCTCAGGGGATTCCTGAGGGTTAGCCGGATTTCGGGACATATCTGCGGATTCTGAAAGGAGACTGGAGCAACAATCCATGTTAGACTGCGGGCGCCGAGTCAGTGCGTTTGGGGGAAGTGCGTATGAACGGTCTCGATTACCGCCGGGCCGTGGGTTCCAGGATATGGCACTGGAACTCGAATTGCCCGAAATGGCCAACAAAAGCCTTCGAGTGCAGCCGGGCCAAACCCGTGGCTGAGGGCGAATGCCAGGAGTGCGCTGCGCACAACTAATGCAGCGCAAGAATGGCGTGAGCCGTCGGACTAGAGCCGGCGACTGCCAGTTTCGCCGACAAAGCGATCGATTGCCCAAACCTCCCATTTGACGGGATGTTTTCTCGCGTTCGCGATCTCGAGCGCACGATTGTCATTCGGCGCAAGGAGGTGTTCCGCCGTGTTGAATCTATGCGATTCGTCGAAATGGCAGAGCCGATAATAGGTCATGTCGAACCTCTTGCCCGCCCCCATCTGGACAGGATGGCTATCGCGCTAAGTCCTTTCAATCAGGACGATTTCCGAGGTCTCGTAATGACCAAAGAGGAAGCCAGACGTCAGAGCGTTTTGTCTCTCGCTGCGGATACGCCGGGGCGGGGCCGGCCAACCCGGACTGTGATCGTCTGCTTCTTCCAGTCGGTGATCCGCACCTGCTTGACGGTTGCGGCTGCATTGAACTCACCACCGAAGTGCGGACAACCGGCGGCAAGGCCGGCACTCCGGCTGCTGCTGAGCTTGAGGCGCAGGAGCGTCTTGCTTTCCCCGGTTTCCGTCAGGACCAGTTTCCGGTTGCGATCCGTCAGCCGATAATTGCCCGAGACGTGCACCGGCTTGCCCTGGCCGATCTGGGCCGCCGCGACGCCGTAGAACGGTGCCTTGCTGTTCCCGGATGAGGGACAGGTCGCCGGCCTCGGCACGGCCTGGGCCGCTCCCGAGCCGATGGCAGCCACTCCGCCGGCCATAAGGATTAACGCGGCAGCCTGCTTTTGCGCCCTGCTGAATTTCGCCAACATGCTTGTTCTCCCCCAGCGTTGCGGGAGCGTGCAGATGCTGCCGCTTGGCGGTGGAGAAACATCCGGATTTGTCCGGAGCCGGGCAGTCCGCTGCGCGACCAAGGGTGCCATTAGTCCGCAAGAGCCGGCGCGGGAGTAAATCCCGCGCCGTCGGTCCTGTCTAGCCTTCACGGCTGATGCCGTTCGGCTCGCAGGCCGTCCGCTGCTCCGCGTCTCTCGCGCTGTTCCGGCGGCGCTAACGCGCCGGCGTCACTGCGCTTGGCGCTTCGCCGCGATCCAGGCGTCGATCTTGCGTTCCAGGATCGCCATCGGCAGCGCGCCGGTCATCAGCACCTGGGCGTGGAAGTCGCGGATGTCGAACTTCGGGCCCAGCTCCTTCTGTGCCTTGGCGCGGAGGCGCTGGATGGTGAGCGCGCCGATCTTGTAGGCCAGGGCTTGCGACGGAATCGCGATGTAGCGCTCGACCTCGTTCTGGGCGTCCGTCTTGCCCATGCTGGAGTGGGCCAGCATGTAGGCGATCGACTGGTCGCGGGTCCAACCCTTGGAGTGGATGCCGGTGTCGACGACGAGGCGCATGGCGCGCAGCATCTCGTCATCGAGCGTTCCCATCCGCTGGTACGGATCCTTGTAGAAGCCCATGTCGTAACCGAGCGTTTCGGCATAGAGCGCCCAGCCTTCGACGAAGGCCGTGTTGCCGCCAAAGCGCATGAAGGCGGGCAGCGCCGCATTTTCCTGCGCCAGGCTGATCTGGAAGTGGTGGCCCGGCTCGCCCTCGTGGAGGAACAGGGTCGTCATTCCCGGCGTGGTGCGCGACGGCAGGTCATAGGCGTTGAAGTAGAAGGTGCCGGGGCGCGAGCCGTCGGGCGTGCCCTGTTCATAGCTGCCACCGGCCTGGTACTTCTCGATCACCGGATCGTAGGGCCGGATTTCCAGCTTCGCCTTCGGGATAGTCGAGAAATATTCGGGAAGCTTGGCCGCGACCTTCTTGCCGATGTCGTAATAGCCCTGGGTCAGTGCCTCGCGGGTCGGCTCCTTGAACTTGGGATCGGTGCGAAGGTACTCGAAGAACTCGGGCAGCGTTCCCTTGAAGCCGACTTCGGTCTTCACCTTCTCCATCTCGCCGGTGATGCGCGCGACTTCCTTGAGGCCGAGCGCATGGACCTCGGCGGCCGACAGCGGCAACGTCGTCGAATCGCGGACCATCTTGTCGTAGAGGACGGCGCCGCCCTTCATCGATGACAGGCCGACCTGGTCACGCGCGACCGGCAGATATTCGTTCTGCAGGAAATCGCGCAGTCGGGTCATCGCCGGATAGATATGGTCCGTGATCGCAGCGCGCGTCTGCGACGTCAGCCGCTCCTTGTCCGCAGCCGAAATCGAATCGGGGAAGGCCTTGACGGGGCCGTAGAACTGCGATTGCTCGGGCTTCTGCTTCAGCTGCTCATTGAGCTGGTCGATGACGTTGCGGATCGTCAGCTTCGTGTCGACGACGCCGCTCTTCATGCCCTGGCGGAAGCGCTCGATCGAGCGGTCCAGCAGCAGCGCATAGTCGGCGTGGCGCTTGATGTTGTTCTCATAGTCGGCGACCGTCTTGAAGGGCGCGGCGCCCTTGCCGCTGGCGAAGGTCGGGTAGAAAGTGTGGAAACCCGAGAAGTGGTTGATCGGGCGGACCACGTTCGGGTCGAAATAGCGCGGCTCGAAGCCCTCCAGGCCCTGCTTCGTCGAATATTCGAACACGTCATAGGCGATCTGGTCGGTCGGGTTGAGCGCGGAGCGATTGATCTTGTGGAGGTTGGCGAGGTCGGCCTCGGTCGCCGCCTTCTCCTTCGCGAAATATTCATCGGTAATATAGTCGCCGAGGCCCTGGTCCGCATAGCGCAGGTCGCCGCGGAAAATGCCGCTGATCGGGTTGCGCTTCAGGCTGTCTTCGTCGCTCTGCTTGAAGAGGTTGAACAGCTGGTCGTGCGCGCTCTGCTGGCTGGCGGTCATGGCCGGTGCGGCCTGCGCGGAAGCGGCGGACGGGATTGCGAACAAGGTCGTCGAAAGGAGTGCGGCGAAGATCGCCGTGCGCTTGGTCATCACGTTTAAGCCCCTCATGCTCTTAAGCTGTGTTAGCCCCATAAAACAGCTAGGGCGTCACCGCAAGCGCGGCAACGCCCCTTCGACCAAAGGTCTCTAGCCGTCTACCAGAAGAAGTTGTGGATCACGTCCACGACCTGACCGGTGTAGATGTTCACCATCAGGGCATCGTCCCAGTAACGAACCCAGCGGTACGGGCCGTAGGCCGGCGGCAGTCGATACTGCCAGGGGTCGTTCAGCCAGAAGCTCTGGTCGTAATAGCTCGGGTACATGTACGAGCCGATCGACCACGGGCGATAGTTCCAGCCGAACGGATCGCTGTAAAAGCCGATCGAGAAGATCGACCGGTGATAGTTGCGATAGCTGTTCCAGTCGTAGCGGCGATCATGGCGCCAGTTGTTGGTCCAGCGCGTGTAATTGCCGTTGCGATAGTCCGTGCGGCGGCGATTCTGGAACGCCTGCTGCTCGGTGCGGCTCGGGCCGCGAGTGACATTGGTGTCGGGAACGGTCCGGACCCGCCGCTGGCGATCCTGCCAATTGGCCTGGTTGCTGCCCTGCCAGTTGTTCTGGCGGCCCTGCCAATTGGACTGGCTGCCATTGCTATTGCCCTGGCGGGCTTCACGAGTGCGCTCGTTGCGGCCGGACTGGACCTGGGTAGCCTGCACCTGCTGTTCGCGCTGGGCGCGGAAGCGCTCGCGCTGCTCGGCGAAGCCTGACTGACCCGACTGGCCGGACTGCGCCGCCTGGTTTACCTGGCCGCGCTCGACCCGCTCGGTGCGGACGCGCTGCTCGCCGCCATTGCTGGGCTGCTGGACTTCGCGGGTGCGCTGCGGACGGCTCTCCGACTGCTCGGACTGGTTGCTGTCGCGGTGATGACGGCCATTGCCATTATCGTCGCCAGGCTGGGCGAGAGCCGGCACGGCCGCCGATGCGAGAAGGAGAAAGAGAGGCAATTTACGCATGGGGGGTAACTCCAAAAACACACCCTGTTACTGCGTCGCTTTCTGTTCCTCCGGCGATGAGCCGTTGCTGAACCGTGACGATATCGGCGGTTCAGCATTCGGCGGGCCGCTTGCCGCCATCGCCGCGGCGGCGCGATCGATGGCACGGCGGATGCGCGGCTGAGCGCCGCAGCGGCAGATGTTGGGAAGCGCCGCGATCTCGGCCTCGGTCGGACGCGGGCTGGCTTTGAGGAGCGCCGCGATGGCGAGGATCATGCCCGGGTCGCAATAGCCGCACTGGCTGACCTGCTCGGCGGCCCAGGCCTGTTGCACGGGGTGGGCGCGCTCGCTCGACAGGCCTTCGATGGTGACAACGTCCGCGCCTTCCAGCTGGCCGATGGTCAGCGAGCAACTGAGCACCGCGCGCTCGTCGACGATGACGGTGCAGGCCCCGCAGCCGCGGCTGTCGCAGCCATATTTGGCGCCGGTGAGGTTGGCGGCATCGCGCAGCGCCCACAGGAGGGGCGTTCCGGGATCGAGATGGAAGCGGACCGCTTCGCCATTCACCGTCATGCTGGTCATTGCTGGCAAGGCTAGTCGCGGCGCCCGCCCTTGCAAAGCCTCTGCCGCTCGGCATCATGAGGGGATGGCGGCGATTGCGACAAGCAGCGGACGGATCGGCTTTGTGGAAACGGGCGGCAGCGATGCCGTGCCGATCGTCTTCCTGCATGGCGTGGGGTCGGACAAAAGCGTCTGGCGGCCGCAGCTCGAACATTTCGGGCAATCGCGGCGGGCGATCGCCTTCGATTATCCGGGCTATGGGGAAAGCGGGTTGCTCGACGGCGCGAGCCGCGACGACTTCGCGGCGGCGATCTTGGCGGCGATGGATGCTCTGGGTGTCGAGCGAGCGCATGTGTGCGGCCTGTCGCTCGGCGGGGTCGTTGCCATTGCCATGCACGCGCGTGCGCCCGGGCGCTGCGCTTCGCTGATCCTCGCGGACACGTTCGCCATGCATCCCGACGGCCAGGGGATTTTCGAACGGTCGACCGAGGCGAGCCGGACGATCGGCATGCGGGCGCTGGCGGAGGGACGGATCGACGTGCTGCTTGGCAGCGAGGCGACGCCGGAGCTTCGCGCCGAATGCGTGGAGGCGATGGCTGCGATCGACCCTGCCGCCTATCGCATGGGCGCGGAAGCCGTATGGCTGGCCGACCAGGTCGAACGGGCGCGAGCGATCGGCGTCCCGACGCTTGTCCTCTGCGGGTCGGAGGACCGGATCACCCCGCCGGCGCTGTCGGAGGAGCTTGTGGGGCTGATTCCCGGCGCCAGCTTGGAACCGATCGAGCGTGCTGGCCATCTTGCCAATGCCGAACAGCCGGCCGCGTTCAATGCCGCCGTCGATAAATTCCTCTCGGCGGCGGAGCAATAAATCACACAGTAAACAGCGCCTTAACCATGGACCTGAACCGTATCTTTGCCTTGCTTTGCGAAAAGCAGGGCCATGTCCAGGATCGCTCTCGCTTCCGCCGCTGCTCTTGCGCTGTCCGCCGCGCCGGCCGCCGCGCAGACCGTCCAAAGCTATACGTCCAGCAAGACCTACGCGATCCTCGGCGGAGAGAGCCGGCTCGCCCAGCTCCTGGCACAACAATCGGGCCAGCCGCCCCTCGCTCAGCCTGCTGTCGCTCCAGCGAGCTATGGCGCGCCGATGGTGCAGGCGGTGATGCCGACGTACCGGCCGGCGATTTCGATGACGGCACCGGATGTGTTCAATTCGGTCGCCTTGCCGATCGGCCACACGACGCTCGACCGCCGCTGGAAGAAGGTCGAGAACGGCCCGGTCGGGGCGGCGTCAGGCGCTTATGCGGCCGGCCTCAACGGACGCGGGGCGATGGAGAAGCTGGTCGCCGTCAATCACTACGTGAATTCGCGAGTTCGCTTCGTCGACGACATCAAGCAATATGGCGTTGCCGATTTGTGGACCTCCGCCGCCCAGACGCTGAGCCGCGGCCGCGGCGATTGCGAAGATTATGCGATCGCCAAGATGCAGCTGCTGCGCCGCGCCGGATTCGCCGAGAGGGACCTGTACCTGGTCATCCTGCGCGATGCCCTGCGCCGTGCCGATCATGCGGTGCTGGTCGCCCGCGCCGACAACCGGCTGCTGGTGCTGGACAATGGCACCGACCGCTTGATCGACAGTTTCGAGATGGTGGATTACCACCCGATCGTGACCTTCTCGGGCAACCACGTCTGGACCCACGGCTATCGCCGCGAGCTGCCGCCGATCACCTATGCGTCGAATGACAAGGTTGCGACCCCGCCGGTAACGATTGCCGCCGCTGCCGGCGTCGTTGCAGTGACGCCGGGCGCCGCCGCCAATTAACGCTCGCGCAGCGCTTCGCTGCGAGCCTTCAGAACCGGCTTCAGCAAAAAGCGCATGACGCTCTTGTGGCCCGTGATGATCTGCGTGTCGGTGATCATGCCCGGCGTGATCGGCAGACGATGGGCTCCGGATTCCAAGTAGCTCTTCTGAGTTTCCACGATCACGGTGAAATAGGGCTGCTTCTCGTTTTCGTCATAGATCGAGTCCGCCGACACCTGGACGACCTTGCCCTCAAGCCCGCCATAGGTTGAAAAGTCGTATGCGGTGACTTTCACCAAAGCCTTGTCGCCGACCTTGATGAAGGCGATGTCGCTTGGCTTCACACGCGTTTCGACGAGCAGCTTCTCGCCCATCGGCACGACTTCCATGACCTTCTCGCCCGCGGCGACGAAACCGCCAATCGTCGTCACCTTGACGTCATTGACGACGCCGTCGACCGGAGATCGTAGTTCGCGGCGGCCGAGCGGTCCCTTGCCGCCCAGCGATTGCTCGTTGACCGCGATCTTCTGCTCGACCTGGCTGCGCTCATTCAGCGCGTCCTGGCGGAAGGTGAAATTGGCCTCGTTCGCCTGGTTGCGCGCCTCGCTGATGGCGGCGGCGGCCCGGCCGGCCTGCTCGCGGGCGCCGGCGATGCGGCCCTGCAAATCGACCACCTCGCGGCGGGCATCGAGGAGCTCGGTCTGTGGAACGATGTTTTTCGCGGCCAGCGGCTCAAGCATCGACACGCGCTGCCGGGCGAGCTCAAGGCTGTTGCTCAGGCTGCTGACGCTGGCATTGGCTTCGGCCATCTCGCGACGGCGCTGTTCGGCGGTGGCGTTGAGCGCGGCGACGCGGCTCGAAAGCGCTTCACGGCGGACCTGCGTCAGGGTTGCTTCGTCGCTGTCGAGGTTACCGGCCGAGGAGCCGAGGCCTTCCGAAGCAAGGCGGGCCGAACGCGCTTCCAGCGCCTGCGTCTCTGCCTGCAATTGGCGGCTCTCCGGATTGTCGAGGCGGGCCAGCAGCTGGCCGCGCTTCACCTGTTGCCCGGACCGGACCAGCAATTCGGAGATGGTCGACGCTTCGGTCGCCTGGATGAGCTGCACCTTGCTCGAGGGAATGACCTTCCCCTGCCCGCGCGTCACTTCGTCGACATCGGCCAGCGCTGCCCAGAGGATGAACAGGAAGAAGCCGATCGTCGTGATGACGATGACACGCTGCGAGCCGGTCAGCGGCTGACGATGCTTGGGGATCGTCGGGAGGAAGGAAAGAGACGCCATATACCAGTGACTTCTACTAGATCAGCGTGAGGCAATCACGCGGGTTTCGGCGGCTGCGTCATTTTGGGTCGCCTGAGCCGGCATCGGCGTGCCCTGGCTCGCCGCAATGCGCTGCGTCGCGGAGCCCGTCTCGTTTGGCATCGGGATGGTCAGCGTCCAGCCCTTCGTCGTGTCCAGCAGGCCGCCGACATCGTTGGGCGCGCGGTGCAGGACCGTGCCATCGGTAATCGGACCCTGAACGATCGGCTGGCCGTCGCCGGTCGTCAGCTTCGCCAGCACAACCGGCGGGCGCATCGAGACAGGATCGCGCGGCTCACCGATATAATGGCCGGTGAAGGCGGCCGGCTGCCCCCAGGCGCCCGGCCAACGATAGAAGATATGCGCGCCAAGCTGCGTAATCTTGGTCAGCATCGGCGCCCAGTACGGAGCGACATAATCGGCGTGATAGTGGGTCGCGTTGCCGACGGAGCGCTCGACATAGCCCGCCAGTGCCGCGCGAGCGATCTGCTCGGCCTGCTTCCAGGCCGCAGCCTCGGGCTTGCGGAAGAGCGAGCCGTCGCAAACGAAGGTGAACTGGCAGACCGGCGTAGAACTATGCTGGTAGACGACGCCGCAGACGGACTTCGGGAAGGCCGGGTGCCTCATGCGGTTGAGCACGACCTGCGCAACTGCGCGACGGCCTTCGATCGGTTCGAAGCCCGCTTCGTAATAGACCGCCTGGGTCAGGCAGAGGACGGCGCGGCGCTGGTCGAGCGTCTCGCCAGCGGGCAAAACGAAGGCGCGCGCGGCGAGGACAGGTGCATCGCTGAACGGCAAAGCTGCGTTGATGACCTTGGCCTGCTCGCCGACAGCTTCGACCTTGTTGGCCTCATCGCCGGTCGTCGCCTGGATCAGCGCCGCTGCCTTGCCGGCAGAAATCGGGCGGCTGTCGGACGCGACCGCCGGTTCCGATAGCGAACTCATGGTGAGCGCCGCCGTACCCAGGAAGGCGAGCCCAGCGCCTGACAGCAGCATCCCCTTTGTGCGGGGGATATGAAGGACGGTCATTTCTCCGTTCCTTTCTTCGCTGCCTGCTGGGTCAGGCCGCCGAGGATCTGGTCGCGAGGACCGTCGGCGAAGATACGGCCGCCATCGATGACGATCAGGCGGTCGACGATCGACAACATCTGGTGGCGATGGGTCGACACGATCAAAGTCTGATCCGGCGCCAGGGCCGTTTTCAGATGTTCGATGAAGTAGTTCTCGGTTTGCGTGTCCATCGCGCCGGTCGGCTCGTCGAGGAACAGCATCTTCGCCGGGCTGACCAAGGCACGGGCGAGGACCAGCAGCGACTTCTGGCCTCCTGACAGGCGCGAGCCGCGCTCGCCGACCGGAAGGTCGAAGCCGGCCGCATCGCGCGACAGGAAGATGTCGGCACCGGAGCGGACCACCGCATCGATCAGCTGGGCATCATCGGCCTTGGCCGCGCCCAGCATGAGGTTGTCGCGGACCGAACCGCTGAACAGTTCGGCATCCTGGCCAACGTAGCGGAAGGACTCGCGGACCTGGTGCGGATGGAACTGGCGGCTGTCGAGGCCGTCGATGGTCATGACGCCGTCGGTCGGCGCGTAGAGGCCGCAGAGCAGGCGGCCGAGCGTCGACTTGCCCGAAGCGACGCGGCCGATGATGCCGATGCGCTCGCCCGGCTCAATCTTGATATTGAGGTCTGAGAGGTTGTCGCGGGCCGCGCTCGGATAGCGGAAGTTGACGTGGCTCAGTTCGATGGTGCCGGCGCGGATTTCCGGGACGATCGAACGGGAAGCCGCCTGGCGCTCGTCCTCTTCGTCCATCAGTCGCTGCAGCGAATCCATCGTCGTCAGCGCCTGGCGGGCGCGGGTGATGATGAAGGCGAACTGGCCGACAGGCGCCATGGCGCGGCCGGCGAGCATGACGATGGCGATGATCGCGCCCATCGACATCTTGCCTTCGTTGAACTGGTAGAAGCCGCCGATGAGCAGGCCGATGCTGATCAGCTGCTGCGACAGCGAGGCGAGGTTGACGGCCACCGCGGTGAGGCGCCGTTGTTCTTCGGACGTCGCCGCCGACATGTTGGAATAACGCTTCCAGCGCCCGAGCATCTGGCCCTCGGCGCGAGCCGCCTTGAGCGTCTCGATGCCACCGATGGATTCGACCAGCACCGAATGCTGCAGGCTGGAGTCCGCCTGCGCATCAAGCGCGGCGCGGGCCATGGCGCGACGCAGGCTGAGGCCGGCGCCGATCATGAGCGCGATGCCGGCGATCGGGACGAGCACCAGCCAGCCGCCGAGTACGATGATGAGGACAAGGAACAGCAGCAGGAAGCTGATGTCGACCAGCAGGACGACCGTGGTCGATGCAAAGAAATCGCGCACGAGCTCGTATTCGGAAACCCTTTTGGCGAGCGCACCGGTGCTTCCCGACCGCGCCGCCATCGGCAGGTTCATGACCTTTTCGAAGAGCTTCTGGCTAAGCTTCTCGTCGAGCTTCCGGCCAATTTCGTCGACCAGCCGCGAGCGCGCGAGACGCAGGGTGAAGTCAAAGGCAAGCGCGAGCATGACGCCGAGCGCCAGGACCCAAAGGGTCGGGATCGCCTTGTTCGGGATAACCCGGTCGTAGACGTTCATCGTGAACAAAGGCATCGCCAAAGCGAGCAGGTTCACGACCAAAGCGGCCAGCATCACCGGCCAGAATTGGCGGCGAACCTTCCAGGCTTCCGACCAGAACCAATGCTTGCGGCGCGCTTCGTCCCAAGGACGTTCGGACTCGCGCTCGCGGGTGGGGTCGGCTTCGACGAAGACCGCACGGCCCGTATAGGCCGGCTCGATTTCGCGCAGGTTTACCCAGCTCGGCTCGGCAAGGCCCGGTGCATAGAGAAGGCCGTCGGTGCCCTTGGTTTCAAGCAGGATCGCCGCGCGGTCGTCTTCGAGCTCGAGGATGGCAGGCAGCTTCTGGAGCGGCCAGCCGCGAAGGCGGCGCACCATGGGCTCGCCGCGCATCCCGACCTGGTCGAGCGCCGGCTCGATCTGGTGAAAGGGTAGCGTTCCGGTGTCGGAAAGCGCCAACCCCGCGCGCAGGAGGACCGGGGAAGACGGCCGGTCCGCCTGGCGCGCGAGGAAGGCTAGGCAGTCGAGGACAGGGTCAATCTCACGCGAGGGCGTGGAATCCAGCCAATGCATGAAACTCAACGCCTGTCCCCTTCACACTCAGCGTCCGCCGGTCGGCGCGGGCGGACCCATCACCGGCTGCGGCATGCTATTTTCTTGCAGGTCCTCGGCCGGGATCGGATTGACCTTGTAGTGCGTGCGTTCATCGCTCCACGCGGCGGCGGGCATCTGAACGTTCAGGCACTCGATCAGCCGGTTGGACGCTGCAAGCACACGATACTGCGCATAGGTTTTGGCCATGCGCGCGGTCTCAAGTTGCGCCTGGACATTGTAGCGCGTGTTCTGCGCATCCAGGACGTCGAGCAGCGAACGGCGGCCGACATTGAACTGCTCGCGATAGGAAAGCAGCAAATCGTCGGCGACGCGGTTCTGCGTCTCGAGCTCGGTGGCCAGGCGGGCCTGGTTGGTCAGCCGGCTCCAGGCGGAGCGGGCGTCCTCTTCGGCGCGCCGGGTCATTTCGAACAGGCGGGCATGCGCTTCATCGGCGCGGGCCTGCTGCTCACGGACGTTCTTGACGTTGGTGCCGCCGTTGAAGACCAGCCAACGCATTACGACACGAGCCGAAAGGTCGGTCGTGCGGCCCGAAACGCCCAGGTCCAGCGGCCCCCCGTCGACGTCGTCACCGACGCGAGCAGTTGCTTCAAGATTGAAGCGCGGGCCCATGTCTGAACGCGCCGCGGTGATCAGCTCGCGGGCGGTCGACAGATCGGCGATCGACTCCTGGACACGCGGGTTATGCTCGCGGGCCAGCTGCTCGGCTTCCTCGAGGGTCGCCGGCATGCACTGGGTCAGATCCGGCGGCATGGTCACCTGGTCAACCGGGATACCGGCCAAAGTGCGGAACTCGATGCCGGCGGTGTCGAGGTCTTCGCGAGCCTCGGTAACGCGAGCACGAGCCGACTGCAGGCGCTCTTCGGCCTGCTGCTGGTCAGCAATGCTGATCGAGCCCTTGGCGACGCCTTCGCGAAGGTCGCCGGCCAGCTTCTCGTGAAACGACGCATTGTCCTCGGCGATGGCGACGAGCCGCTGCTGAAGGACATAATCGATGTAGGCGCGAGCGACGTTGAGCGCGACATATTCGGAACGCTCTTCAACGCGGGCCGCCGCGGCATCGGTCCGCGACGCCTGGCGGCGGATCTCAGCGTTACGGCCGCCCATGTCGAACAACAGTTCGTCAGCGGTGACGCTGGCTTCGACCGGCCAAAGCGTATTGTCATCGAGGCCGACTTCACGCCGGGTCGGGTTGTCGAGCTTGCGAACGCCCGCCGAGGCCTCGACCGAGATACGCGGATACCACAGGCCTTCCGCCTGCTCACGCTCGTGCCGGGTCGCTTCCGTATTGTGAACCGCCTGGCGGATTTCAGGGTTGGTATTGAGGGCAGCCTGGACGGCATCCCTCAGTTCGATCGCGGTAGCCGGAGTCGCGCAAAGCAGCAACGCTCCGGGAATCAACATCCATTGCTTCTTCATGTCTTCCCCCTTCTGGTCTTGCGAATAAGGGCCCCCGTCCACCAGGGGCCCTATCCGTGATCAGCCGTGTACGACTGGCTGAACTGCATCATGATGAAGCACCATTGGCTGCGTCATGATGTTCGTGGCGCCGAACGTAAAGGCACCAGCATGCCCCATGTCCCAAGTCGGCACGTCGTGGCCGATCTGGGTTGCCAGGCCGTTGAGCCCAGCATTGTCGCCGAGTCCCGCGCCGGGCAGCGCGTTCAACAAGGCGTTAATGTCCATGCCGCCCGAGCCGCCGCCGTGCAGCGCGTCAGCGACGATCTGCTGGACCTGGCCCGTATGCTGGATACCGAAGCTGCTGGTCGCAGCTTCCATACCCGATGCCGACGCGACCAGCGCATGGATCGAAGGCATTCCCACAGCCATTGCGGTCGGCATGGCCTGCAAGTGCATGGCGCCGCCGAAGTCGGTGGCATCGAGCAGGGCTCCGGGGCCATTGCCGATCGAGAAGGCCGAAGTCAGCTCGCCGATATGGCTTGCAGCGATCGCGGTGTGCGAAGTGCCGGCCAACTGGAACGAGCTTGCTTCGAAGCCGCCGCTGGACAGGGACGACAGGGCCGAGAAGTGGCTGCCGCTGTCAAAGCTGGCATCGCCCGCATAAGCCACCTTGCCGACGATCGCCGCGCTGATGGCCGCTTCGGAGACGCCGAAGGACGGAGCCGTAGCCGCCGCAGCCGAACTGGCCGCAACGCCCGCCGCCGCAACCGCCGCCGCAAGCGCGGTGCTGTTGCTGTTGGCCGCGACACGCTCGACTTCCTGCGTGGCCTTGGCGGAGCCCGTCGAGAAGGAAGCGTCGGCTGCCTGGCCCGTCGAGCCGTCCGACTTGGTGTAGGTGGACGTACCCGCCACACCCACGTCGCCGTTCGCCGCCGTATAGGCAATGCCGTCGCTCACCAGGTTGATGCTGGTGATGCCGGCTTCGGCCAGGCTGTGCAGCTCATTGGCGTCGACGACACCGTTGCTGTTCGCGTCATTCCAGACGGCGAACTGGGTGAAGTCGGCGTCGCTGGCATCCAGCTGGGCGCCATACTGGGCATGCAGCGCTTCCATGTCGGTCACGCCATTGCCGCCGAAGACGATCTCCGTGCCAGTGACGTTGCCGTCATGATTGGCGTCCCGGACCAGGATGCCGTCATCGGATGCCGCCCAGGCTGTCGACACCAGGCCTGCGCCGTAATCGAAGTTCACACCGGCATCCCGGCTCAGGAAGTGGACACCGTCACCGTTCAGGTCGAGGACGACCGGCGGTGTGGCGGCATCGGCGTGGATTGCCAGGTTACCGCTGGAAACCACGTCGCCATCCTTGTCGACGATGCTGATCGGAACGCTCAGGTCGAGCGGTGCCGCAGTCGTCGTAACCGCACCGAAGCCGGCGAACTTGAAGTCGTCGCCGCCGATGTTGGTGACCACCAAGCTGTCGAAGCCGAGCGGGTCGCCAGCCGACGGCACGAAGCCGGCGTTGGTGTCGGTGTAGACCGCGACCGTCGTGGCCGGATTGTCGTTCGCACCGGTGGCACCCTGAACGTTGTGAACGTCCACAGTTCCGTCAAGGTTGAACTGGTAGCTGAAGGTTACACCGTTCAGCGTCACGTTGTGCGAAGCATTATCCACCCGCACAATGTCGCCGCTGCTGAAACCAGTGCCCGAGCTGTTGGTGTACGTGATCACGATCTTAGTGATCGTGTCGATCGTTCCATCGCCGACGATCTGGTCGTTGTCCGTATCGTTATAGGCGGTGAACTTGACGTCCGAGCCCGTCGACTGACGCATCGTGACCGTCGCGCCGTTCGTATACCAGTGGTTGGCTTCGGAAACGGGGTCACCGGAGTTCAAGATGGCGCCGCTGGCATTGCCGTTGGTGAAGTTGTTCGGCGGCGTGCCCGTCAAGTCGACGACATAGTCGATGCGGAAACCTTCGCCCACGCCGACCGACTGGCCGGTGTCGACGCCACCCAAGATACCGCTGGTGTTGATCGACGTATCGTTCGTCGGGGTGATCAACAGGTCATGGCTGTCGTCGTCCACCGGGGTGTCGCCAGGTGCCTGGCCATTCGGAACGATACCGAACCAGCCCTTGTTGCCGCCGATGAAGTCGAACAGCGTGTCAGTGAAGTTGACGGTCTGGGTCGTGTCGATCGTCTGGTTCATGGTGATGGTGTATTCATTGCCACCAACACCGGTCTGCAGCTGGATCGTGAAGACGGTCTCGCCGGCATCGACAACGCCGTTGGGAGTCGTGTCGATGAACCCGGTCAGAGTCTGGCCGCCATTCGTGATGAGGTAGCTGAGCTCCGTACCACCATGCTTGTAATGCTGGTTCGTGAGAGCGTCCGTCGTGGCCGTGGTGAAGATCACCTTGCCCGCGCCGTCCGCACCGAAGTTGTTGGAGACAATGCTGTCGCCACCGGCGCCGCCGTCCAGGTTGGCGCTGGCGCTGCCAGTGCCATTGGTCAGGTGACCGGTGGTGATCGCCGCTGCGCTGACAGCAGTCGGGGCATCATCCTTGAACACCAGGTTTCCGGCGATGCCGACGCTCGACGAAGCGACGTCGCCATCCTTGTCGGTCACGACCAGGTTCAGCGTGATGAGGTTGTCGTTGGCCATGCTGACCGACTGGTCAGGACCGGTATCCGGCGAGTGCTGGATCGCCAGCACCTGGTCGAGCGTGACCAGACCGTTGCTGTCGACGCTGACTGTGAACGCGGTCGCGCCGGCCGGGTTCGGCGTTGCAACTCCGGAGCCCACCTTGCCGGTGATCGTGCCGCCGACATCATAGAGGTAGATCTGGTTGCCGGTAGCGACGTCGAACAGGCCGCTCGCCACGCCTCCGCCCGCAACGGTCAGCACGAAGGCGGTCGTTCCGGCGCCGTCCGCGCCATAACCCGATCCCGCCAGGCCAAGAACACCGGCGAAGCTGCCGCTCGCATTGGTGGCGAGAGTGGTATCGTCGACGGTCAGGGTCGGCTCGGAGCCGCTCGATGCGCCAACGTGCGGCGCGTCGTCCTTGAACACGAGGTTCGAGGCAATGTTGACGCTCGACGAAACGGCGTCGCCGTCCTTGTCGGTGATGGTCAGCGACAGGCTGATGAGGCTGTCGGTGGCCATGCTGGTCGACTGATCGGGACCGCTGTCCGGCGAATGCTGGATCGCCAGCTGCTGGTCGAGAGTGACCAGGCCATTGCTGTCGACCGTGACCGTGAACGAGGTCGCGCCGGCCGGGTTCGGCGTAGCAACGCCGGAGCCGACCTTACCGACGATCGTGCCGCCGACATCGTAGAGATAGATCTGGTTGCCGGTGGCGACGTCGAACAGGCCGCTCGCCACACCGCCCGCACCAACATGCAGGGCATAGACCGTGGTGCCCGCGCCGTCCGCTCCATAACCCGCACCGGACGCGCCCAGGACGCCGGCGAAGCTGCCGCTGGCATTGGTGGCCAGGGTCGTATCGTCGACGGTCAGGGTCGGCTCGGAGCCGCTCGCCGCGCCGAGATGCGGAGCATCGTCCTTGAACACCAGGTTCGAGGCGATGTTGACGCTCGAGGAGACCGCGTCGCCGTCCTTGTCGGTGATGGTCAGCGACAGGCTGATGAGGCTGTCGGTCGCCATGCTGGTCGACTGGTCAGGACCGCTGTCCGGCGAATGCTGGATCGCCAGAACCTGGTCGAGCGTGACCAAACCGTTGCTGTCGACGGTGACCGTGAACGAAGTCGCGCCCGAAGCATTCGGAGTTGCTACGCCCGAGCCCACCTTGCCGACGATCGTGCCGCCGACATCGTAGAGGTAGATCTGGTTGCCGGTCGCGACGTCGAACAGGCCGCTGGCAACGCCCCCCGCGCCCACATGCAGCGCGTAGACCGTGGTGCCGGCGCCGTCCGCGCCATAGCCCGCACCGGCCGCACCGAGGACGCCGGCGAAGCTGCCGCTGGCATTGGTGGCGAGGGTCGTATCGTCGACCGTCAGGGTCGGCTCGGAGCCGCTCGCCGCACCGAGATGCGGTGCGTCATCCTTGAACACCAGGTTCGAGGCGATGTTGACGCTCGAGGAAACAGCGTCGCCGTCAGCATCGGTGATCGTCAGCGACAGGCTGATGAGGCTGTCGGTCGCGATGCTGGTCGACTGGTCAGGGCCGCTATCCGGCGAGTGCTGGATTGCCAGCACCTGGTCGAGCGTGACCAGGCCGTTGCTGTCGACGCTGACCGTGAACGAGGTCGCGCCCGAAGCATTCGGAGTCGCAACGCCAGAGCCCACCTTGCCGACGATCGTGCCGCCGACATCGTAGAGGTAGATCTGGTTGCCGGTGGCGACGTCGAACAGGCCGCTGGCAACACCGCCCGCGCCCACATGCAGGGCATAGACCGTCGTGCCGGCGCCGTCGGCGCCGTAAGACGCACCCGAACCGCCGAGGACGCCTGCGAAGCTCCCGCTCGCGTTAGTCGCGAGAGTCGTGTCGTCGACGGTGAGCGTCGGCTCGCTGCCGCTCGACACACCGAGGGTCGGCATATCGTCGTTGAACGTGATGTTCAGCTGGCCCCCCGCGCCGCCTGCCGGCGAATTGTCGCTGTCGACGATGTGGAAGAGGAGCTGGACGTTAGGCGCGCTCGTTTCATCATTGCCGCCCGCCGCATGCAGGACATTGTCCTCAAGCGTCAGCGTGTAATTGCCGTTGAGGCTGGGGTCGAGAACGACCTTGAACAGCTCGGTGCCGGCACGGGCCTGCGGATTCACACCGTCGGTCGCATCGACAATGGCCCTCAGAGTCAGAGTGGCGTTGTCCCAGGTGAAGTGGACGCGCTCGGTTCCGACCATGCGGAACTGGCCGACCATTTCGGCAAAGCTGATCGTACCAGCGCCGTCGCTGCCGAAATCGGCGTTGAGGTCGCCATGGAAGACCGCCTCGCTCGGATTGACCACTGCGACTTCGCCGACATTGGCGTCGATGTCGTTGGTGCCGCCAGCAGCTGCGCCGGCGAGGCCATCGTCATCGGCCAGGGCAGTGCTGCTGCCCGCCGTCGGGGTGCCGACGTCGAGGATGTTGAACGCCCAATTGGCCGTCGCCGGGTCGCCGTCGCCGTCCGTCACGGTGAAGGTGCCGCTGGTGATGCCCGAGGCATTGTTGTTGGCCTGGAACTCATAATGGCCGTCGGCCATCGCGCGGATCTGGCCGTCGTCGACCGCAATCCACTGGCTCCAGTGGGTGACGCCGTCGAAGACCAACAGCGTACCGTTGATGTGCGTCACACCGCCGCCGTCATTGCCGGTCAGGAAGTCGAAGGTGCCGGACTTGGTGGCACCTTCGTTGACGTCCTGCTGGGCTTCGTTCGTGGCGCTGGGGCCGTCGTCTTCGAAGTGCAGGTTACGTCCGATGTTGATCGACGCGCTCGCCTGGTCGCCATCCTTGTCGGTGACGATCATATTGAGCTTGATGAGGTCGTCCGCCGAAAGGGTTGCGGGCGTGTCCGCCTCGTCCGGATCGGTCGGGTCGCCATGAACGACTGCGCGGTCCTGATCGAGCGTGACTTCACCGTTGGCGTTCACCGAAACGGTGAACACGATGTCGCCGCTGGCGGCATCGCCGAGGCTCGTGCCCTCGCGGCCAACCACCTGGCCGGCCTCGAGGAACAGGAACACCTGGTTGCCCGTGGCCGTATCGACCAGGCCGCTCGGACCGGAGACGATCGACAGGGTGAAGGCCTTCGAGTCGGCGGCCGCCGGGCCGTCGGCACCGAAGCCAAAGCTGAAATCGTCGATGAAGCTGATCGGGCCAATCGCCGTCGGAAGCGTCGTTTCGTCAACCGTCAGAATCGGCTCGGCGAGCGTCGTGACCTCGACGTGCGGGCCATCGTCCTTGAACGTCAGGTTCGAAGCGATGTCGACACTCGATGAAACTGCGTCGCCGTCCTTGTCGGTGACCGTCAGTGACAGGCTGATCAGGCTATCGTTCGCCATGCTTAGCGAATCGTCCGGGTTCAACGCGTTCGGATGCTGAAGCGCGAGCACCTGGTCGAGGGTGACCAAGCCATTGCTGTCGACGCTGACCGTGAACGAGGTCGCGCCGTTGGAATCGGCGGTCGCCGGGCCGGAACCCACCTTACCGACGATCGTGCCGCCGACGTCGTAGAGGTAGATCTGGTTACCGGTGGCGACATCGAACAGGCCGCTGGCAACACCGCCTGCACCCACATGCAGCGCATAGGCAGTCGTACCGGCGCCATCTGCACCGTAACCGGCGCCGGCTGCGCCAAGGAAGCCCGCGAAGCTGGCGCTCGCGTTGGTGGCCAGGTTGGTTTCGTCGACCGTGATGGTCGGCTCTGTTCCGCTCGACGCGCCGATGTGCGGAGCATCGTCCTTCATGGTCAGGTTGGAACCGATGTTGACGCTGGCCGAAGCCTGGTCGCCGTCGCGATCGGTGATCGTCGCCACCAACTGGATGGCGCTGTCGGTGATGGTCGCCGACGGCTGGTCTGGACCGCTGTCCGGAGTGTGGAAGATCGCCCGCGACTGGTCGAGGGTCACCACACCGGAACCGTTCACCGTCACCGCGAAGGCAACCGCACCGTTCGAGTCGGCAACGCCGCCCGTACCGACGCGGCCAACCACGCCGCCCGTGCCGTCGTTATAGAGGAAGATGTGCTGCCCAGTCAGCGTATCGACCAGGCCGCTATCGGTGCCGTTAACCGTGGTGACGGCATAGCCGGTCGAGCCGGCGCCGTCGTTGCCATAATTACCCTGCGTAAACAGGCCGGCGAACGAGGCCGAAGCGTCGGCTGCAAGGTTTGTCTCGTCGACCACCAGGTTTGGCTCGCTGGCGGAATTCGTCGCGATCGAGGGGCCGTCGTCCTTGAACTGCAGGTTCTGGCCAATGTCGACGCTGATCGACGCCGAGTCACCGTCGCGATCGGTCGCGACGAGGTTCAGCTTGATCAGGCCATCCGACGAAAGGGTCGCGGCGCTGGCGCCGGGTTCGTCCGGGTCGGTCGGGTCATTGTGCTGCACGGCGCGAATCTGGTCGAGGGTGACCAGGCCGCTGCCGTCAACACTGACGGTGAAGACCAGCTGGTTGGTGGTGGCCGTACGGCCTTCAACAACGCCGCCGTTGAGGGTGAGGTTGACCTGCTCACCGGTCGCAACGTCGATGATGCCGCTCGCTCCACCCGGGGTGCTCAGCGACCAGACAAGCGCGTTCGCGCCGGCCGGGCCGTCGGCACCGAAGTGCGTGACGGCGACGCCGCTGAAGCTGGCGCTCGCGTTGACGAGGAGGGTCGTATCATCGACGACCAGCGTCGGTTCGCTGATCTGGCCGGTGATGGTCGGAGAATCGTCTTCGACTGTGACGGTAATTGCGCCGCCAATCGTCGTCGCCTGGCCGTCGCTGACGGTGGCGCCGACAACGAAGCTTACGCCATCTTCCGAGCCATGGACCGGATGATCGATCGGCCGTGACTGAGTGACGGTGTAGTGTGCGCCCGCCGCGTCGATGAAATCGATATGGACGGTGATGACGACATTGGCACCTGCCGTCCCGGTGACCGTCTGGCCATCCGGGCTCACCGACCAGGTGATTGCCGTTCCCTGCGAGGTGAGGGACTCGGTCGGCGCGGTCAGCGTGACCGTCAGCGGGTCGCCGTCTGGATCGGAAACCGGCAGGATGCCGCTGTTGATGCGATTATTGGTCGTGTCGGGCGAGCCGACGTTGTCGGGGTTCGGCGTATCAACTGAAGACACGCCCTCGTCCGACACGTTGACCGCCGAAACGCCGATGATCGGCTCTTGATTCTGCACGGGCGGGAACAATTCATGGACCTCGGGCGGCGTGTAATGCAGCTCGGTCGGCGGAATGAGGTCGCCCAGCGGCACGCCCGGATCGAGCGGCGCAACCGGCACCTCGAAGTTGCCGCCTGAGGACAGCTGGTTCGGGCCCTGGTCGCCCGCAGCCGGCTTCGGCTCGGAATCGATCAGCAGCGCTGCAAGGTTGGACGCCGGGACTTCGACGCCATTGACGACGAGCTGCGGCACAAAGACCGCGCCGTCGGGAATGACCATCGTCGAACCGTCGGGAAGCGTGATGACGAGGTCACGACCCTGGACGTGGACGTCGGATAGCTCGACGCCGGCCGGGAGGACGACGGCGCCATTGGCCGTCTGGATCGTCTGCGAGCCCTGCGCATTCAGGATCGGCGGATTGCCGATGGCGATGACGAGCTTGGCCTGGTCGCTGGAACCGGCGGCGTCCGCGAGGGTGTAGGTGAAGGTGTCGGAGACGCCTTCGGGCGAGCCCGCGTTGCGCGCGTAGGAATAATTGCCGTTCGCATCGATGGTCAGCGTGCCGTACTGGCCGGCGACCACGAGGTGGCCATTGGCGTCGAACGAGTCGTCAGACCCGCCTGCGCCGGAAATGGCGGTGATATGGGCGCCTGGTCCCGAAATATCGGCACCGGCCGAACCGCTGACGGTTCCTGTCCCAGTGATGATGTTGCCGGTCGTCTGACCGAAGTCGTTGCCCGCGAGCTGCGCGGTGTCGTCGTGTGCAGACACATGGTCAGTGGCCGAACCCGCCTGAGAAGCATCATCGTAGCGCATAAACCCCACCTTCGCCCTGTTGCGCTGGCCCCTCGGCCGCGGCGCAAAAATGCCATCGCGCTGTCATGACAACCGGTCCTGCCGGTTAACCGGATTTGGTTAACCCATTCAGGGATTGCCCGCGCTCACGAGGAAAAAAGACTTAAGCGAAGCAAAAAGGCAAGTCGGGCACGGTAATCCGAAGTTTGATTCAGCTAACTTTGGACATTTATCATTGGTATTTCTTGGTTAACCTTCAATGACAGTCTTAATGAAGGTGCAGTATAACTAAACATTACATATCGGAAGGGTGGCTCATTTATGCGCTTTATTCTTCCGGCTCACCAGAAGATATGCACGAATAGATTCATCGCTGATTTGAACAGTTAATTTCTGTTAATTTTCTGATCAAAGTTTCTGAAAGGTTAAAATGGGTTGTTGCCGCGATTCATCGGGCCTTCCGGCAAACGGAAGCTTGGGGATGGAAGTGCGGAAAAAAATGCGGCTTTTCGTCTCGAATCGGGACGATACGGCGCGTTCCTGAGGCTTCGTCCCGCCCGACTCGGGCGCGACTCGGAACACCCCGAATCGCGACTTGCGTCGGCATCGCACAGGCCTAAACGGCACCGCATGCCGACCATCCACGTTACCCGCCGAGACGGTCGCCAGGAGGCCGTGGAGGCCACCTCCGGGCAATCACTGAAGGATGCGCTGAAGGGCGCCGGGATCGATGAAATTCTTGGCCTGTGCGGCGGCTTCGCATCCTGCGGGACCTGCCACGTCCATGTCGCCGAGGATTGGCTCGCACGATTGGAGCCGGTCCGGGAAAACGAGGCGGAGTTGCTCGGCTATTCCGATTGGCGCGAGGCCAACAGCCGGCTTGCCTGCCAAATCCCGTTTACCGAGGCCCTGGATGGCATCGTCGTCACCGTCGCGCCCGAGGATTGAGCCACTGCCGTTCGGCGCGCTAGGGTGCGCGGCATGAAGATCGCCTGCGTCGGGGGTGGGCCAGCCGGCCTCTACTTCGCCATTTCCATGAAATTGCGCGATCCGCGCCACGAGGTCGAAGTCTTCGAGCGCAATCCGCCCGGCGTCACCTTCGGCTGGGGCGTCGTCTTTTCCGACCTCACCGTCGACAACATCACCACCAATGACCCGGTCTCGGCCGCGGCGATCACCAGCGAGTTCGCCCACTGGGACGACATTGACGTCCATATCCACGGCGAGACCATCACCTCTGGCGGGCACGGCTTCATCGGTATCGGCCGCAAACGCATGCTGGAAATCCTCCAGGGCCGCGCCCGCGAGCTAGGGGTGGTCCTTCACTTCGATGCGGAATGTGATCCGGCCGACCCGCGGTGGCGCGAATACGACCTCGTCATCGCCGCCGATGGCGCCAACTCCCGTTTTCGCGACGCCGATCCGGATGCTTTCGCGGTGGACATCGACGTTCGCCGCAACAAGTTCGTCTGGCTCGGCACGTCCAAGGTCTTCGACGCCTTCACCTTTGCGTTCGAGGAGACGGAGCACGGCTGGATCTGGGCCCATGCCTATCGCTTCGCGCCTGATTGCTCGACCTTCATTGTCGAATGTTCGGAAGAGACCTGGGAGAAGTTTGGCTTCGATCGAATGAGCCAGGCGGAGAGCATTGCCGCCTGCGAACAACTCTTCGCCAGATATCTGGACGGCCACAAGCTCCAGTCGAACGCCTCACACCTTGTCGGCTCCGCTGCCTGGTTGAACTTCCGCCGCATCAAGTGCGACCAATGGTCGAACGGCAATGTCATCCTGCTTGGAGACGCCGCTCACACCGCCCACTTTTCGATCGGCAGCGGCACCAAGCTGGCGCTTGAAGACGCTATCAAGCTCGCGGAAGTCCTCAATCGTCCGGACCTCGCCCTTGCCGATGCGCTCGAAGAATATCAGGCGGAGCGGAATCTCGAGGTTCTGAAGCTCCAGAACAGCGCCCGCAATTCGACCGAATGGTTCGAGACACTGGAGCGCTACACGCATTTCGAACCGCTGCAGTTCGCTTATTCGCTCCTCACCCGTAGCCAGCGCATCAGCCACGAGAACCTGCGCCTGCGCGACCGCGAGTGGCTCGAAGGTGTCGAGCGCTGGTTCTGGAAGCGGGCGACCGAAGGACAATCGAACAAGACCGCGCCACCGATGTTCGCCCCCTTCAAGCTGCGTGACATGGAAATCCAGAACCGGATCACGGTTTCGCCCATGGCCATGTATTCGGCGGTCGACGGCGTCCCCAACGACTGGCATTTCGTCCACCTGGGAGAGCGTGCGGTCGGCGGCGCCGGCCTGGTCTTCACCGAGATGACCTGCGTCTCGCCGGAAGGCCGCATCAGCCCGGGGTGCACCGGCATGTGGAACCACGAGCAGGTCGAGGCGTGGAAGCGGATCGTCGATTTCGTCCATTCGAACAGCAAGGCAAAAATCTGCCTCCAGCTCGGCCATTCCGGCGCCAAGGGCTCGACCAAGCTCGGCTGGGAGGGCGACAATGAACCGCTGGTCGAGGGCAATTGGCCGGTCATGGCCGCGAGCGACGTGCAATGGTCTGCAGACAACCAGGTGCCCAAAGCCATGACCCGCGCCGACATGGACGAGGTCCGCGACCAGTTCGTCGCCGCTACTCGCCGGGGCCTGAAGGCCGGCTTCGACATGGTCGAACTGCACGCGGCTCATGGCTATCTACTCAGCGGCTTCATCACGCCACTGCAGAACAGGCGCACTGACGAATATGGTGGCTCAATCGAAAACCGGCTGCGCTTCCCGCTCGAAGTGTTCACGGCAATGCGCGAGGCCTGGCCATCGGATCGACCGATGTCGGTGCGCATTTCGGCAACCGACTGGGCGGGCGAAGACGGGATAACCGCTGCGGACGCGGTACTAATCGGCGAGGCGTTCGCCGAAGCCGGCGCCGATCTCATCGATGTCTCGGCGGGCCAGACCTGGGAAGGCCAGCAGCCGGTCTACGGCCGCATGTTCCAGACGCCGTTCAGCGACCGCATCCGCAACCAGGGCAGACTTGCCACCATGGCCGTCGGCAACATTTATGAGCCCGACCATGCGAACTCGATCCTCGCCGCCGGCCGGGCCGACCTGATTGCCCTGGCCCGCCCGCACCTGGTCGACCCCTTCTGGACCCTGCGCGCGGCGGCCCAATTGAACTACCGCGACATCCATATTCCGCCGCAATATCTCAGCGGCGTGGCGCAACTCGCCCGCAATCTGAAACGCGAGGCGGAAATGGCGGCAGCGTTGCGGGTCTAGTCCAACTCCGGCGGGTCGAGGAATTGCCCACCGGCCTCGAAGCCGCGTGTCCACTGAATGCGTGCCCGCATCGGCTTGTCCATTGCGACCTGCAGCTGCACTTCCTCGCGCTCAACGAGTTCCGCACGCGACTGCAGCCGGAATCCGTCCCGCGATACCTCCGTGATGACCACATCGATCTTGCAACCGTCCGGCTCAATGAGCACCGCATCGCAGTGTGTGGTGATCCGTGCCGCGCGCCTTTTATAGCCGCGCGGTTTCATTCTCTTTGGCCTTCATGTCTGATCCCCCAGATTACTGATGGTAGACCGGCGTCCACTCCGGTCGATCCACAAAACGCAGCCTTATTAATGGCATGCGCTGTTAACTGAGAGATAAATCGACGTGGTTAACAAAAATTTACATTCGGCAGACAGGGCGGGCTGTGAGCCAACCATCCGGCGCCTCGTGCGTTGCTTCAATCGGAGCCGGTCATGGCAGGATATCGCCAAAGCAACCCCGACAGGGCCAAGGCCGCCGCGGCGGCGCTCGTCGTGCATATCGCCATTGGCGCGGCCTTCCTTACCGGCCTGGTCACCCACGTTTCCCAGAGACGAAGCGATGTGCTCGAAACCTTCGACGTCACCTTGCCTCCGCCGCCCCCGTCTGTCGTCGAGCAGAAGAAAAGTCCGGCCAAAGGCGACCCCGGCGAAGTCGGGAAGAAAGCCAACCCGACGCCGGTCGTGGCACCCAAGCCGAAGATCGAGGTGCCGGCCACATCGCCAATTGTGGCCGCCCCGGTCGCCGGCACTGGCAGTGCCGCGTCCGCCGGAGCCGCCAACGCAGGAACCGGAACGGGAGCCGGCGGCAATGGCAACGGTCTCGGCGGTGGCGGCAATGGGGGCGGCGGTTTCACCCCTGCGCAAAAGGTCACCAAGATCCCCGATCGCGAATATCGCCGGATCCGGGAGATGAGCGGTATGGCCCGCGGCAGCGTCGGCCTTAGCATCCGCGTCGGCGCCGATGGCGTGCCGTCCAATTGCCGGATCGTCCGCAGCAGCGGCCACTCAGGCGTCGATGCGCTGATGTGCCAGTTGACAACGACCTGGGTCCGCTTCCGCCCGGCCCGCGACCCGCAGGGCCACGCGGTGGCCCAGGACATTACCTGGTACCCCGACTGGTCGCCGCGCTAGTTCAGCGAGCCGCCATCACCGGCGAGCCCACTGCCGCCAGCCTCTCCTTGTCGCGACCATAGACGTCCGGATAGGTCGCCAGCTGCGACCCTTCAGGCAAAACCGTGAAGTAAGTAATGTAGACCGGCACGGGCAAAGCGAGGTCGACCCTATGCTCCGTCTCGCTCGACGTTCCCTGGATATCTCGCCCAAATAGCCAGCGCCCGAGGCGTGGCGCATCTTCCAGGCGCACGCAGCCGCCGCTGAACATCCGCGAGGCTTCGGTCAGCAGCTCTTTTTGCGGCGTGTCGTGCAGGTAGACGCCCTGGCTGTTGGGGAACATGAACTTCATCACCCCCATCGCATTGGCGCGGCCCGGAAGCTGGCGGACATGGATTTGCGTCGTGCCGTCGGCGACCCCCTTCCAGTCGATCGTCGATGGGTCGATCACCGTGCTGCTGTCGTTCCAGTCCGTCATCACCTGATAGCCCTGGTGCTTCAGGTAGGGCAGGCCTTCCTTCAGGACGTTAGGCGCGATCCGCTCGGCAGCGAGATCGGTCGGCACGTACCAATAGGGGTTTAGGGAAGCGAAGCGGATCAGCGCCGCCATCATCGGCGTGGGGTTCTTCGGTTTGCCGACGACGACCTTCATGGAATCGATCGGTTGGCCGTTTTCGTACATCGTCAGTTGCTGGGCGGTGGCGTTGACGAGAATGTAACGGCCGTTGCCGCTTGGCAGGGCGCGAGCGCGCTCGAGGTTGAGCCGCAGGAGCTGCCGGTCTCCCTCGCCATTGACGATGGCGCGGCGAAGGCCGGCGTAAATGGGATGCATCCAGCCCATGTTCGAAACCCACGCTTCCAACGACGGCGCGCCGGCTGCGGTATCGAGCAACTGACGTGGAGTGGGAGCACGCGGCTGCAGCTCCGGGTCGACCCAGATCATGCCGGATGCGGGGATGGATTTGAGGTCGCGGACATAGGCGACGAATGCCTGGCTCAGCAGCCGGTCGGCCTTGCCAACTTTGGACCGAGATCCGCCCCAGGCTGAGCGAAGCGCCTTTTCCAACTGCGGCAGCGGATAATTTGCGGAGTTGAGGCCATCGGCGTCGGCGGTCCGCAGGAAATTCATCAGGGCATTGGCGGCCTCGCCGCTGCTGCCGTCCTCGCTTAGCCAAAGCGGGCGGCCATCGCGGGCGGCGTAGAAGTCGTCGACCGATTGGCCGGCTTGGGCCTGCGCGACAGCCACGGAAGCAGTCGCGGCCTCGGCCGGCATCGGCAACGCTGCCGCAAGGAATAGCGCCCCAATGGAAAGGCGCGCCGAACGCACGAAGCGTCCGGCGCGCAGTTCACAAGGCGCAAATACGCGCGCCATGGTTGGTTAGCCGCGCTCGCCAGCGCCCATCGGCGCCGGAGCGGCCGGCGGCGGATTGGTCTGCGGCGTACCGGCATAATATTGGCCGTTGTACATATAGCCGTCGACCCGGCCGTCATTGTTGCTGTCGGCCCAGATGGCACCGGCGAGACCGCCGACGACCGCGCCCGCGATCGCGCCTTCAAGGACGCTGACGCCCGGGATCAGGGCGCCGGCGCCCGCACCGACAACGCCACCGACAGCAGCGCCAGTCGCGACATGGCCGAGAGTATTGTCATAGCCAGCCGGCTGGCCGGCATAGTAATTGCCGTTGTAGGTATAGCCATCGACCCGGCCGTCATTGTTCGAGTCGGACCAGACGGCGCCGGTAAGGCCGCCGATGGCCGCGCCGACGACGGCGCCCGTGATCGGGCTGACACCCGGGACAACGGCGCCAACAGCGGCACCGCCAAGAGCGCCGACAGCGGCGCCGGTTCCGACGTCCGACAGGCGAGCGTCGTCAACCGAGGTGCACGCACCAAGGCTGACTGTGCCGGCGAGCAGAACGGCGATAATGGACTTCCTCATCACACAGTCTCCCTTTTCATTCAGTGGCCTATGCTCCCGGGCCCCCGTGGAAGCCCCCCTTGGCGTCGGCGCATGAGGTCGATGTGCGGAACGACACTGGCCCGAAACGGTTCCCGTAGGCCGCCGCGATTTCCCGCCAGTCCGGGGCGAATTTCCGCCATTTTTCGTTACGGATACGAACCGTCCGGCCGCCGCGCCCTTAACAGCGGCCTTGCGACCGATTAGGCCATGAGCGATGGAAAAGGTCGCCACTCTCCTGCTGTTCGGCGCCACGGGCGACCTTGCCCGCCGGATGCTCCTGCCTTCGCTTTACGGGCTAGACGCCGATGGACTGCTGCCTGCCGACCTGCGGATCGTCGGCACCGCGCGGACCGAGCTCAGCACCGAGGAATATCGCGAACGCGCGCTTGAAGCGCTTCAGCAACATCTGCCCGACGGATTCTATCACGCCGCGGTCGCAGAGAAATTCCTCGCGCGACTGTCTTACATCGCCGTCGACGCCACTCGCCTCGAAGACTTCCCGAAACTGGCCGATGCGGTCGGCAAATGCGATTCCGGCCTGGCGATCTTCCTGTCGACGGCCCCGTCGCTGTTCAAGCCGACCATCGACGGGCTGGCGTCGGTCGGCCTCGCATGCGCGGATGTCCGAATGGCCCTCGAAAAGCCGCTCGGCAGCGACCTTGCCTCGAGCCGCCAGATCAACGACGCCGTCGCTGCCCACTTCCCCGAAGAGCGGACGTTCCGCATCGACCATTATCTCGGCAAGGAGACCGTCCAGAATCTCCTGGCCCTGCGGTTCGCCAACTCGCTGTTCGAGCCGCTGTGGAATTCGTCGCATATCGACCACATCCAGATCACTGTGGCCGAAACGGTCGGACTGGAGGGCCGCGGCGATTATTATGACGGCGCCGGTGCCCTGCGCGACATGGTGCAGAACCACATGCTGCAACTGCTCGCGCTGGTGGCAATGGAGCCGCCAGCGGGGCTGGATGCGACTTCGGTTCGCGACGAGAAAGTGAAGGTGCTCCGCTCGCTCCGGCCGATGACTCTCGCCGACACCGTGATCGGCCAGTTCGGCAAGGGCGCGATCGATGGCGAGCCGGTGCCTTCCTATGATGAAGAACTTGGCCGCGACAGCCAGACCGAGACCTTTGTCGCGCTGAAGGCTCATGTCGACAATTGGCGCTGGAAGGACGTGCCCTTCTACCTCCGTACCGGCAAGCGGATGCCGGTCCGCGACTCCGAGATCTACATCCAGTTCAAGGCGGTGCCTTACGACATCTTTGCCAGGCGCGGGGCGGTGTCACGGCCGAACAGCCTGCTCATCAGCCTGCAGCCCGAGGAAACGATCAGCCTGGAGCTGATGGCAAAGACGCCGGGCCTGGGCCGCGACGGTGTTCGACTGCGCGACGTCCCGCTTAACCTCGGCCTCGCCAATGCCTTCAGCGAATATCGCCGCCGCATTGCCTACGAGCGCCTGCTGCTCGACCTGATCGAGGGCGACCCGACCCTTTTCGTCCGCCGCGACGAAGTCGAAGCGCAATGGGCCTGGATCGACGAAATTCGGGCCGGGTGGACGGCAGCAGGCGTAACGCCCAAGCCTTATGCGGCGGGGACATGGGGACCGTCATCGGCCATCGCACTGGCGGAGCGCGACGGCGTCAGCTGGCACGAATGACAAGCCTTCATCCGACGATCTCGCGCGTCACCGACCGGATCATCGAGCGTTCAAAGCCGACGCGCCGCCGCTATCTCGACCTGATGGCCGCGGAGAAGGAGCGCGGCATCCGCCGGGCGCGCCTCAGCTGCGGCAATTTCGCGCATGGCTTCGCCGCCGCCGGCGAGGACAAGGAAGCAATCAAGCGGCTGGCCGGGCCGAACATCGGCATAGTCACGGCCTTCAACGACATGCTGTCGGCGCACCAGCCGTACGGACGCTATCCCGAGCAGATCAAGATTTTCGCCCGCGAAGCCGGGGCGACCGCGCAGGTTGCCGGCGGCGTTCCGGCGATGTGCGATGGCGTGACGCAGGGGCAACCGGGCATGGACCTGTCCCTGTTCAGCCGCGACGTCATCGCAATGGCGACGGCGGTTTCCCTCTCGCACGGCATGTTCGACGCCGTCGCCATGCTCGGCATTTGCGACAAGATCGTCCCCGGCATGCTGATCGGTGCGCTGCGCTTCGGGCATTTGCCGACGCTGCTAATTCCCGGCGGGCCAATGCCTTCGGGCCTGGCCAACAAGGAAAAGCAGCGGGTTCGCCAGCTCTACGCCGAGGGCAGGGCGAGCAAGGAGGAGCTGCTCGTGGCCGAGGCGGCCTCCTATCATTCCGCTGGCACCTGCACCTTCTACGGCACCGCCAACAGCAACCAGATGATGATGGAGCTGATGGGCTTGCACGTGCCAGGTGCAGCCTTTGCCAATCCGAACACGCCGTTGCGCCAGGCGCTGACCCGCGAAGCCGTCCATCGCCTCGCCGCGCTTGGGAAGTCGGGGAAACGCCCGCTTGCCGAGGTCGTCGACGAGAGAGCCATCGTCAATGCGGCCATCGGCCTGCTTGCCACCGGCGGCTCGACCAACCATGCCATTCACCTGCCGGCGATCGCGCGGGCCGCCGGCATCGCCATCGACTGGCAGGACTTAGACGAGCTCTCGTCGGCAGTCCCGTTGATCGCGCGCGTCTATCCAAGCGGATCAGCGGACGTGAACGACTTCCATGCCGCCGGCGGCACGGGCTTTGTGGCCTATACTTTGGGCAATGAAGGTCTGCTCCACACCGACGTCCTGCCGGCTGGCGCCGACAACCAATCGGCCTATATCGGCATGCCCGAAATGCACGGCGACGAGCTGGTCTGGAAGCCCGCGGAGGAAAGTAGCGACATCGACGTCCTGCGGCCCGCGACCGAGCCCTTTCTTCCCGACGGCGGCATGCGCCTGGTCAGCGGCAACCTCGGCCGCGCCATTTTCAAGACCAGCGCCGTCGACAAGGAGCGCTGGACGATCGAGGCACCGGCGCTCTGCTTCCCGAATCAGGATCAGGTTCTCGAGGCCTTCCGGAAGGGCGAGCTTGATCGCGATTGCGTCGTCGTTGTCCGCTTCCAGGGCCCGCGCTCCAACGGCATGCCGGAATTGCATAAGCTGACCCCTGCCCTCGGCGTGCTTCAGGATCGCGGCCATCGCGTCGCGCTGGTCACCGACGGCCGCATGTCCGGCGCCAGCGGCAAGGTTCCCGCGGCAATCCATGTTTCGCCCGAGGCCCTGCCTGACGGCCCGCTGGCGCGCCTTCGCGACGGCGATGCCGTCCGGCTTTGCGGACATGACGGCGTGTTGGAGGCGCTCGGCGCAGACCTCGACTCTCGCGATGCCGCCGAAGCGCCGCCGCCTCCGGTCGGCACCGGCCGCGAGCTGTTCGCGCCGATGCGGCAGCACGTCGATGAAGCCGAAAAGGGCGCATCGGCAATGCTGTCGGCGATGGCCGCCGAACTGTAAGCACAGCTCCTACCGACTTACCCTGTTTGCACGACCGGCCCGATTGCCGGTATCCACGCCGAGTCCGTTCGAAGGGGCGAGGCATGGACTATTCTTTCGACGAGCGCGGCGATGCGATGGTGGTCGCGATCCGCGGACGGGTCGACGAAGCCACGTGGGTGGCCTTCGGGGTCGGCCTGAGCGACGGCATCGAGAAGGCGCAACAGGCGCGATTGAAGCGCATGATCATCGACCTGACCGGCCTCGATTATATGTCGTCGCGCGGCCTGCGCGTGCTTACCGTCGCCAAGCGCGAAGGACAGGAAGCCGGCGTCGAGGTCGAGCTCGCCTCACCTAACGACGTGATGCGCGAGATCCTGGCGATCAGCCGCTACGACAAATTGTTCAAGATCACCGACACGGTCGAGGCCGCGCCCTAGTTCGGGCGCAAGCGGAGGGGCAGCGGGAACATGCTGGCGCGGTTTTGGGGCACTCGCGGATCGCTGCCGGTCGCGCCGACCGCGGACATCATCCAGAAAAAGATCGCGCATGCTTTGGTCGCCTCAGACGGGCGCAAGTTCGCGGACGAGGTCGAGGCAGAGAAGTTCGTCGAGAACGACCTCAGCTTCGCCGCCGGCGGTACGTATGGCGGCGCCACTCCGTGCGTTGAAATCGAAGCCGGCAATGGTTCATATCTGATCTGCGACATGGGGAGCGGCCTCAGGCAATTCGGTCTCGACTCCATGCGACGCAACGCCGGCGGTCATCCCAAGGTCTATAATTTCTTCCTGTCCCACCTGCACTGGGACCACATCATGGGCTTCCCGTTTTTCGTGCCGGCGTTCGATCCGGAAGCGATGATCCGCATCCATTCCGGCCACCCCGATGCGGAGGAAGCGCTCCGCCGCCAGCAGGAGGAAATCTCCTTCCCCGTCCCGTTCGACTGGCTGCGCGCGACTTTCGAATTCGTCACGCTAACCCCCGGCGAGACTTACGAGATCGACGGCGTGAAGGTGGAGACCAAGCTGCAGCACCACAGCCACGGCAGCTACGGTTATCGTTTCACCGACATCACCGGACGGTCGGTCATCTACAGCACCGACAGCGAGCACAAGCTGGAGAAGATGGCGGTCGAGGCCGCCTTCATCCATTTCTTCCGCGAGGCCGATCTCGTCATTTGCGACACCATGTACTCGCTCGCCGACAGCGTTTCGATGAAGGAAGACTGGGGCCATTCCAGCAACATCGTCGCGGTCGACCTGTGCCATGAAGCGAAGGCGAAGACGCTGGCCCTCTTCCACCACGAGCCGACCTACGACGACGAGGACATCGAGCGGATGCACCAGGAGACGATCCGCTACGAAGAACTGACCCGCGACGGCCCGGCGCTGAATGTCATTTGTTCCTATGACGGACTCGAAGTCCGCCTCTGAATTTTCAGGGCCACGCCGCCGGGTGCTCTTCACCTGGCTGGCGATGACGCTGATCGCCGTGCTCCTCAGCCTTGCCGTTGGCGAGCGAATGCAGCGCGGGGTGTTCGACGGCTGGCAAAAGGTGATGCCTCGAGATTTGTCCGGGACCGACGTGCGCGTCGTCATGATCGACGACTTCAGCATTCAAATGATCGGCCCGTGGCCCTGGTCCCGATATTATCTGGCGCGACTGACCGAAGAACTGAAGGCGCGCGGCGCGAAGGTCGTCGCCTTCGACATGATGTTTCCCGAACATGACCGGGTCAGTCCCGAAACGCTGATATCCATCTACCCTGAGTTAAGCCCAGCTGTCGTCGCGGAAGTGCAGCGCATGCAGCCCACCGACCAGATCTTCAGCACCGTCATTGGACAGTCGCCCGTTGTACTTGGCCATGCGGGCGTGGAACGCGCACCGGAGGAACAGCCGCAGCTTGCGGACGCTCCGATTACGGGCAAGCTACCCTCGAAAATCGATACCTTTCCTGCGGAGCTCGCATCGATTCCGGAACTGGACGAGGTCGCGCTCGGCACCGGGCTGATGAACGGACGGCCCGATAATGACGGGGTTGTGCGCGACATGCCCTTGATCCTCCGTGTCGGCAGCCGGCCGAGGCTGAGCCTGTCGGCGGAAATCGCGCGCAATGCCGTCGACGCCGAAAGCGTAAAATCGACGCCCGCCGCGCTCGCCATCGGCCATCGCAAAGTGCCGGTGGACGCGCATGGCAGGGTGCGCCTGCACTTTGGCCGATTCCCGAGCGACCGGATCATTTCGGCGGCCCGGATCCTGGGCGACGACAAGCCGCTGAAGGCCGATGTCTTCAAGGGCAAGCCGGTGATCGTCGGCATGACCGCCGAAGGCACGGCCGACATTGCAGCCACGCCGCTCAACTCCGTCGAATTCGGGCCGCTGATCCAGGCCCAGTCGGTGGACACGATCCTGCGCGGCGGCTGGCTGCAGCGCCCACGCTGGGCGCCCGCCGCGGAATGGGCGGCAGCCGCCATGCTCGCGTTCCTGGCTTTGGGAAATGCCCTGTTCGGCCGCGGCTATCGTTTCCTTCTCGCGATCGTCTTCGCCGCGCTTCCGGTGGCCAGCTGGCTCCTCTTCGAGAACGCTGGCCTGCTCCTCGACCCGGCCCGCCCAGCTCTTGTCGGTCTCGGTTCCGTCGCCGGAGTCGCGATGGGATTGTTCGCCTTGGCCCGGATCGAGCGCGAGCGGCTGCGCGACGCCCTCGTCCATGAGCGGGTTGCCGCTGCCGAGACGCAGGGCGAACTGCAGGCGGCCCGCGCGATCCAGCTCGGCATGGTTCCGGCCCGTACCCGACTCCAGAAGCTCGACCCGCGCGTCGATCTCGATGCACTACTTGAGCCCGCCAAATCCGTCGGCGGCGACTTCTACGATGCGATGATGATCGGCCCGGACCGGCTTGGCTTCGCCGTCGCGGACGTCACCGGCAAGGGCGTTCCGGCGGCCCTTTTCATGGCCATGTCAAAGGCACTCACGAGCGCGGCCTTATCGCGGATGCAGGTCGACGTCGCCGGCATGGCCGATGCCGTCAACCTGGAGCTGCTGAAAGACAATAGCGAGGCGATGAGCGTCACTATGCTGCTGGGGATCCTCGACCTCAAATCGGGAGCCATCGAATTGGTTTGCGCGGGGCATGAGGACCCGCTGCGCCTCGATTCCGACGGTAACATCGAGCGGCTGAAACTCGACGGGGGGCCGCCGTTCTCCATCGCCGAATTCCCCTTCCCGCTGGAGAAGATCCAACTCCAGCCCGGCGAGACCTTGGTACTCGTCACCGATGGCGTCACCGAAGCCCAGAACGCTGCGGAAGAGCTTTTCGGCCGCGACCGTATCCTCGGTGGAAAAGACGCATGGGCACGGAGCGCGACTGCGATCTGCGAAGCGGTCCGCGATGAAGTGCGCAACTTCGAGGCGGGCACGGAAGCCACCGACGACCTGACAGTGATGGCGATCCGTTACATCGGCGGTTAGCGGACGATCACCTCGACGCGGCGATTGGCGGCATTGTCGGTGTTGTCTTCCGTCGCAACCTTGAGGTCGCGCTCACCGCGCCCGACCGCGGACATTTCGGAGCGGTCAAAACCCTGGCTGACCAGCCATTCCAGGACCTGCTCGGCCCGGCGTACTGACAGTTTGTCGTTATCCTCGGCGCTGCCGACGGTGTCGGTGTGGCCGATAACTTCGACCTCCGGCCCCGACCGCGATGCGATTTCGGCACGAAGGTTGGCGAGCACGCCCGCGGACGACGGCACGAGATTGACGGTGCCCTGGTCAAAATAGAGCAGGAAGCTCTTCGCCGGCGGCGGCAGGTTGGTCAGGAGCGCGGCCTCATCCTTCTTGAGCCCATCCGCACCTAATGGCTTCGAGTTCGGAGTCGCATCGCCGAGCTTGGTCCGGCTCTGTTCGGAAATGACCGCTTCGGTCGGCTTGCCGTTCGCCTCGAGCACCGCCACCGAACCCTGGTGTCCTTCGTCGTCCGGCATGAGCACAAGCGATGAGGTCGCGCAGCCGGCAAGCAGCAGGGGCGCGGCGATGAGCCAGGCGCGGCTCACTGTGGGACCTCGACGATGAACTTGGTGCCACGCACCCCGAGCAAGGTGTTGGGCGTCCGCACTTTCATCGCGTCGCGGTTCGACTTCGCAATCTTGCCGGAGACGACCGCGAGCGAGCCGCGGTCGACCTGAGTCACCATCGCGCCCTTCTGCTGCGTCCGGTCATATTGAAATTCGCTGACCGACACGCTGCTGTTCGGACCGACGGCGAAGCGGGTGTTGTCGATGAAGGTAACGGCCATGCGGCCGTCCTTACCGGTGACGAGCGTGTCGCGTGCCTCCAGTTGCAGGCCGGGCGCCGGCTTCAGTTTCTGGCTGCCGCGAACGACTGTTGCCGTTCCGCTCGATGTCTTGATGCGCGCGATTTCCGCTGCTGCGTCCGAAGTCGCGATGAGGGCGATCAGGCCCAGTCCAATAGCAATGCCCCGCACGGTAGGCCTCCCAACCGTTACGGGAAAGTGACATAGCGATTCGCGTGAGCTCAAGCGAATCGAATCCGGAGCGCGCGACTTTGCGGCTCAAAGGGAGCGACGCCGTCGGCCAGGCATTGGCGGCCGCCCGCGCCTTCGCCGAGGAACAATGGCTGACCGATGAGGAAACGGCCCGGCTCTGCATCATCATCGAGGAGCTGCTGACCAATCTCTACGACCATGGCGGCCTGACCGCCGACCATGAGATTGAGATGAGCCTGATAGTAGAGCCGGATGGCCTGCACCTCACCTTGGTCGATCCCAGCCCGGCGTTCGATCCGCGCGCGGCCCCGAGCGGCAGGAGGAGCGATCGCGGCGGCGGGGCAGGCATCGACATCGTCCGCGCCTGGGCTGAGATCATCGACTATCGGGAGACGCGGGAAGGCAATCGGCTGGAAGTGTTGATGCCTGTGGGCATGGCCGGCTGAGGACTTTCCGCCTCAGGATTATTACCCAGTCGATTTACGGAATCCCCTAATTCACCGCAATTGCCGCCCCTTCATAACGGGAGACATGAGGGCGGAGCATGGCAAGCCGAAGCGAGCGCTGGCGCGCCTGGCGGCGACGGCCTGCTGCGCCTCGATTCTGGCGGGCTGCGTCCAGGGCCCTGACTACACCAGGCCGATGGTCGAAGTGCCCGACGCTTATCGCACGGCAACGCTTCTGACGCCTTCGGAAATCCGGGATCATTGGTGGACAGGCTATGGCGATCCGCGGCTTGATGCGCTGGTCACCGAGGCCTTGTCGAACAACCGCGACCTTCGCATCGCCACCGCTCGCGTCGACGAATTTGCAGCGGTGCTAGCCGGCACCCGTTCCCAAGGGTTCCCGCAAGTGGGCTATGGGCTCAGCGGCAATCGTAGCCGCGCCAGCAAGGAGATGATCCCCTCCATAGTGGATCCGCTGAGCACGACCTGGAGCGGACTGCTGTCGGCCAGCTGGGAGATCGATCTCTGGGGCCGCATTCGCAGGGAAACCGAAGCAGCGCGCGCGAATTTGCTGGCAAGCGAGGAAGCTCGCCAGGGCGTAACGCTCACCCTGATCTCGTCGGTCATCATTGGCTACGTCACCTTGCTCGACCTCGACGAGCAACTGCGGGTTTCGGAGCAGACGGTGGCGGGGCGCGCGAAGTCCGTCGATGTCTTCGAAAAGCGGCTTGCCGCCGGCTGGATTTCCGAGTTCGAAATGGCTCAGGTCCGCAGCGAATATCAGGCGGCGGTGGCGTCGCTGCCTCCAATCCGTCAGGCCATTGCACAACAGGAAAACGCGCTGTCCGTCCTCGTCGGCCGCAATCCGGGCCCGATTGCACGAGCAACGCCGGCCGAGATTGCCAATTATGGCCAGCTGACGATCCCGGCAGGCATTCCGTCCGAGCTGTTGGCGCGACGGCCGGACATCCGGCAGGCGGAACAGCAACTCATCGCATCCAATGCCTTGATTGGATCGGCGCGCGCCCTTTTCTTCCCACGCATCACCCTGACCGGCCTGCTCGGTCTCGCCAGCCCATCGCTTGGGCGGCTATTCTCGGGCGATGCTCACACCTGGTCGTTTACAGGCGACGTCGCCGGTCCAATCTACACGGGGGGCGGGCTAACCGCCGCCGTCGACCAGGCAACCGCACGCCGTGACCAGTCACTCGCCAATTATGAGAAGGTTATCCAGAACGCCTTCAGGGATGTCGACGACGCTCTCGCTGCCGTCCAGCACGCCGCCGAATTCCGCGAAGCCATTCGCCTTCGTGTCTCCACGCTCCAGCGCGGAGTTGAGCTCGCCAATGAGCGCTACGAAAACGGATACTCAGACTATCTCGAGGTGCTGGATACGGAACGCAGCCTGTTCAACTCAGAGCTTCAATACGCATCCGCGCGCGGCGACTATCAGCGCGCCCTGGTGAATCTCTATCGCGCGCTCGGCGGCGACTGGGTTGGCGCTCCGGCCAATGCCGCATCCACTGTTCAATCGGGGGGAAGCAAGAAATGACCGAAGGCGCTCAGCCGGCGTCGGCTCCATCTGGTACAGCGCCCGGACCGGTCGCAACCGAAATCGATATCGGGCCTGCCAAGCCGCCGGCAAGCCCGATGCGCAAGGTCATCCTGGTCGCGCTGATCCTGCTTCTGGTGTTGTTCGTCTATCACGTGCTCGCCGACCGCTACACGCCCTATACGTCGCAGGCGCGGGTCGAGACTTTCCTGACCCAGGTAGCGCCGGAAGTGGCCGGCGATGTCGTCGAAGTCGGGGTCAAGGACAACAGCGCGGTGCGCAAGGGCCAGCTGCTCTTCCGCATAGATCCCGAGCCGTATCAGGTCGCACTTCGCTCCGCCGAAGCCAATCTGTCGGTGGCGCTGCAAGCGGCCGACGTCTCCGTCGCCGATGTCGCATCGGCGCAGGCCATGCTGACCAAGCAGCGGGTCGATCTTGCTGCCAACCGCCAGCTCGGCGGGATCGTCACCGGCCTTGTCGACAAGAAGGCGCTTGCAGAAACCCAGGGAATTCGGGCCCGCGCCGAGGTCGCGAAAACCGAAGCCGACCTGACCCGCGCGCAAGCGGATCTCGAAAAGGCCAGGGCCAATCTTGGGGCGCCCGGCATGAACAACCCCAAGGTCAAGCAGGCGCTCGCCGCCGTCGACCAGGCGAGGCTTGACCTGCGCAATACGGAAGTGCGCGCGCCGGCCAACGGAATCGTCACCAACCTGAGGCTGGCGCGCGGCCAGTATGTCGGCCCTGGGCAGCCGCTCTTGAGTTTCCTTGACAGCGGGCCCCGGTGGATCTCGGCCGATCTGCGTGAAAACCAGCTGGGCAATGTCGAGCCCGGTCAGGACGTCACCGTCGCCCTCGATATCAAACCGGGCAAGCTGTTCCGCGGCAAAGTGCAGAGCGTCGGCTGGGGCGTCAGCCAGGGTGACGAGGCGCCCAACGGCCAATTGTCATCAAACCCTCCGGACCAGGGCTGGGTGCGCGATCCGCAACGCTTTCCTGTCCGCATCCTCATCCTGCCAGACGAAGCCAAGGACGCCGGCATCGACGTCGGCCGAAGCGGCGCCCAAGCGAACGTGATCATCTTCGCTAATGACGGTTCGCTGATGAACCCGATCGGGCGGCTCTGGATCCGGCTCGTCGCACTCCTCAGCTACCTGCAATAAAATGGGCGAGGCAGCCCTGCCGGTCAAAGCCGCCCGCAATCCGGCGGACTCTGCGCGCATGCACTTCGTCCTGCGCTTCGCATTCGGAACGACCGCATCCTTTCTTGCCTGCGAATATATGGGGTGGCAGCCATCGGCGCTTGCCCCCGTACTCACCGGCGTCTTGCTCGCCAGCCTGCCGGTCGCACCACCACCCAAGGTTGGCGTGGTTTTGGTCGTCGTGATGGCGCTGTCGGCGTGGCTCGCTTTCTTCCTCACCATGTGGCTCAGCCAGGCACCCTATGTGCTTTTCATGGCCGTAGGCTTGATCATGTTCCTGGCGTTCGCCGGACTAGCGCATGGCAAGGGGGCTCTGCCCCTGACGCTGCTCCTCATTTGCATGGCAGTGATTCCGGTGGTCTCACTGACCGTCTCGCAGTTTGCCGGCGTCCTGCCGGGAATGCTGGTTCGGGCAATGCTCCTAGCCGTCCTGTTCGATTGGCTGAGCTTTGCTATCTGGCCTTTGCCTTCGCCTAAGAGCCCCGACCCGCCGGCGCCTCCCGCCGAGTATCCGGTGACGGTCGCACTGGTCGGGACAGCGATCGTCCTGCCCGTCATGCTTGTCTACCTGTCGTTTGGGCTGACCGACGCGATCCCGGTATTGCTGACCACCGTCTTGCTGATCGCGAAGATGGAGGAGGAACGCGGCGCCGCCGCTGGGTGGGCAAAACTGACCGGCAATTTCCTCGGCGGGTTTGTCGCCGTAGCCGCATTTTACCTGCTGAGCATCGCACCTTCGCTCGCGTCGCTCGGCCTGATCACCTTCATCATCGGCGTCGCGTTCGGAGACCGGATCGTGAAGGGCGGTGTCCGCGGCGGCAATGCCTTGCTTGCCTACAATGCGACGATGGTCATCTTTGGCCTGGCCTTGCTCAAGGGCGCCGGCAACAGCGGCACCTGGGGCGCGCGTGTTGTGCAATTCGCCATCGCCGTCATCTTCGCGGTCGGCATGATGCGGCTGCTGATGCCGCTTGCAAGACCCAAGTCGGCGCGCTCCTGACAGGCAAAATATTGGCCCGCCGGACAGGGAGGCCGGCGGGCCAGGCTCTCGAATCCGGCGGGAGATCAATGCCGGCTCAAGGGAGGGTTTCGGTTACCCGCGTTCCGGCTCCGGCGGCGGCGGCGGAGGC
>NZ_JAMGBD010000003.1 GCF_023516555.1 Sphingomonas alba
GGTGGCGGAGGCGGACATGCGTCCGTCGCCAGGATCACCGAGCCATCCGGGCACGTCTGCGTCGCCGGAGGCGGCGGCGGAGGCGGCGGGGGTGGCGGCGGCGGAGGCGGCGGCGGAGGCGGCGGGGCCGATCCGAAGCTGAAGATCAGGCTCGCCAAGAGCGAGTGCGACCGGAACTTGCCGTCGATGTTCGTATTGTCGAGGAAGTTGTCGAACGTGTCGTTGTCGTGGAACTTGGTCGAGAAGTAGCGATACTTCAGGCCAAGCTCGATGTTGTTGCTGATGTTGTAGCCGACACCCGCGATGATCTGCCACGCGAAGTGGCTGTCGCTGGCGTCGCCCAAGTCCGTGTTGAGCTTCGTCCAGGCCCAGCCGCCGCCGACACCGATATAGGCATCCCAGCGTTCGCCGAAGCTCGGGTTCCACAGGGCATTGGCCATCAACGACCAGACCTTGGTGTCGCCGTCGACATCGGTGGAATCACCGCTGTCGTCAGTGACCTTGTCGAAATCAGCGGCCTTGTAGCCAAGCTCGGCCTCGAGCCGGAACTGGCCGAAGTCGTAGCCGCCGATGATGTCGCCGTCGAAGCCGAGCTTGTAGTCGACGTCATAGTCGTAGCTCAGGCTACCACCTTCAACGAAATCATATTCGAAATCGACGTCGAGATCGTTCGGGAAAAGAAGGCCGGCTTCAACGCCGACATAGCCCGCATGGTCCGTCGTCGCCAAAGCCGGTG